>NZ_CP087724.1 GCF_024972755.1 Halanaeroarchaeum sp. HSR-CO | reverse complement strand
CTGATGGTGAAGACGTGAGTCTAATACCGGCCGAGTGGTTACCTGTCACGGTGGTAGGGACATCCTTCTCCAGGGAAAATACGCTGGCTGAACCGACGAAGGCCGATTACCAACCAGTTACATACCCAACTCAATTCTCCCATCTTCTCCGCTCCCTCATTTTCCTTTCTGCTCCTGCAACGTTTCCCCCTTTGTCCCCGTTACATCTGTTTTCGTTCTCTTCGGGTCCACGTCCATCCCAGCTCATTCCCAGCTTCCTGCGAGATTGGGTCCAGATGAGAAACCGGCGTCTGACGTAAGTTTAAGGCCCTCCGGTAAGGATACTCTGCAACTGCAATCCCGCTGCGTCAAGCATACATGGTAGCGGGTGCGTAGCGAGGGGTAATAATGGGACTGCTCGGAAGCCTGAGAAAAAGCGTCTCACGAGTCACGGAGAGTCTCTTCTCCGGCGACTCGGAGCCACGACGGATCGGGATTTATGGACCGCCTAACGCCGGTAAAACGACGTTGGCGAATCGCATCGCCCGGGACTGGACCGGTGACGCCGTCGGTCCGGAGAGCCAGATTCCCCACGAGACTCGTCGTGCGCGCAGGAAGGAGAACGTCGAGATCAAGCGCAACGGGAAGTCGGTTTCCATCGACATCGTCGACACGCCCGGCGTGACGACCAAGGTCGACTACACGGAGTTCCTCGAGCACGACATGGAAAAAGACGAGGCGGTTCGCCGTTCTCGAGAGGCGACCGAGGGCGTCGCCGAGGCCATGCACTGGCTTCGCGAGGACGTCGACGGTGTCATCTACGTCCTCGATTCGGCGACCGACCCGTTCACGCAGGTCAACACGATGCTCATCGGGATCATCGAGAGTCGTGACCTCCCGGTGTTGATTTTCGCGAACAAGATCGACCTGGAGGATTCGAACGTCCAGCGCATCGACAACGCCTTCCCGCAACACGAGACGGTCCCGTTGTCGGCACTCGAGGGAGACAACATGGACGAAGTCTACGACAAGATCGCGGAGTACTTCGGGTGATCAGATGCCGGAAATAGAACACCCCGGAGACGGCGTCGAAATCGACCTCATCAGTGGCGAACGGATGCGAAACAAGACCTCGATGGAGAAGATCCGGATGATCCTCGACGACGTCCGGAAGGGGAATATCGTGATCCTGGAGGAGGGACTCACGCCCGACGAGGAGTCCAAACTCATCGAGGTCACCATGACCGAGATCAATCCCGACGACTTCTCGGGCATCGAGATCGAGAGCTTCCCGCGATCTGCCGCCACGAACGGCGGCTTCCTGAGCAGACTCATGGGCAACGACTCTTCCGCCAAACTGACGGTGATCGGGCCGGCGAACCAGATCCACTCCCTCCAGCGGGACGAGACGCTCATCAGGGCGCTCATCTCCCAGCGATAACCGATGCCCCACCAGTGTACCACCTGTGGACAGACCTTCGCCGACGGATCCAAGGAAATGCTCTCCGGGTGTCCACAGTGTGGGGGGAACAAGTTCCAGTACCTCCCGAGCGACGTCCTCGACGACGGGACAGGGGCGAGCCCCCCGCCCGATGAGAAACCGCCGAGCCGAGACGAGGACACCAGTGGCATGACCGAGGCCGTGGGTCGGGCCGCGACGACCGTCCGCGATTACGTCTCCCGGCACGGCTCTCAGCCCGATGAAAGAACCGGGACCGGAGGGGGGACCGACACCACGTCTTCGGGTCGAACCGACGAGAGCGCCCCGAAACCCGACGAATCCATACAGGACGACGCGGAACCGCTTCCGTCGTCCGCGGACGACGAGAACTCGGCGCAGGCATCGGCGCGCGGCGAGATGGTCGACCGTTCGGAACTTCCTACCGAGACGGAGCCGACCAGTTCGACACCGCCGGGCGAGGGCCGCGTCGTCAAAGAACCCGACTCGACCGATTCGGTCGACCGCCCCGAACTTGACGACCTCCGTCGGGAACTCAACGAGCAGTTCGAGAGTATCCGCATCGTCGCCCCCGGGCAGTACGAGTTGAACCTCATGGAGCTCTACGACCGCGAGGAGCACATTATCGCGCTCCAGGAGGACGGTCGGTACGTCATCCAGGTCCCCGACTCCTGGCGCGACGAGGACGAGGACTGACCGGCTTTCGCCCCGAACCACCGCGCTTTCTCAGAGCGTCGTCTCGACCTCCGCCGGCGACGGACTGTTCGGGTTTAAGTGGTTTCGCGTTCGAGAGTCGGGATATGAGCACGCCAACCAAGGTCGTCGTCGCGACGATCGTTGTGGCCGTCGTCCTCGTCCTGGCAATCATGGTCAACATGGCGGTCGCCTGACTGGGGTCCGCCCCTCCGGACCGATCCGTCGAAACGTCGCCGACGCTCAGTGGCTACGCCCTCGACACTCGGTGACAACGAAATCGAAACCCAGTGGGAACACAGTCGAAACCTAGGGGCAACGCAATCGAAGTCCGGTGGGAACGCAATCGAAGTCCGGTGGGAACGCAATCGAAGTCCGGTGGGAACGCAGTCGTCCAGCGATCGAAACACGGCTCGGCCAGACGGTCGGGATCAGAAGACTGCGCGCGTGGTACCGTCGTCGCTGACCTCGATGACGCCATCGCCGATCCGCCGAAGGCGGTCGAGCGTATCGGGGTCGTGGACCTCTGGGGAGACGTGAAACAGCCCGATAGCGTCGTATTCGTCGAGCAGGGCGACACATCGTTCGAACGTGTCAGCCGCCTGCTCGTCGCCGGCGTAGTAGGCGAGTTCCGAGATGGAATCGAAGCTGATCCGGCGTTTCCCAGCGTGATCCTGCAGGAAGCGCTCGACGACCGAGACGATGCCGTCGACGTCGTCGGGGGCAGTCACGTAGTGGAGGTTCTCGCCACCGCGACGCGAGTAGCCACGGTCGACGCTGAGCGTATCGAGGATGTCGGCCTTCGACTCGTCGACCTCGTAGTGCTCGAGTTTCTGTTGGACCTCTCGAGCGGTCGTTCTGGTACTCACGACGAGAAAGCGGTCGGTGTCGGTGCGGAGGAACCCCGTGTCGATGGGATCCGTGCCGCCCGTACTCGGATGGAGGAGGAGGATAGCGGTCCCTCCCGGGACCGAGGATGGCGCGTGGTCGATGTCGAGGCGATAGTCCATACCGCCGATAACCGACCGCGCAGGGATAAACGTCCTGCCCGACGTGGTCACGTCATCGCCAGCACCTGGTACCACCCGACGAACAGCAACAGGAGTCCGACGAAGACCGACGTCGAACCACCATTGTAGAGTCCGACGAGCACCGCGGTGACCGCACTGGCGATCGGTACGCCGGCGGTCGTCAGCGGCGGTACGGCGGCCGCGTCGTCGACCAGGGAGACCAGTCGCTCGGCCACAACCACGAGGACGAATCCGACCATCGCCGTCCAGGCGCCGACGACGCCGGTTCGGACCGAGAGACGAACCTTCGTGCCCATCGGGTGTGCGTGGGTGGAGCGCACACATAAAATCGCGTCAGACGTGCGTCGGACGTCGCCCCCGACTATTTAGTACCGCCCCGACCACGTCTACTCGAATGACCGACGGCATCGGCACTCGATCCGGATGGCGCCGACGGGCTCGACTTGGCGTCGCCCTCGGAACGCTCGTGGCGGGCGTCATCGTCCTCGCCAGCGGTGCCGCCAAGATGGGGGGCGAGGCCCTCAGTGATGCAGGCTTCAGCGCGGGGATGGCCATCGAGGTGGCAGCAGCCGGTGCAGCGGCGCTACCGATAGTAATCTTCGTCGCAGTGCTCGCGACGGTTGACGCCGATTACCGGTTCCAGCGGTTCGCCGTCGTCGGTGGGACGCTGACCATCGGCGGTATCGCCGTGGCCGTCACGTCGACGACCCCACTCGCGAATCCGGTCAGTATCGGCCTCTACGGGGGAGGTGTGGCGGTACTCCTCGGCGCCCTCGTCGGCGGCGTCCTCGACGCGTTTGCGTCGGGGACCGGGTCCGACCGGACGAACGTCGACTACGTCGACAGGCGGCCGACCGACCACGCGATGCCGTCGGATGGCGGGGAGGAGGACGACGACCTCGAATTCCTCCTCGACGACGAGGAGTAACCCCGTTCGGTGTCGTTTTCACCGTCGCCCCCGTCCTCGAATCCATGAGCGTCCGCGAGGAGTTCGACGAGTGGGCAGCACGCGGCAAGGACCGGGGGATGGAAAAGCGACACTGGCACACGGCGAAACACGTTCTCGCGCGGATGCCGGTCGAGTCGGGAGACGTCGTCCTGGACCTGGGGACCGGCAGCGGGTACGCCCTGCGCGCCCTGGCCGACCGCGGTATCGATCGCGGGTACGGACTCGATGGCTCTCCGGAGATGACACAGAACGCCCGATCGTACACCGAGGTCGATTCCGTGGACTATCTGGTCGGCGACTTCCATCACCTCCCCTTCGACTCGAACAGCATCGATCACGTGTTCTCGATGGAGGCGTTCTACTACGCGAACGACCCCATCGCGGCCCTCGAGGAACTCCGACGCGTCCTGCGGCCCGGCGGGACGTTCTACTGTGCGGTCAACTACTTCGAGGAGAACGTCCACTCCCACGAGTGGCAGGACGGCATCGACATCGAGATGACCCTGTGGAATCGCGAGCAGTACCGCGAGGCGTTCGGGGAGGCCGGATTCTACGTGGCCGAGCAGGACAACGTCCCCGACCGCGAGGTCGAGATTCCGCCGGCAGCGGAGTTCCCCACCGACGACTTCGATTCTCGCGAGGAGATGGTAAAGCGGTACCGCACCCTCGGAACCCTTCTGACCGTCGGCGTCGCCCCGTGAGGATCATGGCCCTGGTAAGCGGCGTGTTCACCGTTCTTCTCGGACCAGGTGGACGTCCGCGACATCGAAGCCAACGGTCGTCTCCGCTCCCGATGGCGGGCCGTTCGTCTTCACGACGAGGGGCCGCCCCTCCCAGCGGCAGTACGATTTGTAGGCGTCTCCCAGGAATTCGACCGTCTCGACCGTCACCGGAAGTGTCGTCTCCCCGTCCCCGAACTGCATCGTTTCGGGGCGAACGCTGAGGACGTCACCGGATCGTACCCCCTCCGGTGCCGCGATAGCGGTCCCGTCGACGAGCGCCCGCGGCTCACCGTTGCTGGTGTGCACCGACTCGACGTCGAAGAGGTTGTTGTCACCGACGAACTCGGCGACGAATCGGCTCTCGGGCTCCCGATACACCGATTCCGGGGTCCCGACCTGCTCGACTCGCCCTCCGTTCAGGACCGCGATCCGGTCGCTGATGGCCAGTGCCTCCGCCTGGTCGTGGGTGACATAGAGGGTCGTAATGTCGAGGGCCTGCTGGATCTCCCGGATCTGGCGGCGCAACCGATCCCGGAGTCGCGCATCGAGGGCACTCATCGGTTCGTCGAGCAGGAGCACGTCGGGCCCGGGGGCGAGCGCGCGCGCGAGCGCGATCCGCTGTTGTTGTCCGCCGGAGAGTTCGCCCGGGTCACGTTCTTCCATCCCCCCGAGGTCGACCAGGTCGAGGAGGTCGGCCACCCGTTCCTCGACGTCCTGCCCGTCCGGGGGGTCCCGGAACCGGAGGCCGTAGGCGACGTTCTCGGCGACGGTCATGTGGGGGAACAGCGCGTAACTCTGGAAGACGATGCCGACGTCGCGGTCCTCGGTGGGTCGACCCGCGACGTCCTCCCCGCCGAACGCGACGGTCCCTCCGGTTGGTTCCTCGAGGCCCGCGACGATGCGGAGGGTCGTCGTCTTCCCACACCCCGACGGACCGACGAGGGTGAAGAACTCCCCATCGCGAACGTGGAGTGTGACGTCTTCCAGCGCGATGGTGTCGTCGAAGCGCTTGTCCACGCCGGTCAACTGGATGTCGGTCATGGTTCGTAGCGACCTCCCATGCGGTCGATGACGACGAAACTGATCGCGGTGACCGCGAGGAGGACCGTCCCCATTGCGGTGGCCGGCCCGAGGGTCCGGTTCCCGAGATACCGCTCGACGGCGACTGGCATAGTGTAACTGGCACTCCCCTCCGCGAGGATGACCGTCGAGTCGAACTCCCCGACGCTGATCGCGAACGCGAAGGCCGCCCCGGCCAGGAGCCCAGGGATGACCAGCGGGACCTCCACGTCAGCGAAGGCCCTGAAACGGGACGCGCCGAGGCTCCGTGCCGATTCGAGGAGCCGATCGTCGACGCTCCGGAGCAAGGGGACCACGTTCCTCGTCACGAAGGGGTAGGCGGCGACGGCGTGGGCGGCGACGATGGCGACGGGACCGGTCGCCGTGAGTCGGTGACCGAACACCTCCGTCCCGAAGACGAGGCCCTGGAGGAGGCCCAGCCCGACGACGATACCGCTGATGGCCAGCGGCGCCATGAGCACCGCCTCGGTGAGTCGGCTGCCGACGAACTCCCTGGTGCTCAAGACCGCGATGAGCACGCCCATCGGCATGGCGAGGACCAGCGTTCCGACGCCGAACACGATGGAGTTCGTGACCGCCGAGACGGGTTTCACCTGGAAGGCCGCTCCCTCCAACTGCCGCTGGACGAGGAAGGAGTAGTACCGGAGCGTCAGTCCCGAGGGGCCCGTGACGCTCTCGACGATCATGCTCAGGATCGGACCGACGAACACGACGATGACGACGAGGCCGTAGAGGAACAGTCCGATCCGGCGCGGGTCCCGGATCGATTCGAAGAGCGGTTCTCTGTGCGGAGCGGTCCCCAGACGGGCCAGGCCCGATTCCCCGGACTCGTAGCGGACGTAGGCGTAGGTCAGCCCGAGGGTGATGATGGTCTCGACGACTGCCAGCCCCGCGGCCTGACCGAGTTCGAGTTGCTGGACGCGGGCGTACAGCCAGACCTCGACCGTCGCCAGTTCGAGGCCGCCGAGCGCGAGCACGATGGGGAAGGACATGAACGTGAAGAGGAAGGTTAGTAGCGCGCCGGTGAGGGCCCCCGGAAGCAGTTGGGGTACAACGACGTCCAGGAAAGCTCGGGTTCGAGAGGCGCCGAGACTGCGGGCCGTCTCGACCATCCGGTCGTCGACGCCCTCCCAGGAGGCCGCGACGAGGCGGGTGACGAGCGGGGCGTTGTAGAAGGCGTGCGCGATGACGATGAGTTCCAGCGTGTAGATGAGCGAGACGGTCGGCAGGCCGAGCGCGGAGAAGAGGGTGTTGAGCGTCCCGTTGTCGCCGAACATCGCGACGAATCCGATGGCGACCATGATCGATGGCAGCACGAAGGGTAGCATGGTGAGCGCCCGAACCGTCTCGCGGCCCGGGAACTCGAACCGAGCGAGGAGGTACGCCCCGGGGAGTCCCAGCGCGAGACTCGCGAGCGTCGAGAGGAACGCCTGATAGATTGTGAAACCAACGAGACCGAAACGCACCGCGGGGAACCCGGCTCGTATCCACTCGCGGACGCCGGCGGGGGCGCCGAACGGGTCGGTGAAGAGGCCGTGGGCGGCGCCGAAGTAGAACGGCGAGGCGAACACCTCCCAGATCGGGGCCCCGGTGACCTGTCCGTCGGTGACGACGGCCCGCACCAGGACCGTCCCGACGGGGTAGTAGAAGACGACCACCAACACTGCCGCCGTGACGAGCGCGCCGAGCGGGAGGGCCGCACGGGCTACCCCCTCGCGAAGACGGGCTGTCACTTCCGAGCGATCCGCCGTGCCCACGCTTCGACCCATCTATCGGGCGAATCCTCGTGTTCCTGGCAGGTGTCTGTGACGGTTTCGGGTCGTCTGTTCCACCCCTGTGCAACGGCCCCGGTATCGATCGACCCTGCGCGGATCCCGCGTCGATTCATTAGCCGGTTGTTGTACTGGGTAATACATAAGTCGCACCCTCCGGGCGAACTGTTTTGCCCCTGGCACTCCCAGGTCGCGCCGTGAAGCCCCGTCGACAGGCACTGGTCTTCGTCCTCGCGACGACGCTGCTGGTCGCGACGCTGGTCCTCCACCGAGTCTGGGGGGTCGTCGTCTTCGCGGTCACGATCGCGTACGTCTTGGTTCCCCTGCAGCGCAGACTGGCGACGCGGGGACTCTCGGAGTGGTGGGCCAGCACGGTGGCCACCGTCGGTGGCTCGGTGGCCGCACTCGTCCCCTTCTTGCTCGCCGGGTACCTCGGCTATCGTCGGCGTGACAGCATCACCGGGTTCCTGCGGAGCGTCCCCAACGCCGTCGAGATCAACGTCTTCGGGGCACCGTACGTGGTCGACGTCGAGATGGTCCTCGAGGGCGTCGGGGACTATCTCTCCGCGACTGCCGTCTCCATCGCGGGTGGGCTACCGGAACTCGGACTGAAGGCGACGGTGTTCGCGTTCGTGGTCTTCGGATTGCTGATGAGCCACGAGGCCGTCGAGGACGCGCTTATGGCGGCCGTTCCGCCCGAGTACCGGGACGTGATGAGCGCGCTCGCCCACCGTGCCGAGCAAACCCTGTACGGCATCTACGTCCTCCAGGCCGCGACGGCGGCGGCGACGTTTGTCATCGCCCTCGTCGTGTTCTGGGGGCTCGGATACAGCATCCCGGTCACGCTGGCGTTCCTCGCTGGCATCCTCCAGTTCGTCCCCATCATCGGGCCGTCGGTACTCATTGTGGGACTCGCCGCCTATCATGTCGCCGCTGGGGATGTGACGGCGGCCGTCTGGGTGATCGTCCTCGCGGGCTTTCTCGTTGCCTGGCTCCCCGACGTCCTCGTTCGCCCTCGCCTCTCGAAACGGACCGGGAATCTCGCGGGGACGCTCTACTTCGTCGGCTTCGTCGGTGGTCTCCTCACAGTCGGTCCGATCGGCATCGTCGTCGGTCCAGTGGCAGTAGCACTCGTCGCCGAATCCATGCGGCTTCTCGCCGAAGAGAATCACTTCGACTGACGGCCGAACGTTGAAATACCAGGCCACGACCAGCCCTGGCTATGTACTGACGATGGCCGGGTCGCGAACCGCGGTTGTGCGAGGCATCGCGGCCCGTTTTCGACGTGTGGGCGTTCGGATCGTGGCGGAGTTCCACCGCTCGCTCGTCCGGTAACCCCTACCGGCGTTACCTGACCCTCGCCTGTTAGCCACTCAACAGTAAGGCCATCCGTCCCGTCCGGTCAGCCATGCAGAAACGGCACCGCTGTAACATCTGTGGCAGGGACTTCGACGATGGCGAGACGCTCCGTGACCACGTCGAGCGACGGCACCCCAAGACCGACGTCCGGTGGTGGGTGGTCGCGGAAGAACCCGGGACGCTCCCGTTCGAGGACGACTGACGGTCAGGCGGGCAGCGTAAATTCCTTCACGCCGTGAACCCATCCGATGAGCGACTCGACGGGACCGCTCCTGCCTGACCGACCCGACGTTGACAGACCCTTCCGCGTCGACGCGCCCTTCGAACCGGCCGGTTCCCAGCCGACGGCCATCGAGGAACTGGTCGCCGGCTACGGGCAGGGGATGGACAAACAGACCCTCCTCGGGGTGACGGGGTCGGGCAAGACCAACACGGTCAGCTGGGTCGTCGAGGAACTCCAGCAGCCGACACTGGTCATCGCCCACAACAAGACCCTCGCCGCCCAGCTCTACGAGGAGTTCCGCACCCTCTTCCCCGACAACGCCGTCGAGTACTTCGTCTCCTACTACGACTACTACCAGCCGGAGGCCTACGTCGAGCAGACGGACACCTACATCGACAAGGACGCCTCGATCAACGAGGAGATCGACCGCCTGCGTCACTCCGCGACGCGCTCGCTGCTCACCCGCGACGACGTCATCGTGGTGGCCTCTGTCTCGGCCATCTACGGCCTCGGGGACCCGGCGAACTACGAGGACATGGCACTCCGACTGGAGGTCGGCCAGTCCATCGATCGCGACGACCTCCTCGGCGGCCTGGTCGACCTGAACTACGAACGCAACGACGTGGACTTCACCCAGGGCACGTTCCGCGTGCGCGGGGACACCGTCGAGGTGTTTCCGATGTACGGGCGGTACGCGGTTCGCGTCGAGTTCTGGGGCGACGAGGTCGACCGCCTCACCAAACTCGACCCGCTCGAGGGCTCGGTCGTGAGCGAGGAACCGGCGGTCCTGGTCCACCCGGCGGAGCACTACTCCATGCCGGAGTCGACGCTCGAGGCGGCGATCGAGGAGATAGAGACCGACCTCGACGAGCGCGTGGGCTACTTCGAGCGGAAGGGCGACCTCGTGGCCGCCCAGCGCCTCGAGGAGCGGACCACATTCGACCTGGAGATGCTCCGCGAGGCGGGCTACTGTTCGGGTATCGAGAACTATTCGGTGTACCTCTCCGACCGCGAGGTCGGCGACGCGCCGTACACGCTCCTCGATTACTTCCCTGAGGACTTCCTCACGGTCATCGACGAGTCACATCGCACGGTTCCACAGATCAAGGGCCAGCACGCCGGGGACCGCTCGCGCAAAGAGTCGCTCGTAGAGAACGGGTTCCGGCTGCCGACGGCTTTCGACAATCGTCCCCTCACCTTCGAGGAGTTCGAGGCGAAGACCGACCGGACGCTGTACGTCTCCGCGACCCCGAGCGACTACGAGCGGGAGGTCTCCGGACAGGTCGTCGAACAGATCGTCCGACCCACGTACCTCGTCGACCCGGCCGTCGAGGTAGAACCGGCCGCAGACCAGATCGACGACCTCATGGACCGCATCGACCGCCGGGCCGCGAACGACGAACGGGTCCTCGTGACCACGCTCACCAAGCGGATGGCCGAGGACCTCACCGAATACCTGGAGGAGGCTGGCGTCGCGGTCGAGTACATGCACGACGAGACGGACACCCTGGAGCGCCACGAACTCGTCAGGGGACTCCGTCTCGGGGAGTTCGACGTCCTCGTCGGCATCAACCTGCTCCGGGAGGGACTGGACATCCCCGAGGTCTCCCTCGTCGCCATCCTCGACGCCGACCAGGAGGGCTTCCTCCGCTCGCGCACCTCTCTCATCCAGACGATGGGCCGGGCGGCCCGCAACGTCGACGGGACGGTCGTGCTCTACGCCGACCAGGTGACCGACGCGATGGCGGCGGCCATCGACGAGACCCAGCGTCGCCGACGCATCCAGCAGGAGTTCAACGAGGAACACGGCAAGGAGGCGACCACCATCGAGAAGGCGGTCGGCGACATCGACCTCCCGGGTGCGAAGACGGATACGAGCACCATCACCGGTGACGGCCCCGAGGACGAGGAGGAGGCCGCCGCTCTCGTCGAGGAACTCGAACGGCGGATGGGGGAGGCCGCCGACAACCTCGAGTTCGAACTGGCCGCGGACATCCGCGACCGGATTCGGGCCCTCCACGAGGACTTCGACCTCGACAGGGACGACGGGATCGAACCGGAGGCCGGCGCCGACGAGATGGGACTCGAACCCGAACCCGAGGACTTCTGAGTACCGGGAGACGCGACTCGCCGCCTCCCGAGGATGTATCACGGTCCCTCTGGAAGTCCGACACATGATCGTCGTCGCCAATCGTTTCCGCATCGCCGATGGCTACGAGGACGCGTTCGTCGACCGCTTTCAGCAGAACATGGGCGCGGTCAGCGACTTCGATGGGTTCGTCTCCTTCGAGTTGCTCGTCCCTGAGGACGACGACACCGAGACCTTCGTCGCCCTCACGCGGTGGGAGTCTCGGGACGCCTTCGAGGCGTGGACCGACAGCGAGGCCTTCGAGAAATCGCACTCGGGGGACGCCCCACGCGAGATGTTCGAGGGTCACCCGACACTCGAGATTCACGAAGTAGCCCACAGCGAAGGGTAACGTCGGTCACCCATCCCACCGCTACAGTCGATCCGCGAGTGTCTGGGCCGTCCCTCGCCCGACGCCAGGGACCGACTGCAACTCCTCGACGGAGGCCGCCCGGACGTTCTCGACGCTCCCGAACCGCCTGAGCAACCGTCGCGAGAGCGAGGGCCCGATCCCGTCGACGTCCTCGAGGACGGTCGAGACGTCGTCGCGGAGCGTCTGGTGGTACTGGACCGCGAACCGGTGGGCCTCGTCGCGGATCCGCTGCAGTAGGTGTAACTGTGGGGCGTCGTGGGCCCAGTCGTAGGTTCCGTCGGGGGTCACGACCACCTCCTCGCGCTTGGCGAGCGAGATGGCCGGGACGTCCCAGCCGGTCCCCTCGAGCGCGTCCAGGGCAGCGTTCAACTGTCCCTCGCCGCCGTCGATGAGGAGGAGGTCGGGGTCGGGCCGATCGTCGCGTCCATCGAGCGCTCGCGTCGCCCGCCAGCGGATCAGTGCCGCCATCCTGGCGTAATCGTCGTTGCCCTCCTCGAGTTTCTTCCGCCGGTAATCCGCTTTCTCGGGGGTCCCGTCGACGAACGTCACGTCGCTGCCGACGACGGCCTTCCCCTGGGCGTGGCTCACGTCGAAGCCCTCGATGCGTGAGGGTCGGTCGATCCCCAGTGCGTCGCCGAGGGCGGCCAGTTCGTCCGTCTCGCCGGCGTACCGGTGGGCGTTCTTGAGCGCCAGGTCGACGAGACGCGCCTCGCGGCCGGCGCCGGGAACGCGCATCGCGACCCCCTCGGCCGCGAGCCAGGCCGACAGGTCCTCGTCGCCGGGGTCCTCCGGAAGCAGGAGAGCGTCGGGGAGCGAGCGCTCCGCGTAGTACTGTGGGATGAATGCCGCGAGGATGGCCGCGATACGGTCCTCCGCCTCCGGTGCGACCACCGAGTGCCGGGTTCGATCGACCAACTTGCCGCGGTCGCTGTGGAGACGCGCGACGGTGGCGGCGTCACCTTCGAGGGCGACGCCGAGGACGTCGACGGCCTCCTCGGCCTCGTCCGCCATCCGAACCGCTTCGCCACCGGTGCCGTGGAAGGCTTCGACGGTCTCCAGGCGGTCCCGGAGATTCGCCGCCCGCTCGAACTCGCGGTCGGTGGCAGCTCGCTCCATCGCCCGACGGAGGGGGTCGGCCAGTGCACCGGTCTCTCCCTCGAATAACCGTTTGGCGCTGGTGACGTCCGCACCATACCCCGCCTCGTCGATCTCGCCGACGCAGGGGGCCGAACAGAGGCCGATGTCGAAGTCGATACACGCGCGCTCGCGATTCCGGAATTTGTACGCAGAACACCCCCGGAGGCCGTAGGTCTCGCGCAGGGCCTTCACGACGGTCTCGACCTCGCCCTTGTTGGTGAACGGGCCGTAGACGGTAGCGCCCTCCGCCGGATCGCGCGTGATCTCGATGCGGGGGAACGCGTGGTCGGTCAACTGGACCAGTGGGTACGACTTGTCGTCTTTCAACCGGACGTTGTAGGTCGGCTGGTGGCGCTTGATCAGGTTGGCCTCGAGCAACAACGCCTGGGTCTCCGTGTCCGTCACGGCGACGTCGACGTCCTCGGCCCGGCCGACCATGCGGCGCACCCGATCGCTGCGGGGGTCGGCGTACGACCGCACCCGGTCGCGGAGGTTCACCGCCTTGCCGACGTAGAGGACCGAATTGCCTTCGAGAAACTGGTAGACGCCGGGCTCTCGGGGGAGATCGCTTGCGAGCGTCCGTACGCCGGCAGCGTCCATCGGGTCCGGATAGTCACTGGACGGCTTTCAATCGATTGCTACGACGACTGGGTACTACCGTCGTTCGAGTGCCGTCTCGATTTTCGCCAGGTCCGAGTCGCCGAAACTGTCGCGATCCAGATGGACGTCCTCGTCGCCCGCGACGGCGACGACCACCTCCGTCCGTCTGGTCAACCAGTAGGCGGCCAGCAGGGTCAGGCCGACGAAGGCGAGCAGCCCACCGATCCCGAGGAGGACCACGTCGGCGACGGCGAGGACGGTCCGGAGCCCGTCGAGCATCCCGAGGATACTACTCGCCCCGACGGCGTCCGTCCCGGCGATCGGGATGGATGCGGCCAGCCGATCGAAGTCGATCACCAACCCAGCGGCGACGATCACGATTCCTGCGAGGAGGGCCTTCGCTCCCATCGAGACGAACGGAAAGCGACCGCTCGACTCGGTGGATATCGCTTCCACGTTCGGCAGGTCGACAGCGTGGAAGTTCGAGCCGTCCCGCTCGGGGGTGAACGCGAGCAAGCGGTGGCTCGTCACGACGATCTCGTCCTGCGTTCGGCCCACCCTGAGACGGACCTCCTCGCCAGCGTACAGCAGTTGCTCGACGCGATTTCGCCAGTCGGAGTGCCCGATGCCGTCACCGCCGTCGTCACCTATGCTGCCGAGGGATCCATCGGACGAATCTGACGGGGTCCGTCGCCCTGCCATCGATTCCAGGTTTCCCGTCCCGCCCTATCAACGTTCCCACCGCCAGCCGCCCGTTTAGGGGGCGTCGACGGCGACACCACGCTCGTCCAGCATCTCGAAGAACGCCTCGGGGTCGAGCGTCGCAACGTCGTTCGCGTCCGCGTCGTCGCGTTTCGACTGGCCGGGATTCTCGCCGACGACGAGGTAATCAGTATTGCCCGAGACGCTACCCGTGGCGTTCCCGCCGTGCGATTCGACGAGGGCTTCCAGGTCGTCTCGGGTGTACCCCTCGACGCTGCCTGTGAAGACGACGGTCAGCCCCGCCAGTTCGTCGCCCGCGTCCGTCTCGATGGGCTGGGGGTCGACGCCCCGTTCGCGGAGCCGTTCGACGACCCGGCGGTTGCGCTCGTTCCCGAAGAAGTCCGTGACCCGTGCGGCGACCGAAGGACCGACCCCGTCGATCGCCTGGAGGTCGGCTTCGTCGGCGTCCATCACGCTATCGATGTCGCCGAAGTGACGGGCGATGTCCCGGGCCACGGTGGGGCCTACCTCCGGGATGCCGATGGCCGCGAGGAAGGTCGCGAGGTCGGGCTCTTTCGCCCCTTCGATCTCCTCGAGCAAGTTCCGGACGCTTTTCTCGCCCCATCCCTCCAGTTCGAGCAGGTCTGTCTCGGTCAGGTCGAAGAGGTCGGCGACGTCTTCCTCGACGAGGCCCGCCTCGACGAGGGTTTCGGCGGTCTGCTCTCCCAGTCCCTCGATGTCGAGGCCGTCGTCCCCGCCGAAGTAGTGTAGGCCCTGCACGAGCTGGGCGGGACACTGGAGGCCGCCGGTGCAGTAGTGCAGCGGGCCATCACGAGCGACCGGACTGCCACACGCCGGGCACTCCTCGGGCATCTCGAAGTGGCCGTCGCTGTGGGATTCGGTCACTTCGGCGACGTAGGGGATGACGTCGCCCGCCCGTTCGAGGCGAACCTCGTCGCCGACGTCGACGCCCATCGCCGCGATCTCCGACTGATTGTGCAGGCTCGCCCGGGAGACGGTCACCCCGCCGACGTCGACGGGTTCGAGGAGCGCGACGGGCGTGAGACGGCCGGTCCGGCCCACCTGGACCACGACGTCCACGATGGTGGTGACCTCCGAGCGCGCGGGGAACTTGTAGGCGTAGGCCCAGCGGTAGTGGCGGGCGGTGGTTCCGAGGCGGGCACATGCCTCGCGGTCGTCGACCTTGATGACCACGCCGTCGACCTCGAAGGGGAGGTCGTCGCGGCGGTCGAGCATCTCGTCGCGGAAGGAGAGCGCGTCCTCGACGTCGTCGGTGACCAGGTACCAGTCGTGTTCGACCCGGAGGCCCCAGTCGGGGAGCCGTTCGTGTTCGCTCGACTGTGTGGGGAGATCGTCGACGCCGAGTGCGCCGCGGGAGGCGTCGGTCTCCTCGACGACCTGCCGATGCTCGCCCGCGGCGAGGACGTCGTAGAAGAAACACTCGAGCGGTCGCTCGGCGGTCACGGACGGGTCGAGTTGTCGGAGCGATCCGGCGGCCGCGTTGCGCGGGTTCGCGAACGGATCTTCTCCGGCTTCGACGCGCTCGCGGTTGAACGCGTGGAAGGCCTCTCGGGGCATGTAGACCTCCCCGCGGACGGCCAGGAAGTCCGGGTAGTCGCCCCGAAGTCGCTGTGGGATGCTGGTGATGGTCCGGACGTTGGCGGTCACGTCTTCGCCCTCGATGCCGTCGCCGCGGGTCGCCGCCCGGACGAGACGCCCCTCCTCGTAGATAACGGCGACCGACAGCCCGTCGAACTTCGGCTCGCAGACGTAGGAGACGTCGCCGACGGCTCTGCGCACGCGCGAGTCGAAATCACGAACGTCCTCGGGCTCTCCACTCGAGTCGATGGAGAGCATCGGGACCACGTGTTCGACGGTCTCGAGTTCGTCGAGGGGCTGACCACCGACCCGGCGGGTCGGGCTGTCCACGGTCTCGAGGTCGAATGCGTCCTCGAGTTCCTGGAGCCGCTCGAATAGCTGGTCGTAGGTCCGGTCGGCGATGACGGGGTCGTTCTCGACGTAGTAGCGGTAGTCGTGATAGCGGATGGCTTCTCGAAGGGCCGCCACCTGATCTTCGGCCGCCTCGTCCGTGAGCGCCGCCACCGGTTCGAAATCGGTGTCGGGGTCCCGGACGTAGGGATTGTCCGGCGCGTCGACGTCGGTCATGGGTCGACGTTGAACGGGCACGGTCCTAAATGACCGGCTCGGGACGACACCGTGGGTGTGTGGCTCGCGTTGACACTCCGACCCGAGTCGGCGGAATTTGCACGACCCGGGCGGCTTTATCGTTGGGGCGATCATAGGGGAACGTATGCGAGAGGACTTTCTCCTCCTGAACCCGGGTCCGGTACCGATCACCCGCGAGGTACGCGAGGCGATGGGCGAACCGATGGTATCACACCGCTCGGCCGAGTTCGAGGCGGTCTACGAACGAGCACAGGAGCAACTGGACTACGTGTTCACGCGCTCGACGCTCGATGGGACCTCGACCGCCGAGGGCGGGACCAGTCTCATCCTGAACGGCACGGCGACGATGGGAATGGAGGCTGCCGTCGCCAACACCGTGGACGCCGACGGCGAGGTCGTGGCGGTCTACAACGGCAAGTTCGGGCGGCGCTTCAAACGGATCGCCGACCGCTACGCGTCGGTCACCCCCGTCGAGTTCGACTGGGGCGCCCCGGTCGACGTCGACGCCGTCGCCGAGGCGGTCACCGACGACACCGACGTCGTGACCATCGTCCACAACGAGACGAGCACGGGCATCATCAACCCGGTCCCCGAGGTCGGCGAGATCGCCGCCGAACACGACGCGACCTACGTGGTCGACGGCGTGACCAGCATCGGCGGCGACGAGTTCAGGATCGACGACTGGAACGTCGACATCGCGGTCGTCGACGCCCAGAAAGCCCTCGCCGCGCCGCCGGGGCTCAGCGCGGTCTTCGTGACTGGCGACGCCGAAGCTGCCATCGACGGTGACAGCGCACCGTTCTACGAGGATCTCGACTGGCACCTGCGCAAGGCCGAGGCCAACCAGACGCCCTTCACGAGCGCCGTGCCCCTCTTCCGTGCGCTGGCGGTGGCCGTCGAGGACATCCGCGAGGAGGGCATGCCCGACCGCATCGAACGGCACCGCGAGCAGGCGACGGCCTTCCGCGAGGCGTTCCACGCGATGGGCCTCGACTCCTTCCCCGACCTAAACGACGACTCGGCGTACTCGAACACGGTCACGGCCATCGAACTCCCGGCGTCGGTTCAGGGCGACGACAGCACGGCCTTCTTCGACGAGGTCGCCGACCGTGGCGTCAGCATCAGTGGCGGGCAGGCCCACCTCGGCGGCGAGATCTTCCGCGTGAGCAACATGGGCAACCTCACCAGCGAGAACGTCATCCGGGGCGTCCGGACGATCGGCGAAGCGTTCGAGGCGGTCGGCGTCGACGCCGACACGGCGGCGGCCCTGGAGACGGCCCGAGACCACCTTCGGTAGACGGCCGGCGACGGTTATTACCCCATTGCATATTCCTGCCCGATAGTAACACTTACAAGCATAGGCCGATTTGTCGGTAATACTCAGAACCGCTCGTATGCGTGATGATCATGACAGGCGCCACGACACCCACCACCGATCCCGCCCCGACGGAGCCCGCATCCGGTCACACGACCGTGAATATCGGCCAGTTCGAGTTCGAACGCGGTGGATCCGTGGACATGGACGTCGCCTACGAGACCTACGGCGACCCCAGTAATCCCCCCGTCCTCGTCGCCCACGCCCTCACCGGGAGCCAGTACGTCGCCGGCTCCGCGCCCGACTCGCTCGGTGCGCAGGCGGAGGCCTGGTGGAACGACGTCGTGGGCCAGGGCCGCCCCGTCGACACCCGCGAGTTCTACGTCATCTCCGCCAACGTCCCTGGCTCGTGCTACGGGACGACCGGTCCCGCGAGCGAGGGGCCGGACGGCGACCCCTACGGACCCGACTTCCCGGCCGTCACGGTGACGGACTGGGTCCACGCACAAGCACGACTCCTCGATCATCTCGGCATCGATACGCTCTACGCCGTCCTGGGCGGGAGCGTCGGCGGGATGAACGCCATCGAGTGGGCCAAGCAGTACCCCGAGCGTGTCGAACGCGTTGCCGCCATCGCCACCGGCGCCCGGGTCGACGCCCAGACGCTCGCGCTGGACAGCGTCGCCCGGCGAGCGATCACCGCGGACGACGACTTCGACGGTGGAAACTACTACGGCGGCGAGCATCCCGACGACGGCCTGGCGACGGCCCGCCGCATCGGTCACGTCCAGTACCTCTCGAAGGACTCGATGGACGACCGCTTCGGCCGACGGACCGCCCAGCGCGCCATCTCGTCGCTCGACGACCCCACGGCCGACGCTTTCCCGTATCGGGACGTCGCCTCCTATCTCGATTACAACGCCGAGCGCTTCACCACCCGCTTCGACGCCAACAGCTACCTCTACCTCCTGCGAGCGATGGACGAGTACGACCTCGCCCACGGCGTCGGCACGGACGCCGCCGCGCTGGCCGACTTCGACGGCGAGGCGCTCGTGGTCTCCTACACCGGCGACTGGCACTTCACCGTCGAGCAGGGCGAGACCCTCGCGACGGCCTTCGAGCGTGCCGGGGCCGCCGTCTCCCACCGCGTCGTGAACAGCGACTACGGCCACGACGCCTTCCTCGTCGAACCGGAGACGGTCGGCGCACCGCTGCGCGCGTTCCTCGACGGCGGCGCTGACGGTGCCGACTTCGCCCCCGTCCACGCCAGTCTGTTCAGCTAACGCCGACCGATCGGCCGCTCAGTTTTCGAGGACGCCGAGGAGCAAAGCTCCACGAGCCCTCACTCACGAGTTCGCGAGGACGCCGAGGAGCAAAGCTCCACGAGCCCTCACTCACGAGTTCGCGAGGACGCCGTGATCGCCGAGAAGCGTCTGGAGTTCGTCCATCGTCGAGACGGACACGTCGCAGTGCGGGCGAACCGCGCTCTTGGGCTGGAAGCCGATGGAGAGGCCCGCGACGTCGAGCATCGGGAGGTCGTTCGCGCCGTCACCGACGGCGACCGTCTCCTCGAGCGGGATGTTCAGATCATCCGCGAGAGCCGCCAGGGCGTCGTCTTTCGTCCCTTCGATGAGCGGACCGGTCACCTCGCCGGTGAGCGCGCCGTCCGCGACGGGCAGGTCGTTGGCGACCAGGTGGTCGACCGACACGTCCTCGTGGTCGAGGGCGGCCTGGACCCCGTCCGTGAACCCGCCCGTGAGGATCGCGGTCGTATGCCCCGCGTCCTCGATGGCGTGGATGACGTCGGCCGCGCCGGGGCGTAACTCGACCTCCTCGAAGGCCTCAGTGGCCTTCGATTCGGGAAGTCCCTCGAGCAGCGCCGCCCGGTTCCGAAGACTCTCGGCGTAGCTGATCTCGTCGTTCATCGCGCGGGAGGTGATGTCCTCCATCTCCTCGGCGACGCCCTGCCTGGCACCCAGCAGAACGGTCATCTCGGAGTCCGAAAGCGTTCCATCGAAGTCGAAAGCGACGAGCATGTGTTCCGCTTGGACCCCCCCGACTTCAAGGGTGGCGATGCGTCCACGATCGTCGCGGCTCCGGCCGGTTCGTCGCCACAAATTGTCCACACATATGGATATCACCTGGTATGGGAGTCTCTGACAATACATGCACGTGCAAAAAGGGTTATGTCCGTGGACTGGTTCCCCTCGAACATGAAGGTACTCGTTACCGACCCCATCGCCGATGCGGGTCTCGAACGGATTCGCGAGGCGGGCCACGAGGCCGTGACCGCCTACGACGTCAGCGGCGACGAACTGCTCGACGCCATCAGCGACGCGCACGGGCTCATCGTCCGCTCCGGCACCGAGGTCACCGAGGCGGTCTTCGAAGCCGCCGAGAACCTGATCATCGTCGGTCGGGCCGGTATCGGCGTGGACAACATCGACATCGACGCTGCCACCGACCACGGCGTCATCGTGGCCAACGCCCCCGAGGGCAACGTCCGCGCGGCCGCAGAACACACCGTCGCGATGGCCTTCGCGACGGCCCGCTCCATCCCGCAGGCACACGCCCGCCTCCGGGCCGGCGAGTGGGCGAAGGGCGACTACCTCGGCACCGAGGTCAACGGCAAGACGCTGGGCGTGGTCGGTCTCGGTCGGGTCGGCCAGCAGGTCGCCAAACGACTCGGGCCGCTCGGGATGGACATCGTGGCCTTCGACCCGTACATCGGCGAGGACCGGGCCGAGCAACTCGGCGCGGAACTCGTCGACCTGGACACCTGTCTCGACCGCGCGGACTTCCTGACCGTCCACGTCCCCCTCACCGACGAGACGGAGGGACTCATCGGCGAGGCGGAACTCGCCCAGCTAGAGGGCGGCTACGTCGTCAACACCTCCCGTGGGGGCGTCGTCGACGAGGCGGCGCTGGCCGAAGCCGTCAAGGACGGTGTCCTCGCTGGCGCGGCACTCGACGTCTTCACCCAGGAACCCGTCTCACCGGACAACCCGGTCCTCGACGTCGACGACATCATCGTGACCCCCCACCTCGGGGCGGCCACGGAGGCGGCCCAGGAGAACGTCGCCACCTCGACGGCCGACCAGGTCGTCGCCGCGTTCAACGACGAACCGGTTATCAACGCGCTCAATGCGCCGTCGGTCGACGAGAGCGCCTTTCCCCGTATCCGGCCGTACATCGGCCTGGCGGAGACCGCTGGCAAGGTCGCCGCGAACCTCTTCGAGGGTCGCATCGGCACCATCGAGGTCACATACGGGGGCGACATCGCCGAAGAGGACGTCGAACTGATTACCGCCTCGGCCCAGAAGGGCGTCTTCGAACCGCTCGAGTGGCAGGTCAACGCGGTCAACGCGCCGCAGGTTGCCAAAGAGCGCGGTATCGAGGTCTCCGAGACCAAGTCTCGCCAGGCACAGGACTTCCAGAGTTTCGTCTCGGTCACCGTGACCGACGGCGAGGAGTCGCTTACGGTCAGCGGCACCCTCTTCGCCGGCGAGGACCCACGTCTCATCTCCATCGACGGCTACCGGGTCGACGCGGTCCCGCACGGCCACATGCTCGTGGCCCGGAACCGGGACGAACCGGGCGTCATCGGCTTCATCGGGTCGACGCTGGGCGAATACGACGTCAACATCGCGGGGATGTTCAACGGTCGCGAGACCATCGGCGGGGAGGCGCTGACGGTCTACAACCTCGACGACCCCGTTCCCGACGACCTGGTCGCCGACCTTCTGGCCGACGACCGTATCACCGACGTCTCCTACATCGAGCTCAACGGCACCGAGTGACGCGGTAGTTTTGTAACTCGCCGGACCGATCTCCGGGGTGATGTCGCCCCGCGCCGCTCGCTGGATCCGGTTTCTCGTGGTCTACGTCGCCATCTTCTTGCTCCTCGGCGGGGCGGCGACGTTCGTGGGGTTCGCCGATCACGATCACCACTACGTCTATCAGGAGAGTACCGACGAGCCACCGGACCGGTGCTGTGTCACGACCGACGACGACCTCACGCCCGCCCAGCAATCAATGGTCGACCGGGCCATCGCGGGCGAACAGACCCGGTTCGTCTTCGAGCGTGCCGACCCCGTCCCCGCCGAGATCGTGAGAAAAGATGGCACCTACCACGTCTTCGCCTACTACACGACCTTCGACTGGTCGGACCGCCGAACCCACGGCCCCGTCCTCGTCTCGTTCGTCGGGGTACTCGCCATCTACGGGGCGTTCCGCTGGGAACACCGCTACCATCCGTATCGGTGAGCGGTGCTACAGGACGTCCAGGACGCCCTCGACGTCGTTCGGCACCGGCGTCGGTTCGCCACCGGCGGCCGCGGCGGCGTCGGGGTCCTTCAGGAGGTGGCCGGTGGTGAGACAGACGACCCGCTCGTCGTCTTCGATGACGCCGTTCTCGCGGAGTTTCCGCAGGCCAGCCACGGAGGCGGCGCTCGCGGGTTCGACACCGATGCCGTCCTCGGCGAGGGCGCGCTGGGCGTCGGTGATCTCGTCGTCGGAGACCGCGACTGCTGTACCGCCGGTCTGCCGGATGGCCGGGAGCGCCTTCGGGGCGTTGACGGGCTTGCCGATGCGAATGGCGGTCGCGCGGGTTTCGACGTCGTCCCAGCCCCGCACCTCGTCGTAGTCGTTCTCGATGGCCTCGACCATGGGTGCGGCACCCTCGGCCTGGACGCCGGTGAGCATCGGGACCTCGTCTTCGTCCATCGCACCGGCCGCTACCAGTTCGCGGAATGCCTTGTGCAGGGCCGCCGTATTGCCGGCGTTGCCGACCGGGAGGACGATGCGGTCGGGCCACTCGCCCGTCGCCGCCGTCGATTGCTCCAGCATCTCCAGGCCGATGGTCTTCTGGCCCTCGAGGCGGAACGGGTTGAGGGAGTTGAGGAGGTACGCCTCGCCCATCTCGGCCAGTTCGGAGACGATGTCGAGACAGTCGTCGAAGTTACCGTCGACCTCCAGGATCGTCGCCCCGTGGAGGCCCGCCTGGGCGAGTTTGCCCGCGGCGACCTTGCCGGCCGGGAGGAGGACCAGCGTCTCCATATTCGCCCGGGCGCCGTAGGCGGCGAGGGCCGCGCTCGTGTTCCCCGTGCTCGCACAGACGAGCCGACCGACGCCGAGGCGCTCGGCGACCCGCACGCCGACGGTCATGCCGCGGTCCTTGAAACTCCCCGTCGGGTTCATCCCCTCGTGTTTCACGCGGAGGTCCGCGACGCCGACCTCCTCGGCGATACCGGGCACCTCGTACAGCGGCGTGTTGCCCTCGTCGATGCTCACGCTCCCCGAGACGGGGAGGGCGTCGGCGTAGCGCCAGACCCCCTCGCCCGCGAAGTCGTCGAAGGTGGCATAGTCGGCGTAGCGCGCCTCGAGAAGCCCGCCGCAGGCGTCGCACTCGTAGATGACGTCGTCGAAGGGAGCGTAGGTCTCGTTGCACTCGATACAGGAGAGCCAGACGCCGTCCTCGGCGACGTCGGGCACGTGGTCGGTGTCCAGGGTGAGGTCTACCATTGCGTTCACCTCGGAGCGGGTAATGCAAAAAGGGGTCGGACCTGGCCACCGGGAGGGCGAGGGAGGCGGCGGCGCTACTCGGCCAGCGCCGCGGTGGCGTGGGTCAACACCGCGACCGACCGGTCGAATTCGGCCAGTTCGAGGCGCTCGTCCGGCGCGTGATCGAGCGAGGAGTCGCCCGGTCCATAGGTGGCCATCGGGACGTCCCAGGCCTCGGCGAAGAGGTTCATGTCGCTCGTCCCGGTCTTGCGGAGGTGGGTCGGTTCGCCGTCTGCCGCCCGGATGCCCGCCCTGAGTGCCCGTGCGACCGCGTTCCTCGGGCTGCGCATGACCGGTGGGATGGGTTCGTCCCACGCGACGGCACCGGATTCCGTCACGGCGTCGACCGTCGATTCAACGTCCGTTCCGGTCGTTCCCGGGGGCAGCCGAAACTGGGCGTCCACCAGCGCTTCGGTCGCGAGACCGTCTTCGGTCACGCCGCCCTCGATGCCGACGGGTTTCGCGGTCGCGCGCTCGAACGCCGTTGCGTCCCGGGCCGTTTCGTCGCCGACGGCCGCCTCGACCCGGTCCCACCAGTCCATCGCGCGCTCGATGGCGTTCTGGTCGTCGACCGCGGTATGGGCGGATGGCACCTCCACGCGATAGCTGCCGGCGTGATACCCGCGATAGCCGAGGACGATGCCGGCCCACCCACTCGGCTCGCCGTTGACGACGGCGTCGGGGGCGTCCCGGGTCTCGACGAGGTGGCGCGCCCCCCGCGAGGTGGTCTCTTCCTCGACGACCCCGACGAAGCTCACCCCGGTTTCGACTGCGGCGACGGCCATGGCGGCCAGCGGCCCGGTCGCGTCGACCGACCCGCGTCCCCAGAGAAAGCCGTCCTCCTCGCGCACGGGCACTTCGCCGGGAACGGTGTCGATATGGGACGTTAGCAGGACGCTATCGTCGGCTGGCGCGCGGACGTTCCCGACCTCGTCAATCCAGACCTCCCGACCAGCGCGTTCGAAGGCCTCGACGAGGATTCTTGCTGCTTCGCTCTCTCCACCCGAAACAGAGGGGGTCGAGACGAGGTCCGTGAGGAGTGTCCGCGCGTCGTCCATCAGGCCAGCACCTCGGCCAGCGCATCGACCGTCTCGTCGGCGTGTGACTCGTCCACCACGAGTGGTGGGAGGAGGCGGACGACCGTCCGGCCGGCGGGCAGCGCCAGGATCTGGTGGTCCAGCGCGAGGTGTTTGAGGTGCCGGTTCGCCCCCCGCTTCACCTCGATACCGACGAGCAGCCCCTCGCCCCGGACGTCGCGGGGTTCGTCGAGGGCCGCCAGTCTCGACTGCAGGTAGCCACCGACCGAGGCGGCGTTTTCGACGAGCGATTCGGCCTCGATGACGTCGAGTGTCGCCCCAGCGGCGGCGGCGACGATTGGACTCCCGCTGAACGTCGACCCGTGATTGCCGGGGTCGTCGGCGATCCAGTCGGCGACGACGGTGGCGCTGACGGGCAGACCGCTTCCGAGCCCCTTGGCGACGGTGAGCGCATCGGGGACGACGCCGGCCGTCTCGTGGGCCCACATCGTCCCCGTGCGGCCGAGTCCCGTCTGGATCTCGTCGAAGACCAGCGCTGCGCCCGTCTCCGCGGTCACTTCGCGGGCGGTCTGCAGGTACTCGGTCGAGGCCGGGCGGATCCCGCCCTCGCCCTGGATGGGTTCGAGGATGACGGCCGCCGTCTCCTCGTCGACTGCCGCTGCCAGCGCCTCGGGGTCGTCGTAGGGGACGTGGACGAAATCGCCGGCGAGGGGTTCGAAGCCCTGTTTGTACTTCCCCTTCCACGTGGCGGCCAGCGATCCCATGGTCCGTCCGTGGAACGCCCGGTTGGCGGCGACGATCTTCGATCGGCCGGTCGCGTGGCGGGCGAACTTGAGGGCGGCTTCGTTCGCCTCGGTGCCCGAGTTCGCGAGCCAGACGTCCTCGAGGTCGCCCGGCGCGATGGCGGCCAGTTTCTCGCGGAGCGCCTGGCGCACCGCCACGGGGTACGACCCCTGGACGAACAGTAACTCCTCGGCCTGCTGCTGGACGGCCGCGACGACGTCGGGATGGCTGTGGCCGACGCTCGCGACCGCGTAGCTCGCGCCCATGTCGAGGTACTCGGTCCCGTCGGTGCTGGTCAGGTACGGGCCGGACCCCGATTCGATCTCGATGGGTTTCTGGGAGAAGACGAAGCCGTTCATGCTATCGCGTCCGGGGTGAATCGGGTGCCGTCACCGTCGAGCGCCGAGACGATCGGTGTCGCCGTCGTGGCGTCGGCGACAACCACTTCGCTCGCACCGCCCGAGAGCGCCTCGGTCGCCGCGAGGACCTTCTTCGTCATGAACCCCTCCGCGGCCGCCTTCGTGGCGTCGAGGGCGGCCGGGGAGTCGACCGCCTCGATGCGCGTCGACGGGTCCGCGGGGTCCTCGTAGACGCCGGCCACGTCGGTCAGGACCACGAGCGAGGCGTCCATCGCGGCGGCGACGGCGGCAGCGGCGCGGTCCGCGTCGGTGTTGACCGCGACCCCGTCCTCGGCGAGCATCGGGACGCTCACCACGGGGGTGTAGCCCGCATCGAGCAGCGTCTCGAGCAGGTGGTCGTTCACGTCGGTGATGGTCCCCGAGTGATCGCCCCGCTTGATCTTCGTCTTCCCGTTCTCGCGGACCTTGACGGCCGATTTGCGCGTGCCGGTGAGGAGGCCGCCGTCGACGCCGTTACACCCGACGGCCGCGACGTTGGCGTTCTGGAGGTCGGTGACGAGGTCGGTGTTGACCCTGCCCATCGCCATCGAGAAGACGTCCATCGTCTCCGCGTCGGTGAACCGTCCGACGACGCCCCCGGGCGTCTCGACGTACTCCGGATCGGTTCCCATGGCCTCCAGGGCGTCGTCGACGGCGGTCGACCCGCCGTGGACCACGATCACGTCCTCACCGGCCTCGGTCAGGGTGGCGACGTCGTCGATGGCGCCCTGGGGATCCACCGCCCGGGCACCCCCGATCTTCACGACGATCATGGCGCACCCACCGGGTGGAGGCCCTGAAAGTCGAGGCCGGCGGTCTCTTCGAAGCCGAGCGCGACGTTGGCCGCGTGGACCGCCTGGCCGGCAGAGCCCTTCATCATGTTGTCGATGGCACTGAAGACGACGAGCCGACCGTTGGTCTCGTCGACCTCGAAGCCGACCTCGGCGTAGTTCGTCCCCGCGACGGCCTTGGGTTCGGGGTAGCGATAGACGCCACCACCGCCCGCGACGAGACGGACGAACGGTTCGTCCTCGTAGGCTTCGCGGAACGCGCCCCAGAGCTCCGCTTTCGATGGAACCTCGTCGAGGAGGACGTGACTCGTCGCTGCGGCGCCCCGCACCATGTCCACGGCGTGGGCGGTGAAGGAGACCGACAGGTCGAGTTCCTGTTCGATCTCTGCCTCGTGGCGGTGGCCGGTCGGGGCGTACGGGCGGACGACCCCTGACCGCTCCGGGTGGGAGGCCGCTGCGCCGCCACCGGCCCCGCCCTCCGAGGAGCCGACCTTGACGTCGACGACCACGTCAGCGTCGGCGAGCAGGCCCGCGTCGGCCAGTGGACCGAGTCCGAGGATGGTCGCAGTGGCGTTACAGCCGCCACTCGCGATGAGTTCGGCGTCCGGCAACTCCTCGCGGTGGCGCTCGGGGAGCGCGTAAACCGCGTCCTCGAGGTGTTCTGGTGCCGCGTGGCCGTCGTACCAGTCGTCGTACTGCCCGGCCGTGTCGAGGCGGAAATCCGCGCTCAGATCGACGACGGTGTCGGCGAGGGCACGGAACTCGTCGATCTGTTCCATCGAGACGCCGTGGGGTGTCGCCGCGAACAGCACGTCGACGCGCTCCAGATCGTCGGGGTGGGAAAAGCGGACGTCGAGACCGCGGAGGTTCGGGTGGACGCTACCGACGGTGCGATTTGCGTACTCGCGACTGGTCGCCTGGGCCACCGCGAACTGCGGGTGCCCGGCCAGCAGACGGAGCAACTCGCCCCCGGTGAATCCACTCCCACCGACGACCGAGGCAGTGACCGTCTCGGCGGTGTCCGCGTTGGACGTGGTGGTCTCGCCCGTCGCCATCAGGCGGTCACCTCGCCGGCGTGTGGGTCGGCCGCCTGGGCGGCCTCCCCCTCGAGCCAGTCGACGACCGTTGCGGGAACGTCGACGGAGACGGCGTCGGTCAGCGCCTTGAACTCGACGGTGTGGTTGACCTCGTGGACGGTGTAGCCGTCGTCGGTCTCCATGATGTCGACGCCGAGCATGCCGCCGCCGACGGCCGCGCTCGCCTGCGAGACGAGGTCTGCAATCTCCGGGGTGATCTCGAGTTCGGCGGTCTCGGCCCCCTTGGCGGCGTTCGTGAGCCAGTGGTCCGAGGAGCGTACCATCCCCGCGATTGGCTGGCCGTCGAGGGCGAGTACGCGGAAATCCCGGCCCGGCTTGTCCACGAACTCCTGGACGTAGAACACCTTGTGCTCGTAGTGGCCGAGTGTCGCCTTGTGCTCGAGGATGGCCTCGGCGGCGTGTTCGTCCTCGATGCGGGCCATCAGGCGACCCCACGAGCCGACGACGGGCTTGAGCACGACGGGGTAGCCGAAGGACTCGATGGCTTCCATCGCACTGTCGACGGTGTAGGCGACCGTGGTCTCGGGGGTGGAAACGTCTGCGTTCGCGAGCGCGAGCGTGGTCTGGACCTTGTCGGCACAGACGCGGGCCGTCTCCGCGTCGTTCACCACGGGGACGTCGTAGGCGTCCAGGAAGCTCGTGGTGTACAGCGAGCGGCTGGTCGCGAGGGTGCGGTCCAGGACGACGTCCATCGCGTCGAAGTCGACGCTCGCCTCCTGCAGGCCGAACTGCTGTTTGCGGACGTCCACCTTGTGCACCTCGTGGCCGCGCTCGCGTAGCTCGTTGAGGAGGAGCTTTTCGTCCTGGCGGATCCGGGAGTAGAGGAGGCCGACGTCCACGGTCACTCCCCCCAGTCCTCGTCGAGCTCCGGGGCTCGCTCGAGGACCGGCGGGCTCACGTCGGTGACCTCCAGTTCGGTACCGCAGGTCGCACAGTCGACGATCTCTCCGACTTCCAGGTCGTCGTGCAGGGCCACGTCGGCCCCACACTCGGGACACGTTGTCATTGCAATCGTGTGTTCCGGACGTATCTACTTAAGGATATCGATACTACCAGAATAATTACAACTAGCAGACTACCGTCTAACGACGTTTCAACCTTCAAAGACCCAGTTTCGTAATCCGCCGGCCAATGGCGGTATTATGATATGTGCCCCGGGACGGGGCGGTTCTCGTCGCGGTCGTCGAGGGGCCACGGCGATTCGTCGCGGTCGTCGAGGTCGGTCCACGACGGGTCCGCGCGGTCGTCGCTCACTCATGGCTCGCCACGACCTCCTGGAGCCGTTTCGCCGCGTCGTCGAGGTTCGTCTGGCGCGTCTGGACCGCGTCGCGATGGGCCGCGACGGCCGACGTCAGGTCGTCGAGGGTCTCGTCGGCCGCACCCGGGGCGGGGCCACCCCGCGAATCGCGAGACGACACGCTCTCTGTCGGGTCGAGCGCCGATTCGACGGCCTCGGCAGCGGCGAACTCGGCGAGGGCCGAGCCGGTGACCTCGCGGGTGGCGGCCTCGACGTCGGCGAGGCCCGGTTCGTCGTCGCGTGCCGCGCCGGCCTCGGCGGCGTGCGCGACGATCTCGTGGGCCGTCCTGAACGGCAGGCCACCCATCGCCAGCAGGTCGGCGACGCCGGTCGCCGTCGAGAAGCCCTCGCCGGCGGCGGTTTCGAGCGGCTCTTCGGGCCACGTGGCCGTGCCGACCGCCCCACCCGCCACCTCGGTCGCCGCGGTCACGGCGTCGACGGCGTTCCAGGCGTAGCCGGTCGCGTTCTGCAGATCGCGGTTGTACGAGCGGGGGAGCCCCTTCAGCGTGGTCAGTAAGCCGTCGAGCGCCGCGCTCGCGTCGCCCGCGGTCGACCGAACGAGTTCGAGCGTATCCGGGTTCTTCTTCTGGGGCATGATCGAGGACGTCGAGGCGTAGTCGTCGTCCAGTTCGACGAGTCCCTTGTTCGCGAGGACGATCAGATCTTCTGCCAGGCCGGAGAGCGTGGTCGACAGGCCGGCCAGCGCGGCGACAGACTCCACGAGGAAATCGCGGGCCGAGACCGCGTCCATCGAGTTCTCCACGAGGCCCTCGAAGCCCAGCAGATCGGCCGTGCGCTCGCGGTCGACGTCGAACGGCGTCCCCGCGAAGGCCGCCGCCCCGAGTGGCGACTGGTTGGTCCGATCGTAGGCGTCCAGCAGGCGGGCAGTGTCGCGCTCGGCCGCCTGCGCGTACGACGAGAGCCAGTGGGCGACCGTCGTTGGCTGTGCGGGCTGGAGGTGCGTGTAGCCCGGCATCACGGTGTCGGTATGCGCGGTCGCTACCTCGGTCAGTTGCTCGCGGAATCCGACTGTGACTGCGATGGCCTCGAGCAGGTCGTCGCGGAGGCGATACCGGATGCACGTCGCGACCTCGTCGTTGCGCGAACGCGCGGTGTGCATCTTGCCGCCGACTCCACCGACCGCGTCGATGACGGCGGTCTCGATGGCTTCGTGGACGTCCTCGCCCTCGGGGAGCGCCTCGAAGCCCGCTTGCTCGACGTCGTCGAGGGCGCCGAAGATTGCCCCAGCCTCGTCGTCCGCGACGACGTCCTGTTCGGCGAGCATGGCGACGTGGGCGCGGTCGACCGCGAGGTCGGCGGTGAAGATGCGCTCGTCCGCGTCCATCGAGGAGAGGAACTCGCGCGCGGGGCCGCCGCTGAAGCGGTCGCGGCGCACCACCGAGTCGGGTCCGTCGTCGCCCTCGTGCATCCGTTATTCCTCGTCAGCGCCGCCGTCGGCGGTCAGTTCGTGGGTTGGCTTCGTGGTCTCGGTCTCCGATTTCGCGGCGTTGGCGAGGCGGCCCTGGAAGCCGTGGTATTTCGCGACGCCGGTTGCGTCGTCCTGCGTGATGTCGCCCAGGACGCCCGCGGTGTCGAAGGAAGCGGCCGATTCGGAGTAGACCGAGTAGTCGCTCTCGCGGGCGACGGGGCGAGCCTGGCCGCCCTCGAACTTCACGGTCACCGTGCCGGTTACGGCGGTCTGGGTCTCGGCGATGAAGCCGTCGAGGGCGCTCACGAGCGGGACGGAGAGCAGCCCCTCGTAGGCCTTCTCGGCCCACTCCTGGTCGACGGAGTTCTTGAACTGGCGCTCGTCTTTGGTCAATACCAGCCCTTCGAGGGCTTCGTGGGCGGCGAGGAGCGTGGTGGCCGCCGGGTGCTCGTAGTTCTCGCGCACCTTCAGCCCGAGCATGCGGTCTTCCATGAGGTCCGTGCGACCGACGCCGTACTGGCCGGCGAGGTCGTTGAGGTACTCGATGAGGGATACTGGGGCCATCTCGTCGCCGTCGACGGCGACCGGCACGCCGGCCTCGAAGGTTATCTCGACTGTCTCCGTCTCGGCCGTGGGCGCGACGGTCCAGTCGTAGATGTCTTCGGTCGGGACGTGTGCCGGATCCTCGAGGTCGCCGCCCTCGACGGAGCGACTCCAGAGGTTCGAGTCGATGGACCACTCGCCGTCGTTGCCGGCGTCGACTGGCAGGCCCTTCTCCTCGGCGTACTCTATCTCCCACTCGCGCGTGAGGCCGAGTTCGCGGATGGGGGCGATGACGTCGAGGTCGGACTGGCGCCAGACCGCCTCGAAGCGGAGCTGGTCGTTGCCCTTCCCGGTGGCGCCGTGGGCGACGGCGGTCGCGCCGTGTTCCTCGGCGACGTCCAGGATCTTCTGGGCGATGACCGGGCGTGCGAGGGCGGTACCGAGTGGGTAGCCCTGGTAGGTGGCGTTCGCCTGGACCGCGTCGAAGCAGACGTCGGCGAACTCCTCGGTGGCGTCGACGACGTAGTGTTCGAGGTCGAGTGCCTCGGCGGTCTCGGTCGCCTCGTCGAACTCGGCCTGGGGTTGGCCGACGTCGACGGTGACGCCGATAACGTCGTCGTAGCCGTATTCTTCTTTGAGCAGCGGTACGCTGACCGTGGTGTCGAGCCCGCCCGAGAAGGCGAGTGCGACGGTTTCCTGTGACATTGTGGTGTGGTTGGTGGGGGTGTAATCGAGAGACGGTGCCGCGACGAGTTGCAACGAGCGACGAGTCCGGTCGATGGAGGAATGGTAGGGGGTCTAGAAGGACCCCGGTCGTCGTCGGACCGCGAGAATGGAGACGGACTCCTGGCTAGCGGCGGGCGAACCCACGGCGCTGGCCGGAGCGTGCATCGGTATTGGGTCGTTACTGGGGGCAGTATATTAACGCTTCGTTCGCGCGCAACGCTCGCCGTTCCACAGGCTTATTGTCACGGTAGGCCTACGCATGCCCGATGAACCGCCCATCCCTCGACGGATCGACCCTCTTGCGGGTCGCCCTCCTCCTGCTCGTCGTCATTCTCGTACTGTGGGCCGTGCAACTCGTCCTCCAGTTGACGTTCTGGTTCGTCTTCGAGGTTCTCCCCATCCTCCTCGCGGTCGCCGTCGTGGGGCTGGTCGTCCTCTGGCTGTTGGACCGGTTCTGAGTCGCCCGTCGCCGACCGATTCGAGCGTCAACCACAAATCGCCCCACGCCGAACACCGACCGTGTACAGTCTGAACGTCCCGTTGCCGTCCGCGGTCCACGAGGCCGTCGATGCGCTGCGACCGGCGCTCGTGGGCTTCGACCGGATTCGGGACGGTCGCACGCGGACGCTGGTCGTCAAACGACTCGACGCCGACGACCGCCGGGAGTACCTGGGTGCCGAACGACGGGCCAGAGCGGCGCTCAGCGGCGCTCCCGCCTTCGAAGCCCGCATCGGTTCGGTCGGCGTCTTCGAGGACCCGCCGCACGGTCGCGGTCCGGTCGCCTATCTCGGTGTGGAGAGCCCGGGTCTCCGCTCGCTCCACGAGCGACTGGCCGACGCGCTCGGGGCGCTCCCCGACCTCGAGGGTGACGAGTATACCCCCCACGTCACCCTCGCACGCGGTGGCGACGACAGGGCATTCGAGCGACTCCGGAACGCGCCGCTGGAGACGGTCTCCTGGACGGTCGACGAACTCGAATTCTACGACGCCCGCCACGGCGAACGCATCGAATCGGTCTCGCTACCGGCGTGAGACGCCGGTTCAGGGGGAACGCTCATCAGCGAGCAGTGCCCATCTCGAACTGTGCCCACCGACGAGCGGTCTCCTGGATCGGCGTCCGACGAACCGGTCGTCCGACCGGTCGGCTACGTCGAGGACCGCCCGGTCATCCGCCGGATCGGCGATCGACCGCTGTTCATCGGTAACTGGCGGTCGGCGGATTCGGCCCAGCACGACCGGCGGTTCGAGTACGTGGTCTCGGCGACCCAGACGTCCTATCCACTGACCACACACCATCACCCACTGATCGATGGCCCGGAGAACGAGTGGCCGGATTTCGAGGCAGCGGTCGACACGACCCGCCGTCTCTATCGGGCGGACGGGTCGCTGCTCGTCCACTGCAAGGCGGGGGTCTCGCGGAGCACGACCCTCCTGGCGACGACCATCGCCATGGAGGAGGACCGATCGCTTGACGACGCGATAGCGGAGATACGAGCCGTCCGGCCCGTGGCGACCCCGAACCCGGCCCTGGTCGAGCAGGCGGTCACCTATCTGGCCGCCCACGGATAGCTCAGGGCGTCGGGGGGTCGCCATCGTACGCGTCCAGACCCTGGAAGAAATTGAGCATCGCGAACTTGAGTTTCTGGGGCTGGACGTCGACGAGTTCGGCGCGCTCCTCTGGAGGGAACGTCTCGTTGACGCTGTACTCGCCCATCTCGGTCCGACTGCGGGCGGTGTAGCGCCGGTCGAGCAGTGCGCGGACTCCGAAGTCGTCGGGCGAGCGCAACACCCGTCCGAGTGCCTGGCGGGTCTTCCTGACGGTCGGAATCTCGACCGCGTAGCGCCAGCCAGCGTCGTCGGCGCGGTCGCCGAAGGCCTCCGCGTAGGCGGTCTGGACGGCATCGGCCCGTTCGTCCAGATGCGGGTACGGGACGCCGACGACGGCGACAGTGCGAGCGTCGTCCCCGTCGAAACTGACGCCCTCCGCCAGGGTCCCCCACAGCGAGGTGAACATGACGGCGTCGTCCTCCGCGACGAACTCCGACCGTCGCTCCTCCACGGAGACCCCTGGCCGGTCGAGATACCGTCTCGAATCGGTCCGGTCGGCCAGCAGGTCGTGGTAGCGCTCGGCCTCGCTGTAACTCGGGAAGAAGAGCAGGGTGTTCCCGGGGGTGAACCGGATGGCGTCGGCCAGCGCGTCGGTGATGGTCCGCTGGACGGACTGGTCCTCTCGCTTGCTCGCGAACAGTGGGGGGACGTCGACGGCGAAGGTCCGTCGGCGGGACTCCGGGAAGCTCAACCCGTAGGCCATGGTCTCGGGGTCCTCGAGGCCGAGGACGTCCGCGAGCACGTCGAAGGGGCGCAACGTCGCGCTCATCAGGACCGACGCGTGCACCTGGTCGAACAGGGGCTCGGTGACGCGCCGCGGGATGCAGGTGTAGAGCTCCGCTCGACCGTAGACCTCGTCGCGCCCCTCGTCGCGGCGGACCGCGAGGGTGGGATACTGGCCGAGTTCGTCGCCCTCGGTCAGGTAGGCCTCGATGAAGACGCTCGCGGCGAGCGTCTGGCTCTCCGCGCGGGTGTTCGCCTCGCCGCGCTTGTACGCCTCCTCGTACTGTTTGTCGAGGTCGACGCCGATCTGCTGGGCGAGACGCAGGTCGTCCTCGATGTCCGGCCCCTCGTACCGCTGGAGGAAGGCGAGGGTGAGGTCGTCCCGCCCCTCGTCGTTCGCCACGGGGACGTCCTCCCAGTTCGGCCCGATGGCTTCGCGACCACCGAAGCCGAACGACTCGTCGTAGGTCTCGACGAGGCCGGCCCGAAATGGGCGGAACACGCGAAGGGCCGCCTCGGCCCGGGGGTCGTCCCGGTCGACCATCTCGTCGAGGGCGCCGTCGAGCGTTCGTTCGCTGAGCGTCCGCGTCGCGTGGTCGCGGGCCGCGTCCTCGACGTTGTGCGCCTCGTCGAAGACGGCCACTACCTCGGCGGGGTCCCGGCCGAGCCACCGGAAGAACTGCGTTCTAATCGACGGGTCGAGGAGGTGGTGGTAGTTCGCGACGGCGAGGTCGACGCCGTCCATCCCCTCCTTGAGCAACTCGTAGCCGCAGTAGCCCCGGTCGTCGGCGTAGTCGTAGATGTCCTCGGGGGTGCGGACGTCGTCGTAGAGCCACCCGAAGAAGGCGTCGCCCTCCCGGGTGACGTTGTTGTAGTAGTGCTCGCAGGTGTTCGCGGACTGGAGTTCTTCGATCTGGGCCTCGAGTTGATCGATCTCCTCGAGGACCGTCTGTCGGCTCTCTGCCGCCTCGCCGCTGCCCGCCTGGGAGCGTTCGAGCAACTCGCGCTCGCGCTCCCGGAGCTCTTCGAGTTCGGCCTGGGCGTCGACGAGGTCGTGAGTGTTGTCCCGGAGGACCTGACACTCCTCGTAGTCGACGTCGATGTGGCACATCGAGGACTTTCCCTTGAAGACGACCGCGTTGATGGGTCGCTGACCGTTGATCTCGCGGGCCTCGTGAATGAACTGGCGCATCTGCTGGTGGACGTTCGTCGTGATGACGACCGTCTTGTCGTTGGCCTGAGCATACGCCAGGGCTGGCGCGAGTGCCGCGAGCGTCTTCCCGGTCCCGCAGGCTCCCTCGAAGAGCACGTCGCGGCCCTCCTCGAGGGACTCGGCGATACGCTCCATCGCGGGCCCCTGGTTCTCGTAGGGCTCCGGCTTCGGGAAGAAACGGGGATAGTCGTCGGTTGCCACGTCGGTCCGTGATTGGACGGCTTGGGGTATAAACTGCGGGACTCGGGACCGCTCTCGGGACACGGCGTCGGAGCGCTCTCGATACTCGACTCCGGATCCCTCAGAATTCCGGTTCGATGTAGACCTTCGAGACGGCTTCGTCGTACTCGACGAGTGCGTCCTCGATGTCGGTGATGACGTCGTCCATCGATTCGGTGTCGAGATCCGATTCGAACTCGATGTCCGCGGTGACGAGGACGTCGTTGGGGCCGAAGTAGACGGTCCGGAAGTCGACGACGTCGGTGACTCCTTCCCACTCGGCGACGATCCGGCGGAGCGCGGTCTCGTCGGTCTTCGGGAGGCTCTCGCCCAGGAGGAGGCGCTTGTTCTCCCAGGCGAGCGCCACAGCGAAGCCCATCAACAGGAGACCGATGAGGAACGCGGCGGTCGCGTCGAACAGGGGATTGCCGGTCACTTGCGTACCGAGGATGCCGAAAAAGGCCAGACCCAGCCCCAGCAACGCGATGGTGTCCTCGGTGAACGCTGTCAGGGTCGTGACGTTGCTCGTCTTGCGGAACGCCTCGCGAAAGCCCGACCAGTCGTGGCGGCGGATGTCGACGACCATCGCCCGGTAGGCCTTCTTGAACGCGTACCCCTCGAAGACCATGGCTGCGAGGAGGACGGTGTAGTTGACCCAGACGGCGGGGAACGTACTCCCCAACACCGTGACGGTCCCGGTGAGCGCGGCGGACTGCCCCTCGAGGATGGCGTGGTAACCGTGTTTTGCGGACTCCCAGCCCGCGATGCCGAACAGCAACACGCTCACCAGGAAGCTGTAGAAGAACTGCGCCTTGCCGTAGCCGAAGGGGTGGGCTCGCGTCGCGTCCTGGGCGCCATACCGGATGCCCACGAGCAAGAACACCTGGTTGCCGGTGTCGGAGATGGAGTGGTAGGTCTCCGAGAGCATCGCCGGACTGCCGGTCAACAGGAAGCCGCCGAACTTCAGCACGGCGATGGCGGCGTTCGCGAACAGCGCGGCGATCACGACCGACGTGCTACTTGCCATCCATCCGGGCATTCGCGGGACCCCCACAAAACCGTTCGCCCGGGCGCAACGCATTCACGGCTCCGCCGCTGACCGTCTGCCATGATCGCGGTCGTCTCCGACACGCACGCGGATGGGGAGTACATCCTCGACGGGGCCGTCGCCCGGTCGGTTCGGCGGGCCGAGACCGTCGTCCACGCCGGCGACTTCACCAGCGAAGCTGCCCTGGAGGCCGTCCAGCGCGAATCCGACCGGCTGTACGCCGTCCACGGCAACGCCGACGATGCAACGGTCACCGAGCGCCTGCCGCCAGCCCGCGTCTTCGAGGAAGGCGGCGTTCGGTTCGCGGTGACGCATACCCAGCGGGGCGGGGAGATGGGACTCGTCTACTTCGGTCGGGAACGGGGGGCGGACGTCGTTATCTCGGGGCACACCCACCGACCGCTCGCGAAACGGGTGGAGGGCCTCCTCCTCGTCAATCCAGGGAGCCACGAGCAACCGCGGGGTGGGCATCGGACGTACGCCGAGCTGTCGGTCGAAAAGGGCAGTGTAGAAGGGGCGATCCGGACGACCGACGGGACTGCGGTGTCCCGGATCGCGGTGGAGGGCCGGTCGGCCAGTGGGGACGGCCAGTAGTGGGGCGTGGGACACGGGCGTCGCGGGTGTGGGCGGACCCGCGATGCCCTACCGAGACAATCGGGGCGCACTATCAAATACTCGACGTATGCTCAAACGCGCGTTGTAGTTACCCGGCGACCACCACTTCTCACCGCCGGGCGTACCACCAGAGGGCCGCCAGCCCGAGCACGAGCGCCCCGCCGACGAAGAACAGGAGTCCCGGTGGGAGGCTCGCGGCTCCCGACGCCGCCTCCGCCTGGTAGGTCGTGGTCTCTGCGACGGTCGTCGCGGCCTCCTCCTGGACTACCATCGCGCCGGCGTCCCCGCCCGAGGTGGTCTGTGGCGCGGTCGCACCGTCCCCGCCGCTCCCGGACGGGAGGAGTGCCCCGATACCGCCACCGAACAACTCCTGGACGGCGAGGCTGGCGACGGCGAGGATGCCGACGCCTCCGAGGAGACTCGAGAGCGCCGCGCGGACGTCGCTCCCCGCAGTATCCCCGCCGGCGAAGAGGACGACCGGGGCCCCGCTCGGGCCGAAGACGTTCATCTCCCGGCCCTTCGCGGAGTAGCGGGTGTCGACGACTTCGATCAGGTCGGCGTCGTCGAGTTTCTCGAGGTGGTACTGGGCGTTCTGCAGGGACGTCTCGGTACGGTCGGCGAGTTCGGAGGGCGTCGATGGCTGGTCGTGGATGGCCGCGAACAGCGAGCGGGCCGTCTCCGAGGAGAGCGCGGCGAGGACGTCCTCGGCGTCGTCCTCGTCCACGCCGATGACGCGGGGTTCGCCGTCGGGCGGCTCCGGCTCCGAACTGGAGGGCAAGAGGCCGGACATTACGTTCGAATCACGACGGCCCACTGTTTAATTGTTTTTCAAGCAAAACCGCGCGTGGCAGGCGTTCGACCCGAAACGGACGAAACGCCTTTGTCCCGCGACGGCCACCGATGGAGTATGGTACCCCTGGACCCGGCGTTTCTCTTCATCCTCGGCGCGCTGTTGCTGTTCGTCTTCTTTCTGTTTCTCATGATCCGGCGGACCCTCGTCGGCTTCCGCGAGGGGATGGACCGCGGGCGGGACTAGCGCGAGGCCAGCACGTCGTCGATGCGTTCGACGGCCGCGTCGATGTCGTCCGCGTCGACGTTCCAGTTCGTGGTGAACCGAAGGACGGTCCCGTCGCGGGGGACGCCGTAGACGTCGACCTCCTCGATCAGGTCGCGGAACTCGCTTGCATTCATCCCGGTGCCCTCGGTGTCCACCATCAGGATGTTCGTCTCCGGCTCCTGGACGGTGAGGCCGTCGATTTCGGCGAGTCCGTCGGCGAGGCGTTTCGCGTTCGTGTGATCCTCGGCGAGGTGGTCGCGGTTCTCGAGGGCGACGAGCCCGGGCCCCGCGATCATCCCGACCTGGCGCATCCCGCCTCCCATGAGCTTCCGGACCCGGCGAGCCTCCTCGATGAAGGCCTCGTCACCCGCGAGGAGCGACCCGACGGGGGCGCCCAGCCCCTTCGAGAGACAGAACATGACCGTATCGACCGAATCGGTGAACGCGGTCACGTCCACGTCGTGGGCCAGTGCCGCGTTGAAGAGGCGAGCGCCGTCGAGGTGGACCGGGATACCCAGCTCCCGACCAGCCTCGGCGGTCGCCGCGAGGTTCTCGGGCGAGATGGCGATGCCACCGCGGTAGTTGTGAGTGTTCTCGAGGGAGAGCAGCCCCGTGCCTGGCCGGTGGAGACTCTCCTCGACGTACCCCTCGCGGACCTGCTCGGGCGAGGGGATGCCCCGTGGACCGCCGTCGAGCGTGCGGACCTGCAGCCCGCTGTGATCGGCGAACCCGCCCAGCTCCCACCGGACGACGTGGCTCTCCGCCTCGACGAGGGCCTCCTGTCCGTGCTCGGTGTGTACACGGGCGGCGATCTGGTTGCCCATCGTCCCGGAGGGCACGAACAGCGCGGCCTCTTTGCCCACGATCTCGGCCGCTCGCGCTTCGAGTTCGTTCACGGTCGGGTCCATCCGGTAGACGTCGTCGCCGACCTCGGCGTCGGCAGCCGCCCGTCGCATCTCATCGCTCGGCAGGGTGACGGTGTCACTTCGCAGGTCGATCATGGTCTCATTCCGGCCGCTTCGCTATAAACGAATGGCGGTCGGGACTCCAGTTCGAAAATCGTATCCGCGCCGTCACCGCCCTAACACACATGGACCCACGCATCCGCCGCCACGCCGACGTCCTCGTCGATCACTCGACCGAGATCGAGGCCGGCGAGCGCGTCGTCGTCAGCGTCCCGCCCGCCGCCGAAGACCTCGCCGTCGCCATCTACGAACGCCTCGGCGAGATCGGTGCCCGCCCCGTCATGCTGTCGGGCGGCACCCCCATCGGGAGCGACCGCGCCACTCGCGGGTACCTCCGCGCCATCGAGGGCGACGCCATCCCCGACCCCGACCACGTCGAGGGCCTGTTCGCCGACACCGACGTCATCATCCGCGCCCGCGCGAACGAGAACGTGACCGAGAAGGGCGACGTCGAACCGGCCACCATGGCCGCCTTCAGCCGCGCCGCTGAGGCGGCCCGCTCGGAGATGCTCGACTCGCGCTGGGTACTCACCCAGTTCCCCACCCCCGCCAACGCCCAGCTCGCCGGGATGAGCACGGAGGGATACGAGAACTTCGTCTGGGACGCCATCGACAAGGACTGGGCGGCTCAGCGCGAGTTCCAGGCACAGCTCGTCGACCGATTGAACGAGGGCAGCGAGGTCCACATCGTCAGCGGCGAGACCACCGACGTCACCATGTCCATCGCGGGCAACGTCGCCATCAACGATTACGGTCGCCACAACATGCCCGCGGGCGAGGTGTTCACTGCTCCGGTCGTCGACTCCGTCCAGGGCGAGGTGCTCTTCGACAAGCCACTCTACCACCAGGGCCGCGAGGTCGAGAACGCCTATCTGGCGTTCGAGGAGGGCGAAGTCGTCGACTACGATGCCGACACGAACGAGGAGACCCTCGGCGAGGTCCTGGACACCGATGACGGATCGCGGTATCTCGGCGAACTCGGCATCGGCACGAACCGCGACATCGACCGGTTCACCTACAACATGCTCTTCGACGAGAAGATGGGCGACACCGTCCACATGGCCGTCGGCATGGCCTACGAGGAGTGCGTCGGCGAGGACAACGCGACCAACGAGAGCGCGACCCACGTCGACATGATCGTGGACATGGCCGAGGACTCCCGCATCGAGGTGGACGGCGAGGTCGTCCAGCGCAACGGGACCTTCTGGTTCGAGAACGGGTTCGAGGGGTAGCCACCGACTCGAGTCCTGGTTCTGGGCGAGGTCGTGCTGGCGGCCGACTGCCGCGACGAGGAGTCCGTCGTCGAACACGAGGTGGCGGTCACGGAGACCCGGGGACGTTCGGCTGGAGCCGGCAGTGCTTGGTGGCGGTCCTGCGAGCGAGCGGGGAGAGAACCATCTGGAGGCGAAACATTCGCCGATAGATGAGTGGTCTGGTGTCTTCCTTGCGGTGATGTCGACAACACCGGTCTCAGTCATTTCCGATATCCGCGGCGATCGTCTCGGCTCGGTGTCGATCCCAGTCTAACACCCGCCAGTCGAACCGCGGTTCGCGAAATCATATCATCGACTAATGTATATCTAGTATTCGATTTAATCACGGCCAATATTGGCAGGCGCTCCGACCGAACGGGGTGTGACCTGTCGATGTGGCGTACTGCCGGCTACCCGCGAACCGACCGAATCCAGCTGCGTCGATGGTCAGTCCTTCGCCGGTTCTCACCAGGTGGGCGGAGAACCGGAACAGGGCCCGATAGATTCCCATTTATCGGTCCTGAGCGAACGTATCCCGTCGTGAAATCAGGCAGTTCGTCGTCTATACGATCGAATTTTGCGCCGAATACCGTCATTTCGTGGCGGAGAGCCACCAGTCACCGATACGAACGTCCGAGCAACGAGACGACAAGGCCGTGCATTCGATAACCGGTCACGGAACGTCGTCTGTCGCTGTGGATCTCGACGGGTGGTGCCCCCGAGAGCGAACCGACTCGGAGATGACTCGGGCAGACAGTCTCCCGTCCCCGGGGAACCTGGTCCATCTATTTCCGGATTTCTACCCGCACGGAAATCGGCCGGTCTGGTATAACAGATATTCGATATGATCATGAACAACTCTGATTTTATATTATTATTTTCTGCGATCGTTGCGTTTCGGCAGAACGAACGAAACCGTGTAGTCGCTCCGGCCACCACCGTTCGTATGCTCGATCTGAGCGAGTCGCTCGGCGTCTCGCGATCCACGATGTGGGTCGGTCTCGGCATCTTTCACGCTCTGCTCGGAACGCGCTTTCTCGGTGGGGCGTCGACGATCACCGCGGCGGTCCTGTACGTGGTCGCGATCTGGATGACCCTCCGGGGGCTCCGTGGCTACCGTGCGGGCGCGTCTCAGAGCCAGAGATGAACGGTAGTGGTGAGTTGCCAGAGTCCCGCGGCCACGATCACGATACCGGCCAGCTGCTCGACCCGGTTGGCGTAGGCGGGGATCGATCCCGCGCCTATGTCGTGGCCGATCCCGACCAGGATCGTCGCGACGAATAGGGGGATCGCGAGCCCGAGCCCGAAGGCGGCCGTGGCGGTCACGGTCCCGACCGGCGACGTTGCTGCACCGAGGACCACGGCGAAAAAGAGCGGGGCGAAACAGCTTGTCGCCGAGACGGCGTAGCCGGTGCCGAATAGCGCGAATCCCGCGACGCTCGTGCGTCGCTCGGGGAGCTGAACGTGCAGCGTCGGAAACCGGTTCACGAGCAGGAGGACGCCGATTCCGACCAGGGCCAGTCCGACCAGTGGCTCGAGCGCGTAGACCGCCCGGACGATCGAACGGCCGAGGGCGAAGACCAGAGCCGCGATCCCGCCGAACGCGAACAACACCCCCACGCTTCCCGCCAGTCCCCGGAGCGCGGCCCCAGCGAGCGGCGTCTCCTCGTCGACGGTTCGTGTATAGTAGCCTACGTACCCAGGGAGCAGCGGGAACGCACAGGGGGCGAAGAAGGTCGCGAGGCCCGCGGAGAACGCCGAGAGGGTCGACGAGGCCCCCCCGATCATCGCGTCGCCTCCGCGAGCCCCTCCCGGATCGCGTCGGTCTCCGCAACCCCGGCGTGGGACCACTCCACACGCCCCACCCCATCGAGCAAGACGAGGGTTGGAAGGCGCTCCACCCCCAGCGCGTTCGCGAGGGCGCCGTCGTCGATGCCGACCGGCCACGGTCCGCCGTGACTCGCCCACCATTCGCGGAGATCCGCCCGAGTAAACTCCTCACCGATGGGCTGGGTGGTCACCGAGACGAACGAAGCTGCGGACGGCGCATCCGCGACGACCGGTTCCAGTGCATCGATCTGTCGCGTACAGCCCGAACAGTACGTCGAGAAGAAATCGACGAGGGTCAGGCCGTCAGCGGTGGGGATAGATTGCGAGGTCCACCCCGAATCCCCGAGCACCGGGATCGAATGGGCTTCGACGCGGGTCGTCCCCAGCGGTCCGCGCGTAAACGCGTATCCTCCCGCGAGGGCGGCGAGTGCGCCCGCTCCACCGAGGAGGTACTCCCGCCGATTCATACCCGACGGTTGGAACTCATTTGCCATTACGTTCACGGTCGGGTGGCGAGATGCGCACGTAGACGTCGCTCTCGCAGTGTGGACAGAACTCGTGCATCGCGTCGTCCCCCCCATCGAAAGTGGCCGAGATCGTCGCCGATGCCCCGGTCGATCGACGAACAGGAAATCGGCCGTCACAGTTGGGACAGGTCACGAGACCGACCGCCCCGCCTCGCCCCGTCTCGCGCTTCCAGCCCGCCGCACTCAGCCGGGACTGATCTCGCTCCCGTTTGGTCGCGATGTCTTCACGTGAGACGCCGAACATGGATTCGGCGTAGGGAGCGTGCGCGGCGGGTAGCGTCGGCGAGCGACGAGCGACGACCAGGAGGAGACGATCACGCGAGTCGATCGACGCGAGAACGTCGGCGTCGATGGCCCAGCGGACGAAGGCCGCACCGCGACGTTCGACGGCGGCCGCGTCCGGATCGAAGGACGCCGCGACGTCTGCGATGGCGTGCCCGAGTGCGGTCCAGAGGAGTTCGCCCTCGGCCTGCCGTCGTTTGAAGACGGCCAACTGGTAAGCGCGCTTTGCCTCGATTGCGGCGCTGTACTCCTGTGCTTCCATCGCCTCCTCGAACGCTTCTCGGTGTGCAGAGGCGGTATCCCGCCGATCGCGGATCGTCTCGAGGACGTCGGTCGGCGGCCCGTCGTCGAACCATGGCGGGTCGCGGTTCATGGTCGAACGACGACTTCCAGTCGCCTAACGGTTGTCCCATCGATCAACCGGTGTTTAAGTTCGCCGCGGACGAACCGTCGACCGATGAAGCTCGTCGCCGACGAGGTGTCGAAGCGGTTCGGCCCCTTCACCGCGGTCGACGGCGTCTCGCTGTCCGTCCGGACGGGCGAATCCGTGGCAATACTCGGCCCGAACGGCTCGGGGAAGACGACCCTGCTCCGGATGCTCGCCGGTCTCGCCACCCCCAGTTCGGGGACCGTCGCGGTCGATGGCGTCGACCAGTACAGTCGATCGGGGCGGGCCGACGGGTCGATCGGGTATCTCTCCCACGAATCGATGCTCTACGACGACCTGACCGCGCGGGAGAACCTCGCGTTTCACGCCCGGCTCCTCGGCGTCGACGCCGAACGGGTCGGGGCGGTCCTCGAGACCGTCGATCTCGCCGATCGGGCCGACGGCTTTCCCCGGGAGTTCTCCCACGGGATGCAAAAACGGCTGTCCTTCGCCCGGGCGTTGCTCGCGGATCCAGCGGTCCTGCTTCTGGACGAACCGTTCACGGGGCTCGACCAGCACTCGCGCGCCACACTGCGATCGATGATGGCCGACCGGACGGTCGTGCTGGTCAGCCACGAGCAGGACCTCAGTGCCCGACTCTGTGAGCGATATCTCGTCCTCGACGAGGGGCGGATCGTCGCTCGGATCGAGGGCCCGGTCGACGGCCCCGAGACGCTTCGGAATCGGTATCGGGAGGTCGTCGCGTGATCGCGGACGCCCGCCGGTACGCTCGCGTGGTCTGGGCCGTCGCCGCGAAGGACTTCCGATTGGAGGCGCGGGCGAAACGCGCGTTGCCCATGGCGGCGGCACTCTCGCTGCTCGTCGTGGTCGTCTTCGCGTTCGCCTTCGACGGCCGCCATCACGCCGGTGCCGTCTGGGTCGCGTTCGTGTTCGCCGGCACCCTGGGGGTGATGCAGAGCGTCGGCATCGAGGGTGAAAACGGCGCTCTCGACGGATTGCTGTTGGCTCCCGTCCCGTACTCGGCCATCTACGTGGGCAAAGTTTTGAGCGGGGCCGTGTACGTCTCGCTCGTCGGTCTGTTCACCGTACTGGCGACCCGCGTGTTCCTCGGGACGGCGCCGGCGGCCCCGATCCCCGTCCTCGTTCTCGTCGTCGTGCTGTTCGCCGTCGGGTTCGCCGCCGTCGCGGTGGTGATCGCCTCGATGACGATCTACACCTCGATCAGCGATCTGCTCGTTCCCGTGTTACTCGTTCCGCTCATTATCCCGGCGCTACTGGCGGGCATCGCGCTGTTCGGTGCCGAGGGCTGGAACTGGCTCACCGTCCTCGCCGGCTACGACGGAATCGTGTTCACGGGCGGCCTGCTGGTGTTCGAAGAACTGGTCGCCTGATCGAGCGCTCACCCGGCGCTCGCCGATGGATTCGCGGTCGTCGTGGCCGTCGCGGTGGTGGCGTCTGTATCGTTCGCGGTCGTCGCCTCGGCAGTCACTTCGGGGGCGGTCACGTCGACGGACGTCCCGTAATCCGCGATCGCGATGTCGTATTGTTCGGCGAGTTCGACCGTCTCGTTCCCGCTCTGGACCGTCCCGCGGACGATCCCGTCGGCCTCGAGCAGACGATGGGTGTCGGTCGCCACGTAATATCGGTATGTCACCTCGGTCACCTGGAGGGGCTGGTCTCCGAGTTGCCGGTCCTGTTCTGTCGCATATACCGATTCGTTCACGTCGGCGTAGAGGACGTACGCCTCGGTGCCGTCGATCGTGGTCGTGTTCGTCACCACGACCGTCGCGTTTTCGAGCATCCGTGTTTGCCGGGCGAGCGGGTCGAGGCTCCGCAAGGTGGAATCGCTGATGGACGACCGCTGCCAGTCGCCGTCGGAATCGTGGTGCTGGGCGTCGTAGGACTGATAGAGTGCTCCGTCGACCACGCGGAGTCGCGTCTCGACGGTCTGCATGTGTCCCGTCGTATTCTCGTGGAGCCGTAGCGACCGGGACTCCCGGTCGACGACCCCCTGGGAGGTAACCTTCGACTCGATCGAATCCCCCGGCATCCGGAGGGTTCGCTCTACGGTCCCGTTGAGCCGGTAGCTATCGACTGCGGCAAGCGATCGAACCGTCTCCCGCTTCACCGCCGCGTCGTCGACGCCGTCCATCGACGTGGGTTCCGACTCGAACAGCGTCCACTCATCGCCGTCATCGGCCGATTCGTCAGTCGTCGATCCCTGCTCTTCGGATACCGTCGTCGTCCCGGTCGACGGGTCGGCGGGGCCCCCGCCCGCACACCCGGCCAGGATCACCAGCGCGACGACGGCGATACTCGCGGCTCGCGCTCGATTCATCGCGTAGTCCAAGGGTCGCCGCTCAATAAGAACTTGTGGTCCCTATCGGGGCCTTTTTGCCGGCGTCGGCCGACCATCGAGTATGCAGCCATCGTCAGCACTGCAGTCGCGTCTCTCGGGGTACGGCGCGATGCTCGCACTCGCCGCGCTCGGTGTCATGGGACTTGCGGCAACGATCCTCGCCCAGCTGACCTTCGTCTCGGGCGTTCGCACGGGTCTGCTACGGCAGGCCCTCCTGAGTCAGCTGGCCGCCCCCGCGGTGATAGTCGTCGTGGGCGCTCTCGCTGGCGCCGCGGTGGCAGATCACACCGGCTTTCACTCCATCGTCCACGAGTGGGGGCGGTCGGGGGCATTCGAGGTACCCGACGGGCGCGCCTGGGTGCTCGGCGGCGGCGCGGGGCTCGTCGTCGGGTTCGTCGTGCTCGCCGAGAACCTGGCGTCCGGCGTGCCGCTGGGCACCGGGGCCCGTAGCCCGCTGGCGTACGCCCTCGCAGCGATCGGGCGGCTCGTGTACCTCGGTGTGGGCCAGGAACTGGTCCTCCGCTGGGGGCTGGTCTCCCTGGTGGCGTCCTTTGGGTTCGGGTGGTTCGACGTCGCGAATTCCGACTCCTCCGGGCGAACGGTTGCAATCGGGTCGATCGCCGTCGTCGCCATCGGGGCCGCACTGCTCATGGCCCCCGCTCCGGGTGCCGTCGGGGCGGCGACCGCCGCCCGGGTCTTCGTTGTGAACGCGGTTCCGGGACTGGTGTTCGGCTGGCTGTTCTGGGCGTACGCGCTAGAGGTCGCCATGGTCGGCCACGTGATGGCCCACCTGCCGATAGTCCTGGCCTCACTCCTGCGCTGAATCGCCGGTCTCGGCGAGGTCAGTCCACCCCGGCCGCTCGATCTCCACGTCAGCCTCGGTCGTCACGTCGTATCGGAAGGTCGTCTCCCGGTCGATTCCCTGCGACGTCCGCGTAAAGGAGACGTTCATCGACCGGATCGTCCCCCCGGTGTCCACGAGGACCGTGCCGTTCGCCGCCTCCGTCGTCGACCCGATGCGGGGACTGCTCACGTTCGTCACGCGGTAGACGACGAGTTCGGTCCCGTTCTCGACCCTGACCTCGGTGGCGTTGAGGGAGAGGTCGGCCAGCATCGTCACGAACGTCTCGCGGTCGGCGTACACCGGCCGGGAGAACGACTCGTTTCGTCGCTCGTATTCGGACTCTTGAGCGGACGAGGTCCGTACGTAAACGGCGCCGTCGACGTGATAGCGTTCGTAACCCTGGGTCTCGGTGGCTGCCCGTTGATCGACCTCGACGTGATAACGACGGTCGTCCGGCCGTACGGAGACGTTTCCGGTAGTCGTCACCGCGCCGCGCGCATCGATCTGTCTGAGCCGAAACGCGACCCGGTAGGGTTCCTCGAGCGACTGGCGGTGGGTCTCGGAGGCCGTCTCGGTGTCGGTGATCCCCTCCTGACCGAATCCGTCCGGGTAGTCGACGGACTCGGGGTCCGGCGCGTCCGTGGTCGGCTCGCCCGCACAGCCCGCGAGCAAACCCAGGACAAGGAGGGCGACCAGGGCCACGTCCCGCACCGGTCACTCACCCCCGTGACGGCTCCGTGGGGTCGCGGCGGCGAGCATCGCCCCGCCGAGGAGCAATAGCACGATGCCGAAGCGGACCACGCTCATCAGCGGCACTTCCTTGACGAGGATGTAGACTACCGGCATGCCCCCGGTGAACTGCACCTGCTTGGCCGCGACGTACGTGTCCGAGAACAGACCGCGGTCCACGTATGGGTTCGCGACGGCCCCGTAGGTGAGATACGTCTCGACGTCCGTGGAGCCGACAGCAAGGGTCTCGTTCCCTTGAGAGACGACGAACTCGACCTCGCGGTCGCTCGCACGGCTGTCCGGGACGATCGCCCCGGTCGGTTGCGTGCCGACGAACATGCCGTCGGTCCGCACGAAGGTCATCTCGTCCATCGACCGGTTGATGGTTCCCTGGGCGTAGATCGGCACGCCCTCGACGCTCGTGTTGTTACCGGCCGGCCCGACGTCGACCCACACGGAGGAGTTGTCGAGCTGCGCGATTCCGGTACCGTCCTCTATCCGCAGGTCCGTGATGGATCCGTAGACGATCTGATCGCCGCTGGCCGATTCGGGGAGCGAATCGGCCCGGTAGGCCCTGTCGTCGATTCGATCGAGGACCGCCTCGCGTTCGACCGCCGAGAGCGACAGGTCGCTTTCGATGTAGTCGCTGGAGTAGTTCTCGACCGCGACGGTGTACGGCGATTCGTCCAGGGTCACGCCGTCCTCGTGACCCATCGAGACTGCCGGAACCATGCCGGACCCGGAGACCGCGAACATGTAGGTGAACGGCGTCGCGAGCACGATCACCGCCAGCCCGATGTGGACGAGACCGACGCCCCCCAGGGTCAGCTGGCGGTCGCGATCGGGCAGCGACGGCAGTCGGACGGCGAGCCTGGAGAGCGTCGCGCCGATGGCATAGGCGGCCGGCGGAAACAGGGATAACGCGTTGAGGCTCCCGACGAGACCGTAGTACCCGCCCGTCTTCGCCGGGTTGAACTGCCACTCGGAGAGCGGAATCACGGCGGCCACGAGGGACAACACGACGACGGCCCCGAGCAGCCGACCGGCGTCCTCGCCTCTGACGTCGAAATCATTGTAAAAGCCGATCGCGAGCAACACGACGACCACGAGGGGAAAACTCCACATGTTGTAGAAGTCGACGCCCACGCTAACCTCCGGGCCTCCGAGGAGCGTCTGTAGCAGGGGGAAGGTGATCCCCCAGAACGAGACGAACGTGAGCAAGCCGATAGTGAGGATTCCAGCGTAAAGCAGCCGGTGGTGGGAGAGTATCCCCGTCGTTTCCGTTTGCGATTCCGGCCGTCGAATCCAGACGTAGAAGGGCAGTCCCACGCCGATGGCGAGGGACACCGCCAGCAAGACGACCAGCACTGTCGGGGAGCCGCTGGCGAAGGAGTGGAGATCCGACGTGCCCGACTGGGTAATCACCCGCGCGAAGATGGCACTCGGCAAGGTGAGGGTTGCCATCGCGGGAGCAAGGACGGGATTCGCCCCACGTAACCGGTAGTTGGAGACGGCGTGCATCGCGGCCGTCACGAACAACCAGGTCACGAGGATCGCGGTTTCGACGGGGTCCCAGGCCCAGAGACCGCCCCAGCCGAGGGTCGTGTACGACCAGAGGGCGCCGAGTGCCACGGCGGCGGTGAGAAACCACCAGGCGAGGCGGAGCCATCGGGTCGCCTCGGGAAGCCTCTGCTCGAAGATTCCGTCCCGGCCACGGCTCTTCCGAATGAAGTGGGCCGCCCCGATCGCGAACGGGACTGTCGTCAGCGCGTAGCCTGCGAAGGTCACTGGCGGGTGGATTATCATGTACGGGCTCTTCAACAGCGGATTCAGCCCCACAGGACCGAACGCCGTCCCACGCCCACTGATGTCCAGGGCGGTAAAGGGCGTACGGGTAATCGAGTACGCCAGGATGACCGTCGCCACGGTCGTCACGATGGCTGCGACGAGGCGTTCGTCGGCGGTTTCCACCCCGGAGCGGACGACCCAGTACGCGATGAGCGCCACCAGGGTCGCCCAGAGCAACAGCGACCCCTCGACGCCCGCGTAGACACCGGTGATCCGGTAGAGCGTCGAGAGATAGTCGGCGGTGTGGTTCCAGACGTATCCGTTCGTGTAGTCGGTGACGAGGAACTGATTGACGAGGTAGAACAGCGCAAGCACCGCCAGGAGACTCGCCGTGCCGAGCAAGTAGACGCCGTATCGGGCGTACTCGGCCTCCCGGTTCGCGTACCAGAGGGCGATCACCGCACCGAATCCCGCTACCGCCGCGCCGTACTGTAATGCTGTGCCGATCATAACTTAGGGGTCACTCGCGTTCTCGTGAGCCCGGTCGAGCCGCTCGTCGAGGTCGTCCACCGCGACCGGGTTGATGGTCGTTACCTTCGTCCCGTCTGGGGCGATCACGACGAGCGTCGGCGTGGCCGAGACGCCGTACTGCTCCGCAGTGGATTCGGAGCCAAGGTCGGTCTCCGCGAGCACGTACGCGTCAAGGGCCGCCGGTCGGTCCTCCGCGAGACGGGCGCCGAAGTCCTCACAGGCCCCGCAATCGTCCATCCAGACGTACAATAGGAGTGGCGTCTCCGTCTCGTTCGCCTCCGTCAGTGCCGCGTCGACGTCGCTTTCCCAGTCGATACCGCCGTGCCTGTCGGCTTCTCCCGAGAGCATCGTCATGGAGGTGCCGATGGCCAGGACGAGCAGCACTGCGACGAAACCGCCGGTCAACACTAGTTTTCGATTCATATCTCTACGTCGTCGGCGTGAAGACTCGCCACTGCCGACTCGTGTACGAAGAAAGGTAATACCGTTTCAAAAGTTTTCGGCCGAATCCCGGGTCCTGATACCGATCGCCGCCTTCGCGAGCAGGGTGAACACGAGCGCGCCGAGCGCCCACATCGCCCCGGCCATGACGACTTCGGGGACGGTAAAGGACGGTTCGTACACCTCGCCCAGTGGCGAGACGACGAACACCGAGATGAACAGGATGACCCCTTTCTCGAGGAAGACGCCGAGGAAGGCTGCTCCGGCCCCGATCGAGAGCGTCCGGATGTGCCGCCGGGCGCGGGGATGGAGCAAGAGGAGGAGGGCCCCGACCTCGAGCGCGATGGAGAGCCACATGACCGGCGTCAGCATGTTGTAGGTCGTGCCGGCGTGGTCCAGACCGAAGAGGAGATACTGCATCGTGAGGCCGTGTTCGGTCCCCGTCCACGTGAGCATGAATATCTCGGAGAGCACGGCGAAGACGTTCACCGCGAGAGCGATGACAACTACGTGGCCAAGCGTCGAGAGGGTCCGATCCTCGATGTCGATGTCGGTCAGGGCGAGCGCCCCCGACGCGGACCGGCGGATCGCCAGGAGCACGAGGATGGCGAGAGCGGACCCAGCGGCGGCCGCGCTCGTGATGAATCGCGGCACCATCAGCGCGGTGTACCACAGGCTCCGGATCGGATTGACGATGATGATCGCCGCGACGACCGCCTGCAGCGCCAGGGCACCGGCCACCGCGAGGTACGCCCCGTATCGCACCCAGGGATGGGGTCGTTCGCCGTGATAGCGTTTGAAGAGCACGTACCCGGGAACGACCAGTGCGACTAGCAGGAAGCCGTTGAGTACGACGACGTCCCAGGGTAGCATCGACATTGGGAAGTTCGGCGTCCCCACGATGGGGAAGATGTAGACGAGTCGCTCCAGACTTCCCAGCATCGAAAGAACGCTCGCGATGGAGACGATCGCTCCGCTGACGGCCAGCGCCCACCCGAAGACCGCGACCGACTCGAAGTCCGGCCGCGCGTAGACGTACGCGATGGCGACGACGACGATCGCACCGGCCGCGATCCCGTCGAAGAAGGGGAACTGGGCATACGCGAGCGTGGCCCACGGGTTCAGGTGGCGGGCGCTCGTGATGATGAGACCGTGCTGGACCTGCTGGGCGTAGGTGTACAGTCCGAGCACGATCCCGATCGCGAGGGCGGCGAGCCAGGCGTAATAGCGGGTCGAACCCGTCAGTGCGTGGGTCACGCCGGCTTTCAGGAACGATGCGAGGCGCCGGGTGGTACTCCGTGTCGAGGTCTGTGGCGTTGACATGGTACTACTCCGTGAAGTAGAAGAACTTCGGTTCGGTCCCGAGTTCCGGACGGAGTCGGAACACCGGCTTCTCGTCGAGGATCGTCCGGATCTCGCCGGATTCGTCGAGGAGGTTGCCGAATTTTCGGGCCCCGACCGGACACGCGTCGACGCAGGCCGGATACTCCCCCTCGCGGGTCCGCTGGACGCAGAACGTGCACTTCTCGACGACCTCCCCCGGTCGGGGACGGTTCCCCAGATAATGCATCTCGGGGTTGACCTCGTCGTCGGGGAGTTCGGGGTGGCTGAAGTTGAACCGTCGGGCGTCGTACGGGCAGTTGGTCACACAGTACTTGCAGCCGATACACCGATCGTAGTCGACGACGACGATCCCGTCCTTTTCCTTCCAGGTCGCCTGTACCGGACACACCTCGGTACAGGATGGGTCCTCGCATTGCTGGCACTGGACGGGGAGATACCAGGCGTCCTCTTCGGGCACCGCCTCCGGATCGTAGTAGTGATCGCTTTCCTCCCAGTCGACCCCGGCGGAGACGTCGCCGAACTCGCTGGAGACGTCCATCCCGATCGGCCCGTCTCCCTCGGGGTCGACCTCGATCTCGGAGTCTTCGAAGCGGAGGACCCGGATCCAGTGGAGTTGGTTCGACGCCGGGTTCTCCTCGGTCTCACGAGAGATATTGTTCTCATCCGCGCACGCGTACACGCACTGCCGGCACCCGATACAGGCCTCGACGTTCAACGCGTATCCGAACACGGTGTCGTCAGGTGGCTTCGTCGTCGAGACCTCGATCTCCGGTGTATCGTACTCCTCCTGGAGACGCGACTCCAGTCTATCGACGAGCTGTTCTCGCTCCGTCGCGTCCATTTTCTTGTAATGTTTCTGGAGGAGATCGGCTGCTTCGGGCTGCTGTGACGCTGCTACCCCGCCGATGGCGAAGGTAGCCGCGCCGGCCGTGGCTTTCAGTACGTGTCGGCGGTCCTCGTCGACGCCGTCGTCGTCCGCGTCCGGTACACCGGGATCGGTCGTGGAATCACTCATGGTCGCCTCCTGAGATCGAGTGCCGCGTACCCGAGGAGTCCCGCGATCAGCGTCCCGGCGAGCCCGACTGCCGCGTAGTAGCCACCCGGCAACACGGCCTGGGCGACCGCGGGGCCGGCGGGCGGTTCCTCGGGGGCTGGGTCTGGCTCGATCGCGTGGAACTCGGGATCGTGTGGGTCGTGACAGTCCGTACAGTACTTATCCGGGACCGGCTCCTCGTAGGAACCCGTCCACTTTCCATGCACCTGGTTGGTCCAGTCCTCGTAGACCGGGCCGTGACAGGACGCACACTGCTTGGTCTCGTTTTCGGTCGTCCACGCGACGGTGCTGCCGTTCGGCAGCCGAAGTTCGTTCATGTTGTCCGCCGCGTGGCAGTCCAGACACCACTGTCCATCGGCGTGTTCGAGGTCGAATTCGTGGTTGGGCTGGTATTTCACCTCGTTTTCGAGGTCGCGAGGCGTTCGGTTCGTCTCCATCGTCGCGTGACACCGCTCGCACGTCGCTTCCTCGTCGGCCGACGGCCAGTCCTCTTCGAACGCGGTAGCGTGTGCGTCCGGGGTGGCGACGTCCTCGCCGCCCGCCCCGGGCGGGCCAGTTCCACCGCCTGCGGTGGCGATGCCGGTAAACACGCCGACGACGGCGAGTACCAGCAAGAACGTCGTAACTACGGCTGGGTGATCCTGCTGACTGCCCATATTTCGTCCACGTACCGCCTTCAGTATAAAACTCCGGTTGCGAGGGGCAAACGTTATCCTTCGAGCCCCGCTCGTCTCGCGTATGGGCGCATCGAAGACCATTCGCGATACCGCCGTTCTCCCGGCCGGCGCGCTCCTCTTCGGGCTGGCCTCGTTCGTCGCGATGTTCGTGTTCACGACTCCGCGCATGTACGGCGTCGTGGCCCCCGTGAACTACATCGGGTACTGGCATATCGCCCTGGCCTGGGTGAGCGGTGTCGCACTCCTGATCACCTTCGGGGCGAGCGCGTGGTACCTCCACACCAGAACCCGCCGGTTCAACCTCCTGGCTCACAGCACCGGGGAGGTCGGCTTCGTGTTCCTGACCGGCACGCTCGCGATGGGAAGTATCTGGGGCAGCGAGATGTGGGGGACCTACTGGTCGTGGGGCGACGTCAGGCTCGTGACGCTGTTCATCACCTGGCTCGTCTATCTCGGGTACCTGCTGGTGTTCGCGGCGACACGCGATTCCGAGGACCGGTTCGCCGCCGCTTACGGCGTGCTCGGGTTCGTCACCATTCCGGTCTCCTACGTCTCGACCCGGCTGTGGAACCCGGCGTTTCACGATCCGACGGTCGGGGCCGAATCGAGTGGGACCGTCATCGAACCGACCGCGTTACTCCTGGCCATCGTCGCGGTGACCGTGCTGTTCGTCTCGCTCGCTGCGGTCAGGTATCGCGTGCATCGAGTCCGTGACACCGTCATTTGTGCAACCGGAGGTCGATAGCCATGTACCTCAAACTCCTCGTCGCGTACGGCATCGTCTTCACCCTGATCGTCGGCTACCAGTACTACCTGCAGCGCTCGCTGTCCCGCCTCGAAGAACGGCTGTAGGCCACTCGTTTTCGGTGTCGATCGCCACGCGAATCGGCGTTCGGTGCCGCCTGCTCCTTCAACGCGTCACCGGTGGTACGCCGGCAACCGAGTCTGGGTCCGCGGTGGCGTCGCGTTACTGCTCGTGGGACTTGACCATCACGGAGGAAGCCTCGAACCGACCGTCGTCGTAGGTACCTTCGAGGACGACGATTCGGCCGGATTCGAGGGTCGCCGGGATCGAATCGTCAGTGACTACCGCGGGGACACTCGCCTCGGTGGCGTTATCGTCGACCGTGCGCGTCTCTGAGCTATTGCCGACCACGGTCAGGGTAACGGTATTCCCGATTCGGACGTCGGTCGCCAGCCCCTCGAGGATGACGTACTCGCCGTCGTACTCTCCGGACTGGAGGTCGCCCGGGGAGACCTTTGCGGTGGTCGTCCCCATCGAGGTCGAGACGACCCCGACGAGGACGGCGATCACGATGGCGCCCAGGAGGATGCGATGGGTTCGTTTCATGAGTTCTCGATGGATGGTGAGGACGCGGCGTTCTCGGATCGATGCCCGGCGGACTCGCCGATCTGGAATACCGTCGAGACGGTCTCGAGGGTCTCGTAGTCGTCGTCGGCCGCGGCCTCCTTGATCGACTTCGTCGGCGTGGCGAGCAGGCGGTTGACGATCGAGGAGGCGAACTGCTCGAAGACCGCCTCGTCGACGTCGGCGTCGACGCAGTCGATGGCTCGCTCGGTCTCCTCGCGACGGATCCGCTCGGCCTCGCTGTAGATGCGGCCCAGCATCTCGTCCGCGCGGCGACGTTTGAGGAGGTCCGCCAGCTGGTCGAGTTCGGACTCGACGATCGCCTCTGCCCGATCGCGGACCGATTCCCGGCGTTCGATAGACTCGTCGACGGCGGCACCGATGTCGTCGATGTCGTACAGGTCGATCCCACTCGCCTCGGCGACGGAATCGTCGATGTCCCGTGGGTTCGCCAGGTCGATCGCGAGCAAGCGCTCCCCGTGGAGGTCGTCGTACTCAAAGATCCGGTGTGGAGCGTCCGTGGCACTGAACAGGACGTCGACGTCTGGGAACCGACTCGCCACTGAGTCGAAACAGGTCGCCGTGGCCCCGACCGCGTCAGCGAGTTCGCGTGCGGTCTCGTAGGTCCGATTCGTGACCAGGACCTCGGCCCCCCGATCCGCGAGGGGACCGGCGACGCTTCGCCCCATCTCCCCTGCGCCGACCACGAGTGCCGTCGCCCCCGAGAGCCCCTCCAATCGTCGATTTGCGAGATCGACGGCCGCCGTCCCCATCGAGGCGTGCCCCTCGTTTATCGCGGTCTCGGAGCGGACGCGTTTGCCCGTACGAATGGCCTTATCGAGGACCGTTTCCAGCGGGCCGCCGAGGTCCTCGCGGGCCTGCTCCGTGGCCGTCGAGAACTGGCCGAGGATCTCGTCCTCCCCCACGACCATGCTCTCGAGGCCGGCAGCCACCTGGAGGGCATGCCGTGCGACTGCTTCGCCCTGGGCCCGGTCGACGACCTCCTCGGGCACCTCGATCCGGTCGAGTTCCCGAGCGATGGTCGTCGGCGGGCCGCGCACGTACAGCTCCACCCGGTTGCAGGTCTGGAGGACGAAGGCCTCGCTGGCACCATGGGCCAGCAATCGCTCGCGCGTCGCTTCCACGTCGACCGACCGTGCGGCTTCGATCGTCGAGAGTGAGGCTCGCCTGTGCGTGACGAATGCCCCATGCAGAGCTTCCATGCTGCTCACCAATATGCGTAATTAGATAGTCCGGGGTTAAATAACCTGCCCACGGCGGGCCGATGATGCTCAGCGCAGACGGCGTGAAAACCGTGAACGGGCCGATCAGTAGCCGCGGCGCCAGTAGAGGCCCACGGCCCCGACACCGAGGACGCCGACCCCTGCCATCGCTCCGGCACCGATGCCGGGGATTCCGGTGGGCAGGCGCGGCGCGACCGTTGCCGGTCGTTGTTCCTCGACCGACTCGTCGTCCACGCTCTCCTGCTCTTCTCCTTTTTCCTCTTTCGGCTCGGTGCCCGCGTCGGTACTCTCGATGACGTCCTTCATGTGGGCGAGTTGCAGGACGTCTTTCTCTACCTCGTAGGAGCCGTGCCAGTGTTCGTAGTCAGGGCCACCCATCATCGCACCCATCCGCCACTGGCGACCTTCGTGATGCCACATCTCCCAGTGGATCTTGTCGACCCAGCTCTCGCCGTAGGGGGAGGCGACGGGAGCCTGGTCTTTGATCGGCTCGTAATATTTCACGGTCGCGGCCGTGAACACGGCGTTGTACTGGTCGATGACCTCGTCACGTTTCATGAACTCCTGATTGACCCAGGTCTCGGAGTGACACTCCGTACAGACGGATTTCATGCGTTCGCGTTTGACCTCCGCCGGAGCCTGGGATTCACCGTCGTAGGAGTCCCAGCGCGTGGGCTCGTAGTCCTCGTCGATCTGTGGGTACTGTTCGTCGTTCTCTACGACGTACTCCTCGTAGAGATCAGGACGGTGGGTCTCGAGGGCGGCGAACGGGTTCGGCGCGCCGGCGGGGACGGAATCCAGCGTCCCCTCCTCGAGATCGTACTGCTCCTCGTAGTGAGCTGCCACCTCGTCATCGAGCTCGTAGTCCGACTCGCCGGTCATGTACTTCTCGGAGGTCGGGTAGGAGTAGACCGTCTCCGTGGTCCACTTCAGGCGGGAGCTCACGTCGTGGGTAGCCTCGTTGTCGTTGAGGCCGGACACGTGACAGACCGCGCAGGTCGGCGCCTTCACGTCGTCGGTGGTCAGCTGCTCGGCCCCGAGGTCCATCTCGTCCTCGTAGTGGTGGTACATCTTTCCGTGCTTGGACTCCTTCCAGATCTCCTTCTGGGGGTGGTCCGGGCCGAGGTGACACTTGGTACAGGAGCCGGACGACCGAGCCTGCTCCAGACTGAAGCTATGCTGGGGATGACAGGCCGCACAGGAACCGATCGATCCGTCGGGGTTGAACCGCCCCATTCCCTGGTTCGGATAGCCCTGAATCGTCACGTCGTCCTCGGGCTCGTTCGGGTTCTCGTCGTCGAGGACCTTCAGCTCGGCGCCGTGGCACGACTGGCAGCCCATTTCGGCGGTCGCTCGGGCGTTGTTCGACAGCACGTTGTCGTTCCACCCGGTCGGCATCGCTGCGTCGCCGGCGTCGGCGTTCGAAAGTGCGCTCGCCGAGTAGAACGCCGACTCGTCGTGCATGCTATCGTGGAACTCCTCGGTCTCCTCGGCGTGACAGTCCGAACAGTCCTTCGGCGTCACCAGCGGCGAGATGACATTGCCGAAGTGCTTCTGTGCTGACGGCTCGTCGTCAGCAGCCTCGTGACAGTCGAGACAGGAGATGCCCGAATCGTAGTGGGCACTCGTCTTGAAGTCCTCGACCATCCCGGGATGGTTGTCTTCGTGACAGGCGATACAGCGTTGCGTTTCGTTGTCCACCGGGGCCCCTTCCTCTAGCGTCTCGTCGGCCACGTCGACGGTTGTCGACGTGTCGTCGGCGGGCTGCGCGGAAGCCAGGGTCGGCGCAGCCGCGCCGGCGCCCACCAGGACGGTGACCACCACCGCCAACCCGATCACCCATGCCACGGTACGGACTGGGTATTCAGTCATGGTCGATACCTCATATGCGGGAGTAGTGATGGCCTCTCCTTAAAGCCTGTCCTCGCTTCTCAGGCCGTGAAGAGCCCGCTGAGGCCTTTACGATTCGTCAGGTCAACGGGGTGGACTCGTCAGGGTTGCAACTTGTCCACCCCCGTCGAACCCGGCGACGACCGACCCGCTCGGCCAAAACCGTCCCGACCAGGCCGGACACTAATAATAACTAAACAAACATTTAAACACACCCTTTGTCTATGCCAAATCATCGACTATCTGATTAGAACGGTGAGTGAACGATGCCGCCCTTGACAGTGCGAAGGTATTTACCGGACAACCCGGTACCAGCGAATAATGGGCGACGGATGTAAAATCGACGCACTGGCGGATCGGTTCGCGCTGACCGCACCCACGAGTGCGACCGAGGACATCGACGAGTACCTTCTCGTCCGCTGGCGCGGCGACGATGGTCGGCCCGCCGACGGCTACGGGACGCTGACGGAGTGGTTCAACAAGCAGTTGTTGGGACACTTCTACGAGAACGCGGGGCGGGAGACCCTCGGCGTGCGCCTGGACAGCGAATACGAAGCCCTCGTGGGCGAGGACGAATTGCTCCGGGCGGAGGTCGAGGACGACCTCGCCAGCGACGGGATCGACCCGGCCCGTGTGCGGGAGGCGTTCGTCTCGCGGAGTACGATGCGACGCCACCTGAATGACTGTCTGAACGGCAACAAGGACTCTTCGACAGGCGAATCGGACTGGGAACGTCGTAGCATCGACCTAACGCTGGACATGGCCGAGGGTCGGATTCGTGATGCTCTCTCGTCGCTGTCCGCGAAAGGAGCGTTTCCGGACCCCGATTCGGTAGAGATCGACGTGGAGGTCCAGGTCCGTTGCGTGGACGATCCCTACCAGATCCCACTGTCGGAGGCGCTGGCCGGGTCGTTCGAGTGCTCGGAGTCCAGGGGGTCGAACGTCGCATGACGTGGTCGATCGATATCGAGAACATCGCGGGTATCGAGCGGGGATCTGCGACGCTGGACGAGGGAGTGAACGCGGTGCGAGCCTCGAATTGGCAGGGGAAATCGAGTTTTCTCAAAGCGATCAAAGCCGCCTTCGGGATCGGGCGTCCGCTGACCGAGGGGGCCGACCGTGGTCGAGTCAGTATCGAGTCGGACGACTGGACCTCGACGATAGCCCTCGAGCGGGACGGCACGAGCGTTCACAGCGAAGGGGCGCCCGTGCTGGAATCGGAGTACGACCGGGTTCGGGTCGATCTGTTCGCGGCCCTCGACGAGACGAACCCGATCCGGCGGGCGGTTCGCGAGGGGGGCGACCTGAACGAGGTCCTGACCCGGCCGCTCGACGTCGAGGCGATCGACGAATCCATCGCGGAGATAAAACGCCAGCGAAGCGGAGTCGAGACGGAGCTCGAACGCGCCCGGGAGGCCGTCGACCGAATCCCCGCGGTTCGCGAGCGGATTGGTTCCCTCGAAGCGGAGATCGAGAGCCTGGAGGACCAGCAGGCCTCGATCCCGGCTGACGAGGGGGGAAGTGACACGCGCGACGAGTTGAGCGAAACCAGAGCGGAACGCGACCGGATCGCCGACCGGATCGAGCGTCTCGAGAGCACGACCGAACGGATCGAGGAGCGACTCGACGCCCATCGAGCGGAACTGGAGGGCCTCGAGGTCGAAGATCCGGCGGCCCTCGAGGAGGAGATCGACGCCGTTCGCGAGGAGTACGAATCCGTCGAACGACGGGCGGACCTCTTCCAGGACCTCTACACCGCGAACAAGCGGTTTTTCGAGTCGGACGCCCACGACGAGCTGGCGACGGTTCAACACGATTTGCTGGCCGACACCGTCGAGTGCTGGATCTGCGGCCAATCCGCCGATCGATCGTCGATCGAGGCGTCCCTCGAAACCCTCGGCGAGCGTGTGACCGACCTGCGGGAGGAGGTGCAAAGCTACGACGAGCAGCTCGAAAGCCTCGAAAGCCGTCGCGAATCGATCGCCAAGCGTCGGAACCGGCGGGATGAGCTGGAACGGAAGATCGCGACGTTACGGGAACGTCTGGCGGACCGTTCGGCGAGCCTCGAATCGGCTCGCGACCGCCTCGCCGAGCTCGAGGCGAAGGTCGAGGACCTTTCCGCGGCCGTCGAGACGGAGACGGACGCTCTCACCGACGTCGAGAGCGAGCTGAAGTACACCCGATCGAAGCTGACGGACCGACGCGAGGAGCTGTCCGACCTCGAGGCCGAAGCCGACCGTCTGGAGACCTTAGAAGAGGAGTACGACGAGATGACGGCGGAGATCGAACGCCTGCGAACCCGAAAAGAGCGCGTTCGGCGCGAAACGCGGGAAGCGTTCAAACGTCAGATGAACGCGCTTCTCGAGGTCTTCGAGACGGGATTCGAGGCCGCGCGGCTCACGGACAGCTTCGAGCTGGTGGTGGCCCGCCACGGTCGCGAGACGAACCTCGACGCCCTCAGTCAGGGCGAACGTGAGCTCCTGGGGATCGTCGTGGGCATCGCCGGGTACGAGGCCTTCGACGTCGCATCGGTCTTGCCCGTATTATTACTCGACAACCTCGGCGTCCTCACCGATCGGAACGTGGAGGCGCTCATTGAACAGCTCCGGCCACGGGCGGAGTACATCGTTTTCACTTCCTACCCCGAGCATACGGCGTTCGCTGGTCACGAGATCGACGTCGGTGACTGGGAAGTGGTCTCGGGCGACCAGTCGGTCGACACCGGCGTCTAGTCGAGCGAGAGCTGGTCGAGAATGGTCCGTTCGGCCCGTGCGAGCAACCGGGAGACGGCCTGTTTCGAGACGTCGAACCGCTTCGCGAGGGCCGCCTGCGAGGTCTCACGAGGGCGCTCGAAATAGCCCTCCCGATACGCCGTTTCGAGGACGCGCCGTTGCTTCTCCGTCAGTTCCGCGAGGTCCACGGTGTCTATGGTCGGCGACTGCCCGAGTTCGTCCTGATGGATGACGTGACGGACGGTCACCGAATCGAACAGGGCACGAAGCTCGTCGATCAGCGGCCAGACCCGCTCCTCATCGGAGACGAAGCCGTCGACGACGAAGCCTTCGGCCGTGACGCTGTGGACGGCCGGCGAGACGTCGTAATCCCGCATGACGACCAACGGACACGCCGCGATGTCGCTCGTCGAGCCGTGATACAACTGGCGGTCGGTCCCGTCCGCCCGGCGGATAACCACGTCGCACTCGTCCTCGTCGAAGTTGTGCTGGATGACATCGACGCGCTCGTCGGCTTCTGCGAGCAAACACCCATCGTTCGGAACGATCTCGATGCGGAACCGAACAGCACACTCATCTGCGCAGACCATCGGGTCGAGGCCGAGTTCGTCGGGCACGTCGTCGAATTTCGATGTGCTGGACGAGGGTTCCTGCATGAGTTGATTTTCATCGACTCGGGCGATCGTATACCCGCACGCGGGCCACCTCGGGCCGTATGTACTATACGTATACCTACGGGGAATCATCCTAAATAAGTAACCCCATCTTCATCGTTGTTTGATGCGTGATCGATCTTTATAGAGCGGACCATTCCCCACGCCAGTCTCGAAGGTGCGCCTCTCCTGGCGGACCCTGGCGGCTCACCCTCTCTCATTAACTTCCCACCATCAGCTCTCATACCCACGACGGGAAGCGACATCATTCAAGTAGGTCGGGCGTCGAGTTCCAACTGTCTATGTCGGGATCACGTGAGGAGCACCGAATCGCCGTTATCGGGGCGGGAATGTCCGGGCTGGCGACGGTCCACTATCTTCCCGACGAGTTCGACGTCGTGGTCTACGAGGCCGACGACGAGGTGGGCGGGGTCGTCTCGTCGCTCCACCGGGACGGCCACGTGCTCGAGACCGGGCCACAGCGCCTGCGGTCGACGGGACCCGTCGAGGCCTTCATCGACGCCTACGACCTCCACGACGAGGTCGTCGTCGGCGACGACGATCAACCCCTCTTCGCGTACTTCGACGGTGCCCTGCGACCAATGCCCCTCTCGGTCCGTCGAGCGATCACTACCGACCTGCTCTCCTGGCGGGGCAAGGCACGTGTCCTCCTGGAACCGCTGACCGGTCCCCCCCAGGACGACGAGACGGTCGCGGAATACCTCGCTCGTGCCTTCGGCCGCGAGGCGGCGACGCGCTTTATGGGGCCGCTGTACAGCGGCCTCTACGGCTCCGATCCGGATGAGATGTACGTCCGGTACTCCCTGGGCAAGGCCCTCGAGCACGCCGGCATCGAAGGCAGCGTCCTGCGGTCTGTCCTCGGTAAGCTCCGCGAGGGCGTCGACATCCCCGAGATCATCACCTTTACCGACGGTCTCCAGACGCTCCCGGCGGCGATTTACGACCGCCATGCCGAGAGCATCCACCTGGGGACGGCCGTCACTGACCTGGAGACGGCGGGGGAGGGCTATCGACTATACACAGAAGACGGTACCGACCCTGTGGATACCGTCGTCCTCGCCACGCCGGCGCCCACGGCCGGCAGTCTCCTCCAGTCGGTAGCGCCAGCGGCTGGGGACGCAATTGCCGGTCTCACGTACAACGCACTCGGCGTGGTTCATCTCCACTCGGCGTACGACGGCCACGGCCACGGGTTCCACGTCGTCGACGACGGCTACATCACCGGCGGCTCAACCTGGAACCACAGCATGCTCGGCCGCGAGGGGATCTACACCTCCTACGTCGCCAGCGGCGATCCGTCGACGCTGTCCACCGAACCGTCGGTCCTCGGGCGCCGTGCGGCGACCGAGTTCGAGGAGATCACGGGCGCGCCGGCGACGCCGATCGAGGTCACCGTGCTCCGGCCGGGAATGCCCGCCTACGACCGGTCGTGGACCAATTTGGACGCCCTCGAACTCCCCGAGGACATCCACCTCTGTACAGCGTTCACCGAACGCGCCGGGATCGTTGGCCGGCTCGTCGACGGAAAGCGGACCGCGACCGCCATCGCGGAACAGTAACGTGGCCGGGCGACACATAGCCGATAAGGAGACTCCCGAATATCTTCGCCCGGTGTCTCAGGTCTGGAAAACGCCGGACGGAATTTATGTCGTCTCGCCGGACACGTTCACTCGATGTCCCGTCGCTTGTGTGACTGCCTTTCGACGGCGTGGGTCCGAACCCGAATGCAACTGGTCGTTACGGTCCTGTTGGCCGTCGGCGGTCTCCAGTTCGTCGCCTGGGTCGCTCATTTCCGGTACGGAACGCCGTACGTACCGCTGCCGTCGAGCGTCGAAGCCTTTCTGCCACTCAGTGCCCTCGTCGGCGTGAAAGCCTGGGTGTCGACGGGATACGTGCCCGCAGTCCACCCGGCGGCGTTCGTGCTCTTCGTCGGCGTTCTCGCGACTGCCGTGGTCGTCCAGCGGGGGGTCTGCAGCTGGGCGTGTCCGGTCGGGTTCCTCCAGGAGCGTCTCCGGCTGGTCGCCGAGTCGATAGGAATCTCCCGACGCCGCCCACCAGAGCTCCTGGACTGGGGACTGCGGTCGATCAAGTATCTCGTTCTCGCGTTCTTCCTGCAGGTCATCGCCTTCGATTTCTCGGGGGCCGACGCGATCGCATTCCTCCAGTCGCCATATAACGCCGTCTCGGCCGTGAAGATGCTCGACTTCTGGCTCGCGCCCTCCCCCGCCGTCGTGGTGACCGTCGGCCTCCTCGTACTCGGAACGGTCTTCGTCGAAGACGTCTGGTGTCGGTATCTCTGTCCGTACGGGGCGCTCCTCGCGATCGTCGGGCGCGTGAGTCCCGTCTCGATCGACGTGGAACGGGATCGGTCCGCGTGTACCGACTGTGGCGCCTGTACGCGCGCCTGCCCGAACCGGATCGCGATCGACGAACTCGAAACCGTCTCGAACCTCGAGTGCACGCGGTGTAGCACGTGTATCGAGACCTGTCCGGAGGACGCGCTCACCTATTCGACGCTCGGCCGACGGGTTTCGCCGCTGGCCGTCGGCCTCGCCATCGTGGTGCTCGTCGGGACGGCTGTTCTCGTGGGCATGGCGACGGGCCACTGGAACTCCGCCGTGAGCTATCACGAGTGGGGTCGGCTGATACAGCAACTGGATACGGTCGGCCACCCACCGTATTGAGTGCGTTTGCGGCGGTTCTCGACCCCCGAGGTTCGGTGAGGGCGATCGTGGCTACTGGGCAGCATTCGGGTCGGTCCAAGACGGGTTCTCGGGTGGCTACTGATCGGGTGATTCGAGTGATAATCTCTCCCGTGCCTCTTCGAGCTGATTACGTGCCGATCGAATTCGAGTATATCGCTCGTGAGCGACCCCTCGACGACGGTGAACCTCACACTCTCATATTTCGACAACATATCTAATTTATAGGTACTATATATAACCGATATATTAGGAAACACTCGTTCCAGATCGGCCGCCTGCAATGGGGTGCAGGCGGCAAATCGCACCGTTCGTCGCACCCGAGCGTTTCACCGCCAATACCCCGTTTCTACGCCTCTCATCCTCTTCAATTGCAGGCTCCCGTTGGCCTTGGACGGGCGGTAATGAAGCCCGTTTTTGTCGGCAACAGTACGGGCTACCGAACTTGTCCGGGAAACGAAGAGGACACTCTACCGCTCAGAACCGTCGAATCGCAAGTCGACAGCCGGCACAGTCTGTTTGTCGGGCTGATCGAACTCGGTATGCGCTTCCGTTCCGTGATCCACGGCGGATGTCGCCATGCAAATATATACTTTTATCGATAGTTCAACGTAACTACCAACTATATAATATATTTCCCTCGCCCCCGAACGGTCGATCGCTTGGCACCCATCTCGGGCTGTCGCCCGAAACTCGAAGATTTCTGGGATGACGAGAGAGCGCTGCTCTGTCGAATCACGCCCTCCCTGAATCAACCCGCTTGTTACCGGCTCAGTTGTCGTTACGCCAGCATCCGCCGAGCGGAGCGAGGCGGTTCACTCGGTGCGAACGAAGTGAGCACCGAGGACGTTTTTGGTCCAGATTTTTGCGAGGAGGGTGCGCTTTGCGCACCCGACGAGTAAAAAGGTGGACGGGCACGATGGGATTTGAACCACGGTCGGACGTGCTCACTCCGTTGCGCACGCCCTCCCTGATTCAAATCCCGGTGCCGTTTGCTGCTCGCGAACGGTGCTCGCAGCAAAGCGGGCACGATGGGAGTCCCGTGAGCGGACGCGAACGGGACTAAATCGTGGCCGCGAGAAATCCCCGATTTCGAGCGGGCACGATGGGATTTGAACCCACGACCGTCGGATGTCTTCCCCCGACAGCGACGCTGCCGCGGATAGAAGTCCGACGCTCTATCCAGACTGAGCTACGTGCCCTGCGCTCGGCTATGCCCGTGCCAACTTTATATATATCGGCCTGTCCCGTCGCCCGACGGCCCTTTTAAGGTCCTGGCGGTCCAGTCTCCGGGTATCCACACTCCTCCCCCCGCTCCGTAGCCATGCAGGTACGCTCCCGCTCCACCCAGTCGTTCACCACCTCGAACGGGCCGAACAGCCACGCCGCTCCGCCACGCAACCGACCGCCGATCCCCACCGATCACCGATGAGCACCGACGCCGACACCCTCGACCTCGTGGTCACGACCGATCCCCAACCCGCTCGCGCCGACGAAGCCGGCATCGAACGAGCGGTCATGCGCCGCCTGGGGGTCGCCCCGGGCGAGTACGTCGCCGTCGAGGGCCGCGACCGGACCGTAGCCTCGGTCTCTCGAGCCAGCGTCGACACCGATGGCGTCGCACTTGGTCCGGCGGTCAGGGAGAACGCCGCCGTCGACCCCGGTGACCGCGTCACGGTGGCAAAGACCACTCTCGAACCTGCCTCGCAGGTCACCGTCGCCCCGACGCGGGCGGTGGACGTCCAGGAGGGCGAGGTGCCACTCGGCCGCGCACTGGCGGGGCGGCCGGTCTCGTCGGGCGACGCGGTCGACGCTACACTCCTCGACGGGACCCTCTCGCTCCCGTTCGTGGTCACCGACACGATACCCGACGAGCCCGTGTTGCTCACCGAGCAGACGACGGTCCTGGTCCGGGACGAACCGGTCCGCGAGGGTGGGTCGGCGTCGATCACCGTCGACGACGTCGGCGGTCTCGACGACGCGATCGGCACGCTCCGCGAGTCCATTACCAGCCCACTGACCGAGCCCGGGCGATTCGAGCGACTGGGCGAGCGCCGCGTCGGCGGCGTCCTCCTCACCGGGCCGGCGGGGAGTGGGAAGACCCTCCTCGCGCAGGCCGTCGCCACGGAGATGGACGTCCACGTCGTCTGGCTCGACAGTGCAGACGTCGCCGGCATGCGGTCGCCAGCGGTCGGCGAGGCGTGCTCGAAGGTGGTTCGCGAAGCCCGGGCCAACGCACCGACACTGGTGGTCGTTGACGAACTCGACGAGATCGCCCCGGCCGACGACCGGTCGACGGATCGGAGCCAGCGGATCGCGGCCCACCTCCGGTCGCTCGTCGACGCGCTCGCGGCCGAATCCGGCGTCGCCCTGCTCGGTATCGCGCGCAAGCCCGGCGACGTGGATCCGTCACTCCGCCGGGGCGGTCGCCTCGAACGCGACGTCTCGCTCGGGGTGCCGTCCAGCGAGGAACGCCGGGAGATTCTCGACGTTCGGACCAGGGACGTCACCCTGGGCGATGACGTCGATCTCGACGAGATCGCGGCGCGGACACACGGGTTCGTCGGGGCGGACCTCTCGGCGCTGGTCTCGGAGGCGGTGCTGGCCGCAGCGCGGCGCGAGGACGCCGACGCCGTCTCCATCCGGGATTTCGAACGGGCGCTCGCGGTCGCCGAACCCAGCGCGATGCGGGACCACCACGTGGACGTCCCGACCGTCACGTACGAGGACGTCGGCGGACTCGAGGAGGCCAAGCGGGCGCTCGTCCGGAGCGTGGAGTGGCCGATGCGGTTCCCCGACCTCTTCGAGTACATGGACGCGACGCCACCCCGTGGAATACTGCTCTACGGCCCCCCGGGGACGGGAAAGACCATGCTCGCGAAGGCGGTCGCCCACGCGACCGAGGCGAACTTCATCTCGGTGAAGGGGCCAGAGGTGCTCGACAAGTGGGTCGGCGAGAGCGAACGCGCGATCAGGGACATCTTCGAGACCGCCCGCCAGCACGCCCCGAGCGTGGTGTTCTTCGACGAGGTCGACGCCATCTCCCCGCGGCGGGGCGAGGACGTCGGCACCCAGGTGGTCGAACGGGTGGTCTCCCAGCTCCTCACCGAGATGGACGGCCTGGAGCCACTCGACGACGTGGTGGTCATCGGCGCGACCAACCGACCGGACGTCATCGACCCCGCCCTGGTCCGGACCGGGCGCTTCGAACAGTTGGTCGAGGTCGGGCTGCCCGACCGGGCCGCTCGCCGGGACATCTTCACCGTCCACACCGCCTCGGTGCCGATGGAAGGGGTGAACCTGGACGCACTCGCCGCGGAGACCGCCGGCTACACCGGGAGCGACATCGAGGCGGTGGTCCGAGAAGCGAGTCTGCTCGCCATCGAGGCCGCCGTCGAGGGCCGCCGGGGCGGTGATCCCCGGGTCACGGCCGAGGACTTCGCCCGGGGGCTGGCCGCGGTCACTCCCTCCGCCCCGCACGGTGGCGAGGGCGGCGACTGAGAGCGGAATCCAAAAGGCCCGGGCCCACCTACGTCGGCCCGATGCAGGTCATCGGTATCGTCGGACTACCGGGGAGCGGGAAGAGCGAAGCCGCGGCCGTGGCCCGCGAGATGGACATCCCGGTCGTCACGATGGGTGACGTAGTTCGAGCGGAGACGGCGGACCGGGGGCTCGACCCCGCCTCGGATCACGGACGGGTCGCGCAGGCGATGCGGGAGGAGAACGGGCTCGCCGCCATCGCCGACCGTTCGCTCCCGATCATCGAGTCGGCACTCGAGGACAGCGAGGTCGTTCTCGTCGACGGCATCCGCTCGGGCCACGAGGTCGCGGTCTTCGAGGCGGCGTTCGGCGACGAGTTCACCCTGATCGAGGTGTTCGCGCCCTTCGACCTCCGGGCGGAGCGGATCGCCGACCGGGGACGTGATGCCGCCGAGGACGACGGCGGTGAGTCCCTGGCCGAGCGCGACGAGCGCGAACGGGGCTTCGGTATGGACGACGCCATCGAGGCGGCCGACGTCACCATCGAGAACACGGACAGCCTCGAGGTCTTTCGCGACCGCGTCCGCACGCTCCTCGAGGAGGAACGAGACCGATGACGACCTACAAGATAGCCGTCCGACTCGAAGCCCCGGTCAACCCCACGGAGGTCGAAGAGCGGGTAGTCGAGACCATCACGACGCTCTTCCCCGAGAGCGAGGTCGCGACCCACGGCGACCGGGTGACCGCAACGACCCACGACGTCTCGCATTTCCGCAAACGGCTCTTCCAGCAGCGGATCCTGGACACCGCGCGGTCGGAGTTCTTCGCGAACCGGGGGCCAAACGGGTTCTCCTTCGAACTCACGAAACAGGCCGCCCGGAACGACGTGGTCAACTTCGCGGTCGGCAACCCCGACGAACTCGGCGACGTCCAGGTGGCTATCACCGTCCACGAACCGGACGTCGAAGCGTTCATCGACTACCTGGCGCCCGCGACGGAGGACGGCGAGCCACCCGAGTATCCGGGCGAGTGAGCCGGAGGGCTGCCGACAGTCAGGCGAACAACGTCACCATCACGTAGAGGGCGACGACCCCCAGCACGTCGCAGGTAACCGTGACCACGGGGATGACCACGTCGTCGGGGTCGAGGCCCAGGACGTAGGCACCGTAGGTCGTCGCGAGTGTAACGGCGACGGTCAACACCGAGAGCGCCGCGCCGCTCCCGGTGGCGATGGTGAGGACGGTTGTGAGCCCGAGCTCGGACCCGACTGTTCCGGCGACGATGGCCCACGCGCCGACGCCCACGATGGGGAACACGCTGAGGGCGAGCAGGACCGTCGCGAGGGTGTGCCCGACCAGGTCCTCGTTATCCAGGGAGAACGAGAGGGTCCCCAGGTGGAACGCCGTCGAGAGTCGACTGGCGAGCAAGCTCCCCAGACTCCCTGCCGTGCCGATGGTGACCGGGACGAGGATGAGCAACGAGGGGTGTTCGTAGAGCGCGTCTTCGAACCCACCGAGGACGAGTCCCGACCCGACCGCGACGATCGTGAGCACGAGCAGGACGGGCATGGTCGCCCGGAGGATGCCACGGAGGGTCCACTGCTGGGTGCCCTGCCCACCGAGCATCTACGCGACCCCCAGCGCGAGGACGATCTCGACGGCGATCAACAGAAAGCCGATACCGATGACGTCCCCGGTCGTCGTCACCAGTGGGCCCACGAGGGTGTCCGGGTCGATGCCGCGCCGGAACCCGAGCAGCATGACGACGATCACGACGACTGTCAACACGAGTCCCGCGAGGAAGGCCGCGAGTACGGCGATACCGAACAGCTCGGCCATCCCGGCGACCGGATAGTCGATCCAGCGGAGAATCACGACCGTGAGCATCGCGGCGAAGCCACTCGCGAGGATGTTGTTCGACATCGCGGCGATAACGGCGGCCTGGAGCCGGTCGTCCGGTCGGATGTGAGAATCGATCAGCCCCTGGTGGAGGCCGGAGGCGATGCGGGAGGCGAACGCACCGTAGACGTTTCCCCGGGTCGCCAGCAGCGCGGGGACGAGGACGAGCAAGCCGGGGAGCGCGGCGAGTTGCTCTTGCATCCCCCCGAGGATGACGCCGGCGGTCAACCCGCCGACCGCGCTCGCGGCGATGGGGGCGGCTCCCTCCCGGAAGCTCTCCACGACCACCTCGCGGACGCTCATGGGCGCACAACGCAGCGATACGATAAAAAGGCCCACGGCCTGGGTGGACTCTCAGAACGGACCGTTGCCGCCCAGGTCGCCCATGTCGCCGCCGCCTTCCATCTGTTTCATCATCCGCTGCATATCGCTGTCGCCCATCCCCTGGAACTGCTTGATGGCGCGGGACATCATCCGGTACTGCTCGAGCAACTCCCTGACGTCGTCCTCGGTGGTCCCGCTGCCGCGGGCGATACGCTCCGTGCGGCTCTGGCCGATGGAGCGCGGGTTCTCGAGTTCCCCCTCGGTCATCGAGTCCATGATGACGTCGAACGAGCGCATCCGTTCCTGGGTGACGTCCATCGCGTCGTCGGGCAACTGGTCCATGACGTTGCCGCCCATCCCCGGGATCATGTCCATGACCTGCCCCAGCGGGCCCATGCGGTCGATGGCCTTCATCTGGTGGCGCATGTCCTTGAGGGTGAACTCGCCCTGGAGCATGTCCTCCGGGTCCCAGTCCTCCTCTTCGGCTTCGGTCTCCTGCATCGCGCGCTCGACGCGCTCGGTGAGCTGTTTCAGGTCCCCCATGCCGAGGAGCCGGGAGATGAACCCCGAGGGCTCGAAGCGTTCGATGTCCTGGACGGTCTCGCCCGACCCGAGGAACGCGATGGTCGAGCCCGTCTCGTTGACGGCGGTCAGCGCCCCGCCACCCTTGGCCGTCCCGTCGAGTTTGGTGATGACGACGCCGTCGATGCCGATGGCGTCGTCGAACCGCTGGGCCTGCTCTTTGGCACCCTGGCCGATGGCCGCGTCGAGGACGAGCAGCCGGTTGTCCGGGTCGACCGTCGCCTCGATCTCCTCGATCTCGTCGATGAGATCTTCTTCGAGGGCGTGGCGACCGGCGGTGTCGACGATGTGGACCTCGGCCTCGCTCGTCGCCTCGAGTCCCTCGCGAGCGATGGTGACGGGGTCGTCCTCGTCCGGATCGCCGTAGAAGGAGACCTCGGCGGATTCGGCCATCTGCTTGGCCTGGTCGTACGCGCCGGGGCGGAAGGTGTCGGTCTGGATGACCGCGGGGCGCAGTCCCTTCTTCGAGAACCACCAGGCCATCTTGGCGGCGGTCGTGGTCTTCCCCGACCCCTGGAGGCCGGCGAGCAGGATGGTCTGCTCTTCGAGCGGTAGCTCGGTGGAGTCGCCGACGAGGGCGACGAGTTCTTCGTAGACGATCCGGAGGACGTGGTCCCTGGCGGTGGTCCCGCCGGGCGGTTCCTCGTCGAGGGCCCGGGATTTGATGTCCTCGGAGAGCGCCATGACGAGGCCCGTGTCGACGTCGGCCTGGAGCAGCGACCGCTGGATCTCCTTGACGACCTCGTCGACGTCCTCCTCGCTGATGCGGGACTTCCCACGGAGTTTGTCGAGTGTCCCCCGCAGGGAACTCCCGAGGTCGTCGAGTACCATCGTAGTACCCTTCCGTAGGCCGTCGGGCCATTAAAGGCCTTGTCTCCCTGCCCCGTCCCGAGGACGGCTGCCGGCCGTGCCAGGCCACGACTATTAGGGTGGAGCCCCGACGTCTGGTCGTGTCGAATCCCGTCTACGTGACCGCCCCACTCCTCGATGCCCTGCTCGAACTCGCCCGGGACCGCGACCCAGACCCGGTGAGCGTCCCGCTCGCCACCCGTGACTCGGACGATCTCGAGCCGAACGACGGGGCTGGCATCCCGCTGGGGGAGGTCCCGCCGTCGACGCCCATCTTCGCGGAGTTCTCCTTTCCAGGGGCCGGCGAGGCTGTCAACCGCGTCTTCGGGGTGGATCTCGGACAGCCCGCACACACCGCACAGGGCCGGTTCGTCTCGCATCCCGACGCCGACCCGGACCTCTCCAGCAGCGACGACCTCGGGCCGCGGGTCCTCGTCGCGATACCGCCCTGGGGGTCCGATGACGTCCGGGTGTACGACCGCCGTGGTCGTCGCCTGCCGCTGCGTCGGGTGGCCGCCAGCGCGCCCGCCGTCACCCTGGAGGACGACCCGTCCGAGGGTTGATACCGGAAGACGGCACAAGCGCTGGGCGTGCGGTGAATGCTACCGCCGGGCGGGTCGCGGGTGTGCGAGACGTCGCCCGGCGCGTCGGTCGTCTCGCCTGTTCGCCCCGCTTCGCAGAGCTCCGCCCTCGTCGCTAAAACGGGAGTCGGTCTCGTCGCCGAGAAACCGTCACTCCTCGCCGAGCAGGTCGTCGACGAGCCCTTCGGGGTCGAATTTCTCGATGTCGTCGTACCCCTGGCCGGTGCCAAGAAAGAGGATGGGCTTCCCGGTCACATAGGCGATGGAGATGGCCGCACCGCCCTGCGCGTCGGCGTCGGCCATCGTGAGGATGGTGCCGTCGATCGACGCCGCGGAATCGAACTCCTTCGCCCGGTTCACCGCGTCCTGGCCGGCGACGGCCTCGTCCACGAAGATCGTCAGGTCGGGCTCGACGATCCGATCCAGTTTCTCGAGCTGAGCCATCAGGTCGTTGCTCGTGTGGAGTCGACCGGCCGTGTCCCCGAGGACGACGTCGACGTCGTTGGCCTCGGCGTACTCGACCGCGTCGTAGATGACCGCGGTCGGGTCGCCGCCCTGCTCGTGGTGGATGAGCTTCTTCTCGAGCCTGTCGGCGTGTTCCTGGATCTGCTCGTTGGCCCCGGCCCGGTAGGTGTCGCCGTTGGCGAGCACGCTCGAGTAGCCGCGCTCCTCGAGGTACTTCGCCAGTTTGGCGATGGTCGTCGTCTTTCCGACGCCGTTGACCCCGGTGAAGACGATGACGACCGGTTTCTCGCTCGCCGCGACGTACTCGTCGAAGTCGAACTGGCCGACCGCGATGACCTCGAGCAGCGCGTCCCGGAGGGCGGCCTCGACGAGGTTCTCTGTCCGTTCGGTGAACCCACGACGCTCGCCGGTGAGGTCGGCCTCGATGGTGTCGAGGATGGCCTCCGCGACGCTCATCTCCACGTCGCTCTCGAGGAGCGCCATCTCGAGGTCCCAGAGCGGCCCCTCGAGGTCGTCCTCGTCGAGGATGACCTTCCCGGTCGCCAGGGACTTGGCCTTCTCTCCGAGTGAGGGACCGTCGTCCTCGGCGTCCGATTCGGCCGCCTCCTCACTCCCGCCGCCAGCCGCGTCCTCGTCGGCAACCGGCAGTTCGTCGTCGACGTCGGCGTCCGACGACGTCTGGGCCGCCGCGGTCTCCGGCGCTGCGGCTGACTGGTCTGTGTCATCTTCGGCCGCTTCCTCGGCGACCTCCTCGGCGTCCTCCCGGAACGACCCGAGTTTCTCCTTCAACCCCTCGAACATCGACGGATCCCTATTCCTGGTCCTGTTGACCCTGCTGCTGGGCCATCTGTTGTTGCATCATCTGCTGTTGGGCTTGCTGGGCCTGCTGTTCGAGCTTCTGGCCCTCTTCGTCCAGGTCCGAGATCTGGGCCTGGACGTCCTCGATGTCCTGATCGAGGATGTCCTTTCTGTTCTCGAGGGTCTCCTTGGCGCCGTCGCGGTCCTGCTCGGCCGCGAACCCACCGCCGATGTCGACGACGACCTCGTCGACGTCTTCGATGGTTGCGCGGACGTACGCGCCACCGCCGAGCGGGACCTGGACGGTTCCGTCGGACTCGAGCACGTCGAGGGCCTCTTTGGCCTCGTCGATCTCGCCCTTCTCGGCCTGGAGGGTCTCGATCTGTTCGTTGAGTTGTTCTTTCTGCTCTTCGATCGCCTGGAGCTGCTGAGACAGCTCTTGGAGCTGACCGCCTCCGCCGCCAAGACTCATACGCTGACTGCGGGTCTTTAGCGGGAAGTATCTTCTCATCGTCGTTCTCTCGAACGCCCGAATCGGGCGGCCGCGAGTGGCTCTCGTGCGGGGAAACCGGTCTGAAGCAGCGCGACACGGTCGAGGGAAGCGCCGTACCGTGCGCAGAAAACAGTCGAGGGGGGTCGTCAGTCGATGAACCCGAGGGCGTCTTCGATCCGGCCGAGTTCGGGTCCGGTCGTGTCCTCGCCGACGACGAAGCCGGCGTCGTTGGCGACGAGTCCGGAGCCAAGCAGGGGGCCGCCGTAGTTGATCGTGCCGATGTCGGCGTGCACGTCGAGTGCCTCCTCGATCACGTCGAGTTCGTCGTCGGTGGCCTTCGGGTGACAGAGTGCCCCCCGGTTGTTCGCGACGGCGGCCGTCCCGACGGTCTGGACGCCGGCGATGTTGCCCCGCGTCACCGGGACGTCGAGGGTGTCTTTGACGACCTGGACGGCCTCCCGGGAGAGGTCGGGGTGGACGAATGCCCCGCTATCGTTCGCCAGGACGACGTTCCCCGCGGCGTTGATGCGGCCCGGAATCTTCGCGATGGGGAGGTCGGTCGCCGTCTCGAGTCGGTCCATCTCGCGGTCCGTGGCCCGACTGCTCACCAGAATGCCGTTCTCGTTGCCGGCCAGCAGTGCGCCCACCGTCGCGGAGCCACCGACGGTCGTGGGGACGGCGGTCGCCGCGAGTTCCTCCTCGAGCGCCTCGGCGATATCGTCGTCAAGATCGCGACGGACGACGACGTACTCGTCGGTGACCTCCGCGAAGACGCCCACGTACGGTGAGCCGAAGAAGGCAGTGCGGAGCACGCTCTACGCCGCTTCGTATTCCGCTTCGACGACGGATTCGCCCGCCTCGTCGAACCGGGCGGCGCGGACGCGGAGTTTGCTCGGCGGGTTGCCCCGGCCGCGTTCCCAGACGGCCTCGTTGATCGAGGGGTCCAGACGGACGGCATCCTGGTCGACGGCGAACTGCTTGGCCAGGTGCGCACGGATGAGTTTCATGGCCTTGCCCGTGCGGTCGCCCTTCGAGACCTTCTGGACGTCGCGGAGGGGCACGGTGACGATCCGTTCTTCGAAGTCGCTTGCACTCATGGGATCACTCGTCCGTGTCGCTGCGCCGCCATTGGCGCCGTTTGGGGTTTCGCTGCACGTCACGGTTGGTCTTCATGATGACCCAGGCCGGGACGCGGCTGTTCTGACGCTCCAGTTTGGCCAGCCGCTTCTTCTTGGCCTTGGACTTCTTGCTCATAGTGCTCACCTCTACTCCCCGGCGGCCATAAAACCTTGTTCGTTTCGGGCGCATCCGGTGCGGGTTCGGGGTCGACCAGGCCCGCCGACACCAGTCTCGGTACGTCCGCCACCTGCCGGCGCGGCCGAACTGCCGATGGCAGTCTCGGCACGTCCTTCGCCTGCCGGCGTGGCCGCGAACCGTCGACCCCATTGTACGAAACCTGTAATTGGCAGATACTATTAATCCCCCCTCTACGGAGGGGGAGTATGAACACCTCCGAGGCTGGACCGATTCACGTCCTGTACGTGTCCGCTGACGAGGACGGTGCTGCGACCGTCGCATCTCGACTCGACGACGCTCGGTCTCCCCTCTCGGTGACCCCGGTGGCCTCACCACGCCAGGCACTCGACCGACTGGCGGCCGTCGATTGCATTGTGAGCGAACTGGCCCTCCCCGAGATGGACGGCCTGTCGTTTTTGCGTGCCGTTCGGGACCGAGACGACCGTCTCCCGTTCGTCCTCGCACCGGCCGACGGCTCCGAATCGATCGCGAGCGAGGCGATCGCCGCTGGCGTCTCGGCGTACGTTCCCCGACCCGACGGGGAGATTCGACCCGATCGCCTCGCAGAGCGGATCGAGGCGGCGGTCCAGCGTGTGGGACCGACCGGTCGGACAGCGGAGATAGAGCGCATCGTGGCCGTCATCAAGGACGTGAACGCCGCGCTCGTTCACGCCGAGACCCGGACCGACCTCGAACAGGCGGTCTGCGAGATATTCGCGGATTCCACCCCATATCAGTTCGCCTGGGTCGGGGAATACGACGCGGCCGCTCACTCGCTGACGCCTCGCGCGTCTGCGGGCGTCGGCGCCGACTTCCTCGAGCGGATCCCCGTCGGGGACGGCCAGACGCTGCCGGAGACCGGACCGGGGCCGAAGGCGATCGAGACGCGGGAACTCCAGGTCACGCAGAACGTCTCCACGGACGAGGCGTTCGATCCGTATCGAGCCGCGGTCGAACAGCGGAATTTCCGAGCCGTCGCGACCGTCCCGATCACCCACGGCGATCGGCTCTACGGACTTCTCGCGATCTATGCGAACCGGGTCGGGGCCTTCGATGCGAAAGAGCGCGACCTCCTCACGGCTGTCGGTGACGACATGGGACACGCCATCGCTGCGATCGAGACCCGAACCGATCTTCGCCGGTTCAGGCAGGCCGTCGACTCCGCTGGACAGGCGATCGCGGTGACGGGAACCGACGGGACGATCGAATACGTCAACTCCACGTTCGAAGCCCAGACGGGGTACGAAATGCCCGCGATCGTCGGTCGACGACTGGCCGACGTCGTCGACGTGAGTCCCGAGATGGTGCGGTCGAACGGTCAAGCGGCCACCGATGACATGGCGTGGGAGCGGGAGTTCGTGGCCACGACCCGCGATGGCGACCGGTATCACGCCGAACAGACCATCACGCCCATCCTCGACGGCACGGGAGAACTGGACGGGTTCGTCCTGGTCCAGGTGGACGTCTCGGACCGCATCGAACGGGAAGCGGCGCTCCGGACGGAGACCGAGATGCTCGAGAGCCTGTTCGAGACCAGTCCCATCGGCATCGTCGTTCTGTCGCCGGACGGGACGATCCGGCGCGCCAACGAACGGGCGTCGGCGCTCCTCCAGATAGACGCCGGATCCATCGTCGGCAAGACCCACGAGGCGGCGGCGTGGACCTTCGTCGACGAGGACGGCGAACCGCTCCCGGACGACGAACACCCCTTCAATCGCGTTCGAAACCGAGGGGAGTCCATCTATGGCGACGAGTTGCGGATGGACCGACCACACGCGGACCCGATCTGGCTCTCGATTTACGGGGCCCCACTGCGCGACTCGGACGGGGACCTCGAGGGTATCGTCTTCACCTTCGACGACGTCACGGAGCAAAAAGAGCGCCAACGCGAACTCCGAAGCTTCGAGAAGGCGGTCGAGTACGCGGCACACTGCATCTACGTGACCGACTTCGACGGGACCATCGAGTGGGTCAATCCCGCGTTCGAAGACCAGACCGGGTACGCACGCGAGGAGGCCATCGGGGAGACGCCCGCCATCCTCAACAGTGGAACCCACGAGGAGTCCTTCTTCGAAGAGATGTGGGCGACGATCCTCTCGGGGGAGGTCTGGGAACGGGAGATCGTCAACGAGCGCAAGGATGGCACCCTCGTCCACGTCGATCAGAGCATCGCCCCGGTCATCGACGACGAGGGGGAGATCGAACGGTTCGTGGCCATCAACCAGGACATCACCGAGCGCAAGGAGTACCGGCTCCGCCTGGAACGACAGAACGAACGCCTCGAGGAGTTCGCGAGCGTCGTCTCCCACGACCTCCGGAACCCGCTCAACGTCGTCAGCGGCCGCCTCGACCTCTCCCCGGCCGACGACGAGCACATCGAGGCCGCAGCGTCGGCCCTCGACCGGATGGAGGCGATCATCGAGGACGTGTTGACGTTAGCGCGAGATGGGGGGTCGGTCGAGGAGACCGAACCGGTCGATCTCGAAGCGGTCGCGAGGGACGCCTGGCGCACCGTCCCCGAGGGTGACGCTCGCCTCGAGGTCGACGATCTCCCGACCGTCGTCGCAGATGCCCGGCGAGTCCGTCGCATTCTCGAGAACCTCTTTCGGAACGCAGTGGAGCATGGCTCCACGAGCCCTCGTTTGCAAGCCCACGAGGACGCCGAGGAGCGTGGCTCCACGAGCCCTCACTCACGAGTTCGCGAGGATCCTGTCGAACACGGTGGCGAGGGCGTAAAGATCACCGTGGGCGGCCTCGATGACGGGTTCTACGTCGAAGATACGGGGCCGGGAATCCCGGAAGAGATCCGAGACCGCGTCTTCGAGTCCGGCTACACCCAAAGCGAGTCGGGGACGGGACTCGGGTTGGCCATCGTCCGGCAACTCGCCCAGGCCCACGGGTGGACCGTCTCGCTCACCGAGAGTCGGGGCGGTGGCGCGCGCTTCGAGTTCACGGGTGTGGCGGTCCCCGCGGCGGCGAGGGATAGTTAAGGACCCGGCGTTCGTAGAGCCGCCATGGCCGATACACTGCTGGACGAGGACGCTCGCGAACAACTCGTCGCCACGTGTCGAACGTCGGTGGGCGACAGCCTCCGTTCGGTCACCTACTTCACGCGTACCGAGTTCGAACAGCTGTATCTCCGGGACGACCTGGAACGGGACGCGGACCTCTCGACGTTCATCGGACACGAGTGGCGAGCCTACCAGACGACCCACGACGTCTACGGGGACTCCGAACTCGGCGAATACGAGTACACCATCCGCTCGTTCGAGAACGGCTTTCTGCTCAGGGTGACCGGGGCGAACGAGGGCGTCTTCCTCACGACGGATGGCCTGAGCACCCAGCAGTTCGACAAGGTGGCGACGGCCGTCCAGCGGACCCTGGAGGAGTGGCGTGGCTGACCGGCGCTCGGCGGGCCGATCCTAGAGGGGGACCCGGTGGAGCGTCTCGTAAACCGGTCCGTCGTGGGTGAGCGTGCTCTGGGTGAGGCTGACCGCATCGACTGTGGTCGAACCGACGACCGGCGACTCCTCTCGAACCACTCGCTGGACCAGGTCCTTCCCGCCCGCGTGATTCATTCTGGCGAGCGTGACGTGCGGGGTGAACTCGTGGTCGGCCTCGTCGAAGCCGATATCCACGAGTTCCGACTCGATGGACTCGTGTAGCCGTTCGAACTCGCGGTCGCCGCGAGTGACGCCGAACCAGACGACGCTGATGTACTCGAGGGAGGGGAACACGCCCAGGTCGCCGTAGGTGGCCTCGAACGGCCCGACACCGGACTTCTCGACCGCCCGTTCGAGCGCCGCGGTCACCTCCTCGAGGCGATGGTTGGGCGTCTCGCCGAGGAATTTCATCGTCACGTGTGCCTGCGCCGGATCGGTGAAATCCAGTCCGCCAGCGTCGGCGAACCGCTCCTGGACCGCCGCGACTTCGTCTGCGAGTTCGGGTGGGAGGTCGACGCTCACGAACAGTCGCATGCCAGTGCCTCTGGGTGCGGTGCCCTTAACCCTCCCCCTCACGTACGCCGGCCCATGACCGACAACGAGGAGGATTCGCCGCGTGAGGGCGAGCGCCCCCACCGGTTCTCGGAGGGGCAGGGCTTTTCCGACCCTTACGAGGGATTCGACCTCGACCCGCCCGAACTCTCGGTCGATCCCTCGAAGATCGACCCGGTTGACTCCTACGCAATTGCCGACCACCTCGACGAGCGCAACATCGCCTCCGACCAGGTCGATGCCGACGCCCTCATCGACGTGGGCCTCAACTACATGGGTATCAACCGAAACGAACAGGCCGTCGACTCCTTCGAGCGGGCCGCCCGGTTCGCCGACGACGAGACGACCGAGCAGGAGGCCTGGGTCGAAAAGGGCATCGCGCACGCCGAACTCGAGGAGTGGGAGGCGGCCATCGACTCCCACCGCGAGGCCCTCTACGTGGCTGAGGACGGCGATTTCGCCGCCGAAGCGCACACCAACCTGGCGTACGCCCTCTGGGAGTTCGGCAAGGACGAGGAGGCCTTCCAGCACGCCGAGGAGGCCGTCAGGCAGAACGAGCGCCTGGGCCACGCCTGGTACAACCTCGGGTTCATCCAGGTCGAGCGCGGCCAACACGAGGACGCCCTGGAGTGTTTCGACAACGCCATGCGCCTCGGCTTCCGGCAGGCCGACGTCTACGAGGAGAAATCGCGCGCCCTGGACGGCCTCGGCCGTGAGGAGGAAGCCGGCGAGGTCGCCGAACGTGCAGAAGCGATCCGCGAGGAGCAGGAAGCGGCCCTCGTCGACGAGCGATGATCGTCTCCGAGCGCGAGACCGACCAGGGACTGCTCGTCACCGCCTGTGACCCCGAGGTTCTCGGGGAGACCTTCGAGGAGGGCGAGGTCTCGCTCACGGTCAGCGAGGACTTCTACGGGGGCGAACCGCTCGACGAGGACGCCGTCGTGGACTCGCTGGCCCGCGCCAGCGTGGCCAACCTCGTCGGGCGTCAGGTCGTGGAACTCGCCATCGAGGCCGGCTACGTCGACGAGGCGAACGTCCTCGAGGTCGATTCGACCCTGCACGCCCAGTTCCTCCGACTCTGAGAGCGCAGCCGTCACCGATTCTGTGCGGCTTGCTGGGCGTGTGGTAGCCGAATGGTGACCGTCGTGCCACGGGGGTCGTTTTCGCCGAAGGAGATGTCGCCACCGGACTCGTGGACGAGCCAGTAGGCGATCCAGAGACCGAGCCCGCTCGTGTGACGGAGTGCGTGTTCGATCTCGGCATTCAGTGGTTCGATCTCGCCGTCGGGGATGCCGGGTCCGTTGTCCGCGATCACGATCTCGACGCGATCCGTTCCCGGACTTCGTAGGTGCACCTGGACGACCGGTCGGTCGGCGTCGTTGTGCTCGACGGCATTCCGCAGTATCTGTTCGAGGGCTGCGTCGAGTCGATGGTGAGCGCTGACCGGTAGTGCTTCGGGGAGGGTCGAATCGATGGATACCGACGGATGTTCGCGGCGGAGTTTCGCTATCTTGGTCTGCAGGAGTGCTGTGACCTCCTGAACCGTGTTCGCGTCCTCCGTTGTTGCCAGACTCTCTTCGATCAGCCGCGCATTTTCGGCGATCTCGAGGATCTCGTCGGCCTGATTCTGGATCGTCTCGAGCATCTCGAGGTCGTGTCTGGCCGACGCCAGTCCCGCATTGCCTTTGATGATATTCACGCTCGACCGGAGATCGTGACGCATGATCCGGTTCAACACGGACAGTCGCTGACGGAGGTCTCGCGCCCGGTCGCGTTGTTCTTCGAGCTGTTCCTGGCGCCGTTTGAGGTCGGTGATGTTGCTGTTGACCGCGACGAATCGTTCGATCTCGCCCGAATCGTCCTCGACCGGCGCGATGGTCTGATCGACGTGGATGAATTCGCCGTCCGCTCGGCGGTTGACGACCTCTCCTTCGAAAACCTCGCCCGAGAGGATCGTCTCCCAGAGTTCCTCGTAGAATCCGTCGTCCATCTCCCCGGATTTCAATAACCGGGGCGTTCGACCGACGGCCATCTCGGCCGAATAGCCGGTCGTCTCCTCGAAGGCCGGATTGACGTACTCGATGGTCCCATCCCGGTCAGTGAAGAGTATGGGGTGGCCGGCCGATTCGACCGCCTGCCGGAAAGTGCTCAACTCTTTCTCCCGGGTCGTTCGTTCCGAGACGTCGCGAAAGATCCCGTAGACGACCTGCCCCTGCGGGAGTTCGACCGTCTCGACGCTGATCGAAACGGGGACCGTCTCCCCGTCACCGGTGACGGCGTATACCTGCTCCCCGTCCGCCAATTTCGACAGCACACCCCCCTCCTCGACGTGTCGCTCGAAGAGCCGACGGTACCGCTCCGATTCTCCATCCGGGTGGAGGTCGGACTGGTGCAGCCCGAGTATCTCTTCTCGAGGCTGATCGCGGAGGTCCGCTGCCGCCTCGTTGGCCTCGACGATCTCACCGGTCTCGGCGTCGGCGACGAAGACCGGATCCGGGGCCGCCCGCAGGAGCGAGCGATACCGTGTTTTCGTCTCTTCGAGTCGCTGTTCGCGGCGTTTTCGGTCCGTGATGTCCTGCACTACCCCGATAGCCTCCAGGGGCGTTCCGTCCTCCGCGACGGTGAGTTCGGCACGTTCTCGAACCCAGCGGACCGCACCGTCGACCCGTATTCGATGTTCGATGTCGTACTCAGCACCCTCGAGTGCACTCTCCCACTGCTCCCGGACGTATGGCTCGTCGTCTGGATGAACGAACCCCATGAACCGATCCATGGTGACCGTTTCTTCGGGGTCCATACCGAAGATACGGTAGCACTCCTCGGACCACTCGAGTTGCTCCCGTTCGAAATCGAACGACCAGCTCCCGATGTCGGCGATCTGCTGGGCCTGCGCGAGGTGCGTTTGCCGAGGGGTCAAGTCGCTCATCGTTCGAGACGGGCCGTCATTACCTGGGAGGAGTATTCATCGTACCATGAATTTGTTGGTATGTTTTAACGCAATGTATGAGAAATATATGATACAATATGTATCCTTGAGGGCATGTATCGGCTCTTTCCCGGCTATCTCGGGATATAGCACAAACAATAATACTTATGCCGTCCCTGGATATTTTGGTCACTATCACGATGGCATCGGGAGCGTTCCCGCTATCGGCGGGGAACGAGTTTGTCACACGAGCAATGGGCGCAGTCACCTCGTTGACCGGGGGGCGTCCATTGCACCGCCTTCGGGCGCTGCTTTCGACGGACTCGGGGGCAGCCGAATCGACACACGACGCTTCGGCGGACGAACCCCTCCCCAGTTCGTGTCGGTTCCTCTTCGAGACGACGCCCGATCCGGTTCTGATCGCCGACGCCGAGTCCGGGACGCTGCTGGCGGTCAACGACGCGACGGTCGACCTTCTCGGCCACTCGAGCGAAGCGTTACGGGGCGAGTCCATCACGCAGCTTCACCCAGCCGGTGCAGAACGGTCGTACCGTCGGCTCTTCGAACAGCACGTGGCGTCGGCCGAAGACGAGCCCGTGACCGTGTCGCGACTCCCGAATGGCGAGCAGATCTACGTCGAGACCAGGGCAGGCGAGCGGGTGCCCGTCGAGATCAACGCTCGCGTCTTCGAGACCGAGGCCGGCACCGTCGTCACCGGGGTCTTCAGGGACATCACCGATCGCCGACGGCGCGAACGCGAACTCGAGACGTTCAAGGCCGCCGTGGAGAACGCGGGCCATTCGATCTACTGGACGGACCGGGACGGGACCATCGAGTACGTCAATCCGGCCTTCGAGGAACTCACCGGCTATTCGAGCGAGGAGGCAGTGGGCCGAAATCCACGACTCTTGCAATCCGGCGTCCACGACAGCGCCTTCTACCGGGACACCTGGGAGACGATCCTGGACGGCGAGACCTGGGAGGGTGAAATCGTCAACGAGCGGACCGACGGCGAACAGTTCACCATCGATCAGACCATCGCGCCGGTCGAGAGCGAGGACGGGCAGGTGGAACGCTTCGTGGCGATCAACTCCGACATCACCGAGCGTCGGGACCGCGAGCGGGAACTCCAGGAGTTCAAACGCGCCGTCGAACACGTCGGCCTCGCGGTCTTCATCACCGACGCGGACGGGACCATCGAGTACGTCAATCCCGCCTTCGAGCGGATCACCGGATACCAGGCCGCGGCTGCGATCGGGCGAACGCCCAGCATTTTGCACTCCGGCGAGAAGGACCCGGAGTACTACCGGGAGCTCTGGGAGACGATCCGCTCGGGTGAGACGTGGGAAGAAGAAATCGTCAATCGCCGGGCGGACGACACCACCTATCACGCCCTCCAGACCATCTCGCCGATCGTCGACGCGGACGACACCCCGCGGAAGTTCGTCGCCATCCAGCGGGACGTCTCGGACATCAAGGCGTTCGAGGCCGAACTCGAACGGCAGAACGAACGACTCGAGCGGTTCGCGAGCGTCGTCTCCCACGACCTCCGGAACCCGCTGACCGTGGCACAGGGACGGCTCGAACTCGCCCGGGGGGAACACGATAGCGACCACCTCCAGGCGGTAGATAGCTCGCTCGATCGGATGGAGACGCTCATCGCGGACCTCCTCGCGCTCGCCCGTGAGAAGGATGGGTCGCCGACGCTCGAGGCGGTCGATCTCTCGACCATCGTCGAGGAGAGCTGGCGGACCGTCGACACGGCAGCGGCGACGATACGGGTCACGACGGACCAGACTATCCGGGCGGCTCCAGGGCGAGTTCGACAGGCCCTGGAGAACCTCTTCCGGAATGCAGTCGAACACGGGGGCGAGCGCTTGGTGGTAACCGTCGGCGACCTCGACGACGGCTTCTACATCGAGGATGACGGTTCGGGGATCCCGGTGAGCGAGCGCGGCAACGTGCTCCAGTCCGGCTATTCCACCGCCGGTGGGACGGGACTCGGCCTCTCGATAGTCGAGCGGTGTGCCGAGGCCCACGACTGGGAGATCACGGTCACTGCTGGGAAGGATGGCGGCGCTCGCTTCGAGTTCACCGGAGTCGAATTCGGGTAATCGGGAGGGCCGGCTCGCTCATTCGACGCGGTCCGCCGATTCCATGGCGGCGGCGATGCGCTCGTGGGCCCTGACGAATCGCCAGAGCAGATAGAGGAAGACGAGCGGAACGATCACGCTGAGGATCTGGAGGGGGGCTCGCATCACGACGACGCTGTACAGGAGTACGACGGCGACGAGGCCGAGAGCCAGCAGTCCGACTGCCAGCCTGTTTGATTGGAGGGCCATACCGTCCATGACGGGGAGGTGGAACAAATATTTCCGGGCCCCTTGGGCAGGGGTGGAGTGTCGGATTCGCTACGCCAGCAGCGCCGACCCCAGGACCAGGACGTTCCAGCCAGTCACTGCCACGCCGACCGTGGCGAATCCGAGGGGGACGCCGACGTCGTGGGGCCGCGGGAGGTGCCGGTAGACCGCGTAGCCGGTGCCGACCACGATCGCCTTCAGGACGAGGATCACGACGACGCCGTACTCGGCGACGAGCGGAGCCAGAAACGAGTTCCGCTCGACGACGCCCACGACGCTCAGCCCCAGGCTCGTGGTCACGAAGTCGCCGCCGACGAAAAAGACCGCGACGAGGACCCAGGCCCACCGGTGGACGGTCGGGGAGGTGAAGGGCTGGTGGCCGTCCTGGCGAGGCATACCGTCGGATACCGGACCAGTGGGCTTCGTAAATCGCAGATTGTCGACCGCACTGGGCCGTTACGCACGTCCTACTGCGCGGCCAGCGGCAGTTCGACGACGAACACGCTTCCCCGCGGTTCGTTGTCCTCGATCCGGACGGTGCCGCCGTACTGGTCGACCAGGGTCTGTACGAGATAGAGGCCGATGCCCGTCCCACCGCTATCCGCTCCCTTCTCACCCATCCGGAACACGCTCTCCTTGCGGTCGTCGGGAATTCCCGGACCGTTATCGGCGATCCGGACGACTGCCGTCTCGGTCCGTTCCTCGGCGGAGACGGTGATCGTGGCTGGTCCCGCATCGACGTTCTCGATGGCGTTGCCGATCAAGTTGCGGAACACCGAGGTGAGCATCTCGTTGGCGCTGACCGTGGTCTCGGGGAGCGCGCCCTCGATGGCGATATCGGCGTCGGGGTGGGCCGAGCGCTGTTTATCGATCTCGGCCTCGAGTGTACTTGCCAGGTCGATGGCGGTCGTCTCGGGTCGCTCGTCCTCGTCGAGGGCGCGGATGAACTCGCGTGCACCGTCGGTGAGGTCGACGACCTTGGTGGCGGCCCCGAGCAGCCGTTCGAGCGCGTTCATCTCGTCCGCGTCCAACCGCTCCTCGAGTGTCTCGCCCCACCCGATGACGACGGCCATCTCGTTTCGGATATCGTGACGGACGATGCGGTTGAGCAACTGGAGTTGCTCGGTCTTGCGTTCGAGGTCCCGGCGATACCGCTCCCGTTCGGTCACGTCCGAGAGGATGACCACGCGGCCGGTCTCGGTCGAACCCGCGACGAACGGGCTCGTCGAGATCTGGAAGAACCGGGGATCCCCGGAATCTTCCATCGTGAGCACTCGATCGTTGTCGAGGGCCCGTCTGAGCTGTGGGGCGACGGATTCCAACGGCTCCCCGATCCGGTCGGCCGCGTCGGGAAACAGGGACGTGGCCTGGTCGTTGACCGAGGCGACCCGTCCCTCCGCGTCGAGGACGAAGACCGGGTCGTCGACGTCGGCGGCCAGCTGGACGGTCTGGAACCGGTCGAAGTACACCGTCACCGTGCCGACCGCGAACGCCGCGACTCCCAGCGGTTCGTAGGTGAGCGCCAGTAACCACGGCGTCTGGAGCGCGAGCAGGTCGAGTCCCAGTGGCAGCGCGGTGAGCAAAACGAGCGCCTCCAGCGGTCGCGTGCCGACGCTGGCCTGAGCGAAGCGCTCGGCGAGCATGTAGAAGCCGACGAACGCGAGCGCGTAGGACAGCCCCATCGCAATCCAGTGAACCATCCCATACTGGATCGCGAGGTGGGCGAACGGCTCGCTCGCCATCTCGGCGGTGAAGTAGCCGTTGTGTAGGGGGTTCGTCACTTTGACGAGGACGAACATCGCGACGATGCCCACGACTGCCCGTGCGTAGGGTGTCTCACGAGGCGCCCGCCCGCTGTAGGCGGCACTGAAGTACAGCCACGTCAGCACCGAGACGATGCCCGCGACGAGCCCGACCATGTACAGCACCTCCTTGAGAACGACGCCCGGAACGACGAGGTAGAGCGCCTGTGCGCTGCCCCAGATCCCGCTCGTGACCAGCAATCCCACGAGGCCGTATCGCGTGTCGGGATGGTCGACCCGACTGGCCGGACCCACGGTGGCGAAACTCGCCAGGGCGGCGACGGCGAACGCGACGACGTGGGCAACGAAGAGCGGATCCATCGATACGGTCAATTTTCATTTGCGTCCCGTTGATAATATCGTTCCGACCGGCGGGCGACAGTTCGGATGTCGGTCCGTAGTCGACGTGCCTGGAATCTTCGATTCTCCACACGAAACGAAGGGGTATCGGCGGCCGTGAGACCTTCTTCCACCGAAGGAAAGTAATGTGTCGGCGCGCTACTGTCGTTCAATGGAGTCCTACGAGCAAGCACCGCTCGATACCGACGCTATCCGGGCCGATTTCCCGATTCTCGACCGGGAGGTGGCCGAGGACACGCCGCTGGTGTACCTCGACAACGCAGCCACCACCCAGACGCCCGAACCGGTCATCGAGGCCATCTCGCGGTACTACCGCGAGTACAACGCCAACGTCCACCGTGGCATCCACCAGTTGAGCCAGGAGGCCTCACTCGCCTACGAGGAGGCCCACGACCGGATGGCCGCGTTGATCGGCGCGCCCGGCGGTCGCGAGGAGATCGTCTTCACCAAGAACACGACCGAGGCGATCAACCTCGTCGCGTACGCCTGGGGCCTGTCGAACCTCGAGCAGGGCGACGCGGTGGTCCTCACGGAGATGGAACACCACGCCTCGCTGGTGACCTGGCAACAGATCGCCGAGCAGGCAGGGGCCGACGTCCGCTACATCAGCGTCACCGAGGACGGCCGACTCGATATGGACCACGCGGCCACGCTGATCGACGACGACGTCGCAATCGTGAGCGCGGTCCACGCCTCGAACGTCCTCGGGACCGTCAACCCGCTCGACGACCTGGCCGAGTTGGCCCACGAACACGACGCGCTCGTCCTGGGTGACGGCGCCCAGGCCGTGCCGAACCGCCCGGTCGACGTGGACGCCCTCGACGTCGACTTCTACACCTTCTCCGGGCACAAGATGGCCGGGCCGACCGGTATCGGTGTGCTGTGGGCCCGCGAAGCCCTCCTCGAGGAGATGCCGCCGTTCCTCTACGGCGGGGAGATGATCCGGGAGGTCACCTGGGAGGACGCCACGTACAACGAGTTGCCCTGGAAGTTCGAGGCCGGGACTCCACCCATCGCGGAGGCCGTCGGCCTCACCGCCGCCGCTGATTACCTCGAGGACGTGGGCCTCGACCGAATCCACGCCCACGAGGACTACGTTACCCGGTACGCCATGGAACGACTGGGCGAGCGCGACGATATCCGGGTCTTCGGCCCGGGCCCGGCGGTGGACCGGGCCGGCCTCGTCGCGTTTCAGATGGATGGCATCCACGCCCACGACCTCTCGAGCATTCTCAACGACTTCGGCGTCGCCATCCGTGCCGGCCACCACTGCGTCCAGCCACTCCACCGTAAACTGGGGGTGGCCGCCACGGCGCGCGCGTCGTTCTACATGTACAATACTCGCGAGGAGGTCGACGTGTTGCTCGAGGGACTCGACGCTGCCAGGGACATCTTCGGGTGAGGACTGCCGCGTTCTGCCGCCGGGCCGGTCCGCCCCCGCACAACCCTTTTACAGCCCTCTCGCCTACGATTGTGTAGTCATGAGCATGGGTTCGGACATGTACCGACAGCAGATCCTGGACCACTACAAGAACCCGCGCAACTACGGCTCCCTCGAGGACCCCGACTTCTCCCACGGCGGCCACAATCCCTCGTGTGGGGACCAGTTGGAGTTCGACGTGGCACTCGCCGACGACGGGGAGACCGTCGAGCAGGTCGCCTTCGAGGGCGATGGCTGTGCCATCAGCCAGGCCGCCGCGAGCCTGCTCTCCCAGCAACTGCCGGGGATGACGCTCGACGAGATCGAACAACTGGACCGCGACGACGTCTTCGAACTCCTGGGCGTGGATATCAGCCCGATGCGGGTCAAATGCGCCGTTCTCGCCGAGAAGGTCGTGCAGGACGGCACCGCGATCTACCGGGGCGAGCGCGACGACGAGGAAACGAACCTCGAGGACTGACCGACACACAGCCCATTGCGGGCCCCTCTCCCGGCCGTCTGTCCGGCGCTGGCACTGCACTCGTGGATGTTGCTCGCACCGAGAATTCGGCCACGGTCGATGCCGTGAACTACCCTTCGTAACGATCCGACCGCTTTTCTAGCTTCTGGCCGACTTCGCTCGCCAGCTGGAAGATGAACCCGAGTCCACGCTGGACGTCGGGGTCGTTCATCTTGCGCAGCATCCCGAGCATGCCGACGGCCTCGGGCGGGTCGCTCGGGTCGTCGGCGGCGTCGCCGAGCGCACACATGAGCAACTCCAGATTGCGAACCGCTTCGGGCTCACCGGCCGCGCGATCCAGGAGTTCGCCGGCCTGGGTCACCGCGCTGACCCCCGAGACCACCATCTCGTCGTCCATCGCCTCGGACGCGAGCGAGACGGTGTTGGCGGCCTGCGTGAGGTCATCGAGGGTGCCGCTTTGTTCGAGTTCGACCAGTGCGTTCATCGCGTTCTCGATGGACTCGGCCTCCGCGTCGATGTCGGTTTGGTTCTCAGTCATGGTCTCACCTCAGAGCAACCCCCTGGCGGTAAGCCAGTAGGCTTCGTTGTAGGACAGTTTCGCCCAGTGGATGAACTGGGTTTCGTTGCGGACGACCGGCTCGTTCTCGTAGTCGAAGGTGATGTGGGTTCCCTCGTCCATGCCTGCTTCGATGAAACAGACCGTGTCGCCTTCGAAGTGCCCGGTCGGCGTCTGGCCCCGCACGTACGAGGCGATGCGATCGACGACGACGCTCGACGCGTAGTGGGCGACGCTCCCGGCCTTGCTCGTCGGCAGGTCGGTGACGTCGCCGATGCCGAAGACGTTCTCGGCGTGGTCGGACTCGAGGGTGTCCTTGTTGACCTCCATCCAGTCTGGCCCCAGGCCCGCGTCTTCGATCAGCGGCGAGGGCTTGAACTCGGGGATGCCGACCAGGAGGTCGTAGTCCAGTTCCTTGCCCTCGATCGTCTCGATCACCTGTTCGTCGCTGTCGACGGAATCGACGTTGAAGAACGTCCGCGTGTCGATACCGCGATCCTCGAAGCGCGGTTCCATCCACTCGGCGACCGGTCGGACCCCGTGGAGGCGGTTGATCGGGTAGGTGTAGGTGATCTCGATGTCGTCGCGTAGCCCGCGCTTGTCGAGCCACGAGTCGGCCATGAACGCGAACTCGACGGGAGCGGCTGGACAGACGTGCGGCGTGCCGATGACCGAGAGGACCAGTCGTCCCTCTTCGAGGCCCGCGAGCGCTTCGCGGAGCTCCTCGGCGGCCTCCGGGCCGTAGAAGTGGTGGCCGTCCCCGTCGGAACCCAGCCCCGGCGTGCCCTCCGGGTCCGGAATCGCGCCGGTACTGACCACGAGGTAGTCGTAGTCCATCGCGGAGCCGTCTCGCATCGAGACTGACTGGGCGTCGGTGTCGATGCCGGTAACCCGCTGGAAGACCAGGTCGACGTGTCGGTCGACGACGTCTGCCAGCGGTCGTTTCGCGTCCTCGGCCTCCTTCTTGCCGAAGGGGACGTAGAGGAACGTCGGTTTGTAGACGTGATACGGGTCGTCGGTGACGATCGTAACGTTCACGTCCCCGGCCTTGACCTCTCGCTCTAATTTTTCGACGAGCCGGTTGGCCGTGACGGTACCGCCGACCCCACCGCCGATGATGACGATTTCATCCGTCATTGGTTAGCTCTTTTCGACGTAGATAGCATAATACTCACCCTCGTCGACGGTGTCGAGGAGTTCGTGGCCGGCTTCCTCGACCCACTCGGGGACGTCGTTTTTCGACCCCTCGTCGCCGGTGAGCAGTTCCACGACGGTTCCAGCGTCGACGTTCTTGATCTTGCCGATGAGGTCCATCAGTGGGCCGGGGCAGGCGGATCCGCGGGCGTCGACGGTCACGTCAGCTTCGATTTGTTCACTCATTGATTTAGACGAAGATGATCTGCTTGTCCTTCGCGCGGTTCAGGAACCCGGAGACGCCCAGGACGTCGTCGAAGACGTCGTCGACGTAGTCGTCGAGGTCCGTGTCCAGCAGGTCCATGGCCAGTTCGCAGGCGTAGACGTTGAGCGGGCCGATCTGGCGGGCCTGTTCGAGCTGTTCGGTGAACAGGGGGACCTCGACGTCCTCGGCTTCCATCATCGCCTGGGCGACGCGACCGCCCTCGAAGTCCATGTTCTCGACGGCCGCCTTCTCGAAGGGGTTGAGGCCGTTCATCGTGACGAAGACCTCGACGGGGGTGTCCGACATCGCCGCGACCGAGGCGATCATGCTGACCGCCTGGACGCGTTCTATCTCCTCGGATGCAAGTACGATTGCGTAGCCAGTCATAGTAGTGTACAGTTCGTGAGTATGAACCCAGGGCTTTAGTAGTGTGCTTTTATTCCAAGTGCGTGGGAAAACGTGCACGTTCAAGGGGGTCGTATCGGCGGTACTGGCCGTTTCTCGGCACAGAATATAGTCGCCGCGAAGCAATCCTCGCGGAGCCGGTACGGTTCGATTCTGGCGCTCGGTGCTACTCTGGCTTCAGCCCACGGTCTTCGACGCGCATGACGGCTTCACCGTCCGCGAGGTTGGGCGCGTCGACCAGCCGAACGATCCGTTTGTCGCCCTTGGACTTGCGGAGGTAGATACGGAACGTCGAGGTGTGGCCCAAAATATTCCCACCGATCGGTTTCGTGGGGTCGCCGAAGAACGCGTCCGGGTTGGACTGCACCTGGTTGGTGACGACGACGGCCGTGTTGTAGAGGTCGCCCATCCGCAACAGGTCGTGGAGGTGTTTGTTGAGCTTCTGTTGGCGGTCGGCGAGTTCGCCGCGGCCCACGTACTCCGCCCGGAAGTGAGCTGTCAGCGAGTCCACTGCCAGCATCCGGACCGGCCAGTCGGTATCCTCGTGTTCGCTCGCGACCTCCTTTGCCTTCTCCGCGAGCAGGATCTGGTGGTTGGAGTTGAACGCCTTCGCCACGTGGATGTGGTCGAGGAAGTCCTGGACCAGTTCGTCCATGACGTCCTCGTCGTCGAGCGAGCCCTCTATCTCACGGTCCGCCTTCGTCGCCTCGAGGGCCTCTTCGGAGAGCCCCTTCACCATGTCGTCGATCCGTTCCGGTCGGAAGGTGTCCTCGCTGTCGACGAAGATGGCGCTGCCTTCCAGGCCGCCGTACTCCCTGGGGAGCTGGACGGTGACGGCCAGCTGGTGGGTGACCTGGGACTTGCCGGCCCCGAACTCGCCGTAGACCTCGGTGATCGACTGCGTCTCGACGCCGCCGCCGAGCAGTTCGTCGACCTCCGGGACGCCCCAGGTGAGCTTCCCGATCTGTTCGCGCCGCTCGAGTACGTCGGTGCCGGTCTCGAAGCCGCCGATGTCCGCCGCCTTCCGGGCGGCCTGGACGATGTCGGCCGCGGTCGATTCGCCGACGTCGGCCGTGTTGGACAGTTCGCCGGGAGAGGCGACCGCCAGACTCTGATAGGAGTCGAATCCCGCTTCGTGCAACTTCTCTGCCGTGGCCGGTCCCACGCCCGGCAGCTCCTCGAGGTTCGCGTCTGCTGGCATCGTAGTCCGACATTCTCCCGTTTCGGGTATAAACCCTCGTATACACCAGAGTGAAAGTGAAATTCGGGTGCGGTGATCGAGGGTCGCTCCTCCCCTGGCCAGGGTTCATCAGGGAAGAGTGCCCGCTCACAGCCAGCAGTGCCTGGTGGCATCGCTGCTGCTCGCGGGTCGCTTCGATCTCGCGGGCTACCTGCCCGCTCGATTATCCCGCGGACCGCCGGTCCGCGCCTCCCCGTTCGCCCATCCGGCGGTGCCTAGCGGCACCGCCCGCGGCTCGCGGTTGGCTACCGCTCGCGGGCCACAGGCCCGCTCGTAAGTACCGCGGACCTTCGGTCCGCGCTCTCCCCGCTCGCTCATTCGGTGGCGCCTGCCGGCGCCACCCGAACCCAATAGTTGAGGGTCCCCCACGCGTACGCGCCTGTAATGCCCGTCGGCGACTACCTCATCGGTGGAGTGCTGCTCGCGCTGCTCGCCATCCTCCTGTTGCTCGTCCAGATCCGGCGGGCGGTCCAGCGCGAGGAGATCGGGACCGACCAGTTGACGACGGCGATGCACACCACGCTCTCGGAGATGGGCTTCGCGGCGTCGGTCTCCCGCATCGAGGACCGCGCCACCGAACTCCAGAGCGTCCACCAGAACCTCGAACGCCTCCTGCGGGTCCCGCGGGAGCGCGGCGAGTTCGGCGAGGAGCAACTCGAGATCATCCTCGAAGACCACCTCCCGCCCGACATGTTCGGCATCCGCAAGCGGGTGGTGGGCAACAAGACGCCCGACGCCCACATCGAGACCAGCGAGGGGGTCGTCTGCATCGATTCGAAGTTCTCGCTGGACGCCTACGAACGAGCCATCGAGGCCGAAAATCCACAGGAACGGGCCACCCACGAACGGACCTTCCGCGACCAGGTCGACGAACAGCTGGCGAAGATCGCCGAGGACTACGTCAGGCCGGACCAGGGGACGACCGACTTCGCGTTCGCGTTCGTCCCGAGCGAGAGCGTCTACTACCACCTCGTGACCGAGGAGTACGACATGCTCCGGGCGTACACGAAACGCGGCGTCCAGGTCGTCTCGCCGCTCACCCTCGGGCACAAACTCGAACTCATCAAGGCCGGCGTGCAGGCCCGAAAGCTCTCGGCGGAGGCCGAGGAGATCCTCGAGCACCTCGATCGACTGGATCGCCGATTCGAGGCCTTCGAGGACGAGTGGGGGACACTCGAACGCCACATCTCGAACGCCCACGGCAAGGCCGAGGACGTCGACAGGGAACTCTCGCGGATGCGAGAGTCGTTCGATCGCATCGAAGAACCGACCGTCGAGGAGTAGCGGAGACGGTGGGGGCCCAAGCGCCGCGTGGCGCTACTCCCAGGGATGGCCGCCGTTTCGGTCCGGCCAGAGCGGGTACCAGTAGCCGGTGTCCTCTTCGACGTCGAGTTCGCCGTCGAGGACCGACTGGAGTTTGACCTCGAGGGCGGTGTCCCGCTCGCGCATCGCGCGCGGGGCGAACGGGTAGAACGAGCCGCGACGGAACGAGTAGATCCAGTACACCCGCCCCTCGCCCTCGGTCGGTTCGAAGCCGAAGACGGCGGCGAGCAGGCGGTCGCCGTAGCCCCGGTCGTCGAGGGTGTCCGCGGCCACGTAGAGGTCGGTGATGAGCGACTCGAAGCCCTCCCGGTCGGCGACGGCCCAGGTGTAGCCGTGAGCGTCCTCGTGGACGCTGGCCCAGCCGTCGCCGTCGAGCACGGCCTCGACGTCCCGCAGGGCGTCGCGAAAGTCCGTCGACCCCATCTCGGAGAAGCCGATGCCCGCCACGGACATCGGGACGAAGTCGAGGTCCGCTTCCATGGTGACGGAGGCGCCGCTCAACTGGAAGAGGTCGTCCGGGTCGGCCTCGCGTGTCGCGTCCGCCGACGCCCGGAGGCCGAGCGCTTCGCGGATACTGTCGAGGACACCCATCTCAGGCTGTCTCGAGCTCGCGTTCCAGGTCGCGAAGTCGTTCGACGCGCTTCTCGGTGGTCGGGTGGGTGCGGAACAGTCGGGCGATGACGCCCTTGTCGATGGGGACGATGAAGAAGGCGTTCATCTCCGACTGCTCGCGCAGGTCGCGCTCGGGTACCCGGTCCATGCGATTGTCGATTTTCATGAGCGCCGACGCCATCGCGGACGGTTTCCCCGTGATCATCGCGGCACCCCTGTCGGCGGCGTACTCGCGGTAGCGCGAGAGCGCCCTGATGAGCAGGAACGAGATGATCCAGACGACGAGCGACGCCAGGATGGCCACGATGACCGGGGCGCCGCCCTGCTGGCGGTTCCGGCCGCCGAACAGCCAGCCCCAGCGGACCACGATGAAGGCGATGGTCGAGAGGAACGACGCGACGGTCATCACGGTCATGTCCCGGTTCTTGATGTGGGAGAGCTCGTGGGCGAGGACCCCCTCGAGTTCCTCGCGGTCGAGGGTCTGCAGGATGCCCGTCGTCACCGCGACGGCCGCGTGGTTCTTCGACCGGCCGGTGGCGAAGGCGTTGGGCATCTTGGAGTCGACGACGGCGACCTTGGGCATCGGGAGGTCGGCCTGCTGGGAGAGGCGTCGGATGCTCCGGTGAAGTTCCGGGTACTCCGCCTCGGTCACCTCTTTGGCGCCCATGCTCCAGAGCGTCAACTTATCACTGAAGTACCACTGTGCGATGGAGAAACTCCCCATCAACAGCACGAACATCGCCATCCCGCCGCCCATGTACCAGACGATGAACGCGGCGAAGACGAGGTAGAGGGCGAACAGGAGGAACATCGTTACGCCCATCCGGAGGCGCAGTCCCCAGTCCGTTTTCCACTGCATGCACGTCCCTAGTGTACTCCATGGCTATAAGTCGTCGCTCGTCGACATCATCGGTATGACACGATTGGCGGACGTCTCCCCGGGCGATTCGGTCACCTACAGTCGGACGTTCACGACCGAGGAGGTGACGCAGTTCGCCGAGCTCTCCGAGGACGAGGGCTATCATCACCTGGTCGCGGACCAGTCCGGCACCGTCATGGTCCACGGCTTGCTCACCGCGACGCTTCCCACGAAGTTCGGCGGCGATATCGACTACGTGGCCCGGTCGATGGCCTTCGAATTTCCCAGACCGGTCTACACGGGCGAGACGATAACCTGCGAGGTGACCGTCGAGGACCTCACGGAGACCGACGACCGGACAGAACTCGCGGCGTCGTTCGTCTGCACCGACGAAGACGACGCCGTCGTCCTTCGTGGCGAGAGCGAGGGCGTCATCTTCGGGTGACTGCGGTGGCGTGGTGAACGCCCGTGACGGGCAACTTAACATCGGTCGCCGCATAGCCCGGCCCGATGACAGCCGAGACCGGCACGTTCTGTCCGCGCTGTGGCGATCCCGTGGTTCCACGCGAGTCAGGGGAGACCCGCCGGGAGCGGATGCTCTGTGATGCGTGCTATCTCGAGGATTTCTCGCTGGTCGACGCGCCGGAACGGGTCCAGGTGAACGTCTGTGCCCGGTGCGGTGCGGTCCACCGCGGCAATCGGTGGGTCGATGTCGGCGCCCAGGACTACACCGACGTCGCCGTCGAGGCGGTCACCGAGGCCCTCGGCGTCCACGTCGCGGCCGAGGACGTCGAGTGGCAGGTCAGGCCCGAACAGGTCGACCCGACGACCATCCGGATGCACGCGACGTTCACCGGCACCGTTCGCGACGATCCCGTCACCGAGTCGGTTACCGTCCCGGTCACCATCGCGAAAGGAACCTGCACCCGGTGTGGGCGTATCTCGGGCGATTACTACGCATCGGTGGTCCAGGTGCGGGCGACCGACAGGACGCCGACGGCCGAGGAGACGTCGCGCGCCGTCGATATCGCCAACGACGTCGTCGCCGAGATGGAGGCCACCGGCGACCGTAACGCCTTCATCACCGAGATATCGGAGATGGCGGACGGGCTCGACATGAAGCTCTCGACCAACAAGATCGGGAAGAAGGTCTCGCGGAAACTCGTCACCGAGTTCGGGGGTCGCGTCGACGATTCCGAGACGCTGGTCACCGAGGACGAGGACGGTAACGAGGTCTATCGCGTCACGTACGCGGTTCGACTGCCCCGGTACCAGCCCGGCGACGTCGTGGCACTCGACGACGAGGCGGGCCCGGTCCTCGTCCGAAGCGTCCACGGCAACCTCAAAGGCGTCAGGGTCACGACCGGTGCGCCCTACGAAGCCAGCTACGAGGACGGGGACGCCCCGGCCGGTCGGGTCGTCGGCACCCGCGCCGACGCCGAGGAGACGACCCTCGTCGCGGTCGAGGACGAGAACGCCGTCCAGATCCTGGACCCCGAGACCTACGAGTCGAAGACGGTCGCCCGCCCCGACTACCTGGACGCCGACGCCGAGACCGTTCTGGCGCTGAAGAGCCGTGCCGGTCTGCACGTCCTCCCGGAGGCCTGAGATGGCCACGCTCGCCGCGCTGGTTCGCAAGGCCGACGCCGAAGCCACGATGGACGCACTCCGAGCGGAGGGCGTCTACGACGAGGATCGCCGGGTCCGCGAGCAGGACGACGAGCACCTCTCCGTTCCGATCCTCGCGCCCCCGAGTGAGACGTCGGTCGTGGCGGTCTTCGAGGAAGACGACCCCGCATTCCGCCGCCTCGGACTCGATTCCCGTCTTCGGGACCGCGGCTTCGACGACGAGGCGGTCGAGCGGGCGCCGAGTTCCTGGGCGGTCATCGGCGACGTGATCCTCGTCTCATTCGGGGACTGTGAACGGCGGGAGGCGGTGGGCGAGGCACTCCTCGACCTCCACGGCGAGGCCGACACCGTCCTCGCCAGGGGTGGCATCGCGGGCGAGACGCGTCACCCCGATGTCGAGGTCGTGGCCGGGTCCGGCGATACGGAGACGGTCCATTACGAGCACGGTACCGCTTACGCACTGGACCTCTCGCGGGTGATGTTCGCCCCAGGGAACAAGGCCGAACGCGCCCACATGGGCGAGGTGGTGGCCACCGACGAGACCGTCCTCGACATGTTCGCCGGCGTCGGCTACTTCACGCTCCCGATGGCCCGCGCCGGAGCACGGGTCACCGCGGTCGAGAAGAACCCCGAGGCGTTCCGCTACCTGACGGAGAACGCCGCGCTGAACGAGGTACAGGACCGCGTCGAACTCCTGCTCGGCGACTGCCGGGACGTGGTCGAAACCCGCGTCGCGGCCGCCGACCCACGATTCGATCGCGTCGTGATGGGATATTACGACGCGCACGCGTACCTCGAGAGTGCGCTCGCCTCGGTCGCTCCCGGGGGCGTCGTCCACATGCACGAGGCCACGCCCGAGGCGGAGCTCTGGGACCGCCCGATCCGCCGACTCCGCGAGGCGGCCGCGGCAGTCGACCGTGACCTCGAGATCCTCGACCGTCGTCGGGTCAAGTCCCATAGCGAGGGCGTCTGGCACGTGGTGGTCGACGCCCGCGTCCCTGGGTCAGATTGAAACCGTCGGCGCTCCGAGAGAGTAACATGGACCGACAGCAACTCATCGCCATCTTCCTCACCGTGATCATGGCCGGATCCGTCTTCGCGTACGCGGCGTCGTTCTTCTGACGGGGTGGTCCCGGCCGTCACGCCGCGTCGGCGACCGTCCCGCCTTCAGGCGAAGTCCACGTCGAGGGCGATCTTCCCCTCGAGCCCACCTGCTTCGACGAGTTCGTGGGCTCGCGCGACCTCCTGTACTGGTCGGGTCGAGTCGATCATCGGTTCGAGGTGACCGCTCTCCACGAGCCTGCGGAGCCCGTCGAGTTTGTCGCGCGCCCGCTCGAGGAAGAGGAGTTCCAGCGTGGGGTTTTTGGCGTACTGTGCGCCGACGTCGCCCTGGGGGTTCTGGATGGTCACCGCGGTCCCGTGGGGTCGGAGCACGTCCATGCTGTCGGCCACGGCGGTCCCGCCGACCGTGTCCACGACCAGGTCGATCGGTTCGTCGGCGTCGAAGTGGGCCTGGACGGCGTCGGTCACGTCGTCCGCCGTGTAATCGAGCACCAGGTCCACGCCGAGGTCCGCCATGAGCGGTGCGGTCTCGGGGCTGGAGACGGTGACGACCCGCGCGCCCGAGGCGAGGGCCAGTTGTGCCGCGACCGACCCGACGCCGCCGGTGCCGTGGATCAGGACGGTCTCGCCGGCCTCGACGTCGCCGCGCTCGATGACGGCGTCCCACGCGGTGCCGCCGGCCAGCGGAAGGACGGCCGCCTCCTCGTGGGTGAGCGACGGTGGCTTGTGGGCGACGATGTCCGCCGCCGCGACGTGGTACTCGGCGTAACTCCCCTCGCCGACGAATATCTCGGGCGTGTAGAAGACCTCGTCACCGACCGCGAAGTCGGTCACCGCCTCCCCGACGGCGTCGACGACGCCGGAGACGTCGTAGCCGATGATCGCCGGCGGCGAGACGTTCGCCCAGGAACCGGCCTGTCGGATCTTGTAGTCGACCGGGTTGACCGAGGACGCGTGCACCGTCACCCGGACCTCGGTGGGGCCCGGTTCGGGCGTCTCGACTTCGCGCTCCTCGAAGACGTCGGTGTCACCGAAGTCGGTGATGACCATCGCTCGCATGGTCCAGTTGTCGGCCCGTCGTCGTATCAACGTTCGGACGGGAGTGGGCCTCTCCGGTTGCGTGGGCTCCGAGAGTTCATGTACCAAGACACGGCCACCTCGTGGCGATGCTCGCCAGCACCCTTCCGCCGTCGTTCCGTTCAGGGGTCCCACACGTCCGACAACGGGCTCCGCGAGCCCTGTTCGCGCCCGGTTCGACTCGGCGCACCCCCATCCGGTGGCCCGCTCCGCTCGCCACCCTGTCCGTGACCACCGCCGTCCGCGGAGGTCGTCTCGGACCGTGAGACGCGCTGCTGTGTGGGGTCGTCTTCGACGGCCGCTACCTGGCGCACGCGCCCGTCCATCCCGGCGAGCGCGGCATCCGCGTCGAGGGCGGGGAGCGACGGCCGGTCCATCCGGTCGACGGCGTCGGCGAACCAGTCGGGCATGTCGGTCCGGGCCCGCTCGAAGAGGTCGAGCAGGCTGGTGTCGGCCAGGTAGGTCGCCCCGTAGTCGTCCGGGGACCGAACCACCCGGCCCGCCGCCTGGATGACCGTCCGGAGCGCCGTGCGGTAGTACCAGGGCCACTGCCCGTCCGACAGTCGTCGGGCCACCCGCGAGTCGTTGGTGTTCGGGAACGGGGCCTTGGTGAGCACCTGCCACCGCGCGAGGTCGCCGGAGAGGTCCAGGGCCTCCTCCATCTTCACCGACAGGAACACCTCCGGGTCGTCGCTCGCTTTCCAGGTCTCGAGGGACTCGTCCCGGGTGTCCCGGTCGTGGACGCGCACGCGGTCGCCGACGCCCAGCGAGCGGAGGTGCTGGGCGAGTTTGGACTGGATGTCGTAGGAATGTGCGTGGACGAGCCCCTTCTCGTGGGGGTGTTCGGCCATGAGCGATCCGATGGTCTCGGCGATGCGGGGGATCGTCTCCTCCCGGTCCTCGTAGGTCATCCGCCCCTGGGTCACGTCGTACAGCGGGCGGTTCTCGACGGGGAACGTGTGCGGGACGTCGACCAGCGCGACCCGACTCGGATCGAGGCCGACGCTCCGGCAGAAGGCGTCCTTGTCGAGGATGGTCGCCGAGAGGAGGGCGAACCGGTTTGCCCGCTCCCAGATGGTGTGGTTGAGGTATCGCTCGGGGTCCATCGGCTTGATCGTGATCCGCCCACCGTCGCCCTGGTCGACGACCCACGTCGTCGCGCTGTCCGGATCGCGGTAGTCGTCGACGAACCAGGTGAGGTCCGCGATGCGGTCCTGAAGTCGGTCCCGGCGGCCCGCCTCGTCGGGGGTCAGTTCGTCCGCGACGAGCAGTTCGTCCTTGGCCGACTCGCAGACGTCGATCACCTGTTCGGCGAATCGGGCCGTCCGTTCGACGTCGCCGTCGAGGTCCGGGATCCGGAGGTCGTCCCAGACCGGGAGCGTCGCCGGCCCCAGGTCGATAGCGGCGTACATCTCCGCCCACTCGCCCAGGCCGTGGGCCTCGTCGATGACGCCGACGTCGCGCTGCCCGAAGACGTCGGAACCGGCCGTATGCATGAAGTACGCGAGGGTCATGGCGGCGTACTCGCGGGAACTGGCGATGGCCCGGGCGGAGAAGTACGGACAGCGGTGTTTGACCGCACAGTCGTACCCCCGTTTCCGGGCGCAGGGCGCCCGGTCGACCGGCGTGTGCTCCTCGCCGGCGAGGATACAGTCGTAGTTTCGCTTGCCGCGCACGACCTGTAGATCGGACAGAAGTGGGTCCTCGGCGACGTCGTCGAGCTGGGACACCTGTGGGGTCGTGTAGTACGCGCCCACAGCTTCGGTGGGGTCGGCCGCCCCGGGCTGACGCGCACACCCCATGATTGCCCGGGCGATGAGGGACTTCCCGGTCCCGGTCGGCGCGCGGACCAGCACGACGTCGTTCCCCGCCTCGAAGGCCTCGCGGACGTCCTGCAAGGCCTGTTGCTGGGCTCCTCTGTAGGACGGTGCCGGAAACTCCTCGACGATGCGGTCAGGCTGCACTACACGTCGGCACGAGACGGCCGGGGTTAATCGTGGCGCTCCGCGGCGAGGGCTTCGATGTCGGCCTCGGTCGGATGGTCGGGCAACGACTCCATGCAGGAAAAGCACAGGAAGTGCTCGGTCCCATCTTCCAGTTCGAGGGTCATCCCACCGGTCTCGGTGTGATCGAGCGTCCAGAAGTTCGCGATGCCGCCCGCTATCGGCACGTCTCGTCCGCAGACGGCACAGCGTTCGCCCATGGTCTCCGTCCGGGACGCGGACCCAAAAGCGTGGCCGTCGGCCCCGCTGGCGGCGGTATCTTTACCACTCGCTGATACGAATTCCTCCTCATGCGCGTCGACTGCGAGGGGTGTGCTGGCTGTTGTGTCGACTGGCGCACGCTCGGCCCCGTGGCCGAACACGAACGCGACGGTGCCCACCGTCCCCTCGACGACGTGTACAACCTGGTCCCGCTCTCGCGGGACGACGTACACGCGCTGCTGGACGCGGGGCTGGCGGACGCCACCACCCCTCGTCTCTGGACCGCCGACGAAGGGCCATCGGTCACCGTCGATGGCCACGATATCGCCGCTATCGACGGCAAGCCCGTCTTCTTTCTGGGCCTCCGGAAGGTCCCGAAACCGGTCGCGCCCTTCGACACCGACCCACAGTGGCTCCCGACCTGTGTCTTCCTCGACCCGGAGACCCTGCAGTGTCGGGTGCACGACGCGGAGCCCTACCCCGAGGAGTGCGCCGCGTACCCCGGGTCGAACCTCGCGCTCGGGGCCCAGACCGAGTGCGAGCGCGTCGAGGAAACGATGGGCGGCGAGCGATTGCTCGACCGAACACCCCCATCGGATGCCGATGGCCCGCTCGTGGGCCCCCAGGCCGTCGGCCAGAAGGTCTTCGTCTACCCCGAGGCCGACGCGCTGACCGGGATCGTCGACCGGGCCGCCCGGCAGGCGCTCACGGCCGAGGACCGCGCCCGGTTCGTCGCCGCTGCGGCCGCCGGGTCACCGGGGACCACGGAGACCGACGAGACGCACTACGAGACCGCTCTCGAGCGCGCCCGGGCGGCCGATTCCTGGGCCGGGCGGGCGATCGCGTCGTGGACGGACCGGGCCGAGACCGCCGACCCCGACCCCGAACTCGGTCGCGAGGTCGAAGACGAGCGAGGGGCGCCACCGACTCCCGGATGGTGAGGAATCGGCTGGTAGGCTTATGCGGGCGGCGCCCGATGATTCGAGTATGCAAGTACTGGTGACCGGCGCGACCGGGTTCGTGGGTTCGCATCTCGTTCCCGCGCTCCTCGCGGCCGGGCACGACGTCCGGGCGCTCGTGCGGGACGAGACACGCTACGACGGTCCCGAAGCCGTGACGCTGGTCGAGGCGGATCTGCTCGACGCGTCGTCGCTCGAGGGGGCGTTCGACGGGTGTGAGGCCGCGTACTACCTCGTCCACTCGATGGGCGCCGCGGGGGATTTCGAGGAGAAGGACCGGCGGGCGGCCCGGAACTTCGCGGAGAAGGCGAGCGAGGCAGGCGTCTCGCAGGTCGTCTACCTCGGGGGGTTGGGCGGTGAGGACGGGACGCTCTCGGAGCACCTGCGGTCGCGCCGCGAGGTCGAGGCGGTCCTCGAGGGCGGCGAGTACGACCTGACCGTCTTCCGGGCAGCCATCGTGGTCGGGGCGGAGAGTTCGAGTTTCCGTATCGTCGCCGCTCTGACCAAACGCCTCCCCGTGATGATCACGCCCGAGTGGGTCCGCACCCGGTCCCAGCCCATCTACGTGGACGACGTGGTCGCCTACCTCGCCGGCGCCATCGAGACCGACGCCGCGCGGGGCCGAACGTTCGAGATCGGTGGGCCGGAGGTCCTCACCTACCAACAGATGATGCAGCGGACCGCCGCGGCCCTCGGCCGTCGACTGTTCGTGATCCCGGTGCCGGTGCTCACGCCTCGGCTGTCGGCGTACTGGGTCGACCTCGTCACCGACGTCCCGGCCTCGGTCGCCCACCCGCTCATCGAGGGCCTCAAAAATCCGGTCGTCGTGAACGACGATAGCGTAACGGACGTCATCGAGGTCGATCTGACGCCCTTCGACGAGGCGGTCAGAAAGACGTTAACGGAGATGGGAGAACCGGTCGTCGATGGGTGAGGACCTGGACCCGGCCGACCTGCGGTTGAAGTACGGAGAGACCTGGGTCTTCGAGAGCATCGTGGGCGCCATTCCCGGCATCGACGTTTCCGATCGTACCGCCCTCGCGCTCCAGTTGGTGGTGTTCGAGGCGATCGTGGTTCTGGTCGCGGCCGCCTACGGCCGGTGGCAGGCCGTCCTTCCCGGCACCGCGGCCGTCCTGGTCGCGACCGCGGGGAGCGCCCTCATGCTCGACATCGGGCGTCGCGTCAGGCGGGCGGCGGTGCCGGATACCTATCGGCAGTTGCTGTTCTCGAGCAGCCTCGAGGTCGTCCTCGGCGTCGTCGGGTACGCGACGGTGCTCACCATTCTGTTCGCCTATCAACCACGGCACGGGCCGACGCTCCTCGAATCGGTGCTCGGCCCGCAGGTTCCCCTGCTCGCGGCGTTTCTCTTCTTCGTGATCCTCTGGGACATCGCCTATCGGGTGGGTACCGGCTGGTGGATCGCGCTGCTCGCCCTCTGGCGGGCGGTTACACTGGACGTCGAGGGACAACTCGCGGACGAAGTCCGGGCCATCGACTATCGCACGGCCGCGTTCGGTGTGGTGCAACTGGTCTTGCTTCCCTTCGTCTGGGAGTTTCCGCTACTTGCGGCAGCGCTTCTCGGGCACGTCCTCGCAGTATTCGTCGTCATCGCCGGTGCCCGCCTGAAAACCGGTCCCTAGTTGGATTTGATCTCCTCGAACTGTTCGAGGAGTTCGTCTGCGGAATCTCCCGAGTCGTACTCGATCGACCCCTCGTAGGAGTTTCGCGTGTCGTCTTCGCTCATGTCCACGGTGGCGTTCTTCCGCTCGCGACGTTCGTATTCGTCTTCGTCGTAGGCTCCCAGTGACATGCCAATCCTACCCACGAATTTGGCATGTAGGGATATATATGTAACGGAGGTTCGTGTGGAAACGGGCGGCCGGAGGATTGGTGGGTGGCCGGACGGCGTGAGCGGTCGACTACTCAGAAGGAGACCGGGTCGGGACCGTAGACGCCCATCGGGGTCGGGTCGCGGTCGCTGTAGCCCTTGCGGCCGATGGCCTTGCTGGTCAAGGAGGCATAGACGGCTTGCTGGGCCTCGAAGGCGGACTCGAAGGACTCCTCGCCGGACCGTTCGATGACGGCCCCCAGTGACTCGTCTCCGTTCGGCAGAGTCAGTTCGTGGTCGCCGTGGCGGTCGGTCAGTTCGTCGGCCGTCAGCGGGTACGACTGGGACTCGAGCAGGTCGGTCGTCTGATTCAGTGTCATCGACTGAAGGGACCGGACGGAGACGCAAGTAAATTGTGCATGAACGATAATGATTGTTATGCTATGACACTTTGTGATTAAATGTCATGGTCTGCGGACGGGCGGAGGGCGATCGGCGTCGACGCGACCGTGCACAATCGGTTTGAGGACCCGGCCCCCAGTCTCGGGCATGGTCTACGCCGACCTCCACGTCCACACCGACGTCTCGGACGGGTCTCTGTCGCTTTCGGCGGTGCCAGCGGCCGCACGTCGGTCCGGGGTCAGTGTCGTGGCCATCACGGACCACGACCGCATTCACCCCGGGCTGTCCCATCCGGTGACGGTGATGGACGGCGTCGAGGTCGTGCACGGCATCGAACTGCGCGTCCAGGCAGCCGAGCAGCGCGTCGACCTCCTCGCGTATGGCGTGACGCCGACCGAATCGCTCCGGGCGGAACTGGCCCGCATCCAGCGCGACCGTGTCGAGCGCGGGCGGGCCATCGTGGAGTGCGTCGAGGACCGGCTCGAGGTCTCGCTCGACGTCGACCTCGTCGAGGGCGTCGGGCGGCCCCACGTCGCCCGCGCGGTGGTCGACCACGGCGATACCGCCTACGAACGTCTCGGCGACGTCTTCGAGGACCTCATCGGCGAATCAGACCCGTGTTTCGTGGCTCGCGACGTCCCGGCGTTCGCCGACGCCCTGCCACTGCTGCAGGCGTCCAGCCACCTCGTCTCCCTCGCCCATCCGTTCCGGTATCCCGACCCGGAAGGGGCCCTGGCGCTCTGCGAGCACCTCGACGCGGTCGAATCGGTCTACCCCTACGACGGGGCGCGCGGCCACGGCGGGGAGCCGGCCACCGACGCCGCGCTCCTCGCCGAGACGGTCGAGGAGTACGCCCTCGTCGAGACCGGTGGGAGCGACGCCCACGGGCGTCGACTCGGGCTCGCCGGCCTCTCTGCGGCGCAGTACGACCGCGTGGCCGAGCACCTTCCGGTTCCGTGACGTTCAGGTGTGTCGGCCACCTATCCTCACTCATGCAGTGTCACTACTGCGACCGGAGCGCCGACCTGACCGTCGAGAAGGACGGCGTGCACGTTGCCCTGTGCGAGGAGCACTTCCAGGAGCAACTGGAGTCCCTGGCGGCGTCCGACGCCCTCGACGAGGTCCGGGAGCAGCTGGACGTCGATCGGGCCTGAGCGCCGGCACCAGGTGGGTGACGCCGGGAGCTCATTCCGTCTCGTCGATTTCTCGCTCCGCTCGTCGCACGATCTCACGAACGGCGAGCCCCGTCTCCGTCGCGACCGCGACCGCGTCGTCGTACTCGGCACTCGCGTCGTACTGGACGCCCCCGGTGTCGGTCCCGACCTTGACGCCGACCTCGAAGGTCTCCCCGTCGATAGTCAGCGTGACGGGCTCGACGGTCCGGTCGGCGACCCAGCGGTGCGCCGCGTCGATCACCCGGACGCCGAGCGTCCCGGTCTCGCGCGCCAGCCGAGCGGCGACGGCCCGCGCGTCTGTCGGTGCCACGATCACCTGCACGACGTGGCCGGGCCGTGACTTCTTCATCCCTACCGGGGCGATGGCGACGTCCAGGGCGCCCGCTTCCGCCAGCGTCTCGTGCAGGGACCCGAGCACCTCGGGCGTCACGTCGTCGACCGTCGTCTCGACGACCGCGATGGGTTCCCGTCGCAGGGCGAGTTCCTCGTCGGCCGCCGTACCGTCCGTTTCGGGCCGTCCGCCGTCGCCGACCAGGACACGGAGGACGTTCGGCCGGTGCGGATAGGTTCGCGATCCCGCACCGTACCCGACGGCGTCGACGTCCAGCGCGCGGAGCGCCTCGACACCCTCGCCGAAGTGGCTGAGTAGTGCGGCACCGGTCGGCGTCAGCAACTCGCCCTCGACCGGGCCGCCGGCCAGCGACCAGTCGGCCCGTCTGGCTATCTCGACCACCGCCGGTGCCGGGATCGGGTACGTCCCGTGGGCCATCGACACCTCCCCCGATCCGGCGTTGACCGGCGGGACGACGACTCGTTCTATCTCGAGGTCGGCGAGCAACAACGCCGTCCCGACGACGTCGGCGATGGCGTCGTCCGCCCCGACCTCGTGGACGGTCGTGGCCGCCAGATCGGTGCCGTGGACCCGCGACTCGGCCTCGGCGAGCACCGCGAACGTCGCGACGGCGTCCTCGCGGACCCCTGGCGGCAGGGCCATCTCGTCGACGATCGCGACGATCTCGTCCAGGGTTCTCGTCGGCCCGTGCCCCTCGGCGTGGTTGTCGTGGCTTCCGTCCCCTCTGTCGTGCTCGTGTCCGTGGGAGTGGCCCTGATCGTGTTGGTCGCTCTCGTGGTCGTGTGCGTGTGCATGGTCGTGGCCGCCCTCGTGTGTCCCGCTCTGGTGGCTACCATGCTCGTCGGCCGCCGTCTCCGTGTACTGCACCGAGACCGTCGTGGCCTCGATGCCGTTCCTGTCCACGGTCTCCACGATGTACCTGACGGGCAGGACGGCTTCGACGGGGGCCAGCGCAGACCGGTCGGCGCCCGCCGCGAGCAACGCCCCGAGCAGCATGTCACCGCTGGCACCCATCCGGCCGTCCACGGCAAGCGTTCGCATCGAGAGGAGATGGGGGCCCCGAGCGAAAAAGGCTCGCGTTCCCGGGGGCGGTTGGTTTTTCCCTTCGGATGGCCGGAGAGATAGCATGGACATCCAGGACCTACTCGCGGACGTCGCCGCGGGGGAGCGAACCGTCGAGGAGGCGCGACGGGCCCTCGACGGGTACACGCGCGTCGACGACTTCGCCCGGCTGGACACCGGGCGGGCGGACCGGGCGGGCATCCCGGAGGTGGTGCTGGGGGAGGGGAAGTCCACCGACCAGCTCCGGGCTATCGCCGAGTCGTTCCTCGACGACCGCGGCCACGTCGTCCTCACCCGGGTTGACGGTGGGGCGGTCGGGTCGCTCGAGCCTCTCGGGAGCGAGGCCGACTGGCACCCGGACTCGAACGTCCTCGTGCTCCGAGCCACCGACTACGAACCGCCGGAGTGCGAGGGAACGGTCGCGGTCGTGTCGGGCGGAACGTCGGACGTCCCGGTCGCCGAGGAGGCGGCCGTGACGGCCCGCGAGATGGGCTGTACGGTCGAGACGTACTACGACGTCGGCGTGGCGGGGATCCACCGCGTCCTCTCCGAGGCCGACGCCCTGGCTGCGGCCGACAGCATCGTCGTGGCCGCGGGTCGGGAGGGCGCGCTGCCGACGGTCGTCGCCGGTCTCGTCGACGTCCCGGTCATCGGTCTCCCGGTGTCCATCGGCTACGGCCACGGTGGGGACGGGGAGGCCGCGCTCGCCGGGATGCTGCAGTCGTGCACCGTGCTCTCGACGGTGAACATCGACGCCGGCTTCGTCGCCGGCGCGCAGGCGGCACAGATCGCGCGGAACTGAGCAATTCGATCACTCCTAGCCGTCCGGACTGACGCTGCCGGTCCGGTAGCCTTCGAGGTCGAGCGCGACCGCGTCGAACCCGGCGGCGCGAACGTGCTCGTCCGCCGCCCGGGCGAATTCGGGATCGAGGGCGGCCTCGAGTTCCTCGGCACCGATCTCGATGCGGGCGAAGCCGTCGTGGTCGCGCACACGGAACTGGTCGAAGCCCCAGTCGCGCAGGAACTGCTCGGCTTCTTCGATGCGGGTGAGCCGCTCCTCGGTCACTTCCTGCCCGGTTGGAATGCGCGAGGAGAGACAGGCCATCGACGGTTTCTCGGCGACGGAGAGGTCGTACGCCCTCGCGATCTCCCGGACCTGTTCTTTCGTGACGTCGTGGGCCAGGAGTGGGGAGTATGCTTCCTGCTCTTCGACCGCGCGGAGGCCGGGGCGGTGCCCGCCACTGGCGTCGCTGGCGTTCGTCCCGTCGCAGACGGTATCGATGCCGAGGTCGCGGGCGGCCTCGGACAGTTCGCCCAACCGCATCGTTCGGCAGTGGTAACACCGGTCGTCGTCGTTCGCGACGAACCGCTCGTCGTCGAGTTCGCTGAAGGAGACGCGTTCGTGGCGGATGCCGATTTCGTCGGCGACCCGCACTGCTGCCTCGAGTTCGGCCGCCGGGAGCGTCTCGCTCTTCGCCGTTACGGCGACGGCATCGTCACCCAGGGCGTCGTGAGCGAGGGCGGCGACGACGGCTGAGTCGACACCACCACTGAAAGCGACCACTACCCCGTCTCGGCTGCGGAGGTCGGCCCGGATGTCGCGGACGGTGTCGGCGATATCTCCCATCGGTCGTGGTCGGTATGCGCGAGACGGCCCTAACGGTTTCCCTCGAAACGGTCCTCGCCCCGATCGCCTCAGAAGCAGTCCGTCCCCTCGAGACAGTGCTCGCGGGCGACCGATTCGTCGAGTTCGATGCCGAGACCGGGCGTCTCGGGGACCTCGATGTAGCCGTCCTCGATGAGCGGTTCGTCGCGGGTGTGGAGGTCGTCCCACCAGTCGACCTCGAGGGCGTGGAACTCCAGGACGTCGAAGTTCGGGATGGCCGCGCCGAGGTGGACCATCGCCATCGTGCCGATGGGGCTGGTGACGTTGTGCGGCGAGAGGGGCATGTACTGCTCCTCGGCCCGGTCGGCGATCCGCTTCGTCTCGGCGAGGCCGCCGACCGTCGAGGGATCGGGCGTCACGATGTCGACGCCGTGATCGTAGATGAGTTCGGAGAGTTCGTGGACGCGAAAGCGGTTCTCCCCGGTCGCGATGGGGGTGCTCGTCGAGCGGGTGACCTCCTTCTGGGCCCGCATGTTCTCGGGCGGGATGGGGTCCTCGAGCCACATCAGGTCGTAGGGCTCGAGCTTCGTCGCGAGTCGCTTGGCGCTCTCGGTGGCGTAATCCCAGTGACAGTCGAAGGCCAGGTCGACGTCGTCGCCGATCTCCTCGCGCACGGCCTCGACGATGTCGACTTTGTACTGGATGGCGGCGTTGGAGACCCGACCGTTGTAGGGGTCGGGGTCGTTGTCCATCGGGAGGTCGAGGTCGAACTTGAGCGCCGTGAAGCCCATGTCGACGACCTGGGCCGCGGCGTCGGCGTAGGCTTCGGGCGTGTAGGCATCCTCGTCCGCGTACTCCGTGAACCCGTCCTCGACCTGGTAGGCCTCGCCGGCGTGGACGTCGGCGTAGATGCGAACCTCGTCGCGGAACTTGCCGCCGAGGAGCTGATAGATCGGGACGTCGAGGACCTTGCCGGCCACGTCCCAGAGGGCGAACTCGATACCCGAGGCGGCGGTGACGACCTTGCCGGTCGTGCCACCGTGGCCGGACATCTCCTGGATGATCCGGCGGAACAGGCGCTCGACGTCGAGGGGGTTTTCACCGATGAGAAAGCGCTTGGTGTACTCGACGATCTCGGGGACGCCACCGCCGCGGTAGGCTTCACCGATGCCGGTGACGCCGGCGTCCGTTTCGATTGTGATCAGGTTCCACTCGAAGTTGCCCTCGACGACGCACGTCTTGATGTCGGTGATGGCGACGTCGCGGTCCGGTGCTCGGTTCGTGGTGTGATTGGCGTAATCTCTCATCAGTAGCGGAAGTTCTCGATTGCGTCTTCGTCGAGCGGGACACCGTGTCCGGGCGTGTCGGGAAGCTCGATCGTGCCGTTCTCGGGTCGGAGTGGGGTCTGTACGATGTCGTCGAAGACCTTCACATCCATGTCGCGGTAGAAGTATTCGATCCAGAGGCCGTTCTCGATGGCGCCGACCAGCGAGGAGTGGAGGTTCCAGTTGTAGTGTGGCGCGATGGGGATGTCGTAGGCGGCGGCGTAGTGAGCGATCTTGAGCCACTCCGTGATGCCACCGCAGACGGTCGCGTCGGGTTGGAGGATGCCAGCGGCGCCGGTGTCGACGAGTCTCGCGAAGTTGTGCCGCGTCCCCTCGAGTTCCCCCGTCGCGACCGGGTAGGACAGCCCGTCGTTGACCGCGGCCATCGTCTCGACTCGGTCGATCATGACCGGTTCCTCGATGAAGTACGGGTCGTACGGTTCGAAGGCCCGCCCGGCCCTGAGCGCCTCCGTGGTGGTCGGATAGACGCCGTTGGCATCGAGCAGCAGCGTCGTGTCGTCCCCGATCTCGTCTCGCACGGCCGCCACGCGCTCGACCTCCTCGTCGACCGACAGCCGGCCGATCTTCATCTTGACGACGTCGTGACCCTCGTCGAGGTACCGTCGCATCTCCCCGCGAAGCGCATCGTGGCCCTTCTCGTCGCGGTAGTAGCCACCGCTCGCGTACGCGGGAACTTCGTCGGCGTAGCCACCGAGGAGTTTGTAGAGCGGCTCGTCGGCCGCTTTCGCCTTCACGTCCCAGAGGGCGATGTCGACCGTCGAGATTGCACGTAACAGAAGACCCGTTCGACCGATCTGGACGGTCCCCTCGTACATCTCCTCCCAGAGTCGTTCGGTGTCTCGTGGATCCTCGCCGACCACCATGGGCGCGAGCAGGGATTCGACCGCTTCCGCGATGAGCGGTGCCCCTTCGTAGCCGAGCGAGTAACCGACCCCTTCGATACCGTCCGTGGTCCGGACGTAGGTTATCGCGTGGTCACGATACTCGATCGTCCGGTTGGAAAAGGAGACCGGCGTCTCGAGTGGGAGCTTTACTGGGATCGATTCGACCGATTCGATTTCCATGGAGAAGAGCGGTGACATTGCCTGATAAATGTTCACATTACTGGGGCGGCCGGATAGTTTTACACTGCTCTGTGGCCTGTGAGTTGCCATGGACTTTCCGGCCCGCGAATCCGTCGAGGGACTCATCGACCCCCTCCCACTGCCCGAATTCACGCGCATCACGTACGAACCCGAGACGACCGCCCTGGACGACGTCGGGGCGATCGCCCGCCAGGAGGTCGAGGTGCTGCCGTTCGACGACCTCGACCAGGGTGATACGGTCGCCATCGGGGTGGGCAGTCGCGGTATCGACAACCTCGTCGAGATCACCAGCACGGCGGTGGCGACCGTCCGGGACCTCGGGTACGAACCGGTCGTCGTACCGGCGATGGGGAGCCACGGTGGGGCGACCGAAACGGGCCAGCGAGACGTCCTCGAGCACCTCGGTATCGACGAAACGACCGTGGACGCCCCGATCGACGCCCGGATGGACGCGACGCGGGTCGGCGAGGTGACCGTCGGCGAGACGGCGATGCCGGTCTTCTTCTCGACGGCCGCCCTGGAGGCCGATGGCGTCGTCGTGATCAACCGCGTGAAGGCCCACACCAACTACACCGGGCGCTTCGAGAGCGGCCTCACGAAGATGACTGTCGTCGGTCTGGGCAAACAGCGGGGCGCGAAAACGTTTCACTCGACCGCCATCGCCGAGGGATACGAGGAGACACTCGAAGCGGCTCTCGACGTCATCCTGGACGCCGCACCGGTGCTGGGTGGGGTCGCCCTCGTCGAGAACTTCCACGAGGAGACCGCGCTCGTCGAGGCGATACCGGCCGGGTCGTTCACCGACCGCGAACCCGCACTGCTCGAGCGGGCATACGAGGAGATGGCCACCCTGCCCGTCGACGATATCGATCTGCTCGTCGTCGACGAGATCGGCAAGGACATCTCGGGCGCCGGAATGGACACCAACGTCATCGGGCGGTATCGCGTCCTGAACGCGCCGGATCCCGAAACGCCGGCCATCAAACTCATCTACGTCCGTGGCCTCTCCGAGAAGACGAGCGGCAACGGGAACGGCATCGGCCTCGCCGACCTGACCCGGCAGGCGGCCATCGATCAGCTGGACCTCGAGAAGGCCTACGCCAACGCGATCACGAGCGGGTCCCTGGAGAAGTCCAAACTGCCGGTCGTGGCGCCCGACGACGAGATCGCGCTGCGCATCGCGCTCGCCTCGCTCGGCGGCTACGATCCCGAGACGGTCAGGGTGGTGTGGATCGAGAACACCCAGGACCTGGGCGAACTCGTCGTCTCCGATGCCGTCCTTTCTGACCTCCCACCCGCGGCGAGCCCCGTCGAGACCGTCTCGGTCACGTTCGAAGACGGGACAGCACAGCGTTCCATCGACTGAGTGGCGTCGATTGCCCAAACGCCAACTATTTCCCGTGCCACTCTGCTTGGAAGGATTATGGACTTCGAGATTGCAGGCAATGCAGCACTCATAACGGCTTCTTCGAGTGGCCTGGGCAAGGCGTCGGCGAAGGCGCTCGCCGCCGAGGGTGTTAACGTCGTGATCAACGGTCGCGACGAGGAGCGACTGGCCGAAGCGAAAGCCGAGGTCGAAGCGGTCGCGACCGGGGAGGTCGTCGCCCAGGCTGGCGACCTGACCGACCCCGACGACATCGAGACGCTCGTCGACCGGACCGTCGAGGAGTTCGACGGCATCGACCACCTCGTGACGAGCGCCGGCGGTCCGCCGTCTGGCTCGTTCCTCGACACCGACGACGAGGACTGGTACCAGGCCTACGACCTCCTGGTGATGAGCGTCGTTCGCCTCGCCAGGGCGGCCGAACCGCACCTCCGCGAGGGCGAGGGCACCATCGTGACCATCACCTCCCGGAGCGTCAAGGAGGCCATCGAGAACCTCGTGCTCTCGAACTCGGTCCGCATGGGCGTCATCGGTCTCGAGAAGACGCTCTCCCAGGAGTTCGCGCCGGAGATCCGCTCGAACGCGGTGCTCCCGGGTCCCCACGAGACCCAGCGCATCAAGGATCTCGTCAACCAGGCCGTCGAGCGGGGCGACTACGACTCCTACGAGGAGGGGCTGGCGGACTGGGCCGGAAACCCGCTCGACCGCATCGGCGATCCGATGGAACTCGGCAACACGGTCGCCTTCCTCTCCTCGCCGAAGTCCGGATTCATCAACGGAACGGCCATCCCCATCGACGGGGGCGCAACCGGGTCGAACCTATGAGGGCTGTCTCTTTGGACGAAGTGACCGTCCAGCAGTACGACTCCGGGACCGATCGCCAATGAAGTTCCTCGCCCGCACCGCCACCGGCGACCCGCTCCTGGGTGACGAGGCGGGGTTCGTCCCGCTCACCGCGGTCCACCCCGACGTCGAGAGCGTTCGCGACGCACTCCCGCTGGCGGCAGCCGGCGACCTCGGTGCCGTCGACGAGGCGACCGCTCCGCGGGTCGAACCCCGGAACCTGTCCTTCGGTGCTCCCCTCGAGCGGTTCGGCAAGCTATGGGGCATCGGCCTCAACTACGAGGAACACGCCGGCGACCTCGACGAGGACCGTCCGACCGAACCCGCGAGTTTCCACAAACCCGCGAACACGCTGGCCGGTCCCGGCGGTCCGATCCGCCTGCCGCCGACCGACCAGTCCGAGCGCGTCACCGCCGAGGCGGAACTGGCGGTCGTGATGGGCCGCGAGAGCAAGAACCTGGAGGCCGAGCAGGTCGACGACGTCGTGGCCGGCTACCTCCCGGTCATCGACATGACGGCCGAGGACGTCCTCCAGCGTAACCCACGGTTCCTGACCCGGGCGAAGAGCTACGATAGCTTCCTCGTCGTCGGCCGGGCCATCGCGGTCCCCGAAGCGTCGATGGAGTTGGCGGATCTGACCGTGACGACCGAGGTGAACGGGTCGGTCGAGGCCTCGAACGAGATCCGTAACATGCTCTTCCCGCCGCGCGAGATCGTCCGCTTCCATTCGCACGTCATGACCCTCGAACCGGGCGACGTCTTCAGCACGGGCACGCCGGGTGCGGCACCCATCGACCCGGGTGATCGGGTCCGTGCGATCGTCGACGACGTGGGAACGGTCTCGGCACCGGTCGTCCGACCGCGTGACTGATCCGAACCACGGTCCCGTCGGTGACGATTCATCGACATTTACTCCCTCGATTCCTTCGACGTTCTATTGGACAGTGGTGGACGGATTGGTCGCTATCGAGCACTACCGGGCCCGATCTGGCCCGTCGGCTTCTCCATCACTGCTGTCGATTCGATCGTCTCCGTCGCACTGACGCCTCCGCTATCGCGATCGATCGGGATTCAGTATCGGATGGTCGACGAATCCCAGTCCCGAAACTGTTCGACCACAGACATTCGACGTCAACCGGGCGTCGGGACGCCGTACCGGAACCGACGAAATGTCTACACTCTAAACATCACGTATTATGGAGTAAGATTATTATACACCCAGCCATTTGATACCGTTGGACATGGACGAAACTGGTGTGAACCGGCGAAAGTTCCTGTATGGCACAGCCACGGCTGGAATAATCGGTCTTGCAGGATGTACCGGCAACGGCGACGGCGACGGCGGCGACGGTGGCGATGGCGGTGACGGTGGCGATGGCGGGGACGGCGGCGACGGTGGCGACGGAGCAGACGAGACCACCACCGAATCCGGAGACGGAGGAGACGAGGAAGCAGAATCGGTCTCGCTCCGCGTCGGCACCTCTGCGGGTGGGACGAAGGACGTCGGCCTGGCGGTCGAGCGCGCAGTCAGTCAGCACAGCGACATGCTGGACTACGCGACCGTCGAGAGTCCGGGGTACATCGGGACGCTGTATCGGATGGACCAGGACCAGTTCCCGGCCGGTATCACGGACAACAACTCGATGAACAAGGCGCTGAACGATACGGGTGCGTTCTCGGAGCAGTCCGTCGACTCGATCCCCCTCCAGGGATTCTCGGCGTTCCCGTACAGCATCTACTTCATCGCACGCGAGGACACGGACATCGAGACGTTCGACGACCTCGCGGGCAAGAACGTCTATCCGGCCGAGCCGGGCTACTCGACGCGCGCGACGACCCTGGACGTACTCTCCCAGGAGCCGACCAAGGACGTCTACGACCAGATGAACATCATGAACATGGGCGTCGGCGACGCGCCGGGGGCCATGGAAGAGGGCCGCATCGACGCGTCCATCGCGTACGGTACCCCCGGAGTCCGGTACACTGGCTTCGTGACCGAGATCGCGTCTCGTATCGACGTGAAGTACGTCGAGCCGACGGACGCGCTCATCGAGTCCGCCGAGTCCTTTGCCGGCGCCGGCACGACCCGGACGGCCTACGACGAGTGGTCGCTCGGCGACCAGGACATCGGCACGGACGAGGTGTTCACCTGGGACCTGCAGGTCAACTACGTGTTCAACCCGTCGGCCAACGCTGATGCGGTCTACGAACTGTGCCGGGTCGTCGACGAGCACAACGACACGGTCAACGAGGGCGAAGCGCAGTTCCTCGACTACGAGTCCACCGAGGACATGCTGGGCCAGATCATCGAAGGCGAGGACTTCCCGGTCCACCCGGGTGCCGCCCAGTACTACAAGGACAACGACGTCTGGGGCTCCGGCAACTACGTCGAGCCGTAAGTAGCCGACCCGTCGCCACCGACCGACCTCGACCGATCCGCCTGCCAACCATACCAATATTTCACGAGACGATCAATGAGTTCACAAACAGCCCAACGAAGTGGCCTCGTCTCTCGCGCACTTGGCGCGCTAGACGTCACGGTCACCGTGGCGGCGGTGGCCTTCTGGGCTATCGTCCTCTACTGGGCGTACTCTCAACAGATATCGCGCGTACAGTACGGGGTCATCTTCGTGGGGGCGATCCTCACGGTCTACGCCCTGGATCAGACTCGGCAAGCCATCGAGGCGGGGGACACGGTCGACGCGTTCGTGTTGCTCCCGGCCTCTATCGTGCTCATCTCGGCCTCCGTCTACTTCGCGTCGAACTTCACGCAGGTGTACGTCATCCAGCAGGGGTACGCGCTGGAACACGAGTACATGATCGCGCGGCTGATCATCCTCTCGATCCTGTATCTCACCTGGCGGGAGTTCGGAAACCTGTTTTTGGGGCTGATCGGCGGCGTGATGATCTACGGGATGTTCGGCGACGCTATCGAGGGTATCCTGGGCCACGGTGGAATGGTCGAGTTGACCTTGCTGCAGACGCTGGTCACCGACCTGTACGGCTTCTACGGCAGTCTGACCCAACTGACGGCGGCGTGGATCGCACCGTTCCTGCTGTACGCGGGGTTGCTGTTCGGCTACGGTGCGTTCGACCTGATCCTCCGCCTCGCCATCCAGTCGGCGAAGTACATCGAGTCCGGGGTGGCCCAGACAGCGGTGCTCTCCTCTGCGGTCATCGGCTCGATCAACGGCTCGTACACGGCGAACGCGGCGATGACGGGTGCGTTCACCATCCCGACGATGAAAGAGAGCGGGATGCCCGCCCACAATGCGGCGGCGATCGAGTCGGTCGCCTCGACATCTGGCCAGGTCCTGCCGCCGGTGATGGGGGCGTCGGCGTTCGTGATGGCCTCGTACCTGCAAGTGCCGTACATCCAGATCGTGATCGCCGGACTGATCCCGGCAGCCGTCCTCGTCGCGAGCATCGCCATCGCAGTCCACTACACGGCCATCAGCGACGCCAGCGACCAAGAGATGGAGTTCTCGGAGTTCTTCGACGAGGCGCTCACCACCCGCGAGAAGTGGGTCGAGGGGGTCCGCCTGGGGGTTCCGTTCCTCGTGTTGATCTACCTGCTGGGGATCGCGCAGTACACGGTGATGACATCGGCGCTGTACACCATCGTCGCGAGCGTGGTGCTGGGCGTCTCGATCCCCACGGTCTCCCAACTGCTCACTTCGGAGGGACAATCGATGAGCGCCGAGTTCGTCGACCAACTCCGTAACACGGTCGCCGGGTTCCGCCGGGGTGCGATCATCCTGGCACCGATCGCGATCATCCTGATCGCCATCAACGGGGTCATCTCCATCTTCCAGGTGACCGGCGTGCCGAACAAGATCGCGTTGATGATGATCGAACTCTCCGGCGGCGTGTTGCTGTTCGCGGTCTTGCTGGGGATGGCCGTGGCGATCCTGATGGGGATCGGGATGCCGACGGTGGCGGCGTACGTGATCGTGGCGATCCTGATCGCGCCGACGTTCATCGCCGATTTCGGTATTCCGCCCATCACCTCCCACTACACGGTGTTCTACGCGGCGATCCTGGCTGGGATCACACCACCGGTGGCGACGGCGGTGGTCGTGACCTCGGGCATCGCGGAGGCGAACTTCTGGCGGGTGAGTGGCGCGGCGATCAAGATCGCGGCGCCGCTGTTCATCCTGCCGGTGACGTTCGTCTACAATCCCGCCATCGTGTCCTTCGATCTGGGGATGCCGACCGTGGTCGCGGGTCTCCTGGTGCTGGCCGGCGCCGTGACGATGATCTACGGGCTGAATTACCCCTTCAAGACTGGGTTCGTCCGGACGCTGCTGTTACGAGCCGGCCTCACCGTCCTCGGCCTCGTCGTGATGGTTCACCCCAACCAGCTCCTCAAACTCGCCGGGTTCGGTGTCTTCGCGCTGGTCTTCTTCGGCGAGAAGGTGATGATGAAGGGGATGGCCCTTCCGTTCACGGGGGTGGGACAATGAGCGAGACCGAATCGGCTGTCGAGGATTCGACCGAGGACGTGGGGGGCCTCGAGGAGATCCTTCCAGACCCGCTGGTGCCGATCTACGAGCGGTGGCTCCTCGTCGACGAGTTCCGCGAGACCCACGGGGACACGTACACGGGCGTCCTCGAGGCGATCGTCGGGGCGGTCCTCATCGGCGGGTACGTCTACTGGCTGTACCTGTTCTTCACTGCCGGGTGACCGGCGATCCCGGCCGCCACCGGCTTCCGCGTGGATCACGACACGTTCCGGTTCGGCAGCGATATGGTGGTCACCCGTGCAGCGGCCGCTCGCGCGGTTGGTCTGATCGATCGTTGTCACACTGGACGACGGACCTCCCCTGTATATTACGAAATATCGATATGAATTTGAGTGTGAAATATCGGGGACGTGACGTGGTTTCTCGCGGAACCGACAGCGAACCATCAGAATTGTTATGGCAAGACTATTATGCCCCACCTGATTCCATAGAGCATGGACGAATCTGCCATGAACCGACGGAAGTTCCTGTACGGTAGTGCGACGGCCGGCATCATCGGCCTTGCTGGCTGCGCCGGCAATGGTGGCGACGGTGGCGACGGTGGCGATGGCGGGGACGGCGGCGACGGAAGCGATGGTGGCGACGGCGACGACGGTGGCCTTTCGATCAGGATCGGCACCTCGACGGGCGGGACCAAGGACGTCGGCCTCGCAGTCGAGCGTGCGGTCAGCCAACACAGCGACCTCGATTACTCGACGGTCGAGAGTCCCGGATACGTCGGGACCATCTTCCGGCTGGACCAGGACCAGTTCGACGGTGGCATCACGGACAACAACTCGCTGAACAAGGCCCTGAACGACGAGGCCGACTTCGCGGACAAGTCCGTCGATTCGGTCCCCCTCCAGGGATTCTCGGCGTTCCCGTACAGCATCTACTTCATCGCACGCGAGGACACGGACATCGAGACGTTCGACGACCTCGCGGGCAAGAACGTCTACCCGGCCGAGCCCGGCTTCTCGACGCGTGGGACGACCCTGGACGTGCTCTCCCAGGAGCCGACCAAGGACGTCTACGACCAGATGAACATCATGAACATGGGCGTCGGCGACGCGCCGGGGGCCATGGAAGAGGGCCGCATCGACGCGGCCATCGCGTACGGGACGCCCGGTGTGCGGTACACCGGCTGGGTCTCCGAGATTGCGGCCCGCATCGACGTGAAGTACGTCGAGCCGACGGACGCGCTCATCGAGTCCGCCGAGTCCTTCGGCGGGGCCGGCACGACCCGGACGGCCTACGACGAGTGGTCGATCGGCGACCAGGACATCGGCACGGACGAGGTGTTCACCTGGGACCTGGAGGTCAACTACGTCTTCCACCCCGACGCGGACCCCGACGCGGTCTACGAACTGTGCCGGGTCGTCGACGAGCACAACGACACGGTCAACGAGGCCGAAGAACAGTTCCTCGACTTCGAGACCACCGAGGACATGCTGGGCCAGATCATGGAGAGTGAGGACTTCCCGGTCCACCCGGGTGCCGCCCAGTACTACAAGGACAACGACGTCTGGGGCTCCGGCAACTACGTCGAGCCGTAAGTAGCCGACCCGTCGCCATCGACCGATTTCGAACGGTTTCGACCATCACCTTTCACAGCTACCACCAATGAGCTCCCAAACGGCACAACGGAGTACCACCGTATCCACCGCACTCCGCGGCCTGGATATAACCGTCACGATCAGTGCCATCCTCTTTTGGGCAATCGTCCTCGGGTGGGCGTACACCCAGCGGATGTCACGCGTCCAGTACGGCGTCATCTTCGTGGGGGCGATCCTCACGGTCTACGCCCTGGATCAGACTCGGCAGGCCATCGAGGCAGGCGACAAACTCGACGCGTTCGTGTTACTGCCCGCCTCCATCGTCCTCATCTCTGCAGCGGTCTACTTCGCGTCGAACTTCACGCAGGTGTACGTCATCCAGCAGGGGTACGCGCTGGAACACGAGTACATGATCGCCCGACTGATCATCCTCTCGATCCTCTACCTGACCTGGCGTGAGTTCGGGAATCTCTTCCTGGGGCTGATCGGCGGCGTCATGGTCTACGGACTGTACGGCGACGCCATCGGGGGCATCCTGGGCCACGGCGGGATGGTCGAGTTGACCTTGCTGCAGACCCTGGTCACGGACCTGTACGGCTTCTACGGCAGCCTGACCCAACTGACGGCGGCGTGGATCGCGCCGTTCTTGCTGTACGCCGGCCTGCTGTTCGGCTACGGCGCGTTCGACCTGATCCTCCGCATCGCGATCCAGTCGGCGAAGTACATCGAGTCCGGGGTGGCCCAGACGGCAGTGCTGGCGTCGGCGGTCATCGGTTCCATCAACGGTTCGTACACGGCGAACGCGGCGATGACCGGTTCGTTCACCATCCCGACGATGAAGGACAGTGGAATGCCGGGCCACGATGCGGCAGCGATCGAGTCCGTGGCCTCGACCTCCGGGCAGGTGCTACCCCCGGTGATGGGTGCGTCGGCGTTCGTGATGGCCTCCTATCTGCAGGTGCCGTATATCCAGATCGTCATCGCGGGTCTCGTCCCGGCGGCCGTCCTCGTGGCCAGTATCGTCGTCGCGGTCCACTACACGGCGATTAGCGGCACGAGTGACCAGGAGATGGAGTTCTCGGAGTTCTTCGACGAGACGCTGTCGACCCAGGAGAAGTGGGTGGAGGGCATCCGTCTGGGAATCCCCTTCATCGTGTTGATCTATCTGCTGGGGATCGCGCAGTACACGGTGATGACCTCGGCGCTGTACACCATCGTCGCGAGCGTGGTACTCGGTGTCTCGGTGCCGACGGTGATGCGACTACTCGACGACTCCGATACATCGGCCACCGCCGAGTTCGTCGAGCAGCTCCGTAACACGGTTGCCGGGTTCCGCCGTGGGGCGCTGATCCTGGCACCGATCGCGATCATCCTGATCGCCATCAACGGCGTCATCGACATCTTCAGCGTGACGGGCGTACCGAACAAGATCGCGCTGTTGCTCATCGACCTCTCCGGCGGGGTCCTCCTCCTTGCGGTCTTGTTGGGGATGGCCGTGGCGATCCTGATGGGGATCGGGATGCCGACGGTGGCGGCGTACGTGATCGTGGCGATCCTGATCGCGCCGACGTTCATCGCGGACTTCGGGATTCCGCCGGTGACGGCCCACTACACGGTGTTCTACGCGGCGATCCTGGCGGGGATCACGCCCCCGGTGGCGACGGCGGTGGTCGTCACGGCGGGCATCGCGGAGGCGAACTTCTGGCGGGTGAGCGCGTCGGCGATCAAGATCGCGGCGCCGCTGTTCATCCTGCCGGTGACGTTCGTCTACAATCCCGCCATCGTCTCCTTCGAACTGGGGCTCCCGACGGTTATCGCCGGCACCTTCGTGTTGCTGGGTGCGATCACGATGATCTACGGGCTGAACTACCCCTTCGAGACGGGAATCGGGAAGACGTTCGCCCTGCGCCTGGGCCTGAGCGTGCTCGGTATCGTGGTGATGGTCCACCCGGGTGAGATCGTCAAACTCGGCGGCATCGCTATCTTCGCGCTGGTCTTCTTCGGCGAGAAGGTGATGACGAAGGGGATGCGCATCCCGTTCACGGGGGCAGAACAATGAGCGAGACCGAATCGGCTGTCGAGGACTCGACCGAGGACGTGGGGGGCCTCGAGGAGATCCTTCCAGACCCGCTGGTGCCGATCTACGAGCGGTGGCTCCTCGTCGACGAGTTCCGCGAGACCCACGGGGATACGTACACGGGCGTCCTCGAGGCGATCGTCGGGGCGGTCCTCATCGGCGGGTACGTCTACTGGCTGTATCTGTTCTTCGTCGTCGGCTAGTCGAGGGCGCCTCTGGGCTGCCACTCGGCCGCTCGCTCCACGTCCAGGGGGATGTGCCCGTGGCCTGTCTTTACCTCGGCCAGGTACTCCTCGAGCGCCGGTCGGTACTCGGGATGGGCGCACTCTTTTACGATCAGTTCGGCACGTTCGACCGGCGAGAGACCGCGCAGGTCGGCGACGCCCTGCTCGGTGACGAAGACGTCGACGTCGTGTTCGGTGTGATCGACGTGGAAGGTCATCGGGACGACCCGGGAGACGTCCTTGCCGGAGAGCTTCGAGGGGAGCGCGACGACACTCACGAGCGAGTTGCGGAAGAAGTCCCCCGACCCGCCGATGCCGTTGATCATCCGCGACCCGCCGACGTGGGTCGAGTTCACGTTGCCGTAGATGTCGACCTCGACGGCGCTGCTGACGCCGACGACGCCAAAGCGGTCGATGAGGCCGGCGTGGTTGGAGACGTCGGCGGGCCGGAGGACCACGTCCTCGGCGTAGCGTTCGACGTCCGCGAACAGCCGGCGCTGGCCGTCCTCGGTCAGCGCCAGCGAGGTGGCACTCGCCGCGCTCAACTGCCCGGCGTCGAGCATGTCGAATAAACCGTCCTGGATGACCTCGCCGAAGTACGCCAGCCGGCGGTCGCCGATGTCCAGGCCCTGTATCTCGGTCATGAGGGCGTTGCCGAGCGATCCCACCCCGAACTGGAGGTGCAGCGCCTCATCGAAGGCCGGCGAGCGCGCCATCTCACTCGCGAGGAAGTCCCGGAGATTCGCGGCGATGGTCCGGTCGACCGACGTCGGCTCTCGGAACGTGTACGTCGAGTCGGGACGGTCCGTTTCGACGACCGCACGGAGGGAGTCCGGATCGAATCGAACGACCGATTCGCCGATGCGGTCCCCCGCTCGGTCGATGGGGATGGACTCCCGGTTCGGTGGCCGTCCGGGCCGGTAGACGTCGTGGATGGCCTGCAGTTCGAGTGGCTGGGCGTGGTTGACCTCGACGATCAGTTCCGGGGCAGCGTCGACGAGCGCCGGCGTCTGCCCGAGCGAGGTCGAGGGGACGAACCACCCCTCGCCGACGGCGACCGCCTCGACCACGGCCACGTCCGGGTCGACCAGCCCGCCGTACTCCACCTCGTCGGCGATGGCGGAGGCGTGGCGGTCGCTGAACGCGAGCGATCGGTCGTTGCTCGCCCGACGGGCGACCGACGAGGACTGGTAGGTGAACCGGCGTTCGATGCTCCCGGACTCGACGAGGTCGACGTCGATCTCGTCGCCGACCTTCCCGCTATGGACCAGCGTGAGCGAGCGGTCGCGGTCCGAGGCGGCCAGCGCGAGTGGGACGGCTTTCGGATAGCCGACGCTACCGAAGCCACTCGTGAGGACGGTGTCCTTCTCGCCGATGGTCTCCGCCGCCTCCGCCGCGGTGGTCGTGGGGAGGGACCCGTACAGACGCTCCTCGACGGGGTCGGGTATCGACCGCGAACCGGTCATCGGTCGTCGGCTCCGGGGGTGGGCGAGTCGGCAGTCGGTCGGTCGACACGGACGAGCGAACGGCCATCGATCGTGTGGTCTTCGGTGGTGGGGCGCGCGAGCATTCGGACACCGGAGAGTGCGCACTCACTGTATTAAATAATCGGGATGGACTCGTCGATGGGCCGCGATCTTCGACGACCTGCTGGTCAGTTCTCGTCGGGGCGGTCGCCGAGCACGCCCGTATCGTAGAGGTCGTCGACGGTCTCGGCGTCGTATCCGAGTTCGGCGAGGACCTCGTCGGTGTGTTCGCCGAGCAGCGGCGGGTGGCCCCATATCTCGGTCGGCGTCCGGGAGAAGTGCATCGGGCTCCCCGCCATCTCGACCTCCCCCGCCGTCGGGTGGGGGACGGACTCGCGCATCCCGCGGGCCAGCACCTGCGGGTTCGAGAAGATCTGCTCCATGTTCTTCACGTCGCTCGCGGGGACGTCGTGGTCGTCGAGGCGGGAGAGCAGGGCTTCGGTCTCGACGGAGCGGAGTTCCTCGGCGAGCAGCGGATCGAGGTCCTCCCGGTTCTCGACGCGGTCCGCGTTCGTCGCGAAGCGGTCGTCGTCGACGAGGTCCTCGCGGTCGATGGCGCGACAGAACCGCGGCCAGATGTTCTCGGACCCGACGGCAACGACGACGTAGCCGTCCTCGGTCTCGAAGGCCTGGTAGGGGGCGATGGTCGGGTGCTTGCTGCCCATCCGACCGGGGCTCTCGCCCGTCGCGAAGTAGTTCGAGGCCATGTAGGACATCCAGGCGACCTGTCCGTCGAGGAGGCTCACGTCGACCTTCTGGCCGGTGCCGTCGCCGAGTTCGCGTTCGAACAGCGCCGCCAGGGTCGCCTGGGCGGCGTACATCCCCGCGCCGATGTCGGCGATGGCGACGCCGACCCGTACTGGTGGCCCGTCCTCGATACCCGTAATCGACATCAGGCCGCCCTCGGCCTGCATCATGATGTCGTAGGCCGGTCGGTCGGTGTCCGGCCCCCACTCGCCGTAGCCGGAGAGGCCCACGTAGACGAGACCGGGGTTGTCCTCGCTGAGGGCCTGGTAGCCCAGCCCCCACTTCTCCATGGTGCCGACCCGGAAGTTCTCGACGAGCACGTCGGCCTCCCTCGCCAAATCGCGGAAGACGGTCTTCCCCTCGTCGGTCGAGAGGTCGAGGGTGACCGAGCGTTTGTTCCGGTTGACGCTCATGTAGTAGGCGCTCTCTTCGGCGTCGCCGTACCGGGGCGGGTGCCAGGCACGGGTCTGATCGCCGGAGCCCGGCCGTTCGATCTTGATGACGTCCGCGCCGAGGTCGCCGAGTTGCATCGTCATGAACGGCCCGACGAGCACGCGGCTGGCGTCGAGGACGGTGATGCCGTCCAGTGGGCCGGTGTCGCCCGCTGGATGTTCGGCTTCCCCGGTCATTCGAAGGCAGGGATGCCGGTCAGATCCTGGCCGAGGATGAGCGAGTGGATGTCGTGGGTGCCCTCGTAGGTGTAGACGGTCTCCATGTTGGCCATGTGGCGCATGGGCGAGTAATCGGCGGTGATGCCGTTCCCGCCGAGCATCTCGCGGGCGATGCGGGATTGATCGCGGGCCATGCGGACGTTGTTGCGCTTGGCCATGGAGACCTGCTGTGGTGTGAGGTCCCCGCGCTCTTTGAGGTCGGCGAGGCGGTGGGCGAGGAGTTCGGCGAGCGAGATCTGGGTCGCCATCTCGGCGAGTTTCCCCTGCTGGAGCTGGAAGCCGGCGATGGGCTGTCCGAACTGCTCGCGCTCGGAGGTGTACTCCAGGGCGGTCTCGAAGGAATCCTTTGCGGCGCCGATGACGCCCCAGGCGATGCCATACCGCGCCTGCGTGAGACAGGATAGCGGCCCCTTGAGCCCCTCGACCCCTGGCAGCCGATTCTCCTCGGGGATGCGGACGTCGCTGAGCGCGATCTCGCCGGTGATGGAGGCACGCAGCGAGAGTTTCTCGTCGATCTTGTTGGTGCTTACGCCGTCGCGGTCGGTCTCGACGATGAATCCGCGGATGGGGTCGTCGTCTTCGGAGCGGTCACGGGCCCAGACGACGGCGACGTCGGAGATGGGTGAGTTGGTGATCCAGGTCTTGGAGCCGTTGAGGACGTACTCGTCGCCGTCCTTCTCGGCGTGCGTCTCCATGCCACCGGGGTTGGAGCCGTGGTTCGGCTCGGTGAGCCCGAAACAGCCGACGGCCTCGCCGGCGGCGAGTTTGGGCAGCCATTCCTCTTTCTGTTCCTCGCTGCCGTAGGCGTGAATCGGATACATGACGAGCGCGCCCTGGACGCTGGCCATCGAGCGGAGCCCGGAGTCACAGGCCTCGAGTTCGGCCATGAGGAGGCCGTAGGCCTTCTCGCCGATGCCGAGCATGCCGTAGCCCTCGAGATTCGGCCCATAGAAGCCGAGCTCGCCCATCTCGGGGATGATGTCGGTCGGGAAGGTGCCCTCGATGTAATGTTCGGCGATGTCGGGACAGACCTCTTCTTGGACGAATTCGCGGGCGGTGTCGCGGATCATCCGCTCTTCTTCGGTGAGGTCGGCGTCGAGGTCGAGGTAGTTTAACATGGTCTGGGATACGGTGTTTCGATAGATTACTCCGTCGTTATCGGTTCGGTCGCTGTTCGACTGGGGCTCACGGCACAGCCGGGGGATTCGTCGCCATCGGTCGTCGCGGCGGTCGTGCCCGTCGCTTCCTCGTCGGCGAACGGCTCGTAACCGCTCGATATCGGGACGACGTCTCCGTCGCCTCTGTCCGCTCCCGACCGATTACTGGTTGTCTTCGGCATTGGTCGTATCACCGGCTGGGACCGACCGGCTCGGGTACAGGTCTCGACCCCGTGATCAGGTCGGTCACTTGCTTCGGGCGGCGCCGTCGATTCCCACGAGTATCATCATATTTTGTCCTCAATAAAATTTACTAGATTTGGAGAATCTCTCACACTCTGGCGTATATATTGGACATAATCGGAGCGACTGGGCGTCACCTCCCAGCACGGCACTCCGTGCTATTCGGTGTCGGATAGCGTGTCCTGCAGCGTCTGGAAAGAGTAGTCTCCGATCGGAAACCCCGCGTACTTCACCGGCTCGATCACGAACTTCGAACTCGTCCGTTCGATGCCCTCCACTCGCTCTAGGTCCTCGACGAACTGGGTCACGGACGCTCTATCGTGGTGATGAGAGATGAGGACGAAATCGGTATCGCCCATCGTGAAATACACCTGATTTACACTCTCGATTTGCCCCAGTCGCTCGCCGATGGTTCGGTGGTAGTCCTCACCGAACACCGCGAAGACTTCTGTGATGACGGTGACCGGGAGACCGACCTTCTCGAGGTCCAGTTCGAACAGGTCGTTCTTGAGGACGCCCGTCTCCCGTAACTGTTGAATCCGATAGTGGACCGTGGAGTTCGGGATCCCCGTCGCTTCGTGAATCTTCTGGGAGTTCGACGTCTTGAGACGACCGATCGCTGCGAGTATATTGAGGTCTTTGTCGTCGAGGTCCACCTCGGATTTCTCGGACATGCCTCCGCTATCGTTCGGTTCTCAATTGGTCCTTTCGCCCGCTCTGGGCGTCGCTTCCGGTGCGCTGTCCGGCTCCGTCGACCCTCGATATGTTGGTATATCTACGATATTCTCTGCCTATTCTTGGAAATAATTGGGATAATTGCTATATAATAAGATTTAACATTATAGACTCGCAAATTGTGATCTGTCCACACATGCCATCGGAAACTGACGACGGATTACTCAAGACGCTCTCCGTCCGGGATACGCTCGTTCTCGGCTTCGGAGCGATGATCGGTTGGGGGTGGATCATTCTCTCGGGGACGTGGATAGATCTCGGCGGTCCGCTCGGGACCATCGTCGCCTTCGTAATCGGTGGTCTGATGGTCGGATTGATCGCCCTACTCTACGCAGAACTCGCCTCCGCGATGCCGCTCGTGGGGGGAGAACACGTCTACAGTCTCCGAGCACTCGGCCCGATCGGGGCGTTCGTGACCACGTGGGCGATAATCTTCGGGCACGTCTCGGTCGCCGCATTCGAAGCGGTCGCACTGCCATCTGCGGTCTCTTTTCTCCTCCCGGGCTTCGACGTGATGCAACTGTGGTCCGTTGCCGGTCAGCCAGTTTATGCCACCTGGGTACTCACCGGCGTTCTCGGGACCGCGGTCATCACGTATCTGAACTACCGTGGGATTCGACCGGCGGCGCAGTTTCAGTTCATCATGACCGTCGTCATCGCTCTCGCGGGTGCCGTTCTGGTCGCTGGAGCGGTAGGGAGAGGGGCCCCGTCGCCCGACCCCGCATTCACTGCCGGAACGGCGGGTATTTTCGCGGTCGTCTTACAGACGCCGTTCATGTTCGTGGGTTTCAACGTCATCCCGCAATCCGCCGAAGAGACGAACATTCCCGCGAGGTCCCTGGGGATCGTGATCGTCTTGTCGGTCCTCATGGCGATGATATTTTACATCGCGGTCATCTGGGGGGCGAGTCGAGCCCTCTCGGGTGCGCAACTCGTCGACTCGACGCTTCCAGCCGCGGCGGCGATGGCCGAACTATTCGATAGCCGTACGATCGGCCAGTTGATGGCGCTGGCAGGGGTCGCTGGCATTCTCACGAGCTGGAACGCCTTTCTCATCGGCGGTAGTCGGGCAATCTTTGCACTTGCACAGAGCGGGATGCTCCCGCGGTCGCTCGCGAAAATCCACCCCGAGTACAATACCCCGAGCAACGCCATCGTCCTCGTTGGCACGCTGTCGGCTCTCGCACCGCTCTTCGGCGAGACTATGCTGACGTGGATCGTGAACGCTGGTGGACTCGGTATCGTGACGGCCTGGCTGATGGTCGCTATTTCCTTCCTGGTCCTCCGTCGACGTGAACCGACGTTGGATCGGCCCTACGAGGTCCCGGCTGGGCGAGTGGTCGGCGTTGCTGGCCTCTTGCTCGCTGCCTTCTTCGTGTACCTGTACCTTCCGGGCGGCCAGTCGGCTCTCGCCTGGCCCTACGAGTGGGCGATCGTTTTCCTCTGGGTCGCCCTCGGCGTGGTCCTCCTCTCCGTCTCCGAGGGGTACGACGAAGAGAGGGTGGAAGTGGCAAAGCGAAAACTCAACGAGCTCGAAGATTCGGCGTGAACCGGGACGTGCTTCCGGCCCTTCGCGGACGTTCAGATCGAGGCCGGGCAGCCACGTCGACCGACGGGACCGACGCCGTTCTCTCCCGTTCGTTCACCGGACGAACTCGCCGAGGAAGTTCTCGAAGACGACCGCTGCGGGGGCCGCGCGGGCGACCGATTCGTCGGTGATGTCGGCGAGCACGGCGTCGATGCGCTCCTGGGGGAGGTCTTTGCGTTTCGTCACCCGCTCGGCGGTCGACCGGTCGTACTCGGGGTGGAACTGCACGCCGACGGCCAGATCTGTCCGGAACGCCTGGACGCCGAAATCGTTCTCGGCGACGACGCTCGCCCCTGGCGGGAGCGACTCGACGGTATCGGAGTGGGTCGTGAAGGCGGTGAACCGCTCGTCCAGTCCGTCGAACAGGGGATCGCCATCGTGGCGTATCTCCCGATACCCGAGTTCGTACTCGCCCATGTCGCTCACCTCCCCGCCGAGCGCCCTCGCGACCAGCTGGTGGCCGAAACAGACCCCGAGCGTCGGGAGGCCCCGGTCGACCGCCTCGCGCACCCAGTCGACGGTCTCATCGATCCACGGTTCGTCCCAGTAGACCGAGGCCTGGGACCCGGTGACGACAACGCCGTCGACGGCGGGGTCTTCGGGCAGCTCCCCACCGCCGACGTGGAACTCGACGAGGTCGGCGGCCAGTTCGCGGCGGAAGTTCCGTCGCGGTTGCTCGGGGTCGCGGGCGGCGTTCAACAGTGCGAGACGAGCGCGGGGCATCGACGGCACGTAGCCGACGCTGGGCAAAATCGGTTCCGCCTCGAAGAGTAGGTGGAGACCGAGTACGGGCCCGCTCCGGCCCGTCGGTCGCCAAATTGTCCCGTCAGTGGCCGATGTGTCCCGTCGGTCACCGTGTGGTGTGGATTAGCACCACGCAAACTGATAGGAGAACCCTGGTAATATGCATGACGTTCGTGACAAACCGTGTCAGGCCTCGGCGACGCTCCGGAGGACGTCTGGTGCCGCTTCGAGGGCGTCCTCGAGAGCGTCGACGTCCGGCCCGCCACCCTGGGCGAAGTCGGGCGGGCCGCCGCCACCGCCGCCGACGCGACTGGCCAGTTCGCTTACGACAGCGCCGGCGTTGACCGCGCTGCCCTCGGGGACGGCGACGACGAACTGGGCCCCGTCCAGACCGCTTCCGACGACCGCGATCTTGCCCTCCTCGGCGATGGCGTTCGCGGTCGCCCGGAGTTCGTCCATGTCGGTGTCGACGCGCTGGACGACGGCGACCGTGCCCCCGACTTCGACCTCCTCGCCCGCCGTTCCGCCGCTGGCTCGCGCCGTCGCGAGTTCCTCTTTGAGTTCCTCGATGCGTTTGCCGCGTTCTTTCCACTCGGTGAAAAAGCGCTCTGCAGTGGCCGGGACCTCCTCCGGCGAGACGTCGAAGGCCTCGGCCGCGTCGAGCAGGTCGTCCTCCATCGCCTGGACGTGCTCGATGGCCGCTTCGCCGGCGGCGAAGGTGAGCCGTTCGACGCCGTCCTGCACCCGCTCGGTCGAGAGGATCTTGATCGCCCCGATCTCGCCCGTGTGCCGAACGTGCGTCCCGCCACAGGCCTGGACGTCCTCGCCGACGTGGACGAGGCGGATGTTCTCGCCGGCCGGAATGCCACCCTGGTAGAGGTCGAACCCGAACGTCTCTTCGGCCTCGTGGCGGTCGGGCCATTCGACCTGGACGCTCACGTCCTCGAGGACGATGTCGTTCGCCAGTCGCTCGATCGCCTTGATCGTGTCGCGGTCGAGGCGCCGGAAGTGGGTGATGTCGATGCGCGAGGAGTGGGTCCCCTTCTGGGCGCCCGCCTGCCGGATGTGATCGCCGAGGATCTGCCGGGCAGCGTGGATGACCACGTGGGTGGCCGTGTGATGGCGCATCAGCCGTCGGCGCCGCTCGACGTCGATCTGGCCCCGGACGAAGCCGCCCTTGCCGGGGTTCTCGTCAGTTCGGTGGAGGATGACGTCACCCTCGCGCTGGACGTCGCGGACGTCGACGGTCGTCTCGTCGGTCGAGAGCGTCCCACGGTCGGCGGGCTGGCCACCCCCCTCGGGGTAGAACATCGTCTGGTCGAGCACCACGTCGTAGCCCTCCTCGCGCTCGAAGACGTCGAGGATCACGGCTTCGAACTCGCTGCGGTACTGATCGTCGTAAAACAGTCGTTCGGTCTCGGGGAGGTCCGCCAGGCGTTCGTCCGTCTGCTCGGCCTCGCCGCCGCCTGCCGTCGTGTCGTGTCGCTGGGCCACGAGACTGTAGAAATCGTCGGGGACGTCGACGGTCGCACCGACCTCGTCGGCGATCTCCTCGACCATCCCCGGCTGGATGCCGTGGGAGTCGTACAGCTCGACGAGCGTCTCGCGCGGGATCGGCCGATCGTCGTCGGCGTGCTCCTGGGCGATCTGGCGGACTCGCCGACCGCCACGGTCCAGGGTCTCCTCGTATTTTTGCACCTCGTTCCGAACGATCTCGCGGATGGTGTCACGGTTCTCGTACCCGAGGCGATCGGCCTGCATGTCGACGAGCTCGTCGATGGGGGCGTCCACGCCGACGTCGTCGACGAGGCGCTTGGTACGCCGGAGGACCATCCGCGCGAGGTAGCCGGTCCCCACGTTGGAGGGGACGATCCCGTCGCCGAACATGTACGCGAGAGTCCTGGCGTGGTCGGCGATGGCGTAGATATCCTCGAGCGGTGAGAGAAGCCGCTCGACGTACTCTGTCTCGACGCCCAGCTTGTCCGCGATGTTGTCGCGGGCGGCGGCGATATCCTCGGCCTCGTCGATGTCCATGCGTCCGGCGAGTTTCGAGGACCGGCGGACCAGGTCGCGTTCCTCCTCGGAGAGCTCGATGCCGGCGTTCTCCTTGAGGAACTCGATGGTGTCGGGATAGATAGCCTCGTACACCGTGGGCGTTCCTTGACTGACCCACGTCCACCGCTCCAGCCCGTAGCCGGTGTCCACGATGTAGGTGTCCATCGGGCTGTAGCGGTTGCCGTCTTTCATCTCGTACTCGCCTTCTGGGTCCTGTTCGAGGGACATGAAGACGAGCGTCGCGAGTTCCGCGCCACGGTAGAGCACCTCGAAGGCGGGGCCGGCGTTCCCGCCGCCCACCCACGGGTCTTCGATGTAGGTGACCTCCTCGGGGTCGGCACCCATGTCCACGAAGAACTCATCGCAGAGTTCGACGGTCTCGTCCTTCCAGTAGACCTCGCCCTGGTAGGCGAGGTCGTCGGGGGCGTCCTCGCGGGCGTTGAAGGCGTGGTGAGCCATCATCTCGAAGGCCATCGTGTGTCGCCCGGTCTTGCCCACGTTGTCGATGTCCTGCATCCGGATGCAGGGCTGGCTGATCGTCAGCGGGTTCGCCGGCGGCGGCGTCTTCCCGCTGGTCACCAGTGGCTGAAAGTCGTAGATTGACGCCTGCGTGAGCAGGACGTCGTCCCGCCAGCGGTTCGCTGCGACGGGGTAGGGGTCGATCCGCTCGTGGTCACGATCTTCGAAGAAGGAGAGAAACGCCTCGCGCATCTCTTCTAAGGTGTACTCCTCGGGGAACCCCGGATTGTCGATGAACGAGTAGTCGTCACAGGGTGGCTCCCCGCAGGTCTCCCGGGACTCGTCGCGAGTCCAGAAGTGCGCACCGCACTGGCTGCACTGCTTGCGCATGAATCCTTCCTCCTCGAAGTACTCGAGGCGGTACGCTTCTTCCAGGTCGGTCATTGCAAGGTAGTGACCGACGCGGGAGTAAAACAGTTCCGGGACCGAGAAACGACATCGAGACGGCACGAAACGTCCGGAGAGAGCAGTTTCGACGACTTCGACCGGTCCGGCGGTTCAGACGACGTCGAGGCGCCTGAGCGACCCGTAGCGGTCGGCGCGCCAGCCGGTCGTGGCCGCGCTGTGGCCCGCGTCAGAGGTTCGCCCAGGCCTCGTCGACGGCGGCACCCGTTTCGGCGACGATGTCCGCCCACTCCTCCGAGTCCGGCGCCAACCCGACCAACCGGGCGATCCGCATGATCGAGACGTGGTAGACCTCCTGTCGGCCGTCCTCGAGTTCTCGTACGACCACGTTGCAGGGGAACAGGCCGCCGATCCGTCCGTCGGTCTCCGCGAGAGCGGCATCCGCGACGGCCGGGTTGCAGGCACCCAGGACGAAGTACGGATCGCGACCCGCGTCGACCTTCTCGTTGAGCATCTCGGACGGGGAGAACTCCGTGGCGACGCCAAATCCCGCGTCGGTGAAGGCCGTCCGGACGTGTTCGATCGCCTCCTCGTGGCCCATCTCGAGGACCGTTCGTTTCTCGCCGACGTCGGCGGCGTCGAGGCTGGTGGGATCGATCGGCAACGATGTCTCGTTCATCATCACGACAGAGGCACGCACCGAGCAAAACAGCGCCCCTACCGGCGACGCGCGCTCATTCGACCTCGAGGGCGACCGCCGCGAGCAGCGCCTCCAGCTGGACGCGCTCGTTCGCACCCGTGGTGATGCGGTAGTCGGCCTCACCGAGGCGGTCCATCAGGAAGACCGCCGTCTCCTCGTCGACGTCGAAGTCCCAGACAGACCGATGGAGCTGGTCGATGATGTCGCCACCCGCCAGGCCACGCTCGCCGATGAGTTCGTCGAGGCGGGCGCGAGCGGTGGGGAAATCACCGTCGATAGCGCTGGTGACCATCTCCCGGATCTCTTCGGGGCGGGCCGTGCTCGTGATGGCGAAGACGCTCTCCTCGTCGACGACCTCGCCGGTCGCCGCGGCGGCCTGCAGCGCGTTGATGGCCCGTCGCATGTCGCCGTTCGCCGCGTAGACCAGGGCGTCGACGCCAGCGTCGGTGTAGTCGATCCCCTCTGCCTCGGCGATGTCCTCGATCCGTTCGGCCACCGCGTCGTCGTCGAGTGGGGTGAACCGGAAGACGGCACACCGCGACTGGATGGGATCGATGATCTTCGAGGAGTAGTTACACGAGAGGATAAAGCGGGTGTTGTTCGAGAACTGCTCCATCGTCCGCCGGAGCGCGGACTGTGCGTCGCTGGTGAGCGCGTCGGCCTCGTCGAGGAAGATGATGCGGTAGTTGTAACCGCCGAAACTCGACCGCGCGAAGTTCTTGATACGGTCGCGGACCACGTCGATGCCACGTTCGTCGGAGGCGTTCAGTTCCAGGAAGTTCTCGCGCCAGTCGTCGCCGTAGAGTTCCTTGGCGATGGCCGTAGCCGTCGCGGTTTTTCCCGTACCTGCCGGCCCCGAAAATAACAGGTGGGGGAGGTCGTCGCGGGCGACGTAGCTCTCGACGCGGTCGATGATGTCCTCGTGGCCGACCACGTCCGCGAGGCGTTCGGGGCGATACTTCTCGACCCAGATCTGCTGTCGCCCGTCCGCGGGATCTGCCATGGTGGGAGTGTGGTGGGTGAGAGGTAAAAAGGGTGCGAGACGCGTGGAGCTGACCGGAGGGAAGCTCCACGTTGTGGCGAGCGGGGAGCGTGAGCGACCCGAGAGACGCGAGGCGCCGACCGAAGGGAGGGGCCTCGGATAGACGAGCGGTGAGTGAAACGAGCCGCGAGACGAGTGGCGCGAACGCAGTGAGCGCTACTGGCATATCGAGCGGGGAGTGCGAGCGACCCGAGAGACGCGCGAGGCTCTCGGTATTGCGAGCGGCGAACGTAGTGAGCCGCGAACCCCGACTGGTCCCAGCGAACTGAACCGCTCCAGCCAGCAAGACACCGATACTGAGTAGCAGGCCACAAAATGTCAACCTGCATTTATCGTCTTGGCGGGAGAATGTCGATGGTATGAACCGTTATCCCTCGCTCCGCCGAGCGACCGTCTTCGCGATAGTCGCGCTCGTCGTCTTCGCTGGCGTCGCCGGCGTCGTCGCTTCCCAGCCATCGCAGAGCGTCGCCCCTGCCCAGACCGGTCCAGCAGGGACGGTCGTGGTCGACGAGGGCGAGACGTCGAACGGCATCTCGACGGTTGCTGGAACCGTCGTCGTTCGCGGAACGGTCGACGGTGACGTGAACGCCGTCTCCGGCGATGTCGTCGTCGAGGAGACCGGAACGGTGACCGGGAACGTGAACGGGGCCGCCGGAAGCCTGCGGATCGCCGGCACCGTCGGTGGGAACGTCGACTTCGCCGGCGGGAACGTCGTCTTCGAGCGACCCGCACGGATCGGCGGTGACGTCAATCTCGGTGCCGGGAACGTCCTCATCGCCGGACAGATCGACGGCACCGTGACGGTGGGCGCCGACCGGATCACTGTCGGGCCGTCCGCGGTCGTCGCCGGCGACCTCCGGTACGACGGCGCGTTGAACCTGCAGGAGGGCGCGACGGTCGAGGGATCCGTGATTCGTGACGACAGCATCGGCGGCGGCATGGGTCCGGCCGGGTGGGGCACAAACTGGGACATTCCTGGCTGGGTCGACACCGTCTACGGGTTCTTCGCGAACCTGCTCCTGGGCGCGCTCCTACTCGTGCTGTTCCCCCGGTTCTCGAACGAGGTCGCCGACGCGGTGGAAGAGCGCACGGTCCGTTCGGGCGGCTGGGGCCTCCTCTTGCTCTTTGGCATTCCGATCCTCCTCGTGGCGTTCGCCATCACCATCGTCGGCATCCCCGTGGCGCTTCTCGGTCTGATGCTGTACGTGCTGGCTATCTGGGTCGGCGTGGTGTACGGTGAGTTCGCCGTCGGTCGGTATCTCCTCGCCCGGCTCGGCTCCGAGGGCAAGTGGAAGGCACTGCTACTCGGCCTATTCGTCTTCGTGCTCATCGGGTTCATCCCGATCGTCGGCGGGATCGCCGTCTTCCTCGCGTTGCTGGTCGGTATCGGGGCGCTGGGGAGTGGGCTGCGTGGTCGTTTCGCGGAGCGACGGGGTGGCGGCGAACGAGAAGCGAAGACCGGTGACGACGGCGAGGCGGTGATCGGTGACAGGCCCGGAAGCGACGTTGGGACGGAGGCCGGCGAGACGCGTTGAGAACCGCTTCACCCGTCGGCCGACACCCTCATTATCGCGACACTGCTACTGCGCGAGTACATGCGCGTCACCGTCGACGTCGTCGGTGAGGAAACCTACGACGTCGAGCTCGCTGACGGCACCTACGCCGACCTGCTCGACGCCGTCGGGTTGAGCACCCACGAGGCGTCGGTGCTCGTGGAGGGCCGCCCGGTCCCGGAGGACCAGCCGATCGAATCGTCCACCGTAACCGTGTTGCGACTCGTCAGGGGCGGATGACGGTTCGCGAAGCGACCCCCGGCGACCTGGCTGCAGTCATGAACGTTCTCGACGGGGCCAACATCGCCATCACCGCCGATACTGTCGCCCGGCGTATCGAGGCGGATATGGTGCTCGTGGCCGGCGACCAGCGGCGCCCGCTCGGCGCGCTGGTCGCGATTCCACGACGGGAAGGTGTGCACATCGAGGCCATCGCGGTCCGGCGCCGTCGCCGCGATCAGGGGATCGGCACCGCGCTCGTCGAGGCGGCCGCCGATCGGTGGGGCCGACTCACGGCGACGTTCGACCCACCGGTCCGGCCGTTCTACGAGTCGCTCTCCTTCGACCTCGAATCGCGTGGCGAACGGTACTGGGCCGAACGCGTCTAGACGAGCGGTTCGACGAGGTCGCGGCCGGCGGCGAGCAGCTCCTCGACTGCGGCCTCGCTCGCCCCTTCGGCGTACACGCGCAACTTCGGTTCCGTCCCGCTGGGGCGGATGAGGATCCAGGAGCCGTCCTCGAGGAGCGCCTTGACCCCGTCGGCGGGGTTGATCTCCTGGACGGCCCGACCCGCAACCGTCTCGGGGAACGACCCTTCGAGGTCCCCGAGAACGCGGGACTTCTCCGCGTCGGGGCAGTCGACGCTCACCTTGTCCTGATAGACGTCGCCGTGCTCGGCGAGGAGCGCGTCGACCCGGTCGTCGAGCGAGCGCTCGGAGTCGGCCGTAGCGGCGAGCAGCGCCATCAGCACGCCGTCCTTGGTCGGGACGTGGCCCCGCATGGTGAATCCGCCCGACTCCTCGCCGCCCATCAGTGCGTCGTGCTCCCGGAGGGCGTCGGCGACCCACTTGAACCCGACCGGCGTCTCGATGACCTCCTCGCCGTGGGCCGCCGCGACGCGGTCGATGAGGAAGGTCGTCGAGACGGTTCTGACCGCGGGACCCGAATCGGACTCGAGGAGGTAGTCGTACGCGGCCGCGAAGAAGAAGTTCTCGTCGAGGAATCCGCGTTCGGGGGTGACGATGGCGACGCGGTCGGCGTCGCCGTCGTTGGCGACGCCCAGGTCCGCGTCTTCCTCACGGACCGCCTCGACGAGGGGCTGGAGCCGATCGCGTGAGGGTTCGGGTGCCGTCCCGCCGAACTCGGGGTCACGGTCGCAGTGCAGACAGACCACCTTGGCACCCGCGCGTTCCAGAAGCCGATCGGTGACGCCGCGCCCGCTTCCATACATGGCGTCGTAGACTACTGTGAGGCCGTCGAGATCGGGGTCGAGCAGCTCCAGTACTGCGTCGAGATGCGGCTCCACGAAGTCGACCTCCCGGATCGCCCCCCACTCGTGTTCGGGGGCGACGACGGGCTCGCGGAGGTTGGCCTCGATAGCCGCCGTGATGGTCGGCATCGACGGAGCGCCACTGGCCGGGAAGAACTTCACGCCGTTGTACTCGGGCGGGTTGTGGGAGGCGGTGACGACGAGCCCGCCGGCCAACTCTCGGGTGACGATGGCGTGGGCCACCATCGGCGTGGGGCAATCCCGGGCGGGGAGGAGGACGTCGTGGCCGTTCGCCGCCATGACCCGTGCGAGTTCCTCGACGAACCCGCGCGAGCTCTCTCGGGCGTCGTAGCCGATGGCGACCGGGTCCCCCGCCCGCCCCTCGTCGTCGAGGTAATCGGCCACGGCCTGCCCAACCATTCTGACCCGCGGCGCGGTGAAGACGTCGAGTGTGGCTCGCCACCCCGACGTGCCGAACGAAATCGCATCCATGCGGCCACCATGTACGCGGTCCGACAAAACGGCACCGGTCGCCCCTCTCAATCGTCGACGAGACGGTCCTTCTCGGCCCGGGAGAGCTGTTTGATCGCGTACTCCCGTGAAAGCGCTGCCGACCGCGTCTCGAAGGACTCCACGTGCACGACTTCGACGGGAGTCCGGCTCTGCGTGTATTTCGCACCGTTACCGGCGTTGTGCTCGGCGACGCGTCGCTCGACGTCGGTCGTGTACCCGGTGTAGAGGGTGTCGTCGGCACAGGCGAGGACGTACACGTGATGCACGACCACCCGTTCGTCGCTCGCCACCCTCCCGGTTTCGGTCGCGGTCGCGACGGGCGAAAAACAGGTCGTCATACTGATGTGACCCCGGTCTGAACACAGCAATCCCTGGGGGGTGGGTGCCGTGTGGGGGCCGGAGGACGGCTAAGGCGTCCGATTATGGCAACTCTTATTAGGGTAGTCTGAAAAATGGTCTTCGTATGGCAGACCTCATCGTCAAGGCCGCTGTGAAGGAAGCACTCGCTGACAAAAACGTCGCATCCGACTTCTACGACGCGCTCGACGAGAAGGTCGACGCGCTGCTCGAGGACGCCGGCCGACGTGCCGAAGAGAACGGTCGCAAGACCGTCCAGCCGCGCGACCTGTAAGCCAGACGCACTGAACCGGTTTTTTGACCCCGAACCCGCCAGCGGCCGCTCAGTCGAATCGGTCGACCGTAACGCCGTCCGTCGATCCCACGTGGATCTCGTCCACGAGATCGACGAAGAGACCGTGCTCGACGACCCCCGGGAGCGCGGAGAGCGCCCCCGCCAGATCGCCTGGCGATTCGATGGTGCCGAACGAACAGTCCAGCACGAGGTTGCCGTTGTCGGTGACCACCGGTCCGTCCTTGGCCGTCGCGTCCCGAAGGGTCGGTTCGCCGCCGAGGCCCGAGACCTCGCGTTCGACGACCGGTCTGGCGTCCGGAAGGACCTCGAGCGGAACGGGTCGCGTCACCGTCTCGACGATCTTCGAGTGGTCAACCACTACGACGAAACGCTCGGCGGCCGAATCGATGATCTTCTCCCGCGCGTGGGCCGCGCCCCCGCCCTTCAGCAGGACACGTCCGGCGACCGCGTCCGCACCGTCGATGGCCACGTCGACTGCCTCGACCGCGTCCAGACTGGTCAGGGGGATGCCGGCCTCGATGGCGAGTTTGCGCGACTGATACGACGTCGGGATACCGCGAACGTCGAGACCCGCGTCGACCGCGTCGCCGAGGGCACGGATGGCCCAGGCGGCCGTACTTCCGGTCCCCAGCCCGACGACCGCACCGTCACCGACCAGATCGGCGGCACTCTCGCCGGCCCGTCGCTTCGCCGCGTCCGACCCGCCCTGGGTCTTCATACCCGTCTCACGGACCCATGGGGAGAAAAAGGCGTGGGTCCGGAACCGGACCGTCGGTCCGACTGCCGATATTGTATGGTTATGACAATCGCAAAAAGTTTTGTGTGAACGGCCGCCCGAAACCCGACTATGGACGTTCGAGACATCATGTCGACGGACCTCGTGACGGTGACACGCGAGACGTCCCTCCAGGAGACGGTCACGCGTATGCTCGACGACCGCGTGGGCAGCGTCGTGGTCGTGGAGGGGTCACAACCGGTCGGTATCGTCACCGAGACGGACGTCCTGGCGGTCGGGACGACCTACGGGCGTCCCTTCGAGGAGATCCCGGTGACGCGGGCGATGAGTGTTAATCCGGTCACGGTCGACCCGGAGACGTCGCTCGAGGCGGCGATCGAGGTTCTACTCGACCACGGAATCAAGAAATTGCCGATCGTCGACGGCGACGAACTCGTCGGCATCGTCACCATGACCGACTTCGTCTACCACCAGCACGACCTGGCGACCGAGGCGGCCAGGCTCGAACGAGACCGAACCGGGCCACTCGAGGACAGCGACGGCCCCGTATGACGGACACCGGACGCGGTTCGTCGATCAGTCTGCCACGAGCACCGTCTCGCCCGCGCGGACTCGATCGCCTTTCGAGACCCGTACGTCGTCTATCGATACCCTTTCGGGGAGGAGGACGTCGGCGCGACTGCCGAAGGAGACGTGCCCGATCCGCTCGCCCCGCTCGACGTATTCGCCGGGTTCGACGTGGGGGTAGATGCGTCGCGCGAACCACCCGGCGATGAGGGTCACCCGGACGTCGTCGAACGCGAAGTGCAGGCGCTCGTTCCGGTCGGAATCCTTCGTGAACGCCGGTCGATTGGCCCCCGGGACGTGGGTCCGCTCCCGGAGGGTGCCCCCGCTCGGAGCCCGATTCACGTGAACGTCGGTGACGTTCATGAACACCCCCACGCGTACGCGACTGTCCTCGCGTCTGAGTACCGAGACGCGACCGTCGGCCGGTGCCACGATCCCGCTCGCCGGTGGATGCCGGTCCGGGTCTCGATGGAACCACAGAATGAGCAGGCCCAGGATGGCCGCACCCACGCTCCAGAGCGGCGAGACGAATGCCGCGACGACGGCGGCGAGGAGTACTGGGCCGGCGAGTCGCCAGGTCCCGGGGGCGAGTTGCATGGTCGTCGGTACGGTTGCCGACGACTCGAACCTTCGGGTGTGGGACGACGAGCGGGGGGTTTATTCGGGGTGGCGCCCAAACCGCGCCCGATGGACGCACGCCACGCTCGGTATCCGTTCCTCGCCGGTGCCAGGACGGCGGTCGAGGAGGCCGGGGTGGACCTCGCCGACGTCGTCGCGACCGACCAGGACGTCGTCGAGCGGGCCGTCGAACGCGTCACCCGTTCGCTCACCGACCGGGAGGTGGGGCCGATGGCCCGCTCGACCCGGGTCGAACTCCTCTCCTATCCGGTGGCCCGCGTCCTGGTCTCGCTCGTGGACGCGGACGTCGCGCGTCGGCGCTATGCAAGTGCCGAGGCCGCGACCGCCTTCGAACGGTTGACGACGGAGTTCGATGACGACGCGGAGATGCGCTCCGTAGGCTCGAGTGCCCTTACGCGGGATGCACTGCTGCGGGAGTTCGACCTCTCCGTCGCCGTTCGCCGGGTGGATGATGGCTATCGCATGGACGTGGCCCCGTACCTCGAGTACGCCGCGTCCCTCCGGGGCGAGGAGTGGCGGTTGACCGGGCGAGCACTGGCCGACGGAACCGTCCCGCTCGAGGCGGCCGAACTCGACCGCATCCTCGAGCGGGCCATCGAGGAGCGCGTGGCGGAGGGGCTCCCACTCTCGGTCCCCGATGCCATCGCGTCGGAACTGGACCGGGAGGTCGAGACGGTCGAGGAGACGCTGTCGGACCTGGATTTCACCAGGGACATCGACACCGTCGTTCCGGAACTGTTTCCGCCCTGTATGCAACACCTCCTCGACGGCATCCAGCGGGGCGACCACCTCCCACACCACTCGCGGTTCGCCATCACCTCCTTTCTCGCGAATATCGGGCTCTCGACCGAGGAGATCGTCGATCTCTACCAGGTGAACCCCGGCTTCGGCCGCGAGATGACCCGGTACCAGACCGATCACATCCGGGGCGAGTCGAGTCCGACCGAATATACGGCGCCCTCCTGTGCGACCATGAAGGCCTACGACGACTGCGTCAACCCGGACGACCTCTGTGATGCCATCTCCCACCCGCTCTCGTACTACGAGGTCAAACTCGACGACGCCGACGACGAGGAGTTGACCGACTGGCGAGAACGCGAGGCCACTGCCGAGGACTGAGCCCGAGGTGCTCGCGGTCAGTCGTCGCCGATGAAGAAGACGCCGATGAGCGCCATCGTCAGGATGAATGCGACGATGCCGCCCACGATGACGTAGGCCCCGGTCGTGTCGATTCCGTCCGGCGAGATACTCCCGGCGGCGACGAGAAATGCGATGAAGACGACGACCCCGACGGTGGCGAGCAGCGCCTCCCGGATCGTGTCGCGTCCGACACTCATACCCCGCCGTTTCGTCAGGGCGAGCAAAAAGCCACCGAAGCGCGGTTACCGCTCGCCGAGACGTGACTGTGTCGATTCGCCGGCCAGCGACGGGAGGTCCTCGCCGGCCGCGAGCGCGGTCTCCTTTTTTACGCGGTAATTGCCGCCATCCGTGACGTGGAGGTCGCCAGGGTGAAAGAAGTACCACGCCTCGCGGTCGAATCGCACGCCGACGCGTGGTTTGGCCCCGAAGTTCCGGGCGAAGTAGACCAGCGCCTCGACCTCTTCGCCGGTGAGGTAGATGGGGTCGCCGGCACTGGATTTCGCCTCGATGGCGTAGAAGTCGTCGCCGTTGCCGGCCAGCACGTCGGGGAGTTCGCGGGCGGTCGCCGACCCGCTCGCTGGTGCGCGCATTACGGCGAAGCCGTGCTCGTCGAGTTCGTTGACGAGTTCCCGTTCGCGGCGGTCCCCCTTCCGGTTGGCACTCATCACTGCTGCTCGGTTCCGGAGGCCCTTAACGTCGGCTGACTGGCGGCGGTCAGTCGCTCTGGATGCGCGGGGCCAGCATGAACGTGACCTGCCCCAGCCCCTCGGCGATCTCGAAGTGCATCTTGACCGGGAACTCCTCGCCCAGGTCGACGGCGACCTCGCCGTCCTTCGGGATGGCCTTGTTCATATCCTTCAGGTAATCGAGGGAGAAAAGTGAGTGAGCGTCTCCGGACTCGAGGTCGATGAGGTCCTCGCGACCGAGTTCGAGGTGAACGTCGTCGGTATCGCCCTCCGCGTCGACGTAGAACAGCTCCTCGCTCGCGTCGACGCCCAGTGCGATGTGATCGGAGACCATGTCCGCGGCTCTGACCGCCCGGTCGATGTCCCGTCCCTCGATGACGATACGCGCAGGGAGGTCCAGGTCGGGGAGGTCGGGTTCCTGGCGGATGGAGTCGGGGTCGATGAGCGCGAGGGTGTACTCGAGACCGTCGATCTTGATGTGGAGTTTGCGGGTCTCCTCGTCGAGTTCGAGCTGAACCAACTGGCCCGCGTCGGCCATGCCGGCGATGTCCTCGAGACGGGTGAGGTTGACCCCGATGAGTCCCCCGTCGGCCTCGTAGGACTCGAACGCCGTCGCGTCGAGTTCGAGGTCGACCATTCCCACGTTCGCCGGATCCACAGCGCGGATGGCGAGTCCCGCTTCGTTGAGGTGGATCTTGCATTCGTCCACCAGGACGCTCACGGAGTCCAATGTGGTCCGGAGCGTATCGGCACTCACGATGGCCTTAAACATCTTGTTCGCGTGTAGGCACACCCATCATAAAAAGCCATCCGTTCGGGGGCCGTCTCGACCGGCGAGCCGGCCGGTTTGGCGAAGCCGCCCCCGCCGTTGGCCCCATCGCGAGTACGAACATCGGTACCGCCGATCCGACCGTCTCGGCACCCCTCGCGACGTGCGACGAGGGCATCGACCGCGACGGCGACGCTGGCGCAATCCCAAGCGAAGGGGGTAAAGGGTCGAACGGCCTTCATCCGCCAATGACCGGGTCGAAGGACCACTACTACAACAAGTCGAAACAGGAGGGCTACCGCGCGCGGTCCGCGTACAAGCTCAAACAGCTCGACCGCGAGGTTGGCCTCCTCCCGTCCGATGGAACGGTCGTCGACCTCGGTGCGGCGCCGGGCGGCTGGCTCCAGGTGGCGGCGGAGGCGGTGGGCCCGTCCGGTCGCGTCATCGGCGTCGACTTCCAGCGGATCCCGGATTTCGAGGACCACGACGTCGAGACCATCCGCGGCGACGTGACCGAAGACGAGACGAAAGAACGCGTTCGGGAGGCCGCCGGTGGCCCGGTCGATACGGTGCTCTCGGACATGGCGCCGAACATGACCGGCGAGTACAGCGTGGACCACGCTCGCTCCGTGCACCTGGCCCGGCAGGCCCTGGAGACGGCCCTCGACCTGCTCGACACTGGCGGCGACTTCGCGGTGAAGGTCTTCGACGGCCAGGACTTCGCGGCGTTTCGTGAGGACTGCGAGGCCGAATTCGAATACGTCAGGGTCCTCAGCCCGGACGCGTCGCGCGATAGTTCCTCCGAGGTCTACGTCGTCGGGAAGGGTCGGCTGACGACGCCGCTTCGCGAGGGCGACGAGGTCGACGTCGAGGTCGTCGACACCGGCGACGAGGGCGACGGCATCGCCTACGTCGACGGATACACCCTGTTCGTCTCGGACGCAGAACCCGGTGACGCGGTGACCGTCGAGGTCACCGGCATCAAACCGAGATTCGGGTTCGCCGAGGTCGTCGACGCGTAACGGGTTTCATTCACGGCCGTGTGGTCGTCGGCTCGTGGTCTCCCGTGCCAACCAGCGGCCGGTTCGGCCGTTTCGAACCCGGCGTTCCCGCTCGAACGGTCGTCGACTCCCCGCGGAAAACGATGTCTGGTGGCTCTTTTTATCAGGGAATAGACGTTTGAGTTAAGACTCTGGGGTGTGTCTACGTGGCATGACTCCCGATCGTGTTTCGACCGGTATTCCCGGCGTCGATACCATCCTAAATGGCGGTCTCATCGACGGCCGGAACGCACTGCTTCGAGGACCACCTGGTTCCGGGAAGACGATCTTCAGCCTCTATTTCCTCTCGGCTGGCGTTGACGCGGGCGAGACGAGTCTCTTTGTCAATCTCGGCGAACCCAGCGATTACGTCAATCGAACGGCGAGTGCGTTCGACCTGCACGCCGACGACGTCCACTTCGTCGACCTCTCGCCGACGGACGAGCAGTTCTCACCGGACGAAGCCTACACACTCTTCGAGGGAGCAGCGGTCGAACAACCGGACTACATCACCGCTCTCAGAGAAACTATCGAGGATATCGACCCCGACCGTATATTACTCGACCCGATTACCGAATTTCGGTTTCTCACCACCGACGAACGCCAGTTTCGAAAACAGATCCTCGGGTTCCTCGATTTCCTCTCCGCACGCGATATGACGGTGGTGTTGACCTCTCAGGCAACGTCGTCGATCCCCGACGACGACCTGCAGTTTCTCACTGACACCGTCATCAATCTCGAACTCCACTCGGACTATCGGACGGTCCGCGTCTCGAAGTTCCGGGGGTCCTCGTACCGATCCGGGAGCCACGCCTACGAGATCGACGATTCAGGAGTGACCGTCTTTCCAAAGATACGGGGCGATCTCGAACCAGTGGATCATGTCGAACTCACGAAACTTTCTTCCGGCGTCCCGGAACTCGATCAACTCCTCAACGGGGGCTTGAGCAGGGGGACGGTGACGGCGCTGAGCGGTCCGACCGGTGCCGGCAAGACGACGACGGGGGTGCAGTTCCTGAAGGAGGCCGTCGCACAGGGAGAACGCGCGGTGCTGTACGAGTTCGAGGAGTCCACTCGCACGTTGCTCGACCGCGCCAGAGCGATCAATATCCCGATCGAACCGATGGTCGAACGGGGGGACCTCTCCGTCGTGGAGGTCCCTCCGGACGCGTATACCGTCGACGAGTTCGGTCACATGGTCCGCACCGCCGTCGAGGAGGCGGGCGTCGATGTGGTCATGATCGACGGGACCAAAGGCTTCGGGCAGAACCTCCGGGGGATGGACGACGACCCGGCCAGGGATCTCCTGCGGATCGGTCGGTACCTGCGATCACAGGGGGTAACCGTCATCGTTCCACACGAGGTCCACTCGGTTACTGGCGAGTTCAAGGTGACCGAACGGGGGACGAGCAATCTCGCCGACACGATCTTGTTCATTCGACATGTCGAGTACCACGGCGAAATACGGAAGGTGATCGGAGCCCTGAAAATGCGGACCAGTTCCTTCGAACGGGCACTTCGCGAACTGGAGATCACTGAATATGGCCTCCAGGTTGGCGACCCGCTTCCACACCTTCGTGGAATACTGACCGGCACCCCTGGGTGGAACGATCGGGAGCAGACATTGGACGCCAATAATGGGGCCTGATCACACGCCCGACGGCCGATCGGACGGATATTCGACCGCCAACACGTCCGCACAGATCCTCTCACTCGTCAGTGATCGGGGCAACCGGCGAGTGCTGACCGACTGGATAGACGCCCAGGACGACTACGGTCTGGTGGCCGAGACCAGTGACGTACTGACGGCCGAGTACGACTGTTTGATCGTCGATGTCGGCGCTCTCGCTGACCGTCGCCAGTCCCTCCTCGAGCGGAAGGAAATCGAGACGCTGGTATTACCAGTCATTTTGCTCGTCGACGAAACCGAGGAACGCCACGTGCGCCGAGAACTTCGCCGGGAGCAACCCGCTCTGTTCGATGCGATCAATGCAGTGGTGACGATGCCGATTGCGGAATATCGATTCGCCGACCAGCTACGAACGCTCCTTCTGATGCGCGAGCAGTCTCGAAAGATCGCCGTCCAGGAACACCAGTTGCGGGCAATCAGGGACGAGCATGCCGGCCACGGCGTCGTCATCACGGATCCCGACGGAACGATTCAGTACGTGAACAGGGCGTTCGAACAACAGTCCGGGTATCCGTCCGAGGAGGTAATCGGGAAAAATCCCCGAATTCTGCAGTCCGGCGAGCACGACGAATCGTTCTACGAGGAGTTGTGGGACACGATTTTGGCAGGCAAGGTCTGGGATGGAGTGGTGACAAACGAGCGCAAGAGCGGGGAGACGTACATTCTGAATCAGACGATCGCACCAGTTACCGATACGGACGGCGCAATCGACCGGTTCATCGCAGTCAACCACGAGATCACACAACTCAAGGAACTGGAGACCTCGCTCCGTCGACGGAGCGAACAACTGGAGATTCTCAACCGGGTGCTCCGTCACGATATCCGAAACGACCTGAACGTCATCATCGGGTGGCTGGAGATGGTCGGCGACCACGTGGCACCGCCAGGTGTGGCGTACATCGACCGGGTCACGTATTCGGCCAAACACATGGTCGAAATTACCGAGGAGGCGAGTGATCTCGTTCAAGATATCACGACCGATAGCGATCCCGATCTGGAGCCAGTCGAGCTATCGTCGGTACTTCTAGAGGAGGTGGAAAAACGGCGAGAGACCTTCACGCAGGCAACGATCGACTTTCGCGACGAGGTCCCCCCCGGGACGACGGTCCGGGCGAACTCGATGCTCGCATCGGTGTTCCGGAATCTCGTCAACAACGCGATCCAGCACAACGACTCGGCCGAACCGCGGGTGGAGATACGGAGCACGCTCAGGGACGCTTCGGCGGTCGTGACGGTGGCCGACGACGGCCCTGGAATACCGGATGGGAAGCGAGCGCAGATATTCAGCCAGGCGGAAAAAGGGCTGGAGAGTGGGGGGACTGGAATGGGGCTGTTCCTCGTCCACTCCCTGGTCGAAACGTACGGTGGATCCGTGTGGATCGAGGACAACGACCCGCAGGGGGCGATCTTCGGCGTCGAACTGGTGACCACCGGGTCACACCCTGACGACCCCGAGTGAGCGAAACGACCTGGCGGGACGGACAGACAGCGTACCAGGTCTCTGTGACGATCGTGACACCATCTCGGGAGGCGATATCGACCGCTCGACGTTCGACCGACTGCTGCTACAGGCCCCTCGAGTTCCGTGAGCCGGCCCACCGCTGCACGGCGGCCCACCGACGACGCCCTCATCCCAGCACGACGAGTGCCGCCCCGACGACGATGATTGTCGAGCCGACCACCGACCATCGGGAGATGACCTCCAGATTGCCCAGCAAGGCCGCACTGAACGCGAGCGCGAACAGCGGCTGGGTTTGCACTAGCGGGAAGAAGATGCTGGCGTTCGTGATCTGCAGGCCCACGAAGTAGAGGATGAACGCAACCGCCATGAACGTGCTCGCGATGCTGAACTGCCGCAGTGCGGTGGGATCGGTCTCGAGTATCTCCCGTCGCCACCGGGTCGCGAACAGCGGGAGGACGACGACCAGTCCGACGACCATGTTGACCGTCCCCGCCTCGATCGGGGCGATTCCCGTGTCGAGGGCGAGTTTCCTGAGCGTCACCGCCATCGCCAGCATAACTGCGGCGACGAGCGGATAGAGGACGACTGCGTTCGAATAGCTCTCCTCGGCGGTCTGGGTCCGGATGTCCTTCGAGAGGACGACGATGCCGCCCACGATGGCGACCGTGCCGGCGACGACCAGCGGGGTGATCGTCTCCTCGAGGACGAGCCAGGCGAAGACGGTGGCGTACAGCGGCGACGTCGCGGAGACGGAGAGGGATTTTCCCGGGCCGAGGTAGTTGATCCCGAGAAAGTACAGCGACCGGCCGGCGACCGACCCGATGATGGCGCCGATACCGGCGTAGACGACACCCATGACTGGGGTCTCGGCGAAGCCGGTGGTGACGGCGGTCATCGCCAGGAAGACGACCGATCCGACCCCCAGCGAGATGACCAACAGCGCTCGGAACGACCCCGTCTGCAGTCCGCGTCGCGAGAAGATGCTCGCGAATCCCATCAGGAGTGCAAAGCAGAGTGCGAGGGCCGGCCCGAGCATGCCCGGATAGCTGGGCTCCGTGGGCAAATAGTTGCGGGATGGGGTGGGGATCCGGTCGGTCGAGACCGGCCGTGGAACGGGGCAGTATCAGTCCGCGGACGCCACTACCTGTTCGTCGCGCTCGCGTTGGCGGACGAACCCAACCACGGCGTAGACGAACGGCGTGTCGGCCACCGCGATTAGCAGTTTGAGGACGTACTGGCCGACGATGAGTCCTCCCAGGACAGCCGGTTTGAGCGGGTCGGCGGTCCCCAGAAGGGCCGGGACCGCGTAGAACGCCAGCGTGACGAAGATGACCGTGTCGATGAGCTGACTCGAGGCCGTCGAGGCGAGGTTGCGGAGCCACAGGTGGGCCCCGTCGGTCACCTCGCGGAGGACGTGAAAGACGAGCACGTCCCAGTTCTGGCTGACCAGATAGGCGGCCAGGCTGCCCACGACGATGCTCGTACTCGGCCCGAGAACGCCGGCGAAGGCCTCGGCACCGACGGGGGAGGTCGGGGCGACTGGCGCGGCGATGGTGCTCCAGACCAGCGCCAGCATGACGAAGTTGAGAAAGAAGGCCACGTTCACCAGGACCTGGGCGGCCCGCCGGCCGTAGAGTTCGGCGTAGGCGTCCGAGGCGAAGAAGGTGATGGCGTAGGCCAGCGCGGCACCGGGCAGGAAGAGCGTCTCGCCGGCGAGCGGGAGCGAGATGGGGATGTCGATGGCCAGGACCTTCGCTGCGGTCAACTGGGCGGTCACCAGTGCCGTGACGAACAGGCCGACGAGGGCGACCTGCGCCGTCGCGAGACGGTCGGTCATTCGTCGTCCTCTAGGCGACCCTGTCGGTCGTCGATGTCGTCGAGCAGGTCGAGGGTCTTCCGGATGGACGCGCGGATCGCCTCGCTTCGGTTGACGAACTTGCCGTCCGCGCCGACGTGGTCGTCGAGGTCAGCGAGTAACTCCGCGGGGACCTCGACGCTTATCTTGGGCATACTGGGGTATTATTGCGAGAATATACTTGGCCGTGACGATTCGCGGGAGGGGTGGAACGCGTATCGGGGCGAGCGGGCTGGTCAGTCTTCGCTTGCGGAGCCTACGCCCTCGGGTCGCTGGACCGGGTCGATGTCACGCCGGCTGGCGTCGAGGGCGGAGAGCCCGTAGACCAGGGCGACCAGCACGAGGACGCCGACGACGAGGAGGAGCCACGGCGAGATGCCGGTAAAGCCCCAGACCAGCATCAGTCCGATCGCGATCAGGACGACGGTGACCGCGTAGTACAGCTGGGTACGGACGTGGTCCACCAGGTCCGCGCCGGTGAACGTCGCCGAGAGGACGGTCGTATCGGAGATCGGTGAAGTGTGGTCACCGAAGATCGAGCCCGAGAAGACCATCGCCACGACCACGGCGACCATGGTGTGGGTGGCGGTGAGCTCCCAGGCGACCGGGACGGCGATGGGCGTCATGATGCTCATGGCGCCCCAGGCGGTCCCCATCGAGAACGCGACGAATCCGGTCACGAGGAGGACGACGACCGGGAGAACGGCCGGTGAGAGCGTCTGGGTCGCGATACCGGCGACGTACTCGCCGGTCCCGAGGTCGTTGGCGACGTTCCCGATTGACCACGCGAGGACGAGGATCGTCACCGCGGTCAACATCAGCCCGAACCCGTCGATGGTCGCGTCCACGCTGTCGCTCACTGACAGGACGCCGTCGAGATAGCCCAGTACGTACGTGGAGAGGACCATGGCGAAGGATCCGAAGATGAGGGCCATGGCATAGTCGCCGCCGGTGATCATCTCGCGCACCGACGTGCCGGGCGCGTACCCGGTGTACAGCGCCGACCCGATGGTGACGACCACGAGGACGCCGATTGGGAGGAAAAAGGAGCGAAGTCGCGGATTTTCGACCGCTGGTTCGCCGAGTTCCGCCTGCACGTCCTGCATCGGTCGGGCGTCCTCCCGGCTCACCCTCCCGGTCGTCGAGGCGCGGTGTTCGGCCGTGAGCATCTCGCCGAAGTCCCGCCGGGTGAGGACGACGATACCGACCATCGCGATGGCGAGGATGGCGTACATGTTGTATGGGATGGACTGGAGGAAGATCTCGAAGGCGTTCGGGACCTCGGCCGCCGCGAGGTCGGTAGCCTCGTAGCCGCTCTCGATCATCGATAACTGGAAGGCAACCCACGAGGAGATGCCCAGCGTCGATACTGGGGCGGCGGTCGAATCGACGATGTAGGAGAGTTTCTCGCGCGAGATGCGCAGGTGGTCGGAGAGGTCCTTCACGCTGCTCCCGACGATGGCGGTGTTCGCGTAGTCGTCGAAGAACATAACGATGCCGAGGACCCAGGCCGCGAGGCCGGCCTTTCGCTGGGTGTCCAGATGCTCCATCGACCAGTTGCGGATCGCATAGGAGCCACCGAGTCGCCAGACCATGGCGACCGCCGACCCCAGGAGCAGGATGAAGATCATCACTTGGGCGTGAAAGGTGCTGTCGCCGATGGCGGCGGCGATCCAGGTGAACGTCTGCCCGAGTCCGAGACTGCCGGTCGCGATGACGCCACCCGCCCAGACGCCGAGAAACAGCGACAGGACGGCTTTACGGGTCACGACGGCCAGGACGATGGCCAAAAGCGGCGGTACGAGTGAGAGTGCGCCGAATTCTGACATGTGCCACCACATGCAGGCGAGTGGTAAGTAATTCCCCCCGTTCGAGGGGGGGGGGGAGGGAGAAGTGGTCGTGACCCTGGACCTGTTGTCAGGCGGGTTGCTTGACGCTACGCCCGCCACCTCGCCGCCCACCCAGCGTGACGACCCAGAGGATGCCGAGACCCACCATATAGGCGAACGAGAGGGGCAACGCGACGATGAGCATCGTGTAGAGGCTGCCGGGTGTCAGGACGGTCCCGATGACGAAGGTGGAGAGGACCGCCACGCGCCAGTGTTCTCGCATGACCCGATAGGGGACGAGCCCGCCCCGGTGGAAGAGCAGCATGGACACCGGGACGTCGGCGAGCAGGCCGATGTAGGCCGTCGTCAGGAACACCATCCAGAAGAAGTTGTTCACCCGGTAGGAGATGACCATGCCCGCCTGGAGGGCGTCCTGGACGAGATACGAGATGATCGACGGGGCGACGAACTGGTAGCCGAGGATGCTACCAACGACCAGTCCGATACCGATGGAGACGCCCCACAGGGTGATGTAGCGTCGGTCGCCACCGATGATGCCGCGTTCCTCGAGGGCCGGATACGCGTAGTAGAACGCGAAGGGGACGGTCACGATGGCCGCCATGACCGTCGCGATCTTGACCTCGAAGACCAGCGCCTCGACCGGGTGCAGGGTGATCGGCCACTGCAGTTCTGCCGGCGACGGTCGGACCTCGGCAGGGATGCGGGAGAGGAAGTCCGCCCGGATCATCCCGATACCACCCTGGTAGAGGAAGGTGAAGATGCCGGCCATGGTGAGCATGAAGACGGTCGCGAGGCGGAACGCTCGCGAGCGGAGGCTGTCGAGGATGAACTTGATGTCGTACCAGTAGCCGCCGATGTCGTCCTCGGTGGTCTCGTCTTCGGTGAAGGCATTGACCATGCCGGCAGTCGTGCTGGCGATGGGGTCGCTCTCACCGCCGGCCGGTTCGGGATTCGCCTCGTAGGTCTGCTGGGGGTTGTCAAAGCGGTCCAGGATGGCCTGGGCCTTGTGCGGTTCGTCCTCGTCCATGGCCGCCCGGGCGTATTCGAGCGCCTCCGCTTCGGTGAGGTCCTCGAACACTTCCGGCGGGGCGGCCTTGACGCCCCGGGTGGACAGTTCTGCGATGTCGAACCGTTCGGAGAGCGGGGCCGGTTCGGGCGGTGTGCCCGCCCCGCTGCGGACGATCGCCTGATAGACGACGACCATGATCGCGAGCAGCGTCAGGACCACCCCGATCAGCACGGCCGCGACGGCGATGGCGACCGGGCGTGGGAGCCCCACGACGGCCTCGATGGCGGCCATCTGTCCGGGTCGGCCCCAGGCCGGTAACGCCGGAATGACGGTCTGGTTCACGAGGCGCTCGCCGCCCGAGGAGAAGAAGACGTAGGTCAGCCCACCGCCGAGGACCGCGACGCCGGCGAGGTGGTTCCACCGGTCGAGGATGGCCTCGCTCACGTCGATCTGCGAGCGTCCCCGGTTCGCGATGGTGACGACCCGGGCCAGATAGAGGCTGAACCCGTAGAGGGCGAGCAGCGGGAAGGCCCACATCAACTGGGTGAACGGGTCGGGCGGGGAGAACAGGGCGCCGAACCCGAAGATCATGACGACGGCGTACTTCCACTTGTCGCGGAAGGTCTCGTAGGGGATGATGCCGGTCACCGAGAACGCCGACATCGCGAGGGGCAACTGGGCCGCCAGCGCGAAGGAAAAGGCCAGGACCAGGATGAACTCGGTCCAGTCGACGATGGAGTACATCGGGGCCAGTCCAGCGCCGATGGCGTTCCCCGCCAGGAACTGGAACATCAGCGGGAAGAAGAGGAAGTAGGCGTAGATCGATCCACCGACGGCCAGCGAGAGTGCGACCAGCCCCACGACGACCAGTTGCCATCTGGCGACAGAGACGTCCGGGATGATGTCGCGTTCGACGAGCGGCTCTTTCCCGTAGTAGGCGAGCACCGGGATGGCGAAGACCACCCCGACGACGAGTCCGATCTTCACCTGGAGGAGGATGACGTCGAATGGCGTCTGGGCGATGACGCTGGCCCCCCTCGCGAGGAGGTCCTCCTTGAACTGCGGCCAGACGTACGACCGCATCGCCATGATAGCCAAAAGCAGGCCCACGACGAAGGCGATGAAGACCTTCTGGAGGCGCTCCTGGGCGGTCCGGAGGGCGACGCCGAGGGTCTGGCGCCCGGTCTCGATGCTCCGGGCCGTGTCCTCGTCGACGTAGTTCGAGACGCCACCGCTCATGTGCCCGAGGGTATCCCGTTCGCGGTTATCAATCTTCTCGTATACTGGTCCGGGCTCCGATAAAAAAGGCCTATAACGCCCGGGCAGAGAACTCTCCGTAGCCATGGGACCGGACGACGTACCGCCCCGGGAGGACGCCGACGAGAGCGGCGACGCCGACGCGGGCCGTTCCGGAGAGCGGGAGGCGGACGAGGAGTCAGCGCCGTCCGCGGATTCCGACCCCGGTCCCGACGACGATTTCGAATGGACGGACGCCGCAGACGGTGACCCCGATGCGGCGACGACGGCGGGAGATGGAGACCCCGACGTCGATGAATCTGACGAGGCAGGCGACGAGAACGCCGACGCGGATCAACAGTCCACGTCGGAGGAGTCCGTCGACGAAGACGAAGGCAGCGAAGACGGTGAAAGCGACGCCGAGGACGGTGAAGACGGTGAAAGCGACGCCGAGGACGGTGAAGACGGTGAAAGCGACGCCGAGGACGGTGAAGACGGTGAAAGCGACGCCGAGGACGGTGAAGACGAGGCGGACGACGCTCCCGAGCCAATCGATGACGGCGTCCCTGATTGGGACGTCGGCCGGAACACGGACGAGGAAGATGACGACACCGGCGACGGAGCCGAGGATACGGCCGGGTTCGAGATCCCCTCGGACGTCGACATCCGTGAGGGCTACGACGAGTACGAAGACCGGGTCGACTTCGACGGTGATTCGACGGAGCGAACCACCGAGGTTGACCTGGCCGACGAAGACGTAGCGACGGTCTCGGATCCCGACTCGACGGCCTTCGAGCGCAAGGCCGCCTCGGGGCCCCAGTCGGACGAAGAGCAACCGCTCGCGGTCCACATCGAGGAGATGATCAAACGGCTCGGCATCGTCATCGCTATCGCTGGGGCCGTGAGCCTGGCGGCGTTCCCCTTCGCCGAGGACGTCGTCACGTTCCTCTGGTACTCGATTTTGCCCGCCGATGTCTCCCAGCCGCACGTCTACCACCCGCTCGAACTCGTCCTCACGCAGCTCAAGACCGCCAGCCTCGCGGGTCTCGTCATCGCCCTCCCGGCGTTCGTCTACGAGACCTACGCATTCATGCGACCCGGTCTGTACCCCCACGAGCGGCGCTACTACCTGGCCGCGGTGCCGACCAGTCTCGTCCTCGCGCTGGTCGGGGTGTCCTTCGCGTACTTCATCGTCCTGCCGGCGGTGATGAACTACTTCCTCTACTACTCCGAGACCGTCGTCGACATCGCCTTCGCGCTGGGCGCGACGTTCAACCTCTTTCTCATCCTGATGGGCTATCTCGCGCTGGTCTTCCAGATCCCGCTGTTCATCATGCTCGCCATCATGATGGGGCTGACCACCCGCGAGTGGATGGAAGAGCGCCGCATTATCTTCTGGGGGGTCTTCCTGGGGCTGTCCTTCCTCTTCAGCCCGGACCCGACCGGGATGGCGCCGCTTATCGTCGCCGCGACGATGGTCGCGCTCTTCGAAGGGACGCTGTTGGTCCTCCGGTGGACCAACCGTGGATGAGTCTCGGTTCGGGTGGTAGCGGGTACCGTCTCCGTCCTGTTCTCGCTTTGCCACGATCGGGCACCCCAACCGTTTAGCGCCGGGGCGACGACACCCCGGTAATGGACCTGGAAGCCATCCCGGGCGTCGGGGCGAAGACCGCGGCGGCGTTGCGGGACCTCGACGATCCCGAGGGCGCCCTCGAACGCGAGGACGTGGCGGCGCTCGCGGGGGCACCCGGGGTCAGCGAGGGGCGCGCCGCCCGGATCGTCCGGAGCGCGATCCGCGACCGCCACGACGACCCCGGCGGATTCCTGGCGACCGACCGTGCACGGGAGATCTACGACCGCGCCCTCGAACTGCTCCAGGACCGGGCCGTGACCACCTACGCCGAGAAACGACTGGAGACGTTCTACCCCAGTACCGCCGAATCGCGCATCGAGGAGACGCGGACGTTCGCGGAGCGAGCAATGGGTCTCTCGGTCGAAGACGACGCCCTGGAGGCCCTGCGTGACGTCGAACCCCTCTCTCAGCCCCGCTCGGTGACCGTCCGGGACCGCTGTCTCGCGACGACCGACGGGGAGACGTACGCCGCCGCCCGCGAGGCCTTCCCCGAGATGAGCGTCGAGATCGTCGACGACGCCCGCGACCTGGCGGAACTCGCTCGCGGCTACTCGACGGTGATCGCCCTCGACGAGGCGTTCGCGGGGGTCGACGTCGAGGGAGACGTCCGCGTCGAACCGCGAGCGTTAGACGACCCGGCGGCGACCGTTCCCGAACGGACTCTCGCCTTCTTCGCGACGAACCGGACCACCATCCGGGCCGCCATCGCCGTCCATCGGGCCGCAGACCTCGACCCCGCCATCGACCTGGACGAACTCGACGATGCCCTCTCGCGTCTCGACGAGGATGGCAGCGTCGTCGGCGACGAGGAACTGGCACGGCTCACGGCGGCGGTGGACGATCTCGACGTCGCCGTCTCGACCGCCGAGTCGGTGGCGAACGACCGACTGAAGGACGCCATCAAGGCTAGAGACGTGACCATCGAGGGGTCGGACCTCCTCTCGCTGGTCGAGCGTGGCGCCGGCGTCGATTCGCTGCTCTCCCGCGAACTCGCCGACGAGTACGACGCGGCCGTGGATGACGCCCGATCGACCCTGGTGGACGCCCTCGGCCTCGCGGAGGACGAGGCGGAGATCGCCCGTCGGGCCTTCCCCGAGGACCCGACCTATCCAGTCGAGCGCGACGAGGGGGTCGTCTCGCGCCTTCGGGAGTCGCTCGTCGCCGAACGCGACCGGCGGGCCGCGAAGCGCAAGCGCGAGATCGCCGCCGACCTGGCCGACCGCCGCGAGGCGACGACGCGTATCGTACGGCGGGCACTCGAACTGGACGTCGAGTACGCCATCTCACGCTTCGCCGCTGATTTCGACTGTACGATGCCAGAGCGGGGCGGTCGTGGGTTCGCCATCGAGGCTGGCCGATCACCGCTCCTCGACGAGCAATTCGAGGCCGTGGAACCGGTCGATTACGCGGTCGACGGCGTCGCCATCCTCTCGGGCGTGAACAGCGGGGGAAAGACCTCGACGCTGGATCTGGTCGCCCTCGTGACGGCGCTGGCGCACATGGGACTGCCCGTTCCGGCCGAATCGGCGCGGGTGCCCGCCGTCGAGGAACTGGCCTATCACGCGAAGACCCAGGGGACCCTCGACGCGGGGGCCTTCGAGAGCACGCTCCGCGACTTCGCGGCCATCGCCGACGGAACGGCGGCCAAACTCGTCCTCGTCGACGAACTGGAGAGCATCACCGAACCCGGGGCCTCCGCACGGATCATCGCCGGCATCCTGGAGGAACTGGAATCGACGGATTCGACGGCGGTGTTCGTCTCACACCTCGCCGGCGAGGTCCGGGACGCCTGCGAGTTCGACGTGACAGTGGACGGTATCCGCGCCATCGGCCTGGAGGACGGCGAACTCAAGGTCGACCGTTCGCCCAAAAAAGACCACCTGGCGCGGTCGACCCCCGAACTCATCGTCGAGAAGTTGGCGGGCGAGGACGACCGCCAGTTCTACGATCGACTGCTCGAGAAGTTCTGAATCGCCCGCGTCGTCACTCGAAGGTCACGAGCGGCTTGATGACGCCGTCCTCTTTGGTCTCCATAAGCCGGAAGGCCTCGTCCACCTCGTCGAAGGGGAACTCGTGGGTCGTCATCTTCGTCGGGTCGACACGTCCCTCGTCGAGCATCCGGAGCAACCGACCGAGTCGCAGGCGACCACCAGGGCACAGGCCCGTTGCGATGGTCTTTTCGGCCATACCGACGCCCCACTCCTCTCGGGGGAGGTTCACGTACTCCCCCTCCCCGTGATACCCGGCGTTGGAGATGGTGCCACCAGCCTTCGTGGCGGCCACGCACTGCTCGAAGCTCGTGCTGTTCCCGAGAGCTTCGATGGCGGCGTCGACACCCTCGCCGTCGGTTCGCTCCATGATCGCCTCGACGGGGTCTACCTCCGCGAAGTCGATGACCTCGTCGGCGCCGTACTCACGGGCCAGTTCCTGGCGCTCCGGAACGGTCTCGACCGCGAATATTTTGCCGGCCCCCTGGAGTGCGGCCCCGTTGGTCGACATCAATCCGACGGGCCCCTGGGCGAAGACGGCGACCGTCCCGCCCATCGGGATGTCTGCGTTCTCGGCAGCCATGAATCCGGTGCTCATCATGTCCGTGACGTACGCGGCTTCCTCGTCGGTGACGCCGTCGGGGATATGCGCGAGGTTCGCATCGGCTTCGTTGACGTGAACCAGTTCGGCGAAGACACCGTCTTTGACGTTGGCGAACTTCCACCCTCCGAGGGCGGCACCGGATTGCGATGGGTGGCCATCCTGGGCCGCGTCCGAACCCCAGTCGGGCGTTATCGCGCCGACGGCGACCCGGTCGCCCGGCGAGAAGTCCTCGACTTGTGAGCCGACATCCTCGACGGTTCCGACGACCTCGTGGCCCAGGGTCAGGTTCTCGCGTTCGCCGATCGCCCCGTGGACGGTGTGGACGTCCGAGGTGCAGACAAGCCCCTTGGTTGGTCGGAGAATCGCGTCGGTCGGTCCGGGCGTCGGTTCGGGTTTCTCGGCGAACCCGACGGTGCCGAGTTCTTCCATGACGAATGCTTTCATCGTATGTTCCTCCAGCCAAGTAGTATTCCAGTGTTGATAATATAGATTGTCTATCATGATGAGTGGCCGGTAACCTCCTGGACGGGACCCTGCCACAATCGACAGCAAGCGGTACGACTCGGCTGGCATCCTCTTGGCCGAGCGAAGCGTTAAGTAGCTACGACGGCGTGGTGAACGTGATGGCCGACGACCCGGATGGGGGAATGTTGTCCTGGGACGAGTCGGTGTTCCGCGACGAGCACGTCCTCGAGATCGACTACGTCCCGGAGATATTTCGCCACCGCGAGTCACAACTCGAGACCCTGAAGTACGCGCTCCGGCCCGCGGTCCGTGGGTCGCGCCCGCTCAACGTGATGGTCCGGGGTCCACCCGGAACGGGCAAGACGACCGCGATCCAGAAGGTCTTCGCCGAACTCGACCACCAGCCAGGTGTGCGGGCGGTCCGCGTCAACTGCCAGGTCGACTCGACGCGCTACTCGGTGTTCTCGCGCATCTTCGAGGCGCTCTTCGAGTACGAACCCCCCTCTTCGGGCATCTCCTTCAAGAAGCTCTTCGGGCAGATCGCCGATTCGCTGGTCGACGACGAGGAGGTGCTGGTTGTCGCCCTCGACGACGTCAACTACCTGTTCTACGAGAGCGAGGCCTCCGACACGCTCTACTCGTTGTTACGCGCCCACGAAGCCCACCCGGGGACCAAGATCGGCGTCATCGTGGTCTCCTCGGACCTCGACCTCGACGTCATCGACGACCTCGACGGCCGCGTCCAGAGCGTCTTCCGGCCGGAGGAGGCCTACTTTCCGGTCTACGACGTCACCGAGATCGTCGACATCCTCCAGGACCGCATCGACGCGGGCTTCCAGGAGGGGGCGGTGCCGACGACGGTCACCGACCGCGTCGCCGAACTCACCGCCGAAACCGGCGATCTGCGCGTCGGCATCGACTTGCTCCGCCGTGCCGGTCTCAACGCCGAGATGCGCGCGAGTCGCACCGTCGAACCACAGGACGTCGAGGACGCCTTCGACGAGGCCAAACACGTCCACCTCTCGCGGAACCTCCGGTCGCTCTCCGAGACCGAGCAGACGCTCGTCGAGGTCGTCGCCGAGCACGGCGATCAGCGCGCCGGCGACGTCTACGACACCTTCCACGAGCGAACGGACCTGGGCTACACGCGGTATACCGAACTCGTCAACAAACTCGACAAACTCGGCATCATCGAGGCCGAGTACGAGCAACTGGAGGGTCGCGGCCGGTCGCGGACTCTTCGGCTGGCCCACGACGAGGACGCGGTACTCGATCAGCTGTAAAACCACTTTTTGCGCTGCGTGGGGTGGCTCCGCCACCCCACTCGGCAAAAACTTGGGGAAAAAGCGCGCGGACTCCCGTCGCGTCGCTTCGCGACGCGGTGGTCCGTCCGCGCTACCGCTCGCTGACGCGAGCGGTGAATCGCGCACCTTCCGGGCTCTTCGAGCCCCTCGGTGCGCGAATGCTTGTCCGGAAATTGAAAATGGATCAGTAGTGCGAAGGTTCAAATACCGAAATCGAACCAACCGCGGCTATGGTGTAACACCCGGCCCGGAGCGAACTCGGCGGGAGCGTGGTCACCCGCTCCGGGAATGAACGTGTTCGGGCCTCCTGCCGGCGTCACCCTGCTCGCGGCTTTGCCGTTCGCACATTTGGAGCTGGCCTGCGGCCACCTCCCCGACCACCTGCTCGCCTTTACGTACCGTGCTGCCAGCTCTGCAGATAGTCCGTCTGCTCCTCGCTGAGCGAGTCGAACTCGACCCCCTCGGCCGCGAGTTTGATCTCCGCGACCTCTCGGTCCAGGTTGTCCGGGACCTCGTGGACCCCGGCGTCGTAGTCGTCGCCGTTTTCCAGCAGTTCGCGGACGCTCACGGCCTGCACCGCGAAGCTCTGATCCATGACCTCGACCGGGTGCCCGAGCGAGACCGGCGTGGCGAGGTTGACCAGGCGACCCTCCGCCAGGACGTTGATGCGCCGGCCATCCTCGAGTTCGTACTCGCGGATGCCGTCGCGGGCGTCTCGCTGCGCGGTGGCGAGGTCCGCCAGTTCCTCGAGGTTGATCTCGACGTCGAAGTGGCCCGCGTTCGCGAGGACGGCGCCGTCTTGCATGACCTCGAAGTGTTCCCGGGTGAGGACGTCACGATTGCCGGTCGTCGTGATGAAGACGTCGCCCTTCTCGGCGGCCTCGGCCATCGTCGTGACCTCGTACCCCTCCATGTGGGCTTCGAGCGCGCGCCGGGAGTCGACCTCGGTGACGACGACGTGGGCGTTCTGGCCGGCGGCCTTCTTGGCGACGCCGCGACCGCAGTGACCGTAGCCGGCGACGACCACCGTCTTCCCCGCCCACGCGAGGTTCGTCGTCATGGCGATGCTGGCGAGCGAGGACTCGCCGGTGCCGTGGACGTTATCGAAGAGCCGTTTCATCGGCGTGTCGTTCACGGCGATGACGGGGTACTCCAGGGCCCCGTCGTCGTCCATCGCGCGAAGACGGTGAACGCCGGTCGTGGTCTCCTCGGTGCCGCCGACGATGGAGTCGATGAGGTCCGGGTGTTCCTCGTGGATGCGGAAGACCAGGTCGCCGCCGTCGTCGACCGTGACGGTCGGTTCGTGGGCGATAACGGCTTCGATGGCGCCGTAGTACTCCTCGTCCTCGGCGCCGTGTTTCGCGTAGGAGGTGATGGTGTCGTTGGCGTCGAGCGCGGCGCTCACGTCGTCGTGGGTCGAGAGCGGGTTACACCCGGTGATGGCGACCTCGGCGCCGCCCGCCGCGAGCGTCTCGACGAGGGCGGCCGTCTTGGCCTCGACGTGGAGGGCCATGCCGATGGTAACGCCGTCGAAGGGCTGATTCGCCTCGAAGTCCGCCCGGAGCGACTGGAGGATGGGCATGTGTTCGAATGCCCAGTCGATCTTCGTGCGGCCGTCTGCCCGGGCCGTCTCGAGGTCATCGAGGCGGTCGCTGATTGGGGGCGCGGTGTCCATGTCCGACACGTCGGGCAGGCCGGTCAAAACCCTACCGAAGCGACGATCAGTCCGCCCGGTCGGCGAGCGTGGCCGCTCGAGACGTCGCCCGGTCCCTGACGGCGTCGAGGTCGAGCGTGGTCAGCTCCCGGTCCCGCAGGAGGACGGACCCGTCGACGACGGTGTGGCGGACGTCCGATCCGGTCGCCGCGTAGGCGAGATGGGAGACGTAGTCGTGGACCGGCGTCATCCGCGGGGCATCGAAGTCGACGACGATGACGTCGGCGGCGGCGCCCTCCTCGATGCGTCCCCCCTCGAAACCGAGGGCTCGGTACCCCCCTTCGGTCGCCATCCGGACGACCGCCTCGGCGGGGACCGCACTCGCGTCGTCAGCGGCGAGTTTGCCGACCATTGCAGCGTCGCGCATCTCGTCGAAGACGTCGAGGTCGTTGTTCGAGGCCGCTCCGTCGGTGCCGAGGGCGACCCCGACCCCCGCGTCCAGTAAGCGCTTGACCGGTGCCATACCGGAGGCGAGTTTCATGTTGGAGGCAGGGCAGTGGACGACGCTCGTTCTCCGCTCTTCGAGAAGGTCAATCTCGCTCTCGTCGAGGTGGACGCCGTGCGCGATGAAGTCGTCCTCGCCGAGCATGTCGAGCGAGTCAGCGTACGCGAGCGGTCGCTCGTCTCGGTCCTCCACGATCGGTCGCACCTCGTCGCGCGTCTCGTTGGCGTGAAAGTGCAGGGGGACGTTTGTCGCCCGCGCTTTCGGCACGAACTCGTCCAGCAACTCCGCCGAGACGGTCGTGAGGGAGTGGGGTGCAAACGCCGTGCGCACCCGCCCGTCGGCGGCGCCGTCGAACTCCTCGGCGACGGCGACCCCCTCTTCCACGTCGGCTCGGGCGTCCGCGTCGTCCTTCCCGACGGTGACGACGCCGTGGGCGATCCGCGCCTTGAGCCCCGCACGATCGACGGCCTCGACGACCTCGTCCATGTGGAAATACATGTCCGCGAAGGCGGTCGTCCCCGACCGGATCATCTCTGCCAGCGCCAGTTCGGTCCCGGCCCTGACGTCCGCCGGTTCCAGGGCCGCTTCGGCCGGCCAGATGTCCTCCTGGAGCCAGCGATCGAGTGGCTTGTCGTCGGCGTATCCCCTGAGGAGTGTCATTGCGGCGTGGGTGTGGGCGTTGACGAGACCCGGCATGACGAGTCCGCCCGTCGCGTCGAGGACCTCGTCTCCAGGTTCGACATCGCCGATGGCCCGGACCGTCCCCTCGGTTTGGTCGAGGAGGACATCGGCCCGCTCGACGCTCAGGTCGGGCCGGAGTACCCGTCCGCCCCTGATCTCGACGGTGGTCATGTCCCCCTGTTCGGAACGGGGGTGCCTGAATCCGTCGACCCAGGCCGGCGGCTATCGGCGAAAGCTAGTTCCATCGCCGAAGCGAATGAGCAGTCAATGCGAATCGCGGTACCCAACAAGGGCCGACTCCACGACCCGGCGCTCGACCTGCTGGACCGGGCCGGCCTGCACATCACCGATGGGATGGATCGACAGCTCTACGCGTACACGGTGGACCCGGACGTCACGTTCCTGTTCGCCAGGGCCGCCGACATCCCGGAGTACGTGAGCGATGGGGCCGCCGACATGGGCATCACCGGATATGACCAGTTCCGGGAGGCGCAGGTCGACGACGTGGTCGAACTGCTCGACCTGGAGTTCGGCACCTGTCGTCTCGTCGTGGCGTCGCCGGAGGACGACGACGTCGAATCCGTGGAAGACCTCGCCGGAGCTACTATCGCGACGGAGTTCCCGAACGTCACCCGGGAGTACTTCGACGACCGGGGGGTCGACGTCGACATCGTGGAAGTGACCGGCGCGACCGAACTCACTCCCCACGTCGAGATGGCGGACGCCATCGTCGACATCACGAGTACGGGAACGACGCTCGCGGTCAACCGCCTCGAGGTCGTCGACCAGGTCCTCTCGAGTTCGGTCAGGCTGTTCGCCCACGAGGACGTCGCGGACGACTCGAAGGTCTCGGAGGTGTCGATGGCCCTCGAGTCGGTACTCTCCGCCGAGGACAAACGCTACCTCATGATGAACGCCGCGGTCGACGACCTCGACGCCATCAAGGACGTCATCCCGGGCATGGGAGGGCCGACGGTGATGGACATCGACGGGGACGATCGGGTGGCGGTTCACGTCGTCGTGGACGAGCGCGAGGTCTTCTCGACCATCAACGAACTCAAACGCGTCGGTGCGAGCGATATCCTGGTCACCGAGATCGAGCGATTGGTGGAGTAACGCTCAGTCGCGATCGCCGAGTTCCTGTCCCTTCTTCGCGAAGTACGCCGGCACGCGCCAGGTCAGGGCGCTGGCGATCGACAGGATGGCCAGCGTGAGCGACGCAGACTGGAGTGCGAGGACGTCAGGACTCAGGACGACGACGCCGGCGGCGATCAGCGGGGCGGGCCACGCTACCGAGAGCCACTCGCGTTCCCCCAGAAGGTAGTACGTGCCAATGAGGACGAGTGACGATCCGGTGAGTGGAACCAGTGTCGCCTGCGGTGTGGGGACGGCGACCGAGATGCCGGCCGCGATGGTGGCACCGAGAAACGTGATGGCACTCCCCTTTAGGACCTGCTTGCGGTACCGTTCCATAGGGAGAAGACGACTGCCATGGCGCATAACGCCACCGATATCGACGAATCGACGGGGACGAGTGCTCGCCGGTTGGCCTATTCGAGGAGTCCGAGGTCTTCCAGGCGGGAGACGATCTTGTCGACGGCTTCTTCGGCGTCTTTCGGCCGCTTGCCACCCGTGATGACCAGTTTGCCGCTGCCGAACAGCAGGGCCACGACTTCGGGTTCGTCGAGACGGTAGACGAGACCGGGGAACTGCTCGGGTTCGTACTCGATGTTCTCGAGGCCGAGACCGATGGCGATGGCGTTCAGGTTGAGTTGTCGGCCGAGGTCGGCGCTGGTGACGATGTTCTGGACGACGATTTCGGGGTCCTCCTCGACCTGGATGTTGAGATCGCGAAGTTTATCGAAGACGATGCGGAGACTCTCGTGGACGTCGTCGGTGCTTTTCGCCCCGGTACAGACGATCTTGCCGGATCGGAAGATGAGCGCTGCGGACTTGGGCTCTTGTGTGCGGTAGACGAGGCCAGGGAACTGTTCGGGGTCGTAATCGGCGCCTTCGAGGTCCATCGCGACCGACTGGAGGTCGAGCTCCTGGCCGATCCCGGTGGAGGCGACCACGTTCTCGATGTTGATGGTTTCCTTGGGATCCGTCATATACGACTTAAGTGTCGTATTTAAGGTTTATAAAGGTTGGTAGTCCCGGTCACACCTGCTGTGTTTTTTCACCCTGCTAACAGGGGTCGTGGGGCGCCGACCGCCGGCAGGGACCGGTTCGCTTACGGTCGGCCGGGACGCAGCCGGGGACGTGTACGTCCTGGAACTCGGCGGGGAGGACGACGCGTTCGCCGCCGCTGAGGCCGGCGTGGCGGCGAGCGACGTCGAGGTCGTCGCTCCCGGTATCGCCGTCGCCGACACCCTCGACGCCAGCCGGTTCCGCTCGCTGGCGTTCGGTCGACGGGCAGGCCAGTTGATCGGTCGGTGCACTTCCGCACCGGATGCGGCCGCGTCCGTCGTCCGTTCCGCGACTACCGAGCGAGACGGTACCGTCGCCGTCCGTGCTCGTGACGTGCGGGGGACGGCCGCCGTGGACACCCAGGCTATCGAACGGACCGTCGGGCAGGCCCTCGTCGAAGGCGGGTTCGCCGTCGACCTCGAGACGCCAGACCACGTCCTCCTCGTTCTGTGCGCCGGAGACGAGTGTCTCCTGGCCTGGCAGATCGTCGAAAGCGACCGCGGGTACGGCGACCGGTTGCCCACCGACCGACCCTTCTTCCAGCCGGGCAGTATGGATCCGCTCCTGGCCCGTGCCGTGGTCAACCTCGCCCGAGTCGAACCGGATGACGTCGTCCTCGACCCGATGTGTGGGACCGGCGGGCTCCTCATCGAGGCGGGACTCGTGGGTGGACGGCCGCTCGGGTTCGACGCCCAGGGGAAGATGGCCAGCGGAACCCGCCGGAACCTCGACGCGTATCTCGACGGACGCTGTAACGTCGGCTTGGCCGATGCGACACGGCTCCCGCTTTGCGATAGCGCCGTCGACGCCGTGGTCTTCGACGCGCCCTACGGTCGCCAGTCGAAGATAGCGACCCACGGGCTGGGCGACCTCGTCTCGGGCGCTCTCGAAGAAGCCCGTCGCGTCGCTCCCAGGGGCGTCCTGGTGGCTGACCGCTCCTGGCGCGTCGCGGCCGAGGATGCGGGCTGGACCGTTCGACGCGTCTTCGAGCGTCGCGTCCACCGGTCGCTGGACCGGTACGTGCACGTCCTCCGCTGAGAGTGGGTCGAACGGGAGATCAGGTCCCGAGTTCGGCGAGCAGGCGACCCACGTGGATACGGTCGCTCGTCCCCTGGCTCATGTCGAACTCCACCTCGCCGGCGAGTCGATGGAGCTCCGCCAGCCGGCGGCCGTCGTAGCGAGCGCGGGCGACTCGCAGGAGTTGGTCGAGCACCTCGCCGCCCGAGAGCCCTTCGTCGACCAGCAGGTCGTCGAGCACCGACCGGGCGTCCGTGAACTCGCCGGCCTCCGCGGCGTCGAGCATCTCTTCGAAGCGGTCGTCCAGCCCCACGTCGGAGAGTGCCTCGTAGGCGGTCTCCATGGTGATCTCTCCGTGGGCTTCTGCCGTGGTCTGTGCACCGAGAATGGCCTTTCGGAGGTTGCCGTCGCCGTAGCTCGCGACGAATGACAGCCCCTCCTCGTCGTACTCGACGGCCTCGGCATCGACGATACGCTCGAGGACCTGGACGGTCTCCGCGTCCGTCGGTGACCGCACCGACACCGGGAAACAGCGCGACCGGATGGGCGGGATGAGCTTCGTCGGCTGTCGGGTGGTGATGACGAACTGGGTCGCCTGGTGGTACTGCTCCATGACCCGGCGCAGCGCCTGCTGGAAGTCCTCGCGGATCGCCTCGGCGTTGTCGAGGAGGATGGTGTTGTACTGGCCGGAGACGGGCGGATAGCTCGCGGACTCCTTGAGCACGTGGTTGATCAGGTCCGCCTTCGACGATTCCCGCCGTCGTTTCGAGGAGATGAACCGCGTGAACCGCGGGTCCTCGGCGACCTCCTTTTTCGTCATCCCGAAGAAATCAGCGACGTTGATCTCGATGAGGTCGTTGTCCGGGTCCTCGTGGGCGGCCTCGGCCAGCGCCCTGACCGCGGCGGTCTTGGCGCTCCCGATTGGGCCGTGCAGCACGAGGTTCACCGGGTCGCCGACGGCGTCCTGGAGGCGGTCGCGGACGTCGGGCTGTGGGAGCTCCGACAGCGTGGGCGCGTACTCGTCGATCCACAGCGGCTGTTCCATTACCGCCAGTTCGGCACTCGGGGGCAAAGAATGGGTCGGTCCGCGCCGCCCGCCAACAGTTCGCGAGCGAGCGGCGCGGGGACTGCCACTCCGAAGGCGGTTTATCCGCGACACGAGAAGGGCCTGCCATGAGCCTCCAGGTGACGTTCCTCGGGACCAGCGGTGCGGTACCGACGACCGACCGCAACCCGAGTGCAGTGTTCTGCCGACGAGCGGGCGACGGGATGCTCTTCGACGCCGGCGAGGGGACCCAGCGCCAGATGATGCGCTTCGGGACCGGTTTCGACGTCGACCGGGTATTTCTGACACACCTCCACGGCGACCACGTCCTCGGGTTACCGGGGCTGGTCCAGACCTGGGACTTCAACGAACGAGAGGACCCGGTGACCGTCTACACGCCGCGTGGGACGGGCCGCGAGATCCGAGACCTCGTGTACGCCATCGGGGCCGACCCGTCCTACGGCGTGGACGTCGTGGAGGTCGGCGCAAACGAGACCATCGTCGACGAAGCGGAGTACGTGGTTCGGACGATCGCCACCGACCATCGCACCAGATCGGTCGGGTACGCGCTGGTCGAGGACGACCGGAAGGGGCGCTTCGACCGCGAGAAAGCGGAGGAACTGGGTGTTCCGGTCGGTCCGAAGTTCTCGACGCTCCACGAGGGGACACCGGTCGAACTCGAGGACGGGACCGTCGTCGAACCGGACCAGGTCGTCGGACCCCCCCGGCCCGGTCGGACCGTGGTCTACACGGGGGACACTCGCCCCGTCGAGAGCGTGGTCGAGGCCGCCAGGGACGCCGACCTCCTGATCCACGACGCCACGTTCGCCGACTCGGCCGCCCAGCGCGCTCGGGAGACGGGTCACTCGACGGCCCGCGAGGCCGGCGAAGTGGCCGAACGGGCCGGCGTCGACCGCCTCGTTCTCACACACATCTCCTCGCGCTACGCTGGTGACACCGGCGTCCTCAAGGCGGCGGCCCAGGAGGCGTTCGCAGGCGGGGTGCTCGTCGCTCGTGACGGTGACGACATCGAGATACCGTATGCAGAACGCAGCTGATCAGTCGTCTGTCGGGCCGGACCCTCGCTGCCAGACCGAGTTCGCGTCATCTGTGTTCGGGTGCGTGTGGGAGACGTCTGCCATCGTGCTCATGTGTGGTAATCACTCACACCGTCGTCCTATATGAATCTACTGTATATGGAATATAATTGCATATTATGACTAACGGTGCGAGATCGTCCCGCTCCTTCAGAACAGGCCCGTGATCGTTCCGTCACCGTCGACGTCCATCCCTTCGGCGGCCGGTTCGGCCGGTAACCCCGGCATCGTGAGCACGTCACCGGTGAGCGCCACGACGAAGCCCGCGCCCGCGGAGGGGTACACCCGTCGGACGGTCACCGTCCAGTCCGTCGGTGCGCCCTTCCGGGAACTGTCGTCCGTGACCGAGTGCTGAGTCTTCGAGATGCACACCGGGAACTCGTCGAACCCGTCCGCCGCGAGTCGGTCCAGATCGTCACGCGCGTCGTCGGTGAATGTCACGCCCGCCGCGCCGTAAGCCGTCTCCGCGACGGTCTCGATCTTCTCCTCGAGCGTGGCGTCGAGCGGGTAGAGCGGTTCGAACGTCCCCGAGTTGCCCTCGGCGAGGGCGACGACGTGGTCGGCGAGGTCCATTCCGCCTTCGCTGCCCTTCGCGTGGACTTCGGAGACCGTCACCCGAACCCCGCGCGATTCGAGTTCGTCGACGACCGCTCGAATCTCCTCGTCGGTGTCCGACGGGAATCGGTTGACCGCGACGACCGCGGGGAGGCCGAAGGCGTCGACCGTCTCCAGGTGGCGTTCGAGGTTCTCGAGACCGGCCAGCGCGGCCTCGGGGTCCGGTTCGGCGAGTCGGTCGTAGTCCGCCGGCCACATGTCCAGACCGTGGTACTTGAGCGCCCGGATGGTCGCGACCACGACCACGGCGTCGGGGACGAGGCCCTGGCGGGCGACGATGTCGCCGAACTTCTCGAAGCCCAGGTCGGCGGCGAATCCGGCCTCGGTGACGGTGTACTCGGCGAGCGAGCGTCCCATCTCGTCCGCCAGCATCGTGTTCGTCCCGTGGGCGATGTTCGCGAACGGGCCGCCGTGGACGAACGCGGGTGTCCCCTCGATGGTCTGGACGAGGTTCGGGCGGAGGGCGTCCTTCAGCAGCGTGGTCATCGCCCCCTGCGCGTCGAGGTCCCCAGCAGTCACTGGCGTTCCGTCCTCGTCGTAGGCGACGACGATTCGAGCGATCCGTGCTTTGAGGTCCTCGAGATCGGTCGCCATGCCGAGGATGGCCATCAACTCTGAGGCGGCGGTGATCAGGAAGCCATCGGAGCGCGGCGGTCCGTTCGCGCTCCCGCCCAGTCCGACGACGGTCTCGCGAAGCGCCCGGTCGTTGACGTCGAGTGCACGGGGCCAGACCACCGCGTCGACGTCGACCTCCAGTTCGTTGCCGTGGTGGACGTGCGCGTCGAGCATCGCGGCGAGGAGGTTGTGGGCGGCGGTCAGGGCGTGGATGTCCCCCGTGAAGTGGAGATTGATGTCTTCCATCGGGAGGACCTGTGATTGCCCGCCACCCGCCGCTCCACCTTTGATACCGAAGACGGGCCCGAGGGAGGGTTCCCGGATGGCTGCGACGGTCGGGGTGCCGCGGGCGTTCAACGCCTGGCTCAGGCCGACCGTGGTGACGGTTTTGCCCGCTCCCTTCGGCGTGGCGGTCATCGCCGTCACGAGGACGAGGTTCCCATCGGCTGCGCGCTCCTCGCGGATGCGCGCGATGGCGTCGCGGGTGAGTTTCGCCGTGTCGTCGCCGTACTGCTCCAGGTCGTCGGGCGACAGGCCGAGGTCGGCGGCGACGTCCACGATAGGGCGCGTGGTTGCCGCGCGGGCGATCTCCGCGTCGGTCCGATCGAGGCCGACACCAGTAGCTGTCATATAGTTTACCAGAAGGGGCGACCGCCCAATAAACGAAAACGCGATTCCCAGCGTGTAAGAACGAAGAATACGCCGGCTTACCCGTACTTGTAGGTCATGCCGGTACCGTTCTCCGGCCACTCCCAGACCACGTTGTCGTACTGGCAGGCCCAGCGGCAACTGCCACACTCGAGGCAGTTCTCGTAGGCGATCATCGGGACGCCGTCCTCGTCGCCCTCGTTCCGCCAGACGTTGGCGGGACAGACCGACACGCAATCGTAGGTGTCACACCGGTCCTCGCAGAACCCCTCGACTTTGACGTCGAGGTGGCTCTCCTCGTGGTCGGTGTACTTGTTGGCATAGAGGCGGTCCTCGATGCTCGCGTTCTCGACGTCCGGTGTCTTGGGATTGGCGCTCATGACAGGAGCCTCCTGAATTTCCAGGCCCGTTTGGCAGCGCCGATATAGCCGCCTGCCGCCTGGAGTACGATATCCTTGGCTTTCTTCGCGTGTGACTCTTTCGGCTCTTTGTCCATGCGGAAGTACTCTTTTTCCGCTTCGGCGATGGCCGTCGGGAGTTTCTCGAAGAGGAACTCCTCTTCCTGGCCGATGAGGTCCTGGAACCAGCTGTAGTTCTCGAGGTTCTGCATCACGAAGGAGTTCTCCAGGTCCTCCGGATACTGCGAGAGGGCGGCCTCGTCGGCTCGCCCGCGGTCGATGGCATCCGCGATGGCGTTGGCGGCGTGATAGCCGCTCTCGGCCGCCATGTTGGTGCCCTCGAGATGAACGCCGTTGTTCAACACGAGCCCGGCGGTGTCGCCGACCAGGACCGCGCCGTTGTGGACCAGGTCGGGGACGTCGTCGTAGCCGCCCTCGGGGATGGCGTGGGCGGAGTACTCGATGAGCCGCCCGCCCCGAACCAACGGCGCGACGGCCGGGTGGTTCTTGAACTCGTTGAGGATCTCGTCGGGCTTTTTCGGGTTGCTGCGGGCGTCCGAAATGGAGTACGCCAGCCCGATGGAGATGGTACGCTTGTTGGTGTAGATATACGCGCCACCGAAGCCCTCGGGGACGGCGCCCTCGCCGAAGTAATGATACGCGACACCGTCCTCGTCGTGGAGGTTGAACCGCTCCTCGATGGTGTCGCGGTCGTATTTGCGAACCTCCTTCGCGGCGACGGCAACGTCTTTCGCGTCCGAGGTTTCCTTGAGTCCCGCCCCCTCGCTGACGAGGGAGTTCGCCCCTTCGGCAAGCACGGTGACGGGTGCCAGGAGTCGGCCGTCAGGTCGGTCGGTCTCGACGCCGATGATCTGGCTGTGCTCGTCGTCACCCTCGCGGATCACGTCGAGCACGGTGGTCTCTGTGATGAGGGTCGCGCCGGCCTCGACGGCCTGGTCGGCGAACCACTCGTCGAAGTCCCCGCGCAGAATGGTGAACGAGTCGTTGTGTGGCTCCTCGTGCCAGGAGCCGGGTTTCATCGACAGGGCCGTCTCGTCCTCGTTCGAGAGCATCGAGAACTTCTTCTCGGCGACGTACCGCTCGACCGGCGCCTCGGAGAAGTCGTCGACGAGTTCACGGATGGTCGGGGTGAACAGCACCCCGCCGAAGACGTTCTTCGCGCCGGGGTACGCGCCCCGTTCGATCATGATGACGTCCAGGTCCTGCTTTGCCATCGTGAGCGCCGCGGCGGAGCCGGCCGGACCGGCGCCGACCACGATCGCGTCGTACTCGTTGTCGTAGTTCGGTGTCTCAGTCATCAGATGCCACCTCCTCGCCCTTCGCTTCGCGAACCTTCTCCGCGAGGGCGGGCAGCACTTCGAAGAGGTCGCCGACGATGCCGTAGTCGGCATTCTCGAAGATCGGTGCGTTCTCGTCCGAGTTGATCGCGATGACCGTCTCGGAGTCGTTCATGCCCTCGAGGTGCTGGATGGCCCCCGAGATACCCGCAGCAATGTAGAGTCGGGGTCGGACCGTCTTCCCGGTCTGACCGACCTGGCGGGCCGGCTCTGCCCACCCCTCTTCGACGGCCTCGCGTGTGGCGGCGACCTCGCCGCCGAGCGCGTCCGCCAGCTCCTCGATGACTGAGAAGTTGCCCTCGGTGCCGTAGCCGCCGGCCACCACGATCTCCGCGTCGGTAATGTCCACGACGTCGCTGACGACGCGCTCGATGATCCGGGTAAAGGCGTCGTCCTCGCCGCCGACGACGACTTCGACGTGTTCGATCTCGCCCTCGCGCGATTCGTCGCGCTCGGCTGGATCGAAGACCCCTGCACGGACTGTCGCCATCTGTGGCCGGTTGGTCGTACACTTGATCGTCGCCATCGCGTCGCCGCCGAAAGTCGGCCGCTTCGCGAGCAGGAGGTGGCTATCCTCTTCGATCTCGAGTTCCGTACAGTCCGCCGTGAGCCCGGCGTAGGTCGGGACGGCGACGCGACCGGCGAAGTCGCGGCCGGTGTGGGTCCCACCGATGAGCGCGATGTCAGGATTACGTTCTTCGACGAGCGCGGCGAACTGGGCGCCATACGGGCCCGCTCGGTACGGTTCGAAGACCGGGTCGTCGGCGACGAGTACGTGATCGGCGCCACGGACGATGGCCTCCTCGGCGATCTCGTCCACGTCGTCGCCCATCAGTAGGGCGACGAGCCGCTCGCCCTTCTTGTCCGCGAGCTTCCGCCCCTCGGCGAGGAGTTCCCAGGACACCTTCGCGACCTCGCCGTCGTGCTGTTCGATGAACACCCAGACGTCCTCGTAGTCGTCCGGATCGACGTCGGCGGGCATCTAGACCAACCCCTCCTCTTCGAGTGCTTCGAAGAGGTCGTCTGCGTCCTCGACCATCTCCTTCTTGCGGGGAACCGGATCGGCCGTGTCCATACCGCCGACCGAGGTCGGCGAGTTGGCCAGCCCCACTTTGTCCTCGATGCCGAGGTCGCTCGCGGAGTACTCCTCGGGTTCGAAGTCCGTCTCGGCGTAGATCTTCCGGTGGAGACCGGCGACCCGTGGCTGATTGGCGCCGAACTCCATGGCGACGACGACCGGCAGCGAGGCGGCGATCCGCTCGTGGCCTCCCTCGATGTCACGGGTGGCGATCAGCTCCTCGTCCTCGGGCGCGGGCTCGAGTTCTTCGACATAGGTCAGCTGTGCCCAGCCGTTGTGGGCAGCGATGCCTGGCGGCACCTGTCCCGTCGATGAATCGGTGCTCTCCTCGCCACAGATGACGACGTCGGCCTCGAGTTCCTCGGCGATGGCTGCCAGCGCGAGGCTGGTCGGCCACGTGTCCGAGCCACCGAACGCCCGGTCGGTGAGGAGGACGCCGTCGTCGGCGCCCAGCGCGACCGCCGTCTCGAGGACGGCGACCGCGAACGGCGGCCCCATCGTGACGGCCGTGACGGTTCCGCCGACCTGCTCTTTGAGCGTGAGCGCCGACTCGATGGCGTTGTAATCCGGTTTGTTCAGGACGGCTGCCGCGTCCGATCGATTCAGCGTACCCGTCTCCGGGTCGATAGAGACGTCGTCGGCGTCGGGTACCTGCTTGACGCAGACGACAATGTTCCATTCTCGTGTCATGGTCTGATGATCTGGTGATCGGTCACCCGGCACCTGGCCACTCTCGGGACGATGGGCAGAATATTCCGCCCGACTGAGCCGTCCGGGAGAATCGGGCGGTCGCCCGCCCGCGCGACGGCCGTCTCGATCGTGCCAGCACCTTTCATAGTCACCCGTGTTGAGTACGTTAACCATCGTCCACAATGAATCCACCTTTTCTACGTCGTGAGAACGTGAGACAACCAGGGCCGAATTTATATTCGCGAACCCGCTAGCTGTCCCCGTGAATTCCCGTACTCGGGCACTCGACGCCCTGGTCTACGGCGTCGACGTTCAGAGCGGTGACGTTCGCGGCGACGCCCCCTCCTACGCCCTGTGCGTCTTCGACGGGGAGTCCGTCGACCGGGACGTCGTCTCGCGGCGGAAGCTCCTCCGCTCGGTCGCGGACCGGGAGCCGTCGATCGTCGCGACGGACAACATGTACGAACTGGCGGCGAACAAGGACGACCTCGTCCATCTCCTCCGCCGTCTCCCGGCCGAGACGAAACTCGTCCAGGTCACCGGCGACGAACGGCCGGAGCCCCTCTCACGAGTTGCCGACCGCCACGGCGTCGACTACGCGAAAGAGCCTATGAAGGAGGCCGAGGCTGCCGCCAAGCTCGCCGCTCGTAACGTCGGGTACGAGGTGTCGGCGTTCACCGACGAGACCACGGTGAAGGTCGCTCGGGGTCGCTCCACCGGAAAGGGTGGCTGGAGCGAGGACCGATTCACCCGGCGTATCCACGGCGCGGTCAAGCGAACGACTCGCGAAGTCGAGGACGAACTCGAATCGGCCGGTCTCCAGTACGAGCGCGACGCGACCGAGAAGTACGGTGGTTTCTCGAACGCCGTCTTCACCGTCCAGGCACCGGTCGCCGACATTCCCGTCTCCGAACACCGGTCCGGCGACACGCGGATCGAGATCGAACCGGTCCGCCGGGACGGCATCGAATTCCGACCACTCGCCACTCGTCGGGACGCCGTCCTCGTCGGCGTCGATCCCGGTACCACGACCGGCCTCGGACTCGTGAGTCTCGATGGCCGGGTCCTCGACGTCTGGAGTTCCCGAACGGCGGATACGGCGGCCGTCATCGAGTGGATCATCGAGCACGGCCGGCCGGTCGTCGTCGCGGCCGACGTCACGCCGATGCCGGAGACCGTCGAGAAGATCCGCCGGAGCTTCAACGCCGCCCGATGGGTCCCGGAGTCCGACCTGCCGGTCGACGAGAAACTCCACCGGACGCGTGACGTGGGGTACGACAACGACCACGAACGGGACGCGGTGTCAGCGGCGCTGTTCGCCCACGACGACCACGCAGAGCAGATAGAACGCGTCATCCGGAAGGTGCCCCGTGACGTCGACCACGAGACCGTCGTGGCCAGGGTGCTCCGCGATGGGGTGACCGCAGAGGCCGTCGTCGACGATCTGACCGAGGACCAGACGCCGACCGAATCGTCCGGCGAACACGAGCCTCGGGAGTTGACCGACGAGGAGCGGCGGATACGGGACCTCGAAACGCAGGTCGAACGCCTCCAGTCCTACGTCTCCGATCTCGAGGACGAACTCGACGCCAAAGAGGCCGACATCGAGGAGTACGAGGCGGAGCTGTCGGCCGCCCGCCGGGAGGAGCGTCGGGAGGCGCGAACCCGCCGAGAGGTCTCACACCTCCGCTGGAAGAACGACTCGCTCGAGGCCGAACTCGACGAGGAACGACGCCGGGCGGACGAACTCGAGACGAAACTCGAACGGCTCAAATCGCTCTGGAAGCTCGATCACTCGAACTTCGCCGACGTGGACACGGACGGCGACCTCGTCTCGGTCAAGCCGGTCGAGAAGTTCTCGCTCGCCGCTCTTCAGACGACCGACGAGGAGTACGGCATCGCCCGTGGCGACGTGGTCTTCCTGCGGGACGCCAGCGGTGCTGGCCGCCGGACCGCCGAGCAACTCGTCGAGTACGAGCCACGGCTGGTCGTCCGCAACGGCGGCGGCCTCTCCGACGTGGCGGACCAGGTGCTCTTCGAACACGAGATACCGGTCGCGCCGGCCGACGACATCACCATCCAGGAGGTCGACGAACTGGCCGTCGCACGAGAGACGGACGTCGAGGAGGCCATCGCTGCGTGGGAGCGTCGGGCCGAGGAGCGCAAGCGAGAGCAGAACGCGGAGATGGTCGACGCGATCATCTCGGAGCACCGGGCGGACCGGGACTGACGGCTCTCGGTGGGTGTGGCGTGCAGGCGGTGCGCGCGATGCCCAAAGGGCATCGCGATACGAGCGAAGGGGGAGCGCTAGCGACCCGTGAGCCGAGTGGCGCCGTCAGGCGTCACCGAATGGGCGAGCGGCGAGAGCGCGGACCGGAGGTCCGCGGTACTCACGAGCGGGCCTGTGGCCCGCGAGCGGTAGCGACCCGTGAGCCGGGTGGCGCCGTCAGGCGTCACCGAATGGGCGAGCGGCGAGCGGTAGCGAGCCGCGAGCCGGTTGGTCGCCATCGACCACTCCGCTCATCGCGAGACGGTGCACCGCACTCCCGCCGTGTTCGTCCCGCGTCGATCAGTCCACGATGTGCGGGCCTGGACCGGTCTCTGTATATGAACCCTCGTCACCCCTGTGAGTATCAGAAGCCATTTTGTCGCGCCCCCACTCTCTCGGGGTATGGATACCTTCGAGCTGGTCACGCGGAACGCCGAGGAGGTGGTGACGGCCGAGGAAGTGGCGGCACTCGCCGAGGATCCCGAGGGAAAGCGAGCCTACGTCGGGTACGAGCCCTCGGGGGTCCTCCATCTCGGCCACCTCCTCACCGCGAACAAACTCATCGATCTGCAGGACGCCGGCTTCGAGGTCGTCGTCCTCCTGGCGGACGTCCACGCCTACCTCAACGGCAAGGGGACCTTCGATGAGATCCGGGAGACGGCCGAGCAGATGCGCGCCCAGTTCCTCGCGTACGGCCTCGACGAGGAACAGACGGAGTTCGTCTACGGCTCCTCCTACCAGCTCGACGAGGAGTACGTCCTCGATCTCCACGCGATAGAGCTCGAGACCACGCTGAACAGGGCCCAGCGAGCGATGGCCGAGATCCAGAGCGGAGAGACGGCCAAGGTCTCCCACGTCGTCTACCCGCTGATGCAGGCGCTCGACATCGAGTACCTCGACCTCGACCTGGCGGTGGGGGGCCTGGACCAGCGGAAGGTCCACATGCTGGCCCGCGAGGAACTGCCGAGTCTGGGGTACGACGTCCGACCGGCGCTCCATACGCCCATCCTGGGCGACCTCACGACCGGCGAGGGCAAGATGTCCTCGAGCGAGGGAATCACCATCTCGATGGAGGACGACCGCGATGCTATCGCCGAGAAGGTCAACGACGCCTTCTGCCCGCCGACACGGGACCCGGAGGGCGACAAAGTGAACCCGGTCCTCGAACTGTTCCAGTATCACGTCTTCCCGCGGTTCGAGACGGTGGTCGTCGAACGTCCGGACGAGTACGGTGGCGACCTGGAGTACGACGACTTCGACGCCCTGGCCGAGGATCTCGAGGGTGGGGAACTCCACCCGGCGGACGCCAAGGGCGCGCTGGCCGAGTATCTCGACCGACTCATCGAGCCAGGGCGAGAACGCCTACAGGCGTTTCGGGCAGGGGAATAGGGCAGCTATCACGTCGACAGACGCGGTTCTCACATCCCGAAGAGGCCCATTACCTGGTCCACACCCCGCTTGACGAGCAGTCCCATCCCGGCGACGATGAGCGCAATACCGGCCCCCACGACCGGGTTCGCGTAGGCCGTCACGCCGATCCCTGCGAGGAGCAATACTACCCCGAGTACGCCGAGTGGTCCGAGCTTCTGGAGCACGTCTCCTCCTGACGAGTCCGCCGGCAAACGGATTTCGGTCCGGGGCCAGCGTCCGACGACGAAGGGGTTTAAACCGTTCGATGCGCAACCCCAGGGTATGACAGCAAACGAAGGCGGCCGAAAGGACCTTCGGATGCCCGACGAGGACGAGGTCTTCGCCGTCGTCGAGAACATGCTGGGAGCGAACCGCGTGAAGGTCCGTTGTGCGGATGGCAAGGAGCGGACCGCCCGCATCCCGGGGCGGATGCAAAAACGCATCTGGATCCGCGAGGACGACGTCGTCCTCGTCGAGCCCTGGGACTGGCAGGACGAGAAGGCGGACATCGTCTGGCGGTACGAGAAGGCCGACGCCGACCAGCTCAGAGACGAAGGACACATCCAGTAATCGATGGCCGACGACGATCTCCTCGACGACCCGGCTGGGCCCCCGGGTGACGAGTGGGAGGAGATCGACGTCACCGATACCGAGGCCGACAGGATCGCCAGGAAACGTGACCGCGAATTCTCGCAGTTCCGCGAGCGAATCAAGGACGCCGAGGATCTCAAACTCGAGGAGGGCGTCTTCGACGAGGCGACCTACGCGGCCATCTACAAACTGGTTCAGGACGGCCACATCGTCGCGTTCGGCGGCCCCATCTCGACGGGGAAGGAGGCGAACGTCTACGAGGCACTGGGACCGGAGGATACCGACGTGGCGGTCAAGATCTACCGAATCAACTCGAGCAACTTCCGGCAGATGCGCGACTATCTCGAAGGTGATCCGCGCTTCGAGGGCATCCGCGGCGACAAGAAGTCGGTGGTGCTGACGTGGACTCAAAAGGAGTACTCGAACCTAAAGCGGGCTCGGGCGGCGGGGGTCCGTGTGCCCGAACCGATCGCCGTCGAACGGAACGTGCTCGTGATGGAACTCATCGGGGAGGAAGACGACCACGCCCCGACCCTTCACGACGTCGCGGTCGAGAATCCCGAGACGGCCTTCGAAGTGGTTCGGGAGTACATGCGACGCCTCTACAGCGCGGGACTGATCCACGGTGACCTCTCGGAGTACAACATCGTGGTCTACGAGGGCGAACTCGTCCTCATCGACGTGGGACAGGCGGTCACCGTCCATCATCCGAACGCCGAGGACTTCCTCGAACGCGATTGCCGGAACGTCGCAGCCTTCTTCTCCCGGCTCGACGTCGACGTGGACGGCGACTCGCTGTGCACGTACCTCCGCGAGAACGCATCACCCGAGGGCGAGTGAGGGGGCGCCAGTGGGTGCCATTCGCGTCGAACAACTCTTAAACGGGCTGAACGAGTATTCCGTCGCATGCAACACGTGAAGATTCCGCAGGAGCGCATCGGCGTGCTCATCGGTGACGGCGGGGAGACGCTTCGCCGCATCGAACACGCGGCCGAGGTGCAACTCGACGTCGACTCGGAGAACGGCGCGGTCGCCGTCGAACAGACCGGCGATCCACTGCTGGGGATGAAGGCCACGGATATCGTGGAGGCCATCGGTCGTGGCTTTCCCCCTGAGGACGCGCTGACGTTGCTCGACGACGAGATGCGGATGCTGGACATCATCGACGTGGGTCGGGTTGCTCGCAACGACAACGACCTCCGGCGGAAGAAGGGCCGTCTCATCGGCGAGAACGGGCGGACCCGAGAGCTCATGGAGGAACTCACCGGCGCGAAGGTCGTCATCTACGGGTCGACGATGGGGATCATCGGCTCCCCGAAGGAGGTCGACGTGGTCCGATCGGCGGCCGAGATGATCCTCGATGGCGCGCCCCACGGGGCCGTCTACTCGTTCCTCGAACGCAAGCGTGTCGAGGAACTCAAACACCAGGGGATGGAATACCACGAGTACAGCGGCTGAGTGCGACGGAATCTTCGCGGACCGATGTCACTCTTGTAGGTCGATCGGATTGGGGAGCGAGAACAATCGGGGCGTCGTCGCTTCGTCGTTCTCGATGATGCGGATTCGGTCGTCGCCGGCCCGCAGTTCGATCGAGCCGTAGTCCTTCGGAATCGACGTTCCCCACTGAACGTCAGAGACCTGTGGACTCGACGCCTTCGTCTCGTTCGTGGGTTCGGTGGCCAGTTGAATCACGTAATCGTCACGGCCCGCAGCCCGAATCTCCAGGTCGACCGACGTGTTCGCGGGGTGGCGGACCGTCGCATTTCCGGTGACGACGATCACGTCGTCGGTCTGTACCTCGTGGACCCAGCCCGCATCGGGGTTCTCGGCGGCATCGGCAGCCCGCGTCGTTCCGGCACTGAAGTAGTACGCCGGATCTTCGCCCAATTGTGGTTCCTGGTCGGACTGGATGTCGTCCTGGAGGGCGGTGGCCCCGGCGGCCCCGACGAGGATGCCGAAGACCACCGCGACGACGAGGAGGGCAACAGTGCGGGTGTCCATACACGATAGTGTCTCGACACGACCAAAACTCTAGTCGACGACGAAGGCTCCCCGTTTAAAGCGGTACTGTGAGGTGTTCACATGCACACGTTCCGGCGGTTCTGGCCGCCACATTCACCGCCCAACACAATGTTTATATAGAACGACAAACAATCACCGGTGACTATGGCACAGCAGATGGGTAATCAGCCCCTTATCGTACTCTCCGACGACTCCCAGCGAACCTCAGGAAAGGACGCGCAGTCGATGAACATCACGGCCGGAAAGGCCGTCGCCGAAGCGGTCCGGACCACACTCGGACCCAAAGGAATGGACAAGATGCTCGTCGACTCGACGGGCAACGTCGTTGTCACGAACGACGGCGTCACCATCCTCAAGGAGATGGACATCGAGCACCCGGCGGCCAACATGATCGTCGAGGTCGCCGAGACCCAGGAGAACGAAGTCGGCGACGGCACCACCACGGCCGTCATCCTCTCCGGTGAACTCCTCTCGGAGGCCGAGGACCTGCTCGAACAGGACATCCACGCGACCACGCTCGCCCAGGGGTACCGCCAGGCCGCCGAGGAGGCCAAAGACTTCCTCGAGGAGATCGCCATCGACATCTCGGCCGACGACGCCGAGTACCTCGAACAGATCGCCGCGACGGCGATGACCGGCAAGGGCGCAGAGAGCGCGAAGAACACCCTCTCGGACCTCGTCGTGAAGGCCGTCCAGTCGGTCGCCGACGAGGACGGCATCGACACCGACAACGTGAGCGTCGAGAAGGTCGTCGGCGGCTCCATCGACGAATCCGAACTCGTCGAAGGCGTCATCGTCGACAAGACGCGCGTCGACGAGAACATGCCCTACGCTGCCGAGGACGCCAACGTCGCGCTGATCGACGACGGACTCGAGGTCGCCGAGACCGAGATCGACACGGAGGTCAACGTCACCGACCCCGACCAGCTCGAGGAGTTCCTCGAGCGCGAAGAACAGCAGCTCCGCGAACTGGTCGACGCACTGGTCGCAGTTGACACGGACGTCGTCTTCGTCGACGGCGGCATCGACGACATGGCCCAGCACTTCCTCGCGCAGGAAGGCATTTTGGCCGCCCGCCGCGTCAAAAGCGACGACATGAAGGCCCTCGCCCGGGCGACCGGCGCGACGGCGGTCTCCAACGCTCGTGACATCACCGAAGACGACATCGGCACCGCGGGCTCGGTCGCCCAGAAGGACATCGGTGGCGACGAGCGCATCTTCATCGAGGACGTCGAGGAGGCCCGCTCGGTCACCCTCATCCTCCGCGGCGGCACCGAACACGTGGTCGACGAGGTCGAGCGAGCCATCGAGGACTCCCTTGGCGTGGTTCGTGTCACCCTGGAGGACGGCAAGGTCGTCCCCGGTGGCGGCGCCCCCGAGACCGAGCTCGCCCGTAACCTCCGCGACTTCGCCGACTCGGTCGGCGGGCGCGAGCAGCTGGCCGTCGAGTCCTTCGCGGACGCCCTCGAGGTCGTCCCACGCACCCTCGCCGAGAACGCGGGTCACGACCCGATCGACTCACTGGTCGACCTGCGCAGCACCCACGACGGTGGCGACACCGCCAACGGTCTGGACGCCTACACCGGCGAGATCATCGATATGAAGGAGGAGGGCGTCGTCGAGCCCCTCCGCGTGAAAACCCAGGCCATCGAATCCGCCACCGAGGCGGCCGTCATGATTCTCCGCATCGACGACGTCATCGCGGCCGGCGACCTCAAGGGCGGTCAGGTCGACGGCGACGATGACGACGACGCAGGCGGCCCGCCCGGCGCCGGCGGCATGGGCGGCGGCATGGGCGGTATGGGCGGCATGGGCGGTATGGGCGGCATGGGCGGCGCAATGTAAGTTCGGCCCAGGTCACACGCCCTCCCACCCCCTCGACCCCTTCTCCCGCACCGAACCGTTCACGAACGTCTTTCTCTCCCCCTCCCGTTTTCGGGGCGTAGCGGCGACGCTACATGGATCAGTCGGCGAAAATCAGTGGTGTTTGGCCGGTCACTCCAGGTCGAAGACGTCCAGGCCGGTCCGTTCGTCTAGCTGGTGGGTCAACTCGGACTCGACCGGAACCACGACGACCTCGAAGGTGCCAGAAACCCGCCCGCCGGCGAAGTGACCTCCGATGGTGGTGAAATCACGCTTTCCAAGCTGGACATGTGCGTGGATCTTATCGGGGCCGACGTTTCCGAGGAAACTCGTGACCTCGAAATCCTCCTCGAAGGTCTCTTCCTTGTAGTCCTGGGCTTCCACGTCGTAGTGCCCGAGGGTTACCTCGTCGATGGCGCCGATTCCGAAAAAGAATCCACCGGTGAGGTCACACTCCTCGCGGACGGTGTCGAGTTCTTCCATCACGTGGTCGCCTGGGTCCATGCGGACGACGATTCGATCTGGTTCTTCGACGTACTCCATGTGCGGCGATTGGGCAGGCGCTGCCCTGAATCTATCCCTCTTCGTCCCGGCAAAAATGACGGCCTTATAAGTGGGAGAGGTGCCGACATCTCCGTATGGACGACCGCTCCACGCTACTACTCGCGAGTCAGGAAGTCGATGCAGAGATGCCGATGGCCGAACTCATCGCCGCCCTCGAGGACGCCTTCGTCGCCTATGCTCGCGAGGACGCGCAGATGCCGCCGAAATCGTACATCGACCTGCCGCAGTACAACGGTGATTTCCGGTCGATGCCCGCGTACCTCGACGCGACGGACTGGGACGCCGCCGGCATCAAGTGGGTCAACGTCCACCCGGACAATCCCGACGATCACGACCTGCCGACGGTCATGGGAACGGTCATCTACAGCGATCCGGAGACTGCCTATCCACTCGCCATCATGGACGGGACCGTCCTCACCAAGAAACGTACAGGCGCCGCGGCGGGCGTGGCGACGGACCACCTCGCGGTCGAAGACGCGCGGTCGCTCGGAATCATCGGGGCCGGGGAGCAGGCTCACACACAGCTCGAGGCCATCTCACAGGTCCGGGACATCGAAGAGGTCGTCGTTTCGGACGTCGACCCCGAGGCCGTCCAGGCGTTCATCGACGAGTACGACGAGGAGTTCACGGTTCGGGAGGGCACCGTCAGCGAGGCCGGCCACTGCGACGTCCTCTCGACGGTCACGCCGGTCGAATCGCCAATCGTCTCGCTGGAGGACGTCGGCGAGCGTACCCATATCAACGCCATGGGTGCCGACGCGGAGGGCAAGCACGAACTGGCCGACGAGCTCCTCCTCGATGCCAAACTCGTCATCGACAACTACGAGCAGTGTACCCACTCCGGTGAGATCAACGTTCCCTGGAGCGAGGGCGTCCTCGACGACGCCGACCTGTACGGCGAGATCGGTGCCGTCGCCGCTGGTGAGACGGCTGGCCGGACGGACGAGGACGGTATCACCGTCTTCGACAGCACGGGCCTCGCCATCCAGGACGTCGCCGCGGCCCACGTCGTCTACGAACACGCACAGGAACACGACATCGGGACCGAGTTCGACTTGCTGGGCGTCTAACACCCACTTTTTGCTCTGCGTGGGGTGGCTTCGCCACCCCACTCGGCAAAAACGTGGGGAAAAATCGCCGTCGGACCCCACTACGGGGGTCCTCGGCGACCGCGCCTTCGGCGCGGCGAATCGCGACCCTCCCGGGTCCTGACGGACCGCTCGGGTCGCGAATGCTCGCCGCTCGACGGTTGGCTCTCGTTTTCACGAAGGTTCAAATACCGAAACCCGGCCATCGACGCGTATCCTCGATAGCTGACCCGGGACGAACACGGCGGGAGTGCGACGGCCCGTTCCGGGAATAGGGCGGCATCGCTGCTTGCCCTTTGCAGGTGTAAACACCGCCACCGCTCCGTCGCCTGTTCGCCAACCTGAGTTAGCTCAGCAGGATCGCCGGTCGGAAGGGTTCGGCGCTCTCGGCCTTCTCCTCGTCGCTCTCGCCCTCTGCGACGACCTCGACCGTCGCGTCGAACTCCCGGCCGAGGAACCCGGCGGCTGACTCGTAGACGTCGGCCTCGTCGATGTCGAGCAGTGCGGCCAGTTCCTCGTCCGAGCGCTCGCGCACGTCCTGTACCAGCGACTGCACCAGGTCGTTGACGGCGTTCCCACGCTCGCGGAGCCCGTCGTACTGCATCACCGACCCCATCACCGCTCCGACGTCGGTCCCGGTCTCCACGACCTCCTCGAAGACCGTGTGCTTCCAGTCGGCAGCGGTGAACACCTGGATGTGGTCGGGGTCCGTCTCGGTGACGTCGACGATGTCCCGGACATCGTCCGCGAGGGCTTCGACGAGTTCCTCCTCCAGTTCGACCCGCTCGGATTCGAACTCCGCCGCGGGCGTCGGCCAGCCGGCGTCCTCGACGGGCACGCCGTCCAGCTGTTCGTGGAGTTCGTTAGTCAGGAAGGGGACGATGGGCGCGAGCAGCCGCAGGCGCGTGCGGAGGACCTCGGTTCGGGTCCACTTCGCACCCGGACGGTCGAGGTCGGCACGCTTGCGGTACCATCGCAGGTCCTCTTCCAGCTGGTAGAAGGCGTCCTGGCTGGCGTGACGGGTGCTGAACCCGTCCATCGCCTCGGTGACGTCGCGGATCGTTCGCTGGAGCCGCGAGAGGAGCCACCGGTCGATCCGTCGCAGGTCTGGACGTTCGCCGGGAGCGTCCAGATCGATGACCGTCTGGGCTCGCCGCCAGAAACTGGCGAGTTGATCCTGGGTACCCTGGACCTCCTCGTCGCGCCAGTCGTAGTCCTGCCAGGGCTCCGCCGAGTTGAGGAGGAAAAAGCGCACCGTGTCCGCGCCGTACTCCTCGATGGCGTTCGAGGGCAACACGACGTGTCCTTTCGAGGAGGACATCTTCTCGCCTTCGAGCAGTCCCATTCCCATGATGGTGACGCCCTGGGGCCAGCTTGGCTCGTCGAAGAGCTCCGCATGGTGGAAGAGATAGAAGGTCAGATGGTTCGAGATGAGGTCGTTCGCGGAGCAGCGGTAGTCCACTGGGTACCAGAAGTCCCACTCCTCGCGAAGGTCGAGTGCGCGCGCTGGTGGATCCTCGACGGCGTCCTCGCCGTAGAACAGGGCGTCGAAGAACTCGCGGGTGAGCTCCTCGGGAGGCACGTCCTGGATCCGGTGGGCGATGGTGTAGTAGGACATGTAGATGGTCGAGTCCGAGAGGGGCTCGATGACGAAGTCGTCGTCCCAGGGCAATCGCGTGCCCAGGCCGTAGTTCCGGATACAGGGCCACTCGTTGAGCCAGTCGATGGTGTGATAGAACTGGTCGCGAGTGTTCTCCGGGATGGCGTCCATCTCGTCGACGATCCGGCGGGTCTTCGCCTTCCAGTCCTCGTCGTTGTAGCGCAGGAACCAGGTCTCCTGTTTGGCGACCTCGACGTCGCCGCCACACCGACAGACGACCTGCTCTGAAAACTCGTACATCGCGTCGAAGTCGCCCTGCGATTCGAAGTCCGCCTTGAGTTCGTCGCGGACGTCTTCGACGATGGACCCGGCGTACTCGCCGTACATGTCCTTGAGCTGGCCGGCGTGGAACTCGCGATTGTAGACCTGCTGTGTGGCGTCCTCGAGCGCGGGGTCGTCTTGCCCGTCGATGCCGAACTCCTCGACGGCGTCCCGGGCCGGGTATTCGCCGTAGCCATCCACGTCGATGATGGACCGTGGCTCGATGGCCGCGACGACTTCGGGGTCGATGTCGTACTCGCGAAGGCGGTCCGTGTCAACTTTCGCCGCCTCCAGGGCGACCCAGTCGTCGGGGCTGTGGGCGGGAACTGACATCACGACGCCGGTCGCGTTGTCCGGGTCCACGAAGTCGGCGGGGAGGATCAGTACCTCGTCGTCGGTGACGGGGTTGGTGACGGTCGTCCCGACGAGCTGGGCACCGTCGAACGTCTCCTCGACGGTCACGGCACGCTCCTGGAGGCGAAGCTTCTCGACGGCTTCCTCGGAAACGATCCAGGATTCGTCGTCGACGGTCGCTCTGACGTAGGCGCTGTCGGGTTTGACGAACGCGTTGGTCACGCCGTGGACCGTCTCCGGGCGGAGGGTCGCCATCGGCATCACGGCCTCCTCGGACTGGAACTTGACGAGGGTGTACTCCTGGAACTCGGCCTCCTCGCCCTCGAGCAGGTCGTGAGTGGTGACCGGGTTCTCCTCGTTGGTGCAGTATTTGACGGGGTGGAGTCCCTTCTCGAGGCGGCCACGCTCCCTGAGCGTCTCGTACTGCCAGGTGATGAACTTCGAGTACCGCTCGTCGTTGGTGGTGAACTCGCGGCGCCAGTCGATGCTCAGACCGAGCGCCTTCATGTTCTTCTTGTAGTGATTCTCGATGAAGTAGCGGGCGAACCCCATCGGCGTCTCGAGGTCGACGAGTTCGTCCTCGGGGACGCCGTAGGTGTCCCGGAGTACCGAGAGCTGTTCGGCTTCGCGTTCCTGGAGCCGGTTGACTGCGCCGATGATCGGCGTCCCGGTCACGTGCCACGCGATGGGGAACAGCACGGTATCGCCCTGGAGACGCCGGTATCGCGCGTACACGTCCGGGACGGTGTAGGTTCGAGCGTGACCGATGTGCATGCCGCCGCTCGGGTACGGATAGGGCACCGTTACGAAGGTGGCGTCCCCGTCGTCGGGGTCCGCCTCGTAGCGCCCCTCGTCCGCCCAGCGGGACTGCCACGTTCGCTCTATTGCCCGTGGCTCGTAGTCCATATCCGTGGTCTCGGTGCCCGTCTAAAAAGGACTTCTGTCTCGTCAGGCCCGTGCCGCACCTTCAAGATGGCTGCGGGCGAGAGGCGTGATATGCGAGAAGCCGTCATCGTCGACGCCGTCCGGACGCCCTTCGCCGACCGGAACGGCCGATTCAGGGACACCCATCCCCAGGACCTCGCCGCCGAGCCGCTGCGGGCGCTCGAGGAACGGGTCGGATTCGATCCGGAACTGATCGAGGACGTCGTCCTTGGCTGTGTCACGCCGGTCGGCGAGCAGGGGTTGAACATCGGCCGAATCGCCCCCATGGTCGCTGGCTGGGGGGAGGGCGTCTCAGGTGTCCAGTTGAATCGGATGTGTGGATCAGGCCAGCAGGCTGTTAACTGGGCCGCGTCGTCCATCCGTGCTGGGTTCCACGAGGTCGTTGTGGCCGGTGGCGTCGAGCACATGACGCGAGTGCCGATGGGCAGCGACGGGAACGCAGAACAGGGCGTCATCGACGAACACGCACTGACGGACACCTACTTCGAGCACTTCGACGAAGCGACGTCCCAGGGCGAGGGGGCTGAACGAATCGCGGAGGACTACGGGTTCACCCGGGCCGACGTCGACGGACTGGCGGTCGATTCCCAGCAGCGGTGGGCCGACGCCTGGGAGGCCGGTTACTACGACGATCAGATCGTTCCCGTGGAGACGACTCTCGATGGCGACCCCATCACCGTCGAGCGGGACGGTCATCCTCGACCCGGGACCACTGAGGACGACCTGCAGAAACTCCCGTTGGCGTTCCGCGAGGAAGGCGAGGGAGTCCACCACGCTGGCAACTCCTCGGGCATCGTCGACGGCGCGAGCGCGCTCCTCGTGACGAGTCTCGAGACGGCCGAGGCGATGGGATGGGACCCACTGTCCCGCATCGTCCAGTCCGAGGTCGTCGGGGTCGATCCGGTCACGATGCTGACCGGCCCCATTCCGGCCACGGCGGGCGTCCTCGAGAAGACGAACCTGACCATCGACGACGTCGATCTCTTCGAGGTCAACGAGGCCTTCGCCTCGGTCGTCCTCGCCTGGCTGGAGGAGACCGGTGCGGACTGGGCCGATACGAACGTCAACGGCGGGGCGATCGCACACGGGCATCCCCTCGGCGCGACGGGGGCTGGCCTCCTCACGAAACTCGTTCACGAACTCGACAGAACGGGTCAGGATGTCGGCCTCTCGACGATGTGCATCGGGTTCGGACAGGGCATCGCTACGATCGTCGAGCGGGTCTGAGCGGCCGAAACCGGCCGACTCTTCGTCGGTTACTCGATGTCGATCTGGTGGGTGTCCTCGCTGCCGTATGCCTTCGGCAGGGTTACCGTCAGTACACCGTTTTTGAACCGCGCTTCGACGCCCTCCTCCTCGACTGCCTCGGGCAGGGAGACCGCTCGACTCATCGATTCACGGCTCCGTTCGCGTCGGACGTACCGACCCGGCTCCTCCGATTCCGCTTCGGATTCCTGTTCGGCGGCGATGCGGAGGGTCTGCTCGGCGAGTTCGACTTCGATGTCGTCTTTGCCGAACCCTGGCAGGTCTGCGGTCACCACGTACTCCTCCGGTCGGTCCTCGACGTCGACGGTGAGCCGACTCTGGAAGCCGAGGTCGCCGCGAGAGACGTCCTCGAACTGTTCGCTCATTCGCTCCAGCATTCGCTCGATATCTTCGAAGGGGTTTCCTCGTCGCATGGCGTTGATACGTTGCTCTGCAAAGAACAAAAATATTGGCCTCCTCGATCGGCCTCGTTGACGATGAGCGGCCCGAACGCGACGGTTCGTGGTCGGGATTGTATCTCTTTCGATAACTAATCGGGGGGTTCGAGGGTACCATCGAGTACGAACCGTTCGGGGCCCGTGATAGGGACACCGTCGGGGGGTTTTCGCTAGCGGCCTGACGCACGTGGCCGCTCGAATGTGAGCTATTTCCGGGTGGAAACACCATTCGTATGAAATTTTATGGTGGTCGGGACGGATGTTTCACGTATGGGTTCGATACCGATAGATACCACCGATGGTCGAACGGAGATTCTCCGTCGAATGCTCACGATTCGGGAGTTCGAGGAGACGGCGAGTGACATGTTCGCTGACGGGGAAATCCCCGGCTTCGTTCACCTGTACATCGGCGAAGAGGCCGTGGGTGTCGGCGCATGCAGTGCGCTAGAGGAAAGCGATTACATTACGAGCACACATCGAGGGCACGGCCACTCCATCGCGAAGGGGCTCGACCCGAAGCTGATGATGGCCGAGCTACTCGGGAGCGTAGAGGGGTACAACAACGGCAAGGGCGGATCGATGCACATCGCAGACGTCGACGCGAACATGCTCGGCGCAAACGGCATCGTCGGTGCCGGCCCGCCGATGGCGACGGGCGCCGCACTGTCGGCGTCCTATCGGGACGCGGACGAAGTCGCACTGGGATTCCTCGGTGACGGCGCCGTCGCCCAGGGCCAGGTACACGAGGCGATCAATCTCGCCGCCACCTGGGACCTGCCGGCAATCTACGTCGTCGAGAACAACCACTTCGGAGAGGGGACGCCGGTCGAAGACCAGCACAACGTCGAGAACCTGAGTGAGACGGCGGAAGCCTACGACATCCCCGGGTTCACCGTCGACGGCATGGACGTGACGGCGGTATACGAGGCCGTCGCGGAGGCCAGAGAACGCGCGTTGGCCGGAGACGGCCCGACGTTCATCGAGGCCGAGACGTATCGCTACCGCGGGCACTTCGAGGGCGACCCGCAGGCGTACCGCACCGACGAGGACGTCAGTGAATGGCGCGAGGAGCGAGATCCCATCGATTCCTTCGAGGAACGACTTCTCGACCGCGGGGACATCGACGAGGACGAACTGCAGACGATGCGCGAGGAGGTAGTGGCGGAGATCGAGGCTGCCGTGGACTTCGCTCGCGACGCCGAACGCCCCGCGCCAGAGGACGCGTACACGGACATGTTCGCGGACCCGGCACCGGAAATCGAACGGTTCGTCGGCGATCTCCGTGCCGACGGACGTGGAGGTGACAGCCAATGACAGAAACTGAAACGATGACGGTTCGCGAGGCCATCCGTGCCGGACTTCGCGAGGAGATGGAACGAGACGAGGACGTCTTCATCATGGGCGAAGACGTCGCCGAGTACGGCGGTGTGCTCAACGTCACCGAGGGCCTTCTCGAGGAGTTCGACGAACGACGCGTTCGTGACACGCCAATCAGCGAAGCGGGATTCACCGGCGCCGGGGTCGGCGCGGCCGCGACCGGCACCCGACCGGTCGTCGAGCTCATGTTCTCCGACTTCATGGGCGTCGCGATGGAACAGATCTCGAACCAGATGGCGAAGATGCGGTACATGTTCGGCGGGAAGACGGACATGCCGATCACGATTCGTACCACCGAGGGTGGCGGCCAGGGTGCGGCGAGCCAGCACTCGGGCACGCCGCACACCTGGATCGCGCACTTCCCCGGACTCAAAGCCGTCGCTCCCGGGACCCCCCGGGCCGCGAAGGGCCTGACGAAATCCGCTATCCGATCCGATGACCCGGTGTTCGTCTTCGAGAACAAGATGATCTACGAGCAGGACGGGCCGGTCCCGACCGACTCCGAGTTCACGATCCCGATCGGCGAGGCAAACGTCGAGCGCGAGGGCGCCGACGTGACCGTGGCCGCGACCCAGCGGCTGGTCGGCGAGTCGCTCGAAGCTGCCGAGGAACTGGCCGGCGACGTCGACCTGGAGGTCATCGACCTGCGGTCCCTGTACCCACTCGACACCGACACCATCACCGAGAGCGTCCGCAAGACGGGTCGGCTCGTCGTCGCGGACGAGAGCCCCCTCTCCTACGGCACCCACGCCGAGGTCATGGCTCGCGTCGTCGAGGACGAGTTCTACAGTCTCGACGCGCCCCTCCAGCGTGTGGGCGTCGCGGACACCCACATCCCGTTCGCGACCGAGCTCGAAGACGAGGTCGTCCCGCACACCGAGGACGTGGTCGAGGCGGTCAGACGGGTGGTCTAGACGGTGCCGACGGTCGGTCTCATCGTCAATCCGGCGTCGGGGCGGGACATTCGCCGCGTCGCCGGTGGCGCGAGTGTGAGCGACGCGTACGCGAAACGGCGCGTGGCCGCGTCCATCGTTTCAGGGCTTACCCTTCAGGAGGAGCCCGTTTCGGTCCGTGTGATGCCGGATGCCGCCGGTATCGGCGAGCAGGCGATCGAGGAGTACGACGGCGACGCCCGGCTTCTGGACATGGACGTCGCCGGCTCCAGACGGGACACCCAGCGCGCCGCGCGACGACTGGCCGAGGAGGTCGACGCGATGGCGATCATGGGAGGGGACGGCACCGTTCGTGACGTCGCGATGAACGTCGCGGAGACGCCCGTGCTCGCGCTCTCCACGGGGACGAACAACGTGGTTCCGACACCCGTCGAGGGAACCGTGGCTGGGGGCGCGCTGGCCCTGTACGCCACCGGTGCCGTCGACGACACCGTCGTCACCGACCATACGATGGTCGAAGCGACGGTCCACGGCGAGGAATCCGATCGGTCGGTGCAGGGCGTCGCGACACTGGGAATCGTCGATCGGTCGTTCGTCGGGACGCGCGCCGTCCTGGATCCGAGCGAATACCTCGCGGGCGTCGTCTCCCGTGCCAGTCAGGGCGAAGTCGGCCTCTCCGGGATCGTCGGAGGCTGTCTTTCCCTCGAAGCTGCGGACGATGACGGCGCCGGCGTCACCGTCGCTGCGGACGCGAGCCGAACGGTCCGCGCCATCACGATGCCCGGGGTCGTCGATACCGTTGGCGTCGAGAAGTGCGAACGGATGGCTCCTGGCGAGACGATCGACGTCTCGGTGGACGAGGCCGTGATCAGTGTCGATGGCGAACGACACGTCGAAGTGCAAAACGCGACGATCGAGGCCGGACCCATCGCCGAGACGGTTCGGCTCATCGACGTGGACGCCGTATACGAGCGCGGTCCGTTCCAGTAAACCGGGGACGGGCCCGTTCCAGTAGCGACGATCCCGTTTCAGTGGGGACGATCGTTCTCTGGTGACGCGATTACGGTCGGTCGACGGAGATCTCCACCGGAAGGTCCTCGCGGAGGAGTAACGCGACGTGACACTGCGATTCTGCTTCGTCGACGAGGGCTGTCAGCGTCTCGTCGTCCACCGACGGGGCGTCGACGACCACTAGCAGTTCGACCGCCTCCACCGAACCGGACTCGGGTCTGATCGCCCCATCGACGTCGATTTTCCCGAGTTCGTGACCCGCTTCCATCGCCACGTTTCGAAGGGTGAGCGCGAGACAGGACTGCAGCGAGCCGAGGAAGATCTCCGGCGGGGTCGGAGCGGATTCGATGCCGAACGGGTACTCGTACTCGCCCAGGCTGAACGTCCCCTCCGTCCCCGGTTCGTTGATCGTGACTGCCCGACGTGGAGCGTCTTCGAACGCCGTCGGCACGTCCGTTGTGCTCGCAGTCCCACTCGCTTCCGCGCTCGTGTCTCCCTGGTCACCGACGAGTAGCGACCAGGGGTCCTCGAGTCGCTCGACGAGCGCATCGAGGAACCGTGCCGCGTCCGCCCCGTCGACGACGCGATGATCGAACGACAGGTCGAGCGGCAGGATCGGTCGCGAGGTGGCGGTTCCGTCCTCGACGGTGACGCGTTCGTCCAGCGCGTCGACGCCGAGAATCGCGATCTGGGGCGGGTTGATGATCGGATCGAACGATTCGACGCCGAGGTGACCGAGATTCGAGACCGTGAATGTCCCGCCGCTCAGGTCGTCCATCGTGTACTCGCCCGCCAGCGTCTTCTCGGCCTTCTCGCGGCGAACCGTGGCGATCTGGCCGATCGATTTCTCGTCGACGGCCGGCACGACCGGTGTCACGAGCCCCGCATCGACGTCGACGGCGACGTTGATGTTGTGCTCCTCGTAGCGGATGTGTTCGCCGTCTTCGTAGGTCGCATTGAATGCCGGGTACTCCGAGAGCGTCTCCGAGAGCGCCGCCAGCAGGAGGTCGGTCATCGATACGTCGGCTGCAAACGCGTCGTCCGCTGCCGCCGTCGCTTCCCGCAAGGCCGTCGCGTCCGCGCTGCGGTGGACCGTCACGTGGACGGCGTTCCGATAACTCTCGCCGAGTCGGCGGGCGATCGTCGAGCGCATCCCGCTGAAGGTCTCCCGCTCGGTGACCGTTCGCGTCGCTGCACCGGCCGGGGCCTCCTGGGCCGGCTCGCCAGCTTCGGCAGCCGCCTCCACGTCCTCGGCCGTGATCGCTCCGTCCGGCCCCGTCCCCTCGACGGTGGCGAGGTCGACGCCGAGTTCGTCGGCGCGCTGTTGTGCTCGCGGGGAGACACGGGGTTCGGCGGCGCCGGCTTCGGCAGCCGCTTCCACGTCCTCGGCCGTCACGGCACCGCCGGGCCCCGTCCCCTCGACGCCGGCGAGTGACACGCCGAGTTCGTCGGCTCGTTGTTGCGCTCGGGGACTCACGCGGTCCGGCTGGTCGCCGGCTGCGGCTTCCGTCGAGGTCGCCGACCCGCCACCGTTGCTGGGGGCGGTCGCGTCCGCCGGTTCGGCGCTGCCCACGGCCTCGCCCGTGTCGAGTTCCTGCTCGGCCTCCGCAATCAGTTCCTCGACGTCCGCGTCCTGACTGGCCACGATTCCCAGCGGAGCGCCGGGCTCGACTGTCGTCCCCGCCTGAACGAACACCTCTCGCAGGACGCCGGCTTCCCGCGTTTCTACGGTCTTCGTCGTCTTCTCCGATTCGATATCCAGGAGCGGTTCTTCTTCACCGACCTCCCCCGAGACGTCGACGTGCCACTCGAGGACCGTCCCCTCTTTCATCTCCAGTCCGAGTTTCGGCATCCGAACGATGTAGCCCATATTCGACGGTTGGTCTCCACCACCATAATAGCATCCCACCGACAGAAAGTGCCAGACAGCGTGGGTGTCGACTGACCCGAGATCGACCGTCGCTCGGGTAGCGGGCGAACTTACGGGGTCGCCTGCAGCCCCTCTCAGACGACGTGTTCGACGTCGTACGACCCCAGCTGTCGGACCCAGCCGTCGGGGGACAGCGCCTCGAGGTCCGCGATGGCCTCCTGCGTCCGGTCCTCGTACAGGCCCGCCGCGATATCGACGTGGAACATGTAATCGCCGAGTCGCTCACCGCTCGGCCTTGATTCCAGTCGGGACAGGTTGATGTCCCGGTCGGCGAACGGCTGGAGCAGCTCCAGGAGCAACCCGGGATAGTTCTCGTTCGGATAGACGACGAGCGTCGACTTGCCGCCCGCCGGGGATCGCTCGTCGGGTCCGGCGACGACGAAGAACCGGGTCGCGTTGGAGGTCCGGTCCTGGATGTCCTCGGCGAGCACCGTGAGTTTCTCGTCGGCGTTGTCCGGGTGGCCGATGCCGGCCACGGTGTCGTCCTGTCGGGCGCGTTCGACCCCCCGGGCGGTGCTCGCGACCGCCTCGAGTTCGACGTCGGGGTAGTTCGCCTCCAGGTACTCCCGGCACTGGGCGAGGGCCTGGGAGTGGCTCGCGATCGTCTCGAAGTCCCCGGTCTGGGCGAGGAGTGCGTGCCGGATGGGGGTCACGACCTCGCGGACCACCGAGACTTCGAGGTCGGCGAGGGCGTCGAGGGTCTCGGTGACGCTGCCCTCGATGCTGTTCTCGATGGGAACGACGCCGCGGTCGAAGTCGCCGGCGGCGACGCTGTCGACGATCTCGTAGACCGATTCCCGGAAGGTGATCTCGCCGTCCGCGACGGCGGAGGCGGCCCGGTGGGAGTAAGTGCCGGCCGGGCCCAGGGTGACCGTTCGCATGACTGCCGGTACTCCGCCGGTTCGGAAAAGGCCATCGGGCGAACAGGTATTTGCCTGATGGGGGCGGGACGCGGAGCTTCAGCGATTAAGAGTGTGGATGGCGTGCCCGAGAGCGTGTTCGGCGGCCTCCATGACGCTCTCGGAGAGCGTCGGGTGGGTGTGGATGGTGCGCGCCACGTCCTCGAGGGTGGCCCCCATCTCGACGGCCAGCCCCAGCTCTGCGATGAGTTCCGAGGCGTCCGGCCCGACGACCTGGGCGCCGAGGACGAAACCCGAGTCCTCGTCCGCCACGATCCGGACGAACCCATCTGGGTGCCCGGTCGTGAGAGCGCGTCCGTTCGCGCCGAAGCGGAACTTCCCGACGGCGGGCTCGAATCCGGCATCTTCGGCCTCGGCTTCGGTCATTCCGACGGTCCCGATCTCCGGGTCCGTGAAGACGGCAGCCGGGATGGCCTGGTGGTCGAGTGCCGACGGCTCGCCGGCGATCACCTCCGCGGCGACCGCCCCCTCGGCGCTCGCCTTGTGAGCCAGCATCGGTTCACCCGCGACGTCACCGATGGCGAAGACGTGATCGACGTCGGTTCGTGCCTCGTGGTCGGTTTCGAGGAAGCCGTCGTCGTTCGGTTCCAGGCCGATCGCCTCGAGGTTCAGGGTGTCGGTGACCGGTGTTCGGCCCACGGCGACGATGGCTTTCTCTGCCTCGTAGGTCGATTCTTCGCCCTCCTCGGTCTCCGTGGTGACGACGATGCCATCGTCGGTTTCCGCCCAGCCGGCCGCCGCCTCGCCGAAGGAGAACTCGATGCCGAGGTCCGCTGCCCGACGCTTGACCGGCCGCACGAGATCCGACTCGTACCCCGGGAGGACGTCGTCCAGCATCTCCACCACCTGGACGTCGGTTCCGAGTTTCGCCAGCACGGTCGAGAGCTCCATTCCGATGTATCCGGCGCCGACCACGACGACGCTGTCCGGGATCGTCTCGAGGTCGAGGACGTCACGCGATGAGAGCACGGTTTCGCCGTCGAACTCGAAGCCCGGGACCTCGATGGGGCGCGAGCCGGTGGCGACGATGGCGTGCTCGAACTCGTAGGACTCCGAGCCTTGCCCTTCGCCCCCGTGGGCGACCCGGAGGGTGTTCTCGTCCACGAACTCGGCGCGTCCCTCGACGACGTTCACGCCGTTGGCCTCACAGAGGTTCTCGACACCCCCGGTCAACTGGTCGACGACACCGTCCTTCCAGGTCTTCATCTCGTCCATCTGCACCTCGGGATCGGCGTAGACGCCCATCTCTTCTGCGTCTCCGGCCTCGTGGGCCACGTCGGTTGCGCTGATGAGTGCTTTCGAAGGGATGCAGCCGTAGTTCAGACAGACGCCACCGATGGCGTCTTCTTCGATGAGCGTTACGTCCAGGCCGAGCTGGCCGGCGCGGATGGCGGCGACGTAGCCGCCCGATCCCGCACCGACGATAGCCAGTTCCGTTCCAGTTGCGACGTCTCCGACGACCATTATTTCAATAGGAGTAGCGAGGGCGTTTCAAGGTACCCCATTACATCGTTCGTGAAGGCGGCCGCGTCCGCCCCGTCGACGATCCGGTGATCGATGGACAGCGACAGCGGGAGCGTCTGCCGCGCGACGACGTCGCCGTCTTCGGCGACCGGTCGCTCCTCGATGGCACCCAGTCCGAGGATCCCGACCTCGGGGTAGTTGATGATCGGCGTCGCGTACTCGCCACCGATGGCCCCGAAGTTCGTGATCGAGAACGTGCTTCCCTGGAGGTCCTCGAGGGCGATGGTGCGCTCGCGGGCCTCCTCGGCGAGCCGATTCACCTCCTCGGCGATTTCGAGGACCGACTTCGCGTCGACGTCGTCGACGACCGGCACCATGAGACCGGCCTCGGTCGCGACGGCCACGCCGATGTTGTAGTAGTGCTTGCGGACGACCTCGCCGGCCTCCTCGTCGAGGCTACTGTTGAGTTCGGGGAACTCCTTCAGCGCGGCGACGACCGCCTTCATCACGAACGGCATGTAGGTCAGCCTGACGTCCTGCGCCTCGGCGTGGGGTTTGAGCCGTTCGCGCATCGCGACGAGTTCTGTCACGTCCACCGTGTCGTGGTGGGTGACGTGGGGCGCGGTGTACTTCGACTCCTCCATCTTGTCGCCGATGGTCTTCCGGACGCCCTTGTACGGGATGCGCTCCTCGCGCGGCCCCGTCTCGCCGGCGGCGACGGTCGCCACGTCGGCGGCCTGGGCGGCCTGCTGGCCCTCGGCGTACTCGCGCACCGCGTCGGCGGTCACGAACGCCTCGCCGTCGCGCCGTTCGACGGCCGGCACCTGGTCGATGTCGACGTCCAGGTCCTTCGCGACTCCTCGCGTGGCGGGTGCGGCCAGGGTCCGGTCGCGATCGGCGGCCGGTTCGGAACTTGGTGGCGTCTCTGCTGTCGTCCCGGGTTCCGCTGCCGGTTCCGCGGCGGGTTTCTCCTCCGTCGCCTCGCCGACCGTTTCCCCGTCCGCGGCGGCCCGGACGTCGCTCTCCGTCACCCGGCCGCTCGGACCGGTTCCGCTCACTGCGCCGATGTCGACGTCGAGTTCGCGGGCCAGCGTTCGAACGCTCGGCGGGGCGAAGGTGCGACCGCCGGTGTCCGGTGCCGACTCCACGGCTGTCTCCGCGTCCGCGGTTTCGGCGGCGTCGGCGTCGGCCGGTGCTTCGGCCGCTTTCCCGTCCGAATCGTCAGTCGGCGCTGGGGCCGCGGCGACGTCCTCGCCTTCGAGGGCGAAGGTCACGATGACCTCGCCGACCTCGACCATGGTGCCGGCCTCGTAGTGGAGCTCCTGGACGGTGCCGTTCACGGGGGAGGGGACCTCGACGACGGCTTTGTCGGTCTCCACCTCGGCGACCGGCTGATCCTCGGAGACCGGGTCACCGACCTCGACGAGCCAGGAGACGATCTCGCCCTCGGCGACGCCCTCGCCCACGTCGGGGAGTTTGAATTCGCGGGGCATGGCTCAGAAGTCCACGGCCTCCCGGATGCCGTGTGCGATGCGGGCGGGCTCTGGGAGGTAGTAGTCCTCGAGCGCGTACAGCGGGTACGGAACGTCGAACCCGGTGATGCGCTTGACCGGTGCTTCCTGGTAGAGGAGCGCCTCCTCCTGGATGATGGCGGTGATCTCCGCACCGAGGCCGCCGGTTCGGGGCGCCTCGTGGACGACCGCCGCGCGTCCCGTCTTCTGGAACGACTCGACGATGGCGTCCGTGTCCAGTGGCGAGAGCGTCCGGAGGTCGACGACCTCCACATCTATCTCCTCCTCGAGGTCCTCGGCGGCCTCCAGGGTCGGGCGGGTCATCGCCCCCCAGGTGAACACCGAGATGTCGGTCCCTTCCCGGCGCACGGCGGCCTCGCCCAGCGGGACCTCGTAGGTTCCGTCGGGGACCTCCTCGCGGAACGAGCGGTAGATCTTCTTCGGTTCGAGGAAGATGACCGGGTCGGGGTCGTCGATAGCGGAGATGAGCAACCCCTTCGTGTCGTGCGGTGTACTCGGGATGACGACCTTGAGGCCAGCCTCGTGGATGTAGAACGCTTCTTTGGACTCCGAGTGGGACTCGGGAGCGCGGATGCCGCCGCCCATCGGGGCGCGCAGCACCATCGGTACCTCGTACTTTCCGCGACTCCGCGTGCGCAGGCGTGCGGCGTGGCTCACGATCTGGTCGAAGGCCGGGTACATGAACCCGGAGAACTGGATCTCCGGAACCGGTTTCAGACCGTAGGCGGCCATCCCGATGGCCGTCCCGATGATGCCGGATTCCGCCAGCGGCGTGTCGATGACCCGCTCGTCGCCATATTCGTCGTAGAGGCCTTCCGTGGCGCGGAAGACGCCACCGTTCTTCCCGACGTCCTCGCCCATGACGATGACGTCGTCGTCTTCGGCCATCTTGTCGTGCAACCCATTGCTGACCGCCTGAACGAGGGTGAGGTTCTGGGTCATATCATTCCTCCAGGAGTGCGTCGTCGCCGTACGTTTCTCGGATGGTCTCGAAGGTCTCCAGCTGATCGCGGACGTGTTCGGGCATCGTCTCGTAGGCGTGCTCGAACATCGCGGTCGGTTCCGGCCGCTCGTGGCTCTCGGCCGTGTCGATGGCGTCGGCGACCGCCGTCTCGACCTCCTCGGTTATTGCCTCGACGTCCGCCTCGGTCAACCGGCCGGTATCGAGGAGGTACGTCTCCAGCCGCGGGATGGGGTCCTTTTGCTTCCACCGTTCGACCTCGTCCTCGTCGCGATAGACTGTCGGGTCGTCGGCGGTCGTGTGGGCACCGAAGCGGTACTGGACCGCCTCGATGAGCGTCGGCCGCAGTTCGTCTTCCTCGGGGTCTTTCGTCTTCTTCACCGCCTCGCGGGTCACCTGATAGACGGCCAGCGGGTCCATGCCGTCGACCTGGACGCCGTCGAAGCCGTAGGCCGTCGCCTTCTGGGCGATGGTCTTCGAGGCCGTCTGCCGTTCTCTGGGGACCGAGATGGCCCACTGGTTGTTGTTGCAGAAGAAGACAGTCGGCGTGTCGAAGACCCCCGCGAAGTTCATCCCCTCGTGGAAATCGCCCTCCGAGGTCGCCCCGTCGCCGAAGTAGACGATGAACGATTTGTCCTCGTCTTTGAGCTTCGACGCCCAGGCCGCGCCGACGGCGTGAGGGATCTGGCTGGCGATGGGGACGGCCACGGTGAAGAGGTTCGTGTCCTCCGCGATGGCGTTGCCCTCCTCGTTGCCCATCCAGTAGAGCAACGTCTGCTCGAGTGGTAGTCCCTGGACCAGTGCCGCGCCGTGTTCGCGATAACTGGGGAACAGCCAGTCCTCGTCGTCGAGGGCGAACGCGCTCGCGATCTGAGCACCCTCCTGGCCCGACAGTGGCGGGTAGGTCCCCATGCGCCCCTGGCGCTGGAGACTCACCGCTCGCTGGTCGAAGTGCCGCGAGAGCTTCATGTACCGGTACATCTCGACCAACTGCTCGTCCTCCAGGTCCGGCTCGGTCGCTCCGTCCACGAGCGAACCGTCTTCGTCGAGAATTCGTACCCGACTGTCCGGGTCGCGGTGCAGGATCGACGTCACGGGAACCCCCGTCCTGACATAGTACACTCTCCCGCCCCTGACACTATAGGGTTTTCGTCACCAATATTCGTGCTGTACACCCACGAGACGTATTATCGCGCCTTCGTCCACTGGTGTGGTGAAAAAGCTGATAATTCGCACTCTTGGCGCATTTTTCCGGACAAATGTACGAAGGCCGCCGAGTCCGGGGGGACCGATTCGACGTTCGGTCAGGGGCCCGCCGAGGCGGTGCGCGCGTCTTGGCGGGCCTCCTCTACCGTCTTCCCGTCCTGGAGGACCGCCTCCACGAACAGTTCGCCGGCGCGGTAGGAGGAGCGGACCATCGGTCCACTGGCGCAGTACAGGAAGTCGAGTTCGTCCTCGGCGACTCGCCGCCACGTGTCGAACTTCTGGGGGTGGACGTACTCCTCGACGTCGAGGTGGCTGGGCGACGGTCGAAGGTACTGGCCCAGGGTGACCACGTCGACGCCCACCTCGCGGAGGTCCGCCATCGTCCGGTAGATCTCGTGGTCGTACTCGCCAAGGCCGAGCATGATCGAGGTCTTGGTGTAGACGTCCGACTCGCGGTCGACCTGCTCGAGGACCCCCAGCGACTGCTCGTAGCCCGCCCGTCGGTCGCGGACCGGCCACTGGAGGCGCTCGACCGTCTCGACGTTGTGGGCGATGACGTCCGGGCCAGCATCGATGATCTTTCGGACCAGGTCCGGTTCGCCCTGGAAGTCCGGGATGAGGACCTCGACGAGGACGCTCGGGTGGCGCCGTTTGATCGCCCTGATGGTCTCCGCGAAGTGGCTCGCACCCTGGTCCGGCAGGTCGTCGCGGTCCACGGAGGTGAGGACGACGTAATCGAGGTCGATCTCGGCGACGGCCGCCGCCACTCGCTCCGGTTCCCGTTCGTCGAGGGGGTCCATACCGCCGGTCTCGACGTCACAGAAGTTACAGCCACGGGAGCAGCGCTCGCCCATCAGCATGAACGTGGCCGTGCCGGGCCCGTCGGCGCCAGACCAGCACTCGCCCATGTTGGGACAGGAGGCCTCCTCGCAGACGGTGTGGAGGTCTCGCTCGCGAAGGGAGGATTTGATGTCCGTGAAGGACTGTCCCGACCGGGGTCGCATCTTGAGCCAGTCGGGTTTCCGTCGGCTCATACCTGTATATTCGTGGCTGTGGCCAAAAACGTGTGGGCCGGTGGTCGTCGACGGACGACCGCCGAGGGAAACGCCTTTGCGCGTACCGCCCCTCCTCCTGGACAGATGGAGGTCGCCGAGGTCGTCCCGGAGTTCGCCGCGGCGTTTTCGTTCGAGGAATTCAACGCGATGCAACGGGCGGCCCTGCCCGCATTGCTGGAGACCGACGCCAACGTCGTCGCCAGCGCGCCCACCGCGAGCGGGAAGACCGCCCTCGCGGAACTCGCCATCGTGGACGCGCTCCGCGACGACGGCACCGCCCTGTTCGTCGCGCCGATGCGCGCGCTCACCAACGAGAAGGAATCCGAGTGGGAACGCTTCGAGGACCTGGGCTACTCGGTGTACGTCGTCACGGGCGAGCGGGAGTTCAACCCCCGACGCGCCGCCCGGGCCGACGTGCTGGTGATGACCCCGGAGAAGGCCGACTCGGCGACCAGAAAGCACGACTCGCCGCGCTACTCGTTCGTCACGGCGGTGGACGTGGTGGTCATCGACGAGGTGCACCTGCTGGACTCGGCGTCCCGGGGGAGCGTCCTGGAGGTCGTCGTCTCCCGTCTCCGACGGCTCGCCGACCCCCGCATCGTCGCCCTCTCCGCGACGATGAAGAACGTCGACGACGTGGCGGCCTGGCTGGACGCCCCGAGCGAGGCGACCTTCGACTTCGGCGACGAGTATCGACCGGTCGACCTCCACGCGGGCGTGCGGACGTACACGCACGGAGAAAACGCCTTCGCCGACAAGTACCGGCGACTGTTCACCGCGATGGACCTCGCCGAACCGCACCTCCGGGAGGACGGGCAGGCGCTCGTGTTCGTCTCATCCCGCCAGGACACGGTCCAGGCGGCGAAGAAGGCCAGAGACGAGATCGCGGAGCGGGACATCCCCATCGCGACACGCGGGGAGTACGACTTTCACACCGAGACGCAGGCGCTGGAGAACGCCACGCTGCGCCAGTCGGTGCTCGACGGCGTCGCCTTCCACCACGCCGGGCTCTCGAAGAACGACAAGGACCTCGTCGAGGAGTGGTTCAAGCAGGGACAGATCGACCTGCTGTTCTCCACGTCGACGCTGGCCTGGGGCGTGAACCTGCCCGCACGCTGTGTGGTCATCCGTGATACGAAACTCCACGACCCCCTCGAGGGAGAGGTCGACATGAGCCCCCTCGACGTCCTCCAGATGATCGGGCGGGCGGGCCGACCCGGCTACGACGACGTGGGCTACGGCTGGGTGGTCTGTGACGGTGCGGACGCCGACCGCTACCGCCGTCTCCTTCGCGACGGGAAGGCCATCGAATCGCGTCTCGCCGACGACCTGGCCGAACACCTCAACGCGGAGATTGCCATGGGGACCATCCACGGCCTGGACGACGTGATGGACTGGCTGGAGACCACCTTCTTCTACCATCGTGCCCAGAGCGTCCCCGACGCGTACGACTACGGGTCGATCCGCGAACGGGTCCGCTCGATCCTGGACGGCCTCCTCGAGCGCGGGTTCATCGAGACCGGCGAGGACCTGGGTCTCTCCCCGACGACGTTGGGCGTGCTCGCCTCGACGTACTACCTCCACCTCGACACCGCCGAGCGCTTCGCCGACCTCGCCGAGGCCGACCCGACCGAGCGCGACGTCCTGCGAGCGGTGGCCCGGGCGAGCGAGTTCGACAGCGTCAGCGCGCGACAGGCCGAGCGCGACGCCATCGACGACGTCCTCGATTCGGGCGAGAAGACCCTCGAACCGGGCGCCCGAAAGGTGTACGCCATCCTCACCGGGAGCATGGACGGGTCCATCCCGCCGGAGCTGCGTTCCGATGCCTGGGTCATCCGGCAGAACGCCCTCCGTCTCGTCGCGGCCCTCGGCGAGTTCTTCGGCCGCTACGACCGGCCCGCAGCGGCGAACCTGGCGGCTCGACTGGAGGCGCGCATCGAGACCGGCGTCCCCCCGGAGGCGGTGGGGCTCACCGCGCTCGACGGCGTGGGCTCGGGCCGGGGACACCGTCTCGCTCAGGGTGGGATCACGGATCCGGAATCGGTCAGGGACGCCGGTATCACGGGCCTCGTCGACGCTGGCCTCTCCGAGGGCGTCGCGAAGAACGTCCTCGAGCAGGCCCACGACCTGCCGGCCATCGCGATCGACTGGGGCGACTTTCCCGACGCCATCGACCGCGGCGACAACGATATGCGCGAGGTGACGGTCACGAACGAGGGGGCCGGGGCGCGCGTCGGGGTGAGGGTGACGGTCAACGGGGTCGAGATGACCCGCGACGATACGTATCTCACCGACGAGACGACCGTTCCAGTGGGCGTGTTCGGAGCCACCGACGACCGACTGGCATACACGGTCACGGTGACCTTCCCGACCCTTCCGCTTCGCGCCGTCCGCGAGGAGCGCGTCGTCGCGGTGACGGCGACCCGGGCGAACCTTTAGATACGGAGACCGGCCCACCGCGGCCCATGCAGCAATCCATCCGGGTGTACGCCGGGCGCTGTACCGTCTCCGAGAACGATGCGACCCAGGACGGCGAGGTCGTGGCGCTCGTGAAGCCGGACAACACCGTGCTCGTCCACGACGCGAGTGGCTACCAGCCGGCGGCGTGGCTCACGCGCGCCGACGCGGTCCAGGTCGAACGCGACGAGGGCGGCTTCCGACTCCGCGCCCGCAAGGGTGGTGACTCCCTCTCGCTATCCGGCGAGTCAGTCGGCCACGCGGAGTTCACCGTCTCGCCCGCCGGCCCGCGGGTCGGCACCTGTCCGACCTGCGATGCGGCCCTCGTCCGCGAACGGGGCGCGGTCACCTGCATCGGCTGTGCGGATTCGTTCCCGCTCCCCCGGGACGCGACCATCACCGACGACACCTGCGAGGACTGCGGGCTGCCGACGCTCTCCGTGGAGCGCGGCGACCACTTCGAGGTCTGTCTGGACCGGACCTGCGAGTCCCTCGACGAGGTCGTGCGCGACCGCTTCGCGGGGCGGTGGACCTGCCCGACGTGCGAGGGCAACCTCGCCATCGAACGCAATCGTGGGCTCCGGGCCACCTGCGAGGAGTGCGGTCGCTCCCACGTCGTCCCGAGCGGCATCGTCTCCGATCCCTGTGCGTGTGGCCTCCCGACCTTCGAGACCACCGATGGCCCACGCTGTCTCGACCCCGCCTGCGAGGCGACAGGGGCACATTGATGGCTTCGGAGGGCACAGGTCACACCAATGGACGCCGAGCTGCACGACGACGAGGTCCGGGTCGGCGGTGACGCGCGACAGCGGTTCCACGACGCGCGCGGCTACGGCCGTCCGCTCGAGGGGAACCGCATCGCGCTCGACCCGCTGGAGGCCGCTCACCTGCTCTATCGGGGCGACATCGCGGCCGTCGACGGGATGGACTTCCGGGCGTTCCTCGCGTCCCGACCGGCCGGTTTCGCCCCCCGGTTTCTGGTCTACCTCGACCTGCGAGACAGGGGATTCTATCTCTCGCCCGCGCGCGAGGGCTGGGTCGCGGATAGCGAGGACGTCGACCTGGTCGTGTACCCGCGAGGCAAGGGGCCGGGCGACGGGGCGGTGGCCCACCGCGTCCGGGTCGTCGGCGAGCGGACCGACGTCGCCGCCGACTCGCTCGGCGACCAGGTCCTGGCGGTCGTCGACGAGGAGGGCGACCTCACCTACCTGGACGTCTCGCCCCTCGAGCCCGAGGGCGGGACCGAGGTGGACCTGGGCGGACCGGTCGACGGCGCCCTCCTCGACGACCGGGTGGTCGTCTGGGACCCGCCGGAACCCCTCCACGAGCGGGCGTTCTACGGCAAGCCCCTGGAGGGACGGGCCGCCGCCTACGAGGCCCTCCATCTCTCGCTGGTCGAGGGTGCGTACCTGGCCGCCCGGGGGTTGCTCGAACTCCCCGAGGGCCGCGGCGTGGAAGCGCTGGTCGAACACGGGAGACGGGTCGAGGGCGAGCGCTTCGACCGGCGGCTGAGGGCGTACTCCGCGCTTCGCGACCGGGGTGCGGTGCCGAAGACCGGGTTCAAGTTCGGCGCCGACTTTCGCGTCTATCGTGAGGTAACGTCGGCCGAGGACCTCGGCCACTCCGAACTCCTGGTCCGTGTCGTCCCGAACGACGTCGCCTTCGATCCGCGCGACCTCGCGCTCGACGTTCGGCTCGCCCACGGGGTGCGGAAGCGAATGGTTTTTGCGCTCGACGCGGCGAACGAGGATACGATACAGTGGCGGGCCGTCTCCCGGCTCACGCCCTGACCACCATGACCGAGGACACAGACACCCCAGACGACGGCGCCCCCACCGCTGGCGCGGACGACCTCGCCATCGACCCGTGGGGTTCCTCGACCATCGAGGATTACCGCTCGCTCTTCGAGCAATTCGGCATCGAGGAGTTCGACGAGGTCCTGCCCGACGTGGCCCACCCCCACTACCTGATGCGCCGGGCGATCATCTTCGGGCATCGCGACTACCGGCGGGTCGTCGACGCCATGCGGAACGACGAGCCCTTCGCCGCGCTCTCCGGGTTCATGCCGACCGGCGAGCCACACATCGGCCACAAACTCGTCTTCGACGAGCTGATCTGGCACCAACAACAGGGCGGGGACACCTACGCGCTCATCGCCGACCTCGAGGCCCACTCCGCCCGCGGACTCGACTGGGACGAGATCGACGAGCACGCGCGGGACTACCTCCTCTCGCTGCTGGCGTTCGGGTTCGACCCCGAGGCGGGCACGCTCTACCGCCAGTCGACCAACCGTCGGCTCCAGGACCTCGCGTTCGAACTCGGCATCGAGGCGAACTTCTCGGAGTTCGAGGCCATCTACGGCTTCTCCGGCGAGACCGACGTCTCGCACATGCAGAGCGTCGTCACCCAGGCTGCGGACATCCTCTACCCGCAACTCGACGAGCCCAAACCGACGGTCATCCCGGTCGGGCCCGACCAGGACCCGCACATCAGGCTCACCCGCGACCTCGCCGCGCGGATGCGAGCCTTCGGGGTCACTCGCGCGTACGCGAGCTTCGAGGCCGACGACGCGGAGCGCGAACTCATCGCGGCCGCCCACGCCGCACTGAGCGACGAGGCCGGCGGCGAGGACGACCTCGTCCGGTGTGTGGAGGCCGCGAACTGGCTCGAACGGGAGGTGGAACCGAGCGAGACCCGCGCCGACGCCATCCGGAAACTCGAGGCCGCCGGCAAGGAACCGGTCCGTCCCCGCGTCCGCTTTCTCGACCGGAACGCCTCCGAGGAGGCCTTCGCTGCGCTCATCGAGGCCATCGACGGCGAGAAGCGGGTCTTCGACGAGCACATCGACGCCTTCGAGATAGACCGGGCGTCGGCGGAGGAACTGGCCCGCGAGGTCGAGGTCGCGCACGGCGACTTCGGATTCATCCCGCCCTCTTCCATCTACCACCGCTTCATGACCGGCCTCACCGGCGGGAAAATGTCCTCGTCGGTCCCGGCGAGTCACATCAGTCTCCTCGACGACCCGGAGGACGGCTACGACAAGGTCCGCTCGGCGACCACCGGCGGCCGGGAGACGGCCGAGGAACAACGCGAACTCGGCGGCCGCCCGGACCAGTGCCCGGTCTACGAACTGTACGCCTACCTCCTCGCCGGGGACGACGACGAGTACGCCCAGACCGTCTACGACGAATGCGCCGGCGGGGAGCGTCTCTGCGGTGGGTGCAAGACGGAGGCCGCCGAGTCGATGGCCGACTTCCTCGAGGACCACCAGGCGCGCCGCGAGGAGATGCGCGAGGTGCTCGAGGACCTCGACATCGACCTCGACCGCCAGCGACCGTAGGAAAACGCTTTTACCGGTTTGTGCCATCCCGTCGCACATGGTTGCCGATCCCCACCGAATCGACCGCATCGAGTCCCGACTACCGGGTGTCGCGGGGTTCGGCGTCTTTTTCGCCTGACGGGTCGGTGGAGCCCGGGCCCGTCGCCCGGTCGAAACCGCCCTCGGGAGACAGAAGCGATAACTACGGTACAGATGCTTGCACGCGACAACGACCGACCCAACGAATGAAGCTTCCACGACAGCAACTCGCGGTGCTCGAGTCACTGAGCGCCGACGAGTGGACGACCGTCGACGAACTGGCCGAACAGCTAGACGAGAAACCCGAGACCGTCACCGGGGCCGCGTTCGCCCTGGAGGCGGACGGGCTGGCCGAGCTAAGTGAGACGACCGACGTGACCGCCTCGCTGACCGACGAGGGTGAAACCTACGTCGAGGATGGGCTCCCAGAGGTCCGCCTCTACGAGGCCGCCCGCTCCCTCGACGCCGACGAGTCGCCGGTCTCCATGGGCGAGGTCATCGGAGCGTCGGATCTCGACGGCCCGCTCGTCGATATCGCGCTCTCGAACTTCGCCCGGAAGGGGTACGGCGACATCGACTCGGGCTCGTTGTCCGCGAACCCGGACGCCGACCCCGCCGCCGACGAGGAGCGGGCGGCCCTCCAGGCGCTCGCCGACGGCGACGATGACGTCGACGAGGGAGTCCTCGACCAGTTGGTCCGGCGCGACCTCGTCGCCCTCGACGAGCGGACGATTCGTTCCGTCCAACTCACCGACGCCGGCGTGACTGAACTGATGGCGGGCGTAACGGTGCGGGAGGCGGTCGACCGCCTGACCCCCGAGATGCTCACTTCCGGCGAGTGGCGCGACGCCGAATTCGCCGAGTACAACGTCGCTGCCGACGCCGCTTCCCCGAACCCCGGGAAGGTCCACGTCCTCCGACAGGCCGCCGAACGCGTGAAGGAGGTCCTCGTCGGGATGGGCTTTCAGGAGATGGAGGGCCCCCACGTCGACGCGGACTTCTGGATCAACGACTGCCTGTTCATGCCCCAGGACCACCCGGCGCGCACCCACTGGGACCGGTTCGCACTGGAGCGCCCCGCGAAGATCGACGAACTCCCCGCGGACCTGGTCGAGCGGGTCGAATCCGCCCACCGCGAGGGCGTCGGCCCCGACAGCGACGGCTACCACTCCCCGTGGGACGTAGAGTTCGCGAAGGAACTCGCCCTGCGCGGGCACACGACCTCGCTCTCCGCGCGATACCTCTCCGGCGAGCAGGTCGGCGAACTGGAGCCACCACAGCGGTTCTTCAGCGTCGAGAAGGCCTACCGTAACGACACCCTCGACGCGACCCACCTCCTCGAGTTCTTCCAGATCGAGGGCTGGGTGATGGCCGAGGATCTGACCGTCCGCGACCTCATGGGGACGTTCACCGAGTTCTACGGACAGTTCGGGATCACCGACCTGCGATTCAAACCGACGTACAACCCCTACACCGAGCCGAGTTTCGAACTGTTCGGGCGCCACCCGGAGACGAACGAACTCATCGAGATCGGGAACTCGGGGATCTTCCGGCCCGAGATGCTCGATCCGCTGGGTGTCGACGCCGACGTCATGGCCTGGGGGCTGGCACTGGAGCGACTTCTCATGTTGATCACTGGCTTCGAAGACATCCGCGACGTGCATGGCACGCTGGCCGACCTCGAGTTCCTGCGGTCCGTGGAGGTGGAGTACTAGATGCCCGTCGTCGACGTCGATCCCGACGACCTCCGACGGATGACCGGCCACGACGAGAAATCGGACGACGAACTCAAAGACGACCTCTTCGGGCTCGGCATCGAGTACGAGGAGGAGACCGAGGACGGCGAGTTCCAGCTGGAGTTCGAAGCCGACCGCCTCGACCGCCTGAGCATCGCCGGTATCGCGCGCTCGCTGCGCTATCAGTACGGCGATGCTCGTGGCGTCTACGTTCCGAAGACGAACGACCCCGACTGGACCATCGAGGTCGACGAGAGCGTTCCAGACGAGCGCCCCTACGTGACCGGGGCTGTCATCCGCGGACTCGACATGAACGACGAGGACCTGGAGGCTATCATCCAGTTGCAGGAGAAACTCCACGCGACGATGGGGCGCAAGCGGGCGAAGGGCGCCATCGGCATCCACGACCTGACGATGCTGAAGGGCGGGTCCGCGCTACGCGCGGACGAGAGGGAGAGCGGCGAAGCCGTGAGCGACGGGACCGCGCTACGCGCGGACGAAAGGGAGAGCGGCGTCGACGGCGAGAACACGATCCGCTACGTCGGTGTCGAACCGGACGAGGACACCTTCGTCCCACTGGACTCGGACCGAGAGCTCACGCCCGCGGCGGTCCTCGAAGAGCATCCGGTGGGGGAGAAGTACGCCGACCTGGTCAGCGAGTACGACCGCTATCCCGCCATCTACGACGACATCGGGCTGTTCAGTTTCCCGCCCGTCATCAACGGCCGCCGCACCGAGGTCTCGACCGAGTCGCGGGACCTCTTCGTCGAGATGACCGGGACCGACCAGTGGACCATCGACAAGATGTTGAACGTGGTCTGCTACGCCCTCGACGCCCGCGGCGGTCGCGTCGAGGAGGTCGAGGTCGCCTACCCGGACGGGACCGTCGTCCGACCGGACCTCGCGGTCGACGAGAAGGAGCTCTCTCACCGTCGAATCGAGCGGACACTCGGCATCGACCTCGACGAGGACGATGCCATCGACCTCTTCGAGCGCTCGGGTCTCGACGCCGATCCGGTGGTCGTCGGTGACGACGAACTCGCCTACGAGGTCGCCATCCCACCCTACAGGGTCGACGTGTTGCATCCGGTCGACCTCGTCGACGACGTGGGCCGAACGTACGGGTTCAACAACCTCACGCCGCGATACCCCGACGTCAGCACGGTCGGTGCCCGGACCGAGGCCTCCCGTCACGAGGAGGCGGTCCGCAACGTCCTCGTCGGCCTCGGCTTCGAGGACATGCTGAATTTCAACCTCACCAGCGAGGCGGAGAACTTCGAGCGAATGGGCCTGGACCCCGACGCGGGCGTGATGGGGGCGGGCGAACCGGCGACCATCGTGGAGGCTTACAGCGAGGACTTCACCATCGTAAGGACGTGGGCGCTCCCCTCGCTGCTGATGGTCCTCGAGAACAACACGCACCGCGAGTACCCACAGGACCTCGCCGAGATCGGCTTCGCCGCCCACGTCGACGAGGACGAACTGACGAACGTCGCCGAACGGCGAACTGTCGCCGGCGTACTCGCCCGCACCGACGCCTCCTTCGAGGATGCGAAGGGGCGTCTCCAGTCGCTCGCTCGCAACTTCGGCGTCGACCTCGAGACGCCGCCGACCGACCACCCCTCCTTCATCGACGGTCGGACCGCGTCGGTCGTCTTCGCTGGCGACACAGTGGGTGTCGTCGGCGAGATTCATCCCGGTGTCCTGGTCGAACACGACCTCGAGGTACCGGTGGCTGGCTTCGAGTTCGAACTGGACGGTCTCCGCTGACAGTCGGCCAGTCTGCCCGGTCTTTCACTCGAGATCCGCGCCGACGGCGTCCTCGATCGATTCGAAGCCGTCGCGTTCCAGGCGCTCGAGGAGCCCGCGATTGATGTCACGGGCGATGGTCGGCCCCTCGTAGATGAGCCCCGTGTAGAGCTGGACGAGCGATGCGCCCGCGCGGATCTTCTCGTAGGCATCCTCGGCGGTGAAGATACCGCCCACGCCGACGACCGGGCGGTCGGTTCGTTCGGCGACGAACCGGACCAGTTCGGTCGCACGGTCCTCGAGTGGCTTTCCAGAGAGACCGCCCTCCTGGGCCCGGTTCGGGTTCTGGAGTCCATCGTCGCGCGTGGTCGTGGTGTTGGTGGCGACGATACCGTCCAGGTCGAGGTCATCCGCGAGCGCCACGACGTCTGCGATGGCGTCGCGGTGGAGGTCCGGCGACACCTTGACGAGTAGCGGTGACGCGCCCGCGTCGACGAGCGTTCCTAGAATCGTCTCCAGCGGGCCACGGTCCTGGAGGTCTCGCAGCCCCGGGGTGTTGGGACTGGAGACGTTGACCACCACGAAGTCGGCGTGGTCGCCCACGCGCTCGTACGTGTACAGGTAATCGTCTGCGGCCTCCTCGAGGGGCGTGGATTTCGACTTCCCGAGGTTCACGCCCACGGGAATCTCGGGAGTCTTCGCGGACGCGAGACGCTGGCCGATGGCGTCGGCGCCCTGGTTGTTGAACCCCATCCGGTTGACGAGGGCCTGGTCCTCGGGGAGTCGGAAGAGCCGCGGCCGGGGGTTGCCCGGCTGGGCCTCCGCCGTCACCCCGCCGACCTCGACGTGGCCGAACCCGAGGGCCGCGAGTGCGCGCGGCACGCGGGCGTTCTTGTCGAAGCCCGCGGCGACGCCGACGGGATTGGGAAACGAAACGTCGAAGACCTCGGTCTGGAGTCGGGGATCCTCCACGACGAAGTGACGACCCATGGCGCCCAACACCCCAACGCGTTGGCTCGCCTCCAGTAAGTGCACGACGACGTCGTGGGCTGTCTCCGGTGGCAGACGGAACAAGAGCGGCTTCACGGCTCCGTACATCGTCTACAATCGCTCGCTGCGTGCGTATAAGTGCCTAGAAGTCGTGTTCGACCTCGTCCGGGTCGGCTTTCTGGATGATGATCTTGTCTTCGCGGACGCGGACGAACACCTCGTCGCCGATCTGCAATCCGGCAACGGCGAGTTCGTCCTCGTGGAGGTTTACGTGCGCGTTGTGGTACGCACCGTCTTCCCCTTTCGCGCCACTCGGGCTGAGCTTCTTTTTGCGGACCATCGCAGTATCCTATTTGGGGCTTCGCCGTGACGTATACTTAAGTTCTTCCGAGTGGCGCCGTCTTCGAGTCCCGCGTCCGCTCGATACCGCAAGCGCTCGTCGGTTTCGTGACGGGGACGGCCGTCACGGGGCCGAATGGCGGCGGTATCGGGCGATATTCCGGTATCGGACGATCATTACATAAATATTTTCTGGTCAGGTCGCCGGTATATTTATACACCCGTCTTGTGTTGGCTTCGCATGGGTTCAAACCATGGTACGTGAGGACGGTAAGCGGAACTTTGCACTTCGCGAGACGAACGGAAACGAATCGAGCGTGTTCTCCGGAAACACTCCCCGCCAGGCAGCGCTCAAAGCCGCACGCCGGCTGGCCGAAGTTGGGTCCTCGGAGGAATCCGCCCCTCGACTCGAGATCCGACTTCGGGAGAAAGGGACGGATAAAGTCCACATCTACGATGCCTGGGCGTGGGAGGAGACCGCTCCCGACGACAAACCGGACTGGATGCCCAGCGATATCACGGAGGCGAACGTCTCCAAGAAGGGCATCGAGCACATCGAAGAGGTTTGAGACACGTTCCTCGCGAAGTTCGGGCGACGGTGATGGGCTTATGTACCGTCTCGCCGTAGTCCGCGCTGGCGCGGGTACCACCCGATCAGACCTGACGCACAGTGCGTGGGATGACCGATCGGCCTCCGCCCGTGCCACACTTTCTGCCATGTAACGCCGTCCCGAGGAGGGGTCCGGTTCGACGCCCTTATCCGTGGGCCTGCATTTCGATAGGTTGCACACGATGAGGTGGCCCGGGTCACCCGGCGCCACTGATGTTCGCTCGACGCCCCGGCACGGGTCGTCGTTCCCGACCACGACTGGTCGGGTTCGATGCCCTTAAGTAATACCCGGGACCTCGGATAGAATGCGTTCGATGAGCGGTGGTCGGCACGACCGACGCGCCGTGATGCGATCCGACGTCCCAGTTTGGCGTCGACCCCGGCCTCGACGGCTCGGGTTCGATGCCCTTAAGTAATAACGGGGCGTCGGGTTGAATGTGACCGCCCCGGGTCGACCGGGGCGATGGGAGCCGACCTGGCTTCGATGGGTTTATCACCCAACGAACCCAACGTTCGGGTCCCGAAGGACATGAGGATTCCACCCCTGCGGTCCGCCGTACAGATGGTATCTGATGTTAGCCTCGATGGTTTGGTGAAATCTGGTCGGCCACGATTTTCATCGTGACGACCACACCCGCCAACCAGAGACTCCCTTCTCTGGCCCGCCGGGAATATTCCCGGCACATTCCGGTTGATCCTGCCGGAGGCCATTGCTATCGGAGTTCGATTTAGCCATGCTAGTCGCACGGGTTTAGACCCGTGGCGAAAAGCTCAGTAACACGTGGCCAAACTACCCTATGGATCAGAATAACCTCGGGAAACTGAGGACAATTCTGAATACCGCTCCTGCACTGGGATGTGCGGAGCTCGAAACGCTACGGCGCCATAGGATGTGGCTGCGGCCGATTAGGTTGACGGTGGGGTAACGGCCCACCGTGCCCATAATCGGTACGGGTTGTGAGAGCAAGAGCCCGGAGACGGTATCTGAGACAAGATACCGGGCCCTACGGGGCGCAGCAGGCGCGAAACCTTTACACTGCACGACAGTGCGATAAGGGAACTCCGAGTGCGAGGGCATAGAGCCCTCGCTTTTGTACACCGTAAGGTGGTGCACGAATAAGGGCTGGGCAAGACCGGTGCCAGCCGCCGCGGTAATACCGGCAGCCCAAGTGATGGCCGATATTATTGGGCCTAAAGCGTCCGTAGCTGGCCGGACAAGTCCGTTGGGAAATCCGCGCGCTCAACGCGCGGGCGTCCAGCGGAAACTGTCCGGCTTGGGGCCGGAAGACCTGAGGGGTACGTCCGGGGTAGGAGTGAAATCCTGTAATCTCGGACGGACCGCCTGTGGCGAAAGCGCCTCAGGAAGACGGACCCGACAGTGAGGGACGAAAGCCAGGGTCTCGAACCGGATTAGATACCCGGGTAGTCCTGGCTGTAAACGATGTCCGCTAGGTGTGACGCAGGCTACGGGCCTGCGCTGTGCCGTAGGGAAGCCGTGAAGCGGACCGCCTGGGAAGTACGTCTGCAAGGATGAAACTTAAAGGAATTGGCGGGGGAGCACTACAACCGGAGGAGCCTGCGGTTTAATTGGACTCAACGCCGGACATCTCACCAGTTCCGACAGCAGTAATGACGGTCAGGTTAATGATCTTACCCGATGCTGCTGAGAGGAGGTGCATGGCCGCCGTCAGCTCGTACCGTGAGGCGTCCTGTTAAGTCAGGCAACGAGCGAGACCCGCACCCTTAGTTGCCAGCGGTGCCCATTGGGCAGCCGGGTACACTAGGGGGACTGCCGCTGCCAAAGCGGAGGAAGGAACGGGCAACGGTAGGTCAGTATGCCCCGAATGAACTGGGCAACACGCGGGCTACAATGGCCGAGACAATGGGATGCAACCCCGAGAGGGGGCGCTAATCTCCTAAACTCGGTCGTAGTTCGGATTGAGGGCTGAAACTCGCCCTCATGAAGCTGGATTCGGTAGTAGTCGCGTGTCAGAAGCGCGCGGCGAATACGTCCCTGCTCCTTGCACACACCGCCCGTCAAAGCACCCGAGTGGGGTTCGGACGAGGCCGGCATGCGCCGGTCGAATCTGGGCTCTGCAAGGGGGCTTAAGTCGTAACAAGGTAGCCGTAGGGGAATCTGCGGCTGGATCACCTCCTAACGATCGGGACCAGGCATTTCGCCTGGCCCAATGGTGGCAGCATCTCGCTGTCCCCATCCCGTCACGAGTGATCGTGCCCGACCAGACACCTACAAACCATCGAGGCTAACACGCCGCACCCCTCCCGATAGGGAGGCGGGCCCATAGCTCAGCGGGAGAGCGCCGCCTTTGCAAGGCGGAGGCCCTGGGTTCAAATCCCAGTGGGTCCATGCTTCCGGGCGGTTCGAATCGTGCCCCTTAAGTGTGGGACGACGATACGAACTACCCCGGACGACTGATGCACTGCCCCGCGAAAGCGCGGGTAGGAAGGGTCGATGTACGCTCGCCCAACAAGGGTATTCCAGTATAGGGTACCCCGTGACGGGTGACGTGCGATGACGACCGTGTATACGTGCAATCCAGGCGCTCACTGGACTCGTCCACCGAATGTGGACGTGCGAAATTGAAGATTACGTGGCTGCTACAGTGCCGCCTGGTGGATAGCTCGGCTCGGAAGCCGACGAAGGACGTGCCAAGCTGCGAAAAGCTCAGGGGAGCCGCACGGAGGCGAAGAACCTGAGGTCTCCTAATAGGAATCCTCACCGCAATTGCCTTGCGCAATGGGGAACGTCCGGAATTGAAACATCTTAGTACGGACAGGAAAAGAAATCGCAATGAGACGCCGTTAGTAACCGCGAGTGGACGCGGCACAGCCCAAACCGAAGCCCTCACGGGCAATGTGGTGTTCGGGCTGACGATCAGCATCCGAACGTCCGCGTGAAGTCTCCTGAAATGGAGCACGATACAGGGTGACAGTCCCGTAACGCGGTCAAGTACGATGTGAGTCAGTTCCAGAGTATCGGGGGTCGGAATTCCCTCGTGAAGATGGCAGGCATCAACTGCCAAGGCTAAGTACTCTCCGAGACCGATAGTGAACAAGTAGCGTGAGCGAACGCTGAAAAGTATCCTCCGAAGGGAGGTGAAATAGAGCTTGAAATCAGGTGGCGATAGAACGATTGGGCATAAAAGGCCCCGCTGGGAACGACTCGGACGTAAGTCCGTGGTAGGACCTTCGGGGAGCCGATGTTCGATCGTACGTTTTGAAAAACGAGCCAGAGAGTGTACCTGTTTGGCAAGTCTAACCGGAGCATCCGGGAAGGCATAGGGAAACCGACATGGCCGCAGCCTTCGGGCGAGGGCCGCCGTCTTCAAGGGCGGGGAGTCAAACGGGTACGACCCGAAACCGGGCGATCTACGCGCGAGCAAGGTGAAGCATGGCGAAAGCCATGTGGAGGCCTGATAGGGTTGGTGTCTTACAATACCCTCCCGTGACTTGTGTGTAGGGGTGAAAGGCCCATCGAGCCCGGCAACAGCTGGTTCCAACCGAAACATGTCGAAGCATGACCTCTGCTGAGGTAGTCTGTGGGGTAGAGCGACCGATTGGGGAGTCCGCCTCCGAGAGGAGTCGGCCCCCCTGTCAAACTCCGAACCTACAGACGCCGTCGAAGCAGGGAGTCCGATCTGCGGGGTAAGCCTGTGGATCGTGAGGGAGACAACCCAGAGCTGGGTTAAGGTCCCAAAGTGCAGGCTAAGTGTGAGATTGAAGGTGGTCCTGAGCCCTAGACAGCCGGGAGGTGAGCTTAGAAGCAGCTACCCTCTAAGGAAAGCGTAACAGCTCACCGGCCGAGGTTCAGGGCGCCCAAAATGATCGGGACTCAAGTCTGCCACCGAGACCGAGCCGCAGAGATAACACTCTGATCGTGTAGGTTGGCACTCTGTTCGGGCGGAAGCACGGGTGAGAACTCGTGTGGACCGAATGGGGACGAAAATTCTGGCCGTAGTAGCAGCGAAAGTCGGGTGTGAATCCCGACGGCCGCAAGGGCAAGGGTTCCTCGGCACTGTTCGTCAGCCGAGGGTTAGCCGATCCTAAGGCCTACCGCAACTCGAGTAGGTCAAAAGGGAAACTGGTTAATATTCCAGTGCCATCGTACAGTGAAAGTCGACGCCTCGGGGTAAATCGAGCTGGGCTATCGCCCAGTCGAACCGTCCAAATCCGTGGAAGCCGTAATGGCACGAAGCGGACGAACGGCGGGATAGGGAAACTCGATCCAACCTGGGGCCCGTGAAAAGACGAGTACGATGTCCGTACCCAGATCCGACACAGGTGCCCTGGCTGAGAAGGCCAAGGCCTGCCGAGACTAACCGACGTTAGGGAATTCGGCAAATTCGCCCCGTAAGTTCGCGATAAGGGGTGCCTGCCCAGTGATTGGGCAGGCCGCAGAGACCAGGAGGCTCCGACTGTCTAGTAACAACATAGGTGACCGCAAATCCGAAAGGACTCGTACGGTCACTGAATCCTGCCCAGTGCGGGTATCTGAACACCCAGTACAATGGGACGAAGGACCCGTTAACGGCGGGGGTAACTATGACCCTCTTAAGGTAGCGTAGTACCTTGCCGCTTTAGTAGCGGCTTGCATGAATGGATCAACGAGAGCCTCACTGTCCCAACGTTGGGCTCGGTGAACCGTACGTTCCAGTGCGGAGTCTGGAGACCCCCAAGGGGAAGCGAAGACCCTATAGAGCTTTACTGCAGGCTGTCGCTGGGACACGGTCGCTGATGTGCAGCATAGGTAGGAGCCGCTACACAGGTACCTGCGCTAGCAGGCCACCGAGGCATCAGTGAAATACTACCCGTCAGTGACTGTGACCCTCACTCCGGGAGGAGAACACCGGTAGCCGGGCAGTTTGACTGGGGCGGTACGCGCTCGAAAAGATATCGAGCGCGCCCAATGGTTACCTCATCCGGGTCGGAGACCCGGAAAAGAGTGCAAGAGCATAAGGTAACCTGACAGTGTTCGGCACAACAACGGACGCTGACGCGAAAGCGTGGTCTAGCGAACCAATGAGCCTACTTGATGTGGGCCATTGATGACAGAAAAGCTACCTTAGGGATAACAGAGTCGTCACCGGCAAGAGCACATATCGACCCGGTGGCTTGCTACCTCGATGTCGGTTCCCTCCATCCTGCCCGTGCAGAAGCGGGCAAGGGTGAGGTTGTTCGCCTATTAAAGGAGGTCGTGAGCTGGGTTTAGACCGTCGTGAGACAGGTCGGCTGCTATCTATTGGGGGTGTTTTGGTACCTGACGGGAACGTCCGTATAGTACGAGAGGAACTACGGACGGGAGCCACTGGTCGACCGGTTGTCCGAGAGGGCATTGCCGGGCAGCTACGCTCCACAGGGTAAGGGCTGAAAGCATCTAAGCCCGAAACCTACCTGGAAAAGAGGTACCGCTGAGGTCTCTCGTAAAAGACGAGATCGATAGACTCGGGGTGTACGCACCAAGGCAACGAGGTGTTTAGCCCGCGAGCACTAACAGACCGAAGCCACCATTCATCCGCACGTCCGACTCGGAGTTCGAGTCCAGGCGTTAACTGGATTGCACGTACACACGGCATCAGGACCACCGACGACTGGTGTCACGATCGCGGTTCGATTCCGCGAGTCGGCGTTAAGGCGGCCATAGCGGTGGGGTTACACCCGTACCCATCCCGAACACGGAAGTTAAGCCCACCTGCGTTCCGGCGAGTACTCGAGTGCGCGAGCCTCTGGGAAAACCGGTTCGCCGCCTCCATTCATTCCGTTCATACCAACCCTCGAGCGACAGCGGTGTCGCTCGGGGGTTTTCGTCATTTTGGACAGTGCCGCCTCCGTTACCGGCACCCACGCGTTCTTGTACCGGACGGGAGTATGTCCGACGAGCCGTGACGTCGAACACTGATGCATCGGAGACCGAGACGATGTACGACGTCGTCTCGAGCGACCGCGGACCGTTCTTGCTCGCCCTCGCCTTCGGCTGGTTTTTGACCCTTGGCGCGCGATTTCTCGTCCCCGCTCTGTTGCCCGTCATCAAGACGGAATTCGCCATCCAGAACGCGGGCGCAGGCCTCATCGTCACCGTCATCTGGCTCACGTACGGCGGGATGCAGTTCCCGGCTGGTGTCCTCACTGATCGCATCGGCGAACGCGTTCTTCTCGGCACGAGTGCACTTCTGGCTGCGGTGAGTATGATCGGGTTCGCCCTGGCGCCGACCTACGAGTGGTTCCTGGTCGCGGCAGCCGCCTTCGGCGTGGCGACCGGACTGTTCGGACCTGCCCGCGGCACTGCCCTCACGAAGCGCTTCGATCAGTTCGAGGGACTCGCCTTCGGGTTCGTTCTCGGTGCCGGCAGTATCGGCGCGGCGACGCTACCGCTCGCGGCCACGGTGCTCACCGAGTACATCGGCTGGCGCTGGGCTATCGGTATCGTCGGGCCTGCGTTCTTCGCCTCGGGCCTTGCCCTACTCGTCGTCGTTCCTCAGACCCTCCCGGGGAGTGGCCCGGCAGGGTCGCTTGTTCAGGGTATCCGACGGTCCGGACGGGCCCTCCGGACGCGTCGAATCGCGCTCGCCGTGGGAGGTATCGTCATCATGTTGTTCATCTTTCAAGGGCTGACCGCCTTCTACCCGACGTACCTCTCCGCCGAAGGGGGACTGTCGGCGTCCACTGCGAGCAGTCTCTACGCGCTGTTGTTCCTCGCTGGCGGGATGTTTCAGCTCAGTGCCGGCCGACTCGCGGACCGGTTCGGATATCGGCGGGTCCTGGTGGGGCTCAGCGCGGTGAGCGTGTTGCCGCTGATGTGGTTGCCGTGGATCGAGTCACTGGGCTGGTTCACCGTGGTGACGGTTCTCATCGCCATCAGGCTCGCTCTGGGCCCCATGACGAACGCCTACATCATCGGCTCGCTTCCCACCGAAAGCAAGGGAACGATCTGGGGATTCGTGCGGACGGGATTTTTCGTCCTGGGCGCGTTCGGATCGACCGTGGTCGGCGGTGTGGCGGACCTGGGGTACTTCGATGCGGCCCTCTACGGACTCGCCGTCATGACGGCTTTGGGCGGGGTGCTGTACTATCTACTCCCGAAAGAGCCGGTCTGAGTTCCCAGTTCAGCTGAACCGGCCAGCGTCGGCCCTTCCGTGACCGCTATACTTCTCGCGCGCGTTCGCTCGACCGTGCACGTCCTCATCGTCGGCTGTGGATACGTCGGGCTCGAACTCGGCCGCCAACTGACGCCAGAGCATCGTGTCACGGGGGTTCGTCGGTCCGAGGCCGGTCTCGACGCGGTCACCGAGGCAGGACTGGAGGCCGTTCACGGGGATGCGTCGAACGCCACTGACCTGCTCTCGCTGCCGAGCGCGGACGTGGTGGTCTACGCGGCGAGTGCCCGCGGTGGAACCGGCGCGCGCGAGACCTACGTCGACGCCCTCGAGATGGTCATCGACCACTTCGGGGGGCGCCGATCGGAACCCGACCAACTGGTGTACACCTCGAGTACGGGCGTCTACGGCGACCACGGTGGTGACTGGGTCGACGAGGAAACCCCACTCCGCCCGACGACCGACCGGGAACGGACGCTAATCGAGGCGGAGCGAATCGCTCTCGAAGCGGGCAATCCGGCCATCGATCGCACGGTCCTCCGCTTTGGCGGAATCTACGGACCCGGACGCTCGCCGGTCGAGCGCTATCTCGAGGGACCGGTTTCTCCCGGCTACGGGAACTTCGTCCACCGCGACGACGCCGCCGGCGCCATCGCCTATCTACTGACTACCGTCACCGAGTCCCCGTCGGTGCTCAACGTCGTCGACGACCAACCGATGGAGCGACCGGCGCTCGCTCGATGGATCGCAGCCCAGCAGGGCGTCCAAGCCCCCGAGGTCGTCCCGCTCGAGGAGCGCGAACTCTCCCAGTCACGTCGGGAACGTTTGGCCGCGAACAAGCGCGTCTCGAACGTTCGATTGCACGAGACCGGCTACGAGTTGCGATATCCGACGGTCGAAGACGGCATTCGGAGCGGGCTCGAGACGGCGTGAGCGGCGCCGGCCCTGGACTTCTCTGTAACCATCGCCGGTGTGCAAATCCTTAACAGCCATTGCGTGCAACCGCGTCCCATGGAAGACATTTTCGTGGGGCGGTTGATGTCCTCACCTGTCCATTCCGTCTCCCGGGACACCCCGGTGCAGGAAGCAGCACAGACGATGATCGACGCCGATATCGGTTCTCTCGTGGTGCTCGACGAGGACGGCGCGCTCGATGGCATCCTCACCTCGACCGATTTCGTTCGCGCCGCGGCGGACGGTGGCTCGAGCGACGAAGCGGTCGTCGGCGAGTACTGCACCGATACCGTCACGACAACCGACGCGAACGACACCATCCGGGACGTCGCCGACATCATGATCGAGCACGGCTTCCACCACGTCCCGGTCACCGAGGGCCAGGAGCCCGTCGGTATGATCACGACCAGCGACATGACCGCCTACGTCTCGCACATCGAGAAACCGAGTCCGCCCGCCTGATCAGCCAGCCGTCGAAAACGCCCGCTCGATCAGTCCGTCTCTGGGAACACGCGGTCGTGGATTCTGCCCGTGAGCTCGTCGGCCAGCGCGACGAGATTTCGCGCGTCGTCCTGGTTGTACGCAATCAGGGTCGCCAGCGCGTCGGCGTCACCATCTCGGTCGTACTCGTGCCAGAGGCGCACGGCGTCTCGCCCAGAGATGTCCGGCCGGTCGCGCTCGATACCGAGGTCTCGTTCAACCCGCTTTAGCCCGCCGCTGAATCCGACCCGATCGCCGAGAAATCGCAGGTCGAGATGCGGCAGGTCGATGTCCAGGTCGAATGCGTGCTCGAGAAAGGGCACGTCGAACTGCTTGCCGTTGAACGTCCCGACGAGTTTCGCGTCCGAGAACTCCGCTTCGAGCGCGGCCCTGGTCAGGTCCTGGCCCCGGACGTAGGTCCGCGTGTTGCCGTCGCGGTGAACGGAGACGGTCGTGACCACGTGTTGCTGTTTGCTCAGTCCGGTCGTCTCGATGTCGAAGAAGAGCGTCTCCTCGCGAAAGTTCTCGTACAGTCGCCAGTGACAGCGACTCGGCATCGTCTCGGCGAAAAACCGTGCGTCACCGTCGTCCAGTCGGGGGCGGGCGGTGGCCAGGTAGTCCTCGATGCGATCGGCGGTCTTGGGCCCGACCGCGTCCGGCGTGAAGGCGTCCCAGTGCGTGATGCCCGCCGTCCAGAGCGATCGTTCGGTCGTCTCGCCGACGCCGTGGACGGGGATGAAGCTGTTCTCGACGCGCATCACTCCTCCGTGAGCGACCAGTCGGCTTCCTCGGCCACCTCGTGGAACGACTGGAACTCCCAGCCGGCCTCCTCGGCCCACTCGCGTTCCTCCGGAAGGCCGACGAGCACCCGACGTTCGGAGTAGAAGTGGTGGGTCTCGTCGATGCGCGCGAGACGATCGGCCGGGCCGCGGGAGACGTCGTTGAAGAAGTCCACGTCGATCCCGTTGTTGCGGAAATACGTGTTCATCGCCGGCCCGCTCGCATCGCCGACGACGCCAACCCAGTCTGACCAGGTGTTCGTCTCGGCGATGACGGCAGACGGCGATTCGGTGCGCTTGAGCGCCTCGAGTGTGATAGCGGTGGTCAGGTCGTGGACGGTCTCGTGATCGGCCTCCCCGCCGGTGCCACAACTTCCCCCTCCCTCGTGTTCGTCCGGCGATTCGGTCTCGGCCCCCTCCGTCTGCGGGACGCCCGGCATCTGCCGGCCCGAAGCCGCTTTCTGGCCCGCCGATCCGCGTTTGCTCGCCGTCGATTCTTCGGGCTTCTGGTCAGCCTGGTCCGGTTCGTCGTCCACGTCGGGGACGCCCGGTGTCGGGCGGCCGCCGTCGGTCAGGAGGGGTCGGGATCCACGCTCTTGGGTCGTCATATCCCCTCCTTGGAGACGGAACGGAAGATGTGTTTCGGACCGTCGTCGCGTTCGAGGCGACTGCGGCCGTCGAACGTCGACGCGGCAACGGAGGGATTGCGCCGGACAGCCCTACCGCAGCGGCCTCCAGTTCCGGCAGACGCACTTGCTCACGGCTTCGCCGTTCGCACATACCGAGACGCTTCGCGTTTCGCGTTGCTCACGGCTTCGCCGTTCGCTTCGTCCGACTGCCGACGTCACACGTTCGCCGCATACGCGGCTCACGGTGTGACAGCCGCCATCGCCGGACCGCAATCCATAAATCGACTCATTGCAGATATTCACGTGCGCCAAGGTGGCAGAGTCCGGCCTAACGCAGCGGCCTGCAGAGCCGCCCATCGCCGGTTCAAATCCGGCCCTTGGCTGTTGCTACGAGTACCACACGAGTAGCGACAGCCAACGGGCCGGATTTGAATCAGGGAACGGAGCGCAGCGGAGTGACCGTGGTTCAAATCCGGCCCTTGGCTCTCAGACGGTACCCGATAGCCCAGGACGACTTTGGACCCGATATTTTGTTCAGATCAGTGCAGCAGTGCTATTAGTTGAGGGCCGTCGCGATGCTGTCGTCCTTCTCAGCGCTCATCCTGACGTTCTGGACTGAGACAGTTTGGGCCAGGTCGCTCGTGCTCGTGTCGTGGGCCTGTTTCTCCGGGACGCTTCCTTCGGCGGCCCATGGCTATCGCGTGAGCCAAACCGAGACGACGACGGAGGACGCGACTGCGTCGCCGGGAGCTACCATCACCGTCGATTTACAGACGGCCGAACAGGACTCGGTGTGACCCTCACTACGTCGTCGATCATCCGCACGAGCCTCTAACTCTCACTCACCTGTTCAGACCGACGCGGAACGGCCGGTCGGCATTTTCTCAGTCATATTGCGTGCTGGCTGGGAGATTGGGATCGAGTACAGCGGCCGAGACGTTACGCTTGCGGTCTGGGGTTGCTAGTGAAAAGGCCCGTCGTGCTAAGACGCAGCGAGATATGCGATTGGAAACGTCCTCGATCGTGGCCGGTGAAACCAAGAGGAACGGATAAGACACGGCAGCCCAAATGGTTGGATATCCAATACGAAAAAGTCGATATTGGAACGTGACCAATGACTACCAGACCCAATCGAGATCGTGCTGATAGCTCTCGCAGATCGTTCATGCGGAAAGCAGCGCTGTTTACCACCGCCAGCGCACTCGGCGGTGGTTTTGGCCCAAGAGCGGCCAGTGCCTCGGACGAACCGTCGCCGGCTGGCGTGGATGATTCGTACACCGTGATCCACCGCGATCCGGTCTACGTCTACAACACGATCGACCCGGAGGTACATCGGGTCGTGAAAGGATATGCGAAGATCCGTCTCGCACCGTCGTTCTACGGGAACGACTGGGACGCTACCTGGTGGGGCAGTTCCTCGGCACTCGACAACTACGCCGAAGAGAATCGCCTCTCCTCGGTCGGCTTGACCTCAGAAGAGACGGCTTTCCTCACCGGCCTCACCGGTCTCAATGACGGAACCTGGTACAACGTCGATCTGGCTGACAAGACCTTCTCTTACGATTCCACACCCGGCCTCGATCTGGAAGACGTGACGGCGACGATGGTGACGGACCCGGGCTTCGAGGACTACACGAAGACGGTGGACGAACAGACCGAGGAGACCGTCACCTACGAGGTCAACCCCGACGAACCGAACGACTTCTTAGAGATCCACGAGTACACTATCTACGTCACCCAGCAGGACGTAACCTATCAGGTGATCGCCGCCGTCTTCGATGAGCGGGAGTCGCTCATCGAGATCGCTGTGGACGTCAAGCCAGGTGATTCTATTCCCGCGATCAATCCCAACAGCAGGGGCGTGACCCCCGTGGCAATCCACACGACCGGATCGTTCGATGCATCGAGCGTCGACGTATCGACGCTGTGCTTTGGCGATCCTTCACGCGTCGCCCCCTACGAAGATTGCACTGGCGCGAGCGCGGTCCGGAGCAGCCTCGAGGACGTGGACTCGGACGGCGACGACGACCTCGTCGTTCACTTCGAGACACGAGAACTGGGCCTGTCGGTCGATACCACCACGGTCGAACTCGTGGGGAAGACGGATACCGGAACCTGGTTTCGGGGTACCGATTCCGTCAGGGTCGTGGACCGAGGACACTCGGGTGTCAGGCGGAGACCACCGGACCCGACGAACCGGTAACTGGTGGTCGAGTGGCCTGTTCGTTCGTGTGGAGGGCAGTGAACCATCCGTCAGCAGTATCGCGACCCGGACCGGAATACTGAAACCGCCTTCGATTTTCCTGTGAGTAAATTACGAGTACTGAGAGCCGTGATTTTGCCAGACACGCCGACCGTGTCGTGGCATCGCTCGTCTTGCTCCGAAGTCTGGCTGCTTGGAGGGGCCCGTCTGCCGAGAAGGTCGACGGGCGACCGAGAGAGGGCGGTCTCGCATCGCCGTTCATTCCGTTCGAGGGTTTCTACGCGAGTCGTGCCGTACTGGGGGGGGGGGTGTTGGTCGACAGCGGGGCGAGCGGTTGGCCGAAGTGTTATCGATTGGCCGCCGGTCCACTGGTGGCACCTCGAACAGGTAACGCGACGGTAACTCACTAACCTGTTGGTAATATTAACTATTTGGTCTCGGGCCTCATCACTCACAGTATGGCAGAGACACACACGCAAGAGCAGGTCACTGGCATCGCACAGCAGCGCAACGTCTGGGTGACGGGCGGCGTCTCGGGGCTGTTCGGCGGCGTCGCGATGGGCGTGCTGCTCCAGATGATGATGACGCCGGTCATCACGACGGCGATTCCGGCGATGTACGGCACGAACGGGCTGGTCGCGGGGTGGATAATCCACCTGTTCAACAGCGTCGTCTTCGGATTGGCCTTCGCGGGCGCCGTGGTTTACCTCCCGGGGCTGTCCGACTACGCCGACCGCGTCACGACGAGTACGGGACTCGGGGTCGCGTACGGCGTCCTCCTCTGGATCGGCGCCGCGGCCATCGTCATGCCGATCTGGTTGGGCGCCGTCGGCTTCCCCAACGCGCCCCCGCTGCCGAACTTCAACCCGATGAGCCTCGTGGGCCACGTCGTCTTCGGTGCCATCCTCGGCGCGCTGTTCCCCGCCCTCGGGAACCGGTGACGCGGCCGACGCGCTCCACCGCTCTCCTTCTCTGGCCCGAAACTGCACGGGGAGACGTTTCAACCGCTGAACCCGCTGGGCAATCGTGGCGCCGCGGAGTACGACCCTGCCGTTCTGGACGTCCCGGAGCCCGGTCGGAGACGACGACGCAGATCGAGCCCTTCGATCGATTCTCGATGACGGTCGTGATGTCGCAATAAACCATTGGTAACATGTCTCGTGAAGACGGTCGCCGTTCGGCCGTGGAATCTGCTAACCGCAGTACAGTGGTGGGACTGGCCCGATCTCCGCGGTGGACGCTATGACCGTCGCCCTTCCCCAAAGCCAAACCCTTTTATAGAAGGACATTCAATCACTGGCTGACGATGTCTCAGCGACGTATGCAAGGCCAGCCCATGATCATCATGGGAGATGACGCACAGCGAGTAAAGGACAAAGACGCCCAGGAGCATAACATTTCTGCGGCGCGGGCGGTCGCGGACTCGGTCCGCTCGACGCTCGGCCCGAAGGGCATGGACAAGATGCTCGTCTCCTCGATGGGCGATGTTACCGTCACCAACGACGGCGTCACCATCCTGCAGGAGATGGACATCGACAACCCGACGGCCGAAATGATCGTCGAGGTCGCAGAGACACAGGAGGACGAAGCCGGTGACGGCACCACCACCGCGGTCGCCATCGCGGGCGAACTCCTCAAAAACGCCGAGGACCTCCTCGAGCGGGACATCCATCCGACGGCCATTATCAAGGGATACAACGTGGCCGCCGAGCGTGCCCGCGAAGAGGTCGACGACATCGCCATCGCGGTCGACCCCGACGACGAGGACCTCGTGCGCAGCGTCGCCGAGACCTCCATGACCGGCAAGGGCGCCGAACTCGACAAGGAACTCCTCTCGGGCATCATCTACGAGGCCCTCGAGCAGGTCTCCGTCGAGGCCGACGACGGCTCCACGGTCGTCGACATGGAGAGTCTCAACATCGAGACCCAGACCGGTAGCAGCGTCAGCGAGTCCGAGTTGCTCGTCGGCGCGGCCATCGACAAGGATCCGGTCCACGACGACATGCCCAGCGAGGTCGAGGACGCGAAGATCCTCCTCCTCAACGAGGCCATCGAGGTCGAGGAGGCCGAAGCGGACACCCAGGTCTCCATCGACAGTCCCGACCAGCTCCAGAAGTTCCTCGACAAAGAAGAAGAGCAGCTCCGCGAGAAGGTCGACCAGATCAAGGAGACCGGCGCGAACGTCGTCTTCTGCCAGAAGGGTATCGACGACATGGCCCAGCACTTCCTCGCGAAGGAAGGCATCCTGGCCGTTCGCCGCGCGAAGAAGTCGGACATGGAGTTCCTCAAGAACGTCCTGAACGCCGCCATCGTCACGGACCTCGACGCCGCCACCGCCGCCGACCTCGGTGAGGGTAGCGTCACCCGCGACGACGATGACGAACTGTTCTACGTCGAGAGCGACAGCGAGGAGGCACTCGGTGTGACCCTTCTCCTGCGCGGCTCCACCGACCACGTCGTCGACGAGGTCGAGCGTGGCATCACCGACGCCCTGGACGTCGCCGCCCAGGCCCTGACCGACGGTCGCGTCCTGCCCGGCGGTGGCGCCATCGAGGTCGAACTGGCCGACCGCCTGCGCTCCTTCGCGGACAGCGTCGAAGGCCGCGAACAGCTCGCCGTCGAGGCGTTCGCGGACTCCCTCGAGCTCGTCCCGCGCGTGCTCGCGGAGAACGCTGGGCTCGACTCCATCGACACGCTCGTCGACCTGCGCGCCGCCCACGAGGCGGGCGACCAGCGCGCCGGCCTGAACGTCTTCACGGGCGACGTCGAGGACACCTTCGAGTCCGGCGTGGTCGAACCCGCTCACGCCAAAGAACAGGCGCTCAACTCCGCCAGCGAGGCCGCGAACCTGGTCCTCAAGATCGACGACATCATCTCCGCCGGGGACCTCTCCACCGACAAAGGTGACGACGAGGGCGGTGCCGGCGGCATGGGCGGCATGGGCGGTATGGGTGGCATGGGCGGCGCGATGTAAGGCCGGCCACTTTCCACAACAGACCCCGACCGTCTGGCCCGAATCGACGACGAATTTCCTCCGTCCATACGCTCTCCAGACAGCGCTGGCTGGGGGTATTCTCGGGCCCGGAGAACGGTGGCCGGTCAGTCGTGAATATCCAGTTCGAACTGGTTGCATTCGACCGGCGCGTCGAGGACGACGCTCGTGTTCGACTCCTTGATGTCGGCGTCCGCGAGCAGGTCCTTGATCAACTGGTTCATATCGTCGGTGTCGGTGAACTTGCCGACGGCGATAATATCGAACTCGCCCGTCACCTCGTAGACGTTGACCATCTGCTTGTGGCCCTCGAGGCGGTCGGTGATGTCCGGGAGGGCGTTCCCCTCGACCTTGAGCTGGACGATGGCGGTGACGTCGTAGCCCAGTTTCTCGTAATCGACCATGGGTGTATAGCCCTCGATGACCCCCTCCGCCTCCAGGTCCTTGAGGTGATTCGACACGGTCGTGACCGAGACGTCGAGTTCCTCGGCGAGACTGCGAAGACTTGCCCGTCCGTCCTCGAGGAGTGCGTTGATGAGCGTGGCGTCCAGATTCTCGTAGGTCATAGCTCACTGTGGGTGCCGGGGGGATTAGAAGTTTACGAATGTCCAGTTTCGCTGAGAAAACTCAGAATTGCGCCGAACGATAGGGCTTTAATACTAGGAGTGTTCGAATCAGATGACCAACCCAATGACAAACGGAACCGAACTCCCGGACGGGGGACTCACTGCCGAGGAACAGGCGGTCGTCGAACGCATCGAAGAAGAGAACATCGATTTCCTGCGGCTCCAGTTCACGGACATCCTGGGGACCGTCAAGAACGTCTCGATCCCGGCGAGCCAGGCGGAGAAGGCCTTCGAGGAGGGCATTTACTTCGACGGCTCGAGCATCGAGGGATTCGTGCGGATCCAGGAATCCGACATGCGCCTCGACCCCGACCCCTCGACGTTCGCCGTCCTCCCGTGGCGGCGCCGGGACGACGGCGGTGCGGCCAGGCTCATCTGTGACGTCGTCGATACGGAGACGGGCGAGCCCTTCTCGGGCGACCCACGATACGTCCTCGAACGGGCCATCGACCGCGCAGCGGAGATGGGGTACACGCTCAACGCGGGGCCCGAACCGGAATTTTTCATCTTCGAGAAGGACGACGGCAGCGCGACGACCCGGACCCACGACACCGGGGGCTACTTCGACCTCGGGCCGAAGGACCTCGCCTCGGATATGCGCCGGGAGATGATCTACGTACTCGAGGAGATGAACTTCGAGGTAGAGTCGAGTCACCACGAGGTCGCCGACGGCCAGCACGAGATCAGCTTCAAGTACGCCGACGCGCTCACCACGGCAGACAACATCGCGACCTTCAGGTCGGTCGTCCGGGCCGTCGCGGAGATGCACGACGTGCACGCGACCTTCATGCCCAAACCCATCTCGAACATCAACGGCTCGGGCATGCACACCCACCTCTCGCTGTTCACCGAGGGCGGCGAGAACGCCTTCTACGACGGTGACGACGAATTCAACCTCTCGGAGACGGCCTACTCGTTCCTCGCGGGCATCCTCGAACACGCCCCGGCCATCACGGCCATCGCCAACCCGACGGTGAACTCGTATAAACGTCTCGTTCCCGGTTACGAGGCCCCTGTCTACGTCGCGTGGTCGGACGTCAACCGCTCGGCACTCGTCCGGAAACCCGCCGCCCGGGTCCCCGCCTCCTCGCGCATCGAGTTGCGTTCGCCCGACCCGACGGCCAACCCGTATCTCGCGCTCGCCGTCATGCTCCAGGCCGGCCTAGAGGGCATCGAACGTGGCCTCGAGGCGCCCGATCCGGTCCGCGAGAACATCTACGAGTTCGACGAGGCCAAACGCGACGAGTACGGCATCGACACGTTGCCTGGCAGTCTCGGCGAGGCGGTCGAGGCGCTCGAGGCGGACGACGTCGTCCTCGATGCGCTCGGCGAGCACGTTGCCGAGAAGTTCGTCCAGGCGAAAAAACAGGAGTTCGCCGAGTACAAGACGGACGTCTCTGCCTGGGAGATCGACCGCTACCTGGAGAAGTTCTAGCCGTTCAGTCCCGGGACGGCAAGGAACAGCGCTCCGGCCCCTGCTCCCGCGAACCCGGCGACGATCGGGACGCCCGATTCGAAACCGACGCCGAGGAGGAGTCCTCCACCGACCGCTGCCGCGACGATCCGTACCGTTTCTATCTCGCTATCGGCGACCCGATCGTTCACGAGCCACCACCCGATGGCACCGCCCGAGACGACGCCGACCTGGAGGGCGGTTTCGGCCGTCCCCGCCAGGAGGGTGCCGGCCAGCGCGACCGGGACGCTCATGGCGAATGCGATGGTCAGCTGCTCGCTCGCGACCCACCGGACCGCGGCCAGTGCCAGCAGTCCCACGACGATCCCGGCGACGACGTCGACGAAGTAATGCACCCCGAGGAACACCCTCGAGAGCGCGACCACGACGACGAGAACCCCCGCGAGACCGTACCGGTTCGTTCGCGACCACCGTTTCAGGTACACCGCCAGCGCGGCGTAGGTGGCGGTGGCGCCCGTCGCGTGGCCACTCGGGAATCCCATCCCGTCCTCGGGTATGAGCATGACGTCCGCAGGTGGGCGTGGCATCGCGAACCCGTACTTCAAGAAGAGGGTCAACGCGAGGGCGAAGAACGTCGTGGCCAGGACCGTGGCGCCCGCCCGCCGGTCGAGGAGGCCGTACTGGGGGCCGAGCCAGTAGACGGCCACCGCGAGGACGGCCACGAACACCGGATCGCCGAGCCCCGTCACCACGACCAGGATCGGGACCACGGTCTCGGGGACGGACTGCGAGATGGCTGCGGCGACACCCTGTCCCCTCATGAGCGACGTTCGCGGAGCCAGTCGAGCACCGACCCTGGTGCACTCGCCGCGGCGAACCCGACGCCGAAGAGGACCATCAGGACGTAGAGACCGAGCGTCGACAGCCAGACGACGATCATCGCGAGAATGGCCCAGCCACCCTCTAGCCAGTAGAACGCGCCCAGGGTCATCAGGGTCCCGTAGAGCAACACCAGGTAGGGCCCCCAGCCGCGCGCCTTCCCGCGCCGAAGTTTGCGCCTGACGTAACGCTGCAGGTCGTGTTCGAGGTCGTCCTTCGAGACCGTCTTCTCGTCGAGCGATTCTCGTAGCTCACGGACCTCTCGGCCGATGGCCGCGACGTCGGGGGCCGGGTCCGCCCGTGGTTCGTCCTCGTCGTCGATACTCTCGGCGTCCTCTCCGATTCGTCCCGCCAACACGGCGTTGACTACAGCCCCCACCATGATAATAACCCCGCCCAGATACAGCCAGGTCACCAGGAGTAACGCTGCACCGAGCACCCCGTAGAGTCGAAAACTCGGGACGAACTGGGCGTAGATGCCGAAGGTCGTCGCCAGCGCCGTCCACCCGACGGCGGTCAGAACGGTTCCCGGTAGGGCCTCCCTGAGGCTCACATCCGCGTCGGGGAATATGTAAAAGATCGGCAGGAAGGCGAGGGCCAGCCCGACGGTCAACGCGGCCGGCCCGACGATCAGCGCAACCGATCCGAGGTCGAGGACCGAGAGGACCACGCCGAGGAGGAGGACGCCGGCAACCGACACGGAGATGACGGCGACGACGAGCAGCGCATCACCCAGCTGTGAGAGTAGCGGTTCGGCCATCTCGTCGCCGTAGATCGAAGAGAATGCCACGTCGAGTCCGCGGAACACCCGGAGCGACGACCACAGGAGGACGGCGACCCCGACCACCGTGATCCCGCCCCCCGGCCCGCTCGCGTCGACGGCGTTGGCGAGGGCCGCCGCGCCCGCGGGAGTCACCATGTCGCCCACGAGCCCGAGCACCTCGCTCGAGACGTCGTAGCCGAGTGCGGTCCCGACGGAAATCGACAGGAGGAGCAACGGGATGACCGAGAGGAAGCCGTAGTAGGCCACCGCGGCGGCCAGAAAACCGATCTGATTGCGATGGACTGCGTTCGCTGTCTCGCGGAGGGTCGGCCACGAGGATTCCTGTCGACTCACTAATCGGTCGTTTGACTGGCCATTACTAATAGTCGGGTGGTCCCGCCGTCAGTGCAGCGCGGCCCGTATCTCGTCGACCCTGGCTGTCGTCTTGAACGTCGTCCCGTCGTAGTGGGTGCGCGAGGCCTCGAAACCGGCGTCGCTGAGCGTCTCGAGAAAGTCGTCCATCGCGATGGCCGGTTCGCTCCACCGCTTGTAGAGGCGGTGCTGGTCGAAGTGCATCGGCACGTCGAGTTCGCCGGCGAGGCGGTCGAGGAGGCGGTCGGCACGGGTGGCCGTTGCCATCGTCTCGTCGAGTTCCCCGCGGACGACCTCCACGAACGCCGGATCGTGCGTTTGTTCGAGCCAGACCGGTCCCGCAGTCAGGACCTCCGTTCCACCGCAGACCTGACACTCTGCCGGCGGATCGGCTGTCAGGCCATACTCGTGCTCCCGGTGGAGACACTCGGGGCAGTGATAGACGTGCCCGAGAGCGTCGATGGACTCGTTCGCGTCGGTCGCGCGGTGGGAGAGGTCGAGGTAGGTTCGCACGTAGTGGTCGCTGACGTGGCTGAGGATGGGGGTGACACCCACGTCGTACCGGGCCGCGGTCCGGGCGAGCGCCGAGAGCAAAATCCGCAGTCCCATCTCCGGGTGATACTCGGTGTTCCGTGGGACCGCACTGTACCGGCGCTTACCACTCGCGAAGTGGGCTCCACAGAGTGGGGCGGTATCGGTCGCCGTGACCGCGACCAGGTCCCGGGTGTTGGCGAACGCCGCGTCGGCGAAGGGGATGGGGGAGCCGAACGGGTCCAGGTCGGTGACGTCGAAGACGGTCTCGGCGTCGTGGAGGACGGCGTTCGCGTCCTGGTAGTGGACCGTCCCGTCGAGGTCGTTGCGAGCCAGGTTCTCTCGACAGAGGTCGACCGCATCCGGGTCGACGTCGGCCATGCTCACCGTCCAGCCGTCGGCCGCCGCGCGGACGCCGCGGATCCCCGATGCCGCCATCGCGTCGAAGTAGCTCTCGGCTCGCGGCTCTCGCTCCCGGTAGGCACTCAGGGTCGCCACCGTCAGGTCGCGGTTGAGTTGCTGGTCCGGATTGAAGAACACGTCCTCGGTCCGCGCGTCGCCGGACTGTTCGGGTACCGCGACCGTGACCGTCCCCTCGGTGACCTCCATACGGTGGCTGGTCGCCGCGGCGCGAAAAACGTCCGGGTTTCGGTCGTCGGTCGCGACTCAGTTCCCGACGGCAGTCGCCCGCTGTACCACCGACGCGCCGTAACGCTCTTCGAGTGCTTCGTGCTGGTCCGGCCGGTTCTCGTAGACGTCTTTGAAGAGGGCGATGGGCGTGCTGGCGGCCTGGTAGGTGGCCTCGTCCCACATCCGGTCCGCTTCGATATCGACTTCGATGCCGTCGATGCGCAGCGTCACCGCCTGCGTCATGGCGATAGCGCCCTTGCCCGCCTCCTTCGCGGCCTCGAACTCCGCCATGGAGTCGACGACGTCGTCCAGGCTCGGAACGTACTCCACGAGGTCGAGGATCGCGTCCGAGAGGTCTTCGTCGTCGAGATGTTCGTCGTCGCCGCCGACACCGAGGCGGTAGCCGTCGTCCGTCGCCTCGAGTTCGATGCGGTCGCCGTCGTAGGTCGCGACGCCGTCCTCCGGGCGCAGTTCGACCTCCCGGCCGTCCGCGTCGAGGAGCCAGTAGCCCTCCTCCGGCGGGAGCGGTGCGGTGTTGGCCTCGACGACCTGGCCGGGCGTGAGCGCCCAGATGCCGAGCATCCCCTTCGCGTGGTTGTCCTCCATCCGGTCGTGGTAGCCCTCGACGTCGCGGATGTCGTCGTACGGGCCGTCGATCGCGATCAGGCCAGCGGCGCTGGCCGCCCGGGAGGTGTTGTGCCGGAGTTCGGCCCACGGTGGGAGGCCGCCGGTCGGGGTCATCGCGCGCATGTCTTTCGTGTAGTCGACCTCGCCGTCGACGAGGAGGAACAGCCGTTCGAGGTTGTTCTCCGGTCGACCCATCTCCTCGCGGAGGTCCCCCATGGCGAGTTCGGCGGCCCCGCTCTCGACGATGACGGACATGGCGAGACTCCCCTCCTCCATGCCGTGTTCGGTCTCGACGATGGTCAGGAACTCGTCGGCCTTCTTCCAGTCGTCGATGCCACCGACCTCCGGGATGACGAACCCGTCGATCTGCTCGCCCGCGCCGTCCTCGGGGTCGGCTATCTCGAGCATATGCTGGAAGCCGCGGTACCGCGTGGCCGGGCTATCGCGGTGCCAGACTACCCGCGGGTGGATCTCTGCCGGCACGTCCTCGCCGTGCGCCGTGACCACCTCGACGATGTTCTCGACCCCCTCGTCTCGCATCGACGGTGCGGTCGCGTCCTCGTTGTCCGGGACCCAGACGTCCGGGGCCTCCATGCCGCGGAGCTGGGCTGCACGTCGCAGCATCTTCGCGGAGTCCGCTTCACCCTCCACCGCCGTCGGCGTGGTGAAGAAGCTTCGCACGAACGCTCTGTCGTGATCTCGTTCGGTACTCATCGTCCTCGAAGGGTTGCAGTTGCCTGGTTCATAATTGTGGGCCCTTCGGCAATTCAATCGTCCGTGGAGATGACCGTCTCCTCGCGGTCCCCGCTGAATCCCTCGGAGTTCGCCATCCGTTCTCGGGCCTCCCGGTCGAAACGACCCTCGATGTCCTGGTACAGTGGGACCTGGGAGAGCTCGTGGTGGCTCTCCGTCGCGTGGCCGAGATACCGCTCCTCCAGGTCGAACTGGGCCGTCTCGTCGTTCTCGGCGAGGTTCTGCATGTCCTCGTAGACGTGGTAGGCGCCGGAGTGCAGCGCGAACAGGGTGATGAAGATGTACTCGTACCCCAAATCGCCGAGTTCCTGGAACGTGAGCGGATCCTCCTCTTCGGACCAGGCGAAAGAGGAGGAGTAGTTGAACGCCAGTCGGAGGTCCGGGTGAGTCTCGTGGATGGTTTCGGCGTACTCGACAGCGTCCTCCCGGGACGGGTCGGGCATCTCGGGCCAGACGATGTCGACCCCCGCGTCCGCGTACAGGCGGCCGCGCTCGAGGTGTTCCTCCCAGTCGCCGTTCGCGGAGCCATAGGCGTCCGTCCGGGCGATGATGATGGTGTCCTCGGACTGCCTGGCGTTCACGGCCGCCTCGAAGCGGGCGACGGCCTTCTCGCGCGAGACGATCTCCTTGCCGGCGATGTGCCCACAGCGCTTGGGCGTCTGCTGGTCCTCGATGTGGATCGCGGCCACGCCGGCCTTCTCGTACTCCCTGACCGTGCGTCGCACGTTGTGGATGCCGCCGTAGCCGGTGTCGGCGTCCGCGATGACCGGCAGGGTGGTCGCCTCGACGATGCGTTTTGCGTTCTCGACCATCTCGGTCATCGAGACCATCTCGAGGTCCGGGAAGCCGAACTGACCGAGCACGGTCGAGTACCCGGACATGTAGGCGGCATCGAGGCCCGCCATCTCCGCGAGTCGGGCGTCGAGTGCGTGATAGATCCCCGGGGCGAACACGAAGTCCTGCTCGTCGAACCGGTCGCGGAGTTCGCGACCAGCGGTGTTGTCGAGGTCACGCCGGGTGTAGTCCGTCTCCCCCAGGGAAGCGATATCGTCGGTCATCGTGATCGAGGATCAGTGGGCTGGTCGAGTGTCTGCCGGTGGCTCCAGACGGCTTCGGCGAGGTACTCGTACCGGTCGTCGGTGTCTTCGGCGTCGGTGCGCAGGTCGGGAACGGCCGGAAGGCCGGTGTTCTCTATGTCGGTGTATCGGGTTGACATGGTATCGTGGGTCGTCGCTGGTCGTTCGGCGGTTGGGTGGCTGTTCGTCGGGTCTGGCGTCCGTCTCCTGCGTGATGTACCATTGCATCCAATGGGTCGGGGAAGTACCGAATAAAGTTAATGATTAATAATGACTATATGGGGGGAAGAGTATTATCACACTATTTTGACAAGGTCTACCACGAAATCGACCGTACCGACTTTAGCCCTCCCCTGCAAAGGACGGGTCGTGTCGACCGTCGAGGACTGGCGCGACGCACTCGCCGAGGCCGGTGCACTCACGCCAGCGATCGTAAAGGAGATTCTCGATGTCCACGGCGACCGCGGACAGCGGGCCATCGAGGCGGTCACCGAGCGACGGGTGAAGGAGTATCGTGACTTCACGGTGGTCGTGGGACACGGTGACGAGTACATCGTCGAGGACGGGGAGTGTACCTGCAAGGACAGCGAATACAACCTCGACCCTGCGGACCCGACCCAGCGGTGCTGGCACGCCATCGCGGTCGATATCGCCGAGCGGATCGACGAGATCGACCGCCACGACATGTGGTACTCGGAAGTCAGGGAGTTTCTGTAACGCGGGGCGACCCAGGGTTCAAATACGAAACCAGGGCCACCTGCGTCCATGCCCTGAACACTGCCCCGGAGCGAACGAGGCGGGAGTGTGATCACCCGCTCCGGGTCATAGCCGATCGGCAACTACACCGGTGCTATCCATCGATCGCCTGTTCGCACACCATACCGGGTCGCTACTGGTCGGCGACGATATCCACGAAGTTCTGGAGGACGCGGAGCCCCGTCTCGCCGGACTTCTCCGGGTGGAACTGCGTTCCGAAGACGTTCCCCGCCTCGTTGGCGACGACGGCCGGGAACTCGACGCCGTACTTCGTCGTGGCGACGACCGTCGTGGGGTCGTCGGGTTCGGCGTAGTAGGAGTGCACGAAGTAGGCGTATCCCCCGTCGACACCCTCGACGAGCGGGTGCGCTCGCTCGACCGAGAGGTCGTTCCAGCCCATGTGGGGCACCTTCTGGTTACCCGTGAACCGGACGTTCCGACCGGGAATGAGATCGAGGCCCTGGACGTCGCCCTGTCCCTCCCGCTCGGCCTCCTCGCTCGAGGTGAGCAACATCTGCATCCCGAGACAGATGCCCAGGATGGGAACGCCGTCCTCGGCAGCGGAGACGAGGTCCTCGCGGAACGGCCCGGCGTTCTCCATGCCGTCGCCGAAGGCCCCGACGCCGGGCAGGACGATGCCGTCCGCGTCCTGGAGGTCGGCGGGGTCGTCGGAGATGGTGACGCTCGCGCCCGCCCGCTCGAGGCCCCGCGTCGCGCTCCGGAGGTTCCCCAGGCCGTAGTCCACGACCATCACGGACGTGGCGGTCTGTTCGGGGGACTGCTGGCTCATGTTCAGTCCTACTTGATTCGGCGCCTTGGCCCTTTCCGTCGCGGCGACACTGCCGCTCAGAACTCCCCGAGACTCGCCTGGTCGCTGCGGGGGTTGCCGGCCAGCTCGGCGGCGTCGGCGATGACCTGCTCGAAGGTCCCGCGTTGACTCCGGTCGTAGAGCGTGGCCGCCGGATGGACACAGATCATCACGTCCCGGACCTGGTCGTCGATAGCGACCGACTCGACGGTGCCGGCCTCGCTCGTCACGGCGACCGACCGGTCGAGCAGGTTTTCGCTGGGGACCTTCCCGAGGGTGACCACGACCGCCGGGTCCACCGCGGCTATCTCGCGGTCGAGGTACGGCCGACAGTTCGCCCGCTCTGTCGCTGTCGGGTCGCGATTGTCCGGCGGCCGACAGCGGACGCTGTTGGTGATCCGGACTACCGACCGGTCCAGGCCATGGTCCCGGAGGACTTCGTCGAGGATCTTCCCGCTCCGTCCGACGAAGGGCTCCCCATCGGCGTCCTCCTGTTGTCCTGGCGCTTCGCCGACGAAGAGGATCGCCGCGTCGGCAGGGCCGACCCCGTTGACGATGCGGCTTCGCGACTCGACGAGGGCCGGACAGCGCGTGCACTCGGTCACGACCAGGTCGTCCTGCTCCATGTCCCTCCTCACGCGGTCGGACGGATTAAGCGTCGGTGGTTCGCCGGACGAACCGATCAGCAGCCCTGGCGGCCTGGCGAGCCACGCGGACCGGCTCCGGCCGCCCGCCGGCCGGCGTGTACGCTTCGACGACGTCGGCCGCTTCTTCCTGGCCGATACCGACGGCCCGGATATAGACCGTCTCCCCGTTGACGGTCGTCGCTCGTCGGTCCGGTAGCGAGCGGTAGGCCGCCAGCCGCCGGTCGAGTGCGTCTCCGTCGAACTCCCGGCGGAGCGCCGGTTCGAGTCCGTCGCTCTCCTCGAACGTGACCGAGATGACGGGCCGATCCGCAACCCGGGACAGGGCCCGCAGGTCGACGACGTTGAACCACGCCAGTGCAACCCCCGCGAGGAGGAGATAGCGGATATCGTCCCTGTCGAGGTCGCTGTAGAGGTCACGGATCGATTCGGTGGCGTCGAGTCCACCCACTGTACAGGAAGAAAATTCGAATCCGTCCACGGCCCGTGCGGCAGTCACCACGACGCCGGCCAGCGTCGAACGGTTGCCGCGATACGACTCGGCGACACCGAGCGCCCGGACACCCGGCTTCACCGCGGTTACTCCTTGATGTCTTTGAGTTTGTCGAGCAGTTCGTCGTTCGATGCCCCGATCTCGAAGTCGACGTCCCCCTCGTGTTCGTATTCAGCCGTTTCTACCCCTTCGTCCCCGTCCATATCGTCCGAATCGAGCGACTGTCGCTCCTGTTCGGATTCATCGTAACTCCCAAAGCCCATATCTACTGGTAGGTATGTGCCGACACCACTAAAATTGCCCGCCCGGGCGACGTTTTTCCGAACGGACCCCCTACGGCCGCTATGAACGTCGTCAATCTGGCCGTCGATGCGGACGTCTTCACCAGCAACGCGTATCTCGTCGAGGGGGACCGGACGGTCCTGATCGACCCCGGTGCGATGCCTGGCACTATCGATGCTATCCGCGACCGAGGGGCGGCCCTCGACGCCGTGGTCGTCACCCACCAGCACGCCGACCACGTCGCGGAACTCGATTCCGTGGTCGACGCCTTCTCGCCGGATGTATACGCGTATGCGGACCATCCTCGGCGAACCGAGGCTCTGGTCGACGGCGACCACCTCGACATCGGTGACGAACGGTTCGAGGCGGTTCACACACCCGGACACGCCGACGACCACCTCGCGTTCGTCTCCGAGACGACGCTCTTCTCGGGCGACGTCGTTGTCCACGACGACGCGGCCTTCACGGGTGGCTCGTTCGGCCGCACCGACCAGCCGGGACAGTCCCGGTCGACGCTCATCGAGAGTATCGAGCGCCTCCTCGACCGGCTGCCGGACTCGGTCGAGGCGATGTATGCCGGTCACGGTGGGACCTTCGAGGGTGACGTGCGGTCCGTCGTGGAGCGGGCGCTCGATCGTGCCAAGCGCCGGGAACCGAAGTACCCCGAGGAGTAATCAGTCGTTCCGGCGGCCACCCGTCCGCCAGGTGGTCCAGTCGTACATCCGCTCGACCTCGCCACCCTGCTGGCGGATGGCGACGGCGGTCGTGAACAGGAACGCGCCGACGAGGACGGTCCCGATGATCCACGTCGCCGCGACCAGCGATTCGTACTCCGTGAGCGACCCGATGGCCAGGTCGGCCAGGACGGTCACGGTGAACGCCACCACGGCGGGGAAGAGGTGGCGGGTCATCGCGGCGATGCTCGTGCCCTCGTGCCGTCGGACGACCAGTACCGCGTACCAGAGCGCCCAGGCCGAGGCGGCCACCCACCCGATGCTGACGACGAGTCCGGTCCAGGCGTGGACGTAGAGGAACCCACTCCACCAGGCGACGATGAACGCGGCGATGATGAGGTAGTCGGCCCACTCGGGGAGCGGACTCTCGCCGGTCTCCCCGCCCCGCCGACAGGAGAAGTACATCGCACGGAACCCGAGTGCGAGAAAGAGGATGAAAAAGAGCGTGGCACCCTCCGAGAAGACCGCCGGCCACTCCATCCCGGTCCAGAGCGCGACCACGCCGGACGATCCGTAGAGGAAGGCTGCGCCAGTCGCGATGGCGAGATACCAGATCCGCTTGCGCGCCGCGCCGACGGCCACGTACTCCGTATACGCGTAGAGGTAGACGAGCAAGATGACCGCAGCCAGCGCGATGACGAGGTGGGCGAGTAGCTGGGTGGCGGCGAGCGCGGCAGCGGCGTCAGTGCTCGGAGCGGGTTCTAACATTCCCTATGCTGCGTACGTCAGGGTGAAAAATCAACCGCCTCGGTCGTTCCCACTGGATGGGAACTCATGCGGTCTGTCGCCATCGCCATCCACAATCGTGATATATTCCATCCCCCACAGCAGTAGATATGCCCGGGCCGATATTTCTCGACGGCGACGGCGTCGCCCTCCACACTATCGAGGAGGCGGACATCCCCTTCTTGCAGGAGACGATCAACGATCCCACCGTCCGGCGGTACGTCTCCCGGTTCGAGCCGATCAACGGGCACCAGGAGCGCGAGTGGTTCGAAGAACAGGTCAGTTCGGACGACGAGACGAACCTCCTCGTTGTCACCGACGATGGTCCTGTTGGCACCGTCGGACTCACACCGGATCCACAGCTGCTCGGCTCGGCGGAGATCGGGATCGTCCTCGCGAAATCACACTGGAACGAGGGGTATGGCACCGAGGCGAGCCGTCTCCTGACCGACTACGCGTTCAGGGAGCGACGAATCCACCGCGTGGTCGCGAGGGTTCTGGACCCGAACGAGGGCTCGAAGCGCATCTGGGAGAAACTCGGGTTCCGACACGAAGCAGTCCACAGGGAGGCGACCTTCGTGGAGGGCGAGTACGTCGACGTCCACGACTACGCGGTACTCCGGAGCGAGTGGCGAGAGTAGGCGAGTGGGCCCGGTGCTACCCGACCGGATTACGTCGCACGCCGTTCTTTGGCCTTCGGTCGGAGCTTCTTGTAGCCGCACTTGCGACACTGTTTTGCACCCTTCGGGTTGCGGGCGTTACACCGCATACAGATCTGCTTGCCCAGCAGACGGTCCTCGACGGACATGGTCTCTGTCATTACCTCGCCTTCGACCGGGGCGCGGTTAAGCGTTACCAACCGTGTTCGTGTCCGTTTCCCGGTTCTACTCTACCGACTCCGCTGTGCCGCGATGCAGGTACTCCTCCTGGATGGCGACCACCTCGCGCGAGTCCTCGCAGTCGGCGTACCGGCGGAGCGGTTCCTCGTTCAACTCGAGGAAGGTCTCACCCCACGTGAACTTCGAGAGCAGCGACTCGGCGTGGTCGCGGTCGCCGAGGATGACGAGTGCTGCGGCGAGCGCCTCGACGGTCGTCAGCCGGAACGGCCGTCCGAAGTTCACGGGGTTCGCCGCGACCAGGTACGGCAGGGCGCGGTGTTCTCCGGGCAGGGCGACCCCTTCGGCTTCCGCCGTCTCCCAGGAGACGTCCAGGGCCACCAGCACGTCGGCGATGGATCGATCGGCCGGCGACAGCGCCTGCTCGGCGAAGGGGTCGAGGACCACCCCGTACGGCGTCCCGCGATTCGACCGGTGGAGGTCGGCCATGTCGAACCGCGAGAGTTTCCGTGCCGTGCACTTCTCGGGGTCGTCGTCGCCCTCGTACCTGACGTGTACGTCCACACCCGGGGCTATTCGGTCCACGGGGTAACGGTTTTCGGCGCGACGGCCCGGTCAGTCCCGACGGCCCGCACCCACGGCGCTCTCGCCGAGCGGTTCGTGGCCCTCGATGACTTCCTGCCCGTCCATGTACGGGCGGAGGACTTCGGGCACGGTCACGGTGCCGTCCTCGTTCTGGTAGTACTCGAGGATGGCGACCATCACGCGACCGATGGCCGTCCCGGAGGCGTTCAGCGTGTGCAGGTACTCCGCGCTCTCGTGGCGCTCTGGCCGGTAGCGGAGCCCGGCCCGCCTGGCCTGGAAGTCCTCGAAGTTCGAGGCGCTCGACACCTCGAGCCAGCGTCCGCCCTCGTCCGGGCCGTCGGGCATGTCGTCACCGGGTGCCCACACCTCGATGTCGTAGGTCTTCGCCGAGGCGAAGGTCAGGTCGCCGGTACAGAGCGAGAGGATGCGGTAGGGGAGTCCGAGGCGACGGATGACTTCCTCGGCTTCGTCGAGCAGGGCCTCGAGTCGTTCGTCGCTGTTCTCGGGTTCGACGAAGTTGACGAGTTCGACCTTGTTGAACTGGTGGACCCGGACGATGCCTCGCGTCTCGGTACCGTGCTCGCCCGCCTCCCGCCGAAAGTTCGGCGTGTACGCCTGGTGTTTGACCGGCAGGTCCTCTTTGAGGAGGACGTCGCCGGCGTACATGTTGGTCACCGGGACCTCGGCGGTGGGACACAGCCAGAGATCGTCACCTTCCAGTTTGTACATGTCCTCCTCGAACTTCGGCAGTTGTGACGTGCCGGTCATGGCCTCGGAGTTGACCGGGATCGGTGGGAAGACGTCGACGTAGTCCTGCTCGCGGTGGACGTCGAGCATGAACTGGATGAGCGCGTGTTCCAGTCTGGCGCCGTCCCCTTTGAGGAAGTAGAAGCCAGAGCCACTCACCTTCGCACCCCGCTCCTCGTCGATGATGTCCATGCGCTCGCCCAGGTCGTAGTGGGGTTCGACCTCGTCGGGGATTTCACGGCGGTCGTCGAACCCCCAGCGGCGGACCTCGACGTTGTCGGCCTCGTCATCGCCGACGGGGACGTCGTCCTGGGGCATCTGGGGGATCTCGAGCAGGTGGCGTTCGAGTTGCGCTTCGAGCTCGTCGGCCCGCTCCTCGACCGATTCGATCTCCGCTTTGAGGTCCTGGGAGCGCTCGATGGCCGCTTCGGCCTCCTCGTCCTCGCCCGCCTGCTTGAGTTCGCCGATGCGCTCGCTCACTTCGTTTCGTTCGTGGCGGAGTTCGTCGCCACGCGCCTTCAACTCGCGCCACGCTTCGTCGACCTCGAGGACGGCGTCGAGGTCGACGTCGGTCACGCCGCGGTCCGCGAGGTTCTGTCGGACCTCGTCGGGGTGGTCGCGGAGATACTGCCTGGAAATCATTGGGCGTGTGTTCTGGTGGGTGTGGCAAAACCGTATCGGACGGGAGATGCCCGCAGGGCATCTCCGGATGAGCGAGCGGGGAGCGAGGGACGAGCGATGCGTGAGCCGGGTGGCGCCGTCCGGCGCCGCCGACTGCCGAACCCTTTTGCCGCCGCGGCCCGCCATGTCGGGCAATGGCACCTGTCGAGGTCTTCGAAGTCGAATCGGCCACCGACGTCTACTACGTCGACACCGGGATGTACGACACCCCGGAGTACGGCGCCGTCTACATCGTCGACGCCGAGCGACCGGCGGTCGTGGACACGGGTATCGGCACACACTGGGAGCGGGTCACCGACGCCATCGAGTCTGTGGGTATCGACCTGGCGGACCTCGAGGTCATCGCGCCCACGCACGTCCACCTCGACCACGCCGGCGGGGCGGGGTTCCTGGCCGAGGCCGCGCCGAACGCCGAGGTCTACGTCCACGAGATCGGCGCGCCCCATCTCGTCGACCCGAGTAGACTCGTCGAGGGGACGAAGGCCGCAGTCGGCGAGCAGTGGCAGTTCTACACCGACCCGAAACCCGTTCCCGAGGACCGGATCACGGAACTCACCGACGGGGACGTCATCGACCTCGGCGATCGGGAACTGACGGCACTCCACGCTCCGGGACACGCCCCCCACCAGGTCGTCTTCCACGAGGCGGCGGACGCGGCGGTCTACGTCGCCGACGCGGCGGGCATCTGGGTCCCCGAGCAGGACCGGATTCGGGAGACCTCGCCGCCGCCGAACTTCGACCTGGAACTCGTCCTCGAGGACGTCCAGACCGTCGCCGACCTGAACCCCGAGGTCTTGCTCTACCCACACTTCGGGCCGGTCGACGAGGATCCACAGGCCACCCTCGCGGAGTACGAGCAGGTCATCGTGGACTGGGTCGAGGCCGTCGAAGCCCGCCTCGAGGAACTGGACGACGAGGACGCAGTGGTCGAGCACTTCGTCGAGAACAACGAGATGGAGGGCACCTGGGGGACGATCAAGGCGTCGGCCGAAACTGGAATGAACGTTCGTGGAGTTTTACGATATCTTAAGAGCAATGACGCGTAGGTGCATGACATGGACTGGCAAGAGGCGGAGCGCGAGTACGACGACGAGGTGATCGGCGAGACGACCCTCGCCCGGATGTTCGAGGACGCGGCGGCCCGACATCCAGACAATCCCGCCCAGGGCTACAAGGGAGGTATCTACGACCGGACGCTGACGCCAGGCGTCCTCGACCCGGCACCGGACGGCGAGTTCGCGGAGCTCACCTACGACGAGATGCGCCACCTCGTCCGCAGGTTCGCCGCCGGCTTTCGCGAACTCGGCGTCGAAGCGGACGACAGGGTTGGAATCTTCTCGCACACGCGCATGGAATGGGCCCAGACCGACTTCGCGCTCCTCTCGGTCGGCGCCATCATCACGACCGTCTACGCGAGTTCCTCGGAGCGCCAGACGAGACACCTGCTCGGCGACTCCGGGTCGATGGGCGTCGTGGTGGAGAACCAGTCGATGCTCGACCGGGTACTCGCGGTCGAAGACGACCTCGACGTGGAGTTCGTCGTGGCGATGGACGAAGTCGACGACCAGGGACGCGACGACATCTACACGATGGCCGACCTGTACGAGATGGGCGAGGCGGCCTGGGATCCCGACGCGTACGAGTCCTGGATCGACGACCGGGACGTCGAGGACCTGGCGAGTCTCATCTACACCTCCGGGACGACGGGCAAGCCGAAGGGGGTCGAGTTGAGCCACTGGAACTTCCGGTCGAACGTCAACCAGACCCGTGCCCGCTACGCCCCGCGCCCGGACAAGGACGAGGACGTCCCGGCCATCACCAGCGATTCGCGGACCCTATCCTTCCTCCCGCTGGCGCACGTCTTCGAACGGCTCGCCGGACACTTCCTGCAGTTCGCGAGCGGGGCACACGTCTGCTACGCCGAGGACCCCGACACGCTCCGCGAGGACTTCCAGCTCGTCAAACCGACCTCGGGGACAAGCGTCCCCCGGGTCTACGAGCGCCTCTACGACGCCATCCGCGAGCAGGCCACCGAATCGCCAGTGAAGGCGCGGATCTTCCACTGGGCGACCGGGGTGGGCCAGGACTATCACCTGGCCGACTCACCGGGGCCGCTCCTCTCGCTGAAACGGGCCATCGCGGACCGCCTCGTCTTCTCGCAAGTACGGGAGGCCCTCGGCGGCAACATCGAGTTCTTCATCTCCGGTGGCGGTAGCCTCTCGGCGGAGCTGTGCTCGCTCTATCACGGTATGGGATTGCCCATCCTGGAGGGCTACGGCCTGACCGAGACCGCCCCGGTGATCAGCGTCAACCCCCCGGAGGAGCCAAAGGTCGGGACCATCGGACCGCCGGTCATCGACGAGGCGGTCAGAGTGGACGAGTCCATCGCCTCACCACAGCAACTGGAGGATGCCGACGGGACCGCCGGCGAACTGCTGGTCAAGGGCCCCAACGTCTTCCAGGGGTACTGGCAGCTCCCCGACGAGACCGCGGAGGCCTTCACCGAGGACGGCTGGTTCCGGACCGGCGACGTCGTCGACCTGCGCTCGGACGGCTACATCACCTTCCTTGAGCGCGCGAAGTCCATCCTCACGCTTTCGACCGGGAAGAACGTGGCCCCCGGCCCCATCGAGGACGCCTTCGCGCCGAGCACGCTCGTCGAGCAGGCCTTCGTGATGGGCGACGACCAGAAGTTCGTGAGTGCGCTCATCGTTCCCAACTTCGAGGGCGTCCGCAAGTGGGCCGAGAAGGAAGGCATCGATCTACCCGACGAACCCCGGGCAATCTGCCGGGATGACGCCGTCGAGGAACGCATTCAGGCGGAGGTCGACGAGGTCAACGAGGGATTCGAGGGGTACGAGCAGATCAAGCAGTTCCGCATCGTCCCGGAGGAGTTCACCGAGGACAACGAGATGCTGACGCCCACGATGAAGAAAAAACGCCGGAACATCCTGGACCGGTACGCGGATCAGGTGAACATGATCTACGAAGAGGAGTAGACGAACGACGGCCCCGCGCCCCTCCAGGAAGCCATTCCAGCCGTCGAAACGGGATCGATGCTGGCACGGTTCGGTTCCAACCCTTTTAACGTCGTACACTCACAACGTGGTTCTGGAATGGCAGGACTGGAGTGCGTTCGATGAGTTCACCGGTGATACCGACCGTCGCTGCCATCATCGCCATCGGGGTCGCAGCCCAGGTGCTCGCAGACCGATTACAGATTCCGAGTGTCGTCTTCCTGCTGGCCGCGGGGGTCGTCCTCGGGCCGGAAGGAATCGGATTCGTGACCAGCGACTCCTTCGGGGCGCTGTCGGCCATCGTCGGCCTCTCGGTGGCTATCATCGTCTTCGAGGGGGCGTTTCACCTCAAGATATCGAAACTCAGGGAGTCTCCAGGGGCGACGATCCGACTCGTGACCGTCGGCGCTGTCGTCGCCCTGGCCGGAACCGCAACAGTCGTTCACTTCCTCTTGGACGTCCACTGGGGGGTCTCCTTCCTCGTGGGGTCGTTGCTCATCGCGACCGGGCCGACGGTCATCACGCCGATTCTGGAGGTCGTGCCCGTCCGGGACCGCGTCGGTGCCGCCCTCGAGACGGAGGGGGTCGTCAACGACGTGACGGCCGCCATCCTGGCAATCGTCGTCTTCGAGGTCGTCGTGAATCCTGACCAACCGGCGATGACGCTCGTCGGGAACTTCGCCTCACGGCTGGGAATCGGCATCGTGGTCGGGATGCTCGTCGCGGCCATCGTATGGTACGCCCTCAGGTACGTGGATCTCTCGCCGAACAACGCCCCGCAGCACGCCCGCCTGATCGTGCTCGCTGGGGCCCTCGTGGCCTACGGGGCCGCGGATACACTCGCGAGCGAGGCTGGCATCGCCGCCGTGGCGACGGCCGGGATGTTGCTCGGAAACGCCGATCTCCCATACGAATCCGAAATAGAATCCTTCAAGGGCGACATCACGCTGATCGTCCTCTCGTTCGTGTTCATCGCCCTGGCGGCGCTCCTGTCCTTCGCGGACCTGATTAGGTTGGGGATACCGGGCCTGGCCATCGCCGCCGCCGTCGCCCTCGTCATCCGACCGATCGGTGTGCTCGCCTCGACCCACGGCGAGCGCTTGCTGTTCAACGAACGGCTCTTCATGAGCTTCGTCGGACCGCGCGGCATCATCCCGGCCTCCGTCGCGACGTTGTTCGCGGTCCAGCTACAGGCCATCGGCCGGGAGGACGCGGCGGGCGTGCTGGTCGGCGTCGTCTTCCTCGTCATCTTCTTGACCGTGGTCGTCGAAGGCAGTCTAGCCCGTCCACTCGCGGACCGACTCGACATCATACCCATGCGTGTACTCATCATCGGCGGCGGTACCGTCGGCCGGGCGCTCGCCGAGCGTCTCGAAGAGCGCGGCGAAAACGTCGTGATCGTCGAACAGGACCAGGAGATGCTCGAAACGACCAGGGACCTGGGGTTCACAGTCCACCACGGCGACGGGACGGATACCGAGGAACTCCGGGACGCCGGGATCGAACGGGCGAAGATCGTCGTGGCCGCCACGGGTGACGACGACGTGAACCTCCTCGTCTCCCAACTCGCGGAGGCGAAATTCGACGTGGAGACGATCATCGCCCGGGCGAACAACCCTGCCAACGTGGATGCGTTCGAGGACCTCGGCGTTCGAACGGTCTCGTCGGCGATGGCGACCGCGTGGGGTATCGACAACCTTATCGAACGCCCGGCGCTCGCCAACTGGATGACCGAACTGGGTCGAACCGGCGACGTCCAGGAAGCAGAACTCACCGACTCCTCGCTCGTCGGGAAGACCATCGGTGAACTCGACGACCGCCTCCCGGGAGGCGTGATCATCGCGCTGGTCAGCCGGGGGGACGAGAACAAGATGCCCGATTCGGATTTCACGCTCCAACGAGGCGATCACCTCACCTTCGTCGGCCAGCGCGACGCGGTCAAAGAGGCAATCGAGTCCTGTCACTGATGCTGTCTTCGGGCTCCCGATTCTGCTATCGAACCGTGCGAGAAAATCGGTTCCTCGGAGTCCGTACCCGAACCGCCGACCGACTCACTTCCGCTCGAACGTCATCGCGCCGCCCTGACCGAACCCGACACAGAGCGTCGCCAGCCCCTTCTCTGCGTCCCGCTTTTCCATCTCGTGGAGCAGCGTCACCGGCAGGCGTGCCCCGCTCGCCCCGAGCGGGTGGCCGAGGGCGATGGCCCCGCCGTTCACGTTGAAGATGTCGTTGTCGATCCCGAGTTCGTCTCGCGCGTAGACGGTCTGTGAGGCGAACGCCTCGTTCAACTCGACGAGGTCGAAGTCGTCGATGGATTCGCCGGTGCGCTCGAGGAGGCCGCGGGTCGCTGGTACCGGCCCGATACCCATCACGCGGGGGTCGACGCCGGCCACGTTGTGGTCGCCGACGTAGGCCATGATCTCGAGGTCGTGTTCCTCGGCGAACGCCTCGCTCGTCACCAGCGTCGCCGACGCACCATCGGAGATCTGCGACGCGTTACCGGGCGTGACCGTGCCGTCGCCTTTGAAGACGGTCGGCAGCTGCTGGAGGGCCTCCATCGTCGTGTCTCGGCGGATGCCCTCGTCCTCCTCGACGAGGCCGTCGTCGGTCTCGATGGGGAGGATCTCGTCGTCGAATCTGCCGGAATCGGTGGCGTCCGCGGCCCGCTGCTGGCTCTGCAGGGCGTACTCGTCCTGCTCCTCGCGGGAGACGTCGTAGCGTTCGGCGACGGCCTCGGCGGTCATCCCCATCTGGAGTTCGGGGACGTTGTAGTGCTCGCTGAGCGCCGGGTGGAGGTGCTCGTAGCCCGCCTGCATGGGCACACGCGACATGTTCTCGGCCCCGCCGGCGATGATGGCCTGGCGCTGACCGGCACGGATGGCGTCGCTGGCGGACATGATGGACTGCATCGAGGAGGCACACCAGCGGTTGATGGTGGTCGCGGGCGTCCTCTCACCTAACTCCGAGAGGAGGGCGATGACCCGGGCCACGTTGTTGTCCTGGTCGCCGCTCTGGTTGGCGACGCCCCACATGAGGTCGTCGATGTCCTCGCTTTCGAGGCCGTTTGTCTCGAGGATGTGATCGATGAGCGGGACCGAGAGGTCCTCGGTTCGAGTGTCGGCGAAGACCCCGTCCTCTTTGCCCTGTGGTGTCCGGACCGCTTCGGCGATGACCGGTGTGGTTTCGGATGGCATACCCAGTGGTGGGCAATCCACCACAATAAAGCCAACAGAACCCCTCGCAATCCGCGAGCGGTTTATCGGCCGATTCGAGTCGTCGAGCGGGTCTCTGCGGTCGGGGACCGCGAGTGGTTAGCCGCTCACTCGAGGCCGAAGTCGGCCAGCGAGTGGGTGTGCTGCCAGGCGCCGACGACCTCGTCGACGTCGAACTTGAGTTTGCCGTCGGTGAGTTCGAGGCGAACCATGTCCTCGGTGACCTCGGTGTCGTGGAGGTGCAGTTCGAGTGGTACGTCGAACTCCGTGACTGCCACCATTACCTCACCGTTTTTCTCGAGCATCGCCTGGATGTCTTCTGCGTCCATGTGGTTCTTCGATTGGACGGCCGCCCCGATAGGTGTTTGGGACGGCGCGTGCCCGTTCCGGACGACAGCACGACCCTCGGTCTCGACAACAGAAAGCGTATATTTCGATGGAGGGATAGTCTGTCCCAATGGGACGGTTGCGGCATCTCCGGCGTCCTCCAGTCGCCCTTCTCCTCGTCGTAGCGGTCGCCCTGCTCCTCAGAGTCGCGTGGCTCGGTGCCCGCGTCGCCCACCAGGACGAAGCGCGGGTCGCCCACTGGATCCTGCACTACATGGCCGTCGAGGCCTGGCAGTATCGGCCGATCATCCACGGCCCGTTCCTCCCGCACGTCAACGGGGTCGTCTTCTCCGTCCTCGGCCCCTCGGATTTCACCGCCCGACTGGTTGTCGCGGTCGTCGGCGGGCTGTTCCCCCTCGCCGCGCTGTTGTTCCGCTCTCGGCTGCGCGACACGGAGGTCATCGCCCTGGGCCTGCTCCTCGCCGGGAACCCGGTCCTGGTGTACTACTCGCGGTTCATGCGCAACGACGTACTGCTGGCGGCATTCGCCGTCACCGCACTCGGCCTGTTCGTCCGGGCGATGGACACGGGGAAGGCACGCTATCTCCTCCTCGGGGCGCCGCTGTACGGTCTGGCGGCGACCACCAAGGAGAACGTCCTGCTGTACCCCATCGCCTGGCTGGGTGCGCTGGTGCTCCTCGGTGACTATCGGCTGTTGGGCGCCCGGTATCGTGAGGCGGACCCAGTCGCCGTGGCGAAACGCGAACTCCTGTCCATCGGGCGGGGACTCTGGCGATGGAAGACTCCCATCGTCGTCGGCATAGTCGAACTCGCCGTCGTCTTCGTCGCCTTCTACGCGCCGAAACCGGACCTCTACCAGGCTCTCGCGAACCCCGTCCAGCTCCCCTCGGTCCTCCAGGCCGCGACGATGGGCACGACGGAGGAGTTCCTCGACCTCTGGGGCAGTACGAGTATGCAAGAACACTCGACGGTGGAGTACCTGGGTCACCTCCTCCGTGTCGTCTTCGTCGGTGGAGCGACCACGTTCGCGTTCTCCATCGTCGGCTTCGTCGGTGACCGGTACGGCGAGCGCGAACCTCGGGACCTGGTCGCGTTCGCCTTCTACTGGGGCATGGCCAGTATCGTGGGGTACGCCATCGTCTCGGACATCAAGGCCCCCTGGAGTGCCGTCCACGTTCTCGTTCCCCTCGCGATTCCGGCGGCTGTCGGGCTCTCGCTCGTCTATCGCAACCTCCGGTCCGCACACGAGTCCGGTGACCGAACGACCGTCGCCATCGCGGCGGTCGTCCTGTTGCTCGCCGCCAGCGTGCCGGCGGGCGCGACGGTCTCGACGAGTTATCTCGCGCCGCAGTCGCCGGACAACGAACTCGTGCAGTACGCCCAACCAGCTGGCGATATGAAACCGACGCTCGACGAGATAGCGGCCATCGCCGACGCGAACGAGGGTGTGGACGTCATCTTCTTCGGGGACGAGTTCTACGCGGAAGGCGACGAACACCAGACGCTGACCCACGACATCGAGACCGGTGGGTACGACGGCTGGTTCGAGCGGCTACCGCTGCCGTGGTACTTCACGTTGTACGACGCCAACGTCTCGAGTACGACGTCGTTCTCGCGACTCGACGAGAATCCGCCGCCGGTGGTCATCGCCCTCGAGGAGGACGCCGACGAGGTCGGCTATCGGCTCGACGGGTACGAACGGGTCACCCACCAGGGGTATCTCCACAGCCGACCGCTCGTCTTCTTCGTCGCCGAGGACTCCCGACGCTCTTAACCGTCCGGGCTAGCAACTCTAAACGATGAACGACAGGGCGCTGGATGTCGTCGAATGTCTACTGACGGCACGCCTCTACGATCGACACACGAACCTCGACGAGAACGATCTTCCGCCGGCGATCCGGATGGCGATCTGGTCCGGTGACGGGGTCTCCCGTCCCCCGCGTCTCGACGAGGACGATGTGGCCGAGGCGAGCGGTATCGAGGACCCCTGGGCGGAGATCTCCGGCCAGATGTTCACCGAACGCGACACCTTCTCCGGGCAGCTCAGCTTCACGGACGACGAGATGGCCATCGAGTGGTACGCCGAGCGGGCCGACGACGAGCGCGTCCAGGCGAACCCGGTGCTGGCTTACCACTTCCAGGACGACGATCGCTTCGCGGTCGACTACGAGGCGGCCCGAGCCGAGAACCGACCGGTGCAAGCCGATCCGCAGTGGATCGACGGCCTGCTCCACGAGTACTTCGACGAGGAGGACGAGGAGATGCTCGACCTCGTGGACGTCCGGGCCCCGGCCGAGATCGAGGTCACTCTCGACGATCTGGTCCTCACGGAGGAGCAGGAGACGGAGGTCACGAAGGTCGCGAAGGCCATCGAGCACCGCGACTACCTGGCGGAGATCGGTCTCCGCGAGATCGGGAAGCTCCTGTTCGTCGGCCCGCCGGGGACCGGCAAGACGTCGACGGCGCGGGGGCTTGCCCATCAGCTGGATCTCCCGTTCGTCGAGGTCAAACTCTCGATGATCACCAGCCAGTACCTCGGCGAGACCGCGAAGAACGTCGAGAAGGTCTTCGAGGTCGCCAAGCGACTCTCCCCGTGTATCCTCTTCATCGACGAGTTCGACTTCGTGGCGAAAACACGCACTAGCGACGAGCACGCCGCCATCAAGCGCGCCGTCAACACGCTGTTGAAGTCCATCGACGAGATCAGCCTGATCCGCGACGACGTCCTGCTCATCGGGGCGACCAACCACCCCGACGAACTCGATACGGCCGCCTGGCGCCGCTTCGACGAGATCCTCAACTTCCCGCGGCCGGACGAAGGGATGCGCGCGGACATCCTTCGGCTGGTCACCGAGCGCCTCGACATCGCGGAGTTCGACCCCGAGGCCGTCGCGGCCGAGACCGAGGGGCTCACTGGGAGCGATCTCAGACTCGTCCTGCGCGAGGCGGTCCTCGAGGCCCTCGTCAGCGACCGTCGCGAGCTGACCCAGCAGGACCTCCTCGACGCGGTCGAGGAGTTCGAGGAGCGCGACCACCTGCGGAACCTCGATACGCTCGACGCGGCCCTCGAAGGGGACGATCACGACCACGACCACGCCGCGACCCACTAGCATGCGGGTCACGCTGCTCGGTACCGGGGACACCACCGGGACGCCGACCCCCGGGTGTGGCTGTGCCACCTGCGAGCGGGCACGGGAGTCCGGCGTCGAGCGGACCCGATTCTCCGTCCACGTCGTCAACGAACGCACCGGCGAATCGCTGCTCGTCGACGCCAGCCCCGACTTCCGCGCACAGTTTCTCACCCACGACGTGGACCTGCCGGACGCCGCGGTCATCACGCACATCCACTTCGACCACCTCGACGGCCTCGGCAACGTCTACCGACTCGTCGACGACCTCGACGTCCACGCCGCCGACGAGACGGACCCCCAGACCGGCGAATCGGTGGCGGAGACGGTCGCCCGCAAATACCACTACCTCGACCGGGTGACGGTCCGTCCGGAGTCTCCTTTCGAGACGTTCCAGGCGGCGGGGTTCGACGTCACGCTCGTCCCCGTCGACCACCCACCGCTGGTCTGCTATGGGCTGGTAATCGAGGACGGGGACACGAGACTCTCGATCACCGGCGATACGACCTACGCGATCCCCGACGAGTCGAGGGACAGACTTGCGGACCCCGACCTCCTGCTCGCGGACGCAATCCTTCCCGCGACGGCGTGTGAATACCACCCCATCGGTGGCACCGACTACGACGACGAGGGCGTCCCGCGTACCTTCGGCACCAAGCACATGACCCGCGAGGGCGCACTCGCCCTCGCCGCCGAACTCGATGCCGATCGCACCCGGCTGGTCCACGTCTCACACCACTACGACGCCGCGGAGGCGTTCGCCGACGAACTGGCGGTCGACGGCGAGACGTTTTTGCTGTAGGTTACGAGAAGCGGTCGAGGCCCGACTGTCGGCGCGTCTTCGGCGTCGGCGCGGGCTCCCAGGTGGTCCGCCGCGCCCGCTCCGCGACGAGGTCGACGGCCGGTGGATCGGCAGGGATCTTCCCCGGACAGTCGCTCGTGCACGTCTCGCTCGGGTTGACGATACGGTCGTGGAACTCACAGTAGGGCAGCGAGGGGTCCGCCGTCCGTTCCGGCGTACATCGCTCGCACGCCGGCATCGAGTAGGTCCGCCAGCCCTTGCCGTAGGCCCGTTCGGCGACGCGGCGGCGCTGTCGCTCGATCGCGGCGGGTGAGACGACACGGACGTCGGTCCGGTTCGAGTGCCAGTCGAGGGGTTCGATCCCCGGTCGCGTCGGATCGAGTGGCGTCGGTTCCCTGACGACCTCGATGGTAGTGTCCGGATGCACCCGCCAGACCCCGACCGCATCGGGGATCCGGTTGAGGTGCGCCCGCGTGACGTACGACTCGGTCGCGAGGATCGCGGCGTCGAGGACGCCAAGGCTCACGTCCGTCCGCAACTGTTCTTCGAGGTCGCCCGGCGTTCCCAGGTCCGGTTTGTTCTCGATCCCGACGATTCGACCGTACCACGCGGGATACCGCGCGACCTGGCGGACCACCGGGTGGCCGTCTCGCCTGGTGCGTTCGAAAAAGCCCACCTCGGCGGCGCGCTCGGCCAGGCGGTGTGCCCGTTCCGGTTGCCCGTCGATGGCTCGCGTCTCGCGGACGAACCGGCCGACACCGACGTCGGCCTCGATGGCCGCGTCGGGGATGGTCTCGGGGGTGAGCGCGACGCGCTCCTCGAAGGCCGGGCCCGGTTCGACGTACACCACGTCGACGATGCGGCCGCCGGCGGCGTGGACGCTGGTGCCGAGTTGTCGGCCGAGCACACCACCGGCTGCGACGTCGGTATCGCCGGGGAGCCCCGCCCGTTCGAGGTTGGCACAGAGGCGCAACTCGAAGCCGTATTCGCGCACGGCCGGGGCTACGTCGCGCTCGCCCAAAGCGTCGATGGTGCCGGATCGATCACCGCCACGTTCGGTTAGCTCGTATCGATGCCGAAGGGCTTGTAGAGCAGACATCGCCGTGTGAGGCCGGTCCCCACGAAGACGACACCGACCAGGGTCAGGACGGCCGCGACGACGACGTTTGCCGCCCACAGGCCGAGGATGCCTGCCAGGCCGAGCACGGCGAGGAGTGCGCCGAGGACGATACGGACAGACCGATCGGTCGATCCGACGTTGATTTCCATACCGTGTGATACATTCTCGACCCTGGTAACCGTTGGGAAGTGGGGCAGTTTCACCGGCTCAGGTCCTGACCACTACGGTACCCGCGACCCGGTCACCGACGCGCTGGTGGTCCGACGAGAGGGCTATCGCAACGATCCCGACGAGGTAGAAGAACGCGGCGTCGACCCCGGCGAAGAGGTTCCGACTGAAGGCGGCCCAGAGACCCAGGCGACCCCCATCGCGTGATACCACCTTGATGCCGACGAGGCGCTTGCCGACCGTCTCGCCGTTCCAGGCCCACTCCAGCAGGACGGGGACGGCACCGGCCGCGAGGGTTCCGACGAGTATCGCCGTCGGGCCGACGGCCATGAACGTGGCGAACAGGCTGTGCCGCGTCGTAGCCACCCCACCGAGGAGGACCGCGGCCCCGCCTCCGACCAGGGAGAAGACGAGGAGCGAGACGATGGCATCGACGAACTGTGCGACTGCGCGTGCGCCGAGGACGTTGGTGTCGTCGGCGTGGGTCGGCTGGCGACCCGGTGAGACGGTGGTCGTCATGTGACGGGCCGAGCTGGTCCGGGGTTGATATGTAAACCCTCGCCTCCCGGACGGGGTCGACACCCCCATCTGGCGGGCGCGTAACAGCAGGTTTATCAGTCGTTCGACGCGAAATTCCATCGAATATATTGCTACTATGGTAGACGAACACCGACAACCGGAGGTGAACATCGGCCTCGTCGGGCACGTGGACCACGGGAAGACGACCCTCGTCCGCGCGCTCTCCGGCGAATGGACCGATCAACACTCCGAGGAGATGAAACGCGGTATCTCCATCCGCCTCGGCTACGCCGACGCGACGCTCCGCAAGTGTCCCGAGTGCGATGAACCCGAGGCCTACACGGTCGAGGAGACGTGTCCGGAACACGACGTGGAGACCGAGGTGCTCCGGACGGTCTCGTTCGTCGACGCCCCCGGCCACGAGACGTTGATGGCGACGATGCTCTCCGGTGCCGCACTGATGGACGGGGCGGTCCTGGTCGTGAGCGCGACCGAGCAGGTGCCCCAGCCACAGACCGAAGAGCACCTGATGGCCCTCGACAGCATCGGCATCGAGAACATCGTCATCGCCCAGAACAAGATCGACCTCGTGGACGGCGAGACGGCCCGCAACAACGCCGAACAGATCGAGGAGTTCGTGGCCGGCACCGTCGCCGAGGGGGCGCCGATCGTCCCGATCAGCGCCGAACAGGAGATCAACGTCGACCTGGTCATCCAGGCGCTCCAAGAGCAGATCCCGACGCCCGAACGGGATCCGGACGCGCCAGCGGAGATGTACGTGGCCCGCAGTTTCGACATCAATCGTCCCGGCACAACCTGGGGTGATCTGCAGGGCGGCGTCCTCGGCGGCAGTCTCGTCCAGGGCGTCCTGGAGACCGACGAGGAGATCGAGATCCGCCCCGGTCGGGAGATCGAAGCGGGCAACGAGACCGAATGGGAACCCGTCTCCACGACGGTCCGCTCGCTGCAGGCGGGTGGAGAGATGGTCGACTCGGTCACGCCCGGCGGCCTACTGGGCGTGGGGACCGGCCTGGATCCGAGCCTCGCGAAAGGTGACGCGCTCGCCGGGCAGGTCGCCGGCGACCCCGAGGCACTCCCGCCGGTCTGGGAGGAGTTCACCATGGGCGTCGACCTCCTGGACCGTCTCGTCGGCGCCGACGAGGACGAGGACGTCGAGGAGATATCGACCGGCGAACCGCTCATGCTCACGGTCGGCACGGCCACCACGGTCGGGGCCGTGACCAGCGCCCGCGAGGGCGAGGCAGAGGTTTCGCTCAAGCGACCGGTCTGTGCCGCGGAGGGCGTCCAGATCGCGATTAACCGCCGCGTCGGCGCCCGCTGGCGTCTCATCGGTATCGGGACGCTGCGTGGATGAGGGTCGCCATGGACGCCAACGCACTCATGATGCCGGTCGAATCCGGCGTCCGCGTCTTCGACGAACTCGACCGGCTGCTCGGGGCCTACGACTGCGTGGTTCCCGACGTGGTCCGGGACGAGTTGGCGAAACTGGCCGAGAACGGCGGCACCGAGGGCCGCGCGGCCAGCGTCGGCGCGGACCTGGCGTCCCGCTGTGACACCGCCGAGACGGCCGAACCGTACGCCGACGACGCCCTGTACGACCTCGCCACGACCGGCGCGGTCGACGCCGTCGTCACGAACGACGCCCCACTCCGGTCGCGCCTGCTCGACGCGGGCGTACCGGTAATACATTTACGGGGCCGGAATAAACTAACCCGCACTAACCCATAGATGTACAAACGAGTCAGGCTCAAGGATACGGTGGAGGTTCCGCCGCGACACCTCGCCGAGGTGACGCCGGACCTCGTCAAGCGACTCCTCCAGGACAAACTCGAGGGTCGCATGGACGAGGACGTCGGCAGCGTCGTGACCGTCACCGAGGTACACGATATCGGCGAGGGAGCCGTCATCCCGAACCGGCCCGGCGTCTACTACGAGGCCGAGTTCGACGCGGTCACCTTCGACCCGGAGATGCAAGAAGTCGTGGACGGCGAGATCGTCGAGGTCGTCAGTTTCGGCGCCTTCGTCGGGATCGGCCCCGTCGACGGCCTCCTCCACGTCTCCCAGATCTCCGATGAGTACCTCGCCTTCGACGAGGAGAACCAGCAACTCGCATCCCGCGAGTCGAATCGCACCCTGGGCGTCGGCGACGCCGTCCGCGCCCGCATCGTCACGAAGAGCATCGACGAACGCAACCCGCGGGAGTCGAAGATCGGACTCACCGCCAAACAGCCAGGCCTCGGCAAGCACGGCTGGCTCCGCGAGGACCGCAAGGAAGAGCAGGCGGCGGAGGGCGAGTAGATGGCGTCGAACCGGCTTGCCTGTCGCGAGTGTCACCACATCGTCGACCCCGACGAGAACGCCTGTCCGTACTGCGGGTCGACGACGCTCACCGAGGACTGGGCCGGGTACGTCGTGATCACCCACCCCGAGCAAAGCGAGATCGCGACGAAGATGGAGGTCAGCGAACCCGGCGAGTACGCGCTCAAGGTCCGGTAATCGATCCGTGGTCCGCACCGTCGCGAGCCTCCCCGAGTCGGCGAGAGCGGCGTTCAAGGAGCCGCTGGGCCCTATCTTCCAGGACGCCGATGCCCTCCTCGAGGACGCCGGCACCCCACTGATCACCGTCGGCGACGTCGTCACCTATCACATCGTCGGTGCCGGCGTCACGCCCCACGTCGCCATAATCGACGGGATCACCGAACGGGAACCGGTCAGCGAAGACGTGCGCCGTGGGATCCCCGACGCCGACAGGGCGGTCTCCGTCGAGAACCCCCCCGGCACGCTCACGGAGTCGTTGCTCCTGGCACTCGATGAGGCCCTCGATGCCGAGGAGCGCACGCTGCTCCGCGTGACGGGAGAGGAGGACCTGGCGACGCTGCCCGCGGTCCTCCTCGCACCAGCTAATGCGAGCATCGTCTACGGGCAACCTGGCGAGGGGATGGTACGGGTGGGGGTCACCGAACCGCGTCGCGAGGCCGTCCGTGAACTCTGTGGGTCGCTGGAGACTGATGAGCGGTTCTGGGAACTCGTCGACGCCGAATCGCCGGCGTGACGGTACGCGCTTCGAAATCCTTTTACTGATTTCGACACCTATCACGACTAACTGACCATGGAAATCGACATTCTGGAGCAGGAGACGAACTCCATGCTCCACCGGACCGACGTCACGTTCGAGGTCGTCCACGAGGACGCCAGCCCCTCGAGACTCTCCGTCCGCGACAGTCTCGCCGCAAAACTCGACAAGGACTCCGAGGAGGTCGTCGTGGCCAAGCTCGACACCAAATTCGGCATGCGCAAGACGGTCGGCTACGCGAAGGTCTACGAGTCGGCTGCCGACGCGGCGGACGTCGAGCAGGAGTACATGCTCGAGCGCAACAAGATCGCGGCCGACGGCGAGGGCGAGGAGGCCGCCGAATAATGGTGCGCGGCGACTACTACGAGGACGGCGAGGCCACGAAGGAGCGCTGTCCCCGCTGTGAGGACGCGTTCCTCGCAGACCATGACGACCGCATGCACTGCGGTCGCTGTGGTTACACCGAGTGGAAGTAAGGCGTGCGCGTTCTCGGTATCGAGGGCACCGCGTGGGCCGCGAGCGCCGCGGTCTTCGACGACGAGACCGACGACGTCACTATCGAGACCGACGCGTACCAGCCCGATAGCGGCGGTATTCACCCGCGCGAAGCCGCCGAACACATGCGCGAGGCCATCCCGTCGGTCGTCGATCGCGCCCTCTCGACCGCCGACGGTCCCATCGACGTCGTCGCCTTCTCCCGTGGCCCCGGTCTCGGTCCCTGTCTGCGCGTCGTCGGCACTGCCGCTCGTGCCCTGTCCCAGACCCTCGACGTCCCACTGGTGGGCGTCAACCACATGGTCGCCCACCTCGAGATCGGGCGCCACCGCTCCGGGTTCGAGTCGCCGGTCTGCCTGAACGTGAGCGGCGCGAACGCCCACGTGCTCGGGTATCGCAACGGCCGGTACCGGGTGCTCGGGGAGACGATGGACACCGGCGCGGGCAACGCCATCGACAAGTTCACCCGCCACGTCGGCTGGACGCATCCCGGCGGCCCGAAGGTCGAGGATGCGGCGAGGTCGGGCGAGTACCTGGATCTCCCCTACGTCGTCAAGGGGATGGACTTCTCCTTCTCGGGGATCATGAGTGCCGCCAAGCAGGCCTCCGACGACGGCGTCCCAGTCGAGGACGTGAGCCGCGGTCTCCAGGAGACGATGTTCGCGATGCTCACGGAGGTCGCCGAACGCGCCCTCTCGCTCACCGGGCGCGACGAACTCGTGGTGGGTGGTGGCGTCGCCCAGAACGAACGCCTCCAGGAGATGCTCCGCGAGATGGCCGCCCAGCGCGGCGCGGACGTCTTCGTCCCCGAATCACGGTTCCTCCGCGACAACGCGGGGATGATCGCGGTCCTCGGCGCGAAGATGGCCGCCGCTGGCGACACCATCGACGTCGCCGACTCGGGCATCGACGCGGACTTCCGCCCCGACCAGGTGCCGGTCACCTGGCGGTCGGGTGAGTCGGTCGACGTGAGGGGGGATCCGGTTGGAGCGATCAGGGGCGCCGAAGCGGTCGTGACCGTCGACGACCGAACGGTCACGAAACGTCGTCGGCAGAAGACCTACCGTCACCCGTCGCTCGACGAGCGCCTCCGTCGCGAGCGGACCGTCGAGGAGGCGCGGCTCACGCACGACGCACGACGAGTGGGGGTGCCGACACCGGTCATCCACGACGTGGACCTCACGGAGCACACCATCGTCTTCGAGTACGTCGGGGAGCGGGACCTCCGCGACGCGCTCGCCGAATCCCGCGTCCAGGCCGTCGGCGAACACCTCACCACGCTCCACGACGCGGGGATTGTCCACGGCGATCCGACGACGCGGAACATCCGCGTGGACGGGCCACGCACGTACCTCATCGATTTCGGCCTCGGCTACTACTCGCGGGACGTCGAGGACTACGCGATGGACTTGCACGTCTTCGAGCAGAGTCTCCGGGGGACGGCGAACGACCCCGAGGCGCTCGTCGAGACAGTCGAGTCGGCGTACGCGGCGTCCGGGGACGAAGTGGTACTCGATCGGCTCCGGGCCATCGAGGGACGCGGGCGGTATCAATAAGCGAACAGGTGGTCGGGTGGGGGGACGGTGCCGGTCGGTCCGTTTTCTCGGTCCGGAGCGGGTGACCACACTCCCGCCTGGTTCGCTCCGGGCCATGCGCTACGTCATGGCCCGTACTGGAACCGTCATCGTATTTGAACGGCCGGGAATACGGGGCCGGCGTCCTGCCCAAACGATTTTATCCGGTGCGAGCGTAGAATGAAACATGGTTGACAAACCCACGTCGGGCGAACTTTTCGGGGTTCCGTACAACTTCGAACGACCGAGCATGAAACGCCTCCTCGAGGCTTACTGGCAGCCGGGCGAGGAGATGCTCGTCGAGAAGCCCTTCGGGGTTGGCTATACGCTGAATCTCGCGAACTGGCGATCCTGGATCGTCGTGGCCGTCGCCGGTGTCCTGCTCTGGCGCGAGCGCCAGTCCGAGGCCGAGGCGGCACGCGACGACGGACCGGTCGAGGTCGTCGTCGACGACTAAGCGGGAACCGACGCCTCTTTTCTTCGCGGGGCGGAGTTTCCGGTATGCTCAACTTCGCGACGACCAACGAGGGCAAACTCGAGGAGGCACGGTCGCACCTGGCGGGCGTGACGGACGTCGAGCAGTTCGACTACGATTATCTGGAGATCCAGAGCGACGATCTGGCGGCCATCGCCGCACGCGGCGCGCGCGAATCGTTCGACGCCCTGGAGGGTGAGGCCCCCGTCATCGTCGACGATACGGGCCTCTTCATCCGAGAGTTCGACGGGTTCCCCGGCCCCTACGCGGCCTACGTCGAGCACACGCTCGGGGTCGAACGGGTCTGGGATCTCGCCAGCGACCTCGAGGACCGCCGCGCCGCCTTCCGCTGTATCGTCGCGTACGCCGACGAGGACGGCGTCGAGACCTTCGAGGGGCGCGTTCAGGGCACGCTCGTCGCCCCACGCGGCGAGGGCGGATTCGGCTACGACCCCATCTTCGAGTTCGACGGCACGACCTTTGCGGAGATGCGTACCGAGGAGAAGAATGCCTTCTCGCACCGGGCGCGGGCGCTCTCGAAACTCGCCGATTGGCTGGTCGACGAGTGAAAACTACCCTCGCGGGTCGCGGTCGGGGCCGGGATAGCTGCCGCCCTTCACCGCCTCGTACAGCGACGCTGCATCGAACATGCTGACGAAGGCGTCGGGGAGGCGCACACTCGTCTGCACTCTCGCAGACAGCGCCGCATTCGTTCCGGGCGAGGCGAGCGATTCGTCGAGTGTGAGCAGGTGGCCGGCGGATCCGGCGAGGGCGGCCGCCAGGGCCGGATGATCCTCCGCGGGATGATCGACGATCGACGCTTCGGCTTCGACACGCTCGCGCCAGTCGGTCGCGAGGTGCTCGTCACCGAGTTCGGCGATCACTGATTCTGCGTCGTCGAGCAGTGCCTCGCTCGCCACGAGGGTCATCCAGTCGTGGGACCGGACGAGATCCATGGCTGCACGCGCCCGACCGTCGACGAAGAGATCGGCAGCGAGGACGTCGGCGTCCGCGACGACACTCGCTGGGTCCGGCTTCACGACCGATCACCTCGGCGTCGGTCGTGTGCCGATCGAATCTCGTCGATCGTCACGTCGTGGGCCGCCGCCCGCTCGAAGAGATCCGTCCAGGTCGTCATTTCACGGCCCTCACGAGCGACCGGATCTCCTGGCGATAGCGATCCGGTTTCAGGCCGAGGTCGACGTCGACGGTGACGGTGATGGCAGCGGAGAGCTCTTCGGTCACCGTCTCGGTCACGTTCGAGGCGGGATAGGCACCGCCGGCGACGAGGACGGACCCCTCGTGTGACCAGACGGCCAGGTCGCCCTCGACGTCGATCGGCGACCCGGTGAGGGAGATCGACCGGTCGTCGGTCACCGGGACGGAGACCCCATCGAAGGGGAACTCGGCCTCGAACGTCGTCAGGCGTGCGTCCGCTCCGGTGTCCACGGCCAGCGATCCGGTGTCGACCTGCCCGACGTTCTCCAGCCCCGCCTTCTCCATCTGCGTGGCGAACTGCGAGCGGGCGGCGGTCTCACTCCGGTCGACGATCCGGTCGGTCGCGACGCTTCCGGGGAGGTCCGCGAGGTTCGGGCTGAAGTCGACGCGTGTCGCCGCGAACATCGCCATCGCTCCGTCGACCCGACCGAGCGTCTTCTCTTTGATCGCTTCCCGTAACTCATCGTCGCTGTAAACCAGCGAGTGCGATTTCGCCTCGATGGTGACCGGGCCGTAGCTCTCCTCGAAGACCATCTCCTCGGATTCGTCCTGTAGTGTCCACCCGCCCTCCTCCAGTCGATCCGTCGGGACGACAGGTGCACCAACCGACCCGAGCGCACTGGAACATCCCGCGAGCGTGGCCAGGGCCCCGGCCCCGGTGACTGCGAGGAACTGCCTTCGTTGCATGCGCGTCCCCAGGAACTCGGCCGGCATCTCTTTTGTGCTCTCTCGTGGGGGGCCGACCACCGGTCGAGCGAAACCTCCACGACCACCCTGCTCTCGCAGACAGCACCGGTGGTAATTATTGGGGAGTGCCCCACCCTCAGTATGACTCCCATCGTCCCATTGACCAAATCCGGCAATGGTATACGCCATTCCCTCTAACGACACCAGATAACAGACATGTCCAGGGTCGCTTTGTATTTCGACGTCAGGCCCTCTCTCCCTGGACTGGCCATTCTCGACCCCATCCAGGGGCGCCGGGTACCCATCGAGACCGACGACGTCCCCGACCTCGTCGAGCAACCGACGGATGCCCTGCCGTTTCCCGTCGATACGGTCTCCACGTTCACGTCGCGATCGCTCCGGTTGGACCAGGGTGATCACGTGGTGGTCTGGCCGGACGGGGCGGCCGCCACCGAACCCATCCAGGCCCACCAGACGGGGTCGTTCGGGCCCGGCACTCACCATATCGAGATCAGTGGCCCCATCAAACTCTACCTCGCCGTCGAGGGGCCGTTCAGCATCGAGGTCGGTATCGACTTCATCGACGTCGACCTCGTCGACCGGACGACGGTCTCGGTGGGTGCCCGGTCGTACCACGAACGACCGGCGGGTACCATCACGGTCGGCGATGACCCCGAGGACGTGATGACGGCCATCTCGGCGTTCGGCTCGGCGCTGAAATCGACGACGCCGGACGTCTCCTTCCCGACGCTCCGTGGCCATCCGCCGCTGATCGAGACGGGCGACGCTCTCGCCATCCCGGATGGCCTCTCGATGCCGGATTCGGGTATTACGATCGAGGTCCCCCGGACGCGACGGATGATCTACCCGACGGCCTCGCTCGCGTTCTACCTCGGTTCGAGGGTCGAACCGGGTCCGACCCCCCGCATCCGCACGACCGAGGGATTCGAGTATCCACTGGACGACGAACGGTGGCTCGAGGACGCGATAACGCGGGTCCTTCGCCAGGTTCTCCTCTTCGACGCGGTGGTCCGATCGGCGGGCCCGTACGGACAGTCGGTGCTCGAAGGCGACGTGGTCGAACCACTGCTCGAGAGCGACCCGTCCACCCTCTACGACCGCCCGATGCGCGAACGTCTCGAAGCCTATCTCGCGGTCCCTGCCGAGGAGGTCGCGGACGTCGGACCGCGCTGGGCGATGACGGCGTACGTCCCCCCGACGACCGAAGGGGCGGCGTTTCTTCCCTACGTCGTGAACGAACTCGGTATCATCAGGAATCCACGCGGGACGCGGATCGACGGTCGCGAAGCCCGATCATCGCTCGGTGTCCCGGACGAACGGTCGCGACGATACGTCAGCGCGGGCGACCGGGAACGTCTCATGATTCGTCCGGAGTTCTTCGACGATTCCGTCGAACACGTCTGGCTCGGTGACCACGTCCCCGTCGGTGCAACCAATGGGACGCTCGAATCGTTCGAATACGACCTCGAACGGACCGATTCGACCGGCTCCCTCGAGGTCGCCGTCGTCTCCACCAGACCGACGGCGGTGGACAGTCCCGACCTCGAAGCTGCGTACGACGTCCGCGAGGCACTCCAGATCGAGATGGAGACGTTTGCCGAGACCGAAACTGGCCAGCTTCGGTCGATCTTGGCCGCCGGCTACGACGTCGTGCATTTCATCGGCCAGACGGCTCCGGGAGAGATCGTGACAGCCGATGGAACGCTTACACTCTCGACGCTCGAGACTGTCGACGTGGGGATCGTCCTCCTCGAAGCGGACCACTCCTTCGAGGAGGCACTGTGGTTGGTCGAAAACGGAGCCATTGGCGGTCTCGGCACCGTCGGAACCGTTCCAGACGACCCCTCGCTCTCCATCGGCCGTCTCATCGCCCGCCTGTTGTCCATGGGATTTCCCCTGCGGGGCGCCCTCGAAATCGCCCGCGAGGAGGTCGACAGCGGGGAACAGTGTGTCCTCGTCGGGAACGGGAACGTGGACGTCGTCCAGCCCGATTCTGTCCTTCCAACGGTGGCGACTATCGTCCCCGACGATGGCGAATTTCTCGTACACTGGGACGCCTACCCGGCCGGAATGTTCCGTGTGGGGACTGAAGTGGAACCCTCGCCTGCCGCGGCAAGACGGTTTCTCGGGCCTGGAAACGGCAACCAGCGGGTACGACTATCCTCCTCGGAATTGCAGGCACTTGTCGAGCGTTCCGAGAGCCCCACTGTCGTCGACGGCCACCTCTACTGGACCCCGTCGGCGGTGCTCGATGCCCTGTCTCTCACCTGAGGGTTACCGGAAACGTACTGATAAATAGGATGAACTGCATCGTGCTAGCAACCGTCGGTACCGCCGAGCACGCGATCGGGGACACCGGCGTTGATAACGATGTCATCTGTCTCGATCACAGCCACCTCGACGGAGCCGGGGTTCGAGATACACGATACGATCGAGGGACGGAGTGTAACGTTCGAGACGGCCGAGGCCGTCGACCCCGAGTGCACCGACGAGGACCGGTTCCTGTACCCGACGGATGCTACCGCTACCATCGAGACGTCCGCGCTCCGACTCGGGACGATGGTCTCGATCTTCGTACGGACACCCTCTGGCGAGATGGTGGACCGCATCCGATCTCACCAGCGCCGAGAATTGTCGGACGGCATCTACCACGTCGAGATCAGCTCGACGGTAAAGGTGTACTTTCGGGTCGAAGGCCCCATCACCTTCGACGCCGGGGCCGATCACCTTGACATCGACTTCGACACGAGCCGGCGGGTGGATATCGGCGCCCGCTCCTATCATCAGCACCCGGCGGGGACGATCCAGACGACGATGGACCCCGGCGACCTGATGACCGCTATCGAGGCCTTTTCCTCGTCGATGAAGACGACCCGGCCGGAGATGTCCTACCCGACGCTTCGGGGCCATCCACCGTTACTCGAAATCGGCGAGGACCTCGAGATTCCCGACGATCTCGAATCCCCTGAGACGGGCATCACCATCGAGGTCCCACCACAACCGAGGATGATCTACCCGGTGGCCTCCCTCGCGTATTACCTCGGGGCGGAGATCAGCCGTGGGGAACCGCCCCGGATCGTCACGGAAGACGGATTCGACTATCCACTGGTAACCGAACGGTGGTTCGAGGACGAGGTCGCACAGGTCCTCAAACAGGTCCTGTTGCTCGATTCGGTCGTCCGGACGAAGGGGTTCTACGGCAACGACCTCTACGAACGGACCCTCGTCGAACCTCATCTGCAGACGGACCTCGAGACACTGTACGACCTTCCGTTGACGGAGCGGTTGCAGGAGTACCTGACCGTCGACTTCGAGGCCGTCCGCGAAGCGGTTCCCCGATGGGTGATGACCGCCTACGTCCCGCCCACCCCAGCGGGGGCCGAGACGCTCCCACACCTGGTGAACGAATTAGCGATCATCAGAAATCCCCGCGGGACTCGTGTCGATCGATCCGAGGCCAAGGACAATCTCGGCGTCTCGACGGAGACGGGGAGTAGCTTTCTCAACGACGGTAACCGTGTCCGCCTACTGATCAAGCCGGAACTGTTCGACGACTCGGTGGAACACGTCTGGTTCGGTGACCACGTCCCCATCGGTGCGACGAAGGGAACCATCGAGGCGTTCGAGGCCAAACTCGATCGGCCAGCGAAAGGACCTCAACTGACGATAGCGGTCGTCAGTAACGATCCGGGCCTCGTCCAGGAACCTGACGTCCTCGAGGAGACGTATCGAGGACGCGGTGATCTGGACTACGAAATCGACACGTTCGTCGGAACGACGACCGAGGAACTCCGCAACATATTGGGAACGTCGTACGATTTCCTCCACTACATCGGTGAGACCTCTTCAACTGGACTGCACGCCTCGGACGGGACTGTCGACGGTTCCGACCTCGCCGAGGTGGCCACTGAAGCGTTCCTTATCGACGCTGACCACTCCTTCGAGGAGGCGTTATCGTTGGCGCACCATGGGGCTCTCGGTGGGGTTGGAACGGTCGGGACGGTCGACAGGGATAGTGCCCTGCAGGTCGGACGGGCCATCGCCCGTCTGTTGAATGTGGGCTTCTCGATTCGCGGCGCACTTGACGTGATTCGCGAACAGGTGGCCGTCGGGAACCAGTACGTTGTCGTCGGAGACGGGAGTGTCGACATCGCTCAACCCGAATCGGCATTCCCGACGATCATCGACATCCAATCGAAGGAATCCAGGGGATTCTCCGTCGCGCTAGAGACGTATCCGGCCGGCATCTTTCGCGTCGGATCGACGGTTTCTCCCCATTTCCGCAATGCTGGCATGGATTTCCTTGCGCCAGGAACGATGGGGGTTCGGTATACGATGACACGGAGTGAATTGAACGAGGTAGCAGGGTGGGACTTCTCCCCGCTGCGTATCGACGGATCTCTCTACTGGAACAACACCGTTCAGAATTCGACGCTGCTGAAGGACTGAGTTACGGTCCGGCGTTCCCCGATGCAACAGCCCCCGCCGCGTTACCGGCCTGGCTGAGCAGGAGCAGCGTCATGAACACCACGCCTACCATCCGCGGGTGCTCGTTGAGGAATTCGGTGGTCGATGCGGACGCCGAGTCGGCAACACTCGAAGACATTACACCTTCATCGACACACCGTCACATATTCAATTTATCTAATATATTCATATAATTAATTACCGAAATTAATGAAAGAAACTCTTACGACCCCGGTAGGCGCGCTTGGTCAGATAATCGAACAGATGCCGGACACATAATTGTTCAGGTACTTCGTCGTTCTCGAGACCGTCGGTCCAGGGGCTGAGAGGTGGTCCGGATAGCGACTCAGCCGACCAGACCGAGCGCGATGGGGAGCCACAGGTATGTGAGCGCGACGAGTGCACCGATCCCCAGCAGGTTCAACAGGAGTCCCGCGCGGGCCATCTGCGGGACGCTGACGTAGCCGCTACCGAAGACGACCGCGTTGGGTGGGGTGGCGACGGGGAGCATGAACGCCAGCGAGGCCGCGAGCGCGGCTGCACCCATCAGCGTGATCGGTGAGACGCCCAGCGTCGCCCCGAGACTGGCCATGATCGGCATGAAGACGGTCGCGGTCGCCGTGTTCGATGTCACCTCGGTGAGGAAGACGACGACGGTGGCGACGACGAGGAGGATGGCGACCAGCGGGAGGCCCCCGAGCGCGGTGAAACTGCGGGCGATCACCTCGTCCAGACCGCTCTCCTGGAAGGCGTTCGCCAGGGAGAATCCGCCGCCGAGGAGGACGAGGACGCCCCACGGGAGCCGTTTGGCGTCGTCCCAGTGGAGCAAGAACTCCCCCTCGCGAAGGTCGGCCGGGATGGCAAAGAGGAGGACCCCACCCGCGAGGGCGATGACGGTGTCGGTCACCGACGGAAACAGGGGTTGGAGGACGAACGGCCGGAGTACCCACGCTGCGGCGACGAGGACGAAGACCACCAGCACCCGGCGCTCGCCCCGGGAGACGTCCCCGAGTACCTCTCGCTGGGTCTCGATGATCGCCTCGGTGGTGTCCGCCGCCCGTGACGGTGGGCGGAACAGCCACAAGAGGAGGTACCAGGTCACCAGGAGGAAGCCGACCGAGAGCGGCGTGGCGAAGAGCATCCAGTCGAGGAAGGTGATCTCGAGGCCGAATCTCGATTGGACGACGCCCGCGAAGACGGCGTTCGGTGGGCTGCCGATGATGGTCGCGACACCGCCGATACTCGCGCTGTAGGCGATGCCGAGCATCAACGCGAGGCCGAACCGGGTCTCCGGGAGGTCGTCCGGATCGATGCCCACGTCGTGGACCACATCGATCGGGGGACCATCGCCGGCCGGGGTCGACACTGGCGTCTCCCGCTCGGTGGCCGTCGGAACGCCGAACTCGGCGATGACGGCCATCCCGATGGGAACCATGAGCATCGCCGTCGCCGAGTTCGAGATCCACATCGAGAGGAACGCGGTCGAGACCATGAACCCGAGCAGGAGCCGGTCGGTCTGGACGCCCACGACGCCGACGATGGTGAGCGCGATCCGCCGGTGAAGGTGCCATCGTTCGATGGCGAGGGCGAGGAGGAACCCTCCGAGCAGGAGGAAGACGATCGGGTCGGCGTAGGGCGCCGTCGCGCCAGCCACGTCCACGACCCCGGTGAGAGGGAAGAGCACCACTGGCAGGAGACTCGTAGCCGGGATCGGAATCGCCTCGGTTACCCACCAGATGGCGATCCACAGGGTGCTGGCGAACGTCGCGTTCGCGACCGGCGACATGCCGAACGGCGAGAGGAGGGCCACCGTCCCGAAGGTCGTCGGCCCCAGGACGAGGCCGAGATGCTGTCTGGTGATGCGCTCGTGAAGCGGTTCCCCGTCGGTCATCGTCGTTGTACTGTCATCGTAGCGAGACGTTTCAGTCGTTTCGGTCGGAATCGGGTCGCCGTCGGTTTCGCTCGTTTCGGTCGGTCGAATCGTCGTCCGGCCGGTCGATCGCGGTGTCGCGACTGGTGGCTCCCGTCACGTCGCGCGGAAACCGTTTGCGCCAGGTCCAGCCGTGGATCTCCATCGCCACGAGCATCACGAGGGAGAGGCCCCCGAGGACGACCCACTGGTCGAACCCAACGGGCGCGGTTCCGAGGACCGCCTGGCCGACGGGGTGGTACATCGCGGCGAGGTGGACGACCATCGCGAGTGACGTCCCCGCCACCAACACGGGGCTACGCAGTGGCGAGAGGGCGAACACGGAGACCGTCTCGGAGCGGGCGTTTCCGATGTTGACCATCTCGAAGAGGACGATCAGGAGGAGCAGGTGGTTGCGGGCCACGTCTTCGGGGAGTCCCTGCCCGAGGAGCCAGCCGAAGGAGGCGAAGCCGAGGCCCCCGATGACCAGGGCCGCGACGCCGACCCGCTCGACCATCAACCGATCGAAGATGCGCTCCTCGGGATCCCGCGGCGGCCGGTCGAGGACGTCCCCCTCCTCGGGCTCGAAGGCCAGGGCGACGTCCTGGATGCCGTTGGTCACCAGGTTCAACCAGAGTATCTGGACCGGGAGCAGTGGGAGTGGCATACCGGCGGCGAGACTCGCGAGGACGAGGAGGACTTCCCCGGCACCGGTCGAGACGAGCAGGTAGACGATCTTGCGGATGTTGTCGTAGGCGACCCGGCCCGCCGCGATGCCGGCGACGATGGTCGCGAAGTTATCGTCGCTGATGACGAGTTCGGCGGCGTCGCGGGCGACGTCGGTCCCCGACTTCCCCATGGCGATTCCGATGTTCGCCTGGCGGAGGGCCGGCGCGTCGTTGACGCCATCGCCAGTCACCGCGACGAAGTGCCCGACGTTCCGTGCGGCCTCCACGATCTGGAGCTTCTGGGCCGGCGAGACGCGCGCGAAGACGCGGGTCGTCTCGAGGACGTCGCCGACCGCCTCCGGGGGAAGGTCGGCGAACTCGGCGCCGGTCATCACCGCCTCGGCGGTGTCCGCCAGGTCGAGGTCCCGGGCGATGGCGAGGGCGGTCTCCGGGTGGTCGCCGGTGACCATCGTGACGGCGATGCCGGCGTGCTCGGCCGCCGCGACGGCCTGGGCGACGCCGGGTCGGAGCGGGTCGATGAGCCCCAGGAACCCGAGGAGTGTCAGATGGCTCGGTTCCGTGTTTTGGGCGGTTTCCGTCGCCGACGCGACCGTTCCCTCCGCGAGCGCCAGCACGCGGTACCCCTGCTGGGCCATCTCGGTCACCTCCTCGCGCAGGCACGCACCTGAGGCCGCGTCGACTCCCTTCAGATCGCACATCTCCAGCACGCGTTCGGGTGCGCCCTTGACGAACACGCGCGTCTCGCCCTCGTTCTCGTGGTACGTGGCGCCGAAGCGGAACTCGGGTTCGAAGGGGCGGTCGCCGACGTGCGGGTAGCGGTCGAGCGCCGACCGCCGGGACCAGCCCAGTTTCTCGCCGAAGGCCAAAAGCGCGACGTCTGTCGGGTCGCCGCGCCAGGACCACTCGTCGTCGTGCTGGTAGAGGGCCCCCTCGTTGCAGAGCACTGCCGCCCTGGCGATTCGGCTCAGTTCGTCGGCGACGTCGGGGTCAGGCAGGTGGCCGTCCTGGAGGACGGTCCCTGTCGGGGCGTAGCCCGTGCCGGTGACCGAGACGGTCCGTCCCCCGGGGAGGCGCACCTGCTCGACGGTCAATTCGTTCTTCGTGAGCGTCCCCGTCTTGTCGGAGGCGATCATCGTACAGCTCCCGAGTCCCTCGACGGCCACCAGACGGCGGACGATGACCCCGACGCGTGCCATCCGTCGGCTGGCCACCCCCAGCGCGACCGTGATCCCGACTGGGAGCCCCTCCGGGATGGCCGACACCGCCAGCGCGACGGCGAAGAGAAACATCTCGACCGCGTCGATGTGACCGACACCGATACCGAGGAGTGCGGTGATGGTCGCGACGATCAGCACGACCACGCCCACGAGGCGGGTGAACCGCTCCATCCGAGCCACGAGCGGCGGGTCCCCACCTTCGACCGTGGTGACGTCCTCGGCGAGCTGCCCGACCTCGGTGTCTGTCCCGGTGGCCACGACCACCCCCCGCCCCCGTCCGCGGTTGACCACTGTTCCCGCGAAGGCCATATTCCGTCGATCACCGATCGGGACACGCTCGTCGCCGACCCAGTGCTCGTCTTTTACCACCCCGGCGGATTCGCCGGTCAGCGCCGACTCGTCGACCTCGAGGTTCCGGGAGGCGAGCAGGCGAACGTCCGCCGGTACTCGGTAGCCCGCCTCCAGGAGCACCACGTCGCCCGGGACCACGGCCTCGCCGTCGACGTCCTGGGTCTCCCCGTCCCGGACCACCGTCGCACGCGTGCGGATGAGTCCCTGTAACGCCTGGCTGCTCCGCTCGGCCTGCCACTCCTGGACGCCCCCGATGGCGGCGTTGACCCCGAGAACGAGGCCGATGAACAACGCGTCGACCGTCTCGCCGATGGCCAGCGAGACGATGGCCGCGAGCCCGAGCACGAAGATGAGCGAGTCGTCAAACTGGCGGAGGAGGATGCGCCACCAGCTGGCCGGCTCACGCTTCGGGAGCGCGTTCGGGCCGCACTCCTCGAGGCGGCGGGCCGCCTCCTCGCTGGCGAGTCCCGGCGGGTCGGTGTCGAGTTCCTCGATGACCCGCTCGACGTCCAGCGTGTCCCAGTGGCGCTCTCCCTCCCGCTCGGCGTCAGACATTGGATAATTGACATTCCACGGCCGGGAACTTAGCAGTCGGTGTCCAGCGGATGGGGTGCGCTTTCAGTCGGTCGCGGACCGTCGACGCAGCACCAACGCTTCGGCCGTGGCTCGCGCTGTGGGACGCGATTCGGCGAAAAAACAGGGCCGTCGGTCGGTTTCTTCGCGGTGCCGTGGCGGTGGCGACGGCCGATCAGGTCTCGATGTCGATCCGTTTGCCCTGGGTCGTCGCCCCCGCCATCACCGGGAGTCGGACCTCGAGGATGCCGTTGTGGTATTTCGCGTGGATCTCCTCGTCGTCGATGGTCTTGGGGAACCGGAAGCGCCGGTGGTAGGTCTTGCGCTGTGCGCGTTCGTCGTCGGCGTGCTCGGCGGAGATGTTGAGGACCCCGTCGTCCCACGCGACCTGGATCTCCTCGGGGTCGAAGCCCGGTAGTTCGACGCTCAACACGAACACGTCGTCCTCTTCGTACAGTTCGTAGTCGTTACGTCCGGTCTCGAAGAGTTGGCTCGGAAAGCCGGCACCCTGAAGCCACGAGTTTGCTGGCGTCGTCGGCAGTGCCATGGCTGTTCACCTCTGGCAGCATCAATTGATTGTTCGCGGTTCGTAATAAAATTTTTGCCGGCGGGAATGGCGTCGGAGCGCCGCTGGGCGAGTTCCACAACTCCACAACGCACTCCCGTTGTGCAGTCTGGGTCGTCGCGTCGACCTCCCGACTTCCGGCCCAACTTTCAGGATAGCGTCGAGTCCGATCCGAACCCGGGTTACTCAGTCTATCGCCTCTTCCCCGACCACGATGTAGGCCCCGACCCGTAATGCGGAGCTACTGGACTCGAACCGGTCCGGTCTATCGGAGCATCGTCAAGAGCATCTTGAACGGTTCGTCGGCGGCGAGTGCGTGTGGCACGTCTGCGGGAAACACGAGCGAGGCGCCGTCGTCGACCGTGAACTTCGTCTCGTCGATGCACACCGTCGCGGTGCCGTCGAGCACCTGGAGCAGTGCTTCGTGTGGTGCCGAATGCTCGCTGATCCGCTGGCCCTCCGCGACGGCGAAGAGCGTGAGGGTCGCCGACTCCCGGTCGACGAGCGTTCGACTCACGATGGCGCCGTCCTGGTAGGCGAGTTGCGCTGCGAGGTCGAAGGCACCGTTGGGGAGGTCGGTGAGTTGGGCGTCGCTCATGGTAGGTTTGCTAGAGGTCTGGTGACGGAAATAGGCGAGGCCGAACAGCGAGCGGCCGAAGGAAGTGAGGGTGCTCGAAACGGCGAGCGGGGAGCACAGCGACCCGTGGGCAGCGAGCGGCCGAAGGAAGTGAAGGTCCTCGAAACGGCGAGCGGGGAGCACAGCGACCCGTGAGCAGCGAGCGGCCGAAGGAAGTGAAGGTCCTCGAAACGGCGAGCGGGGAGCACAGCGACCCGTGAGCAGCGAGCGGCCGAAGGAAGTGAAACTCTCGAAAAGCGAGCGTTGAGTGAAGCGAGGCGCGCGGTCGACGAGGAATTCGAAGCGAAGCTTCTCCCGGGAGCGCTCCCGACCGGTGACGACGCTATCACCGCAGACGGCCTCCTCGTCGAGGCGGTCGAGGAGACCAGCACGACGGCAGAGCCGACCACCGAAGAGCCGCCCGAAGCGTCCGCGGAGGAGCCTACTGAGAAACCGACAGAGGAGCCAACCGAGGAACCGACTGAGGTGCCCACACAGACGCCCGGCTTCGGCATCGCAGTCGCGATGCTCGCGCTGATCGGCGCTGCGCTCGTCGCGCTCCGCCGTCGGAACTAACGTTCCTACGAGCCCCGTTCGCTGTGTCACCGGCGCTTCGCGCCGGTTTCCAGCGGGACCTCCGGTCCCGCCCTGCTCACGGGGACGCCGCCGCTCCTAACCAACCACGCCTCGCGGGCGTAACCCGCCATCCGACCCTTCACCGGGTCGATACCTCTCCACATTTCTTCGGACGGGAGCCAAATAGCGAGCGCTCTATCCACCACCGCTGGCAGTCGCTGCCCATGCTTTCGAGGGCCGGGGTTTAGGGTGGCACTCGCATAACATCCAGATACTCGATTCATTCCCATGACCGACCTCCCCTGCTCACGCCTGCTGACGTGGTTGCAACGCGAGTACGGCGACGATCTGCGCGTCCTGCTCCACTACGAGGAGTCGGAGTACGAGTGGCTGTACCGCCGTGACGACGTGCGGGCCCAGTACGACGAGCGGTCCTTCGACGAGAGCGTCGACACCTACCGCGAGATCGAACCGCTCGTCCGCGAGCAATCCGATATCCTCGACGGCGGGGCGCTGCGGGCGACGGTCAACGTCTACGATGACATCGTGTTGCTCCAGTTCCCGATGCGGCCTGGCGAGGGCGTGGTCGTTTCCCTCGAGGCGACCGCCGGTGCGGACCTCGTCGAGATCGTCGCCACCGGGCTGCAGTTGCTGCTCGCTGACGCCGATGCGGCCCAGGCACGGATGCCCGACTGGGTGAAGCAGACGGACTAACTAGGGCACACTCCGTTCCCGTCGGAGCCGTGCGAAACGGGATTCCGTGGCTCGGTCAGAAATCGCTCAGCGGGTGTCGCGAGAACGACCTCGTCTTACGCTCGCTCGCTGGAGACGAAACATTCGTCTCGCGTCGTGACGAGGCCGGCGTGTAGCGCGCCGAAGAGGGTGCGGTCGTACTCCTCGAGCAACGCCGCGGCCGCCAGAATCGCGTGCTGGCTCCCGAGTTCGGTGCGGTCGCGGACCGCATCGTACGCGAGTGGCTGGACGTCGCGTTTGCTATTGACCTGCCTCCAGGCCATGTCCGTGGCAATTTGGCAACCACGCTTCCACTCGGAAATCGTGTCTTCGAGCAAGTCGCGTTGCTCGTCGTCCACGGTCAGGCGGGTGATCGCGGTGCGCCGCACGTACTCCTCTGCCACAGTTTACTGTTATACCGATGGTAGATAAGGGTGGCCGTGCGGTGATTGTATGCTGGAACAACACCGCACGAAATTGAGATACAACAGGATACGTGAACCCGTGATGCAACGCCCGCCGAATGAAGAACTCCAGAAGAGCCTGAGGCGGGATTTGAACCCGCGCTCTCGTCCTTACCAAGGACGCGCTTTACCGCTAAGCTACCCAGGCAGGCATTCAAATCAAGGGATGGCGCGTCGTTTAGGGGTTTCGATTTACCGGTCCGAGGCGGAGTGCGTCGTCACTCGATCGTCGCCGGTCGGCTGTTGACCGACCCGGTGCATGACTTCCTCGACGCTCTCGGGGAGTCCCTCGGTGGCCTCAGGCAGGGGCGGTTTGCCCGCCGATCGGGCCAGCCCCATCACGTACTGGCGGAGTCCGATGGGGGCGTCTTTCCCGCCCGCCGTGGCCCCGGCGATAGCCGCGAGTTCGAAGACGTTCGTCTCGAGCGAGCGGGCGCTCGTCCCTTCTTTCGACTGGAAGTCGGTCTGCTCGTGGCCAAACTCCCGCACCGTCTCGACGGCCTTGTCGGCAGCCTCGGTGTGTGAGAGGAGCTGGAAGCCTCGGGAGACGAGCACGTCGGCGGCCAGCACGTCCATGTCGTCCTCCAGGGCTCCCTGTCCATCGGCCCATGGCTCCTCGCGGACCATTCGGCGGGTCAACTTCAGCCCGTCGTAGATGAGTTGCACGCCGGCCGCCCGGCGCAGCACCGCCTCCTCGTTCCCGTCGCCGACGACGACGCGGGCGCTCAGAACAGTCAACACACCCGGAATCATCGACGTCCCCGAGAGATGCTCGTCCATGACGCCCCTGAGTCGTCTCGGCGAGATGTCGTCGATGGCCTCCCTCGCGGCGGCGCGAGCCTGCAGGGCCTCGTCCATTGATGCAGTCTAGCGGTGGGAACGGCAAAGACCTTTGGAAAGGACCGTCGATGGCCGGCATGATTCGGACACGAGACGAGGGACCGATCCGAGTTGTCACTCTCGACCGGCCCAACCGTCGCAACGCGCTCACCAGAGACGGCCTCGACGCGCTGGCCCGGGCAGTGGACACGACGGACGCGGCTGTCGTGTATCTCGAAGGGGCCGGCACGGCCTTCTGCGCGGGTGCCGACCTCGACGTGTTGCGGTCACTCGACGGCGACGACGCGGCGGCCTTCGCCGACCGCGGGCAGCGGACGATGAACGCCATCGAGACCGCCGATGCCGTCGTGGTCGCGGGGATCGACGGCCCGGCCAGGGGTGGCGGCGTCGAACTCGCTCTCGCCGCCGACGTGCGGGTGGCGACGCCCGACGCGACCTTCGCGGAACCGGGGGTCTCGCTCGGCGTCTTCGGTGCCTGGGGCGGGACCCGGCGCTTGCTCGAGGCGGTCGGAGAGACACACGCCACGGACCTCTCGTACTCGGGACGGACCGTCGACGCGAGCGAGGCACTCGCGATGGGTCTCGTCTCTCGCATCGTCGACGACCCGTACACCGTTGCCGTGGAGATCGCGGCCAACGACCCGGCCGCCTTGCGCGAGCTGAAGGGTCTCCTTGCCGCCCCGCGACCCCATCGAGAACAGGAACGCCACGAGCGCGAGGCCTTCGAGCGATTGCTCGAAGACGGTCTCGAGTGACGGCTCGATGGGGCTGCGTCGCGGAGCAGGTGAAACGTCCGAGCCCCGTCACCGAACCGAATATCGAGCAGTTCGCTTCCCCGTTCAGGGGGGTGTTGGGGTCGTCGGCGGGGTTCGCTTGTGCTCGCTTCCGCGGGCCATCGCGGCGATGCGCTCGACGACCGCCTCATCCTCGTCGATGGCACGGGCGGTCGCGGTCGCGGACAGCGGTCCGTCGACGTGCAGGGCCAGGATGGCGTCGAGCGTGTCGTAATCGATGCCGAGTTCGTCTTCGTCGGTCTGCCCGGCCCAGAGCCCCGCGGTCGGCGTCTTGGTCACGAGTTCCTCGGGGACATCCAGCGAGCGGGCCAGTTGTCGGACCTGCTGTTTGTACAGGTTGCCCAGCGGGTTCACGTCCACCGCGCCGTCGCCGAACTTGGTGAAATAGCCCACCATCGCCTCGGTGCGGTTGCCCGTCCCCAGTACGAGCCCGTTCTCGTGGTTCGCGACCAGGTAATTGATTACAGCGCGCGTCCGTGCGCGAGCGTTCCCGACCGCCTCGTAGTCGTCCTCGGCCTCGCCGAAGGTGTCGAGCAGCAGGTCGACGAACGGGTTGATCTCCACCAGGTCGTACTCGACGCCGAGTTCCTGGGCGACCCACTCGGCGTCGCTCATGTTCTCCGGTTCGGAGACCGCCCCGGGCATGACGAGGGCGTGGAGCGCGTCGGCGCCGAGCGCCTCGACGGCCAGGTGGGCGGTCGTGGTGCTGTCGATGCCGCCGGAGAGCCCGAGGATCGCCCGGTCGGCGCCGGCCGCACCCATGCTGTCCTGGATGAACTCGACGATGGACTCGCGTCTGTCGGCCAGTTCGGTCTCCGAGAATCTGAGGTCGAGTGGTTCTATCGCGTCTGGGTCGCTCATTGCTGGGGGATTCGGCGCCGGGGGGCAAAAACCCACCCCGCACCCATGGAGGTGGTATGGCTCCCTTCCTGGCGTCGACGTTTCGTAGTCACCGACGACCGCCTCCGCCCTACCGTGTAGTTGAAGTGTTCTGGTGTGGAAATAGCGATTGCGTACGAGCGCCGGTGGTCTAGTGGTAGGACATGAGCTTCCCAAGCTCATAGCCCGGGTTCAATTCCCGGCCGGCGCAGTTTCTCGAGCGGCCTGCGAGAAAAACGAGCACAGGGAATTGAGCCCTGCCAGTCGCAGCCCGCGCAGCCGAGCGAAGCGAGGTGAGCAGGACCGTCTGGCTCTGGTTCAATTCCCGGCCGGCGCACTCCCTTCGGTCGTGCGCCGCCCGACTTCCCCCTCGCTCCCTGACGGTCGCTCGCGGGAATCCCGGCCGGCGCAGTTTTCCGAACCCTTTCCGCGAGCGATGGCTGCGCCATCGCGAGCATACGGGTGAGGGAAACGAGCAGAGGGAATTGAGCCCTATCAGACGCGCGCAACGAAGTGAGCACGTCTGATTTTGGTTCAATTTTCGTTGGGCAAAGCCCAACGGCGTCCCCCTCGCTCCCTGACGGTCGCTCACGGGAATCCTGGCCGGCGCAGTTTTTCGAGCGGCCTGCGAGAAAAACGAGCAACGGTATTTGTGCCCCATCTGGCTCACCCGCTGCATTGTACCGATCGACCCATTGCAGTGTCGGCAGCAACCCCCACCCCCCTAGTTCGAGTGGAAATCGCAACACTGCGGTACGATTCGATCTCCAGTAGAAGTGCGGGTTGGTGCGGTCAGGCCAGGAAGACGTGCCGGGGACGGTCGGTGAGGATGTCTCGCCCGAACTGGACCGTCTCGCCGAAGGCGTCGGAGCGGAAGAACGCCATCGCGTCCTCGCGAGAATCCCACTGGCTGGCGATGAACATGTCCGTCTCGTCCTCCCGGTTGACCAGCAGGGTCGTCTCGCGGTGGCCGTCCATGTCACCGAGCATCTCGCCCACGTCGTCGAAGACGTCGACGAAGTCCTCGCGGTGGTCGGGGTCGACGGTGTAGAACATCCCCATCGTGCCCCAGCCATCCTCGCTCTCGCCTGGCCGGCCGACCACGCCCGGGAGTTCGGAGAGAAAGCCACTCGCGGTGTCGGCGGCTGATTCGGTCTCCCAGATGCTCACGACGGCGGCGTTGCCGCTGTCGCGGGGCTCGTAGACGGCGGTCTTGACGTGGGTGTCGTAGTGGTCGAAGTTCGACCGGAGACCGTAGACCTCGTCGGCGAGTTCCTCGGGGTCGGCCTCGGAGTACAGCGCCAGCGCGTAGACGTCCTCGCCGTGGGGTTTGCCACCGTAGACGTCCAGGTCGGCCAGTTCGTCTCGAAGGCTCGGGGTCTCGGAATCCGTCTCCTCGCCCTCCTCTGCACCATGTTCGCCGTGACCGCCGGGATGGCCGCCCTCGCCATGCTCGTGCTCGTCGCCAGCGTGGCCACCGTGTCCGCCGGGATGCTCGCCGGTCGTGGCCGCCTCGTCCGTCTCGCCGCTCTCGTCAGCCTCGACTGGAACCGTCTCGCCGGCCATGTACGCGTCGAGGTCGGCGACCGGGAAGCGGCGGCCGACGTAGAATCGCCCGAACTCGCCGTACTTCGCGGTCGCCTCGTCGAAGCGCATCTCGTAGACGATGTCCTTCAGGGCGACCGCGTCGGTCCCAAAGAGGGTGACTCCCCACTCCCAGTCGTCGAGGCCGAGCGCGGAGGTCACGATCTGGGTGACCGTCCCGGCGTAGCCCTTGCCGGTCTCGCCGTGTTCGGCCATCATCTCGGCGCGCTCCTCGAGTGGGGTATCGTACCAGTTGTACTCCGGATCGCGCCGTTTCGCCATCGGGTAGAACGAGACGTAGGCGTCCTCGGGGATTGAGGGGTGCTTTTTCGACTCCATGTACCGACGGAGGCCGGTGTCCACGCTCTCGGGGTCCTCGAAGTACTCGGGGGCGGTGTACCCGCCGATCTCGGTCACCGACACGAAGGAGGTCGTCTGTTCGGTGAACCCACCGAACGTCGTCTGCTCGAACGCCCGTTCCAATCGTTCGACCTCGTCGAGGGTAGGTCGCAGGTGGAGGACGAGGAGGTCGGCCTTGTGCCCGGCGATGGTGAAGATGGCGGATTCGCCGTCCCCGATATCTTCGGCTTCGCCGATGAACGATTTTGCCTCCTCGAGGGCGGCCTCGCGGCGCCGCACGGGGGCGTCTCGCCAGGCGTTCCAGTCGATCTCTCGGAAATCGTGCAACGCGAACCATCCTTCGTCGGTGGGTGGGACCTCGGCCATATCCCACGATATACAGCCTGGCTTGAAGGGCGTTTCTAGAGGGGCAGCCCTCACGCTTTTCACGGTGGCCCGGGTTCGGGGGGTATGGTCGACGCGGACCGACACCGCCCGCGCTATCTGTCGCGAGCGGTCACCGACGACGAGTCCATCCGTCGATTCCTCGAACGACACGCCTGGGGCGTGCTGGTGACGGTCGACCGGGACGAACCCGTACCGACCCCGTTACTCTACGTCTACGAGCCCGACCCCCACGCGATAGCCGTCCACGTCTCGCCGGCCGGTCGAACGGCCGCTGTGGCAAGTGACGGGTCGCCGGGGGCGTTCACCGTGGCGACGATGGGTGAGATCATCCACGCCCGGGAGGCCGCGGCGTTCGACACCGAGTACGAGAGCGTCGTGGCACACGGGGTGGTGGAGCTGCTCGAGGCGGACGATGCGAAACGGAGCGCCCTCGCCCGGTTGATGGCGAAGTACGCCCCGCGATCGGCGCCGGGCGAGGACTATCGGTCAATCACCGACGAGGAGATCGATCGAACGGCAGTGGTCAGACTCTCCATCGAGGACTGGTCGGGGAAACGCAACGAGGCCGCCCTGGCCGACGAGACCGCACCGTTCGATCCGGAGTGGCGGTCGGCGCAGGACTGACACGCGCGAAGTGTATCGAGCGGACCGGCGTCGAGTGATCAGGACAGCAGTTGCGGCCCGAAGACCATCACCACGAGACTGACGAGCATCACCAGTCCCACGCTCGTCGTCACCGCTCTGGTCGCCGAGCGCCGGTCCTCGATGGGGAGACGGGAGACGACCGCCTCGGCAACCATCCGGAGGAGATGACCGCCGTCCAGCGGGAACGCCGGGATACAGTTGAAGAAGCCGAGATTGAGGTTGATCCATCCGGTCCAGAACAGCACGTTCGCGAGGACGAATGCCCCACCACCCAGCGGGGACAGCGGTCCCTCGAGGACGAAGAAGTTCAGGTTCCAGCCGACGAAGCCGGCGAAGTTGTACTCCAGGCCGGCGGCGCCGAACGTCCCGATGAACGGCAGGATGAGGACCGTCCCGATGGTGCGGATGAAGCCGGTGAAGCCGTCGCCGGCCGCGTCGCCACCGAGGACCGACAGGTATGTCTCGGCCGGATACAGGTTCGTGCCGAAGTCGGAGACGACCATTCCGCTGATGCCGGAGAAGACCCTGACACCGAGGTAACTCGACCCGTCGGCTTGCTCGCCGAGGGTCACGTCCCGGGTTCGTGTCTCACCGTCCACGACTATGGTGACCGGGGTCGTCTCGCCCGGGTTCAGCGCACCGAGTGCCGACTGCAGATCAGTGTGGTCGATGATCCGCGAATCGCCGATGTGGGTCACGGTTACTGTCTCCTCGGCGGGGAATCCGGCCGCCGCGGCAGGGGCGTCGTCGGCAATGGTCACCAGGGCGCCGCCGGCGGCGGTCGTCGAGGTTCCATCCTCTGCCGTCACCGTGACCATCGTCTCCTCTTCGAGTGCCGCGGTGAGTTCCGGTTCGGTCCGGATCGGGTCGCCGTTCACCGACGCGATGGTGGCGTTGACACCGAGCGAGGCGAACGGCGAGGGATCGGCCATTCCCGTCACCAGCAACTGTCGCTCCACCGTCGTCACTTCGCCCGAGGCCAGCGTGACCGATACCGATTGCGCTTCGGTGGCCGCGAGCGCCGCGTTCAGGTCGTCGTTCGTTTCGACGTCGGTCCCGGCGACCGCGACGATCCGGTCGCCCTGGTCGATCGACGCCGTGTCGGCCGCCGACCCGGGCAGCACGCCGCCGACGGCCGCGCCAGAGGCGACACCCATCGAGCCGACGACGGGCCCGAACAGCAACCCGAAGGCGATGACGGTTATGAGGAAGTTGTTCGTCACGCCGGCGGCGAACATCCTGGCCTGGTTGCCGCGGTCGGCGGCCCGCTGGCTCTCCTCGTCGGGTTCGACGAACGCACCCATGGGGATGATCGCCAGCATGGCGATGCCCATCGACTCGATGTCGATGTCGCCGGCCCGGGAGAGGATCCCGTGTCCGCCCTCGTGGACGACCATGCCGATGAAGAGGCCGAGGACGATCTCTGGGGCGACAGCGAGCGGGAGGAAGTCGTTGACGCCCGGGATGACGAGGACGTTCTGGGGCTGGGTCGCGGCGGAGGGGGCCGGCGGGTTCTGGACGACGGTGACCGCGTTGAATACGAGCAAGACGAAGACGCCGACCAGGACCACCAGCGCGAACCCGAGCCCGAAGTTCCCCCACGCCCGCCACAGCCGCTCCGGTTGGGCGATTCGCTCGAGAAACCGTCGCCCTCGCTTCGTGTGGATCGTGAGGATAGGTCCCATCGTCCCCACGTACTCGGGGAGCTGGTCCCGGGACGCGAGTGTGGCGACGGCGGCCCAGTATCCCAGCACCCCGAGGAGGACCCAGGTCCAGGGATTCATTGTCCGAAATGGGGGGCCGTGCGGGGAAATGTATTCGGGTTTCGGCGTTCTCGCGGGCCGGTTTTGAGCGGTCGACCGTTCACCGCTCCCGACGGAGTCTGGCCAGCACGAACTCGGTGTCGAGTTTGCCGAGGAACGTCCCCAGTTTCGGGCCCTGCTCCTCGTCGAAGAAGAGGCGATAGCCAGTCTCGAAGAACTCGCCCACGTCCACGTCGTGGCGCCGAGCGGTCTCGAATATCTCACCCTGGATCTCCTCGGGGGTGTGACCGGCCTCGATGAACTCCGCCAGCTCCTCGAGTGCGTCAGCGGTGGCCGGGTCGACCTCGAAATCCGGTATGTGCTGGCGCTTCAGGTCGTAGTTGAACTCGTTGTCCGTACGCCGTGCCCACTCGCGGGCGAGTTCGACGCGGTCGAGTGCGGCGTCGACCGCCCATCCGGGAGCGTCTTCCGGAATGTGTCCCTCGCGGCGGGCGATCTCCTCGCGGAGGGCCGGGTCGTCGGTCATCCCGAGGACTGCAGCGAAGGTAAAGGGGATGCGGATGCGCTCCTCGCGGAGCTCGTCGACGAGGAGCGGATAGACGCGGTCCGCGAGGGCCTGCTCGTCCTCGGTGGCGTCGACCTCGCCGAAGTAGGTCGCCTCGAACCGGTCGAATTCGTCGACGAGCTGGTCCACCCGGTCGATGTCGAAGTCGCGGGCCTTCTTCGGGTCCTTGCTGAAGAAGTACAACAGGACGGCCGGTTCGAGCAGCCGGAGGACGTCCTGGACGAGGACGACGTTGCCCGCCGACGAGGAGAACGGCTCCCCGTTCAGGGTAAACCACTCGTAGACCATCGGGACCGGTGGGACCGATTCGAGGACGTTGCGGGAGATGTCGACACCGCTGGGCCAGGAGCCCTCTGCGTGGTCCTTGCCGAACGGCTCGAAGTCGACGCCGAGTTCCTGCCACTGGGCGGGCCACTCGAACCGCCAGGGGAGTTTTCCCTCGCGGAGCGTGGCGGTCCCCTCGTGTCCGCAGCCTTCGATGGTCCTCTCTCCCGCCTCTATGTCGGTGCAGACGTAGTCGACCGTGCCCGCCGACGGATCGACGGCGCTGACGGTTTCGGTGACCATCCCACACTCCTCGCAGATGGGGTTGAAGGGCACGTAGTCCTCGTCGACCTTCGCCTGGTACTCCGCGAGGACCTCGCGGGCCAGGTCGGCGCGTTCGAGGAGGTACCGAGTGACCTCCTCGAGGTCGCCGTCCTCGTAGAGATCCGTGTTGGAGATCATCTCGACGGGGACGTCGAGTGCCGCGGCGCTCTCCGCGATGAGGTTCGAGAAGTGCGCCCCATAGGAGTCACAGCAACCGAACGGGTCGGGGATGTCGGTGTAGGGCTTCCCCAGATTCCGACCGAGGGCGCCCGCGTTGACGTCGCCCAGGTCGACGATCTCGCCGTCGAGGTTCGCCAGCTTTCGCGGGAGCTTTCTGAGCGGGTCGCGGTCGTCGCTCGTGAAGATCTGGCGGACCTCGTACCCGCGATCCCGGAGGACCTCGGCGACGAAGTACCCGCGCAGGATCTCGTTCATATTGCCGAGGTGCGGGACGCCGGACGGCGAGATGCCACCCTTGATAACGATCGGCTCTTCCGGATCCCGGGCGAGAACCCGGTCGGCGACCGTATCAGCCCAGAACGCGTGTCGGTCGCCCTCTGCTGTCAGGACGTAGGGGTCGTCTTCGGGTCTCATTGGCGCGCCCACTGCTGGAGTTCGGCCTGGCTCCCGTCCGGGACGACGTCGGTTCCGTCGTGGTCGCCGTCGAGAACGGCGTCGACGACAGCCTCGGGATCGTTACCGTCCAGGACGATAGAGCGCATGCGGGAGCGCTCGATGAGCTTCGCGGCGAGCAGGTCGACTGGTGCGGACGCACCGGCGGTCATCTCGGTGCCGACGATGACGTCGACCAGTTCGGCTGCCGACATCCGGTCGAAGCGGGTCGCCTCGTCGTCCTCGTTGGGATCGGCGTCGAACACGCCCGGTACACTGGTCGCGTAAACGAGGAGGTCGGCTTCCACGAACTCGGCGAGCGCGGCGCTCACGGCGTCGGTGGTCTGGCCCGGCATCACCCCGCCCATGACGGCGACGTCGCCCCGGCGCAGCGCCGCTTTCGCCTCGTCGTAGGTCGTCGCCGGCGATGGCGCCGCCAGGTTCTCGAGAGCGGCGATCAACAATCGAGCGTTCAGCCGGGTCACCGCGATGCCCATGTCGTCCAGTTCGATCTCGTTCGCCTCGAGCGCTCTGGCGGACTCGATGTAGTCGCGGGCGACGCCGCCGCCACCGACGACCACGCCGACCGAGACCCCCGCATCGACCAGTCGCGTGATGGCCCTCGCGTGGGCTGCGACGCGCGCGGGGTCGAGGTCGGGTGCGAGTACACTGCCGCCGAGTGAAACCACGGCCCTCATGCTACCGCGGAGTAGCCCGGTTGCGCTCTTAAGGATTGTCACCGCCGGCCCACGGGCGACACCTACAAGCCGCCAGCACCCGGAATGCACCACATGCAGGCACTTGGCATCGCGACGGCGTCGACCGACCCCGAATCGGTCGTCGAGCGACTCGCGCCGCGACTCCGAGAGCGGGGTCGGCTCGCCATCGTCCGGGCGACGGCGGACGGCTTCACCGTGACCGCAGACGGTTGGGAGGCGACCGGCGCAGCGCTCACGTACGAGGACGTCATGGACAGGGTGGCTCGTGACCACGATTACGGCCTCGTCGTCGGCGTTCCCGACGCTCGCCTCCCACACGTAACCGACGGCGAGGTAGACGCCCACGATCCGGTCCTTCGCGTCGAGTCCGGGGACCTCGATGTGGACGCAGCGATCGACGCCATCGAGGCGGCGGACCCCTACGAGACCCTGGGCTCCCTCGTCGCCGCCGTCAAAGGCTCTTCGAGACGCGACTACGCGGGCGCCATCGCAACGTTCACCGGTCGCGTGCGCGCGAAGGAGGACGAGGACGACGACTACACGACCTCGCTCACCTTCGAGAAGTACGAGGGTGTCGCAGAGGAACGACTGTCCGAGATAGCGGCCGACCTCGAGTCACGAGACGGCGTCGAGGAGGTCCTGTTGCACCATCGCGTCGGCCGAATCGAGGCCGGCGAGGACATCGTCTTCGTCGTCGTCCTGGCGGGACATCGGACCGAGGCCTTCCGCGCCGTCGAGGACGGCATCAATCGCCTGAAGGACGTGGTCCCCATCTTCAAGAAGGAGATCACGACCGACGAGACGTTCTGGGTGCACGAACGGCACTAACTCTCCCGTAGAACTTTACTCCTGGAACCAACTCTCGCCAGCCCTTCGGTTCAGCTGGAAACGAGCCCGGCAGCCTCTCGGTTCAGGTGGAGACGCCCGCTGTCAGACCCCTGCTTCGCCTGGCGATGGCAGGTCGCCTGACCCGCGCTCGCCGTCTCGAACCCTGCAATTGGTGCCCGAAATCGGCGCTGTCCCGACCGAATACGTGCTAGATACGATCGAGTACCTACCGGTACTAGAACTCGAATTACGCCCTCTGCTGGCTCTATAAAATGTCTAAGACTCTCTCGAACGTTCGTGAAACGTCCGTCTGACGCCCGTCATCCCCGTGAAAGCGCCCGAAACGGACCGAACGTTCAACCCTCTATAACTCCCCCCAGCCGATAGGAACGAGCGAGGCAACGAATATGAGTGTCACAATGCCCTCCGACCCAGACTCCAAGGAAGCCCGCCTGCGCCGGTATCTCCGGGAGAAGGCCACCGACGGAGAGCTCTACTTCAAGAGCAAGTTCATCGCGGACGACGTCGGTCTGTCCCCAAAGGAGATCGGCGCGCTGATGGTGAAACTCTCCGAGTCCACCCCCGATCTCGAGATCGAGAAGTGGTCGTACACCTCGGCCACGACCTGGCGCGTCCAGCCAGCCTGAACGGCCAGCGACCGGTTGCCAACCGCTACGGCCGCCACCGACCCACCATCGAGTACCGAACCACCCGCCCACCGCCCTGAACCGCCCGCTACCCACCCCCGAACCAGCGATCGGCGACCCGCCGTCAGGTCCTGAAACGCTGGCTCGCCCCATTCTTCGTCCGCACATCTCTAGCGCTGTCCCGCCTCCTCGGTACCTCGTGCCCACGGTACCGGCAGCGGCGAATCCCACTGGTTTTTGCCCACGCCGTTCCTGGTCGGTGACGTGTCGTTCGTCTCCGCGCTGACCACGGCCATCCTCCCCGTGCTGGCGATCGCCGGCGTGGGGTTCGTCCTCGGCCAGTACCGGGACGTGGCGGTCGAACCGCTCTCGACGGTCACCATCTACATCCTGGTCCCCGCGCTGGTGTTCGCGAGCCTCGCCACCACCTCGATCGGCGGGGAGGCCATCGCGACCCTGGCCGTCGGCGTCGTTTCGTTCACCGTGGTCATGGTCGGCCTGGCCGAGTCTGCCGCCCGTGCCATCGGCGAGACCGGACCGATGCGCTCGGGCCTGGTCCTCTCTTCGGCCTTCTCGAACGCCGGCAACTACGGTATCCCGCTCTCCGCGTTCGCCTTCGGTGGGGTCGGCCGGAGTACGGCGGTGCTGTTCATCGCCGTGCAGTCCGTGCTAATGTACACTATCGGGGTCTACGTCGCCAGTCGGGGGACGAGCCAGCACTGGGGGTCGGCGCTGCTCGAGGTCTTCAAACTCCCGCTCGTCTACGCGGTCCTCCTCGCCGGCCTCGCCCGCTTGCTCGAGGTCGTCCCGCCGAGTGACGGGACCGTGATGCAGACTATCACGCTTACCGGTGACGCGGCCATTCCGGTGATGCTCGTCATGCTCGGTATCCAGCTGGCGAACACGAACTACGGCGCCACTATCACCCGCGTCTGGGCACCGACGACGCTCAAGATGTTCATCGCCCCGATCGCCGCGGCCGCCATCGCCCTCGGTATTGGCTTCGACGACCCCGTCGTCGGGCGGGTGTTCGTCCTCGAATGTGCGATGCCGGCGGCGGTCACGCCGCTCATGCTCACCATCGAGTACGGTGGCGAGGGCGCGGGGGTGGACGCGGCCGAATACGTCAGCACGACGATCATGGTCACGACGCTGCTCAGTATCCCGGTCCTCGCCGTCCTCATCGGCATCCTCCAGTCCGGTGCGCTCCTCTGAGGGGTAGGGGGCTGGCTGGTTCGACCGGCGGGCTTTTTGTTGGAGCGCGAAGAGCCCTCTCCATGACCGAGAGCGACCTCTCGTGGGAGACCCGGGACCGGGCGGTCTCCTACACCTGCCCGGGGTTCGACGTCTTCACCGAGGACGTGGTCCTCCCGGACGGGACCGAGACGGATTACGATTATCTCCACGACGACCCGGCGGTGGTCGTGCTCCCGTTCACGCCTGATGGTGCGGTCGTCGTCATCGAGGAGTGGCGACAGGCGGTCAAACGGGTCAATCGTGGCCTCCCCGCCGGCGGTGTGGAGGAGGGCGACGCCGACCTGGACGAGACGGCCCATCGCGAGTTGACAGAGGAGACCGGCTACGTCGCCGAGGCGGTCGAGCACGTCGGGACGTTCGAGCCGGCGAACGGCATCACGGACGCCGTCCACCATTACTTCGTCGCGACCGGCTGTACCCCGGACGGCGACCAGGACCTCGATCACAACGAGACCATCGCGGTCGAGACGACCGACCTGGAGCGTCTGCGCGAGTCGGTGCTCGCGGGCGAGATTCGGGACGCGCGCACCGCGCTGGGTGTGTTCCTCTACACGGCGGCCCCGGAGCGCAAGGGTTAGGCGAGGGGCTCGGCTAATTCCGGCCAATGCGCGATAGTTTCGAGATACGCGCCCAGGACGCGGCCGGGCGCATCGGCGAGCTTCGGGTTCCCCGGGCGGACGTGACGGTGGAGACGCCGACGCTGCTCCCCGTCGTCAATCCGAACCTCGTCACCATCGAACCCGAACGCTTCCCCGCGTTCGGCGTCGAGATGCTCATCACCAACTCCTACATCATCAAGCGCGACGAGGACCTCCGGGAACGGGCGCTCGCGGAGGGACTCCACGATTTCCTCGGCTTCGACGGGGCCATCATGACCGACTCGGGGTCGTTTCAGCTCGCCGAGTACGGCGAGATCACGACGACGACCGCTGAGATCCTCGAGTTTCAGCACGCAATCGGCTCCGACGTCGGGACGCCGGTGGACCTCCCGACGCCGCCGGACGTCGACCGGGACCGCGCCGAATCCGACCTGGCGACCACTCAGGAGCGACTCGCCATCGCCGAGGACGCCGAGACGGGCGATATGCTGGTCTCCGCACCCATCCAGGGGTCGACGTACACCGACCTTCGCGAGCGCGCTGCCCGGCACGCTTATGAGACCGACCTCGACGTGTTCCCGGTGGGCGCGGTCGTCCCGCTGATGAACGAGTACCGCTACGACGACATGATCGACGTCCTCGCCGCGGCGAAACGCGGTCTGGGCGCGGACGCGCCCGTCCACCTCTTCGGTGCCGGCCACCCGATGATGTTCGCGCTGGCCGTCGCGATGGGGGCTGACCTGTTCGATTCCGCCGCGTACGCAATCTACGCCCGAGACGACCGCTATCTCACCGTCAGCGGCACCGAACACGTAGAGGACCTCGAGTACTTCCCCTGTTCCTGTCCGGTCTGTACGAGTCACGATCCGGCGGCCGTCCGCGAGATGCGAGCGGAGAAACGCGAACGCGTCCTCGCCGAGCACAACCTCTGGGTTTCGATGGCAGAGATTCGACGCGTCAAGGCGGCCATCCACGAGGGGTCGCTGCTCGAACTCGTCGAGCGCCGGGCACGGGGCCACCCGCGTATGGTCGACGGCTACCGGGCCCTGCTCGACCACACCGACCAACTGGAGGCCGCCGACCCGGTGAGCAAGGACGTCTTCTTCTCGCTCTCCGCGGAGAGTGCGCGCCGGCCCGAAGTCTCCCGCCACCACGACCGACTCTCGCGGCTGGAGCCGACCGGGGACGTCCTGTTGACCGAGGGCGGAACCCACGAGGGATTCGACGACTCCTGGCGCGTGGTCCCGCCGTTCGGGCCGTTTCCCCGCGCCCTCTCCCAGACGTATCCGTTCACCGCGGAGACGCCCGAGCGAACCGATCGGGCCGGCTACGAGGCGGCTGCCGACGGGGTGGCCCGACTCGCCGCGACGAACCCGGACGTCTCGTTCACGCTGGCGCACGAGGGGTGGCCGAAGAGCGCCCTCGACCGGGTTCCCGAGGCCGTCGAGACCGTCGACCTCGATTCCGGGGACCCCGCCCACCGCGCGTCGGAGGATAGTAATGCGGTGGACCCGGAGGAGCGGACATGACCGAGTACTTCGAGGTCCTCGAACGGGACGCCGCCGCCCGTCTCGGGGAGCTCAGACTCGAGGACCCCCACCCGACGCCGGGCCTGGCGGACGACGTCATCGAGGACGCCGGGAGCGAGTGGGTCGCCGAGCGAGCACTGCCCGAGGGCGACGAGTCCGTCGTAACCGTGTTGCCCAACCGGGCGATGCCGAGCGGGACCCCGGAGCGGGTCCAGGACGCCTTCGCCACCGAGTACCCCGATGTCGATTTCCCGAGTGCGGCGGTCGTCTCGCCGCGAACCGCCACGAACGTCGGGGCCGACGTCTACGTCCTCTCGGGCGCACCGGGTATCGTCGGCCACGGATCGGGCTTCGTCGACGCCATCGTCGAAACGAAGCGGGCCATCCCGGACGATTCGGCGCTCTCCCTTCCCGGCGTGGCGACGCCCGCGAACGTCGCGACGCTCGTCTACGCGGGCGTCGACCTGGTGGACGAGACGAAGGCCGTGGTGGAGGGGACCCGCGGTCGCTACCTGACCACCGAGGGCGACTACGCCCTCGCGGACCTCGAAGAACTCCCGTGTTCGTGTTCTGCGTGCTCGGTTGGTATCGAGGAATTCGACCGAGAGGCCTGCGTCGAACACAACCGGAACGTCCTCGCAGGCGAACTCGGACGGGTCCGACAGCGCGTCCGTGATGGCCGACTCCGGGACTACATCGAGGGCCAGGCGCGCCACGTCGCGTGGCTCACGGCGGCCGTCCGCGAACTCGACGACCAGTGGACCTACCAGGAGACGCGAACGCCCGTCTACCGGGATCGGCTGTTGCTCTCCGCGAGCGAGGACACGCTCCGGCGGGTCGAGATCCAGCGCTTTGCCAACCGCGTGACGAGCCGATTCGAGCGCCGGTTGACCGACGTGCCGCTCCTGCTGGTGCCCTGCTCGGCGAAAAAGCCCTACAGCGAATCCCAGAGCCACCGCCAGTTCCAGCAGGCCGCCCGCTACCGGGCTCACGTCGTGTCGATGACCTCACCCATCGGCGTCGTGCCCCAGGAACTGGAGTTGACCTACCCCGCCCAGCACTACGACTCGGTCGTCACCGGTCGATGGAGTGCCGACGAGATCGAGATGGTGGCCGACATCCTGCGCGCCTACCTCGACAGCACCGACTATCCGCGCATCGTCGCCCACGTCCCCGAACACGGCTACCGCGCGATCGTCGAACGGGCCACCGCCGACCTCGATATCCCCGTCGAGTTCACGGTCGAGGACCACCCCACGACGGATGTCTCGTTGGCGAACCTCGGGGACGCCCTCGAGGGCGAGCGGACCATCCGCGTCCAGGAGCGCGAACGGGCGACGCTCGCGGCGGTGGCGGACTACCACCTGGGCGAAGGCGCCGCAGCACAGCTCTTCGAGGACGTCACGATGCGCGGTCGCTACCCGAAACTGCAGGCCATCGCCCCCGACGGGGAGCAGTTGGCTGCACTCGTCCCGAAGTACGGCAGTATCGCGCTGACCCTCGACGGGGCCCGACGGTGGGCCGAGAGCCCGATTCCGACGAAGACGGTTCAAATCGACGACTTCGTCCCACACGGCAGCGTCCTCGCTCCAGGCGTGGTGGCGGCCGACGACTCCATCAGGGAGGGTGATGAGGTGGTCGTCGAGGGGCCCTCGGCCTTCGGAATCGGTCGAGCGGCCGTCCACGGTCGGGCGATGGCGGAGGCCACGCGCGGCGTCGCGGTCGACGTCCGTCACGTGACCGAACGGTGAGGCCAGGGGACCGGCGCGGGACAGGTTGATTTTTGTCCCTGGGTGTTCGATTCTCTCGTATGGAAGCAAGCACGCTCTATCTGGTCATGTCGGTCCTCGGTGGGCTCGGACTGTTCGCGGTGTATCTGCTCCTCCGACAGGTCCGCTACTGGCCGTTCCCTGTTCGGACGACGCAGTTCACCATCGAGCGCGACCCCGCTGTCGCCGAGCGCGCGGCCGAACGCGGCCCCTCCGGCGAGGAAGGCGATGTCGAGGCTGAGCCCGTCGAGCGTGGGGAGCAATCGCTGTGGGACCGGCTGAAGCTGGGACTGTACACATACCAGAAGCGCTGAGGACGAGCCGGGCCGTCGAACGTCGGGACTGTTTTCATCCACGGGCTCCAACCGACGGCCATGGAAGCGCTATCGCTGGGCGTCCCGCGGCCGATCCTCGACGCACTTCCCGAGGATGGGGTGGACGCCAGCTCCGACATGCAACGTGTCGTCGCCTCGTGGCAGGAACGGATCAACGAGTCCATCGAACGGGCCCCAGACGACCGGGAGGCAGTCGCGGCGGTCGCCGATGCCATCGAGGAACTCGAGTCGCGTCGGGACCGCTACGACGAGTTCGTCGTGGAACTTCGCGCCTGGGGGCAATCGCCTATCTACGCTATCGCCTGGCGTAACCTCTACATGGACCTGCTCGCCCAGATCTACGAGCACGAGACGCTCGGTGCGGAACTGGAGCGCGAGCGGAACGTTCGGCTGGTCGAAGACGGCATTCGTCTCGGGGAACAATAAGGTAAAACGGCCTGGCACCGACTACCAACCATGAACGTTGAACTCCGTCTGTTCGCGAACTTTCGGGAGACGGTCGGCCAGAAGACCATCGACCGCGAATTCGCGGACGATGCGACCATCGAGACCGTCCTGAATGGACTGATGGACGAGTTTCCCGATTTCGACGGGGCGTTCATCCAGGACGGAGAGATTTTGCCCCAGGTGAACGTCCTCAAGAACGGCCGCGAGGTCCACCACCTCGAGGGGCTCGACACCGACGTCGCGGACGGCGACAAGATCTCCATCTTCCCACCGGTCGCGGGTGGATAGATGCAGATAGAACGCTCCTTCCGGGGCATCTCGGCCAGGCTTGCTCGTCACTACCTCGCGAACCTGGGCGGGGAGATCAAGGACGACGAGACGGTGGAAGGGGCCAATTGGCAGGCCTCGCTCTCGGCGGAGACGGTAGCCATCGGCCCGTCGATCGAACTGACGGAGGTCACCGTCGTCTTCGACGGGCCCGAGGAGGCCCTGGAGCCCCTCGTCGAACGATTCGCGCAGAAAGCGATGCGCGCTGGCGGATAAGGCGGGGTAGCGTTCCCGTCGCCGATCAGTCGTCGGCCGAGACGCCGCCCCGGGAGACGCCCGTTCCCGGTCCGACGTCGATACCAAGTTCGTCGAGGCGCTCGTCGGGCACGACGCCGTCGACCCACTGGCGCCCCTCGTAGTACTCGTCTTTGAGCTGATCGAGTTCGGCGAGTTGGCCCTCCGTGCCGCCCTGGCCGGGGATCGCGTCCTCGTGGCCCTCGACGAACCGTCCCGGCAGGGAGTCGTCGTCACCGTCGAAGCCGACGAGGTTGTTGTAGTACCGCTCGAGCGTGTAGATGCGCTTGCCCGCCTCGATGAGTTCGTCTTCGCTCAGGTCGAGGCCCGTCATCCCGTTGTACTGCAGCACGTACTCCTCGATGCCCTCCGCGAAGGCGTTGAACTTGCAGATGTCGAAGGAGTCGGAGATGGCGTGCATGTCCTGGAAGGTGATAGTGAGTTCGCCCTTCCCCTCCGGGTCGGCGGGGTCGACCTTCTCGGGGAAGCCGAGGATCTCCGCGGAGGGGGTGTACCCGCGGAGGTGGCACGCGCCGCGGTTCGAGGTGGCGTAGCCGATGGCCATCCCTTTCATCGCCCGTGGATCGTAGGCCGGGATGGTCTGGTTTTTGACGTCGAGGCGGGCGTCCTGGGCGCCGAAGCGCTCTGCCGCGCCAGCCGCGCCCTCCGCCAGAGCGTCCGCGAGTTCACCCTCGCGCTCGGCGATTTTGCGCAACATCTCGTACATCGCGTCCTGGTCGCCCCAGTCGATGCCCTCGTCGAGGTGGCCCTTCTCGGTCATCTCCATGGCCATCGCGAGCATGTTGCCAGACTCGATGGCGTCGATGCCGTACTTGTTACACCGGTCGATCAGAACCGCCGTGACCTGGGCGTCGTCGTTCATCGAGTTCGAGCCGAACGAGAAGGCCGGTTCGTACTCGAGTGACTCCATCCGGAGCTGGTGTTCCTCGCCGCCGAGTTCGACCTCGACTTCGACTTCCTTCTTGCAGGCGACCGGACAGGAGTGACAGGTCGGCTCGTCGACGAGGATGTTCTCCCGGACCCACTCCCCGGAGGTGTTCTCGGCATCGATGTTCGGCTCGGAGGGATCTTCCTCGGCTTCGGAGTGCGTCGAGGTGTAGCGGCCGTTGCGCGTCGGGAGCCCGTCCATCTCCTCGGTGAGGTTCGTCAGGACGTTGGTGCCGTATACCGACAACCCGCCCTCGTTCGGGGCGGTGATGTCGGACTCGCGAATGAGGTCCGTCGCCTGTTTGTGTCCCTTCTGGAAGGTCTCCTGGTCCGCCGGCCTGGGCATGTCCGTGCCCGATTTCACCACGACGGCCTTGAGGTTCTTCGACCCCATGACCGCGCCCGTTCCACCGCGGCCCGAGGCCCGGTCGTCCTCGTTGATGATGCAACCGTACCTGACCTCGTTCTCGCCGCCGGGGCCGATCCCCATGAAGCTCAGGTTTTTGCCGTACTCGCCGTCGAGTTCGTCCTCGATGATCTCACGGGCCTCGTGAGTGGTCTTCCCCCAGAGGTGGGAGGCGTCGCGGAGTTCGACTTCGTCGTCTTCCACGTAAGCGTAGACTGGCTCGTCGGCCCGTCCTTCGAAGAGCAGCCCATCGAAGCCGGCCCACTTGAGCCGCGCTGCCGACCAGCCGCCGTGATGGGAGTCGGTGACCGTGTTCGTCAGCGGCGACTTGGTGACGACGGCCATACGGCCGCTCATGGTCGTCTGTGTCCCCGTGAGCGGACCGTTCATGAACGCCAGGAGGTTGTCCGGGCCGAGCGGCTCCACGTCCGTGCCCTGGTCGAAGACGTATTTGACGCCGAGGCCGCGTCCCCCAATGTACTTTTTCGCGTCCTCGTCGTCGATACTCTCGTAATCGACCGTCCCCGCAGACAGGTCGATCCGTGCCACGTGATCGTTGAATCCGCCGATGTCTGTCATAGTAACCTCACCCATTCATATACGGCCGCTGCCGGGGTAGTTCTTGTCACCGTAATGTAACCAATTCCGGTTATCGGCACCCGGCGCAGGGCCTATCTTCGGTCGGTCCCGAGAGAGTCACGTGCAACGAGGACCCGATCGAACCAGGATAGCGGCCGTCGCGTTCGGGGCGGCGATGGTAGTGGCCTCGCTCGTCCCGGGGAGTGGTGTGAGCACCCCGGGTTTCGCACTGCTGGGCATCGTGGGCCTCGACAAGGTGGCCCACGCTGGGGGATTCCTGGTCCTCACCGTGCTGTCTCTGGCGTCTCTCGATCACCGCTGGGGGATCATCGCGGTCGTCGTCGGCCTCGGTGCCCTGGGCGGCGGCATCGAGGTCGCCCAGACCACCATCCCGGGGCGAACCTTCGAGAGAGCCGATTTCCTCGCCGACCTCGTCGGGGTCGTGGCTGGCCTGGCCGTCCATCGGTGGCTGGAGCCAGCGCGAGGGTGGATACTTGGAACGAAGCCGCTTTAGGCGCACGGCGGCTTGCACTCCACAATGAGCCAGCCGAGTCCCGAGGGTCGCGAACGCGGGCGGGGGATGGACGCCCACAACGCCGTCATGCGAGCGCTCCGCGCCCAGAAAGACGAGACCTACGACCCGACCGAACCGACTCGCGTCTGGCTGGACGAGGACAACACCCCCGACGGCTTCGTGCAGTCGTTGACCATCATCCTCAACACCGGCGGGTGTCGGTGGGCCCGCGCGGGTGGCTGTACCATGTGTGGGTACGTCGCCGAATCGGTCGAGGGCGGCACGGTGAGCCACGAGGCCCTGATGAATCAGGTCGAACAGGCACTGGCCCACGAACGGCAGAACGCCGACGAGCCCGCCCCGCTAATCAAGATCTACACTTCTGGTTCGTTTCTCGACGAGCGAGAGGTACCGGCGAAGACGCGGGCAGCCATCGCCGAGACGTTCGCGGATCGCGACCGCATCGTCGTCGAGACGCTGCCGGACTTCGTCGAGGCCGACCGCCTGGCCGACTTCCTGGATCGGGGACTGGCCACCGACATCGCGGTCGGCCTGGAGACGGCGACCGACCGCGTTCGCCACGACTGCGTGAACAAGTACTTCGACTTCGCGGACTTCGTCGACGCCAGCGAGACGGCCCGCGACCTCGGCGCCGGTGTCAAGGCCTACCTCCTGTTGAAACCGCCGTTTCTCGCCGAGTCGGAGGCCGTCGAGGACATGGTCGCCTCCATCGAACGCACCGCCCCCTACGCCCACACCATCTCGATGAACCCGACCAACGTCCAGCGCTACACGATGGTCGACGACCTCTACTTCCGCGGGGGCTATCGCCCGCCCTGGCTCTGGAGCGTCGCCGAGGTCCTCGAACGGACCGCCGACGTGGACGCCCTGGTCGTCTCTGACCCGGTCGGTCACGGCTCGGATCGGGGTCCCCACAACTGCGGGGAGTGCGACGACCGCGTGCAGACGGCCATCAAGGACTTCAACGAGCGACAGGACCCGAGCGTCTTCGGGGAGGTCTCCTGTGCCTGCGAGACGACCTGGGAGACCGTCATGGCCCACGAGACGGCCTACAACATGCCACTGGTTCGGTGAGCCACTGCCAGGTCCCGTGACCTTTCCGGTTACCTCCCGGTAGCTCAGTACTTCTTATCCCTTCGACCAGAACGAGCGGTATGGAGACCTACGATTTCGCGGTCATCGGCACCGGTTCGGGCCTCGACGTGGCGAACGTGGCGGCCAAGCGGGGCCAGTCGGTCGCCATCGTCGAGAAGGGGCCGATCGGCGGCACCTGTCTGAATCGCGGCTGTATCCCCTCGAAGCTGTTGCTCTACCACGCAGACGTGGTCGAGACCATCGAACGGGCCGACGAGTTCCACATCGACGCGAGCGTCGAAAGCGTGGACTTCGCCGAGATTGTCCGCGAGGTGAACGAGGAGGTGTCCGGGGACGCCGACTCGATTCGGCGGGGGTTGCAGTCCTCGCCCCGCCACGACCTCTACGAGGGCGAGGGGCGATTCGTCGACGAGCGGACCATCGCGATCCACGGTGGAGACGACGACGGCAGCCGCTTTCGGGCCGAGACCGTCCTCGTGGCCGCCGGTACGCGACCCGCCATCCCCGACATCGACGGCATCCAGGGGGTCGATCATCTCACGAGCACCGAGGCGCTGCAACTGGAATCCCCCCCGGACCACCTGCTCGTCGTGGGCGGCGGCTACATCGCGGCCGAACTGGGCCACTTCTTCGGTACGTTCGGCAGCGACGTGACCATCGTCGGGCGTCGCCCCACCCTCCTGCCCGAGGCCGACGACGAGGTCGCCGCCACGTTCACCGAACGGTTCGAGGACCGGTTCACCGTCCACACGGGTCACGCCGCCACCAGCGTCTCCAGCGACGGTGACGAGATCGCCCTCGAGGCCCGTCCATACGAATACGGGGATGACGCAGGACTGGTCGACGGTGGGGAGCCAGTGACGGTCTCCGGCGACGCGCTGCTCGTGGCTGCGGGACGGATCCCGAACACCGACACGCTGAACCTGGACGCGACGGGCGTCGAGACGGACGACCGCGGGTTCGTGCGCACCGACGAGTACCTGCGGACGACCGCCGATGGCGTGTGGGCGCTCGGCGACATCGTCGGCGAACATTTGCTGAAACACAGCGCCAACCACGAGGCCAGGACCGTCGTCCGCAACGTCTTCGGCGACGAACTGGAACCGGTCGATTATTCGGCGATGCCCTTCGCCGTGTTCACCTCGCCGGAGGTGGCGGGCGTCGGTGCCAGGGAGTCCGATCTCCGGGCCGCAGGGCGTGAGTACGCCACGAACACGTATCCCTACGAACAGACCGCTCGTGGGTCGGCGATGAAGGCCGAGGGGTTCGTCAAGGCCATCGTTGACCTCGAGGGGACCATCCTGGGCTGTCACATCGTCGGCCCGGAGGCCGCGACGCTCGTCCAGGCGGTCGTCGTCGCGATGAAATCAGGGTCGGGGAGCGTCCAGAACCTCCGCGACGCGGTGCACATCCACCCGGCACTGCCGGAGGTCGTCCAGCGGGCGTTCTCCGGGCAGTTCACGCGGGGCGGGGTGCACCAGGCGGGGCAGGGGGCACCCCACGATCACTGAGACACCATCCTCGACCATCCCGTCTGCGATAACGTCAGGGTAACCCAGTAACGTGTGGGTACGCGAGGGCTTATCCGTCTACTCGCCATCGGTGGTCCCATGACAAACGCTGCCGTCGTCATCCTGGCCGACACCGAATCACACGCCGACCTCGGACGCCTCGTGAACGGACTGGAGACCGCAAAGGAGTTCGCCGAGACGCCCGAGGACGACCTCGAACTCATTTTCGACGGTGCGGGAACCAAGTGGATCCCCATCCTCGAGGACGAGGAGAGCGACCATCACGACCTCTATCAGACCGTTCGGGAGGACACGTCCGTCTGCGACTACTGCACGACGGCGTTCGGTGTCGACGACCCGGTCGACGACTCCGGACTGGTCCGTCTCGACGACCACGACGGTCACCCCAGCATCAGGTCGCTCGTGGCCGACGGCTACGAAGTATTGACGTTCTAGGGGTGCCGTACCGCCGAAGCGCCACGACTTCCAGCGGTCTACCTGTATACCTAGTATTATAATGTTTGATTACGAATAATCGCAATTGGTGGAGCAATCCGCCAGGGGAGGAACGATGCCCGAACCGATTCGAGATGCATACATGTGCGACGATGGATGGTTCGAGGTCCGCGACGACCAGAACCCGTACCGCTGGATTGCCACGAGGGACCCGGTCGAGGTCCGTCGGTAATCAGACCAAGCCGGAGAGGATACCGCGACCGTCCGTACTGGTGATGTCTGCGAGCGCAGCGCGTTCTGGATGGGGCATCATCACCGCAACGTTCTCGCGATCGCCCAGAATGCCGGCGACGCTATCCTTCGAGCCGTTCGGATTCGCCGCCGCCGAGACGGTCCCGTCCGGTTCGCTGTACCGGAACAGGATTCGATTGTCCCGTTCGAGGGCCGCCAGCGCGTCGTCGGTGATCTCGAATCGCCCTTCTCCGTGTGCGATGGGTAACTCGAGCACCTGCCCGGGTTCGTAGGCCCGCGTCCAGCGCGTGTCGGCGTTCTCGACCCGGACGTGGACGCGTTCGCACTGGAATCGCGCGCTCTCGTTGGTGGTGAACGCGCCGGGAGTCAGACTCGACTCGCTGCCGATCTGTGCCCCGTTGCAGACTCCCAGGACCGGCAGGCCGTTCGCTGCCGCCTCGCGCACCTCGGCCATGATGGGTGCCCGGGCCGCCGTGGCTCCGGCCCGGAGGTAATCGCCGTAGGAGAACCCGCCGGGGAGCATCACGCCGGTCGTGTCCTCGGGGAGGCCGTCCTCGTGCCAGACTATCTCCGCGTCGATGTCCATGGCCGCGAGCGCCCGTTCGGCGTCCCGGTCGCAGTTCGATCCACCGAAGCGGATGATGGCGATCATCGTCGTTCGACCGTGACCTCGTAGTCGTGGATGGTCGGGTTGGCGAGCAATCGTTCGGCCATCTCGTCCGCCCGCTCTCTGGCGGCCTCGGCGTCGTCGGCCGCGAGGTCGATCTCGAAGCGGTCGGCCGACCGCAGGTCCTCGAGTGAGAACCCGAGTCGCTCCAGTGCGCGCTGGGTCGTCTTCGCCTCGGGGTCGAGGACGCCCTGCTTGAGGCGGACGGTCACCGTCGCGGTGTAGTCGGTCATCGCGTGATACTGCGCGTCTGTGGTCAAAAACTCTTTTGAAAAACCACCCGCCCATCACGAACGTGGATATCTACAGCGTGCGGACGCGGTCGACCGCCGCGTCGATGGACGGTGCGTCGAAGAGGTCCCTGCCGAGGTAGGCGTTCGCCCCGGCGGCGTAGAGGTTGCTGGCGGCTCTGAGGACGTGTTCGGGGAGGGGTTTCGGGGAGACCTCGACGAGTGTCCGCCAGTCGGCGACGCCCGCCTCTCGTGCCTCGGCCTTGGCCGTCCCGACCGCCTCCACCCAGTCCGGGTCGGTCCGCTTGTAGTACTGGCGGATGACCTCTTTCGACACTTGCTGTCCGTCGTAGCTGAACCGGTTCTCGTCGAAGGTCCCGACGACGTCCGCGACCCGGATCTCGCCGTCGAAGTACAGGACCTCGATCTTGCCGTCCTGGTGGACGAACCCGGTCTCCTCCGCGCGCTCGGTGACCAGGCGATTCACCTCGCGGGCCACCGATTCGAGGTCGGCCACGTCGGCCCGCCCGGCGATCCGATCCGCTTCGGCCCGGTCGAGATAGCGATCCTGTTCCTCGTACTTCGTGGAAAATTCGATGATCGGTTCCTCGAGGGGGACGGGTCCCTCCGGCCACTCCTCGAGGTCGAGGCCGTACGTCGATGGTGACCCTCGTTTTCGAAGACTCGACCCCACCGGGACGACGTTCCGGAAGACGATCTCGAGGGGCACGAGGTAGTTCTCGCCCGCGGCGTCGTGGTAGGTGTCGTAATCGTAGGAGCCGTCCGAGAACGGCAGGTCCGGAACCTGGGTAAGATCGATGGCCATCTCCGTCGGCGGTGTCTCGACGCCATCGACGGCGACCACCTCGTCGCCGGCGACGACCCCCCGGTAATGGGTCGGCACGCCCGCGGCCTCCAGACGCTCGAAGTTGGACGCGCCCATCGTGCAGAGACTCGCCCCTTTCTTCGGGATGGTGTCCGGCATCTTGCCCCAGTCGAACACGGAGTAATCGTCCGTGAACACGAACCGTCCGCGTCCCAGTGCGTCCGACGAGGCCGGGTCGTCCACCTGGAAGTCCTTGACGCTGGTCATGTCCCAACGTGGGAAACGTGGCCACTAAGCGTTTCCGTTGGCGTGCACATTATCTCGACTCACTCGGCCGGATGATGCACGCTCGTGGATAGCCAGATGCCGGGACCCGGTCGTTTATGGGACTCACGGGGCTATCCAGTGCCATGGCAGACGCCTTCCGGACGCGAACGAACGTTCCCCGCGGCGCGTTCGCGTTCGAGCATCAGCCAGCGACCGAGCAGTCCTTCGAGAACGCGCTGGCGAAGGCACGGGACGGAGTACGACTCGACGTCGAGGACGCGGTCGCCCTCCTCACGACCGGCAGCGATGGCGATGGGATCGATCCGGAGCGGGTGGACCAGGTGAGTCGGGTCGCCGACCACCGACGCCGCGACGTGGTCGGCGACGAGGTGACCTTCGTCGCCAACCTCAACAACAACGTCACGACGGCCTGCAACACGGGCTGTCTGTTCTGTAACTTCCGGGACAGCGCACACACCTTCGAATCCGACCACGAGGGCCACGCTCGTGGATTCACCAAGACCCCCGCGGAATCGCGGGAGATCGTCGCCGACGCGGTCGACCGGGGCGTCTACGAGGTCACCTCGGTCAGTGGCCTCCACCCCGCGTTCGTCCTGAACGAGGCCCACCGCGAACGGCTCGACCCTGACGATCCGACACTGGACTATCGGCCGCCGTCGGTCTACGACGTCGACCCGGGAACCTACGTCGAGCAACTCGGGGCGATGTCCGTCGACGGGGTCCACCTCCACTCGATGACCCCCGAGGAGGCCCACCACGCCAAACGCGGGACCGACTGGTCGTACGCGGACGTCTACGACACCCTCTCGGCGGCCGGACTCGACTCGGTGCCCGGGACGGCCGCGGAGATACTCGTCGACGAGGTCCGGGCGGTCATCTGTCCCGGAAAGATCGGGACCGACGAGTGGCTGGCAGGCATGGAAGGCGCCGCGGCGGCGGGCCTCCCGACGACCGCGACCATGATGTACGGCCACGTGGAGAACGAACGCCACCGCGCGATGCACCTGGCCCGCATTCGCGAGTTGCAAGATCGGACCGGCGCCATCACGGAGTTCGTCCCGCTCTCGTTCGTCCACCAGAACACGCCCCTGGCAGAGCGCGGCATCGTCGATGGCGGCGCGACCGACGCGGAGGATCGACTCGTCGTCGCCGTCTCGCGCCTGTTCCTCGACAACGTCGAGCACATCCAGACGTCGTGGGTCAAGTTCGGGGACGAGACGGCCCTCCGCATGCTCGAGGCCGGCGCCGACGACTTCATGGGGACCATCCTCTCCGAGGAGATAACGACCCGCGCCGGCGGCGAGCACGGCGAGTTCCGCTCGGTCGCCGACTACGTCGACCTGATCACGAGCATCGACCGCGTCCCGGTCGAGCGCTCGACCGACTACGAGCGACGGCGTCGGGTCGACCCGGCGCAGTCCGACCCCGGGCCCCGTCTGGGTCCCCGGGCGGACGGCACGCCACTCCTCGCGGCGAGGCGGCCGGACCCGCCGTCGGCGGACGATTGAGGATGATGAGTACCACTCACGCCGCCATGGGGGCTGTCGTCGCAGCAGCCCTCGTGCCCGTGGCGCCCGACCTCGCGGGCGTCGCTGCGCTCGGCGCCATCGCCGGGGGCGTGTTCCCCGACCTCGACCTCGCCTTCGAACACCGGAAGACGCTGCACTACCCGGAGCATTACTGGGTCGTGGCGGTGCCGATGCTCGTCGTCGCGACCATCCGGCCGGGCGTCTGGACGGTCGCCCTGGCCGCGTTCTTCGGGTCTGCGGCCCTCCACTCGGTGACGGACGTCTTCGGCGGTGGGCTGGGATTGCGACCCTGGAAGGCGGACGACGACCGGGGCGTGTACTCCCACTGGAACGGGCGCTGGGTCGCCCCACGACGCTGGGTTCGGTACGACGGCGCCCCCGAGGACGTGGCCCTGGTCGCCGGCTTGTCGGTCGTTCCCGTGCTCGTCTTCGACGGGACCGTCCAGACCGTGATCGTCGTCGGCCTCGCCGTCTCCGTGGTATACGGGATTCTCCGGCGACGGCTCCCAGACCTGTACGAACGCCTCGTCTAGGTATCCCCGTCGTCGGCCGTCGATAACACCTGTGAATCGCGTGAACCGCTCCGGTAGACGGTGCATCCGAGACAGTCCGTCTCCAGCGCCAGTCGGTACGCCGCGGCCACGTCCTCTCGAACGGCCGACGCCGGCAGGTTGACCGTCTTCGAGACGGCGCCGTCGACGTGGGACTGGAACGCCGACTGGATGCGGACGTGGGTCTCCGGCGGAACGTCCCGGGCAGTGACGAACAGCTCACCGAGGTCGTCGGGAATCGGCAGCGACGACGGACCTGCGTACGTTCCGTCACGCATCTGGTCGCGCGCAGCCTCGCGGATCTCGCTGACGTCGACACCTCGGCTCTCGAGCACTGCCCGGAAGTACGGATCGACGGCGACGAACGGTTCGTCGCCCTGGACGTCCCGGTCGGCGGCCCGACGGTAGACGACGTCGTACAGCGGTTCGATACCGGCCGAGGTCCCGGCGATCATACTGGTCGTGCCGGTCGGGGCGACGCTCGTGACCCCGTGATTGCGTATCGGATAGCCATCGACCCACTCCGCGGGTTCCTCGCCCGTGTGACGCCGGAACCAGTCCTCGTGTCGAGAGGGGTCGGCGTACTTGGATTCCGGCCAGCGCGGGAACGACCCCCGTTCGCGGGCGAGGTCGTGGCTCGCCCGCGTCGCGACTCGATCGATACGGTCCATCACCCGATCGGCGACTCCGAGTGCCGCCGTCTCGTCGTACCGGACGCCGAGCTGGAGCAGCAGTTCGGCGAAGCCCATCACGCCGAGACCGATCTTCCGCTGGGTGGCGACCGTCTCCTCGATGGCCGCAAGCGGGTATCTCGACACGGTCGTGACGTCGTCGAGGAATCGCACTCCCAGTCGCGTCAGGTCGGCCAGGCGGTCCCAGTCCATCGCTCGGTCGAGGAACCGGTCGATGGAACCATCGAACGACCGCCAGTCCGGGGCGTCCCCCTCGACCAGCAACGAGAGGTTGACGTGGCCGAGCGTACAGGCCTCGAAATCCTCCAGCGGTTGTTCCCCGCAGGGGTTGGTCGCCTCGATGCGATGGTCGGGGTTGGTCGCGACGTCGAAGGCGTGCTCGCGGTTGGCGCGGTCGAGGTGGAACAGCCCCGGTTCGCCGTTGTGCCACGCACCGTCGACGACCAGGTGCCAGACGAGGCGGGCTGGCAGGCTCGTCGGTTCCCCGACGGTCACGAGTTTCCGGGGGAATTCGTCGAGGTCGGGAACGTCCGCGGCGATCTGCCAGAGATTCGGTTCGCCGTCGCGGGTATCGCCCTCGTTGTAGAACGCTGCGGTCGCCGCGGTCGCGACGTGCTGGTCGCCCGTCCGGGGATTGACGAGTGGATACCGCTCGTCTTCTTCGACGGCGGCCAGGAACCTGTCCGTCAACCCCACCGAGACGTTGAAGTTGGTCAGTCGGGCCCCCTCTCGCTTGGCCGTCACGAACCGCCCGATATCCGGGTGGTCGACGCGGAGAACGGCCATCTGGGCACCCCGGCGCCGCCCTCCCTGGCGCACGACGTCGCACATCCGGTCGAACACCGTCATGAACGAGACGGGCCCGCTAGCCCGACCGCCGCCGGTGGTTACCGGGTCGCCGCGCGGCCGAAGCCGCGAGAAACTGTAGCCGACGCCGCCGCCCGTCTGGAAGATGGTCGCCGCGTCGCCGACCGTCTCGAAGATGTGCCGGAGGTCGTCCGCGGGTGAGATGACGAAGCAGGCCGATAGTTGGCCATCGTCGAGGCCGGCGTTCATTAGGGTCGGCGAATTCGGGACGAAAGCGAGGTCGGCCATCGCCTGCTCGAAGCGGTCGGCCCAGGTGTCCGGGTCGTTCCCGTGGGTCGTCTCCGCACTCGCGACGGCTCGGGCGACCCGTTCGACCAGCTCGGCCGGCGTCTCGACGACCTCGCCGTTCTCCCGCTGGAGGTATCTGGCCGGCAGGATGCGCTCGGTCGCGATCCGGGGCAGCCGCTCCGCGACGGTCTCTCCGGTCACTCGCTTGTGCGGCAGCGCCCTGTCGCCCGTCATGTTCTCGTATTGAACTATTTGCGTGCGACAAGGTACCTATTCTGGTCGACTATATAAGCGATGACCGGACCAGCTGGGACCATGCCGGTGACGGCCAGGTCGGACCAGCGGGAGCGGGACGCCACCGACCTGGACGAGACGGGGCGGCGTCCCCTGTCAGCCAAATGCGTGCGCACCGACCGTCATTCGAGGTAGTTCTACGCCACGTCCTCGACGAACGGGTGCCCGTCGAGCACCGAGCGGTAGCGTCGGCCGGCCGGCGTATCGCTCCGGAGCGCTCGACCGATGGGCTCGGGGACCCACTCGTTCGAGACGCCTTCCGTCGGGAGGAACCGTTCGTAGACGGGCAGTCGCTCGCGCAAGGGGACGCCGGCAGCGTCGGCGACGGCCCGGAGTTCGTCCACCTCGGGCCAGGCGTAGTCCGGATTGACGTGATCGGTCGTCACCGGTGAGACGCCGCCCAGGTCGTCGACCCCGGCGTCGACGAGGTCGCGAAGCGGCGCGAGGTTCGGCGGGACCTGTACGGCGACCGCGTCGGGCAACGCGGTCCGGGCCATGGCGACCGTCCGCCGGAGCGTCGCCAGGTCCGGGGAGCCTCCGCGCCATCGCTCGTTGTCGGCAACCGGCTGGACGATCACTTCCTGGACGTGGCCGTAGCGTTCGTGCAGTTCGCGGATGGCGAGCAGGCTCTCCGCCCTGTCGCGGGCCGTCTCGCCGATGCCCACGAGGATGCCGGTCGTGAAGGGAATCGATAGCTCACCGGCCGTTCGGATCGTGGCGAGCCGCTGGCCCGGCGATTTCCCGCGGGGGCCGGCGTGGGCCTCGACGGACGCCGTCGTCTCGAGCATCACCCCCATGCTCGCCATCAGGTCGGCGACCGTCTCCATCTGGGCTGGCGTCTGGTCGCCGGGATTCGCGTGGGGGAGCAGTCCCTCCTCCAGGGCGATGGCGGCCGCCTCGCGGAGGTACTCGTGGATGGAATCGTGGCCCCACGCCGCTAGCTGGGCGTGGATATCGTCGTATCGGTCGTCGGGGTCGTCGCCGAACGTGAACAACGCTTCCGTACAGCCAGCCGCGGCCCCCCGTCGAGCCGTCTCCCGGATCTCGGTGGGTGCCATGAGCGAGGCCTCGCCAGGCGGGTCGTAGAAGGTGCAGTAGGTGCAGGTGTACCGGCAGGCGGTCGTCAACGGGAAGAAGGCGTTCTTCGCGTAGGTCAGTTCCGCCGGCGGGTCGACGGCCTCGTCGTCGACGGACAGCAGGCGCTCGAGGGCATCGTCGGTGATAGATAGGTCGAGGTCGTGTTCGGCGGCGCCCGGAATCACACCGGGAGTAGTGACCGCCTGCGCAAAGGCGTTGTGTCGCCGGCACGTCCGGCCGCGCTCCCCGGGGCCTCGCTCAGCGCACCGGTCGCGGCTCCCCGCCCTCCATCTCGACGCGGAACCCCGCCTCCCGAAGCCACCGCGTCGCGGCGCCATCGCCGTGGACGAGCACTTCCAGCAGATCGGCGGGGTCGTCGACGTCCGTCGAAAGTCGAAACGAATCGAACTCGCGGACAGACGCCCCGACCTCGCGAGCCTGGTGCAGGTGGTCGCTGAAGGACGCGCCGTGGTAGTCGACCCGGAACGCGGGGTCGCGGACGACGAGGGCGTTCGTGCCCGCAGCCCGCCCGGGCGCGACGACCACGTCGCCGTCGGCGCCGAACAACTGTCTGAGCGTCGAGGGGGTAGCTAACGCGAGGTCGGCCATCACCACGGCGAGTGGCGTTCCGGCGTCGATGGCGTCGTTCACGAGCGGTGTCAGTGCCCGCTCGTCGATGGTGATCGCGGCGTCGACGGCTATCGGTCCGGTGGTCAGCACCTCCGGCGTTCGACCAGCTTCGCGCACTGCCGCGGCCACATCCTGGAGCATTGCCTCGGCGAACTCGCGTCGCTCCGAGCGGTCCAGCACGGGTGCTAGTCGCGACTTGGGTTCGTTCGCGTCGAACGGGATGACGACCCGCATGGGGAAGGGGTGGGGTGTCTCAGCCGAGTCGGTCGTAGGTCTCGCGTTGCTGGAGGTACCAGTAGATGCCCCCAGCCACGAGCGCGAGCAGTACCACGACGCCACCGGCCATCAGCAGGAGGTCGGTCCGGTTTGCCGATTGTGCGGCGCTATTGGCACTGTTCTGCGCCTGCGAGGCCAGATCTCCGGCATTCTCGAAGTTGCCGTTCTCGTACGCAGAGATGGCGTTGTTCAGGAGGGATTCGGCTTCGTCCGGGTTGGCACCTGCGCTCTCGGCGTCGTCGATGGCGGCTTTCGCGTCGTCGATGGCCGTCCGCGCCGACTGGCTGTCGGCCGTGTAGGGCCGGGCGGTGTACGTCGCGACCTCGCTACTCGACCCGCCCTCCTGGGCCTGGGCGAACGTCGCCAGCGTCAGGTTCTGGGCCGGATCGTACTGCCACTCCGACCAGCTCGGCGTGGTGCCCTGCAGGCGGACTTCGACGGCCGAGACGTCTTCGTCGGCCGCGATCTCGTGGTCGAACGAGGGACTGTTGTACTGCTGTTGTTCGATTTTCGCGTCCGTCTGGTCGTAGGTCGTCACCGTCCAGGTCACGTCCGTCAGCTCCGTCTCGCCCGACAGTTGCCACCGGTCGTAATCGGTGTAGAGGTCGGAGACGGTGTACGTAACGTCCTGCTGTTCGCCGACCTCGACGGCCGACGGACTGGCCTCGTCGCTGACGGAGACGGCGGCCGCGGGTGCGACCGAGACGACGAGGAGGGCGACCAGGACGAGTGCTGTGCTAGAAGAGCGGCTCCAGTTCATCTTCGTCGTCTTCCACCAGCTCCTGGAGGTTTTCGTCGCTCTCTGCGCGGATCTCCTCGATGTTGTCCTGGGCTTCGATGGCCTTGCCCTGGAGTTCCTTGATGCGGGGGACGTTCGTCACGCCCGAGAGCAGGACGACGGACGCGACCTTGCCCGAGTCCCGGACCGGATAGTCGCCACCGCGGACTTCCATGCTGCCGGTCTGCTCTTCGAGCCACTTCCGACCGCGTTCGATGCCTTTCCGGTTCAGATAGCTGGCCGGCCCGGCCACGACGAGCAGCGCCCGCTCCGCACCGTCGATCTCGCAGGGAAGGGTCAGTCGACCCAGTGCGGCCTTCCGGACGAGGCTCGTGATGCGGTTGGTGGTGCTCGCGGAGTCCTCGCCCGCCATGTCGTCGTTGCTGCGGAATCGCGAGAGCAGGCCGCCGGAGTCCTGTTGCTGAACGCTCTCCGAGGCGTAGCCCACAGTCGAGATGCCGCCCCCGGCGAGCGTATTGATGATCTCGGAGGAGTCGACGACGCTCTCGGCGACGTCCCCGGTGCCGTCGACCTCGCCCGCGCCGAACAGGATTCCGAAACGGGTAACGATCTCCTCGTTGATCTCGTCGTAGCCACCGGAGACGGATTCACCCGACTTCCGCCAGGCGTCGTTGTCGAACACGAGCAGGTTGTCGACCTCGTGGACGAACGTCTGGAACGAGCGGGCGGCGTTCAACGTGTAGATGCCACCTTCGTCCTTGCCCGGCAGAACGCCGAGTCCATAGACCGGTTCCGTGTATATTCGTTTCAGATGCTTCGCCAGGACGGGTGCCCCACCGGACCCCGTCCCGCCACCGAGGGCGGAGATGAGGAGGAATGCGTCCACCTCGTGGACCGGTATGTTGTCGATCGCCCCCTGGACTTCGTCGACGTCCTCTTCTGCGATCTCGGCGCCGAGTTCGTTGTCGGCCCCGACACCGTGCCCCTTCACCCTCGACTGTCCGATGAGCACGCGGTTGTCCTCCGGCACGTGCTCCAGTCCCATGAGGTCGGCTTTAGCGGTATTGACGGCGACGGCCGCTCGAACGATCCCCGATCCCGTCTGTTGATCGTACTCGAGGAACTTATCGAGCACCTTCCCGCCCGCCTGGCCGAACCCGATCATTGCGAGTTTCATGCTGCAGTCTGGCCTTACCGTGTGGAAAGAAGCAATTAGGCTATAAGCCTTTTGTTGAAGTGATCCTGATATATCTGCCGACGAACCGGAATTTGCAGTCGACGGGCGGTCTCGCGTCAGACAGGGGTCGGACGAAAAAAAGGGATTGCTGGGGGGTTTTAAGTACCCATACGGGCCGACCGACCGACGGGCGTCACCCGATACCGAGGTACGACTCGAGCGTCGTCAACGAATCCACCTCGATTCCGAATGCGTCGACGTCGTTGTGATCGGCAACGTTGTCGATCCGCAGCGATCTGAACTGGTCCCGTCCGAAGGGAACCGGCGACAGCGGGTCGGCGAAGGAAAGGCCTACTCTGGCCATCGACATCGGGATGGACAGTACCGAAACCGACCGACCCTCGGCCCGGTAGACGAGTTCGGTCACGTCCGCGAGCGAGAGCACCTCTGGCCCCCCGATCTCGTAAATCTCGCCCCGGTGGCGCTCGTCTTCGACGGCGTCGGCCACCATCCCCACGAGGTCCTCGATGTAGATCGGCTGGAAACGGGTCACTCCCCCACCCGGCAGGGCGGTGACGTAGGGAGTCGTGAGCATCTTGGTGAACTTCACGAACTCGCCGCCCTCACCGAAGATTACCGACGGACGGAAGATAGTCCACTCGAGACTGGAATCCCTGACGAGTTGCTCTGCGCGTCCTTTCGACCGGAGGTACGACGTGACGCCACCTGGATCCGCGTCGAGGGCGCTCATCTGGACGATGGCGTCGAGGTCGTGTTCCTCGGCCGCCCGGATCACGTTCTCGGTCCCCCCGACGTGGACGACCTCGTGCATCTCGTCGCCGCCCGACGGCTTGAAGAGTGGCGAGAGGGCGACGAGATTGACGACGACGTCCTTCCCCTCGAAGGCGCTCTCGATGGAGTCGTAGTCCGTGACGTCACCGATGACACCGTCGACACCCCGTGGGACACCGTCGTCTTCGGGCGACCGAGCCATCGCGGTCACGTCGTGGCCGCGTTCGACCAGTTCTCGGCAGAGTGCAGTGCCGACGAATCCCGTGCCACCAGTGACGATGATGTTCATGCACTGATAGTACCTGGGTGACGCGTGTAAATGTGTCGCGTGTGAGTCGAACGGGTCGAGCGTGAGACGTCCCTCGGAAGGGCTTAGTGGCGGGTCGAACAAGGTCGACCCATGCTCGTAACGCTCGAGGGAATCGACGGGAGTGGCAAGACCTCGGCGTGGAACCATCTCCGCGAAACCCGGTCGGGCCCGCTCACCTTCACGAGAGAACCGACCGACTCGTGGTACGGCGACGCGGTTCGCCGATCCATCGGGGCCGACGAGGCCGACTCCCTCGCGGAGTTGTTCCTCTTTACCGCGGACCACGCGGCCCATCTCTCCGAGACGATCCGGCCCGCCCTGGAGCGTGACGAGGTGGTGATATCGGATCGGTACTCCGACTCGCGGTACGCCTACCAGGGTGCAGCCATCGCCGATCGTATCGAGCGTCCGGTCGAGTACATCATGGGCATCCACCAGCCGTTCACCCGGCCGCCGGACGCGACCATCTATCTTGACGTCGACCCCGCGACCGGTGCCCGTCGGTCCGGTACGACGAACAAACTGGAGGGCCAGGAGTTCCTGGGGCATGTCGCCCAGAACTACGAACGGCTCATCGACCGGGAGCCAGACCGGTTCGTCCGCATCGACGCGACCGCCGACCAGTCTTCCGTCTTCGAGGCGGTCGACGAGGCACTCGATCGGATCCTGGATGCCTGACGACGACTGGCGATTCGGCTTCCGACTGCCGCCCTTTCGACTGCCCGAATTCTTCCCCGACGACTTCGAGGTGGTCCTCCCCGTACCGGGCCGTTTCCGGGGCCGGCCAGTGGGTACGCGCTGGGTGCTGGCGGTCGCGCTCCTCGTCGACCTCGTCGATGCGCTCCTCGTCCTGACCGTGGTGGGCCCGGCGCTGCTCGCTCGATCGTTCGTCGTCTTCGTCATCTCACTCGCCGTCGCCGGCGCGGTCGGGTTGGTCGCCGTCTGGGAACTCGTGGCGGTACTGATCGGCTACCAGGCACTCACTCTGGTTCCGTCGGTGACCGTGCTGGTCGTCGTGCGGGCCAGATACACCGACGTGGACGCGTGACCGGCCATCACCGATCGGCACCGAACCCCGGGTTCCGGGTATCCCCGCCGCAAACACCACCGGTAAGTAGCGAGAACCAGACGCTCCCGCATGCACCGCGTAATCGGGGTGAGCGACCTGGACGACGTCGAGGTCGACACCGAGGAGGCCAGGGCCCTCTATCGGGACATGGTTCGGGCCCGGCGATTCGACGAGCGGGCGGTCGCCCTGCAGCGACGCGGGTGGATGAGCAGCTTTCCGCCGTATCGGGGCCAGGAGGCTTCTCAGGTGGGGGCCGCGCGAGCCATGGCCGACGAGGACTGGCTCTTCCCGACCTATCGGTCGAACGCGATGCAGCTCACCCGCGGCGTCCCGATGAGCGATATCCTCCTGTTCAGGCGTGGTCGCCCGGAGTACTACTCCGATCACGACGTCAACAACTTCCCACAAGAGATCACCATCGGCACCCAGATTCCCCACGCCGTCGGGTACGCCATGGCCCGAGACTACGTCGGGGCCGACCACGCGACACTGGCGTACTTCGGCGACGGCGCGACCTCCGAGGGTGACTTCCACGAAGGCCTCAACTTCGCGGGCGTCTTCGACGCCCCGGTCGTCTTCTTCTGTGAGAACAACGACTGGGCCATCTCGTTGCCCCGCGAGCGACAGACGGCGAGCGCGACCATCGCCGAGAAGGCGACTGCCTACGGCTTCGAGGGGGTTCAGGTCGACGGTAACGATCCGCTGGCGGTGTACGAGACCGTCTCGGACGCGCTCGCGACGGCCCGGGCGGGCAAACCGATCCTCGTCGAGAGCCTCACCTACCGCCAGGGGGCGCACACCACGGCAGACGACCCGGAGCGATACCGCGACGAGCACGAGCGTTCGCTGCCGGACTGGCGCACCGCCGACCCGCTCGAACGGACGGAGACCTACCTGCGCGAACAGGATGTCGTCGACGACACGGTCGTCGAGCAAGCCCATGCAGCGGCGGACGCGGAACTGGACGAGGCCGTCGCGGAAGCGGAGAACGCCGAGGTACCCGACCCAGACGAGCTCTTCGAGAACGCTTACGGGGACCTGACGGCCCCACTCGAGGCCCAACGCGAGTGGCTCCGGTCGTACCTCGACGACCACGACCCCCAGCGCGTCGAGTTCTGATCAGGTCAACGAGACGTACGTCTTCGTCTCCTGGACGCCGTCGGTGTCCTGTATCGACGAGGACGCGGTATCCAGGACGTCGTAGACCTCGGTCTCGTCGAGTTCGGCGATGACGTCGAAGTCGCCGGCGACGACGTGGGCGTCGGCGACGCTACCGAGCGCCGACACCGCGTCGCGGACGGATTCCGCGGTTCCCGAATCGGTCCGGATCATGATGACGGCGTGTACCATGATGACTGGTTCTGGAGGCGACAGGAAAAACCTTGCCCGCGTCCGGCGCAAACCTATATGGACCTACCTTCTGTACGTACGTGTATGCGAGTTGTAATTATCGGCGCCGGTCGGGTCGGCCTCCGGACGGCCCGAATCATCCGAAACGAGGGACACGACGTGACACTCGTGGACCGGGACCCCGAGATGGTGGATCGGGCTCAGACCGAAGGGTTCGCCGCCATCGAGGGTGACGGGTCCAGCGAGGACGTCCTCGAGGCGGCCGACATCGAAGCGGCCGACGCGCTCGGTGCACTCACCAGCGACCTGAACACCAACTTCGTGGCGTGTATGGTCGGTAACCACCACGACTGCCGGACGGTCCTCCGCATCGACGAGGACTACCGGGAGAACATCTACCGCAAGTACGCCGACGAGGTTGACGCCATCGTCTATCCGGAACGTCTCGGCGCCATCGGCGCGAAGAACGCGTTGTTGGGCGGGAACGTGACCGCCATCGCGGACCTTGCCGAGAACCTCCAGATCGCGCAGTTCACGGTGACCCGCGAGGCACCGATGCACGGGTACACGATCAGCGAACTCGAACTCCCCGCCAGGAGCCAGACGCTCGCGTACGCGAAGCAGGACGAACCCCTCGGCCTGGCCCTTCCCGACGATACGCTGGAGGCGGGCGATCGGATCGCGGTCCTGGCGGAGTTCGACGCACTGGAAGACGTCAAACAGATACTCGTCGGCTCGACCGACACCGGAGGCGACTGACGATGGTCACTGCATACATCCTCATCAAGGCGAACACTGGCGAAGCGGACCGCGTACTGGACGATATCTTTGCGATCGACGGAGTGCTCGACGCACACATCGTCGCGGGAGACGTCGATTTCATCGCGAAGATCGAGGTCGACAGTCCGCAGGCCGTCAAGGACATCGCAGCGGACCAGATCCAGGCGATAGCGGGCGTCGAGGACACGGAGACGTACATCTCCATGGATTGAGGGGGCTATCCCGTCTCCCTGACCAATTCTCACCCGACGAGGGTTCAAATGGGCGGGCGAGTCCAACGCAGGTCATCGCCAGACCCCTGGCCCGGGGCGAACACGGCGGGAGTGCGACTCACCGCCCCGGAGCGCCGCCGAGTCGCCTGCTCGCCATTGTTCGTTCCGAAAGAAGGTTCGGGCATCGCCGCCAGCGCAATCCCTTTTCCCGGTGACCTCCTCAGAACGACCAATGACCGACGGAATCGAGCGGGCGCTGGCCGCCCATCCCCGATTCGAGGAGACGGGGTCGCAGTTCGTCCCGACACAGACGACCTTCGACGCCCGTGTATTCGTTGCCGACGGCACCGTCCGAATCGAGAACGACCTCCCGACGCTGAACGCGGCGGTCGAGGACGAGACCGTCGCCCCGGTCGTCGAGGACGGCTGGTTCGAGACGTTCGAACGTCGCGTGGTCGACGCCGACGGCGTCACCAGGACGGACGCCGTCGACGTGACGACGGTTGAGCGCGAGGCCGCGACCGTCACGGTCGTCACCGAGATCGAACCGTCGCCAGGGACTGCCGGTGAGGACGTCATCGCCATCGTCTCGTTCGTGGAGGGGACCTGGATGGAGGGAATCATCCCGGGCTACGAGTACGTCGACCAGGTGGAACGGATCCGCGACCGCGCACGTCGGAACGCCCAGTCCGGGTGATGGGCCGCCCTACCGGCAGATGGTAACCGGGACCGGCGACCGACGCACGACGGCCTCGGCGACGCTGCCGAGGAGGATGCGCGAGACGCCGGAGCGTCCGTGACTGCCCATGACGATCTGATCGACCTCGTTCTCCTCGGCGTACTCCACGATGACTCGGGAGGGTCGACCGACCTCGGTCGCAGTCTCGATCGAGTCCTCGCCGACCTTCGCTTCGGCCTTCTCGAAGACCTCAGCAGCTCTCTCTTTGGCCTGTTCGTACCACTCTTCGGTGTATCCCGGGACGGTCGCCGTCGCCGTGTAGCCCGCTTCCACTGGATCGATTACGTGCAGGAGGTGAAAGGTCGCGGTCGGGAACTCCTCGGCCGCAAACTCGAATGCGTTCCAGGACTTCTCCGATCCGTCGAGGGGAACGAGTATCGTCTTCATGGATTGACGTCCGGCGCGCTCACACAAAAAGGTGCGTCGGTCAGTCCCTGCCGTGGCGGGTCAGACACGTCGGTAGGCCCATGACCTCGACCGGCTCCGAGTTGTCCGGGGAGTAAACCGCCATCTGTCCCCGTTCCATGTACGGCACCTTCTCCTCGAGTTCTCGTGGCAGGTTGACACTCGAGATGGCATCCTCGTCCCCCAGGTTGAGGACGACTCGCGTGTTGACCTGTTTGAACACGGCGTCTGCGATGTCCTGGGGGTCCTGGGTGATGAGGAACAGGCCGAGTCGTTCCTTGCGGCCCTGTTTGGCCGCTTCGGTGAACTTCCCGATGACCTTGCGGGCCTGGACGCTGTCGGCACCGGCCAGGAAGTTGTGCGCCTCGTCCATCCCCACGATGAGTGGCGTCTCCTTGATGCGGTCGTATTGCGGGTCGTTCGACAGCTTCTGATCGACGAGGAGGCTGGCGACCGCGAGGACCACCATCTCGGCGGCGCGCGAGGTGTTCACGTGGTAGGTCGGAACCACGGAGAGCCGCCCGGGCCGGACGAACGCCTCGACCAGCTCCGTGATGGGGCGGGCATCCTGATCGAAGACGCCCTGTGGGATACCGTGAACCCGGCGTTTGACGGCGTCGAAAGTCGCCTCGTGAACCCGACCGGACTCGTCGAGTTCCTCCCGTAGTGCGGGGTCGTCGAGAAACGTCGTGAATTCGTCGTAGGTGCCCTCGGACCCGTGCGAGTCGAAGAACCGGTCGAGCAGGTACTGGAGTGCGGAATACTGGTTGTCGTTGAGTTGTGAACCCGCGACGAGCCACGGGTTTCCCCGAACCATCGAGAACGGGATGGTGAATGGCTGCTGTTCGGCGCGGTGGTGGGAGGCGGCGTACGTCGCAGTCCCGACCTGGGGGACGAACGCGACGGTGTCCTCGTGACCTCCGTACGCGAGTCCCTGTGTCTCCCAGGAGCGAGCGTCTTCGTCCGTCGCCACCGGGTTGTCGTCGTGCATCTGGGCGTACTCGTCCTGGGGGTCGAACTGGACGACTGCTGCCCGGGGAGAGCGACCGCTCGCGCTATCGAGTTCGTAGCGTCGGTCCTCGTGGAGGTACTGCCTGAGGACGTTCTTTGCTGTGTGGGTCTTCCCCGACCCCGTCCCGCCGGCGACGAGGACGTGCCGGAAGACGAGGGGGTCGGCACCCTCGTCGCCGTCGTCAAGTCGGTAATCGATGGTCGGTGGGTCGGCCCGCGTCCGTACTCGCTCGCCCCCGACCGCGAGGTGACCGAGGAACACGCCGGACCCGGGGATGTTCAGTCCCGTCTTGATCTTCTGCTGGTCGTCGGCGTGGTGGACGACGGTCTCGGGTTTCGGTACCCTGTCCGGCATCCGGCGACGGAGCTCTCCGCCGTCGGGATACAGGACGGCGACGGGGTCCAGATCCGCGAGGAACTTGTAGTCTCGTTCGTCGATGCCCGACGAGCGCATCGCCCGTCGTGCGTGGATCTCGGTCGCGTCGTCGCTCTCGAACTCCTGGGCGTACTCGAGCCCAGCGATGCGACAGAACAGTGTCTCGTTCCCGGGATACGGGGCCAGCAGATAGGTGCCGAGTCGGATCGAGGAGCGGTTACCGGCAGTGATGTACGCCCTGAGTGAGGTCTCCTGGCTGTCCGTGTCGATGCGGAGCCCCTCGGTGACGGCCAGCGATCCGATACCATGGTCTCGGCCCGTCTCGTCGACCTCGACTCGCTCGAAGTCGTCCTCGTCGGTCTCGCTCGGGTCCACCGTGTCCGGAGACGAGGCTTCGTCGGTACCGTACTCCGAGAAGTCCCCCAGATCGCTCATGCAGCAATACGCGGACCGGATCGACTAACGCCTTTCCCTCGGTGCCTCGTGGCTGGTGGCGGTTGCCCCGGTTCCCTTTTCCCCCCGCGCCGTCTCGGTTCGTCTATGAAACTGGTCCAGGGGAGTGCCGCCGGAACGGCGCTGACCGGCACCCTCTACGAACCTGGCGACGACCCGCCGCGGTTCGCCGGTGCACCGACGGAGGACGCCGCCTACGTCTTCGTCTGCGATGCGTTCTACGAGGTGGAGAGCGGTGGCGTGCCCCAGCAGGTCGGGGGCCGCGAGTTACGGGTTGCTTTCGAGACACCGTTCTCGCGAGGATTCGACACAAAGGAGGGGGCGCTGGAAGCCGCCCGGGAGCACATCCGGACGCAGTTCTCGCGGATCGGTGTCGAGCGGTCCGCGGTAGAGATATCGGTCCTCCCCGAACACGAGATCTGAGCGGACGGCTACTGCCAACCGTGTTTCAGATGCCCCAGCGTTCCCGGTCGTAGTTCGTATCCACTTCGGTGTCGAATCCACGCTCGAGACGCCGGGTGAGTTCTCGCTTCTGCCCCCGGTCGATGCGTGCCAGCTCGTCGGCCTTCGCCACCGGCCCGGGCGGTCCACGCTCCGCGGCGACCGCACCCACGGCCCAGCGTTCGACAGCGTTTCGGACCGCCGGCCGCTCGGCGAACGCCGCCGGCAGTTCCACCTTGAACACCAGGTCGGTCCGTGGGTCGTAGACGACGAAGAAGACGACCTCGTAGGCCGGCGGATCGAGTCGGCGGTCGACGCCGATATCGCGATTCTCGCCGGAGAAGACGCCGTCCGCGCCCAGCCGAGACCGGAACCAGTTCGTCCAGGTGAGTTCGTCGCGGACGCGTTCGAACGTGTCGCCGTGGCGTTCGCGCCGTTCCAGTACCCTGGCGAAGAACGCCGAATCGGTCGCCCAGGGCGTCGGTCGCCCTCGTTCACGTACCGTCCGTATCAGGGCCTGGGACTGGGGACTCTTGACGAAACCGACCAGGGGGACGTCCCGCTCGACGAAGCGCTCGACGAGTCGGAGGTAGTTGGCGACGACCTCTTCGACGAGGTCGTCCTCGCTCACCAGGTCGGCGAGCGTCCCGTGGCGGTCCAGCCAGTGGACCGTCTGCTTGGGATACAACGGTCCATCGAGGACGAGCAGGTCGTCGACCCGATCTGCGTTCTCCAGCGCGTGGTGACTCTCCGCCAGGTAGAGCGCCAGCCCGTGGACGACACGCTCCTGATCGCGGGCGAGCGCGGCCGTATGGACCACTCGCCCACGCCCGTGGCCGGCGTCGAAGGCCGTCCACTCGTCCATCCCGTGGTCGACGGTCGCGTCGTTCGAGTAGACGGTCATGATGTACGTCCGTTTCCGGTGGACGTCGAGGGCCGACGGCGTGGCGCTCATGGCGGCCTGGGCGAGGTCGACGAGGAGCCCGTTCTTGAAGGTGGTCGGATTGATCGTTCCTGAGTCGATACCGTGGACGGAGTCGAAGACGGGGTCCCGAAGTGCGAGATCGTCGATTGGCGCCGTCCGTCTGCGCTGGTCGTCGATCGGTTCGAGGACCGCCCCCGCGTCGCCATAAAGGGGGTCGAGGAACTCCGCCCAGACGGCCTCGGCGACGTCGCGCTGTTCTTCGGGGTCGGTATCGTGGCGGATTCGCTCTGCGAGAGTAGCGATCCCGTCGTAATGGACGGGGTCGAGGGTCATCGAGCAAAGCTACCCGTCCCACTCGCAAAAAGGGAGGCGGTCTTTCGCACGGTTTCACGACCCGGCCCCGCCGGCTCATTTCAGTAGCGTTTTCCCCCTGGTTCACCTGATGGAGACCATGAGCGACCTTCGAGCGACCCTCCACACGACCGAGGGCGACATCGAGATCGAACTCTACGACGAACGCGCGCCGAAGACCGTCGATAACTTCGTCGGTCTCGCGACGGGCGAGAAGACGTGGGAGGACCCCGAATCCGGCGAGACCGTGGAAGGCGAACCCCTCTACGACGACGTCCCCTTCCACCGGGTCATCGACGGGTTCATGATTCAGACGGGCGACCCCCTCGGGACCGGTCGCGGTGGCCCGGGATACACGTTCGACGACGAGTTCCACGACGAACTGCGCCACGACGACGCCGGGATCGTCTCGATGGCCAATAGCGGCCCCAACACGAACGGCTCGCAGTTCTTCATCACGCTCGCTGCCCAGCCACACCTCGACGACCGCCACGCCGTCTTCGGGACGGTGACCGACGGGATGGACGTCGTAGAGGATATCGGTTCGACGCCGACCGATCGCAACGACGGCCCGATGAAGGACATCCTCCTCGAATCGGTGACCGTCCACCGCTGAAACCGATCCGTCACCCGTCATTTTGACCGCTGGATTTCATATAGGTGGACGAACAATCAGTACGGTATGCCATCGTACCTGAATACCGAGCCCGACCTGGACGAAAACGAGTCCATCGTCGAGGAGTACCCATCGGAGTCGTACCTGGTCCGACGTGACGACCCAGAAGGGTCAGTTCCCACCTTCACGTTCCACACGCCGGCCCGACCGATCATCGAGTTCGACGACGAGGACCGTGCTCGGTTGTTCGCCGACCTCTACCTGGCTCTCGGTGGATTCCGGATCAAGGAGGGTGTGGGTCCCAACGGTATTCCAGTGACCGTCGCTTCGTCAGGGAAGGCCGGTATCGCCTCGTACATGTACTCCGTCTGGGGGAAGACGCCGACGGAGATCGCGAACACCCTCGAACAGGACCGAAACCGGGTCCTGGGGTACTTCGACCAGATCCGTTCGCGGGCCGACGACGTGATCGAGGCGGCCGACGAGGCAGCGTCCCCGCCGGGTGAGGCCGGGTAGCCCGGCAGTCGAAAGGGATTAGCGGTCGCCGCAGGAACTCCTGTATGCGCGAGGGTAGCCAAGCGGCCAACGGCGGCGGGCTTAAGACCCGCTCCCGCAGGGGTCCGAGGGTTCGAATCCCTTCCCTCGCAGTTTCACGACGAACGAAGTGAGGAGTGAAACGAGACGGAAGGATTCGAATCAGGGAACAAATCTCCGATTTGTGACCGTGGTTCGAATCCCTTCCCTCGCACTTGCACCTTTTACTGCGCGCGAGCCGAAGGCTCGCGCTGGCAAAAGCTGCACCAAAACCCGTCCTCACCCCCTCCGGGGGTTCGTCGGGCTGAGCGCTTCGCGCTCGGAGAATCGGCGACCTTCCGGGTCCTGACGGACCGCTCGGTCGCCGAATGCTCGGGGCAATCGCGCCACTCTATGATTCCCTCGTTCGCAGTTCCATTCACAAGAATTTGACAACTGTTGATACTGAGTGATGAGGGGGGACCCCGTCCCCCAAATATCGTATACTTTCGTTGACTGGCCCCTCCGGAAATAGTGCCGAACCGGAATCAATCAGGTTTCGAGCGCGACGATGGGTCCTCGAATCCTGGCGACTTGGGAACTGGTCCGATCAGGCCCTCAAAACTTACACGGCGCTCCGTCTGGGGCCATCTCCGTGAACGGGCAGAATGAATCCGGAACGTGTTGTCAGCGTATTCCAGTGTCGATCGAAGTGAGAACTGTCCTGGCAGGCCGATATCTGCCCGTAACAGGGGAACGCCTCTGTTCGGTCTTCGACAGACGCGGTAACAGGCGACTCCACGGGCCATTCTTCACGCAGTGACCGCTTGGGTCGCGAATAATTCAAGTAACCGAGACTCGTGCATCGTAGCAACGTAGTACTGATGTCTGGCCCGAATGAGACTGACACCGGTGTGGAGTCGACAGGGCACAGATTGAGTAATGGCGGGTACCGAAACCTCGTGGAGAAAGCGAGTGATGTCACCGCCGTCATCGACGCCGACGGGCAGATATCGTACGTGAACGCTGCTGTCGAGCGAATTCTGGGCTACAACCGATCCGAGTTACCTGGCGACGCGGGACGTGAATACGTCCATCCCGAGGACGAGGATGCATTTGTCGATGCGATTGCGGACCTGCGGGACGGGCAGGTCGGGCAAACGGTCGTCGAATTTCGCTGTCGGCGGGCAGACGGGACCTGGACCTGGCTCGAAGCCACCATGCGGGGTGTCCACGACGACGAGTTCGACGGTGTCATCGTGAACGGCCGGGACGTCACCGAACGAAAAGAACGGGAAGCGGAACTGCGAACCACGAAAGAGCGGATGACGTTGGCTCTCGAGGGTGCGAACCTCGGGGTCTGGGACTGGGACATGGAGACTGACGAGGTCGTGCGTGACGAGCTGCTCACCGAGATGTTGGGCTACTCGCCGTCCGAGATGGGGGATCATCTCGACGACTGGGTACGAGTGGTGCATCCGAGAGGGAAGAAACGACACGACGAGGCGCTGACCGAACACATCGAGAAGCGGACGCCATATTATCAGTCCGAATATCGCCTCGAGACGAAGTCGGGGGACTGGAAATGGGTGCGAACCATCGGGAAAGTCGTCGAGCGAGACGAAACCGGAGAACCCGTGCGAGCAGTTGGCATTCATCAGGATATCGACGACAGAAAGCGCACCGAACTGACCCTGGAAGCCGAGCGGGACATGTTTCGGGAAGGCCCTGCGGTCGTTTTCAAGTGGGAAGACGAAGACGGTTGGCCAATCGACTACGTTTCGGAGAACGTCGAGAGTGTTCTGGGCTACGACCCTGAGGAACTCCAGTCAACCGATCTCGTGTTCGCGGATATCGTCCACGACGAGGACATCGACAGATTGGAAGAGGAGATGGACGGGTACGAAACGGATGGAACCGACCTGTTCACACCCGAACCCTATCGCGTGATCACTGCCGAGGGGGAGGTTCGATGGGTACTGGAGTATACGAAAGATCTCCGGGAAGATGGCCAACGAAACCACCTTCTCGGGTATCTCGTCGACATCACGGAACGGAAACGACGCGAACAGGAACTGGCGGCGCGCGAGGAAAAGTATCGCAATCTCTTCGAAGATACCCGCGACGCCCTCATGTTGATGGACCGCGACGGCTACCGCGATTGCAACCAACAGGCACTCGAACTATTCGGCGTCGAGTCGGTTTCGGAGTTCGTCGAGTATTCTCCATGGGAGTTCTCACCCCCGACCCAACCCGATGGACGGGATTCGAAGGGAGCGGCGCTCGAACGCATCGAAGAGGCGTTCGAAACGGGCACAGCGTTCTTCGAGTGGACGCACAAGCGCGTCGACGGTGCGGAGTTCCAGGCGGAAGTAAAGCTCAGTCGGTTCGAATACGATGGCGAGCCAGTCATCCACGCGTTGGTGCGTGATATCACCGAGCGGAAGGAACAGAAACAGGAACTCGCTGCCGAACGGAACCGAATTCGAGCGATAACGAATGCGATCCCCGACGTAACGTTTGTGTACGATAGAGCGGGACGATATCGAGAGGTTCTCACCGGACAGCGGGGCCTCCTGGCTGACGATGTGTCGGAACTCGTCGGCTCGGACGTGACCGAGGTGTTACCGCCCGACGCCGCAGCGGCAATTCTCGAGGGTATCGAGGACTCACTCGACACCGGCACGGTCCAGACGGTAGAGTATTCTCTCGATCTGGATGGCGAACGGACCTGGTTCGGCGGCCGCATCGCCCCGATGCCGGGCGACCACCAGGACGAAGCCGTCCTCCTGTCCAGAGATATTACCGACAGAAAAGAACACGAACGCGAACTCGAAGCACGCGAGGAGAAGTACCGGAATCTGTTCGAGGACACGCGGGACGCGCTCATGTTGCTCGATCGCGATGGCTTTTTCGACTGTAACGAACGGGCCCTCGATCTGTTTGGGGCCGAGTCGGTCTCGGAGTTCGTCGAGTATTATCCGTGGGAACTGTCCCCACCGACCCAGCCCGATGGAGAGGACTCGAAGGAGACCGCACTGGAGCACGTCGAGACTGCCTTCGAGGAAGGCGAAGCGTTTTTCGAGTGGACACACCAGCGCGTCGACGGGACGGAGTTCCCGGCCGAGGTGAAACTCAGCCGGTTCGAACATCGAGGCGAGCCAGCGTTACACGCGCTCGTCCGGGACATCACCGAGCGAAAAGAGTACGAACGACAGTTGGAGGAGCAACGGGACAACCTCGAGACTCTCAACCAGGTCTTGCGTCACGACATCCGAAATGACATTCAGTTGATAACGGCCTACACGGAATTCCTCAAAACCGAATGTGAGGACGATGCGGTACAGTCGCACATCGAAACCGTCCTCGAGAATGCCGAACATGCCGTCGAACTCACGAAGTCGGGACGAGAGATGGCGGACGTGATGCTCACTGCAGACAAGGAGCTACGGCGCGTGAATCTCCACACCGTCCTCCAGAGCGAAATACAGGAGGTGCGATCGTCGTATTCTGCGGCCACAATCTCCTCGGAAACGACGATCCCATCGGTCCAGGTCCGGGCCAACAACATGTTGGGGTCGGTCTTTCGGAACCTGTTGAAAAACGCCATCCAACACAACGACAAGGAGAGTCCGGCGGTGGCGGTTGGAGTAACAGATCCCGAAGACACGGTCGTCGTCAAGATCGCGGACAACGGCCCGGGGATTCCCCCTGCCCAACAAGATGACATCTTCGGCAAGGGGGAGAAGGGACTCGACAGTCACGGCACCGGAATTGGCCTCTATCTCGTCAAGACGTTGGTCGAAAGTTATGGCGGCGATGTCTGGGTCAAGGACAGAGAGGGTGACCTACTTCCCACTATCGACGAGCAGGAAGGGGCAGTCTTCGTCGTGGAGTTGCCGACGGCGACGGATGAGTGACGCCGTGAGATCCATCCGCAGTCTATCGGTGCTCGAAGCCTGGAGATGGACGATCGTGCAGAGGACCAGTCAGTCGTCGTCTCGGGCGGACAGTGTCGAGTGGGGTGGATCGACCTGGCCCGAGTCAGCTGGTCCCTCGAGGGTTTATCTAGACGCTTCCGATTGGGATATGTCGGCTTCACTCCGAAGCCCCAGATAGATCGTATAGACCATGACCAGAATGAGGACCGCGAAGGGGAGTCCGGTCGTGATGACTGCCGTCTGGAGGGCGTTCAGGCCGTTCCCCACCAGCAGTACGGTTGCTGTCACGCCGATAAGTATTGGCCATACCACACGTTGTCGGGCCCCAACAGTCCGTTTCCCACCGGCGGTCAAATAGCCAATAACGAGCGACCCCGAGTCCAGCGACGTCACTGTAAACGTCAGTAGATTCACTATGACGAGCAAACTCGTCAGAAGGGTGAATGGATAGAACGACAGCATTTCGAACACGGCAATGGCGCGACCGTTGTGTTGCAGTGGCCCGACGATCCCACCACTCAGGACGTTCAACTCGACGAACAGTGCCGTCCCGTTGAACACGGCCATCCAGACCAGTGAGAACAGTGCCGGCACCACGAGCACCCCTCCAACGAACTCCCGGATCGTTCGTCCCTTGGATATCCTGGCGATAAACATCCCGACAAAGGGGGCCCAACCGATCCAGAACCCCCAATAGAATATCGTCCAGTCGTGTTGCCAGCCGGTATCTTGCCCAGCGAAGGCTTCAGCGTGGAAACTGAGTTCCAGAAAGTTTCCGAGATACGCACCGATTCCGCTGGCGAACACGTCGAACAGGTACACTGTCGGCCCACCAACGATCACGAACGCGAGCAATGTCAGCATTAACACGACGTTCGCCTGCGAGAGTCGCTTGATCCCCCGCTCGAGACCAGCGAAAACCGACAGCGTGGTGATGGTGACGATGACGCCGACGATGAGAGCCGTACTCCAGGGTGAGATGGGAACTGTCGTGTCGAGGAAATTCGTGGCCACGAAGTCGAGCCCAGCGTCGATTTGGAGTGCAGCGAGCCCCATCGTCGTCGATAGCCCGGCGACGGTCGCGATGACTGCCACGAGGTCGACGACGTGGCCCGGAAGGCCGTAAATCCGGCTCCCCAGCAGCGGGTAGAATATCGACCGGAAACCAAGCGGGAGTCCGCGGTTGAAGGCAAAAAAGGCGAGCCCGAGACCGACGATTCCGTAGATCGCCCACGGGTGAACGCCCCAGTGGAACATCGTCACGGCCGTCGCGGCCCGGCCGGCAGCGGGTGACTCGGGGGGAACGTCGAATACGGAACCACCCCCTGACAGAAAGTGATGCAGTGGCTCGGCGACGCCGAAAAACAGGAGCCCGACCCCCATACCGGCAGTGAACAGCATCGTGAGCCACTCTGAACGAGAGAATTCCGGTTCCGTATCTGGGCCGCCGATTCTGATACTGCCGTATCGGCTCACGCCAAAGGCGATCATAGCGAGGAGGAATACGTTGACCGCCAGAATATATAGCCAACCGAAGTTCCTGTTGACGACCTCGAACACCGTCTGATAGGCGGCTGCAGCCTGCTCGCCCAGTCCAATCGTGAGGGTGACTGCGACCACCACGGCGAGTACCGAGAGTGGGAACACGACCGGTTGGATATCGAAACCGAACAGCTGCACATTGCTCACTCCTGGTTCCCTGTCGAGGTACGCGTGGAACGGTTCCTCTCGAACCGGTGGTCCATCTTCAGGAGACTGCCGCTCGGCACGGTCTGGCATGCGTGGTTACTTGCAATCGTTCTGGGATCTCTCTCGGTTTCGCGTACCCAGCAACGTCACAGGTGGCTGACTGGCCGCGTGTGTACTGTTCTCTTCGGTGTGGGTACCTACTGATGTCGGTTTGAAAACGATCATTGTCAATTTCAGTCGGTCAGTATACCTGACTGTTGAGCGGTCGCCTCATCTTGATTGCCGGTTTTCGATACTCACCCTTCGAATTTTGGTGTTGTAAATTCAATGGTCAGCGTTCTGCGAGCGGTGACGGACCGGAACCGCAAGGAAGGGCCGCGAGCGGCTGCTCCGGTCGCTTGCAAAACCTGCCCCAATCCCATCGTCCCTCCCGTCGCACGCCTCCAGCGCGCGGTGGTCGGTCCTTAGGCCGGTCGCTACGCGACCGGTGAATCGCACACCTACCGGGCTCATCGAGCCGTCCTCAGAAATCGAAGATTTCTGATGGGCTGCACGAGAGCTCTGCTCTCGTGAACGCTCGGTGCGCGAATGCTAAACCGAGATTGGATCGACTTCTATCGAGCATTCGGCGACCGAGCGGTCCGCTAGGACCCGGTAGGTCGCCGATTCCCCCGCGAGCTTCGCTCGGGGCCCGACGCCCCGACTAACGCCGCGCGGTAGCGCGGCGGCTGGAGGGGCGAGGGTTTTCATGAACGTTTTGCCAGGGCCGCGCGGAGCGCGGCCCGCAGCAAAAGGTTCTTTAGAAGATATTCGCCTGCCGATAGACCGAGATACCGGTGTCCGTAATCTCGTATGGCTTGGTCTCGCGGGAGTGATTCGCATCGCGGATCTTCTGGATCTCGATGGCCAACCGCGTCTCCCGGAAGTCCTCCGGACGGACGTGACGGAGGACGAAGACCGCGTCGGTGAGATACTCGATAATGCCGTACCGGGACGCGAAGGGATTGTCGGTGTCGGCCTCGCTTGTGAGCATGGTCGTCACGCCGGCATTCTTTAGGGCTCGGGCGAAGTCGTAGATCTCCGTCCGGCGGGTCGCCTGGTCGTCGTACATCATCTCGAGGAGCGAGACGGAGTCGAGTACCAGTCGCGAGGCGCCGAAACTCTCGACCAGGCGTGGGAGTTCGTTCCGGATACTCGTGAGACTGTTGGCCATCTCGACGGGGTCGAGGTCGATGACGGCCAGGTCGCCGTCCGCCTCGTAGCGCTCGAACTCCCAGCCCTTCTCCTCGGCGCTCTGGAGGACGCGTTCGTGGCTCTCCTCGAGGGTGATGTAGACGCCACGGTCGCCCGCCGAGAGCGCTTGCTCGAGGAACTGCAGTCCGAAGGTGGTCTTCCCCGTCCCGGCACCGCCGATGGCCACGAGGAGGGTCCGCTCCGGGACGCCGCCCTGGATCATCTCGTCCAGACCTTCGATACCCAACTCGATACGCGGGAGGGCCGATTCGAAGTCCTCGTCGTCGAAATCTTCGGTCGCTCCGGTGCTACCGCCGAGGTCGAACCCGAACGACTCGCCATCGCCACCGCCCGGATCGAACCCGCCAGGGCCGCCGCCGGGCGAGGAATCGTCGAACGCCTCGGCGAAATCAGTCCCGATATCGCCCTGGGGGTCGTCGAGCCCCGTGTCGAAGCCGAAGTCGTCCGAACCGTCGTCGACGTCCCTGCTCGCTGTGTCGCGCTCTGCTGGCTCCACGTTCGATGCCGCTGGCTGCTCGTCCACCGAGGTGGGTCCGGCATCGCGCGGTTCGTCTTCTTCGCCGACTTCGTCGTCGTCCGCCTGGAGGGCCCGCTCGAACCAGTCATCGTCCTCGTCCCTACCGTCGGTCTCCTGGTCCCGATCTGCCATCTAACCGCTCCCTCGCAGTGTCTGCGACGGCGACCGAATCATACTCCACCCTCGGTGGTCGGCACAAAAGTAGTTTTGCCCGCGAGCTTGCGGTTTAAGAGGACGGAGGAAGAAGAGAGGGGCATGCGTGTCGGGATCGTCGCCCAGCGAGGGAACGCCAGGGCTGCCAATCTGGCCGCGGACCTGCGGGACGTGCTCGTGCCGGAGGACGTGGACGTGTGGATCGATGCAGCGACTGCCGAGACGCTCGGGGTCCCGGGCCACGACGTCGATGAGCTCTCCGCTTGCGATCTCGTCGTCAGCATCGGCGGGGACGGGACGTTTCTCTATGCAGCCCGTGGCGCCGGTCCGAAACCGGTGCTCGGCGTCAATCTCGGCGAGGTCGGGTTCCTCAATGCGGTCTCCCCGGACGACGCCCTCGCGGCCGTTCGACGCGAGGTCGAGCGGTTTCGCACGTCCGGTTCGGTCCGCTACCGTGCGGTGCCACGGGTCGTGGCAACCATCGAGGCGGAGGATTGGTCGCTTACCCCCGCTCTCAACGAGGTAACCGTTCAGGGGCGACAACGCGGGCATGGGCAGGGCATCTCCGTCGAAGTGCGCATCGACGGGTCGCTGTACACCACCGCCACCGCCGATGGGGTCCTCGTGGCGACACCGACCGGGAGCACGGCGTACAATCTGAGCGAAGGCGGCCCGCTCATCCACCCCCGGGTCGACGCCCTCGTGGTGACGGACATGGTCGGCCTGGGGTCGATGCCCCCGATCGTGGTCCCATCGGAGCAGGAGATTGCCATCCACGTCCAGCGGGGCGGTTCGGTCGTCATCTCCTCGGACGGCTCGAACCACCGGCGCCTCGACGTGCCCACGACGGTCACACTCCGTGCCGCCGAAGAACCCGCCCGGGTGGCGGGCCCCGTCTCGGACTTCTTCCAGGCGCTGAACAAACTCGAGTGACGTGGCGGCCCGGGTGGCCGCAAGGGAAAGGGTTACTGGCGAACCAGTCCAAACCCCGACAATGAGTCACCAGCTACCGGACGTCCAGGCAACAGCGCCGGATGTCAGGATCGGTCTCGGTCAGGTCGGCGTGACGGGTGTCGAAAAACTCGTTAAAGTCGCCCGCGAGGACTCGCGACCGTACGTGTTGATGGCCGAGTTCGCGGTCACCGTCGACCTCCCGAGCGAGCGCAAGGGACTCGACATGAGCCGAAACATGGAGGCGATCGACGAGGTTCTCGAGGCCGCCGTGAGCGATCCGGTCTACCGCGTCGAGGAGATGGTCGGTGATACCGCCGAACGCCTCCTGGAGAAACACGACTACACCTCCACGGCCACGGTCTCGATGGAAGCCGAGTTCGCGGTCAAAGACCGGACACCGGCGACCGATCGACCCACCCAGAGTACCATCGACATCCTCGCGTCGGCCACGGCCACCGACGGCGAACCGACGCGCGAAGAGATCGGCGCCCGCGTGGATGGCATGACCGTCTGTCCCTGTTCGCAGGGGATGATGGAAGAGACCGCGAGGGAGAAACTGGCGGACCTCGGGGTCGACGAACGGTCGGTAACCGAGTTCTTACAGGAAGTCCCGCAGGCAGGCCACTCACAGCGTGGACACGCCACGCTTACCGTCGAGACCGCCGGCGATCCGGACGTCGATATCCTCGACCTGGCTGACGTGGCGCGGGACAGCATGAGCGCTCGCATCTACAATCTCGCGAAGCGGCCGGACGAGGACGCGATGACCTATCGAGCCCACGCGAACGCCCGATTCGTGGAGGACTGCGTCAGGGCGATGGCCGAACAGGTCGTCGAGGAATGTGACCACCTTCCCGACGACGCCGTCGTCACGATGCGTCAGTCGAACGACGAATCGATCCACCAGCACAACGCCCACGCCGAGCGCATCGCGACGATGGCGGAGTTACGGGACGAACTGAACCGTCCCTAGAGTCGCTCGGCGTCCCGCCAGATGGGTTCGAATTCGTCCGTGACCTCGGCCGTGAATCCCGCGTCCTTGAGGTTGATGAGGGCGAACGACTCGTCCGGGTCCACCGGGTTCAGCACCTCGAGACAGACCTCACGGTCGTCGACGATGGTGATGTTGCCGTCGATGGTCGATGCCACCCGGACCTCGAAGTTCTCGTAGCCGACGATGGCGCTCGCGTACCGCTCGGTGATGTCGGCGGGCAGTTGCCGGTTCAACTGGAGGTCGATGAGCATCGACACCCCGACGCCGCTCTCGAGGGCCGCTTCCAGATGGTCGATTACCTGCCCACCGACCTCGCCGACCTCGAAACTCGACGATGGGGTGCCGGTAATGATCCGCAGTTCGTTTTCGGCCGCGTCGATCCGCTCCAGCAGCAACTCGAGGGAGTTCTCCGGGCCGATAGCGCCCGTCCAGAAGCCGTCTTCCGGATCGGCCGGATTCTCGAGGTCGGTCGTGAGTTCGCCCACGATGGCCTCGTACTGGTCGGCCTTCTCCTCGAGTTCCCGTTTGCGGTCCTCGAGGAGTCTGTCGAGGGCGGTGTCTGGTTCCACGGCGACGTACTTTTTCGGCCGACTCGCTGCCTGGCTTCGAACGAGATGCTGTGATTCGATGCTCCCGAGGACGTCGTAGATGCGTCCCATGGGGACGCCGCTCGCTTCGGACAACTCCTTCGCGGTTGCCGGACCGGTCTCCAGCAGTGCCCGGTACGCGTTCGCCTCGTACTCGGAGAGTCCCAGATCTTTGAGGTCGGCCATCGAACGGTTCTTGTCCCAGAACCACTAAAAACGCTTCGAGAGTTTATGCCGAGCGGTCGTATTCGTCGACGAGACCGGCCAGCGACGCCGGATCCGTCGCGTCGCCGCGGCTCCCGTCGGCGGTCAACAGGGCAGCATGTCCCGTCTCGACGTCGGTGGAGTCGGGCACGACGACCTTCTCGTGGTCCGCCATGCGGAGGGCCGCCCGGTGGAGGTCGGATCCTGGTTCGGTCCCGACGGCGATGACCAACGGTCGGCGACGGAGACGTGAGACCGCCGTTCCGTACCTGGCGACCTGCGGTCCCATCCCTTCGGCCGCCCCGGCAAACGCCTCGCAGGCGTCGATAGCCGCCTCGTGATAGCGGTCCTCGCCGGTCAGGTGGTGAAGGTCGACGAGCGCGTTCGCCATTCGCGCGTTGTCGTCGATGGCATACAGCGGTTCGTCCAGGAGGCCTGGCCCCGCGTCGGGGCCGTCCCTGAACGCGCCGCTCTCGGTCTGGAGTCGGTCGACGGTGGCGTCGGCTATCTCCGTCGCCGTCTCGACGTATTCGGGGTCGAGCACCTGTCCGGCGGTCGCGAACGCACGCAGTGTCGGTGCCTGGGCCGTCAACAGCCCATCCTCGCAGTCCGCATCGCAGTGGGCCACGACGCCGTCGTCGATCCTGTCCGTCTCCAACAGCGACAGTGTCGCCTCGGCGTACCGCCTCGCCGTCTCGTCGTCGGTATAGGCCACGTATCGAAGTAGCGCCGCCGCGGTTCTGGCATTCGGGCCGCTGTACGTCGTCGTGTCGATGGGTGGCGCCTCCATTTCCTCGCGCTCCGCCGCCGGCAATTCGAAGTACTCGCCAGGTTGTTGGCTATTGGCGAACCCGTCGCCGGTCCACAGGGCATCCACGAGGTACTCGACTGTTCGGGCCGCCGTCCGTCGGTATTCGTCGTCACCGGTCGTCAGATAGCCGTTGGCGAAGGCGCGAAGGAGCCCCGCGTTGACGTCGAGTACCTTCTCGCGGGTAGGCTCCGACCAGTCGTTCGCGCCGGCGTGCCGAAAGAAGCCTCCGTCGGGCTCGTCGAAGAGGTGGGTTCGGATGGCGTCGAGGGTCCGGGTCGCTTTCGTCGGTTGCCGGGTCAACGCGAACTCGACGGTGGCGGGGAGCGGGAACTTCTCCTCGGTCCCCCAGCCGGCGTGTGTGGCGTCGAACTGCGTGTCCACCTGGCCGTTGATGTAACGCTCGATGTCGTCGGTCAGGACGCCGGATGGCGGCTCCGTGTCTTGGAGGGTGTGCGGCAGTCGCCCTGCGTTCTCGCCGCTTTTCTTCCACTCCTCGCCGGCGCGCTCGAGGATCCGCCGCATCTGCTCCGGCTTGAGATATCCGGCCGCCGCGAGGAGTTTCCCTGTTGGTGTCAACATGACCGTCGAGGGAAATCCGCCGGCGTTGTAGCGATCCCGCACTCGCGGATGACGGTCGGCGTCGACCCGGATCGGGACGAAGTCGTGGTTGATGATGGCCGCGATGCGCGGTTCGGCGTAGGTCGTCGCGTCCATGGTCTGGCACCAGCCACACCACCGTGCGGAGATGGAGAGCAGTATCGGCTGTTCGGTGTCCTGTGCCCGGTCGAAGGCGGCCTGGCCCCACTCTCGCCACTCGACTTTCATGGCGTCCGCGGCGTCGTCCATACCGGGCCCCTCGGCTCGACTCCGGGAAAGCGTATCGAAGCCGAGCCGAAGGGATATATGCACCCAGCCGCTACGTTCGGCCGATGCTGCGGTTGCTCTTCGCGGCCCTCCTGCTGGTGCCGCTCGCCGACGCGTTCTTGCTCGTAGTCGTCGCGAGCTACATCGGCGCCGTGCCGACGGTCGCGTTGGTGGTCCTGACCGCCCTCCTCGGCATGCTCTTCGTCCGGGCCGAGGGCCGACACACCCTGCAGAAGATGCAGCGCTCCGCTGCCCGTGGTGACATTCCGACGGACGAGGTCGTCGACGGCGGGATGCTCATCGCGGCCGGTGCCTTTCTCCTGACGCCGGGACTGGTCACCGACGCCATTGGCTTCCTCCTCGCTCTGCCGGTGACGCGGATCCCGATACGGATAGGCCTCAAGCGGTTCGTCATCGTCCCGTTGCTCGAACGGCAGACCGGCGGTTTCGCGACGGGCAAGGTCTACACCGTCGGGTTCCCGGGTGGCGACGACTCGGGGTGGTCGACCGGCGGCATGCAGCACCCGGGCGGGAACGGGTCCGGTCCTGGAGCGGGCGGCGGCGCCGGCAGCGATGCCCGCTCCGACGATACGGTCGACCTGGGGTCCGACGCCTACGAGGTCGAGTTCGAAGACGACTCGAAGTGAGCGAACAGACGGCACGATCCCGACCGCGAGCCGCTGTGCCGTACTCCCGCGAGACGACCCGCGCTGTTCAGTGTTGGATGGCCCCGGTTGGTGCCGTCTTCGGTGATAAATCCACGGACTGCGGCCACACGGAGTGTCGAAAGGAAACGCTTAAACGAACCAGCGGGCAACGTGTGGATACGTTCGGGCCAGTAGCTCAATCAGGTAGAGCGCCACTCTGATAAGGTGGAAGTTTGCGGTTCAAATCCGCACTGGCCCACTTCTCATTCTCCGCGAGCGACGACGCCCTGTCGTCGCTCGCTCCCTCCGAGAAGCGGCCACGGATTTGAGCCCTGCCAGTCGCAGCCCGGGAAGCGAGTGAAACGAGCGACCCGGACCGTCTGGCTCCGGTTCAAATCCGCACTGGCCCACTTCTCATTCTCCGCGAGCGACGACGCCCTGTCGTCGCTCGCTCCCTCCGAGAAGCGGCCACGGATTTGAGCCCTGCCAGTCGCAGCCCGGGAAGCGAGTGAAACGAGCGACCCGGACCGTCTGGCTCCGGTTCAAATCCGCACTGGCCAATTTTTCTCTCACAAACGCGCCGAGCGTTACTATCGCTCGGCGCAGTCACTCAGAGAAAATGGGTGCGGATTTGAATCAGGGAGTGAAGCGGAGCGGAACGACCGTGGTTCAAAATCCGCACTGGCCCACTCTCCTACCGTTTGCTGCGCTCCGCTCGCTAGCGCTCGCCCCTCCCTCTCAACTCAGATCCGCATCCCGGAACGACAGATACCCCACGACCAGTGGAACCACCGTCCAGACCACCAGAATGACTGCCAACGCGACGGGCTGGAGGTAGAACGGGGTCTCGCCGGTGAGGGCCAGCCCCATCCCTGGGCCACCGACGGCACTCGCGAGCACCTCTCTCGCCAGTCCGTTGAACGCACCCGTCGGACTGAGGACGGTCAGGAAGAGATACCACGCCTCGAGACCGCCGCTGTTCCCGCTACCGAACAGCATCCGGGCGATCTCGGGGACGAGGTCCCAGAGCAGCGTCAACAGGAGATACGCGCTGATACCGTAGGTCATCGCGCGCGACCGAGTGGCCGTCGCCGCCGAGATGCCGATACCGATACCGACGAAGGCGACGCCGAGGGCCGCAGAGAGCAGCGTCACGCCCGCGAACGCGACTGGCGGGACACCACCGTAGATGACGACGGCGATTACGGCGGCGAACGCGAAACCGACCACGATGCCGACGATGACGACCAGACTCCGCCCGAGGAACTTCCCGGCGAGGACCTCGCCACGGGTCGGCGGGAGGCCGAGCAGGATCTTGATGCTCCCCGACTCGCGCTCGCCGGCGATTGCGAGATAGGCGGCTACCAGGGCCATGATGGGCACGAGGACCCCCGCGAACTGCGACGCTCCACCGATCGCCGCGTACACGTTTGGCGCCCCCGGCACGATCGCGGTGACGGCCATGGCGAGCGAGGTCATCACCGCGATGATGGCGACGATGCCCCAGAGGGTCCGCGAGCGGACCGCGTCGGCGAACTCCTTTCGGGCGATTACCACCGTGCTCATCGTGCCGGCCCCTCTACCGATGGCTCTCCACGGGTGTAGGCCTGGAACAGTTCCTCGAGGGACGCCTCGCTGGTCGAGAAGTCGAGAATGGACGCAGGCGAATCGCGGATCGTGTCGAGGACCCCGAGTTTGGTCTCCGGCATCCGACAGGTCACGGTGATGGTCCGCTCGCCGGTCGTCACCGCCGAGACGCCGTCGATCTCCTCCAGGGCGAGTGTCTCCGGTATCTCGTCGACGGTTACCGAGAGCGTCGAACCGGTGCCCAGGGCATCTCGGAGTCCATCGATAGTGTCCACGGCCACCAGTCGTCCGCGGTCCAGTATCGCCACCCGATCGCAGACGGCCTCGACCTGCGGCAGGATGTGACTGGAGAAGAAGACCGTCCCGCCGGCCGCCGCGGTCTCGCGGGCGATGTCGCGGACCATCCTGACGCCGTTCGGGTCGAGTCCGGAGGACGGTTCGTCGAGGACGAGCAGGTCTGGATCCCCGATCAGTGCGATGGCGAGGACGAGCCGTTGGGCCATCCCCGTCGAGTACCCACCCACGGGGCGCTCGGCGGCCGCGCGGTCCAGGTCGACCCGATCGAGGAGGGCGTCGGGGTCGTCGTCGGCCCGCTTCAATTCGATGGCGTAGTCGAGGTGTTCGTACCCCGTGAGTCGATCGTAGAGGCCGTAATCGTCTGGAAGGATGCCGACCCGACGGTGGATGGCTTCGGTCTCTGACTGGGCATCCATCCCGAGGACGCTCGCCGTTCCTTCGGTCGGTCGGACGTAGTCGAGGAGCATGTCGATGGTCGTCGACTTGCCCGCACCGTTAGGACCGAGGAAGCCGAATATCTCACCCTCCGCGACGGTCAGGTCGATGTCGTCGACCGCGAGGACGTCCGACCCGAAGCGTTTGGAGAGGCCGCTCGTCTCGATGGCGGCCATCGGTCAGTCGCCCCTCGATCTGTCGGTCATCTGGAGTCGGGTGGACGTCACGAGGGATCGGTATCCATGGGCTCGGGGACGCATGTCCAACACTTCGAGCGGAAATGTAATAATAGTATCAGATGTGTCGCGTGAAATCCCGACGCGCTCTGCGGTCCTCGGTGGCGCCGACCCGACACCTAATTACGTCATCCCCTCGCAGCATCGACCATGCAGGCGGCGCTCGTCATCCTGGACGGCTGGGGGTTGGCTAACCACGACCGACGCAACGCTATCGAGGCCGCCGACACGCCGACGTTCGACCGTCTCCGGGAGATTGGCGCGTTCGGCACGCTCACGGCGTACGGCCGGACCGTCGGCCTCCCGGACGACCAGATGGGCAACAGCGAGGTGGGCCACCTCACTATCGGCGCGGGGCGGGTACTCGAGCAGGCCTACACCCGCATCAACGACGCGATAGCAGCCGACGAACTTTGCAGCAACGACGCCATTTCCGGGGCGTTCGACGCAGCCGAGGCGTCGGGGGGTCGGGTCCACTTCATGGGTCTCGTCAGCGACGGCGGCGTCCACTCCGATCAGGAGCACCTCGCCGCGCTCATCGAGTGTGCCGCACAGCGAGGTCTCGAGTCCGTCACCCACGCTTTCACGGACGGCCGCGACACCAGTCCGACCGGCGGGGAGTCCTCCCTCGCCGAACTCCAGTCCGTCGCCGACCGGCACGGGACCGGTCACGTCGCGACCGTCTCCGGACGGTACTACGCGATGGACCGCGACGAGAACTGGGAACGGACGAAACGGGCCTACGACGCCATCGTGAACCGGGCGGCCGATCACCGGGCGTCGTCGTCGGTCGCGGCCGTGCGCGACTCGTACGACCGCGGCGACACGGACGAGTTCGTCGAGCCGACCCTCGTCGACGACCGACCTGGGGTTGAAGACGGCGACGCCGTCTTCGTGTTCAACTTCCGGGCCGACAGGGTACGGCAACTGGTCCGGATGCTGGCGGACCGGAACCCCGTCTGGGACGTCGAGACTTCACCCCCGGAGGTCCACCTGGCGACGATGACGGAGTACGATCAGACGTACGACTTCCCCGTTGCGTTTCCACCGATCGAGCCGACGGATACCCTCGGATCGGTGCTCGCCGAGCGCGGTCTCACGCAACTTCGCCTCGCCGAATCCGAGAAGTACCCCCACGTCACCTACTTCCTGAACGGGGGTCGAGAGGTCGAGTTCGACGGTGAGATCCGCCGCATCGTCGAGAGTCCCGACGTTCCGACCTACGACCTGCAACCGGAGATGAGCGCCGAGGCGGTCACCGATACGGCCATCTCGATCATCGAGAGGGAGGACCCCGACGTCATGGTTCTCAACTACGCCAACCCAGATATGGTCGGCCACACCGGGGACTACGAGGCCGCCATCGAGGCCGTGGAGGCGGTGGACGAGCAACTGGGACGGCTCGTCGATACCCTGAAGCGGGTCGGCGCTCACGTACTCGTCACTGCAGACCATGGTAACGCGGACGATATGGGGACCGCGGACGACCCGCACACGGCCCACACGTTCAACCCCGTCCCCTGCATCTACGTCGCCCCCGACGGGACCGACGGCGGAAGGCGAGTCAGAGAGGGTGGCGAACTCAGCGATCTCGCACCCACGATGCTCGCGCTCCTCGATATTCCGATCCCCGAGATCATGACCGGAGAATCCCTGCTCGAAGACACCAAAGAGGACTAGTCCCGACCGTCGTAGACGATCTCGCCGTCGACAACCGTCATCGCCACGTCGATGTCCGCGATATGCTCGGGCCGTTCCCACGGCGATTCCTCGAGCACGACGAAGTCCGCTCGCTTGCCGACCTCGACCGTCCCGAGTCGGTGTTCGTCGAACCCGGCATAGGCGCTTCCGGCGGTGTAGGCCCGTAGTGCTTCGGTGACCGAGACGCGCTGGTCCGCCGTCGGCGCCGTGACGGCCTGTTCGATCCCGTAGAGCGGGTCCAGGGGCATGCCGTCGCTGCCGAAGGCGAGGGGCACATTCGCGTCCGCGAGCAGCCCCAGGGGATTCGAGCGCAGGCGCCGGTCGTCGCCGAGTCGCTTCTCGTAGAGGCCCCCCTCCCGGGCCCAGCCGTGGAAGTTCGGCTGGACGGAGGCGACGGCACCGACGTCGGCGAGCCGCCCGATCCCCATTTCGTCGATCAGTTCGAGGTGCTCGATCCGGTGGCGGTTCGCCGAATCGTCCAGGTCTTCGAGAACGTCGAGGACCGCATCGACGGCCTCGTCGCCGATGGCGTGCGCGGTCAACTGGCGATCGCCCTCGCTCACTCGCCTCGCGAGTTCCCGGAGCTCTGCAGGCGCAACGACCCAGGTCCCCGTCTCGTCGGGCGCGTCGGCGAACGGCTCGGAGAGCTTCGCGGTCTGGCTGCCGATGCTCCCGTCGGTGAACGTCTTGATGGCGCCGACGCGGACGAACTCGCTTCCGTGATTCGGACGGAGGCCGAGTTCCTCGACCGCGTCGAGGTGGTCCGACCAGTAGTTGATCCGAACCCGGAGGTCGAGGTCGCCTGCGGCGTCCAGATCCCGGTAGGCTCTCGGCGCATGCGACTGGCGAACCATGTCGTGGACGCCGGTCACCCCCTTGGCGTGAACGTCCTCGATGGCGGCCCGTAGCAGTCGGCGTGTCTCCGCCACGTCAGGCGCGACGGCATCCCAGACCACGTCGACCCCCGACTCGACCACTCGTCCTGTCGGCTCACCGTCGTCCATCTGGACCTCCTCCTCGGGGAGGTCGGCCCGTAGTCGTTCCAGGGCGACCGAGTTGAGCGCGACGGAGTGGAGATCGACGCGGAAGGCGGCGACCGGCCGGTCCGTCGAGACGGCGTCGAGGTCGTCGCGGGTCGGCGCTGGGTCCTCGCCCCACTCGCTCTCGTCCCAGCCGAAGCCGAGCAGCCACTCGTGATTCGGTGCCGCGTCCTCAGCCAGTCGTTCCAGCGCCGCCTCGAGGCTCTCGGCTGCTGTGAGATCGGCGTGGACGAGCGACTGTCCGTGCTGTTGCATGTGGGTGTGGGCGTCGATGAACCCTGGGAGCAGGACGCGACCCTCGAGGTCGATGACGGTGGTCTCCGCGCCCGTGACGAACTGGGACTCGTACGCCGAGGTAACCCGGGTGATCCGTCCGTCCCTGACGGCCACCGCCTCGGCGGTCTCGTCCGGTGTCGTCATGGTGTGGACCTCGCCACCGACGAAGACGACAGCTGCGGGTTCGGCCATTACCGGAGAACCGACTGGCGCCGTCAAAACGGTTGGGATGGGCGACGCTCGCACTCTCGATGCGATAACGGTTACATCGACCCACTCGTGCACTGGACCATGACCGACGCAGACGCCCTCGCCGACCGCGTCCAGGCCGGCGAAATCCCCATCCACGACCTGGAATCTCACACGGACCCACGGACCGCGGCCGACGCCCGACGCGAGTACCTTCGCCGCGAGACCGGCGCGGACCTCGACGCCGTCGGAACCTTCTCCTTCGACCCGGCGGACGCGGAGCCGAACGTGGAGAACATGCTCGGAGCGGCCCAGATCCCGATGGGGTTGGCCGGCCCGATCCCGGTTCACGGCTCGGCGGCCGAGGGCGAATACCACCTGCCGCTCGCCACAACCGAGGGCGCGCTCGTCGCCAGCGTCAACCGCGGCTGCTCGGCGCTCGATGCGGCCGGCGGGGCGACGGTTCGGGTCACGAAGCACGGGATGACGCGGGCGCCGGTGTTCCGGGTCTACGACGTCGCAGAGGGGCAGGCCGTGACCGAGTGGGTGCGCGATAACCAGGAGCGGTTGGCCGCGGCGGCCGAGGCGACCACCGACCACGGCGAACTGCAGTGGGCCAGACCCTACGTCGTCGGCGACTCGGTCTTCGTTCGGTTCAGCTACGATACGAAGGACGCCATGGGGATGAACATGGCCACCATCGCCACTGCGGCGGCCGCCGAACTCCTCGAGGACGAGACGCCCGCGGAACTGGTCTCCCTCTCGGGGAATCTGTGTACGGACAAGAAACCGGCCGCGATCAACGCCGTCGAGGGCCGCGGTCGCTCGGTGACCGCCGACGTGCGCATCCCCCGTGACGTCGTCGCCGACCGCTTCGACACGACTCCCGAGGCCATCGCCGAGGTCAACACCCGGAAGAACCTCGTCGGGAGCGCGAAGGCGGGGAGTCTGGGGTTCAACGCGCACGCGAGCAACGTCGTCGCCGCGATGTTCCTCGCGACGGGCCAGGACCCCGCGCAGGTCGTCGAGGGCGCCAACGCCATCACGACCGTCGAAGCCAGGGAAGCGGAACTCTACGCGAGCGTCTCCTTCGCCAGTCTGGAACTGGGCACCGTCGGCGGGGGGACGGGCCTGCCGACCCAGGCCGACGCTCTCGAACTGCTCGGCCTCGACGGCGGTGGCGATCCGCCGGGGAGCAACGCCGACGCCCTCGCCGAGATCATCGCTGCGGCCGCGCTCGCGGGCGAACTCTCGTTGCTCGCCGCGCTCGCCTCGCGTCACCTCGCGAGTGCACACGAGGACCTGGGGCGTTAGGCTCCCGCCTGGCAGCCGGTCGGGTCTCTCCGCAGTCCTCAGAGCAATCGATAGCCGTCTCGCCCGCGCGAGACTCTCCCCATCCGCTCCAGCTTCTCCAGCGCCGACCGCACGTAGTCCGCGGGAACCCCCCGCTCGCCGGCGAACTCGACGACGGCGGCCTCGTCCGGGTGGTCGAGTGCCGCGAGGGCGTCGAGGACGACGTCCTTTCGACTCCGCGACTGGTTGCCCGCCATCGCTCGCTCGCCTGCCGCTGCGACTTCCTCGGTATCGATACCGCTCGCCGCAAGGTACTCCTCGTCGGTCGTTCCGACGTCCTCGAGGGCGGGCTCCAGTTCGGCGAACGAATCGACCCTCGCGAAGGCGTCCTCTTCGCCCCGCCGCTTCGCCAGAAGGGCCGACCGCACGTCCCGGGCATGGTCCTCGTCGTCGGTCGTCACGAACTTCTTGAGGGCCTCGAAGCGGTGGCGCGACCCACAGCGGGGACAGCCGGTCGTCTCCGGCCGTCCCTCGACGATCCACAGTGCCTCGCAGTCCGAGCAGCCGACGACGGCGTACACGCTACACCCTTCGCACCCCATCGCAGTTGAACCTTTAGGTGCCGGGGCCGCGTGCTGTCCGTATGGAACGCGTCAACGAATCCGAGATCGAATCGGCGGAACCGGTCGACGGCGCCCACCTCAAACTCCTCGCTGGCGGCGAGGCGATGAACGTCCAGCACTTCGAGATCGAACCGGGGGCGACCGTTCCCGAACACAGCCACCCGCACGAACAGGCGGGGTACATCGAGAGCGGGGAGGCGGTCTTCCTCGTCGACGGGGAGGAGATTCCCGTCGGGCCGGGCGACTCCTACTCGATTCCTGGCGGCGAACCGCACGCACTGGAGAATCGCGGCGACGAGCCAATCGTCGGCGTGGACATCTTCAGCCCCCCGCGCGAGAACCCGAGCTGGCAGGAGTGACGGCCCGACTGCCAGCGACTCCTGATAGCAGTCGCTGAGCGCTGCGATCGGTCGAAAGAATGTGGAGATCGGGGTGATTGTGGCGGTTCTTGGATTGCGTCGAGCGAAGCTCGACTGGCCGAAGACCTGTCTACGCCAGGTCTTCGATGTTCTCGACGACGACCTGCGCGTACTCGCTGGTGGCGAGCTTCTCGCCGCCCTCCATCTGGCGGTGGAAGTCGTAGGTGACCGTCTTCGCGGAGATGGCCTGCTCGACGGCGTCGCGGACGAGATCGGCGGCGTCGTCCCAGCCCATGTACTCGAGCATGAGACGGCCGGAGAGGATCATCGCGGTCGGGTTGACCTTGTCCTGGCCCTCGTACTTGGGCGCGGAGCCGTGGACCGGCTCGGCGAGGACCTTGCCGGTGCCGAAGTTGGCGCCGGGCGCGATGCCGAGCCCACCGATCTGGGCGCCGGCGGAGTCCGAGAGGTAATCGCCGTTGAGGTTCGGGAGCGCGAGCACGTCGTACTCGTCGGTCCGGGTGAGCATCTGCTGGAGCATGTTGTCCGCGATGCGGTCGTTGACGACCACGGCGTCCTCGGGCTGCTCGCCGTCGCGCTCCTCCCAGAGCGTGTCCTCGGTGATGACCTCGTCGCCGTACTCCTCTTCGGCGACCTCGTAGCCCCAGTCGCGGAACTGGCCCTCGGTGAACTTCATGATGTTGCCCTTGTGGACCAGTGTCACCGTGTTCTTGTCGTCGTTTTCGAGGGCGTAGTCGATGGCCTCGCGGACGAGGCGCTTGGTGCCGAACTCGGTGATGGGCTTGATGCCGATGCCGACCGGGCCGTCGTGGATGGTCGAGTCGAAGCCCATCTCGTCTTCGACGAAGTCCCGAACCTCCTCGACTTCCTCGGTGCCGGCCTCCCACTCGATGCCGGCGTAGACGTCCTCGGTGTTCTCCCGGAACATGATCATGTCCATGTCCTGGGGGCGCTTGACCGGGGATACCTCGTCGATGCCCTCGAGGAAGTAGGTCGGGCGGACGTTCGCGTAGAGGTCGAGCCGCTTGCGGAGTGCGACGTTGAGGCTGCGGAAGCCCGCGCCGACCGGGGTCGTGAGCGGGCCCTTGATGGAGACGCGATACTCGCTCATGGCGTCGACGGTCTCCTGGGGCAGGTTCTCGTCGTACTTCTCGCGGGCGGACTCGCCGGCGTAGACGCGCATCCAGTTGAACTCGCGTCCCGTGGCCTCGGCGGCCGCGTCGAGTACTTTCTGGGTGGCCGGGCCGACGTCAGAACCGATGCCGTCGCCGTAGATGATGGGGACGATGGGGTCGTCCGGGACGTTCAGTTCGTCGGTTTCCTCGTCGTACGTGATCTTCGACCCGCTGGATGGAACTTCGATCTTGTCGTAGCTCATATCATCTAAAACTCTGAAGGACCAGGCAAGAAACCTGCTGTTTGCGTCCATTGTGTTAACATGCGACGGCCGACCTCCGTGTCGGGGATTTTTCTCCCCCCACTGCGAGCGACGGATATGCGCGTTATCGCACACGGCGGGGCCGGCGACGTTCCAGCTGCGCCAGACGCCCGCCACTCGGCCCTCGCGTCGGCCGTCGAGACGGGCGTGTCCGAGTCCGAACCCCTCGATGCGGTCGTCGCGACGATACACCTCCTCGAATCCGATCCGCGGTTCAATGCCGGCTTCGGAAGCTGGCCTCAGAGCGATGGCATCGCCCGTACCGACGCCGGGCTGATGACCGACGATCGGGAGGTCGGCGCCGCGTGCTCGATGCCCGGCGTCGAGCACGCCGTCTCCGTGGCTCGCGTCGTTTTAGAGGAGACGCCACACGTGCTGGTGAGTGGTGTGCACGCGGTGGACCTCGCAGCGGATTTCGGGATCGAGACCGCGGTCGACCTCCAGAGCGAGCGGACGCGAACCCGGTGGAACGAACTCGAGGGGACTCCGACCGGGGGCCCGCGGACCACCTCGAATGGCTCCAGGGACGGTTCGGCGGCCACGACACGGTCGGCGCCGTCGCCGTCGACGGGGATCGCGTCGCTGCGGCGACTTCGACCGGGGGTCGCTGGCTGGCGCTCGCGGGTCGGGTGGGTGACGTCCCCCAGGTCGGGAGCGGATTCTACGCCGCACCGGCCGGGGGCGCGAGTGCGACCGGGGTGGGCGAGGACATCGCCCGGGTGACGCTTACCCGTCGCGCGGTCGACCATCTGGAATCGGGCCACGAAGCCCAGATCGCGGCCGACCTGGCCATCGAGGAGTTCACCGACGTCACAGAATCGGGCGCCGCCGTCATCGTCGCCGACGTCGATGGGACCGTGGGGAGCGCGTTCAACACGGCGGCGATGCAGACGGCGACGGCCACGCGGTGAGGACCCGCAAGCGCTTTCTGCCGGTCGGCTGAAGTGGGGTGCATGAGCGACGTCGACCTGTCCGCCGAGCAGTACGAGCAGTATCGAGAGGCGGGCGAGATCCTCGAGACCGTCCTCGCGGAAGCCGCCGATCGCGTCGAGGTGGGCGCGAGCCATCTCGAGGTAGCCGAGTTCGCCGAAGATCGTATCGAAGAACTGGGGGGAGCGCCCGCCTTCCCGGTCAACATCTCCATCGACGAGGAGGCATCCCACGCGACACCAGCCCGCGACGACGAGTCCGTCTTCGGCGAGGAGATGGTCTGTCTGGACATCGGCGTCCACGTCGATGGCTGGATCGCCGACGCGGCGACGACCGTGGACCTGAGCGGGAATCCCGAGATGGTCGAGGCCGCAGAGGACGCCCTCGCGGCGGCGATCGACGCCGTCGAACCCGGTGTTCATACCGGCGAGATCGGCGCGGAGATCGAGGCCGCCATCGACAGCTACGACCTGAACCCGGTCGTCAACCTCACGGGTCACGGCCTCGCGCAGTGGGACGCCCACACCGGGCCGAACGTCCCCAATCGCGGACTGGACACCGGCGTCGAGTTGCAGGTCGGCGACGTGGTCGCCATCGAACCGTTCGTCACGGATGGGAGTGGGAAGGTCGGCGAGGGCTCCAAGACGGAGATCTACTCGCTGGTCTCGGAGGGTCGCGTCCGCAACCGACAGGCACGCCAGGTGATGGAGACGGTCGCCGAAGCGTACCGGGAACTCCCGTTCGCTGCCCGGTGGCTCGACGACGCACGTGCGGAGATGTCGCTGCGTCGCCTGACGATGAACGACGTCCTTCGGAGCTATCCGGTGCTCAAAGAGCAGGACGGCGCACTCGTCAGTCAGGCCGAGCACACGATCATCGTCACCGAGGACGGGGCCGAGGTCACGACCGGATAGCAAACGAGAGCGACCGTCGACCGAGCCGGAACCATTACTGGCACGCCGCTCGCACGATCGGTCATGGATTCCGTCTTCGCCCCGTGGCGCATCGAGTGGGTGGAACGCGACGGGAACGAGGAATTCGAGGACTGCGTCTTCTGCGAGGTACCCGAGATGGGGGCCGACAGGGAGTACCTCGTCGTCGCCAGAAACGAGCACGCCTTCGTGATGCTCAACAACTACCCGTACAACCCCGGGCACGCGATGGTCATTCCGTTTGCCCACGAACGCGATTACGAGGACCTCTCCGAGCCGGTTCTGCTCGCCCACAGCCGTCTCGTCCAGCAAACCATCACGGCGCTGAAGGCGGCGATGAATCCAGACGGCATCAACACGGGGCTCAACCTCGGGGGGTCGGCGGCCGGCGGTTCCATCGACGATCACCTCCACACGCACGTCGTCCCGCGCTGGCAGGGCGATACGAACTTCATGCCTGTCATCTCCGAGACGAAGGTCATCGTGGAGGCCGTCGAAGACACCTACGACCGACTGTACGACGCGTTCGCCAACCTCGAGGGCACCACCGTCGAAGACGCCTCACGGGCGGTCCACCTCTAGTTCAAATACGAAGCCACGGCCACCCCTGTCCGTGCTGTGACAGACAGCGTGGCGGTGGGAGCGGGAGTGCGACGGACGCCGTCACGAGGAGGGACGTCGCCTGTTCGCCATGACGAGCGGATCGTGACCGCTTCGCGCAGTCACTCGACCGGTTCGCCCATCGCGTAGACCGTGTTGTGCGTGGTGACGGTCACGTCCACGAAATCGCCCGGGTCGATGCCGTACTCGGACGCGTTCTGCACGACGATCTGGTGGTAGGCGTCGTCGAAGGCCTGGACCGAGTCGCGGCGGCCAGACTCGACGGCGAGGACCCGCCGGGTCGTCCCGACGATGTCCTCGTAGGCGGCCCCCACGACGTCCATCTTCAGGTCCGTCATCGCGGACGAGCGCTCCTTCTTGAGGGTCCCACCGAGCCCTTTCATCCCGGCGGCGTCGGTCCCGGGGCGCTTCGAGAATCGCGTGACGTTGATCTTCTCCGGTTCCACGTCCTGGAGGAGGTCCATGCTCGCCTGGAAGTCGGCGTCGGTCTCGGTGGGGAAGCCGACGATGAAGTCCGTCGAGAGCGTCCAGTCCTCGAGGGCGTCGTCGAAGGTCGCGACGACCTCGCGGAACTCCTCGACGGTGTGCTGGCGGCCCATTGCCTCGAGGACCGTATCGGCGCCCGACTGCACCGGGATGTGGAGGAAGTTGTAGAGTTTCTCACAGTCGGCGTACACCTCGGCGAGTTCTTCGCGGACCGCGTGGACGCCCCAGGGGTTGGCCATCCCGAGGCGGACACGGAAGTCGCCCTCGATGGCACAGATGCCGCGAAGCAACTCGGGGAGCCACCGCTCACCCTGGTCCATTCCATAGACGCCGGTGTCCTGGCCGGTGATCCGTATCTCGCTTGCACCGGCGTCGACGAGGTCGTGGGCACGCTCGACGTTCGCCTCGACGGACGGCGAGTCGATCCGACCGGTCGCAAACTTGGTGATGCAGTACGAGCAGTCGCTCATGCAGCCACGGGCGATGGGCAGGATGCCGACGACCCCGTCGAGGACCGGTTCCGTGTCGGGGGTGGTCGTCGGACATTCGCCGTTCGTGACTGCCTCGGGCACCTCGTCCCAGTGCAGAATCTGGGCGTCGACGTCGGCGTCCTCGAATGCGGTCTCCTGTGCGAGTGCCATACAGCCAGTGACGATCAGATCGGCGGTCTCCGCCTCGAGTTCCTCGGCCCGGCGGAGCATGTTGCGTTCGGTCTTCTCGACTACGGTACACGTGTTGAGGATGGCCACGTCGGCCGACTCGGCGTCCGGAACTGGGTGGTGGCCCGCGTCGCGGAGCCGTCGCTCGATGGCGCGGCTCTCGCCGCGGTTCGACGTGCATCCGTAGGTCTCGATGGTGTACCGAGCCATCTACCCTCGGTATCGCCCGCGCGGGCAAAAGCACGGTGTTTCGGGCGGATTCGTCGCCCTCCGGACGGGACACGTATTTCCGACCGCGTGACCAACGAACCGTCGTGCAGTCGAACGCCGACACCGCCCGGTTCTCGGTCCCCATCCAGACCGCCGAAGGTGCGGTCCTGGTCTCCGGCTTCTCGAGCATGGGCCTCGAGATTCTCGCGGGCCGGATCATCGCCCCCGAGTTCGGGAGTAGCATCTACACCTGGGGGAGCATCATCGGGGTGTTCCTGGTCGCATTGAGCCTTGGATACTGGTACGGTGGCAAGCGTGCGGCAGCGAAGGCGAGTCCACTCGCCCTCGCCGGTATCCTCGCGCAATCCGCGCTGTTCGTCGCGTTCTTGCTCGCGGCTGGCGATCTACTGTTGCAGTTCACTGACACGCTGCCGCTCCCGAACCGCTATGCAGTGATCCTGCCGATAGCGGTGCTCTTCGGGCCGCCGGTCTACTTGCTCGGGTTTATCAGCCCCTACGCCGCCCAGCTCTCCCGGGAGCAGAGCACCGGCGGCGCGTCCGGTCGGGTGTACGCGCTCGGGACCATCGGGAGCATCGCCGGAACGTTCGGGACGACCTTCGTCCTCATCCCGTCGCTGTCCGTCCCGATCATCGAGTTGTTCTTCGGTGTCCTCCTCGTCGGGGCGGCAGCAGTCATCGTCCTTCGCCGCGCTCCCCGCTCTCTGGAGATGGTGCGCGTGGTGGTCATCGCGTCACTCGTCGTGGGCGCGTTCGCCTTCGGGGGCGCCAGCATCTCCACGGGCGATTCGATCGTCTACCAGACCCAGACGCCCTACCAGCAACTCGAAGTGGCAGACGACGACGGCGTCCGGACGCTCTACCTCGACGGAACTCCCCACAGCGCGACCTACGTCGACGACCGCGAAGGCTACGTCTTCGAGTACCTGCGGTACTTACACATCCCGATGCTGGTGCAAGACGACGTCGACAACGTGTTGTTCATCGGCGGGGGTGGGTTCACGGCGCCACAGCGGTTCGTCGAGGAGTATCCCGACGTGAACGTCGACGTCGTCGAGATCGACCCGGTCGTCATCCAGACAGCCGAGGACTACTTCGGACTGGCGGAGTCAGACCGGTTACAGGTCCACGAGGGCGACGGGCGCGCGTTCCTCGACGAGACGGACACGGAGTACGACGTCATCGTCCTCGACGCCTACAAGTCAGATCAGGTCCCCTTCCACCTGACGACGGTCGAGTTCATGCACCTCGCCGCCGACCGCCTCGACGAGGACGGGATGCTGGTCGCGAACATCATCTCCCGGCCCTCGGGTTCGGGCTCGGCGTTCTTCAGGGCCGAGTACAAGACGATGAAGGAGGCCTTCCCGTACGTCTACGCGTTCCCGACCTCCGAGACGGTGTTCCTCCAGAACATCGAGGTCGTGGCGTCGAAACAGCAGTTGACACGAGGGCAACTGCAAACACGGGCCGAGGAGCGCGACGTCGGCGTCCCGCTCGAGACGGCGGTCTCCCGCATGATGGATTCCGACACCATCCGGACCGACGACGTGCCCGTCCTCCGCGACGACAAGGCGCCGGTCGACGAACTCCTCGACTCGCAACTCGACCGCCGGTACGTCGTCTCGGAGACGAACGAGACGGCGTCCGTGGCGCGCTAACTGCGGGACGCCTCGAAGTCCTCGACGATAGCGACGCCGCTGCTCGCGCCGATTCGCTCCGCGCCGGCGGCCAGCATCGCTCTGGCGGCCTTCCAGTCGCCGATACCGCCGCTGGCCTTGACCGGCAGGTACTCGGCCATGAGTTCGACGTCCTCGACCGCCGCGCCGCCGTCCGCGAACCCGGTCGAGGTCTTCACGAAGTCCGCTCCGGCCTCGACGGCGACCTCGCAGGCGGCGTGTTTTGCCGCGTCGGTGAGCAACGCGGTCTCGATGATGACCTTCACGGGGAGCGGAACCGCCTCGACGATGGCGGCAATTTCGGCGCGTACGGCGTCTCTGTCACCCGCTTTCAGCCGCCCCACATTGATGACGACGTCCAGTTCGTCGGCTCCGTCGTCCCTGGCGCTCTCGGCTTCCGCCCGCTTGACCGCCGGCGCGTTCTGTCCGTGCGGGAAGCCGATGACGGTGGCGACGGTGCAGTCCTCGGGGGCGTACTCCCTGGCCTCGGCCACGTAACACGGCGGGATGCAGACGTTCATCCCGTACTCGACGGCCTCGTCGACGACCCTGGTGACGTCGGCGAACGTCGTCTCGGGGCCCAGCACGGTGTGATCGATGGTGCTGGCGAGTTCGGCTCGGTCCATGGACGGGCCGTCTCGAGCGATGGTATTAATTCGGCTGGTCCATCCCCGGCGCACTCGCGAGCGCGTCCGTCACCGCCCTCGCATTCGCCGTGGCGACCCGTCGCTGATAGGCCGGCCAGGTCGCGAGCCCACTGCTGCGATCGGCGACGGTAACGTCGCCATCCACGACGTAGGCGTCGCGATTGTCGATGACGATCGGCGCATCGTCGACTATCGCGCTGGCGAGCGTCGCATTGCCCGAGTGAACGTACGCGAAGGACGTTTCGACCGTCGACGAGGGGGAGAGCGGCGAGTAGGAAATCGACGATTCGGTGACCAGGATAGCGAGTATCGGGCCCTCGCTGTCCTTTTCTAGTGATTCGACACGGGTCACGGTGGCTCCACGCTGCGCGAGATCGTCGGCGATGCGGTCGGCCATCCCCGCTTCGAGCCACCCGTCGCCGGCCACGTAGAGGGTCACGGGTCCGTCGAGTGAGGCCCTGGCGTTGTTCACCTGACTGGTACCGACCGAGGAGTCGATGGTGGTCTCGCTCTCGAGGATACTCGCGTCGACGAATCCGAAGCCGACGATACCCGCACCGACGATGGTGACGACGAGGAGGGCGTAGAGAGACCGCCGTTCTGCGTGCATACTTCCCGCTGAGTACTTGTTCGATAGTCAAGGTGTCGGCCAGGCCCGGACGTTTTTGCCCGCCGGCCACCTATCCCACCGTATGGCGACACAGACGGTCGATGCAACGGCCGAGGACATCGCGTCGATGGAGATCAGGGGGGCCGCGACCATCGCCCGTGCCGCCGCCGAGGCCCTGGCCGTGCAGGCCGAGGAGAGCGACGCCGCGGATCCCGAGGCGTTCCGCGCCGAGATGCGGGGGGCCGCCCGCGTCCTCCTCGACACCCGGCCGACTGCCGTCAGCCTCCCCAATTCGTTGCGGTTCGTGCTCAATGGCATGGCCGGCGAATCCGTCGAGGCGCTCCGGTCGTCGGTCGAGCGGACCGTCGAGACCTTCGTCGCCGACCTCGAGTCGGCCCAGGACCGACTGGGTCGGATCGGGGCGAACCGTCTGCGGGACGGCGACGTCATCATGACTCACTGCCACTCGACCGACGCCCTCGCGACGGTCGAGAAAGCGGTCGAGGCCGGCAAGCACGTCGAGGCATACGTCAAAGAGACGCGACCGCGCAAACAGGGCCACATCACCGCTCGGCAACTCCGCGAGATGGACGTCCCGGTCACGCTCGTGGTGGACAACGCCGCCCACCGTTACCTCAACGACGTCGACCACGTGGTCGTCGGCGCCGACTCCATCGCGGCGGACGGATCGGTCATCAACAAGATCGGGACGAGCGGCCTCGCCGTGAGCGCCAGGGACCGCGGTACCCCGATCATGGTCGCCGCACAGACCCTCAAACTCCATCCCGACACGCTCACCGGCCACACGGTCGAGATCGAGATGCGCGACGAGGACGAGGTCATCTCCTCCGCCGACCGCGAGGAGATCGGGGACATCGAGGTGCGCAACCCCGCGTTCGACGTGACGCCGCCCCGCTACGTCGACGCTATCGTGACCGAACGGGGCCAGTTCCCGCCCGAGAGCATCGTGACGCTCATGCGCGAACTCTACGGCGACGTCGACGATCAGCCGTGGACGGAGCCATCGAACCGAGACGCCGTCAGCGCCGACGATCGATAGCAACGCTTTCACGTCCCCGACGAGGTCTTCAGCTATGGTGCTGCCTGCCGGATCGACGATACCGCCGCTCCCCCAGACAGTCCTTCTTCTCGCCGCTCTCGCGGCGGTCGTCTGGGCGCTCCGACGGGCTGGCGTGACGATCTCCGACCGGACGATACTTGCCCTCTCGCCCTGGATGGTGGCCGGTGCGACGGCCTACGTCGTGTCGAAACTTGACGTGGTACCGGCTATCGTGGCTCCGTTTTTCGGGTCGCCGGCGGTCTACGGGACGACGTTCGTGTTTGCTGGGACGACCTGGCTCGTCGTTCGCCGTACGCCACGGCCGCTGGCATCCCTTGGGGGCGTCGGCGTCATCGCAGCCGTCGTTCCGACTGCCGTCGCGCTCTGGGTGGGAATGGCCTCCGGGAGACTCACGCCGGTCGTGCCACTGCTGGGCGTCGCAGGCGGAGCCATCCTGGCCGGTGTCGTCTGGAAACTGTTCGAGACCGTCAGGCCCGCCGACGCGACGACCGTGGGCCTCGCCGGCCCGCTCGTCTTCTTCGCCCACGCTCTCGACGGCGTCTCGACGGCGGTGGGCATCGACCTCCTGGGCTTCGGGGAGCAGTCGCCGCTGTCCCGACTCATCATGGAGGCCGCCGGGGCGCTCCCGACCGCGGACCTGCTGGGCGTCGGCTGGCTGTTCGTGCTGGTGAAACTCGGAATGGCGTCGGTCGTACTCTGGCTGCTGGCGGGGTACGTTCGAGAGGAGCCCGCCGAGGGATTCGGACTGCTGGGGCTCGTCATCGCCGTCGGGCTCGGCCCCGGCGCCCACAACGTCCTGCTGTTCATCGTCCTGGGTCCCTCACTGTTTTAATCCGGGCCCGCACAGGTCGACGTATGGTTCGGGTGGTCACCGCCGGCCACGTCAACTGGGACGTCACGCTCCGCGTGGCGGCGTTGCCGGCGCCGGACGGCGAGGCACGCATCTCCTCCCAGCGTCGGTCCGGTGGGGGCAGTGCGGCGAACGTCGCCGCCGCCATCGCGGGATACGGGGCCGAAGCGGGCGTTATCGGCAGCGTCGGCGACGACGAACCGGGCTTTCTCGCGCGCCGCGAACTCGACCGCGACGGCGTCGACGTCTCCGCGCTTCGAACGGTCCGCTCCGCCGAGACGACCGTGAAGTACCTCATCGTCGACGCCGAGGGGGAGGTGATGGTCCTGGGCAACGAGGGCGCGAACGAGGCGTTCTCGGTCGCCGACCTCGACCCGACGGTCGTCCGGGACGCCGACCACCTCCACCTGACCAGCCAGCGGCCGGAGACCGCCGAGCGACTGGCGGGGATCGCACGAGACGCGGGGGTGACGGTCTCCTTCGATCCCGGCCGCCGACTCTCGGAACGGGACTACGGCGACCTCCCGGATCGCGTCGACCTCCTCTTTTTGAACCAGCGGGAGGCAGCCGTCGCACTGGCCAGTACCGCCCCGAGGGAGGCAGTTGCGGGAACCGACCGCGTTCTCGTCGTCAAACACGGTGCGAACGGGGCGACCGTCTACAGCGACGAGGCGGTGGTCGAGTCCCCGGGATTCGACGTGGATCCGGTCGACACCACCGGCGCGGGCGACGCCTTCGCCGCCGGCTTCCTCGCGGTCGTCCTCGGAGCCTGGGACGGGGTGGCGCGCGAGACGATCCGGGCCGGTGACTTCGACCGTGCCCTCCGGATCGCGAACGCCTGTGGTGCGATGGCAGCCTGCGAGGAGGGGGCGCGGACCGCACCCACGCGCGCCGACGCCGAGGAGTTCCTCGTCGACCGCCGGAGCGTCGACTGATCGCATCCCTGCCCGCCTGACCGACCCGCAACGCCGACCAATCGTCGCGCTTTTTCACCGAAGGCGAGAAACGCCCGCTATGGGAAAACAGCCACATCTCCAGATCGAGGCCGGCGACGTCCACGAGGTCGCGCTCATCCCCGGTGACCCGGGCCGGGTCGACCGGATCGCCGCCCAGTGCGACGAATCGACCACCGTCGCCGAGAACCGCGAGTACAAGGTCGTCAACGCCACCTACGAGGGCGTTCCCCTGACCATCGTCTCGACGGGGATCGGCTGTCCGTCGGCGTCCATCGCCGTCGAGGAACTCGCCCGGGTGGGCGTGGAGACGTTCATCCGCGTCGGGACGACCGGGGCCCTCCAGCGCGACGTCGAGATCGGCGACATGGTGGTCGCGACCGGTGCCGCGAAGAACGAGGGGACGACGAAGCGGTACGAACCCGTCGAGTTCCCTGCCGTCCCCGACTTCGCGGTCACGACCGCACTGGTCGAGGCCGCCGAGGCGAACGACGAGGCGGTCCACGTCGGTCCCATCGCCAGCGACGACGCCTACTACGCCGAGACGGAGGAGTACGTCGCGGAGTGGGAGGACGCCGGCATCCTGTCCGTCGAGATGGAGGCGGCCTCGGTCTTCACGCTCGCACGCCGCAAGGGACTCGCCGCGGCCGCCATCTGCACGGTCGACGGGAACCTCGTGAAGGGGACCCAGAAGGGGGCCGAGGGCGAGGACGAACTCCCGCCGAAGGCTCGGGACAACGTCGAACGGGCCATCGGCCTGGCGCTCGACGCGGTCGTGGCCCTCGCCGACTGAGTCGGTGCTGGCGCCGGCCCTGGCGGTCGACCTGAACACAAGAGCCAACTACCTTTCACCCACACGGGGTGGTAATGGACCGCAGACGGGGGCAGGTCGACGACCTGCTAGGAAGTGCTCGGCGATACGCGAGACGCAAACTCGTGCAAGCCCGGCGGTGGCTGGGGCAGACGAGCCACCTGGAGCGGGTTTCGGTGCTCGTGTTCGCCCCGCTGCTCATCGCGGTCGTCACATTGCTGTCGAATCTGATTGGCGCCGTCTCTTTTCTCCTGTTCCCGCCGCTGGCCTCGGGCACGTACACGCTGTTCGCCGACCCCGAGGGAGCGTACTCTTCGCCCGTGAAATTCGTGGGTGGGATGACGCTGGGGGCGCTCAGTGGCTGGGCCGCCCTGCTCGTGTCCGCGCGATTCCTCTACGGGCTTCCGGTCGGCGCGATGGAGGTTCACCCGGTGGGGGCGGCGTTCGGCATCTTGCTCACCGGTGTGCTGACCTGGCTGCTCGACCTCGAAGAGCCGACGGCCTTCTCGACGGCGCTGCTCGTTCTCATCACGGGGACGTCACAACTCGCGTACATCGTGGGCGTGATGCTCTCCTCGTCGTTCGTCGCGCTGGTCTTCGTCGTCTGGCGCTCGAAATTCTACGAGGAGCGCGCGACCTACCTCTACGGGACGACCGACGCGGACGACCGGGTGCTGGTACCCATGCGGACCGAGGCGGCCGAACGGACGGCCGCGTTCGGCGCCCGCCTCGCCGCGGCCCACGACGCGAGCAAGGTCGTCCTGTTCGGGATGATCACCGACGAGGACGTCGCAGCGGCCGAATCCGACATCGCGTCCGGGACGGTCGAACCGGTCGGCGAGTACATCCACGAGGAAGCGACACCGGCGGAACGACGAGCCGCCGACGTCGTCGCCCGCCGTCTCGAACAGCACGCCGCCAGCCTGCAGGCGACGGTCGGTGTCCCGACGGACGTCGTCGTTAGCCACGTGGGACGTTCCGTCGCCGGGACCGTCCTGCAGACGGCGGAAGCGACGGATTGCGACCTCGTCGTTGCGCCGTACGAGGAACGCGACGGCGAACTGATCGATTACATCCGTGATCTCTTCCAGGCCCGATTCGACGTCGTCGCGTTCAAGTCGAACCGGGAGGAGCCCCGCTGGAAACGGGTGATGGTGACGGTGCGGAGTGCGGGAGACGTCGCGAACGCGATGGTCGAGTACGCCCAGCGCCTCGCGGGCCAGACCGGGACGGTGTCGGTCTGCTCGGTCATCGCGAGCGAGCGCGACCGCCGGCCCACCGAGCGGATGCTCGCGAACCTCGTCGAGGTCGTGGATATCCACGCGGAGACTCGCGTCTCTCAGACCACCTTCCGATCGTTCGTCGAGCGCAACGGCGCCCAGTACGACCTGCTGTTGATGGGGGCGAGCACCGACCGGTCGAAACCCTCGCGCATCATCAAGCGTCCCGCCTTCGAGCAGGTCTCGGGCGTCGAGACGGACGTCGCCATCGTCCATCGCGGGTAGTCGGGCCGGGCAGCGGCTGACCTTTATGAGCGTCTGGCCCAGGGTCTCGGTATGGCGACACCGTCGATCCCCCTGGAGGTCCTGCGGGGACTCTACCTCGGCATCCTGACTGGGGTGTTGCCCGCACTCCTCGCGTTCGGATTCGGGTTCCTCTTCCGGTACGTCACCGGCGTGTCTATCCCGGCGTTCGCGGTCATCGTCCTCGGCCTCGCGCTCGCGGGCGTGAACGGCGGTCTGCTCGCGTTCGTGGACCCGTCTATCACCGAATCAGCGAACAGCATCGCACTGATGACCGCGGTCGTGGTCGTGTTGATGCTCTCGCTGTACACCCACTCGCTCGGCGATCGGCTGGCGACGACCGTCCCGCATCATTTCTCGCTCGAGACCATCCGTGCGACCACCATCTCGACTGACGTGATCGACTTCGTGGGTGGTCGCGGCGAGGTTCAGGTGTCGGTCGTCGGGGAGGTGCGGGACATGGAGGGCTACCCGCCGCTCCCGGAACCGCTCCGGGCGGGCCTCGGCGCCGTCGAGTGGCGCTTCCCTGCCGACCTGCCCATCGAGGAACTCGAGGCCAGAATGGGCGAGCGGTACCGAACCGAGTTCGATCTCCAGGCGGTGGAGGTGACGATGGACGCCCGCGGTCGAGCGACCGTGAGCGCCGCCCCGCCGCGCTCGGGCGTCTCCCGCCGTCTCGAGAGCGGTCGCCGGGCGGTCTCCTTCGACGCGTTGGTGCCAACCGGGGTGGCTCGTGGCGAGGCGGTCACGGTCCTCACCGAGGACGGGGCCGTGGAGGGCAGGGTCGTGAGCGCCCGCTCCGGAGAGGCGGCGGCTGAAGCGCCGGTCGAACAGGATGCCGACCCCGCCGCCGAGGGCACTGACGATGCGGCCGATATCGAGGCCAGCGCAGACGAACAGGCCATTTCGACGCCGGTGCCGGAAACGCGGGCACCGACCACGACCGGGGGCCGTGGACGGGTGACGGTCGCCGTCAGGCCCGGCGAGGCCAGGGACCTCCTCGACGCGACCGACGCGCGGGTCGTCGTCACCTCCCGTGGGTCCCGCCGCGAGTTCGAACTCGTGTCGCTGCTCCACCGGGCGGGCCAGCGACTCCGCCGGGTCACCCTTCGGTCCGGTGGCGCGTTCGACGGAACGACCCTCGGCGAACTGGCGCCCAGAGCGCAGTTCGGCGTCGCGATACTGGCGATCCGGACCGATACCGGCTGGCGCGTGGCGCCGCGTGGCGACACACCCCTCCAGGATGGCACGGAGGTGTACGTCGTGGGGACACACGATGGGGTCGAGGGGTTCAGGGAGGCGGTCGCCTGATGGTCGCGGAGGTGGTGAGCCTCGAACCAGTCCTGCGCGTCGCCGGACTGATCGTGCTATCCTTCCTGACGGCCGCGCTGGTCGCGGTCGCGTATCGCTGGTACGTCCGGGTCCGGGTCCCCGGCGGTGTCGCCCTGCTCGCGGGCGTTTCCGCCGTCGCGCTCTACCTCAACACGCGCGGGGCGCTCGGCCAGGTCGTCGCCGGGCAGACGGGCTATCTCACCTGGGAGGCCGTGGTCTTCAACTCGCTGTCCTTCCTGCTTGGTGCCCTCGTCACGCCACTCGGCCGACGCGGCGGGGATCGACTTGCGGTGAGCGTGATGGCGATGGCGGGGTCCCAGATCGTGGAGGGAGAGGTGAGCACTCTGGTCGGGACCGTCGGTCGCCTGGTCTCGCTGTCGCTCCCGGAGACCATCCACGACATCGACGGCTACGATCCGGCCAGCGAGGGGGTGAAGGACGCACTCGCCGGAAAGACCCTCCTGTTCCCCCGTCGCGGTGGCCGGCCGGAACTCGAAAACCGCCTTCGCGCACGCATCAAGGACGACTACGACGTGGGCTACGTGGACCTCGACGTCGCCCCGGACGGGACCGTGGAGTACCTCGCGCTCGGTCGCCGCGTCGCGGGCATCGGCCCCACTCTCGGACCCGGTGGCGCCGCGGTGGCCGTCGAGGCCGACCCACCGAACGCCGCGAGCGCGGGCGACGTCGTCCAGGTCTGGAAGACCGGTGCGGAGAAGCGGCGCGTCGCGACCGGCGAAGTGCGCGGTGTGGCCGGCGACGTGGTCACACTCGCCCTCGACGAGACGGAGGCCCGGACGCTGGCGGGCAACCGGTACCGACTGCTCACGCTCCCGAGCGAGCCGACGGCGGACCGGGAGTTCGCCGCGCTCCTCAGGGCGGCCGAGGAGACGATGGCCGCGATCAACGTCGACCCAGGGAGCCAACTGGTCGACGCGACGGTCGGCGACCTCGGAGCCACGGTCGTCGCCGTTAAACCGACCGAGGACGCCGTCGACCCGGTCCCACCTATGTCGCGACCGCTGGCGGCCGGCGACCTGGTGTACGTGGTCGCGTCGCCGGCGACGATACGCCAGCTAGAAGAGCGGGCCGCCGCGACCTGAAACCCTCTTGGTCGGGGAGTGCGTACCCCGTTCCATGCAGGTGAAGCTGTTCGCCGACCTGGCGGAGGTCGCCGGCGAGAAGCACGTCGACCTCGACCTCGAAGCGGGGGCGACGGTGACTGACGTCGTCGACGCGCTCGTCGACACACACCCCGGTCTCGGGGAACAGATCCTGGACGAGGACGGGGATCTGGCGGAGCAGTTCAACGTCCTCCAGAACGGCGCGAACGTCTTCGCGACCGGCGACGGCATGGAGACCCCCGTCGAGGCCGACGACGAACTCGCCCTGTTCCCGCCAGTCAGCGGCGGTGCTCGTCCCGATACGGACGCGTGAGGGCCGCTCGGAAGACGAAATCCGGGTCGCCGCTCACGTCGACGCGGTTCGCCGCGACGTCGCTGACCGTCCGGTCGTCTCGGGAATCAACACGCGAATACGCTTTGCGCCGACGATGGCGACGTCCCGGGCGACGGCAGCCAGGAGGGCCGCCGCCGCGACGGCGTCTGTCCACGCGGCCGCGCCGTACTCCGCCCAGGTGTCACGGGTGAACGCGCCGATAGCGTCCCCGTCCTCGTGGCGTGCCTGCCGAATGTTCATCGCCAGGGGACGGACCGCTCCTGGATCTCCCCGGCGAGCGGGCGCCCCATCGCTTCGCGAACGTCCTCGACGTTCTCGACGGCCCACATGAGTTTGACCAGCGCGGTCCCCGGGAGCATGTCCTCGCCCTCGATGACGCCCGCGTCGAGGAGGTCCCGTCCCGTGTCGTAGACACGGTCGCAGACGCGCCCTTCGAGGCACTGACTCGTCATGACGACGTGGGTCCCGTCGTCGACGAGCGATTCGATGGTATCGATGGCGTCGGTGTTGACGTGTCCGAGGCCGGTTCCCTCGACGACGAGCCCCGACTTCCCCGTCATCATCTCGAAGACGGACAGGTCCATTCCGGGCGTGAACTTCACCAGTTCGACGTCGGTCGCCAGGGCCGGGGCGACGTCCAGTTCGACCTCGTCCCGTTCGCGGTACTCGCGCCGGAAGGTGACCTCGCCGGTGTCGTAGTCGACCTCGCCGAGCGGCTTCGCACCGACCGTCTCGAAGGCGTCACGTCGCGAGGTGTGGTTCTTCCGGACCCGGGTACCGCGGTGGAGCGCCACCCGGTCGTCGCTCTGGGTCGCGTGCATGGCGACCATGACCTCGGCGGCGTCGGCTTTCGCGGCCTCGACGGCACAGACCGCGTTCATCACGTTGTCCGACGAAGGCCGATCCGCGGAGCGCTGACTCCCGGTGAAGACGATCGGCACCGGCGTGTCGAGCATGAACGCGAGCGTGCTCGCGGTGTACTGCATCGTGTCGGTCCCGTGCATGACCACGACGCCGTCGGCGCCGTTCTCGACCTCCTCGTGGACGACGGCCGCGAGGTCCTGCCAGACCGACGGGTCCATGTTCTCGGAGAGGATGTTGGCGACGACCCGACCGCGGTAGTTCGCGCGACCGGCGAGGTCCGGGACCGCCCGGAGGACGTCCTCGGCGTCGAACTGGGCGGTCACGGCGCCCGTCCGGTAATCGACGGTGGAGGCGATGGTCCCGCCGGTCGAGATGAGCGCGATGGTCGGCAGGTCGTCGTCGAACTCGACGGCGGACGTCTCGTCGGTCGTCCCCGAGTCGACGTCGTAGACGTCAGATTCGAGCACCTCGACGGTGGCGTCCTCGCGATCGATCCCGACGTTGTACCCGCTGTCGAGTTTGACGACGAGCGAGCGAGCGGACGAGGAGGGCAACAAGATGCCCTCGTGGGTCGTTCCGCCGTCGTCGACACGGATGCGGTCCCCTGGGTTCATGGAACGGCCTACCCGGGCGGGAGCCTTGAAACCATCTATGGCGGCCCGTCGGAGCGGCTCGGACTCAGCCGGTGATCGTCCAGCCGACGTCGGTCTGATCGACGACGTCCTGCTCCGCGAGGTCCGCGAGGACACGTTCGATTAGCGTGTCGGGGACCTCCACCTCGCGCGCGAGGGAGTCGATTGTCCGTTCGTCCCCCGCGAGCGCACCGAGGACCTCCGCCGTGAGTTGGCTCCCGTTGCCGTCGGCGTACTGGTTCAGCTCCGTCTGGACCTCCGTGAGGCGTCCCTGGACCCAGCGCTGGGCCATCGAGAGTTCGCGTTCCAGGTCCCGCAGGTCGTCGAGTCGCGACGCGAGGGTGGCGACGTCGTTCTCGTCGTCGAAGGCCGTCGTGATGGCGAGGTGCGAACACCGACCGAGGTCCAGGTCCGCGGAGGCCGGATACGCACTCTTGGCCCCGAAGTCGTAGGGCGAGACGCGGACCTCGAGGCGGAGGTTCTGGGCGATGTGGAAGTACTTCCGCCGCTTTTCGTCCACGTGACTCTCGACCAGCCCGGCCTCCTCGAGTCGCCGCAAGTGGTCGATGACCGCCTTCGGACTCACGCCGATGTACTCCGAGATCTCGGTGACGTAACTCGGTTTCCGCGCGAGCAGCCGCAGGATGCGTCGGCGGTTCTCGTTGCCGAGCAGGTCGAGCAGCGCCCCGGAGTCCATTTTCAGCGAGGGGTAAGCCATCCGCGGGGAAAAGCATGTCTGCTCGTCGGCCCCCGCCCCGACCGGCCGGCCGCCCGAGGGCGGTTTCCACCCACCGGCACCCTTTTCACTGGCCGTGCCTGACATACACACGCATGTTCGAGCCGTTCTCGAGCGGATACTACCTGGGACGGCTGTTCGTGGAACCGAGCCACGACGAATCGGCCACGATGCAGCAGAATCAACACGAGCGCGTCAACCGGCAACTGTACGCCAGTGGGGACGGCGTCGAGCGACTCGACGCCCCGCTCGTGATGAAACTCGGGGAGACACACCTCGCGGTACACGGATCGCCGGAGGTCCCCGAAGGGACCCTCGCGGTCCCCGAGGAGACCCTCGAATCCATCCGCATCGAGAATCCGCCGACCCTCAGCGACGTCCTCCTCGCGAAAGCCGAGCACGCCGAGCGACTGGTCTCCTATGGTGCGGTCTGATCGGTCGACGATGGCGGTTCGGGACCTCCCTCCTGGCGTGGGTCTCCGGAGCCATTAAGCGGCCACGGGTCCCTCCTCCGGACGATGCTGGATCGGTTGCTCGGTCGCGCGTCGCTCAAGGAGCGCATCGAGACGCTCGAGGCCGAACGCGACAGTCTCGAGTCCCAACTCGAGGCCGAATCCGACCGCCGAAGCGAGGCTGCGCGCAAGCGACAGGAGGCCGAGGCGCGCGTCAATCACCTCGAGGACCGCATCGAGGAACTCGAGGACCGCGTGGAGCGCGCCGAAGCGACGGAGAGCGACACGGCCGTCAGGGGCGAGGAGATCCTTCGCGGCGACCGCCTCGACGCGGTTCTCTCTCGTCTCGAAAGCGTTAGCACTGGCCCGGAAGGGGCGCTCTCCGCGATGGTCGACGGGATGCTGCCAGATGCGGTCCGCGAGGCGTTCGGCGAGCGCACACCGCTCGTAGAGCACGCGGCCCCTGCGCTGGTGTACGCCGACGACGCCCACCTCGTGAACGTCGCCCTCAGACCGCCGGTCGCGCCGGACCCGTTCGTGCGATGGGACGACTCGTTCGAGATCGACCGCGAGTGGTTCGAACCGTCGGGCGAGTACGCTCTGACACTGATCCGGGCCGATCGCTTCGCCATCGGCGAGTACGACGGGCGCGAACGGCGCTCCGTGACCGGGTTCGAGAGCGACGTAAAAGGTGCCCACTCGAAGGGCGGGTTCTCGCAGGCCCGGTTCGAACGGCGACGCGACGCCCAGATCGACGACCACCTCGAGGCCGCCCGGGACGCCATCGAGGACCGAGATACCGACCGGCTCTACGTCGTCGGCGAATCCACGCTGCTCCCGGAGTTCGCCGACGTGGCGACCGTCACCCATCCCAGCGACGCCACCGGGAAGCCGACGGCCGCCCTGGAGGAGGCGTTCGCCGATTTCTGGTCGGTCCAGCTGACCCTCCTGTAGAGGGGGTGGCGGGTGCGAGACCGTACGACACCGCACCGCTCTCGACAGCTGGTTCAGCAGCGTTAAGCATCCGCCGCGCGATTTCCCCGACATGCGTGTCGCACTCCTCGCACACGAGAAATTTCCGGACGACGCCAAGACCGCGGTCGGCGTGCTCCGGTACGCGGATTACGACGTGACCGCGGTCCTCGACAGGGATCTCGCCGGCGACCGGGTCAACGACCACCTGGAGGGCGTTCCGGACGCGCCCATCGTCGCGGGGATGGACGACCTCGACGAACCGGTCGACGCCCTGCTTATCGGCATCGCCCCCATCGGCGGTGGCTTCGACGACTCCTGGCGCCCGGACGTCAGGGCAGCCATCGAGAGCGGTGCGGACGTCATCGCTGGCCTCCACTATTTTCTCTCGGAGGACGACGAGTTCGCCAGTCTCGCGGCCGAGAACGGTGTGGACCTCTGGGACGTCCGCAAGCCCGACGCGGACCTCACAGTCGCCCAGGGGGTCTCGGGTGACGTCGCCGCAGACGTAGTGCTCACGGTCGGGACCGACTGCTCGACCGGGAAGATGACGGCCTCCGTGGAGATGACCGACGCTGCGACGGACCGGGGTGAGGACGCCGCCTTCGTCCCGACCGGCCAGACCGGAATCATGATCGCGAACTGGGGCCATCCCATCGACCGGGTCATCAGCGACTTCACCGCGGGCGCGGTCGAGGACATGATCGTCGAGAAAGGCGACGAGCACGACTACCTCTTCGTCGAGGGACAGGGTGCCATCACCCATCCCGCCTACTCGGCGGTGACCCTGGGTATCCTCCACGGGTCGATGCCCGACAAACTCGTGCTCACGCACAACGCGGGCCAGGAGGTCGTCCACGGCTACGAGGACTTCGAACTGGCCGACCTGGAGACCTACGTCGACCTCTACGAGGACCTCGCGGCGCCGGTCCACGAGGCCGAGGTCGTCGCGGGGATGCTCAATACCTCCGCCATCGAGTCGGACGAGGCAGCCCGTGAGGCAGTCGAGACGTACTCGGACGCCATCGGTGCTCCCGCGACCGACCCGGTTCGGTTCGGCGCCGAGGAGATACTGGACGCGGTCCTATGAGTCTGACCGCGTCGTTCGAACGGGTCGAGTACGCACTCGAGCACCCGTTCACCATCGCCCGAGGCACCCAGGACACCGCCGAGAACGTCATCGTTCGCATCGAGGACGACGAAGGGACTGTCGGCGTCGGCGGGGCCGCGCCGTCGACCCACTACGGCGAGACGCCCGATACCGTCGAGGCTGTCCTGCCCGCCCTCTTCGAGGTCGTCGAGTCGGTCGGTGACCCCCACCAGCTGGACCGCATCGAAGCCAGCATGGACCGCGTCGTCACCGACAATCCGTCGGCGAAGGCCGCTGTGGACATCGCGCTCCACGACCTCGCGGCCAAACGGGTCGACCTCCCCCTCTACCGGTATCTCGGTCTGGATCCCGCGGCGAGCCTGGAGACCTCCTACACCATCGGCATCGACGACCGGGAAACGATGCGCGAGAAGACCCTCGAGGCACGAGCGCGTGGCTTCTCCACGCTCAAGGTGAAGGTGGGGACCGACCGCGACCGCGAGATCCTCGAGACCGTGCGGGGTGCCGCCCCCGACGCCATCATCCGCGTCGACGCGAACGAAGGCTGGACGCCTCGCGAGGCGGTTCGCAACATCGAAGCCATCGCCGAGTTCGACGTAGAGTTCGTCGAACAGCCGGTCCCGGCCGAACACCCCGAGGGACTACGATACGTCTACGAGCGCTCGCCACTACCCATCGCCGTCGACGAGAGTCTCGTCCGGGCGACCGACGTGCCCGACGTGGCGGACCGGGCCGACATCGCGAACCTCAAACTCATGAAGACGGGCGGTATCCGGGAGGCGATCCGGCTGATCCACGCCGCCCGCGCCCACGGGATGGAGATCATGGCCGGCTGCATGATCGAATCGAACGCCTCGATCGCTGGCGCCGCACACCTCACACCCCTTCTCGATTACGTCGATCTCGACGGGTCGATCCTCCTCGCCGAGGACGACTTCGAGGGCGTCCCGATCGACGACGGGTCCGTCGACCTCGCCGCGATCGAGCGGCCCGGAACCGGCGCCCGAATCTGAGCGCCGACGAACCGGGAGCGGTTCGGCACGTTCTCAACAGGCTTATAGCGGGCACCCAAGTTAGTGGCCTGCATGAGCAGTGTCACGGTGACGCTCCCCGACGGCTCGACGCTCGATGTCGAGGCGGGGGCGACTGTCGAGGACGTAGCGCACGAAATTGGCCCCGGCCTCGGCCGTGACACAGTCGCCGGAAAACTGGACGGGGACCTCGTGGCCAAAGAGCAACCAATCGAGGACGACGTCGCCATCGAGATCGTCACCGATGGGTCCTCGGAGTATCGGTCGGTGCTCCGGCACACGGCCGCACACGTCTTCGCCCAGGCTCTCCAGCGGTTGTTCCCCGAGGCCAAACTCGCCATCGGCCCGTACACCGACGACGGATTCTACTACGACGTCACGGGCGTCGACCTCGACCAGGACGACCTCGAGGCCATCGAGACGGAGATGGAGGCGATCATCGAGGCCGATTACCCGGTCGAACGGGTCGAAGAATCCCGGGAGACGGCGACGGAGAAGTACGCGGACAACCCCTACAAACTCGAAATCTTGGATGAGGAGGCCGCCGGCGAGGACCCGGTGACCTTCTACCGACAGGACGGCTGGGAGGACCTCTGCAAGGGTCCGCACGTCGAGTCCACCGGCGAGATCGGTGCCGTCTCCCTCCTCAACGTCTCCGCGGCCTACTGGCGGGGCGACGAAGAGAACGAGACGTTGACCCGCATCTACGGGACGGCCTTCGAGTCCGAGGACGAACTCGAATCGTTCCTCGAACAGCGCGAGGAGGCCAAAAAGCGCGATCACCGCAAGATCGGTCGGGAGATGGAACTGTTCTCCATCCCCGACGTGACCGGACCGGGCCTCCCGCTCTACCACCCGAACGGCAAGACGGTCCTGCGCGAACTCGAAGCGTACGTCGACGAGTTGAACCGGGACGCCGGCTACGACTTCGTCGAGACGCCACACATCTTCCGAACGGAGCTCTGGAAGCAGTCGGGTCATTACGACAACTACGTCGACGACATGTTCCTCCTCGACGTCAACGACGAGGAATACGGTCTGAAGCCGATGAACTGCCCGGGCCACGCGACGATCTTCGGTCAGACGACCTGGAGCTATCGCGACCTGCCGGTGCGGTACGCCGAGAACGGGAAGGTCTACCGCAAGGAACAGCGCGGCGAGCTCTCCGGGCTCTCCCGCGTCTGGGCGTTCACCATCGACGACGGCCACCTGTTCGTCCGGCCGGACCAGATCGAAGACGAGATCAGACAGATCATGGGCATGATCTTCGAGGTCATCGAGAACTTCGATTTGGACGTCGAGGTCGCCCTCGCGACCCGCCCCGAGAAGTCGATGGGCTCGGACGATATCTGGGAGCAGGCGGAATCCCAGTTGCGCTCCGTGCTCGAAACGGGTGGCTACGACTACGACGTCGAACCCGGCGACGGCGCCTTCTACGGACCGAAGATCGACATCGGCTTCGAGGACGCCCTCGGCCGGACCTGGGACGGTCCGACGGTCCAACTCGACTTCAACATGCCCGAGCAGTTCGACCTGACCTACGTCGGGACGGACAACGAGGAACACCGCCCGGTGATGATCCACCGCGCCCTCTACGGAAGCTTCGAGCGCTTTTTCATGGTGCTCATCGAGCACTTCGACGGCAAATTCCCGCTCTGGCTGGCGCCCGAACAGGTCCGCATCCTCCCCGTCTCCGACGACAATCTCGGCTACGCCCACCGCGTGAAAAACGAACTCGACGGCTACCGGGTCGAGGTCGAGGACCGCGACTGGACGGTCGGCAAGAAGATCCAGCAGGCCCACGAGGACAGGGTCCCCTACATGATCGTCGTCGGCGACGACGAGGAGGCGGCGGGGACGGTCTCCATCCGCGACCGCATGGAACGCGAGGAGAAGGACGTCTCCATCGGTGAGTTCCGGACCCATCTCGATTCGGAACGGGACGAGAAGCGGACCGCCCCGGACTTCCTGGCGGAGTAGCTGGCCACCGGGACGGGCGACCCGATCGACGGCGTCTCGTCGGAACGGAGCCGCCGTCACGCACCGACGCCCGATCATTCTGGTGCACGGTCGTGATTTCTCACGAGGCGACGGTCCAGCTGGCGGCGCTGGTCCGCCGGAATCCCTCTCGATCGAAACTGTCGTGTCCGCAGGCTGCCGGTGCAGTCTCGCCGGCAGATCAGACCGTGGCTGGCCGAGCGACGGCGAGTGACGCGGAGGCTTCGTCTGGTGGCGTCTCGAGGACGGCGTCGATGACGACCTCGGTCTCGGCGGCCGCGTCCTCCATGACGTCGGTCACCGTGCCGCCGAACGGTTTGGCGACGAGACCGCTGTTCATCCGGGCGATGTAGGTGTTGCCGTCGGCCTTCTCGTAAATCGCCACACGGCACGGCATCATCGGGGTGACGATGCGTTCTTCGCTGCCCGCGAGGATCTCCGATGCGTGACCGGCGTTACAGAGTTCGAAGACCTTGACCTGCTCGACGTCGTGGCCGTGTTTGTCCATGGTGGCCGCGAGGTCGTGGGTCGTCACGAGCGACCACTCGGTACCCGATACTTCCTCTTCGAACAGTTCCACGGTCGTTTCGAAGTCGTGGGGACTCCGGTCTTCCTGAATCATGAGCGAGGGCATGGCGTAGAACCCGATTGCTCCAGTCAACAGGCTCCCGACGAGAACTCCGGCGATACCGACGATGATGACGTTACGATCCATCGATCGAGCAAGGGACCGCCCCGCTCATTATATTTTGGGTTGTGTACAATACTACCAAGAACGGAATGCGAATTTTCCCGCTGAATAGGGGTGACACGTTCGCTCAGCGAGCGTACTCCATCACATTCCAGGGGCCGTGACATTCGAGTACTGCGGTGGGACACGTTCGGAAACCGGCTGTCCGATCACGTCACCGCTGGCGTCGTCGGTCTGTACGCGGCCTGTCGATGTGTATTGAACAATGTCTCCAATAACGACGACGTGTGCGAAGCGTTTCCACGGAACAGAACGGCGAACAGAACCGACGTGCCCCGGTCGCCTGGTCGCCGTACGGGCGTCGCTCGGAGGCAGGGTCCGGCGAAAACGATCGTGTGATCGGGGTCGGCACACGTCCCCTCGATTCGGGTGCTCACTCTCGGGTCTGTTCGTCCCGCAACTCCTCGAGTTCGGCTTCGACGGCCTCCTCGTCGACCGACTCATCGATAGCTGCCTCGGCTTCCGCTTCGTCTGCGGTTGTCTCCTCGCCGCCACTCTCCCCTCGAAGCGTTTCGAGTTCGCTCTCGATGGTGCGTTCGGTGCGGCCCGCCTCGAGTTCCTTGTCGATTGCGTCCTCGTCGGAGAGTGGGTCTTCGAGGACGCCGCGATCCTGCAGTTCGTCCATCGCGGCCGCCCGCGCCTCCATGTCCTCGGTCCGTTCGTTGGCGCGCTCGATGGCGCGGCCCACGTCTTCCATCTCGTCCCCGACGCCGGTCATGGCCTCGGAGACCCGTGTCTGGGCTTCGGCGGCCTCGTAGCGGGCCTTCACGGTCTCCTTTTTGGTCTTGAACTCGTCGATCTGGCTCTTCAACTCGGACTTCTGCGATTCGAGGTTGGACTGGGTGGTCTGTAACGAGCCGATCTGTTCTTCGAGTTCCTCGATCTGGGACAGCTTGGCCTGCTTTTTCTCGAGCGCCCGTTTGGCCAGATCCTCTCGGTCCTGGGCCATCGCCTCGCGGGCCTGTTCGTTGTGTTTCTCGACGTTCTCCTGGAGGCGATTGCGCTGGACCTCCAGGCGCTTTCGCTGGGCGGTTACGTCGGCGATACCCCGTTCGACGTCCTTGAGTTCGTCGCGCATCTGTTCGTAGGAGTAATCCAGTGTCTCGCTCGGATCCTCGACCCGCCCGAGGATCGCGTTGATCTTCGAGCGGATGATGAAGGAGATGCGTGAGAGGATGCCCATACCCGGTCAAAGGGTTCGGTGCCATAAAATACTCTCCCCGGCCGCGCGGTTTTTGACGCGGGACGGCGTTCTGGCCGATATGGCCGACACGACGGTGCTGGTTCCCGGTGCACGGACGGTCGAATCGTCCCTCGACGAACCGACCGACGGGACAGACGTCTGCGTCGTCGCCTGCCCGCCACATCCCCAGCACGGCGGGCATCGAGGCGACAGACGGCTTCTGGCAGTGAGCGATTATCTCGTCGAGCACGGTATCGCGGTTCTCCGCTTCGACTACGGCGAGTGGGACGATGGAGAGGCCGAACGGGAGGACGTTCGCAATGCCCTCCGCTGGGCCGCCGACCGGTACGACCGGGTCGGTCTCTTCGGATTCAGCTTTGGCGGTGCCATGGCCGCGCTGGCCGCCGCCTCGACGCCCGTCGATCTCTGTGGAGTGGCGCTGCTTGGACCGGCCGCCCAGGTCGCCGATGACCTCGACGCCACGGCGACACTCGAGGCCATCGACACCCCGCTCCGCCTGGTCTACGGGACCCGCGACACCACGGCGGAGTGGAAACCCTTCTATCGTGCGGCCGAGGCTCTGGAGAACTCTATCGAATCGATCGAGGGCGACCACTTCTTCGTGGGGCAGTCAGCCGCGGTGGCGGCGGCCGTCGGCGAATTTCTGGCCGACCACTGCGATGACGTGACGTAGGCGCTCGCGCGCTCCGAAATGGTTTTTGCCGCCCCTCTCTCACACACGGTATGCCGACAGAGACCGGGTACGATCCGACACTCGGGAACAAATTCATCTTCGTCACCGGCGGGGTGATGTCCGGGCTCGGGAAGGGCATCACCGCCGCGAGCCTCGGACGGCTTCTCACGAATGCCGGCTTCGACGTGACGGCGGTCAAGATCGACCCCTACATCAACGTCGACGCGGGGACCATGAACCCCTACCAGCACGGGGAGGTGTACGTCCTCGACGACGGCGGCGAGGTCGACCTCGACCTGGGGAACTACGAACGGTTCCTCGAGACGGACATGGCCTTCGACCACAACCTCACGACGGGGAAGATCTACCAGCACGTGATCGAACGCGAGCGTGCCGGCGACTACCTGGGCAAGACGGTCCAGATCATCCCGCACGTCACCGACGACATCAAACGCCGCATCCGCGAGGCCGGCGAAGGACACGACGTCACCATCGTCGAGGTCGGTGGCACGGTGGGCGACATCGAGAGCATGCCCTTCCTCGAGTCGCTCCGCCAGTTCTCCGACGAACAGGACGACGAGGACGTCATCTTCGCCCACGTCACCCTCGTTCCCTACGCGCCGAACGGCGAACAGAAGACCAAGCCCACCCAGCACAGCGTGAAAGAACTGCGCAGCATCGGACTCCGCCCCGACATCGTCGTCGGCCGGTGTGACGACCCGCTCGAACCGGACGTCAGAGAGAAGATAGCGCTGTTCTGTGACGTTCCCACCGACGCCGTGTTCTCGAATCCGGACGTCGAGGACATCTACCACGTCCCGATGGTCCTCGAGGAGGAGGGCATGGACGAGTTCGTGATGGATCGACTCGACCTCGCCGACGCGGCCCTGCCGGACGCCGAGCGCTCCACTGCGTGGCGAGAGCGAGTCACGACCGAGGCCACCGAATCCGTCGACATCGCCCTGGTCGGCAAGTACGATCTCAGAGACGCCTACATGTCGGTTCGGGAGGCGCTGAAACACGCCGGCATGCAGCAGGCCGTCGACGTCGAGGTCGCGTGGGTCGACGCCGAGCGGATGGAAGACCATCACCGCGAGCGCCTTCGAGCGGCGGACGGGGTCGTCGTCCCAGGCGGCTTCGGCAGTCGGGGAACGGACGGTAAACTCGAGGCCATCCAGTACGCCCGCGAGCACGACGTCCCCTATCTCGGTCTCTGCTTCGGGTTCCAGCTGGCCGTCATCGAGTACGCCCGCAACGTCCTCGGACTCGAGGACGCCAACTCGACGGAACTCGACGACGAAACGCCCGATCCGGTCATCGATCTACTGCCCGAACAGTACGACCTCGAGGACCTCGGTGGGACCATGCGTCTGGGCTCCCACGAGACCCAGATCGACGAGGGTACCATCGCTCACGACCTCTACGAGGCGGATTCCTGCATGGAACGCCACCGCCACCGTTACGAGGTCAACCCCGAGTACATCGACGACCTGACCGCGGGCGAGTTGACGTTCTCGGGGCGCGCCGGCAACCGGATGGAGATCCTCGAGATGGACGACCATCCGTACTTCGTCGGCACCCAGTTTCATCCCGAGTTCACCTCGCGACCGACCAGTGCGAGCCCGCCGTTCGTGGGCCTGCTAGAGGCCGTCCTCGACCGCACGATCGACGACGAGGGAGGTGACTGAGATGGTCGACACCGATCAGTTCATCGAGGAAGCCGTCGCGGAGATCGCCGACGAACTCGGCGAGAACACGGCCATCATCGCCCTCTCCGGTGGCGTCGACTCCTCGACCGCCGCCGCGCTGGCCTACGAAGCGGTCGGCGAACAGCTCGTCCCGGTCTACGTCGACACCGGCCTGATGCGGAAGGGCGAGACCGACGGCGTCCGTGAGACGTTCGATTACATGGAGAGTCTCCGGATCGTCGACGCTGCCGACCGATTCTTCGACGCGCTCGCCGGCGTGACCGATCCCGAGGCGAAGCGAAAGGCCATCGGGGAGCAGTTCATCCGCGAGTTCGAGACCGTCGCCCGTGAGGTGGACGCGGACTATCTCGTCCAGGGCACCATCTACCCCGATCGCATCGAGAGCGAAGGGAACATCAAGTCTCACCACAACGTCGGTGGCCTTCCCGAAGCCGTCGACTTCGAGGGCATCGTCGAACCGGTGCGCGACCTCTACAAAGACGAGGTTCGCGAGGTCGCCCGTGCCCTCGACCTCGAGGCGGTCGTCTCCGAGCGCATGCCCTTCCCCGGCCCCGGACTGGCCGTCCGCGTCATCGGCGAGGTAACGCCCGAGAAGGTCGACGTCGCCCGCGAAGCGACCGCCGTCGTCGAGGAGGAACTCGAGGAGTACGAGCCATGGCAGGCGTTCGCCGCGGTGCTCGGGAAAGCGACCGGCGTCAAGGGCGACAACCGCGTCCACGGGTGGGTCGTGACCGTCCGCTCGGTCGAGAGCCGCGACGGGATGACCGCCCGCGCCCAGGAACTCGACTGGCAGACCCTCCAGCGGATCCAGAGCCGGATCACCGGGACGCTGGACAACGTCTCTCGTGTCGTCTACGACGTGACTCACAAGCCGCCGGCGACCATCGAGTACGAATAACCCCACTTTTTTACTCGAGGTATTTCCTCGTGCCTTCGGCACTGCGGGAACCCCTCGACCAAAAACCTGGACTAAAAACGTCCCGCTCGCTCGCTTCGCTCGCTCGCGGCCAGCGACACACCCCCTCCCGGCGGCCACGATTCCCCACTGCCACGGCAAATTTTACGCCATCTGTCGAACTCCATTTTCGGAGTGCTGGAACGCGCCCCGTCTTTAAGCTATGCCGATTTGAACCTCAAATTGTAGATGATTGTGGAATAGAGTCCGAATATACGTTACAAACAAAAACTAAACTCGAACTCGACCACGATGTTCAAATTACGGCTTCGGCCGGCGCTCGGATCGCACCGGAACGGTGGAAGTACCCGTAGCTGGCGTGTCGATCGGCCTTCGGAGGTGTTCTCGTAATGGCATTCGTCGAATCACTGGTGGGTAGTGGCGTCTTCGTGATGTTCCTGGCCGTCCTCATCGGGATGGCCTTCGGCAGAATCAACCTCGGCCGGGGCATCAAATTCGGCGTCGCCGGTCCGCTGTTCGCTGGCCTGGTCCTCGGCCACGTCGGATTCACCGTCCCGGGGGCGTACTCGGGGCTGACCCTCGCGCTGTTCGTTGCCGCGGTCGGCCTCATCGCGGCTCACGAGATCGAAGGGACGGTGAAGACCTACGGGCTGAACTTCCTCGTGATCGCGGTCCTGATGCCGACGATCGCGGTGATCTTTACGTACATCTGGACGCAGTTCGTCTTCGCTGACGCCTCGACGGGGCTGATCATGGGGTCCTTTTCCGGGGCGCTGACGAGCAGTCCGGGCCTTGGATCGGCCATGGAGGCACTCCCCGAGGCTGCCGCTCAGCAGTACCAGATCGGCCACTCGGTCGGGTACGTCATCGGGGTGTTGATCATCGTGATGTTCCAGCAGTTGTACCCGAAGGCCATCCAGATGGACGTCGCTCACGAGAAACAGCGATTCACGGAAACGGTGAGCCAGATTGCCGGGGAAGACGGTCCCGGAATCGAAGAGGTAACCTTCAGCGTCCTCGGATTCGCGATCGTGCTCGTCGCGGGGTCGATCCTGGGCAGTATCCCGATCCCGCTGGGGCCGATCGGGGTCATCTCCCTCGGGACGACCGGCGGCGTGCTCATCGCGGCCCTGGTCCTGGGGTACATCGGTACGATCGGTCCGGTCACGATGCGCATGGAGACGACGGTGCTCTCCGAGATCCGGGCGTTCACCCTCGCGATGTTCCTGGCCGTGGTCGGTATCGACGCGGGTGCGGGCCTGGTCGAGACGATTCAGGAGTACGGCGTTCAGATCGTGATCGCCTCCGGGCTGAACAGTATCCTCGCCATCGTCGGCGGCCTACTGATCACCCGGTTCGTCTGGAAGATGGACTGGATCCACGCGGCCGGCGGGATCGTCGGTGGGCACACGGACACGAAGGGCCTGGCCGCGGCCATCGACGCGACCGACTCCGACGAGGTGGCCGCCGGCTACGGGAACACGTACCCCTTCGCCCTCCTCGCGATGGTGATCTACGCGAAACTCCTGGTGGCGGTGATTCCGCTGTAACCCATCGCGGCACCGCTGGAGGGTGACGGCCGGTCGGACAGCATCGGCGATGCTGATGCCGCTGCGTTAGGGCCGTCGGACCGGGCGACCCGAACCGTCGCGGACCCGAACCACGTCCCCGCTACTCGGCGATGGATAACTCCACGACGAACACCGACCCGACGGGGTCGTTGTCCTCGACGTACACGTCGCCATCGTAGCGGTCCACGAGAGTGTCGACGAGATAGAGTCCGAGACCGGTCCCGTCGCTATCGAGGCCCATCTCCCCTTCCTCGAAGATGGTCTCCTTGCGATCCTCTGGAATCCCAGGGCCGTTATCGGCAACGCGCACGACGGCGGTATCGTCGTCGACAGCCGCGCCGACCTCGACTTCTGGAACCGTCTTGTCGTTGTGGATGATGGCGTTTTTCAACAGGTTTCGGAACACCGACTCCAGCATGTCGTCGGCCCGGACTGCCACCTCCGGAATTGGGCCATCGACCGTGACCAGCCCACTCCGATTGCTCTCTCGAACGTTGTCGACCGCTTCTTCGATCACGTGGCGGAGGCGTTTCGGGTGCTGGTCGACGCCGGACTGCAGGACGACGTCGGCGACCTCCCGGGCCGTCGTGGTGATATCGACGGCGTCACGGGCCGCTGCGAGAACCTGGTCGACGTACTGCGCTCCGTCACCTTCCACCTGGGATTGCAGCATCTCTCCGTAGGCCAGTACGAGTTGCAGATCGTTGCGGATGTCGTGTCGCACGACCTGGCTCAACACTTCGAGATTGTCTCGCTGGGTCTCGAGTTCGCGCTCGTACTCTTTGAGTTCGGTCACGTCGCGAGCGTAGCCGAGTACGGCATCCTCGCCGCTGCCCGCGACCTCGAACGGTATCTTCGTCGTGTCCAGGATTCGCGTCTCGCCGTCGGCCGTCGTCAACTCCTCCGCTGGGATGAACTTCGGCTCCCCGGATTCGATCACCGCGATGTCGTCCTCCCGGAAGTCCTCGGACTCGCTGCGCTCCGGTAGCAGCTCGTCCTCAGTCGATCCTTCGATCTCGTCGATGGTCTTTCCATAGGCATTCGCAGTCGCCTCGTTCGCCAGCAGGTACCTCCCCTCGCGGTTCTTCGCGAAGAGCAGGTCGGGGACGAGATCGATGACCTGTCGGAGCTCGTCCTGGGCTCTCGCCAGGCCGTCGCGTTGGGCTTCGATCCCTCGTTTCGCCCGTTCCTGTTCGAGTTCGTAACTCGCCCACTTCGCGAGGACCTGCACCAGGGTGCGCTCTGCCTCGGAGAACGCTCGTTCCCGCGGTTCCGTCGCAGCGAAACAGAACGTCCCGTAGAGCTCGTCGTCGACGTCCACCCGCCCGCCGATGTAACTCCCGAGATCGAACGTTTCGTACGCCGGATCCCCCTCCCACCCGTCGTCGACGGCGTTTTGGATCGTCAGGAGACTGTCCGACTGGATCGTCTTCCGGCAGTACGCCTTCGAGAGCGGGGCCGATTCGCCGGGTTGTAACCGCTCGTGGTCGCCCTGCGATCGGTATATTTGCTGGACGCCGGACTCCTTGCCCCTCTCGTCGACCGTAATCCGGGACAGAAAGCCGTAGGGGAGCCCCGTCGCGTCGACGCCGATCGTCAGGAGTCGATCGATTTTCTCCTCGAAGGAGAGCGCCGAGTTCGTGGTGACGTCGTGGATCGATTGGAAAGCCGATAGCACGTCACCGGGTTCCACTGATTCGTCTGGTCGACTCGCGTCTCCCGGTCCGTCTTCGCCGTCAGTCGAATTCATCGAATGGCTACTACATTCCGTTCGATGGCCTTTTAGCTTCCGAGCAGATGCAACTGAGCGGATCGGACCCCATCGTCTCACCGCTGTGACGTTCGTCGCCCCGAGAATCACCCCAAAGAGTTTCATGGTTGTTCGTGTTCTCTGTTCCATGCACCGAGGAGGCACGTAACGGTGCCCGAAGAGCGATCCGAGGCCGTGGCATCGGTCGGCGAGGACGACGCTTCAGCCCCCGAGCGGGACGAAGCCCGCACACTCATCGGCCTCGGTACCGACGGCCGGATTCGATCGTGGAACCGACCAGCGGAGGAACTGACTGGATTCGCGGCGTCGGACGTCGTTGGCGACGAACTCGACGTTCTCGTCGCCGAGGACGACGGCCTGGACCGCGTGACCCGAGCGCTGGAACGAGTGGCCGATGGCGAACAGTTCGTCGACCGGATTCGCCTCCAGCGGAAGGGTGGCGGACGATTCACGGCCACGGTCACTATCGCCCTCGGTCGGGGCGGGGACGGCGAGCGAACGGGATATCTCTGCTCCATCGAGGTGGCGGCAGCTGGGACAGCCACGAACCGAGCGTTCTCCTGGAACCGACGATGGCTGCAGATCCTCTTCGACGAGTCCCCCCACGCGATTGCCGTTCACGACGACGTCGGTCGAATCCAGGCGGTGAACGAGCAGATCGTCCGGGACCTCGGGCACTCTCGTGATGCCCTCCGCTCGATGAACGTCGCCGAGTACGACGTCGCTCACGACCGGGCGGAACTCCGGGAGATGTGGGCCGAAATGGAGACCGGTGACCGGGTGAAAGCCAGATCCGAGCACCGCCGGAAGGACGGAACCACGTTCCCGGTGGAGGTCTGGGTGACGAAACTGGGGCTGGACGACGAGGCGCTGTTCCTGGCACTCGGCCGAGACGTATCCGACCAGCGAGAGCGAGAACAGAAGCTCGAACGACAGCGTACATCGTTGCAGCGGATCCAGCAGATAACCGAGAGCCTTCGCCCGCTGAATCGGTCACTGGCCAGGGCGTCGACTCGCGAGGAGATCCAGTCGCTGGTCTGCGAGCAACTGGCGGCGACCGATTCCTACCGGCTCGCCTGGTACGGTGAGTACGAGCCGCTCTCCGAACGGATCGTACCCCGTGCGTCCGCCGGGTTCGACGATGGGTATCTCGATTCGGTCGAGATCGCGGTCGGTGCGGGGAACACCGCGCTGGGACCGGCCGGCCGGGCCGCCCGAACCGGGGAGGTACACGCGTCCCGAAAGATCGTCTCGGACCGGACGTTCGAGCCCTGGCGGGAGGAGGCCCTCGCCCGCGGTTTTCGCTCCGGGGCCGCGATTCCAGTGGTCATCGAGGGCAACGTCCACGGCGTCGTGGGGGTGTACGCGGACCGGCCCAACGCCTTCGACGAATACGAGCGTGGGTTACTCGGCGAGCTCGGCGAACGGGTCGGCCACGCGCTGCACGCCGCCGAACAGCGACGATTGTTACATTCCGATGCGGTCGAGGAGCTGGTCTTTCGCACGGAAGACGAACGCTCCCCGTTCGTCGCGGCCAGCGATCGATTCGACTGTCGGCTGGAACTTCAGGCAGTCATCCCGGCCGACGACAACGCCTACGTCTGTTATCTAGACGTCGAAGGCACCGAACCAGAGCGGGTGGCATCTCTCTTCGAGGACGCCGAAGGCGTCTCCTCGCCTCGGGTCGTGTCGGCGGACGGCACGACGGGAACCATCGAATATCGGGTCTGTGACTCGCCAGTGACGAAACTGCTCGAGTACGACGCGTCGGTCTCGTCGGCGGTTATCGAAGACGGCGTCGAGACTGTCCACGGCCAGGTCACACCGAAAGCCTCGACGAAGTCCATCATCGCCGGTATGCAATCGGCGTACTCGGACCTGCAGCTGGTGGCCAAACGAACCGTGGACCGGCCGTTCCGGACGACTGAGGGCGTAAAGACCGCGATCGTAGACATGTTGACCGACCGTCAGCGCGAAGTCCTCTCGCTCGCCTACCACGCGGGCTTTTTCGAGTCACCCCGGCGCTCGACCGGGGACGAACTCGCCGACGTGCTCGGCATCGCAGCACCGACCTTCTACCTCCACGTCCGCCGCGGAACGGTGAACGTCCTCGAGCAACTCGAGGAGTTCGGCATTCTCGATTAGGGGAAGCGGTGGGTGGGGGGGGGGGTCAGCCACCCGTGTCCAGTCGGTCTCCCGACATCGTATCAGCCATCGGATACCGTATGGCTAGCTGACTAGCACGTAGCTTTCTACCCCTTGCCATCGACTGTCAATAGGCCGGTCGAAGGTGCGTGGGGGAGAGAACGGTGCGACCCGGACCGGTGGGAGCGGGAACTCCCATCGCCGCGTTCCCGCGGCACTCGTTCGCCAGTGCATCCACGATACCGGCGAAATGGGGAGCTACGACGCATGAAAACGTGCAACTCGTGTGGTGGATTCGTCACGCCCGATTTCGTTCGCGTCTTCGGATCCGAGGAGGGAGAGATATACGGCTGTCCCGATTGCGTCCCGAATACGGCCCTCTATGGGGGTGTCGCTGCGCGTGGTCCATAACGATTCACTCGCAGCCACTGTCATGGCTACCGTGTCGAGACGGGAGTCGGTCGAGCGAGGGTGGTCTCTATGAGATACTACCGGTGCTCGAACGGATCGTTCTACTCCGACGAGGAGATATGGGAGCGACTGGAGGCCGGCGTCTGGGAAGTCTGTTGCTGGGACGAAGCGACGGGCGAGGAGTGGATGGCGTCCGGCGAGGGGCGACTGCTCCACCTCGCGCCAGTGGACGCTGGGGACGTCCCGGCCGAACGCAGCATCGGGCAGATCGAGGGATAGATTTCGGGTGGATGACGGGGGGGGGGGGGACGAGTGGACCCTCCGAACTGTGGACCGCATTCGTCGATGGGGACTTCCGCGGAGATCGGGATGATCTGTCCGTCGCTGCGCATTCACAATAGGGGAGGTTCTCGCTATCGCTCGAGCCTCGCAGCTCACGCATCGCTCGTCCCTCGCTCCGCGTTCGCCATATCGAGGTTCTCGCTGTCGCTCGAACCTCGCAGCTCACGCATCGCTCGTCCCTCGCTCCGCGTTCGCCATATCGAGGTTCTCGCTGTCGCTCGAACCTCGCAGCTCACGCATCGCTCGTCCCTCGCTCCGCGTTCGCCATATCGAGGTTCTCGCTGTCGCTCGAACCTCGCAGCTCACGCATCGCTCGTCCCTCGCTCCGCGTTCGCCATATCGAGGTTCTCGCTGTCGCTCGAACCTCGCAGCTCACGCATCGCTCGTCCCTCGCTCCGCGTTCGCCATATCGAGGTTCTCGCTATCGCTCGAACCTCGCATACACCAAATTCATACCTACTCCCCACCGAGAGACGACCATGCAGGCAGTCATCGTCGGCCCGGACCGCGGCATCGAAGCGGCGCTCGCGGACCACGACGTCGAAACCACCCGCGTCGAGGGCCTCGCGACCGGCGAGTCACTCGACGACGCGGGCCTCGCGGACGCCGACCTCCTCGTCATCACCGACGCCGCGGAGGCGACCGCCGTCCCCGTCGCCAAGGACCGTCACCCATCGATCCGTATCGTCTTCTACACCACCGACTCCGTCCCCGAGTTCGTCACCGGACAACTCGACCTCGCCGTCGACCCGGACCTGCTCTCGCCCGACGTCGTCGCCGAGGAACTCGTCGCCTCGATCAGCGCGTAACGCCGGGGTGCCAATCGTTTTCCTCCGGGCCGACGTAGACCGGATATGGCACTCGACCGTCTCCCGGATCTCGATCCCGACGAGGGAACCGTCATCGACGAAGAACTCGCGTACTTCGAGGACGTCCTCGTGAAGGTCTTCGCGTTCGGGCCGAACGCGACACTGGAACCCCACGCTCACGAGGGCTCCACGAACGTCTTCCACGTCGTCGAGGGCGAGGTCGTCGTGGTGCAAGACGACGTCGAAGAACGGGTGACCGCTCCTGGGGTCGTGGTCCACGAGCCAGGCGCAGTCCACGGCGCGCGGAACGAGACAGACCAGCGGGCGGTCCTCACCGCGACGTTCGCTCCGTCGCCGGGCTAACCGCGCCCGCGCCGCGAGGGACGGAGTCGCTGGAGGATCGGAATGGCCTCGATGGTCGCCTCGTCCAGGCGTTCCCACTCGATACCCGCCGGTCGATCGTCCCGGCGGTCGGTCTCGATGGTTCGCTCTGGCGTCACGATCAGGTCGATCGGGACGTCGTGAGGTTCGGTCTCGACCGTTCGGTCGAGCACCTGCATCTCGTGGACGGTCGTGACGATGGTCGTCTCCGGACCCACCAGTTCGGCCTCGCGAAGGATGGCGAACTCCAGGTCGCTGTAGCCCTCGCCTTTGCCAATTCGGTCGCCCGCTGGCGTGACCGCGACGCTGCCGGCGACGATGAGGTCGACCGGCCCCATCCCGTCGGGACCGACCCGGGTGGCGTACTCGTCGACGTGGGAGATGGTCGCGGCGGCCTCGGTGTCGTCGATGGTGGCCGGATCGAGTGTCAGGAAACATCGTTCGTCACGGAGTCGCGGTACAGCCATGGACACCCGCTTGCCTGCTCGTAGTGCTCCGCGCCTGACCGGAAGCTGGGGCGCGTCGGGATTGGACTTCACGGTCCCGGCGGCCCGCCACTCGGATCGGTCGAACAGCCGGGCTGCCGCCTCCTCGGCCCCCGCGAAGTTGGGGATGCGGTCGTGGGGCGGGAACGGAAAGCGCGCCACTCTCTCGGCCTCGAGGGCGTCCCAGACCCGCTCGCGGAGGGTCTGTTTGTCTTCGCTCATCTCAACTGAACTCCTCCGAGAGGGGGACGGCGAGCGGTCTGTCGGTCGGCCGGTCCGCATCGACGACGGCAGCGACCGGGCTGACGTGCTCCCAGCAGACGAAGGTAGCCACGCGCTCCGGTTCGTAGAGAAAGAAGTCGGCGGGGCTGGAACACGCCTCGCACTCGGGTTCGGTCGTCCGATTGGCCAGGGCGGCCGTGAGGGCGTCGTCCGCTCGCTCGCGCGCCTCCTCGGCGTGTTCTCCTGGCCGGGCCATCGTGTCATTGTTGGCTGGTATCACTGATAAATTCGAACCCGCCGGCGGAGACGGCCGTCGCTCCTCGGTGTGAAAGATGACGGCCCGATAGTTGCGGTTTGGCGGTGGGCCGAACGCACCAGACCGGTTGTTCGCTGACGATAGCGCCTGGTTACAGACGTTCGAGATTCTCGGCGCGCGGGCCCTTGTCGCCCTGGCCGATGTCGAATTCGACTTCCTGACCCTCTTCGAGGTCCGGGCCGCCGACATCCTCCATGTGGAAGAACACGTCGTCGTCAGAATCGTCCGTTTCGATGAAACCGTAGCCCTTCCGATCATGGAAGAACGAGACCGTACCTGTTGCCATTGTAACTCCGCTTTGCAGTAGCGCGCTTCGACGTATATGCCTGCCGATGCCGTACCGCGACGAGATCACTCCTCGTCTTCGTTCCGGTCGCGAGTCGCCAGACCAGCCAGGTGCCCCGCTTCGGGCAGGATGATCTCGGCCGTCGCGAGGGTGACTGCGTTCTTGCTTCCGGGGAGGACGAACACCGGGACGCCGTTCGCGATGCCGGCGGTGGCCCGCGTCCCGACGACCTTCGTCCCGATTTCGTCGTAGGACTCCGCCCGGAACACCTCGCCGAAGCCCGGCAGGTCCTTCTCGAAGAGTGGGCGAACCGCCTCGACGGTGACGTCGTCGGGTGAGACACCCGTTCCGCCCGTCGTCACGACGAGGTCCACGTCATCTCGCTGGACCAGGTTGTCCACGGTTGACTGGATGACGTCCCGGGAGTCGCGGACGAGTTCACGGGTGACGATCGTGTTGCCCGGGGATTCGAGGATCTCCTCGATGGCGTCACCGCTGGGGTCGTCGTCGAGTGACCGTGTGCTGGTGATGGTCACGACGCCGACGCCGAGTTCAGTCTTGTCGTGGGCGTGATGTTCGTGCCCGTGTTCTTCGTGAGCTCCATGGTCGTGTGCCCGTTCGTCGCTGGTTCCGTGGTCGTGGGCACGTTCCTCGTGTGATTCGGGCTGCTGGGCTCGTTCGCCCGCGTCGTGGTCCGACTCGCCTCCGTCGTCCTGGTCGGGTGATTGCTCGTCGCTCGCCGCCTCGCCATCGCCGTCGATCCTGGTGTCCCGCGACTGGTAATCGACCATGGCGTCCCTTTGCCCGCGGACTACCTAAACCTTCGACGCCGTCGGGTTCGTCCGCGGGACGGTCGCCCGGGGCCGCGGACGAACACCGTCGGCCATACAGTAAAGGTCTCGACCCGCAAGGACTGGGACATGAAGGCAGTCCAGTTCCACGGACACGGTGAGACCGACGTCATCGCGTACGAGGAGGCGCCCGACCCGGCTGTCGGGCGAAACGACGTCCTGGTGGACATCGAGGCGGGGGCACTGAACCATCTCGATATCTGGACGCGCCGGGGGCTCCCGGGCCTCGACCTCGAGATGCCCCACGTTCCGGGGAGCGACGGGGCGGGCGTCGTCCTCGAGGTCGGCGACGGCGTCTCCCGGTTCGAACCGGGCGATCACGTCGCGCTCAGCGCTGGCGTCTCGTGTGGCGAGTGCGAGTTCTGTCGCGACGGCGAGGAATCGATGTGTACGAACTACCACATCATCGGCGAACACGTTTCGGGCGTCCACAGCGAACTCGCGTCGATCCCCGAGGACAATCTGGTCCTCGTCCCCGACCACGTCGACTGGGAGACCGCTGCGGCCGCCCCGCTCGTCTTCCAGACGGCCTGGCGGATGCTCGTCACGCGGGCGGATCTCTCGCCGGGGGAAACGGTCCTCGTCCTGGGCGCGAGCGGCGGGGTCGGCCACGCCGCGGTCCAGATCGCCGACTACGCCGGAGCCGAGGTGATCGCCACGGCGAGCAGCGAGGAGAAACTCGCCTACGCCGCGGAGATCGGTGCCGACCACGCTATCGACTACGAATCGGAGAACTTCGCGAGCGCCGTTCGCGAACTGACCGGGAAGCGGGGCGTGGACGTGGTGGTCGATCACATCGGCGCGGCGACCTGGCAGGACTCGCTCCGGTCGCTGGCGAAGGGTGGCCGACTGGTCACCTGCGGCGCGACGACCGGCCCGAACCCGGAGACCGACATCCGCCGCATCTTCTGGAATCAGTTGTCGGTCATCGGGTCGACCATGGGGACGCCCGGGGAGGTCGACGACGTGCTCTCACTCGTCTGGGACGGCACCTTCGACGTCCGGGTCCGCGACGTCCTTCCGATGAGCGAGACGGCAACCGCCCACGACATGATCGAGAACCGCGAGGGCTTCGGCAAGGTGGTCGTCGTCCCGGACGGGGAGTACTGATGGCGGATTCGACGGACCTCTCGGGGTCACGGGGCTGGCTGCTGGTCGGGCTCATCGCCCTGACGCTGGTCGTCGTCCCGGCGGCGGTGTGGTATCTGACCATCGGTCTTCAGGCTGGATACGGCGTCTACGTCGCTCTCGCCATGCTGCCGGCACTGCTGTTCGGGGCCATCGGCGTCTGGACGGCGCTGCGCCACCGGGACGCTGTCTGATCGTCAGGTCCCGTCCGCCGACCTGACCGACAGGGCAGCGAGTTCGAATTCGCTCCCGGTCCACCGCCACGCGTCCATTACCGGCGGCCGGCGGGCGAGCGAAACGATCAGGTAGTAGTGATCCTGCCACGTGGCACGCTCGTGGTCGGTCTCGCTCGGGCGCTCTGGACCGGCCGGATGGGAGTGATAGAACCCCACGACCGACTGGCCATGTTCCTCGATGGTCTCCATCACCGCGAACTGTTCTTCGGGGTCCATCTCGTAGGTGATCCGTGGCGCGGCGGCGACGTTCTCCAGGCGAAGGGCTCGCTGGACCACCCACCGGTCGTCCAGCTTCCGACCGGCGAGGATACCACAGGCCTCCCGGGGCACGTCCTCCTGGGCATGGTCGAGGACGTCTTCGTAGGCGTCGGCAGTCAGGACGAGCACGATCGACGTTTCGGCGGCCTGGAAGAAAAGTCCTCACGCTCGGGCCGGGATCACCGAGCGTTCAGAGATCGGTCGTGTCGACCGAGGGATCGAGGTCGCGGCGCATCGCGATCTCGAACCACGGGCAGAGACGGAGTTGCCGGTAGTAGCGAGCGTTCTCGTAGAGGTCTTCGTAGTCGACCCAGAGCAGGCCGCCGACCTCGGCCTCGTCCGGTTCGAAGTCCATGTCGGTGACGGTCGCGGTCAGTACCGAACAGACCTCCCATTCGAGTCCCTCGTCGAGGTAGTAGCGCTTGTACTCGAAGCGGTCGGTCACCGCCAGGTCGTCGTACTGGTCCGGGGTGAGTCCGAGTTCCTCCTCCAGGCGTTCCTCGGTGGCCTCGACCTGGGTCTGTCCTTCCACCGGGTGGGAGGCGACGGTGCCGTCCCAGTAGGTGTCCCAGAGCCGTTTCCGGGGGGCCCGCTGGGCGAGCAACACTCGTCCCTCTTCGTCGAAGAGCATGCAGGTAAAGGCGCGATGGCGGACGCCCTCGCCCGTGTGGGCGTCGAGACGGTTGACCGTCCCCTGTGGGGTGTCGTCGGCATCGACCGCGATCACGTCCTGGCTGGCGTTCTCTGCGGTCTCGTCCTCGCGGTCCGGGCCCGCGCTGGGTGTATCGGCCATACCGATTCAAGGCGAACCCGGATAATTTATCCTGCGGTCTGCGCCGGTCCCGGCGAGGGTGTCACCCGAGCGTCTCGTCGAGGATGAGCCGGGTCTTGGTGCTCACGACCTCGTCTTGCTCTCTGGCCTTCGTGATGAGGTCGTTGACCCGCTGGGTGTCGGCGGCGTCCACGACCACCACGATGTCCTCCTCGCCGCTGACCTGCCAGACGAAGTCGACTTCGTCCCACGCGGTCATCCGCTCGCCGACGGCTTCGGTGTTCACGTCGACGGCGACGCTGACCTCGATCATCGCCTTGACGTTCCCCGTGTGGGTGGCGACGGTGAATCGCTCGATGACGCCATCCGCGACGAGTCGGTCCACGCGATTGCGAACCGTGCCCTCCGAGACGCCGATCGCGTCGGCGATCTCGGTGTACGGCGTCCGCGCGTCCCGTCGCAGGAAGTCGAGTATCTCTCGGTCGAGGTCGTCCATGGCGGGCCCAGGTGCTCGCGTCTCCTAAACGTTACGAATATCGTAACTTCGTTACGAAAGCAAGGCTTTAGTACGCTGCATACTTTCGAATCTCATAATGACGGATGCCTACATTGCCCTGGAGACGGGTGACGTGGTGACCGCTCGCTCCCGGGCGCCCGGCGAGGCCTACGGCGAGCTGGTGTTCACCACTCCCTACACGGGCTACGAGGAGAGTCTGACCGATCCCTCCTACGAAGCGCAGGTGCTCACCTTCGCGTACCCCCTCATCGGGAACTACGGCGTCCGAGAGGATCGATTCGAGTCCGACCGCGTCCACCCATCCGCCGTCGTCGCTCGGGAACTCACCGACGACGTCGCCGACTGGCTGACCGAGGAGGCCGTTCCCGCCATCGATCGGATCGACACCCGCGACCTGGTACTCGACATCCGGGAACGGGGTGCGATGAAATGTGGCATCGCCGCCGGGCCGGATGCGACCCCGGCAGACGCGAAAGCGCAACTCGAGCAGTGTCCACACATGAGCGACGTCACGGACATCGGCGATCGGGTCTCCGTCGACGACGCCGAGTTCCACCCGAGTGGTGCCGACGACCCGCTGACCACGGCGCTCATCGACTGCGGCACGAAAAAGAGCATCGTCGACTCGCTCAACGAGCGCGGCGCGGACGTGCACGTCTTTCCCCACGACGCCACCCGGGAGGACGTCGACGCAGTGGACCCCGACCTCCTGTTCGTCTCGAACGGCCCGGGCGATCCGGCCAACTTCGAACGGACCGAGGAACTCGTCGTCGATTCGATAGACGAGGTGCCCATCGCGGGCATCTGCCTCGGCCAGCAGATCGTGGCTCGCGCGGCCGGTGGAGAGACCGAGAAGATGGACTTCGGCCATCGCGGGGTCAACCAGCCAGTGCTCGACGTGCGGACGGAGAAGGTCGTGATGACGACCCAGAACCACGGTTACAGCGTCGCCGACCCGGGCGAACTCGAGGTCACGCAGATCAACGTCAACGACGACACCTCCGAGGGCCTCGAGTCCGCAGATCGGGATATCATCACCCGCCAGTACCACCCCGAGGCGCATCCAGGGCCCCACGACACGCTCGGGTTCTTCGACGACGTCCTCGAAATGGCCGAGGACGGTCGCCATCCGTCCAGGGCAGATTGACCCCATCGCTGTCCGCTACCTCACCATTCTTGGCGCTTCACGAATGAATGGCTCGTATGCCCAGTGACTACGTAGCGCGGATGCGTGAGGAGCGCGAGCAAAAAGAGCAGTACTTCGGAAACAACCCGCGGTCGCCGATTCCGCCCGAAGAGCGCGAGGACTTCGAGGGGCTGGCGTACTTCCCCGTCGACGAGGACCTGCGTTTCGAACTCCCGCTACACGAACACGACGACAAAGAGGAACTGATCGTCGAGACCACGACGGGGAGCCAGCGAGAGTACTTGCGATGGGGCGAGTTCCGCTTCGAAATCGATGGCGAGGCAGTCACGCTCCAGGCGTACAAGGCCGACCCTCACGAGGAGTATCTCTGGGTGCCGTTCCGGGATGACACCAACAGCGAGGAGACCTACGGTGCGGGGCGGTACCTCGACCTCCACTACGGCGAGGACCAGGTCGACGACCGATGGATCCTCGACTTCAACGAGGCGTACAACCCGACCTGTGCGTACAACGAGGCCTACGAGTGCCCCCTCATCCCGACGGAGAACTGGCTCGACGTCCGCATCGAGGCCGGTGAGAAGGCGTATCCCGGCGAGACGCAGGGCTACGAACACTGAGTTAGGTGTTTCTCAGGTCGTCGACATCCGTCTTTGCCAACGCCGTCGTCCCGACGGAGTGGGACAGAAGCGTGCGGCGTCGGTTATTTTGGCTGGCCCCAGTACTCCTCGCGTTTCGTCCGGCGCTGTACGGACTCGACGTCGAGCGGTTCGTCCTGGGCCTCGATGGCCGAGAGCGCCGCCTTCGCGGAGGGGTACGTCGAGAAGTACGTGATCTCCTCCTCGACGGCCACCTGGAGTGGCTCCTCGTTGCGGGAGATGATGAGGTCGATGTCGCCGGCCTGGATGGCCTCCATGAACCGCTCCGTGTCCGAGAAGTCCATGAGGGCGAAGTGGCCAGCGAACCCTTCGAGAAGCTCCTTGCCCGCCTCGCTCTCGGGGTCGGGGAACTCCTCGTCCGAGAGGTCGACGAGTGCGGTCCCCTCCAGGGGGATCGGCTTGCCGACCGCCATCTGGGCCTTCTGATAGGCCTTGCCGAACGTGGCCGCCGTGCCCATCACCTCGCCGGTGGACTTCATCTCGGGGCCGAGACGGGGATCGGAGTCAGGAAGGCGGTCGAACGGCAGGACGACCTCCTTGATGCTCACCGATTCGGGAACCGTCTCCGTCACGTCCAGTTCGGCCAGCGTCGAACCGGCCATGACCTTCGCCGCGATTTTGGCGATCGGAACGCCCGTCGCCTTCGAGACGAACGGAACGGTCCGCGAGGAGCGGGGGTTCGCCTCGAGCACGTAGACCGTGTCCTCTTTGACGGCTAGCTGGACGTTCAGGAGGCCGACCGTGTCGAGGGCGTCGGCGATGTCCTCGACGACCTCGCGGATACGACGGTTGACGTCCCGACCGAGGGTCTGGGGCGGGATTGCCACCGAGGAGTCGCCCGAGTGGACGCCGGCGGTCTCCACGTGCTCCATGATGCCACCGATGAGCACCGTTTCACCGTCGGAGACGGCATCCACGTCGACCTCCGCGGCGCCCTCGAGGAAGTCGTCCACGAGGATCGGCTTGTCCGGGGAGACCCGGACGGCCTCCTCGATGTACTGCTCTAAGTCCTCGTCGCTGTAGACGACCTCCATCGCGCGCCCGCCCAGGACGTAACTGGGGCGGACGAGGACCGGGTAGCCGATGTCGTGCGCCAGTTCGATGGCCTCCGCCTCGCTCGTCGCTGAGCCACCCTGGGGCTGGGCGATGCCCTTCTCGGTCATCAACTGATTGAACCGATCGCGATCCTCGGCGAGGTCCATGGCGTCGACGGTCGTCCCGAGGAGCTCGCAGTCCAGACCGCGGCGTTCGATCTCGTCTTCGAGGGGTTCGCCCACGTTGACCGACGTCTGGCCGCCGAACTGAACCATCACGCCGTCCGCATTCGTCGCTTCGATGGCGTCCGCGACCTCCTCGGCCGTGATGGGCTCGAAGAAGAGGCCGTCGGAGGTGTCGTAGTCCGTCGAGACGGTCTCGGGATTGTTGTTGACGATGTGTGCGTCGATACCGTCTTCGCGAAGGGCGCGGACGGCGTGGACGGTACAGTAATCGAACTCGACGCCCTGTCCGATGCGGATGGGGCCCGCCCCGACGATGACGACACTCTCCGCGTTCCGGTCGGCCTGCACCTCGTCGTGAGTGGCGCCGAGCGACCGCGAGGAGTAGTAGTACGGCGTGGAGGCGGCGAACTCGCCGGCACAGGTGTCGACCTGCTTGTACGTCCGGCCTGGCGCCGTCGCCTCGACGTCGTCGACGGTGACTGACGTCCCGGTTCCGTCCGGCAGGGGTTCGCCTGGCGTGGGTTCGGACGACCCCTCGCGGACGCCGCCCCGGGCGCTGGTATCCGGTTCGCCAGTCGTCGCCATCTCCGCGATCTCGACGTTCGTGAAGCCCGTCTCGGCGGGCGTCTCGAGGTCGCCTTCGGCCGCGGCGACCGCGGCGTCGGCCACCCGTTCGAAGCGCTCGAGGTACCACTCGCGGATGTCGGTGAGATCGCGGATCTCCGCGACCGTGTAGCCGCGGTCGAAGGCCTCGAAGATGGCATAGGGCCGGTCGGGCGAGGGGCGTTTTAGGTACGTCGTCTCGAGTTCCTCGTCGTCTACCGTCTCCCAGTCGACCGAGGGGACGTACTCGGAGGAGCGAAGCGCCTTGAGGAGACTCTCCGGGAAGGTCCGTCCGATGGCCATCGCCTCGCCAGTGGACTTCATCGCCGTCGAGAGTTCGAAGTCGACCTCGGGGAACTTGTCGATGGGCCAGCGTGGGACCTTCGTTACGACGTAGTCGATGGCTGGCTCGAAGGCCGCGGTCGTCTCGCCGGTGATCTCGTTTTCGATCTCGTGGAGGCGTTTGCCCAGGGCGACCTTCGCGGTGACGCGCGCGATGGGATAGCCAGTGGCCTTCGACGCCAGCGCGGACGAACGGGAGACGCGCGGGTTGACCTCGACGACGCGGTACTCGCCGCCCGGGGTCCCGTCGTCCTGCCAGGCGAACTGGATGTTACAGCCCCCTTCGATGCCCAGGTCGCGGATGACCTCCAGGGCCGCGTCGCGCATCTCCTGATGCCCCTCGTCGGGGATGACCTGACTGGGCGTCACGACCGTCGACTCGCCCGTGTGGATGCCCATCGGGTCGATGTTCTCCATGTTGCAGATGATGACCGTCGAATCGCCGGCGTCGCGCATGACCTCGTATTCGAGTTCGACCCACCCAGCGATGGACTCGGTAACGAGGACCTCGTCGTTGCGGGAGAGCCGAAGGCCCTTGCGGACCCTGTCGACCAGCTCGTCCATCTCGTAGACGATGCCCGATCCTGAGCCCCCGAGCGTGTAGGTCGTCCGGGCGATGACGGGGAGTCCGCCGACGGTCTCGACGGCATCGTCGACCCGTTGACGCAGATTTTCGGCGGTCATATCGCCGACCGACTCGTCGTCGTCCAGCGTGATAGTCGTCGAGCGCGCGACCGGTTGGCCCAGTTCTTTCATCCGCTCGCGGAACAGGTCGCGGTCCTCGGTCGCGTAGATGGTGTCCAGCGGGGTTCCCATAATCTCCACGTCGTACTCGTCGAGGACACCTTTCTCCGCCAGTTCGGCGGTGACGTTGAGTCCCGTCTGCCCGCCGAGGCCGGCGATGACGCCGTCGGGGCGTTCTTTCTCGATGATTTCCCTGATGGCCTCCGTGGTGATGGGCTCGATGTAGACCTCGTCGGCCATCTCCGGGTCCGTCATGATGGTCGCCGGATTGGAGTTGACGAGGACGACTCGGGCCCCCTCCTCCTGCAGCGCTCGACAGGCCTGCGCACCGGAGTAATCGAACTCGGCTGCCTGTCCGATCTGAATCGGGCCACTACCGATGAGGAGGACGGTCCGGTCGTCAGACATTCTATCGGAGTCCAATCCGTACATCGTAATAAGTCCGACGAAACGTTGCAGTTATCGCAATCGAATTTCGAATATCGTAAGTTACCCGACCCATCGCGTTTTCATCACTGAGAGTCGGGTCCGAGGACATAAATACGATACTTCAAAGCATTTCGATACTGGTATCATATGGGTATCGAGGACTTCGCTGCCTCCTTCGCGGGGGACGACGAGCGCATTGGATCGGTCGAGGCGGAACGTGACTTCTGGAAGGCGATGTTCGAGTCGGTCGCGACCGGGTTTCCGGAACCGATCTACACGATCGACACCGAGGGTGTCATCACGTTCTGGAACGAGACCAACGCCGAGTTCACCGGCCACGATGCGGCGAAGGCCGAGGGGATGGCCGCGATGGACCTCCTGGGGACCGAGGGTGAAGACGAGGTCCTCTCGGAGACCGTCGTCCGCACGGACGAGGCTATCCGGGAGGAGAAGATTCGCACGGCGTACGACTCGGACGGCAATCAGTTCCACGTCCGCGCGAAATCGGTCCCGCTACACGATCAGCACGGTGCCGTCGTCGGTGCGTTCCAGATCAACGCCCGGGAGACCGAACTCGTCGAACAGCGCGAGCAGGTCGAGCGTCTGCAACGCGAGCTCGCCGAAGACGTGGAAGCGGGCGTCGAGGACCTGGTCGAGTCCGCGAGCCGGGTCGCGGACGCGTCCCAGCGCATGACCGACATGGTCTCGACGCAAGCGAGCAATCTCGATCAGGCGAGCCGCGAGGTCGGCACGTTCTCCTCGACGGTCGAAGAGATCGCGGCGAACGCCGAGGAGGTCAACGCCGAGGCTACCCAGGCCGAGGACGTCGCCGAGCGCTCGGCCGAGACGGGACAGACGGTCCGGGAGCGGATGGATCGGGTCGGCGAGCAGGCGAGTGCCCTCTCCGCGGCGACGGCCGACCTCGACGAGAAGATCGCGGACGTCGATTCGATCGTCGAGGTGATCAACGACATCGCCGATCAGACCAACATGCTGGCGCTCAACGCCAACATCGAGGCCGCGCGATCGGCGAACGGCGGGGAGGGCTTTGCCGTCGTCGCCAACGAGATCAAGGGACTCGCCGAGCAGTCCAAAGACGAGGTCGACGAGATCGAGGCCATCGTCGAGGAGATCCAGTCGACCGCCGCCGAGATGAACGAAAACGTCGAGCGGACCACGGAGAACCTCGAGGCGTCCATCGAGGACGTCGAGGGGCTCGTCGACAATCAGGCCGAGATCGCCGAGGCAATTCGCGAGGTCTCGGTCGGGATCGAGGAGATCGCCGATGCGACCGACGATCAGGCGGCCAGCGCCGAGGAGATCGCTTCGATGATCGACGAGACCGCAGACCGAGCCGAGCAGGTCGCCGAGGAAGTCGAGGAAGTCGCGGACGCCACGGACGGGCAGAAGGAGGAGCTCGAGGAGATCGAAGAGCGCGTCGCAGCCGTTTCGGCGAAGATGAACGCGGAGTGAGCTGTCCCCCGTCTCCGACCGTGACCACGTACCCCCACTAGTGGGTCAGCACGAGCAGCTGATCGGGCGCCCGAACCAGACATATCGGTCCGTTCGGTGAACTGGAGAAGGTCACCGTCTCCTCGTCGGTCACGAACAGCCGGTCGAAGACCGCCCCGCAGGCGGGACACTCCAGGCCGCCGCGGTTCTCGAGGTGCATCGACTCGGCGTCCTGTCTGAGCAGTTTGAACTTCGACCGCTGTTCGTGGACGTCGAAGCCGCCGGTCACGTCGAGTTCGGCCATTATCTGGACAGGAAACCTGGATCGACAAGAACGTTCGGTCGGTGCGGCGGGCGGACGGCGTCTGCGGAGTACGGTCGCTGCGTTGCGGTCAGGTCGGTTCGTCCCATTCGTCCTCGAAGTCCCGCACCTCTCGGTACTCGTCGACGAACGCGTCGACGTCGAAGTCCGCGAGTTGCGTCTCGAACGCCTGGAGCGCCGCGTCGTCCTCCGCGTGTCCGAGCGCGTGCTCCATCAGATTCACCACGAGTTCGACGACCCGGCGGTGGAGTTCGCGGGCGTCGAAGCTGGCGACCCAGAGGAGCGCGTAGCCGACGCTGCCGTTTCGGGAGGCGTCGTGGACGACCATCTCCTGGGGGTGTTCTTCCATCACCGCCCCGAGCAGGTGGGCGATGCCGAACTCCTCGAACTCGTCGTCGGGGCTCGTCCCGATGGCCGTCTTCAACACCTCGACGGTGTCCTCCGGGACGAACCGGGAGAGCGGGTGCGGGTCGAGGACGACCGCGTGACTGTCGCCGCAAGCACACTGGTACTCGCGCATCCCGAGGTGGAAGTCGGCGACCGGAACGGTCCGGCCGCAGGGCAGGTCGACGGACGAATCGTCATCCTCGCCGGGTACGCCTGGCTGCGCCATCGAATGACCGTATCGGGTCTGCGGGGAAAAGGTTCGCGGCTCCCATTCCTCACGGGCCGCTGGCCCGTTCGGATTTCTCGCGGACCGGTGGTCCGCGCTCTCACCGAAAAATCCTACGGCCAGTCGTCCCGAACCGGCTCCTCGTCGTCGACCGCGGCTTCGTCGGCGAGTTCCCAGTCTGCGGCCCGAGCCGCTTCGGCGACGTCGAGGTACTCCCAGCCGACCGTCTCGGCCAACGCCTCGTCGGCCTCGTCGGTTCCGATGAAGACGTACCGCTCCGACTCGAACTGCTCTTTGACGCTCTCGAGGGTCCCCCGCTTGCCGGTCGGGCCCGAGAAGAAGTCCTGGCGGATGCGTCGCTTCCGGGTGTAATTGGTCACGACGTACGTCGGCTCGTCGGAGACGACACCGGTGTAGGTCGTCCACTGGCGGGTGTTCGCGAAGACGGTGCTCGGCTTGGCGAGGGCCCGTAGCGCCGAGAGTTCGAACGCGAGGGTCATGTCCTCGCTGCCGCCTGCTTCGTTCATGCAGGCTGGTCGGTGCGGTTCGTGGAAAACGGCTTCGGTCGGGGATGGGCCGGTTCAGGAACTCGAGTCCGCGCGAACCCCGACCGGGTCGTCCAGAATCTCGATCCGGTAATAGCGTGTGAACTTCACGAGTTCCCCGTGGCGGAAACCGGCGGCGGTCTCGGCCGGGACGACCGGGTTCCCTCCTTCGAGAAGCTTCGGTAGTCGCTCCTTTGCGTCCTCGGGCAGTTCGTCGTAATGTCGTACGCGTGTCGCCATCGACGGGTCATCGACGGGATGCGCGCGGATTGTCGGTGTCATCTATGCCTCGGCCCGTGTGGGCTATGCTACCTTATACCACACAAAAATATAAAGGCATCGTCCTCGGCGATGGCGGCTGGAAGAATCGGGTCAGCGGGCGATCGGACGGCTCCCCGGTCGTTACTGCTCGATCGGTTCGGCCAGGTCGAGTTCGTCGAGTTCGAAGCTCTCCTGGAGGAGGATGTCCTTCTGATCGGCCACCTGGGCCTCCTCGAGGATGAGTTTCTTGTATTTGCCCTGCTGTGAGAGGTCGCCGATGAGCACGCCACCGACGAGCTGGCCATCCTCGAAGACAAGCCGGCGCCACTCGTTCTCGCCGTACTTCCGCTCGGCGTCGTTGGGGGCGCCGGCGTACCCGTCGCCCTCGTTCCGCGTCGGATGGCCGAAGGAGAGGAAGGGGAAGTCGAAGTGCGTGATGGAGTACGTGGAGACCCAGCGGAACGGTTCGACCGTCACGTCCAGGCCCTGGTCTTCCAGCATCGCCTTCGCCGCGACGGTCCCCTGCTCCTTCGCGGAGCCCCAGGAGCCGTTCTGGGCCCGATCGCCGATGACCTCGTCGTAGAACTGCGTGATGTCGCCGGCCGCGTAGATGTCGTCTTCTTCGGTCCGCATGGTCTCGTCCACCTGGATACCCCAATCGAGGGTGACGTCGGTGCCCTGGAGCAGTTCGACGTTGAAGTTGAGACCGATTGCGATAGCGCCCCAGTCCATCGGATAGACGTCGCCGTTCGCGTCGACGGCTTCCGTTGCATTGCCATCGTCGTCGACGCGGAACTCGGAGACGCCGCTGTCGAAGACCAGGTCGACGCCCAGATCGCGCATCGCATCGTGCATGATCTCGGCACCGTCGGCGGTCAGTCCGTAGCGCCACCACCGGTCACCCCGCATGACGTAGGATGCGTTCTCGACGTCCTGGTGGCCCACGATGGCGGCCAGGTCGATACCGAGCAGGCCCGCACCGACGATGACCGCGTCGTCGGCGTCCTCGACGTTCTCTTTGATGCTCCTGGCGTCCTGGAACGTCCAGAAGTGGTCGATGTTCTTCGCGTCGCTGTTGGGGACCGGGAGCTGGATCGGTGTGCCGCCGGTCGCGACGAGCAGTTTGTCGTACGCGATCTCCTCGCCGTCGTGGGTGAGGACGGAGTGGTCGTCGGCACGCACGTCCGTGACGAGGGTGTTGAGTCGCAGGTCGATGTTACGGTCATCGTACCACGATTCCTCGTGGATGGCGACGGGTGCTTCGGGGAGTTTCCCCTTCGCGTATTCCTTGATCAGGATGCGGTTGTACAGCGGTTCGCCCTCGTCGGTGATGACGGTGATGTCGGCCTCGGGGTCCGCTTCCCTGAGTGTCTCCGCCGCAGAACTGCCCGCCACCCCGTCGCCAACTATCACGTACGATGCGCTCATATTCACAATCATAGCAGTCGGCCCTAAAGTGGATTGCTATCTGTGTTAGCCGCCGCGTTCGACCCGAAAACCGGCAGAGCGAGCTGCACGGGACCGCTCGGGCACCCGGCAGCGGTTGCCGGTTCCAGTGGTCGGCTGGCCCCGCAATCAGTCGTCGGCGTAGACGATCTCCGCGATCTCGTGGCGGGGAGTATCGCCATCGTCGCCTTCGTACTTGTACAGCGTATTCGGGTCTTCGTCGGCCGTCGCGTCGTGCGAACCGTCGCAGAATGGATAGTTCGCGGACAGTCCACACATGCAGATGGCGATATTCCCTTTCTGCTCGTCGATGTCGTCCTCGTCCAGGATCTTCGGCCCGTGGGCGTCGTGGGTGATCTCCCGTGGCATGGTGTCACGGTTCTCAGTGGTCGATAAAAGTGTTCTCGTGGAGAGCGGTCAGTCACTCGACGATCCGGTCCGCCGCGGCGTACCCCGCCTCGATGGCCCCGTCGAGGCTCCGTTCTGGATACTGGGCCCGCGATGCCATTCCGGCGTAGTACACGCCGTCGGCGACTGCCTCGCCGAGGTCGTAGGGGACGACCATCTCGAGGTAGCCACGCTCGTAGACCGGGGCCGTCCGGGGATTGCGCGCCGTCTCGATCCAGTTGACCGATTCGCGGTCGAACTCGGGAAAGAGGTCCTCGATGCCGTCGAGCCACAGTGATTCGACGGCCTCGTCGTCCATCTGCCAGACCTCGTCGTCCGGGGACTGGATGTATTTCGGGACGTAGAGGAGGTGCTCGCCACCGTAGTGGGACTCGTCGACGTAGTTCGTGTGCTCGATGAGCGCGCCGAAGGGTGCGTCGTCGGCGATGTTGAGCCAGTAGGTGTCGGTCAACGGTTCGTCCATGCTCACGACCGAACAGACCGTTCCCTGGAAGTCGATGTCGCACTCGTACCCGGTGAGGTCCTCGAGGACGTCGGGCATCGCCGCCACGACGACCCCGTCGACCTCGACCTGGCGTATCCCCTCGTCGACGGTGTTGACGGTGATGCCGGCTACCGACCCCTCCACGATGTCGACGTCGGTCACCCTCGCATTCAGGGTGACGTTCTCCTCGCCGACCGCGTCCACCGTCGCGTCGAGCAGGCGACCGAACCCCCCGTCGAGGTAGCCGAGGGGTTCGCCCCGGAGCAGGTCGCGCTCGCCGCGGAAGCGAACCCTCCCCAGGAGCCAGGCCGCGCTCACGTCCTCCTTGCGGGAGCCGAACTTCGCCTCGAGGAGCGGTTCGAAGAAGTTCTCGTAGACGCTTCGGGTGGTGTGCTCGACGACGAACTCGCGGATCGGGACCGCCTCGTAGTCCTCCAGGCGATCGTAGGAGCCGGTGGTTGGTATGCCGCCCCGCACGTCCACGCCCAGAACGAGCATTCCAAGGCGGAACTTGTCGTAGAGGCTCAGGTGGGGGTACGCCGCGATCTCCCAGGCCGTGTCGAGCGGATAGACTACCCCGTCGACGTAGTAGGCGTCCCCGCCGATCGGCCAGTGGAGGTCGTCACCGAGGCCGAGTTCCTCGATGAGTTCGACGATGGTCTCCTCCGTCTTCGAGAGGTGGTGATAGTACTTCTCGATCCGGTCGCCGGTGGTCTCGTAGGTCGCGGCGAGGCCGCCGACCTGGTCGGTGCTCTCGTAGACCTGGACCGACTCGCCGTGCTCCTGGAGTCGGTAGGCGGTCGCCAGTCCAGCGAGTCCGCCACCGACGATGGCGATCATGGCAATGACTCCGATTGCCCCGCGGTTTACGGTTACGGTGACGGGTCGGCTTCGCTACCCTTTTTGCCCCCTCACCCGCTACTCGCGGTCATGGTAACCGTCCGCGCGCCGGCGACGAGTGCGAATCTCGGCAGCGGCTTCGACGTGTTCGGCGTCGCCTTCGACAGGCCGGCGGACGTGGTCACGGTCGAGCGCGCCCGCGAGACGACCATCGAGGTTACGGGCGTGGGCAGCGAGTACATCCCGAGCGACCCGGCGAAGAACACTGCCGGCGTGGTCGCGTCGGCGCTCGACGCGCCCGCTCATATCGCCATCGACAAGGGCGTTCGTCCCTCCTCCGGCCTCGGGTCGTCGGCCGCCAGTGCCGCCGCGACGGCGGTCGCGCTGAACGAACTCTACGACCGCAACCTCTCAGATCACGAACTGGTCCGGGTCGCCGCGGAGGGCGAGGCAGCGGTCTCCGGGACCGCCCACGCGGACAACGTCGCGCCCGCTATCCTCGGTGGGTTCACCGTCGTCAGGGATGGCGGCGTCGAGTCCGTCGACGCCTCGATCCCACTCGTCGCGGTCCTCCCCGACATCGTGGTATCAACCCGGGACGCACGCCGCGTCGTTCCAGAGACGCTCTCCATGGACGACATGGTCGAGACGGTCGGGAGCGCGGCGACGCTCACCATCGGCATGCATCGGAACGACCCGGAACTGGTGGGCCAGGGGATGCGAGAATCAGTCGTGACGCCCGCCAGAGCTGCACTCATCCAGGGCTACGACCGGGCGGTGGATGCCGCGTGTGCTGCCGGTGCCACCGGGGCCACCGTCTCCGGTGCCGGCCCCGCCATCCTCGCCGTCACCCACCGTGGCGACCAGCGCGACGTGGCCGGCGCGATGCTCGACGCCTTCGAGGCAGAGGGGATCGACGCGCGCGCGTACACGTCGACGATCGGGAACGGCGCGACGGTATTTTAGCAGGAATCGGTCACTCGATGGCGTCGACCAGGGCCGCAGTGACGTCCTCGGTCGTCGCCGTACCGCCGAGGTCCGGCGTGCGCGGTCCGTCGGCCAGGACCGATTCGACCGCGTCGCGAACGACCGCACCCTCGTCGTCGTAGCCGAGGTATTCTAGCATCATTGCGGCGGAGAGGACCGTCGCGCTCGGGTTGGCGATCCCCTCGCCGGCGATGTCCGGCGCGGTACCGTGGACGGGTTCGAAGACGGCCCGCTCGGGGCCGACGTTCGCGCTCGGGAGCAGTCCCAGACCGCCCACGAGACCCGCCGCCAGGTCCGAGAGCACGTCGCCCGCGAGGTTCGGCGTCACGACGACGTCGTACTCCTCGGGGCGCAACACGAGGTGCATCGCCAGTGCGTCCATGAGGACCTCCTCGGTCTGGACGCCCCGTTCGTCGGCGACGTCGATGACGGCGTCGCGGAACCGACCGTCGGTCTCCCGCATCACGTTCGCCTTGTGGGCCACCGTGAAGCCGTCTTCGTTCCGGTCGCCGACGAACTCGCAGGCGTACTCGGCGAGGCGGCGCGAGGCGGAGTCGGTGACCACGCGGGTCAGCGTGCTCACGTCCTCGGTGAGACGGTCCTCGTGTCCCGAGTAGACCCCCTCCGTGTTCTCCCGGAGGAAAACGATGTCCGTCTCCGGGCGGACGGCGTCGATGCCCGGGTAGGTTCGCGCGGGCCGCACGTTCACGAAGGAGTCGACGGCCGCGCGCAGCGGGAGGATGACGTCGGCGGCGCTCTCGCCCGCCGCGCCGAACAGTGTCGCGTCCGCGCGCTCGGCGAGTTCCCGGGTCTCGGACGGGAGCGGTTCGCCCCCGGCCTCGACGACGTGATCGCCCGCCTCGGCCTCGGTAAAGGAGAAGCCGAGATCGAGTGTCTCGAGGATGGCGACGGCGGCCGGGACGACCTCCTGGCCGATGCCATCGCCGGGGATGACGGCGATCTCCTCGCTCATCGGTTCGGTACCTCCCCTTCGCTCACGTACGGGAGACTCCGGGCCGTCTCGCGCACCTGCTCGAGGTTGTGACGCATGACCGCCGTGGTGTCCCAGACCCCCTCGACGAGGGCCTGTTGCTGGGCGTCGGAGACTGTGACGTCGACGGTGGTCTCCCCGTAGGTCACGGTCCCGTCGGCAACGTCGACCGTGATCTCCTGGTCGGGGTTGGCCTCGACCCACGCCTGGAGGGTCTCGATGGTCTCGTGATCGGCGGTGACTGTCGGCATCCCGAGGGCCAGGCAGTTGCCCGCGAAGATCTCGGCGAAGGACTCGCCGACGACGGCGTCGATGCCCCACCGCTGGAGTGCCTGTGGGGCGTGCTCGCGGGAGGACCCACTGCCGAAGTTACTGTTGACGACGAGGACGGACGCGTCCTTGTACTGCGTCTCGTTGAACGGATGGTCGGTCGAATTGCCTTCGTCGTCGAAGCGCTGGTCGAAGAAGGCGTACTGGCCAAGCCCCTCGAAGGTCACGACCTTCATGAACCGGGCCGGGATGATCTGGTCGGTGTCGACGTCGTTCCCGCGGACGGGGACGCCGGTGCCCGAGACCGATTCGATCCGTTCTGCCGGCGGTTCGTCGGGAGTGGCGTCGGCACTCATACCTCCACCACCTCCTCCAGGGTACGGACGTCGGTTACCTCGCCGACGATGCCGGCGGCGGCGACCATCTGTGGGTTCATCAGGACCGTCTTCCCGTCTGGACTGCCCTGCCGTCCAACGAAGTTGCGGTTCGACGAAGAAGCGGAGACCTCGTCGCCGACCAGCTGGTCGTCGTTCATGCCCAGACACATCGAACAGCCGGCACCGCGCCACTCGAAACCGGCGTCGCGGAACACCTCGTCGAGGCCTTCGGCCTCTGCTGCGGCCTTCACACGCTGGCTGCCGGGGACGACCAGCCCACGGACGTCAGGGTGGAGCTCGTTGCCTTCGACGATTGCGGCGGCCTCGCGGAGGTCGGGCAATCGACCGTTCGTACAGGAGCCGAGGAAGGCGACGTCGATGGGATAGCCCACCATCGAGTCCCCGGGTTCGACGCCCATGTGCTCCATGGCTCGCTCTGCGGGCTCGCGTTTGTCTTCTGGCAGGTCCTCGAGTGCCGGCACCGTCTCGCTGATGCCCATGGCCTGCCCCGGGGTGGTCCCCCAGGTGACGGTCGGTTCGATGGCCGACCCGTCGATCGTGACCACGTCGTCGTATGTGGCGTCCGAATCGGAGCGGATGGACTCCCAGTAGGCTTTCAGCTCCTCGAACTCCTCGCCTTCTGGTACCGCCTCGCGTCCTTCGAGGTAGTCGTAGGTGGTCTCGTCTGGGTTGACGTAGCCCGCGCGGGCGCCGCCCTCGATGGACATGTTGCACAGCGTCATCCGCTCGTGCATTTCCATGTTCTCGACGACCTCGCCGCCGTACTCGTAGACGTAGCCGACGCCGCCGTCGGTCCCGAGTTCCCGAATGATGGTCAACACGACGTCCTTGGCGGTGACGGCCGGGCCGAGTTCGCCGGTGACCTCGACCTTGCGGACGGCCTGTTTCGCCATGGCGATGGAGCCGGTCGCGAGGACGTCGCGAATCTGACTCGTCCCGATGCCGAAAGCGATGGCGCCGAACGCGCCGTGGGTGGCGGTGTGGCTGTCGCCACAGACGACGGTCATGCCGGGCTGGGTGAGTCCCTGCTCCGGGCCGATGACGTGGACGATGCCCTGGTTGCCACTCTCCGGGTCCGCGAAGTCGATGCCCGCCCGCTGGACGTTGATCTCCAGGGCCTCGAGCATCTCCTCTGCGGCCTCGTCGTCGAAGGGCCGGGTTCGGTCCTCGGTCGGCACGATGTGGTCGACCGTTGCGTGAGTGCGGTCCGGGAACGCGACGTCGATGTCGCGCTCGTTGAGCATCCCGAACGCCTGCGGGCTGGTCACCTCGTGGATGAGGTGGAGCCCCACGAACAGCTGGTCCTGGCCCGTCGGTAGCTGGGTCACGCGGTGGCGGTCCCACACGTTGTCGTAGAGCGTCCCCTCGCTCATCGGTCGGGGCTACCTACCTTCCGGCCACGGGTCCAGACGCCGTTCGCGTCGGTTCCGTCGGGCGCTTCGTGGGCGACGTCGGCCATGCTCTCTGCGTCGGTGGTCCGGCGGCCACCGTCGGTGGTGGTGCTCGCACCCCGGCGGAACATCTCGCCGAAGACGTTCCGCGGGTCGTCACGATGGGAGTGGTTCACCTCGCCCATGGTCTTAGTCATCGGCGGGCACCTCCGGCGGTTCGTTAGCGTCCTCGTCCGCCCACGCGAAGAGGTCGCGCAGGCGCGCGCCTACGTCCTCGATGTCGTGGTCCTGTTCGGCCTGGCGGCGCTGCCGGTAGGAGGGACGCCCGGCCTGGTTCTCCGCGATCCACTCGCGGGCGAACTCGCCGTTCTGGATCTGTTCGAGGGTCTCCTCCATGTTCTCGCGCACCTGCTCGTCGACCACGACGTCGCCCTTCGTGAGACCACCGTACTCGGCGGTGTCGGAGACGGAGTTCCACATCTCCTCGAGTCCGCCCTCGTACATCAGGTCCACGATGAGTTTGAGTTCGTTCAGGACCTCGAAGTAGGCCATCTCCGGGCTGTAGCCGTTGTCGACGAGGGTCTCGTAGCCGGTCTTCACCAGGCTCGTCACGCCGCCACAGAGGACGGCCTGCTCGCCGAAGAGGTCGGATTCGGTCTCCTCGCGGAAGGACGTCTCGATGACGCCGGCTCGGGCACAGCCGATGCCCTGGGCGTACGCGAGGGCCTCGTCGGTCGCTTCGCCGGTCGCGTCGCGGTAGACCGCCAGGAGAGCCGGCGTCCCCTCGCCGGCGACGTAGTTCCGTCGGACGAGGTGCCCCGGGCTCTTGGGTGCCACCATGGTCACGTCGACGTCTTCGGGCGGTTCGATCTGGCCGTAGTGGATGTTGAATCCGTGCGCGAACTGGAGGGTGTCACCGGGGTCCAGATGCGGTTCGATCTCCTCGTAGACGGTGGGCTGGACCGTGTCGGGGACCAGCATCGAGACCACGTCGGCCTCGGCCGCGGCGTCGGCGGGGGTCGCCACGCGGAGGCCGTCCTCCTCGACGGCCGCGCGCGAGGTGGAGTCCTCCTTGAGGCCAACGACCACGTCGACCCCGCTGTCCGCGAGGTTCTGTGCGTGGGCGTGGCCCTGGCTGCCGTAGCCGAGGACGGCCACGGTCTTGTCGTCGATGTGCGAGCTGTCCACGTCGTCTTCGTGATATACCGGTTGGGTGAATGCGTCGTCAGTCATGCTGTAGGTTCGGTGCCGGCGGCGAGCGCGGCGGTGCCCGTCCGGGCGACCTCTCGCACGCCGAATCGTTCGAATGCGTCTATCGCGTCGTCGACCTGTGCTTCCGTGCCGCTCAGTTCGACCGTAACGACCTCGCTGCCGGCCTGGACCGCCTCTCCGCCGTACATCTCGGCGACGGCGGCCACGCCGGCGGGGTCGTCCCCCCTGACCTTGATGAGCGCCAGTTCGCGTTCGGTGGCGCCGTCGATCTCGCGGACCGAGTGGGTCGCCACCTCCTTTCTGAGCTGGCGTTTGACCTGCTCGATGCCCGGGGTCGGCTCCTCGGCCACGATGGTCATCCGGGCGAGGTCTGAATTCGACGTCGGACCGACCGTCAGGCTCTCGATGTTGAACTGGCGGCGGGCGAACAGTCCGGAGACCTTCGCCAGCACGCCCGGTTCGTGGTCCACGAGGGCCGAGATGACCACGCGTCGAACCTCGGGTTCGGCGACCGCGTCGGGATCGATGCGGATTCCCTGGGCGTTGCGTTTGCCCTCGACCGGTGGACGCTCTTCGGGTGCGGGGCCTTTCATTTCGCCAGTCATTGGAGATGTCCCTCCTCCAGCGCGAACTGATCGTTCGCCCCGCCACTGGGGACCATCGGATAGACGTCCTCTTCGGGGTCGATCCGGAAGTCGATGACAGAGGGGCCATCGTAGTTCAGTGCGGACGTGATGACCTCGGGAGCCTCCTCGTACGACATCGCGGTGAGCCCCTGCGCGCCGTAGGCCTCGGCCAGTTTGGCGAAGTCCGGCGCCCACGACCACTCGCTCTCGTAGCGGCGCTCCTCGTAGAAGGCGTCCTGCCACTGGCGGATCATCCCGACGTATTCGTTGTTCAGGATGGCGACGGTGATATCCAGGTCCTCGCGAACGGCCACGGAGATCTCCTGGCCGGTCATCAGGAACGAGCCGTCACCCTCGAAGGCGACGACCTGCTGGTCGGGGGCGGCGACCTTCGCACCGATGGCGGCAGGCACGCCGTAGCCCATGGTTCCCAGGCCGTTCGAGGAGACCCAGGTCCGGGGTTCGCGGTAGGTCCAGTACTGGGCCGCCCACATCTGGTGCTGACCGACGCCGGTCGCGACGATGGCGTCGTCTTCGGTCGCTTCGTCGAGTGCTTCCACGACGAACTGCGGTTTGATCGGCCGGTCGTCTGGCGCTTCGTACTCCATCGGGTACTCCGCCTTCCACTGGCGGGTCTGCTCGCGCCACTCGGTGGCGTCTGGTGCACTCGGCATCGCGGCGGTGAGCTGTTGCAAGACCGTCGCCGCGTCCCCCGCCAGCGGGTAATCGGCGTGGATGTTCTTGGATATCTCGGCGGGGTCGATGTCGACGTGAATGACCTCCGCGCCCGGCGCGAACGTTCTGACGTCGCCGGTCAGTCTGTCGTCGAACCGGGTCCCGACGCCAAGGAGCACGTCGGCGTGAGTCAACGCCAGGTTGGCGTAGCCGGTGCCGTGCATCCCGCCCATCTCCAGGGCGAGTTCGTGATCTTCCGGGAAACTCCCGAGTCCGGGCATCGTCGTCACGACCGGGATGCCGTACTCGGTGGCGAAGGTTCTGATCTCCTCGGAGGCGTCGCCCTTGATGACCCCTCCGCCCGAGAGGATGACCGGTTTCTCGGCAGCCGCCAGTGCCTCGGCAGCCGCCTCGACGGTCTTCGGGTCGGCGTCACCGGTCGGCACCTCGTGGGTGTCGGGCGCGCGCGGTTCGACCGGCTCCAGGTCGGTCGGTGACTGGGTCACGTCCTTCGGTAGATCGACCAGGGTCGGTCCCTGTCGCCCCTCCGCGGCGAGGGCGAAGGCCTCGCCGACGTCGCTCCCGACGGTCTCGACGTCGCCTGCGAAGTAGTTGCCCTTCGTCACGGGGGCGGTGATGCCGATGGTGTCGGTCTCCTGGAAGGCGTCGTTTCCGACCATGTCGCTGGCCACCTGCCCGGTGAGCGCGATGACCGGGTCGGAGTCCATATTCGCGTCCGCGAGCCCCGTGACCAGGTTGGTCGCACCCGGGCCGGAGGTCGCTATCGCGACGCCCGGCGTCCCCGAGACGATGCCGTACGCGTCGGCGGCGTGTGCGGCACCCTGCTCGTGGGACATCGAGATGTGGCGGATGTTCGAGTGATACAGGGCGTCGAAGACCGGCATGATGGCGCCGCCCTGGATGCCGAACGTGGTTTTGACACCGGCGGTCTCCAGTGTGGCGATGACTGAGTCCGCGCCGTTCTGGACCTCGATGGTCTCGGCCGCCGTCTTCTCGTCCGATTCTTTCGTTCGTGGTCGTGCGTGTTGTTCTGTCATCGATACCGGTGTGCTGTCGGAGTTGGTGTTCGTGGCATACTGTGTGCGTGCCGATCGGCTGGGAGTCGATACGATCCGTGTGGAGAAGGTGTGATAATGAGGGGCGTTAGACCCCTACAATAATCGCGCGAATGCCGACGGCCGCACCGCTCGGGAGCCGCGAACCCGTGGGGACGGTGGTCGTCTGCATCGTATGTCTGGTGTGACTCGCGCTGACGCTTAACCGTTGCGGTCAGACACCTCCTCCCGGTGGCCGCCATCAGGCGCGGACCTCTTGGGTCTCCGTTTCCTTCTCGACGCCGACGTCGGCGGCGAATCGGTGGAGGTCCCGAGCGGTGACGTGTTGCTTCTCGGCGGCGTAGTCTTTGACCTCGCGGGTTACCTCCCGTACCTCCGCGTCGGTCGGATCGTAGCCGGCCTCCTCCAGGTGCTGGCGGACGGCGTGAGTCCCGGTGTGTTTGCCCAGGACCACGCTCCGTTCCGCTCCCACCATCTCGGGAGTCATGACGCCCGGCTCGAAGGTGTCGGCGTTCTCGATGATCCCGGCGGCGTGGATACCGCTCTCGTGGGCGAAGGCGTTGTCGCCGACGACCGGCTTGTTGACCGGGACCGGCACGTCGCTTTTCGCCGAGACGATTCCGGAGAGCTCCATGATACGAGTCGTATCGATGCCGGTGTCGGCACCGTAGACGCTCTCGGCGGCCATCACGACCTCCTCGTAGGCCGCGTTGCCTGCCCGTTCGCCGATGCCGTTCACCGAGACCTGGACCTGGTCCGCACCGGCTTCGACGCCTGCGACCGCGTTGGCCGTCGCCATGCCGAAGTCGTCGTGGGTGTGGACGTCGATGCGAGCGTCGGCGTGCTCGTCGACGAAGGCCACCAGGTCGGCGAACCGCGACGGGCTGGCGACGCCCGTCGTGTCCGGGATGTTGATCCAGTCGGTTCCCGCCTCGTCGACCGCCTCGACGACCGCCGCGAGGTACTCACGGTCGGTCCGCGTGGCGTCCATCGGCGAGAACATCACCTCCACGCCGGCGTCGACTACCTGTTCGACCGCCGCGATGGAGCGGTCCATCACCTGTTCGCGGGTAGCGTGCATGGAGTCCTCTATCTGGACGTCGCTGGTACTCGCGAACACGTGCACCATGTCGACGCCCGCGTCGAGTGCCGCCTCGACGTCGGACTCGACCACGCGTGCCAGTCCCGCGACCGTGTTCTCGGTCGCCGCGGCGATGTCCTGGATGGCCTCGAATTCGGCGTCGCCGTTGGCCGGGAACCCCGCCTCGATGACGTGGGTCCCCATCTCGTCCAGCACTGCCGCTATCTCGCGCTTGTCGTCGTAATCGAATGACGTCCGCGGCGTCTGTTCGCCGTCACGTAGTGTCGTATCGAAGATCCGGACCGTTTCGAACTCGCTACGCTGGGCTAATGTGCCCTGGAAGAACTCGATCGCCCGTGGTTGCCCCGGGCATGTCGTCTTGCGACATCGTACCAGACTCAAACGGGCCCTCCTATATAAACGTGTCCACCGTACAGCGTCCTTGCCAGTCCGCTGGGAATTCCTGTGACGAACCAGATGGCCAAAACCGGCAGACGGCGTCGGCTACTAGGAGATACTAGGAATTATATGTCACATGGTGACACGCGACCGGCCACATTCGAATTTCTCCACGATTTCAAGAAATCATCCCGTCAGTGCGCTGGTGCGCGGACGAATGTCCACCTCGACACGCCGTCCAGGGCAGGCTCGAACTATCCACTCGATAGCTCCTGTGTGGGCCAGGGTTGAAATACCGAGCCCCGGCCACCCAGCGGTATCACGTAGTCACCAGCGCGGGACGAACACGGCTGGAGTGTGGCGCACCGTCTCGCGACGACCATCCCCGACCAGAACGGCCACCTCACCGAAGTCCCGCGCCACCTGCTCGCCACAGTTGCTCTCCTGGACCACTCCCTCGCACATCGCTGCTCTCCGCCCACGGCGCCGACGCTCCCCCGTGTTCCAAACCCACCCCGATAGCCCGAGGTCCACCGACCGGATTCAGGCGTCCGGCCAGCGTTCGATGTAGACCGCCTCGTCGGTGTAAAAGCGGATGACGTCCTCGTCCTGGGCGTGGAGGTCGCCGAAAAAGGAGTCGTTCCAGCCACCGAAGTGGAAGAAGGCCATCGGCGCGGCCGTCCCGATGTTCACGCCGAGGTTGCCAGCCTCGACCTCGTGGCGGAACCGCTTCGCGTCCGCCCCCCGATCGGTGAAGAGACTCGCCGCGTTCCCGAACTCGCTTCGATTCACGACGTCGTACGCCTCGTCGAGGTCGTCCACCCGGATCAACGAGAGGACGGGCCCGAATATCTCCTCGCGCGCGATGGTCATCTCGGGAGTGACGTCCGCGAAGACGCTGGGACCGAGGTAGTGACCGTCCCCTGGCTGGTCGGGGAACGTCCACTCGCGGCCATCGAGGAGGAGGTCGGCACCCTCGTCGATGCCGGTCTCGATGTAGTCCTCGACGGTCGCCCGATGCTCGGTCGTGATCAGCGGTCCCATCTCGGTTCCATCCTCGAGTCCGGGACCGACCTCGAGGGATTCGGTCTCCTCGAGGACCAGGTCGACGAACTCGTCGTAGACGGCGTCGGCCACGACCGCCGTCGGGTTCGCGAGACAGCGCTGCCCGGAGTTGGCGAAGGCCGAACCCACGGTTTGCTCGGCGGCGAACTCGAGGTCGGCCGATTCGGCGACGACCACGTGGTTCTTCGCGCCACCCTGCGCCTGGACGCGCTTGCCGTGTGTCGCCGCCGTCTCGTAGACGTGCTTCGCGACGGGCGTCGATCCGACGAAGGAGACGCCCTCGACGCCGTCGTGGGCGAGGATGGCGTTCACCGTGTCGGGTCCGCCGTTGACGAGATTGACCACGCCATCGGGGAACCCGGACTGGTCCAGGAGGTCGAACAACCGGCCCGCCGTGAGCGGGGTGCGTTCGCTCGGCTTGAGGACGAAGGTGTTCCCGGTCGCGACCGCGTACGGGAGAAACCACAGCGGGATCATGCCCGGGAAGTTGAACGGCGTGATCGCCGCGAACACTCCGAGAGGTTTCCGTACGGCCGTCTCGTCGATGCCAGGCGCCGCGTTCTGGAGGTGCCCGGCCTGCATCGCCGAGGGGATGCCGATGGCCCGCTCGACGTTCTCGATACCCCGTCGAAGCTCGCCAGCGGCCTCTTTTCTCGTCTTACCGTGTTCCCGGACCAGCGTCTCCGCGAGGCTATCCTGGTGGTCCTCCAGCAGCGCCTTGAATTCGAACAGGGGCTGGATCCGCTGCTCGACGGGGGTCGACCGCCAATCATCGAAGGCCGCACGGGCCGTCTCGACCGCCTCGTCGACCTCGGATTCTGTCGCGAACGGTGTCCGGGCGATAGTCGCTCCCGTCGCCGGGTCGACCACGTCCTGGCCGGGATCGCCGTCGGTCGCACGCCAGTCGCCACCCACGTAGTTCCGCGGCCGACCGTCTTCGACCTGGGTGAGGGCGTCGATATCTCGTGTCATTTCACTCGATGCGCTCCGCTTCGATATGGATGTCTCGGTCGGCCAGCTCGTCGATGAACTGTCCGGGGTCAAAGAGTTCTTCGGGAGCCTTCGCGCCGGTCGTCAGCGCCTCCCCCTCGCCGAGCAACTGCGCGCCCACCGCCATCGGGACGCCGGTCCAGACGGCGGTCGCTTTGAGTCCCCAGTCGTCGAGGCGCGATTCGACGACCACGGTGTACCGGTACTGTGCTGGTTCGCCGTCTTTCGTTCCCTCGACGTCGATGCGGAAGGACTTCCACTCCTCGACGGCGTCCGGCGCGGGCTGCTGGTCGAAGTACCAGTCGATGAACTCCCGCGGGCTGAACGTCGCGCCCGCGAACTCGACCTCCTCCTCGCTCGTGAGCCCCTGATTGATGAGCACCTCGCCGATGTTGACCAGCGACGGGGCGAAGGCGACCCGGAAGTCGACCGTGTCGACGCCGTCGAAGGTGTGCGGCATCGTCGCGAGTTCCGAGTGGATGCTGTGAAAGCCCTCCACCTCGCCGACGGGGTCGGGCATCTCGTAGCGCTCGCGGCCGGAGAGGGCCGGCAGCGTCTCGATCTCGCCGTCCTCGTAGACGATGGGCTCCATCGTCAGTTCGTCGAGGATGGTCTTCGCGGAGTACGCGAACCCTTCGGCGCCGCCCTTCGCGCCGGTGCGGATGTGGACCTCGTCCACCTCGTCGAGTTGTTCGACGCCCTTCGCGGCTGCGACGTTGGTCATCCCGGGACTCGCGCCCATCCCGAGGACCGCGACGAGGTCCGCCTCGTCGAAGTCCGCGTCGTATTCCAGTTGGTCCTGGGTGACGTGATAGAGGCCACCGAGGTCGAGGTAGTCGGCGTCGGCGTCCAGGCAGGCCTCCATGACGTCGGTGTTGAAGAGGTACGGCAGCGCGTTAGCCACCACGTCGCTGTCCTCGATGACGGCGACCAGGTCCTCGTGGTTCGTGACGTCGACCTGTGCCGTATCGACGTCGCCGGGTAATTCGGCCGCGAACTCCTCGGCGGACTCGATGTCCGCGTCCGCGATGAGGAGGTCGTCGACCGCGCTATTCTCCGCCAGATCCCATGCCGTGGCACGGCCCATTGCGCCGCAACCACCGAGTGCTGTGACTTTCATATCAGTCGTGTTCGTCGTGTATCGTGACACCGTGCACCTGGGGACGGCCCCGAGTTCGTCTCCTCCGTTGCCCGACTGCGACCGCCGTTTCTCCGTCGACGTGCGCCGCGGCCGGTACCGTATCGAGAACTCCACTGGTGCCCGGTGAGGGGACCTCGAAACCCGTCGAGGTGTCGGCGTCGGCCCATTTCCCGTCCATGTAGCGCTGTCGCATGCGTGTGTCGCTCACACCAATGGCGGCCCGCACGAAAAATCTTTCTACAGAATGCGTAAAATTCAGAAAATACTTCGACACGTCACCCGGAGGACCGACGCAATTCTGTCGCCCGTCCGGTGACAGGCGGCCGCATCAGTCGGCGACCGAGGCCGGGGCCACGTCCTCGATGTCGAGTCGCGAGAGCGTCTCCGCCTGTGGGATGCCCTCGTCTGTCCAGCCACGTTTCTCGTAGTACTCTTCGAGCATCGTCTCGAAGGTCTCCTGGTCGAGGGCTTTGCCCGTCGCCGGTCCCGCGTCTTCGGTCGGGACGGTCAAACGCTCGGGGAGGGTGTCGTCGTCGCGGTCGAAGCCCTCGCGGACGTTGAACAGACGGGTCATGTTCCACGCTCGCTCGCCGACGGTCTCGAGTTCCGCGGCCGTGACGTCGTAGCCAAGGACGTTCAGCCACTCGGCGGCGTACTCGAAATTGTACCCGGTGAAATCACACGCGACCATGCTGTAGGTCAGTGCGTTCGCGTCCTGGTCGTCGATGACGGCGTCGGCGTGGCCCTCCGTTCCGAACGGGTCGCGGTCGCCACCGAGGGCGTCGGTGCCGATGGGCCAGGCGCGCTGGTGGCAGGCACCCCGATCCGAGGTCGCGTAGGCGAGACTCATGCTGAACGAGGCGCGGGGATCGTAGGCCGGCAGTTCCAGACCCTTGACCTCGACGGCGGCCTCGCGGGCCGCGTCGGCACCGTCAGCCAGTTCTTCGGCCGCGCGTCGGGTTCCCTCCGCGAGGGCGTCGCCGACGCCCTCGCGGCTGGCGACCATCTCGACGAGTCGCTTCGCGGCGTCGGCGTCGCCGAACTCGATGTCGTACTCGATGAGCCCCTTCTCCGAGGCCTCCATCGCCCACGAGATGACGTTGCCGAGGGTGATCGTGTCCATGCCGAGCGTGTCTGCGGTGCGGGCCAGTTCGGTCACCCCGGTGACGTCGGTGATGTCCGTGTTGGCGCCCATCATGCCGATGGTCTCGTACTCCGGCCCCCAGTCGACGTGGGCGTCCGGGAACGCGCCGTCGAGTTCGGTTCCCGAGAAGTCGGTCACGTGGCCACAGGCGACCGGACAGCCCGAACAGGAGTCGACGCCGACGTGCCCCGGCTCGAAGGCGTCGATGTTGAGATCGTCGATGTCCTCGATGGTCCCCTTCGTCCAGTTGTGCGAGGGGAGTGCGCCGACCTCCTGGGTCCAGTCCGGGACCAGTTGGGTCCCGCCATCGCGGGCCCAGGCGACGTCGTCGCTGGTTCCCAGCCGTTTGGTGTGTTCGCCCTTCTTCTGCCGGATAGCGTCGGTGTCGAAGGGGGAATCGCCGTGGGAGACGACCGCTTTCAGGTTCTTCGACCCCATCACCGCGCCGACGCCACCGCGACCGGCGTGGTGGGTCCCCTCGTCACTCGTGATCGTGGCGAATTTGACCTGGTTCTCACCCGCCGGCCCGATGGCTGCGGTCTTCGTGCGCTTGCCCTCGAACTGGCGAGCGGTCTCCTCGGTGTCCATCCCCCAGAGGTCGGTTGCGTCCTCGAGCGACGCGGAGCCGTCCTCGTCGATCTCGAGGTAGACCGGGTCGTCGGCAGCCCCCTCGAACACGATGGCGAGGTACTCTGGGAGCGAATACCGCGTCATCGCGGGGAAGTGTCCGCCCGAGTACGAGTCGACGTACGTCCCCGTTAGCGGTGACTTCGTGACTGCCGCGTACCGGGAGGTACCCGGCGCGTACCCCGTCAGCGGCCCGAACATGAAAAAGAGCGGGTTCTCGGGGGAGAGCGGGTCCACGCCCGGTTCGGTCTCGTCCATGAGAAGCGCTGCGCCGAGCCCTTTTCCGGAGATGAATCGTTCCCGGTACGTCTCGGGGACCTCCTCGGTTTCGATCGTTCCCTCGGAGAGGTTCACGCGCAGCAGATATCGTAGCTGGGGAACCGCCGAGGTCGATGTGCTCTCTGTTGACATCCGGGTTGGGCTACGTTGTCCTCCCACTAATAACCACTCGAAAAACCTGCCGGAAATCGGACAGAATACGACGTATACGGCCTGTGCAGCCGCTTTTCGACACCTCCCGTCGCCACCGACCAATCGTCATCGAGTCAGGACGACCACGTTGTCGGCGTCCCAGCCGACCGTCACGTTGCTCCCGACGGAGAGGTACTCCCCCTGGTCGCGGATCTGCATGTCGACGGTGAGTTCCTGCCCGTTCTCGAGGTGGACGACGAACTTGCCCAGGTTCCCCTTGTATATCTCGTCGACGACCGCTCCCTCGACGACGTTGTCCGCTCCCGCCGCCTCCTGACCGATGCGGATCTTCTCGGGCCGAATGGCGAACGACACCTCGCCGCTCGCCTCGGGGGTCTCGGGCACCGCGTAGGTGTCGCCATCGGACTCGACGACGGGCGTCCCGCCGTCGACCGCGTAGGTTCCCCGGACGATGTTCGTCTCGCCGATGAAGTCGGCGACGAACTCGCTGGCCGGCTCCTCGTAGATCTCCGTGGCCGTGCCGAGCTGTTCGAGGTGGCCGTCGTTCATCACCGCGATCTCGTCGCTCATCGTCAGCGCCTCCTCCTGATCGTGGGTGACGTAGACGAAGGTGATCCCCAGGTCCTCCTGGAGGTTCTTCAACTCGACTTGCATCTGCTTTCTGAGTTTGAGGTCGAGTGCGCCCAGCGGTTCGTCGAGCAACAGCAGCGTCGGTTCGGTGACGAGCGCCCGTGCGAGCGCGATGCGTTGCTGCTGGCCGCCGGAGAGCTCCGATATGGGCCGATCCTGGGTGTCCGGCAGTTCGACCAGTTCGAGTGCCTCGGCGACGCGGGCGTCTATCTCTTCGCTTCCGTGGCGCGAGACGAGCCGTTTGAGCGACCCGGCGATGCCACTCGTCCGTTCGGTCGCCGTCCCGCCGTCCGTCTCGGCCGGGAGCCCCTGCATCTGGAGGCCAAACGCCACGTTCTCCCCGACGGTCATGTGGGGGAAGAGGGCGTAGGACTGGAACACCATGCTCGTGTCCCGTTCGAACGGCGGGACCTCGTTGACGCGTTCGCCGCTGATGGAGACCGCTCCGCGCGTGGGCGACTCGAAGCCGGCGATCAACCTGAGCGTCGTCGTCTTGCCACAGCCACTCGGCCCGAGGAGGGTGAGGAACTGTCCCTCCTCGACGGTGAGATTTACGTCGTCGACGGCGAGGAGGTCGCCGTACTTCTTCGTCACGCCGTCGAGGTGGACGTCTACGTCGTGCATGTGGTGGATTCAGGCGTTCTGGATCTCGGTCCAGGCTTCGCTGTAGTGCGACCGTGCGTCACCGACGTTCTCGATGTACTCGAGGCTATCCATGACGTCGTCTGGCGGATAGATGGCCGGGTCCTCCAAGATCTCTTCGTAGATGTGCTCCTCCGCGGCCTCGTTCGGGCTACCGAAGTACGTCCAGTTCGTGATGGCCGCCGCGACGCGCGCGTTCGAGTAGTAGTTGATGAAGGCGTGGGCCGCGTTGGGGTGCTGTGCCTCTGCGGTGATCGCCCCGTTGTCGACCCAGACGACGCCGCCCTCCTCGGGGACCCGGTAGTTGACCGGCGAGGAATCGTCCTCGTAGGTCTCCCAGTAGGCCCGGAAGATGTCCCCGGACCAGCCGTGAACGGGGCTGGCCTGCTCGTTGATCAACTTCACCTCGAAGTTCGAGGAGTCGTAGGTGAGCAACAGCTCTTTTTGCTCGATGAGGTCCTGTTTGGCCTCCTCGATCTTCTCGGGGTCCGTGGTATTCAAAGAGTATCCCCGGCGTTTGAGCGCCGCACCGATGGTCTCGCGCATGTCGTTCATCATCGTGATTTCGCCGGCGTAGTCGTCGTTCCACATCGCGTCCCACGTGTTCAACTCGGTGTCCCCCAACATCTCGGTCGTCCAGCCGATCCCCGAGGTCCCCCATTGATAGGGGACCGAGTAGGTCCCTGGATCCGGGTCGTAGGACGGATCGGAGAACTTCGAGGCCACGTTCTCGTAGTTCGGGATCTTGTCCATGTCGAGTTCCTGGATGACGCCCTGCTCGGCCATCGTCCCGATCATGTAGTCGCTCGGGAACACCAGGTCGTACTGCCCGGTCCCACCCGCTTTGAGTTTGTTGAACATCTCCTCGTTCGACGCGAAGTTGGAGACGTTCACAGTCACCCCGAAGACCTTCTCGAAGGTCGGGATGATGTCCTCTCCCCAGTAGTCGCTCCACTGGAAGATGTTCAACTCGTCCTCGAGTTCGTAGTCCAGTTCTGCGAGATCGTACTCCTCACGCAGGTCTTCTGCGTCCGCATCGACCGTCGTGGAGTCCCCAGAACCACCGTCGCTGCTGCTGGTGGTTTCCGTCCCGCCACCATCCCCACCCCCGGAACAGCCAGCCAGCCCTGCCAGTCCCGCCGTGGCGATCGAGCCAGTTACTTTGAGGAAGGTCCGCCGACGCGCCGAGTTGGTTCCTTGCTTGTCCATGTGTATCACGCCAACTCTTTCGAGTCAAAGGCCCCTTCTCTAATAACTATTGCGGAAAAACGTTACAATTGCCAAAATTTTTCCGGTCACCAGATCGGCCCTTCGTATCGCTGGGCGAGGGCCACGATGGCGATGGAGAAGATGATGATCGCGGCAGCGATCACGTTGACGCCCGGCGTGACGCCCATGCGGACCTTCGAGAAGAAGAATATCGGGAGCGTGTTCTGGTTGCCGATGATGAAGAAGGTCACGACGAAGTCGTCGAAACTCATGGCGAACGCGAGTAACGCACCCGCGATGACGCCCGGTTTGATAGCGGGGAACGTGACGTAGCGGAACGTCTCGAGTCGGTTCGCTCCGAGGTCCTGGGCGGCCTCCTCGAGGGTCCGATCGAAACTCTGTAACCGCGCGGCGACCACGACGGCCACGAAACTGATGTCGAAGGCGATGTGGCCGATGGTGGCCGTTCCGATGCCCAGGCTCATGCCGACCATGTTGAAGAAGATCAGCAGCGAGATGCCCATCACGATGCTCGGGATGATGATCGGCATGTAGACGGTCCCGAGCAGGAGGCCCTTTCCGGGGAAGTCGTAGCGGTCCAGGCCGAAGGCGAGCATGGTTCCGAAGACCGTGCTCACGACGACCGTGACACTGGCGATTTTCAGCGAGTTGAGGAGCGCCACCCAGGCCACGGCGGGGTCCACTCGCGCGACCGTCTGTCCACTGAAGAAGGCCTGCCACCACTCGATCGTGAAGCCCTGCCAGACGAGGACGTACTGGGAGTCGTTGAACGAGAGGGCGATGACCACCAGTATGGGCACGTAGAGAAAGAGGTAGAGGAACAGCGCCTCCAGCGACAGGAGGACCGTTCCCTGCTCGAAGACCCGCGAGCGCATGCGCTTGATCCGCTGACCCACGGTTGGCTCAGTTGCGGTGCTCATGCGAGATCACCACTCTCGCCGAATTTCATGTAGAAGCCGATGGCACCTAGCATGACGGCCATCAGGATGAACGACCCCGCGGCGCCCAGCGGCCAGTTCATCGCGCTCCCGAACTGGTTTGCGATGAAATTGCCGATCATCTGGCTATCCGGACCGCCGAGGAGTTCCGGGATGACGTACGATCCCGCACTCGGGATGAACACGAGGATGCTCCCGGCCACGACTCCCGGCATCGAGAGCGGGAAGATGACCCGACGGAACGCGGACGCACGGTCTGCCCCCAGGTCCATGGCCGCCTCCTGAAGGGTAAAGTCGATTTCTTCGATGCTGGTGTAGACGGGGAGGATCATGAACGGGATCCAGATGTACACGAGACCGAGCATGACCGCGAACTGCGTGTTCATCAACCGGAGTCCCGGTTCGACGAACGGGAGCAACGACAGGCCTTCCATCAGGAAACTCCCTCGGGAGAGGAGCAACTGGATGGCGTAGATGCGGACCAGAAAGGACGCCCAGAAGGGCAGGATGACGAGGACCAACAGGAGGTCCCGGTACTCCTCCGGAGCGACGCGACCGATGTAATAGGCCGCTGGATACCCGACGGCGAATGAGACGACGGTCGCCACGATGCCGTAGCCGATACTCTTGATCGTCAACTGGATGTAAGGCGTCGGGTCGGTCGCCGCCAACTGGGCCTCGAAGGGGAGCAGTCCCTCCAGTATCCACGCGACGGTGTGCCAGACGGCCGCGAGCGCGGACACCTCGCTGGGGACGAAAAACTGCACGTACTGCTGGATGCCCAGGTACTCAGCGCTGACGAGCACCTGCCCGAACGGCCCCGTCTCGCCGAAGCTGTAGTAGAACATGACCGCGAGCGGGACGAGGAAGAACACGAGGAGCCAGAAAACGCTGGGTAGCAGGGTCACGACGGGCCCGAGCCACTCGCTTCGCTGGATTCGACGACGCAGCGAGCCCGTGTCCGTCTCCGCCTGCCCGGTGTGTGACGTGGTTCGACTTGCCATACTACTCTGGTGTGTGTTCTCGGGGCAGGGCTCAAATATGTTTTCCCTCGAAGGGATATTTCCGTGACTTTCTCGGAGATACGGGACACTGGGCAAAAGTTATCCGGCGCCCTCGCGTAGTCCCGGCCAGTGACCGAGCGTGTCGTACGGTAAAACCCATGGGGATCCCGGTCGGCTAGCGGATATGGACGACGTCGACGTCAAGATCCTCAAAATTCTACAGGCAGACGGTCGGACCGCGCTTTCGGAGATCGCTCGACGTCTCGAGATGGGGAACGCGACCATCCACGAACGGGTCGATTCACTCGAGGCCAACGGGTACATCAAGGAGTACCGGGCCGTGCTCGAACCGGAGCTGTTGGACATCGATCAGGTCGCATTCGTGCACGTGCGGACGGACCCGGGCCGATTCTCGTCGGTCGCCGAGCGACTGGCCGAGGAACCCGACGTGCAGGAGATCCACGAGGTGACCGGTGACTTCGACCTCCTCCTCAAAGTCCGTGTGCGTGAGCGCAGCGAGTTGACCGAGTTACTCACGACCGTCGGCGGCTACGACGGCGTCCGGGACACGTCGACAGACGTGGCGCTCCGATCGGTGAAAGAGGACCACTCGCTGAACCTCGAGGGCGTATGACGGCCCGGGACCTGACCCCCTCCGTCCGCACCGAGATCGGTTCCCTCGAGCACGCGCTCGTCCACGAACCGGGCCCGGAGTTCAAGACGGTCGTCGACCCTGACGCCTGGAACTGGGACGGGCTCCCGCGCCAGGAACGGGCCGCCGAGGAGCACGCTGGGCTGGTCGAAGTGCTCGAAGACCACGGGGTGACGGTGCACCGTCTCGAGACAGCGGGGGAGGTGCTGGCCGAATCGCTGTTCGTCCGCGACGCTGGATTCGCCATCGAAGGGGGGATGGTCATCGGCCAGATGGTCGAGGCGACCCGCCAGGGCGAGGAACGCTGGCTTACGGAACGGGTCGTGGAATTGGGTATCCCCATCTACCACACGGTCCACGGCCCCGGGGGGTTCGAGGCGGGCAACATGGTCTGGATCGACGAGGAGACCGTTGCGATCGGTCGCTCACGGACCACGAATGCCGAAGGGATTCGGCAGGTCCGCACGGTCCTCGAGACCTACGACATCGACATCGTCGAGGTCCCCATCTTCGGGAGTACCGAGTCGACGGGACAGACCCACCTCGCCCTCGTGTTCTCCATGGTCGACGTCGATCAGGCCCTCGTCTACCCACAGGCGGTCCCCGACGAGTTCGTCTCGTTGCTCCACGACCGGGGCATCGAGACGATCGATGTTCCCATGCGCGAACAGCGCAACCGGGCGACGAGCACGGTCGTCATCGAACCGGGGACCGTCTTGCTTCCGTCCGGTAACCCGGTAACCGCCGAGGCACTCCGAAACTCCTGTACCGAGGTGCACGAACTGCCGATGCGCGAGATCGCGAAGACCGGCGGTGGACTCAAAGGACTCGTCCTGCCGCTGGAACGTTCTCCTCTCTAACGGAACGTTTTTGCTCTCCTCCGGCTGGTTGACAGAATACTTTCGGATTCGAGACAAGCTCACCAAAGATTTATTGACTTCCCTCCCATCGGTGGCGGTGATGAGCCTGGGTGACAATCAACACGACCACGACACCCCATTGACCGACCGGACCCCGGAGAGCCAGGAGTACCACGACTGGGCGTCCTCGGTCACGCCACTCGGCGTGGAGTCGAACGTTCGTTCGTTCGACCCGTACCCCTTCTACGTCGAATCGGCGGAGGGACCGTATCTCTACGACAGGGACGACAACGAGTACATCGACTTCCTGCTGGCACTCGGCCCGATCATCCTGGGACACAACCACCCGGCGGTGACCGAACGGGTCCAGGAGCAAGTCGAGAAGGCGACCGTGACCGCGATGCCCCAATCCGTGGCCATCGAGTTCATGGACACCGTGCGGGAGATGACCCCGAGCATCGAGATGGTCCGGATGGCCAACTCCGGGACCGAGGCGACGATGCACGCGCTCCGCGTCGCGCGCTCGTACACGGGCCGCGAGAAGATCGCCAAACCCGAAGGTGGCTACGCAGGGGCCCACGACTACGCACTCCAGTCCGTCTACGCCAGCGAGGCGGCACTCGGACCGGCAGACGAACCGAACGCCGTCCCGTACGGAACCGGCATCCCGGACGCCATCAGCGATCTCGTCGTCCCCTTCCCGTTCAACGACAAGGCGGCGACCGAACGGCTCCTCCGCGAGGAGGCAGACGACCTCGCGGCGGTCATCATCGAACCGGTGATGTTCTCGTGTGGTTGTCTGAAACCGCGAGACGACTATCACGAGTTCCTCCGCGAGTTGACCGACGAACTCGGTATCGTCCTCATCTGGGACGAGGTCATGACCGGATTCCGACTCGGCCCCCAGAGCGCCCAGGGCCGGTTCGGTATCACGCCGGACATGACCACTTTCGCGAAGGCCGTGGGCAACGGCTACCAGGTCGCCGGCTTCGGTGGCCGCGAGGACATCATGGCCGAGATCATCCCGCCGGAGAAGACGGAGGCCGAGAAGTGGCGCACGTCGGCGTTCCACGGCGGAACCTACAACGGTCACCCGGTCGCGGCGGCCGCGGGACTCGCCACACTCGAGTTCATCCAGGACAACGACGTCTACGAGCACATCGACCGCCTGGGCGACCGACTGTTCACCGGCCTGCAGGAGGTGGCCGACGACGTGGGCGTCCCGGTCAACGTCCAGCACATCGGGTCGATGGGCCAGGTCTACATGACCGATCACGACATCCACCGGTACCGGGACACCTGGCACGCCAACGAAGAGCGGTTCGCCGACTGGTGGAAAGAGGGGGCCGCTCGCGGTGCCCTGTTCGGCAATCCCCACCAGGGCGAACGCTTTTTCACCTCGTACTCGCACACCGAGGCGGACGTGGACCAGGCCCTCGAGATTGCGGAGGCGGCCTTCCGCGAGGTCGACCACGAATACGAGTGACGATGTCGGACCAGGACAGCGCGGAACGGGGCGTGGGATGGCGTCGCGAGAGTCAGTCGCGTCGAGTCCATGGTCCCCGCGTCGCACTCACCCGAGATGACCGCTGGCGTCCAGTACCCACTCCGGTCTCGGGAACGCGGTCCGTATGACCGACCAGGACGTCGACCTCGTCGTCGTGGGTGGTGGCGTCACTGGCTGTGCCATCGCCCGCTCCGTCGCCCCGGACCTGGACGTCCTCGTCATCGAACGGGACAAGATCGCGACGGGCGGCGCGACCGCGCTCGCCGCGGGCGAGGTGACGATGACGCCCTCCTACTCGGACGTCCCCGGCATCGCGAACCACGCGATGGCCTTCTTCCGCGATTACGACGGGACCGGCGCGTTCTCGTTCCACGAGCGGCCCAGCGTGGAGCTCGTCCCGACGGATCGGGAGGATGAGGCGCGCCGGCGTGCCGACCGACTGTCCGAGGCGGGCTTTCCGGTCTCCTTCCGCGAACCGCACACCGTTGCGACCGAGCATCCCCGACTCTCCCTCGACGAGTACGCCGGGGTCGTCCGACACGAGGACACCGGCTTCCTCGATCCGTACACGCTCACCGTCGAACTACAGAACGACGCCGAAGACCGGGGTGCGACAGTCGAGACTGGCCGTACGGTCACCGACGTCCGCGTCGAGGACGGGGCCGTCGCCGGTGTCCGGACCGCAACGGGCCGGATCGACGCCGACCAGGTCGTCGTGGCCGCCGGCTGGCGGACCCGGGACCTCCTCGAGGACGTCCTCGAACTGCCGATACGGCCCTACCGGACCCAGGTCGTCGTCCTCGAACCGGAGCCACCGATGGACGACTCCTTCCCCATGGGGTGGATACCGGGGCGACACGTCTACTTCCGACCGGAGGTCAACGGCGACCTCGTGGTCGGTGGCTACTCGTTCGCCGAGGACCACCCGGAGCGCGCGAGCGGACAGGAGGACGAGGCATTCCGCGACCACGTGGCGTCCCTCGTCCCGACGTTCCTCGACGACTTCGACCGCGCCGGTTTCGTGGACGGCTGGGCCGGCATCGACGCGGCGACGCCCGACACGCGACCGATCGTCGACGCACCCGACGAGGGCCCAGACGGTCTCGTGGTCGCGACGGGCTTCCACGGCCGCGGCGTCATGACCGCCCCCGTGACCGCGACGGTCGCTCGGGAACTCCTCCTCGACGAGGAGGCGTCGATTCCCCACGACCCGTTCGCCCTCGACCGCTTCGATTCGCGGTCGGCCGATTTCCCCTTCTACAGCATCAGTTCCGGCGACGACGAGTACGAGGACTGACCGCGCTGACTCCCCGTTCTGGCCGCGACCAGTACGGCTTTGACCGCTCGGGTGTATCCTGGGGACATGCTCCCAGAGCGCGATCCGTTGCCGTGGTACGTCGCGCCCCTCCCGAAGGCGCTCGAGGATCTGGGACTCCGTCTCGCGTGGCTCATCGCAGCCGTCAACCTCGCCGGGACGGCTTTCGGCTTCTGGTACTACCGCGCCCAGTTCGCGGCCGCCAATCCCCTCGCCTGGCCGTTCATCCCCGACAGCCCCGTGGCGACCCTGTTCATCGCCGTCTCGCTGATCGCCTTCAAACTCGACCTCGACGCGGACTGGGTGCACGCGCTCGCCTTCGTCGGCCTGCTCAAACTTGGCCTCTGGACGCCCTTCGTGCAGGTCGTCCTCAACGGCCAGGGCGGCCTCGCCACCTGGCTCTACCAGTTCCTCATCTGGAGTCACCTCGCGATGGCGCTCGAGGCGTTCATCATCCACCGGTACGCCACGTTCTCGGTCCGGGCCGTCGCCGTCGCCGTCGGGTGGTACCTGTTCAACGACGTGGTGGACTACTTCGTCCCACTGTTCGGCGACGTCCACCACACCTGGATCCGCGCGGAGTTCGTCGGCGGCGTCCAGGACCACACGCTCGCCGTCCACGACCTGGCGGCCGCCTGGGCGGTCGTGCTCACCGTCCTGGCTACGTTCCTCGCGCTCGCGACCCGAGTCACGCGTCTCGAACTGGCCGAGAACTGATGGTCGACGGGTCGGCCGCGCTCACTGCTCGGCGTGCGAGCGGACCCAGAGCTGTCCGATCCGCGAGAGACTGATGCGGTAGGACTTCCCGTGTTCCTCGCGTTCGACGTAGCCGATGCCACCGGGGCCGAGACGGTCGACGTTGTAGATGACCTTCGACCGGAAGCTGTCGGTGTACTCCTCGCCGAGTTCCGACGCGAGCGTCTCCGCGAGGTCGGAGATGCTCTCGAACTCGCCGTGTTCGCCGAGCGTGTAGAGGATGAGCTCCTCGAACGGTTTCACGTTGGCAAACGAGGCGACGGGCAGTTCGAGGACGTGACTGTCGTCGATGCATTTCGCGCCGATGGTCGTCCCGCGCTCGTCGAACTCGGTCAGGAGGTCGCGGGCCGTTCGCAGTCGCTCGTCGATCCGGTTCTCGTCGACGGCGACCGATCCTCCCTCCCCGGCCGCCGCCAGCAGGTCTTCGAGGAGCGCTATCTCCTCGCGTAGCTCCTCCGCGAGTTCGGTCTCGAGGTACTTCTCGGGGGCCGTGTAGTAGGTGTGGATGCGGTCGCGGTCCGCTTCCCGTTCGACCATCACGGAGTGGGCGGCCGTGGCGAACGCGAAACTCACCGTCCGGGGCATCGCGGAGACGTTCACCCAGACCTCGTTCCCCTCGTCGAGTTCCGCCTCGATACGACGGAACGCCCGCTCGAAGGCCGTGTCGTAGTCGTAGACGTCCTCGATGGTCATCCGCTCGGTCGTCGCGCCGAGCAGGTTCGTGAAGTCGGCCTCGAGTTTTCGGGCGATGCGTTCGGAGTACTCGACGTTCGCCTCGCTACCGACGGCGCCCTGGAGCAGTACGACCCGGTCGACGGACACGTGGTCTCTGACCAGTGGGGCGATGAGGCGGTCGTAATCGAACCCGACGGGGATGATATGGGTCTGCATTACCGGTCGTTCCCCTGGAGGTCGAAGAACTGGTCTATTCGCTCGCCGGGGCCCGCGGCGCTCATTGCCGAGACGGCGACAGTCACCACGAGGCCGAGCATCATCCCGTACAGCGAGATTCCCCATCCGAGATAGGCTTCGGCGAAGAGGGGCACGCCGGCGACGACGGTCTCCGGCAGGAAGTTGAACGCGAGGTAGACCCCCTGGGGAACGAGCACGCCGGCGTACATCCCCGCGGTGGTGGTCTTTCGCCAGTAGAGCGCGACGATGACGGCGGGGGTCAACTGTGCGAACCCACCGAAGGCGAGGTCGCCGATGTCGACCAGGAGCGATCCGACGGTCGCCGCGCCGATGCCACCGCCTTCGGCCCAGATACTCGCGGCGAGCGCGCCGACGGCGAAGACGACGACGCCGGCGCGACCGAGCAGGTCCTCGCCCCGATCCGAGATGGTCTCGTCGACGAAGGGACGGTAGACGTCACGGGTGAAGTACGACGACCCCGACAGCAACATCGAATCCGAGGAGGACATCATGGCCGCGATGGCGCCCGCGATCACCAGGGCAGCGAACCACGCCGGCGTGTACTCGGCGAGGACGAGGGGCAGGACGCTCTCGCCGGCGCCGACGTTCGCCTCGATTCCCAGTCCGGCCGCCCACGTCCCGAGCAGGAACGCGGGGACGAACAGCAACAAGACGAGCACGGGCCACAGCGTGAACGACCGCTTGAGCACCCGTTCGGAGGACGCGGCGAAGAATCGCTGGTTGATCTGCGGGAACATGGCCACGCCGAACGCGATGGAGATGGCGAACGTGAGCATGAACTGCGGGGTGTAGGCGCCACCGCCCAGGGCGAAGAAGCCGGGCACCTGCTCCTGGATGCCGGCGTTGATCGTTCCGATGCCGCCGTCGACGGCGACCAGCACCCACGCGAGCGCCAGCCACACCATCGAGAGCATGAAGACGCCCTGGAGCGTGTCCGTCCAGGCGATGCCACGCATCCCGGCCAGGACCACGTAGACGATCATGAAGCCGGTGATGAGGGTCGCCCCGGCCCAGAACGGGACGGCCCCCTCGGTCAACCCGGCGATGGCGGCGCCCGCGCCGATCTGCTGGAGCATCACGTACGGGAACAGCCAGAACAACGAGACGACGGCGATCAGCCCCCTGAGTCCCAGCGACGCGAACCGGTCTCCGAGCATCTCGCCGAGGGTGACGTAGCCGTGACGTTGGCCGAGCAACCACTGCTTGTAGCCCACGACGTACCAGAGGAGGGCGAAGATGATGCCGTCCATCAACCCCATGACGAGGATCCACTCGGGTCCCAGCGCGTAGGCGTTGTCCGGCCCGCCAAAGAACGTGAACGCCGACAGGAGCGTCGCGAAGACGGTGAACAGCAGGACCACGGTGCCGAAGGTACGACTCGCGAGGAAGTAGTCCTCCGCCGTCCGTTCGGTCACTCGGTAGGCGACGAGGCCGACCGCGAGTGCGACCAGCAGGTAGCCGACGATGATGCCAATCTCGAGTCCGGCATTCACGGATGCCCACCTCGGAGGTCGCCCGAGCCGCTATCGTCTGGTGGATTCTCGACGATCCAGAGCCCCCACGCTCGTCGGGTGAACGAGCGAAAGACGACGGCGGCCAGGAGCATCCAGGCGATGTGCCACCAGAGCCAGACCGGGAGTCCGGCGATCACCCGACTCGACCCCCAGAGAAACCATGGGATCGCCAGTGCCACCAACAGGGCGAAGGCGGTCGCCCACGCCAGCGAACGAAGCTTCATCGTTACGCGAAATATCGACGATGCGCCAATAAGTGTTACTATTACCGTTCAAATTTGCATATTGAAGAAATAATCTCTTCGGAAAGGCTCACCGACCGGTCGTTCTCGTGAGGTCGGTCGCCCACCGCCGGTCCGTCGGCCGAGTGACGACGCTCTCTCGCCACCGGTTCGGGGACTCCCCGCCGTGCACTGCGGTCGTTCCGTCGTCCGTTCGTCCCACGGTGACGACAGCTATTTCCGGCCGCCGACACCTAGTACAATGGGATAGCTGACGATGGAGGACACCGCGAAATATCTCATCCACGCCGACTTCCTCGCCGACGGCGTCGTCGAGCGCAGCGACGTCGTGGGCGCGGTCTTCGGCCAGACGGAAGGCCTGCTCGGCGACGACCTCGACATCCGCGACCTCCAGCAGTCCTCGAAGCTGGGTCGCATCGACGTCGAAGTCCGCCACGAGAGCGGCCAGTCCGTCGGTGACATCACCATCGCCAGCAGCCTGGACCGCGTCGAGACGGCCACGCTGGCGGCCGCCCTGGAGGCCATCGAGCGTATCGGCCCCTCGCACGCCGCCGTCGAGGTCTCGCGCATCGAGGACGTCCGCGCGGCGAAACGCCGTGCGGTCGTCGACCGGGCGAAGGAACTCCTCGCGACGGCCTTCGACGAAGGCGTCATGGACAGCGACGCCATCCTCGACGAGGTTCGCGAGAGTATCCGCGTCGAGGACATCACGGAGTACGCCGGCCTCCCGGCCGGGCCGAACGTCGAATCGAGCGACGCCATCATCGTCGTGGAGGGCCGCTCGGACGTCCTCACCCTGCTGAAGTTCGGCGTCAAGAACGCCATCGCCGTCGAGGGGACGAACGTCCCCGAGGCGGTGGCCGACCTGACACGGGGGAAGACCGTCACCGCGTTCCTCGACGGCGACCGTGGCGGCGACCTGATCCGTCGCGAACTCGCTCAGGTTGGTGACCTCGATTACGTCGCCGTCGCCCCGGAGGGAACATCCGTCGAGGACCTCTCCCGGGCCGAGGTCGACGTGGCGCTCCGGAACAAGGTCACGGCGGACCGATACGCCGAGGCCGACAACGAAGCCGCGGCGACCGACGGGAGTCCGTCTCCAGCGCCGCCGGTCGACGAACCCCAGTCCGACGCCCAGACCGTCGCACCGGGTGGCGATACGGGCCCCGTTCCCGCCGAGGACTCGGTCGACGAAGCCACGGACGAGCCCGTGGCGGCGTCGGCAGGTGACACAGAAGACGGGACGTCCGAGCCCTCCGCAACGGCCGAAGACACGCCAGTGGGGCCGTCTGAACCCCCAACGGACGTCGGTGGCACCCTCGGCGACCACGTCGCCGCGGTGATGGGCTCGGGTCGCGCTCGCCTCCTCGACGACGCGATGGACGTCATCGACGAGGTGGCAGCCGGGGCGGCCTTCGAGACGCTCCGGGACGCCGAGACCGTTCCGCGGGCAGTGGTCCTCGACGGCGAGGTCGCACAGCGGCTCGTCGACGTCGCGGCCCAGCGCGGGGTCAGGGAGGTCGTGGGCAGCGAGCGAGGATCGTTCGTCAAACAACCGACGAGCGTGCGGGTTCGGACCGCTGCCGAGGTCACCGCCTGACCGGTTCTCAGGCGAACGCGAGCAGGTAGAAGAGGCCACCAGCGATGCCACCGACGCTCGTGGCGATGAAGTTCACCGCCTGATTCCCGACGACGGACCCCTCGATGGTGGCGCCGACGACGCTGTCGGCCGTCATGCCCACGAACCCGGCCGCGATCACCACGAGGCCGAACGCCGGTGGGTAGTCGAACAGCCAGATGGTCATGGCGGCGATGACCGCCGCTCCCGCGAGGCCGGCGAGTTCACCCTGCCAGGTGATGGCGCCGTCGGTGCCCGGTTCGACCCGTCGCAGGGTCGTCACGAGACGCGGTTTATCGTAGAGCCCACCGATCTCGCTGGACAAGGTGTCGGCGAGAGCGGTGGCGACGCTACCGGTGAACGCGAGTGCGAACGCCGCTCCCGGCAGGGGTAGGCGGGCGTGCGCCGCGAACAGGAGGAGCGCGACGAGTGCGGCCAGCGAGTTCCCGAGCACGTTTCCGGTCCCCCGCGCTCCCTCGTTGGGTTCGGCGACGCCCCGCTCGAGTTTCTCCTCGTAGCGGTACTTCGTCGCCAGTCCGCCGATGGCGAAGAAGGCGATGAGGACCGCGAACCAGCCGTAGCCGCCGAGGACGACGGCGAGCAGCGCCAGGAACACGCCGGTGAGCATCCCCGGGATGGAGGCCGTCTCGAGGGCGTAGGAGAGGTAGCCGAACACGACGGCGATGGCCATCGCGACGACGATCCGCTCCCAGCCCACTGCGACGGTGAGGTCGGCGAACAGCCAGAGCGAGAGCGCGATGATCACGAGCACGAGGGGGTCGTCGCGGCGGGTGAACATCGAGCGCAGGAGCGCCCCGAGCAGCGCGGCACTCGAGGCGACGAAGAGGAACTCGGGAAAGGCACTCGTCGAGAATACCCCGAGGATGGTGCTGATGGCGACCTGGCCCGCGAAGGCGGCGGTCCCCCCGAGGATCACGAAACCGGCGACGCCGGCGACGGCCGATTGGCGCACCTCCAGGACGGCCCGCCGCCCCAGGTCGCCGAAGCCCACGGTGAGCATCGTCGCGACGAACACCGTGACGGGAAGGTCGAACGTCGGGAGCAACAGCGCGAGTCCGGCGCCGGTGAGACTGAAGGCGATGAGCGTGTACAGCGTGTCCTCGGCGCGGTCCCGGTGTGTGGCGAACGCGTCGAAGAGTTTCCCCTTCGAGACGAGCGAAGCGCCGATGGCAACGGCGACGAACGGCACCGCTGTGTACTCCTCGAGCACCCCGGACGCGAGTGACAGCAGCGAGACGAGGGAGAACGCCGCTGTTCGGCGTAACGGACGAGTCACGTACCGACGCCTTTCGCCGTACGGCACTTAAGGGTCCCGGACCCAGACCGCTGCCAGGCGGCGTGTCAGCGCCGTCCGGTCGTTTTAGGGGGCCGCGGCCCTCACGCCCAATCGTGGGACTGTACGAACGCTACCTCGCCCTCCGCCTCCGTCGCACGCCAGGAGACCCACCGTCGCACGTCGCCCTGGTCATCACCGAACGCGACCTCCTCGAACAGGGAGCCTACGAGACGCTGGAACGGTTCGTCTCCTGGTCGTTCGAGTACGGCGCCGGGCGGGTCACCATCTACGTCAGCGTCCTCGACGAGGCGGTCGTCGACACCCTCGAACGGGAACTCGGCCGGTTGTCCTTCCCGCGACCGGTCGCCATCCGCAGGCCGTCCGATACCGAACCCGCGACCGAACCGATCCAGATCAGTCTCGGTCTGGGCGGCAAACACGAGTTCGCCATGGCGGTCCGCCGCATCGCCGAGGACGTCGAGGCGGGCGCACTGAATGCGGACGACGTCGACGAAACGGAGATAGAGCAACGACTGGTCTTCCCCGAGGAACCCGACCTCGTCATCAAGACCGGGGAGGAGCGCCTCTCGGATTTCATGATCTGGCAGTCGGTGTACTCCGAACTCTACTTCACCGACGTCAACTGGCGGGACTTCCGCGAACGGGATTTCATCCGGGCGGTCCAGGCGTTCGAGAATCGACAGCGGCGGTTCGGTCGATAGGCACGGGAAAGCGGGTCGTCAGTCCACCGGTCGTTCGTCCATCCCTTCGTCCTCGATGGATTCCGGCAGGTGCTCGCGAAGCCGGTCGAGGACTCTTCGTGCCTCCTTGACCTCGCCCCCGAGCGCCCGGACGAGCGCCAGGGCTCGTTTCGCGCGAGTCTGCCGCCAGGACGCCTCGCGCGCCTCGTAGGTGCGGATGGCGCGGAGGAAGTCGATCTTCGAGAACTCCGGCCAGTAGGGGGTACAGAAGAACGCTGCGGCCTCGTTGCCGTTGGCGTGCCAGGGCAGGAAGTTGCTCGTCCGCTCGTCGCCCCCGGTCCGGACGATGAGGTCCACGTCGCGGACGGCCCCGTCGTACAGCCGATCCTCGACGGTCGCAGCGGTCACGTCTCCGGGGTCGAGGTCGCCCCGTTCGACGGCGGCGGCGACCTCACGCGTCGCACCGAGGAGTTCGGTCCGGCCGCCGTACGCGAGGGCGACGTTGAGGGTGAACGCGTCGTAGTCCCCGGTCCGGTGCTCCGCGTATTCGACCGCCTCCTGGACTCGGTCGGGGAGTCGCTCGGTGTCGCCGATGGCCCGGACCCGCACACCGTCCTCGTGGACCCGGTCGGCGTCCGCGAACTCGTAGAGTTTCTCCTCGAGCAGGTCGAAGAGGTGTTCGCGCTCTACTCGTGGCCGTTCGAAGTTCTCCGTCGAGAAGGCGTACAGCGTGAGTTCGTCGACGCCGAGTTCCGAACACCAGTCGAGGACTCGTTCGGTGGTCTGTGCGCCGGCACGGTGACCATCGGTGGCGTCGCTCCCCCGGTTTCGTGCGTACCGACGGTTGCCGTCCTGGATGACGGCGACGTGGGAGGGCGCGCCGGTGATCTCGTATCGGAGGACCCGCTCGTAGACGGACCTGAACTGGGCTCGAAGCCACTGCCGCATCGTGTCAGCGTACGCCGCTATCTGGCAAGAGTGTTCCCCTGTCGGTGTCGGCCCGTCACGACCGTAGTTGGTAAACGGCCCCGGGTAGTACCCCGATTCATGACCGATGCGGCCAACGCGGATCTCTACGAGGAAGCGGTAGCGCTGCTCGAACCGGGTGAGGTCGCGCTCCACGGCGCGGTCGTCCACACGGACATCCCCCAGTCCGACGAACCGGCCATGAGCGAGGCCACCCGCCAGATCGGCGAGGCCATCGCCGCGAACGTCGCGGAGGAGGACACCTACGTCTACGCCGGCGAGGACGACCCTCGGTTCGCCGCCAGCCAGTTCCAGGGTCGCCGACTGGCGGACGACGAGTTCGTCTGGGAGTGCCAGCAACTCCTGCGGGACGGTCACTTCGATCTGGTCTTCTACTGGAAGGCGACCGACGACCACGACGCGATCGTCGAGGGCATCGCCGATCTCGGCTACGAGACCGTCGCGGTCACCGAAGACGGCTACGAGCACTGAACCTGGCGGCGCCGTTTCGGGGATGTTCACCGTCACCGTTACCCGGCTCGTTTCCGTCTCTGCAGACCGTTGCAGCCGGTGTAAGCACCGCTTACACCTCCTCTCGTCCGTGTTCGACTTCTCGGTAGTCGTGCAGTCTTTCGATACTGGCGTCCCGTGGAACGGCCATCGTGGCTCGTGAGCCTGTGATGATTCGGTCGCGTCGCCGCCGGTAATCTCGCTATTACAATCAGGATTGGTGGCCAGGGGGACGTCTGGAGTACGAACGTGAAACACTACAAACGACGGACCGTCCTGAAAACGGTCGGTGGAACCGGTGCACTTCTCGCAGTCGGGACCGGATCGGCAGTGGCACGTGGCCCGCCCTCGGGCAGCCCCGGCCGACAACGGCAGGGTGCAAGTGCCGAGAACACGATATACGATATCGCGGCCGGGAACGATGACTTCTCCACTCTGGTCGCCGCCCTCGATAAAACGGGTCTCGACGACGTCCTCAAGGGAGACGGTCAGTACACCGTCTTCGCACCGACGAATGCTGCGTTCGCGGCATTGCTCGACGACCTCGGGATCTCCGCGGAGGAATTGCTCGCCCGAGATGACCTGACAGAAATCCTCCTGTACCACGTGACGAACGGCCGTCGGTACTCGCCATCGGTCGTCAATGCACCGAAAATCAGGATGCTGAACGAGCAAGACGTTACTGTGGACGGGACCGTGCTCAACGGGAACGTGAACCTCATAACCGACCTCGTCGACATCGAGGCATCGAACGGTGTGATTCACGCCATCGACGGCGTCCTGTTGCCCTGAGCCACTCGCGGATTTTTTGCCGGCGACCGCCGATAGCGGCTTAGCCGATGGCCAGTTAGTGGACCATAGCCGAATATGTTCGGCCAAAAACGCTGGGTAATAGAACGATAACGGGTTTCACCAGCAGCCGTGTCCCCCTCGAGATATGCAGTACCGGCGGGCGTTGGCAGAGACACTGCTCCCTTCGGAAGACTTTACGTCCGGGGGAGAATAGCTTCAAAGCGAACCGTGTGGAAACAGGGTGGGACCTACACATCGTGAACCGACATTCGACGGTCGTGACCGGCGCCCGGGTGACCCACGACGACGCCAGGGTCTGTGACCTCGAGTCGGTCCGACGTGAGACCGAACGCGACCTCCTCGCCGAACTCCGCACCGAGTCGGCGGTCGAGGAGGCGTTCGCCCTCCAGACGTGCCATCGTGTCGAAGTGTACGTCGTGACCGGCGCTGTGGCGGCCGGCGAGGGGGCACTCGCCGCCGTCGGCTTCGATGCCGACGACGCGCACATCATGGACCACGAGGACAGCATCCGCCATCTCATGCGCGTGGCTGCCGGTCTCGAATCGGTCGTCGTCGGCGAGGACCAGATCATCGGGCAGGTCAGGGACGCCTACGAGAACGCCGAATCCGCCGGTGCCATCGGGACGGTACTCGGCGAAGCCATCCCGAAGGCCATCCGCGTCGGCGAACGTGCCCGGACGGAGACGAAGATCAACGAAGGCGTCGTCTCCCTCGGATCCGCCGCCGTCCAGCTGGCCGACCGTGAGGTCGGCATCGCGGGCGCCACCGCTACCGTCGTCGGCATCGGCGAGATGGGGACGTTGACCAGCCTTGCGCTCGACAGGAGCGATGTCGACGATCTGTACGTGGCCAACCGGACCCCGGAGCGCGCCCGGAACATCGTCGACGTCCACGACGTGGATGCGACGGTACTCGGCCTCGGTGACCTCCCGGATCGATTGCCGGAGACCGACGTTCTGGTCGCCGCTACCGGGGCGCAAACGCCGGTGGTCGACGCCGAATGGCTCGCGAACGCGGGCGAGGTCTACTGTATCGACCTCGGACAACCGCGAGACGTCGCCCCGGGCGCGAGTGACCTCCCCGGGGTAACTCTCAGGAACCTCGACGACCTCGACGAGGTGACCGAACGGACCAGAGCCCAGCGGGCGGCCGCCGCCGAGGCCGTCGAGGACATCATCGACGAGGAGTTCGACCGTCTCGTCGAACAGTTCAAACGCAAGCGTGCCGACGAGGTCATCGCCGCCATGTACGACGGTGCCGACCGCATCAGACGTCGCGAGTTCCAGACCGCGCTGGCGAAACTCGACGACAGGGGGACGGTGACGGACGAACAGCGCCAGGTCGTCGAGGCGTTCGGCGAGGCCCTCGTCTCGCAGTTGCTCTCGGCGCCGACGCGGGCGTTGCGCGACGCGGCCGAGGCGGACGACTGGTCGACTATCGCGACGGCCATCCGACTGTTCGACCCCGAATTCGAGGACGAGGACGTCCTCGCCAGCGAGTTCCTCGCCGGGCCGCGCACCGAGGACACGGCGGTCTCCGTGGACGGCGGCGACGCCGACGAATAACCCGCCTACTTTCGACACTCCGGACGAATAGCCCGCATACTTTTCTTTCGGCCAACATATGTGGGTATATGGTAGACGCGCTCGAGGACGACGAGGTAGAATCGAACCTACCGAACGGGTGGGAACTCGACGGTGACGAGATCGTTCGCACCTACGAGTTCGAGGATTATCTGGTCGGGATGTCGTTCGCGGTCGAGGTCGCCGAACTCGCCGAAGAGGAGTTCCACCATCCGGAGATGACCATCGGGTACGAGACCGTCGAGGTACGCTACACCACCCACGAACACGGGGGAATAACCGAACGCGACATCAAGATGGCCGGACTGACCGACGAGCTTCGGTGATGTGGGCCCGTTACCGGTTCGCCGTCACGTTCCGTCTGGACCCGGCCCGTGACGTCTCGCTGGATCCCGATTCCTTCGAGACGAGCATGACACGGGCGGCCGACGATCCGGGCGAACCGGGATGGCGATTCTTCCGGGACACCCTCTGGCGGGGCGAACTCGCCGACCCGGCGCACTTCAGCGCGCTGACCGAGTCGGCGCTCGGCGTGACGGTCCTCTCGGTCGACTATCGGGCGTTCGAGACGGACGAGGAGTATCGACTGGCGCTGAGAGCGGCCATCGAGGACGACCTGCCCTCCTTCAAGGACGATTCGGTCGACGCGGTCCTGAACAAGTACTTCGGCAGCACCACCGAGGTCCGATAGGCCACAGACTGACGGTCACGTTCGGTACGCCGCCCCCAAACGCTCTTGTGGTCGAACCGCCTACGTGCCGACTCGATGGACCCCCGTTCGTACGACGTCTGGCTCCTCGACCTCGACGGGACCCTCGTGGACACCGAGTGGTCGTACACCCGCGAGGTCTTCGACCGGGTCGGCGACGAACTGGGTCGCTCCTTTTCCGATCGCGAAGCGGAGCTCCTCTGGCACGGTCTCGGCGGAACCCGCAACGGCTATCTCCGCCAGTGGGGCGTCGACGTCGACGCGTTCTGGTCGACGTTCCACGCCCTCGAGGATCCCGACGCGAGAGCGGAGGCCACCTACCTCCACGACGACGCGGCGTTCGTCGGGGACCTCGACGCCCCCGTCGGCGTCGTCACCCACTCACAGCCCTTCCTGGCGGGGCCGGTGATCGACGCGCTCGACATCGGCGACTGGTTCGACGTGGTGGTCTCCTGCTCCGACGAGATCGGGTGGAAGCCCGACCCACAACCGGTGCAACTCGCGCTCGATCTCCTCGAAGTGGACACCGCGGACGCGACGGGCGTCCTCGCCGGCGACGGCGCTAGCGACATCGGCGCGGCCTGGAACGCCGGTCTCGACGGGATTCACGTCGAGCGGCACGGCTACGACCACCGGGGCCACTGCGTGCTCGGCGATCATCGCGTCCGCTCGTTCGACGAGTTGTGGGCGACCGGCGCGGCGGACTGATCGCCACCCGTTCAGCGCTCGAAGCCCGGTAGCGACTCGACGATCTCTCCCAGGTCGTCCGTCAGTGCCCGTTCGAGGTCTCGAACACCTGGTTTTTCCCGTCGATCCGCGGCGACGAACACCCGAACTGGCTGGCCGCCCACCGGGACGAACCCGAGCCCGAGGCGTTCGGCCGTGGACCGCAACCCGAGTCCCACGTCGACCGTTCCACTGGCGACCGAACGGGCGGGACTCTCGTGGGCCCGAACCGTGCGTTCGTAGCCCGCAATCTCGCTCGCGACCTCGTGGCGACTCGCGCCCCGTTCGTCGGCGAGTGCGTCGATCGTCGCGTCGAGATCGGCGCGGAGCCCCGAGTTCGTCCCGCGATTCACGAATCGCAAGTCCTCGTCCACCAGCGACTCGACGCCCTGGACTGCGGCTGGATTGCCCGCGGGGACGACGAGCCCCCATTCGCGTTCCCATCTGGCTATCTCCGTCGCATCGGGCGTCGTGGAGAGCGGCCCGGCGGCGACCGCGACGTCTGGAATCCCGTCTCGCAGGCGGCGAAGCCCCTCTCTCGTGCCTTCGGCCAGATACCGGGGCGTCCGGACCGCATCGAGGAGACGGGCCAGGGCCGGGTCGTCCTCGCCCACGCCCAGGACGCGGGGAGCGCGTACGTCGGGCGAGAACAGCGTCACCGTGACCGCTTCGCCCTCGCCCAGGTATTCGGTGTCGGCGTCGACCTCGACGAACCCGTCGGCCTCGACGAGGCTCGTGGTCGCCCCACTCCCCTTGTCCACGGGGTAGACGAGTCGGTCGCCGGCACCGTTCTCGACGAGGCCGACGGGGAGCATGCGCGTTCGGCCTTCGGCGTAGCGTTCTCTGACCGCCATCGTCCCGTCGACGCTCGCCGTCTGTGGTTCGGGGCGGCCGGCGGCCTCGCGGATGGCCGGTGCGACGAAGGTCCGGAAGATCGTCAGCGCCGAGACCGGGAAGCCGGGCAATCCGACGTACGCCGAGTCGTCGAGGCGACCGACCAGCATCGGCTTCCCGGGTTTGACTGCCACGCCATGGAGCAGCAACTCGCCACGGTCCTCGATGACGCGGTAGATGACGTCGACCGCGCTCGCGCTCGTCGACCCGGAGGAGAGGACCAGATCGCACTCGTCGGCGGCGTCGCGGAGGACGCGTTCCATCTCCTCGCGTTCGTCCTCGGCGTGGGGGTAGATCCTCGGCTCACCGCCAGCCTCGGCGACCGCAGTGGCGATGGTGTAGCTGTTGACATCGTAGATCTGGCCCGCCTCGTGGTGCAGCGACTCGCCCGGTCGGACGAGTTCGTCGCCCGTCGAGAGTATGCCGACGGTCGGTTCTCCTTTCACCGGCACTTCGTCGACGCCGAGCGCAGAGAGCAGCCCGATCTCCCGTGCTGTCAGGACGGTCCCGGGACCGAGTCCCCGTTCGCCGGCGGCGATGTCGGCGCCGGCGTCCATGACGGCATCGCCGGGGGCGATGGCCGTGCCGACGAGGACCGACTCGCCGGCCGCCTCCGTTCGTTCGACCATGACCACGGCGTCTGCCCCGTCTGGCATGACCGCGCCGGTGGATATCTCCGCGGCCTCGCCGGAACCGACGACCACGTCGGGCGGCGCCCCCGCGTGGACCTCGCCGACGATTTCGAGTTCGGCCGGATCGGTCTCCTCGGCACCGAACGTGTCCCGGGCCCGAACCGCGTAGCCGTCCTTCCCAGCCCTGGCGAATCCCGGCACGTCGATCGTCGCGTCGACCCGCTCGGCCAGGACCCGGCCTCCGGCCGTCTCGAGTGGGACCGTCACGGTCCCTGGATCGAGGTCCAGTTCCCCGACGACCGTGTGGGCCTGGTCGAGACTCGCGAGGTCGCGGAACTCGCGTCGGGTCATACCATGGCCTCCCACCGTTGGACGACGATCTCGCTATCGGTCGGGTATCCTTCCGTGGATTCGGGCACCTGGACCCAGCCGTCTGCCAGCGCCACCGTCGAGAGCACCCCGGCGCCGCTCGCACTCACCGGGGTGGCGACCCAGCCGTCGTCGTCGCGTTCCAGGGTCACTCGGGCGAAGGTGCGAATGCCTGGTTCGCTTCGGACCTTCCCGTCGAGGCGGGCGGAGACGGTCGGGGGATCGATTCGTTCGGTGCCGAGCGCCCACTTGACGGCCGGCCGCAGGAACTGCATGGCGTTGACGATACAGGAGACCGGGTATCCCGGGAGGAGGATGATCGGGGTCGACTCGACCGCCCCGATGGCGACCGGGTGGCCCGGCTTGAGCGCCACACCGTGTACCACCACCTCACCGAGGTCCTCGACGACGTCGACGGTGAGGTCCCGTTCACCGACCGAGGACCCGCCCGTGGTGACGATAATGTCCGCGTCGAGGTCGCGTTCCAGTGCCGCGCGCAGTCGGTCCTCGTCGTCGGTCACGACGTCGCGGTATCGCGTCGTTCCGCCCCATCGTTCGACGAGTTGGCTCACCGTCAGGCCGTTCGTCTCGATCACTTCGCCGGGGCCCGGGTCGGTCTGTACGACCTCCTCGCCGGTGGGGATGACGGCCACGTCGGGGTGGGCTCGCACCGCCACCTCGCGGACGTCGACGGATTTGAGCAACCCGAGGTCGGAGGGGCGCAACTGGTGGCCCGGATCGTAGAGGTGGGTGCCCGCTTCGACGTCCTCGCCGACCGGTCCCACGTTCTCGCCTTCGGCGACCGCGTCGTACACCTCCAGGTCGTCGCCGACAGCTTCGACGTGTTCGACCATCACGACTGCGTCGGCACCGTCGGGTAGTTCGCTTCCCGTATGCACTCTGACCGCCGTACCCGGATCGACGGTCTCGTCGTCGGTCCGGAGCAGTTCCGGCGACCGATCGCTGGCCCCGAACGTGTCCGTGGCACGCACGGCGAACCCATCCATGGCTGCCCGTGGATACCCCGGGACGTTCGTCTGAGCGGTCACCCCTTCGGCTAACACCCGTCCGTCCGCCTCGGCGAGTGGCACGCGTTCGGTCCCGTCGACCATCTCGACGAGCGATTCGAGCGTGGCTCTGGCCTCCTCGACGCGGGTTCGATGCTTGAATCCCGCGTGTCGTCGATCCCCATGTGCTGTCATGTGGATGTCTTGGTGACCGCGCGAGAAAAATGCGCGGAACCTGTTCCCGTCGTGCCGGATAATCCGGCTTAATTCGGCTAAAGTATCTGCAATCGGGGGCCACGGTCGCCCCCATTCTTTACGGTCCCTCCGTTTGGGTCATACGTCGACTGCGCCCCCGGCCCACCGGGTCACCGGCCAGCTGCCACGACTGGCCGTCGACCCAACGGGGGTATCGCGGTCGGCACGATCGACCAGTTCGATCAGCGACGGAGACGGGGCACTCCCCTGGGGAAGGGGGAAAGTGCGTGGCGGTGTTCCGACCACCGCCTTTTTCGCCTTACGTGACATAGTGCCAGCCATGACCGGACTCAGCGACGCACTAGCTTCTGTACCGGAGGCGGTCTTCGCGGACCTCCTGGAATCCGACGACGCCTACCTCCTGGTATTCGACCTCCCCGGCGTCGAAGCGGACGGTCTCGATCTGACCGTCCGGGACAACCGCCTCACCATCGAGGCCATACGGGAGAAGACGGTCCCCGACGACTTCTGGTTCCGGGAGGAAGAGCGCGCGCTCTATCTCGACGCGGACCTCCCACTCCCACCGGATGCGGCCGGGAACCAGGCCACGGCCGACCTCGATGCCGGTGTCCTGGAGGTCACGCTGCCCAAAGTGTCCGGACGAGAGACACCCGTGCCGATAGAGGGATAACGCGTGGTCGCCGTCCGTGCCTATCGTCGGTTCGTCCTGGTCGCCTGGCAGTTCCTCCCGCTGGTCCTGAGTTACCTCCGTGACAGGCACCGATTCCTCCTGTTCGGTCGGCGCCGCCGCGTCACGTCCGAGATGCGGGTCGAACGCGCACAGACGCTCCTGGAGTCGTTGCTCACCCTGGGGCCGACGTTCATCAAACTCGGTCAGTTGCTCTCGACCCGCCCCGACGTGCTGCCGCCGGAGTACATCGACGTCTTCTCGCAGTTACAGGACCGGGTCCCGCCAGCCGACTGGGCGGACGCCCGGACCGTGATCGAAGACGAACTCGGCCCCGTCGACGAGCACTTCGAGGAGTTCGACACGGAGCCCATCAGCGGGGCGAGTCTCGGTCAGGTGTATCGTGCCCGCACCGACGGCCGCGAGGTCGCGGTGAAGGTGCGTCGGCCGGGTATCGAGGACCTGGTCGAGGCCGACCTGACCGCCATCCGCTGGACGCTGCCGATCATCATCTACTTCGTCGACGACGCGCGTGCGTTCTCGCTCGGGAACCTCGCCGACGAGTTCGGGAAGACGATCCGCGAGGAGATGGACTACGATCGCGAGGCGTCGATGCTGGAGGAGATCAAGGGGAACTTCGCGGACGATCCGATGATCGTCATTCCGTCGGTCGTCCACTCCCATTCCGGTCCACGGGTGCTCACGATGGAGTACGTGGGCGGGACGAAGATCACGGAGGTCGAGGAACTCGACGCGCAGGGTGTGGACCGTTCGGCAGTCGCCGAACGGCTTACGCGCGCGTATCTAAAAATGATTACCCAAGATGGTGTGTACCACGCCGATCCACACCCCGGGAACCTCGCGGTGAAACCCGACGGTCGGATCGTCTTCTACGACTTCGGGATGAGCGGACGGGTCGACTCGTTCGTCCAGGAGAAGATCATCGAGTTCTACCTCGCGGTCGCCAGCCGCGACATCGACGAGATCCTCGACATATTGATCGCGATGGGTACCCTCTCTCCGGACGCCGACCGGGCGACCATGGCCGAGGTGATGGACCTGGCCATCCAGGACGCCCGGGGTGAGGACATCGAGACCTGGCGGGTCCAGCAGATCATCGGCAAGGTCGAGGACACCATCTACGAGTTCCCGCTCAGATTGCCCTCGAACCTCGCGCTGGTGATGCGCGTCGCGACCGTGGTCGAGGGGGTCTGTCTCTCCCTCGACTCGGAGTTCGACTTCATCGCGGTAGCCTCCGAATTCCTCACCGAACGCGGGTATCGCGAGGAATCGATCCGGGCGGTCCTCGAGGACGCGGGCGACGACGTCAGGGATGCCGCCAGGGCCGCCGTCACTATCCCGCCGAAACTGGATCGATCGCTCGATAGTCTCCATCGGGAAGATCTCTTCGTCCGCGCCGGTATCGAGGACCGCAACGGTGCGCTCGACCGACTGGCCAGACGGGTCGTCTACGGTGCACTCACCGGTGCGGGGGTCGTCTCGACGACCCTCCTCTACGTCGTCGACGATATGCTGGTGGCCGGTGGCGCCGCCCTGGTAACCACCGTCGTCGCCATCCTCACGTGGCAGTCGTTCCGCGAACGGCGCGGTATTCGGACCGCGCCACAGGTCACCGAACAGTATCTCGACCAGCGAAAGCGCTACCGCGAGTAGCCCCTTTTTGGTGTCTGCGACCGTCTCGTCGGCATGGACATCGCGCCCTTCGAACTCGAACGGTGGTTCGCCGAGTACGAACACGAGGCCGACCTGATGCTCGCGGAGTCTGGGATCCGGAGCCTCGACGCCGACCGGTTCGACCTCGACCCGGGGTCGCTGGGATACGTCATCCCTACCAACGGTGATCCCGAGTTCAGAGCCGCGGTGGGCGAGCGGTACGGGCGTGGCCCCGAGGAGGTGCTGTTCACGGTCGGCACCCAGGAGGCCAACTTCCTGGCCTTCCAGGCGCTCATGGACCAAAACGACCACGCGGTCGCCGTCACCCCGACCTACCAGGCCCTCCACGCCGTTCCGTCTGCGATCGGCGAGGTCACGCGAGTCGGGCTTCGACCACCCGAGTGGACTCTCGACGTGGATGCTGTCGCCGAGGCCATGCGTCCAGAGACCCAGGTCATCGTCCTCAACAACCCCAACAACCCCACCGGCCGGTACCACTCCCAGGAGACTGTCGCAGCATTGTACGACATCGCGGCCGACAACGATGCCTACCTCCTCGTCGACGAAGTCTATCGGCTTCTCGCCGAGGACCCCCACCCGCCCGCCGCGACCCTCGGCGAGTGGGCGCTCAGCACGGCGAGCGTGACGAAAGCCTACGGACTCGCCGGTGTCAGGTTCGGGTGGCTGGTCGGTAACCAGTCGGTCGTAGAGCGCGCCTGGGAGTGGAAGGACTACACGACCATCTCGCCGACGAAGATCGGCCAGCACGTCGCTCGCCAGGCGATGGGCGACCAGGAGGACGCCATCCTGGCCGCGAATCGGGAACTCGCCGCACGGAACCGGGAGATGGTCCGCGAGTTCGTCGACGAACGGGGCCTCGTGTGGTACGACCCGGTGGGGGTGAACGGCTTCGTCACCGTGCCAGACGGTTTCGAGAGCTCGACGGCGTTCTGCCGCCAGTTCGTCGAGGCGGAGTCGGTGGTGCTCGCCCCGGGGGCGCTCTTTGGGCACGACGACTACTTCCGCATCGGCTTCGGGTTGCCAACCGCGGACCTCGAGGCGGGACTCGATCGACTCGAAACCTTCCTGGACCGCCGCAGGTGACCCGCAGACCCCCGCTCGGGGCGGCGCAGTTCCAAACCACTTATAGCCGGTAAACGAGAATCCCGCGGTATGCCGAAAGAACAGAAAGAAGTTCGCGACCTCCAGGAAGGAAATTACCTGATGATGGATGACGCGCCCTGCAAGATCACCGCCTACAGCACGGCGAAGCCGGGCAAACACGGCAGCGCCAAGGCCCGTATCGAGGGCAAGGGCGTCTTCGACGACAAGAAACGCTCGCTCTCCCAGCCGGTCGACGCCAAGATCTGGGTCCCGATGATCGACCGAAAGGGCGGCCAGGTCGTCAACGTCGAGGGCGACGACGCGCAGATCATGGACCTCGACACCTACGAGACGTTCACGATGCGTATCCCCGAGGGCGTCTCGCTGGCGGCCGACGACGAGATCGAGTACCTCGAGTACGAGGGCCAGCGGAAGATCGTCGACTGAGATGTTCCCCGGCGCGACCACCGAGCGCGACGCGGCGGACTACGTCGTGGTCGGCGCGCCACTCGACGTTTCTACCACGTTCCAGCCGGGCACCCGGTTCGGCCCGGACCGAATCCGACGGTTCGCGGAGACCTTCGACGACTACGACCGCCGCACGGACCAGTTTTTCACCGACCTCGCGGTTCACGACCACGGCGACGTCCACGCCTGGGACGACGCGGCCGAATACCTCGAGTACGTCAACGGCGTCCTCACGGACGTCGTCCGAGACGACGCCGTCCCACTCCTGCTCGGCGGCGAACACACCGTCTCGAAGGCGGGCGTCGAGGCCGTCTCACCCGATATCTTCGTCACTCTCGACGCCCACCTCGACCTCCGGAGCGACTACGCCGGCAACGAGTTGAGCCACGCGACGGTCACCCGTCACGCACTCGAGACCGCCGATCGGGCCGTCATCCTCGGTGCCAGAACCGGCAGCGAGGCGGAGTGGAACCGGGCGGCCGAATCGGACGTCACGGTCGTCGCGCCGGCGGACGTCGCGGACTGGCAACCGGAGTTCGACGCGACTGCCGACGTCTACCTGAGCGTCGACATCGACGGTGCCGATCCGGGCTTTGCCCCCGGAACCGGGACGATGGAGCCGTTCGGACTCACCCCCCGAGAGATGCGCGACGTGGTCCGCGCGGTGGCCCCACAGGTGGCGGGTATCGACGTGGTCGAGGTCAACGACCGGGACGACGGACAGGCCCCCTCGCTGGGGGCGAAACTCCTCAGGACCGCCGTCTACGAGCACGCCGCCAGTCAGTGAGCGACCGCCGCCATCGATTGCTGGCGTGTCCCGCGAAGCGGGTGACGTTCTCGCACGAGGCGCGTCTCGGTGTCCTCTCACGGGAGTTTATATGGGATGGCCGGCCCAATCGGAGACATGGACCGCACAGCGTTCGTCTCTCGGCTCGACGAGTCCCTTCGAACGGCGGCGTTCGCCGACCTGGACGCCAGCGCCAACGGTCTCCAGGTAGATCGCTCGAGCGATTCCATAGAGCGGGTCGCCTTCGCGGTGGACGCGGCCGTCGAACCCATCGAGGCGGCGATCGACTGGGGCGCCGACGTGTTGGTCGTCCATCACGGCCTCTCGTGGGACGGCATCGACCGGGTCACCGGCCGGGAGTACGACAGACTCTCGCGACTGATCCAGGCCGACGTCGGCCTCTACGTCTCCCACCTGCCACTCGACGCCCACCAGGACATCGGCAACGCCGCCGGCATCGCCGACGTTCTCTCACTGACCGACCGCGAACGGTTCGGCGAACTCGGCCCCGAATTCGTCGGACAACGCGGTGTCTTCGCGGCTCCTCGCTCGACCCAGACCGTGCACGGGAAACTCGAGGAAGCCCTCGACCACGGCGGCGAGGGGGTACAGGTCCTGGACTTCGGTCCGGACCTGCTCGAGTCGGCGGCCATCGTCACCGGGAGTGGCGCCGACTGGTTCGACGAGGCGGTGGCGGCCGGCGTCGACGCGTTCGTGACCGGCGAGGGAAAGGGACAACTCTACCACCAGGCGAAGGAGTCGGGGGTGACGGTCTTCCTGGGTGGCCACTACGCAACGGAGACGTTCGGCGTGGCGTCGCTGGCCGACCAGGTCGCGGACTGGGGGCCCGAGACGACGGTCATCGACGCGCCGACCGGGCTCTGATCAGTACAGTTCGAAGCCGCCGGCGACGAGCAGCGGGACGACGAGCGTCGCCTCGGCCTGTACCTGGGTGTAGTTCGTCTCGGTCTCCTTGATCTTGCCCCACGAGACGGCCTCGCTGGGTGGGGCACCGGAGAGCGAACCGTCACCCTCCATCCCGGTCGAGACGTAGACGGCGTAGTCCGCGCCGCCCCGGAAGAGGTTCGTCATGATGGCGTGGTGTTTCGGCACACCCCCACCGAGGACGACGAGGCCGGTCTCGTCGGCGAGGAGTCCCTCCTCGATGAGTTTCTCGTAGTCCTGGAGGATCTCGATGCCCACGTCGTGGTCTGCGGCTTGATTGTAGTAGTAGAGGAAGTTGCCGACCTCGGCGTCGGTCAGCGCTGGACAGAAGACGGGCACGTCGTTGTCGGCGGCCTGTTTGAGAATGGAGTCCTCGTCGTCGAGGGTCTCGCCGAGTTCGGCAGCGAACTCGGTCGGGGTGCGGATGGACTCCTCGGCGAAGAACTCGGGGAAGAAGTCGTTGAGATACGATTCGAGCCAGACGTAGCGGTCCGACGGCACGAAGATGTTGCCGAGGCGGTTGATGCCGCGTTCGCGCATCGCGGCCTCGTCGACGTCCCACTCGCCCATCTTGAACGGTTTGGCCGTCTTGATGACGTCCTCGGTGATCGACCCGGAGGTGGTGATGAGCACGTCGACGTACCCCTCACGAACGAGGGCGGCGACGGTCTCGCGAAGCCCCGAGGAGACGATGTTCGACGTGAGGGTGAGATAGACCGTCGCGTCTGCCTCGCGCATCTTCCGGACGATGTCGACGGCCTCGGCGAGGTGGCTCGCCTGGAAGCCGGTGGTCTCGTAGGCCGAGAGCATCGCCTCGAAGTCGAACTCCCCACGGAAGTCGTAGCCGCGAACGTCGGCGGTGTCGAGGTCCTCCTCGGACCCCGGCACCACGTTCTCGCGCGTGTCGTCGCTCATATGGCACACACCGCGGTCGAGGAATAAGTGTTCACCACTTCGTCCCCGGGTGGGCCGCCGCGACTCCTCCCCCCAAGAGTCCCGGCGTGGACCGCCCGATCTCCCCTGGTCCGGGCGGCGGTGGTTGCGGGGTCGGGGGCTGCTGGGTACAGACTATCCGTTCCCCGGTTCGTGTACACGTGGACACCCCTATTCAAGTCATTGCCAGACACAGACGTGGCCGCTGTCGTGTCGGACACTGCTCGTCGATATCGACACATCCTGTCGAACTCGACAATGGTCGTCGCCCACCCATTCACCTCGAATGTCGGTCAGAGCGGTCTGGCCCGCTCGAACACCGTTCGAAATCGCCGCTCGATGACCTCGAGAAACGCCTCGTTCGAGGTGCCCAAGAGGACTGACGGGAGTCCGTCGTCGTCCGAGACCGTGAGAATGGCGTGGTCGTCGATGATCCCACAGGTGAAGGGAAACTCCTCGTCGAGGACGTATAGATCCGCGCCCGTCGTTTGTTCCGTGAAGAGTTCGTGGTACTCCGGTCGCGTCTCGATGGCTTCCTGGACGGTCTGGTCGAGGACGATGGTCCGGTCGATGTCCCCTTCCCTGGCGACTTCCGTTATCTTCTTCAGCAGGCCGATCGAGACGTACGTGAGCAGGACGTTCGCGTGTTCAGACGCCTCGCGATACCGTTCCTGGACGTACTCCACGGTGGCAAACGGGTATGCCGGGTCCATCTCGATGACCGTCGCGTCCTCGAAGGCAGTGGGACCGGCATCGCAGTCCTCCTTGGCGATGCGTGAGAAGAAGGGACGGAGTTCGTCGACGAGTTCGGCTCGATCCGTGAAATCCTCGTAGGCGTCGAGAATGAACGCCCCACCCACGGACTGCGTTATCTCGCCGTCCCGTTCGTGGATCCACCCCCGTTCGTCGAACTCCTGGAGGGTCCGTTTCACCGTTCGACGTGATGCCTGGATTCTGGAAAACAGCTCGAGACGGGATACTCCCCCCTCGTCGCCCAACGTTCGCAGTATCTCCACGCGGTGTGGCGAATTGGAGAGAAACTGTAACGTGTCGGACCGCTGGCTCATTAATGGGGATTCCGTCACCCCAATACTTCAATCTAACCACAGGTCCTGGCGCGAGCACTGCCATCGAAACGCATAGACGGATCCGTCCCGTCTGTCGGCCAATGCGACTGGCCAGAGCCTGGACCGACGACGGCGTCGTGACCGGCGAGTACGTCGATGGCACTATCGTCACCGACGACGACCGATACGACGTCTGTGCGGGGAGCGCCGACCTCCTCGCGCCGACCGAGCCGACCGCGCTCTACTGCGTCGGGCGCAACTACGCCGCGACGCTCGACCAGATGGACTACGACCGGCCCGAGGACCCCGATTTCTTCATCAAGCCGCCGGCTGCCGTCCTCCCGCCGGAGACCGACATCCCCTATCCGGCGTTCTCCGAAGAGGTCACCTACGCGGGCGAACTCGCGGCAGTGATCGGCGAACGCGCGAAGCACGTCGATCCGGCCGAGGTCCCGGACGTCGTCCGCGGGTACACCATCATGAACGACGTCGACGCTCTCGACCAGCCCGGTCGGACGGCGCGGAAGGCCTTCGACGGGTCCGCCCCGCTCGGCCCCTGGCTCGAGACCGATATCGACCCGCACGGCATCGAGATGTACACCGACGTCGACGGCGAGCGTCGACAGGCGGCCTCGACCGACCAGATGCTCTTCGATCCCAACGAGGTCGTTGCCTTCCTCTCCGACCGGGTCACCCTCGAACCCGGCGACGTGATCGCCTTCGGGAGCCCCGCCAATCCGGGCACCATCGAACCCGGCGATACCGTCGAGATCACCTACGAGGGGATCGGGACGCTCCGGAACGGGGTCGCCGAACCCCGCCGATAGCGTGGCTTCGGTCGCGGAGCCGAGGCAATCCGTTCCGCAAGGACACGCCCTTTGCGGGGTGGGCCCAAATGTCCCCTCCATGACCCAGTCCTGTCCCGCCTGCGGCACCGACGTCGTCCCGTTCACCGAGCTCTCCGAATCAGTGCGCGACCGCCTCGAGGCCGACCCCGAGCGACAGCGCCAGTCGGTTCCCCACCGGCGCGAGAAACACACGGTCTGTCCGGCGTGCGAGTTCGAGATCCACGGCTGCGGCCAGCCCTACGCGATTCCCGAATCGGTCATCGGATAACGGTCGGCCGCGGTGGGAAATCGGTTAGTGTACTCGTCACTGAGTGGTAGGTGGCCGATGACGATGCACTCGTTCGGAGTCGGACTCGGCACCCGGCGATGACGAGCCCTATGAGTGCCGAGGCCGCCGTTCTTCGGGAATGGACCATCGTCGTGTTCCGAGACCGTTCCGGACAGCCTGCATTCGCCGTGAATCGGGCCGCTGCGGGCTCGGTGGATGGGAAAGAGATATGCTCGATCACACTATCTGTACTACATGTCTCAGGGACCAGTCCGGGTAGCCGTTCTCGGCGGGGGCGTCGGGGGCCTGACTGCCGCTCACGAGCTCGCGACGCGCGATTTCACCGTCACCGTCTACGAAGCACGGGACCGCCTGGGCGGGAAGGCCCGCAGTTTCCCCGTCACCACTCCGGATGGGGGCACTGTCCCGGCCGAACACGGCTTTCGGTTCTTCCCCGGTTTCTATCGCAATCTGCACGCGACGATGGACCAGATCCCGCTGGGCGACGGCGGGACGGTGGCTGACAATCTGGTCCACACGGACGAGACGCTCATCGCTGCGACCGATGGTCGGGAGACGATCGCGGAGACGCGAACACCGACGACAGTCACCGAGTGGGCCGAGGCGATCAGACCGACCATCGGCGGCGGCGAGTTGAGCCCCGTGGAGACGACCTACTTTTTGCGGCGCCTGCTCGTCCTGCTGACGAGTTCTCGGGCACGGCGCGAGCGCGAACTCGACCGGGTTTCGTGGTGGGACTTCGTGGACGCCGAGGCACAGTCACCAGCCTACCGCAAATACCTCGCGGAGAGCACACAGGCGCTCGTTGCGCTCAAGCCCCAGCGGGGGAGCGCCCGGACCATCGGCCAGATCTACGTCCAGTTGCTGCTCGATCAGCTCGACCCCAACCGTCCTACTGAGCGGGTGCTCAATGGTCCGACGAGCGAGGTGTGGATCGACCCGTGGGTGACGTATCTGCGATCTCTGGGCGTCGAGTTCCACACCGAGACGCCGGTGACGGGCATCGAAGCGGACGGCGAGCGCGTGACCGGCGTCGAACTGGCGGCGAACGAGCGAGTGAGTGCCGACCACTACGTCGTGGCCCTCCCCGTGGAGGTGATGGCGTCGCTCGTCACCCCCGAACTCGTCCGGGCGGCGCCGTCGCTCTCGAACGTGGGGAGACTGGACACGGCGTGGATGAACGGCATCCAGTTCTACCTCACCGAAGACGTCTCCCTGGCGCGCGGCCACCAGGCCTACACCGACTCGGCGTGGGCCCTGACCGCCATCTCCCAGCGGCAGTTCTGGGACGATGGCCCGTACGATATCGGTAGCGACACCGACGACGCCGTCCAGGGGGTTCTCTCGGTCATTATCTCGGACTGGGAGACGCCGGGGACGGTGTACGGCAAGCCTGCTCGCGAGTGCAGCCGCGAGGAGATCAAAACCGAGGTGTGGGACCAGCTCGAGGCGCACCTGAATCGCGACGCCGAACGCCTCTCGCAGGACATCATCTACGACTGGGTACTGGACCCCGCGATCGTCGAATCAGAGAACGGGATGGCGAACACCGAACCGCTGTTGATCAACACGGTCGACTCGCTTCGCTACCGACCACGAGCAGTGACCGCCGCGCCGAACCTCGTCCTCGCGGCCGATTACGTTCGCACGGAGACCGACCTCGCGACGATGGAGAGCGCGAACGAGGCGGCCCGTCGGGCGGTCCGGGGCATCCTCGAACGGACGGGGACCGACGCCGACCTGCCCGACGTGTGGGGTCTCGACGAACCGCGGCTGTTCGACCCACCCAAGCGTCAGGACGAGGTGGCGTACAGGCTGGGTCTTCCGCATCCGGGCGAGGCAGAACGTGATCTACGGCGGACCGTCAGGGGACTATGGAGCTGAACCGGCCGCCGATCCGTTCCGGAGCCGTTCGAACATCTGTCGACGACAGGTGCCGTCGCCGACCACCTCGATAGCAACGGAAACTTCGCTGTCGGGGCAGCGTTGACACACTATTTGCACGGCCGTCGACGGTATGACGCGGCGAGCACGGTGTCTGACAATCGAGTGGTGGGTGAGGAAAATGGGTTGCGGTGTCCAAGACGGAGTCCCAGTTCCGACACCGATCGCCGCCGGCACGTTTATCGGATTCGGGTCCGACGAACGCACTAGTGACGAATCCGTGACATCAGGCCGGGGATCGACCCAGGGCGTCGGCGAGAACGTCAGCGGGGAGTCCCCCGAACAGGAACCGGACCTCGTCTCCGACACCGTCACCGTCCACGAGGACGTCGAACTCGAGCGGACCATCGGTCTCGCCGGCGGACTGGCTATCGGCATCGGGACGATGATCGGCGCGGGCATCTTCGTCTTCCCGGGACTCGCGGCTGGGAACGCGGGTCCCGCGGCGGCGCTGTCGTTTGCCATCGGTGGGACCATCGCCCTGCTCGTCGCACTCCCGGCCTCGGAGTTGGCGACGGCTATGCCCCGAAGCGGTGGTGGGTATTTCTTCGTCTCGCGAAGCATGGGCACGTCCTACGGGGCGGTCGTGGGCCTCGGTCTCTGGCTCGGACTGGTGTTCGCGGCCGCGTTCTACCTCGTGGGACTCGGCCACTACGCCGCCGCCGTGCTGGCGGAGGTCGGCATCGTCCTCTCGGTCAGTCCGATCATCCCGCTCGGCCTGCTCTTCGGTGTCGGACTGACCGCACTGAGCATCCTCGGGACGGAGAACACGGCGTCCCTGCAGAACGCTGTCGTCGCCATCCTTCTCGTCGTACTGACGCTGTTTCTCACCTACGGCGGCCTCGACGCGCTGGGCCTCTTCGGTCGCGAGGCGGTGCCCGAGGCCCTCTTCCCGCGTGGGTATCTCCCGGTGCTCTCCACGGCCGCACTGGTGTTCACCTCCTACCTCGGCTTCGCCCAGGTGGCGACGGTCGCCGGCGACATCAAACAACCCGGACGGAACCTGCCGCTCGCGATGGTCGGCTCCGTGCTCGTCGTGACGGTCTTCTACGTCGCCACCATCTTCGTCGCGACGAGTGCCTTCGGTGCGGCTCACCTCGCGACCCTCGGCGAGACGGCGATGGTCGAGGTCGCCCGGGAGTTCCTCGGGCTTCCGGGAGCAATCGCCATCCTGTTCGCCGGCCTGTTAGCGACATTTTCCAGTGCGAACGCCTCGATACTCAGCGCCTCCCGCACTGTCTACGCGCTGAGCCGGGATGCCCTCCTCCCCAGGCGGGCCAGCGAGATCAACCTGCAGTATGGAACGCCCCACATCGCCCTGCTCGCGGCGGGCGGACCCATCCTCGTCCTGGTCGCCACCGGCCAGGTCTCCGTGCTCGCGGAGGTGGCGTCCTTTTTGCACCTCATCATGTACGGGTTGATCTGCGTCGCGGTGGTCCTGTTGCGCCGTCGCAACCCGCCGTGGTACGACCCGAGCTATCGGATGCCCGGCGTTCCGGCCCTGCCGGTCGTCGGCGCCATCGCCAGTTTCGGCCTGGTCGTCTTCATGCAACCGGCGGCCATCGTCATCGGTGTCGTCGTCATCGTGGTGGGGTACCTGTGGTACCGCTACTACGCCGGCACCGTCGAACTCAAGGGGGACTTCTGACTATGACCGACAGACCCACAATCCTGCTCCCGATCCGCGTCCTCGAAGGCGAATCCATCCCCGAGGGCGTGCCTGAACTGCTCGCGACCGCCCACGTCGTCTTGCTCGGCTACCACGTCGTGCCCGAACAGACGGCCACCGATCAGGCTCGCCTGCAGTTCGAGGAGCGCGCCACGAACCGGATGGACCAGTTCGAGGAGATGCTCACGGATGCCGGAGCGACCGTCGAACGACGACTCGTCTTCACACACGAGGCCCAGGCGACTATCGATCGGACCATCTACGAACACGATTGTCTTGCCGTGCTGGTACCGCAGGCGACGGGTCCACCGGACGACGTTCTCGTCGCGGTTCGCGGAACGGTCGGCGTCGACCGCCTGGTCCGCCTCGTCTCCGGGCTGTTCGCCGACACGGACACATCGCTTACGCTGTTCCACGTGCTGGACGAAAGCGAGAGCGAAGCGGATGCCCGGACGCTACTCGACGGAATCGCGGACCGACTCGACGCGAACGGCTTCGACGCCGACCGTCTCGACGTCCGCGTCGCGGACTCCGCCGGCCCGATGAACGCTATCGTCGACGTTGCGAACGAGTTCGACGCCGTGGTGATGGGCGAATCTGACCCGTCCGTGGTCACCTTCGTCTTCGGCATGCGGTCCGAACAGGTCGCCGACCAGTTCCTCGGGCCCGTGCTCGTCATCCAGCGGGCACGACCGGACGCGGAGAGCGAGTCGAACGAGACCGCTGCCAGCGGGTCGGGAAGCAGGGAGTGACCCCATCTCGGCGTCGGTGACGACTCGATCGGTGGCACCGTCTCTCCGAATACAGAATTCCTTTACTTCCGCTGGGCGAACGACCAGCTAGTGGTCCGCGTCCCGAATCCCCTCCAGGCATTGCTCACGGTAATCGGCCGACTGCTCGCCCGTCTCGGTCTCATCTCCGGGCCACGAGCGAACGAGACCGTCGAGCTCGCGTGGCCGCGCATCGTGACCGGTATCGCCCGGATGTCCAAGAGCGCTGCGGACGTCGCGATGGTGGGGGTAGCTCTCGGTCCGGCAGCCATCGCCGGCGTCGGGTTCGCGGGACCGTACTGGGGAATCGCCTTCTCCATCGGGGGTGGGCTGGCGGCCGGCACCATCGCGCTCGTCTCCCAGCGGTACGGCGCGAGACGGTTCGATCAGGCGGGCCAGGCCATCCGGTCGAGCGCCGTCCTGGTGATCGTCGTGACAATCCCCGTCTCGGTGGCCTTCTGGACCTATCCGACCGCGCTGATTTCGGTGCTGACGAACGACCCTGCTCCGCTCGAATACGGCGCCGACTACCTCCAGCTGGTCGCCCTCGGTGTCCCCTTCGCGGCCCTGAACCTCATCGGCAGTCGGGCACTCATCGGTGCAGACGACGCCTGGACGCCGATGGTGCTCAGAGGGACCGGTGCGGTCGCGAACATCGCCCTCAACGCCGTGTTCATCTTCGGCCTCGGACTCGGCGTCGTCGGGGCGGCGGTGGGGACCGTCCTCTCGAACGTCTTCGTGACGGTTGGCATCGCCGTTGGCCTCGCCAACGGTCGACTCCCGGGCGTCGGCGAGTTCCCCATCACCGTCGCCGCGACCGGTCGGTACCTCGACCTCGCCACGTTCAAGGACCTGATCACCATCGGCACGCCGGTCATCGGCCGGAATTCGGTCTGGACCGTGGCCAGATTCCCCGCACTCGCGTTCGTGGGCCTGTTCGGGCAGACGACCGTCGCCGCGTACATCATTACCCGCCGCATCTGGGGCCTGATGAATACCCCCGGCTGGGGCTTCGGCCTCGCGGCCAGCAGTCTGGTCGGCCAGGAGCTCGGTCGCGACGACGAAGAGACCGCGGAGGCGTTCGGGCGGGAGATCACCATCTTCTCGGTGGCGACCTACGGCGTCGCGGCGGTGATCGTCCTCGCGTTCGCCCCACAGATCGTCCGCCTGTTCGTCGGCAGTTCGACCGACGTCTCGATCCCGATCGCGGTCGCCATGGTGTACGCCTCGGCGTTCGCCATCATTCCCCAGGGGGTGAGCAGTGCCATCGCCGGCGCCCTCGACGCGACCGGGGACACCCGCTGGCCGTTCTACAGTCGCGTCGTCGGGATGTTCGGCGTCTCCATCCCCCTCATCTACCTCGGCGCGACCACGGCCCTCGGCGTCTGGGGGATCTACCTCTCCTTCTTCGGCGAGACGCTGGTGCCGGCGGTCATCAACTACTACCGGTTCGCGACGGGCAAGTGGAAGAAGATTAGTCGCGGCTACCGACCGGAGCCGGTCACGTCGACCGACTGACCAGCGACCCGGCGTCGGAAGGTGGCGTTTCGGCGAGCCGCCGGCTCACCAGCGGTGAGCGCAGAATGTGTCGGAGTTCAGTCGATGTGCCCTTCGGCGCGGAGCTGTTCGGCGTCCTGGCCCGAGTAGCGCCACTCGATGTTGGCCTTCTCGTCTTGCCAGTCCCAGGGCTCGACGAGGACGACGTCGCCCTCGTTGATCCAGGTGCGGTATTTCATCCGGCCAGGGATACGTCCCATCCGGTTCTTGCCGTCCTCACAGCGGACGCGAACGTGGTTACCCCCATTGTGTTGGGTTACGACGGCGAACAGTTCGTCACTATTGGGCATTCGAAGGTTCTTCCGCCCGGTTTCTTCAGTCACACCCGTACTATGCGGCAGGCACGGATAAATCATCGGCGACGCATGCTAACGTTTGACAATCTCCACGTCCCCGCCCCTGGTACCGACTTGCAGGGAGCCGACGACGGACGATCTACTGGCGACCGAAGAGTCGTTTTCGGAGACTCCGTTTCGTGGGACGTTCGGCCAGGACCACCGGTCGGTCGACCTCCGTGATGACGTCGTAGTGAAGCGAGTCGCTCACGAGTCGAGAGAGCAGTCCCCGCTCGGTCGCCCCGATGAGGACCAGCGAGTGGTCGGCGGCCTCGCGTTCTATCGCCGTCTCCACGTCGCCCGTGTCGTCGACGATACGCGTCGCCTCCTCGAGTTCGTTGTCGACGGACCAGTTGCCGAGGAACTGTTCACCGCGCTCCCGTCGTTCGGGATTGTCTACCACGTGGAGGAGCGTTACCTCCGACTGGAGTTCGTCGCGGAGCGCCCTGGCGACCGAGGCGTTGAGTTCGGCGTGCTGGTTGTCGACGACCGGCAACAACACCCGTTCTGCCGCGAAGTTCTCCTCGTCGAGGATGAGGAAATCACAGGGCAGCGAACTGGTGAGTTCGCTCACGTGGCGTTCGGCACGACCCGACGCCCACAGGCGATTGTCCGCCTGCTCCATGACGACCAGGTCGGAGTTGCGTCGCTGGGCGATGTCGAATATCTCCTCGTAGGTGCGGTGGGTGACGACGGTCGAGGTGTTGCAGGTGATGCCGTAGCTCTCGACGGCCTGGCGCATGTCGGCGAGTTCGGCCGTCGATTCCGCGACTAACTGGCCCCCGTTCTCGCCCCGATACCCCGAGTGACGGTCGTAGGTCGGGACCACGTGGACGAGTGTCACGACCGCATTTTCGCGATGGGCGGCGATGGCGCCAGCGAGCGTGACCACGCCGGCGTCCGGGTCCGGATCCGCGACCGGCACCAGTATCTGATACGGGCCTTCGGTCTCCTCCTCGGGGATGGTGGTGTCGATGAGTGGGACGTACGAACGCCCGGCGAGGCTACCGAAGAGCCACTCTCGTGAGGACAACTGCCGTTTTGCTCCCTCGAATCGGGCGGTCTGGAGTCGCTTCTCGCTCGTCTGGAAGTAGTTGACCACGGTGACGAGGACGACCCCGCCCGCCGTGTTACCGGCGAGGACCGGGAGGACGAACTGGGTGAGGCCTACCAGAACGTCAACGTCGCCGGTGAACGAGAGGTACATCATCTCCGTGAACGAGACCACGACGTGGAACAGTCCCCCGATCGGGATGGCGAGGAAGGCGAGGTAGACGACGACCAGCCGGGAGATGGTATCCCTCGCGGAGTACTCCACCCAGACGACACCGGCGACGATGAGGCCGGCGAACGCCGCCTTGACGAACAGGGGTCCCCACCCCGTCTGGATTCCCTTCTCGGCGATGGATGCCGCGGCCGTGGCGGCTTCCGGCGAGAGGACACCGCCCCAGGCGAGGGTGGCCGCACCGGCCAGCCCGCCGGCGAAGTTCCCGGAGAGCACCACGATCCAGTTCCGCAGGAGCGCGGGGATGCTGGCGAGTCGCTCGAGGGTCAACGCGACCGGTGGCAGCGTGTTCTCGGTGAATAGCTGATACCCGCCGATGATGATGTAGATGAAGCCGAGCGGGTACAGCATGGCGCTGAGGATCGGATCCCCGTGGGTCTTGGCCGTGAGCGAGACGTAGAGGAGGAAGGTGATGGTGATGGCGAAGCCCGCAGCGAGACCGCTGAAGAACAGCTCCCGGCTGCCGGACGTGATCTCCTCGTCGGCCGCCGCGACGATGCGCTGGAAGACCTCGTCGCTGGAAAAGCGGTCCCGCAACACTCGCCCTGCGGCGGGCGCCCCCGAACGGGACCGGTCGACGGCTTCGCGGACCGAATCCTCCGCATCTGTCTGCTCGTCGTCGTTCATCTGTCGAGCGGTTTCACGTCTGTCGGTAAATCGCTTGGCATATCGGTCGTCCGGTAGCTACAGCGCAGTCGCGGGGGAGCCGGCGGAATCCAGTGACCCGGCGGGAGGCCTGCCGTCCCCACACCGGGAGGCCCGCCGTAATACCAAGTGTTATTACTGACGAATACCGACAATAGGACATGACAGTCACCGCCATGTTGAGCGTCTCGCCGGTCGACGACCCGTCGGTCGACTTCGAGGCAGAGATAGCGCGGGCCATCGACGCACTGGAGGACTTCGACGTCCGTTACGAGACCCACCCGATGGAGACGACGATCGAGGCCGAGAGCCTGGGCGAGGTGTTCGCGGCCGCCCAGGCAGCAACCGAGGCCCTTGAGGCGTCACGAACGCTGACTTCGCTGAAGATCGATCACTTCCGGGAGCAGACACTCGCCGTCGAGGAGAAAGTCGACATGGTCGAGACACACCTCGGTCGGGACGCACGGGGTGGCCGATGAGCCACCAGCGACACGTTTCGCGTCGATCGGTGCTCGCCGGTCTCGGGTCCGCCGTCGCGGTGGGTAGTCTGGCCGGGTGTGTCGGTAACCCCGTCGGGGACGAGCCGGACACACTCCGGGTGGGGACCTACCAGGCGTACGTCGACGCCCCCAGCACGAGCGCCGGCGAGTGGGTGAAAACGGAGTTCGAGGACCGCTACGACTACACCCTCGAGTGGGTGGTCCGGGAGAACGAACTCACCGACTTCATCCAGCGACGTCAGGAGGGCGCCCCACTCGAGGCCGACGCGTACCTCGGCGTGACGGCACAGGACCTCGTCAAGGCCGACGCGAACCTCGACGACCCGCTGTTCACCGGCTTCGAGACGGACGAGATCGCTAACGCCGCCAACATCGAAGAGCACTATCATTTCGACCCCGACCGCCGCGTTCTACCGACCGGCGCGTCGTACGTGGCCCTCGTCTACGACGAGACCGTCGTCGACGCCCCACCCACGTTCGAGGCACTGAAAGACCCGGAGTACGAGGAGCAGCTACTGCTCGCGAACCCACAGAGCACGGCGACGGGTCTTCTCTTCTTGCTCTGGACTGTCAACACCGTCGGCGCCGATTCGTACCTGGAGTACTGGCAGGACCTGATGGACAACGGGGTCACCGTCCTCGGTTCGTGGTCGAGTGCGTACAACGCTTACCTTCAGGAGGAGGCGGCGATGGTGGTCTCGTACTCGACGGACCAGGTGTATGCCGCGAGCGAGGGCCAGGACATGGCGCGCCACCAGATCGCCTTCCCGAACGATCAGGGGTACGCCTACGTCGACGGCCTCGGCAAGTTCGCCACCACCGAGCGACACGAACTCGTCCAGACCTTCGCCGACTTCATGCTCGAACCCGACGTCCAGCGGAAGACGGCGGTCGACAACGTCGGTATCCCGACCGTCTCGAACGCGACCCTGCCCGAGGACATCCGACAGTACGCCCACGTTCCCGACGAACCGGTGCAGCTGTCCTACGACGACCTCGCGGCGCACATGACCGAGTGGCGCGACGCCTGGGCCCAACAGGTCGCGACGAACTGATCGGCGCGTGCGGAAACAACATTTTTGCCGTCGCAAAACCGAGTGATCGGCTGTCGCAAAACCGAGTGTTTGCCGGGCCCGTCACGACCCGGAGCCCATATCCCGGTCGACCCGCTCAGTAGGGTATGGACTACTCCAACGCTCTCGACCGGGCTTTCGATTCCATGCCCGACAGACCGTCGACGGAAGGCGACCGACTCTCCGTCCCCGACCCGGAGGGGGAGACGGACGGCGCATTCACCCGCTTGACGAACATTACGGACATCGCCGACGCCCTGTCCCGGGACGCCGAACACCTCCACCGGAACATCCAGCGCGAACTCGGGACGAACGGCCAGTTCGACGGGCAGCGGTCCCGGTACAACGGCTCCTTTACCGTCCAGGACTTCTCGGACGCCATCGACGAGTACGTCGCCGAGTTCGTCACCTGTTCGGAGTGTGGCCTCCCGGACACCGTCCTCGTCAAGGAGAACGGCATCGACATGCTGCGCTGTCAGGCCTGTGGGGCCTTCCGTCCGGTCTCGACGAAATCGGGCAACCGGTCGTCGCAGACGCGGGACACCGTCGAAGAGGGACAGACCTACGAGGTCGAGATCACTGGTACCGGTCGCAAAGGCGACGGCGTCGCGGAGAAGGGCTCGTACACCATCTTCGTGCCGGGCGCGCGCGAAGGACAACAGGTACGCATCTACATCGAGAACGTCAGCGGCAACCTGGCGTTCGCCCGTCTCGTCTGATCAGGCCGTCTCGCCCCGCCTGGCTGAAAACAACCCCGAGGCCGACTGGTCTGCTCACTTCACCCGCTCGAAGGGATAGCTGTGTTTGATGTGTTCGGCGTGGTACGAGCCGTGTGAGTCGACGGCCATGAGTCCGGCATACACCGATTCCGGGACGTCGAGGTACCGGTAGAGCCCGCCCTCCTTGAACTCGATCTCGAGGATCTGCTCGTCGGCGTCGTACCCGACGCTCTCGATGATGCTCGACTCGACTGGCTCGCGTTTCATTCGGTCGAGCGTACGACGGAAGCCCAGATAAATCCACGGCCACGAGAGGGGGAGTCGACACACCACTCGCTCGCTGTCGTGGCCGTCATCCCTATGTGAGATGGCCACATATGCTGGTTCGCATGCGAACACCTGCGGTCTACGACCTGCAGACCGAGAAACTCGCGTTCCCGGAGTCCTCGACGTTCTCGCTGGGGACTGCCGCGGACGTGACCGCACCCATCGCCGAACCGTGGGGGAATCGGGGTGGTATCGACAACATCACGCGATTGCTGGAGGGCGTCGATGCCCGGCACGCGACCGTCGAGATCGGTGCCGAGGGCGCCCGTATCGTCTCCAACCGGCCGACGTCGACGATATACGTCCAATCGAGTCCGGTCGAGGACGCGGCCCCGATCAGGAACGGCGAGACGGTGGTCCTGGGCTCGGAGAAGTCCGACCTCTGGGAGGGCTATCGCGTCCAGGTATTCTTCTGAGTCGGGCCGAATTTGGGTCACTGTCCGGTCGAATTCTGGGGACATTTCGGAAAATCTATACTTATGAGCCGATCCTCCGTCCAGTCGTGGTGAGACCACGATGAAAAGGATCTACACGGCATTCGGTGTCGCGATGGTGGCGCTACTCGCCTTCACGGGCTTCGCGGCGGCCACCGGCGGTGCCGGACCGACGACTCCAGTTGCGACCGCACAGACGAATGACGCCGGATTCGGTCCCGGCGACGGTTCGGGACCACTCGGTGCCGACGGTGACCGGCCACTCGATGGTTCGAACAGTCCCTGGGTCACCGGTGACGAGCGCCTGGACCGGTTCCAGGAACGCTTCGAATTGACCGATGAACAGGTAGACGAGATACGGGACGAGGTCCGGTCCATGATGGCCGATGGCGCGAGCCAGGACGACATCCGGCGCACGGTCAGCGCTATGCTCGAGGACTTCGGGGTCGAAAATCCCACCCTTGGACCGATCGCCGATAGTGGACAGGCAACTGGGCAGACCGGTCACGGGCCCGGTAGCGGTGCCGGGCACGGCAGCGCTGGCGGTTCCGGTCCGCACGGACCCGCGGATGGATCCTGTCTGGCCTGATCGTACAGCTATTTAGGACCGACCCACGAACCAGGACCTAGTCGATGCGCAAGGTGCTCTGGTGGTTGCTCGGCGGTTCGCGAGGCGGTCGGAACCGCCTCCGCATTATCAGAGCACTCGACCGCGAACCAATGAACGCCAATCAACTCGCCGAGACGCTCGATCTGGATTACAAGACGATTAGACACCACCTCGAGCTGCTGGGCGAGCACGACGTCGTGACGACGATGGGTGACGGATACGGTACCATGTACTTCCTCTCAGACCGGATGGAACAGCACCTGGACGTCCTGGACGAGGTCGCGGAGGCGGCCGGACTGGGTGACGTCGATGGGTGAACATTCTCCCGAGACGGTCCGGCGACGAGTGGCCCTCGTCGTCCTGGGGGCGATCCTCGCAAGTGCCGTCATCACGACTGTTGCCGCCCCCAACGTTCGAGGTCCAGGTATGGGGCCGGGTATGATCGGTCCGGAGATGGCGCTGTTCGTCCAGATTCGGCTGTTCATCTCGACGTTCAACGTGCTCGTCCTCCTGGCGTTGACTGCGAGCTATCTTGGCCTCTACCGCGACCTGCCGACCCGGTTCACCGGGAGTCTCCTGTTGTTCTCCGTGGCCCTGTTGCTCTACGCTCTCTCGGCGAGTCCGGCGATCCAGCTACTCTTCGGGTTCCGGGGCGGGACCGGGCTGGGGCCGTTCACGTTCCTGCCGGACCTCTTCGCGAGCGTCGCGGTCGTCGTCTTGCTCTATCAGAGCTATCAGTGAGCGTCGGCCGATCGGTCACCGTTCAACACGGTCGGCAACGCCGTCAACGACGTGATCTCCGCGGTTGGCTCGACCGACAGGTCCAGGTCCGCCCGATGGTCCCGGCGGACGAAGACGGAGTCCATCCCGGCGTTCTGGGCAGCGACGACGTCGGACTCCGAATCCCCGACGTAGACCGGGTTTTCGGCGCCGATGTCCGCGATGGCGCGGTCCAGGTAGTACGTGGCCGGCTTCTTTCGACGGAGTCCGTCGACCGACATCTCCCGGCCATAGTACGTCTCGAAGTGGTCGTCGACCCCGTTGAACTCGAGGACGTGCTCGACTGTGGGGTGTTGATTCGAGGAGACGATTCCCCGAGGGAGGGGGATGTCGAGTACCGACTCGAAGTCCTCGTACAGCGCCTTCTCCCCCGTCTCGACCGCCCGCTGTTGGGCGTTCGTGGCGTGCTGGTCGCGGCGCGCCCAGAACGCCTCGGGATCCAGGTCGTACTCGTCGCTTACGGCCTCGAGGGTCTCCGGCGTCACGCCGATGGTGAGCGCCTCGACGTCCCCCTCGTCGGGGTCCTCGATGCCCATCTCCGCGAAGGCGCGCTCGACCGCGCGCCTGAGCACGGGCAGTTCCGTGAGGTGAACCAGCACGCCGTCGTTGTCGAACAGGACCGCGTCGTATCGCATTCGGTCGGTAGTCCGGGCTGGAGATAGTTAGGGATATCGCGCCGTGCCAGGGGACGACGACCGAGACGACGTCGCGGCAGACACGGTCTTCCTCGAAGCGTACGTTTACGTTACTGGGCCGACAGGAGCCGCCCATGGAAGGCACAGTGCTCCTCACCGGTGCCGGAACGCCCCTCGCCGATCGGGTCGCGAGGGGATTCGCCGAACGGGGGGCGAGGGTCGTCCTCGGTGGTCGAGACGAGGCGGCCGTCCTCGACCTCGCGGAAGCTATCGAAGGGGACGGCGGGTGGGCCACCGGACTCCGGACCGACGCCCGAGACGAGTTCGATCTGGAACGGCTCGCGGAGACCGCCGCAAGGTTCGGCGATGGCATCGACGTCGTCGTCCCGGCGGCGAGTGTCTCCCACGGCGACACCGGCTCGGAACCCCTCCAGTCCACCTCCTTCAGCGCGTTCGACGACACGCTCAGGACTATCGCCCGTGGCGCGTTCGCGACCATCCGCGAAGCGGTCCCGCATCTTCGCCCGGATGGCCGGGTCGTGGTGCCCGTCGTCCGGCTGGACGAGCGAGCCGGTGCCGGGCCGCTAGGCGTCGCGCAGGCCGCCCGCATCGCCGTGATGGCTGGATTTGCGGCCGACCTTGATCAGGCGGTCGGCGCCGTAGCCGTGGACACGGTCCCTGAGACGGCCTCGGCGGCGGAACTCGACGAGGCCGCCGACCGGATCGTCTGGGTCGGCACGACGCCCGATCTCCCTCTCGATGGCGCCGTCCTCGACGGATCGGATCGCGAGTGAGGCGTCGCCGGCGCCGTCGCAATCGGAACGCTATTACCGAGACACCAGCTGGTGTTATTGACATGCACGGCCACGCCGACCGGTCCGCCGATTCGACAATCAGGCGGCGGACCATCGTCCTCGGATTCGTGAGCTTTCTCGCGTTCCTCGTGCTCTCGGCCGTCTCACTCCTGCTCGTCCCCGCGCCGAAACTGCTGTTCATCGCCTGGGTCGCCTTCGTCACGATGTCGGCCGGTGCCGTCCTCGGTGCCAGGACCAGGAACCGCCATCCACTTGGCGTCGTCTGGACGTACGGTCTCGCCAGCGGCGCGATGGTCACCTCCTCGGCGGTCTTTCTGGTCCCGTCGGCCATCGGCCACGATCCCTCGTGGGGCGGCTTCGGCATCGCAGCCGGCGTCCTCACGGGATTCGGTGCCCACGCGGTCGGCCATCGGATCTCCCATCGGAACCTGCCCCTCGACCGGACGGCGGCCCAACTCTCCGCGCACTCGCTGTCCGCCGGTGCCATCATCGGACTCGTCTACACCTCCATGCCGTCGCTCGGCGCGTTACTCGGTCTCTCCATCGTCTCGCACAAGGGGCCCGCCGGCTACGCGGCCGCCCGCCGGTTCACCCGTGCCGACCGCCCTCTCACCACTATCCTGTTGCCGGCGACCGGCGTCGGCATCGCCGCGCTCACCGTGAGTCTGTTCGAACCGCCGGCGTCGGCGCCCCTCCGGGGTATCGTCTTCGGCTTCGCGGCCGGGACGTTCCTCCACGTGGCGATGGACTTCCTCCCGAGCTGTGAGACCGGCGGCGAGGTCCACACGGAGGCCGTCGCGATGTCCGGTGAGTCCCACGAACTCCTCGACAGGCTGCGCTTGCACGCAGTCGCGTCGACCTTTCTCGGCGGCTTCGTCGTCTTCCTCGGCTGGGTGGCGGTCTGACGGCTGGTAGCCACCTCGGGTGTCAGTTGTACCCGCGCCAGCGAGCGCCACACTCGGTGCACTTGAAAAATCGCGTCGGCGGTTCGTCGGCCGATCCGGTCTGTTTGATGGTGTACCAGGCTTCGTCGTTGTCGCACTCGGGACAGGCCTCGTTCGCGGTCGGCTTCCCCTCGAAGTCCGCGCCCTCCTCGGTCTCGATGACGTCGCTCTCGTCCTGCGACTCGGTCGAGACGTAGGACTCGGCGAGCGCCTCGTCTTTGGGCTCCTCGTATCCGCAGGACGCACACCGCATCACGTCCCCCTCGGCTCGTAGCATGGAGCCACATTCATCGCAGAATTGCATGTATTGCGGTAGACGCGCGCCACCAATAAGCTCCGGGACTCCCCGTCGCGCCGATCAGGAGTCGTCGTCTCGTTCGTCGTAATCGTCGGCCACCATCGGACAGTCCGTCACCCGATAGTGGTCCATGCCGACGAGTTCCTCGATGCTGGTCCCCTCGTGAGTGCAGTGCAGCGTCGGCGGATCGCCGAAGTACTCACACCGGTGACAGAGTCGCTTGGTGACGACTTGCCCGGGCCCCTCGTCTCCCTCGTCGTGTTCCGTCGCGGGGAATGCACCCTCTGTCGGGCCGCCGTCGTCGAAGAGCAGGTCGGCCCAGACCTCGTCCGCGTCGACGTCGTCGACGTCCATCTCGGCGAAATGGCCGTCGTCGCCGCCCCCCGTTTCCGCCGACTCCCGGTCGGTTTCGTCCTGCCCGGTCACTCCTTCCGTCTCGGAGCGAGATGCAACCTCTCGACGAAGGTCGCCGAGTGGGCCGTCGTCCGCATCCGTTCGACCGGTATCCGGGTCGCTCGGCCGGTCTCCTGCATCAGGCGGTCGCTCGTCCGGGGCGGACGGTCGCTCGCCCGCGTTCACACGGGGCTCGTCATCCGCTGTCTCCCCGTTCGACCGATCGCTATCGCCGTCCCCGGTCCGAGATTCGACTTCCCGGACGAGGTCCTCGAGGGGGTCTTCGGCATCGTCGTCACTCATTCCGACTCTCCTGTCGCTCGACGGTCGATTCGCTGTCGACTGGCTCCGCGTCGACGAGGGAGCCGTCCTCGTCCAGGATCGCCGTCGGATCGGTTCCCCCGTCCCGGTCCGTCTCGGCGGCGCGTCCGGTCGGTTCTTCTGTCAGGTTGGCCAGTTCGTCGGCCGGCGATTCGTCGGGTTTCTCGAGTGCCGGTGGGACGCCCGTATCGAGCGTGGCCGATCCGAAGAACCCCTGTTTCGGGGTCACTCCCGCGACGTCGGCGTTACAGACCGGACACGCCGGTTCGGTCAACAGGGCGACGGTCACGTCGCTGCCACAGGAGTCACAGCGGGCTTCGGTGACGCCCTTCCGGTTGGCGGCTTCCTTCAGTTCGTCGGTCCGCTGGCGGCGTTGTCCCCGGCTGCGGAGCACCTGGAGATGCCGAACGAGCGCGTCGGTCGCGCTTTGGAGCGACAGCAGGTCCTCGGACAGATCGTCCGTGCGATCGACGAGATACTCGAGGATCTCCTCGTAGTTCTCGAAGCCCCGCTCGAGCCGTGACTCGATGGTGTCGACGGTCTCCTCGAGGGACGCTGTCCGCTCTTTCGCCTGTCGAGCCCGGTCCAGTCCGGTCGCGACGTCCTCACGTAGCTCCGGGTGACCGTGGTCGACCGGCGCCTTGCCGTCCGTCTCGCGTTTGACCTGGACGACACGCTCTCGAACGTCCTGGATCTTCGTCTGCAGAGCGTCGTCCAGTGAGTCGACTCGCTCCTCGAGGGCGGCGTACTCCTCGGCGGTGGCCAGATCGTCCCGGGGGTCACCAGCTTCGACGGCCCGCAGCGAGACGACCACGCGCTCGAGATACGTCTCCGGCTCCAGACCGATGGTCGCCGCTCGCTCCCGAATCCACGCGGCCGAATTGCCGGTCATGGTAAGGCCGTCGGTGCTCTCGGCGCCCTCCTGGTTCTCGACAGCGTCACCACCGGCGTCGGGTTCCACGGGTTCGTCCCCTGGTTGGCCAGCCATTCACCGTACCGTTTCGCTGTGACGTACTTAACAGTTGGTTAGCGGTGACTCCTTCCAGCGGGATAGGAAAACCCCGTACAGCGCGGGTCCACTCCGGTCGAGACGCTGCCGAGGGTCCATCCCAATAATACATTATAAACTTTTAGGTAGTAACAATCTGACAGGTGTCCCGGGCCGTAGGGTCAGACCCTGTACATTGGGGATATGCGGCCTGAGGCGTCAGTATTGAATACCACATGTATAACTGTTGTTGTCGGCATGCAATCCCGCATTCTTAATAGTAGATGTATCTTACCGCCAGTTGCATGCCGGGTGGATTGGGAACAGCCGACTGGATTGGACTGGTAGTTCCGTTTGTCGTGTACTTCATCCTGCTGTGGGTGTGGTATTTCTGGGAAGGCAAACGCGAAAAGAAACTTCGTAAACAGTACGAGGAGGAGATGAGCGATGGCGTCTGAAGCCATCGCCGGCGGCGCAAGCAACTGGGTGCTTGGCACGTTCGCCATCTACCTCCTCGTCCTCATCGGCATTGGCGTCTGGTCCTCGCGGTTTATGGACACCGTGGGCGACTACGTCATCGGTGGCCGCCGCGTCGGCCCGGTCGTGACCGGGTTCTCCGAGCGGGCCTCCGAGATGAGTGGCTGGCTCACCCTCGGGGTGCCGGCCGACGCCTACGGCGGCGGTATCATGGCGTTCTTGAACGGGCTGGGGATGATCCCAGCCGACCTGTTCGCCTGGTCCGCCATCGCCAAACGGCTCCGCAAGTACTCCGAGATCGTCAAGGCGGTCACGCTCCCGACGTTCTTCGAGACCCGTCTCCAGGACGACACCGGCCTGGTAAAAGGTGTCTCGGCGGCCGTCCTCATCGTCTTCGAGGGCGGGTACGTCGGTGCCCAGATCGTCGCCGCCGGGACGCTCCTGCGCGTCCTGACCGGGATGGAGATGTGGCTGGGCGTGGTCATCGGCGGCGTCATCGTCGTCGGGTACACGTTCCTCGGCGGCTACTTCGCCGTCGCCTGGTCCGACTACTTCCAGGGTGCCATCATTCTCATCGCCTTCATCATCCTCCCGATCATCGCGTTCACGACCTACGGCTCCCCGTTCGAGATGCTCGCGCAGATGGAGGGCGGCGCCTCGCTGACGAGCATCACCGGTGGGATGAGCGGCTGGGCGGCACTCTTCGGTATCATCTCCTACGCCGCGATCGGTCTCGGCGTCCCCGGGAATCCGCACATCATGGTGCGCTTTATGGGGATCGACCGCGTGAAGAACGTCCGGAAGGCGGCGCTCGTCGCGCAGTTGTTCATGTTCGTCGCCTACATCGGCGCGGCCCTGGTCGGTATCTACGCGCTGATCCAGCTCGGTGCGGGCCTCGAGAACCCGGACAACGCGATGCCCCTGCTGACACTCGAACTGCTGCCGGGCGTCGTGGCCGGCGTGGTCCTCGCGGCCGCGCTCGCGGCCATGATGTCCAGCGGAGACTCACAGCTCCTCGTCGCGACCAGCGCGGTCGTGGAGGACGTCTACCACGGGTACGTCAACCCGGACGCGAGTCAGGAGAAACTCGTCCTCTACTCCCGTATCGTGACTCTGATCATCGGTGGGGCGTCCATCGCCTTCGCCATGCTGGCCAAGGACACCCCTATCTACACACTCGTCCTCGACTACGCGTGGGGCGGTCTCGGGGCCTCGCTCGGTCCGCTACTGATCGCCACGCTCTGGTGGAAGGGTCTGACCAAGTGGGGCGCCGTCGCGAGCATGCTCTCCGGTGGCATTACGATGATCGTCTGGCCACAGTGGCCGGCGATCATCGGCCAGGGCACTATCGACGCGATGGGGCCGTTCATGAACGGTCTGTTCACCGTCTACGGCCTCGCACCGGCGTTCGTCATCTCCGCCGTCGCGTTGATCGTGGTCTCGCTGCTGACGACGCCGCCGGACCAGGGCGACGTCGAAGAGCACTTCGACGTCATGCACAAGCCGCTCTCCGCGGTCATCGACGAGGAGGGCAGGGGCAAGGCCGGCACCCCCGACTTCATCACTGACGGCGGTATGCCCGAACCGAAGGCCGTGACCGAGATGGACAACGTCCGCGGTCACGTCGCCGCCAGCGACTACTGGAACGAAGAATGACGACGAACGCGAAGCGCCCGGCCGTCGATGGGCAGGGTCGTGAGGACCCGGTCCGGGGGGCAGCGACGCTCTCGGTCATCGAGCCCGGCGTCCCACGGGACGCGGTCGACGCCGACGGCAGAGTCGGTGCCGTCGCCTATCCCTACCGCGCCTATCGTGGGCGCGCGACGATCTCCCCGCCGCTCCTCGACGACCGCGTCGAGGAATACGTGGTGACCGTGGACCGATCCCGACGGCTGACGCTTCGCGCCGATACCTTCCCCGAACCGGTGACCAGAACGGTCGACGACGTCCTCGTCCTCCCCGCGGAGGTCTCGCCAGCGCAGTGCGACGAGCTGGCCGAGGACGCCGTCTTCAAGTGGACGTTGCGGAAGTTCGCGGTGGGATCGACCCCAGACATCGAGGTCGAGGACCCCATCGACGTCTACAAACTGTTCTGGCTCGTCGAACGCGAGGATCGCGACGTCATCGTCGACAGCGTCGACGGGACCGAACGCGCCCTCGAGGATTGAACGGCGTGGCGGCCTACGTGGGCCGTTAGCACGCCTGAACCGATTGGGTAACACCCATTTACACAAACGAACAAAGAGACATTATGGGCTACTGGAAGCAACTGCTAGCGGTCGACCTGACGACGGGGGACGTCGAGACCCGGGAACTCCCCGAGGAGTTCCTCCGCAAGTATCTCGGCGGCACCGGGTTCACCACGAAGCTCCTCTACGACGAGGTCGGGCCGGACGTCGACCCCCTCGATCCCGAGAACGTCCTGGCGATCGCGCCGGGACTCCTGGTCGGGCCCTCCGTTCCGACGGGATCGAAGACGACCTTCGGGTTCAAATCGCCGCTGACCGGTGGCTACGGCAAGTCGCTCGTCGGCGCGAAGATGGGCGATCAGCTCAAACGGGCCGGGTACGACGCGCTGGTCATCAGAGGTGCCGCCGACGAACACACCACACTCGTCATCGAGGACGACGACGTCCGTCTGGAGAGCGCCGACGACCTCTGGGGAATGGACACCTGGGAAGTCGACGACGCGCTCAAGGAGACCTACGGCGGGCAGTTCCGCACGGCCGTCATCGGTCCGGCGGGCGAGAACCGCTCGAAGATCTCGATGATCGAGTGCGAGGACCGTCAGGCCGGCCGCGGTGGCCCGGGCGCGGTCATGGGCTCGAAGAACCTCAAGGCGATCGCGGTCAAGGGGACGAAGGGGGTCCCCGTCGCCCGGGAGGACGAACTCGAGGAGCTGAACAAGAAGTGGCGCCTGGAGACCACCGGCCGCGGCGATACCGCCATCGAGGGTACGGGCAACCCCAACGTCGACGTCCAGTACGGCACGGGCGAGGCCTTCGACGCGAAGAACACCGAACTGGGCATCTATCCGACGCGTAACTGGCAGTCGGGATACTTCAAGAAGGCCTACGACCGACTCGAGGACCCGGACAACGACCGCGTCTCGGTCGATCCCCGGTACTGGACCGAGGAGTACGTCCAGACCAAGCGACCGTGTCCGTACTGCACGAAACCGTGCAGCCAGTACTTCGAGGCGGAGGACACGAAGTACGGCGACATCGCGGTCGACGGTCCCGAGTACGAGACCCAGTACGCACTCGGTGGCAACGTCGAACTCGACGACATCGAGGCCGTCGCGAAGGCGAACGAGATCTGCGACCACGAGGGCCTCGACACCATCGACGCCGGGAACGCCATCTCCTGGGCGATGGAGGCGGCCGACCGCGGTCTCCTCGACGACGAACATCTCGACTCTATCGAGGCGGACCTCGAGTTCGGGAACGCCGACGCGGTCCTCGAACTGCTGGAGAAGATGGCCCACGCGGAGGGTGAACTGGCCCAGCTTCTCATGAACGGCCACGCCCACGCGGCGCAGGAACTCGGGGCTGGCGAGGAGTTCGCGATCCACGTGAAAAACCAGGCCCCTGCCGGCTTCGAGGCCCGGGGCATCAAGGGGATGGCGCTGGCGTTCGGCGTCTCCCCCCGCGGTGCCGACCACCTCACCTCCTGTCTGTACGCCCTGGAGATGGGCGGCGACTTCTGGGAGTTCGAGAACTACGACCGCAAGCGCATGGACGGCAAGGCGCTCGCGCTCAAGGCGCTCGAAGACCTGATGACCATCTACGACATCACCGGCGTGTGCAAGTTCACTCGCGGCATCACCCTCGCCGAGGGCGTCCGGGAACTGGTGAACGCCATGACCGGGTTCGATCTCTCTACCTCCGAACTGCTGACCACCGGCGAGCGAACCTACAACCTCTCGAAGGCCTTCAACATCCGCGAAGGGTTCGGCCGCGAGGACGACCGGCTCATCCCGCGACTCACCGAACCCGCAGCGGATGGCCCGAACGAGGGCGAGGCCATCGACGAGGGGGAGTACGAACGCGAACTGGACCGATACTACACGGCCCGTGGCTGGACGATCTCCGGAACGCCCCTCGACGAGACGCTGGAGGAACTCGACCTCCCCGATGTGGCCGACGACATCGGCGTCACCAACGAACTCGCGGCCTGACTGCGAGAGCCCGCCCACAAACAGCAACAGGGACACACCACTGACAATGATTCCCCCAATCGCCAACAATTTCGTCGCCGGAGAATCGGCTGAAGAGGCAATCGACCACGCACGGTCGCTGAATCGCAAGAACATCAAGGCCATCGTCAACCTGCTCGGCGAACACTACCACGAGCCGGAACCGGCCGCCGAGGACCGGGACCAGTATCTCGACCTCGTCCGGGCAGTCGACGCCTCGGGGGCCGAGGCAGTGGTCTCCGTGAAGCCGTCACAGATCGGTATCGACGTCGGCGAGGAGACGTTCCGCGAGAACCTGCGGGACATCGTCTCCATCGCCGACACCCGCGACGTGTTCGTCTGGGTCGACATGGAGGACCACGAGACGACCGACGTGACCCTCGACGCCTACGAGGACTTCGCTCGCGAGTACGAGGGTGGCGTCGGCGTCTGTCTGCAGTCCAATCTCAAGCGCACCAGCGAGGACCTCGAACGGGTCAAGGACGTGCCCGGCAAGATCCGGCTCGTCAAGGGTGCCTACGACGAGCCGAAGGACATCTCCTACAAGAAGAAATCCCGGGTCAACGAGCGCTACCGGGCCGACCTCGAGTACATGTTCTCGGAGTTCGAAGAACAGGCCGGTATCGGGGTCGGCTCCCACGACCAGAAGATGATCGACTTCGCCATCGAACTGGGCGAGGAGTACGACCGTGACTACGAGTTCCAGATGCTGATGGGCGTTCGCGACGACGAACAGGAGCGCCTCGCTCGCGAGGGCTACGAGGTCTACCAGTACGTGCCCTACGGCGGCAAGTGGTTCCAGTACTTCTATCGTCGCGCCCGCGAGCGCAAAGAGAACATGCTGTTCGCGCTCAGGGCCGTCCTGGGCTGAACTGGCGCCGGATCGCGGCTGGCTGACGACTACCGGATTTTTCTGATATTACTCACTTCGAAGCCCGCGTCGTGGATCTCGGTCTCGAAGCGGATGATATCCTCCGCTTCGAGTTGCGAGAGGACGCCGCGAAACTCGTTGACGAACATCGTCCTGACGCGCTCGTTGCCGCCGGTCTCCCATTCGAACTGGATGGTCCCGTCGACGGCGGTCATCAGACTCCCGAGTTGCCGGTCGGTCACGGCGTCCTTCTCGAGGAGGATCATCACGAGGCCGTCCCACTCCCGGGACGCCCGGCGGAGTCCCTTGAGCAACATGACGACGTCGCTGAACTGCACTGCCTCGCGGCCCGCCGCCAGTAAGTCGTCGAGTGAGTCCACCAGAACCAGGCCGCCGGCGGCGTGCTCGTCGAGGTAGTCGGCGAAGGCTTCCAGGACCCCTCGCCGATCGCTACCCCGGCCGATGTCCGTGATGGTCCGATGACTCTGGGCGTACCAGTCGTGGGGGACGGGACTCAACTGGAAGAACTCCGGCGAAAGGTCCACGAACTCGACGGGCTCGAGGCCCGCATCGACCATCTCGCGGTCCATCGCGAACGCGATCTCACCACGAAGGTCGTTCGCGTCGGCGGTGAACGAGACGTAGTGGATGCCGTTCGGCGGCGTCGCGTCCTCGTGGAGGTCGCCGTAGTGGAGCGAGAAGAGGTCCGGGTCGGCGGAATCGAGTCCGTTGAGCACCGCACTCGTGTACACGAACTCCCGCGCGCCGGCACCCGCCTCGCCGGCGAGCAGGACGACGCTTCCGGAGGGCACACCACCGCCGATGCGGGAATCCAGGCGACCGATACCGAACGGAATCCGGTCCATACTCGTCTCTCTCGTCCCCAGTGCTTACCAGTTACGCCGTCGCCAGCGTGGCCACTGGGTCGCTGTCGACGAAGACCGAACCGATCACTCGACGAGAACGGCGTTGACCTGACCGGTCTGGCCCGGGCGGGAGGTGACGCGGGCGGTCCCCTCACCGGTCTCGATGACGGCGCCCTTCGTGAGGATGTTCCGTCGGACGTAGTTCGGGTTCGCCGTGTTCTCGACGACGTCGAGGATCTCGGTCTGGACGGTCTCGCCCTCGTCGGTGACGTTGGCGACGTCCGTCGCGAGGGCTCGAACCTTGCGGTTCCCGCCACGGGACTCGACGACGCGGAAGCGCGGCTCGTCGAGTTCCGTCTCCGTCGGGGAGCGACCGAGTTCGTGTTTTTTCTTCTTGTGCTGTGGCCGTGCGCGGGCCCCCGTCTTCATCCGCTTGGAGCGTCCCTGGTACTGCATGTGGGGAAAAGAGTCCCGTCGCGTACTTGAATCGTTCGTTTGGGCGAGATGGCAACCGTTAGGGTGTCCGACCGACTGGGTTCGACGATGAGCTTGCGCGTCGTCGTCGCCGCCCCGTTCAAGGGGACGGGACGAGATCGGATGGGGGAACAGGCGTTCGTGGTCGCGCTGTCACTCGACCGCGACTGGGTATCGCCGGACCAGGCCAAACGCCTGGTCGATATCGGCGAACGGAGTGGACTCCTCGACCGCGATGGCGACGAACTCGTCGCGACGTTTCCGTACGACGAGGTCACCATCCCGGAGGACTTCGAACCGGACGCGTCGATATTCCGGGAGCGGTCGGTCTTCGAGCACGTGCTCGACGCGCTCGTCGACAGCGGGATGGAACGGCAGGCCGCGGTCGCCGCCATCAACGAACGCCAGCAATCCCTCGGGGTGACCGCCGAGGTCGCGGCGGTGTTGACCGCCAGGGCCACCGGCGTGGACGTCGAGGAGACCGCGGCGAAGGCACGAGACGCCATTGTGCAGTGACGATGGTGGACCGCGAAATCACGGACGGCCGTCGCATCGCCGACCTCCTCCGTGCCGAGGTCGACGGGCTGTCGGAACCCCCCTTCGACGAGATGGTCGTGGGGAACGAACGGGCAGACGCCGACACGGAACCACCGGGCAATCGGATCTTCGACGTCGAGCGAGGCGGTGATTCCCTCGCGTCCGTCTATCTGCAGGACGACCGGATCTCCCTCGAGGTGGAGGGCGACCTGGTCGCTGCCCGCGAGAGCGCCGAGGCGGTCGGGCTCCGGACGCGACCGAAGGCGACGACGCCACCGGGCCTGCTCGTCTTCGTCGAGAACGGCGCGACGATTAAGCGGGCCCTGGACGTCCTCGAAGCGGCCGCTACCGGAACCGCCTGACCGGTTGCTGTCCGGATGAGGAACGCTTTTCTGCCGGCCCGGCACAGGGCGAGCCATGCAGTTCTTCGACGACCTTGCGACGCGTATCGACCGCGTCGACAGCGTGGTGAGCGTGGGCCTCGACCCCGACCCGTCCCGCCTGCCTCCGTCGGTCGCTGACGCCGACCTGCCTCGATGGGCCTTCAACCGCCGCATCATCGACGCTACCCACGAACACGCGGCCGCCTACAAACCGAACGTCGCCTTCTACGAGGACGCGGACGGCTGGCGAGCCCTGCGCGAGACCATCGCGTACGCCCACGGGAAGGACGTCCCGGTCGTCCTCGACGCCAAGCGCGGCGATATCGGGAACACGGCCCGGCAGTACGCCCAGCTACTGGACGACGCCGACGCCATCACGGTCAATCCGTACCTGGGTCAGGACTCCCTCCAGCCGTTCCTCTCGCGGGCCGACAAGGGCGTCTTCGTCCTCGCGCGGACCTCTAACCCCGGTGGCAGCGACGTGCAGGATCTCGAACTCGCCGACGGCGACCGCGTCTTCGAACGGGTCGCCGAACTGGCGGCCTCCTGGAACGAACACGGGAACGTCGCCCTGGTCGTCGGCGCCACCGCCCCCGAGGAACTCGAGGCAGTCCGCGAACTGGTCCCCTCCTTGCCGTTTCTCGTCCCCGGGGTCGGGGCACAGGGTGGCGATGCCGAGGCGGCGGTCGAATTCGGCCTGGCCGACGGCGTCGGCCTCGTGAACTCCTCGAGAGGAATCATCTTCGCCGGCGAGGGCGAGAAACGCTGGGCGGCGGCCGCCGGTTCGGCCGCGAAACGACTCAAGCGACGGCTCAACGAGTTCCGCTGAGACTGGCCGGCTACCGGAGCACGTCGTCGCCGGAGTCCAGGTGGTCCGGCGGCCGGTTCGTCTCCCTGGCACACTCGAGACAGCGGCCGACTGCCCGGTCGTAATGCGTCTCACAGACCAGCGCCCCACACCGGTCGCAGGCGTGTTTGGCCGGTTCGCGCTCACAGATCTGACAGAGCCCCTCCACGCTCATGAATGTGAATTGCACCCATGCACGCTAAGGCATTGCGCCGGGGATGACGCGCCCGTCCCCGCCGCGGGCGGGGTCGAAACCCGAGGAAGGTTTTTATCCGGTAGCCACCAACCCGCGCACATGTCCGGCGACCGAGCCCTGCTGCGAACGGCCCTGGCCCGTGGGGAGCAGGAGGGCGGCAGCGTCGAATTCAAGGAGCGATTGACGCGCGAACTCCACCTGGCGAGCGGCCGTCGCGAGAGTCTCGCCGCCCAGCTCAGACACCGGGTTCTCTCCGGCGACGGCGAGGCGATGTACGTCGTCGGCGTCACCGACGGCGGTGGCATCGCAGGCATCTCCCAGGAAGCCTTCTCGGAGACGATGGACGTGTTGAGTCTGCTCGCCGAGGAGGCCGGCGCTCACATCGAGGACGTCGAGACCTGGGGTACCGAGGACGGCGGTCTCGTCGGGGTGGCCACCATCGTGGACGGTGGGACTCTCGAGGTGGCGGACGACCACCTCATCGTCGGGACGGCGGGCCACGTCGACCACGGGAAGAGCACGCTGGTGGGCAGTCTCGTCACCGGCACCCCAGACGACGGCGAAGGCGGCCTTCGCTCGTATCTCGACGTGCAACCCCACGAGATCGAGCGAGGGCTCAGCGCCGACCTCTCCTATGGGGTCTACGGCTTCGACGAGGAGGGCCCGCTCCGCGTCGACAATCCGGACCGGAAATCGGACCGTGCGGCGATCGTCGAGGAGGCCGACCGGGTCGTCTCGTTCGTCGATACGGTGGGTCACGAACCGTGGCTCTCGACGACGATCCGCGGGCTGGTCGGGCAGAAACTCGACTACGGCCTGCTGACCGTCGCGGCGGACGACGGGCCGACGACCACGACCCGGGAGCACCTCGGGGTGTTGCTGGCGACGGAGTTGCCGACCATCGTCGCGATCACGAAAGCGGACCTCGTCTCGGCGGCGCGCGTCGACGAGGTGGAACGGGAAGTGGAGCGACTGCTCCGGAACGCGGACCGCAGTCCACTGCCCGTCTCCCGCCACGGCGTCGAGGCCGCCATCGACGAGATCGGGGACTCCGTCGTTCCGATCGTCCGCACCTCCGCGGTCTCGCGAGAGGGCCTCCCTGCTCTCGACACGCTCTTCGAGCGACTGCCGAAGACGGCCAGGGCTGACGGCGATTTCGAGCTGTACGTCGATCGCTCGTACAAGGTGGCCGGGGTCGGCGCCGTGGCTTCCGGGACCGTGAAATCCGGGACCGTCGACGTGGGCGATCAGCTACAACTCGGTCCGTTCCACGATGGCTCGTACCGGGAGGTGGAGGTCCGGTCCATCGAGATGCATTATCACCGGGTCGACCACGCGGAGGCCGGCCGCATCGTCGGTATCGCCCTGAAAGGGGTCAGGGAAGCCGACGTCGAGCGCGGGATGGCCCTCCTCGCCGAGGACGCCGATCCGGAACCGGTCCGTGCCTTCGAGGCGGAGGTCATGGTGCTCAATCATCCGACGCGGATCCACACGGGCTACGAACCGGTCGTCCACCTCGAAACGATAAGCGAGGCGGCCCGTTTCGACCCCCACGGTGGGCAACTCCTGCCGGGCGACCGGGGGACGACGACGGTCCGGTTCAAGTTCAAACCGTACCACGTCCAGGAGGGACAGCGGTTCGTCTTCCGCGAGGGACGGAGCAAGGGGGTCGGAACCGTGACCGACCTACTGGACTAGCCAGCTATCGAGAAGTTCGTCGAGGCAATCGACAGTCGCGTCGGGTCGCACGGCGGGCGTGCCCTCGGTCCCGTTCCTGATCCACACCGAGCGCAGCCCGACGGACTGTGCGCCGTGGACGTCGGCGACCGGATCGTTGCCGACGAAGGCACCGGTGGGGGCGTCGACGTGCAGGTCCTCGAGGGCCCGTTCGAAAGGTTCTGCGTCCGGTTTCGAGGCCGTATCGTGTCCGGCGTAGACCACCGTGTCGAAGCGCCCGTCGAGCCCCGTCGCTTCGAGCTTTGGCCGCTGCATCTCGGGGTCACCGTTGGTGACCAGCCCGAGTGGCCGGCCGTCGAGCGCGTCGAGGAGCGCTGGGGCGCCGGGGAGGAGGTTCACCCGGGCGTGGTCGCGTTCGTCGGCGTACTTGGCGGCCAGATGACGGCCCAGGGAGGGGTCACGTCCGGCGTCAGTCGCGATGTCCTCGAAGACGAGTTCGCGGAGGTGATCGATCGATTCGCTCTGGGGGAAAAACGTATCGTACCGATCCTGGAAGTCCCGAACGTCGAAGAAGGGGTCGACACCGACCGCCTCGAACGCCAGGTCGAGAACTGCCGATGCGGGTCGCTCGTACCGCACCAGCGTCTCGTCCAGGTCGAAGAGGACGCCGTCGACTGTCATGGTTCGTCGTAGACCGTCGACCCGAATAAGGCTCGCGCTACCTGGCCGCTACAAATCGAAGCTCTCGGCCAGCAGGCCATCGTTCCGTTCCCCGAGCGCGTAGGTGGGGCCACCGACCACGTCGACCGTGACCGTGGCCGGAGCGAAGACCGCGGGGGCGACCGACTGGAGATCCCAGTCCTCCGCCTCGAAGATGTCGAGGAATGGCATCCCGTAGGCGTCGGTCGCGGTGGACGGCAGTTCGTCGAGGATGTCCGCGTCCTCCGTGACCGTCAGGTGGACCTGGCCGCCGTAGGCGATGGCGTCGTTGGTTCGGCCCATCGCCACCTCCTCGGTGGCTGGGATGGGGGCCATGGGGGCTGACCCACTCGCCGTCAGCACGTTCGTCGGGTCGTAGCCGAGTTCGAAGAGGCGGAACATGGCGAGTTCGGCGGCCCGTGCCGCGATGGAGACGCTTCCGGCGATGCTGGCGGTCGGGAACGCGGCGATGTAGACGCCCTCGGGGTTCACTCCGGTCCGATCGGCGACCTCCTCGGCGACCTGCACGGTGGGCAGTCGGTCGGTCTCGACGGCGAGGACGGTGAGGTCGAAGGCGTCGGTGTACTCGATGGCCCTGAACTCATCCTCGTCAGCGACGAGCGATCGGGCGGGGCCACTTCCGAGCCCCTCGAACCCATCAACGCTGAGTTCCCACCCCGCCTTCTGTGAACCGAGCAGCGCGAGATCCGGCCGGTCGGTGGCGAGTTCGACGTGCGGAATCGGTGTCCCGGCGACCGTGTCCATCCGGGTCTGGACCGTCGCGAGGCCGGCGGTCTGTAGTTCGGTGAGGAGGAGACCCGCCTCGATACCGCCGGAGAAGTCGATGCCGAAGTCGATGACCGTCGCGCCGTTGTCGAGTTCGAATGCCCCGACGTTCAGCTCCTCGGCGAAGTCGAGGGCCTCGTCGGCCAGCTCGATGGCCATCCTGTTGAGACTATCCATACGGCCGAATTCGCCGGCCTCGGTGAAAGGGTTTCGTCCTCAGCGTTCCCGACGTGGCGGTCGGCCCAGTTCACGCTCGACGGCGTCGACCTTGTCGGCCGCACTCGTCTCGCTGGTCCGTTTGTCGTCTATCTTGAGGAAGGTGCTCACCCGGTCGCCGTCGACCGCCGTATGTGCGGCCCCCACGGCGGCCAGCAGTTCGTCTACGTCCGTCGCTTCGATGACCGTCCCCATCGGAGTCGTCTCGTAGGTGACGTCGTACTCGTCGAGTGCGGCCACGGCGTGGGCGACGGCTGGAGCGAGACTCCCCTCCTGTACGGGCGATACCGACAGAAAGCCGATGACTGTCATATCGTGTCAGACGGTCGCATCCCGCAAACCAGTTTCTATCGTTCGTCCGGCACGACCGTCGTGACCGGCCCGTCGAACTCGATGATGAGCCGCTGAGCGAGGTCACCGAAGATGGCCTTGCCGCTAGGTGAGCGCTGCTCTCCAACTACGAAGAGGTGGTCTACGTCTCGGTCGTCGGCGACCTCGAGGATCGACCGCCCCTCGCGCCCGACCGTCCCGAGGGGCTCCCACTCGACGGTACCAGCTGTCAGGACGTCGTCGCCCATCCTTTCGGCGAACTCTCTGGCGTCCGACTCGGCCTGGGTGATGGGGTAGGTGCTGTACTCGCTCCCGTCTTTCTGTAGGGCTCCGGATTCCCGCCGGGATTCGGCTCGTTGTTCGTACTCGGACTCCGGCATCACGTGCAGGACGAACAGCGTGCCATCGACGCCACCGACGATGTCGCCCGCTTCTCGAAGCAGCTCTCGTGTCTTCGTGGAGTCTCGCCGGGCGACGAATAACGCTCGTTCCATACCGGTTCGTGGAATCCCGACGAAAAGAATGTGACGTACTGTCCCGGCCACACTTCCATACGTCGCAGTCGCTCCGGATGGACTGAGTCTGTCGAAGGAGGCGGGTTGGCCACACCTCGAGTGACCGCTGTGTCAGCGATGGTACGTCTCGAGGACCGACTGGCAGTTGTCGCAGTAACGGATGCCGCTCTTGCTGTTCGGGTCCCACTGGAACCCGGTCGATCCGGTCGGAAAGCCACTCGAATGGCTCGTCTGGCATGTCGTGCAGTACATTGTATTTCGGTTCCCTGCTCGGGTACTTGCCCATTAACGATGATGATATATAATGGTCGTTAGTGATGCAAGTCTTGGCGCGAGCGCGTCCTGAGTCGCATACCCATTCCTTAAGGTCCAGTGCAGCCATCCGAACTGGCCGGCCGTGCGACCGGCGGTCTCGATAGGCCCCTGGTATTAACGACTCGGACGTCGAACTGGACGACATGGGACACTGTCCATACTGTGAGGAATCCCTCGAATCAGTCGCGGTATCCGACACCGAGGTGACGAGCGGTGTCGTCTACGAATGCGGCGAATGTGGCGCGATACTGGGGGTCTCCGACGCGCTCGACCTGTGACGATCCGGGTCGAACGGCGGGCGCCGTCTGCAAGGTCGATTCGGTCTTATCGAACGCCCAGAGCCCACGCTCGTCATTTCGGGCCTCGGTCTCGGCTGCCTCGAACTCGGAGCGGAGCGAGAATGGCGTGTCGTAGAGTCGGGCGTATCCCTCGCGCAGCAATCGCTCGTTGAAGTTCTTCCCGTCCGCGTAGACGTAGACCAGGAGTCGTCCGTAGCCACCGCGTCGATCCGCCGACTCGTCGACGGCGATCCGGACCGTCTCCCCTTCGAGTTCCTCGGTCGCGAAGGCAGTCGCACGCTCTCCCCACTCGAAGAGGTGGTCGCGTCCCGCGACGGTGTCCGGTACCCCCTCGTATTCGTCAGGAGTGATCCGGTCGTGGGCGGTCTCCGGGGTATCGACGCCGAGCAACCGAAGGGTGGCTGTCTCGCCGTTCGGGAACCGAGCCTCGACGGTGTCGCCGTCGACGACGTGTGTTATGGTAACGTTCCACGCACTACCGTCGCCCGGTCCACCGGTCGAGAGGCCGGATTCGTCGGGACCCGCACTGTAATCCGTCGTCTGGAACGAGATGGTGCATCCCGAGAGGAGTACCAAAATTGCGAGGAGGACCACCACTACGCTGGACCGGTCGGGCATGTACTGTCGCCCAAGCGCGTGTTCACGAAAAGTGTTCTCAGTCGCCTTCCACGAAGGTCGCGTCGTCGAGGGCGAGGAAGGGGCCTCTCGGACCCCGTGATCGGGGAACACTCACCGCCCCGAAACTGTCCCCATCAGACACTTCTCCAACCGGCCCGTATCGGTACGGCATGGACGAATCCACGCCCGCCCCTGCGGAGCGAACCGAGGACGAATGGCGCTCGATACTGTCCGAGGAGGAGTATCACATCCTCCGCGAACGCGGCACCGAACCGAAGTTCAGTGGAGAGTTGCTGGACGTCGACGAGCCAGGGCGATTCCGCTGTGCCGGCTGTGGTGCGGTCCTCTTCGAGAGCGACACGAAATACGGGTCGAACTCTGGCTGGCCGAGTTTCTACGACGTCGTCGACGCCGGCGCCGTGGAGACGGCCGTCGACGACCGACATGGGATGCAGCGCATCGAGGTCACCTGTGGAACCTGTGGCGGCCACCTCGGCCACGTCTTCGACGACGGGCCCGAACCCACCGGCAAGCGATACTGCATCAACTCCGTCGCACTGGAGTTCGACCCCGCCGACGGATCCGAACCCGAGTGACCGAGCGTGCCACCTCGAATCCCTGGACAGAGCGTTGTCCAACCCACTGACCCGACTCGATTCGGGAGCGTTGCTCACCGATGAGCGGTGCCATCGGTGGTATCGAGGTCGAGACGAAGTGGGTGAAACTGGGGCTGGTGATCGGGAGCCTGCACTTCGCGTTCCTTCTCGTCCTGTTGTACCTCCTGACAATCGACGTCACGCTGGGGCTCGCGTTCGCGGTCGTCGGGAGCATCGTCGGTGGTGTCACCCTGATGGTGTTCGTGCTGTACGTATACTGACGCGGTCCGACGAGGCCGGCCATCGGTTGCGAATTCGAGAAACCGTCGGTCGGGACTGGTCCTTCCGCTTTCGATCCGACTATGACGGTGATCTCTCTCCGTCGTACCGGCCGCTGATCTCCTCGATCCGGAGTTCGTACCACGCACGTTCGAACTGGTCCAGTTCGACCATCTGGCCATCGGTCTCGGGCCCCTCGGGGTAGAAGAACAGCGCTGCGAGATCTTCGGGGACGTCGGCGTCACGAACCTGATGGAGCGTTCCCGTGGCGATGACGCTTTCCCACGTATCGACGTCGTGATACTCGTAAACGGTCATCGTCGCCTCGTCGGTCTTCGAAGCAAACGTACTCCGCTTGCTACCCGGCAGTTTCACCATCCCGACGACGATCCGATGGTGATCCGCATCGTAGTGATACGATATCGGGACGCCGTAGCCCCGATTTTCCGTCCCCATACTCAGGACGCCGTGACCCTTCCGCTCGAGCAGGCTCTTGATTGCCTCCTCGCTCATCTCCGAACCGGTCTTCGAGGGGAGGTTCACCATGGACGCCATTCACCTACACGGTGGCAAAGGCGTTTGGGTATCCCACGTTCTACACGTCCCGGTTGGTGACTGGGTTGGCCGTCGCAGTGCCGCAATGACGGCGGATACGGGCGGTTCACCTGCCGAACTGCGTCGGGTTATTCTTGGCCCGCCGTCTCGGGGGAGACTGTGGACAACTCGACCGATGGACGGGGGACCACGAAGTGATCAGTGCCCGACGCGACCGGACCGGCCACGACCGATACTGTTCGTGGACGTGCGCTGTCGAAGGACGTCGAAACCACTGGGTGGCGGTTTGACGCATTCTCGGCTGTTCTCAGTAGACACCACTGAACGACTGCGTCGAACGGATGAGCGCAAAGACCACCCGGCGTACGATACACCGATCACTAACGGGTCAAGTGAACGGCGTCAACCGGCGACCAGCACAGCGGCGAAGACACTGGCGAGGACCTGATCGAAGCCCTCGAAGACGAACTCGATACACGAATCGGTTCGATTTATCCGCTCCAGTACCGTTCGAGGGAGTATCGACGGCTCTCAATACGGTTTAGACCGATGCGTCCTGGTATGGTATCCGGCCGGGTTCCGTGGCGCCTGCGAGCGAGTACGCGGTATCTTCTGCGTGGGGTTCGCGACGACTGGCCAGCGAAACGCCGAACAAACTCTACCGAAGACGCTGGATCGCTATCCGTTCGGAAAACCCGTAGTGGCCGGCCAACTCCACCACTCACTCGGTGTCGACGGTGAAGTCGATCGGCGTCGTGTTGGCGATGTTATCGCTCAGCGGACAGCGCTCTTCGACCGATTCGAGCCAGGTCTCGACGGTCGATGGGTCCGCATCGGTGGCGACCGACAGGTCGACCCGAACAGTTTGATAGCCCGCGCGTGGCTCCGGATCCTTCCCGAGGAACTTCGCCGGGTCGAGATCGCCTTCGATATCGACTTCGAGGTCGTCGACGGGCATGTCCATCTCGTCGGCCACCGTGTGACCGACCACGTTGAGGCAACCCGCCAGCGCCCCGAGGAGGTACTCGACGGGGTTCGGGCCGGAGTTAGAGCCGCCGAGGTGCTCCGGCTCGTCGACCGAGAACTCGAAATCGCGGGCCTGCACGACCGTGTGAGTCGGGCCTTCGCTTTCCGCCTGGACCGCGAACGTCGCCAACCGCTCGTCGGTTGTCGCTTGTTGTGACATACACGAAAAACTTCGACGACCCATCCCAAAAAAGTACCCCTATCGCTACGATTGCTGGTAATTTTACCATGTATATTGAATACATAATATATTCGTTACTGACGATTGTATCAGAAGATCATCATAGTTTGAACTGTTCATCTGGTCTCGCGGCGGTGTGCCGTTCGGATCGACAATCGAATATGTATCACTGCGGCGTGGTCGAAAGCGGTCGTGGATTGTCGTCTCGCCACCGGCGCTCCAGGGGTGTCGCCCAGGCTTCCGGGCTTGCGATTCGGAGAACTGCGCTGGCTGGGAGTCCCGTGAGCCCCTGGCGAACGGGACGTCGATAGACGAGCGAAGCGAGTCTATCGGAATTTGAACCAGAGCAAGACGGTCCTGCTCACCTCCCTCCGGTCGGTTGCGCGGGCTGCGACTTGCAGGGTTCAAATCCCAGAGCGATTTCGTCTCACCCCGATAGCTCGCGTTGGCATGGCCAACGCTCGCGGATGTGGTTCGACAGAAATGCGCTGGCTGGGAGTCCCGTGAGCCCTTGGCGAACGGGACGTCGATAGACGAGCGAAGCGAGTCTATCGGAATTTGAACCGAAATCAGACGGTCACCCTCGCTTCGCTCGGGAGCTGCGACTTGCTGAGTTCAAATCCCAGAGCGATTTCGTCTCACCAGCATTGCTCGCAATGGCAAAGCCATTGCTCGCGGATGTGGTTCGACAGAACTGCGCTGGCTGGGATTTGAACCCAGGTTGTGACCATGGCAAGGTCACGTGATACCACTACACTACCAGCGCCCTGTTGCAATTTATTCTGAACCGGTGGGCATGAATAACCCTTTCGAAACGGTCGAGTAGGTCGCACCGATGTCGCCACTTGCGAACCGAATATTCACCACTCAACCGGCGTGCGAGGCCCTCACAGCCGGCATTGGAAACGCCACCCTTTTATGGACATAATCTGTACGTCGACTACAGTCTCATGGTGAGACGCGGACGCGACACGGCATGACGCGCAGTGTGCTCGTGCCGTCATCCCTCGTCCGGGAAGCCGAGGACAAACGCGAGGCAACTCGCAAACTCGGCTACGTGGCCCGTGCGGCCGCGGTCTTCCGGGCCGACCGCCTCGGAATCTTCGACGATTCCGACGGCGAGCGTCGATGGGGTGGCGGGTTCGTCGAGACCGTGCTGCGGTACGCCGCGACGCCGCCATACCTCCGAAAGGAGGCCTTCGGCACGCGGGACGAACTGGAGTACGCCGGCATCCTGCCGCCGCTTCGCGTTTCAGCATGGACCGGCTCCGAATCGAGCGGTTCGGGGTCGTTACGACAGGGAATAGTGACCCAGGTCGGATCTGAAGGGCGCGTTCGGGTCAATTGCGGTCTGCAACACCCGATCTCCCTCCACGTCCCGCCATCGATGGCGGTCGAGGAGGGGGAGCGCGTGACCATCAGGGTCTCTTCGCGACGACCGGTTCGTGCGAAGCTGGTCGACGAACCCCTTCCGGGGTTCGTCGTCACTCGGACGAACCTCCGGGATGCCCTCGACCGTCCCGACGCAGGCTTTCGCGTCGCCACGTCCCGTCACGGGACACCCGTAACGGTGTCCTCGCTGGCGGGACTCGTAGAGCGCGTCGCCGCCGACGGGCTGACCGTCGCCTTCGGAGCACCGGGTCGTGGCCTCCCCGACATTCTGGACGTCGACGTCCGGGATATCGGGGCCGCGACCGGCTCCGCGACGGCCGGCGAGGGCGACCCCACCACCGACGCCCCAGCGGGATTCGACGCCTGGCTGAACACGATCCCAGACCAGGGGAGCGAGACGGTGCGAACTGAGGTAGCGATGTTCGCATCACTCGGCTGCCTGACGCTCACGGAGTGATACGATGCCACAACCAAACCGACCACGCAAAGGCTCGATGGGGTTCAGCCCCCGCAAGCGCGCGGCCACCGAAGTGCCGCGCTTCAACACGTGGCCCGACGACGACGGGCAGGTCGGTCTGCAGGGATTCGCCGGCTTCAAGGCCGGGATGTCCCACGTCGTCATGGTCGACGACCAGGCCAACTCGCCGTCAGAAGGGATGGAGCAGTCCGTCCCCGTCACCGTCGTCGAGGTGCCGCCCATGCGGGCGGCCGCCGTTCGCGCGTACGAAGACACGCCGTACGGTCGCAAGCCACTGACTGAAGTGTGGGCCGAGGACCTCGACGAGGACCTCGACCGCGCGCTCTCCGTCCCCGACGGGGACCAGAGCGAGAATCGAGAAGCACTGACCGAGGCGCTCGAAGCCGGGAGGGTCGCGGATGTCCGCGTCATCTCCCACACGGTACCACGTGCCGTTCCGAGCGTCCCAAAGAAACGCCCCGACATCATGGAGAACCGCGTCGGCGGCGGCACCATCGACGAACGCGTCGAATTCGCCCTCGACCTCATCGACGAGGACGGCTCCTACGAGTTCGGCGACGTCTTCCGCGCCGGGGAGTTCCTCGACGTGGCTGGCGTCACGAAGGGCAAAGGCACCCAGGGCCCCGTCAAGCGCTGGGGCGTTCAGAAGCGCAAGGGCAAACACGCCCGCCAAGGCTGGCGGCGCCGCATCGGGAACCTCGGCCCGTGGAACCCGAGCCGCGTTCGCTCGACGGTTCCACAGCAGGGCCAGACCGGCTACCACCAGCGCACGGAACTCAACAAACGTCTCATCGACTTCGGCAACGAAGACGACGTCACCGTCGCTGGTGGCTTCCCCAACTACGGGGAGGTCGAGGCCGACTACGCGCTCGTCAAGGGCTCGTTGCCGGGCCCCGAAGGCCGCCTCGTCCGGTTCCGACCGGCCGTTCGGCCGAGCGAATCGCCGCGCCTCGACCCAGAGGTGCGCTACGTGAGTACCGCAACCAACCAGGGATAAATCATGCAGGCAACAGTACGAGACCTGGACGGCGACGAATCCGGCAGTACGGAGCTGCCGTCGGTGTTCGAGACACCGGTACGCCCCGACCTCATCCGTCGGGCCGTCCTCGCCGCCCAGGCCAACCGAAAACAGGACTACGGTGCCGACGAGTTCGCTGGGATGCGAACGCCGGCCGAGTCACCCGGGAGTGGTCGCGGTATGGCCCACGTTCCCCGCGTGAACGGACGGGCCGCTCGCGTCCCGCAGGCCGTCGGCGGCCGCAAGGCACACCCGCCGAAGGCCGAGAAGGACCAGACTCTCTCCGTCAACACGAAAGAGCGGAAATCGGCCGTCCGCAGCGCCATCGCGGCGACTGCCGACGCCGACCGCGTGGCCGACCGTGGCCACCGCTTCGACGAGGACGTCGAACTGCCGCTCGTGGTCGACGACGCGTTCGAAGACCTCGTGAAGACGAAGGACGTCGTCGCGCTGCTCGAGGACCTCGGCGTCGCCGAGGACATCGAGCGTGCCGACGACGGCTCGTCCATCCGTTCCGGCCAGGGCAAACTTCGCGGCCGCAAGTACCGCACACCGAAATCGATCCTCTTCGTGACCTCCAGCGAGTCCGGTCCGTCGAAGGCCGCCCGCAATCTCGCGGGTGCCGACGTCGCCACCGGCGCCGAGGTGAACGCAGAGGACCTCGCACCCGGCGCGGCGCCGGGTCGACTGACCATCTGGACCGAGAGCGCCCTCGCGGAGGTGGCCGAGCGATGACGGATATCATCGACTACCCGCTGGTCACCGAGAAGGCCATGAACGACATGGACTTCCAGAACAAGCTCCAGTTCGTCGTGGATATCGACGCCACGAAGCCCGAGATTCGCGACGAGGTCGAGTCCAGTTACGAGGTCACGGTCGACGACGTGAACACGATGATCACGATGAAGGGCCTGAAGAAGGCGATCGTGACACTCTCTGAAGAGGACGACGCACAGGACGTCGCCTCCAGAATCGGGGTGTTCTGACGATGGGACGACGCATTCAAGGACAACGACGCGGTCGCGGGTCTCCGACGTTCCGCGCCCCGTCGCACCGATACAAGCAGGAACTCACCCACAAAGACAACGAAGACGGCGAACTGCTCGCCGGCGAGGTCGTCGACGTCGAACACGACCCCGCCCGCAGTGCACCGGTCGCCCGCGTCCAGTTCGAGGACGGCGACGAACGCCTCGTCCTCGCACCCGAGGGCGTCGGCATCGGTGACGCCATCGAGGTCGGCATCTCCGCCGCCATCGACCCCGGCAACACCCTTCCGCTGGGCGAGATTCCCGAGGGCGTTCCCGTCTGCAACGTCGAGAGCCAGCCAGGTGACGGCGGCGTGTTCGCCCGCGCGAGCGGCGTCAACGCCGACCTGGTCACCCACGAGCAGGACGTCGCCGTCGTCCAGCTCCCCAGCGGCGAAGTCAAACGTCTCTCGCCGGAGTGCCGCGCCACCATCGGCGTGGTCGCCGGCGGTGGCCGGACCGAGAAGCCGTTCGTCAAGGCTGGGACGAAACATCACAAGATGAAAGCCCGGGGCACGAAGTGGCCGCGGGTTCGCGGGGTCGCGATGAACGCCGTCGACCACCCCTTCGGTGGCGGCGGCCGCCAGCACCCCGGGCGCCCGAAATCCGTCTCGAAGAACGCCCCGCCCGGACGGAAGGTCGGGGACCTCGGTTCCCGGCGCACCGGCAGAGGAGGGAACAAGTAACATGAGCGATTCGGAATACCGAACCGGCCGCGAGGGTGAGTTCACCTATCGCGGACACGACCTCGAGGAGTTGCAGGCGATGAGTCTCGAGGAGGTCGCGGAACTGCTCCCCGCACGACAGCGGCGAACCATCACTCGAGGCCTCGGCCCCGAGTACGAGAAACTGCTCGAGGAGGCGCGTGATTCCGAGCCCGAGGAGACGGCCAACGATCCGATCCGGACCCACCTCCGGGACATGCCGATCATCCCGGAGTTCGTGGGACTGACGTTTGCCGTCTACTCCGGTCAGGAGTTCGAACGCGTCGAGGTCGAGCCCGAGATGATCGGGCACTACCTCGGCGAGTTCCAGTTGACGCGTAACTCGGTCGAACACGGCCAGGCGGGTATCGGTGCGACCCGCTCCTCGAAGTTCGTGCCACTCAAGTAAATCATGGGAATCAACTACAGCATCGACGTCGACCCCGAATCCACCGCGAAAGCAATGGTTCGGGAGCGGCCCATGAGCTTGAAGCACAGCAAGGCAATCGCCCGCGAGATCAAGGGCTCGACGGTCGCCGACGCGAAGGCGTACCTCGACGCCGTCATCGCCGGCGATCGCTCGGTCCCGTTCCGCCAGCACAACAGCGGTGTCGGACACCGTTCCGACATCGACGGCTGGGACGCCGGACGCTATCCGGAGAAGGCCAGCGAGGAGTTCCTCTCCCTCCTGGAGAACGTCTCGAACAACGCAGCACAGCAGGGATTCGACGCCGACGAGATGGAGATCATTCACGTCGCCCCTCACAAGGTCGGCGAACGCCAGGGCCGCAAGCCTCGGGCGTTCGGTCGTGCCTCCCAGTGGAACACCCCCGAGGTGGACGTCGAACTCGTCGTCGCCGAACCCGGCGAAGCGGAGGAGGGTGATACATAATGGCAGACGAACTCGAATTCATCGAAGAAGGGCTCCAGCGCTCACAGATCGACGAGTTCTTCGCTGAAGAACTCGCCCGCGCCGGCTACGGTGGCATGGACGTCGCCCACACCCCGATGGGAACCCAGATCGTCCTCAAGGCCGAGAAGCCCGGGATGGTCATCGGCAAGGGCGGGAAGAACATCCGCAAGATCACGCGCCAGCTCGAGGAACGATTCGACCTCGAGGATCCGCAGATCGACGTACAGGAGGTCGACGAACCCGACCTGAACGCACAGATCGTCGCGGACCGCCTCGCGAACGCGCTCGAGCGCGGCTGGTACTTCCGGAAGGCCGGACACACGACCATCGACCGGATCATGGACGCCGGCGCACTTGGCGCCGAGATCGTCCTGGCCGGCAAGGTTACCGGTGCCCGCTCGCGGGTCGAGAAGTTCAACCGCGGGTACATCAAGCACAACGGTGAACCCGCCGAGGAGATCGTCGACGCCGGACAGGGCGTCGCGGTGATGAAACTGGGCACCATCGGTGTCAACGTCAAGATCATCCCACCGAACGCCGAGCTCCCCGACGACTTCCGTATCGAGGAGGACGCCGACATCTCCGACCTCATCGTCGAAGAGGAAGGCGAATCCGTCGAGGAACTCCTCGAAGGGGAACCGGACGAAGAACAGACCGAAGCGGCCGCCGAGGACTTCGAGGAGGTCGAGACGCCGACGGGTGACCCCGAGGAACTCGACGAGGAAGTCATCGAGGAGGAGGTCGTCGAGGACGTGGAGGACGAACTCGACGAACTCGAAGACGAAGTGGATGACGTCGAAGACGACTTCGAAGACGTCGACGAGGACGCCGAGGCGGAAGCCGAGGAACTCCTCGAGGACGCCGACGAGGAGGGTGAGGAATGATCCTCCACCCAGAGGAACTCCGCGATATGACGCCGGCCGAACGGCAGGCCGAACTCGAGGAGATCGAGACGGAACTACTGAACGACCGCGCCGTCAAGGCGGCCGGTGGCGCACCGGAGAACCCCGGACGGATCGGGGAGCTCCGCCGCACCATCGCCCGGATCAAGACGATTCAGACGGAGGAAGGCGACCCCGCGGAAGCGGCGTCGGGATCGCCGAGTGACGAGGAAGACGAGAGCGCGGCGACCGAAGAGCAGCAAGCGGAGACAGACGAATAATGGCACTGACACCCGAGACACTCCCGAAACACGAACTCGTCGGCCTGCACGTGCGGGTCGTCGAGTCGACCGACCCCAACCGGGTCGGTGTCGAAGGCCGCGTGGTCGGCGAGACCATGCGGACCCTTCGGATTCGGGAGGACTCGGGGGTCGTGCAGGTTCCCAAGGCGGGGACCACGTTCGAATTCGCGATCACAGATGAAGCCGCCGGAACCCGTGAGGGTACCGGGGCTACGGCGGAACCGTCCGACACCACGGCTGGGTCGGACGGCGACGACGTGACCTACGTTACGGTGGATGGCAGTACGCTGCTCTCACGACCCGCCTACCGAACCGAAAACGGAGTTACCAAACAATGGCAATAGGATTGAACGTACCAGAGCCCGACGGCACCTGCTCTGACGACGACTGTCCGTTCCACGGGACCCTTTCCGTGCGTGGACAAGTCATCGAAGGAGCAGTTGCCTCGACGGCCATGGAGAAGACCATCGTCGTCGAGCGAGAGTACGATGTCTTCGTACCGAAGTACGACCGGTATATGAAACGCCGGTCACGCGTTCCGGCCCACGCGCCGGAGTGCTTCGACATCGCAGAAGGCGACACGGTCCGCATCGCAGAGACACGACCGCTCTCGAAGACGAAATCACACGTCGTCGTCGAGATTGTAGACGGAGGTGAGGCCTGATGGAAGCCATCAAGGCCGACGTCACGCAGGGACTCGAGAAGGGTTCGCTCATCACGTGTGCCGACAACAGCGGCGCCCGCGAACTCAAGATCGTCAGCGTGTCCGGCTATCAGGGCACGAAGAACCGTCACCCGAAGGCTGGCCTGGGCGACACCGTCACGGTGTCCGTCACGAAGGGCACGCCCGAGATGCGCCGACAGGTGCTGGAGGCCGTCGTCATCCGCCAGCGCAAACCGATTCGTCGGCCCGACGGAACCCGCGTGAAGTTCGAAGACAACGCCGCCGTCCTCATCGACGACATGGGAGAACCCCGCGGGACCGAGATCAAGGGTCCCATCTCCCGTGAAGTCGCAGAGCGGTACGGCAGCATCGCGAGCACCGCGACAATGATCGTATAGATATGAGCAGACAACCACGCAAACAGCGCACCCGAACGGAACGCGCACCGCTGCACGAGCGACAGGACCAGGTGCGAGCGCACCTCTCCGAGTCGCTTCGCGAGCAGTATGACCAGCGCAACGTCCGCGTCAACGCGGGCGATACCGTCGAGGTCATGCGCGGCGACTTCGCCGGCGAAGACGGCGAAGTGATGGAGGTCGACCTCAAAGACGGCGTCGTCTACGTCGAAGACGTCACCATCGAATCGGCCGACGGCGAGGAGGTCCCGCGCGCCATCGAGGCGAGCAACCTCCGCGTCACCGACCTCGACCTCGACGACCCCGTCCGGGAATCGCGCCTCGAAGGTGATACCGAATGACTCGACACCAGAAACGACTCTCCGTTCCCAAGGCCTGGCCGGTCGAGCGGAAGACCGAGACCTTCACCGCGAAGGCCGGTGCCGGCCCGCACGGTGAGGCCGGCGTACCGCTCGTCGTGGTCCTTCGGGACGTCCTGGGCTACGTCGATAGCGCCAAAGAGGCGAAGTACGCCGTCCACCACGACGGTGTCCTCGTCAACGGCGACTCCATCAACGACATCAACCGCCCGATCGGGATGTTCGACATCCTGGCGTTCCCGGACCGCGATGAATTCTACCGCGTCTTCCCGGACCAGGGTGGTCGCCTCGGGCTCACGCCTATCGACGAGGACGCCGCCGACAGCCGGCTCGGGAAGATCGACGACAAGACGCTCGTGCAGGGCGGTCGCGTCCAGTTGAACCTCCACGACGGTTCGAACGTTCTCGTCGACGAGGACGACTACAGCGGCAACGACTCGGTCGTCATCGACAACGAGACCAAGGACATCGTCGCTCACTTCGTCTACGAAGAGGGCGCCCTCGTCACCGCCGTCGCCGGCAAGCACGCCGGTGACATCGGCGAGGTCACGCGAATCGACGTCACGCCCGGCAGCGCCGACAATACGGTCGCCGTCGAGACGGACGACGGGTCCTTCGAGACCATCGAGGACTACGTCGTCGTCATCGACGAGAACTTCGTCGCGGACGACGAGGAGGCTGAGGAGTGATGTCCGAGACCGAAGCCGACTTCCACGAGATGCGCGAACCGCGCGTCGAGAAGGTCGTCGTCCACATGGGCGTCGGCCAGGGTGGGGTCGACCTCCAGAACGCCGAGGAGATCCTCGAAGCGATCACCGGCCAGCAGTCCGTTCGGACGCTGGCTAAGCGCACCGAACCGGAGTTCGGGATCCGCGAGGGCGACCCGATCGGTGCGAAAGTCACCCTCCGCCACGACGCGGCCGTGGACTTCCTCGACCGCGCGCTGGCGACGACGTCCCTGTCCCGGTCGCAGTTCGACCAGACGGGCAACGTCAGTTTCGGCATCGAGGAGCACACCGACTTCCCGAGCCAGGAGTACGACCCGTCCGTCGGAATCTACGGGCTTGACGTCACCGTCAACCTCGTCCGGCCGGGCTACCGCGTCGCCAAGCGCGATACGGTCACCCGCCAGATCCCGTCGAACCACCGACTGACACCCGAGGACGCCATCGCGTACCTCGAGTCCCACTACGACGTGGAGGTGAGCGAATGAGCGACGCCGACGACGAGAACCACGACCAAGAGGAAGCGACCGGACAGTCCCACGCGTGCCGCCGCTGTGGCCGCGAACAGGGACTCGTCGGTAAGTACGACATCTGGCTGTGTCGACAGTGCTTCCGCGAGATCGCCCGCGACATGGGCTTCAAGAAGTATAGCTAACCATGACGGCAAACGACCCACTGGCAAACGCGCTCTCCGGCGTGAACAACGCCGAGAGCGTCGGGCAACTGACCCATACGGTAACGCCCGCTTCGAACGTGATCGGTGCCGTCCTCGAGGTCTTCTACGACCGCGGGTACATCGGCGGATTCGAGTACCACGAGGACGGCAAGGCCGGCGAGTTCGAGGTCGAACTGAAAGGGGCCATCAACGAGTGTGGCCCGGTGAAGCCGCGGTACTCCGCGAGCGTCGACGAGTTCGAGGACTGGGAGAAGCGATACCTCCCGGCCCGCGACTACGGGACGCTCATCGTGACGACGAGCCACGGCATCATGAGCCACTACGAGGCCCGCGAACAGGGCATCGGTGGCCAGATTATCGCGTACGTGTACTAGAATCATGCCACGAATAGAATGCGAACTTCCGGACGACGTGGACGCCACCGTCGACCGCTTCGACCTCACGGTCGAGGGGCCGAACGGGGCGGTCACGCGCCGGCTCTGGTTCCCCGACGTCACCGTCTCCACGACGCAGGACGCCGTGGTCATCGAGAGCGACGAGGACACCAAGAAGGTTGCCGCGACGATGGGGACCTTCGAGAGCCACGTCGACAACATGATCCACGGTGTGACCGATGGATGGGAGTACAGACTGCAGGTCCACTACTCTCACTTCCCGATGCAGGTCAACGTCGAGGGGAGTGAGGTCGTCATCGAGAACTTCCTGGGCGAGAAGGCGCCGCGACGGGCCGAGATCCGCGGCGACACCGACGTCCAGATCGACGGCGAATCCGTCGTCCTCAACGGCCCCGACAAGGAGGCCGTCGGCCAGACCGCCGGCGACATCGAACAGCTCACGCGAGTGAAGGACAAGGACACGCGCGTCTTCCAGGACGGCGTGTACATCGTCGAGAAACCCGGCACCGGAGGTGCCTAGATGTCCGACGACGAAATCACAGACCTAGATGACATCAGCGGGGTCGGCCCATCGAAGGCCGACGCACTCCGCGAGGCCGGCTACGAGTCGGTCGAGGACGTGAAAGCAGCGAGTCAGTCGGAACTGGCCGAACTCGACGGCATCGGCAACGCCCTCGCGGCCCGCATCAAGGCCGACGTCGGTGGCCTTGAAGTCGACGAAGAAGCGGCCGCCGAGGTCGAAGAGGCCGACGTCGAAGAAGCCGAAAAAGCGGAAGAGGAGCCCGTCGAGACGGAACTCCAGCCCCGCGGTCTCGTCGACAAGACGCCGGACCTCTCCGAAGAGGAGGAACGCCTGGTCCGCCAGCGACGGCGGGAGGGCAAGCCCCAGTTCAATCGGCAGGATTACCACATGAAAAAACGGACGCCGGAGTCCTGGCGTCGCCCCCGTGGTGGCCTCTCGAAGCAGCGCCGCCGCATCAAGGGCAAAGGCGACGTCGTGCAGGCCGGCTTCCGCACGCCCACCGCCGTTCGGGGCAAGCACCCGAGTGGCTTCGAGGAGGTTCGCGTGCACAACGTGGACGACCTCGAGGGCATCGACCCCGACACGGAGGCTGCTCGTATCGCTTCCGCGGTCGGCGCGCGAAAGCGCGAACGAATCGAAGAGGTCGCAGAGGACCGCCAGATTCGCGTCCTCAATCCTACCTACGTGGAAGTCGAGGTGACCGACGATGAGTGATCTGAGCGCACAGAAACGACTCGCAGCCGACGTCCTCGACGTCGGCGAGAACCGCGTCTGGTTCGACCCCGAATCGCAGGGCGAGATCCTCGAGGCGATCACCCGCGAGGACATCCGCGAACTCGTCCAGCAGGGCGTCATCCAGGCGAAGGACGCCCGGGGCAACTCGCGCGGTCGCGCACGGGAGCGCGACGAGAAACGTGCGTACGGCCACCGCAAGGGCCCCGGCACCCGAAAGGGGAAAGCCGGCGCCCGTCAGAACGCGAAGACGGCCTACGCCGGGCGCGTCCGCGCCCAGCGCCGGACGCTGCGCGAACTCCGCGACGACGGGACGCTGTCACCGTCACAGTACCGCGAACTCTACAACAAGGTCAACGGTGGCGAATTCGACAGCGTCCGTCGCCTGGAGACCTACATCGACGAACACGAAGACATCTCCACTGGAGGTGACGACTAATGGCAACCGGACCACGATACAACGTACCGATGCGGCGACGCCGCGAGGTCCGGACCGACTACCATCAGAGGTTGCGCCTGTTGAAATCCGGGAAGCCCCGGCTCGTCGCTCGCAAGAGCAACAGGCACATCAGGGCGCAGCTGATCGGCACCGGTCCGGACGGCGACGAAACCTTCGCGAGTGCCCACACCGGCGACCTGGCCGAGTACGGCTGGGAGGCTCCCACCGGGAATCTCCCCAGCGCGTACCTGGCCGGGTTCCTGGCCGGGAAGCGGGCCCTCGACGCTGGCGTGGAGGAGGCCGTCCTCGATATCGGCCTCAACACCGCTACGCCCGGTTCGAAGGTGTTCGCGGTCCAGGAAGGCGCCATCGACGCCGGCCTGGACGTCCCGCACAACGAATCGGTGTTCGCCGACTGGGATCGGACCCGTGGCGAGCACATCGCTGAATATGCTGAACAGCGCGAAGAGCCCCTGTACGGGGACTTCGACGCGACGACGCTGCCGGAGCACTTCGACGACGTGCTCGCAGCACTACAGGAGGACTAACATATGAGCCACGACACCTGGGAACCGAAGACACGCCTGGGTCGCCTCGTGCAGGAGGGCGAGATCGACGACATGTCGACCGCCCTCGACTCCGGTCTCCCGCTGAAGGAACCGGAGATCGTCGACACTCTCCTCCCGGGCCTGGACGACGAAGTCCTGGACATCAACATGGTCCAGCGGATGACCGACTCCGGCCGCCGGGTGAAGTTCCGCTGTGTGGTCGCCGTCGGGAATCACGACGGTTTCGTCGGCTACGCAGAGGGACGGGACGATCAGGTCGGCGGCGCGATCCAGAAGGCGATCGACATCGCGAAACTGAACATCATCGACGTTTCCCGCGGCTGTGGGTCGTGGGAGTGTGGCTGTGGCCGTCCGCACACGGTCGCGCTGCGCACCACCGGCAAGGCCGGTAGCGTCGAGGTCGAACTGATTCCCGCCCCCCGCGGGCTCGGCCTGGCGGCCGGGGAGACCGTGAGCCACGTCCTGGACCTCGCCGGTATCGAGGACATCTGGACGCGTAGTTCCGGGAAGACCCGAACCACGGTCAACTTCGCGAAGGCGACGTTCAACGCGCTGAAACACACGACCGAAGCTCGCATCCCCGAGCACACCATCGACGTCCGAGAGGTGATCGAGTGATGCAGGCGGTCGTCCAGCTCCGCGGCGACGTCAACATGTCCGAGGCCGTCGAGGACACCCTCGACATGCTCAACGTCCACGGCGTCAATCACTGTACGCTCGTTCCCGAGCGCGACACCTACCAGGGGATGCTCACCAAGGTCCACGACTTCGTGGCCTTCGGTGAACCCAGTGAGGACGTGCTGGTGACGCTGCTCCAGCGACGTGCCGAACCGGCCGAGGGCCGGATCGCCGACGTCGACGAGGAGTGGATCGCCGAGAACACGGACTACGAGGATTTCGAGGACCTTGCGGCGGCGCTGATCGCCGAAGAGACGACCCTCAAAGAGCAGGGTCTCTCGCCGACGCTCCGACTGCACCCACCACGTGGCGGCCACGACGGTATCAAACACGCCGCGACCACGTCGGGTCAACTCGGAAGACACACTACCGAGGAGATAGACGACCTCCTCAACGCGATGCGATAATCATGACCAGTAAGAAACGACGACAACGCGGCTCGCGGACCCACGGTGGCGGGACGCACAAGAACCGTCGCGGTGCGGGGCACCGCGGTGGCCGTGGTCGTGCGGGACGCGACAAACACGAGTTCCACAATTACGAACCGCTCGGGAAGAGTGGCTTCAAACGCCCGGAAAAAGCCCAGACCGAGACCGTCGAGGTCTCCGTCCAGAAACTCGACGAGGACATCGCGCTCCTCGTCGAGGACGGTATCGCCGAGGAGACGGAGTACGGCTACCGCCTGGACGCACGGGACGTCGCCGAGGACGGACACGACGCCGACGTCGTGAAGGTGCTGGGTGACGGACAGGTGCGCTCACAACTCGAAGTCACAGCTGACGCGTTCACCGAGTCGGCCGCAGCGCTCATCGAAGAAGCCGGTGGCGACGCCATCGTCTCCGAACGCGCACGCGAGGAATCCGAGGAATAACCCATGGGATGGAAGGAGACCGCTGAACCCGTCCTCACGCGGATGCCCGGTGTGGCCCGTCCGGAGGGCCACGTCCCGTTCCGCCGCAAACTCATGTGGACGGGCGTCGTCCTGATCCTGTACTTTTTCCTGACGAACATCAACCTCTGGGGCCTCCAGGGGAGCGGATCCGACCTGTTCGGTCAGTTCCGCTCGCTTCTCGCAGGTGGCCAGGGGACGGTGATGCAGGTGGGCATCGGTCCGATCGTCACCGCGAGCATCGTCTTGCAGCTGCTCGGCGGTGCGAACCTGCTCGGACTCGACACCCAGGATCCACGGGACCAGATGCTCTATCAGGGTCTCCAGAAGCTCCTGGTCATTGTGATGACGATCCTGACGGCCGCGCCGATGGTCTTCATGGGGAACTTCCTCCCACCGAGTCAGCAACTCGCTTCGAGTCTGGGCGTCGGTCTCACCGGGGTCCAGTTCATCATCTTCCTTCAGATCTTCATCGGCGGCGTCCTCATCCTGTACATGGACGAGGTCGTCTCCAAGTGGGGCGTCGGGTCCGGTATCGGGCTGTTCATCATCGCCGGCGTCTCCCAGAGCCTGGTCGGTGGGCTCTTCTACTGGGGCGGCGAGGGCGGCCAACAGGGGATCATCCCGCAGTGGATCGATATCCTCCTGGGACAGGCCGGCACCATCCCGCCGCTGCTGACCTCCGACGGCATCGTCTGGCTCCTCCTCGATGCGAGCGTCCTGGCGATCATCACGACGGTCATCATCTACGTCGTGGTAGTCTACGCGGAGAGCGTTCGCGTCGAGATCCCGCTCAGTCACGCTCGTGTGAAGGGCGCCCGCGGTCGCTTCCCGGTGAAGCTCATCTACGCCAGTGTCCTGCCGATGATCCTCGTTCGCGCGCTGCAGGCCAACATCCAGTTCCTCGGCCGCATCCTGTACTCCCAGATGGGAGATGCGATGCCGGCGATACTGGGCGCGTACACGGTCAGTGGTGGACAGGCCTATCCGGTCGGCGGTCTGTTCTACTACCTCGCGCCCATCTACAATCCGGGCGACTGGATGTGGTGGCTCGGTCAGACGGCGAACGAGCCCTGGCAGATCCTGCTCAGGGTCTCGGTCGACCTGACGTTCATGATCGTCGGTGGCGCCATCTTCGCCATCTTCTGGGTGGAGACCGCCGACATGGGGCCGGACGCGACGGCCCGGCAGATCCAGAACTCCGGGATGCAGATCCCCGGATTCCGGCAGAACGTCGGGGTCATCGAGAAGGTCATGGAGCGCTACATCCCGCAGGTGACGGTCATCGGCGGGGCGCTCGTCGGCCTGCTCGCCGTCCTCGCCAACATGCTGGGCACGATCGGGCAGGTGAGTGGGACGGGGCTCCTGCTCACCATCTCCATCACCTACAAGCTCTACGAGGAGATCGCCGAAGAGCAGATGATGGAGATGCACCCGATGATGCGCCAGATGTTCGGCGACTGACCGGGTCGGCACCGACCATTTCCCTTTTAGAACAACTCGTCTGCGCTGAATCTATCTCTCGCCACTCGATCGGGCAGCCTCGCCATCGCTCCATTGCGAACGGCCGACACGGGTTCCGGTGATTCCGTAGGTCATCCCTTCGTTTATTGGCGCAGGACCCTACCCACGAGTATATGAACGAATGGTCAATAGCCGTTGCTTCGGCTATCGACGGACTGAATGAATTCGACGAGCGTTTCGCACTTCTCGCCCGGTAATGGGGAAAGAACTGGAGCGCGACCTGGGACTTCCGTCGGTGACGGCCATCAGCATCGGCGCGATGGTCGGCAGCGGCATCTTCATCCTGCCGGGGTTGGCGATGACAATGGCCGGGCCGGCGGTGGTGTTCGCCTACTTCCTGGCCGGCGTGCTCGTGCTCCCCGCGGCGCTGAGCAAGTCCGAGATGGCGACGGCGATGCCCGAGGCCGGTGGGACCTATCTGTACATCGAGCGGGCGATGGGCCCGCTGTTCGGCACCATCGCCGGCGTGGGGGCGTGGTTCTCGCTGACGTTCAAGGGGGCGCTGGCGCTGGTCGGCGGCGCACCCTACCTGGTGTTACTGTTCGACCTCCCCGTGACGCCGGTCGCGCTCACCGTCGCCGTCCTCCTTATCATCTTGAACGTCGTCGGCGCGAAGCAGACCGGCCGGATGCAGATTGCTATCGTCGCGATCATGCTGGCGGTGATGGTCTGGTTTATCGTCGTCGGTGCGCCGAGCGTCGAGAGCGCCCGCTTCGAGGGCTTCTTCGACAGTGGATTCGAGGGCATCCTCGCTGCGACCGGATTCGTCTTCGTCTCCTACGCCGGCGTCACGAAGGTCGCCAGCGTCGCCGAGGAGGTGGAGAACCCCGACCGCAATCTTCCACTGGGGATCCTCGGCTCGCTCGTCATCACCGCCGCGATCTACGTGGCCATCGTGACCGTCATGGTCGGTGTCGCGAACGAGACCGCCCTGACCAACTCGGCCACCCCGATGCAGGTCGCGGCGACCAACGCACTGCCAGCGATCGGAGTCGCCGCGGTCGTCGTCGCTGCGCTGTTGGCGCTCATCAGTACCGCCAACGCTGGCATCCTCTCCTCGTCGCGATATCCGTTCGCGATGAGCCGCGACGGACTCGCCCCCGACGTCTTCGAGGCGGTCAGCGAACGGTTCGCGACACCGGTGAACGCGATCACGATAACGGGTGGGGTGTTGCTCGTCCTCATTGCCTTCGTCCCCATCGACGACATCGCCAAACTCGCCAGTGCCTTCAAGATCATGGTGTTCATCCTGATCAACGTCGCGCTTATCGCCTTCCGCCAGGGGTCGATCGAGGCCTACGATCCGAGCTTCGAATCGCCGCTCTATCCGGTTCCGCAACTGGTCGGAATCGTGGGTGGCGTCGTCCTCCTGCGGTACATTGGCTTCGTCCCGCTGGTCGGGGCCGTCGTCATCGTGGCTGGTTCGATGGTCTGGTATTACTTCTTCGTCGCCCGTCGGGGTGGGGTCGGTCGGGAGGGAGCGATGACCGACGCGGTCCGCCGACAGGTGGGCCGGGACGTCGTCGAGCAGACCGAATCCGAGGTCGAAAGCGACGGTCACGAAGTCCTCGTCGCCGTGACCGAACGGACGGCGTCCGACGTCGAGCGGTCGCTGATCGACCTTGCCACCGACCTGGCGCGAACCCGCGAGGGCGGCATCCGCGTCGCCCAGTTCGACGAGGTGCCCGATCAGATGCCCCTTCCCCAGTCGTCAGATACCCTCACCGAGGCGGATCAGGCGTTCGAAGCTCGAATGGCCGACCGTGCAACGGACTCGAAGATGCCGGTGCGGTACGGAGAGATCGTCAGCCACGACACCCGGCATGCAATCGTCAACTACGCCGAACGGGTTGGCGCCGATACGCTGATCATCGAGCGCACGACCGGTCACGACACATTGCTCCACAACGATGCGGACTGGATCGAGAATCACGCCCCCTGCGACGTCGTCGAGGTCACGAATCTGGATCACGACGCCGTCGAACACATCGGCGTCGTCACCGACGAGGGACCGTTCGATCCGGCCAAGGTCGGTCTGGCAGGCGCCCTCGGCGCGGCCGTCGGTGCGACCGTGACGTTTTATTTCCCCATCGGCGCAGACCCGCCCGAGAGTCGTCGGAACACGATCGACGACTACCTCTCAGAGCTCGTCGGAATGTGTGACGCGCCGGTCCAGACCCGGATCGTGGAGGCAGACACCGACGACGCGATCGAACGGGCGGTCGAGGACTCCGACCTTCTCGTGGTCAGTGGGACCCAGCGTCATCTCACGGACAGACTGTTCGGTCACCTCTCGGAGCTCCCGAGGGACGAAACGGAACACGGGACGCTCATCGTCTACGGTGCCAGTAAGCCGGGGCGACTCCGTCGGGCAGTCGAACGGCGGCTGTTCTGACGTTCGACTCGAACTTCTACGGGTAGTTGAGGACGGCGTCTTCTACCCCCTTTCGCCCAAACTTCCCCGTTTCCAGAAAAGTGTTCGGTCGGACCTGCGATTCTCTGTGAGCCCGGTTGACCCGCTCCTCCCGACCGAGGCCCCGCCGAGAACGGATTGTCACCGGTCTTCCGAACCGGTTACCTGGTGTCGAAACGACCATCAGTCCCCCGGCCGACGGAAGCAGTATCGAATGGTATCGAGTCCGAGTACGTACGTCGATTATCGGCTGAGCGTGGCGTACGTCGGGAGCGTCCTCAAATTCCTCGGCGTCACTCCCCTGTTCCCACTCGTCCTGGCGCTCTATTACGACGAAGATCCAGTCCCGTTCGTCGCGGCGAGCGTCCTCATGATCGGTGGGGGCGTCCTACTGGAGCAGCTACGGGGTGATGGAGAACTGGGCAATCGCGAGGCATTTTTGCTGGTGAGTCTCGCGTGGCTGGTCGTCCCGATGGCTGGCACGGTCCCCTATCTCGTGGCCGGAACCGGGACGGTCGGCACCCCCGTCAACGCCATGTTCGAGAGTATGAGTGGGTTCACCACGACGGGCGCGACGATCCTCGGCGACATCTCGATCGGCACGCATGGTCGAGCCATGCTGCTGTGGCGCCAACTCACCCAGTGGCTCGGTGGCATGGGGATCCTCGTGTTGATGGTCGCCATTCTCCCGAAATTGTCCGTGGGTGGGGCACAGGTCATCGACAACGAGTCACCGGGACTCTCCCTCGAGAAACTGACGCCCAGAATCCAGGAGACTGCCCGAGCGCTCTGGGGCATCTACGCCGGGTTCACCGTCCTCGCGGTGCTCGTCTATTACGCCCTCCATCTGGGTGGTCTCGCGCCGAAGATGGATCTCTACAACGCCGTCGCGCACGCGCTCACGACGTTACCGACCGGCGGCTTCTCGCCGCAGGCACGGAGCATTGAGGCATTCTCGCCCGCGGTCCAGTGGGCGGTGATGCCGTTCATGCTCATCGCGGGGACCAACTTCGCCCTGTTCTGGTACGTCTTGCAGGGAGAGCCGAACCGGTTGACGAAAAATCCCGAATTCCGGTCGTATCTGTACGCTGTCGTCGGATTCGGAACCGTTATTTCTGGAATCCTCTTTGCCGGTGTCGGTCTCGCAGGGACGCCGACGAACATCGCGGTCATCCACGGGAACCTCGAGAACGCCCTGAGACAGGGGCTCTTCCAGGTAATCGCAATCGTGACGACGACCGGCTACGCCAGCATGGACGTCAACACGTGGGACGGGTCCGCACAGACGATCTTGCTGTTCGCGTACTTCCTCGGTGGCTCCGCTGGGTCCGCCGCCGGGTCGATCAAGATCGTCAGGTGGGTGCTCGTGAAACGAGCCATCGGTCGGTCACTGTTCACGTCCGTCCACCCCGACGTCGTCAGACCGATTCGCTTGCGCCAGGACATCGTCGAGGAGGAGACCATCCGGGACGTGTTCGTATTCGTCGTGTTCTTCGTGGCCTTGTTCGCGTTCTCGACGATGGTCCTCTACCTCGACACGCTCCGAACGCCGGACGTCTCGCTGTCCGGACTGGAGGCGATGAGTGTCGCCATTGCCACGCTGGGGAACATCGGCCCGGGATTCGGCGTCGTCGGACCGATGAACAGTTTCCTGCCGTTCTCTGCCGGGGCGAAACTCTACATGGTCTTCCTGATGTGGATCGGTCGGCTGGAGGTCCTCTCGGTGGTGGTCATCTTCACCCCCTCCTTCTGGCGGCAGTGATCACGTCTGGGGGCGTGTTACCGTGCTAACCGTACACAATTTTTCAGCCGGTGAGACGGTGCGCAACACTTGTGGTGCAGACAATATAATTATCGACCATGGGTGATGCCCAGTCCGTACCGACTCCGTTCCGGACCCGACCGTTCCAGATCACCGCCGGACGAGGAAGGGGGGATCGGCGATGAGTGACGGCGGCCCGTTCGAGAATCTCCGGACGATGATGGACCGGGCCCACGAGTATACAGACGTTCCACAGAACGTATTCGTCCGCATGAAACATCCCGAACGCACACTCCGCGTCGGGGTGCCCCTGTTGCGCGATGACGGGAGCGAGGAGATCGTGGAGGGATTCCGGTGTCAGTTCGACAGCACACGCGGTCCGTACAAGGGCGGTATCAGATATCACCCAGACGTGACCGTCGAAGAGGTGATCGCGATGGCCGGACTGATGTCGCTCAAGACGGCCCTCGTGGACCTGCAGTACGGCGGGGCGAAGGGCGGGGTCGTCGTCGACCCGAAGGAGTTGAGCCGCGACGAGATCAAGCGGGTCACACGACGCTATACGGAGGGTATTCGTCGGATGATCGGGCCCGAGATGGACATCCCGGCACCCGATATGAACACCGGTCCCCGCGAGATGGCGTGGGTCATGGACACCTACTCGATGTACGAGGGATATCCGGTCCCCGAGGTCGTCACCGGGAAGCCCCTCGAACTGGGCGGGACCCCGGGCCGGATCGAGGCGACCGGTCGCGGCGTGGCTATCATCACGCGGGAGTTCGTCGAACACGTTCAGGGCTCGCTCGAGGATACCACGGTGGCGATCCAGGGGTTCGGGAACGTGGGTTCGTGGACCGCCAAGATCCTGGAGGAGTTCGGAGCGACCGTCGTCGCAGTCAGTGACGTCACGGGCGCGATCTACGACCCCGATGGACTCGACGTCGAAGCCGTCTTCGAGCACGCAGACGCGGGCGGGATGCTCGATTCGTACGACGCAGAAGAGGAGATCAGTAACGACGAACTCCTCCGTCTCGACGTCGACGTCCTCATTCCGGCGGCCATCGCCGACGTCATCACGGACGACGTCGCCGAGGACCTCCGGGCGGAGATCGTCGTCGAAGCGGCCAATGGCCCGACCACCCCGGCTGCAGATCGGGTCCTGCGCGAACGAAACATCCCGCTCATTCCGGACATCCTGGCGAACTCCGGGGGCGTCATCGTCTCCTACCTCGAGTGGGTCCAGAACACCCAGGAGTACGCCTGGACGCTCGAGGAGGTGAACGAGGACCTCGAACGGCGGATCGTGAAGGGCTTCGACGACGTCATCCGACGGGCCGACGAACTGGGTACCCCCGACTTCCGCGTGGCGGCCTACGCCATCGCGATTCAGCGCATCGGCACGGCCCACGCCTACCGCGGACTGTTCCCCTGAGTCTGCAGCAAACGCGTACTCAGCGCAGACTCCTTTTGAGACGCTTACCGACGGTTTTCCCTCCGGCTCTGGGGGGATTCCGTGGCGTCGTATGCTCCTCGAACGATCGCGACGTTGCCAGTCGCCTCCTGGCTGATCCGCTCGGCGATGGTTCCGAAATTGACCCGTTCCGCGTCGCTACGTTCCGAGAGACCCACGCAGACGGTGTCGTACTGACTCACCGCGTCGAGGATGGCCCCCTCGACGTCGTCGACCACGACAGCCGACCGATACTGGGACGAGTCGAGACCGGCGCGATCGGCCACGTCGGCGATCACTGCCGCCCCGCGGGCTTTCGGATCCCCGTCCCCATCGGTCGTCGTCGGTTGGACGGAGAGCAGTGTCGGGACGGAGTCGTCGACGGTCGCGAATTCGACCGCTCGGCTGGCGGCGACCTGCGAGTGTGGCCCCGGTCCCGCGAGTGCCACCGGCGTTCCGACGGTCTCGTCGTGGAGCGTCACGAGCGAAACCTCGCACGGCGCTCGTTCGACGACGGCGTCCAGGTTGGGACCGAACACGTAGCCATCGCGGACCAACTCGCCGCTCCAGCCCAGTAGCACCTGGTCGGCGTCTTCCTCGACGAGCGTCTCCAGAATCGCCTCGTCGACATGGCTCCCGGTCAGTGCCCGTGTTCGCAACGAAACGTCCAGGTCGGCTGCCACCGTCAGGGCCGCTTCGAGGAGGTCGTGCTGGTGTTCGAGGCGCTCCGCCTCGACGTTCTGCCCGGGGGATGGGTCGTCGACCTGAAGAACGTTGACAGCTACCAGCTCGGGCGTGGCCTCGTCGGTGTGGGCCTGGGCCGTGGCCGCCGCCAGTCGGAGCAGGTCCGTCTGGGTCGCCGGATTCGCGATGGGGACGACGACGCGGTAGCCGTCCTCGATTTCTCCGGCGAGTGCCTCCGATAGCAATCCGGTGTCGAGGGCGTGGTCTCTGACGTAGACGACGTACCAGGCCATCCCGAGACCGACGATACCGAGCCCGAGCAGGATGATGGTCGTCGCCATCTGCGTGATGACGAGGACCGACAACAGGACGCCCAGTATCGGGACGGCCGGATACAGGAAATCGGGGATTCGAAACGAGGGGTCGTACACGTCCGGGTCTGCCCGTCGAAAGACGACCAGCGAGACGTGGACCAGCGAGTACGAGACCAGGAAGCTGAAACTCGCGACCTCGGCCAGCAGTGCGACGATGGTCTCGACAACCAGGCCGACGGTCACGAGGAGGCCGGTCAGGACACCGGTGGCGACGATGGCCCGATGTGGCGTCCCGAACCGTGGGTGTGTCACGTTCAGCCGGTCGCTCATGAGGTCGTCGCGCCCCATCGCGAAGTTGACCCGAGCGGCCGCGAGTATCGAGGAGTTCGAACTCGAGATGGCGGCGATCGCCGCCGCCGCGACGATGGCCACAACGCCGCCGGCACCCAGGAAGACCACGGCGACGTCGGAGACCGGGACGAGCGAATCACCGAGCGATTCGTAGGGAATGACGCCGGTACTGACGATCATCACCAGCGCGTACAGGATGGTGACGAGCACGACCGAGAGGAGCATGGACTTCGGGATGTTCCGACTCGGCTCTTTCACCTCGCCAGCGACGGTGGCGATGATCTCGAAGCCGAGGAAGGAGACGAAGACGATACCGGTCGTGGCGATGATCCCGCTCGGTCCCGTCGGGGCGAACGGCTCCAGGTTCGCGGTATCCACGAAAAACAGGCCGACGAGGACGTAGACGAGGACGATGGCCGTCTCCGTCCCGATCATCACGTTCTGGAGCTGGCTCGACTCCTCGGTGCCGTAGTAGTTCACCCCCACGATCAACGACAGGCCCACGAGACCGACGAGGACCACGAGTGCCCGACCATCGAGAAACGGCATCGGGCCGACGAGGTACTGGCCGAATCCGATCATGTAGAAGGCGCTCGCGAACATCAGCCCGGTCCACATCCCCCACCCGACGATGCTGCCGAAGAACCCGCCGAGTGCCCGGTTCACGTAGTGGTAGCTGCCGCCGGCGATGGGCATGCCGGTCGCGAGTTCGGAGAGGGAGAGGGCCGCGAGTAACGCGACGAATCCGCCGATCAGGAACGACACCGAACTGGCCGGTCCGGCGTTCTCGGCAGCGATACCCGGAAGGATGAATATCCCCGCGCCGATCATCGTCCCGCCACCAAGCGTCATCGCCTCGAGGAACCCGATGTTCCGTTCGAGTTGCCCCTCCAGCTCTCCCGTCATGGCCCTCGAGCGTATTTCCTCGTCATCGTTCGGTCAGTCGATGTCCCTGACGATGATGGCCGGAATCGCTATCTCGTCGAGGATCGGTGACAGGACGGCGCCGATGATGCGCTCGCGCAACGAGGGTTCGGTCTCCCCGAGGATGACTAGATCGTGCTCCGAAGCGAGGGAGACGATATCCGCCCTCGGTTCGTCACGCTCCGAAAGCGTCCATTCGATCCGGTCACGTTCGACGCCCTCTTCGGAGAGACGGTCGGCCGCCCCACGGAGGACGAACTCCCCCTGGCTCGGATCGGCGTCGGGCTCAACGGCGTGAAAGAAGGTGACGGAGGCGTCGCTCGCCCTGACGAGTTCGCCGACCAGGGTCACGATCCGCTCCAGGTTCACGTCGCCGCGAAGTGGTACGAGGAGGCGGTCGATCGGTCCACCCTCGCCGGGCATGAGCACCGCATCGCAGTCGTACTGGTCTGCCACGCGGTCGATGCTGTCCCGCCGGTCCTTCGTGAAGACCAGGACGCTCTCCACCTCGTGGTCGGTGGCCGCAAACTGGTCCACGACAGTCGCCAGTCTCGCTGCCGCTTCCGATTCGTGGTCTGCTTTGAGGTGGGCCGGGGCGGTCTGCTTGGGGACCGGGTACCACCCGAGCACCACGACGTTGACCGGTTGGAGGAGTTCCAGCACCCCGCTATCGGGCGGTTCCACGGTCGAAACGTCGACCGGAACCAGAATCGTCGACTCACCGGTGAGTGCCATGAAGTGCTATTGTCCGACGAACGGTTTCACTGTTTCCGTGAGGGCCGTCGTCGTATTGACACGGCGCACGGCAATGGTCACGTCGGGAAACGGGAACGGTCGGTCAGATCGTCAACGCACCGATCAGGACGACCAGAACGAGCGTGAACATCACCATCAATGCGACGGCAATCGGGGAAGATATCGCTCTATCGGTCATTGCCGGATATTTCCGTGGAGGCTTTATCAATGTGTATGTACGCCCGAAATAGTGACAGCACCTACCACTGGGTAGCCAGCGTCTCCCGGCGGCCGCCTCAGCGCTCGACGATCTCGATCTCGTGGCCGTCGGGGTCTTTCGTGAACGCGTAGTTCCAGTCACAGGATTCGGGGTCGCGGTAGTCGGGGGCGCCTCGGGTCTGCAACTGCTCCCAGTACTCGCCGAGGTCAGTCGCCCGTACCGCGAGGTGGCCCCACGCGTCGCCCATATCGTAGGTCCGCCCGTCGTAGTTGTAGGTGAGTTCGACTGCCATGGCCTCCGGGGGTGCTCCCGCGGGTTTCATGTAGTAGTTCGCGAAGGTGTCTGACTCCCAGCGGCCGGTGTGTTCGTACCCGAACTTCCGCGTCCAGTAGCCGATGGACTCGTCCGCGTCTTCGACGCGGAGCATGGTGTGATCGATGCTGAACAGGGCGCCGTGATCGCGCTGGACCAGTTCGATCTCGTGGCCGTCGGGATCTTTCACGAACGCGTAGCCGGGGTTCTCCGATGGCGGTCGATACTCGTCGACCCCGTCCTCGATCAGTTCGTCGTAGACCCGTTCGAGTTCGCCGTCAGGGACGCGGACGGCGATGTGCCCCCAGGCGTCGCCCATATCGTAGGTTCGGTCGTCGTGGTTGTAGGTCAACTCGAGTTTCGCGCCCTGCTCGTGGCCGTCGCTCGGGGCGAGATAGACGTTGGTGAACGTCTCCGCCTCCCAGCGACCCGTCTCCTCGTACCCGAGGTGGCCAGTGTACCACTCGAGGGCGGTCTCCAGGTCTTCGACGCGAAGCATAACGTGATCGAGAATGGCGTCGTCGGTCATATCGGGAACGAAGGGCGCCGGGGTGTTAACGGTCCCGGACTCCGCAGTTCGGGCCGCCAGTGCGGGTTGAAGACTGCTCGATGTCCGTCCGCATGTCTTAACGCTTTTGTGCTCCGGCAGTCAGGATTCCATCGTACGAACAGGTGGTCAAGACATGCGATTACTCGTCATCGGTGCCGGCGACGTCGGTTCGTCGATCGCCGCCAGTCTGTCGGGCTCACACGAGGTGGTCGTCGTCGACACCGATCGAGAGCGGGTCGACGCGCTCACCTACGAGTACGACGTCCTCCCCATCCACGGCGACGGGACCTCACTCGACGTTCTCGAGGAGGCGGATGCGGCGAAGGCAGATATCGTCATCGCCAGTACTGACTCGGACGAGACGAATCTGGCCATCAGCGGGACGATCAAGACCATCTCCGATGCGTTCACCATCGCCAGAGTCCAGAAACTCGCCTATCTCGAGACCTGGCAGCGGTCCCATACCGCCTTCGGAGTGGACTTCATGGTCTGTACCGACCTCCTCACCGCGCAGTCGATCGTCCGTCTTATCGGGCTTCCGACCGCGAAGGACGTGGACCCCTTCGCGGGCGGTCGCGTGCAGATGGCCGAATTCGAAGTGCCCACAGGTGGCCCCCTCACCAGTCGAACCATCCAACAGGCCGACCAGTACGACGGCCTGACGTTCGCCGCAATCGTTCGCGACGACGAAGCGATCATCCCGAGCGGCGAAGACGTAATCGAAGCGGGTGACCGGGTGGTCGTAATCGGGAATCCAGAAACCGTTCGACAGTTCGCGACCGCCGTGACTGCCGAAGAGACCGTCGAGGCATCCCGGGACGTCGTCATCGTCGGCGGCAGTTCCATCGGGTATCAGGTGGCGCGGTTGCTCGAGGAGCGGGACATCGGGCCACGGCTGTTCGAGTCGGACCCGGACCGGGCCCGAACGATCGCAGAGCAGTTGCCGAGGACCACGGTGATGGAACACGACGCGACGGATCTCGACTTCCTCGAACGGGAACACGTCGCCGAGGCCGACATCGTCGTGGCGACACTCGACAGCGACGAGAAGACGCTCCTGGCGGCACTCATCGCCAAACGCGTCGGAGTCGAGCGAACGGTCGCCGTCGTCGACGAGGCGCAGTACGTCGACCTGTTCGAGGCAGTGGGTGTCGACGTCGCCGTGAACCCACGTGAAGTGACTGCCGAAGAGATAACCCGGTTCACCAGGGAGCGCCGTGCCGAGAACGTCGCGATCCTCGAATCGGGCACTGCCGAGGTGATGGAACTCGAGATCGGGGCCGATAGCTCCCTCACGGGCCGCCCCATCAGCGAGGCGGTTCGTGACTTCCCCGAGGGCGTCGTTATCGGCGCGATCACTCGCGGCGGGGAGTTCGTCGTCCCCCGCGGCGACACCGTCGTCGAGGAGAACGACCACCTCGTACTGTTCGCCCGAGAGGGCGTCGTCGACGACGTGCTGGATCTCCTCTGACGATGTCGCGACACGTGTACGTCGACTGGCGGTCCGCACTCTCGCTTGTCGGCCGGGTCGTCAAGTATCTCTCCGTCCCGCTTCTCATCCCCCTCTTCCTGGCGGTGGTCTACGGGGATGGCATCCTCGCGTTCGCCGTCACCATCGCGGTGGCCTTGCTGACAGGCACGCTCCTCGAGTCGCTCTACCCCGACGACGTCGATATCGGGGCTCGCGAGGGATTCCTGATGGTGGCGATGTCGTGGCTCGCCGTCAGCATGGTCGGCGCTATCCCCTACGTGATCGCCGGCTTCGGGACGGCCTCGACGGTGGCCCACCCGGTGAACGCACTCTTCGAGAGCATGAGCGGGTTCACGACCACGGGCGCGACCGTGATGGGCGATATCTCGGTCGAGACCCACGGCGAGGCGCTCATGCTCTACCGCCAACTCACCCAGTGGCTCGGGGGCATGGGGATTGTCGTGCTCGCCGTCGCCATCCTCCCGGAGCTCTCCGTCGGTGGCGCACAACTCATGGACGCGGAGGCGCCCGGACCGGGCATTCAGAAACTCACTCCTCGCATCCGGGAGACGGCCCGGGCCCTGTGGAAGGCGTACCTCGGGATCACCCTCCTGGAGATCGCTCTTCTCTACGGCCTCTATCTGACGGGGTTCGCCCCGAACATGGGACTTTACAACGCCGTCGCCCACGGATTGACCACGATGCCGACCGGTGGGTTCTCGCCGGAGGCCCGGTCGATCGAGGCGTTCTCGGCCATCGTCCAGTGGGTCATCATCCCGTTCATGATCGCGGCGGGGACGAACTTCGCGCTGTTCTGGCACGTCCTCTCCGGCGACCCGAAGCGACTCTTCCGGGACGACGAGTTCCAGTTCTACGTCGGGGTGCTCGGTGTGCTCGCCGCGGCCGTCACCGGCGTGCTGTTCACGCACGGTGAATCGTCGATTCAACTGGTGGAGCTGCTCTCGGGCGACCTCGAAGCCTCGGCCCGTCACGCGGCCTTCCAGGTCGTCTCCATCGTGACGACGACGGGGTACGCCAGCATCGACTTCAACGGTTTCAACGAGGCCGGGACGTTCGTCATCGTCGCGGCCATGTTCATCGGCGGCAGTGCCGGGAGTACGGGTGGGGGGCTGAAGATCATTCGGTGGCTCGTCATCCTCAAGGTCATCCGTCGGGAGTTGTTCGTGACCGTCCATCCGGAAGCGGTCAAACCCATCCGGCTCAATGGGAAACCGGTCGCCGAGAACGACATCCGTGGGATATTCGGCTTCACGCTCATCTACGTCGTCGGATTCGTCCTCGGCACGGCCATCATCGTGTTCGACGCCCAGCGCGTCGACCTGACGCTGTCCGTCCTCGAGGCGGCAAGTGCCTCGGCCGCGACGCTCGGAAATATCGGCCCGGGGCTCGGCATCGTTGGCCCGATGAACAACTACTTGCCATTCCCTCCGACGACGAAACTGGTGATGGTCGGTCTGATGTGGCTCGGCAGGCTGGAGATTCTACCCGTGCTGGTCGTGCTCACCAGGGCGTACTGGACCTCCTGACGAGAGGGGGAGCGATCCAGATCCCCGCGACAGTCAGCCCAACAACCGTCGCCAGAACGACCGTTCGGACTTCGTCTCGGCCAGCAACACCGAGCAGGACACCTCGTCCAGCACGTCCATCACGAGCGATCCGCGGACCAGCCGGGAGAGGAGCCCCTTCTCGGTCGCCCCGACGATGAGCAGGGTGGCGTCTTCGGCTTCTTCCTTGATGGCCGATTCGATGTCCGCATCGACCCTGACGATGCGCTCGGCGTCCTCGAGGTCGTGCGAGCGGGCCCACCCCTCGAGGAACTCCTGCCCCGTTTCCTCGTCTTCGGCGACGTGGAGCAGCGAGACCCGACTTCCGTACTCGTCGGCGAGGATCCTGGCGACGACCGCGCTCAGGTCGGAATCCGGGCCGCCCGCGGTCGGCACGAGGATTCGCGAGTTGTCGAGTCCGCGGTCTTTCAACACGAGGAAGTCCGCGGGGAGGTCGTGGGCAAGTTCGTCGATCGCACTCTCCGCCCGGCCTGGCGACCCGTGCTCGCTCTTGCCCCATCCCATGACTACCGTGTCCGCGTCGTGGGTCCGCGCGGCGTCGAAGACCTCCTCGAAGGCCCGGTGGGAGAAGATCGTGTGCGTCTCCACGTCGACGCCGAGTTCGTCGGCCTTGGCTTCGGCACGATCGAGCGTGTCACCGGTGGCGAGGTCGAATTTCTCGGTGTGTTCTGCGGCATAGGAGAGCGAGGTCTGGTCGGGGACCGTGACGATGTGGACGGCCACGACCGTCCCCTCGTTGGCTTTGCCGATCGCGCCGCCGAGGGTCATCAGGTCGTCGACGTGGTCGGGGTGGGCGAGCGGAACGAGGACGCGGTAGGTTCCCCCGTCGGGAGTGGGTGCTGCCGTCTGGGTCGTCTCCGGGCCGGCCTGCAATCTCCGCAGGGCCGTCGACGCGACACCGGTCGTCTTGCTTCGCTCGCGCGCATAGAAGAAATACCAGAGGACGGCGAAGACCACGAAGGCCACGCTGAGTAGGATGACGATCGGTTCGATGAACCCGATGAGGGCGAAGGAGACGATGGCACCGACGACCGGGGTGAAGGGGTAGAGCGGGACCTCGTAATCGGGCTGATAGGTGGGCGGGTTGACCTCGCGCATGACGATGAGCGCGACGTTCAACAGACCGTAGATGAGGAGGTGTAACACACTGCCGGCAGTCGCCAGAGTCTCGACGTCGCCGAAGACGATGAACACGAGGATGAACAGGCCGGTGACGGCGATGGACCGATAGGGGGTCGCGAACCGTTCGTGGACCTCGTTCAGCCACGCCGTAACGATACCGTCTCGACCCATGGCAAAGTTGATACGGGAGGAGGCGAGGATGGAGGCGTTTGCGCTCGAGGCCGTCGCGAGCAGTCCGCCGAACAAAAGGAGGGCCGCCCCGGCGGGGCCCGCGAGCATGCGTGCCACGTCGACGACCGCGGTCTCGTTGTTCGCGACGACCGGCGTCTCGACGACGGCGAGTAAGACCACGAGGACGAGTGCGTAGATGACCGTCACGATGAGGACGCTCCCGATGACGGCCCGCGGGAGGTTCCGCCCCGGATCTTTGATCTCCTCGGCAACAGAGGTGATCTGGACGAACCCCAGGAAGGAGACGAAGATGAGTCCGGTCGTGGGCAGCAGTGGGCTGTAGCCGAAAGGTGCGATCGGACGCAACGTCGAGAGGTCGGCGTTGAAGGTCCCGACCAACGTGAACCCGGCCAGGATGAGAACCAGCGTCACGACGATAATGTTCTGGAGTCTGCCGGTCTCCTTCGCACCGACGTAGTTGACCGCGACGAAGAACCCAGCACCGAAGAGGGCAATGACCTTCGCGGGAGGCAGCGACAGCAATCCGATTTCCACCCCGGGAACGGAGAGGAACTCACCGACGTACTGGCCGAACCCGTACATGTAGAACGCTGACGCGAACGCGAGCCCCATCCAGTTCGCCCACCCCGCGATGGAGCCGAACAGCGGCCCGAGCGCGTGGTTGATGTAGTAGTACGCGCCGCCGGCCTTGGGCATGGCCGTTCCCAGTTCGCTGGCCGACAGGGCAGTCAACAACGCGATAGCGCCACCGAGGACGAACGCCACGGCGACCAGCGGCCCAACCCTGGCGACCGCGGGGCCGGGGAGGACGAAGATACCCGCGCCGATCATCGTCCCGACCCCGATGGTCAGCGCGGCCAGGGGCCCGAGGTCTTTCGCCAGTTCCTGTTCGCTCATTCCTCCTCACCGTCGCTTGGGAAGACGATCACCGGTCGGTCGGCCTGCTTGACGAGTTTCGCCGAGAGGTTGCCCGAGAGGAGATCGAGCCACCGCGACCCCCGCCGCGGCGAGAAGACGATTGCCGAAGCGTCCGTATCGCGACCGAAATCGAGGATGGCATCGACGACGTCCGTCCCGAAGACGATTTCCGTCGAGCAGTCCACGTCGGCGCCGTTACAGGCGCTCCGGACCGCTTCGAAGGCCTCCTCGGCGAACTCCTCTCGCTGTTCGACGGACGCCTTATCGATCGCCCCGCCCGCCTTCTCGACGACGTACACCGCGGTCAGCGAGCCACCGGCCGCGGCCACGTGCGGAACGGCCACCTCGCACGTCGCGGCGGCGTCATCGGGGCCGGCGACGGGGACGACGACCCTGGAGAGCAGAGATTCAGCCATGGTCCTGGCGGTGACGAAGGGTGCTCGGCCACTCGTCTACCGATGCGAAAACGCTCATGCCATCGCTCTGGAACGCGTCGTATAAAGTGTTGTCCGAGTCCGGCTCAGACCGCCGTCACCCACAGCCGGTAGTCGACCGGACGCTCGTACACCCTGCGAAAACACTGCTCGACGAACTGGGCGATTCGTTCGTCGTCGACCCGGGTCCTGATACGGACGTTCGTGCCGTCGACGTCCGCCGGTGCCGTCCGCTCGTGGATGGTCATCCCGCCGAACTCGTCGAATAACCCCTCCAGTCGATGCAATTCTTCGTCGGTGCAGTCCAGATTGAGGAGTGATTCCCTGGCGTCGAACTGGATCCACGGTTCGGGGTCGTCGTCCGCGTCCGTGGGGGTTTGTAGCGTGGTGAACCTACTATTACGCTCGCGATGCGCACGAATCGCGTCCACCACGAGTTCCACGCGGTCGGTCTCTGTGTCGGCGTCGAATCGTCCCATACGCGCACGGACGGCTTCGGGGTGCAAAAACGAGGGGTTCCTGACCTTCTTTATAGGTGGACCCGGTGTGTTCCTGTATGGGAGCACCACGAGTGTTGCTTCTCGGCGCCCCGGGTGCCGGGAAGGGAACCCAGTCACGACGACTCGTCGAGGAGTTCGGCGTCGAACACGTCACCACTGGCGACGCCCTCCGCGCGAACAAGGACATGGAGACCGAGTACGGGACGCCACGAGAGTTCATGGAGGCCGGCGACCTCGTGCCGGACCCCGTCGTCAACGAGATCGTGGAGGCCGCACTGTCCGAGGCCGACGGCTTCGTACTGGACGGGTATCCGCGAAACGAATCGCAAGTCGAGTACCTGGATGGCATCACTGACCTCGATGCAGTCCTGTACCTGGCCGTCGCGGAGTCAGAACTCATCGCCCGTCTCACCGGACGGCGCGTCTGCGAGGACTGCGGGGCGAACTACCACGTCGAGTTCAACCCACCCGAGGAGCCCGGGGTCTGTGACGAGTGCGGCGGCGACCTCTACCAGCGGGACGACGACACCGAGGCGGTCGCTCGCGACCGCATCGAGACCTACCGCGAGAGCACCGAACCGGTCATCGAGTACTTCCGGGAGAAGGGAACCCTGGTCGAGATCGACGGCGAACAGACCCCCGATGAAGTCTGGACCGACGTGCACGAGGCGGTGGCCGAGCGCGCCGACCCGTGAGATTGTAAAAGGTTCTTAACCTCCGGTCGCCGAGAGACAGATAATGGTACGAACCGCGGAGAAGGTACGCGACCTCGTCGAGGAGGACCCGGCCCTCCAGAGCGTGCTCGCGGACCTGCTCGAATCCGAGGACGAACTCCGCTGGCGGGACGTGAAGGGAGACCTCACCAGCGGACAGTGGGGCCGCCTCCTCCAGAAGGACGTCCTCGTGGAGGGCGACGATGGGTTCCGTTTCGCCGACCCGGAAGCCGTCCGCGAGGGCCTCGACATCGCGGGCGATGGTGAATCGGGCTCCTCCCCAGCACCGGAAGACATCGAGGACGAGGAGACGAGCTGGACAACCTACGACAAGGCCGCAGCCCTGTTCTCGCTCGGCCTGTTCGCGGGTTACTCCTTCGGTCCGGTCCGGAACATCATCGGCTCCGCGATGGACGTCTTTTTGGGCCCGCTCGACGCGATACTCCCGTTCTACGCCGTGATCATCGTCCTCGCGGTGATGACCGGCCTGTACTCGACGGTCCTTCAGGGGAGCCTGATGAACATGGACAAGATGGGTGCCTATCAGGAACGGATGAAGGACATCCAGGAGCGCCAGAAAGCGGCCCGCGAACGCGGTGACGACGAGGCCCTCGACCGCATCCGCGAGGAGCAGATGGACGCGATGGGCGACCAGCTCGGGATGTTCAAAGAGCAGTTCCGCCCGATGGTCTGGATCATGGTGATCACCATCCCGGTGTTCCTCTGGATGTACTGGAAGATTTTGCCAGGGGCCTCCGGGCAGATCGTCGGGGTCGAACCCGACCAGATCATTATGCCGATCGTCGGCTCGGTCGACTCCTGGCGGTCGGGCGTCGTCGGCCCGCTCCAGGCGTGGATCCTCTGGTACATCCTGGCGTCGATCAGCTTCTCCCAGGTTATCCGGAAAGCGCTGAACATCCAGACCACGCCGACGTCCTGAACCGGTTCTCGTTTCGACGGGGTCGCCGACCGGTTCACAATCCCTTTAGTTCGTCCCGTCTCACTTCGACTATGTTGATCACCATCTCCGGTCCCATCGGTAGCGGCAAGAGCACCGCTGCCCGGGCGCTCGCCGAGGAACTCGGCTACGAGCACGTCTCCGGGGGCGACATCTTTCGCTCGCTCGCCGACGAGCGAGACTATACGCCGCTCGAATTCAACAAACTCGCCGAGGAGGACGACCAGATCGACCGCGACCTCGACCGACGGCTGCGCCAGACGGCCCGCGAGCGGGACGACCTCGTGCTCGAATCCCGACTCTCCGGGTGGATGGCCGGCGATTACGCGGATATTCGGGTCTGGCTGGACGCCCCAGAGGACGTCCGGGCCGCCCGCGTCGCCGACCGCGAGAACACGCCGATCGAGGAGGCCCGACGTACCCTCCACGCCCGGGCAGAGAGCGAGGTCGTCCGCTACCGCCGGTACTACGACATCGACTTCTCCGATCGCTCCATCTACGACCTCTCCGTGAACACCGCACGCTGGGGGCCGGAGGGCGTCATGGAGGTCGTTCGAACGGCCGTCGCGCAGTACGATCCCGACGATGACGAGGGCGCGTTCCCCATCGAAGGCGTGGACTACGAGTTCTGACATGCCACACCTTCGCGACGCACCGGACGACCGCGATCCCGAGGCGCTACTCGAGTTCGGCGTCCTCAACCTCGACAAACCGCCCGGCCCGTCGGCCCACCAGGTCTCGGCCTGGATCCGCGACTCGGTCGGCGTCGAGAAGGCTGCTCACGCCGGAACGCTCGACCCGAAGGTCACCGGCTGTCTCCCGGTCCTGCTCGGTGCGGGAACCCGCCTCGTCCCCGCGCTCCTGGAAGGCGCGAAGTCGTACGTGGCCGTCCTCGAACTCCACGACGACCCGCCGGCCGATCTGGAATCGGTCGTCGCCGAGTTCGAGGGCGAGATCTACCAGAAGCCCCCGAAGAAGAGCGCCGTCGCACGCCGCTTGCGCACCCGGACGATTCACGACCTCGACGTCCTCGAGGTGGCAGATCGCCAGGCGCTGCTCGACATCCGGTGTGAGAGCGGGACCTACGTCCGGAAGCTTTGCCACGACGTCGGGCTGGCGCTGGGGACCGGCGCCCACATGGGCGACCTGCGCCGCACCGGCACCGACCCCTTCGACGACACCGACCTGGTCACGCTGCACGACCTCGCCGACGCCCTGGCCGTCTGGCGAGACGACGGGGACGACGAGTGGCTTCGCGAGGTCGTCCATCCCGCGGAGCGGGCGCTGACACACATCCCGAGCGTGACCATCGCGCCGAGTGCCGCCGAAGAGGTCGCCGAGGGCGCGCCGGTCTACGCCCCCGGCGTCATCGACGCGGACGACGCTCCCGAGGACAGTCTCGTGGCCTGTTACACCCCGAACGGGGCCGCCGTCTGCCTGGGCCGGCTGGTTGGCGACGCGGACGCCGACGAGGGACTGGTCGTCGACCTGGAACGGGTACTGGTGTAGGGCGAACACGTGACACTGGCGGGTCCCGAGCGGGCGTGTCACGATTTCGCGGGTCCGACTCGGGATCCGGGCGGTGGGATGGCGGTCGCTTGCCCGGTCATCGTTGATAAACGCCCAGTCGTGGCAGGGGTGGAACGAAGGCCTTAATGCGCGGTCACGCTTTGGTCCGAGTGCGGGACCGTGGGGTAGCTTGGTATCCTCGGCGGATGGGGTCCGTCGGACTCGAGTTCGAATCTCGACGGTCCCATTTTCGACGAACGAAGTGAGGAGAAAATGGGAGCCAGAAACGTCGCGTAGCGACGTTTCGACGGTCCCACTTCTGACGAACGTAGTGAGGAAGAAGTGGGAGCCAGAAGCTTCGCGAAGCGATGCTTCGACGGTCCCATTGGACCGTTTTACGAGATGGGTTTCCTCGCTCTCTAGCGCTCGCTGTGGGACCCCATCTCGCAAAAATCTCTCGCGCAGAAGCGAAGCTTCTGCTGGATGTCGTCAGAAGCGGTGCTTCTGACTGCAAGCCAGACCGCTTCGCGGTCTGGTAGTGCCACCGAGCTACGCTCGGTGAGCACACCAAAAACGTCCTCATCGCTCACTACGTTCGCGATGAGTGAACCGTCTCGTTCGGTGGAAGCCTGAGCCCATCACACTACGATAGAATCAGCACTCGTTGTTGGTGGCGGCTTCGTCGGTCGCTGGGCATCTGCTGTACAATCGGTGGGGGTATACGGTCCAGATGAGGAATTTGGACGTTGCGTGACTCAACCCGGGATAGGTCGAAACGAGCCGCGACGTCGTTCACGCGGCGCGGAATGGGTACCGCGACGAAGCGGCACGTGAGGAATCTAGCGAAATTGGAGGTTGCTGACCCACCGATCAATCCGACCCGAACGAATCGAGACCGGTCTGGCCGGTCTCACCGCCGATCGGGTCGATGACCGCCGGCGAGTCGTTCGCGGGGTCGTTCACGACCGTCGATATCGGATAGGCCCCGAGGTCCTCACCCTCGTAGGGGTGGAGCAGATCCTTTGCGTCCGCGAGCGAGTCCGGTTCGAGCCACGTCGATTCGTGCGCTTCGTCGAGGATGACCGGCATCCGGTCGTGGATGGGTTCGACCACGTCGTTCGCGTCGGTCGTGATGATCGCGACGGTGGTCCGTTCCGCCCCGCCGTTCGCCCACCGACTCCAGATGCCGGCCATCGCGAACAGCCGGTTCTCCGCCATGGCGACCCGGTAGGGCTGCTTGCCGCCCCGATCACCCTGCCACTCGTAGAAGCCGTCGGCGACGACGAGCGCCCGCCGGTTCTCGAACGCCGAGCGGAACAGGTCGTTCTCGTCGACCGTCTCGGCACGAGCGTTTATCGGGCGCGGACCCTCGGCGAAATCGTCGGCCCAGTGGGGAACGAACCCCCATTCGTCGTCGGTGAGCGTCTCCTGATCGTCGTCGTGGACGACGACGAGCTCCTCGCCCGGGGCGACGTTGTACCGGGGTTCGAAGTCGCGTTCGAACGTCGCCTCGAAGCGCCGTTCGATCTCGGGCTGTGGCGTGAACAGCGAGGTGCGCCCGCACATGCGTCGCGGTAGGCCCTGTGGGGTACTCAAGGTGTGGGCGGTCGGGTTCGTACCGCCATGCCAGTGGCCCCTTGCAGCGGTGTCGCTCCCCATCGCCGATCCGAAGCAAAGGTTTTAGTTCACACGAGCTGACATTTTACCATGGACCTGGATACGCTCGCGAATCGGCGGGCCTACCTGAGATACACCGGTGTGGCGGCCGTCACGGCACTGGCTGGGTGTGGTGGGGACGGGAACGGTGGGGAACCCGAACCGAACCACGAGGTTCCGCATCCCGACGATGGGAGCCTGGCGGACGCCGAGGCGACCGGAACGGCCTTCGAGGGCGAGGACCGCGACCCGGACCTCGTGCAGGCCAAAGATGCGGAGACGGTCAATTACCAGCACATTCCGGAGGGGGACGAGCACTGTGGCAACTGTGAGGAATTCGTCCCCGACCAGAACGACGACGACTACGGCGCGTGCCTCCTCGTCGACGGCAAGATCCATCCCTGCGACTGGTGTGCCCTGTACGAGGGACCGTACGAGGGTGACGACGCAGTACCGTGTTCGATGTGACCTGGCCCCCGATCGAAATCAACCGCCATGGGTACCCAGCTGGTGGCCTGTGCGGAACTATCGAACCAAAGGGTGCGATTCTTCCCTGCGCACTCGAACTGACCGTCGGTACCCGTATTCTCTCGACTGGCCGACCAGCGAGTCGAAACCGTCTCGCGATGGCGAAATTGTTGGACAGGTTATACTATATCGGGGAACGTACCTGGCGGTAGGATGTTCGACGCCATTCTCGTTCCGACCGATGGGAGCCCCGAGATCGACGGGGCGCTCGCTCGCGCCGTGGACCTCGCCCGGATGGACGACGCGACGGTCCACGCGCTGTACGTGGCCGACAGCGGTGCCGAACCAGTCTCGAGCGAGTCTCAGGCACAGACGACACTGCGACAGGCCCTGGTAGCACGCGGGAACGAAGCGACCGCGGCAGTGCGGGAGTTCACCAGCGACTACGACGTCGAGGTCGTGAGCGACGTCCTGGAGGGCGTCCCCTATCGGACGATCCTCGAGTACAGTCAGCGCGAAGCCATCGACCTGATCGTGATGGGAACCCGCGGTCGCTCCGGCGGGGGAGACCGTCGGCTGGGAAGCACCACCGAGCGAGTCGCGGTCGTCTCGGAGGTACCGGTCCTCTCGGTCCCACTCGCCGCCGGTGCCACGGTCCCGTCGTCGAGGTATGGACTGGTGGACACGGTCCTCATCCCGACCGATGGCAGCGATCCAGCGGCGCGGGCGGCCGAACGCGGCATCGAATTCGCCGAGCGATACGGCGCCGACGTGTACTTGGTCTACGTCGTCGACACGTCGACGTACGACTTCGAGGATACGCCACGGAGCATCCTCGGGTTGCTCAAGGACGGGGGACAGAACGCCGTCGACGAGATCGCATCACTGGCCCGTGACCGCAACCTCCAGACGACGACGGACGTCCTCCGGGGCCTCCCGGAAGCGGAGATCCTGGAGTACGCCGCGGGGATCGACGCCGACCTGATCGTGATGGGGACCCGCGGTCGGGGCGCGACCCCGGACCAGGTGCTCGGGAGTATCACCGGACGGCTCCTCCGGCGATCGCCCATACCGGTGTTGACGGTCGGATAGCGCTTCGGCCGGTCCCCGGCAACCGGTGGTCGTCGGCAGAGCCAGCGGCCCCCTGGTGGCGATTGGCCGAGTGGCTACCGGCCACCGTCTCCGACCGTCCCGGTACGGGTTTCGACCGACGAAGGGATGGAACCGCAAGGTGGGAGCGGTCCATCACGGCCACGGCGCCGTCCATCCTCGCCGCATCCCGTATATATACGGTCCTGGCCACCCCAGTCATCTCCCGAGACGCCGCTCTCAGTATGACCAATCGCCGCGACCGATTCGCGCTCGCCGCCGTCGTGTTCGCCATCATGCTCTCCCAGGTGCTCCTCTACCCCGGTATCGACACCCTCGTCGCCGCCCTGGGCGCCGAGACGGCCCTCGACGCGAGCATGTGGTTTCTCGCCGCCGAGTTTGCGGCATTCGTCGCGTTCGCGGGGGTCTGGGGCGCGGCGAGCGACGCCGCCGGGCGCCGCCGGGCTTTCGTCGTCCTGGGGGCCCTCGGTGGAGCCGTCGGGTACGGCCTCCTCGCCGTGCTGCCGCGGTTCACCACGGTGACATTCGGGACCGTCCTGGGCGTGCGCGTTCTTCAGGGGGCCGCCACCATCGGCGCACTCTCGCTCGCGATGACGATGCTGATGGACCTCGACGGCGGGCACGGTCGGAACATGGGCGCGGCGGGGATCGCCATCGGCCTCGGGACAGCCATCGGGTCACCGCTGGGGGGCCAACTCTACGAGGTCGGACCGCTGGTGCCGCTGTTTGCGGCCAGCGGGTTCCTCGTAGTGGTCGCCGGTCTCGCGCTGTTCGTCGAGGAGCGGGCGGCGAACCCACAGCGGGAGACGTTTCGGCGGGCCGTCCAGACGGTCCGCTCCCGCCCCGTACTCGGGGTGCCCTACGCCTTCGGGTTCATCGACCGCCTCACCGCCGGATTCTTCGCGCTCGTCGGGACGCTGTACTTCCGGACCGTCTTCGAACTCGATCCCGGCGCCACCGGCGCGATGCTCGCACTCTTTTTCGCGCCGTTCGCGCTGTTCCAGTACCCCTTCGGCGTTCTCTCGGATCGGATCGGGCGGACGATACCGATCGTCGCCGGGTCCGCGGCCTACGGACTGGGTATCGTGGGCGTCGGCCTGGCGGCGGGACCGCGGCCCGCTGGGGCGATGTTGTTCGTGGTCGGCGTGCTCGGGGCGCTGATGGCGCCGGCCACGATGGCGCTGGTCACCGATATGGCCGACGCGACGGAGCGTGGCGTCGCGATGGCCGGGTTCAACATCTTCGGGAGCCTCGGATTCCTCGCGGGGATCCTCGCGGGTGGGATCATCGCCTCGGAACGCGGCTTCCGGGACGCCTTCCTCGCGGTCGGGGGCATCGAGATCGCCATCGCGCTCGTCATGATCCCCTTTTTCGTCTCCTGGCGGCGTCGCAACCCGAACGACCTCGAAGCGACAGCGGAGTCCGCCGATGCGGGAGAGGCGGGACAGACGGAGGAATCTCCCTCGTAGAAACGGATCCGGGTGTGTAGGGTGTCGCTCGGCGCGATCTGGTTAGTCCGGCCCCGCAGACCGACTATTCCTCGTCATCGTCCTCGTTCTCGCTGATCTCGTCGACTTTCTCGATGACCTCGTCGATCTCCCTGCCGACCGTCTTCTCGACCTCTTTGCCCACCGCTTTCTCGACTTCGTCGCCGACCGCCCGTTCTACCTCGACGCCGACGGCCTTGCCGACGTCCTCGGTCACTTCCTCTTTGACGGTCTCGCCGACCTTCTCGGCCACTTCGTCCATCTCCTTGTGGACCGTATCGCTGACCGTCTTCTCGACCTCTTCGCTGACTGTCTTGACCTCTTTGCTCACGGTCTCTTCGACCTCCTTGCTGACCGTCTCGCCGACTTCTTCTTTGACGGTTGCACCGACCTCCTTGCTGACGGCTTCGCCGACTTCTTCTTTGACGGCCTCGCCGACCTCTTCTTTGACCGTCGCACCGACTTCCTTGCTGACGGTCTCTTCGACCTCTTTGCTGACCGTCTCACCGACTTCTTCTTTGACGGTATCGCCGACCTCCTTGCTGACGGCCTCGCCGACTTCCTTCGTGACCGTTTCTTCGACGCGTTCGGCGACCTCGGTGGTCATCCAGTCGGGGTCGAACCGTGCCATCTTCCAGCCGATGTGGATGACGTAGGAGACCAGCACGCCCAGTCCGAACGCAATACCGACGCCGGTTCCGACCAGCAAGATGAGCCCGATGGCGACGAAGATCGCCACGCCGTACAGGAGGTCGACGACGAAGTCGACCCGGCTCGGGTTCATCGGGATCCCTCCGCTGATCCCGTAGTGTCCGCTCGTAGTCCGTACATGGTCTGCCATCTGGCCTCCAGACGGGAATAGGCATCCATTGACGCCCGGCCGGGGCGTGGCTCGTGGTGGCAGATCGCGTTTGCGGCGCCGGTCGGACGGTCCGTTTAAGGAACTTCGAGATAGTGCTCACTGTATGGCCGAACTGCTCTTCCTGCTCGGAACTATCGTCGCGCTGTTCGTCGGCTTCAACATCGGGGGTGCGACGACCGGTCCCGCGTTCGGTCCTGCGGTCGGATCGAACGCCATCTCGAAGACCGGCGCCGCGGCGCTGATGTCGATATTCTTCATGATCGGCGGCTGGACCATCGGCCGCAGGGTGGTCGAAACCCTGGGTGTGGAACTCGTCACCGACCCCGGTGTGTTCACGATCGAATCGAGTATCGTCGTGCTCTTTTTCATCGGCGGCGCCCTCTTCGTCGGCAACTATTACGGCGTTCCCGCCTCCACGTCGATGACCGCAGTCGGGGCCATCGCCGGCCTCGGAATCGCGACCGGGGAACTCAACTGGGAAGTGATGGGTGAGATAGCGGTCTGGTGGATCGTCGCCCCGATCGTCGGCTTCTGGGTCTCCGGGATGATCGGCCGGTACTTCTACCCGCGGATCAATCGCTGGGTGGCCATCGATACGACGCCCGGCGCGCTCTTCGAATTCGATCGGTCGGGCCACGTTCCGCGGCTCCGTGCCGGCCCGAACACGACGCGACGGGAGATGGTGGGTGGGGTCACGGTCATCGCCATCGGGTCGCTGATGGCATTCTCCTCAGGCACCTCCAACATCGCCAACGCCATCGCCCCGCTGGTCGGTGCCGGCGCGGATCTGAACACCATGATCCTCCTCGGCGGTGCCGCCGTCGCGGTCGGGGCATTCACCATCGCCCGGCGGACGCTGGACACGCTCGGCAACGACATCACCGACCTGCCGCTCACCGCGGCCATCGTCGTGGCGATCGTCTCTTCGGTCATCGTCGTCGGCCTCTCCGCCATCGGCATCCCGGCCTCGTTCGTCATCATCGCGACCACGTCCATCATCGGCCTCGGCTGGGGTCGCGCGACGCGGACGACGACCCTCCCCGAGGTCGTTCGCGGCGAGAAGACGCCGAACGTCTCGGTCGGCGCGCTCACGGCAGAGGAACCCGGACAGGAGGTCCCCGACATCGGGGCCGAGGACCCGCGGGATATCCCCTCCGCGGCGGACCTCTTCGACCCCGCGACGACCGGGCGGGTCATCGTGATGCAGAACGTCGTGCCGATCCTCTCGACGTTCGGGGCCTACGCGACGTTCACGCTGCTGTTCTCGTTCTGGTGGTGATCACCTGACGACGGTCACGGGCACCGGACACCGTCTGAAGACGGTCTCGGTGACGTTTCCGACGAAGAGTCGTTCGACGACCGAACTCCCGTGGCTGCCGATGACGACCGTATCGAAATCCTCCGCGATATCGACGATCTGGCGCGCCGGGTGCCCCGTCGCCACGCGCGTCTGTATTTCGACGTCGTACTCGGCGGCGATGTCCCGTGCCGTCTCCAGTAGCTTCTCTGCTGCTTCGTCGCCGCCCCGTTCGGCATCGTCTTCGAGGGCCACTCGGGTCGCCTCGCCCATCATCGGCGAGGGACCGCCGACGACGTGGAGGACCGTGATCTCCGCATCTGGAAGCGTCTCGAGGGCGTAGCGTAACGCCCGTTCGGCGAGTTTCGAGTCGTCCATCGGGACCAGGACGCGGAGTGACATGAATGGGGATTGGTGTGATTGCACAATAAAGGCACGCGACGGCTCGATGCCGCTGGAACACGCCGACACGGTAGGCGACCCCAATCAGGCTTGCTGGTCCTCGACCTGCCCGAGTTCGGCCGCGAGTTCCTCGAAGATCGCCTCCTCGCGGTCCGCGATGCCCCCCACGACGCTTGCCGCCTCTTCGAAGGTGGCCGCCCGCTGGCCGTCCTCGTCGAGGATGTCGTCGAGGCGGTCTGCCACGGTTCCCCACTCACGAGCGACCCGTTCCATCCGCTCGGAGAGGTCGATCGGTACCCCGGTCCGTCGACCGAGTTCCGCGAGCGACTCGGCGAAGAGGGCCCGGAACGCGGTCCCGTCTCCGTGCTCGTCGATGGCTCGTTTCGCGGCCCTGACGGGTGGCTCGGGGTCCTCGAGACCCGACCACAACCCGAGCGAGTCGGCGAAATCGCGCAGGGCCGCCAGCCCCTCTTCGCCCGGTCCACGGGCGTTCCGTTTGACGTGGAGCGGATCGAGCATGTACGTCGCTGCCTGTCGAAGGCCCGCGGCAGCAGCGTCGGTCCCTTCCTCGGTCTTCGCCGATCGCGTCACGACCAGGTACTCGTTCTCCATCGAGAGGTATCGGTCGTGCGACCAGGCTGTGGCGAGCGTCTCGCGGGATAGCTCCTGGCGGTCGTCGACGGCGGCGTCGGAGACGAACACCATCTCGTCCTCGTAGCCGACGACCACGGCCACGTGGGGTGGGACGTGGGCAGCATCTGCGGACAGGTACGGCAGCGATTCGGGGTCGAGGAAGACGAGGACGGGGTCGTCGTCCTCGACCCGCGCGGCGACGTTCTCCCAGGCCATGGCGAAGTCGTCGCCCGACCGGTACAGGTGGGGGATGCCAGTCCGTTCGAAGAACGCCCGTTCGAGCCAGACCGGACTGGCTCTGATCGGTCCCCAGTCGGTCCCGGGGTCCGCGTACTGGACGAACGCCGGCCCGCCGCCGATGCCGAAACTCGTCGCCTCGGTGTACTGCCAGCCGTAGTGTCTCGTGACGTTTCGAATCGCTGTCGCTCCACAGTGGACGCCTGGCTGGTGGTCGTAGCCGTCGATGAGCTCCATACTAGATAGTCGGATGACACGTCCTTAACTCTCACCCGTGCAGCCGCGCGAGCAACCCATCGAAATCCGTCGGTCGGTGCGCCCGTCCCGGCCGACGACCTGGCTTACTCCTCTAGCATCCAGCCGAAGCGCTTCTCCCAGTACTCTTCGGTCGGCGGCTTCTTCGATTTCCCCTTGGTCTTGTGGTCACGGATCCGCCGTTCGAGGACGTCACGGGCCTGCTTGATGGCGTGGCTCGCGCCGTATCCCTCGCCGGAGGCCATGAACAGCCCGCGGTCGGTGTGGAGTCGAATCCTGGCGAGGAGTAGCGGCCGACCCCTGAGCGTCTCGTCGTGCTCGTGGAGATGGATCTTCGCGTCCAGGATGGCCATGTCGTGGTCTTTGTCGTCGAAGTTCTCGATCATCGCGACGACTGCGTCGTAGCTCATGTCGTCCAGGAGGTCGGAGCCGTAGAGCTGGACGCTCCGGTTGCCGCCGGCCTCCCACGTGAGCGAATCGAGGACGTCCGTCTTGGTGACGATGCCGTCGGGACTCCCGTCTTGCATCACGACCAGCGACGAGCCGCCCATCTCGAACATCGCCTCCACGGCCGCCTGCAACGTCTCGTCCGGTTCGATGGTCCGGACCGGTGCGGCCATCAGATCGCGTACCGGCAGGTCGAGCATCCGTTCGAGTTCGCCCTCGCGCGAGCCGAACCCGCCCCGACGTGAGCGGCCGGCACTGTCCGAGATGTCGCCGCCGAACGTGTCGGTCCCGCCACCATCGCCGCCCTGACTCCGCCTCGCGGACCGGACGGTGAGGTCGGTCACGTCGTAGAGACTCACGATGCCCAGCGCCGAGCCGTCCTCGACCACGGGCAAATGGGCGATGTGCTGGCTCCGGAAGACGTTGAGTGCCTCGCCGAAGGTGGTCTCCGGGTCGACCGAGACGAGGTCGCGGCTGTAGGCCTCCCGTACCGTCGCCGCGTCCAGGAACTCCTGGACGGCCTCGAGGATGTCGTCTGCGGTGACGACGCCAACGAGTTCTCGGCCCTCGAAGACGGGGAGAACCTGTGAGTCGCCGTCGATCATCAACTGGGCGACCTTCCGGACGTCCTCGTCGGGCGACAGTCTGGGGACGTGCCACACCAGCGATCCGAGTTTCTGATCGGGTTGGTGATGCGAGGTGGCGAGCTGTCGTCGCGTGATGACGCCCTCGAAGAGGTCGTCGCGGACGATGACACCTTTCACGCCGGGGTCCTCGAAGGCCCCGACGAGCTTCGAGACCGGTGTGTCGGGTGAAAATTCCACGTAGTCCGTCGAGACGATGTCGGTGATATCCATGGGTGTTGAATTCCAGTCTGGCGGTCGTCGGATCGATACGGTCGGCTGTACGTACCTATCTATTGGATTTCGAACAGCAAATAACCGCCGGACAGATGGACGGTTCGAGAACAGCCGAGAGGCCCGTTCACTGCCGGTTGGCTACCACCGACGTCTGCGTCGGCGACCCCCGGGATAACGGCGGATACCACAGGGTCGCTTGCACCGTGCTTGCGAGTTCTCGGAGCGTCTCCATGTTCTCCGAGTGCGCTCGCCCCTCGACGAACCCGGCCCAGTCCTCCAGCGACTCGAAACCGAACACGAATCGCGTCTCTGGCCCGAGTCCGGTGTCGTTGTGTTGCTCCTCGAACGAGACGACCCGCCGGTCGATCCCCCAGCGACAGGTGGCCATCGGCAGCCACCGCTCGAAGCTGTCCCGTCGCTGGCCCGGGATGGCGAACTCCACGTCGTACTCGTACAGGTCGTTGGTCGGCATGATCACTCTCGGGGAGCGTCGGTGACCGCCCGCGTGGCGGCCACGAGCTCCTGGTAGAACGGCGAACTCGTCGCCGTATCGACGCGGTCGAGGAACGGTTCGAGCCACTGGCGCGGGTGTTCGTCGAGGAACTGTTCGACGGTCGCCGCGTCAGCGGTCTGATGGAGGTGGCCGACGAATTCGAGTTCCGTCGCGACGTGATCCGGCAGTTCGCTGTGCTCGTCGTCGAGGACCACCCCGAATTCGCGGTACCACTGCTCGACGGCTTCCGTCGAGGCCCCCATCACCGGTCCCAGCTCTTGGCCCGCTTCGGCGTCGCGGTAGACGCTCTCGTAGGGCGGGCACGGATGCTCGCCCGGCCCCACGAACAGGCGGGTGTACTCGCGTTCGAGCGCGGCGCGGTCGACCGGGGGCGCGCGTTCGAACACCGTCCCGAAGTCACCGTCGTTGACTGCGGTCACGAGATCGTCGGTGGGCGCCCGCCAGCACGCCGCGAGGGCGAGGTACCCCGATTCGGCGTCGGGGCCGTCGCCCGGGGAGACGGCGTCGTCAGTCACGGCGTCGCCGTGCATTCCGCTCACTCCTCGCCACCGCCATCGGCGCGAACGTCGGTCGGCCGGTGCTGGATCGGCAGGAGCGCGAGACCAACCGTCAGGATCAACGCGCCGATAGCGATGATGCCCAGGGAGATGGCGACCTCGATGAGCGTCGGCGTATAGACGCCGGTCTGTGCCCAGATGGTCGATCCGAGGCCGCCGTATTCGCCGACGGAGACGCCGGGCGCCATCGAGAGGTTCACGCTCTCGTAGCCGACGAAGATGAGCCGAACGCCCTCGAAGATGACGCCGAAGACCGCGAGCGCCCCCGCGGTGAAGACGGCCCAGGCCGTCTCGCGCAGGGACGGAATCGCCAGCAACGCGATGGGAATCGCGCCGCCCACGATCGTCCAGAGCCAGAAGAACGAGGTCTCGCCGACAAGGAAGCCGCTCGTGATGGCCCAGAACTCGAAGTTCGCCGCCCAGGCGTGCGGGAGGCGTTCGGCGGCCACGAGGTAGACCACGTGGACCGCGAGGAAGACGCCGAGGAACTTGCCGAGTCGAGTCCGGAGTTCCGCCTCGAACTCGAAGTTGGTGAGCCGGTCAGCAGCGATGGCTGCGACCAACAGCAGTCCGAGCCCGGAGACCAGCGCCTTCGCGATGAACGTCGGCGCGACGAGCGGGCTGAACCAGTCGCCACGACCGACCTGGGTCGCGAAGATCCAGCCGGTCACCGAGTGGAGCATGACCGCCAGCGGGAGCGCGATGGCCGCACTCCAGAACGCCAGACGGCGGTCGCGGTCGCGTCCCGCGGCCGTGTCGTCGGTGCCAAGCGCCAGCGCCGACCCGCGCGCTGCGAGATCACGACGGGTGAGCAGCCACAGGTACCAGACGTTGAACAGCCCGTAGAGCACGACGATGGCGAAGTCCCACACCATCGGCGACCGCAGATCCGGCGAGGTGATGAACTGGTAGATCCGGCCCGGACGACCGATGTCCGGGAGGATGAGCAGGCCCGCGACGACGATCGCCGCCAGGCTCAACAGCACGCCAAAGCGCGCCAGACTCTCGTACTCGTCGGAGTGGAAGAACTTCGGCGCACTCGAGATGATCAAACCGCCGGCCGAGAGGCCGACGAACAGCACGAACAGCATGATGTACAGCCCCCACGAGAACACGTTGCGCATGCCCGTGGCCGCCAGACCCAGCTGTAACTGCTGATACCAGGCGAACAGGCCGCCCAGGATCAGCAGGCCGAGGAACCCGAGCCAGACCTTCCCGAGCGTTCCGAAGCCGTCGACGGCGACGATGGAGTCGTGCTCACCGGCAGTGTCGACGGCCATCAGTCGTCACCTCCGACGGCCGATTCGGGAACGTGTGGGGTCGGTGGAAGGCCCGCCTCCTCACGTTCGTCCGCGTTCAGTTCGGACTCCATCTTGTCCGCGATCTGTGGCCGCCCCGGGCTCATGCCGCCCTGGATGTAGTAGGTCTTCGGCTCCGTCTCCTTGTCTTCCAGGAGGCGGGTGGTGTTGTACTCCCTGACGTACTTCGAGACCGTACTGTTCGGGTCGTCGAGGTCGCCGAAGATACGCGCGTCCGACGGACAGTTGACGACACACGCCGGGTCGAGCCCCTCGTCGACGCGGTGTGAGCAGAACGTACACTTCTCCGCGACGCCGCGAGGTCGATCGGGAACGTCGCCAGTGCCCTCAGCGGGGGTGTGCTCGGCCTCGCTCCAGTTGAATACGCGGGCGTTGTACGGACAGGCCGCCATGCAGTACCGACAGCCGATACACTTGTCGTAGTCGATCTCGACGATGCCGTCCTCGCGGGTGTAGGTGGCGTTGACCGGACAGACCTTCACACACGGGGCGTTGTCACAGTGCTGACACGCCGTTGGCTGATACCCCATCGAGAGGGTGCCGTCCTCGCCGTGCTCGGGGTAGCCCCCGGCCGGTTTGTCGAGGCTGTCGCCCCCTTCAGTGAGTACGCGGTTCCAGAACTGACCGTGGCTCACGTTGTTCTCCATCTTGCAGGAGACCGCACAGGCCTGACAGCCGATGCAGCGTTCCTGGTCGATCACCAGTCCGTATCTCGTCATTGCCGGTCACCCGCTTGCGGGACACCGGTCTGATCGTCAGTGTACATGCTCGTATCGATGTCGTCGGGGGCCGATTCGACCTCGACGCGGACGTCGTAGAAGGCGAAATTCCCGGTGACGGGACTCACGTCGGTGTGGGTGAGGTCGTTGTGGTGACCGCGGACGAAATCGGTGTTGTACCAGCCCTGGTCGGTGTTGACCAGTCCGGGTTGGATCGCGTCGTTCACCTTGGCCTTGACGACCATCTCGCCGCGGTCGTTGTGGACGCGGACGTATTCGCCGTCCTCGATGCCCCGGGCCGTCGCGTCTTTCGGGTTGATATCGAGTTGCGGTTCGGGGTTGATCTCCCGGAGGACTGGCTGATACTCGAATTGGGAGTGGATGCGCCACTTGGAGTGTTTCTGCATGAAGGTTAGTGGATACTCGTCTGCACCCTCCCAGTCTTCGGCCGTCCGACTCTCCACGGGACGGGGAACCTCGAGGGAGATGCCCTTCTCGCTCGGCGCGTCCTCGTCGTAGATCTCGAGCCGGCCGGAGTCCGTGTTGAACTCGCCGGTGTACTTCACCACGGGTGTCGGTTTCTCGACCGTTCCCTGAGCCTTGAGCGTCTCGTAGTCGACGTGCTCGTCGGCCTCGAGCATCGATTCGAGTTCTTCGCTTTTCGTCTCGTGGAAGTACTCGCCGTATCCGAGCTTCTTCGCCAGTCGGCTGTTGATCCAGAAGTCCGACCGCGCCTCCCAGAGCGGGTCGTGGGCCTTCGCCCGGTACATGACGTGTGGATGCGTGCTCGGCGACGTCGCGCCCACCTTCTCGAACCAGTGGGCCGCGGGGAGGATGAGGTCGGCGTGCTGGACCGTCGGCGTGTGGTGCATGTCGGCGACCGCGATGAGATCGAGGTTCTTGGCGGCCTCGAGCCATCGCTGTCTGTCGGGTAACTGGTTCCCGATGAAGTTCGACTCCTGGGCGAACATGACCTTGATCTGGAACGGATCGCCCGATTCCATCCCGGTGAGAATCTTCGTCTGGCGGATGAACTCGTAGCCGGGACTGCCCTCCGGTGCGGTGTAATCGCCGAAGTCCGCGGCGGCGCCGTTGAAATACCCGCCCTGGAACGAACCGCTGCGACCGTAGTCCCCGGTCAACGCGACGAGTACCGCATACGCCTGACCGAAGATGTGTCCGTACTTGTACCGGTCCACGCCGAGGCCAGGAACGACCCCGCCGGGCCCGCGTGTCGCGAGCCATTCGGCAGCTTTGCGGATGTTTCCGGCCTGGACGCCGACTGTCTCTTCGATGTCCTCCGGAACGTAGTTCGCCGCCTCCGCTTCGAGTGCGTCGAGTGCGACCCGTCCGGTCGTATCGCCGACCGAGAATTCGCCGGTGAGTGCATACGCCCCTTCGGTCTCGGGCTCTAAGACCTCGACACTCTCGGTCTCCGTGTTGTACGCGACTGCCTTGTCCGCGTCACTGCCCGGCACCACGTCGGCGGCTTTCAACAGCGTATCGTCGGGCCCGACGAGTGCGGGTCCGAGCGTGCGCTTACGGAGGAACTCCGCGTCGTAGAGGTCGTTCTCGAAGATGTGGTGGATCATCCCGAGCGCCAGGTGGACGTCCTTCCCCGGCTCGACGGGTAACCACAGGTCGGCTTTCGCGGCCGTCCCGGTGTACACCGGGTCGACGACGACCAGTTTGCCGCCGTTTTCGATGGCATCCAGCATCTTCGAGGAGTCCTGCTGGAGTCGACTCGCGAAGATGTCACCGCCCCACGCGATGAGCGTGTTCGCGTTCTTCAGGTCCGAGGCCTGGTTGGTCGGGACGTTGAACCAGCCGGCGCCGCCGACCCGGCGGAAGCCCTGTCCGACGTTGATGTCGATGGACCAGTCCATCCGGGTCCCACCGAACAGCGAGGCCAGACGGGCCTGATGATCGCTGGCGGTCCCGTAGTCGCCGGACCCAGACTCGAAGTAGACGCTCTCGGAGCCGTACTCCTCGGCAGCCGCCTCCATCTGCTCGGCCATGTGGGTGAGCGCCTCGTCCCAGCTGATCCGTTCGAATTCGGCGGCCTCACCCCGTCCCTCGACATTGGGGTCGTCGGGCGACCAGTCCGTGCGCTTCATCGGGTACTTGAGCCGCGTCGGGTTGTAGATGCGCTGGACGTGGGAGAGACCGAGCGTACACCCGCGTTTGTACTCCCGGTTTTCCGGGATACCCGGCTCCGTCTTCTTCACGCGGCCGTCCCTGACGTGGACTTCGATCGGACAGCGACCCCGACAGTTCGGGGCACAGGAGTTCGGGAGTACCTCGTCTTCGCCGACGTAGTTCTCTACCGTTGCCCGCTGCTCCTCGGTGAGTTCGTCGAGGGTGGCGAGACTGCCGCCCCCGAGTCCGAGACCCGCAGCCGCTGCGCCCGTCGAACGCAGGACGGACCGACGAGTCACGCCTTCCTCGTCGCTACCGGACATCGCGGTCCACCTCCTTCGACGCGGTGCGGACGCGGTTCGTTCCGTGTCTTCTGACGATTTGATGTGCCTTCATTACGGTTCCAGGAATTTTTAGCGGGGTCCCGCGCCTGCGGTCGATGCCTGATAATCAGGTTCTTTAAGTGGAGGGGGATACTGAAACCGATAGCGAACACACACGGTGGGCGAAACGAGCGCCGACCGACTACTGGAACAGGTCTTTGGTTATCTTCGATTCGGCCACTCCGAGGCGCTCCGAGCAGGTCTGTTTGGTCAGGCCGAATACCTCGGCGATGTCCGTGAGCGAGACCTTCCGATCGCGGTCGTAGTAGCCCGCTTCGACCGCATACTTCAACATCTCGCGTTCTTTCTCCGTGAGTCGACTCGTATCGAAGACCCGGAACGCGGGGATATCTTCGCCATCGTCGACGGTCGTGAGTTTCCGGATGCGGACGGTCCGACCGGTCTCGCGGATGTCCGAGACGAGTTCGCGGAGCGTCTCGCGGTCGGGGACGTAGGTCTCGGAGATGGTGACGCTGTCCGCTACCCTGATGTCGAGTACGCGTTGGAACGAACCGTGCTTCCAGAACGCCGGACAGGAGCAGTTATCGACCGGTTGGTTGAATCTGATCTTGGTACAGTCTTCACCGTCCGGGCAATCGCTGAGTTCGACCTCGATGAAACACGTCCCGTCGTGGTGGTCCACGGTGATCTGCTGGGGGTCCTCGCTCAGATTGGTGAACAGCGGGCAGGAGGTGTCCTCGGGAATCCCGAGTTCGAACTCGACGCGAAGCCGGAGCCGTTCGGCCGTCGATTCGATCTTCGGCGATGATGGAGTAGGCATGGTACGTGTCTCGATCGAGCCACTCTCAGCACTCTCTCGAATCGATGTAGGCACAGTAGGTGGATAAGCCCGAGCGGGCTTCCCAGCTTCCGGGAATCCTCACGTCTTTACGATTTAGACCTCGCCGGCCATCGCGGTGAACAGTCGGTCGTGGAGTTCGTCCATCGAGACGCCATCGGACGGCCCGATACCCTCCATGTGGTCGATGGAGGCCTGTCCGCCGCCCATCCTGGCGTGGCCCCCACCGCTCGCCATCGGGATGTCGCCGAGGACGTGCTCCAGGATGCGACCCATGTGGACGCGGTCGTCGCGTGACCGACCCGAGAGGAATAGCGTCCCGTCTTTTCGGCCCGAGACGACGACGGCCGTGACGCCCTCGAGGTGGAGTAGTTCGTCCGCCGCCTGCGGGATGGCGTCGACGTTCGAGAGGTCCCCGACGTGGCTCATGGCGAAGGGGTTTTTCACTTCTCGACCGGTGATCGCCCGTGCTTTGACATCGAGGGTCTCGGCGTCCACCTGCGGGTTCGCGATCCGATCGAGCAGGTCCGAATCGATGCCCGGAGAGAGATAGGCACTCGCCTCGAACTCGGCCGGCGAGGCGCCGTTCGTCAGATGACTGGTATCGGCGAGGATCCCGTAGAGGAGCCCCGAAGCGATCTCGGGGGGAATGGGCTCGCCGTCCGTCGGATCACCGGGTTCGAACCCGAGTGAATCCAGGTACTCCGCGAGGATGGTCGACGCGGCGCCGTACTCGGGCCGGACGTCCGTGAACCGCGTGCCGTCGCCCGACCCTGGATGGTGGTCGATGACCGCAACCGGCCGGATCCGTTCGGCGCCATCGAACCCCCGCGGTTCGTTGTGATCGACGAGGACCACCCTGTCGGACGCGATGTCCTCGGCGCTCTCGATTCGTTCGAGGTCGAGGTCGAGGACGGTCCTGAACGAGCGGTTCTCCTGATGGCGGATCTCGCCGGGATACTGAATGAATGCCTCGGTGTCCACCCGGTCGGCGAGGTGGGCGACGCCGATTGCGGCGCCCATCGCGTCCGGGTCGGGATTCGGGTGCATGAGGACGGTGACCTCCTCGGCTGATTCGAGGACCTGGGTCAGGCCCCTGGCGGTCGGTCTCCGGTACCACCGGAAGAGTAGCCAGCCGGCGACGAGGAGAGCGACGATGCCGATAGCCGCGGCTACGGCCACCGTTGGATCCGTCCGGGCGAAGGCGAGAAACTGATCGATGGCTCGGTCGACCCCCAACTGCCCCACCAGACGCCCTGGCATATCGGGACAGTTGGTGGATGGGGGTTGTATAACTAGCCCCTCGTGGCAGATGGCGAAGAATAAATCCCTGGGCGCTCCCAGTATCCGTATGAACCCGCGTCACTCGGAAGCCTTCCTCGCCGTCGTCCTGGGACTGGTCTTCGGCTTCGTCTTCCTCGGGCCGGGTGGACTAATCGCGGGGACGGTGCTCGGTGGGCTCGTCGGCTACTGGCGTATTCGGACCGCACCGTGATCGGCGAACTCCGGGGAACGTCGGCCGATGGCGAAAGGGTCAATCGCCTCCCGGTCGCAGTCGCCGTATGGACGTCCAGGTCTCGACGAGCGCGCGCCTCCACTTCGGCTTTGTCAATCTCTCGCTCTCGAACGAGCGACTGTACGGGAGCGTCGGCGTCGCCCTCGAGGAACCCCGGACGGTCGTCCACGCCTCGCGAGCGGACACTCCCACGGTCGACGAACCTGGCCTCCACTCGCTGGTCGAAGCGGTGTGTTCGGTACTGGACGTCCCTGGGGCCCGCGTCCGCATCGAGACGGAGTATCCCCAGCACGTCGGTCTGGGAAGCGGTACCCAGCGGGCACTCGCCGTGCTGGCCGCCGTCGCCCGTGCCTACGACGACGAGCCACGGATCCGGACCCGCGCCCCGATGCTGGGCCGTGGCGGCCGGAGCGGCGTCGGGGTGGCGACCTTCGAGTCCGGCGGGTTCGTCCTGGACGATGGACACCCGACCGGTCAGTTCACTACCGAGCCACCGGTGACCGGCGACTGGACCGTCCCGCGGGTCGCGGCTCGTCACGACATTCCCGCGGACTGGCGCTTTCTGATCGTCGTCCCGGCCGGGAGTCGGGGCCCTCACGGTCAGGACGAGGATCGGAGTATGCGCGCGACGGTCGAACGCGCGGACCCGACCCTCAGCGATCGCATCGCGGGCCTCGTCGTCCGCCGTATCCTCCCGGCGGTCACGGCCGGCGACGTTTCGGCGTTCGGTGACGGGGTCGCAGAATTGGGTCGGTTGAACGGCCGGTGGTACGCCGAAGAGCAGGGTGGCGTCTACCGACCGCCGGTCGGCGACCTTGTCACGCATCTCTCCCGGGAACCGGCCATCGAGGGCGCGGGGCAGTCGTCGTGGGGGCCGGCCGTCTACGGCATCACCGATGCGGCGAACGCGGCCGCCGCCAGACGGGCCGGGAAGACGGCGTTAGCGGCCGCCGGACTCGACGGTGACGTGGTAGTCACTGGCGGGCGTAACGTCGGTGCGTCGGTGGAGTGGTGACCGGAACGCCCTCGGTGGCGGGTCGTCGGTCCACGTATCTCCTCCCCATCCCTCCCGTGACGAACTTTCCCGAGGGCGATGATGTGTCTATCGTGAACAATAATGAAGGTTTCTATCTTTCGGCGACGTGCCCCCAAACGCGGTCTCCCGCCTACTGGAACCCGATGTGGCCTTCGCGGCGGCGGTCACCGGCAGCAGGCGTGGACCCGCCGGTCAGATCTTCTTCGACCCGCTCGTAGTACTCGAGGAGGTCCTCGGTGATCGTCGGGCGGACCGAATCGAGGGCGGCACGGAAGTGTCGCATCTCGACCGCGTCCGCCTCGTCGTCGTCGCGAAGGGCCTCGATGGCCGCTTCGCGGGCGATGTTCGCGAGGTCCGAGCCGACGTAGCCGTCGGTCCGCTCTGCCAGTTCGCGCAGCGAGACGTCGGGGGCGAGCGGCGTGTCCTGGGTGTGGATCCGCAGGATCTCCTCGCGACCTTCGACACCTGGTTGGCCGATCATCACCAGGCGATCGAAGCGGCCCGAGCGGATCAGGGCCGGATCGATGATGTCCGGGCGGTTCGTCGCGCCGATGACGACGACGTCCTCCATGTCTTCGAGCCCGTCCAGTTCGGTCAGTAACTGGTTGACGACCCGTTCGGAGACGTTGTTGCCCGTGTCCTGGCCGCGGCCTGGCGCCAGACTGTCGAGTTCGTCGAAGAACACGACCGTCGGGCTGACCTGCCGGGCCTTCCTGAAGGTCTGTCGGATCGCCTTCTCGGACTCGCCGACCCACTTCGAGAGGAGTTGTGGGCCGCGCACGCTGATGAAGTTCGCGTTCGTCTCGTTGGCCACGGCCTTCGCCATCAGCGTCTTGCCGGTCCCCGGCGGGCCATAGAGGAGGACCCCGGACGGCGGGTTGATCCCCAGGCGGGTGAACTTCTCCCGGGACGTCAGCGGCCACTCGACGCTCTCTTTGACCTTCGACTTCGCATCCGCCAGCCCCCCGACGTCGTCCCAGGAGACCTTTGGGAGTTCGACGAGGACCTCGCGCATGGCGCTGGGTTCGACCTCGTTGAGCGCGCCCTGGAAGTCGTTGCGTTTGACGATCATCCGGTCGATGAGACTCGGCGGGATGTCCTCCTCGTCGAGGTCGATCTCCGGGAGGTAGCGGCGGAGCGCGCGCATCGCGGCCTCCTTCGTGAGCGACTCGATGTCCGCCCCGACGAAGCCGTGGGTGTCGTCCGCCAGTTTCGAGAGGTTGATGTCGTCGCTGAGGGGCATCCCGCGCGTGTGGATCTTGAGTATCTCCTCGCGACCCACCTCGTCGGGGACGCCGATCTCGATCTCGCGGTCGAATCGTCCGGGCCGGCGCAGCGCCGGATCCACGGCGTCCACGCGGTTGGTCGCGGCGATGACGATGACCTGGCCTCGTCCCTCGAGACCGTCCATCATCGTGAGCAACTGGGCGACGACCCGCCGTTCGACCTCGCCGGTCACGTCCTCGCGCTTCGGCGCGATGGAGTCCAGTTCGTCGATGAAGATGATCGCCGGCGCCTCGTCTTTGGCGTCCTCGAATATCTCCCGGAGTTGCTGTTCGGACTCGCCGTAGTACTTCGAGATGATTTCGGGGCCGGCGATGGAGAAGAAACTCGCCGACGTCTCGTTGGCCACCGCCTTCGCGAGGAGGGTCTTGCCGGTCCCCGGCGGGCCGTGCAGGAGGACTCCCTGTGGCGGCTCGATGCCGAGTTTCTGGAAGATCTGCGGGTGCTTCATCGGGAGTTCGACCATCTCCCGGACCCGCTGGATCTCGTTTTGCAGGCCGCCGATATCCTCGTAGGTGATGCCACCGCCGGTGCGCTCGAACCCCGAGATCGGTTCTTCTCGCAACTCGACTTCCGTGTCTTCGGTCACGAGGACGACTCCTTCCGGCTCCGTCTCGACGGCGATGAGCGGTATCGCCTGGCCCGGTGACCGCATGAACGGGTGGTTCGTACTCGACATCACCGGGACGATGTCGCGAGCGACGACCGGTCGCTTGAGGATCTGGCGTTTCACCATGCCGGCCGCATCGGAGCCGAACTGCACGCTCGCCTCCTCCGGCGGGGCGAGCACCAGCGTCTCGGCCTTCTCGGCTTCAGCTTTCCGTATCTTCACCCGTTCGCCGATGCCGACGTCGGCGTTCTGCCGGGTGAAGCCGTCGATACGGACTGTATCGGTGTTCCAGTCCTGTCTATCCGCACGCCATACCTTCGCCGCGGTCATCTCCGCGCCCTCGATTTCGATGATATCGCCGGGGCTCAGTTTGAGGTGCAACAGCGTGTCGGGGTCGAGGCGGGCGATTCCGCGACCCGAGTCGTTCGGGTACGCCTTCGCCACTTCCAGTTGGACTTCGTTCATGGCACTCGTGCGGGATACTGTGGTTTCTGTCGGGCCGACGGAAGAACGTTGCGCCGACCGTCGGTCCGACCTTGTAAACTACTACCATTCCAAGGCTCATAGGAATACCGCATGGCCCGGGTTCCTGCCGGCATCACGTCCCATCGCTGTCGTCGGAAACGGCATCCCCGTGTTCGACGATGGCCTCGTCGAGGGTGAGGTCGCCGCGGGCGACCCGTCTCGCGAGCGCTTCCGTGATGGTCCGGTTGTCCGTCGAGCGTTCACGAGATCGACTCTTGATGACCTGGATCTCGCCCTCGGTCGGTTCGATGTTTCGCCCCTCGATGGCCGTCCCGGAACGACGGGCGATGTTGACGGCGGCGAGGACGTCGCCCATCCCGCGAGCCCCACTCCCGAGATGGGGCGACGTCCCCGACTCGTCGACCAGTTCGACGGCGACGTCACCCAGTTCTTCGAGTAGCCGGGCCCCGTGCAGGCGAGCACCGTCGCCGAGTCTGACAAGCGCGTCGGTCGATCCGTCGAGCTCTCGGTGAATGGTGGCCGCGGCATCGTCGATCGGCACCTGAAAGGCTGCCACTACCAGGTCGCCGTGGAGCACGGCGATTCCCGGATCGGTCCCCGGGTCCACGCCGACGACCAGCGGTCCCTCGCCGGATCGAAGCGCTGCCATCGCCTCGTCGACCGCTGCTCGTGGGTCGGTCGGGTCGGCCTCGACGATCGGGACGTCGGCCGCTCTGTCCTCTCCCGGACCGACGATGACCACTGCGGCGTCCGACGGCAAGTCCGCGCCCGCGCGAATTGTGGTGAAATCGCTCCCGCGAGCACGGAGTGCCGCGACCACGTCGTGGTAGACTTCGAAGTTCTCCGTGGCGACGACGATCACTAGCCCTAACTCGGCGGTCTGTGGGCAAAAGTCCGGTGTCGACATCCCGGCAATCGGGGTGTTTTTCCCACGGTCCTGCCTACTGGCCGGTAGTGACCGACACCGGACTGTCGACGGGCTGTTCGGCCCTCGACGAACTCCTCGGCGGTGGACTGGAACGGGGCACCGTCACACAGCTGTACGGCGCTCCGGGCGCGGGGAAGACCAACGTCGCGCTGAGTGCCGTCGTCGAGGCCGTCGCCGACGGCGGTACGGCGGTGTTCGTCGACACCGAGGGGCTCTCGGTCGAACGCTTCGAACAGGTCCTCTCCGCCAGGGTCGACGACGTGGAGGCCGCCTCGTCCCGGGTCATCGTCCAGGCCGCCCACGACTTCGAGGAACAGACCGAGGCCGTCCGCGACGTCGCGGACTTCGCCGAGCGGGCGGACGTCGTCGTCCTCGACAGTGCGACTGGGTTCTACCGCCTGAAACGGACCGAGGACGAGGAGAGCGGCGACGCACTCCGGGAGGTCGCCAACCAGGTGACTCACCTGCTGTCGCTCGCTCGACGCAACGACCTCGTCGTCGTCATCACGAACCAGGTCTACAGCGACCCGGAGAGCGACTCGGACCGGGTCCGCCCGCTCGGCGGGCACACGCTCTCGCACTGGACGGGAACGGTCGTCCGTCTCGACCGGTTCCGCGGCGGGAAACGTCGGGCGACCCTCGAGAAACACCGCTCCCGTCCGGAGGGCGAGACGGCCCAGTTCGCCATCACGGGGTCGGGTATCGAGAGCGCCGGTCCCAGGTGACCCCGGAACGACGACCGGCAATACCGGGAGAAGCGGTCTCCGTCTACAGTTCGTTGAGCTTGCGGAGCAACTGCCCCTCGTACTCGGCGTCGGCCTGGATGCCCTTCATCTCGAGGACGTTGCGCTCCAGTTTGTCCAGCGCGACGTAAAAGGCGTTGTCGGCGCCGTACCCCTCACCCGAGCCAGCTGCCTGGCCCTTGTTGGTCCGGAGACGGATCTGGGACTGGATCAGCGGGGTCCCGCGGAGCTTCTCCTTGTGCTGGTGGAATCGCACGTGGGCGTGGTGGACCTGCATCTCGCTGTACTTGTCGGCGATGGCCGCGATGTCCTCGCGGATCTCGGTCCGGGTGATGGCATCGAGCAGGTCGATGTTGGTGATCTGGACGTCCATACGCTCCTCTTCGGTGAACGTGAGCGCCCTGAGGACGTCCGTCTTGGTGACGACGCCGATGACCGAGCGGTCGTTCCCGGCGTCCGTGACGATGAGCCCGGAGAAGTCGTTCTCGAGCATCTCCTCGACGGCCTCCTGGACGGAGTCCTCGAGGGTGACGGTCTCGACGGGACTGGTGAGGACGTCCGCCACCGGGATATCCAGGATGCGATCGATCTCGCCGGCCCGGTCGCCCGTCGTCGCCTTGTCCATGTCCCTGATGACCACGTCGACGACGTCGTGGATGGTCACGACGCCCGTGAGCAGGCCTCGTTCGTCGACGACCGGGAGTCGGGAGATACCGTGCTCGCGCAGGCGGTTGATCACGACGCCGACGGTATCGCCCTTCGAGATGGTGATGGGGTTCTCGGAGTAGATGTCGGCGACGTCGAGGGCGTCGAGATTCTCGAGGACGGCGTCGAGGATGTCATCCTCGGTGATGATTCCGTGCAGCACCTCGCCGTCGAACACCGGCGCGACCTTCGTGTTCCCCTCGACGAGCATCCGGGCCGTCTCGCGGATGTCTTCGTGCTGATCGACCTTGGGGGCGGGGTTCGTCAACGAGGACGCCTTCGCGTCGTCCTCGACGTGCGACTGGAGCAACTGGCGTTCGGTGATCACTCCGGCGTACGAGCCGTCGTCGGTGACGATGATACCCTTGGGATTCTCGGCTTCGAAGACGGCACGAACCTTCCCGAGACGTTGTCCGGCGTCGACCTCGACGAAGTCCGTAGCGGCGATATCGGCGATATCCATACCTGCGAACGTTTGCGTGGGAGCGTCTTGAAGGTTGTTCAACCGCCAGGATTTCCGACCTGTCCGGTCCCGTGGTAGCCGCCGTCCGTGAGTCGAACGTATCACAACACTCACAACATTTGCGGACCCTCTGGCCGGTAATGGCTGCCACCCGTCGAAAGCTCCTGCAGACCATCGCCGGCACTGCCTCCGTGGTCGGTCTCGCGGGACTGGCTGGCTGTTCGTCTTCCTGTCCGGATTCCGACCCACCTACTCCAGAGGAGACGATCTCCATACTGGCCGACACCCGTGGCCCGTTCGAGACCACGCCGTCAGGCGTTTGGAATGGATTCGCCGGTGACGTGGGGAATACGGGGTACGCGGGTCGTTCGCTACCAGACGGCGATCTCGTCGTCCGGTGGCGGATCGATCTCGCCCTGCCGGACACGGACGCCGGGAGCCTCTCCGCGAGCGCTCCGACCGTCGGTGAGGGACTGGTGCTCGTCGCCGACGAACGACGTGTTCACGCGCACTCGCTTCGAAGCGGCGATCGTCGCTGGGCCACCGACGAGGTCTCACCGACCACCGACGACGCGATAGCGGAGTATCGGTCGAACACCGTCGCTCCGGTTTTCGGCCCGGCGGGAACGGTGCTCGTCGGGGCGACGGATGGTCTCGTTGCCCTGGACCCGTCGGACGGGTCGGTACGATGGCGGATCGGGAACATGACCCGGGTGAGCAGACCGGCCGTCCTCGACGGGACCATCATCGCCCTCGGGACGGAGCGGCTGGTGGCAATCGCGCCCGACGGGACCGAACAGTGGCGCCGGCCGGCGAACCGACTGTCGGCCCCGGTGCCACCCGCTGCGGGCGACGATCGTATCGTCTATCCGAGCGGCGATGGCGTCGTCGCCCGCGATGTGGAACGCGGTTCCCAGACCTGGGTACGGGACCGCCAGACGGAAACGCAGCTGGTGGTCGACGACGGGACTGCCGTCCTCGGCAACGACGAGGGACTCCACGCCATCGAGCTGGACACGGGGGACCCGCTGTGGACGTTCAGCCGTGGAGAGTTCCGCGCGCTGCTCTCTCCGGTCGTCACGCCCGAAAACATCTACGCGGTAGAGCAACCGGGAGAGGCGGGGGCGGCGACGTTCGCACTCGATCGGACAGACCGCGAACCAACGCCACGCTGGTGCTCGTACGTCGGGAGTGGGGCGGTCACGGCCGCCACGGACGACCTCGCGCTGACGACCATGTCACTGGGGAGCGGTCCGGACCGCGCGCAGTCGATCGTCGCGTTCACGGCGGAACTGGGCGCGTCCCCGTGGGCCATCGAGGGCGGGTCACATCCACGGGCGTGGGTGACCCCACCTGCCATCGTGGCCGGCGCCATCGTCGTGACGACGCGGGGCGGGACGGTGGTCGCTATCGGGGGTGCAGACTGATGACCGAGCGTCATACGCAACTCCTCGGTATCGTCGCGGCGATGGGCGGATTCCTCCTCGCGGTCAGCGCGATTCCACCAGGCTGGTATGGCGTTCCAGCACTGGACTCCTACGTCTTCGACCCGGGGCTCGGTAGTCCGCTGTGGATCCACCGGACCGTGATGCCCGTAGTATCGGTCCTCGGGGTCCTGGGGCTGTTTCTGGGCCTTCTTGGCCTGCTCAGACGGGACTGGGCCAGCGCCGGTCGGTTACGTCGCTGGAGCGGCGTCATCGCGCTGGTCGGCCTCGGCGGACTGACTGTCACCACACCGATACTCGCGTTTGGCGCCTTCGGCGACACGGGCACGGACACGGTGTTGGCACTCGTCGGGGTCGTTCTGGGTGGGATCAGCGTCCTCGTGCTGACCATCGCGCTCGTCTTCCTCGGCCTGGGATACGTCCGAACGACGCGCCCACTCCTCGGATACGTTCTCGGCGGCGTGGTCGTCGTCCTGCCGCTGGTCGTCTACGTCGCTCCCGATACGATGGCGACGTTTGCGGCGTCACTGCCGGTGGCGCTGGCGGCCGCAGTCATCGGTCACGACCTCTATCATCGACCGGAACCCCTCCCCCGGTACATTGGGACCGACGTCGAGTGACGATTCGGTCGGTGTACTGTTGCCCTGGCTCGGTCACCGACTGGGTCACTCGCGACCCTTTCTCACTTCACGCACGTGGGCGTGTCCACGGAACGTGTCGGCGAACCACTCGAAGCCGGCACGGAGTGACTGCCAGGCCCGTTCTGCGAGGGACGGCGCCGGTCCGCTGGATTCGTCGTTCGAATCCATCGTAGGTGGATGTTAACAATTCTCATGTATAAATCACGCGGCGATTGATGGCCCGCCGTCGCTTTCGTGAGGACTGGACCGCTCCGGATCTCCGATACCGTCAGTCGTCGTGAGCCCGGGGCAATTCGATCCGAACGACGTTCCCCCGTGGTTCGTTCTCTTCGAACGCCAGCGATCCGGAGGAGTGGTCGACGACGAGTTTGACGAACCACAATCCCAGGCCACTTCCGTGGTGAAGTTCGCTGATCGTCTCCCCTCGCAAGACCCCGCGGTCCATCTCAGATATCGTCTGGTTCGTATCGATCACGGAGACGGTGGCGGCCCGTCCGGTGGTGCGTATCTCGATGATTACCGAGGGATCGTCACGGTTCGCGTGGACGATACTGTTGGTGAGGAGCTCCTCGATAGCGTCACCGATGGCCCTATTCGCGGTTACGTGGACACGCTCGTCGACGTGGACGGCTATCTCGGCGGTTGGGAACGTCGACCGAACCCGTCGAACGGTCTTCGTGACCACTTCGTCGAGGTCGAGGACCCCGATCGGGGGCACGTCGGAGAGGAATTCGGTGATCTTGCGTTGCTTGTCGGCGATATCGAGCAACGTCTCGCTGTTGGCCATGATCGCGGTGGCGTGGTGTTCAAGGTCGCCACTCGTCGCATCGCGGATCATCTCCGCGTAGCCGAGGACCACGTTCATGTTGTTGCTCACGTTGTGTCGCAGGACACGATCGAGCACCTGTAGCTGGCGCTGGTGCTCCTTGAGGTCGGTCACGTCCCGACAGATCGCGAGCGTCCCATCGACGTTCCCCTGGTCGTCGACGGAGGGATATCGGGTCGTGGAGAAGGTGCGTTCACGACCGTCCGGGAACCGTGGCGACACCTGATAGGAGACCGGCTGTTCGGTCTCGATGACTCGTTGTTTCATCTCGCGAACCGTTCTGGCGACCGTCTCGTCCATGAACGCGGTCTCGTCGCTGCCGATCAGCGATTCCCTGTCCATTCCCGCGAAGTCCGCGACGGCGTCGTTGAGGACGCGGAACGTCCCATCGCGGTCCTGGAGCATCACCGGGTCGTCGATCCGCTCGACGATGTCGGTGAACGTCCGATGTTCGGCCGCGAGGTTCCGGTTGTAGATGAAATATCCCAGGTTGTTCCCGATGGTCTCGAGCACGTCGAGTTTCTCCTCGTCCAGGCCGTCTCCTGTCGGGACGTGGACGGTGAGGACTCCATACTGCTCTCCGTCGTGTGTGATTGCGATCCCCGCCCCCGAATGCGATGGTCCCTCCGAACCGTGGTGACCGAACGGCGGTTCTGTCACGTCGTCGATCGTGAGGGCACCCGCCTCGAAGACGGCCTCGACGTATGCATCAGTGTGGAGCCCTTCGACCTCGGCCGAATCCAGTGTCCAATCCCGGGCACAGGTGACGTCGGCCTCCGCCGTATCGAGGAGGTGGATGAACGTACAGGTGAAGTAATGACTCGACCCCATGAGGTCGGCGACGAGCGGGACGATCTCGTCGATATCGTTCGACCTGACGAGCGCCTGATTGACGTCGGACATGAGCCGTCGATACTCCGATTCCCGTTCGATTGCGGCCTCTCGCTTCCGATCCTCGGTGACGTCCCGCATCGATGCTCCGACACCTCGTATGTCGCCGTTCGACCCCTCGAGCGGAAAGAGCCGAACGTCGAGGATTCGCTCCTCGCCCTCGCGATTTTCGCGGGAGATCTCGGTCTGGACCGGACGACCGTAGAGAGCCGTCTCGATCATCGGCTCCACTCGATCGAACTCCTCGGGATCCAGGACATCGGCCAGCGAACGGCCGGCTATCTCGCCCGTTTCGATCCCGTGGTACTGTCGATATTCGTTGTTGGCGAAGAGGTACTCGTGATTCGTATCGATCGCCGCCAACAGATCCTTCGAACTCTCGACGGTCTGTTTGAACTGTCGTAACGATAGTTCCTGATCCCGTCGCTGGATGTCGACCCACCCGGTCAGCAGGCCTGGAATACTCCCGTAACTCGCGAAGGTCCCGATGAGATACAGCGAATGGGGCGGTGGTCTGCCGCCGGTTGACGCGTAGATAATCAGCCCGATGCCGACGATGGTCATCCACCCGACCCCGAACAGCAACCACAGAATCAGTCGGGTCATCGCTTTTCGGTCCCAGTGCTGTCTCCACACCCAGGTCCCGATCGCGACGGTGCCGAGTGTCATCACGAGTGGCACTGCTCCACCGATAAACGCACTCAGTGGTGGTTGTTCTGTCTGGAGGTGTTGGATGTTGATGGCCGATAACCCGATTCCTATCCCGATAATGACGAGCGACCAGCGTCGGGACAGCCAACCACTTCTCACTGGTCTCAATTCGATGGCTGCCGGGATAACAGTTTTTATAACTGAAAAACAACCATCCCGATTCTGATCGTCACGTGAGCACAGGTGGTTCTCGTATTGTGGCGGTCCTCAGACAGCGCTGTCTACCGCATTCCGGCCGCTGACGCTCGCCACTCGGATCCGTTGAAAAGTGGGTTTGGGCGGATTGTGAACCACGCGGACGTCGCTACGCTCGTCCGCTGGGCTCAAATCCGCCACCCACTTCTCTTCCGGAGGGACCGCGACGAGCGGGGCTGCCGCTCGTCGCTTTGGGGTTCGAGAAGTGGGTTTGGGCGGATTTGAACCGCCGGCCTCCTCCATGTCAAGGAGGTGTCATAGCCAGACTAGACCACAAACCCTGTCCGGCACTCGTCTGCTCGCACTCAATCGTATCCGGTGGGGACAATTGAAGGTTTCGAATCGGCAGCCCCGACAGACCGCTGGCGCACTCGCAAGGGTTAAGTTGTTGTACAGAGTTGTCCATCACAACGCAACAATGTACATTGGGGGCCTACCATGAACGATATCATCGAGCGGGTGGTCGAAGGGCAGGATCTGACCGTCGATCAGGCTCGGGAGGCAGCGACACGGGTCTTCGACGGGGCGACCGAGGCGCAGATCGGTGGCCTGCTCACCGCACTCCGGGCGAAGGGCGAGACGGAGACCGAGATCGCCGGGTTCGCCCAGGGGATGCGCGACGCCGCGCGGACCATCGATCCGGACCGAAGTCCGCTCGTCGACACCTGTGGCACCGGCGGAGACGACTTCGACACCATCAACGTCTCGACCACGAGCGCGATCGTCGCGAGCGGGGCCGGCGTCCCGATCGCGAAACACGGCAACTACTCCGTCTCGTCGTCGTCGGGAAGCGCGGATGTCCTCGAGGAGGCGGGGGTGCGGGTCGACGCGGAACCGACCGCGGTCGAGTCGGCCATCGAGACCGACGGCATCGGGTTCATGCTCGCGCCGGTGTTCCACCCGGCGATGAAGGCCGTCATCGGGCCTCGCAAGGAACTCGGGGTCCGGACCATCTTCAACGTCCTCGGTCCACTCACCAATCCGGCCGGGGCGGACGCACAGGTCATCGGCGTCTACGACGCCGACCTCGTGCCCGTGGTCGCTCGAGCGCTCTCTCACATGGACGTCGAGCACGCGCTGGTCGTCCACGGCGCGGGTCTCGACGAGATCACCATCCACGACGAGACGACCGTCGCGGAAGTCCGGGGCACTGACATCGAGGAGTACACGCTGACGCCGGCCGACCTCGGTATCGATCACCACACCATCACCGACGTGGCGGGCGGGTCGCCGACGCAGAACGCAGAAGACATGCGCCGGGTCGTGACCGGCGAGGCGAACGGCGCGAAACGCGACATCATCCTGGCGAACGCCGGCGCAGCCATCTACGTCGCCGGCGCGGCGACGTCGCTCGCGGACGGCGTCGAGGCCGCCGATCAGGCCATCGCCGACGGTGGGGCCGCAGCGAAACTCGCGGACCTCCAGTCGGCGGTCGCCACCTGAGATGCCCCGCGTGAAAGTGTGCGGGTTCACCCGCGAGGAGGACGTCGCGATGGCCATCGATGCAGGGGTCGACGCGGTCGGCGCCATCGTCGACGTGCCGGTCGAGACGCCTCGAGAGATATCGCAGGACCACGCTCGGCGACTCTTCGCTGGCGTCCCGCCGTTCGTGACGACGGTCCTCGTCACGATGCCCGAGACGGTCGGCGCTGCGGTCGACCTCGTGGAGCGGGTCGGACCCGATGCGCTACAGGTTCACGCCGGACTGTCGCCGGACGAGGTCGCCGCCCTCACGGAGTCCATCGATGCAGACGTGATCGTCGCCGTCGACGCTACGTCGGCGGACTCGGCACGACAGTACGCCACCGTTGCGGACGCCGTCCTCGTCGACTCCACCGACGAATCGGGTGCCGGCGGCACCGGTCGGGTGCACGACTGGGATCGGACGCGGTCACTCCGCGACGAACTCGACGCGCCTCTGGTACTGGCTGGCGGGCTCACTCCCGATCTCGTCGGATCCGCCATCGAGACGGTCGAACCCTATGCGGTCGACGTCGCCTCGGGCGTCGAGTCCGACGGTGGAATCAAAGACCGCACTGCCGTCGCCGACTTCGTTCGAGCGGCGAGGAGCGCAGAGTCGTGACCAGTCTGAACCTCGACCGCGACGAGTTCCGCGATCTCGTCTCGGGGTCCGACCCTGTCGTGGCTCGCGTCGAGGTGCCCCTCTCCGTGGACGTCTCGCCACTCGCCGCGTACGCGACCCTGGCCGGGAACGACGATTACGGGTTCTTACTCGAGAGTGCGGAGAAGACGTCCGCAAGCGATCCCGACGGGGCGTTCTCGCCGACTACTGGCCCCGAGGAACGCCATGCCCGGTTCTCGTTCGTGGGGTACGACCCGGACGCGGTGGTCACCGTGGACCCGAGCGGCGACGACGTCACGACCCTCCGGGACTCGAGTCTCCTCGACTACGTGGCCACGGGGGACGGTGACGCACTCGACCGTCTGCGCCAGGCACTGCCCGCGGTCGAGCGTCGAGGGTTCCCGGAACGGGACCGCCAGTTGCTCGATGGCGGACTCGTTGGCTTCATCGCCTACGACGCGGTCTACGACCTCTGGCTCGAGGACGTCGGCGTCGAGCGACCGGACTCGACGGTCCCCGACGCGGAGTTCGTGTTGACGACGCGAACGCTGGTCTTCGACGACCTGGCCGAGAGCGTCTCGCTCGTGTTCACACCGCTCGTCGCTCCGGACGACGATCCGGACGCGGTCTACGACGAACTGCGAGCAGAAGCCCAGCGCGTCAGCGAGGCACTATCCACTGCGAAACCGCCCGAGACGGGTGGTTTCGAGCGGTTCGACGATCGAACCGGTTCGAAAGAGACCTACGAAGCGGCCGTCGCGAGGGCGAAGGAGGCCGTCTTCGAGGGCGAGATTTACCAGGCTGTCATCTCGCGGACGCGAGAACTTCGCGGTGATGTCGACCCACTCGCGCTCTACGAGTCGATGCGGTCGGTGAACCCCTCGCCATACATGTACCTGCTGTCCCACGGCGAGCGGACCATCGTCGGGGCGAGCCCCGAGACGCTGGTCTCCGTCGACGGCGAGACCGTCCTGAACAACCCCATCGCGGGGACCTGCGCCCGGGGGACGAGCCCCGTCGAGGACCGTCGACTGGCCGGTGAGATGCTGGCCGACGAGAAGGAGCGCGCCGAACACACCATGCTTGTCGACCTGGCGAGAAACGACGTCCGCCGGGTCTCCAAACCCGGGAGCGTCGACGTGCCGGAGTTCATGCGCGTGCTCAAGTACAGCCACGTCCAGCACATCGAGTCGACGGTCACCGGAACGCTGCGGGATGACCGGGACGCCTTCGACGCGGTTCGCGCCTCTTTCCCGGCCGGCACCCTCTCCGGTGCCCCGAAGATCCGTGCCATGGAACTCATCGACGAGTACGAGGAGACCCCTCGCGGCGTATACGGTGGAGGAGTCGGCTACGTCTCCTGGCAGGGCGACGCCGACTTCGCCATCGTCATCCGGACCGTGACGGTCGACCACGGCGACGAGGACACCATACGCGTGCGGGCCGGGGCCGGCGTGGTGGCCGACTCAGATCCGGCGAGCGAGTACGCGGAGACCGAATCGAAGATGGACGGGGCGCTGGCGGCCCTCGAGCGCATCGAGTCGACGGCACCGGAGGCGTCGCGATGAACGTCCTCTTCGTCGATAACTTCGATTCGTTCACCTACAACCTGGTCGAGTACGTCTCCGATCAGCGCCTCGCCGATGGGACCTCGCCGGAGACGACCGTCGTCCAGAATACCGCGACGCTCGACGACGTCCGGGCGGCCGACCCGGACGCCATCGTCATCAGTCCGGGACCGGGCCATCCCGAGAACGACCGTGACGTCGGCGTCTCTACGGGGGTCCTGCGCGAACTCTCGCCCGAGATTCCGACGCTCGGTGTCTGTCTGGGGATGGAGGCCGCCGTCTACGAGTATGGCGGGAGCGTTGGACAGGCCCCCGAACCGGTCCACGGGAAGTCCTCACCGATCCATCACGACGGGGTCGGTCTCTTCGATGGCATCGCCGACGGATTCCAGGGTGGGCGCTATCACTCGCTCGTCGCCCTCGACGTCCCACCGGCGTTCGCGGTGACGGCGACGACGGACCACGCGGGGCAAACGATTCCGATGGCGATTCGCCACCGTGAGCATCCCATCGTCGCCGTTCAGTTTCACCCCGAGAGCGTGCTCACCGCCGCCGGCCACGACGTCATCGAGAACTTCCTCGCCACGGTCGAGGCCTGACCCGGCCGGAACGACGGTCCGTCGTTCTCCGTCACCGGCTGTTCACTTTCAGTCCGCTTTGCGAGGTCTTATACAGGACCCCTTCTATCCATGTACTGCTCACACGCCCGTCGGTGCGACACCAGAATCGCCCGACCGAACCACGGGAGCGGGTGCGGGGAACCCAACCCATATGCGCCGGTAGCGGGTATGGTCTCACCACGCTCTCGACTTTCAAGGACATCAAGCATGCACGGCTACACTGCGTTTACCACGACTGTACGCGAGGGGGATCGAATATGAGTGCCGACGGAACGGACGCGGGGGATCTGACGCTGCCGATCAAGCGTGTCACGGGGGACGCGCTCGAGGAACGTCTCACTGCCAACGCCTACCACAACATCCTGCCCGCACGATATCTTCGCAAGGACGCGGACGGCAATCTCGTCGAGGAACAGGAGGGGCTGTTCCGTCGCGTCGCCAGGAACATCGCGCTCGCGGAGGCCTTCTACGAGGCCGACCGGAAGGACGAGACAATCACGGTGACGCCGGACCAGATCAAACCGGACCATCCACGACGTGACGAACTGGCCGCAGCGGTCTTCGGCGACGGCGTCACCACCGACGATGACGTCGAGACGGCGCTCACCGAGGAGAATGTCAACAAGTTCGCCTACGAGACAGTCGTCCCCGAACTCCCGGACGACGTCCGCGAGCACGTCGAATCGGTCGCCGCCGAGTACGAGGAGCTCATGTCCACGCTCTCATTTATGCCGAACTCGCCGACGCTGATGAACGCCGGCGACGAGCTCCAGCAGCTCTCGGCCTGTTTCGTCAACTCGCCGGCGGACGACCTCGCCGACATCCACGAGACCGCCAAGGAGGCAGCGTTGACCTTCCAGAGCGGCGGCGGTATGGGGTACGCCTTCTGGAAGCTCCGGCCGTACGGCGACGCCGTCGGCTCGACCGGTGGCATCGCCTCCGGGCCCATCACGTTCATGCGGACCTTCGACCAGATGACCGAGACCATCGCCCAGGGCGGGACCCGCCGTGGGGCCCAGATGGCGGTCATGCGCGTCTCACATCCCGACGTCATCGAGTTCATCCACTCGAAGAACAAGGACGTCTCGCTCGCCCACGCGCTCAAACTCAACGACCCCGACGACCCCACGTACACCGACTTCTCGGAGGCGCTCGAGGAGGCCCGCGAACTCATCGACGAGGACGGTCGCGTCCCCAAACACCTTCGGAACGCCGTCGAGGGCCATCTCTCCAACTTCAACATCTCCGTCGGTATCACCGACGACTTCATGGACGCCCTCTACGCGGACGAGGAGTACACGCTGACGAACCCACGAACCGAGGAGCCCCACATCGCGACCGCCGAGACCAAGGAGATGTACGGCCGCTATGGCCTCGGCGACTACGTCGAGGTCGGCGAGGAGCTCTCTATCCCCGCGTCGGTTCTCTGGGAGCGCATCGTCGGCGGGGCCCACGAGAACGGCGAACCCGGCGTCATCTACCTGGAGCGCGCGAACAAGGAGCACTCCTTCGACGTCAAGGAGCACCCCGACCACCGGATGCTCGCCACGAACCCGTGTGGCGAACAGCCACTCGAGGAGTACGAAGCCTGCAACCTCGGGCACATCAACCTCTCGACGGTCGCCGCCGAGGACGGGGCCGACTGGCGGGTCTGGTCGGCCGCACACGCCGACGAGTACGACAGCCAGGCCGAGGCGGTCGACGCCTTCCTCCAGGAGAGCATCGACTGGGCGGAGTTCGACCGTCGCATCCAGTGGGGGACCCGGTTCCTCGAGGACGTCGTCACGATGTCGGACTTCCCGGTCGAGGAGATCACCGAGAAGGTACGCGAGATGCGCAAGATCGGACTGGGTATCATGGGACTCGCGCAGCTATTCGTCCAGTTGGGGATGCAGTACGGGTCGGCGGAGGCCAACGAGGTCGCCCGACAGCTCATGACCTACATCAACCACGAGTCGAAGTGGGTCTCCCACGAACTCGCCGAAGAGCGCGGCAGTTTCGAGGAGTGGGGCGACTCGAAATACGCCGATCCCGAACGGTACGATGAGTGGTTCGAACACCACACCGGTCAGGACGCGACGGCGTGGAGCGACGGGTTCCCGATTCGCAACCACAACACCACGACCATCGCCCCGACCGGAACGACCTCGATGGTCGGTAACACGACCGGCGGCTGTGAGCCCATCTTCAACGTCGCCTACTACAAGAACGTCTCCGACGACGTCCAGGGCGACGAGATGCTCGTCGAGTTCGACGACTACTTCCTGCGTACCCTGGAGGCCAACGACGTGGACGTCGAGACCGTCAAGGAGGAGGCCAAGACGCAGATGGCCGCAAACGAGTTCGACGGCGTCGTGGGACTCTCGACCGTGCCGGACGCCATCTCTGAACTCTTCGTCACCACCGGTGACCTCTCCGGGAAAGAACACGCGTCCATCCAGACGGCTCTCCAGGAAGGCGTCGACTCCTCCATCTCGAAGACGGTCAACTTCCCCAACGAGGCGAGCGTCGAGGACATGGACGAGGTCCTCAGGTACATCTACGACCACGGCGGCAAGGGCGTGACAGTCTACCGGGACGGCACTCGCTCCAAACAGGTGTTGACCACTCGCGCGAAGAACGCTGACTTCGCCGACATGGACGAGGACGAAGCGGCCGAGGCTATCGTCGAACGCATCGAGACGGTATTCGGTGGCCTGGGCGAGTTCCTCGACCGCGAGGACGTCCACGAGCTGATCGGCGAAGACATGGCCGCGATCGTCCCGGAGAACGGGTACGCCGAGAAGCGTGCCAGACCGGACGCCCTTCAGGGCGTGAGCCAGCGCGTCGACACCGGCTATGGCAAGATCTACGTGACCATCAACGAGGACCCGAAGACGGGCCGACCCTTCGAGCTCTTCGCCAACATCGGTCACTCAGGTGGCTTCACCAACTCCTTCACCGAGGCCCTCGCGAAGGTCGTCTCGACCGCGCTGCGCTCGGGCGTCGACCCCGAGGAGATCGTCGACGAGTTGAAGGGCACCCGCAGCCCGAAGGTCGCCTGGGACAAGGGCGAACAGATCAACTCCATCCCGGACGCCATCGGCACGGCGATGCAACGGTACCTCAGAGACGAGGTCGACAAACCGTATCCGCGCCAGGAGACCCTCGACGACATCGCCGAGGAGGAACGCGAGGCGGCCCAGGCGGCTCCGGATGCCACCACCCACGAGACGGACGGCGGGCCGACGGCGGCCGCCGGAACTAGCGAGCAGCCAGCAACGGCGGGTGCCGATCAGGGAACTGCCGCCTCGGACGACTCCACACAGTCGCTCATCGACGCCGGCGAGAGCCCCGAATGCCCGGAGTGTGGATCGATGGACCTCTACTACTCCGAGGGATGCAAGACCTGCCAGTCCTGTGGCTGGAGCGAGTGCAGCTAGGCCGATGCCCTCGGACACCGACGAACCGACCCGTCGGTGTCCGCGCTGCGAGACGCCGATACGCACGCGACACTGCAAACTCGTCTGCCCGAATCACGGCGTCATCGCCGACTGTTCGGATCCCTTCTGGTTCTGACTACCGTCGTCTACCGATCGTGCGATAGACCGGGCCTGCGAGCAACACGATAGCCCCGGCCAGACCGATACCCACCAGCCACCAGTCTACGGTCACGTCCTCGACCGCGAAGACCGTCATCGAGTGGCCGACGGAGACCGCCGCGATGGTCCAGGGGAGTTCTCCGGCCACGGTCCCGAGCACGAACGCGGGAAGCGATACCCCACCCGCGCCGGCGGCCGCCGAGACGGGTTCGGCGGGGAGCGGTGCCAGCCGCGCCGCGACGAGGCCCCGAAACCCGCCCATCTGGCGAAAGTAGGCGTCACTGCCCGCGGTCAGTCGACTCAGCAGTCCGTCCGAATCTGGAACCAATCGGCCGGCAGCGTAGGGGACGAGGCTCGTGTACGCGGCACCCAGGAGTGCGATCGGAACGCCGACGAGTACGCCGAACCGGAAGCCGACCAGCGCGGAGATGGCCGTCACGGGCCATCCGAGCACGGGTCGGACACTGTAGAGGGAGAGCAGGACGAGCGGAAACCACGGACTGGTAGCGATCCTTCCCAACAACGGCCCCACGGTCGCCGGGCGAACGGTGGCAGCGAGCGCCAAGAGTGCGAGGGCGAAAAGCCCGATGCCGACGCCACGACGCGAGATCCGCATCGACCGGTATTCGAACGACGTCACCTTGAACATCCCGTTCCACGGAAGGGTTAATTGCCCGCACTCCCTCACTGTTCCCGTGTCGGATTCCGAGCCAGACCCCGTGGAACTCGGCGTTGAACTCCTCTCGAAACTCGAGGACCCGGAGCTATCGGTCGCGACGGTGGTGGATCGACTCGAGTCGGTGACGACCCACCCCCGGACAACGCGGCAGATACTGGAGACGGCGGCGGAGCGCGGCGTGATCGAGCGGGATGGATCGACGGTCAGTCCCCGGGGTGGCGACTACGTTCGCTTCGAGAGCGAGGTGATCCAGAAGGAGGGCGAGTTCACCTGCCAGCGCTGCAGCGCGGAGATTTCGACGGGGTACTTCATCGATCTGGACGCGGGCGAACTCGGTCCCTACGGATCGTCGTGTATCCGGACGGTCACCGGTCGGGAATGAGGTCGTAGAGGTCCTCGACCCACTGCTGTTGGGCCTCGAGGATCTCGCGCTGGCGTTCGATGGACTCCTCCAGTTCGGCCAGCTCCGCGCGCAGTTCTCCCGGATCGATAGCCGGTTCGACCTTCGTCGACGCCGCAGTAAACCCCTGCTGTTCGAGTTCGTCTGCGGGGTCGGTCGTCGATTCCGTCGGTGCGTCGGAGGACTCCTCGGCCGGAGCAGCCGACGCCGCTTCGCTCGCCTCCGGGTCGCCCGCTCCGATCGGATCGACGTCACTTTCGAAGGTGACGTCGCCTGAATCGCCGGCGGTTTCGATGTCTTCGTCGTCGGCCCGCCGGGCCTCGAACGCCTCGATCGAGTCGACCCCGTGGAAGGCGAGGATGGCGTCTTCCATGGTCTCCCGGACCGCACGGAAGGACTCGTTCGGGGCCTTGATGCGCTGGGTTCGCCCGTCAGTTCGCACCACGAACTGCGAGGAGACGTTGCCCTCCTCGATGTCGATACCCGTGATGTCGTCGAAGGGGATCTCCTCGAACTCCCGGTCCCACACGGCGCTACCGATGTGCTTGACCAGTCGATCGCTCGTGACGACGACGGTGAGTTCGCTGAACCGGAACGTCCGGATCACGGTCTCGCCGGGCCCCGTGACGTCGTTCGCGTTGAGCACGCCGGCGAGCACCGGGTGGAGTGCGCGGTCGACCGAATTGAGCGGGATGGCGAACTCCTTGACGCCGTCCGTTCCGTAGTCCAGTTGGACCGTCGCCTTTCGTCGGCCAGTCGAGACGGAGACGCGTTCGGCGGTGTGCGGGAATTCGGCGACGGATTCGTCGCTGAGAAGTCCTTCGGCGGAGTAGCGGATGGTCCGGGTCGGGGTGACGTAGAGACCGTCCTCGCCTTTGAGGGAGACGTGGGCGGCGACCTCCTCGTCCCCGAGGGACTCCGCGACGAGCGTGGGAACGTCCATATTGTCGGTGTACCGGGGTGGCGATATAAACCCGGCGGGAAGAGGGAGGTCTGAGCGCAGCGAAGACCTCCGAAAACTGAGCGGAGACCGTAGGGAACCGCGAAGAGGGCGGGGCATGAGCGAAGCGAATGCCCCGAAGATGCGAGCGGTGAGCGAAGCGAGCCGTGAGCCGGGAGGCGCGAACGTAGTGAGCGCCTCCAAATTGCGAACGGTGAGCGAAGCGAGCCGTGAGCCGGGAGGCGCGAACGCAGTGAGGACCTCCGAAAACTGAGCGGTGACCGGAGGGATCCGCGAAGCGGGCGGAGTCGATCCAGCCCCGCGAATCCGGTGTGTGAGACCGCCTAATCGCCCGCCTGAATTACGAAGATTAAAGGGTGCCAGCGGCATACGCCGACATGAGCCCGGGTGGCTTAGCTGGTCATAGCGCCGCACTCATAGGGTTCAGAGAATCGGTGCGGCCGCCGTTCGGCGGCTCCCATGTCTCCGAGGCGCGCCCGAGCCTCGAACCTGGGACATGCGGAGGTCGAGGGTTCGAACCCCTCCCCGGGCATTCTATTCAGAACGACGAGCTACCTGTGAGTCGTTCGTCCCTCGAATGCCCGGGAGCAGTCGAACCCGGAGGTTCCCGACGAACGGAGCGAGCGAAGCGAGCGAGTGAGTCGGGAGTACGCGAGAACTCGTTCTCGCGGTAGTTCGAACCCCTCCCCGGGCATTTTTCCAGCGATGGGGGCTGCGAGGCGCGAGCGACGCGAGCGCCTCGATGACGTGAGTGGAGAGGAACGACCAGCGAACCGTTAGCGAATGGGTGGCCCACTTAACTCCCGGGCAGGATATCCCCGAGCGCGCCCCCGATGGACATCGGCACCATCGCGACCAGTATCTGGCTCACCGCGAACCACGGTTCGGCCCAGTCGACGCGGCCCCAGACGGTCATCATGGCCGTCGCAGTGAGCAGCGAGGCGCCGAGCACACCGACCAACCGACGCGGAACGAGTCCGAAGAAGGGCTCGTGGACCCGGACGTCCTGGATGTCGGCCACGTAGATGATACCGACGGTCAGTCCGACCACGAGCGCGATGGTGACGATCATCGCCAGGGGACGGGTTGCGATGTACGACCCAGCTTCGTTCGTCCCGCCCTCGACGAACATCGGGATACCGAGCAGCAGGGAGCCGACAGTGGCCTCGGTCAGGTCGGCGCGGTCGAACCCGCGGATCACCCGACCGAAGACCGGCGGTGTCCCAATGCGTCGGGCGGTGGCGATGGCCTCATCGACCTGTTCGCGCGTCGCCTCGCTCTCGAGGTTCGTTTGGATGGCTTCCAGGTCGTCGATGAGGTCGACGACGGTCGGGTCTCCAACGGAGTCACTCATTTGGACGCCCCTCCCGTCACGTCACTTGGGCGGTCGGATTCGAGGAGTTTGTCTGCGACGTCCTCGATGCCCGATGTGCCGAGGGCAGAGCGGACGAGAAGGTGGGCACCGATCACCTGCGGGCTGATGACGGTGCTCGCCCCGGCGCGACGTAACTTGGTGACGTTGTCGCGGTCGGTCGCCGCGGCGACGATACGGACGGACTGATTGAGCTCGCGTGCGGTCATGATGGCGAAGGCGTCGTCGGGGTCGTCGTCGGTAGCGGCGACGACGGCTTTCGCCGTTTCGATGCCCACCCGCTCGAGGACCTCGTCGTCGCTCGGGTCGGCGGTGAGGACGTCGAAGCCGCGGTCGCGCAACGACGTCGCTCGCTCGCTGTCCGGGGTGACGACGACGATGGTCGCGCCGTCGAGTTCTTCGAGAATCGGTTCTGTCAGGTCGCCATAGCCGAGGACGATGACGTGGTCCTCGAGCAGGTCGTATCGTAGTTCGCTCATGCGTCCGAGTGTTCGTGCGAGGCGGCGTTCGATCGCCGGGCCGAGCAGGGCCCCCAGTGCGGCCGCGAAACTGGCGGTTCCGAGGACGACGACGGTCATGGTGAACCAGCGCGCCAGCTCCGTTGCTGGCGTCACGTCACCGTAGCCGACCGTCGAGGAGGTGATCAGGGTGAAGTAGATGGCGTCGGTGACGGTCTCGATGTCGGCGAACTGTGCCCGGAGGGCGAACGCCCCGACGCTTCCGTAGAGCTGTGTTCCGAATATGGCAACCGCCGCCGCTGTCTGCGTCGTCGACAGGGCGAGCGACTGGTCGAAGGTCCGCCGGTTGCGGTAGACCGTCGGCAACGACACCAGCGAGAGGACGATCAGCGGCACCGAGAGCGGACTCGACTGGACCAGCCCCTGGATGGCCGTCACCGGAAAGAGCACCAGCGTTCCGTACCACGCGACGCGGAGGTGTCGTCTGAGACCGAGCGCTCCCAGGAGGATCGCGAAGCCGGTCATGGCCCCGGTGAAGCTGGCGGCCTGGCTGAGTCCGGCCGGGACGACCGGGAGGAGGGGGCCGATGGATTCGCCAGCGCCGATATTCGCGACACCGGTCAGGATAGAGAGGGTTCCGACGGTGGTCGTCAGGAGGACGGCGGCTCGTGCGCCGAGCAGGCCCGTTCGTCGCTCCATATCTCCCCGTCCCGGGGCTCCCCGATAAAACCTCACAGTTGTGGCGACGCTGCGAACCGGTATCGTCGGTGTTCGCGATTCAGCTCAGTCGCCGACCTGGACGGTCAGTACCGGGACGGCGGACTTCGCGACGACCTGCTGGGCGACGCTTCCCAGCATCGCGCGCTGGTCCTGTTCGTCGTGGTTGCCCATCGTCACGAGGTCGACGTCCGTCTCGAAGCAGTAATCCAGGATGACCTCCGCCGGGTTGCCACGACGGACTTCTTCGACGGTCTCGAGGCCGGCTTCTGCGGCCCGGTCCGCGACCGCAGCGGTCGCTTGCTCGCCCGTGGCGGTGAGTTCGGCCACCACCTCGTCGACCGTCTCCGCGCCGAGGGTGATGAACGAGCGGGTGTCGACGACGTAGAGCGCGTGGATCCGTGCGTCACGGCGGCGGGCGATGTCCAGCGCGTGGTCGACGACACGGTCGACGTCGTCCCCACCGTCGGTCGGCACCAATATGTCCTCGTACATGTGGTGGCTGATTCTCGCGGTCCCCGGGCGATGAGGGTATCGATATCGGCTCGGGGAGCGGCGATATCCGAGTTACGGATGCAGCGCCCTCGATAAATGGTTAGCGGCCACGAGCGCTGTCGATGAAACGTCGTAGGTGGCGTATTCCGCGCGTGAAAGGTCGTGAACTCGGTCCAACGGACAGCCCATTATATCGTCGTTGCACCCCATCGATTACTCGACGAGGTGAATCCCATGTCCCGGCCCTCCACTCCAACCGCCCTGAACGCCGATCAACTAGCCAGTACCCTGTCCGGTGCCCTCTCTGGGTACGAGACGATTCTCCGCCCCATCGAGGCCATCGCCTTCTGGGCAGCGGTCGTCATGCCCTTCGTCTACCTCCCACTGTTACTCACCGGTCTCGAGACCTCCTCCGAACAGGTCGCGGTCGTCGCGCTCGTCGCCGTCCACGTCCTCTCGCTGGTGGTCGGAAAACGATACAGCCCGCAACGGTAAGTCTCTCCCGGACTGGTCCCCCCTTCTATCGTCCGAACGTGCCTGTGAGGACGTCGGTCGTCACTGTAGCGTCGTCGAGTGCAGGTTCGACCGTCTCCCGGCCCGCTTCGGCTTCGACATCCAGTCGTGAATCGAGGGCGTAGGCCCGGAACCGATAGGTGTGGGGACCGTCGTCTTCCGGGGGGCAGGGGCCCCGATAACCGATGGAGCCGAAATCGTTCTTTCCCTGTGAGGCATCGTCGAGTGCGCCGACGATCTCGGTCGGTTCCACGGCTTCTGGAATCTCGGTCCGGTCGGCGCCGACGTTCCAGATCACCCAGTGGGTGAACGTTCCGCCCGGAGCGTCGGGGTCGTCCACGATGATGGCGAGCGTCTGGGCCGCCAGTGGAATCCCCTCGAAGACGAGTCGCGCCGAGACGTCCGCACCGGAGCAGGTGTGCCGGTCGGGGATCGTCTTTCCTTCGTCGAACGCCGGGCTGGTGACGCGGAATCTCTCACCGTCATTGCTATCGCCGCTGTCGGTATGTCCATCGTCAACGCCTTCGTTCCCACCGCCTCCCGGGGAGCCGGTACACCCGGCGGTTCCGAAGATCGTGACGGCGATACCACCCAGAAATGCGCGTCGATTCTCGAACATCTATTGATCCTCTGCTCGTTCGAATATGGCTTCCTCGTACCGTTCTCCACTGATCGTCGTGGTGTCGGTATCGACGCGGTCCAGTCCCAGCGCCCGATAGAACGCACATCCCCGCTCGTTGGCCGCGAGTGCCATGGCTCGGACAACATCGATATCCCCTGCCGACATCGTCTCCACCGCCGCTTCGTACAACGCGGTCCCGACGCCCGATCGACTGTGGTGGGGATCCACGTAGAGCCGGAGGACGTGTCCCGTCCGGTCCGACCGGTGGGTCTGAACGAACCCGACGACTTCTCCGTCGTGCTCGGCGACGAAGATGGACGAGCGGGGATTGGCCAGGTCGGCCCGGATGCTATCGTGACTGTACCACTCCTCGATACCGTCGCTGATGGTCTCCCGGGTCAGGAACGGAGGGTAATCGGTGTCCCAGGATCGCTCGGCGACCCGTCTGATGGCCTCCACGTCACCCCCGTCGGCACGACGGATCTCCATGTCCGTAAATACAGGAACAATGACAAAAACTGTATCGGCGTCAGGAGTGGAACATCCGGCGGAGTCGGGAGAGCTCCCGACCGAGTTCCTCGCGTTTCAGGAGCCAGAAGCCCATGAAGATGATGACGAACCCGACCACGGAGGTCACGGTGATGACCTCGCCCAGGAACACCCAGCCGGAGAGGGCGGCGAACACCGGAGCCACGTACGAGACGAGGTTGATCTCGATAGGGCCGAGTCGCGCCAGCAGGTCGAAATAGATGAGGAACCCGATAGCGGACGCGGCGATGGAGAGATAGGCGAGAGCGAGGATGGCCGTCGGGGTGATCTCGACGGCGCCCGCGTTCTCGCCGATTGCCAGACTCGCCACGTGCATCAGTCCTGCACCGAGCACCATCGACCACGCCTCCATCGTCTCGATGGGCAACGGGGCATCGATGACCTTCGTGAGGACGGTGCCCAGCGCGAACGAGAGGGCCGCCAGGAACACGAGGAATTCGCCGAGAACCTTCGGTTCGGTGAGCGTACTCAGCCTGGGATTCGAGAGGACGAACACACCGACCAGGCCGAGGAACAACCCCAGGAGACCGAGCGTGCTCAATCGTTCTCCCGGGAGGAAGGCCCGCGCGAACCCGGTCGTCAGGACTGGACTTAGACTGACGACGATCGCCGCCGCGGCACTCGTCGTGTGCTGTTCGCCCACGAAGAGGAAGGCGTGATAGGCGGCGATCATGAGCGTCCCGCCGACGCCGACGAGGAGCCACTCGTCTCGGCCACTCGGAACCCAGTGGTCGACGGCGAAGAACGCGTAGCCCAACATGATGACGCCGGCGATGTCGTAGCGAACGGCCGCGAAGAGGACCGGTGCCGGTCCGAACGGGTCGAGTCCGGCCTTTATCGCCATGAACGCAGTCCCCCACACCGCCGCGAGCGTCACGAACAGCCCGACGTTCCGATACGAAGACACGGGTCGATATGTGAGCCGACCCGCGTTGACGGTTTCGAAAACCGCCTACCGATCCAGTCGTTCCTCGTAGAGCGCCCGGAGGACGTCCTGTCGGGTGATGATGCCTTCCACGTACCCGTCGACGACGACCGGGACGCGGTTGATATCGAGCTCCTGGTCCGCGAGCACTTCGAGCACCGATTCGATGTCATCGTCCGGCGCCACCGTCACCACGTCCTCGGTCATCACCTCGCTGACCGGCTTGCTCGCGTTCCGTAACAGGTCGAGGTTGACGTCCAGGTCGTTCCAGGAAATGTCGACGGCGTATTCGACCGGTTCGAGGAACGGCGGGAAGCCGACGGGGATCCAGAGCGTTCGCTCGCTCGGCTGGAAGATGTCGACGAGGTCGCGCTGTGTCACGATGCCGACCAGACGTCCGTCGTCGTCGACGACCGGGAAGCCGGTGAACGTCCGGCGGGCGAGTTTGGTGAGGACGTCGCTCACCTCTTCGTCGGACTGGACGGTCTCGACATCATGGGTCATCACGTCGCGTGCGTCCATACCGGACCAACGCGCGGGGGCGTCCTATGCGTTATGGGCGGGCAGACGGATCGAATAGCGCCGATCGGTGCCCAAATGGCCCACAATCGGCGCACGATTTATCTATTGTGGCCGATAAACCCGAGTATGGCCGCTATGGGCCGGCCCACGTTGCGGGATCGCTTCGATGATGCACCCACCCCGCACATCGCTCATCCGCCACACACGCACCATCGCGACTTCTACGTCGCGACGGACGGGTCCTTTTCGCGTGACGGCGGCGGGCTGGGCGTGATCATCGAAGCAGCGGACGGCGAACGCGTCGCTCGCCTCGCCGTGGCCGACGAGCCCCCCGATAACAACGTCGCGGAGTATCGGGCACTGCACCTCGGCCTCGATACACTCGCCGCTCGGGCGCCGGCGGATGCCTCGGTGGGTGTTCTGGTCGACCACGACGACCTGGCGGCGAACGTGAACGCCGCGGTGCTCGCCGCCCGAGGCCCCGACTTCAGACCGCTCACCGACTTCTCGCACCCGCCCGGGATCGACCATCACTGGCGGGGCATCAGGGCCCGTATCGTTGGCTTCGACGCCGTCAGAGCGGCGACGGTGGCCGGGCGGGACAATCCGGCCCATCCGCTGGCGAACGCACCCGACGAGTACGCCCACGTCAACCGCGAACCGGCCCGCTGTCGGGTCCCAGGGACCCGGGGTGACCGACTGACCGGTCAGGTCCCCCCACCGTCTCGTGCTGACAGGCACGCCGGGGACTGAATCGACCCGACCTGGTTCTCGTCGTCGATGGTGTTCGGGAGCCGCTGCTCGCTCGTGGCAGAGAACATCCGGGGCGCTTCGGATCGACTCGATCGGTCGAGATCCGGCGACGCGACACGGGTGGTCTCAGCGTATCGGGAATTGGTACTCACTGGTGGACTCGGTGGTGTTGTCGTTTGTCGTTCGATCGTCGCTTCGTCGGCCGGCGATCTGGCAGGGTACTGCGTGCATGGTCGGCCTCTCGAGCCCCCCGTATTAATAATGAACGATTATGATATATTCTGCCGCCGGTAATGACCCCGAGCTGGGCGCCGCCGAATTCACAGAAACCGAAGCCGCCGGAGTGACCGAATAAACGGTGAACCGAGCCGTTACTCTTCTTGCGCGTCGACGACGGCGACCGTCGCCAGGTTCACGATGTCCTTGACCTCGTCGCCTCGCTGGAGGACGTGGACCGGTTTGTCCATGCCGACCAGCATCGGGCCGATGGCCTCCGCGCCGCCGAGCCGCTGGAGGAGCTTGTAACCGATGTTGCCAGCCTCGAGGTTCGGGAAGATGAGGACGTTCGCCGGTTCCTCGAGGTCGGCGAAGTCGTAGGTACCGGTGAGGATGTCCTCGACGATGGCGGTGTCCGCCTGCATCTCACCGTCGACGGGGAAGTCGATGGCGTCGTCCTCGCGGAGGTCGCGAGCCGCTTCGCTGACCTTCCGCGTGCCTTCGTTCTCGACGCTTCCGAAGTTGGAGTACGAGAGCATGGCGACCCGCGGATCGACGTTGAAGTCTCGCGCGAGTTCGGCGGTGTGACGCGCTATCTCCGTAAGTTCCTCGGTTCCGGGATCCTGGTTGACCGTGGCGTCGGCGACGAAGACGACCTGGTTGTCGATGGTCAGCATGTAGACGCCTGCGGCGTATTCGGCGTCCGGGGCCGTACCGATGACTTCGAGCGGCGGCCGTAGTGCGGACGGATAGTGATGGGTGAGTCCCGTCAGCATTGCGTCGGCGTCGTCGGATTCGACCATGACACTCCCCAGATAGTTGGGGTCCGTTTCGAGAAGCGACTCGGCCTCGTTGAGGGTCACACCTTTGCGCTTGCGCAGTTGGTGGAGCCGCTCGGCGTACTCCGGGTGTTCGCCGGCGGTCGGGTCGACGATCTCGGGATCGTAATCGAGACCCAGGGTTCCGATTCGCCGTTCGATGGTGGCAGCATCGCCGATGAGCACGGGTTCGGCGATGCCCTCTTCTTGCATCTGATAGGCGGCCCGAATCATCTTCTCGTCGTCGCCCTCGGCGAGTGCGACCCGCTTCGGGTCGCTTTTCGCCTTGTTGATCATGATACGCATCATCTCGCGGGACTTGCCCAGGCGCGCTTCGAGGCGTTCGGCGTACTCATCGAGGTCGAGGTCGATGCGAGCGACGCCGGAATCGATCGCCGCTTCCGCGATGGCGGGGGCTACCTGGAAGAGGACTCGTGGGTCGACCGGCTTCGGGATGATGTAATCCGGGCCGAACTGCAGGGGCTGGTCGCCGTAGGCCTTGACGACCGCGTCGGGGACGTCCTGGCGGGCGAGCTCCGCGAGGGCCTCGGCTGCCGCGATCTTCATCTCCTCGTTGATGTCCGTCGCGCGCACGTCGAGGGCACCACGGAAGATGAAGGGGAACCCGAGAACGTTGTTGACCTGGTTGGGATAATCGGAGCGTCCCGTCGCCATGATGACCGTGTCGTCGCGGGCGGCCTTCGCGTCCTCGTAGCTGATCTCTGGGTCCGGGTTGGCCATGGCGAAGACCATCGGGTCCTCGGCCATCGAGCGGACCATGTCCTGTGAGACGATGCCGCCGACGGAGAGGCCGACGAAGACGTCGGTCCCCTCCATGGCGTCCGCGAGGTCGCCCTCGGGGACGTCCTGGGCGAACTCCTGTTTGAACTCGTTGACGTCGCCCGCCTCGGCGCGTTCCTCGGTGATGATGCCCGAGGAGTCACACATGGTGATGTTGTCCTTCTCGACGCCAAGCGAGACGTAGAATCGAGCCGTGGCGATCGCCGAGGCACCGGCCCCCGAGAAGACGATCTCGAGGTCCTCCATGTTCTTGTCGGCGATGTCGACGGCGTTGAGCAACGCGGCACCGCTGATGATGGCCGTCCCGTGCTGGTCGTCGTGGAACACCGGGATGTCCATGCGCTCGCCGAGTCGCTCTTCGATCTCGAAACACTCCGGCGCCTTGATGTCCTCGAGGTTGATGCCGCCGAAGGTCGGCTCCATCGCGTCGATGGCCTCGATCATGTCGTCGGCGTCCTCGAAGTCGAGTTCGATGTCGAAGACGTCGATGTCAGCGAACCGCTTGAACAGGACGCCCTTGCCCTCCATGACCGGTTTGGAGGCCTGTGCGCCGATGTCACCGAGGCCGAGGACGGCGCTGCCGTTGGAGATGACGCCCACCAGATTCCCCTTGGCCGTGTACTTGTATGCGTCGTCCGGATTGTCGGCGATACGCCGGCACGGCTCCGCGACGCCCGGCGAGTACGCCAGGCTCAGATCTCGCTGTGTGTTCGCCGGTTTCGTCGTCGAAATCTCGATCTTTCCCGGCGGCTCTCGTTCGTGATACTCCAGTGAATCCTCGTCGAGTCCCATACCCAACCCTCCCGCGTGAATTGGCAAAAAGCTACCCACTGTCGAATGAAGATTCCGCTATCTGTCGATATCGTTCATGGAAGATCGTCCGAACTCGGTGACCACCTCGACGCCGACCGTGTCGAAGTCGTCCATGGCTGCCAGGCGGTCCGGCACGTCTTCGAGCGCCACCGTGGCCGTCACGAGTGCCTCGGGGTCGACCCGCTCGTCGGCGATAAACCGAAAGAGTTCGGCGTACCTGGTGGGTGGCATCCCCCGTGACCCAACGAAGGATATCTCGTGGCGAGTCATGTAGTCCGTCGGCAGCGAAATCTCGCCTTTCTCCTCGTCGGTTGTCAGCCCGACCTGGACGTGTGTTCCCCGGGGCCGGACCGACCGGACCGACGCCGTCGCCGTCTCGGCGGCGCCGAGGGCGTCCATGGAGACGTGGACGCCGCCGTCCGTCAGGTCGCGAACGATCGCCGCCGCATCGGTCTCGCTCGCGTCCACGGTCTCTACGGCCCCGAACCGCCTGGCCATCTCGAGCGGTTCGTCCCTGACGTCGACCGCGATGACGTTCGCCCCGAGGGCGTTCGCGACCTGGACGGCGGACAGCCCGAGTCCACCACAGCCGTGGACGGCGACCCAGTCGCCGGGGTCGACGTCTACCTGGTGGGCGAACGCGTGGAACGCGGTCATGAACCGACAGCCGAGTGCCGCAGCGACGGTGAACGAGACCTCCTCTGGCAGTGCTTCGAGGTTGTAGTCGGCTTCCGGGACGTGGAGAAACTCGGCGAAGGCACCCTGGGCCGCCGGTTCGAAGCCGAGGGCGTAGCCGTCCTCGCAGACGTTCCCGTGGCCGTTTCGGCAGTATCGACACGAGCCATCGCCCAGACTGAACGGGACGGCGACTCTGTCGCCCTCGTCGAACTGCTCGACCTGCTTGCCGACTGCAGTCACCACGCCGGCCGGTTCGTGGCCGAGTATCTGGCCTCTCGGCACCTGGTCGTCCGCCCACTCGCCGTGGCCCTTCTACGCGTGCCAGTCGCTCCGACAGATGCCACAGGCTTCCGTCCTGACGACCACGCCGGCGGGGTCGGGTTCCGGTCGGTCGACCGCCTCGATGGACAGGGGTTCGTCGTACTCCCGGAGGATCGCTGCTCGCATAGTCGGACCCTCGACGGGTGCCGACAAAAAGCTATCAGAAGAAGTCGTCGAGGCCCGACTGCGCCTTTTCGTCCTCTTCGGTCTCTGTCCCCGTGTCGGTATCCGCTTCGACCTCGTCTCCATCCGCTTCGATGTCGATATCGGCGCCTTCGGCGGCGGTCGCGCCTTCGAACGCCGACCCGGAGTGCTCGACGGCGGCCTCCTCGCGCAACGCCTCGGCGTCCTCGACGATCGACTGGACTTTGTTCGTGTCCTCTCCGCTCCCGGTCACGAAGGAGACGTGGGTCTCGTCGAGGTCGTAGGCCGCCGTCATCGCGACGGTCAACTCGCGGTTCTTGCAGTGATGGGTCATCACCCCGAGGAACGGGACGACCTCCCGACGGGCGGTGCTCATGCTCACACCGCTCGTCTCCGCGATGGCGCGTGCGACGTAATCCCGGGTATCTCGAGCACCCCGTGACCGCCCGAGCTTTCGCCAGTAACTGGGCGGACCGTAGCGCGTCCACCCGCCCTTCGTGCCGTCGCGGGCCGCTGCGACGCCGGCGGCGACGTTGTCGGTGACGTACCGCCAGTACGCGTACTCCTGGGTGGCTCGGACCCGCCCGAGCCAGCGATCCGCCGTGGTCAGGTACCGGTACGCTCGGGCGAGTTCCGCCCCGTCGTAATCTTTCGGGACGTTGTCCTCGACCCAGTGGATGAGGTCGTCGGGCGTCTCGTCCACGTCGTATGACAGCTTCAGGGCACCCTCGGCGTCCTCCTCCTTGAGGACCGCATCGAGGAAGTCGAAGATGCCCTCGGTCGTGTCCCGGCTGCCGGTCACGACGTCCTCCTCGGTCAGCACCGCCGTCTGCTCGGCGAGCGCCTGCAGGTCGTTGATAGCCGAGCGGAGGTCGCCGGCGTTCTTGGCCGCGAGCGCGTCCAGGGCGCTGTCCTCGTACTCGATCCCCTCGCGGCGACAGATGTCTCGCAGGACCGGGAGGATCGAGCGCTTCGAAACGTCCCGGAACTCGATCTCGCGGGTGGCGTTGCGCAACCCGCGGCTCATGTCGTAGAAGTCGTTCGCGATGAGGACGATGGGCTGGTCCGACTCCTTGACGAGCCGCGTGATGGCCCCGGCACCGCCCCGATCGACGTTCCCGTGGAGGTTGTCGGCCTCGTCGAGGACGACGAGTTTTCGCCCAGTCGTCCCACCGGCGAGCGTCCCGCTCTTGGCCGCTTCCCCAGCGACCCGCTCGATGACGTCGGCGGTCCGCTGGTCGCTCGCGTTCAACTCGATGACGTCCCAGTCCATGTCGGCCGCGAGCGCGTGGGCCGCGGAGGTCTTCCCGACGCCGGGGCTCCCGTGGAGGACGACGGATTCGCGGTGCTCTGCCCACGTTCGCGCCCACTCCTCGAACTCGTCCCGGGCCGAGTCGTTCCCACGCACCTCGGACAACGACGTCGGACGGTACTTCTCCGTCCAGTCAACCATTGGGTCTCTCTAATCGTGAACCGCGTTTAGTGGTTGCGGAGCGCTACGACTGATCGACGGACTGCAGATCGAGACGCTCGGCGTACTCCTCGTACGCTTCGTCGCTGGAGACGATCGTATCGCCGTCGGACTCGATCAGGTGGAGGGCGTCGAACGGTGTGAACCCATGGTCTTCGACGTAGGTGGCCGCGGCGACGACCGTGTCCACGTCTCCACGGACCTCCACGAGGTTCGACGCGTTCGCGACGACGCGTTCGGCGTCTCTCTCCTCACGGTACGCCACGAGCAACAGTTCGATCAGGGTGAACTGTGACGTCCACAGTTCGTCACGATGGTCTCGATAGACCGTTTCAGCCGCTCGGCCGAGCCAATCTTCGTCCTTGAAGAGTGCGAGCAGGAAGTCGGTCTCCACGTACATCTATCGTCCCGCCTCGTCGAGTGCCACGGTCCGGCCTTCTCTCCGGAGTTCAGCGGCGCTTCGCTCGACGTCATCGAACTCGTCCCTGAGTGCGGCGAGTGGGTCCTCCTCGAGTGGAAGCAATTTGATCCCGTCGTGAAGTTCGACGACGTAGTATCGGTCCCCGAAGCGGCGCCGTATCTCCTTCGGAAGTGTCAGTCGACCCCGATCGTCCACAGTCGTCTCGGTCATACTGGAAGTAGTGTGGGGGTAGATATATAATTTCCCCACATTATCTACACTTCCCATATTCTAGGAAATTGTGGGTAGAATCACTTCTAACCCCTACGCCGTCGGATCAGAGGTCGCGGGCGACCATCTCGCCCCAGTGTTCGAACCCCCAGCGCTCGTAGAACGCCTGTGCCCGATCGTTTTTCCCGTCGACGTCGAGGACGATCCGCTCGAGCGGGAGGTCGAGGTCCCGGGCGTAGGCGAGTGCTGCCTCCATCAGTTCGTCGGCGACGCCGGTCCCACGATGGTCCGGTTCGACGTAGATTTCGTTCAGCACCGCGGCGTCCCAGATGTACGCGAGCGATTCGGGCAAGACGAACACGTAGCCGACGATTTCCTCGTCCCGTTCGACGACCTGAATAGACCGTCGGTCGTCGGTCATGCACCGACCGACCCATTCGAGGTACGTGGCCCGGTACTCCTCGTCGAGTTTCTCCTCGTAGAGGGTCGCCTTCTCCGACCCACCCGTTCCCGCACCGAGTCCGCGCTCGAACGCCTGCTTGAGTCGCCACAGGTCCTCGGAATCGGACGGTTCATACTCTCTGGCCATGGTCGACAGACGGCTAACAGCGTCTAATCAGTTTGGCTCTGGGTCCGGGACTCGTGACCGTCCGTGTCGGGTATGTGCTTCGTTGCCGTCCAGAGTGAAATTCGGCACGTGTCGATATCGCTCCGGTATCCTTTTTGGACGGGACCGCCAACGGCGCGTATGGACACGGACCCGCGTGCCGGACTCGCGGAGCGGATCGCGGGGGAGATAACCCTCAGCGAGGACCCCGGAGCCACCCTGCGGAAGTGGCGGACCGACTTCGACGTCTCCCAGACCGACCTCGCGAAGGAACTCGGCGTCTCCTCGTCCGTCATCTCCGACTACGAGAGCGGCCGACGGGAGAGTCCCGGCATCGGTCTCGTCAGTCGCATCGTCTACGCGCTCCTCGATATCGACGAACGCCGAGGGGGCGACCACATCCGGCAGTACGCGCGGGTCCTCTCGGCGGGCTTCGAGAGCGACGTGGTCCTCGACCTCCGGGAGTACCCCACGACGGTCGCGCTGTCGACCGTCTACGAGGCCATCGACGCCACCGAGGTCGTCACCGGGGATCGGGACCGGGTGAGCGGCCACACCATCGTCGACAGCATCCAGGCCATCTCGCGGCTCTCCTCGGACGAGTTCTACCGGCTCTACGGGCAGTCGACCAATCGGGTCCTCGGTTTCACGAGTGTCACGCGGGGCGAATCGCCACTCGTCGCTCTCCGGGTCGTCAATCCCAAGCCGAATGCGGTGTTGCTCCACGGCATCGAGCCGGGCGACCTCTGGGAACACGCCCCGGCGCTCGCCCAGCGCGACGGCTTCTCGCTCGCGGTCACCGACCAGGACCTCGACGTGATGCTCGACCGATTACGCGAACTGCCGTAGTCGGCCGCTATGGCCCAAGGCGGTACCAGGCGATGACACCGGCAACCAGCCCGGCGGCCGCACCGACCGGGATGCCGACGAACAGCGAGGGCCAGACGACGTCGAGCAACAGCTGCGTCGTCACGACACCGACGACGAGAAAGACCACGAGGCCGAGGCCGACTGCGGCGATGAGCCTGCGCCAGTCCATGCCCCTTCTACGGTCGTCGACAGAATAAGCGTTGCAGTAGTCCGACAAGAATCGGGGGGCTGGGGCGAGGCGGGCGGGAAAGTCACCCACCCTTACGGCTGGCCGATCACTCGACGTAGGTGTACTTGCGCTCGTTCATCGGGCCCCAGCCGTCGAAGACGAACTCGCCCTCGGGAGTGGTGAACGGCTCGAGTTCGCTCTCCTTCTTGAGGTTGTGCTGGTCGTGGACCAGTTCGTACTCGCCGAAGTCGATGTCGTGACGCGCCTCGAGTTGCTCGTCGACGTTGTTCTGCCGGATCTCGTCTTTCCAGCCGGGGAGGATGGTCTCTTCGTGGATCTCGGCCTGCGCGCCGCTGCCGTAGGAGCCCACCAGGAACTTCTCGCCGGCGAGGTCGATGTCCGCCTCGAGGGCGTGCATGAGCGCGCTGACCCGGGCGATGTGCACGGAACTCGTGTACCAGTTGCCGACGTTCTCCGAGATGTAGAGGGTGGGATCGATGACCCGGTCGTACCACTCCTGGTAGGCCTCGGTCTCCGTGAGCTCTTCCATGTACGACAGGATGTCCTCCTCGTAGGCGTCCCGGTCGTCGTAGTCCTCCTCTCTGGGCTGGCGACCGATCTCGTCGGCGAGTTCCTCCTCGATCTCCGTATCGCGGATCATGTGCCGGAAGCCGAGCCGGGCGGCCTTCCGGACCATCCCCGGGAACGGCGTGTGGAACGGGATAAAGCGGTAGTCGTCGGGGTGGGTGCGACCGGCCACGCTCTCGAAGTCCTCCAGTGCCTCGCGCATGCGTGCGAGGTACACCTGCATCGAGCGCTTGCCGTCGACGCTCGGGAACTGCTGGTTCGGTTTGAGGAAGTCCGTCTCGTCCAGCGACCCGATACCCTGCGTGGAACTCAACTCCAGCAGGTCCGGATCCTCGGTCACGTACATCGCGACCGCGCCAGCGCCCTGGGTCGCCTCGCCGGCGTCTCCACGCTCGTAGAGTGCGGTGTCCGTCGTGATGACGAGGCCGCCGCGCCCGCGGTTCCGCCCGGCCAGGATCCAGTTGAGCGCGTCGTCGAGGGCTTGGGTCCCCGAGAGACAGGCGAACTTCCGCTCGCCCTTATTGGCGTGGGTGAAGTTGCCGTCGAAGACCTGTTCGAGCGCGCCGGCGACGTACGTCGAGATGGGTTTGGACTTATCGAAGGAACTCTCGGTCGCGACGTCGATGCGACCGACCTCCTCGGGGGCGATGTCCTTGCGGTCCATGAGTCGATAGGCCGCGTTGGCGCCCATCGTGACGATGTCCTCGTAGGCGTCGGGGAAGGAGGACGCGAAGAGGCCGAGTCCCTTGGTGTACTTCGCCGGGTCCTCGCCCTTCACGGGGGCGAACTCCTCCGGCAGGTCGAATCGGAGTTTTCCGGACCAGACCTCGATGGCGTCGATGCCAACCTTTGTCATGTATACTGGCGAATACCGACGGAGGTCATATGTATTTGTCTATGGCGAGTTCGTCGGTCGTCGAAACTGGCCTACTCTTACCCCCGCCCTACCTGGACCGTAATTGATTCCGTTTCCGTGTCGGTTGCTCCATCGTTATCAGTCACGATCAACCGCACCGTCACCCCATCTGGAACGTTGCCATTCGGGGCGGAATACGTCGGTGTCGCCGTATCCGCTCCCGAAAGCGATCCAACGTTGCCACCCTCGGTAACTATTTCCCAGGCATAGGTTTCGATTGAACCATCTGGATCTTCACTACCGGCCCCATCGAGGGATATCTCCCCTTTCTTCTCGACAGTGTATGGTCCTCCCGCATTTGCATTCGGTGGGTCATTTGGGGCAGTGGTGGTCGTTGTGGTGGTTGTGGGCGTCGTGGTCGTAGTAGTCGCTGTTGTGGTGGTTGGCGTCGCGGTCGACGTTGGCTCACTCGTTCCTTCCGTGGTCGTCGTGGTGCTGTCTGCCGTGGTCACAGTCACCTGGAAACCCACCCCCGTCTCGTCGAGAAGCACCCGGTCCTCGCCCGTGTAGATCAGCAGAACGTCCTCCCCATCGGCTATCGTATACCCCGCCTCGAAGATCCAGACCTCTCCCGGTTCGAAATACGCATCCGCGTCGCTCAGGGCCTCGTCCGGTTCACCGTCCGTTCCAGCCATCGTCGTCCCCGTGTCCTGCAACACGATTTCGAAGTCGTCCTCGTGGATCGGTTGCCCGGCCCGGTGTTCGACGGAGAGGTTCGTCCCGTCCGCAGTCGCCTCGATGCGGGCGTTCGGGTGCTCGCTGGGCGTATTCGCCGTGAACAGTGCGCCGGCGACCGTCGAGATGGCGATCACGGTGATCGCCACCAGGAGGATCGCGCCGAGCGTCTCCGACTGTCCACGGTCCCGTGTCACGCTTTCTCCTATGCCCGGACGAAGTATAAGGCTGTAGCTACCACGGTGGTCCCCGGCCTCCACCACAGTTATACCGCGTCCCGACCCCATGTTCGGGTATGGTATTTCGGGACGACGACCGAGCCCAGTCCGTGCAGGTGGGCGCGGTGTTGCTCTTTGCCGTGCTCGTCATCCTGCTCGCTGGTTACCAGTCGACGGTCGTCCCGAACGACAACCGGGCTGCCGAATTCGATCACAGCCTCGAGGCCGAAGAGGACATGCTCGATGTCCGGAACGCGATCATCGAAGCGTATCAGGACGGTGAAGCCTCGCCGGTCTCGGTGCGGCTAGGGATGACCTACCCTCGACACACGTTCGGTATCGATCCAGCACCGGTGGGTGGGACCTTACGGACTGGTGAATCCGGTACGATAGCGGTCAGCGAACCTGGGGAGGGTGCACTTGACGTGTGTCCATCCTCCGATCAGACGAAACCGCTTACCTACGCGGCTGACTACAACTACTATCAGCCGACGCCAACGTTAATCTACGACAATACCGTGCTGTATGCCGATTACGAGCCTGGCCGGGAGGTACTGATCAGCGAGCAGTCCCTAATTAGGGGAGATACGGTCAACCTTGTGGCTTTGCAGGGCAATTACTCCACCAATGGAATCGGATCGACGGATTACAACCCCCGCGCAGGGCAATTACGAGAAACGACGGGAGTCGAGAACCCGACGGTGACAGTTCCAACCCAGTTATCCCAGGAGCGGTGGCGGGAATTGCTCGCCGACCAGGTCGACGACCCGGCGGCCGACGTGACTGTCAGCGACGGCGTGCTCACTGTGTCACTCGACGGAGAGTACGACGTTCGATGCAGCGCCATCGGCTCGAACGAAGCTCCTCCGGGCGGAGACAGGTCGGCCGAAGGGGAAGGCGATGAGATCAATCCTGTTGGCGCCGAGGAGGTCCTCCTCCTCGACAGCACGGTAGAGGGGAATACGAATGCCGACGTGAGGTTCGAGAATGAAGGAGAGGAACCGGTGAGTATAGTCGGCGCCCGACTCAATTTCTACCTTCAAAGCAATACAGGCAAGTCAACGCCGACATCCGCAACGCTGTATGACGATCCAGCGGGGGCCAATACCGAGTTGACCACTGTGCAGGTCAAAGGACCGAGGGAAAATTTCGACAGTACCGTTGAACTGACCCCGGGGTCGCCGGAGACCATCAGGTTCGACTTCGACTTCGATGACGGTGGAAACCCCCAGATGGAGAACGATTTCTTCGTCGTCAAGATCTACTTCGACGATGGGACCTCGAATCTGTACTTCGTAACCCCTGAGTAATCTACTCCTCTTCGTCGATGACTTCGGGATCCGCCAGGGCCGTCTGCAGGCTGTCCAGCCCGTTGACCCACTCCGTGACGAGGCCGTACTCGAACTCCTCGGTGACCGAGATGTCGAGTTCGTCGCCGTCGATGATGCGGGTGCCGGCGGCGGCCGCGAGCCCGAGTGCCCGGTCGAGGTCCTCGTCGGCCTCCGACGCGGCGGCGGCCTCGACGTACTCGTCGATGCTGCCATCGGTCGCGACGCCCTCGGCGAGGTACTGCTCGGCACTGAAGAAGACACAGACGAGACTCGTCTGGACGCCGTCGACGAGGATGAGCGTGTCCTCGTTCTCGATCTCGGGTTCGGCGAGGACGACCTCGCGGATGTCGGCCAGCTCCTCGAGTGCCGTCTCCTGGTCGATGTCGCCGTCGTCGTAGGCGGTCAGGATCTTCGCGACGGCGATGGCGACGTCGTCCTGGAGGTTCAACAGGAGGCGGGCGGAGTCCTCCTCCTCGGGGTCGATCTCCTCGTCGCGGAGGCGGTCCAGCCAGTTCTCCCAGCGTTCTTCGGAGTAGAACTCTTCCTCGGGCGTACTCATATCGGATATGCGGGCGGCCCGAGACAAAGGGCTTTCCTTCGACCAATCCGCCTCGAACGGAAGCGAGGGGCTGTCTCCCCACCGAAGGTGGCTTTTTCGTGGACCGGGGCCAATTTCCTCTATGGAACGAACGAACGCGGTCGAGCTCCCACCACCCGTGCTGGATGCGGACACCTCGGTGTTGGGGGTGATGGCGGATCGGCGGTCTCGGCGGTCCCTCGCCGGGGAATCGCTCTCGCTCGACGACCTCGGAGTGCTCTGCTGGGCGGCACAGGGTGTCTCCGACGAGGCGGAGGGATTCCGTACCGCACCGAGCGCTGGCGCCACGTACCCCCTCTCGCTGGTCGTCGTGGTTGGTGAGGATGCCGTTTCGAGGGTCGACGCCGGCGTCTATCGCTACGACCCCGCCGAACACGGCCTTCGGCAGACACGGGCGGGTGACCTCCAGGCCGACCTGCAGGAGGCCTGTCTGGATCAGTCCTGGGTCGGCGACGCGCCGGTGGATCTGGTCCTGACAGCGAGACCCGAGCGGACGGCTCGGCAGTACGGGGACAGAGGACGCGAGCGGTACGTTCCGATCGAGGTCGGCCACGCAGGACAGAACGTCTACCTCGCGGCGGAGGCGCTCGGGTACGGGACGGTGAACGTCGGTGCCTTCGACGACGAAGCGGTCGGCGATATCGCCGGTGTCGCGGACGACGAGTACCCGATGGCCGTCTATCCGGTCGGCGTGCCCCGGTGAGTGCGGTCCGTGCTCCCTACTCGTCGAGCGTGTCGACGGTATCGATGCCGTAGACCGTCTCTGGGGTCTCGACGTGGGCGGTGTGGACCGCCTCCTCGTGGCCGGCCTCGAGCAGCCAGTCGACCCGCCGGGGGACCGTCTTGGGACCCATGACGGCGCCGGGTCGGTCGGGGTCGTCGACGAAGTCCGTCTCCATGAGGAACGGTTCATCGGCCTCGATCGCGGTCTCGAGGTAGCCTTTCTCGGCCATCACGCTCTTCGTGACGCCCTCGAGTTCGCCACTGGCGTAATGTTTCACCACGCGCTCGGGGGTGAGGCCCGCGTCTTCTGCCCATTCGGCGACCTCGGTCAGGTCGGTCGTCTGCTCGGTGTGCAACTGGACGGCGACCCCGGTCTCGGCCGCGAGTTCCAGGGCACGTCGGAGGACGTCGTTCGAGGCCTCCCAGACGGCATCGCTGACCTCGTAGTGGGGGCGGCCGGATTTGAGTGCCACCGCGGGGCCGTCCGCTGCGTACGTGGCGGCCGTCTCCAGCCCGGCTTTCATCAGGTCGGCGGCACCTTCCGGGTCGAAGCCACGGTCGTCGACCAGTTTGGAGATGAGCGCCGGGTGGACCCCGAGCACCGGCCAGGCTCGGCCCCGAAGTGCAGTAGACGCGTCCTCGACCACGCTCTCGGTCTCCTCGTAGACCGCCCGGAAGTCCTCGCCGGTCTCCGGTTCGACGCCCAGCAGCCAGGAGGGTTTGTTGACCACGAGCAGGTGCGTGCCGCCGCTCCGGGCGAAGTCCTTCACGGCCTCGATGCCGCGCCCGTGACGGGGGTCGAGGTGGAGGTGATCGTCGAGGACTGGCGTCTCGAACTCGCGCATACCGGTCCTCGGCACGGCGAGGGCAAAAGGCTACTCGTCCAGGGTCAGGGCGTCCTGGGCGGCGTTTCCGAGGGCGTCCGACCGGCCGTGTTCGCCTGGAGCCAGGGCGAGCGTGCGGACGCCGCGGCGGTTTGCCAACTCCACGACCGGTTTGAAGTCGGTGTCCCGGGAGGCGATGACGAAGACCCCCGGCGGGTCGTCGACCAGCAGTTCGGCGGCGTCGACGGCGAGTTTCACGTCGACGTCGCCGCTCGTTATCGTGACCTCGTACCCGCGGGCCTCCGCGGCCTGTATCAGTCCCGATGGGGCGTGTGCGTCCAGGTAGAGGCGCGTGGCGACGAGCCGACCCACGTCGTCGGCAGCATCCCTGACGTCGTCGAGGTCGACGTCGAACTCGTCGCGGAGGACGTTCGGCCCGTCAACGAAGAGGGCGACCGTCGGTGTGTTCGAGAATAGCGACCGCAGTCCCATGGGTCGGCTCCGTGGCGGTCGGTGTTAGCGGTGGCGGTTCGCCGGTCACCGGACGAACGTTGATATGTCGGCGGAGCGAACTATGGGGGATGACCACACGGTCCAGGCGGGCCTTCCTCGCCGCAATCGGAGCGGGAGTGGGGTTCCTCGCCGGCTGTACGACGGGTGAGGGGCCGACGACCGAAGGAGAGACGGCAGCGTCGACCGAGACCACCGAGGCCGCAACCACGACGGATGGAATCGAACTCTCGACCGAGATCGTCGCGACGAATCTCGTCGTCCCCTGGGACTTCGATTTCGACGGTGAGGGCGGTCTCTACGTCACGGAACGACCGGGTCGAATCGGCCGTGTGGATTTGGAGTCGGGGGCGTACACGAGGCTGGCAACGGTCTCGGACACTGCCGACGGAGGCGAGGGCGGATTGCTCGGTATCGCGCTTCACCCCGAATTTCCCGATACGTCCGACTGTTACGTCTACCAGACCTACCGGGACGACGAGTTGCAAAATCGCATACTGCGGTACCGAATCGAGGGCGAGACTGCGAATCGAGTCGACACCGTCCTGGGCGGTATCCCGGGAGCACGGATCCACGATGGCGGTCGCCTCGCCATCGGTCCCGACGGGTACCTGTACGCCTCGAGTGGGGACGCGTCCGCGCCGGAGACCGCTCAGAATCGGGAATCTCTGGCCGGGAAGATCCTCCGTTTGGGGCTGGACGGCTCGATACCCTCGGACAACCCGTTTCCGGGGAGTCCGGTGTGGAGTCTTGGCCATCGCAATCCCGAGGGACTCGCCTGGCACCCCGAGTCGGATGCAATGTACGCCATCGAACACGGTCCGAGCGGCGGCGACGAGGTGAACCAGATCGACGCGGGAGCGAACTACGGGTGGCCAGTGGTGCGGGGTGACAGCAGCGAGTCCGGATTCGAACCGCCCGTCCTCACGAGCGGGGCGGGAACGTGGGCTCCCTCGGGTGGGGCGTTCTACGACGGCGACCGCATTTCCGAGTGGCGAGGCGACCTCCTGTTCGCCACGCTCGGGTTCAGCCCCGGTAGCGGGCGCCGAAGTCTCCACAGGGTCCGTTTCGACGAAGGCGGTCGGACCGTCGTCGAGCACGAGCGATATCTCGAGAACGAGTTCGGGCGACTCCGGGCCGTCGGCGTGGGTCCCGACGACGGGATCTACGTATCGACGAGCAACCGAGACGGACGGGGCGACCCGGTCGATACGGACGACCGAATCGTCCGGCTCGTCTCCACGTGAACGAGTTGCCGTGGGTGACCATGCCGACGGCCTGGTGTGTGACCACACACCGGCCTGACCGGGATACGAAAGCATTTCTTCCGCGCGTTCGACGGTTCTGGTATGGCCCTGCGGACGCCGCCGTTGCACGACCGACACGAGGCGCTCGACGCGTCGTTTACCGACTTCGGAGGCTGGGAGATGCCGGTGGAGTTCGACTCCATCCGGGCCGAACACGAGGCGGTGCGGACCGCCGCGGGCATCTTCGACGTCTCCCACATGGGGGAGATAACGGTCTCCGGCCCCGACGCCGAGCGTCTGACACAACGGCTCACGACCAACGACGTGACGGCACTGGGTCCGGGCGACGCCCAGTACTCGATGATCACGGACGAACGGGGGGTCATCCTCGACGATACGGTCGTCTACAGGATGCCGGAGACGGCACCGTCGGCCGACGCCCCCGGCAGTGACGCGACCTTCCTGTTCGTCCCGAATGCGGGCCACGACGCACAGATGCACGAACGGTGGACGAGCCACGCCGAACAGTGGGGGCTCACTGCCGACGTGGTCAACGTGACCGACGACTACGGGATGGTCGCCGTGCAAGGGCCAGACGCCACCGCGATGGTCGCCGAGGCGACCGATGCCGACGTCCTCGACCTCGGGCGGTTCGAGGCTACCTATGGAACCATCGCCGGAGCCTCGACCTGGATCGCGCGAACCGGATACACCGGCGAGGGCGGATTCGAACTGATCTTCCCGGCCGACGACGCCGAGGCCGTCTGGGACGCCTTCGACTGCCAGGCCTGCGGGCTGGGTGCCCGCGACACGCTCCGAATGGAGATGGGGTTTCTCCTGTCCGGACAGGACTTCGATCCGACCGACCAACCCCGGACGCCCTACGAGGCCAGGGTGGGCTTCACGGTCAAACTCGACACCGAGTTCGTCGGGCGGGATGCCCTCGAGCAGCAGGCCGAGGAGGGCGTCGACGAGAAATTCGTCGGCTTCACGCTGAACGAACGCGGGGTCCCCCGGCACGGCTACGAACTGGCAAACGAAGACGGCGAGTCCATCGGCGTGGTGACGAGTGGGACGATGAGCCCGACCCTGGGCGAACCGATCGGCCTCGGCTACGTCGAGACGGCGTACGCCGAGGACGGCGAACGGATCCGCGTCGTCGTCCGCGGTGACACAAAACAGGCGACGATCACGACACCCCCGTTCCTGGAGGGATACTAATGAGCTTCGACGTACCTGACACCCTGAACTACCGAGAATCGCACGAGTGGATCGACCCCGAAACCGGCCGAATCGGCATTAGCGATTTCGCCCAGGACGAACTGGGCGACATCGTCTTCGTCGAGGTCCCCGACGTGGGCGAGGCCATCGAGGCCGGCGAGGACTTCGGCGTCGTCGAGAGCATCAAGGCCGTCTCGGACGTGTACGCACCGGTCTCCGGCGAGGTCACGGCCGTAAACGAGCGCGTCTTCGACGAACCCGAACTCGTCAACGACGACCCCTACGGCGATGGCTGGCTTCTCGAGGTGGAACTGGCGGACGAGGGAGAACTCGACGACCTCCTCTCCGGATCGGAGTACGCGTCCCAGATCGAATGACTGGCGGAAGCCCATACGTCCCCCACACGGCCGAGGAGACCACGGCGATGCTCGACGCGGTCGGTGTCGAGGACGTCGAGGACCTGTTCGACGTTCCCGAAGCCGTTCGTTTCGACGGCGACCTGGGGATCGAATCACGGACCGAAGCCGAGACGAAGACCGAGGTCGCGGGTCTTCTCTCCCGGAACGACGACCTGACCGAGTTCCTGGGCCGCGGCCACTACGACCACTACGTCCCGAGCGTCGTCGACCGCATCTCCGGGCGGTCGGAGTTCCTGACCTCGTACACACAGTATCAACCCGAGGTCGCCCAGGGATTCCTGCAGGCACTGTTTGAGTACCAGTCGATGCTGGTGGAATTGACCGGCCTCCCCATCGCGAACGCGTCGATGTACGACGCCGCGACGGCACTCGGTGAGGCAGCGCTGCTCGCCGCACGCGTGCGAGAGACGTCGGGTTCGACCGTCCTCGTTCCCGGGTACGTCCGCGAGGAACGCGTGAGCGTCCTCGAGAACTACGGCGCCGGCGCCGACCTCGACGTCCAGCGCGTCACGACCGAGCAGGGAACCGTCGACCTGTCCGCACTCGAAGCCGCTGCCGACGACGACACGCTCGTCGTCTACGCCGAGAATCCGACGACGCGGGGAACGATCGAACCCGATCTCGACGCTATCGGCGACATCGCCCACGACAACGACGCGCTCTTCGTCGTCGGGAGCGACCCTGTGGCCCTCTCCTTGCTCGAACGACCGGCCGACGTCGGTGCCGACGTCGTGGTCGGGGACGCGTCGGTGCTCGGGATGCCGACGAGCTACGGGATGGGCCTGGGCCTGTTCGCGACCCGCGAGGACTTCCTCCGACAGGTGCCGGGGCGCCTCGTCGGAGCGAGCGAGGACGCCGCCGGCAAGCGGGCGTACACGCTCACACTCCAGACACGCGAACAGCACATCCGACGCGAACGAGCCACCAGTAACATCTGTACGAACCAGGCCTGGGTGGCCCTTCGGACCGCGATGCACGTCGCCTATCTCGGCCCGGACGGGCTGCTCGAGAAAGCCGAACGCATGGTCACCCTCGCCGACGAGGTGGCCGGGGCGTTAAACGGCATCACTGGGGTTCGCGCACCGGTCGACGACCGGTATCACTTCCGCGAATTCGTCGCCCACACTGACCAGCCGGCACACGCCATCGTCGAGGACCTCGACGCAAAGGGATTCGCCGTTCACGAGATCGGCGAACACGAGGTACAGGTGTGCGTGACCGAGACGAACGCGGGGTCGGTCGACGACCTCGTCACCGCGTTCCAGGAGGTGGCCCGATGACACATCACTACGATCAGGCACGATGGAGCGAGGCTGGAGGCGAGGTCTACGAATCGCTGCTCTCGGAAAAGGGCGAGAAGACCGTCGAGATCGACGACTCGGCACTTCCAGACGACCTCACCCGTGACTCGCTGTCCCTCCCGGACGTCTCCGAACCCGAACTCTCCAGACACTACGTCCGACTCTCACAGCAGAACTACGGCGTCGAGAGTGGCCCCTACCCACTGGGCTCCTGTACGATGAAGTACAACCCGCCGGTCACGGAGGACGTGGCCGCAGTCGATGGTGCCCTCGTTCACCCGGACCGGTCGCCGGAGAGCACCCAGGGGACGCTGGCACTCATGTATCGCCTGCAGGACTACCTCGCCCGGATCGGTGGCGTCGACGCGGTGACGCTCCAGCCGCCTGCCGGGGCTGCCGGCGAGTTCACCGGCATCCGCATCGCCGCCGCCTACCACGAGGCGAACGGGGACGACGGTCGAACGGAAGTGGTCGTCCCGGACTCCGCTCACGGTACGAACCCCGCTAGCGCGGCGATGGCCGGGTACGACGTCGTCGAGATACCGAGCGAGGACGGGCGGGTCGACCTGGACGCGCTGGCGGCCGCCGTCGGCGACGAGACGGCCGCCTTCATGCTCACGAACCCGAACACGCTGGGGCTCTTCGAGCGAGACATCGAGGCCATCGCGGACATCGTCCACGACGCCGGCGCGCTGTTGTACTACGACGGCGCGAACCTCAACGCACTCCTCGGACGCGTCCGACCGGGTGACATGGGCTTCGACATCATGCACTACAACGTCCACAAGACGTTCGCGACCCCACACGGGGGCGGTGGCCCTGGTGCGGGACCCGTCGGGGTCGTCGACGACCTCGCCGAGTTCCTGCCGGACCCCCACGTCCGCGAGTCCAACGGGGGGTTCGAACTGTACACGCCCGAGCAGTCCATCGGCAAGGTCCACGGCTTCGCAGGCAACTGGCTCGTGCTCGTCAAGGCATACGCGTATATCGCCCGACTCGGCGAGGAGGGGCTCCTCGATACGAGCGCGAAGGCCGTGTTGAACGCCAACTACCTCGCTTCCCAGATCGACCTCGAAGTGCCGTACGAGCCCTTCCACCACGAGTTCGTCGCGAGCGCCGGTGAGAGGGATGCCGCCGACCTCGCGAAACGGATGCTCGATTACGGGGTCCATCCGCCGACGACGAAGTGGCCCGAGATCGTCGAGGAGGCCCTCATGACCGAACCGACGGAGAGCGAGAGCAAGCGCACGCTCGATCAACTAGCCGACGCCTTCGACGCAGCGGCTGGGGACGACGATGCGACCCTCGAGGCGGCACCGAACCGAACGACTGCTCGGCGCATCGACCAGACGTCGGCGGCCCGCAATCCCCGACTCTCCTGGCAGGCGCTCGACGACTAACCGACGGACACCTCGTCCTCGACCCGTTCGACCCCTTCGACAGGGCGGTACTGTCGCATCCTCGCATCGGGAAGGTACACCTCCTCGATGACGACCCCCGCCGCCGTGAGAATCGAGAGTGCGTGCCGCGTGGTACGTTTGGTCAGTCTCGTCCGCTCTCTGAGTTGTGACTGTGTGAGTGGCGCCTCGTACTCGAGAACCTTGAAGACCAATTTTGCACTCGGCGGCAGCTCCGCGAGACTATCGGTGCGCGATTCGGCTTCGGGATCGGCAAAAACGGTCACCGGCGTCTGCCATGTCTCTGACCAACCCACGCACGTATTTAGGGATTTTCTTCCCGACAGGGTCGGCGTCTTTCGGCCGTGTCGGTCGGCTCCCCGTGCCGGCCGAGTCAGTCGGCGACCTGTGCGGTCCCGATGGGTTCGGTGAGGTTCTCCGTCCCCCAGGTCTGCATCTCGTCGATGATGCCCTGGGTCGACTCGCCACGGGGTGTCAGCGAATAGGCCACCCGGAAGGGTTTCTCGCTCACCACTTCGCGGTTTACGAGGGTGTACTCCTCGAGGTCGTCCAGGTTGTCCGAGAGGACCTTACTCGAGATGCCGTCGACGGCCTCTTTCAGTTCGTTGAACCCCATCGGTCCCTCGTCCAGGAGGCGGTGGATGATGACGGGATGCCACTTCTTGCACAGCAGTTTCGCCGTCGCCTGGATCGGACACCACTCCTCGCCGGCGCAGTGGACGCCGAGTTTTTCGTCCGTCGTCATACGTTTCACCTACGGGAGTCTTCGGTTTATACTTACCTACCAACAGCCAGTATCCTTGTACTACTAAGAAACGTCCCCCAGTGCGATCGGCGCAACGTCGCCCCTCGACGAAACAGAATTTGTTCACATCTCCGATTTCGGATTACGACAGAAATACCCGCAGTATCTCTCATACCGGCAATTCACCTGAAAATATGTCTGTAGCGTCACTTCCCAACGTGACTTCATATGGTTATCTCCCCATCGAAACGTATTTGGGAAACAGGTTCAACGACATATCTATGCCGATACAACGACGGCAGTTTATCAAGGTACTGGGCGCAGGAGCACTTGCGAGTACGGCTGGCTGTGTCGGGACGGGTTCGAACAGCGAACAGCCTGCGGTGGCCGGTGAAACGTTGACGCTGACCACGACGACCAGTACCTACGACACGGGACTGCTGGACGAGATACACTCCGACTTCGAGGAGATGTACGGGGTGACGGTCGACGCAATTGCACAGGGGACCGGTGCCGCCCTGGAGTCCGCTCGCAACGGTGACTCCGACGTGGTGATGGTCCACGCACGGGGTCTCGAAGACGAATTCATGCGCAACGGGTACGGGATCAACCGCCGCGATCTGATGTTCAACGACTTCGTCATCGTCGGGCCCGAGGACGACCCTGCGGGCATCCAGGGTATGAGTTCGGCGACAGACGCCCTCACCGCGATCGCGGACGCCGGGGCCACCTTCGTCTCCCGGGGAGACAACTCCGGAACCCATACCAAGGAGCTCAATCTCTGGGAGGCAGCGGGCACAGACCCTGGTGGAGACTGGTACCAGGAGACTGGTACCGGGATGGGTGAAGCGTTGAACATCGCCAATCAACAGGGAGCATACACGCTCTCGGATCGGGGAACGTTCATCTCCCAACGCTCGGAGGTCGATCTCGTCATTCTCGTTCAGGGCCCTATCGAGGATGGACCGGAGATCCTCGCGAATCCCTACGGGATCCTGGCGGTCAACCCAGGCGTTCACGACAATGCCAATTACGACCTCGCGATGGCCTACATCGGGTGGATCACCAGTCCCGGTGCGCAGGACGCCATCTCGAACTACACGATGAACGGCGAACAGCTGTTCTACCCCGAGGCCGTTTCCGAGGACCCCAACTTCCAGCAGTACGTTCCGCAAGGCTGGAGTAGCGACTCCACCGACGGGTAAGCGTGGCCCTCGAATCAGTCGCACAGCTACTCCCGACCGTCTTCGAGTTCTCTTTTAGGGAGGGCTACGTCCCCAGCATCGTCTACGTCTCGCTGTACGTGAGTCTCGTCGCGGTATCCCTGAGCACGCTGTTCAGTATCCCCGTCGCGGTCGTCCTCGGATTCACCGAGTTTCCGGGCAAGCGGTTCGTGCAATCGGTCATCAACACGGGGATGGGCTTTCCCAGCGTCGTGGTCGGCCTGGTCGTCCTGTTCGCCGTCTCGAACCAGGGGCCGCTAGGTTCGCTGGGGCTGGTGTTCACGAAGGAGGCGATGATCATGTCACAGTTCGTGCTCGCGACGCCGCCGATTACGGCGATCAGCATGGCGGCGATCGGTGGGGTAGACGAGAGCGTTTCCGAAGCCGCTCGAGCCCTCGGCGGGACGCGCGTGGACGTCGCACTCGTCGTCCTGAAGGAAGCCCGATACGGGATCGCGACGGCGATCCTTGCGGGGTTCGGACGGGCCATCAGTGAGGTCGGGTCCGTACTCATCGTCGGTGGGAATATCACGAGTGCGGAGGGCATCTCCAAGACTCGGACACTCACGACCGCTATCCAGCTCGAAGCCCGCCAGGGCCGTTACGAGACGGCGATGGTGCTCGGCGCAGTGCTGGTGGTGCTCGTCCTCGTCGTCAACGCTCTCGTCTTGCGCCTCGGGGATGACGGGGTGAGCCAGCGATGATCGGAGCGAGAAACGTCTTCCAATCGTACGGTGCCGAGACCGTACTCGAAGATCTCTCACTCGATATTACCCCCGGGGAAATCGTCGCCGTCATCGGTCCGTCGGGTGTTGGGAAGACCACTGTACTGAACCTCCTTTCGCTCACGACTCGACCCGACGACGGAACGGTCCTATTCGACGATGTTGACGTCTGGCAGACGGATGAGTCGGCTCGACTCGAACTACGACGGCAAATCGGGATGGTCTTCCAGGATGCGAGTCTGTTCGACGCCAGCGTCGCCAGAAACGTGGAGTACGGCCTTCGGGTACGACGGCCATGGTCTGATCGCTTACGGGACGAATTGCGATCGATCGGCGGAGACTTCGAACCGCCCGAAGCGGTGGTAGACGCACTGGACATCGTCGGCCTGGGGGACAGGGTCGACCAGCACGCTTCGTCACTCTCCGGTGGCGAGGCCCAGCGGGTATCGTTTGCGCGTGCGATGGCGTACGACCCCGACGTCCTCCTACTCGACGAACCGACGTCCGATCTGGACCCGCGGAACACCGCAATCATCGAGGAGGCGATGACGGAGGCGAGTGACCGCGGTATGGGCGTCGTCGTCGCGACCCACGACATGCACCAGGCGGAACGGGTTGCCGACCGGGTCGCGGTACTGCTCGATGGTGACTTCAGCGAAGTCGGACCGACAGATCGAGTGTTCGAGAATCCCGACTCCGATCGAACCCGGAAGTTTATCGATGGTGAGTTGATATACTAAACCGACATGAGCGCTCCCGATCCGGGGCGGTCCGTCGGACCCCATCAATGACTGTCGAGGATAGTTTCGAACCATTGCTGTCAGATGGCGAGACGACGGTCACCGAACGAGACGTTCGTATGCTCCGTGCCATCGATCGTACTGGATCGATGTCCCAGGCCGCTGAGGAACTTGGGCGGTCCTACCCCCATCTGCAACGGCGAGTCGTGGAACTCGAAGCGGTGTTCGGCGACCTGACGAGCCGAAGTCGTGGCGGCCGGGGCGGGGGCGGGACCGCGTTGACGGAGGAGGCTCGAACCCTCATTCGTCGATTCGAGCGATTGCGATCGGAACTCGGCGGCGTGACTGCTGTCGCGGAATCGGTCATCTCCGGAACGGTCGTCGAACGCCACGGCGAACTGGCCATCGTCGATACCGATGCAGGCACTCTCACCGTCCGCGCACCTGCGAGGGCCGAGCGAGTCGAAATCGCCATCCGGGCCGACGCCGTCGTGCTGGTGGATTCGGATTCCCCTTCCGAGACCCGAACCAGCCTTCGAAACCAGCTCACGGGAACGATCAGTTCGATCGACCGTCGAGAGACCACTGCGACTGTCACCGTGGACGTCGGTTCGGGGGTCGAGATCGATGCCGTCGTCACGACCGAGAGCGTCGACCGTCTCGGCCTCGAGGTCGGGGCCCCAGTCGTCGCGGCCTTCAAATCGACGGCAGCTCGCGCGACGCCAGCCGACGTGTAATCGAACATTTACTTTCGCCGGTTCCTCGTCAACTGTCGGGCAACTGCCAATGCCCTATTTTTCGTCATCTCTCGGCTGCGGACGTCCGTTTGCCGTGCTCTGCTCACTTTCTGATTTCGGGTTTGCTATCGCGGCATGTGATTTATTTGCGCGTGGTTGAGCACTGCTTCTCCTCTGGAATACCTCTCGATACTGCCGGGACCGGATTCAGGAGTCGGACCGCAAGGAGTCGTCACTTCGTCGAATTCGGATGTGGGAATCTGCTCAGCGATAGGGTGGTGTGAGAATCGACGTCGATGGTCAGTGAGTGGAATCGGACCTATCTGAGAACGATCGACACCTAGAGTCGACAACGTTCGAACGAAGGGGGAATCTCGTGCTTGAACACAGTCACTCGAGATGGCACGCGGAGAATGTGCAGTGCCCGGGAATCAGGCCGTCGCCGTCGAATCGATGCCGTTGATCTTGATGAGCTGGTAGTCACACTCCGTGCAGTACCACTTCGTCTTCTCGCCGAGGTGGACCATCGTGCTCGCCGATTTCTTGAAGGTCCGATCCGCAGCGCAGTCCGGGCAGTAGTGTTCCATGTCGCTGGCCATACGAGGGAGTGTTTCATCGAAGACATTGAAGATTCGGGTTTCCCCGCCGGTCATTTATATAGTGAATCGTATTCTGCGATACGAAAAATTCGTCCACGTGATTGGTTTCCTCGGATTCGGGTGGAAAAATACCTGCACTGGCCGATTTCGGCTGTATACGGGGCTCTACAGACGTCCAAATTGGTCGACGCTGTTGGGACTTGGACCTTGCCAACATCTATGTCGACGAGAACCGCAGTGTGGGATATGACCATCTACACGGGCCGTGGCGACGAGGGAATGACGGATCTGGCCGACATGTCCCGCGTCCCGAAGACGAGCCCGCGAATCGAGGCCTATGGGACGGTGGACGAACTCAACGGACTCGTGGGGACGATTCGACCCACTGGGTACCAGGACCTCGACGAGCGTCTCGTCTCGGTCCAGAACCACTTGCATATCGTGCAGGCGGACCTCTCGAATCCCGACCCCGGGGACGATGCGCCGGTAGTCACCGAGGAACACGTCGAACGACTGGAGGACTGGATCGACGAGGCCCAGGCCGAGGTCGGACCGCTCCAGCGCTTTATCATCCCGAGTGGCGGGAACGCGGGCGCGCCACTCCATCACGCCCGTGCGGTCTGTCGACGAGCGGAACGACGGGTGATCGAGGCGGCCGAAGACGAGACTCTCAACGAATCTATCGTGGTCTACCTCAACCGACTCTCCGACGCACTGTTCGTGTTCGGTCGGGTGGCGAACCATCGCGACGGCATCGAGGAACTGGAGCCTCGCTACTGAAACGGTAAAGAGCGGGAGCATCCACGAAACGGGCGACCTGAGGGGGGTGGGACGGTGGGTGTCGCCCCGAATGCTGGACGTGGGGTGGGTGGGTGAGTCAGTCGTTCCGGGTGTCGAACGACCGCTTCGTGGGGCCTCGATCGGTGGGTGACCAAATCTCGGTGACCACTGATGGGGCAGGCGACTTCGGACGTCGCCTGGCTTTAGGTATGCCTAAACAATAGTTAGACGTTCCGGTGCCGGCAGAATCCCCCGGTGGGATTCTGTCCCTTCGGACACAACAGTTATCTCCGCGGGCGGCGTTGGGAGGCGTATGAACAAACACTTCGAAGATAGCCGGTATTACCTCGGGCGAGCAGTCGAGACGGCGGCACGGGGCGTTCGCGAGGAACTGGACCCCGTCGAGGAGCGGGTCCGGGCGATGATCGGTCGAGAGAAGGAACCCGAAGCTGGACGCCTCCAGACCGTGCAGGCGGACCTTCTGAATTTGGAGCGGCGTGCTGAGGGTGAGGCCCGCGAGGCGATCGGGACCGCGCGACGGCAGATCTCGGGATTCCGCAGCGCTCAATAGGCAAGTCTTAAGTTTTCGCTGCCGGTAAATCGGGCTACGGGCCGGTGGTCTAGTCCGGTTATGACGGCTCCTTCACACGGAGCAGGTCGGCGGTTCGAATCCGCCCCGGCCCATTTTTCGAGCGGCCTGCGAGAAAAATGGGTAGCGGTTCGAATCAGGGAGCAGATCTTCGATTTGCGACCGTGGTTCGAATCCGCCCCGGCCCATTTTTCGAGCGGCTTGCGAGAAAAATGGGTAGCGGATTCGAGCCCTACCACAAGCGACCGAAGGGAGCGAAGTGATTTCGGTTCGAATCCGCCCCCGGTTCATATTCACGACAGCAATGCGACGAGCGTCGCGAACCAGCGCCGCCCGCACCGTCGCTGGGAGGGAACAACCTAAACTCCGGGGGGACGTATTACTCGACAATCGCCCACGATGAAGCTCGCACTCCCAACAGATCTCGAAATACTTGAGGCCCTGGTGGACGGGAAACGAAATACCGCCGCCAACCTCTCGTACGAACTCGAGAAAGACCGCTCGTATATCAACACACGGCTCCCTGTCCTGGCCGATTACGGGTTGCTGGAGCGGATAGGCCCGGCCCCCAACAGTGGCCTCTACGAGATTACCGAGAAAGGTATGGTCGTCGCGGAACACGGCGACAAATACGAACACGGGGACGTCGACTTCGATTCGTTCGTCGAGGACCGACTCGACGGTCGAAACGAGACGTGAGCTATCGGCCGTCGTCGATCTGAAACTCTTTGACGATCTTACCCTCGGCGCGGTGGAGCGTCTCACTGCACGTTGATTTCGCGAGTCCGACGTCTTCCGCGAGTTCGGTCAACGTACACTCGCGTGGGGTGTCGTAGTAGCCCAGTTCGATGGCGCGATCGACGAGTGATTCCTGGCGCTCGGTGAGTAACTGCTCGGTCTGGAGGTGATAGTGTATCTCCTCGACGGTGAACTGGATCCCGAAGGCGTCGAGCTGGTCGCCGAGTTCGGAGAGCCGGTCCTGGGAGGTTGTGACCTCCCACACCGCTTTCCCGTCAACGATGTCGAAGGGCATCTCGAGGGGGATGCCGGAACTCATGATGGGGAACAACAACAGCGGGTCGGTCGTCTCGAACTGGACGAGTGCGGTGTCCTCGTGACGTTTGAGGAGGTTCAACTGTTCGACCTCGGTGGTCTCGTCCACGGCCTGGACGACCTCGGATAGCGTCGATGCGGTGATCTCCACGAGTCCGACGCCCGTGTCCTCGCCGGGGATCGCCGAGAGGATACGGAATCGCGCATCGGGGTACTCCCGGGAGATGGCACCGATCCAGACGGTCCCGGGGACGGTGATGGTGAGCGTCGCGCGAGGCATCGAGAGTACCGAATATATTCGGGGAACGGGTTTGAGTGTTCCGAGACCGAAGGGGTGGGCGGTACCGTTCCGGGTCGGTTCGACACCGGGAGCGAACGTATTCGGGGACGCGTTCATCGTACGGGATGCTGTGGTTGGCGTATGGCACGAGTGCGCGAGTCACGGACATTCGCGGTTCCGCCAGCAGAACTTAGCGGGCTCATCGAGCGCGACCTCGAGTCGTTTGTCGGTGCCAGCGGTGTCGATTCGGTTTCGATGACTGGCGACCGCATCGCGCTCGCCAGCCGTCTCGGTCTGGCGTCCATCGAGTTGGTCGTTCGGATCGACAGGGAGGCGGACGCGGTCCTCGCGTTCGACGCCGTTGACGGGATGTTCGAACGGATGCGGACGGAGTACACGGTCGAGGCGACCGACCCCGGATCGCGGCTCGTCGCCTGGACGGAGTTCACGCTCGGGGGCGTCATCGGCACGGCGCTGGACGAGACGCTCGTCTCGATGCAGCGCAACCGCGAGTTCGAATATCAGTTCGATTACCTCGAAACGCTGCTCGACGCCGAGGCGGTCGGCCCCTAGCGGTCGGGGACCTGGTTCAGCATGTGATCGCCGGCCATTTCCGTACCGGACGAGCCTTCCACAAGCGAGTCGACGTCCTCGCCGCGGGCGCCCAGCGAGCGCGCGGCCGTCTGCTTGACGATGTCCACCTCGTCTTCGTCCTCGAGGACCGCCTTCAGGGCCGTTTCGACAATCGGATCGTCGTCGAACGTGCCCAGGAGTTTCGTCGCCCACTCGCGCACGCGGTCGTCGGGGTCCTCTACCGCTGCGACGAGGTCGTCGCGGACATCGTCACCGCGGATCCGCGTGAGCGAGATGAGTGCGTTCCGACGCACACCGACGGCCTCGTCGTCGAGCAATCGTTCGAAGGTGTCCTCGTGGGCCGCCCGATCTAGTCTGTCGAGGGCGACGGCGGCCTCCGCGCGAACCCACTGGTCCGCGTCCGATTCGAGGAGGTCTCTGGCGACTGCTGGGTCGCCGTCCTGCTTCGCTATGGCCTCGATGGCGAACTGCCGGACTTCGTCGTCCGGGTCGGTCCGGGCGAGCGCCTCCAACTGGCGGACGACGACGGGTGGACAGTCCCGTTCGGCGAGCGCGAGGGTCGCCCGACGGCGCGTCGGCGCGTCTGCGGCGGTGAGTTGCGCCTGGAGGTCGTCGATGGAGTCGTCCTCGACGGGCGTCACGTCCGCCGCAGTGTAGTCCTCCTTTCGTGCGGTCCCGAGGGTGATGTCACGGATTTCTTCGACGCCGTCCGCGCCCTTCGCCGCTCGTCGTTCAGGTTGGTTGCCGTCAGTCATGGGTCCGTCCGAGTTCGGAGGAGTAGTGCGAGTCCGAGGAGCAATGCGAGACCCCGGGGCACCGTTGCGGGGACGCCAGCCGTCAGGAGCAACAGTCCCGCCAGGGCCGTCTCGATGGTTCGTCGCTCGATGCCGGTCGCAACGAGGGTGGTGCCACCGACCGCGGCGACGGTGAGGACCGGTAGCGAGACGCCGACGATGGCTCCCCCGACGAGACTCGTAGCGCCGGTAACGAACGGTGCAGAGAGGCCGAAGCCTGCCACGGCGGCCCCCGCGAGTGCGCCGACGAAGACCGAGCGGTAAGTCCACTCGACGAACACCGGTGCCCCGGCGATGGCGAGCAGTGTCGCGGCCGACCCGAGCCGTCTGGTGGTCGCGGGTTCGAAACCGAGACTGCCGGCCATCGAGAGCGCGACGCCGGCGACGAAGACGACACCGACCAGCGTCTCGGCGACCTCGTCGGGGGAGAACGGTCGGCGGGCACGAGCGACGACTAGCAGCCCAGTGGTCACCACGAGGACGACTGACGCCGGGAGGGTGGCCGGTCGAGCGACCGCGCTCAGCAGGCCGAAGACGCCAGCGAAGGCAAGCGCGACCCGTCTGAGGTCGTCGTCCGTGGTGACGCCGACGATGACCGCTGCAACGGCCGGCCCCACCAACGCCAGTGTCGCGATCGGGTCGTACAGCGTGCTATACGGGAGTCGGGGCGCGGACGGCGCGTTGATACCGACCCGGACGAGGAGTATGGCTGCCGTCGGCAACAGGGCGAGCAGTCCGGCGAGCCGTCGTCCCCGCTCGGGGTCCGTCCCGAGGATAGTCTCCGTGGGAGGGGCGGATACCCGGACACGGGTCGGTGCGTTCGTCACGCCCGGGACACCTCCACGTCGAGTCGGGAGTCCAGGTCGGCCAGGTCCGCCGCGACGAAGCCGTTCGTGAACTCGACGAGGTCGTCGTAGATGCCGGTTTCCACCTCGTCGTCCATGGCCTCACCGATCTCCTCCACGAGTGGGGCGAGGTGCCGGTCCAGGAAGTCACGGCGCGCGCGGCGGACCGCGTCGTCGCCCTTCATCGCCGCGAGCCGTGACAGATAGCCGGCGAACTCCAGTTCGAGCTGGAGGTGGTCGTGGTGTTCCCGTCTGGACTCGTCGACCTCGACCCCAAAGTAGTCGTACGCACGGGCCAGGTCGAGGTTGATCTCCTCCCATTGGCCCTCGCTTTCGTATTCGGATTCGTACAGTGCCACCGGCGGATCGGGGTAGCCGATGGCAAAGATATCGTTGAACCGTGCACACAGCAGTTCGTAGTCGTCCGCCGTGACGAGCGGGGGTGCCGCGACGTCGAGGTCCGCGTGCTCTATCAACCGGTCGATGTCGGCGGCCAGCGTCCCGTCCGAGAGCCCCTCGTACGTCTGCTCGGTGGGCTCCTCGAAGAGGCTGGCGAGCGTCCCGTAGACGGTGCCACGGGCTGCCGCGACCGGGTCGTCGATGGATTCCGATGTGGTCGGTCGATCCGGGTCAGTCATGATTCTCTGGAACTCCTGACGGCCATTACCGTGACGACCAGCGCGACGGCGATAGCGATGCCAGCGATGGCCCACAGCAGATACTGGTAGGACGGACCGGTGTCAGTGGGGCCGAACGGGTAGGTGAACCACTCGCTCACCGCGTGATGACCGGACCGTTCGCCGTTCGCCCCGTCCCAGACGGCGAAGGCGACGTCGACGTCGGAGCCGGTGTCGAGGGCGGCCCTGTTCTCATCGTCGACGGCCAGCGAGCGGTGCATCACCACGGTCCAGGTGCCGTCCTCGTGGACGGCCTCCGTCTCGACGGTGCTCTCGCTCATCTCCGTGATGGACCCCTGTCCACCGGCGAGTAGCTCTTCGGTCCCCCCGTCGGCGCTCCAAAACCAGACGTTGACGGGCGTTTCCTGGCTACCGAGTGCGATGTCGGGTTCCGATTCGGCGTCGACCGGGATCTGCATCGCGACACCGTCGGCGAAGGCCTGGATTTCGTCGGCGCTGGTGTTCTCCGTCGCGTCGTCCCACTCCATCCGGACGTACAGCTCCGAGTCGGTTCGTGCCGCCTGGACGTCCACGGCGTCGGTGGCCACGCTACCGGCATTCGGGAGGCCAGAAGGCGCACTCGCCATCGGGACCTCGGTGCCTTCGGCATCCTCCCACGTGTCCGCCGTGGGCGAGGCAAGCGTGTCGCCCTCGCCGGGCATGTCGGTGACCGGGACCTGGTTGGCCGGGACGCCGCCCGCTATCGAGGGGAGGGCGACGGCGGCCACCACGAGAGTGATCGCCAGAACGCCCACGGCCGCGACCGTCTTCCGATGGCTCATTCGTCGAACACCTCCCAGAGCGGAGCGCTGGTAAGCTCGACGAATTCGCTCACGCTCATTCGTCGAACGAGTCCGGACCTACGGTCCGGCCGGCTCGACGAAATCGATTCGCTCATTCGTCGAACACCTCCAGAACGCGTTCTGGAGAGCTCGACGAATTCCACGCACGGCTCATTCGTCGAACACCTCCAACCGATACTGCTGGGCCGGATTCTCGCTCGTCAACATTTCCATCAATTCGCTGTCGCCGCCACGGTTAACCTTGGCGCGCTCTCGCTCGATGGTATCCATGGCGTCGTGAATTCCGTCGCCGAAGAGGTCTTCGAGGTACGACATGGGGATCCGATCGAACTCCGTCGTCTCGCCCTCCGCGTCGATCTGCGGCGGCGCGAACGGCGGGATGTAGTAGATGTTCGGGTCGGTCTGGTACTCCGGATGGAGCGGCAGTGCCACCTCGTACTGTTCGACGAGTTTGTAGATGGGCCCCTCGCGGTCGTCCAGGTACCCGACCATCCGGAGTTGGGTGGTACACTCCTCCGCACAGACGGGCGCTTTCGTCTCGCCATCCGGTCCTTCGCCTTCGATGCGGGGGTAACAGAAGATGCACTTCTCGGAGGTCTTCTTCACCGCGTTGTAGTAGACCTTCTTGTAGGGACAGCCCTCCACGCAGTAGCGATAGCCACGACAGCGGTCCTGGTCGACGAGGACCACGCCGTCTTCGGAACGCTTGTACAGCGCCTTCCGCGGGCACGCCTCCACGCAGGTCGGGTGCGTGCAGTGGTTGCAGATGCGGGGTATGTAGAAGTACTGGGAGTTCGGATGTTTCCCAGCACCCTGATCCTCGTCCCAATTCGGTCCCCACTCGGGATCCTCTCCTTGCGGACGCAAGGCCTCGGTACTCGGCGAGAAGAGGGCCTCGTCGTAGTTGAACTCCCAGGGCCGACCGTAGTCCTCTTTGGGCGGTAATTCGCCATTGTTCAGTTCGGACCGGGATTCGGATTGCCACCCCCCGCCTTTCTGTTCCCAATCTCTGGGATACCCCTTGCCGGGCTTGGTCTCGACGTTGTTCCAGTACATGTACTCGGTCCCCTCTCGTTCCGTCCACGTCGTCTTACAGCCCACCGTACACGTCTGGCAGCCGATACACTTGTTCAGGTCCATGACCATCGCGACCTGATGGTCGATCCCTTCTGCGAGGCTAGTACTCTGGCTCATCACCGCTCACCCCCTTCGGCCAGCTCGATCTGCACGCGTGCGTCGCTGTTGACGCCGGTGGGACCCCAGAAGTTGGGGAAGAAGTGGAGGTGCTCGCCCGTGTCTTCTGGATACTGGACGATCTGGGTCGTCTTCAGATCCATGGACGTGACGCTGTTGAAGTTCCCCTGATCCGGGAACTGGTAGTCCTCCCAGGAGAAGTTCATCCTGACGCTGCCGCGCTGACTGCTGGGGTAGTATTTCGCCATTGCGTGGATCTCCGCGAGGTCGTTGTAGATGCGGACCGTGTCGCCGTCCTCGATGTCCCGTGACTCGGCGTCGTCGGGGTGAATATACAACACCGGTTCGCCGCGGTTCAGACGGAGCATGTACTTGTCGTCCCGCCAGGTCGAGTGCATCGACCACCGGCCATGCGGTGTGAGATACCGGAGTGGGTACTCGTCCGCTTTCTCTTCTCCGAGCGGTTCCTTGTAGGTGGGTAGCTCTTCGCCGTCCTCGAGATACCAGTCGTGATCGATGTAGTACTGCTGGCGTCCCGAGAACGTCGGCCACGGCTCCTTGTCCTGCACGAAATCCTTCCACGGCGCGAAGGCCTCGCCCTCGTTGAGGTCCGACGTCCAGTGCCCGCCGTTGGCGAGGAACCGCTGGGGCTGCTCGACCGTGTCGTCGAAGGTGATCTGCTCGTCACTATCCGGCGGGTTCGTCTCGCCCGAGTTGCGGAGGATAAACTCCGCGGCGGCTTTCCCGTTCTCCAGGGCGCCCGCTTCGTCGTCGAGCCAATCCTTGACGTAATCGTCGTACACCGACGCCGGTTGGATCGTGCGGTCGAACGACCGGTCCTCGATCGGGCCGACGCCGCGTTCGCGAGCCAGTTCCTGAATGCGCGCTGCGAGATCGCGGAAGACCTCCCAGTCCGGTTTGGACTCCCCGAGCGGTTCGATCGCGGGGGTGAACGGATGGATCCACGTGTGCATGTCCGTCATCGAGAGGTCGTGTTTCTCGTAATGGGAGGCCGCTGGAAGGACGTAATCGGCGTTTTTCGCCGTGGTATCCATCCGGAAGTTGATGTCGACGACGAGATCGAGTTTCTCCCAGAGAACGTCGCGAACCGGCTTGTTGCCCTTCGCCTGGTTGTAGAAGTTTCCACGCCAGACGAAGAAGATACTCGGGGAGGGTCGGCTACCGTCCGAGCGCTCCTCGGGATACATTGGCATCCACTCTTTCTCGAGTGACTCCTCGATTCGCGACTCCAGTTTCGGATCGCTCTCGGTGATGCCGGAGTGGTAGTACGTCCAGAGCGTCGTCGGCATTCCACGGGGGCCAGTACCGGTCTTGTCGAGGTGCGGGAAACAGAGGTGTTTCCAGCCGTTGACCGTCCAGATTTTCTCCTGGCCGACGTAGTGGTCGACGTTGGTCCCGTTCCGACCCATGTTTCCGGTCAACGTCGCGACGAGCTGGATCGACCGATTACCGAGGTCGTTGTGGAACCAGTCGTTGACGCCTTTCCCGTGGATGATCTTGCCCTTCTCGACGTCAGCAAATTCACGGGCGATCCGCTGCATCGTCTCGACGCCCACGCCCGTAATCTCGTAGACGTCGTCTGGCTCGTAGTCCGAGAGCTGCTCTCGAAGGCGCTCCCAGACGGTCCGGACGCGGACGCTGCCGTCGGTCGTATCGACCGTCTGGTCGACGGATAGCTGGGGATCGAAATCCAGTTCGATCGAGGAGTCGGGGTCGAACTCGCCCGCTCGAACCCCCAGCGAGCCGGGCGCCGTACGGATGGCCCCCGCCTCGTCGAGCATGACCATCGTCTTCTCGTTGCCGGAGAGGCCGGTGACCTCCGACGCCCGGAGGAATTTGCCCGTATCCTCGCGGACGAGAAGCGGCATGTCTGATTGCTCTTTGACGTGGGCTTCGTCGTAGAGCCCCTCTTCGATAATCGTCCGCGCCATCCCCAGCGCCAGTGCCGCGTCCGTCCCGGGGTCCGGGCTGATGAACTCGTCCGTGTGGATGGCGGTCTGTGAGTAGTCGCTGAAGACCCCGACCGTCTTCGCTCCGTCGTACCGGGACTCCAGAAACATCTTCGCGTCCGGAATCCGGGTGACGTTGATGTTCGACCCCCACGCGATGATGTAATCGGCGTTGTACCAGTCCGCACTCTCGGAGTTGTCGGTCTGGAACCCGTACGTCTGGGGCTGCCCCGGTGGCAGATCCGAGTACCAGTCGTAGAACGAGTGGCTGACGCCACCGAGCAGATTGATCATCCGGGTCCCGGACGCGAACGATACGGGGCTCATCGCGGGGATCGGCGTGAACCCACTGATGCCGTCGTAATCACCGGCTTCGACCGTATCGAGCACTTCTTCGGCGATCTCGTCGAGGGCCTGGTCCCAGGAGATGCGCTTCCATTTCCCCTCGCCGCGTTCGCCCGTCCGTTTAAGCGGATATTTCACCCGCTGGGCACCGTGGACGTAGTCCTTGTAACACGCGCCCTTGTTGCAGCCGCGCGGGTTGGGGTCCGGGAGATCCTGGTTGATCCGTGGATAGTCGGCGGCCTGCTCTTCGCGCCACACCTGGCCGTTTTTGACGTACACGTTCCAAGAGCAGCTGCCGGTACAGTTCACGCTGTGCGTGCTTCTGGCGATCGAGTCCCAGTCCCACTGATCGCGGTAGAGATCCTCCCACTCGCGGTAGGGGTAGTCTCCGATGGGGTCGTCGACCACCTGGAGGCGGTTCATCTGTGCGGCCTGGCTCGCCGCACCCAGGCCGCTCGCGCCGACCGCTGCGGTCGCGCCGAGCCCCTTCAAGAAGTCGCGACGTCTCGAGTCGATGTCTGTGGATTGCTGTTGTTCGCTCATCGAGTTTCCTCCGTGACGAAGACGGTGCTGACGCCGAGAACCGCGCCCGCGAGTGCGAGCGTGGCGCCCGGAGCCGATGCGATGCCCAGTTCGAGTGCCCCGACGAGCAGGGCGACGCCAGCGAGTTTCGTCGCTACGTCCAGGAACCGATACGTTCGACCGGCGAGGGCGACGTCAGTCACCCCGCCCACCTCCTCGGGCCGGGGCGCCGGACGCCAGGATGTAGGTTCCCACGCCGGCCAGAATCGGGACCACGACCACGAGGACCGTGAGAATCGGCGTGACTGCGCCGGTGCTCACCCCGAGTGCGCTCGCCAGCAGGTTGTTCATACCCGCCAGCGAGGCGACGAGGATCATGACGACGCCGGCGACGCCGACGGCCGTCGGGAACGGTCGCGACAGCGGATCGGCGCTGAAGTGTCGTTCCCCGTCGGTCCGGTCGAGGAACGGCCAGAGTATCAGCAGGCCGAAGACGAGACCGGAGAGGAACACGCCGCCCCAGAACTCGGTGTTGAACTCCACGCCGGCGACGTGGAACGTGAACCACGAGGGGATGATCTTCAAAAAGCCGTACAGCCACATCAGGAACCAGTCCGGCATGACGATGGCAGGGGTCCCAGCGGGGTCGTTCGGGCCGTAGGCCGCGACGTTGTGGACCGGCAGGAATCCGGCGAGCAACGCGAGCGTGGCCGCGGTGAGGAAGAAGACCACCATCGAGACCGCCGCCTGGTTCGGGACCAGCGGCAGGCCGATGACCACGGAATCGTCGTCCTCGTCGACGCCCGCCAGTTCCGCGTCCTCGGTCGAGCGTCGCCCCTCTGTATGTTTCTGTTTCACCAGGACGAGCATGTGGGCCGCGAGCAGGCCCGCGATGGCAAGCGGGATGACCACGACGTGCAAGAAGAACAGCCGGGGGATGGTGCCGCTAGCGGGGAACTCCCCGGCGAAGACGAGCTGGGCCAGGAAGTCGCCGACGAGCGGGACCGCGAGGGCGATGTTGTAGCCGATGCCCGTGGCGGTGGTCGCGAACTCGTCGTAGGGGAGCGAGTACCCCGTGTAACTCGCGAGCATCGCGAGGATCGCCAGCAAACTCCCGATCACCCAGTTGATCTCCCGAGGGTTGCGGTACGCGCCGGTGAAGAAGACCCGGAGCATGTGCAAGCCCAGCGAGGCGATGAACAACTGCGCGCCCCAGTGGTGAAGCCGTCGGACGAACATGCCAAATGGGACGCCGTAGGTGATGTGGAGCACGCTGACGAACGCCGCCGGCATCTCGTCGCCCTGGAACTGGGAGACCGCACCCTGGTAGGTGACCTCGGCAGAACTCGGTTCGTAGAACGCCCCGAGAAAGATGCCCGTCAGGACGATGATGACGAACGAGAACAGGGCCACCTCGCCCAGCAGGAACGAGTCGTCCGCCGGGAAGGCCTTCCCGAGCATCCGCCGTTCGCCATCGATCTTGAGTCGGTCGGTGAGCCAGTCTGTTGCGCCCATCGTCACTCACCCCCAGGGCCGATCGGTCCCTCGAAGTTGTCCGTAGCCATGAGATAGCCGTCGCTCGAGAGCGTGATCGGTAACTGGGGGAGCGGTCGTGGTGCCGGCCCACCCGTGACCGCCGCCCCGCTTCGCGGATCGAACTCCGCGAAGTGACAGGGACAGACGAGCGTCCCGTTCTCCGCTTCGGAAACCATACAGCCCGCGTGCGTACAGACCTTCGAATAGGCCGCGTAGCCGCTGACGGTGAACGCCAGTTCGGTTGGCGGGGCGTATGCGTTCTCCTCGTATCGCACGAGCAACGTGGGTGCGTCGCTAGCGCCGGGATTCGTCTCCGGGAAGACGGTGGTCCGGGTACCGAACTCCAGGGCGTCCTCGGTGACGCGGTCGCCGTTCTCGTCGACCAGGTAGGTTCCGTCGGTGTAGATCTCTCCCGTGAACCCGCGCTCGGCGACCTGGGTGAGCCCGCTGAGCGGGACCGCCAGCCCGCCGATGGCCGACACCCCGCCGAGCCCGATGGCCGCCCTGGCGACGTCCCGTCGCTCCCAGCGGCCGAGGAACAGGTCCTCCCGTCGCTCGTCGTCGTTCTCAGTCATGGTATCGGTCCTCCGCGACGTGGACGTGTGGCAGGAACCAGGCGTAGTACGCGGCCGTCATTCCCGCGAGTGCGAGGAAGATGCCCCCGACGTAGAGGCCCACGTACTGGGTGCGCGCGAGCGTGAAGAACTCCACGACCACGAGCACTGACAGGACCACGGTGAGCGCCGACAGCGCCAGGATGGCGAACACCCCCTCGTCGCTCTCCGCCGAACCGACGTACTCCGCCACCCAGCGATGCTCGGTCTGGAACCAGTCGAGTGCGCCCCCGTCGGCAACCGCTCTGGGGCCGCCGCTGGGTCGCACCAGCCGATCCATGAACCGGTGGAACCCCGCCAGGACGGCCATCAACGCCCCCAGCGCCAGCCAGATCACGACGCCGACCTGTGCCGGCGTCATCGCCTCCGGCGTATCGACGATGGACTGGAGTGGTCGCATGTCGGTCTGCTCGGTGTCGATACCTACCTCCTCGGCGTGCTCGACCGTCTGGATCGCGGTGAACCAGGTGGGGAGCAAGACGACGAGCACGATCAGGAGGATGCCTATCGTCCGTGTTCGCATGGTTCTCGTTGCATAGTTCGGGAGTACGGGTGGTATCCGCGGCTGCGATGCGCCTGCCGGTGCTCGACTGCACCGTTCTCGCGACGGTCGACCCGCCAGCGACCGTGAACCGAATCGATCTCTTCACTCACGTTCGAAGAAGTGTCGAACAGCCGGGTATGGCTGATTCTGCATATTACAGACTTTTATGCCTGGTCCGAAAAGCGCCGCTCTGACTGGTGGAAATCGCCATTCTGGGAATGAGGGACCACCGGCGCTCAGCGGTCCGTGACCAGCGCCGTGACGAGCTTCGTCTCTACCGCGGTGAGTCGCTGGGAGATGGCCGAGCGAGTCACGCCCAGCCTGTCGGCGAGGTCGGCGAGCGAGACGGAACGCGGTGTCGCGTAGTAGCCCATCTCGACAGCCGTCTGCACCGCCTCGCGTTGCTTCTCGGTGAGGGTGACGGGCTCCATCGCTTCGTGGCGCCACTCCTCGGCGCCCATCGGTCGGTTCGCGGTCGTGAGCCGTCGGAGGCGGACGTGGGCCGCCTTCTCGCGAACCTGTGTCATCACTTCGGCGAGTGTCTCTCGCGAATCGGCGTACGCCCCGATAGCGAGTGAGCCGTCGTCGACCGCGATCACTTCGGGGACGCACCCGGGTCGACAGAACGACGGACAGATACACTCCGCGTCGACGTCGGTCGTGTACGTCTTGACCTCCTCGGTGACGTCGCCACCCGCCGTCGACAGCGACACGTGACAGCTGTCGTTGACCAGCTGGACCGACCCGGAGACGCCCGTCTTTTCAGGTCCGGCGAGGGGACACTCGGCGTCCCCGTCAACTTCGACCCCTATTTCGATCCACAGCGTCGGCCCTTCGCCGCCCTCGATAGCGGCCGAGACGGGGACCGGACGGTCCGTGGACATGGAGATGGTAGTACGTGTGATCGTGTCAAAAGTGTTGTCTAGGTTTCACGATTCTGGGAATCGGTCGAATCGACCCGGGCGCTTTCTGCGGTCTCCCGTCCTCGACCGATCGGTGTTGTGGGACGGTTCTTTTCCCACAACCGTCAGATTCCGTCGATTCGACCATCGACGTCCGCATCGGACCCCGTCCGATGGCCGTCTCAGTCCCCTCGACGCGGATCGATTCCGCCACCGTGCCGGGGTCGACTGTGCGCTCGGCCACACTGTCGGCTACGAGACGGCTCTCCGTCCCCCTTGTCCCGAATATGTTCGCGCAGCCGGGCGCTCGCTGGTGGACCGACGAACGCACGGAGAATGGAGTGGTTCGAACCCGCTACTCGTGGGGGTGGACAGTTCCGGTGCTCAGAGCAGGTCGGCGACGTGTTCGGCGACCTCTTCGGGCGTGTCGCCCACCGGGACGCCGGCGTCGTTCAGCGCGTCGATCTTGCTCTGGGCGGTGCCGGTGCCGGATCCGGAGACGATGGCGCCAGCGTGGCCCATGCGTTTGCCCGGCGGGGCCGTGCGGCCGGCGATGAAGCCGACGACGGGGGTGTCCATCTCCTCGTCGATGAAGGCCGCGGCCTCCTCCTCGTCCTCGCCACCGATCTCGCCGGTCATGACGACGACCTCGGTCTCCGGGTCGTTCTCGAACGCGCGCAGCGCGTCGATGAAGTCCGTCCCGATGATGGGGTCGCCACCGATACCGATGGCAGTCGTCTGGCCGATACCCTCGCTGGTGAGGTTATCGACGATCTGGTAGGTAAGCGTCCCCGAACGGGAGACGAGCCCGACGTTCCCCGGTTCGAAGATGTTCCCGGGCAGGATGCCGAGTTTACTCTCACCGGGCGTGATGATGCCCGGGCAGTTCGGGCCGATCAGTCGGGTGTCGACCTCGCTCAGGCGCTTGTAGACCTTCGCCATGTCCTGGGTGGGGATGCCCTCGGTGATGGCGACGACCAGGTCCAGGTCGGTGTCGAGCGCCTCGAAAATGGCGTCCGCGGCGAACGCCGGCGGGACGAAGACGACGGAGGCATCCGCGTCCTCCTCCCGGACGGCCTCGTCGACGGTGTCGTAGACGGGGATGCCGTTCACTTCCTGGCCACCCTTGCCGGGGACGGCACCGGCGACCACGTTCGATCCGTACTCGACCATCTGTTCCGTGTGGAACTTGCCCTCGCCGCCGGTGATTCCCTGCACCACGACACGGGTGTCGTCGTCGACGAATACACTCATGCTTCCACCTCCGCTGCGTTCTCGACCGACCGTTTGACCGCGTCCTCCAGTGTCTCTTCGACCGTGACCAGTTCGTCGTTGAGGATCTCGCGACCCTCCTCGGCGTTCGTGCCCGCGAGGCGGACGACGACCGGTTTCGGGATCTCGTCGAACTGATCGAGGGCCTCGTTGATGCCCTTGGCGACCTCGTCGCCCCGGGTGATGCCACCGAAGATGTTGAACACGATGGCGTCGACGTTCGGGTCGGCGAAGACCATGTCGAGCGCGTTCGCGACGCGTTCGGCCTTCGCACCACCGCCGATGTCGAGGAAGTTGGCGGGTTCGCCGCCGTAGTAGTCGACCAGGTCGAGCGTCGTCATCACGAGACCGGCGCCGTTCCCGATGATGCCGACGTTACCGTCGAGTCTGACGTAGTCGAAGCCGTACTCGCTGGCCTTTCGCTCGAGGTCGTCCTCGTAGGACTCCTCTTCGAGTTCCGCGAGTTCCGGCTGGCGGAACAGCGCGTCGTCGTCGATGTTCATGACCGCGTCGGCGGCGACGACGTCGCCGTCTGCCGTGACCATCAGCGGGTTGACCTCGATGTCGCTCGCGTCGCGGTCCTCCCAGAGCTGGTAGAGCGTCTGGAGGACGCCGGCGACGTCGAGGGCGACCTCGTCGGGAACGCCCGCGTCGTAGACGGCCTTCCGAGCCTGGTAGGGATGCATCCCGAACGACGGGTCCACGTGGACCCGGGCGATCGCTTCGGGGCTTTCCTCGGCCACTTCCTCGATGTTGACGCCGCCCTTCGAGGAGACCATGGCGACGGGTTTGCCCTCGCCACGGTCCATGGTGACACCCACGTAGAGTTCGTCGGTGAAGTCGACCGCTTCCTCGACGAGCACCTTATCGACCGTGTAGCCCTTGAGGTCCATCCCGAGGATGTCCTCGGCAGCGGCGCGTGCCTCCTCTGCGTCGTCTGCGAGTTTGATACCGCCTGCCTTGCCACGTCCACCGACGTGTACCTGTGCCTTTACCGCGACCGGATAGCCGAGGTCCGATGCCATCTCGACGACCTCGTCGACGGAGGTGGCGAGCGCCGATCCGGGCGTGGGGATGCCCGCGTCGGCGAAGACATCCTTGGCCTGGTACTCGTGTAACTTCATGCAGTCAAAGCACGGTACTGGCGGCGCTTAAACCCCGCTCATTTAGTGTGCACAATTGCCGTTCGCTCGTGGGACCCGATGGAACGGGCCTCGCAGATTGCTCCCGATTGTGTACGTGGATTACGACGTGTCAGGATCCCTGTAGTAATATTTCGTCGCATCGAACGCCGGTCTTCGACAGGGTTTTAGCCCAGTCAGACCCAGTGCGAATTAATGACACGCGAGTCCTGGAACACCCGTGTCGGGTTTATCCTCGCCGCGGTCGGGAGCGCGGTGGGACTCGGCAACATCTGGCGATTTCCCTGGATGACCGCCGACAACGGTGGGAGTGCGTTCCTCGTCGTGTACCTGCTCATCGTGGTGTTCGTCGGGGTCCCGGGCCTGCTCGGCGTACTGGTCATCGGTCGTCGCTCGAAACGAAACCCGGTCGGCGCACTCGAATCGCTCTCGGGGTCACGGCGGTGGGGGTACGTCGGCCTGTTCGCGGTGCTGACCTCGATGTTCCTGTTGACCTTCTATAGCGTCGTCGGGGGCTGGACACTCAGGTACACGGTCGAGAGTCTGAGTGGCGCGTACTTCGCCGACCCGGCGGCGTACTTCACTGCGGTGAGTTTCGGCCCACCAGCCGTCGCCTACCACGTGGTGTTTCTGGGACTGACTGCGGCGATCGTCTTCGCCGGGGTCCGCGACGGCATCGAACTCGCCACGAAGCTGATGATCCCCGCCATCGTGGTGCTCCTCGGTGGGCTCGCCGCCTGGGCGATGTCCCTGGACGGGGCGGCTGCCGGACTCGACTTCTACCTCTCCTTCGACCTCGCGTACCTGCGGGCCAACTTCATCGACGTCCTCGGCGCCGCGGCGGGGCAGGCGTTGTTCACGCTCTCGGTCGGTGCCGGGACGATGATCACGTACGCCTCCTACATCTCGGAGGACCGCTCGCTCCCCTTCGACGGAATGAGCATCGCCGTCCTCAACACCACCGTCGGCTTCATCGCCGGTCTCGTCGTCTTCCCGCTCTTGTTCACCCTGGGGGTCGATCCTGGCTCCGGTGGCGCGGGTGCCGTCTTCATCAGTCTCGCCGGTGGGTTCGCTCGTCTGCCCTTCGGCGAGGGAATCGCCCTCGTCTTCTTCGGCGTGCTGGCCCTCGCCGCGCTCTCCAGTTCCATCTCGATGCTCGAGGTACCGGTCTCCTATCTCGTCGACGAACACGAGATAACCCGTCGACAGGCGACCGGTTCGTTGTTCGCGATCTTTCTGGTGACGGGGTCGGTGAGTGCGATGCGTCCCGCCATCTTCGGATTCATCGCCGACACCCTCGTCGACCTGATGCTGACCGCGGGCCTCCTCGGGTTCCTGTTGTTTGCCGGGTGGGTGCTCGGCCGGGACGCCATCGCGGAGTTCGAGATGGGGGCGGGCACCATCGGGCGGGCGGTGAGTCGCCCCTGGCTGTCGGCCATCGCCGTCGTGTTGCCACTGTTCCTCGGATTCACGCTCATCTCGGGGATCCTCGGTGCGGTCGGCATCACCGTGGAGGCGATCCTGGTGCTGGCGGTCACCGCCCTCCTCGGTGGGGCCACCTTCATCGGGCTCAAACGACCGGATTCGGCCTGAGTCCCCAACTCGGAATCCTTTTGCGGATGCTCGCTGAAAGGTGTCAGTAATTGCCATGACGATGGAAGAGCGCATCGAGGAACTGCGCGAGCTGCGTGAGCGGGCACGGCTGGGGGGCGGAGAGGAGCGGATCGCGTCTCAGCACGAGCGCGGGAAGAAGACTGCCCGCGAGCGCATCGAGTACCTTCTCGACGACGGGACGTTCAACGAGTTCGACCAGTTGCGGACCCACCGGTCGCACAACTTCGGGATGGAGGAGCGACAGATCCCCGGGGACGGAGTGGTCACGGGATACGGCGAGGTCAACGGCCGGACCGTCTTCGTCTACTCCCACGACTTCACGGTCTTCGGTGGCTCGCTCGGCGAGGTGTTCGCCGAGAAGGTCCAGAAGGTCAACGAGAAGGCGATGGAGGTGGGCGCGCCGGTCGTCGGCATCAACGATTCGGCGGGGGCCCGTATCCAGGAGGGCGTCTCCTCGCTCGCCGGGTACGGCGAGATATTCCGCCAGAACACGGAGGCCAGTGGCGTCGTCCCGCAGATATCGGCCATCATGGGTCCCTGCGCGGGTGGGGCGGTCTACTCGCCCGCCATCACGGACTTCGTGTTCATGGTCCAGGACACCTCGCACATGTTCATCACCGGACCGGACGTCATCGAGACGGTCACCGGCGAGGAGGTCTCTCACGACGAACTCGGCGGGGCGACGACCCACTCGGCGACCTCCGGGGTCGCCCACTTCGCGGAACCCTCCGAGGAGGCGGCCCTCGACGACATCAAGCGGCTGCTCTCGTACATCCCCCAGAACAACATGGCCGACCCGCCCCGGGTCGAGCCGTGGGACGACCCCGAGCGCGAGGACGAGGCGCTCCGCTCCACCGTTCCCGACCAGCCACAGAAACCATACGACATGGTCGACGTGATCGACCACGTGGTCGACGAGGACTCGTACTTCGAGGTCCAGCCCGACTTCGCCCGGAACGTCACCATCGGCTTCGCGCGACTCGACGGCCGGTCGGTCGGCGTCGTCGCGAACCAGCCCCGGGTCAACGCCGGCACACTCGACATCGACGCCTCCGATAAGGCCTCCCGGTTCGTGCGCTTTTGTGACTCGTTCAACATCCCAATCGTCACCTTCGTGGACGTCCCCGGGTTCATGCCCGGGACCGACCAGGAACACCAGGGTATCATCCGGCACGGCGCCAAACTCCTCTACGCGTATTCCGAGGCGACGGTCCCGCTGCTCACCGTCATCACGCGCAAGGCCTACGGTGGCGCCTACGACGTCATGGCCTCGAAGCATCTCGGCGCAGACGTCAACTATGCGTGGCCCACCGCGGAGATCGCGGTCATGGGGCCGAAGGGCGCGGTCAACGTCCTCTATCGGGAGGAACTCGCCGAGGCCGAGGACCCGGAGAGCCTCCGAGAGGACCTCATCGAGGAGTACCGCGAGGAGTTCGCCAATCCCTACACCGCGGCCGACATGGGGTTCCTCGACGACGTCATCGAGCCACAGACGACCCGACCCCGCCTGATCGAGGACCTGGCGATGCTCGAGAGCAAGCGCGACTCACTTCCGGAGAAAAAACATGGAAACCTCCCGCTTTGATATCGCGATCCCGGACGCGGCAGACACCGAGGAAGCGGCAGCCATCGCTGCGGCGATCGGCGCCCACCTGAACGACCGGGCCCGGGCGGCGGCCGCGACCGACGAGACGCCCTCCTGGCACGGCCGAGAGTGGGCGTTCGCCGGCAAACTCGAGCGGACGACCGCCTGTTCTCGACGCGTTCCGAAGACGGCCCCGACGGACCCCTGGAGTGCGGCCGGGCGGTCGGATCGATTCTGAGGGGCCGTCTCCGCCCGTGAGACCTCGTACCGAACCGACAAAGTGAGTAGGGGGGTTCCCCAAAATATTTGCAAAATGTTCGATACCGTTCTCGTCGCCAACCGAGGGGAGATCGCGGTGCGTGTCATGCGGGCCGCGACGGAACTCGGGGCGGACACGGTCGCGGTGTACAGCGAGGCGGACAAACACGGCGGCCACGTCCAGTACGCGGACGAGGCGTACAACGTCGGTCCCGCGCGGGCCGCGGACTCGTACCTCGATCAGGAGGCCATCATCGAGGCCGCCAGGCGCGCGGGCGCTGACGCCATTCACCCTGGATACGGATTCCTCGCGGAGAACGCCTCGTTCGCCGAGCGCGTCGAGGAGACCGAGGGGATCACCTGGGTCGGCCCGTCGTCGGCGTCGATGCGGGATCTCGGCGAGAAGACGAAGGCCCGCCAGATCATGTCCGCGGCCGACGTTCCGATCGTGCCAGGGACGACGGAACCGGTCAGCGAGGCCGAGGAGGTCGAGGCCTTTGCCGCAGAACACGGCTACCCCATCGCGATCAAGGCAGAGGGGGGTGGCGGCGGCCGCGGGATGAAGATCGTCGAGTCCGCCGACGGGATTGCGGACAAACTCGATTCGGCCATCCGCGAGGGCGAGGCGTACTTCGACAACCCCTCGGTGTACGTCGAGCGGTTTCTCGAAGCACCGAAGCACATCGAGGTGCAGATCATCGCCGACCAGGCTGGCAACGTCCGCCACCTCGGGGAACGGGACTGCTCGCTGCAGCGCCGCCAGCAGAAGATCATCGAGGAGGGGCCGAGTCCGGTGCTGGACGACGACCTCCGCGAGCGTATCGGAGCGGCGGCCCGCCGCGGCGTCCGCGAGGCGTCCTACGAGAACGCCGGGACGGTCGAGTTCCTCGTCGAGGACGGCGAGTTCTACTTCCTCGAGGTGAACACCCGCATCCAGGTCGAACACACCGTCACGGAGGAAATAACCGGCATCGACATCGTCAAGTGGCAACTACGGGTCGCGGCCGGCGAGGAACTGGCCTTCGAGCAGGACGACGTCGAGGTCGACGGCCACGCCTTCGAGTTCCGCATCAACGCGGAGAACGCCGCGAAGGAGTTCGCCCCCGCCAGCGGGGGCACCCTCGCGACGTACGACCCCCCGGGTGGGATCGGCGTCCGGATCGACGACGCCCTGCGGCAGGGCGACGAACTCGTGACCGATTACGACTCGATGATCGCGAAACTCGTCGTCAGCGGGGAGGACCGCGAGGAGGCCATCGCCCGCAGCAAGCGTGCGCTCGCCGAGTTCGACGTCGAGGGCATCACGACGGTCATCCCCTTCCATCGACTGATGCTCACCGACGAACGCTTCGTCGCGGGGACGCACACGACGAACTACCTCGACGAGGAGTTCGACACCGAGCGCATCCAGGCTGCTCAGGAGCGCTGGGGCCACGAGCCAGCCGAGGCCGGTGAGACGGCCGAGACGATCGAACGGGAGTTCACGGTCGAGGTCGACGGCAAACGGTTCGAGGTCGACCTCGAGGAGCGTGGCGCGGCGGAGTTCGCCGTCCAGTCGGGCGGGCAGGCGAGTCCACCGAAGCCCGCGGGTGGCGAAAACGAGGATACCGGCGTCGCGGCCGCCGACGGCGAGGTCATCACGGCGGACATGCAGGGGACCATCCTCTCGGTCGACGTCGAGGAGGGTGCGGAGGTCCAGGCAGGCGACGTGCTCTGCGTGCTCGAGGCGATGAAGATGGAAAACGACGTCGTCGCCTCCCGGGGCGGGACGGTCTCGCAGGTCCTCGTGGAACCGGACCAGTCCGTCGACATGGGCGACACCCTCCTGGTCATCGACTGACCGGGCCGTCGTGGCGAATGGTTCTTTGCCGACGGGAGGCTACCCGCTCACATGCAGGCGACCAGGCGGGCGATTCTCTCGGAACTCGCGGACGGTCCCGTCACGGGTCCCGCTCTCGCTGACCGACTGGACGTGTCCCGCGCTGCCGTCTGGAAGCACGTCGAAGCCCTCCGCGAGGACGGCTTCACGATCCGCGGTACTGAGACGGGGTACGAACTGGCGTCGATCCCGGAGTACGGCGATGCTGCGGTCGAATTCGGTCTCGATGCCCCCTTCGACGTGGAGTACCACGAGCAGGTGGACAGCACGAACGCCATCGCTCGCGAACGGGCCGCAGACGGGGCCACCGACCTCGTCGTCCTCGCCGACGAACAAACCGGTGGCCGTGGGCGCCGCGCTCGGGCCTGGGACTCGCCGAGTGGTGGCGTCTGGATGAGCATCGTCGTCACCCCCGATATCCCGCCCGCGAGGGTCCCACTACTCACCCTCGCCGGTGCCGTCGCGGTGACCGAGGCCGTCCGGGACCGCGGGGTCGACGCGGCGATCAAGTGGCCGAACGACGTGGTCGTGCCGGGCGACGGCGAGCGCGGCGGGCGGAAACTCTGTGGCATCCTGACGGAGATGGCCGGTGAGTCGGGGCAGGTCTCGTGGGTCGCTGTCGGCATCGGCCTCAACGCGAATATCGATCAGGCATCGGTGCCCCCCGACGCGACCAGCATCGCGGCGGAAGTCGGTCCGGTCGACCGTCGATCGCTCGTCCAGGATATCCTCGAGCGGTTCTCTGTCCTCTCCGAGCGGCCGTCAGAGACGCTCGACGCCTGGGTGGCGTCCACCGACACCCTCGGACAGCACGTCCGGATCGAGACCGCAACGGCGTCGTTCGAGGGGGAGGCCATCGACGTCACCGAGACCGGCGCGCTCGTCGTGCGAACCGATGGCGAAAAACGAGTCGTTCACGCTGGCGACTGTGAACACCTGCGGCCGGCCTGAGAACCTGTCCGAGTCGGCCCCTACTCCTCGTCGACACGCACCGTCAGTACGGGCACCGTCGACGACCGGACCACGCGTTCGGCGACGCTGCCGAGGAGGAGACGGTCGATTCCGCCCCGACCGTGGGTGCCCATCACCACGAGGTCGCAGTTGGACTGCTCGGCGTAGCGAACGATCTCACGGGCCGGCGATCCATCTAGCTGGACACGCTCGACGGGAACGCCACGCTCGTTCGCGGCCCCTTCGACCGCGTCGAGCGCCGCGTCGCCTTCGCGTTCGAGCATCTCGGAGACCCCCTCGACCGACGACTCCGTCGGGATGCTGGCGAAACTCGCGGTGTTGACCACGTAGAGGGCGTGTATCGTCGCGTCGTGTGCCGCTGCCAGGTCCACCGCCTCGACCACCGCCCGCTCGGTCGCGTCGGAGCCGTCGGTCGGGACGAGGATGCGGTCGTAGAGGCCCATCGACTGTGCTCTCCTACTGGGCCCCCATCCTTAACTGTTGGCAGGAAGCACGACCCGGTCCACATCGGCGACACCGGCTCGGCGGACGACCGCTCGCACCGGGTCGCGGTAGCCGACGAGGTTGTGAGAATCTCCATCGAGGACCAGGAGTCTCGCCGGGGCGCCCGGTTCGATGGCGCCGCCATCGAGACCGGCCACCGCCGCACCGTTGACGGTCGCCATCCGGAGGACCGTCTCGTCCGAGACGTCACAGCACTTCGTTGCGAACTCCATCTCGCGGAACATCGAGGGGCCGTTGAGCATGACGTTGTCCGTTCCCAGTGCGACGGTCGTGCTGTCGACCAGGTCCGCCAGTGGCGGCAACCCGACCCCCGTGACCAGGTTCGATCGCGGGCAGGCCACGATGGGAACGCCGGCGTCCGCCACGCGGTCGAGATGCAAGTCGGTAGCGTGGACCATGTGGACCAGATGGTCCGGGTTCAGGTCGAGAGCCGGATTGACGTCGGTGGCATCGCGTTCACCGGCGTGAATGCCGAACGGCTTGCCCGCCCTCCGTGTGGCGTTCCTGATGGCACTGAATTCGGCGTCACGGGCGCCGCTCGCCCCGAATCCGTCCGCGACCTCGAGGACTGCTTCGTCGTCCCGCCCGAAGGCCACGGCTTCGATGTCCAGGCCGGCGGCCGCCTCGCGGAGGGCCTCGACGCCGGCGACCCCGCCCTCGCGGAAGTCGAGGAAGGCGCCCGTTCCGGCCCGCTCCATGTACTCGAGCGAGTGGTGCATGGCCGCTATCTTCTCCGCTTCGTCCGCCGCCCGGAGGAGCTGGTGCTTGAGTCCGTCGGGCGGAGCGACGAGTTCATCCAGTGAGAGGTCACGGCCCGCCCCCTTCGCGACGGAGTCGCCGACGTGGGTGTGTGCGTTGACGAAGGCGGGGAGGACGATGTCCTCACCCGGGTCGGTCGACGTCTCCTCGACGGCGACGATGATCCCGTCCTCGACCACCACGCGACCCTGGATGGGGTCGAGGTCCGGGCCACGGAGGACGGTCCCACTGAGTTCCATACCCAACACCAGCAACCGGTACCTCTTAATCCTGCCCGAAGTCCCCCAGGGTCGCGTACCGTCCGGGCGAGTCGTTCTCGGCGATGAGCGCGCCGTCGGTCTCGAGTCCGAGGACGGCCTCGGCCGCGCGCCCGACGCGACTGGTCTCCCGTTCGGGGGCGTAGACGCCGAGTCGCCACTGCTCGCGCTGGGTCATCTGGATCGCCCGGACGAGCGTGGACTGCTCGTCGAGACGGCGAACGTCCCCGTTGACGAGGACCCTGCTCGTCGATTCCCTCATCGATGGACGGCCCTGGACGTCCACGATTACGTGCCCCGGTTCCACACCCGCACGCTCGGCGATGTCCCTCTCGTAGCCCGCGATGGTCTCTGGGTCGGCGTCGAAGAGGTCGTCGTCGAACGGGTCGCCGACGTCGCCCATCTCGGCCCAGACGGCCCGCTTGTACAGGCGCCGGTCGGCGAGCCGTCGTCCGAGATCGGCCGACCCGTCGTGTGTCCGGAGGGCGACCTGCAGTTCCGGGTCGTCCATCCGCCGGATCGTCTCGGCATCGTACTCGCCCGTCTCGATGAGCGACTCCGTCGCGCGCCGGAGCATCGCCTTCGAGATGCGGGCGACGTGATGGTTGTAGACGGTGGGGTTCATCAACGCGCGAGCGACCAGGAGGCTTTCGGCGCTCTGGACGTTGCCTTCCTCGAGGACCAGGTGCCCGTCGACGAACCGGAGCGCGCGAACCAGCCGCTGGTGATCGATAGTCCCGTACGGAACCCCCGTGTGGTGGGCATCGCGCACCAGGTAGTCCATCCGGTCGACGTCGAGTTCGCCGGCGACGAGCTGGCCGAGAAGTCCCTCCCCGTCGATCAACTCGACGACCCGGTCGGGGGCGATCTCGTGGGCGTCGAGCGCTCGTGCGACCGCCCCGGTCGTAACGATGTCGTCGACGTCGTCGTGGTAGCGACCGGTCCGGCGGTGGATGAGGTCCTCGACGTTGTGACTGAACGGCCCGTGGCCCACGTCGTGGAGGATGGCCGCGGCACGGACAGTCTCGGCGCGCCTGCCGTGGATATCCAGGTGCTCGAGAGCCAGCGCCGCCAGGTGGTAGACGCCGAGGCTGTGTTCGAACCGGGTGTGGTTCGCCGACGGGTAGACCAGCGACGCCGTGCCCAGCTGTTTCACGCGTCGCAGTCGCTGGACCGGCGGCGTGTCCATCAACGCGGCCGCCACGCCCGTGACCTCGATGTGGTCGTGGACGCTGTCCTTGACGGTGGTCATCGACAGGACATTGCCCGGCTTCCCATAAAAACCGTCGTTCGTAAGGAGTATCCCTCCGGGTCCGAACCGGTTGTGTATGCACGCACGGACACGTTCGATCGCGATCCTCGCCCTGCTCGTGGTGACCGCGGGGTGTCTGGGGGCACCCGGTGTCGGCGATTCGCCTGGCACGGGTATCGACGCCGCTCCCGACGGTGACACCATGGCGACGGCTCACCAGGACGGACTGGCAGCAGCCGGTTCGTACACCTACACGGCCGAAGCGGGCGCCACGGTCGATGGTCGGAGCGCCGGTAGCTCCACCCTCTCGGCGGCCGTCGATCTGAACGCCGATCGCACCCTGGTCGAGACGGACACCGCCCTCGGGCCGGCGACGACGTACGTCGAATCCGGCACCGCATACCAACGGGTCGGCGCCGAGGAGCCCCAGTACCGAACGCTCGACGTCAACGCGAGCGCGGGCGAGGTCGTCTCGACCGACGTCGCCCCCGTCATCGCCAACCACACGTTCGAGGCCAACGGGACCGGAACGGTGAACGGCCAGCAGGTGCGCACGTTCGAAGCCCGGGCGACTGGTTCGAACGCCACGCTTCCGACCGACCTCGGTGCGGGGATTACCGTCGAATCAGTGACGGTGGTCCTCTCGGTTCGTGAGGACGGAGTGATCGTCGAGCAGCGGACGCAGGCCGAGTTAGCGCTCGACGGCGGCGAGACCGATGGAACGTACACCAGGACGGTCACGTACACGGACGTCGGCGACACCGACGTCGCCGCGCCGGACTGGGTCGACGACGCCCGCGAGGCGGGCAGTGCCGACGCATAAGCGTTTACCCACTCCGGCACACACTGGCCAGCATGACCGTCTTTCTCGCCGGCGGCACCGGGACGCCGAAACTCCTCTCCGGTGCCGAGGACGTCATCGCCCCCGCGGACACGACGGTCGTCGGGAACACCGGCGACGACGTCGAACTCGGCGGCCTGTTCGTCTGCCCGGACATCGACACCGTCCTCTACGAACGGGCCGAGGAACTCGATCGCGACCGCTGGTGGGGTATCGCCGACGATCCGACGACCACCCACGACGAGATCGTCCGCCTCTCGGCTGCGGTCGATATCCCCGCCACGCCGCGCTACCTCCCCGACGACCGCCAGACCGACGGTCGCGACATCGCCCGCTGGCGGCGCTTCTCCGCGGCCGGGGAGTTCATGCACATCGGCGACCGCGACCGTGCCGTCCACCTGTTGCGCACCAGTCTCCTCGACGAGGGCCGGACGCTCACCGAGGTGACCCGCACCCTCGCCGACGCCTTCGGCCTCCTGGTCGAGGTGGTGCCGATGAGCGACGATCCGGTGGCGACCATCGTCCACACCGCAGCGGGTCCGATGCACTTCCAGGAGTTCTGGGTGGCCCGCGGCGGCGAGCCGGCCATCGAATCGGTCGAGTTCCGGGGCAGCGAGGCCGCCCAGGCCACGGCGACCGTTCTCGAGGCGATCCGGGAGGGACCGGTCGTCGTCGGCCCCTCGAACCCGGTGACGAGTATCGGCCCGATGCTCGCCCTCGACGGGATCGAGGCCGCGCTCCACGAGACCAGCGTCGTCGCGGTCTCGCCCTTCGTCGAGGACAAGGTCTTCTCGGGCCCCGCTAGGGACCTGATGGAAGCTGTCGGGTACGAACCGAGCACTGCCGGCGTCGCCGACGCGTATCCCTTCGCCGACGCCTTCGTCCTCGACGATGCGGACGGAACGGACCTCGACCGGCCGGTCGTCAGGACGGACACGACGATGGACGACCGGGCTGCTGCCGAGCGGGTCGCTCGCGCGGTCGGGACCGCACTGGAGGGGATTTGATGTTCGAGCCCCGTCTCGCGCTGGCGAGCCTGAGCGGCGAATCGGACGCCCAGTGGGCCAGGGCCGGCGTCCCGTACGCCGGTGGGGCGTTCCTCGGCGGGCTGTCGCTCGACGAACCGACGCGCGAGGCCGCAGAGACGATGGTCGCCGACCGGGACCGCGATGAGTTCCTGCCGGCGGCCCCCCTCGAGTTCATGCGCGAGCAACTCGACGCGCTCGTCGACGTACCGATTCGACCGGGATTCAACGTCCGGGCCGTCGGGCCGGGTGCGATTCGGCCTGCCGCCCGGATCTGCGCCGAGCGGGGTGCCATCCTGGAGATCAATGCGCACTGTCGCCAGGAGGAGATGTGTGCGGCTGGTGCCGGTGAGACGCTCCTCGGGCACCCGGAACGACTGGCGGCGCAGGTCGACGCGGCCGCCGACGAAGGGGCGACGGTGAGCGCCAAGGTCCGTGCGGAGGTTCCCGACGTCGACCTCCCCGCTCTCGCCGCTCGGCTCGAGGCGGCCGGTCTCGACGCTATCCACGTCGATGCCATGGACTCCGAGGCCGTCATCGCGGAGGTCGTCGACGCCACAGACGCGTTCGTCATCGCGAACAACGGGGTTCGTGACGAGCGGACGACGCGCGAGTATCTCGCCTACGGCGCGGATGCGGTCAGCGTCGGTCGGCCGAGCGACGACCCCGCCGTGCTCGAACGCGTCAGCGGGACGGTGCGGGAGTGGTTCGCGTGAGCCCGCGGACGCCGGCACAGAATGCCGAACTGGCGCTTCTGCTCGAGGTCGCCGGCACGCCGAAGCCGGGGAACGTCGACCGACATCGCGACTTCGAGGACCTCCGGTTCGAGCACTTCCTGGCGGGGGCGGTCGGTGCCAGGCCGGGGCTGGCGGCCGCTGCGGCGGGCGACCCGGTGGGGGACGCATTCGAACGCGCGGTGGCGGGGATGGCCGAACAGGAGGGCGGCAACACCCAGTTCGGCGCCCTCCTCTTGCTCGTGCCGCTCGTCGCGGCGACCGATGGGGCCGGGCCGCCGACCCGCGCGGCCGTCTCCCGGGTGTGCTCGGAAACGACCGTCGCGGACGCCGCAGCCTTCTACCGGGCCTTCGACCACGTGGACGTGTTCGTCGGTGATCCGCCACCCGACGCGCCGGAGCTCGATGTCCGACGGGGGAGTGACGCGGTCCCGGACGTCGAAGCTCGCGAGGAAACGCTCGAAGCGATCATGGAGCGTTCCGCTCCTGGAGACGGGGTGGCACGAGAGTGGGTGCGTGGATTCGACAGGACGTTCGAGACCGCCGACCGTCTGCTGGCGGCCGATGGACATATCCTGGATCGGACTGCGGATGCGTTTCTCGAACTGCTCTCGGAGGAACCGGACACGCTCGTCGCGACGCAACACGGAGACGCTGTCGCCCGTGACGTCTCGGAGCAGGCGGCGGACCTGCTCGACGCGTCGCGCGCAGACGTGGAAGCCTTCGCCGACGACCTTGTCGAGCGTGGCGTGAACCCGGGAACGACCGCCGACGTCACCGCGGCCGGTCTGTACGTGGCTCTCCAGGGGGGTCTGTCCGTATGACGGACTGGCCCGTCGACTTCGACGGCATCGCGGAGACGGTGACGCTCACTCCCGACCCCGACGACCGGTGGAACGTCGCGGCACTCGGTGTACGCGCCGGGGACCCGGCGACCGCTCGCACCTGGGGGGAGACGATCACCCGACAGAACTTCGAGCGAACGGGGACTGGCGTCGTCACGTTCGTCGAGGACCCCGTCCTCTTCGTGGAAGCGGCGTTGACCGAGCGGAAGGCCGAGGGACGCGATATCGACGGTGTGGCGGCGTGGGTCGAGGTTTCCGTCGACGAGCGTGAACGGGGTACCTCTGGCGGGACGACCTGGGTCGACTGGGCGCTGGCCCCAATCGATGGGGAAGTCGTCCGTCGCTCAGTGCCGGTGACGAATCGCGGGTTCAATGCCGTCGTCGAGATGACCGTGGCCGCCTCGCGACTCGGCGTGCCGGTCTACGATGCGGAAACTCTCAGAACGCGACTCGCGTACTTCGAGGAGGTCGTGGCGACCTGCGGAGGCGAACGCGAAGAGCAGGCACTCGAGAAACTTCGCGACGTCGCCGACTGGTAGGTCGATCGAGTGAACCGAGCCGTTTTCGGCGAGAGAACGCGCTTCGAGGTAAGTGGGTCACCACTCGCCTCTCCCCCCACCCTCCCCGTCTCTTTGCTTCTCGGTCGTGTCAGGGGCTCAGGTCGTGGAGCAGGAACTGCTCCATCGGTATATACTCACACTATTATATAATGGTTGTACATGCCGGCAGTCGTCGCCGGATACCGGCCCCTCACCGCTCCGAGAGAAGGAGCGTGTTCTCGACCAGGTTGATGATGGCGCGACGGAGGCGTTCGGTCATCGCCTGATCGGAGATGTCGAATTCTGCCGCCAGTTCCTGCGTCGATATCTCTCTCGGAATAGAATAGTATCCGGCCTCGACGGCCCGCGAGAGCGCCGTGCGCTGCATGGTGGTGAGTCCATACCACGGGCCAGCGTCCGGGTCGGTCGGATTGTACAATCCCAAGACCTCGATGGCAATTCCATGATCGATGCAGTAATCTTGGAACGTCGAGAGCGCGTCGTGGGAGGGGAACCTGAGTTCGAATCGCCAGTTTCGTTCGATTCCCCTCGCCTCCAGGATCGTGGCCTTGGTCGCCATGATCCCCCCGAAGAAGGCGTCGTCCGAGGCGTCCCAGTCCAGCGCGTAGATCGTCTCTTCACCGTTCGCACTCACAACCTGGATGTCCGACACTGTCCGATGCTCGCTAACAGCGCTCTCGAAGGACTCGCGTGCGCCCTGGACGCGGAAGAACGGGACCGATCGCCCGCCGAGTGGGACCAGGGTCTCCAGCACGATGTTCGTGTCCCCCTCCATCGTGAGGATCCGTCCCAGTTCGAACTCGTGGGACGGGATGGAGAGTTCGACGATGACATTCATATCCCTGTTGAGAAGACAAAGACGGTTAAACCCTCCCGGGTCGGCCGCTCGCCGTTGCATGGTGTATCATGCTAATCGGCACAACTTTCTGTAGTGGGGTCGACGGTGTTGATAGAACGACGCGTCCGCGCGGGAAAAATCCCCTCCGAGCGGACGACCCGACGTGCCACTTCCGAGCGGACGACACGGCCTGCCGCTGGAGGGTGATCGGGTAGACACGCCACATCGATCCCCATGAGCCACGATACATCCGACCCACTCGACGACACGATAGAGAGCGTCGCGGAATTCGAGGCGGCGCTCCACCAGTTACTGATACTCGCAGACCAGAACGACGTCGACCCAGTCGGCGCGTGGGAGTATCGCAACGGCCAGTCGGTGCCGGACTGGGAGGTCGTGGTGTCGGAACTGGCGAAGCAGGACGACTAGCGGTGACTGTGGGCTTCACTCTCCTGGGAGTTGCATAGACGGAACGAATGGTTTTAACCCGAGCAGGGCAAACTCGCCCGCATGGCCATCAAGCCCGACTACGTCAAGAAGACGGGGACCATCCTTATGGACCGATACCCCGACGCGTTCCAGGCGGACGACTTCGAGCACAACAAGGAGAGCGTGACCGAACTCACCAACATCGAATCCAAGTCGGTCCGTAACCGCATCGCCGGCTACGTCACCCGCAAGCTCAACTGACAATTCCTTCCCGCAACCGAAGGCCTTACTCCCTCTACCGCCCAGGGTCGAGTATGATTCGCGTAGGCATACTCGGTGCTACCGGTGCAGTCGGCCAGCGATTCGTCCAGCTCCTCGACGGACATCCGGCGTTCGAACTGGCGGCGGTTACCGCCAGCGAAGACAGTGCCGGGTCGTCGTACCGCGACGCGGCGAAGTGGCGGGTCAGCACCCCTATTCCGGACGACGTCGCGGAGATGACCGTGACGTCCACGGACCCCGACGAGGTCCCCGACGACGTCGACCTCCTCTTCTCATCGTTGCCCTCCGGCGCGGCCGAGGTCGTCGAACCCGAGTTCCTCGAAGCCGGCTACGTGGTGTCCTCGAACTCCTCGAACGCGCGCCTCGACGACGACGTTCCCCTCGTCATCCCTGAGATCAATCCGGACCATCTCGACCTCATCGAGGTCCAGCGCGACAACCGCGGCTGGGATGGCGCGCTCATCAAGAACCCGAACTGTTCGACTATCACGATGGTACCGGCACTGGCCGCCCTCGACCAGTTCGGCCTCGAACGTGTCCACGTCTCCACCCTGCAGGCGGTCTCCGGTGCGGGCTACTCCGGCGTGACCTCGATGGAGATCATCGACAACGCCATCCCCCACATCGGTGGCGAGGAGGAGAAGATGGAGACGGAGTCCCGGAAGCTCCTCGGCAGCGTGGGCGAGGACGGCGTGGACTGGCACGACGCGAGCGTCTCGGCGTCGTGTAATCGCATCGCGACCATCGACGGCCACCTGGAGAACGTCTTCGTCGAGACCGAGGCCGACCCGACCATCGACGAGGTGGCCGAAGCGTTTCGGGCGGCACCGTCCCAGGACCTGCCGTCCGCCCCTGACCCGCTCATTCACGTCTTCGAGGATCCCGACCGGCCCCAGCCCCGGCTGGACCGGATGGTCGGCGACGGGATGGCCATCGCCGTCGGCGGCATCCAGACGACCGATTCCGGCATCCAGTTCAACGTCCTCTCACACAACACCATCCGCGGTGCGGCCGGGGCGAGTGTCTTGAACGGCGAACTGCTGGCGGACCGCGGCTGGCTCTGAACCCCGGATCGCAGTAATCATCCACAACTTTTTTACTGGTAATCACGTCCAGAACGCTATGACAGAACAATCCGAACTCGTCGTCCTCTGGACGAGCGGCGACAAGGAGGTCGCCGAGAACATGGTGTTCATGTACACGCTCAACTCGGCGGTGAACGACTGGTGGGAGGACGTCAGACTCCTCGTCTGGGGGGCTTCCACCGGGCTGTTGCGCGACGATCGAGACCTGCAGTACTGGATCGACCAGCTTCACGACGCCGGCGTCCACGTCGAGGCGTGCAAGTCATGTGCGGAGAACTACGGCGCTGTCGAGGCGCTCGAGGACCTCGATATCGAGGTCTACTACATCGGTGAGACGCTAACGACGTACTTCAAGGACGACGACCGCTACGTGATGACGGTCTAACCCGCCACTCAGACGACCTGGTTCTCGAGTTCGTCGTACGAGCCCGTCTCCTCGATCCGTTCCAGATTGCGCGTCAGGATGTCGGCCAGCCGATCGAAGTACTTCGGGGTGTGGCCCGCGTTGTGAGGCGTGATGAGCACGTTGTCGAATCCCCAGAGTTCGTGGTTTTCGGGCAGGGGCTCGGGGTCGGTCACGTCCAGGGCCGCCCCACGGATGCCGTTCGACTGGATGGCGTCGACGAGGGCATCCGTGTCGACGATGGGTCCACGCCCGACGTTGACCAGCACCGAGTCAGCGGGCATCGTTCGGAAGGCGTTCGCATCGACCAGCCCCTCGGTGAGATCGGTGAGGGGGGCAGCCAGGACCACGTAGTCGCTTCGGCTGAAGGCGGCATGGACGTCGTCCTCGTCGTAACTCAAGACCTCGTCGGTCGGTCCGCCCTTTTGCGGCGAGTGACGGATGCCCAGGGTCTCGACGTCGAAGGGCTCCAGGCGATCCGCGATCGTCTGTCCGATGGCCCCGAGGCCGACGATGGAGACTGTACTGCCCTGGAACTCGCGACCGGGGTACGAGCGCCATTCCCGGCGTTCTTTCTGTCGCCACGCGAGGTGGAACTTCCGCGTGAACGAAAGGATGGCTCCGAGTACCCATTCGGCCATGTTCGGGCCGTGGACGCCGGAGGCGTTCGTCACGCGCACGCCGTGGTCTTCGAGTGCGTCCATCGGCAGGTGGTCGGTGCCCGCGAACGCGCAGGCGAACAGTTGCAGGTTCTCGGCCTCCTCCAGCACGTCGGGATCGATCTGGTACCCGGCGGCGACCGGTACCTCCTTCAGGAGTTCGCGCTCCTCTCGGGGCGTGGTGGCAACGGCGATCTCGTACGTCGGCAGCCGTTCTCGGAGGATGGCCGCGTAGTCCATGGCGTCCTGTCCGTGAATCTTCTGCCGCAAGACGGCGATATCTGGGCTCATGGACTGGAGTACCAGCACCACTCCCTTGAGTGCACCTCTCTCGAGACGGACTGCGAGGCCACGGTTTGCGGGGTCATCACCGTTGTCGCCGGTTCGCCAAGGGTTTTTGCCCGGGGACGGATAGAGCGGGATATGTGTGAATCGGGGACGCTGTCCTGTACGGGCAAACTCGCGAGAGTCGTCCTCGACAACCGTGGCCCGCTGTCCCCGAGCGAGATCGCCGCCGAGGCGAACATCAGCGTTCCGGAGGCGAGAAAGGCGGTCGAGGAACTCGAGACGACCGGATTCGCGAAACCGGTCTGTGGTCTCTGTGCCAGCCAGGAGGAGGTCTATACGCTGACCGAGACCGGCGAGGCCTTCGAGGACGAGTCCGAGTGACGGGCCGTCACCCTTAATCACGCTGCACTGCTATTCCGACCTGCGTACCGCAGTCCCCGCCAGAGCACGTCCACGAGGACGCGATGATTCGCGGAGAACCCCGGTACGCGACAGACTGGGGCTTTGCCCCCGCCCGGCACGAGGGTTTCCCGGCCGACACGGCACGCCGCCAGGGATGAGGCCGGTCGTTAGTGTTCCGGGCGTACACTTCGACCTTTTACGCTGCGCGCTGGCGAAGCCAGCGCTCGGTAAAAGCTCGGCCATCGCCAGAACGCCCAGCGTTCTGGCTGTTCAGCCAGAAATCGACGATTTCTGGCGACAAAAGCCCGTCACGACCCCCTTCGGGAGTCGCTCGGGCCAGCGCGCAAAGCGCGCTGTGAACCGGCGACCGTCCCGCGAACGAAGTGAGCGGGACTCAGCGAGGGCTCTGCTCTCGCGCGATTCCGGGCTCTCCGAGCCGTCCTCAGAACGGCGCCGCCGTTCTGATGTCGAGGCGAATCGAAGATTCGCCGACCATTGGAGAGCGTTGCTCTCCAAGAGGCTGCACAAGAGCTCCGCTCTTGTGAACGCTCGGTCGCCGGATGCTCGTCCCTGATTTTTGTCCCACCCAGATTTTATATCGGACGTGTTATCGAGAGAACATTCCTTCGACAGTGTTCTGTTGTCGATAGATCTGAGGTGAGGTAACCCCAGACCCTCGTTCATTCACAGAGAGAAAACGATAGGGTACTTGGTTGTGAACTCCCGATAATGACCGACCCGCTTTGGTATCCGTCGGTCGAAGACGTCCTCGATATCCACGAGGACATCGTCTCGGAGTATCCAGACACCAGCTCAGGGGTCCAGAATCGCGGAGATATCGAATTCGCACTGGAGTACGTCAGTGAGGGAAGTTTCGGGTCGGTTCCAGAGACGATTCACGAGAAGACGTTCCATCTGCTTCGGCTCCTCGTCGCCAACCACCCATTCGTGGACGGCAACAAGCGTACTGCACTCAACACGACGTCGGTGTTCTATCTGCTCAATGGGTATCGATTCGAATATGACGACGAGATTAGAAAGATACTGAAACGGCTTGGGACGGACGAGACTACAGTCGATGAGGGTCACGTGCTTGACTATCTCCGAACGCATACGACGGAGGTTAATTTGGACGAAGTGGTCGAACAGTGGCGCGGCGATCTCGTCGAGTTCGGATTCGATCAACTGTCCGACGAGTGATCGGACCCGAACGATTAACCGGTCTCGTGGTCAAGAGAGAAATATGGCGACGGAAGAGAAGACTGGGGAACGAACGGCGCTCGACGACGTGATGGACGACATTCGTCGAGAGCTCGTATTACGTGTCGCCAAAGTAGATCGAGACGAACACCGCGAAATATTCGACGCGCTCGAACACGAATAACGATCTCAGAGTTCTCTGCTTTCGATTCGTAAGGACGAGCGTTTCACTTCCATCGAGCCTACTAGTAGAATCTCCCCCGGTAGTGTTCCGGGCGTACACAACGACCTTTTGCAGCGCTCGCTCCGCTCGCTTGCAAAAGCTCGGCCAAAAGGCCGGCCAAAAGCCGTCCTCGCTCCCGTTAGTCGCTCGTCGGCCTCGCGCTCACGTACGTTCGCGCGAGTGAATCGGCGTCTTTGCGAGCGATAGCGAGCAAAGGCTCGGGAGACGACCAAAGGGAAGTCTCCCGGCGACCGTCCCGCGAACGAAGTGAGCGCGACTCAGTGAGAGCTTCGCCCTCACGCGATACCGAGTCCTTCGAGCCGTCCTCAGAACGGCGCCGCCGTTCTGATGTCGAGGCGAATCGAAGATTCGCCGACCATTGGAGAGCGTTGCTCTCCAAGAGGCTGCACGAGAGCTCTGCTCTCGTGAACGCTCGGTCGCCGAACACTGGGTCGTGATACCTTCACAGAACCTACTAGTAGAAACTCACTCTTTAGCATCGGAACCCATCGCTCGACAACCTCGTCGCGGTTGACTAACTCTGCTTCGCCGTCGCGTGTGTGTGCGTTCGCTCGCGGATACCACTGAAAACCGAAGAACTCGGCGACCATCGTCCGTCGGTTCGACCGAAGGCACTCACGTGATACAAGCGTATCACATAATATGAGCATTGACAGTGACGCCGGCGGTGACGGAGAGATGGATAAATTAACGTCCGAGTACCGACGTCGCTGCTGTCACAAATTGACGAGGTCTGGGAGGAACGGGGCTACGCGAACAAGTCCGAGTTCATTCGAGACGCCCTTCGAGACGCCGTCAATCCCCCCCACGCAACTCTCCGAGGAAGCGCTGGAGCATCTGGCCGAGAGCCGCGAACAGCGAGAGCAGGGCGAGACGGTGTCGCAGGACGATGTGAAGGATCGGCTGGGCATCGATGACTGAGGTCGAGTGGACGCCGAAAGCCCTCGATTTGCTGGACGGACTCGAATCAACCGCACAGAAGCGACTGGTGAAAAGCTCGACGAGGCGAGAGACTGGACCTCACATCGTCTCGAAAAGCTCACTGGGTATCCGTACTACAAGCTTCGTGCCGGCGACTACCGCGCAATCATCACGTGGGATCGTGCGGACGACGTCCACGTTGTCGAAGCGGTCGGTCACCGGCGGAATATCTACAACCGCCACCTCCCTCCCTGATCACCCACGACTGAAGTTGGAAGTTTTTCTAATCGAATCACGGTGACGGCACAAGGTAGATCCGCTGTATCATTCCCGTCGATTTTGTCAGAAGTCGGGCAGTTGATGTGGGTGCTGCTGAATACATCGCGCGAATTCAGCATGATGGTTTGCCTCAATTGACGAAGATACCAACAGAGTCGAGAGACACCGGCTTTCGATGAATGTAGAGGCCTCCTTGACAGTCATTTACTTTGGAGATAAAAGAGGCTTAAGTCGTTCGCACACTGCACCATGTCGGTTTCGACACCCTTGGTTGCTGATTTCGATTTAGCAACGACAGAAGGGGCAGTTTCTTAATGGAGTCAAATGAGCCTGCAATGGGTTCAGTCCATACAGTTCAAATCCCGATTATAACGCTTAGAAATTACCCTTCACGGCGTCTGCGACCGCTTTCCGGTCGAACAGTTCCTCCGAGCCAGTGAAGGTATCCGGGTAGAGCTGTTTCGCCAGGATTTCGATCTGGAAGAGGTTCATAATCGGACCCTGATCGACGAATCCTCCCCGATAGACACGATCGTTTTGCACGGCCGAGAGCTGACGGCCGACCGAGTGCTTTTCCATCGGAGCGATCCGTTCTTCTTCGAACTCTTCGCGGGTGAAATCTCGGAGGTTGTTGTGGTAGAAGATGGTGTCAGGATCGACTTCGAGGAGGAGTTCGTAATCGATATCGCCACGGTAGCCGACATCGAATCCCTCGAAGGCGTTCGGGACTTCGAGATCGCGGTACTGCTTGTTCTCGTATCCGACCGCAGTTGGATCGCCGGCTCTGAAAGCACTGCTCTTACCGTCCCAAAGGAGGGCCGCATTCGGGGTCTCCTTCGGCGTTGCTGAGTCTATGGTTTCGACGAGATCCGAATGTATTCGCTCGAATTCCCCATATTTCTCCTCGGCCTGGAATACCTTCGCGATCTTCTCGAACACTTCGTACAGGGTCATGAGATACTCCGAGTTGTAACCCCGGTCGCGCCGCGCGTGGCTCCCGAAGAACGCCGAGATGTTCTGTTCTAACTCCGTGACATCACTCTCATTCCAGTCGAAGTGGTGCTGAGCGAAGACGGGGTCAATGAGATGTATGTCCGCGTCCATCTCGTAGAAAACCTCCTTGTCCACTGAATCCCCGCCACCTCTGAGATCGAGAATATCGGAGGTATCAATGGAGACGTCCGGCAGTTCACTGTAAAACAGTTCGTTTGCAGACGTCGCGTGACGACCTGGCCGATTCATGCCGAGCAATCCATCTAATTCACCCAGTGCGACCCCGATGTCGGCATACCCGGCGTGCCACGTGACCCAGGTTTCGGGAACGGCGTCGAATTGCTTGCATCCCGCCGGCTCCATACAGACTTCGTAAGTCTGTGTCTCTGTCGTGGGCTGGGTGGTTGTGGAGGGCGACTCTGTCGACGTCGTAGTCTGTGGATCCTCGCTTTTGGAGCTAAGGCAGCCTGCAACCCCTATTGTCGCTGCTGTCGATCCGATTGCTTTGAGGGCTGTCCGCCGATCTATCGTGGTGATATCGTCTTCTGTCATTGGTGTTACCGTGGTGATTTCGCGTGAACGAGCGGTCCGTCGGATATCGGGTCAGTCGTGATAGTGGCCTCGATCTCGAAGACGGTTGCAAGCAGCTCTTCGGACAGGAGTTGTGCGGGGCGCCCCGAGTCGTATATCTCGCCATCGGTGAGGGCAATCATGTAGTCGGCATGGCGAGCTGCCTGATTGATGTCGTGAAGAACGATCACGATGGTTACGTCGCGTGTCTCGTTCAATCGTGCGACGACATCCATGACTTTGAGCTGATGGTGAAGATCAAGGAAGGTCGTCGGCTCGTCGAGCAACAGGATATCGGTATCCTGGGCCAAGATCATCGTGATCCAAGCCAGCTGTTTTTGACCGCCGCTCAGACTGTCGAGTGTTCGATCGCGCAGATCCTCAATGCCAGTCAGTGAGATCGCGCGCTCGACCTTCTTGACGTCCGTCTCTGTAACCCCCTCGAAGAAGCCCCGATGCGGGTATCGACCGTAATATACGAGGTCACGTACTTCAAGCTGTCCAGGTGACGTGTTCTCTTGAGAGAGTAACCCGAGCTTCCGTGCCCGCTCTTTCGAGGAGAAGTCACCGAGTAGCTGACCATCTAGGAGGACTCTTCCATCTCGGGGATGAAGTTGTCGAGCGAGTCCTTTAAGAAGCGTACTCTTGCCGCTCCCATTCGGACCCACGATTGCCGTTATATTTCCTGCAGGAATTCTCACTGTCTCACCGTCGATGATGGCCTCGTTTTCGGCATAGCCCAACACCAGGTTCTCACCGTGAAGTTTATGCCCGTGCTCTGAATCAGCGTTCATCATTAGATTTCACCGAGCTTTCGCTTCTTCCGCATGAGATAGAGGAAGTAGATGCCGCCGACAATTCCGGTAATGATGCCGACTGGGAGCTGAACCGGGTTCAACAGTAGTCGAGCAATCACGTCTGCGACCATCATCAGTGCCGGGCCGACGAAGATCGCGGCGACGAGGAGCCGCTTGTGATCGTTACCGACGATTGTACGGGCAATGTGGGGGACGATCAAACCGACAAATCCGATGATACCACCGACGGCGACACTGGCACTGGCTGCGATGATGGCAATAACAGAGAGCGCGAACCGAGTGATTTCGACGTTCATTCCCAGGGAGGAGGCCGTCTCTTCGCCCAGTAGGAGGATGTTGAGTTGTCGGGATCCGACAAGCGCCAGTATGACCGAGAGAAGCGTCCAGGGCGCGGCCATCTGTACCTGCCCCCAGTCAGTTCCTGTTATTGACCCAGTCAGCCACGCGAGCGCATTCTGGATGACGCCAACTTGGTCGGTGAAGAAGAACATCGCATTAGACACTGAACCGAGTATCGCACTGACGATTACCCCCGCCAGAACGAGTCTAACCGGGTTCGTTCCCCCATTCCAGGCGATAAGGTACACGACGAGGAATGCGAGGCCACCACCAATCGATGCCGAGATTGGGAGCCAATCGGCGAGCGTCGGGAAGAAGACCAGTGTGAGCAGTATAGCGACGCCTGCCCCGTTGTTGACGCCCAAAACGAAGGGACTGGCCATTTCGTTCCTGGTTACCGCCTGGAAAATCGCACCGGAGACGGCTAAATTCATCCCAACAAGGACTGCCAAGATAATTCGCGGTAAGCGAATATTCCATACGACGAGTTCAGCGTTTGATTCGATGAACGTCGGGAATTCCAACACCGCGGTATCGACCGGGACCCTTCCCGTTACTACACCGGTGGCCGCCGTTTGAATGGGATGGAATAAGGACTCCCAGGATTCGAGAATGGTCATCGAATACGCACCGAACGAGACCTGAATCAGCCCGAACACGACCACTACGACTGTGCAAACACTCGCAACACTGACAAGTTTCGTATCAACCCAGGCAAATAGGCCAGGTGATTGAAACGAAAACGACCCCGGGCCGTCCTCCGACTGGTCTCGTTGTGTCTGCACAGATATAACGACATTCTAGCCCTTAGTTAAAGATTTTGAACCGTCGTCACTGAATACGAGACAGAGTAGCGAGATCCAGCTGGGGGATCGGGTTTTGATACCAGAACTTCCATAGTCTGATCGGGAGGAGTGAATCCATGCAGAATAGCGAGAATCTTTTGTCGGAGGAAACACTCCTCGTCGCAATTGATGACACCGACACAGTGGACAGCGAATACGGGACTGGGAAAGTGAGCCGGTTTCTTGGGGCTCACCTCGAATCTGAGCTGGCACCGCTATCCTACCTCGGGAGCGTCCGACAGCAACTCCTCATCGATCCCCGGGTGCCCTATACGACCCACAACAGCGCTGCCTGTCTCGTTATCGAATGGCCGGAAGCCCAAATGCCAGACCAGGTCATCTCGACGGCAGCAACTTTTCTATCGGATATCGCGGCCGATGGCTCCGATCCAGGACTCTGCGTGAGCCGAGTCGAAGACGTGTCCGAGCCTATCCGTGAATTCGGTCTCGAAGCTGGGGATGAAGTGGTCGAAGAGTCACGTGCCTACCGTCTTGCAGCAGACACTGAGATATTCTTAGAAGAGTACGGTGGAACTGGAGAAGGTGTGATTGGTGCGTTAGCAGCTGTCGGACGGACAGCGACTGGAATGCACGGCCGATTCATCGACTTCAAAGAGATTCGCTCGCTCAAAGGGTCGATCCCGATTGCGACCGTTCGTGAGCAGGGAATTGAAGTGCGTAATTCTGATGGGGATGAAATCCACGAAGGAACCCTTGATACCGGTGACTGGGTTCGCCCCGAAATGCGTACCGGAAGCCCGATACTTGAAGTAAATATTCAGGATACAGGAAACTATCGGGCGACCAACCTCGATGAATAAACCGCTGTGACTCGTAAACGCAATTGTAGAGGCATCAGGCCGTCGTTCGAAGGCATCGGAAAAACGGGAGCGCATCTTCTTGACGAAGAGGATTGCAGGTCGAGTTCTTCGAGCGGTGCGTTCTCGAAACGTGGGAGTTACCGACCAGATGGACCGGGCAGTGGAGTTCTATGCTTGGAACAACGCGCCAGCACCCTCTAGCGACGATATGAGTGTACTCGAAGCGGGTTTCGATAGTGACCTGAGAGACCGACACCGTGACATCGAAGACTTACGCATGGACGCATAACTGGGCTAAACTGCGAAGAGATTCGATCGTTTTCCGTACTTTTTGAATGAGAACGACTAATCACTCTGGATAGACGGTCTCTATTCAGCAGGCGATTGCTGACGGCGTGTCGCGGAGAAACGACATCGCCGGCTCGTAGGACATGCAACCCAAAATCATCCGGTCGATGTCAGGCACGATCGAACAGTGCCTGTTGGCGCTTGGATACCCCAGTATAGTCATCAGTGGCAGCTGCGCGTAACCCACGACGGATCGGATGTTAATACATATATCCGACAACCGTGCATTCCTACGGTGTATGCAATTCTGCGAGGAGTGTGGGTCGATGATGCACACCGAGGGCGACACGTGGGTGTGTCGTTCCTGTGAGAACGAGGAGTGGCGCGACTCGGAAGCAGAAGCGGCGATGGCGACCCAGGATGTACAGCGGGACGACGGGGCACCCGCCGTGGCCGACGCGACACGGGACTCCACCGAGACGACGCAGGAGCCCTGTCCGGCGGACGACTGCGACAGCGACCGGGCCTACTACGAGATGATGCCGAAGCCGGGCGGCTCCTACGAGGTTCGGCTGTTCACCTGCGTCGAGTGCGGCCAGAAGTGGCGCGAGTCCTGAGGGCACATGTCGGGAACACCGACAGGGAAACACTCCGCCATCTGTCGATTTTCACACGGAAAATATCAGGACGCTAACGGCTCTCCTTCGACTGCCGAACGTCTCGAGGGTTCAGGCGTGAGGGGCCGAATTCGAGGGATTGAATACTGTCACATCTGGTGGTTTTTATAGACTTGAGGGTCCGTGCCGAATAGAATGCTCGATCTGGGATTCTTCCTCGGTCGAATCAGCATCGACTGTTTCAAGCACCAACGTTACGCTGTCGGCCCTGGCGGGGTCGGCGATGAACGGGTTCGACAAGGGCATCGAGACCATCTATGCGAGCACCGCCTCGCCCATCACCGACGCCACGGCCGTCCGCGGGCTTCGGCTATTGAGTGAGGCCCTCCCTCGGCTACCGGACGACCCCGCCGCGATGGAGCACGCCGTGGTGGGGATGATCCTCGTTCAGTACGAACGACAGCCGTCGTTCGTCCACGCGTTCGGACACGGCTTCGCCGAGCGGTACGACGTTCAGCAGGGCGTCGTTCACGGGGTACTGGTCCCGCACGTCCTCCGATACCTCTTCGAGCAGGTCGACGCGCGGCGGTCGGTTCTGGCGGAAGCGTTCGCTATCGACACCTGGTCGATGGACGATGCGGCCGTGGCCGAGGCGATCGTCGAGGCGGTCGAGGCCGTTCGGGACGCCCTGGACCGCCCCACTCGGCTCCGGGACCTCGACCCCGTCCGGGAGGCGAACCTTCCGGCCATCGCCGGTGCGGTCATCGACGACCGGATGATGCCACGAGCCCCGTCTGCGCTTGCCCCGACAGTCGACGACATCGAGGGCGTGCTCAGAGCGGCGTGGTAGGGGTCACGAGGCCACAGCAGGGTCCGTCAGTCGAACGATTCGATCAGGTCGAGGACCTCTTCGGTCGCCTGCTCGTCCGCGAGTCGCACGCGCTTCTTCTCGGGTCGGTGCACGAGACCGACCGACTCGAGTTGCGGGAGGTGGACGTGATGGAGTGCGACAGCGAGGTGGTGGCGGTCGTCCGGATGGTCACCGATGTGTTCGTCGAGTGCTTCCACGACCTCATCGACCGACACCGTCTGGTCCCCCGATCGTGCGAGTGTCTGGAGTATCCGTCGCCGTTTCTCGTTCGCGACCGCCGAGACCACCTCGTCGTCGATGGACGACGGACCGGATCCTGGGTCGAGTGCGGTCATCCGATACCACCACGAGTCGCTCCCCCTGCCGTTCTCCCCCTGTGCATGCTACTTTCTAGGAATTCTAACGGTATCAACACTATCCATGGTGCACCAACCCTGCAAGATAATGGGCCGGTATCCCGAAGTGATGGTATGGCATCCGTTATGGAGTTCGGGCTTCCGGCGACGGAGTTTCCGCTGGGGGGAATCTTCGAACACTTCTCCGAGGTGGTAATCGAACTCGAACGGTTGATCCCACACCAATCGCTGGTGATCCCCTACTTCTGGGTTCGCGGTGCCAGTCCAGATGACATGGCTACCGTCTTCGAGGGGCACCCCGGCCTCGTGAGTGTCGTGGAGGTCGATCGAATCGAGGACGAGTATCTCATGAAGGCCGAATGGGAGCGGGCTTACACCGGCATCCTGAGTGCACTTGCGGAGTCGAACGTCGTGGTCCTCTCCGGCGTGGGCTCGAGCGACGGCTGGCGATTCGAGGTCCGCGGCGAGGAGCGCGCAGATATGGGCGACCTGCAGACCTACTGTAGAGACCACGACATCCCTATCGACATCGTCTCCATCCACGCACTCTTGCCGGTCAGGGACGAACGGTTCGGGCTGACCGACACCCAACGGGAAGCGCTCGTACTGGCGTACGAACGGGGATACTTCGATACGCCACGAACGACCTCGCTCTCGGAGATCGCCGACGAACTCGACATCACCCAGCAATCCCTCTCCTCTCGGCTCCGCCGTGGCCACCGTCGACTCGTCGAGGCGACGCTGATCGGTTCCACGAAAGCGTCGGATATGCCGGACCGTACTTGAACTTCCTGTATAATCAGTGGTCGAGTTGAACTGTCGGAGCGCAATACCTAGAGGTAACCATCATGCTACACGCCAACTCCGGGATCGAACTCACGTCGATGGAACGAGATCCCGCGTCCGGTGAGCATCGTCTCCGATACGATCCGGAGACGACGCCGACGAGTCTGGCAGTGGTGGCCGCTACGGCCACGGTCTCGAACGTCGAGACCACGGACCTCGACCCGCTCTTCGAGAGCGTCGATCCAGACGCTCTCGATGCCCTCACCACCAGCCAGGATAGGGAGACGACAGGACTCCGAATCTCGTTCGACTACGAGGGACGGACCGTCACGGTCGACGGCCATGGGTGGGTGCGGATCGGCGAACAGGCCCCTGAATCGACCGAAAACCATCACGCGATGGTCTCCGACTGATGCCCGATCCACCGGGGGACGTCGACTCGTCCGAGTCGTTCAACGCGCAACTGAAAGCCCTGCTTCGGGAGGCACACGCTGCCGGCGTCGACGTTCCCGGCGGCTGGACGTGTCGGAACGGAGCCGAGCACCCCGACTGGGACGTCGTCATCACCGAAGTCACGAAGCCGGAATCGGACTGAGCAGTCGTTTCTGACCCACGGTGATCGCCTCTCGAAGCGGTGCGTACATGGCCCTCCCGGTCGAATCGCCAGCCATGACCATGGAACCGGAATCCCTGGAGGACCTGGGGCCGGACCGTCGTCGAGCACTCTTCGAGCGTGACGCCGGCGTGGACGCCGTGCGTTCACAGGTCCGCGACATCGTCGACCGCGTTCGTGAGGAGGGCGACGCCGCCATTCGGGCCTTCTCGAGCGATTTCGACGACGTCGAGGTGGGGAACATTGACATCACCGATCAAGTCGAACGTGCGGCCGAGGCAGTCGATCCGGACGTCCTGGCGGCCATCGAGACGGCCGCGGCGAACATCCGCGAATTCCACGAACAACAGGTGCCCACCGACTGGCGGGACGACTTCGGCGGCCGGGAACTCGGTCGCCGCTTCCGCCCACTCGAACGCGTCGGCGTGTACGCCCCGGGTGGGACCGCGGCGTACCCCTCGAGCGCGTTGATGGGCGTCATCCCGGCGAAGGTGGCCGGCGTGGAGCACGTCGCCGTGGCCACACCGCCCGCGGAGCAGATCAACCCAGCCACGCTCGCGGCCATCCACGTGGCCGGGGCCGATGCGGTCTACAGCGTCGGCGGTGCCCAGGCCGTCGCAGCGCTGGCGTACGGCACCGAGACGGTGACCCGCGTCCAGCAGGTCGTCGGCCCGGGGAACCGATGGGTGACGGCGGCGAAGGCCGAAGTTCGGGGCGACGTGGAAATCGACTTCCTCGCCGGCCCGAGCGAGGTGCTTGTCGTCGCCGACGAGACCGCCGACGCGCAGTACGTCGCGGCCGACGTCCTGGCGCAGGCCGAACACGACCCGAACGCGAGCGTCGTCGTCGTCACCGACGACGAGAAGACGGCCCGAGCGGTCAGCGATGCGGTCGACGACCGTGTCGAAGCGCGTGACCGCTCCGCGGTCATCGGCGAGGCACTCGCCCACGACGCGTCCGGGGTGTTCGTCGCCCGGTCGATGAGCGAGGCCGTCCTCTTCGCGGAGGAATACGCGGCCGAACACCTCTCTATTCAGGCGACCGATGACGAAGCGCTTCTCGACCGAATCGACAGTGCCGGAAGCGTCTTTCTCGGGCCCTACACGCCGGTGGCGGCGGGCGACTACGCGACGGGGACCAATCACGTCCTCCCGACCAGCGGGACGGCGAAGGTGACCGGCGGTCTCTCGGTGGACACCTTCCTCAGGGAGACGACGGTCCAGCGACTCGACGAATCGGGACTGGCCGACCTCCGCGAGACGATCACTACGCTCGCGACGGCCGAGGGGCTGGAGGCCCACGCGGATTCGGTCGAGACGCGCTTCGAGTGACGCGGGTTATTCTGGCGATTCGAGTTCGAAGGCGACCTCGAGCTCTACCTGGTACTCTCGGTTCCCGCCGGCGAGTTCGACGCCCTGGTCGAGGACCTCTGCCCACTTCACCTTATCCAGGGTCTCTTCTGCGCGGTCGAGGGCCTCGTCGGTTGCGGCTTCGAAACTATCGCTTGACGTTCCACGGAGGACGATCTTCTTGAAGACCATGTGACTGGTTTCGTCCGTTACCGTGATAAATTTACCCACGGTTCTCGAGGACACGCCCGATCGCCTCGGAGACGTCAGTGAACCGGGTGACTCCCCAGAGAGCCACGACGACCGCACCGACGGCGTCGAAGAGCAGATCCTGCATCGTGTCGGCGACGCCGTACTGGGTGAGGACGGCCTCGGTCCCGAGCGCGTCGGCGAGTTCCGCCAAGCCGAATTCGACGATCTCCCAGAGTACCCCCAAGGCGAGGGTCAACAACAGGATGAACGCGAAGAGAAATCTGGACGGAAAATCGAGGTCCTCTACGTGCGCGTCGAGGGCCCGGGCGGTCGCGTACCCGGCGCCGGCGACGAGCGAAGCGGACACGACGTGCGTGAGGTTGTCCCACCACCAGATACTGGCGTAGACATTCTGGTCCATCCAGGGGAGTCCGACCGTTCCGAGTGCGTGGAGGAAGACGGCCGCCGTGATCCAGAGGGTCAGCCCTGGGTCCATCGGGATGTCGTACTCGCGTTCGAGGATCGACGGCAACCTGGTGACGAGCAACGCGATGCCCGCGTTGACGATCACGCCGAGCCGTAGATCGACGATACCGAGGAGGACGAAGCCGAACAGCGAGGCCCGCATCGAACGGTTCGCGAGTCGCTGGTGGGGTTCGGTGAGGCCGATGCGGTCGCGAAGCCTCATTACTTCCCCTCGCCGCTCGCGCCGAGCGGGGTCAACCGGGTGTCCGAGCGCTCCCTGAAGTAGAGTGCGAAGACCAGGCCACCCAGGAGGCCAGCCGCCGTGGCGGCGACGAAATCCCACATCAGTGATTCCAGTGCGGCCTCGTCGACGGCCGGGCCCACTGGTGGCGAGGTCGGATAGATGAACGTGGTTCCGAGATAGATATCGGAGAGCCACTGGACGACGGCCCAGCTACCGGCGGTCGCCATGGTCGCGATGACCACGAAGACGACCGCAAAGGAGGTAGTCATCCGAACCGCCGTGAACACGTCGAGTTCCACGGCGATAATGAGTGCCACGGCCGCGACGGAGAGGTAGGCTGCGACCTGCCCCAGCGTCCCCGGGCCGGCGAGACTCCTGGCGAGCATCGGGAGCGTCGCCAGCAACAGTACTTCCCAGGGGACCATTACGCGTGCGCTCCGGTAGATGACCGCCGGCAGCGCGGCGAGGACGACGACGAACGCCGAGATGACTACCCAGACCCAGTCGGTGTCGAGGACGCTCTCGAGGGTGGCGACGGCGACGAACGCGAGCAGGGCCCAGCCGATACCGGCGTTGACCCGTCGGTCCTCCAGGAGGGCGTCCAACTGCCCACTCCGAGCCATGACGATCTGTAGACGCTATGCGTTTAGAAAGCTTGGCTTGCCTGTGCGAGGAGTGGGGCCGCATCGAGTGCCACGTACGCGACGAGGTACGCCACCCCAGCGACCGTCACGCCGGCGAGTCCCGTCGTCACGGCGGTCAAGCCACTGGGGAGGCGTCGTCGGATGGGCACCACGCCGACGATACCCACGGCGAGGACGCTGAAGACGAACAGGTACGAGCCATCCACCGTCGGGGCCGGCAGGAAGAGCACGGCGGTCGCGTAGGCGGCGCCCAGGGTAGCACGCGGACGGACGTACGTGCGCAGTCGGGTTTCACGGAGGGCCAAGAGGGTGAACACGGCCAACCAGATGGCCGCCAGTTCGACGCCGAACGCACCCAGGAGATGCAGCGTCGGATCCGGCGATAACAGGACCCGGCCATCGAAGACGGTGACCGCGAACGGGTAAAGGAGGTCCGGCGGCTGGCCGGTGAGGAGGTCCCCGAAGGGGTGGGTCACGAGACCGACTAGTGCGGTTGTCGCCACGGCGGCGGGTGGGAGTCCGTACGCCGCGGCCCCGCGGCCGACGAGGAGGCCAGCGACGACGAACGCGGCGCCGACGAGTGCCGTGACCGGTCCGGACACGATGCCCGCGAGGACGACGATTCCAGCACCGACGAGGACTGCCAGCACGCTCCCGACGCGGGACCGGCCGGCCAGCGTGAACGCCACGACGGCCGGGACGGCGATTACCAGCGAGTGCGTCATCGAGCGGTGGACGACGGTGGACGCCGACCAGAACGACTCGGCCAGGGTGAGGGGACCCCCCAGCGGGACGCCGGCGAGACCCGTGAGGGCGTAGACCATGTCGACGTCGGGCACGGTCGCGAACAGCCCGGCCACGACGGCCAGTGCCGTCGCTCGCTCCCGTTCCACCCCGGCAGCCAGGCAGACGAGCCCGACGATGGCGAACGCGAGGGCTCCGTGGCCGACGAACATCGAGTCGAGATACGCTCTACCACCGGATAAGTAACACGGGTGTGCTACTCGCTCGGTATCTGAAGCTTTTTGGCACGACCAACGGAAGATGCTCGTATGGAGTTACCAGACGTCGGTGAGTTGACGCCGCCGAATCGGACGCTCATGGGACCGGGACCGAGCGACGTCCACCCGCGCGTGCTCAAGGCCATGAGTACGCCACTGGTGGGCCACCTCGATCCGTCGTTTATCGAGATCATGGACGAGGTCCAGGACCTGCTCCGGTATACGTTCCGGACGGACAACCAGTGGACGATCCCTGTCAGCGGTACCGGATCCGCCGCGATGGAGGCGGCCTTCGGCAACCTGGTAGAGCCGGGAGACACCGTTCTCGTCCCGACCAACGGCTACTTCGGGGGTCGGATGGCGGAGATGGCAGAGCGCGCCGGCGGCGAGACCGTCACCGTCGACGCACCCTGGGGCGAGCCGCTACGACCCGACGACGTGGCGGCCGCGTTCGACGAGCAGCAGCCGGACGTCTTCGGGTTCGTCCACGCGGAGACGAGCACCGGCGCCCTCCAGCCCGACGTCCCCGAACTGACCGCCATCGCGCACGAACACGACGCCTACGTCGTCGCCGACACGGTCACTTCGCTGGGTGGGGTCGAACTCCGCGTCGACGACTGGGACATCGACGTGGCGTACTCCGGCGGCCAGAAGTGTCTGTCCACCCCGCCGGGTGCCAGTCCGCTCACGCTCAACGACCGGGCGATGGACAAGATCCTCTCCCGCGAGGAGTCGACACGCTCCTGGTATCTCGACCTCTCGTTGCTCGAGGGCTACTGGGGAGACGACCGTTCGTACCATCACACGGCGCCGATCACCAACGTCTACGCCATCCGCGAAGGGCTCCGCCTCATCGCGGAGGAGGGTATCGAGAACCGCTGGGAGCGTCACCTGGAGATGGCCGGGGCGATCAAGGCGGGCGTCGAGGCGATGGGCCTCGAACTCAATCCAGAGGACGAGTACTGGTTGCCCAGCCTCAACGCGGTCCGCGTCCCCGACGGCGTGACCGACGGCGAGGTCATCGAGTACCTGCTCTCCGAGTACGACATCGAGATCGCCGGCGGTCTCGGCGACCTCTCGGGGGAGATCTTCCGTATCGGCTGCATGGGGCATAGCTGCCGACCGGGTAACGTCGCCTACCTGATGACCGCGTTCGCCGACGCCCTCGAAACCCTTGGCGCCGACGTGGACGCAGAAGCGGGAATCACGGCGATGAGAAACGAACTCTGAGCGGGCTATCGAACGCCCTCAGGACACCGGGGGCGCCCGGGTGACCTCGTAGTCGCCGTCTTCGGAGACCCCGATGACGGCCCACTCGAATCCCGGGTCTTCGCGTCGGAGCGTCTCCTGGAGTGCCTCGGAGTGTTCGGACCAGGTGACGAAACACCGATAGCGTCCCCCTTCGAGGGGGACGCTCGTATCTGTTACTGCGGAGACGTGAACTTCCTTCCAGTCGCGTCTCGCGGAGAATTCGGCGCCGGTGCCGGCAACCTCGTAGCCGAGGCCATCGAAGATCGACCGGGCCTGCTCGTCAGGCGGGGTGCGAATGGTCCCCATACACTGTGTCAGTCGTCCGCACACCTAATAAGCGTTCGCTCCTGACAGATCCCTTTCACTCGTGGGCCGCGTCCCACTGGTCGGGTTTCCGGAGGTTACCACACTCGTTGCACTTGAGCCGTCCCATCGTGTCCATTGCGTTGTCGAGTGACCCACAGTGATCGCAGTACCAGCCGTACCGGTCGGTGCGCTTCGGCGACCGGTAGGCCGCGAGGAAGGGACCGGCCTGTCCGGAGAGGCGCTCGTCGTTTGCGACGTAGAGTGTCGACCCGTCGGCCATCGATACCGTCTGCATGGTCTCCCCTATGGGGCCAGGAGGCAAATAGGTGATCGATGGTGTGCCGATTGCCGCCGTTCGCCCGGTCGACATCGATAAATGGGCTCGCTAGCGACTACCATCGTGTCGCTGCGACTGCTCCACTACTCCGATCTGGAGAACGCCTACGACGACCCCGAACGAGCGGCGCGGATCGCCGGTCTCGTCCGCCGGTTGCGAACCGACGACGGCTCGGCCCCGATCGTCCTCGGGTCCGGGGACAACACCGCTCCCGGGGTCGTCTCCCTGGTCCACGACGGTCGGCAAGCCCTCGACCTCTACCGGACGCTCGACCCGGACGTCGAGACGTTCGGCAACCACGATTTCGATTACGGCCTCGAGGCGGCCCGGGACATCGTCGCCGAATCGCCACAGACCTGGGTCTCGAGCAACGTCACCCTCGACGGCCGCCAGTTCGGGGCGTCGGTCGGAGTGCAACCGTGGACCGTCGTCGAACGAGCTGGTACCCGTGTCGGGATCTTCGGGGTCCTCGACGACGCGACGCCCGCGTTGAACCCCGCCGCAGAACCACTCGACGTGACCCATCCGATTGCGGCGGCCAGGGAGGCCACCCGGGACCTACGCGAGCAGGACGTCGACGCGATCGTCGCGCTCTCTCACCTCGGAACCGGCGACGAGGAACTCGCCGCGACCGTGGACGTCGATGCGGTCCTGGGTGGGCACGTGCCCAGCGAGCGTATCGAGCGGATCGACGGAACGATCCTCACACGACCGGGATCCGGTGGCGAGGTCCTCCTCGAGATCGATCTCGAGGACGGAAGCGTCACTCGACACGCGGTGGCTGATGCACCCGTCGTGGAGTCGGTCCGCGACCGGTTGCGCGAGCGCCTCTCGTCGGCCGGCCTCGACGAGGTGGTCGGCCACGTCGACGAGCCGATCGTCCGGACCGAGACGGCCGTCTTCCGGGGCGAGAGCCGGATCGGGAACTTCGTCGCGGACGCCTATCGCTGGGCCGCCGATGCGGACGTCGGTCTCCAGAACAGCGGTGGTGTCCGGGATGGCCCACCGCTCGAAGGGGCGGTGACCGTCGCCGACCTCGTGAGCGTCGTTCCGTTCCAGGAACCGGTCAGCGTCGCCGAACTCACCGGCGAGGAACTGCGGGCCGTTCTGGCGGGTGCGGCCGAGAGCGACCTTCGGTTCGCCGAACCCGACTGGTGGCACGCCCACGTGAGCGGCGCTCGACTCGTCTGGGACGTCGAGGCACACGCGCTCCGCGAGGCGAGTGTCGGTGGTGCACCGATCGACCCCGAGGCTACCTACACCCTGGCGACGACCGATTACCTGTTCTACTCGGCAGACGAGTTCCCAGCACTCCGAGAATCCCACCGCGTTCGGCGCCTCGATGTTCAGTACGAGGTGCTCGCCGAGTACGCCAGAGAGCGTGGTATCTCCCCGTCTCGTTCCGGTCGGATCGTCCGGTCGACGAGCGACGACTGACCCCTCTTTTCTCGTTACTTCCAGTTCACGGAGACGCGACAGTCCGGGCAGGTGGGGGAGGCCTCGAAGAGCCGTTCGGTGCGTGAGTCGGCGGTGATCGTGTTACCGTTCGGGCGGCAGTCGGCGGCGTGAGCTACTGCGTGATCGAATCAGGGTGTAGCGTCAGGCGATTGCGTCGGTGTTGCGGTCGATTTCGGCGTCATCCGTCGCCGACTGCTTTTTCCTAATTACCGTGACGACCCTCTACAGTACGTCCACTACCTCACTATACCATTGAATGGTATTGATTGGTATTGAGTGGAAACACTTATTATCGACCCGACGAATGGTGGAGTGTAGCGATGACAGCAGACGACACCGACCCCGCCTCCATTGCGGGCCTGTTCGCCGAAGCGATGGAGTCTGCGGGCACGAATGCGGCATCGACGTCCAAAGATATGACCGAGGCCATGGCTGGCGTGGCGACGGGGCGGGACGAATTCCCTCTCGACGCGGTCCAGGAGACGGCGACGTTCAAAACGCGCGTGCAGAGCAGCGGCCGGATCAGCATCCCCGACGCCGAGCGCGAGATCCTCGGTATCGAGGAGGGCGACATCGTCCAGGCAGTCATCGTCCCGCTGCACCGGGGTGGAAACGATGACTGACGAGGATTCCGGGGCCGACCCGACATCGCCGTTCGAGACGATGTTCGACCTCCAGCGCGAAGCCCTCGAACGTGGACAGCAGTTCGTCGAAGCGTCAGCAACCCTTCCGGCGGACGCGGGCCGGTCGATGCGAGACGCGGCTGTCGATCACGCACGCGTTCACCGCCAGACGATTCGCAGCGGCCGGACGACGATCGACGCCGTCCTCGACGCGATCGAGACGACCTCACCGGCCGCTGAAGACGAGATCGCCGAACTGCGCGAAGCCGTCGACGACGGTTTCGACCAGCTTCTTTCGACCCACGATGAGGCCGTCGAGAATGTAGAGACCGCCACCACGGAGGGAATCGACGGGTTCGAGACGCTCGTCGAGGAATCGATTCGCGCGCTCGAGGCGCAACTCGACCTCGTCGTCGAAACGAGCGAACTCGCCGAGGCACAGACTGTCGACGCACTGGCGGCGATCGTGGATCAGTACGAACGGCTCGAGGACGAGATACGACAGGAATCGGCGGACCTCCCTGCCGAGATCGAGACCCAGGTCGAATCCTTCGATGACCGACTCGAATCCGTCTTCGACGAGTTCCGGACCCACCTCGAGGAACTCGAGACGCGATTCGACTCCATCCAGGGCGGCGATGCCGCGAGTGGCGGTGCCGGCGACGACTGAGCCGCGCGACCCAGTTACTGCCACTCCACGGAGCCGCCACAGTACGGACAGGTGTCCTCCATGGTCGGGACGGCCCGCTCGCACGCTGGACAGAACGCCATGTAGCACGCCCGGTCCATCATATCCAGCCCTCGCCGCTGGTTCGGGAGACCCAGTAGCCAGTCAGCACTCCTGAATCCCCTCGTCGGTCACGATCCGGTCGAGGAGGTCGGTCGGGGTCGCGTCGTAGGCCGGGTTCTCGACGTCGAATCCCTCGGGTGGTTCCCGGATGACCTCGGAGGGCGAGCGGAAGTCGTTCTCGAACTGGAACGCCCCGTCGACGAGTTTTGCACTCGACCCCGCGACGGTCACGGTGACGCCGGCGTCCGCGGCGACCGCGGCGATAGGGTAGGTGCCGATGCGGTTGTAGAGGACGTCGTCGACCACGCAGTCCATCCCGACGAGCACCTCGTCGGTGTCGGCCATGTAGTGGCCAGCCGCCCCGTCCACGATGAGCGTCGGTTCGATGCCGTCGACCTGCCCCAGTTCGCGGGCGGTCTTCCGACCGAGGTGACGCGGTCGCGCCTCGGTCACGAACGCGTCGAAGGACTTGCCCTCCTCGATGGCGTACCTGATGCCCTCGATGACGGTCGTCGAGTAGTCGTGAAGGAGGAGCGTCGATCCGTCCGTCAGTTCGGCGGCGAGGTGCTTTGCCGCCTCGTGCTTGCCAGTCTCGACCTCGTCGATGACCGCCTGGACGACCTCTCGCGTCCGTTCCTGGGCCGCCCCGACGTCGTCGACATCGGCCTCCTCCACGGTGGCGACGATCTCGCGCTGGGTCGTCACGAGTGAGGCGTGGGAAGGGTTCGCGCGGCGGAGGGCGCTACTGTTGCGTTCGAGGGCGCGGACGTACTCCTCGACCGTGGGGAACTCCTGGTCAGTGACCTCCAGGAGTGCCCTCGCGGCCTTCACGGCGACGACCGAGGAACTGTGCGTTCGCATCTCCTGGATCTCCTCGGCGGTCTCGTCGATCATGTCTCACTCTGCTGTTGGCGAGCGCAAATGTCTTCCGGAGGACCGCTGATGGGGCCGGCGGTGACGGACCGCGCCGGTCTAGATCAGCCCTTGATGTTCACTACCGGGTAGGTGCGGGCGACCGTGTCGCCGATGCCGAGTTCGTCGGAGACGCGGACGACCTCGTCGACGTCCTTGTAGACGCCCGGCGCCTCCTCCGCGATGGTCGCGCCGCTCTGGGCTTTCACGTATATCTGGTGTTCGTCCCGGAGTTCGTCCTGGACGTCCCCGCCCCAGAAGTCTTTTTTCGCCTGGGTTCGACTCATCAGGCGACCGGCGCCGTGGGCGGTCGACCCGAAGGTGAGGTCCATCGAGTTCTCCCCGCCGCGGAGGACGTAGCTTCCCGCACCCATGCTGCCCGGGATGATGACCGGTTGACCGACGTCGCGGTAGGCCTCGGGCACCTCCGGGTGTCCGGCGGGGAACGCCCGGGTCGCGCCCTTGCGGTGGACGTAGAGTTCCTTCTGCTCGCCGGCGACCTCGTGGGTCTCCTTCTTCGCGATGTTGTGTGCCACGTCGTAGAGCAGGTGCATGTCCAGGTCCCGCCAGTCGGTGTCGAAGACGTCGGCGAAGACCTGGCGAGTCTGGTGCATGACGAGTTGCCGGTTGACCCACGCGTAGTTGATGGCCGCGTTCATCGCACCGTAGTACTCCTCGGCCAGCTGGCTCCCGGCCGGTGCGGCGGCCAGTTCACGGTCCGGGAGCGACTCCAGGAGGTCGGCGTGGTCCTGTTCGATGCGGCGCAGGTAGTCGGTGCAGACCTGGTGGCCGAGGCCGCGGGACCCACAGTGAATCAACACGACGATCTGCCCCTCCTCCAGGCCGAAGGTGTCCGCGACGTCTTCGCGGTAGACGTCGGTGACCCGCTGGACCTCGAGGAAGTGGTTCCCACTCCCCAGGCTCCCGATCTGTTTGCGACCTCGATTTTTCGCCTCGTCGGAGACCGTCGAGGGGTCGGCTTCCTCGCGGAAGCCGTTGTCCTCGCAGTGTTCGAGGTCGTCCTCGACGGCGTACCCGTTTTCGAGCGCCCACCGCATCCCCCGGTCGAGTATCTCGTTCACGGTGCTCGTGGTCCCCTGGACGACCCCACCCCCACCGAGGCCCGAGGGAATCGCCTCGAACAGGGCGTCGACCAGTTCCTGTTCGTGTCCCTGGACGTCCTCGTAGGTGAGGTTCGTTTTAACCATTCGGACGCCGCAATTTATGTCATATCCGACGCCTCCGGGGCTGATGACGCCGCTTTCGGCATCCGTCGCGGCGACGCCGCCGACGGGGAAGCCGTACCCCTGATGGCCGTCTGGCATGCAGACCGCGGGCGACTGGATGCCGGGGAGGTGGGTGACGTTCGTGATCTGCTGGAGGGTCTTGTCTTCCATGATCTCCTCGAGCAGTGCCTCGCTCGCCATCACCCTGGCGGGCACGCGCATCTCCCCCTCGGCCTCGATCTCCCAGATGTAGTCGTCGATCTGGGTCAGTTCGATGCCGTCGGCGTCAAATGTAGTCATACTGTCCCGTTCGGTCGCCGGGGGCGTGTAGGTTTCGGCCTGCCCACGACTCAGACGTCGAAGACGACGTAGGCGTGCCACTCCCCATCGCGCTGGGAGAGATCCATCTCGGAGTAGGTGACGGCCTTGAGGTCCCGCGCGATTACGTCGGCCAGGGGGACCCCGCGTGCGGACGCCTCGACGGTCCACTCTTCGCCCTCGCCACTGACGTCCGCTTCGTGGTCGACCGGCAGCACCTCGCGGACGTCTCGCTCGTAGATGAGTCGGTCGAGGTAGTCGAACAGCACCGCCTCCCGGTTCTCCGCCGTTACCGAGAGGGTGAATCGGTCGCCCGTGGCCGGAATCTCGTCTGCCATCGCAGCGGTCATCCCCTCGGCGACCGCGGCGAACACGTCGCCCATGGAATCGCCAGTCGCCTCGACCGCGATGTCGGCAGTGTGGTCTTGCAATTCGAACGGCATCACGGCGTCCCCCTGGAGGGTCGGCGTGCCCAATCTGTGTTCATAGCCGCAATGAGGGCGGCGACAATCTTGAAACTGGACCTTTCCGGCCCAGAGCGAGGGGAGTGGGCCGTATCGGTAGCCGATAGGGATGCTACCAGTCACCAGGGGCGGTGGAATTATATTCGCGCGAGTGCAATCTGTCGGCAGTGAGCGTCACGGTAGACAAACAGGTCGTTCCGCCGGGAGACGACGAGCATCTCTCGGCCGCCTGGGAACTCAAAGAGCGGATTCGGGAGGACGAGGACCTCCTCAAACAGCGCTGGGGCTTCTTCTCCGACGCGTACCGCCGGTCGACCGTGTACGCCTATCTCGACGGGGACTCCCTCATCGGGTTCGCCGCCGCCAGACGTGACGGCTATCTCCTCTTTCTCGCGGTCGACCCGGCGTATCGCGGTGACGGATTCGGGGAACGCCTCGTCGCGTTCGTCGCCGACGAACACGACGACGTCACCTGTCACGCCAGAACCACCAACCAGAACGCCCTCGAATTCTACCAGCATCTCGGCTTCTCCGTCGTCCGTCGGATCGACAACTACTACGAAGACGGCGCTCCGGCCTTCTACCTGCGTCTGGGCGACAGCGAGGACCTCGTCGATCGCATCTCCGAGTTCTTCCGCCGGTAGGGACGGAGCGATACGCCTTTGGTAGCGGGTTTCGTACGCCGGTGCGACATGGAGGATCGAACGCGGGCGTACCTTCGAGGGCGATTCCGCGATTACTACCGCCGATCGGCCCCGGCCCTGCCACCGGATCCGGCCGCCCGCGAGTGGGGCTACATCCCCTGGACGTCGGGCCCGGACACTACGATGGTCCGACACCGGTCCCAGCTGGACCTCGGCGACCTCGAGACGTTCCTCGCCCGCGAACGCCCGCGGCATGTTTACTACTCGGCTGGCTACTACGACGACCCGAGCGCCCGGACCATGGCCGATAAGGGGTGGCGCGGCTCCGACCTCGTCTTCGACATCGACGCCGACCACCTGCCGAACGTCGACCTCGGGGAGACCACCTACGCCGAGATGCTTGCCGCGGGGAAGGAATCTCTGGAACGCCTCGTCGCCATCCTCACTGACGACTTCGGCTTCGAAGATCTCTCGCTCGCGTTCTCGGGTGGCCGTGGGTATCACGTCCACGTTCGGGACGAGTCAGTCCACACGCTGGATCGCGAACAGCGCCGCGAGATCGTGGAGTACGTCAGGGGGAACGGCGTCGACCTCGAGTCGCTGCTGGAGACCGAGGCCGTTGGCGGGATGGGGCGAAAGACGCCGACCTCGCGGCGAACGCTTCCAACCGACGGTGGCTGGGGCCGTCGCGCCGTCGACCGGATCGACACCTTCGTCGACGAACTCCTGGCGATGGACGAGGCCGACGCCATCGAGTACCTGGAGGAGTTCGACCGGGTCGGGGAGAAGAGCGCCACCGCCGTGTTGAACGTCGTGAAGGGGAACACCGACCAGGTTCGCTCCGGGAACGTGGACGTCCACCCCGCGTTCCTCCCGGTCGCGCGCCAACTGGTCCAGGCGGCGGTCGAGGGGGAGGCCGCGTACATCGACGAACCGGTGACGACGGACACCCATCGACTCATCCGCCTGCCGGGGACCCTCCACGGGGGCAGCGGACTGGTCGTCACACCGCTGGAACCCGGCGAGGTGTCCTCGTTCGATCCGTTAACCGATGCTATCCCAGACACCTTTCGGGGTCACGACATCGCCGTCGAAGTGGCCGAGGAGACCCGACTGGAGTTCGACGGCGAGACGCGGGTCGTCTCCCCGGGACGAAAGGTACTTCCAGAGTACGCCGGTATCTTCCTCATGGCCCGCGGCGCGGCCGAGAAGGCCAGAGAGTAAGGATGGATCTAGAGGAGTTACGGGCGGTACAGACCCGCGAACGAGCCACCGACGGACTCCAGGAGCTACGCGAATCCTTCTACGCCGACGTCGCTACATACATCCAGGAGTTGCGCGAGGAGCGCGACCGCGCGGCGGCCGAGGCCGACGACCCGTTCCGGAACCCGCGAGTGAACGAACTGACCGACGAGATAGAGGTGACCGAACAGGTCGCCGAGGCCATCTACGAGCGCCGCATCGGCAAACTGGTCAAACAGGCGAGTCTGGCGGCCGCCGGCATGCCCGACGACCAGACCGGCCTCACGAACGAAGAGCAGGACCTCTACACCGACCTCGTCGACCGCATCCGGGAAAACAAACAGGGCGTCCTCGACGTCATCGCCGGCGACGCGCCCATCGACGACGCCGACGGCGCGGACGAGGAAGCCGCACGTGGCGGTCCGTCTTCCGATGGCGCTGACGATACCGACGACTCCCCGACGCCGCCACCGGACGTCCCACCGCAGGAGCAGCCCACTCCCGCAGCAGAGGCGATGGGCGGAGAGTCGGGCTCCGAACAGGATGGGGACGACGAGTCCACGCCGCCCGACACCGACGAGATGGCCGATGCACCCGACGCCGACGACGTCGACCGCACGACGGTTCGCGTGACCAGCGATGTGGGTGAGATATTCGGCGTCGACGAGCGCGAGTACTCGCTGTACGAGGACGACGTGGTCCAGTTGCCCGAGGAGAACGCCGAACCGCTGCTCCAGCGGGACGCGGCCGAGAAACTGGACTGACGATAGGGGGTTCGGGAGACGAGTGTTACCGTAAGGAACTCCGAGTGCAGGGTGTAGCAATATCGTATTTTGCTTAGCCCTTGCATTCGCGGCACGAGTGGTCCGTTAGGACCCGGAAGTGCCGCGATTCACCGGCCGCGAAGCGACCGGCCCACGGACCGACCACCGCGCGCCGGAGGCGCGCGACGGGAGGGACGCCGGGTTTTCATGAACGTTTTGCCAGGGCGAGCCGAAGGCTCGCCCGCGGCAAAAGGTTCACTGGAAGGTTCGGCCGAACATCTCGTCTTCTTGCTCTTCGGGGGCGGTGCGGGCTTTCTTGAAGCGCTCTTCCATTTCCGCGTAGCGCTCGGTCACCTCGTCGTCGACACTCGGCGAGACGGACTCGAGTGCCTCCTCGAAGTGGTCCATCGTGACCCTGACGTTCCCGACGCTGTCCATCGCCTCCTCGGGATCGACGCTGTTGATGAACTCGCGGGTCGCGGCCATCGTGGCCTCGCGGCAGACCGCCTCGATGTCGGCGCCGACGTAGTTATCGGTGCGTCGGGCCAGTACGTCGAGGTCGACGTCGTCCGCGAGCGGTTTGTGCTCGGTGTGGACCTCGAAGATGGCGCGGCGGGCCGCCGTGTCGGGGACGGGGACGTGGATGTGGCGGTCTAGCCGTCCAGGCCGAAGGAGCGCCGAATCGATGAGGTCCGGGCGGTTGGTCGTCGCGATGACCACGACGTCCTCCAGGTCCTCGATCCCGTCGAGTTCCGTCAGCAACTGGGAGACGACGCGCTCGCCGACACCGGAGTCGCCGGAGTGGCGGCCCCGTTCTCCAGCGACGGAATCGATCTCGTCGAAGAAGATCACCGTCGGCGCGTTCTGGCGGGCCTTTTTGAATATCTCTCGGACCCCCTTCTCGGACTCTCCGACGTACTTGTTGAGGAGCTCCGGCCCCTTCACGGAGATGAAATTGCTCTTGGCCTCGTTGGCGATGGCCTTCGCGAGCAGGGTCTTCCCCGTTCCCGGTGGGCCGTACAGGAGGACGCCACGGGCCGATTCCAGGTCCATCTTTTCGAAGACAGGCCCGTATTCGAGTGGCCACTGGACCGTCTCTCGGAGTCGTTCTTTGGTGTCCTCGAGACCGCCGACCGACTCCCAGGAGACGTCAGGGACCTCGATGAAGACCTCGCGAAGGCCGGCTGGTTCGATGCCTTTCATCGCGTCAGTGAAGTCGTCCTGGGTGACGCGGATGCCGTCGAGGATCTCGGCGTCGATCTCGTCCGATTCGAGATCGATTTCCGGGCGGATGCGACGGAGGGCATTCATCGCGGCCTCCTTCGCCAGCTGCTCGATGTCCGCGCCGACGTAGCCGTGGGTGTTCTCGGCGAACTCGTCGAGGTCGACCGCGTCGGTGAGTGGCATCCCGCGCGTGTGGACCTGGAAGATCTCTTTGCGGCCTCGCTTGTCCGGCACGCCGATCTCGATCTCGCGGTCGAAGCGCCCACCCCGGCGCAGGGCCGGATCGATGGCGTCGACGCGGTTCGTGGCCGCGATGACCACGACGTCGCCGCGCTCCTCGAGGCCGTCCATCAACGAGAGTAACTGTGCGACGACCCGGCGCTCGACGTCACCCGAGGTCTCACCGCGTTTCGGGGCGATCGAGTCGATCTCGTCGATGAAGATGACGGCTGGGGCTTCCTCTTCGGCTTCCTCGAAGATCTCCCGGAGTTGTTCTTCGGATTCGCCGTAGTACTTCGACATGATCTCCGGGCCGGAGATGTTCTTGAACGAGGCGTCGATCTCGCTCGCCACCGCCTTCGCGATGAGCGTCTTCCCCGTCCCCGGCGGTCCGTGCAACAGGACGCCTTTCGGCGGTTCGATGCCGAGTTGCTGGAAGAGTTCGGGGTGGCGCATCGGCAACTCGATCATCTCGCGGACCTGCTCGAGTTCCTCGTCGAGACCGCCGATGTCCTCGTACGTAATGCTCGGCGTCTCCCGTTCTGCGGTCTCCTGTGCGACGATGTCCTCGGCGGGTTGCTCGCTCACGTGGACCTCCGTCGAGTCGGTCACGACGACGGTGCCGGTGGGTTCGGTCTCGGCGATCCGGAGTGGAATCTGCTGGCCCGAGGCGGCCGCGAGTCCACCGAAGCCGAGGGACACCGGGACGGTCTGGCCGGTCGTCACGGGCCGGCCGCTCAACTTATCGCGGATCATCGGCTCGACGTTCCCGCGGATACGGAGGTTCTGCGGGAGGGCGACCGTCACCGACGTCGCCGGTTTGATGTCTGCCTTCTCGACGGTGACCCGGTCGTCGATCCCGACGTCCGCCTCCTGTCGGAGCCGGCCGTCGATGCGGATGACGCCCTTGCCCTCGTCTTCGGGATAGCCGGGCCAGACCCGGGCGACGGCCCGCCCCTGTTGGCTCCCCTCGATCACGATGTAATCGCCGTTCTCGAGCCCGAGTTCGCGCATCGAGGCCCGGTCGACGGCGGCGAGTCCACGCCCTGCGTCTTTCTGTTTGAGTGGTTTGACGGTGAGTTTCATCTCGTCGGTCATTCCCCGCTCACCTCGATAGTTAGCACGCCATTGGAGATAAACGTGTGCGCATCTCCGTCTGGCACGTCGAATTCGTACTGTCGTTCCCCCTCCGCTGTCTCCAGGACCACGATGGCCGTCTCGTCGACGACCTCGACCGTCGCGTCGTCGGCGACCGCACCGAGATCCGCGACGAACACCGTCTCGTCCTCGTAGTCGTACTGCCGATACAACACCTCGTCGCGTGCCTGGTGTGGTACTGATACCATCTTGCTAACAACACGTTATCTGTTTACCTATATAAAGATTTTGACCAAGAATCGCAAGCAAGCGACCGCATTACTAACAATAATGGAAATGCGGTTCCGAGACTCCGCGTTCGAAGACGGCCCGGGCGACCGCAGACCGTTCATCTCGCCAGAACGTTCATGGCCGCGGCCTCCGAGTCCCGACGTATGCACTCCGTCCATCACGACGGTCGGGAGACCGAGTATCGGGTCGCCGACCGGGAGGCGTCGGGACCGACCCTGGTATTCGTTCACGGAAGCGGTGGCAGCCACGAAGTCTGGAAGTCCCAACTGGCGCGACTCTCGGGGGAGTATCGGATCGTCGCTCTCGATCTGAGTGGGCACGGCCGTTCGGCGGACGTCGCCACGCAGGACGGTCCTACCGCTCGCGAGCGCTACGTGGAGGACCTCCTCGCCGTGACCGAGGCTGTCGACGGGGACGTGCTGGTCGGCAATTCGCTCGGCGGGGCGGTCGTCCTGTCGGCTCTTCTCGATCGGGACCCTTCCGTGGACGCCGCGATTCTGGCCGGGTCCGGGGCGAAGTTGGCCGTCCTCGAGGACCTCCGTGACTGGCTCGCCGACGACTTCGACCGGGCCATCGCGTTCCTCCACGGCGAGGATATGTTCTTCCACGATCCGGACCCTCGCCTGGACGCCCTTTCTCGCGAATGCATGCGGGCTGTCGACCAGCGCGTCACCGAACGGGATTTCCTCGCGAGCCACACGTTCGACGTCCGCGACCGCCTCGACGCCGTCGCGGTCCCGGTCCTGGCACTGACCGGGGAGTACGACCGGCTCACACCGCCGGAGTACCACGAGTACCTCGCGGAACACGTCCCGGCGGGGGACTGGACGACCGTCTCGGACGCGGCGCATCTCTCCATGCTCGAAGCGCCCGAGCGATTCAACGCGGTGCTCCGCGAGTTCGTCGCGGAGCGGTCCGGCTAGAACGGGCCCGTGGGCCGGTGTTCACAGGTCGTACTGCTCGCGAACGAGGTGGTCGAGACCGCGGTCGGCCAGCAGGTCCATCGGGACCATGAGGCTCAACTGGACCACGCCGGGGAGGCGACCGACCTCGACGCCTCCCGTGAAGGTCGCGCGGGTCCGTATCTCCCCCTCGCTCATCCCCAGCAGCGCCTCGGCCCGGTCGTATGCGTTATCAGTGGCGGCGTTGATGGTCGCCCCCGAACCGATGACCTGTATCGGACCGGCGTCGGTCTCGACGTCCACGTCGTACTGCTCACCCAGCGCCCGGCCTCGCTCGCGGTCCTCGTCCGTGAACGGGGCGACGATGTGCGAGAGGTCCTCCTCGTTGGGGAGCAACAGCGGGCCGTCGATGTCCAACCCCTCGATGACCTCGACCTCGAACTCCGTCCACCCGCTCACGTCCGTCGTGTGGAGGGCCAGTTCGCCATCGCCCTGGTTGGCGTGCATGTCGCCGACGTAGATGCCGCCGCCCTCGACCTTGACCGGCACGATCAACACCGCGCCCGGTCGGACCGCGTTGACGTCCATGTGACCGTCGGTGCGCTGTGCCAGTTCGTCCGTGCCCGCGAGTCCCCAGTCGTGGTCGGCGCCGATGAGGCTCTGTCCGAAGTCGCCGGCGTTGTGCGAATCCGGCATCTCGATCGGTGGCGTCGAGCCGATGTTCCCGACGAAGGGGCGAAGGTGGCCGAGCGTTCCCGGCATCTCCGACGGTTCGAACAGCAAGATCGGATGTTGTTCGGCGTTCTCCGGCAGTGCCGCTGCCTCGTCGGCGTCGAGGGCGAACTCGTGGGCGGCATCTTCGTCGACGGTGATACCGACGTTCCCGTCGACGTCGAAGGCGGTCGTGATGCCGTACTCGAACGCGAACGGGGCGGCGTCTGCCCCGCACTCGGCGCACCGGATGGCGTTCTCGCCCGTTCCCTCGACGATGGTCTCGGGCCACTCCGCGCCACACTCCGGACAGACGTGGTCCACGAAGGGGTCCTCGCCGAAGGCCTCCTCGCGGGGCGCCATCGTGCCCGTACTCGTCGCGATGCTCGTCACCTCGACGTCGCGGATGTGGACGGCGATGGCATCGCCGACGCTCGCCCCCTCGACGGCCACCGGCCTCGTCACCTCGTGTCCGCCCTTGAACGACGGGGTGATCATCGGCCCCCAGCACGCCGGCGGTGTGTGGGTCCGCACCGTCCCGCCGTCGGCGACCGTCCCTGCCCACTCGACGTCCGGTCCGACGAGCCCTCGCGTATACTCGTCGACGGTTAGCTCGTTGTGTACTTCTTCCTGGGACATGGTACAGTCGCACCTACACGCCCACCGCCAAAAAGTGTGAGGGGGATAACAGGTCAGGTCGAGAAGCGTCAGTAGATGTCTTCGATGTCGGATTTGACGTGACTGTGTTCGTCGGCGGGGAACTCGCCGGACTCGACGGCGTTTCGGTAGGCGTCCACTGCCGCTTCCATCTCGGCACGGACGTCGCCGAACTGCGCGGAGAAGGGCGGCGACCGCTCCGAGAGACCGAACACGTCGGTGAGCACGAGTACCTGGCCGTCGGTGTCCGGGCCGGCACCGATACCGATGGTCGGGATGTCGATGGCCTCGGTGACCTGGGCGGCAACGTTCGCCGGCACGTGTTCCAGCACCAGCGAGAAGGCCCCTGCTTCCTCGTGCTCTCTGGCGAGTTCGAGGATCCGTTCGGCCGCGGCCGTCGTTGTCCCCTGTCGGCTGTAGCCGCCAAGCTGGTTGACGTGCTGTGGCGTCAACCCGAGGTGCGCCATGACCGGGATGCCCATGTTCGTGAGGTGGTCGGTGAGGTCGACCGTGTGGGGGCCGCTCTCCAGTTTGACGGCGTCCGCGTCGGCCTCTTTGAGCATGCGTCCGCAGTGTTCGACGCTCTCGGCCCTGTCGACGCCGACAGAGAGAAACGGCATGTCCGCGACGACCAGGGCATCGTTCGTCGCCCGGGCGACCGCGGCCGTGTGGCTCTCGACCTCCTCGGTGGTCACCGGCAGGGTCGAATCATATCCCAGAACGGCGTTGCCCATGCTGTCCCCAACGAGGATGACGTCGATTCCGGCCCGGTCGACGATAGCCGCAGTGGGCGCGTCGTAGGCCGTGAGCATCGTAATCGGCTGATCGCCGGCGTTTTGGCGAAGGTCCTGGACGGTCGGCATACGGTGTGCTCGCGCTGCCATCGTGGTAAACGTTTGCGAACGGCCAGCCGATGCCAATCGTTTATGCGCTGGCCAGTCGTCTCTCGAGGCGTGCCAGAACGCGTCGCATCGACCGACCCGGAGGGTATCGATTACGGGTGGGTCGTCCAGATGACCTTCGTCCTCTCGATTGCCATCGGCGCGCCAATCGTGGGACTGCTCGCCCTGACGACCGATCTGCCGACCTGGAACGCTCGGCTCTCCTTTGCGGTGCGGGTCGGTGCCGTCGTCTGGTTGGCCGTCGGTATCGCAGTCCTCACGTACGCCAGGTTCAGACGCGCCTGAAGGCGACGCCGGCCCGTTCGGCCGCCTGCTCGTCCGTCTCGCTGTCCCCGACGAACAGCGCGTCCTCCGGGGCGACGGAGAGAACGTCCAGTGCGGCGAGTACCGGTTCGGGGTCCGGTTTGCGGGCGTCGACCGTGTCGCGACCGACGACCACGTCGACCGCCTCGAGCAAGGATTCTTTCTCGAGGGCGATGCGGACGGCGGCCTCCGCATTGAGCGAGACGACGCCCGTCGGGACCTCGTCGTCGAGGAGGGCGTCGGCGAGGGGGAGGCGGTCGGCTCGCCTGGCCCCCTCGCGTTCGTGTCGAGCGAGGATCGCTTCGACCTCCTCGCGGACGCCCACGGCGTCGGCGGCGTCGAGCAGGTCCCAGGTGACCAGGCCGTCCGGATCGGCGCCGGCCGTTCGAAGGACCGTCGCTATCTCTCGTTCGACGGCGGTCCAGTCGACGGCCAGGCGGACCAGGGTTCCATCGAGGTCGTAGAGGATGGCCTCGTACTCTGCGGTGCTGGTGTCCATGCTATCCGCTCACTCGAAGATGCCCCGGGCGATGATGTCCTTCTGTATCTCGGAGGTCCCCTCGTAGATGGTCGTCACTTTGGCGTCGCGGTAGTATCGCTCGACGTCGAAGTCCTTGGTGTAGCCGTACCCACCGTGGAACTGGACCGCCGTCTCGGTCACGTCGACCGCCGTCTCCGTCGCGAAGAGCTTCGCGCGGGCGGCAGCGTGCCGATAGTCCTCGCCGTCGTCCGCCAGTCTGGCCGCCTCCCGGGCGAGTTCGCGGGCGGCGGCGATGTTCGTCTGCATCTCGGCGGCGTCGTGACGCAGCGCCTGGAACTCGGCGATCGACTGTCCGAACTGGTCGCGTTCGCGGGCGTACGCGACGGCGTCGTCGAAGGCGGCCTGTGCGAGTCCGACCGCCTGGGAAGCGATGCCGACGCGGCCGTTGTTGAGGATGTGCAGGGCAGCGGAGAGGCCCTCTCCCTCTTCCGTCAACCGGTACGTCGCGGGAATACGGACGCCGTCGAAGGTGAGTGACGTCGTATCGCTGGCCCGGAGCCCCATCTTGTCCTCTTCTTTGCCGACCGTGAGGCCGTCCGCGTCTTTGGGGACCAGGAACTGGGTCACCGACCGCGGGTCGTCGGGATCGGTCTTCGCGAACAGGATGACGACGCCGCTCCGTCGGCCGTTCGTGATCCACTGCTTCTCGCCGTCGATGACGTATTCGTCGCCCTCGGGTCGCGCGACCGTCGACATCTCCGCGGGGTTCGAGCCGGCTTCCGGTTCGGAGAGCGCGAAGGCGCCAACGGGTCGCCCCTCGGCCATCTCCGGCAGCCAGGCCTCCTTGAGATCCTCGTCGCCGAACTCCGCCAGACAGGAGGTCGCCAGGCCGTGGACGCCCAGCGCCGTCGCGACGGCGAGTGCGCCGTACGCCACCTCCTCGTTGACGATGCTGTAGGTCGTCATCTCGAGGTCCAGACCGCCGTACTCCTCCGGGACGGTCATCGCAGTCATGCCGAGGTCAGCGAGCGTCTCCCAGACCTCCTCCGGAAATTCCGCGTCGCGGTCGGCCGCTGCGGCGATCGGTCGGATCTCCTCGGTGGCCACCTCGCGGACGGTGTCGCGGATGGCCGTCTGCTCGGCTGAGAGCTCCATGGCTCTCACTATGTGAACCGCCCTAAAAATGATGAGTGATTCCCGCGCTATTCGAGGAACGAGACGACGTCCGGGGGATCCGCGTCGAGACCCCCTCCCTGGGCGAAGGTCGGTCCACCACCGCCACCACCGCCGAATTCCTCGGTAACCTCGTCGACGACGTCGTTCGCCGCCACCTCGCCGGTCGTCGCGACCACTACGAATGCCCGTCCGTCGCCACCGGCGACCGCGAGGACGTCGCCCTGGCCGCCTGCCAGCTCCTGGAGCCGGTCCCCGACGTCGTTCGCATCGAACCCGTCGACGACCCCGACACGCCAGGTCAGTCCGTCCTTCTCGACGGTATCGAGCCCGGAGAGCCGACTGTCGAGTACCTCGTCGGTCAGGTCGCGGACCTCGCTTTCGAGGGAATCGCGTTCCTCGAGCAGCCGTTCGACCTCGGTGGCGAGTTCGTCGACATTGGTGCCGATAGCGCTGGCGGCATCCAGTATCGCACGGTGTTCGTCGGCCCGTCGTTGGATGCCCGTCGGGCCGACGGCGAATTCGACCCTCGTCAACCCCTCTCCCGGGTTGGACCGTTCGAGGATCGTGACCTGGCCGATCTCGCGCGTGTTGGCGACGTGGGTGCCGCCGCAGGCCGCGACGTCCCACCCGTCGATGGTCACGAGCCGAACGGTGTCGGCGTCGGCCATGACGCCCTCCTCGGTGGCCGAGTTGAACGCGACGTCCTCTCGGTCGAGGGCTTGCTCCCGCGGTACCGCCTCCCAGGAGACGTCCCGGGAGTCCCAGACCGTTCGGTTCGCCAATCGCTCGAGTTCCACGAGCACGTCGTCGGTGACCTCCGTGCTGGTCTCGAAGTCCACGCGGACCTTCTCGTTCGTGATGCCGAACCCACCGTATCCGAGGTCGTCGAGCAGCCGACGGCCAGCCCCGTAGAGGACGTGACTCGCCGTGTGTGCTCGCATCGTGTAGCGACGGAACTCCTCGTCGATCGTGGCGACGACCTCCGCGCCCGCCGCGAACGACGGTTCCCTGGCGAGTCGATGGACGGTCTCGCCCGCCACGGTCTCCACGTGTTCGACGGGCACGCCCTCGATAGTCCCCCGGTCGGCCGGCTGGCCGCCGCCCTGTGGGTAGAAGTAGGTCTGTTCGAGGACGACGTCTGTTCCGTCCACGCTGGCGACCGTCGCATCGAACTCGGTGACCGTCGGATCGGCCGCGGCGAGTGAATGCGTCATCGTCCCACGACACGACGGGCCACGATAAAAACGAGACGGTTACCCCGCGTGCGTGCGGTGCTACTCCTCGGCGAGTTCGACGTCCAGGAAGTCCTCCAGGGCGGCGATCACCGAGCCCCCGACGCCGGCCCGGGTCGCACGCCCCTGTTCGACGGCGAGGAGGTCGTTCTCGCTGATGTCCAGTTCCTCGGCCAGTTCCTCCCGCTGGAGTCCTGCGTCCTGCCGTGCACGGACGACCCGTTCGCCGTAGTCGCGGACCAGGTAGGGCAACTGGTCGCGATCGTAGTTCGTCCCCTCCTCCTCCCAGTGCGTCGAATCGCCTTTCGCGGCGTCCATCGCCCGCGCTGTCTTCTGGGCGGCCCGTTTGCCGGGGCTGTCGCGCTGTTGTCCACCGCCACCGCCGCCACCGCGGTTGGAACCGCCGCTCGGTCCGCCGCCGTCCCCGTGTGTCGCACAGTCGGGGCAGACCTGCAGTTCCGCGCCGGCGACCGTGGCGGTACGGAGGTCCTCTGTCGCCGTCCCGCAGAGCTCACAGGTCCCGCCACCGTCGCTGCCGCGGGAACCGCCCGTCGAGTACTTGGCCATATCCCCGTGTATGGTAATCACACCATTTGAATACCCCGCTTATCGACCCGTTTCCCGGGGAAAATCGGTCGGATTACGTCGTTCGTCCTCTCAGTCGTCGCCGGTCGAGATGGATTCCCACTCCATGCCGCTGCCGTCGGTGGCGACGGTCTCCCACTCCATCGTATCGCTCGCCTCGATTGCCGCCGGATGCTCGACATCGCCCGGTTCATCCGGTTCCTCAGCCGTCTCGAACGCCGCGACTGCCTCCATCGACTCGTCGATAGTGAACGCGTCGAGTTTCTCTTCGAGTCCCGCGGCGTTCTCCGCGAGATGGTCGGTATGCTCCGCGACGGTGTTCAGCGTCGCGGCCTGCTCCTGTGCGGCGGCAGCCACGGTCTGGGCTTCCGCGGAGGTCTGTGAACTGATCGAAGAGATGTCTTCGACCATGCCCACGACGTCCTGGGTGGACTCGGCCTGGTCGGCAGTCGCTTCGCTGACCTCCCGGATGCTGGTGTTGATGTTCGAGACGTTCTCGGCCATGCGCTCGAAGGCCTCCGTCGCGTCTTCGACCGTCTCGACCCCGCTGTCGACCCGGTGGGTCATCGCCTCTATCTCCGCGACGGTCTCCTCGGATTGCTCCTGGACGTCGTCGATGAGCGAGCCGATGTCCTCGGCGGACTCCTTGGTCTCCTCCGCGAGGTTCTTGACCTCTTCGGCGACGACGGCGAAGCCTTCTCCGCCCTCGGAGGCGCGGGCGGCCTCGATTCCGGCGTTGAGCGCGAGGATGTTCGTCTGGTCGGCGATGTCGAGGATGACGTCCGTGATGTCCTCGATCTCGCTCAGGGTCTGGTTCAACTCGTTGACGGCCGCGACGGTGGCGTCGGTCCGCTCTTCGATGGCGTGCATCTCCTCGATAGCGCTTTCGGCGGCCTCTCGACCGTCTTCGCCGACTGCCGCCGTCTCGTCGGTGAGCGTGGCCACGTTGTCGGAGGACGCCGTGATCTCCTGGATCGTCGCCGAGAGGTTCTCGGCCTCGTCCGCGGTCTCGTCCAGCCGTTCGGCCTCCTCGTCGACCCCCATGGATATCTCCTGGATGGAGTCGCTGATGTCCTCGCTCGCGTTGCGCACCTCCTCGGCACTCGACTGAACCTCGCGGCTCTCCTCTGCGACCTGTTCCGCGAAGGCGATGAGCGATCCCAGCGTCTCCTCCCAGTCCTCGAGCATCTCGTTGAACGACGAACCGATCTCAGCCATCGCCTCGTTGTCCGTATCTGCCTCGAGACGCTGTGTGAGATCGCCGTCGGCCACCCTGGCGATGGTCCGCTGGTAGGATTGTGCGGTCTGCTCCAGCGCCTCGTTTCTCGCTTCGATCTCCGCCCGTTTCGTCTGCAATTCGTCCATCCGGGATTTGAGATTCCGCTCCATCTGGGAGAGCGATTCGCCGAAGGTACCCGGGATCTCTTCGTTCAGGACGTCGGCATCGAACTCCTCGGCGCCGATCGCGTCAGCCTGGGCGGCGGCCGTGCGGATGTACTCGTGCATCGATTCGAACGACGACGAGAGGCCCCCGATCTCGTCGTCTTGATCGAAGACCGGTACCGTCCCGTCGAGTTCACCCTTGGCGACTTCGTCGGCCGAGGCCCACATCGCCTTCACCGGCTCGACGAAGTCGGAGTTGATGATGTAGACGGTGTTCAGTTGCGCGACGACCGCGAGGACGAAGACCAGGCCGAACAGCCCCATCTCCACTGGGGTCAAAAGGGCCAGAAGCTCGCCGACACCGAGGAAGGCGATGCCGAAGACGAACAGTCCGAGCATCGCCATGAACTGGAGACTCACTGCCGTCAGCATTTTCCGCCTGATGCTCTCGTCCACGCCGATCGCGTCCATGACGCCCCGCAGGATCCGTACGTAGAGGCCGAGGGGACCCGAGGGGGTCGCGGGTGATGGTTCGTTTGTTGACATAGTTGAGTGGGTGGGGATCGCCCATCGGGAGATGGGGTATATGCGAGCTACTTGTCCTAATGTGGTAATAAAACTGCGGGACCAGAGATCATATCTGGTAATTAGACCGTCGCTCCTGGGGTCAAATCCGGCGCTGTCGCTCGGGAATGTGGTTTCGACAGAAGTTGTGCGTGGGTGATGTCCCGGAGGACTTCACCCGCATCGCGAGTCGGTTTCCCGACGTGGCGATGCGTGGGACCGGATTTGAACTACGCCCGAGAACCTGCGCACGGCGCAGAACCTCGGTCTCCTTCAAATCCGCCCCTGCTCGTTCGCCCCCCGTTGGTCGCTCACTGCGCGGGACCGGATTTGAACCGGAGGAAGACGATCACTCTCACTTCGTTCGAGTGCTGCGACTTCCAGGGTTCAAATCCGGCGGCGGTGCTGATGAACGTTGTTTCGACAGAAGTTGTGCGTGGGTGATGTCCCGGAGGACTTCACCCGCATCGCGAGTCGGTTTCCCGACGTGGCGATGCGTGGGACCGGATTTGAACCGGCGAACCTCTACAGGACAGCGCCCTCAACGCTGCGCCTTTGACCTAGCTTGGCTACCCACGCTCGCCCGTGCGTTTGCAAACAGTGGTAGTCTGGGCCCGATTAAAAGCCCTTTCATTTGGTCGCCCTCCGGTGGTCGGGGCGGACGTCCACCTGCCCCTACAGTCCACCGTCGCCGATGACCGGGCGGTTGACCTCCCGGTCGGTCCCCTCGTCGTCGATGTCGTAGGGGTACTCGCCGGTTACACAGCCCATACAGAGGTTCGATCGATCCGTGCCGATGGCCTCGGCGACGGCCTCGTTCGAGAGGTACGCCAGGCTGTCGGCGTCGATGATCTCGGCGATGTCGTCGGCGTCCTGCTCGGCGGCGATGAGTTCCTCGCGGGTGGCCATGTTGATGCCCATATAACAGGGGGCAGTGATCGGGGGCGCACCGATACGGACGTGGACTTCCTCGGCACCCGCTTCCCGGACCAGCGAGACCAGTTGTCGCGAGGTGGTTCCGCGCACGATGCTGTCGTCGATGATGGTCACCGTTCGCCCTTCGACCGTGCTGCGGATGGGGTTCAACTTGAGCCGCACCGCGCGTTCGCGGGCCTCCTGGGTCGGCATGATGAACGTCCTGCCGACGTAGCGGTTCTTCATCAGTCCCTCCGCGAATTCGACACCCTCCGCGGCTTCGGCATATCCGGAGGCGAACGCCCGCCCGGAGTCGGGGACCGGCATGACGACGTCGGTATCCACTCCGCTCTCTTCCCAGAGTTTTCGGCCCAGGTCACGCCGGACCTCGTAGACCAGCGTGTCGTCGATGACGGAGTCCGGTCGGGCGAAGTAGACGTACTCGAAAAAGCAGTGGGCGTGGCGGTCGCGCTCGACGAGCTGATAGGCGTCGAACCCGTCGCCGTTCTCGTCGAGGACCACGAGTTCGCCGGGGTTCACGTCTCTGACGACCGAGCCACCGAGGGTGTCGATTGCTGCACTCTCGCTCGCCAGGATGTAGCCGTCCTCGAGTTCGCCGATGACGAGTGGGCGGTTGCCCTCGGGGTCGCGCAGACCCAGGACGGTGTCCCCGTGCATGATGGTGAGGGCGTACGAGCCGTGGATCCGATCCATGGTCCGTTTGACCGCCCGGACGAGGTCTGCCTCGAGGAGGTTGCGGGCGAGGTCGTGGGCGATGACCTCGGTGTCGCCATCGGAGGTGAAGGCGTGACCGATGTCGCCGAGTTCGTCGCGTATCTCCCCGGCGTTGACGAGGTTCCCGTTGTGCGAGAGGGCGAGCGATCCGCCCTTGAACGAGACGGTGAACGGCTGGGCGTTGCTCTCGTCGATGCTCCCTGCCGTCGGATAGCGGACGTGGCCGATACCCGTCGGGCCGGCCAATCCCTCGATGTCCCCCTCGTCGAAGGCGTCCCCGACGAGCCCCATCGCGATGTGCTGGTGTTGCTGGAACCCGTCGTGGGTGACGATCCCGGCCGATTCCTGGCCCCGATGCTGGAGCGCGTACAGGGCATAGTACGCCGGGAGGGCGGCGTCGCGTTCCGAGAGACTGAGGCCGACGACGCCACACTTCTCTGTCGGCCCCTCGTCGATTGCCGGGGCAGGGTCACGCCCGGATGACATGGACACCACTATCGTCGCACCGGGTAAAAATCCCCCGGCATCGTGCTGAAATCGCCGGAAGCGAGAACGGATTTATCCACGTCCGTGCACATGTGGGCCGGGGCGCGGGATGGGTCTCCGTTTCGGCACGGGCACGGCTATCGCTGGGGAGTTCGCGTTCCCGAGAAGGCCGTTCGTTCAGTTGTCGCCAGCCTTGTCCTGCCACTCGTAGCCGCGGCGTTTCGCGGATTTGCCGAAGCCACAACTCGAGCAGACGCCCTTTCGGACGTGGTACGATTTCTCTCCGCAACGGCGACACTTGACGTGCGTCGTCTTGTTCTTTTTCCCCTGGCTCGGAGTGCCGGCGCCAGTCATGGTTTGATGGTGACGACGTTATCGCCGCGTATAACGGTTGTGTTGTCCCCGCCCGGGTCTTCGATGACCAGATTCATGTGCTGGTCGTACCCGGCCAGAACGCCGGTGTACTCCTCGCCGCCTTTTAGCTGGACGGTCACGGGTTCGTGAAGGGTCTCCTCCAGCACGTCGAGTGGTCGGCCGCTCATACTCCACGAACCTGCCGTCAGTCGCTTAAACGTACCGAACCCGCATTATAGCGTCACGCCGAAGTACTCCCGTTCGTCTTCCCGGTCGGCCATCGCGGCCAGCACCCTCGCGGCGGTCTCCAGGTCCGCCGTGTCCACGACCTCCGCGGGCGTGTGCATGTACCGATTCGGGATACCGAGGTTCAACGTGGGGATGCCGCCCCGCTGGGTGTAGAAGGCGTCGGCGTCGGTGCCGGTCTGCTGCCCGGTCGCCTGTAGCTGGACGTCCAGCCCCTCGGCCTCTGCCGCCTCGCGGACGGCCGTCACGAGTTCTGGATGATTCGCGGTCCCCCGAGAGACGACGGGGCCGTTCCCCAGTTCGAGGTCGTTCGCCCAGTCGTCAGGATATCCCGGATTGTCGGCGGCGTGGGTGACGTCGACGGCGATGACGGCGTCGGGTTCGAGCGAGAATCCCACCATCTCCGCCCCTTTGAGCCCGAGTTCCTCCTGGACCGTGCTGACCGCACAGATTCGAGCGTCGACCTCCCGTTCTTTGGCCAGGCGGAGCGCCTCGGCGGCCACCCAGACGCCGACCCGGTTGTCGAGGCCGCGGGCCGAGAGCCGGGACCCGGCGAGGTCGTGGACGCCAGTCGCCGCGGTGGCGGGGTCGCCGACCTCGATCAGGTCTCGGGCCTGCTCGTCGTCTTCGGCGCCGATATCGACGTGCTGGGCCCTGATTTCGGGTACCGACTGGTCGTCGTCTTTGTCCCGGAGGTGGATCGCGGTCTGGCCGATGACGCCGTTTACCGGGCCATCGTCGGCGAGGATCTGGATCTGGGTCCCCCGCGAGACCAGTGGATCGGACCCACCGATTGGGATGATGCGGACGAATCCGTCGTCGGTGATGGAGGAGACGGTATACCCGATCTCGTCCGCGTGACCGCTGAACACGATATGGGGACCAGCACCTCCTTCGTAGGTGGCCACGGCGTTCCCGTAGGCGTCGGTCCGCGTCTCGTCGGCGAATTCCTCGACGTAGTCCAGCCAGACGCGCTGCCCCTCCGTCTCGAAGCCGGACGGGCTGGGCGTCTCGAGCAACTCGTCGAGGAAATCGCGGCGGTGGAGGTCCATGGATCTGGTTTGTCGGTCCGGTGGCATGAACGCACCGGAGGCGGCGTCTCGCGGTCGACTATTCGGGAAACCGTCGACTGCGGCGGCCCAGAAGGACTTTCCACGTGCACCCGTTATCCCCGGTGATGGATTTCACGACGGGGCTGCGGGCGGTCGCGAACGCTTCGGGGGAGGAGCCGGTCGACTGGTCGGCAGTCGCCACTGCCGCCAAGGCGTCCACCGACCCCGGGACGCTATCGCTCAGCGAGTCGGAGCAGGCGGGGTACGCGGCGGATGTGAGGGACGCCCGCTCGGCGATCAGCTCGCTCACTGGCCGCTCTTTTGCGGTCCCCGACACGATCGAGGTCCAGAACCGCCACCACTGGATCGACGCGAACGTCGAGACGTTCAGACGGGTCTTCGAGCCCCTCTCCCGGGAGGGCGTCTCGATCCACCGTCTCACGCGGACGGTCAACACGGCCACCACGGCTGGAACCCTGGCCTACGTGGCCCGCCACGTGCTCGGACAGTACGATCCACTCCTGCTCGCGGATGGCGACCCGAACCACGAACTCTATTTCGTCCACCCGAACGTCGTCCGCGCGGCCGAGACGCTCGACGTCGAGTACCCGCGGTTCCGCCGCTGGATCGCCTTCCACGAGGTCACCCACGCTGCGGAGTTCGGTGCCGCCCCGTGGCTCTCGGAGTATCTCGGTGACCGCCTCCACGAGGCCATCGAGGAACTGTCGCGATACGACGTCCCCCGTAGCTCGTTCGCCGAGTTGAACGTCGCCATGACGACGGTGGAGGGGTACGCCGAACTGTTGATGGATCACGCCTTCGACGCGGAGTCGGCTGATCTCCGGGAGAAACTCGACGCCCGGCGACGAGGTGGCGACCCGCTCTCCCGGGTGATTCGTCGCCTACTCGGGTTCACGCTCAAACGCCAGCAGTACGAACGCGGACGGGCCTTCTTCGACACCGTGGCCGGTGCGCGCGGTATCGACGGTGTCGGAGTCGTCTGGGACCGGCCGGAGAACCTTCCCACCGAGGCGGAACTCGAGCAGCCGAAACGGTGGCTCGACCGGATGGACTGATCAGCCCTTCTCTTCAGTAGAACCCGCGACCGACGTCGTCCGCTTCGATCAGGTCGTCGAATTCCGCTTCGAGTATCTCCTCTGCCTCCTCGAAGGTATCGGCGAGGCCGTCGAGTTCCTCAGGCCGACCGTGCTGGTCGTACTCCATCGGGCCGTAGGCGGGACTCTCGATGGTCTCCATCACGTCGTCGAAGAGGTCCCCGGGAGTGGTCGGCGCTTCTGCGTGGGTCTGGAGAACCGTCTCGAGGTCCTTCGCCTTTCGCTTCGCCTCGTCCTGGTCGTCGGGCCCCTGCTGAACCGCGAACCGTCCCCGATCGTCGGTCGGCAGGAACGGGTCCAGGTCATCGTCGATCCGTCGGGCGACCCGCGTTCCGACGCCCCGTACCTCGAATGGGTTCTTGGCGTAGGTCTTGAGGAGGAACACGCCGGCCGAGGGATGGCCGAGGTAGAAGTCCTCGCCGAGCCCACCGTCCCGGTCTCCCGCGACCGCACGCCAGTCGTCCGGGTCGGCGTTCGAGTCGACGACGTCCTGGACGATGTCCTGCCAATCGCGGACCTTCATCGTCTTTTCGTCGGCCGGCGAGCGGATTAAGCGTGGCGCTCTCCGCCGGATCACCGAACGACAGGATTTTCGGCCGCCGCGCCGTTGCCGCTGACGTGAACGTTCGGGGTCCGGTGACTGCCGTCGGCGATGGTCGCGAGGTCTCGACAGCCAACGGCACCCGGTCGGTGGCAGACGTCGCCCTCGCGCTCGACGGCGAGCCGACGACCGTCTCGCTCTGGGGCAAGTGGTCGGAGACGGCAGAATACCTCGAACCGGGGATGGAACTGCTCGTCACCGACCCGGAACCCCGGGACCGGGGTGGCTACTCGACGAGCACCGATTCTACTGTCGTCGTCGAACCGGACTTCCTCGTCGACGTGACAGACGTCAGATCGTGGGTGCAGTGTCCCCGGATGTACTACCTGAACAAACTCGGTGGTCTCCCGCTCAAGTACCCCGTCACGAAGGGGACCATCGTCCACGAGGTGTTCGGCGACCTGCTCCGTGGTCGTGACCTCGACGAGGCGGTCGCCGAACGCGTCGACGAGGCGGCCCTGGAGATCGGTCTCCTCGGTCGCGACCGCGACGAGGTGGAAGCCGACGTCCGGGCGAATGCGGCCGCAATCGAGGGGTGGCTCGCGCAGGGAACCCTCGACGGCGAGGACGCCTGGCGCTCGGAGGTGACGCTCATCTCGGAGACGGTCGGCATCAAGGGGCGGGCCGACGCCATTCGCCGGGGGATGCCGGTGGAGTTGAAGACCGGCAAGAACACCAACCGGTCACCCCGATTCCAGGACAAGATCCAGGCAGCGTCCTACGCGCTCCTCCTCGCCGAACGCGGGGTCGAACCGAACACCGGGACGCTCCTGTACACCAAGAACACCGCCGTCGACCGCTCGGCAGTCTCCGGCGACCTCTCGCCGGCGAAGGAGTTCTCCATCGGCCCCGGCCTGCTGAATTTCGTGGTCCGGACCCGCAACGAGATCGCCGCCATGGAGCACGACCGGTCGGTGCCAACGGGGTACGAGGCAGACGCCAAATGCGAGTACTGCTTCGAGCAGGACACCTGCATGGTCGTCTCCGGACGGCTTGCACAGGAGTCGAAAGCCGGTGCGGTCGGCACGCCGCTCCCCGAAGACGAACGCGAGTACTTCCAGACGTTCTACGACGCCATCGAGGCGGAACGCGACGCCATCCACGAGGAGTACCGCAAACTCTGGACGCAGACGCCCGAGGAACGGGTCGATACCGACCGCGCGGTCGTGGACCTCGAACCGTCGGACCGCGAGGAACTTCCGGACGGCCGCTGGCGGTTGCGGGCGACACGACCCGCCCCAGTCGCCTCGAAGATCCGGGAGGGTGACAGGGTGCTCGCGAGCGACGGCGACCCGGTCGCGGGCCGCGCGGAGATGGCACGTGTCACCCGACTCGACGCCGAGGTCGTGGAGGTCACGACGGACGAACCGGTCCCACTGCGCCGACTCGACGTCTATCCATCGGAGTTCTCCGTCGATCGGATGCTCACCGCCCTCTACGACGGGCTCTTGCGAGCGGACCAGCGCCGGAAGGACGTGTTGTTCGGTCGCGCGGACCCGGATTTCGGCGACGAAGGGGTCGATGCCGTCCCCACCAACGAGGCCCAGAATGCGGCGGTCGAACGAGCACTCAACGCTCGCGATTTCGCCCTCATCCACGGCCCGCCGGGAACGGGAAAGACCTACACCATCGCGGCACTGGTCGAGGCCCTCGTCGAACGAGGCGACCGGGTCCTCCTCGCTTCGTTCACCAACCGGGCGGTCGACAACGCGCTCGAGGCCGTTCGTGATCGTGGCATCGACGACCCGGTCCGCGTGGGCACCGAGAACGGCGTCCGTGAGGACATGCAGGACGTCCGCCTCGACCGGTCGGGCGACCCGGCAACCCAGGCCGGGGCGCTCGAATCCGCGTCGGTGGTCGCCGCCACGACCGCCACCTGCGGGTCGCGAGTGCTCCGCTCCCAGGAGTTCGACGTGGTGGTCGTCGACGAGGCGAGTCAGTTGACCGAACCCGACGCCCTCGCGGCCATCAACCGCGGCGACCGGTTCGTGCTGGTCGGCGACCACCACCAGTTACCTCCCGTGGTCCAGTCGGACTCTCGGCTCACGACCTCGTTGTTCGAACGGCTCATCGACGCCCATCCCGAGGCAGCCGTCATGCTGGACCGGCAGTACCGCATGTCACAGCGTATCCAGGCGTTCTCCTCGCGGGAGTTCTACGAGGGGGCACTCCGCCCCGCCACCCCATCAGTTGCCGGACAGACGCTCGCCGACCTCGACGTCGATACCGACGCCGTCCCTGATGGCGTCACCTTTCACCAGGTGACTGGCACGACTGCCCCTCATACCGACGCGGCAGAAGCGGAGTACGTCGCGGACCTCGTGTCCGGCTACCTGGACGCTGGCGTCCCCGCTGTGGACGTGGGCGTCATCGCTCCGTTCCGTGCGCAGGTCGCCGAGATCGGTCGCCTGGTTCCTTCGGGCGTCGTCGTGGATACCGTCGACCGCTTCCAGGGCTCGAGCAAGGAGGTCGTCGTCGTCTCCTTCGTGGCGACCGGGTCGCTCGATGGGCCCATTTTCGAGGACGCACGGCGGATGAACGTCGCGCTCACGCGGGCGAAAAAGGCCCTCGCCCTCGTCGGTGACCGGGCGGCGCTTTCGGAAGACGAGCGATACGCTCGGATGGTCGACTGGGCGGACCGCTGACCGACCGGATCATTCTTCGTCGATGTGTTCCAGTACCCGGTCGTGGAAGTCCCTGAGCGCCGCGTCCTGATCCTCGGTCAGGACGACGTCGCTCGCCGAGAGGGTCGCCAGCCCGAACGCACGTGGGGTCGGCGCGGGCGGGCGGTGGTGGACCACGGAGAGGTCACCGTCCTGGACGCGCCCGAGGACGGTCTCGATGCCCTCGACGTGGAGGGTATCCTCGATAATCTCGCGGTAGGTCTCCTCGAGGACGGCGAGGTCGGTCAGATCCTCGGCGAACCCGAGGAGCATCTCCGAGGAGATCTGCTGGCGGCGGGCGGACTTCTCGTGGCCCTTGTACCGTTTGAGGATCATCAGCGAGCGCGTGGCGTTGATGCGAAAGTAGCGGGCTAGACGGTCGGTGCCGTCGAGACTCTCCCGCAGGTAGTCGCGAACCGCGTCGGGGACGGTGTCACGGAGCAGGCCGACGACGTCCACCTTCCGATTGAGTGGCATCGAGAGGCTGAAGCCGTTGTCCGCGACGGCGATTGAGACGTTCGCGTTCGCCTCCTGGGCGCACCGATAGGCCAGGACGCGAGAGAGGCCATCGTTGAATCGCCGACCGTAGTTCGAGTGGACGTAGTATCGACGCCGATAGTCGTCGCGGTCGAGTACCTCCTCGACGACCAGGCGGTCCTCGGTGCTCACGCTCTCCGCGCCAGCGAACCGGACCTGCTCGTCGAAGAGACGGGCCAACGCTCGAACGCCGTTCTCGTCGATAGGAAAGCCCCGGAGCCAGGCCCGGACGCCCGCCCGACCCCCGTCCGCCAGGTGCTCGAGCAGGGTGCGCTGGAACGCGAGTATCTCGCGCCCGAGGTCGTAGGAGAGGGGGAGCCGTTCGGAGAACCAGGAGGGGACGGTCGGTCGCTCGCCGGTGCGGTCCACGTAGACCTTCGACCCACGCCGGTAGCGGTAGGCGTAGCGGTCACCCCCCAGGACGAAGACGTCGCCCGGGTCCAGCGTGTCGAGGTACTCCTCGTCGAGGTCGCCGACCCACTGGGTATCCTCCCGGGTATAGACGTCACAGGTAAAGGAGTCGGGAATGGTGCCGATGTTCGTCATGTAGATGACGCGGGCGAGTCGACCCCGCTTGCCGATCAGGCGTTCGCCCACGTCGTACTCGGGGTAGTGATGCTCGCCGTCGGGCGGGTCGTTCTCGTCGCGCCAGACCTTCGCGTAGACGTTGCGCTCCTCGAAGCCCTCGAAGTCGGCCTGGAGGTAGGTGAGCAACTGCTCCCAGTCCTCGTCGGTGTACTCGCGGTAGGGATAGGCTCGCCGGAGGATACCCTTGATCTCCGTCTCGGGGCGGGGGCCGTTGATCGCCATGCCGTAGACGTGCTGGGTCGCGACGTCCTGGGCGCGTTCGGGGACGAAGACCCGGTCGACGAACCCCTCCTCGGCCTTCGCGAGCATCACCGCACACTCGACGAGTTCGTCGCGGTCGAGGGCGATGACTCGTCCGGTCACCGTCTCGCCGACGCGATGGCCTGCCCGCCCCACCCGCTGGAGCAGCGAAGCGACCGACTTCGGGGACCCGATCTGGACGACGAGGTCCACGTGGGGCATGTCGATGCCGAGTTCGAGGCTCGTGGAGGTCGTGACCACGTCGAGGGTGCCGTCCTTCAACTGCCGCTCGACGCGCTGGCGCTTCTCTTTCGAGAGCGACCCGTGGTGGGCCCCGGAGTTCGTCTCGTCGAACGGCCCCATCTCGCGCAAGCGATGGAGGACCCGTTCCGCGCCCGAGCGCGTGTTAGTGAACACGAGCGTGGAGTCGTGTGCGTCGATGAGTTCGTAGAGGTGCTCGTAGAAGGCGGACTGGATGGCCGACTGCGAGGTGTTCACGAGGTCGGCGACGGGGGTGGTGAGTTCGAGGTCGTAGTCGCGGAGAAAGCGCGTGTCGACGATCTCGACGTCCCGTGGCGCCAGTCCGCCCTCCGACGAATCCGCATCGTCCTCGTAGCCGACCAGGAACTGTCCGATATCGTCGAGTGGCTCCACAGTCGCCGAACAGCCGATGCGGGTCACGTCGCCCGCCATCGCCTGGAGGCGTTCGAGGCTGACGGCGAGGTGGGTCCCGCGTTTCGAGTCGGCCAGCGAGTGGATCTCGTCGACGATGACGTACTCGACGGTCGCGAGTTTCTCCTTGAACTTCGGCGAGTTCAGCAGGATGGCGAGCGTCTCCGGCGTGGTGTTGAGGATATGGGGCGTCTCCTCCAGCATCGCCCGTCGCTCGCTGTCCGCGGTATCGCCGTGTCTGATGGCGTGTCGGATCTGGCCGATGCCATCGCTGTCCGCACTATCGCCGCCCTCGTCACTTCGTTCGTCCATCCGTTCCTGGATGCCCGCCAGTGGCACCTCCAGATTCCGATGGATATCGTTCGCGAGCGACTTCAGCGGTGAGACGTACAGACAGTAGACGGTGTTCTCGAGCCCCTCGGTGCGCTCTCTGCGGTAGAGTTCGTCGATGATGGCCGTGAAGGAGGCGAGGGTCTTGCCACTCCCCGTCGGGGCGGCGATGAGGGCGTTCTCGTCCGCGTGGATGAGCGGGATGGCCTCGCGCTGCGGTGGGGTGAAGTAGCCGCCGTTCTCCGGGACGTACTCGCCGAACTGGTCGACCCACCACTCCTGGACGGCGGGTTCGAGCAGCGAGAGGACCTCGGTGTCTGCGGGTTCACCGTCCACCGAGGTGTCTGCCGAGCGGTCGGGTGGCGCGTTGGCACCCATTCGTCCGATGATACTGCGGGAGAACTGTTGTACCTGTTGAAAGCGCGGTGAAAGTGAAACGTGTTCCGCTCGTCGACGTGGCGAGCGCTAAACGGTGACATACCCAATAAACGATGGGCTATTGTCCGTACGGTCAGACCGAGTCCCGCCACCAGCCAACCCTGTCCCATCGTGTCGGAGTACCTATAGATAATAATTGATATAAGTCGCGTGTGCGGCCGTACGAGCGTTTGACTAGTTCGCCTGTTGTGTAGCGGGCCAGATGAGTGACGTCAATCCCCTAAATTTAAGGGTGACGTTCCCTTGAGGATTTAGAAAGTACAATCCATACTTGATATGCCATGTCTTTAAACCCGATCCCGGATCTCTCGTCTCTCACGGATGATTCAGCTCTTCTCCAGTTCATCGACGGCCTCGACGACCCGATTCTGGCCCTCGACGAACAGCTCCGGGTTACGGTACTGAATACGGCCGCAGAACGGTACTTCGGCCGAACCGAGGATGGGATACGAGGCCAGGCGTACACCGTTTTGTTCCCCGAGGAATCTTCTGCGTTGCAGAAGCGACTGGAAACGGTCATCGAAACGGGCGACTCCGCCGAGTTCGAACAGACCGTCGACGAGCGAGATGGCTGGGTAACGGTGACGGCGTATCCGTCCACGTCGGGCGTGGTCGTGTTTCTCGAGGACGTCTCGGCGGAGAAGACACGAGCACGGCAGTTGGAGCGATTCCGCACGGCAATCGACCATTCGAACGACTCGGTGTGGATCGTCGATCCGAACGAACAGACGATTCTGGACGTCAACGAGACGGCCTGTGACCAGCTGGGCTACGCCTGTGCGGAACTCCGTGGGATGTCACCGGTCGATATACAGACGGAGGTCTCGAGTGCCGCGGAGTGGCGTGACCACGTCCAGTCGATTCGGGAGACTGGCTCGCTCACGTACGAGGGCCACCATCGACGGAGCGACGGAACCACGTTCCCCGTCGAGGTCGAGGTATCGATGGCGGAGCTGGAAAACGGCGAGGAGATCGTCGTCGCGGTGGCGCGGGACGTGACTGGCCGCCGGAGACGGTTACAGGAACTGCGGCGCCTCAAGAAGGCGGTCGAACAGGCCGGTCACGCCATCTACATCACCGATACCGATGGAACGATAGAGTACGTCAATCCGGCGTTCGAGGAGATGACCGGGTACGCCGCGACGGAGGCCATCGGTCGGAATCCCCGTAGCCTGCAGTCGGGTCGAATGGACGACTCGTACTACGAGAGGCTCTGGGAAACCATCCAGGACGGGGAAATCTTCCACGAGGAGGTTCCAAACCGCCGCAAGAACGGCGAGATATACTGGGCGGATCAGATCATCGCGCCGATACTGGAGGAAGGGGAACCGAGCGCCTACGTCGCGATCCAGCGGGACATCACCGAACGGATGGAGAACGAACGGGAACTGGAATTACTCGGGACGCTCGTCGATTCGGCGAACGACGCCGTCTACGTGATCGACGAGCAGACCGGGGCCATCGAGTACGCCAACGAGACGGCCAGCGAGATGGCGGGCTACGATCGCGAGGAGTTACTGGACCTGACCGTGGTGGATATCTCCGCATACTTCGAGACGGTCGAGGAGTTCAAAGATCACGTCGAATCGAGCGACAAAACGGAGACGATTACCGCCGGTCACGACCACCTGCGAAAGGATGGGTCGCCGGTCCCGGTCGAGGTCTCCGCACGGACGGTGACGTTCGACGGTAACTCCTACCGTATCGTCATCGCCCGGGATATCGCTGCACGACAGTCGAGATTGCGGGCGCTGGACGAGTACCAGCGCTCGCTCGAACGACTAAACGACGTGACACTCGACCTGCTGCGGACGGAGTCACCAGCGCAGCTCCGCGATCACGTCCTCGACGCGACGATGGACATCTTCGACGACGCCGAGGTCGCGTACATCTCGTACGACAAAGCGGAGAACGTCCTTCGTCCCGAAGGCGTCCGTGGGTTCGAGACCACCGACGAACTGGGTGTCACGCGGTTGGCCCCGGGCGAGTCCGTCCTCTGGGAGGCGTTCGCGGACTCGTCGGTCCGAGTGGTAGAGGACGTGAACGAGCGATGGATCGATGGGGACGGTCCCGAGACGTGGTTGCTCATCCCGATAGCGAACGAGGCGATTCTGCTGGTGACTCACCGAAACCGTGACGAATTCCAGGACCGGTCGGTCGAGCTGGCAAAACTCCTCTCGACTATCGGCGAGGACGCGTTCGAACGGATCGCGTGGGAGACTCAACTTCAGGACAAACGCACCGAACTCGAGTTGACGAACGAGCGGTTGAGCGAACTGACCCGGGTGAACGAACGCGCCAGGAAGTTGCAAAACCAGCTGCTCGACACCGAATCACGCGAAGAGATCGAAGCGAAGGTCTGCCGGAGCCTGGCCCAGTTCGACGACGTCGCACTGGTCTGGATCGGTGGCTACCAACCGGGGGAATCGACGATCGAACCCCGGGCGTGGCGAGGGCCCAAGAGCAGCTACCTCGACGCGAACAGTTTCGAGATGCCCGCCGATGGATCTGAGCCAGCGGTACGGGCCGTCGACGAACGAAAGCCCGTGGGAATCCAGTCGATCGCCGAGCATATCGACCAGGACGCCTGGTATCGGGAGGCACTGAAACGGGGCTTCGGATCGGCGCTCAGCGTCCCGATCAGCCACGACGAGGTCCGCTATGGCGTATTGACGATATACGAATCGGGACCGATGTCGTTCATCGAACAGCGCCAGGTCGTCTTCGAGGAACTCGGGGAGACCATCGCCCGTGCGATTACGATGGTCGAACAGCGCCGGTCACTCGGCAGTCGGGACCGCGTCGAACTCCAGTTCGAGACCGACGAGGTCGACTCGCTCTGTGCGGCCTTCGCTCGCGAACTGAACAGTTCGATGACGGTGGATGGAATCGTGGGACAGGGAGACGAACGATACTACCTCTACGGGACGGTCGACGGTGTCTCGGAATCGGCGGTACGCAACGCGGCAGAAGCGATTCCGAGCATTCGAGCCCTCCGAATACTGGAGGAAGGGGCGGAGCGGGTTCGATTCGAAATCGACACAGGGAATCAGATACCCCCCATCACGATTCTCGAATCCGGGGGCCGGTTCCACGAGGTGCAGGTAACGCCGTCTAGCTGTGTACTCGTCGTGAGTTACCACGACGGGGCCCAGATCAACACGGTCATCGACACCTTCGTCCACCGCCATCCCAACTGGGAACTCAGTGCCCGTCGGCAACTGGTAGGACAGGAGACGGAACGGACCGATTCGACACAGGATCGTCTCACGGACCGCCAACTCGAAATATTATCAGCAGCATTACACTCTGGCTACTTCGAATGGCATCGAAAGACGACCGGCGAAGAACTCGCGGAGATGTTCGACGTCTCACCTCCGACGGTGTATCGGCATCTACGGCTGGCATTACGCGAAGTCGTCGAGGACGCAGTGACCGATCGGCAGTCCCGCTGAAAGATGTCGATTCTATGACTGTAATTTTGTTATCTAGAGGCCCACTCGCGGGAGCCGTCTGTATCTAGTCACCATCCGGATGGTGGTATAGCCTAAATCACACGTATGGGTATCATAACGAAACTCGTCGACGTATTCGCCAGTAGCGAAGCCGAGGACGACCCGGAGCGGGAGACGACGCCGTCTGCCCCCCAGGGGGACGTCGAGATCGGGGTCGACGAGGGTTCGGTTGCGAGTGAGCAACCGTCGGATACCTTCGAATTCCCGGGCGAGACGGATTCGGGGCCGGAGGCGGCGGCCCCCAGGACGATGACGGCCGACGGCGGCACCCAGACCCAGGCGCTCGCCGACCAGCCGATGGACTCGCCGGGCGACGACCTCCCCGAACCGGACAGACCCGAGCTCGAGGTCGTTCTCGAGGACGACCCCGATCAACTGTTCGACAACACCGGGACCGCCCTCCGGGTCATCGACGACCAGTTCAACGTCGCCAAGCAGAACCGGGTGATGACCGAATGGACGGGGGTCGACGCCGAGAACGAGGACCTCAAGTGCATGAACCAGATGTCCGGTCCGGTCTGTGGGACCGAGAACTGCACCGTGAAGCAGTTGATGGAGCAGGGAAAACAGCGGGTCGAAGTCGAGATCGAAAAGGAGCTGGCCAACGGCGAGACCCGAGAGACCCTCCTCGTCTCCGAGCGGATCACCAACGCACGCGGTGAAGTGGTCGGCATTACGGAGAGTTTCAAGGACATCACCGACATCAAGGACGCCCAGTCCGACGTCCAGGAGTCCGTCTCCGAACTGACGACTGCCGCGGAGGACGTCGCCGAGAGCTCGGAAGGAATCAGTACGACCGCCGAAGAGATGTCGGGTGCGATGGAGGAAGTCACCTCCGAGGTGGCGAATGTCAGTGCCACGGTCGAGGAGGTCGCATCGAGTGCGGAGGAGGTCGCGGCGGTCAGCAACCAAGCTCGCGAACAGGCCGAGGGCGGGTACGAGACCGCCGAAGAGGCCATCGACACGATGGAGGACATCGACGAAGCCGCGGGCGAGGTCTCCGCCGACGTCTTCGACCTGCGCAACCGGGTCGACGAGATCGACGAGATCGTCGAACTCATCAACGACATCGCGGACCAGACGAACCTGCTCGCGCTCAACGCCAACATCGAGGCCGCGCGTGCCGGCGAGGAGGGTGACGGATTCGCCGTCGTGGCGAACGAGGTCAAGAACCTGGCCGAGGAGTCCCAGGAACACGCCCAGACGATCGAATCGATGATCGGCGGGATCAAGGCGGACACCGAGGAGACCGTCGAAAGTCTCGAGGAGACGACCGAGGAGATCGACGAGGGTATCGACATGGTCGAAGAGACCATGGAGCGCCTGGAGGACGTCGTGGCCGCGATCCAGGAGGCGGCCAACGGGGTCGACGAGGTCGCGGATGCGGCCGACGACCAGGCGGCGAGCACCGAGGAGGTCGCCGCGATGATCGACGAGGCCAACGCCAAGGCCGAGGACGTCGCCGCCGAAGTCCAGAACATCGCCGCGGCCAACGAAGAACAGGCCCAGATGGTCTCCGACATCGAGGAGGCGATCGGCCGTCTCGACCAGGGGATGTGACGATGGCGGCGACGGACACACAAGAGAGCGAGGTTTCGACGGTGAAACAGGGCGTCGTCTTCCGGCTCGGCGAGTCGGCGTACTGCCTCGACATCACCGCCGTCGACGAAATCGTCGAGCGCGGCACGCTGACCCCCTTGCCGAACACCGCCGAGCACTTCGAGGGTGTGATGGACCTTCGTGGCGAGACGACGACGATATTCAACCCACGCAGCTACTTCGACATCGACGCCGAAGAGGCGGGCGGCGACCGGATCCTCATCCTGGATCGAGAGGACGGTAACGTGGGCTGGATCGTGGACAGCGTCGAACGGGTCATCGAATACACGGACGACGCGATCGAATCGGAGATGAGCGATGGCGCAGTCGAGGGCGTCTTGCGCCGGGACGACGGGTTCATCATCGTGGTCGACCCCTCGGTCGTCGACGATACCACCTGATCGATAGCTGAGTTGGCCCCTCTTCGAGGGGCCGGAGTCCGATCAATGAACGAAGTGAACGTCGAACATCGATCGCTCGATGATCTGGCCGAGACACTTTTCAGCCATACCTCCGATCTCGTGGTCGTCAAGGACACGGAACACCGGATCGTGCGGGCCAACGAGCGGTATGCGTCGATCTTCGATGCAACGCCCACCGAACTCGTCGGCCGGGGCACGCGGACGCTCTGGGGCGCGGATGCGGTCGAATCGGTCCTCGAGGACGAACGACGGGTCTTCGATGGGCAGGAGCTCCGTGATCGAGAGCGGCGATTCCCGTGCTCCGGCGGTGAGGATTGCTGGTACGCGTTCAACTACGTACCGCGGTACGACGAGACGGACAGTGTGCAGGGCTTTCTCGCCATCGGACGGGAGATTGCCACCAGGAAACGGATCGAACGGGAGCTGGAGCTGTTCGAGAACGCCGTCGAAGCGGCAGGTCACGGTGTGTACATCACCGACCCCGACGGGACGATCGAATACGTCAATCCCGCCTTCGAGACGATCACCGGCTATTCCCGTGAGGAGGCCATCGGCCGCACCCCCCGGATATTGAACGCCGGCGAGATGTCCGAGGCGTACTTCGAGGAGCTTTGGGCGACGGTACTCGATGGCGAGCTCTGGGAAGAAGAGATCGTCAACCGAACGAACGGTGGCGAGTTGTATCGAGCCCATCAGACCATTGCCCCGGTCGAGGACGGGGCCGGTGATCTGCTGGCGTTCGTGGCTATCCAGACCGATATCACGGAGTACAAAGACTACGAGAAGCGTCTGCGGCGGTACCGTCAGGCCGTCGAGAATTCGAAGGCCCTCATCGCTGCGGTGGACCGAAACGGGACGTTCCACTTCGCCAACGACCGGTTTCGTGCATTCTACGGGCTAGACGACGCCGACCTCTCGGCGGAGACACTGGAGTCTGTCATCGGAGAGACGGCGTTCACCGCCATCGAACCATATCTGGATCGTGTCTTCGGCGGCGAACGAGTCGAATTCGAAACCACGCGAGAGGACGCGACGGGAACTCCACGACGGCTGGCGATCTCGGGGTACCCACTACGAAACGACGAGGGGACGGTCGTCTCGGCTGCCGTCTCGATGCAGGATATCACCGAGTCGTACGAGCAATCCAAGGAGAACGAGATCCTCGCGGAATATCGGCGAGTGATGTCGACGGTCAACCGGGAGCTCGTACGAACCGACTCGGTGGAGGAGATGCTCACCAGGGTCACCGACATCATCGGGTCCAGCGACCTGTTCGGCTGCACGTTCGCCGCGCTCATGGATGACACTACGCCGTCGTTTGTCTGCAACAGCGGGTCCGATCTCGACGACCGAGCAGTGGCCTCCTTTCACACGACTGCGTACCGCGAACGGGTGATCGACGAGGGGTTCTACTGGATGGACGACGTCACCCAGGAGCCGTTCGCACAGCACGGCGAAGACGTCCCCGCACATCCCGGTGTCGCCATCCCACTCCAGTACGAAGATGAGGCCTACGGCGTGTTGACCGTCCATTTCCAACGAGACCTCGAAACCGATGCCGTATCCTGGGAACTCCTCTCCGAGGTCGCCGACGACATCGGCTTTTTCCTCTACAACCAGTCACTCGAACACGATTATCGGACGTTCCAGGAGATCGCCGAACGCATCGACGACCCAATCATGCTCCAGGACCTCGATGGACAGTATAGGGTCATCAACGACGCGGTCAGCGAGTACGCGGGACGGCCAAAATCCGAGCTAATCGACGGAGATGAGTTCGCGTTCATGGACGACGCTGCTGCCGAACAAATTCGAGAGAACAAAGAACGGGTGCTCCGCACGGAGTCGCCCGTCGAATACGAAACCACGACCGAATTTCCGACCAAGGGCGAACGTAGCTTCTCGACTATCCGGTACCCACATTACGACGACTCCGGCACGCTCGATGGGACCGTCGCGATCTGTCGGGACGTCACGGAGTTAAAAAAGCGCGAACAACAGCTGCGTGTGATGGACCGGGTTCTCCGGCACAACGTGAACAACAACATGAACGTCGTCACGGGGTACGCCGAGATGATTATGGAGTCTTCGTCGGGGGAGACCGTCACGCGCGCCGAAAACATCGTCAAGATGAGCGAGAAACTCCTCGAGACGACGGCGAAGCAGCGACAGATCACGCGGTTTCTCTCGAATCCGGGGTCCACTACCCGGTACGACATCGCAACGGTCGTCTCGGATATCGTCTCGACGATCAGCGACCGATATCCGGCTGCCGAGATCGAAACGTCTCTCCGGGCGGATGTCTCGGTGACCCTCCACGACGGGATACCGCGAGCCATCGAGGAACTTCTCGAGAACGCGATCACTCACTCGGACCGCGACCAACCGACGGTCGAGGTGCAGACAGCGGTCTCGGCGGATACCATTCGAATTCGAATCGGGGATCACGGCCCCGGGATTCCACGGATGGAACGAGAGGTACTCTCGGGCGAGACGGAGGTCGGTCCGCTGTATCACGGCAGCGGGCTCGGTCTCTGGTTCGTGAACCTGGCCGTCAAACACGCCGACGGCGTTCTGGAGTTCGAAGACAACGAGCCGCGCGGCAGTGTCGTGAGTATCCGTCTCCCTCGCTGAGTGAGCCGACTCCACCGAAGATTCGACCCCACGCAGACGCCCGGCCGGGCCGAACCGCTCCTCGGGTGGCCAACCCCGAAGTGTTTTCCTTCAGGCTGCCCCCGGGTCTGCCATGCAACTGACGTTCCTCGGGACCGGGAGCGCGATGCCCGACGGGAACCGCGTCCAGACCGGCCTCCTGCTCGAAGACGACGAGCGGACACTCCTCGTCGACGCCGGCAGCGGGGTCCTCCACCGCCTCGCGGGGACCGAGACGGGCTACGAGGGGGTCGATACTGTCCTGCTCACCCATCACCATCTCGACCACGTATCGGATATCATGGCGCTGATCAAGGCCCGGTGGCTCGTCGGTGAGGAATCGCTGACCGTCGCCGGGCCGGCGGGAACCCGCGACCTGGTCGACGGCCTCCTCGGCGTCCACGAGTACATGCAAGAGCGGATCGACCTGGAGGTCCGCGAGGTCGACGTCGGGTCGTTCGAGCTGGCCGGGTTCGCCGTCGACGCGATGGAGACGCGACACTCGCTCCCGGGCCTCGCGTATCGCTTCGACGACCGGGTGACGATCAGCGGAGATTCGGAGGCCTTCGACGACCTCGCGGCCTTCGGCGCGGTCGGCGACGTCCTCGTCCACGACTGCTCGTTCCCCGACGAGGTGGACGTCTCGAACCATCCGACGCCCCGGTCGCTGGGCGAATCGCTCGCGGGTCGGGCAATCGACGCGGTCTATCTGACCCACCTCTACCCGCACACGAACGGCAAACACGACGAGATGCTCGCGTCCATCGCCGAACACTTCGACGGCGACGTCTCGTTCGCCCGGGACGGACTCACGGTCTCCGTCTAGTCGCTCAGTTCAACCGATATCGCAACAGCGCCGCGATGCCGCCCAGGTTTCGTAACTGCTGGCCGGGGTCGAACTCGTGGGAGAAGACCGTGACCTCTCCGCCCTGCTGGTCGACCGACTCGACCAGGTCGTTGACGTCGACCGCCCAGTCGCCGTCGCCGGCCCGTTCCTGTCTGAGCCGTTCGTCGAGGACGAGGAGCGTCTCCACCGCACCGTATTCGACGGCCTGCTGGACCGCGTCGATGCCGTAGGCCACCGCGCCGTCGGTCGCCATCCCCTCCATGAGTTCGTCGATCAGCGCGGACTCCTCGGCGATGCGGGTCTGCTCCTGCACTTCGTCGACGGCCCCCCGCTTGAGGACCTCGTGGACGCCCCGCCCGCCGGCCGCGCTCGTGTCGACGACCGTGATGGCGTCGGTTAGGTCGGGATAGGTCTCCTCGATATAGTCCAGTGCGTCCTGTTTCGTGAATCCCGGTCCCGCGAGGATGATGGCGTCGGTCTCGAGGTGGGTGAGGGCGCTGGCGAGGTCCTCGAAGAGCTCCTCGCGGCCCCGTGAGAACTCGCCTTTGCCCGTCGTGTTCGTGAACGTCGCGTACTCGTCGACGCCGTACTGGGCGACGGTGTGGATGTGCGCCTCCCCCTCCTCGACGGTGGCGATGGCGACCTCGGGCTGTTCTGCGGCCTCGACGGCCGCCTCGATGCGGTCAAGTTGATCCGGTTGCCAGACCTTCTCGATGGTGATCTTCTCGTTCGTCTCGACGTTGAGGGTGTGGTGCAACCCGAGTTGGTCCTCGCGCGAGCACTCGTCGATGACGCCGCTGACGCGCAGTCGGTTGGCGAACTTGTGGAACTCGACCTCGTCGACCTCGAGGGTCACGTACATGTGTTCGCGCTCCCCGCCCGTGTCGCGTAACTGCTCGTCGTCCCGCTGGATGCGGCGGTGGGTGTCGCCCGAGACGAGGTCGCCCGGCTCCAGCACGTACGTGAGATGCCAGAGGTCGTCGAGGCTCTCGGGAACGAGCGTGATGGCGGTCCGACCCCCCTCTCGTCGCTCCCGGTCCGAAACGTGCATTGGATTGGTCTATCCGGTTGGACGGCAAGAGTCCTTCCGTTCGGGACCGCCCCGCTGCCGGTCAGTCCGCCATGCGACTGCCACCGGGCGGCATGAACAGCTGGATCTCGTCCGGACTGGCGACCTTCCGGACGAAGGAGGTGTCCGCGAACCGGTCGCGGAACTCGCGGTAGATGCGCTTTGCCGCGTCGCCCTGGGCGTATCGGCCCGGTTCGAGCCGTATCGACGTCTCGGTCTGTTCCTCGATGGCCTCGGGTGGCCCGCCGACCACGCGGGTCTCCGGTTCACAGGTGATGCCCACCGCACACCCGACCGGGCTGTCCTCGTAGTACGTCCGGTCGCCCCTGATGGCGAAGCCCCCCTTCTCCAGGTACTCGCCGCTCTCCGGCGTCTTCGAGACCTGCTCAGGGTCGACCATGTAGGCGTCGCCGGTGAACTTCCCGTCTTTCCACACCGAGGAGTAGGTGACCGCGAACTGGGCGGCCTCCTCGAGACTTCGATCCGGCACGTCGATGTCCTTGGACGGTTCGCTCGGATCGGAGGTTTTCAGGACGGTCACCGGTCCGCCGTGGGCCTGGGCGTGGAAAAAGCGGTCCGTGGGTTCCATGTACTTCTGGACGATCTCCTCGTTCTGGTCCGCGTTCCGGCCCCCGATGACCAGGAAACCGTCGCTCGTCCTGAACCAGCGGAACCGGTCGTACCACTTCTCGGGTTTGCGGACGGGGATCGAGGTTCGTGAGAGCCAGTCTATCTCTTCGTCCGCTTCGTCTTCGTCCGTCTCCTCGGGTTCGTCCCGTGATTGCCACTCTTCCTGGCGGCGTTTCAGATCGGCGAGTTCCTCTCGGGTGTTCTCCACGGCTGTCAGTGCGCCCTCGCGCTTCTCCTCGATCCGCTTGGCTTCGGTGTAGAGGCGGTCGGCGTTCTTCTCGACGCCGTGTCGGGGGTCGAGGGCCACCTCGTAGTCGCCAAGTACCACCGTCACCATCCCCTCTGCACCGTCAACGTCGACGACCGCCGCTGCGGCCTCGATACCGGCGTCGGCCCCGTCGGCCAGCGTCTCCTCGATGTCCTCCCAGCCGTGGCCAGCCTCGCGTGCCTCCCTGACGGTGGAGAGGATCTCGTCGACCAGGTCGTACTTTGCGTACACGAGCTCGGCCTTCTCGCGTTCGGTTTCGGCGTCGGCTTCGAACTCCTCGATGGCGCCCTCCTGCTGAGCGATGATCCGCTCTCGCTGTTCGATCTCCGCGGCGAAGTCAGGTCCCCCGGACTCGTCGACGGCCCCCTGTTCGTCCGCCGTGTCGAGATTCGTGAAGTAGTCGTCGAGTGCCTCGTTGATGGTATCGAACGCCTCACTGTTCAGGTGGGCGTACTCCTCGAGCGGCACCGGCGTCACGTCCACGCGGCCATCGTCCTCGTAGTAGACGCGGGGGTCGATCTCGCCGGCGAGGATCGGATCGATGAGCCGCTCTGCGGCGTCGAAGAGCCGCTCGTAATCGTCTTCGGTCGCGTCGGCGATATCGAGTTCCTTCTCGACGCCGGCGCGGGTACAGATCTCTTCGGCGTAGAGCCCACCGAAGTTCAACTGGGTCGCGAGGGTGCGGACGACGTCCGTATCGGAGTCCTCCATGTGGGCGACGAACGCTTCGGCGTCGAGGTCGAGCGGGTTCACCCGCGCCTGCGGGAACCCGTACTGGGCGCCCGGTGCGACGGTCCGCGACTGTAGGCGGACGGTCTGGAGGGAGTCGATCACGTCACCGTTCTCGTCGAGAACGGCCACGTTGCCCTCCCCGAAGAGTTCGGCGACGATGGTGGTGTCCGCGTCGCCCCGTCGGAACTCGAACTCGAGGATACGATCGAAGCCGTGCTGGCGCACGCCCGCGAAATCCGCGCCGGCGATCCGGTTGCGTAGCATCTTCGCGAAGTTCGGTGGTCGCCCTGGGGCGTCGGGGACGTGTTCCGGGCGGGCGACGTTCGCCCGCTTGCGCTCGCCGACCTCGACGAGCAGTTCGATCCGCCCCCGGTCGTACTCGCGCATCTTGAGGCGAACGAGGTCGTCCCCGTAGAGGTAGGCCTTGTCGACCTTCGCACCGGTGTACGCCGACAGCTCTCGGGTGAGTGCCACGAGGTCGAGGCTGGACACCTCCCGCTTTGGCTCCATGCCACCGGCTTCGACGCGACCACCCTTTTGCCCTGCGGTGTCCGCCCCTGGGTTCATACCCGAAGCCACGCCCAGGTTGGGCCGTGCGCTGACCGCCGATCGGCTCGGAACGCGAAATCCGCGGTGGAACCGGGCCGAGACCGACGACCACCGCGTGTTCGCCATTCCGATAGCGTCGCGGCTGCTCTCCGACCTTCCCGGAGTTCGCGTTGGCCGTCCCTAGAGCGACGTGCTCACGTACTGGCCGTCCTGGAAGTACCCGAGTTTCTCTCGATAGTACTCGCGGGCGCCGATTCCGGAGATGACGCTCAGCTTGTCGTAGCCGGCGTCCGCCGCGATCTCCTCCGCGCGGCGAACCAGGCGTTTGCCGTAGCCGCGGTGCTGGAAGTCCCCTTCGCCAGCGCCGACCCCGACCTCGTTGCCGTAGACGTGGAGTTCGCGGACGAGTGCGGCGTTCCGTAGCTCCGGTCGCGCGACCGTCCCCGGGAAGCGAAGGCGGAGGAAGCCGACGAGCAGGTCGCGATCCCGGTCCTCGAAGGTCAAGAAGTGCTCGGTGCCGCCGGCGACCTCGTAGGTCTCGACGTCGAAGGTGACGTCTTCGGGGTCCTCGTCGTTCATTCCGACCTCCCGACAGCGGATGCACTCGCAACTCGTCCCGCGGTCGTCCATGCGCTGGCGTGCCAGTTGCCGGAGGTTCGACTTCCACACGCCGGCGTCGATGAAGTCGGCGGGGATGTCGCGTTGTACTCGCTGGAGTCGCACGTAGCGTGGCAGGTCGGCCTTCGCTTCGGCGACGAGTTCGGCCGCCTCGTCGTTCGTCAGCGGGTCGAAGTCGCCACGCCGCCACTGGTCGTAGACGCGCGTCCCGCGGACGACCAGCGTCGGGTAGATCTTCAGGTAGTCGGGCCGCCAGTTCGCGTTCTCGAAGATGCGCCGGAAGTCCTCCCGGCTCATCTCCCAGGACATGCCCGGTTGCCCCGGCATCATGTGGAAGCCGACCTTGAATCCCGCGTCCCTGAGCCGTCGGTTCGCGTCGATCGCGTCCTGGACACCGTGCCCGCGGTGCATCCGCCGGTTGACGTCTTCGAAGGTGGTCTGGACGCCCAGTTCGACCTTCGTCCCGCCGAGTCGCAACATCCGGTCGACGGCCTCCGGTCCGGCCCAGTCCGGCTTCGTCTCGAAGGTGGTCCCGACGTTGCGGACTGTCCCGGTCTCGTTGTCTGTGACGACGTTCTCGAGATACTCGAACTCCCGTTCGGACGGGGACTGCGCGAAACTCATCCCCTCTGCGGGCTCGGGTGGGTCGTCGGGGTCGAAGTCGTTCATCGCCTGCAGGGCCCGTTTGACGAACCATTCCTGGTAATCCGCAGAGCGGGCGGTCAGCGTCCCGCCCATCAGGATGAGTTCGACTTTGTCGACCGGGTGGCCGATCTCGCGCAACTGGGCGAGGCGGAGTGTGACCTGCCCGTACGGATCGTAGTCGTTCTGTTCGGCGCGCGCAGCGGCGGGTTCGTGTCCGGTGTAACTCTGTGAGGAGGAGAACTCCGAGGCCGGCCCACCCGGGCAGTACAGGCACTTCCCGTGGGGACACGGTTCGGGACTCGTCATGATCGCGACCGGAGTGACGCCGGATGCGGTACGGACCGGCTTTCGCTGGAGGACGGCCTCGACGGTCTCCCGGTGTGCCTCGGGTGCGACGTTCAGGAGGTCGGTGTGGGTGGGAACGGTCGCGGCGCCGTGCTCGCTGCAGGCGTCGAGTTTCGCCCGCTCCACGTCGCCCTCGCCGACTTCGCCGTCGATGATACGCTCGACGACGTCTCGGCAGACGGCCTCGAACGTGTCGTCGACGCCAGAGCTCATTGCCCGAATGCAGCCGTCTGCGGCGGAAAAGGATATCGTTCGTTCAGGAGAGACGGGACGCTATCTCGTCGACGACCGCGTCGACGACGGCCTCCCGCTCACCGGAGAGGAACTCGATGCGGCCGTCACGACCACCGCGCGGCGTGACACCCGCCTGTGGAAGCGCTTGCGCGATGGTCTCGGCGACCGTCCGGACGTTGACCGGTCGCGTGCTCCTGACGCGGAGTTCGTCACGTTTCACGGCGACCGTCACGCGCGGGCCGTCCGTCGCTTCGCGGCGCCGGTGGAGGGCGTCGACGAGTAACGCCGCCGGTGGGAAGTCGTAGCGGTGGGTGTACTCGTCGACGTTCAGCACGTCGAAGACGACGCCCGACTCGTTGCGCGCTTCGAGGTGGGCGATGGCCGTCTCGAGCTGGGACTCCAGCTTCTCCGAGAACTGTTCGCTGATCGGCGCCGCCAGGGAGGCGTTGCGTTCGTCCCAGAAGAGGTCGGCGATGAGTTCGCGCTTGTCCTCGTAGGACTGGTAGAACGCTTCGAGGGTGACCGCATCACGGATGTCGTCGAGTGCGTCCATGTCGTAGCCGGCGGCCGCGGCCAGATCCTCGTAGCGGGCCGGTCGTTCGTCCCAGTAACTCGCCGCCGGAAGGTGGCGAAGATCCGCTCTGACGTCCTGGTTGACCAGGGCTGCGAGATGGGACCCGAGCGTTCCCGTCGTGACCGGGTCGCCGCCGGCGGCGGTGGGACTGACCAGCACGTCGGCGGTCGTCGCTGCGGCGGCGTCGGCGTAGCCCCCGTCGACGACGACGCTCTTCGCGTCGTAGATATCCAGCAGTTCGAGCCCGTCGGTGGACTCCCGTGTACTCCCGGCATCGACGAGGACGAACAGTGGGTGTTTCTCGTCGTGACGGTCGGCCGCCTCGAGCATGTCGGTGACGTCGCCCGTCGCGGCTTCCACGTCGTAGAACTCGTCGTCGAGGGGCCGGCGGTCGACGTAGTGGTACTCGGCGTCGCTCTGGGCGTGTTCCTCCCGGATGAGTGGCAACAGTGCCCGTTCGAGGGCGGTGCCGGCGACGTAGCCGTCGAGCGTGGCCGTGTGCCGGACGATGACCGGACGCGCCTCGATGACCGCGCGGCGGATCGTCGTCGCGGCAGCGACCAGATCCTCCAGCACGACGGACACCTCGGGATCGTCGACGAGGAGCGACGTGTCGGCCGGTGTCGCTCGTTCCTCCATGGCGGCCTCGAGTCGGGCGAGAACGGCCTGGCCGTCGTCTCCGGTCAGTACCTCGAGGTCGCTCGTCTCTATCTGGAGTTCACCGCGACGGCGTTCGACCTCCCCGACGAGACGGATCACGTCGTCGACATCGACGTCGGGGTACGCACGGACACCGGCCTCTTCGAACGCGGCACAGTCGATGGTCCCCGTCTCGTCCGTCACGTCGAAGATGGTCGGCCCGCCAGTCTGACGGATGCCAGCGACCGTCCCTTCGACGGTGACTGTCTCGCCGATTTCGTCCGCTAGCTGACCGATCTCGACGCGCTCCGGTGGGGGCGTCTCGCGTTCGGTGGTGTCCGTCTCGACAGCGGCCGATTCGGTCGTCTCGTCGGGTTCGGTGGAATCCTCGACGACGTCGTCCGTCTCCCCGACCGGTTCGGTGACGGTTTCGGTGTCTGTAGCGCCATCTGCCACCGTGCCGTCCGATACTGTCGATTCGGCGGACCCGGATTCGGGCTCCGTTTCCGTCTCCGGGGCGGTTTCAGGCTCCGTCGCCGTCTCCGCCGCCGTCGTAAAATCCGACTCGGACTCCGTCTCGACTGGTTTGGGCTCCGAGATGGAACTGGAACGGCCCTCCGTCTCCTCATCGTCGTCAGCGTCAGTCTCCGGGGCCGCCTCTGGCGGGTCGTGCAGGTTGCCGCGGAACTCGCGTTCCTTCTGGCGGATGGACCAGCCGAGGTCGATGTTGCCGTTGTCGTGGACCTGGAGGACCTGGACGAAGACCTCGTCCCCGGGGTCCCAGTCGAGCGATTCGAGTCGTTGTGGTATCTCGCTACGGTGCAGGAGGCCGGTCACCGGGCCGATGTCGACGAAGACGCCGAACTCGGCGAAGCCGTCTACGACGCCACGATAGTAGCGACCTGCGGTCAGGTCGTCGGGACGGTCCCCGTGAAACGTAAAGGAGGCGTCCTCTTCGTGGGTCTTGCAGATGCGGCCGTCGGTGGGCTTGCCACAGATAATACACGTGCCCATGTTATCAGGACAAAATCAACCCGACCGTAAACGATTGTCGAAAGTCCCCTGCCCGTGCGATCGCCGTCCCGACCACTCACTCGAGGGCGAAACGGGGCCCGGATGAGCGAGCGACATCACTCGGTCCGGACGACGTGGCAGTTCCGACAGCGCGCCTCGTAGGACTCGTCGGCCCCCACGATGGTCGTCGGTTCGTCCACGTGTGCTGGTTGGCCGTCGACGATTCGCTGAGTCCGGGTCGCTGGTTCGCCACAGATGGTGCAGATTGCCTGGAGTTTGTCGACGTACTCGGCCGTCGCGATCAGCTGTGGCACGGGTTCGTAGGGGTCGCCGCGATACGTCTGATCGAGTCCACTGACGATGACACGCCGGCCTGCACTGGCCAGTTCCTGGGCCACGTCGACGAGCGGCGGATCGAAGAAGTTGGCCTCGTCGATGGCGACCACTTCCTCGCCGTCCAGTACGTCGACGACGTCCCAGACGCCCGCTCCATCGTTGTCGACGACGGTCGCCTGCCAGGAACTTCCCGCGTGGGACCCGAGCGTCTCCTGGCCGAAGCGGTCGTCGATGGCGGGGGTGAACGCGGCGACGGACTGGCCCGCGATCTCCGCGCGGCGCAGCCGACGGAGCAGCTCCTCGGTCTTCCCGGAGAACATCGATCCGGTGATGACCTCGACCCACCCGCTGTTCGTGATGGCGTGCATGTGATGCACGCGGTGGGTCGGGCGCAAAAATCGATTGCTTCGCCCGTGATCGTCAGGTGTCCTCGACTTCCTTTACGTTGTGCGCGCCCTCGAAGGAGAGCGGGTCCGGTTCGATGTTCGCGTACTGGACGACCCGTCGGCCCAGCGTCCGCACGCGCTCCGCGATGTCCTCGTCGACGATCTCGCCGTCCGCCACCGTCGAGGAGGCGTTCGGTATCGCGGCCTGATGGGGGAGCACCCAGGCGTCCAGCGCTCGCATGGTCGATCGGAGGTGTTCGAGTGCCGTGATCGGGAAACTCCCGCCGGCGACCGCCAGCAGGCCCACGGTGGTGTTCTCGAACTCGTCGAAGCCGCTGTAGTCGATGGCGACCTTGATGGGCGAGGAGTACGACCCGTGGTACATCGGTGTGCCGAGTACGACCGCATCGGCGTCCCGCAGACGCGACTTCAGCGCGACGGCGTCGCCGGCGTCGGACGCGTCCGGGTCGTACATCGGCAGGTCGAACTCGCGGAGGTCGATCAGGTCGGTCTCGGCACCCAGTCGCTCGGCCTCCGCGAGCGCCTCTCGCGAGGCGATTCGCGTCACGCTACCCGCTCGAAGACTGCCGACCAGGGCCGCGATTCGGACTGTCATAGTGGCAGGTCTCCTCGCGGGCAAAAAACCGTCCCGGTTGGATACCGTTCCCGCCGGAAGTTGGGACGGGAGACGACCGCCGCTCAGCGCTGGAGTCGAGCAGTCGCCTCGCCCGTTTCGTCGCTCTCGACCACCTCGACGAGGCCATCGTCGGCCAGGTCGCCGAGCAGTTCGGCGAGCCACTCGCGGCCGTGTTCTCCGTCCGGGTCGTAATCGACCCGCACACGGGGCCCGAGTTCGTCGAGTGCGAGCTCGTCGTTCGATTCGAGCGCCGCGACGACTCGGCCGCGCATCTGTCGCCGACTCCCCTCGAAACTCGGCTGGGTCGGAACGTCCGGCGCGGTGAAATCCCCACTCTCGTACGCGTGACACCACTCCCGCCAGGGACACTCCGCTTCGTTGCACCGGGGGGTCTTCCCGCACGCCACCCCGCCGAGTTCCATGATGGCGTTGTTCCAGACCCTGGATTCGCCCTCGGGCATGAGTGCTGTGGCGGCCGCCGCGAACGCCCCGTCGTCGTCCGGGACGTCGAAGGCCCGGAAGAGCACCCGTTTCACGTTCGTGTCCACGACCGCGTCGCCCGCATCAAACGCGAAACTCGCCACCGCGTTGGCGGTGTACGGGCCCACCCCCTGCAATTCCTGTAGCTCGTTGGGCGTCTCGGGGAACTCGCCCCCGAAGTCCTCGCGGACCTGGTTGGCGGCCTCGTGCAGGTACCTCGCCCGGTTGTTGTAGCCGAGATTGTGCCCCGACCAGAAGCCGACCACGTCCGCCCGGTCGGCGTCGGCGAGGTCCGCGATCGTCGGCCACCGTTCGAGAAAGGCCTCCCAGGCGGGGACCACCCGGTCGAGTTGGGTCTGCTGGCTCATCACTTCGGAGACGAGTATCTCGTAGGGGTCGGTGGTCTCGCGCCACGGGAACGAGCGGTGGTCGGTCTCGTACCACTCGACGAGCGCACGTCGCACGGCCCGTCGGTCCGGCGGGAGCGACCACTCTTGCTCCGTCATCGGACCGGACAACGGGAGTGGTGGGCTTCAGTATGGCGCCCGAGGCGAAACGCGTTTCCGGCCACCTGCCCGAACGAGTGCTATGAGTCTGGACGACCTGACCGACGCCGTCGACGCGGAGTACGCCGACCTGCGTGACCTGGACGTCTCGCTGGACGAAGAGAGTCGAACGGAACTCGCGCTCCTCGCGGCCGCACTGGACACCGAGGACCCGTCCGATCTGGTCCAGCGCGCCGTCCACCTCCTCTTCCAGTCGACGGTCGACACCGGCAAACTGGACTTCCACCTCCGGAGTCGCTACGACGTCACGTACGACGAGTACCTCTCGGGGATGACCTACGAGGAGATGACGGGTGGGGCGGCGTTTCCACAACCGGACGACGAGGACCAGCGTCGCTACCAGTTCTAACCCGACCGTCGCGGCCGATCAGATCGTGTCTTCGCTCGAACTGACGGCCGGCCCGACACGCTTGACCTTCGAGTCGTCGAGGGCGTCCTCGACGAGGCTCGCGGCGAGGTCGATCTCGCGTTCGGTCACGTCGAGGGGCGGGAGGAATCGCAGGGTCTTCACGCCACAGCCGAGCGTGAGGAGGCCACGCTGGAGGAGCGCCTGCACCATCGCCTCGCGGCGGTCCTTCGTGTCGAACTCGACGGCGATCATGAGCCCTTTGCCGCGGACGTCCACGACTGCGTCCGTGGCGGCGTCCTCGAGTCGCTCGACGAACTGCCGGCCCCGTTCGACGGCGTTCTGCATGAGGTCGTACTCCTCGATGGCCTCGATGGTGAACACGCCCTGTGCGGACGCCAGGATGTCGCCCGCTCCCCAGGTCGAGGAGAGTCTGGCCTTCTTGTCGGGGAATATCTTCTTCTTCCCGATGGTCGCGCCCACGCGGAGGGCCTTCGCGCTCGTGATGACGTCCGGCTCGATGGGGAAGTGATCGGACCCCCAGCGTTCCCCGGTGCGGCCGACGCCAGACTGTATCTCGTCGGCGACGAGGGGAATGTCGTAGCGATCGGTGAGGTCCGCGATGTCCCGCATGAACTCGTCGCTGGGTATCTTGTAGCCGCCCTCGCCCTGGATCGGTTCCAGGATGATGTAGGCCACGTCGTCCGGGTGGATGTTCCCGGAGTCCGGGTCGAGACGACGGCGGAGTTCCGAGACCTCCGAGTCGCCCGGGAAGTACCCACAGTCACAGGTCTCCGGCGTGCAGGTCCTGTCCTGGCAGAACGGCATATCGTGAACCCCGGAAATCTCGGGGAACTTGCGGCGATGGGTGGACTTCGAGCGGTTGAGTGAGAGGGCGCCGAGCGTGCGACCGTGGAAGGCCCCGTCGAACGTGATCGCCCACTTGGCACCGTCACGGTAGTCGTAGCTGATCTTGATCGCGTTCTCGACCGCCTCTGCGCCGGAGTTCGAGAGGAAGACGGTGTTCAGACCGTAGTGGTCGGTGAGGTCCGTCAGTCGGTCCATCAGGTGGGCCGGTCCGGGGAAGCCGGCGTCCTCGGGACTCGACGTGTCGGTCGCCACGTAGAAGTCCTGGCCGGCCATCTTCATCGGATCGACGAGGTCGAACTCCTCGAACTTGTCCATGATCTTCGGGTTGTTGTACCCGAGCGGGGAGGCCGCGACGTGGCTGGTGAAGTCCATCAGGACGTTGCCATCCACGTCGGTCACGAAGGGTCCCGCGGCATCCTGGGTGATGTCCCAGACGAAGTCGTAGACGTAGGTGCTCGTCGCCGCGTTCTGGTGATGGAAGTCGACCCACTCGCTGGCAAGTTCGCCCGGAAGGGCGGTGACGTCGGGTTCTGCGGTTGCGCGCTCCATGTACGTCCCTTGTTAGACAAACATACATAAATTTACGCTATATTGGTCGGCGGTCGTAGAAATATCGCGGATGCTATCTGGTTGTGGAATTCTGTAGCGACGTGGTTTGAATATATCAAACAATTGTGGCCGCGATACCGGCCGGTTCGCCCGAACTCCGAACCGGTCGGCTGGCGTGCCTGGGACGGTCGGCAGTTCGTCGCCTCCGTTAGCCCATCTCGCGACGAATCGAGGACACCGCCGCTCGTCGGTTCGATATGTTCGAACTCCTCTGGCCGCCCAGGAGTGCACTCCCTCGCTGGAAGTATCTCGCGGTCTCAGACGTCCAGAACCGCCGTCTCGAGGTTCACTTCGATGATGTTCGCCGCCTGCATCACGAGTTCGGGCACGGTCGTGTGGAACCGGTCGCCGGACAATCGGCGCTTGGGCGCGGTCACACTGATGGCTCCGGCGACGTCGTCCTCGATGCCGCGAACCACGGCGCCGACCGATCGCATCCCCCGAACCTCTTCTTCGTCGTTGACCGCGAACCCACGATCCCGGATGTCGGCCAGCTCGGCGGCCAGCTCCTCCCGGTCCGTGATCGTCTGGTCCGTCTGGGCGACGAGTCCTTCCGCTTCGATGATCCGGTCTACGCGTTCCTGGTCGAAGTGGGCCAACATTGCCTTGCCCGTCGAGGTGTAGTGGAGATGCTGCGGTGCCTCGCGCATCCGGAGGTGGTAGTCCATCGCGATGGCGTTCTCGCCACGTCGCTCTTCGATGGTCACCTCTCTGCCGCGGTCCGCCACGGTCAGGTGGACGTACTCCTGGGTCTCCCGTGCGAGGGTCTCTACCTCCTCTCGGGCCGCCCGGTAGAGTCTCGTCTCGTTTCGGACCGTCTCGGCCATCGGGATGAACCGAACGCCGAGCCGGTAGACGCCCTCGTCCCGAGTGACGAACCCCTCCGCTTCGAGCGTCGAGAGGTAGGTGTGTACCGTTCCCTTCGACAGGTCGATGGCGTCCACGACGTCGACGAACGTCGGCGCGTCCTGGAACTGGATCGTTCGCAGGATGTCGCTGACCGTCCCCACGGACTTGATCCGGCGGGGCTCGTCCCCCGAATCGCGCTCGCTCATACCACTGCGGACGCGGGCAGTGGTCATACGAGTTTGGATATCTCAAACTCAACGGGCTGTGGAGATCGGCGACGTCCAGTCATCGGTCCTGGGTGTGTGGGACATTCACAATCGAGGTCGGTACAAGAAATCTTATGTACGTCGTTTTGGGTCGTTCACCTGGAATGATCCGAACCGCTAGCGGTTCACGTGCGTTCGCCGCCTTCGCGGCGGGACGGGCCACGATCGATCCGTCGACCGACCGATCAACTCCGTACGACCCGTTCCGTCGTGAACGTCGTCGAATCGGCTCGATGGAGGCGCAGTAATGGCCTTCGACTTCGAACCCCGACTCTACGAGGACATCGATGCGGAACAGCGGCCGTCGTTGGTCGAGTCGCTCGTCCCCGTCGTGGCGATGCTCGGGTTCCTCTCGTTGGGTATCGTCTTCCTCGAACTGGATCCGCAGATGCCGCTACTCTGGGGGATCGTCTTCACGGGCCTGATGGGTCGATACTACTTCGGCTATACGTGGTCGACCCTGTACGACGGGATCAGTCGGAGCATCCTCATGGGACTACAGGCCATCCTCATCCTCTTCGTCATCTACATGCTCATCGCCTCGTGGATCGACGCCGGGACCATCCCGACGATCATGTACTACGGGCTGGAATTTCTCACGCCGACCGTCTTTCTCCCCTTCACGGCCGTCCTGGCTGCCATCGTCGCGTTCGCCATCGGTTCGTCCTGGACCACGGCAGGGACACTCGGGGTGGCCATGGTCGGTATCGGCTCCGGACTCGGCATCCCCGCCCCGATGACCGCTGGTGCGATCCTTTCCGGTGCGTACACCGGAGATAAGAACTCACCGCTTTCGGATACCACCAACCTCGCGGCGGCAGTGACGAACACCGAACTCATGGACCACGTGCGGGCGATGCGCCCCGGAACGTCCATCGCGTTCGGGCTTTCCGTCGTGTTCTTCACGTTCCTCGGTCTCGATGCGGCCGGAGCGATCCCCGCTGGCCGCGTCGCCGAGATCCAGAGCGGCCTCGCCGGGACGTATGCGATATCACCGCTGACGCTGGCACCGCTGGTGTTGACCTTCGCGCTCGCGCTGTACGGCTACCCCGCGCTCCCCTCGCTCACCGCGGGGATCTTCGCCGGTGTCGGCGTGAGCACGCTCTATCAGGGAACGGCTTTCTCGACGGCGTGGTCGACGGTCCACTACGGAACCAGTCCCGAGACCGGCGTCCAGCTCGTGACGGACCTCCTGGCGAGTAGCGGGCTCTCGGGGTCGATCTGGGTGATCTCCATCGTCGTCGCCGCCCTCGCGCTGGGCGGTATCTTCGAGGCGACCGGCATCCTCGCGGCCATCGCCCACTACATCGGTGAGGCCGTCAGTTCGGTCGCTGGCGTGACCGCCGGGACGGCCGTGAGCGCGATCGTGGTCAACGTCCTGGCCGCCGAGCAGTACATGGCCATCGTCGTACCGGGGATGACCTTCCGGAACCTCTACGACGAGTACGACCTCGATAGTCGGAACCTCTCACGTGCAATCGAGGCATCGGGGACGACCACGTCCGCCCTGGTCCCCTGGAACTCCGGTGGCGTGTACATGGCCGCGGCGATGGGGGTGCCCGTCGTCTCGTACGCGCCGTACTACATCTTCGGGTTGCTCTCGCCGGTGATCCTCGTCGTGATGGGGCTGACCGGCTGGAAGATCTTCTACCAGGACGACGCTGACGCCGGAGCGGCTCCGTCCGTGGCCGGCGCCGACTGAGGCCGTTTCGGCTTCCTGTTGGCCATCCACACTGTTTAGAGGCTGGCCACCGTCAGTGAGCATATGCCGTCGCCGTGGGAGATGGGCCGGGCGCAGATCGGCTGGTGGACTATCGCCGGACTACTCGCGGCGTTTCTCGCGTACCTCTTCGTCTCGTTCGTCGGGACCTTCGTCTTCGGACTCTTCGTGTACTACGCGACGCGGCCGATCTATCGCCGGTTGCGGCGGGTGGTCCGACCGCCGTCGTTCGCGGCGGCCATCTCCCTCGTCCTGATCATCCTCCCCGCCATCCTCCTGCTCGCGTACACCATCGCCATCGGATTACAGGAGTTCAGTCGCCTCGTCGAGGTCCAGGGTCTCGACATCGGCCAGGTGGAGACGTTGATCGAACCGTACGTGGACATCTCCGGGCTCGTCACCGACCCTGTCGCGATTCTCTCACAGCAGATCAGCTTCGATGCCATCTGGCAGAACCTCGGTGATGCGGGAGCGTACGTCGGCTTCTTCGGGACCGCGGCGTTGCACCTGTTCGTCATCATCCTCCTCTCGTTTTACCTGCTACGCGACGACCACCGGCTTGCCGACTGGTTCACGGAACGCTTTACGGACGCCGATGGCGTCCTCGAGACCTACGTCTTCCGGGTCGACCGTGACTTCAGCATCATTTTCTTCGGCAACATCCTCAATGCCTTCCTCACCGGTGTCATCGGCGCCATCGTCTACGGGGGACTCGACCTCGTCTCGCCTGCCGGTATCGGAATCCCCTATTCGACGCTACTGGGGCTTCTGACCGGTATCGCGAGCCTCGTTCCCGTCATCGGGATCAAACTCGTGTATTTCCCCCTCGCCGGATACCTGGTCTACGGCACTTACCAGACTCCGCAACTGCTCTGGTTCCCGGTCCTCTTCGTCATCGTGTCGTTCGTCGTCGTCGACGTCATCCCCGACCTCGTCCTCCGGCCGTACGTCTCCGGGCGTGGCCTCCACCTCGGGATGGTCATGATGGCCTACGTCTTCGGTCCCCTCCTCTTCGGCTGGTATGGCCTGTTCCTCGGACCGATGTTGCTCGTCCTGGTCGTCCACTTCGCCGACCTCGTGCTCCCCGAACTGGTGGAAGGACGCGAGGTCAGACGGGGCGGACGGGACGAGCCTCGTGGACGACCACCCGACGACGGGGGCGATGATGGACCCGATTCGGCCGGTAAGGTGGTCGAATCTCGCTCCAGCCCAGACGACGCTACGGACGATCCATCGCCTGGACCGTCCGACCTGTCTTGATTATCTCCCGGGCGGTGCGACGTGTCCTGCTCATCGGCCGAGCGGTCCGACCTGCCCCACAGTTCTCGCGGTGCTCGTCGCGACACGATGGCGCCGAATCGATCGCTGGTGCGAGTCTGGTCCCGTCGTGTGGCCTGTTACGGACCGCCGAATCCGTGGTCTGGGATTCACAGTCGGCACTGGTTCGGATCGGGGGTTGATTCGTCCGACCCGTCCGAGCACGAACGGGACGAAGGGGAGGACGGAAAGAGCGAAACGTATAGAACTTCTGTCAGATGTCGGGGCTACCCGCGAAGCTACGTAGAACGCCGAGGAGCGCGGTCCTCGGCAGCAAAGACGTCACTCCTCGATGGCGACGTACTGGGACTCCCAGTCGCGACGTGCGTCTATCTCGCGACGACCGCGACGGGTCACGGTGTAGTAGTTCGTTCGCTGGTCGCGTTGTCCCTTGTCGATGAGCCCCTTGTCGACGAGCGTGTCGAGGTTCGGATACAGTCGGCCGTGATGGATCTCCGATTCGTAGTAATCCTCGAGTTCCTCCTTGATCGCGAGGCCGTGTGGTTCCTCCAGCCCGGCGACCACGAAGAGGAGGTCTCGCTGAAACCCTGTCAGGTCGTACATATGTCTGTCCCTAAAGACATCTTACTACCACGAAACTATAAATATACTGTTGTCATCGCCGCACTTGCCGGGTTTCGCGGCGTACCAACCCGCTGAAACGACTGGTCCCGACACGAGACTTATCACTGTTCGACGCCAACGTACTGACATGCCAGAAGAAGTGCTGTTCGTCACGGAGTCTCGACAATCGCGATCCGACGTCGCGGAGTACCTCCGCGCAGTAGCCGACAGACTCGAGGCAGGCGATTCGGTCTCGCTCACGAGCGGCGAGAATTCGATCACCCTCGACCCACCGGAGACCGTCGAGTTCGAGGTCAAGGCCGAACGGGAAACCGGCGATGGCGCCCCCGAACTGAGCGTGGAGTTCGAACTCGAGTGGAACGAGAACGGCGAGACGGCGGACGAGTCCCTCGACATCTCGTAAAACATCGTCGACGAGTACGGGACGGCCGCCGCTACTCGATCGTTGGTACGCGAGCGGAAGTGGAAGCGAGGTCGAAAACCGACCTCGCTGCCGCCCTGATTGGTCCCCGCTGACGCTTCGGCCCTCCAAAGCGAAGCGTCAGTTGAGCCATTCGGCCCGTCGAACATAAATGTACCGCCAGCGCCCGGCGCGCCTAGATATGTTCTTCTTCCAACACCCAGCCGAGGGCGCGTTTGTAGTGGGTGAACATCTGCCGGATCCCCTGGTGGTTCATCTCCTCGCTCTCGAGCTGTTCGGCGAGGAATTCGTACTGCTCGCGGATCTCGGATTCGTCGCGCATACTGCTCGTTATCGACCGAGCACAAAAACGACCGGGGCCGGCTCCGCTCTCTGACAGCAGTTACCGCCGTTCGAGTCGGGAGAGACCGTGCCAGATGGCGTTCACGAGTTTCTCTTCGCCTTCCCCCTCGGCCTCGTCCCAGCCACGTGCGAGGGCGTCCTCGATGACCTCGAGGGAGTGGTTCTCGAAGTTGTTCATCCCCCGGAAGGCCTCGAGGGCCTCCCGCTCCGACTCGCCCACCGTTCCAGTCGGCGTCCCGTCGTACAGCGCCAGCGATGCAAGCGTCTCGAGGACGGCTTCGGCAGTATCGCCCTGCAGTTCGGCGGTGGAATCGGGTGTTTCGCGTTCCAGGAGGGTCACGTCGTAGATGCGAAAGACCCGCTCGAGTTCGTCGATGGGGTGTTCGTGGTCGTCGACCCGGACGTCGATCCACCGGTCGTTCTTCCCGTCGTAGCCACCGTCGGGTTTCGCGACGTACATCGCCGCGCTCTGCTCGCCACGTTTGTCTCCGCCCGCGTCGTTGCCAGCGTGCAGGGCGGCGAGCAATCGCTCCGGAAGTCCGCCCGCCGTCTCCTCGAAGGTCTCGGCCATCGCGTCGATGGTCTCGCGGCCTTCGAGGATGTTCCCCTGCACGGTGTAGTTCTCGCCCTGCCGATCGCTCGCGTGCTCGAAACACTCCTCGCCGGTGAACGCCGCTACCGATCCGTCTTCGCTCACGATGCCCAGCTGACGACTCGGTGCCTCCTCGTCGGCCTGGATGAGGCGCTCGACGACGGTGCTCGCCTCGTACCCGTCGCGAAGTAGATCGAGCCCCTTCGGGCCGTAAGCCACGTTGGCGAAACTCTGGGTCGCGATGGCCCCGGCGTCGGCCGCCGCGACCGGGACGACCGAGCCCACGCTGACGAACTTCGACTGGACGGCGATTCCCACCGCCTCCTGGTCCGGGTCGCGGGCGACGATCGAGAACGTCGCTGGTCTGGGTTGCATGACCGTATCATGCGACCCGGCTGGGAAAAACCTACTCGTCGTCGACCCTCCGGGCGGTGAGCGGTTGTCTACTCTTTAGGTCGAACGGCAAGGTGGGGTGCTCGACGAGGTGCCAGAGGACCATGTGTCGTCGGCCGCCGGTGAGCCCGACACGCGAGAGGTCGTCGGCGGTCACCTCGTCCGGGAGCCGCTCCGCCAGTCGTTCGAGGGCGTCGAAAGAATCGAAGACCTTCGAGTTGCCCGCGGAGTCCGCACCGCTTCGTTCGACCACGTAGGCGCCGTCCCGCCGATGTTCGCCGACCGTATGCAGGTAGGTCTGGCGCTCGGTGAGGGCCGCTTCGAGGTCGTCGCGAAGCGTCTCGACCGATTCGGCCGGAACGGTGAGATGTGACTCGCCCAGCGTGAGGGTAACCGTCTGCCCGTTTCGCTGTACGTCCGGGACAGGTGCGTCGCTGGACGATGTGGGACTCGATGCGCTCTCGTGCTCGTGTGGCGTATCAGACGAGCGGGAGAATTTCTCGATCAGCCGCGTCAGAGCGACTTCCTCTATCCTCCGTCGTCAGGAGGTCTGCGTGTGACGACATGTCACTCGAATCTTGTTCAACGAGACTGATAACCCTTCTGGTCGGTCAGTCGCCACGCCGCTGGGCATTTCACTCGCGCGGCCCAACGGCCCTCCATGCGTATCCGCGGTGACCGCACGTGCCGGGACTGTGGCGCCCGGTGGTCGTACTACGAGACGGGGAGCGTCACGTGTCCGGAGTGCGGGAGCATCCGGAGTACGGGCGACGGAGAGCGCACACGACACACCGACCGCTCGGCGTCCCTGGACCTGCGTGAACCACGCTCGACCGCCGCCGAGGGGGATCTGGAGACGGCCCTCGACGAGGCTGCCGACGCCTGTCTCGACTACGTCCGAAAGCGGGGATTCGTCGATGAGGGGTCGCTGCGCGATCTCGACGAAGCGTACGTCCACGCCCAGGAACTCCGCCACGCGGCCTCGCTGGGGGTGAGTCGGCTCGAACTGTCCGATACCGAACGGGCGTATCTGCTCGACCTCCTCGGGGCCGAGGCCGGTGACCGCCCATCCGCCAATTCGGTCCCGGAAACCTTCCGGGCGGCGAGGGGTCTCGGCGTCGCCACCGCGGTCCGGGACTACCGAGACGATATCCGACAGTGGCTCGCCGCGGCAGAAGATCGGCCCGCGGCCCGGTCGCTGCTCGAATCGGTCGCCGAACACGGGAAGCGGATCCGCGCCCTCGACGGCCAGGTGGATCCTGGGCAGACCGCCCAGCTACTCGCTGCAACACGGGCCGTGGGCACGTACTGCCGAACGGGTGCGGAATCCGATCTGGAGGCCGCACGGGAGACGCTCGCCGCAATTTCCTGACGATCGCTATCGCGTCGTGACGCGGAGCGAATTCGTGCCGAGGGCCGAGCTACGATAGCGCCCGTTCCAGGTCTGTACCCACGGCCGCAATCACGGCCGTCGCTCGCTGTACGTGGCCGATCATTCCGACGAATCCGTGGACCATGGCCCCTTCCTCCCGATGGACGACCGGGACGCCAGCCGATTCGAGCGCGTCGGCGTACGCGACCCCTTCGTCGTGGAGGGGGTCGAACCCCGCGGTTACTACCGTCGCCGGCGGCAGGTTCTCGTGTGAGCAGGCAGCAAGCGGGAACGCGTAGGGGTTGGCCCCGTGCAGCGGGTCGGTGAGGTACTGCTCGCCGAACCACTCCATCTCGTCTCCGGAGAGGAAGCGACCGGTCTCCGGGTCTGTGAGCGAATCCCAGTCGGTCCCAGCGCTCGTCGCGGGATAGAACAGTATCTGATAGTCGATCTCGGGGCCACCGCGGTCCCGGGCGAGCAACGAAACGACCGCTGAAAGGGTTCCGCCGGCACTCCCCCCGGCGACGATCACCTCGTCGGTCCCGCCGAGGTCGGTCGCGGTAGCTGCTGCCCACTCGGTTGTGGCGTACGCATCGTGGACCGCTGCCGGGAACGGATGTTCGGGTGCCAGGCGGTAGTCCACCGATACGACGACGGTGCCCGTCAGGTCGGCGATGGCCCGGCAGGTCGCGTCGTGGGTATCCAGCGTTCCGACCACGAACCCGCCACCGTGGAAGAACACTGTCGTCGGGACCGGTCCGTCGCGGTCCGGTCTGTAGATTCGGACGGGGATCGGACCCGCGGGCCCGGCAATCTCGCGGTCCTCGGTGTCGACCTCGCCGTCCCGATAGCGACCGGTCGAAGCCATCGTCTCGAACAGATCCCGAGCCTCCTCGACCGAGAGCGTCGAGAGGTCCGGGACGTCCAGGCGTTCCATCTGGTCGAGAATGGCCTGGACCTCGGGATGGGGCTGGTCGGCGCGCATTCTACGGTAACTCGACGGGGACGTCTTCCTGGCGACTGGCCGCCTTGACGGTGTTGTAGAGCAACATCGCTCTGGTCATCGGGCCGACGCCGCCGGGAACGGGGGTGATGGCACTGGCCTTCTCGGCCGCGGAGTCGTAGTCCACGTCGCCCACCAGTTCGTAGCCCTTCTCCGTGTCCGCGTCGACGCGGTTGACGCCGACGTCGACGACCACCGCTCCTTCACTGAGCATCGAGCCGTCGACGAGTTCCGGAACGCCGGCAGCGGCGACGACGACGTCGGCCTGGCGGGTCTTCTCGGCGAGGTCCCGTGTCCGGGAGTGACAGACGGTCACGGTCGCGTTCCCGCCCTCGGCCTTCTGGATGAGCAGGTTGGCCATCGGTTTCCCCACGATGTCCGAGCGGCCGACCACGACGACGTCTTTCCCCTCCGGGTCGAGGTCGATGGATTCGAACAGTTTCTGGATGCCGTGTGGCGTGCAGGGCTTGTAGCGGGCGTCGCCGGCCACCAGTCGGCCGACGTTCTCCGGGTGGAACCCGTCGACGTCCTTCTCCGGATCGATGCTCCGCAGGACGGCTTGCTTGTCGACGTGGTCGGGGACGGGCATCTGGACGAGGATACCGTCGACGTCGGTGTCGGCATTGAGGTCCTCGATGGTCTCGAACAACTCGTCGGCGGGTGCGTCCGCGGAGATGCGCACGTCACGAGCCTCGATGCCGACCTCTTCGCAGTCGCGCTGTTTCATCGAGACGTACGTCTCGCTCGCGGGGTCGTCGCTCATCAGAACCGTCGCCAGCGTCGGCGTCACGTCGGCGTCACGCAGTGTGTCGACGCTGTTTGCCAGTTGTTCGCGGACGTCGGCGGCGACGGCCTTCCCGTCGATGACAGTGGTCATTACCGGGTCGTCGTCGCGCGAGCGCCTTCAACCTACGGGTTCGTGCTCACTTCTGAAGAATCGATACAAAATCTATCCACGAACGTGGTTATTCGTAGAGGGGATGGGCGTCGGTCAACGAATCGACCTCGGCTGCGACTTCGGCGAGGACGGCCTCGTCCTCCACGTTGTCGACCACGCGGGCGATGAGGTCGGCGACCGTCTCCATCGCTTCCTCGTCGAAGCCGCGGGCGGTGAGCGCTGGCGTCCCGATCCTGATACCGCTGGGGTCGAATGCGGAGCGCGTCTCGCCCGGGACCGTGTTCGCGTTGAGGACGATGCCCACCGCCTCGAGGGCCGCCTCCGCATCTCCGCCGGAGACGTCCGGGTGGCTCTCTCGGAGGTCGACGAGCACGAGATGGGTATCGGTCCCACCGGAGACCAGCCCGAAGCCGTGTTCCTGGAGTCGGTCGCCGATGGCCTTCGCGTTGGCGACGACCTGTTCGGCGTACTCGGTGAACTCGGGCTGGAGCGCCTCGCCGAACCCCACAGCTTTGCCGGCGATGTTGTGCATCAGGGGGCCGCCCTGGGCACCCGGGAACACCGCACTGTCGACGTCGTCGGCGAACTCCTCGTCCGTCATGACGATGCCACCGCGACCCGCGCGGATGGTCTTGTGCGTCGACCCGGTGACGAAATCGGCGATGCCGACCGGCGAGGGGTGGACGCCCGCCGCCACCAGGCCGGTGATGTGCGCGATGTCGGCCATGTGGTACGCGTCGGCCGCGTCCGCGGCCGCCTGGATTTGGTCCCACTCCACCTCGCGTGGATACGCCGAATAGCCCGAAACGACCATGTCCGGGTCGAATTGCTCTGCTAACTCCTGGACCTCGTCGTAGTCGATGCGTCCGGTTTCGGCGTCGACCTCGTACTGTTCGACCTCGTAGAACTTGCCCGCGAAGTTCGCGGGGTGGCCGTGGCTCAGGTGGCCGCCATGGGTCAGGTCGAGCGAGAGGATCTTATCGCCCGGCTGGAGCACGGCGAAGTAGACGGCCATGTTGGCCTGCGACCCGCTGTGGGGTTGGACGTTGACGTGTTCGGCTCCCCAGAGTTCCTTCGCCCGCTCGATGGCGAGTTCCTCGACGGCGTCCGCGTTCTCACAGCCCGCGTAATAGCGCTTGTCGGGATAGCCCTCGGCGTACTTGTTGGTGAGCACGGAGCCCTGTGCGTTCAGGACCGCTTCGCTCACGTGATTCTCGCTGGCGATCATGGAGAGCGTCTCGCGCTGGCGGTCCACTTCCGCATCGAGTGCATCGGCGACGTCGGGGTCGACCGCTCGTACCGTCTGGTAGTCCATGGTCGGGATGCGTCTTCGTGGAATGATAAACGTACCTACCGCGGCAGCCGGTTCGGTCCCCCCGGCGACCGTGTGCCACGATACAGGGGGTTTTACGCCCCAAACCGTCGATAAAATTAAGTGTCTATTCAGGTAACACCTATGTACGCATGACCTCCACGTTTCTGGGTACCGCGGTCGCCGACATCCTCGATGCGGTACTCGCCGACGACCCCGATTACCTCTACGTCGTCAACCCCTCTCCACACGTGTTCGAACGGCTCACGGAGGCGGCCGTCGCCGTCGAGGCGGACCTGCCAGCGATTCGAATCCTCGGCGAGGTAGAGATGCTGAAGGGGAGCGTCGCCGACTTCCTCGTCGCGAGTACGGTCGCAGACCTCGTCGCTGCAGAGGTGCTGTCGGTCCGAACGCTCTCGTCGTCGGCGTTCGGTTCCACCATCCTCTCCGAGGACAGGGCCGTCTCGCTGATCGAAGCCGGCGATGTGGTGGGTGGCCTCTCGACGACCGATGCCGAGTTCGTCGCCACGACCGTCGAAGCTACCGAGGCGGCGTGGGAAAACGCGGGGTCGTTCTCGGTGCGAACCCCGGCCATCTCGCGGGTACTCGAGACGCTCGAGGAGGCTATCGGTGTCGAGGTACGCGAGGATTTCCAGGCGACACTCGACACGCTCGAGACGGTACGGGGCGAGGACGGCGACCTCGACGAGGTGACGATCAGTCTGCTTGTCGCGGCGAAAAACGGCGTGCTCCTGTACGACATCAGCAAGTGGGGCGAGGACGTGGGCATCGCGAGCAAGGCGACGTTCTCGCGGACCAAGACGCGCCTCGAGGACGTCGGCCTCATCGACACCGAGAAGGTCCCTATCGACGTCGGTCGCCCCAGACTCCGCCTCCGTCTCGCCGGCGGTCTCGACGCAGCCGACGACCCTGCAACGATCGTCGAGACCGCCGTCGACCACCTCTCCGAGAACCCCTGAACTTAACCTTTCCCTGTGCACTATTCCGGCTATGCGAACCTATCTGGAGGCCAGGCCGTGACGGTCGGTCTCGTTGGCGATGGGCCGGCGGTCGACGTGGTCGAGGCCAGCCTCGCGGACGTCGATGTTGATGTCCTCACCGGGGGTGTGGACGTCGTCTCCTCGGTCGAACTGGCCGTGGTCGTCGGACTCGCGGGCAGTGAGGGGTTCCGACGGGCGAACGACCTCGCTCTCGAGTCGGCGATTCCATGGATCGGCGTCGAGATCGGTGGTATCGGCGGCGTCCCCGTGGCCGACGTCGACGCGACCGTGTCGGCGTTCGACCCCACCGGCGGTTGTTTCGAGTGTCTCCACCACCGGGTGCACTCCGGCGGTGTCGACCCGACCGGGAATCCCACGGCCGACCGGAGCGGTGTCCGGGTCGCCGGCGCGTACGCGGGGCAACTCGCCGTCCAGGCGATGTCGGGAGCGGACGTCGCCGGAACGGTCATCGAGGTCCCGTACGCCCGCCGCGAACTCCTGCCCGTCCCGCACTGTCGGTGTGCCCCGGACGAGGAACCGGCCATCGACCGCTCGGTCCTCTCGCGGTCGCTCGAGGAATCGGCCACCCGTGCGGAGCGAGCGATCGACGACCGGATCGGCATCGTCTCTCGGATCGGGGAACACGATTCGTTCCCCGCCCCGTACTACCTCGCCACCCTCGCCGATACCACGCGATTCTCGGACGCTTCGGCACCGGACCGCGCCGCTGGCGTCGATTCGGAGTGGAATCGGGCCTTCATGAAGGCACTCGGCGAGGCACTCGAACGGTACAGCGCGGCGGTCTATCGGGAATCTGACTTCGTGACGGGGGCCCTCGCGGACGTCGACGGCGTCTCGCCAGAGCGGTTCGTTCGCCCCGACGACGCGACTGACCCCGCCCCGGCCGACGAACTGCCCTGGGTCGACGGGATCGACCTCGTCGCGGACGAGTCCGTCCTGTTACCGGCGGAGTTCGTTCACTTCCCGCCGCCGGAGGAGGTGTACACCACCGCCATCACGACGGGACTGGGCCTCGGCAACGACTGGACCGACGCGGTCCTCTCGGGGCTGTACGAGACCGTCGAACGCGACGCGACGATGCTCGGATGGTACTCGACGTTCGAACCGCTCGGACTCACCGTCGACGACGAGCGATTCGCGACACTCGAACGGCGAGCGCGTGCCGAAGACCTGTCGGTCACCTCGCTGTTGATGACCCAGGACGTGGACGTTCCCGTCGTCACCGTCGTCGTGCAACGCGAAGACTGGCCGTCGTTCGCGGTCGGGTCGGCGGCGAATCTGGACGGCGCGACGGCCGCCAGCGCGGCGCTCGCGGAGGCCCTCCAGAACTGGATGGAACTGCGAAACATGGGGCGGGACCAGGCAACCGACGCCGAGGGGGCTATCGGCCGGTATGCGGACTTCCCCCGGGAGGTCAGGTCGTTCACCGACGTCACCGGAACCCTCGATATCGCCTCGGTCGGGAGCGAGGAGTCGCTGTCCGGCGAGGCCGAACTCGACGCCCTCCTCGACCGTATCGCAGCGGTCGATCTGGACACCTACGTGGCGACGCTTACGCCGCGTGACGTAGCGGAGATCGGCTTCGACGCCGTCCGCGTTCTGGTCCCGGGCTCACAGCCGCTGTTCGTCTCGACGCCCTTCTTCGGGGAGCGGGCCAGGACGGTTCCGCGAGAACTCGGGTACGAACCGAGACTCGACCGTCCGTTCCACCCGTACCCCTAGATTCCGAACGTCGCCCGGAGCATGTCGCGGGTTCCGGGGCCGAGGCCGACGGCGATGACCGCGATGAGCAACAGCACGGTGAACCGTGGGTCCTCCTCGAACATCTCCTCGTCGAAGAGCGCGATGACGACCAGTGCGGCGACGATTTTCACCAGCAGGAACGGCCAGGCCGTGCCGATGACGGACGCTACCGATTCCGGGAGGACGGATTCGGCGATATCGATGATCCCCCGATTGACCGGATGCTTGGGAACCAGGTCGTTGGGTAGTCCGAGCTCCTGTCCCCAATCGAGAGCGAGGACGTTGGAGACGCCGTCGACGGAGTGGGCCCACAGGATGACGCCACCGAGTAGCGGCGTTCCGGACGCCATCCACGGGAGCCTCCGCCGGATCGGTATCCACAACCCGATGGCGATGGCGAAGGCCCCGCCCATCGTGAGGACGGTGAATATCGGGTGGAAGTACACGTAGGTGGTACTCACGGACAGGAAGACGAGGTAGCCGAGCGACCCGACCAGCAACGCCGTGCCGAGCCCAGCCAGCGGCCACTCGAGCGTTTCCGTCAGGCCCCGTCGATGGGCCCAGACGCTCAGGAGGAGGGCGCCGACCGTGATGAAGAAGACGGTAAAGTAGATGAGCGGACTGATGAGGAGCGTGTTCCACGGGTATTGGATGGCTGGCTCGACCCCCTCGGGGACGGCGTCCATCGCGTCCTCGACGACCCGGAGTGCGCCACCGAACAGCATGAACGGGATGAGCGGGTAGATGAACGAGATCTTCTCACCGAGTTCCAGGCGGCGGAGGAGGAAGACGACGCCGACGAGCGAGAAGATGAGGGTGAGGGCGTAGCCCACCTCGGAGACGAGCGTGTATCCGGGATAGGCGGTCGGACCGCCGGCTGCCTCGCAGGCCGAACTCGAGGCGTACAGCTGTGGCGAACCACCGTTCCAGGCCGCACAGGCGGCGTTGAAGGCGTCGGCGTAGACCGGTCCCCAGAAGTACTGCCAGATGAAGCTGCCGTAGACGAGGTCCGGGAACAGGAGCGACCCGCCGACGAGGCCGACGACGATGACGACCACCGCCGCGGTCCAGGCTCGCTCCGTTGACGTTTCGGGGAACATTATCTTCGTGTTGTTTGCATCGGACCGGCGATTTGAGGGTACCGGTTTCCAACGATAGCACCGCGGGGTGGGCGCCGTCCGTTCACAGCGGTAGTTCCGTGGCGTCGTATTCGTGGCCGAGGACGACCATCGTCTGCGACCGCACGATACCGTCGATATTCGGTACCCTGTCGAACATCAGTTCGCGGAGTCCCTCCGTGTCCGGCGTGACGAGTTGGACCAGCGCGTCCCACTCGCCGGTGGTCAACAGGATCTCCTGGACCTCCTCGAGTTCCTCGAGTCGGGCGAGCGTCTCGGCGGATCGACCCTGTTCGATGCGGAAGCCGACGACCGCCTCGACGTCGAGGCCGACCGCCGCCGGATCGACGTCCGCGTGATAGCCGCGGATCACGCCTTCCTCTTCCAGCCGCTTCACCCGGTCGTGGACGGTGGCACTGGACATGTCGATGCGTCGGGCGATTTCGCTGTACGGCGTCCTGGCGTTCCGCTGGAGCTCCCGGAGGATGGCACGGTCGGTGTCATCGAGGCTCATACCCCGACCACCGTCCCCCGGGACCAATACTGTTGTGTCGGCTCAGTCGCCGGTCGAACGCTGGGCCACCTCGCGGGCGGCAGCCAGCACCGTCTCGTGAGCACGGTCGTTCGAGGCGACGAGACCGCTGTCGGTCGGCCGCCAGCGCTCTCCCTCGAGGTTCGTGACCCGCCCACCGGCCAGCCGGATCATGTGGACGCCGGCGACGGTGTCCCAGGGATTCGTCCGCTGGTTCGAGATGACGCCCTCCACCTGTCCGCTCGCGACCATCGAGAGACTCGCCTGTGAGCAACCATACCGACGGGCGTCCCCGAACGTCTCGACGATTCCTCTGAAGGCAGCGCCGTATTCGGCCCGCCGGTCTCTCGGCCACCACGTCGTCGGGACGACCGTGAACGTCTCCGGGTCACGCCGCGTACTCACTCGAACCGGATCATCGTTGAGTCGCGTTTCGCGCTCGTCGGCGACGTAGACGTCATCGAGCGCCGGGAAAACGTTCGCGGCGGCGATGGTCTCCCCGTCCAGCACTGTGGCGACGGACGTTCCCCACGTCTGGATCCCGCGCACGTAGTTCGCCGTGCCGTCTATCGGGTCGACGATCCAGGCCGGCCCCGACTCGGGGACGGATTTCAGTTCGTCGCCCTCTTCGCCGACGACCGGTTCGCCGGGGAACATCTCGCGGATGACATCGATGACGCGGTCCTGTGCATCTCGGTCGGCCTGGGTGACGACGTCGGTCTTTCCCGCCTTCGTCTCCACGTCGATGCCCGTGCGGAAGAACTCGTTCGCGACGCTCGCGCCCGCCCGTGCGGCTCGTTCAGCGGTCGCGACCCGGTCTGCGGTCCTCCTCATCGTGTCGAGTGAGTGGGCGCTGGTTGATAGGAACTCCGGTGGTGGGTGGTCGGAGGCTGTCCCGGTGGGCTTCAATCGACAACAAATCTGGCCGCATCGCGTGTCCTACTCGTCACACCAACCGGAAAAAAGAAGCTCGCCGATCGGGACGCCGGTTCGTCTACGCTCCGAGATCCTCGGGGTCGAAGTCGCAGGTCGCGACGAGGTTCTCGTCGACGATGTTCTCCACGAGATACCAGTCGGACTCGTCGTAACTCGGATAACCGTCACCGCCTTCCGAAACGCCATCGTACGCGTCCCAGATCTTCACGGCGCCGAGTGGCCAGTACCAGTCGTCGGGCACGACCACGAGTCGGATGTCGCCCTTGTGGACCTCCACGGGCTTCGCGAGGTTCTCCAACCAGGGGTCGAAGAACAGGCCGTCACCGTGGAAGCCGAGTTCGCTAACTTCGTCGGGAATCTCGATGGCACACGGCTCGTCGAAGTCGACCGTGAGCGTCGCCCACTCGTTCGGTTTCGTACAGCCATCGAATTGACCGGGGACTTCGGCGTTCTCCAGGTCGGCGAACACCTCCTCGGTGTTCGGGAACACGGTGACGTCGAGATCCGACCCTCCGGAGAAGGATCCCGAGGCACTCTTCCCTTCGATTGTACTGCCGCCCTCGTCTTTCACGACGAGTTCGTACGAACCATCCCTACACAGGACGTCGCCCGGGAACAGCATGTGCCACTCGTGGTCGTCGCCAGCGCCACGCGCCTGCGGAACGATATCGAACGTGAACTCCGTGACGAGCGGATCGTCGTTCTCGTCGAACCCGACCGCCTCGTACTCGCCCAGCAGGTCGACGACCCAGTCGTTGACGTCCCAGTCCGAATCGGACTTGGGCAAGTCCTCGTAGGACAGGTTGATCGTGCCGAGAATGTCCTGTGGTTCTTTCACACAGAACTGCAGATTGCTGATAGCTGCGGTGTTGCCACCGCCGTTTTCCAGACCGCCCTCCGCGTCGTACGAATAGCCTGGATCGACGACTTCATCGCAGTCCATCCCGCCGAAGGCCATCACCTTGGACACGAAGTAGGGATCCGCCGTCTCCCATTCGACGGATATCGGTTCGCAGTCTTCGCCCTCTTTGCTCTCCCAGTTCGTGATCTCGATGAGGCCGGTATCCGTCTCCTCTTCGAAATAGCAGTCTCCGTCCTCCTCGACGAACTCGAACTTGACGTAGGTGGCGTCTTCATCGCACGAGAAGTCTTTGAAACACGGCGCTCCGCCAGTCGCACCGACAGTGGGCACGCCGATGAGCCCCATTCCGGAGACGAGTGCTGCCGTTTTCAGTACCGACCGACGGTCGATTCCACTATCCGCGTCTTCGCCTTGCTCTGTCATCGTTGAATGCTCCCCCAGCGAGGGACTCCCCGCCTGTGGGATGTAGACGTACGCCCGAGCCCAACATGAAAACATGTTGTCACGAAGTCGGGATATGTCGACGAGGTGTGTACCAGTTCGACATGCAGGTACCGACGCAGGGTAACGGCTACTCGACAGCATCACTCGTGCCTCAGAGAAGCAAAAGCGGGACAGTCCGTCCAGTTGGACTTCCACATCACGCCGTTCGTTGTGTTCTCAGGATCGACCGGACACCTGTTCCGTGCTCGCGATTCGGTCTACGAATGGCTCATCGTGTCGAATCGGGGCCTGCTGTGCCACCGGGCACGAAGCGACCCGCACCGGGCCATCGTCTCTACTCGTCGGCCAGTCGACCGTGGTTCCAGTCGCCGTCGAACGGTTCGTGACTGAACGGGGCCGCGTCGGCGCCCGAGTAGGTCGCGACCCGCTGTCCGTCTCCCTCGAGGTAGTACTTGTAGGTCGTGAGTCCGTCGAGGCCGACCGGTCCGCGGGCGTGGATCTTCCCGGTACTGATCCCGACCTCAGCGCCGAGACCGTACCGGAACCCGTCGGCGAATCTGGTCGAGGCGTTGTGGAATACGCTCGCGGCGTCGACCCCTCGCATGAAGACGTCCGCGTGGTCGGCGTCCTCGGTGACGATGGATTCGGTGTGCTTCGAGCCGAACGTGTTCACGTGGTCCATCGCCTCCGTCAGCGAGTCGACGACTCTGATGGAGATGATAAGGTCCCCGTACTCCGTCTCCCAGTCCGTCTCCGTGGCCTCGATGGCGTCCACAGTCGACCGCGTCCGCTCGTCACCCCGGATCTCGACGCCGGCGTCCTCGTAGCGGTCGGCGATGGCCGGGAGGAACTCCGCGGCGACGTCCTCGTGCACCAGGAGGGTCTCCGCGGCGTTACAGACGGCCGGGTACTGCACCTTGGCGTCGTAGGCGATGTCGGTCGCCATCTCGACGTCCGCCGCCTCGTCCACGTAGACGTGACAGACTCCTTCGGTGTGACCGAGGACCGGAATCTTGGTGTTGTCCTGGATGTGGCGAACGAACTCGGTGCTTCCCCGGGGCATGAGGAGGTCGATCTCCTCGTCCATGTCGAGGACCTCGTCGACCGCCTCGTGGGCTTCCACGAGATGTGCCCAGCCATCGACGAGGTCGGCTGTCGCTTCGCGCACGACGTCGTAGAGCACCCGGTTGGAGTGGAGTGCTTCACTGCCGCCCTTCAGGATGACCGCGTTACCGGATTTCAGACTCAGCGCGGCGATCTGCACGAGTGCGTCCGGACGAGATTCGAAGACGGTGGCGATGACGCCGATGGGGACGCTCACCCTGTAGAGTTCGAGCCCGTCGTCGAGTCGGCGGGCCTCGAGGGTTTCACCGAGCGGGTCGTCCTGTGCCGCCACGCTTCGGACCATCTCGGCGATGGTATCGATCTTCTCGTCGTCCAGTTTCAACCGGTCGACGAGCGCCTGGCTGTACTCGCCACGCTGGCGCATCGCCTCGGCCTCCTCGACGTCTTTCTCGTTGGCTTCGAGGATCCGAGTCCGGTTGTCATCGAGCGCGTCGGCGATCGCGTGGAGTGCGTTCCGCCGGGCCTCGTCGGTGGTCTGCGCCAGATCGAGTGCGGCCCTCTGTGCAGTTCTCGCCTTCGTGATGGTGTCGGTGTCAGTCATGGCTGTCTCCGTCGACTGGAACGAAGATGGTTCCAACTGGCTCGCCGTCGGCGATCCGATCGAGGACGTCATCGGCGGTCGATCGGGCGATGACAGCCGGGATCCCGTGCTCGGTGACCTCCCGGGCGCCCTCGACCTTCGTTCGGATCCCGCCGAACTCGCCGTTCGCACTCGACTCGACGAGTCGGTGGACCTCGTCGTAGTTCCGCCCGACGGCCTCGATCCGTTCGGCGTCCGAATCGGTCTTCGGATTGGTGGTGTAGACCCCGCCGACGTCGGTGAGGGTCACCAGCAGATCCGCCTCGACGCCGATCGCGACCGACGCGGAGAGCATGTCGTTGTCGCCGATCTTGATCTCGGCGATGGCGATGGCGTCGTTCTCGTTGATGATGGGGACGACACCCCACTCCAGGAGCGTCTCGACCGTGTTGTGGAAGTTCGTGAACCGCTCGGGGTCCGCCAGGTCCTCCTGGGTGAGCAGGATCTGTGCGACCTTCCGGTCGTGGCGTTCGAACTGCTCGGTGTACCGGCGCATCAGGTGGCTCTGTCCGACCGTCGATGCCGCCTGCAGGTTCTCGATCGTCTCGTTCGGGACGTCGACGTCCCCCTTTCCGGCCCCGATCGCGCCGGAGGAGACGAGGAGTACCTCCGTCCCCCGGTCGAGGAGGTCGTCGATGTCGTCGACCAGCTTCGCGAGTTTCTCCTCGTCCAGGTTGGAGTCCGCGTCGGTGAGCGAGTTCGTTCCGGCTTTTACCACCACTCGCTGGGCGTCGGCGGCGAGTCGCCGCGTCGACTCGATGCTCGATCGATCGACGACCTCAGTCGTCGGCGAAGTCATCGGTGATCTCCATGGAGCGTTCTTCGGCGGCCTGGACCGTCCGCTCCAGGACCTCGTCGACGTCGCTGTTCCACAGGACTTCCATCCCTTCGATCGTCGTCCCACCCTCCGACGTGACCGCGTCGACGAGTTCGTCGAGACTCTTCTCGGACGCCATCGCTATCTCGGCGGCCCCCTTGAACGTCTGGGCGGCGAGCAGTGCGGCGTCCGCTTTCTCGAATCCACTCTTCACGCCGGCTTCCGCGAGCACCTTCATCAGGTAGAACGCGAACGCCGGACCACTCCCGTTCAGCGCGGTCGAGATGTCCATGAGCGATTCGTCGACCACGACGTACTTCCCGAGGTCGTCGAGGATGGTCTGTACGTCGTCATCTCCTTCCGCGGTCACGGCGGTGGCCATCGAGCCGTATTCCACCGCCAGGTTCGGCATTCCGCGGACGACGGTGGCATCGACCTGCTCTCCGATGAAGTCTGTTGGCACCGCCGCGGCGAACGAGAGCAACGTCTGCTCTCTGTCCATGTCGAGGGCCTCCAGGACGGGCGATACCGTCTGGGGGCGGACGGCGAGAATTACGACCGATGCGTCCGAAGCCGCGCCGACGCGTTTCGTGGTCCGGTTCACGTACGGTTCCACTTCGGCGAGGGCCGCCTCGTCCAGGTCGCACGCCGTAATCGTGTGCGACCCGGCCCTCGCCAGTCCCTTTATCACTGCACTTCCCAGGTGACCGCAGCCGATGACGCTGACCTCGACCATTATCTGTGTGTGACTCTGTAACAGAAGGATATACGCACGTCGGAACCTGCAACGTGTGACGCGGGCAGGACATCGTCGTGCGTGGATTCGGCGTGCACGGTGCCGACAGCAGTGTCGGTCACCGCCACGACGAGGGTACCGTCTCCATCTACCACATTGATCTCACTCATTATCGAATGGTTACCGCAGGTTCTTCGGTTCCGAGAATCACCCGCTCATTCCACTATTCATCTTGAGGTACTGTCATATATGAAGCGAAGAACGATCATCACTACGAGTGCAACCGTCGGTCTGGCGTTCCTGGCCGGCTGTAGCTCGGCGGAACGAACGGACAGTCCGACAGAAACCGCAACGACCTGGGCGGATGGGGAGACGACTTCACAGACGGACGGGGACGCTTCGGACGGGCCGTCCGTCGTTGTCGAGCCATCGACGACTGCACTGGAGTACGGTGCCGACTATTCGGTAGCCGTCACGATGGAGGCCGGGAGCGAACCGATCGAGACACGCACCGAAATCTGGTGGGATACGGAGGCCGATCCGGGATGGACGTCGGCCCCGGGAACCAACGCACAGTGGAGTATCTCCGCCGGAGGATCGGAGACAAAGACCTTCGATATCGTCCCGCCGTCCACCGGCGACGTGGTATTCGCCGTCACTGATCTGGACCAGTTCATGGACATCCTCGACGAATGGGAACTCACGGTCGAGCCGCCCCTGGCAGCGCTGGACGAATCGATTTCGTTCTACGACGGGCTGACCGTCACCATGGGAGCCTCGCTGGAAGACGAGATCCAGGCGAGCACCGAATCGTATGGCGGTCAGGAGGCCTACGACGAACGAGCGATACGGCCCGGTATCGACGACGCCCGCTGGCTCGTACTGACGATCGTCGTCGAGAACGAGTCCGGTAACGACGACATCCGGGTACCGGACCACCGTGATATCGACGTGCTGGCGGCGGGCAACCAGCTAGAGTCTCAGGATCTCATGTTCACGACCGAACCGCCCCTGTTCGAGTTCGTCGGCGATCCACCCGACCCGGACCGGGAGGAGTACTGGGTCGAACTCCAGGAGGAGCCGGGCTATTACCGCGAGTACGGCTCGACCAGTCTCGCGCCGAACTCGTTCGTCGAGGGGTGGATCCCGTACGTCGTCAGCGACAGCGTCGCGCTCGAGGACGTGGCGGTCCTCCTGGAGCACGGCGTCCGCGCGCGATGGGAGTGATTCCGGTTCGCCGGATTCGACCGAGCGACCTCCTCTGGTATCGCGTTTTCTCGGCCCGCACGACGACCTCGATCACACATCGTGTCGGGTGGGGGAGGGGGTACCAATCTCACGACGCTTCGCGTCTTTCGAGCACCCGCTCGCAGTGCTCGCGGGAACCCTCCGGGAGCGGATGCTTCTCGATACGGTTCATCTGCAGAAGCGTTTTGCGAGGGAAGTCCGTCCCGTGGACTTCCGCATCACGGCGCTCGCGGTGTGCTCGCGCCGGGCGATGCGAGGGAGGGGATTTGAACTTCAGTCGGACTACGTCCGACAGCGTTCAAATCCCCCCTGCATTCGTCGCGCAGGCCGCGCGATTTCATGCGAGGGAGGGGATTTGAACCCCTGGACCCCTACGGGAGCGGATCTTGAGTCCGCCGCGTTTTCCTGGCTTTGCTACCCTCGCACGCAATGAGGTGTCTGCGCCTGGTCCGCTTTAGGTTTGCGGACTCGGCCCGATACGAGCGAGTCTCGATGGGAAACCAACCGACAACCCGGTCCGTCCCGTAGCCTACTATATGGACGATCATACGCGCGATGCCTCCGTCGCGCCGCCACCCGCGGGACGAGCGCCCACCGGGTGGCACCCCGGCGCCGAGGTCTGGGAGCACGCCACGCTCCGCCGGGCGGTGGAGCACGGGATTCGGCTGTTCAACGAGGGCGCATATCACGACTCCCACGACTGCTTCGAAGACGAGTGGTTCAACTACGGGTCGGGGAAGACCGAGAGCGCGTTCCTCCACGGGATGGTGCAGGTCGCGGCAGGGGCGTACAAGCACTTCGACTTCGAGGACGACGAGGGGATGCGGATGCTGTTCACGACGGCGGTGCAGTACCTGGAGGGGGTTCCCGAGGATTTCTACGGCGTCGACGTCGAGGGCGTCAGAGACCTCCTCGAAGCCGCACTCGACGATCCGGCCCAGGTAGACGAGTGGGTGATCCGTCTCGATGGAGGAGTGCTCGCGGCCCGTTCGGTCGATTACGAGTACGCCGAACGACTCCCGTAACCCAAGGGATTAGTGCGTCAGGGGCGTGCTCTTTCACAATGCGTGTGGCACAGCTGGGTGCCGGGCAACCGGACGTCGCGGTGGTCGGATCCATCCACGGCGACGAGCCCTGTGGGGCGACGGCTATCGAACGCCTCATCGAGGACGACCCGCCGGTACGGAAGCCCGTGAAACTCATCATCGCGAACGACGAGGCCCTGGAGCGGGACGTGCGATACGTCGACGCGGACCTCAATCGGGCCTTCGACGACGACGTTCCGGAGGATGCCCTCGAACGTGGCCTCGCTGACCAACTCGCGACCGAACTTCGAGGGACGACCGCACTCTCGATCCACTCGACGCAGTCCTACCCCTACCCCTTCGCTATCTCTGCGGGGATCAAAGAGCACGTTCGGGCCATCGCGCCGAAACTGTCAGTGCGGGCACTGGTGGACACGGGGTCACCGAACGAGGGGCGAGTCTTCGAGGCCGACGCCGACATCATCGAGGTCGAGGCCGGTCTCCAGAAGAGCGATGCGGCGGCGGAGAACGCCTACCGCCTCGTGCGCGAGTTCCTGACCGCGACGCGAGTGCTCCCCGGGGAGACCACTTCGAAGGAGCTTCCGTTGTACCAGATGGGCGAACCCATCGAGAAACCCGAGGCGGCCGCGTACGAGGTGTTCGCCGAGAACTTCTCGCGCGTCGAGGCGGACGAACCGTTCGCCTCGGCGGACGGCGTCCGGATCAGCGACCCGACCCCGTTCTACCCGGTGTTGCTCTCCGCGTACGGCTACGAGGACATCTTCGGCTATCGCGGCGAGAAACTCGGGACCATCTCCGCGAACTAGCGTCGCTCGGGCGGGCCGAGTTCGACCCGTTCGAGCTCCCTGTCCAGGGCACAGTAATCGTGTGGCGGGTCGCCGAGTGTCTTCTCGATCCGATATTCCCGATCGAAGTCGGCGCCCATGGGTTCACAGAGGGCGTGGCTCGGACACTCGGTGTGTGGGCACGGACCGGCGAGTGTGATCTTGCTGCCCGAGAACGCGCCCTTGGCGGGGACGTTCGCCTCGAACGGCACCCGCTCGACCTCGACCGCCAGTACGCCGCCGTCGTGAACGGCACACTCGAGTTCCTGGCCCCCGTCGCGAACGTCGGTCACCGTGTATCTGACCCCTTTCTCCAGATTGAGACATTGCTTCCGATATGGACAGTCGGCACAGGCTGGCGCCTCCCCTCGATAGACGAAACTGGTGTCAGTCTCGGCGAGTCTCGTGCCGACGAGGGTGAGCGACATGGTCTCCGTTGGATCGGCGACCGGTTAAACATCTCGGCGTTTTTATGGTGGCCCCCACAGAACCCGCGGACGACAACCGATGTACCGACTGCTGGTCCCTCTCGACAACAGTATGGAACGCGCGAACAAACAGGCCGCCTACGTCTCGGCCCTCCCGTGTGCGAACGAGTCGGTCGAAGCCGTGCTCGCCCACTCGCTCACGGACGAGGAGCGCTCGGTTCCGGAGGACATGCAGCGGGCTGATCGCGTCGAGACGGTCCGGAGAACGATGGAGATGCTGGCGGACGCAGGCATCGACGTGGACACGGTTGACCTGTCTCCCCCGCCCGCGGAGGGGATCCTGGCGCTCGCCGCCTCGGAAGAGTTCGACGAGATCGTCATGGGCGGTCGAAAGCGCAGCCCCACGGAGAAGGCGATCCTGGGGAGTGTTAGCCAGACGGTCGTGTTGAACGCCGAGATACCGGTGACCGTGACGGGCGGTACCTGAGCCAGCCGAATCCCCGTCGCGTCGTACGGCGAGTCGGTCTGTCCTCAGTCGAATTCGAGTCGCGACAATCGATATCGATAGGTCGCCCCCGCCGTCTCGACGACGAGGTACTGGTTCCGCTTCGTCCGCTCGATTTTGTCGAAGTGATCGCCCAGATTTCCCGGATTGAGCGATTGTGGCGGGTCCTGGAGGGTGAAATAGAACGTCCCACTGTCGTCGCCGCTCCCATCGGCGACCGCAGCGTCGACTGCGAGTGTCCGTCCATCGTTCTCGACGATGACGGTACCGGTGAGTGCCCACGTCCGCTCGCTGTACTGGAGTTCCTCCCCACCGAGGCCTGGCCAGACTGTCTCGTTCATAGTGACGATTCGACGTGACGGTTCATTGACCTTTCGGCCCGGGGGCTGGCCGTGGTCGGAAGGGGTAATTCGAACGAGCGTCGATCCGGTGCGGATACCGTGAACGCAGTCGAACACCGACCGGTCGTCGCCGCTGGAGGGGGTTTGCATGGGCAATCCCTGGGAACGTACCCAGCGAAATCGACCACGGGACCGTTTAATGCGATTGAAATGGGCGTAATTCGGCTGTGCTATCTGCCGGGTTGATACGCCTGAGGCCGGTACCGGATGCACGGACGCCCCACCGTCCGGATAGCAATGAAAGTTGGAACACTAGCCGTCCTCGCGGTTTCGGCGCTCGTGATCGCCTCTGGCGCGACTGCAGCCATGGCGACACAGGGTTCGGGACCGCTCGATTTGATGGCCGACGGAGAACAGGTACCCGCAGACGAGATCGAAACAGACGGTGCGGTCGACATCACCGTCGACGGAAACGTGACGCCGGGTGAATCGGTTACCCTCACGGCCCTCCTGGACGGCGAACCAGTTCGATTCGCCGAGGTGAGCGTCAACGGTGACGATACGTACGCGACCGACGAGAACGGTTCCGTCGTCGTCACGGTCCCGGACGACGATGAGTTCGAGGTCGAGGTCGAAGTCGAACGGGAAGGTGAACTCGAGATCCCACTCGAGGATGACGACGGCGATGCCGAAGGCCATAGCGACGCGGAAGTCGAAGAGGGTGACGAAGACGAGTCCATGGACCTCAGCGTCGATGGAACCGTTAGCGCCGGTGAGAACGTGACGATCACCGCCACCCACGCGGACTATCCGGTCGCCGGCGCAACCGTGTCCGTGGACGGCGAGGACGTCGGTGAGACCGACGCCAATGGGACCATCATGGTGACCGTCCCCGACGCGGACGGGTTCGAGGTCGAGGCCGAATACGAAGCGGAAGGCGAACTCGAGATCCCGCTCGAATCGGAAGAACAAACAGATGACGACGACGGCGACGCGGATGACGAGGGGCAGATCGACCTGCTCGTCGAAGGAACACTCGAGCCGGGTGAGGACCTCTCAGTCACCGCGATGGACGCGACCGGCGAATCGATCGCCGATGCCACGGTGATGGTCAACGACGAGACCGTCGGTCAGACGGAAGAGAACGGCTCGATCACGATCGAGGTCCCCGCTGACGACGAACTGGAAATCGAGGTCACCGATGACGACCGCGAGGCCGAGATAAGCGTCGACTTCGAGGACACAGAGACCGAAGACGATAGCGACGAAGCGGACGAGGAACGTGACGATGACGACGAAGACGAGGACGACAGGCCCGACAGCGACGAAGAAGACGAGTGAGCTAGCGAGCCACTGCGCCCTCCAGCCCCTGTCTCGTCGTCCGCTCTCTCATCATCTCGTACAGCGGATCGTCCCCTCTTTTCCGCCCTCGGTATTACCCATCTGGGGGTGCCCACTCCTGGAATCATCGCCGCAGTGCCTGTGTAGCGGCAGGTCCTCAGTATTCGGGTCGCTGGGCGCGGATGACGTTCGCGAGTTGCTGTTGCTCGTCGGCCAACAGTTCGGTCAGGTCGTCGGCCGTGATGATTCCGACGAGCACGTCACCTTCACAGACCGGGAGCCGTCTGATTCCGCTCTCTGCCATCAGATCGGCCGCTTCGTAGAACCCAGCCTCCGATCCAATCGACGTCAGCTCGGTCGTCATCACGTCCTCGGCGGTCTGGGTACCCGGGTCGACGTCCGCTCCGACGACACGGAGGGCGAGGTCCCGGTCGGTGACGATGCCGACCGGTTCGTCTCCCTCGGTGATGACGATGCTACCGACGTCTTTGCTTTCCATCGAGTTTGCGAGTTCGGTCACCGACGTTCCTGGGTCGGCGGTCACGACCTCGCTCCGGGCCAGATCCTCTATTGGCATGTGGATGACCTCCGGACGGACGTACTGCCGCCAACTAGTTAAACAGCTGTCATTATTCTCACCGGTTGGGAGGACGACACGTTTGCCGCGTGGCAAGGGGCGTCTCCGCGCAGAGGCCACCGATCAGCGCATCGTCGTCGCCAGAAGCGCGACGAGGTAGACGTGCCAGACGATGGCGCCGGCCTTCGCTCGCCCGGATGGGGCCGGTCGCGGTGGGTTTCGAAAGATGGCGTCGTAGACGAAGACCGTCGCGATGAGCGACCCGATGAGCAGTCCGATCCGGACCGGGAACTCCGTCACGACGCCGACGACGATTCCAGCGGCGAGACTGACCGCGATCGCGAGCAGGACTCCGTCGTAGTAGGTCAAGGACGTGCCGTCGTACATGTCTGCGATTTGATCGCCGAATCGGTTAGTTGGCTGAACGATTTTCAGAGCCTGGGAACGATGGCTGTGTCGGTGTCGTCTCCGCTACGACCACCCTCGCCAGCCATAACCCCCGCATCCGTAGAGTACCATATGCGACAGTGGTCCACCGACGGCCGATGGGTGGCAGTCGTTGCATGGACGCTCGTCCTTCTCGTGGCGACACTCTTGCCCGCACCGCTCGAACGCAATCCGAAGTGGGACCCGATTGGCCCGGATACGGTTCTGCATTTCCTCGGCCACGCGGGCTATGCTATCGCACTCGCCAACGCCTTCGGAGCGGCCCGTCACGACAAGCGGACTGCGGCCGTTCTCTCGATAGCCGTCTCGGCTGGGTATGGATTCGTGATCGGTCGGCTACAGCAGTGGGTGCCCGGTCGGGCGAACGAACCGTCTGACCTGCTGGCCGGCCTGTTCGGCACCTGCTGTGCGGTCGTTGTCTGGTACGGCCGTGCCCGTCCATCCGATCGGTCTCCCTGATGGCTCTCCGAGACCGACTGGCGGGCCCTGGTGACCTGGGTCCCCTCACTCGCTCGTCAGCACCTCGTCCGGTCGGATACGGAGGACGACCCGTTCGGTCTGGATCGGATTCTGGTAGGAATCGACGTCCATGTAGCGCCGAGCGAGTTCGTCGATGTGGTCTCTCGCCCCGTCGGTCGTCACCTCGTCCACCGTGCCCGTCACCGAGAGGAACCGATAGGGGTCGTCCGGGTCGACCATGCTCACCGCGACGGTCGGGTCGGACCTGACGTTTCGCTCCTTTCGCCGGCCCCGCTCCGTATTGACCAGCAGGCGGTCGTCGGTCTCGTCGTAATCGATCCAGACGGGTGTCGCGTGCGGAGTGCCGTCCGGCGAAATCGTGGTCACGTGGGCGAACGTGGGCTTTTCGAACAGGTCCCGGTAGGACGTCGGAATGGTTGCCATATGTCCGACGTCGGCGGTCGTTCGATTAATTCTGTCGGCCTGATAACCGATCCGTCGCCCGAGCGGGGCTATACTCGATGATTTCCGTTCCGGGGTAGGTACGTCGATTCACCCCTCGAACTCGGCACTCGCTCGGTCGACGGACTCGTTCAGGTCGTCGTCGGTCGTAATCGCATCGTGTAACCACTGTTCGTCATTTCCAGCGGTCGCCTCGACGATACGGACGAAATCCGCCACCGTGATCGGTCCATCGTGGCGGTTCATGGCCCGATAGACGTCGACGAGGGTCCGCTCGCCGTCACTGCCTGCACGGACCTCGGCGTCGACGACGTAGAGCAGTTTCGCGCCCCGGTGATAGTTGGCCCGCGTCCCCGTCCACTCCGCGGGATTGGATAGCGTCGTCTCCGGATACGTATCCTCGAGCATCAGCCGTTCGCGCACGTCCTCGTCGGTGACTGGATCGTACTGTTCTTCCATGACCCGATAGGAGTAGTACGTCGCGCTCGCTTCGCTGAACCACCGCATCTCGGGGGCCAGTGCGAACGACCGTTGGGAGTGGACGTACTCGTGGATCCAGACGCTCCCGACGGTCCCGTCCCAGAACGCCGTCTGCGCGATGTATCCACTATCGCCGTACATCATCCCGGCTGACGGGAGCGCACTCGGCGCGATGACCAGGGTCACCTGGCCGTTGGGATTCGGGTCGAAGGAGTACGGCGAGAGGAACTCGTCGAGGAAGTAGGCTTTCCGTGCCGGGTCGACGTCCATCCCGGTCGGTGCGACGACCATCACGGGCTGGTCATCGATCTCTTCTGTCGCCGAGGAGAGGTCGCCGACCAGCGCCCGTTCGCCGACAGTGACGACCCCTGCGTCGGGATCGCTTCCGACCGCTTCGAGCTCGGGTGGTAGCGACGAACGGGGGACGAACGCCCAGTTCTGGTGCTCGTCGGATAGTTTCGAGCGGACACCGTCGACCTCGAACTGCTTCGTCTCGTTCGACGCGGTCAGGTACGTGACGGTCACCGTCGTATCCCCCGAGACGTCCGTCACGACCGCTCCCTGGTCACTCCCAATTTCCGTCACAGCGAGTCCTGTGAGGGTCAATCCCGCTCCTAGGATACCCGTGAGTACCACGACTGCGACGACTGCTGACAGGTTTCTGCGGGCCAACTGCGGTACTGGGAGTTTTTCGAGCATGGCCTGACCGATCCGATATATCGATCGATAGTCCCGAGTCGTAGAGAGTCTTCCGCAGATCAGACAATTTCGTTCCCGTATTTTCGTCTTCGGCCAGGGACGCGCCCGGTCGATGCCGACGGTCAGAGATCCATGCGTACCGACGCCGGCCTGGACAGGAGGTCCGGCGCCACGCAATAGGGATACCGCTGCAGCGGATAGCCGAACACGATGACCGGCCCCGTCAGTACGGCCACCGACCCGACCGAGGCAGTCCTCTCGGAGTCGGCGCTGTCGGTCCACGGCGTCTGTGAGTACGTCGTCAACGTGGCGACTGGCTGTCGACACGGCTGTGCGTTCTGTTACGTTCCCTCCACACCGCCGGTCAGGGCTCGGACGGAGATGATCTCCGCGAACGTGGCCGTCGACTCCCCGCGGGAGGACTGGGGTGCGTACGTGCTCTACCGCGAGGACCTCGCCGACCGGCTCGATGCACACCTCGATAGAAAACGGACCTGGCGGGAGACCGACCTCGGTGGGGGCATCGTCGGCGTATCCTTCAGCACCGATCCGTATATGGACGACCGGGCGGCCGCCATCGCCACCGACGTGGTCCGCGTGCTCGCAGAACACGGAAAACCCGTCCGCGTGCTGACTCGAAATCCGAGCAGAGCGGTCCGCGACCTCGAGACCTTCGAGCAGGCGGGTGAGTCCGTCACGGTCGGGACCTCGGTTCCCTCACTCGACGCCGAGGCCGTCGGCGCACTGGAACCGTTCGCTCCGCCGCCGGAACGCCGACTCGAAGCCCTCCAGACGTTCGCCGACGCGGGTGTTCCGGTGTACGTCCTGGCCTCACCGACGTACCCCGACCAGAACGACGGTGAACTCCGCTCGCTGTTCGAACGGATCGCGGCGGTCGATCCCGACGTCGTGTTCCACGAACCGTTCAACGTGCGTAGTGCCCGGATGCAACAGACGATACGGGCGGCCAGCGAGGGTGGCTGTGACGAACTCGCGGCGACATTCGAGCGATTGGACGATACCGCCGCCTGGGTCGAGAACGCGTTCGAACAGTCCAGACAGGTGCTGGCCATCGGTTCCGAGCTCGATTTGCCGGTTCATCTGTGCCCGCATTACCAACTCACGCAAGCCGCCGACGGCGAGATCCGCGAGTGGTTCGAGGCGTGGCGTGGTCGACAACCGCCGGAGCGGTTCGGCGGTCGCCCGCTACCGGGCGGCCCGCCCATACCACCTGGCCCTCGCAGTGGCGGCGAATGAGTTCGCGTCCAGGCGGGACGGAAGGGTATCCGTACCGAAAAATTTATTCAAAATGTGAATCGTAGGAAACGATTACACTATTTCATGCAACCCGAAATATCTTCACTGAGCTCTGGCGTGCCCGCGCTGGATACCATTTTACACGGTGGATACATCGTCGGTCGCCTCTACCTGATCCGGGGACATCCAGGCACGGGAAAAACGCTTGCCGGGATGCACTTCCTGGAAGAGGGGATCCAGCAAGGAGAAACGGTGCTGTTCATTCATGGCGAGGAATCAGAGACGGAGATTCTGGCAAACGCTGCGCAATTCGATATCGACCTGTCGGATGCCAATTTCCTCGATTTGGGTCCCGAGTCGGAGTTCTTCACCGAAAGCAAGTCACACGATCTGGTCGATCCGAGTGACGTCGACCGCGATCAGCACACGGAATCGATCTACAACGCCATCGCGGAGATCAACCCGAGTCGGGTCGTGATCGATCCGATCACACAGATACGGTACGTAGAGGCAAATGAGTACGAATTTCGGAAGCGAATCCTCGCGTTCATGCGATTTCTCAAGGGTCGTGAGACGACGGTCTTAGCCACGACGACGCCGTCGCAAAATCAGGAGTTCGACGTGGAAATGCAGTCTCTCGCGGATGGTGTCATCGAAATGGAGCGGGGAGAGGGTGGCCGGCGTGTCGAGATCACGAAACATCGTGGCTACGGCCAGGCAGAAGGCGACCACGGCCTGGAAATCCGATCCCAGGGTCTCGAAGTCTATCCCGCACTCATCCCAGAACAACGTGACCGGTCGTTCGATCCTGAACGAATCAGCTCCGGGATCGATGGGCTCGATACGTTGGTCGGTGGTGGAATCGAGTCGGGCACGGTGACCATCGTCAGTGGCCCGACGGGGGTCGGGAAGACTACCACTGGGTCCTTATTTCTCACCGAAGCCGCCCAGAACGGGACGACCGCCACGCTCTATCTCTTCGAGGAGAGCGAGGAAACCTTCACGTATCGCCTCGATGCACTCGGGATGCCGATTACCGAACTCAGAGAGCAGGGGACCCTACAGGTACGGGAAGTCGAACCGTTGTCACTCTCGGCTGAAGAGTTTGCGGAGATGGTTCGTTCGGATGTCGAGGAGAACGGCACCGAACTCGTCATGATCGATGGGATCGACGGGTATACGATGTCGCTGCAGGGAACCGAAGAGGGACTGGTGAGGAAACTGCATTCGCTGACGCGAGTCCTGAAAAACCGGGGCGTGAGCGTGTTCGTCACCGACGAAATTTCGACGATAACCGGGCTGACCTCGGCGACCAGTTCCAATATTAGTTATATTGCCGACAATATCTTGTTCTTGAGCTATATGGAGGTGGATGGAGAACTGCACAAAGTGATCGGAACGCTGAAAAAGCGAGCAGGGGACTTCGAACAGACGCTCCGTGAGTTCGATATTTCCCAAGCGGGAATCTTCGTGGGTGAGCCGTTGTCTGGCGTTTCTGGGATTCTGGATGGGTCACCGCACTTTACGAGTCCCGCAGAATGAGCATCGAGTCAACAGATACCAACCGACATCATTCGAGGTCAGAGCACCATGCACACTGTCCAGTTACTCATCGAAGATAGCGGTAATCGGGAGGTGATCTCGGAGTTTCTCGACGATACGTACGATATTCTGACCGGAGACGACGTCGAGCAGGCGGACGCGTATCTCGTCGAGGATTCCCTCTACTCCGGGGTTCGCGACGATCTGCACCAGGTCGTCGTGTCGGAGCGGCCCGTATTTCGTCCGGTCGTACTGATCCGGGGCGCGAAAGCGCAGTCGTCCTCGATTCAACGAGACGTCCTCGAGGAGGACGAGCGTTCGCTGGTCGTCGATAGTATCGACGCGCCGGTCCGGGGGCCAGTGGTTCGACGGCGACTTGCATCACTGCTCGAGCGCAGAGAACAGTCTCGGGAACTCCAGCAGAAGATTGAACAGGTCGAACGGCAACGGGATGCGCTCAGCGTGCTCAACCAGATGGTCCGCCACGATATCCGAAACGACATGCAACTCGTCCTTGGCTATGCCCAACAACTCGCAGACTCCGTCGACCAGGACGGTGCGGACGCTCTCGAGACCGTCATCGATTCGACCGAAGAGGCGATCGAATTGACCACCGAGGCACGGGAACTCACCGACCTGCTCTTGGAAGCGGACTCGAATATCGGATCGATCCGGATCAATGACGTGGTCGAAGACGAACTTGCGGCGGCGAGGAACGCCCACCCCGACAGTATCATCGACTACCGACGGCCAGAGACTGACCTGACAGTCACCGGTGACAAGATGTTCTCATCAGTGATCCGAAATCTGGTGTCGAACGCAATCCGGCACAACGATGCTGAAACCCCGAGGGTGTCCGTTTCTCTCACACACAACGGGGGTTCCGCGTTCCTCTCCGTTGCCGACAACGGGCCTGGCATCCCAGACGAGCAGACTCCGGACATCTTCGAACGGGGATCCATGGGTGACGAGAGTCGTGGAACGGGAATCGGCTTGTATCTGGTATCGATGATCGTCGATCGGTATGGGGGCGACGTCCACGTGACTGACAGCGAGTCCGGTGGCGCCGAATTCGTCGTCGAATTGCCGATTGCCGAGTAAGAACTACCCGCGTTGCATTCCACGGTGGCGGTCGGCCGTAGTGACCTCTCGTACGACTCCCGGGGCATCGTTTTCTCGTGTATTTTTCTTCTCGGTTACGGCAGGTGTGCCGAAATGAATCGATCGTACCGGTGGGGTTTCGAACCCGATGGCGAATCCTCGCTGCGCTCGGATTCGCGTAGTTCAAATCCCTTCCGTGCGCGCTTCGCTCGCTCGAAAACTCGCTCGCTGTAGTGCTCGCGGTTCCACCGCTCACAGTATCGAGACACTCGCTTCGCTCGTGTCTCGCATGCTCCGTCAGGGATGTGAACCAATACCAGACGTGCTCACTTCGCTGCGCGCGACTGGTAGGGTGTCAAATCCCTTTCCGTCGCATTTTCTCACTTCGTTCGAAAAGTGCTCCGTCAGGGATTTGAACCACGCCCAGAAATGCTCGCTCCGCTGCGCCTTTCTGGTCTACTTCAAATCCCTTCCGTGCGCGCTTCGCTCGCTCGAAAATCGCTCGCTGTAGTGCTCCGTCAGGGATTTGAACCCTGGTCCTCGGCTCGAAAGGCCAAGATGATTGGCCGGACTACACCAACGGAGCGACATCACCCAGTTACCGGGTGGTTCTAAAAAGGATGTCGTTCTGCGCCTGCCCTCGCCGTGTTACTTGCCCTCGAACTCCGGCTCGCCGTCGCCCATGAACGCGGTGATGCCCTCCATCAGGTCGTCGGTGTTGTAGAGCATCCCGAACGCCTGGGCCTCGATCTCGAGGCCGGCCTCGGTGTCGTCGCGTCCCGCGAGCATCGCGCGCTTCGTGTACTTCTGGGCGACCGGCGGGCCGGAGGCGAGGTCACGGGCAACCTCCCAGATGCGGTCTTCGAACTCCTCGGTCGGAACGACCTCGTTGAGGAAGCCGAACTCTTTCATCGTCTCGGGGTCGAAACGCTCGGCGGTGAAGATGATCTCCTTGGCGCGCCCCTCGCCAACGATGTTCATCAGGCGCTGGGTGCCGCCCCAGCCTGGCAGGAGGCCGAGGTCGTGTTCGGGCTGTCCCAGCTCGGAGCGTTCCGAGGCGATGCGCATGTCGCCACACATCGACATCTCCATGCCGCCGCCGAGGCAGAACCCGTCGATGCCGACGAGCACGGGCATGTCGACACGCTCGAGCTTCCCGAAGGTCTGTTGCCCTTTCCGGGAGAGTTCGACCGCGTCGAGGGGGTCTGCACTCCCCGCCATCGCCTGCACGTCGGCTCCGGCGGAGCAGGCCCGGTCGCCCTCGCCGGTGATGAGAAGGGCGCGGACCTCGTCGTTCTCCTCGAACTCGTCGATGGCGTCGGCAAGGTCATCGAGGAGTTCGCCGCTAATGGTGTTCATGCGGTGTGGACGGGAGAGCTGGATGTGGCCGACGCGGTCCTTGACCTCGAGGTTGATCGTCTCGAGGTCCAGCGAATCCGAATCGTCCGCACTCTCGGCACCGTGGAACGTCTCGCCTGCTTCGGCCATGCGTTGGAGTTCGGCGGCCGGTTCGTAGCGCGGTTCGTCCTGCTCGACCAGAATCTCGTAGAGGTCCTCGATCCCACGCTCGTCGGCAGTCTTCGCTGGCCCTTCGGGATAGCCGGCCCCGAGCTGGACCGCCTTGTCGATGGCCGATGGCGGAGCGACATCGTCGCCGACGAGTTTCGCGACTTCGTTGGCCATCATCGCCATCAGTCGGTCGGCGAGGTCGTCGCGGACCTCGTCGGATGGGATATCTACCCCACCGTCGTCGTAATCGTAGAACCCCTTCCCGGTCTTCGTTCCGAGTTCATCGGCTTCGACCTTCTCGACGAGGAGCGGACACGGCTCGTACGCCTCCCCGAGGACGGACTCCATGTACTCGAGAACGTGCACGGACACGTCCACACCGACCTGGTCGGTCAGCTGGAACGAGCCCATCGGGTGGCCCATGCCGAACTTCGTCGTGGAGTCGACCTCGGCCACCGTCGCTTCGCCCTCGTGGACGAGCCACGCGGCCTCGTTGAGGACGGGCACGAGGACTCGGTTCACGATGAATCCCGGGCTATCCTTCTGGACGCGCACTGGCGTCTTTCCGAAATCCTCGGCGAGCTCCTCGGTGAGGTCCAGCACCTCGTCGTCGGTGTGGCCGCCGCGGATCACCTCGACGAGGTCCATGCGCACTGGCGGGTTGAAAAAGTGCATCCCACAGAACTTCTCGGGACGGTCGGTCACCTCCGAGAGGTCCGTGATCGAGAGGCTGGACGTGTTCGTCGCGAAGACGGTGTGCTCGGGTGCGTACTCCTCGATCTCGTCGTAGACGGACTCCTTGATGTCCATCTTCTCCGGGACCGCCTCGATGACGAAATCGGCGTCTTCGACTGCCGTCTCCATGTCGACGAGCGCCTCGACCCGGTCCAGGGCGGCATCGGCCTCCGCCTCGGGGATGCGGTCTTTCTCCGCGAGTTTGCCCAGCGACCACTCTATCTGCTCGTACCCGTCCTGGACGAACTCCTCTTTGATGTCACGCAACTTCACCTCGTACCCGGCGAGAGCCGCGACTTCGGCGATTCCGTGACCCATATTACCGGCGCCCATGACCGCGATGGTCTGGATACTGTCGAGGTCCATATGCACACGGTCTTGCGGGCGACGATTGAAGCTTTCTGTATTGCGCCACGTGAACGTAACGCACGTTTACTCCGGTGCAAACCCGACTCCCGTGCATCGTCGTTTCTCCGCGGCGCGCGCCGACGCGTATATCCGGGCTCGGTTCTCTCCTTCCGACATGAGCGACCCCATCGACGCCCTTCGGTCGGACCCACACCTCGGGACAGTCGTCGAGGATCACGGTCCTATCTCCGTCGAACCGGCTCCCGATGCCTTCGAGCGCCTCCTCTCCTCCATCGTCCGCCAACAGGTCTCGATGGACGCCGCGGCTGCGATCGAAGGCCGGCTATTCGACCGCGTCGACCCGACGCCAGCGAGCATCCTCGAGGCGGACCCCGATGCGATGCGGGAGGCGGGACTTTCGGCTGCCAAGACGGAGTACGTCCGCAATCTCGCCGACGCATGGCTGTCGAACGGGTGGTGTCGGTCGTACTTCGCGGACAAGACCGACGACGCGGTCATCGACGAACTGACGACCGTGAAAGGGGTCGGGGTATGGACGGGAAAGATGTTCCTCTTGTTCGGCCTGGGGCGTGAGGATATCTTCCCCGTCGAGGACCTCGGTATCAGGAATGCGATGTGGGACCTCGTCGACGAGGACCTGACTAGAGCCGAAATGGTCGAGACGGCGACAGCGTGGGCACCGTATCGTAGTTACGCCAGCGAGTACCTCTGGCGCACTATCGACTGATCACTCCTCTTCGTCGGTGACCGGTTCCTCGCCGTCGCTCCGGTGGCGAACGTCGACCTGGTAGTCCTGCAGGATGTCGCGTCCGAGCAACAGTTGGTACTCCATGTGGCTACGGTCCTCGAGACTCGCCTGGACGGTATGTCGGTCGCCGCCGATACCGACGACGATGTCGACGACGGGTCTCGACTTGCCACCCTTGTGACTGCCTGATTTCACCTTTGTCATGCTCTTGATGGGCCCGGCACCGATCTTCGCGGCCAGTCGCGTGTCGATGCTGGTCCGAGACGCGCCGGTGTCGGATTTCGATCGGATTCGCTCGGTGCCGCTGGTCCCGCTGACGAGGACGTCTTCGATGTAGCCGATGACCTTCCGTTCGCCGTCTCCCTGGGTGGGTCGTTTCGGCACGTTCGGCGGCATCGAGTCGTCGAGGACACCGGCGAGTCGCTGGACCTCGTCTTCGTCCACCTCGCCGCCCCCCATCTCGATTGCCTGTTTGGCGATATGGGCCGCCGGACTGATGCCGGTCGCTTTGTACAGCCCCTTGAACCCGGCTGTCGGGTTGACCTCGAGGAGGAACCAGCCGTCGATCCCCTTGACGAGGTCTACGCCTGCGTAGTCAAGCCCCAGGATGTCGGCGGCTTCGAGTGCCATGTCGGCGGCCTCGTCCGGGACGTCGTCGACGCCCTCGACGTCGCCACCGAGGGCGACGTTGGTCCGCCAGTCGTTTTCCGGCGCGTACCGGTTCATCGACGCGACGATCTCGTCGTCGACGATGTAGACGCGCAGGTCGCTGTGACGCTGGTCTTCGTTCTGGTCGATGAGCTCCTGGAGGAAGGCAAATCGGTCGCCGACGCGGGGATTGACGGTCTCCCCCTCGGTGATCTTCCAGGTACCGCCGCCGTGGGTGCCGATCGCGGTCTTGTAGACGACTTCGTCGCCGAACTGCAACCGCTCTTCGTTGAGGCGGTCGGCGTCGAGCGAGAGCAGGGCGTCCGGGATCCTGACGTCGGTGTCGCCCATCGCCGTGGCCGTCGCGAACTTGTGGAACGCGGTGAGGACGTTCTCCGGCCGGTTGAGCATCGGACGGAGCTGTGACAGGCTCTTCGCGAGCCCCAGCAGTTCCGATGGCTGCTCGGTCTTCGATAGTAACAATCGATTGAGGATGACGTCGACGTTCGGTTCGAGCGTGACGGAGTTGTCATCGATGTCGACGACGAGATTCTCCTCGCGGAGCCAGATCCCCTCGTGGCCCAGTTCGTTGACGGCGTTGATGATTGCCTTCGTCTCTTTGCTCGAATGGAGACTCAAAACGCCCACAGAAACGGATCGATCCATACATCTAATGAGGGGAGGGTCCGGTAAAACCGTTCTGTGATTGTTCTCGGTTTCGATTCGAAGACCGAGCAATTCGAACGACCTCCGAACACGTATAAAGGTCGCACTCCCATCCCTCGACATGACCGAGGGGGCGTTCACGTATAACGGCGGAAAAGTCGACCCCGGCGAAACCGCCAACATCCGATACAGCATCAGCGAAACCTACCTCGGAGACCCGATCAGGGTGCCGGTGACCATCGTCAACGGCACGGAACCCGGTCCCACTATCTTTCTCTCCGCGGCCGCTCACGGTGACGAGTTGAACGGAATCGAGGTCGTTCGGGAAGTCGCCTTCGAATGGGAGCACGACGACCTGCACGGGACGCTCATCTTGCTGCCCGTGCTCAACGTTCCGGCCTTCCTCTTCCAGCAACGCTATCTCCCCATCTACGACCGCGATCTGAACCGTTCGTTCCCCGGCGACCAGACCAGTACCAGTGCCAAGCGGATGGCCTATCAGCTCTTCAAGAACTTCATGGAGCCGGCGGATCTCGGTATCGACTTCCACACCTCGACGCGCGGCCGGACCAACATGCTCCACGTCAGGGCAGACATGGCCGACGAGGAGGTGTCTCGGCTTGCGCACGCGTTCGGCTCACACGTGATCATCGATTCGGAGGGATCCGAGGGAACGCTCCGCAGAGAGGCGACCGATGTGGGTGCCCCGACCATCACCATCGAGATGGGCGAGGCCCACCGGTTCCAGCGCCCCCTCATCGACCGCGCACTGGACGGGGTTGCCAGCGTGTTCGCCGAATACGGTCTCTGGCCTGACGAACCGGTCCACTGGCCTGGCTGGCGGACGATCATCGACACCAAGCACAAGACGTGGCTCCGGTCGGACGCAGGTGGACTCGTCGAGATGCACGTGGAGCGCGGTGATATGGTCGAAGAAGGAGCACCTATCGCCACCATCTCGAACCCGTTCAAGACCGAGACCACGCACGTCGAGGCCCCGTTCACTGGTCTCCTCGTCGGGGTCCTCGAAAACCCCGTGGTCTATCCAGGCAATCCGCTCTGTCACATCGTCGAACTGGACGACAGGACTCGTCGGGCCTTCTCGGGCACACTGGTCGATTCGCACGAGGAGCACCGTGGTCGCAAAAGCTGAGAAATCCGACCGACGGCGTGGAATTGTACCGCACAGAACAGGGTAGTAACTTCTATGTGCTGTGGGTCACACCTTCAATGTGGTATGAGTCAGTCGTATGACCGGGGCCCCGTCGAGGACTTCGGACGATGGACGGAGTTCTCGGCTGGCATGTGGGCCTGGGTATTTCACAAGTTCACCGGGTGGGTGTTGATCGGGTATCTGTTCGCCCATATCGCGGTGCTCAGTTCAGCTATCGCTGGACCAGAGGTATACACGCAGACGTTACAGAACCTCGAGAGCATCCTCCTGGTGCGAATGCTCGAGGTCGGACTGCTCGCGGTCGCCGTGTTCCACACGCTCAACGGCGTCCGCTTGCTACTCGTCGACCTCGGCATCGGACTTGAATCGCAAGCAAAGAGCTTCTACGCGTCGCTCATCGTGACGGCCATCATCGTGATCGCGAGCGTCCCGAACTTCATGGGGGGTGCGTTCTGATGGCGGAACAGTACTCCTCTTTTAAGTCGGGCACGACGCTATGGTTCCTCCAGCGCGTGACGGCGGCAATCCTCATCGTCACGTTGATGTTCCACTTCTTCTGGTTGCACTTCGTCAACCACGCGGCGGAGATTACCTTCCAGGGAACCGCCTACCGAATGGAACAACTGGGCTACTTCGCGACGATGCTGTTGTTCCTGTTCGCCGGTGCGTTCCACGGCGTCAACGGCGTCTACAACGCGTTGATCAATCAGGGACTCACCGGAACACCGAAACGCGTTCTCAAGTGGGTTCTCGTGGGGGCGGGCTTCGTCCTGGTGGTCCAGGGGATCCGCGTCGCATTGGCCATGAGTGGAGGCGCAATCTGACATGAGTACGGAGACACCAGAGACCGAGGACAGCGATGTACCGGACCCGCAGACGCGCCGCCTGAAGGAAAAGGAGACGCGAAAAGCGGCGAAAGAGGAGGCGGCGGCGGACGTCATCGAGGGCGAGACGGTCGAACTCAAGGTCTTCCGGTACGACCCGGAGATCGCCGACAAGCAGGAGCCACGCTTCGACACGTTCCACGTGCCGAAGTTCGAGGGGATGACGGTCCTCGACGCACTCATGGACGCCCGCGATCGGTACGACCCGACATTGACGTTCCGGCACTCGTGCCGACAGGCCGTCTGTGGCTCCGACGCCCTGTTCGTCAACGGCCGACAGCGACTGGCCTGCAAGACCCAGACCGTCGACCTCGACGAGCCAATCCAGATCGAACCGCTGCCCCATCGCCCCGTGGTGAAGGACCTGGTCGTGGACATGGAGCACTTCTACGACCAGATGCGGTCGGTCGAGCCGTTCTTCGATCCCGACGAACTCCCGGGGCCGGACCAGCAGCAACTCCAGACTCCCGAGAACCGGGAGCAGGTCAAGATGAGCACACGGTGTATCTGGTGTGGGGCCTGCATGTCATCGTGTAACATCGCTGCAGGGGACAACCAGTACCTCGGGCCGGCCGCGCTCAACAAGGCCTACCGCTTCTACTTCGACGAGCGCGAGGGCGAGAATCGACAGGAAGAACGCCTCAAGATCGTCGAGGAGGAGCACGGCGTCTGGCGGTGTCAGACACAGTTCTCCTGTACGGAGGTCTGCCCGAAGGACATCCCACTGACCGAGCACATCCAGGCACTCAAACGCGAGGCAGTCAAGAACAACCTCAAATTCTGGTAACCAATGTACGAACACGACGTACTCGTCGTCGGTGGTGGCGGTGCGGGACTCCGCGCAGCCATCGCTGCACACGAGGAAGGAGCGGACGTGGCGATCGTCTCGAAGATTCATCCGGTGCGTAGTCACACGGGCGCCGCCGAGGGTGGCATCAACGCGGCCCTGCAGGAGGACGACTCCTGGGAGGACCACGCGTACGACACGATGAAGGGGTCGGACTACCTCGCGGACGCCCCCGCGGTGGAGACCTTCGCCCAGACTAGCCCCGAGGAGGTCATCCAGCTGGAACACTGGGGGATGCCCTTCTCCCGGAACGAGGACGGCACCGTGATGCAACGGCCGTTCGGCGGACTCTCGTACCCCCGGACGACGTACGCCGGCGCCGAGACGGGACATCACCTGTTGCACACCCTGTACGAGCAGGTCGTCAAGCGAGGTATCGACGTCTACCAGGAGTGGTTCGTCACCCGACTCGCCGTCACCGACGAGGAGGACCCCGAAGACCGGTCGGCCCACGGGTTCGTCGCCATCGACGTCAAGAGCGGCGAAGTAGCCGGCTTCAAGGCCCGTAACGGCGTCATCCTCGCGACTGGTGGCGCCGGACAGGCTTACGATCACACGACGAACGCCGTCTCCCTGACGGGTGACGGTATCTCGATGGCCTACCGCGCGGGCGTTCCCATCGAGGACATGGAGATGATCCAGTTCCACCCGACGACGCTCCCGTCCACCGGCGTCCTCATCACCGAGGGTGTCCGTGGCGAGGGCGGTCGCCTGTTCAACAGCGAGGGTGAGCGGTTCATGTTCGAGTACGGCTATGCGACGAACGACGGCGAACTCGCCAGCCGAGACGTCGTCTCCCGAGCCGAACTCACGGAGGTCAACGAGGGGCGCGGCATCAACGACGAATACGTCTACCTCGACATGCGCCACCTCGGCGAGGAGCGAATCATGGACCGCCTCGAGAACATCGTCCACCTCGCGGAGGACTTCGAGGGCGTGAACGCGCTCGAAGAACCGATGCCGGTCAAACCAGGGCAACACTACATGATGGGCGGTATCGAGACCAACGAACACGGCCAGACCTGCATCGATGGCCTGTACGCGGCCGGCGAGACGGCCTGCGTGAGCCTCCACGGGGCGAACCGACTCGGTGGGAACGCCCTGCCCGACCTGTTCGTCTTCGGTGCCAATGCTGGCAGACACGCCGCCGGCGTGGACCTGGGCGACCCGATGATCCCCGTCGGGCCGGACGACGACGCCGAACGCGCGGACGTCGACTGGCCGGTCGAACCCGGTGCGGTCGAACCCGTCGTCGAAGAGCCCGCCGCCGACGGTGGCGTCACGGACCCAGCTGCGGTCGTCGAGACCGCCGTCGAGGCCGAAAAAGCCCGCATCGACGAACTCCTCTCGCGTGAGGACGGGGTCGAACACATGGAGATCCGCAAGAAGGTCCAGCAGGCGATGACCGAGTGGGTCAACGTCTTCCGCGAGGAAGAAGGTATCAAGAAGGCCCTGAAGGAGATCCGCGAGGCGCGGGAGATGTACAGCGACGTCTACGTGACGGACAAATCGCGGACCTTCAACACCGACCTCCAGCACACCCTGGAGACGGAGTCCGTCCTCGACGTCGCGGAGTCCATCGCGATGGGCGCGCTGGCCCGGACCGAGTTCCGCGGCGCCCACTGGCGCAAGGAACATCAGGAGCGCAAGGACGACGAGTGGATCAAACACACGATGCTCTCCTGGAACGACGGCGAGCCGGAGATGTGGTATCGCCCGGTGCTGCTCGAGGGCGAAGATACCGAGTGGGAACCCAAAGAGCGTAGCTACTGACACCGAGCGCACCGTCCACGGCCAGTCCGGTTTTACGTTGGCCTCCGTCTGTTGGCACGTCGCTTCAGTCTCACCCCCGACTGTCAGATGACTGGTTCAGTCGGGTCGATTCGATCGATGCCCCGTTCGCCGGCGTCGGACATCGAAATTCCAGGATGGTGCCGACCGCTCGGTTACAGCGACGGATACCAGTGGAAATCGACGGTGTCGCAAAACCTATATGATAAATGATTAAAGAAGGAGTGAATGCGACTACCAGAGACACGAGACCTGTTCGCCCGCGAGTTGACGTTCCCGACGTCCCACCGGACCGTTATCGAGGCCATCGGCGAGACGGAGCTCCAGGCGCCAACGGGGCAAAGCGAGTCTATCGAGGAGGTGCTCGATCGAACTTCGAACGAACAGTACCGGTCGGCAGACGAGCTCTACGACGCGTTGATGACGTTCGTCAGTGACGAATTCATCGGTAGGAAGTTCTACGACGATCGGGGAAGCACCCCGAAGGGAGAGGGCGAAGAGGAGGAGGTCTTCTGATGAGCGTCACCCTCCTCTCGGGTGTTCCCGGTGTCGGACTCACGAGCATCAGCGAGCGCGCGCGACGAGAACTCGACGAAGAGTACAAGCTGATCAACTTCGGCGACGTGATGTTGGAACACGCCGCCACGCGGGACTGGGCGAGCAGGCGGTCGGAACTGGGCACGCTCACCCGACGACAGACGAGACGGCTCCAGCGACGTGCCGGCGAGTACGTGGCCGACAGCGCCGAGACCGCGGAGATACTACTGACGACCCATCTGGCGGTCGAGACGGACGCCGGGTACCTCCACGGATTTCCCGATGCGGTCCTTCGCGACGTGAATCCTGGGCAGTTCGTTCTCGTCGAGGCCGCGCCGGAGACGATATTCGACCGCCGAACGGAGGCCGACCGCGAATACGGCGATGCAACGGTGCGAACCATCGAGTTCGAGCAGGATATCAATCGAACGGCGGCCTTCGAATACGCGGTCAACGTCGACGCGCCGGTCAGACTCGTCGAGAACGAGGGAGACATCGACGGGGCAGCCGCGGCGGTGGCGGACGCACTCCGGACACGGGAGACGGTGTAGTAGGTTCCCAGGGGACGGCTACGCCCAACCCACGCGCCCGACTGGGCTCCCCGCTTCCAATCGTCGAGTCTGCGGAATATCTCACGCCCCAGCGATTATTCCGACCGAGACCAAACAGACGACCATGGCTCGACTTGCGGTCGTCAGCGACACGCACATACCGGAACGAGCGGATGCGATTCCGGACTCGTTCAGGGAGCACCTCCGCAGCGCCGACCACGTCATTCACGCCGGCGACTTCACGACGGCAGCAGTTCACGAGGACCTCACCGACCTCGCCGACGGAAATCTGACCGCAGTGGTCGGCAATATGGACCCGCAGAACCTCGACCTGCCCTCCGTGGGGACCCTCGAGGTCGAGGACCGGACGTTCGTCGTGACCCACGGGACCGGAAGTCTCCACGAGTACGAGGAACGCGTCGCGAGGATCGTTCGCGAGGAGGGTGGCGAGGACGCCATCGGTGTCGCCGGGCACACCCACGAGGTGGTGGACACGACAGTCGATGGAATCCGACTCCTCAATCCGGGGAGCTGTACCGGTGCAGCACCCGCCACCGCCAGGACGATGCTGACCGTCGACATCGCGGGAGCCGATCTCGATGTAACGGTCCACGAACAATGAACTCCCGGCGGACGAGAGCGCCCCCACCCGTCAGTATCTGCTGGAGCCGCAGCGAACGACGTCCGCAAAGCGGCGTAACTGGGTGCGCTGATCCCGCGTCGTGAACCGAACGATCACGTTCTCGACCCCCGCGTCCTCGTACGCGTCGATGGTGTTTGCCACGTCTTCGGGTGGTCCGAAGGCGCCCCGGGCCTGGATCGCCTCGTCCGTGAGCCGGTCCCGTTCCGGGTAATACCGCTCGTAGAACGACCGTACCTCCTCGAGCGCGTCGGCTTCCGTCTCGCTGATGACCATATCGAGATACACCGCAGGCTCGAAGCTGTCCGGGTTCCGATCGGCCTCGCGGAGCAACGAGTGGATTCTGTCCAGGGACGCTTCGTAGGCTGGCGGCGAGACCCCGATCGGAAGCCATCCGTCCCCGTAGCTGAGGAGTCGATCACGGATCGAGATGGGGAATCCCTCGGACGGATCGAACGCCGCCGTTGGGATGTAGATCGGCGGTTTGCGGGTCGGCCCGAAGCCGATACTCGCTTGCTCCAGATCGAAGAACTCGCCCGCGAAGCTCACTGGGTCACCCTCCCACAGTCCGTTCACGATTTCGAGCAACTCGTCCATCCTGGCCCCACGGGTGTCGAAGTCGATCCCGAGGTTCTCGTACTCTCGCTGGACGTCGGCCCCGATGCCGACGCCGATGCCTAGGCCCAGCCGTCCCCCGCTGATCTGATCGATCGTCGCGGTGAGATGGGCGACGTGGACCGGGTTCCGAAGGGTCGGGAGATACACGGCGGTTCCGAGGTCGACGGCGTCGGTCACGCTAGCGATGGCCGCCAGTGTCGAGAGGGGTTCGAGACGTGGTTTCGCGAGGACGCTGTCGCCGACCCACACCCCGTCAATTCCCAGCGCCTCGGCGCGTCGAGCGAGACCGATCACTTCCGTCTCGGTCTTCGCGGTGAGCGACGTCTCGTTCTCGCTCGAGAGGACGATTTCCCGTGTCGGTAAGAGGTATCCGAACTTCGGCATACCCCATCATTGGTTGGCACTCACATACATCCTGCCGGTCGGAATCCTCCTCTATATGTAGCCCATCGATTACGGAGGCCACCGGAGACCCCCTTCTTTTCACCCGGGGAAATCCTCCGATCGACGGCCCACGATCGGGGAGGAGTGATGCGTCCGACCGCTCGTCCCCGGCTTCACAGCCGAGCGTTTATCTACGAAGCCGCGGCCACCCCTGACCATCCTGTGAGAACAGCGCGGGACGAACCCGGCTGGTGTGCGTCACTCCGTCTCGCGGCGATGTCGATGTGACGCCTGCAAGCCCTACAGTCCCAGCGCACCGAGCAGGTCGAAGCCGATACCCATGGCCTGCACGATCTTGTACCCCAGGTAGATGCCGACGATACCGAGCAGCCCCGAGAGGGTCGGCGGAGCCGGAATCGGGACCTGGAGGTACGCGAAGACGGCTCCGGCGACCGTTCCGGTCACCAGGGCGAGCACGGCGAGTGTCGTGTTCATATTGTAGATGGTGGGGGAGTCGAGAAAAAGCGGTTCGGAATGCCGACCGATCAGTCGGCGGCGTACTCCTTGCGGAAGCCGCGGAACTCCGTCCGGTGGGCTTCCTCGTCCGCGAGGAGGGTAACGGCGAGGTCCTCGGTGACCGGGTCGTCGGCTTCTTCGGCCGCCGTGATCAACGATCGATACGTCGCGATGGCGCCCTCCTCGGCCTCGACGACCCCGTCGATGACGGAGATCACGTCGGTCGTATCGGCCGGGGGCTGAAGACTCTCCTGGCGGGCTTCGAAATCCATCGACCCCGGTGGCGCCTCGTCGAGTTGCTTGAGCCGCTCGCCGAGTTGCTGTGCGTGACCGAGTTCCTCCTGGATGTCCGCCTGGAGCGATTCTTTGATCTCCTCGGCACGGACGCCGTCCAGGACGATGGAGTTGGCCATGTAGTTCATGACCGTCTCTATCTCGTCAGCGTACGCTTCGCGCAGCAGGTCGGTTACTTCATCTGCCATGGCGGTTTCTACGGCGACCACCTACTTAGAAGGGGGGCTTGCCGGGTTACTCGCCGCGGAGTTCGGCCATGTGCTCGATGCGGGACTGGACGAGTTCGTCCGTTCCGATATCGTGGCGGACGTGGAACCCCTCGTCGACGTCGGAGAGTGCATCGGCGGCGATGTCCTCGGCCGCCGCGATGGTGTCCGCAACGCCGACGACCGCAAACGAGCGTGACGTCGTCGTGAAGATACTGTCGTCGCGTTCGTCGACGGAGGCGTAGAAGAGCAACCCATCGCCCACGGACGCCTCGTCGAGCGCGACCCTCGCGCCAGCCTCGGGGTCCGTCGGATAGCCCGCTGGCACGGCGTACTTGCAGACGGTCGCCTGCGCGGCGAAGGCCAGGTCGGGGAGCGGTTCGCCGTCGCGGGCCGCGCGGAGCACGTCGAGAAAGTCCGTCTCCAGGATGGGCAACGTATTCATCGCCTCGGGGTCGCCGAACCGCGCGTTGAACTCGACGACCTTCGGTCCCTCGGTCGTGAGCATGAACTGCCCGTAGAGGATTCCGCGATAGTCCTCGAGGGCGTCGACCGTCTCCTCGATGATATCGACCGCTGCGTCGTACTCCGCGTCGGTCATGAAGGGGAGGGCGAACCTGGCGTCGGAGTAGCTTCCCATACCGCCGGTGTTGGGCCCCTCGTCGCCCTCGTAGGCGCGTTTGTGATCCTGGACCGCCGGGGTCACCCGTACGTCGCCGTTGGCCACGAACGCCTGAACCGTGAACTCCTCGCCGACGAGGCGCTCCTCGATGACCCATTCCTCGTAGTCGCTCTCACGGATGTAGGCGGCGGCCTCGGGCTTCGATAGCTGATCGCCGGTCACCCGGACACCCTTGCCACCGGTGAGTCCGCGGGGTTTGACGGCGACGTCGCCGTCGACCGACTCGACGTACGCCGCGGCAGGGTCGCGCGCTTCGAAGGTGGCGAACGCGGGCGTTCCCGTGATATCGTGTTCGGCCATGAACTCCCGCTGGAAGGCCTTGTCCGTCTCGATCCGTGCGTCGGCCTGTCGCGGGCCGAAGGCGTAGATTCCCGCGTCTTCGAGGGCGTCGACGACCCCCGCCTGCAGTGCTGCTTCCGGGCCGATGACCGCCAGTGACGCGTCGACGGACTCGGCGTATTCCACCACGCTCGACGCGTCTGTCTCGTCGAGGGTCTCGAAATCGGCGGCGATGCTGGCGATGCCGGGATTTCGGTTACTCGCACAGGCGTACAGTTCGGCGTCGGCGAGCGCGCGGGCGATGGCGTGTTCGCGACCGCCACCGCCGACGAGCAGGACGGAGTCACTCATTATCGACGGGGACGGGCCACCGTTGTGTAAAGGTTACCGTTGCTACCGCCAAAAATATCCACGGACGTGCTCAGTACGCGGCGTCGACGATGGTCTCCCGGAGGTCCTCGAACTGGGCCAGATACTCGCGTCGTTCCTCGCGCAATGCGGCGTGTTCCTCGGCGAAGTCGTCGACGACCGACGGTACGTCGAATCGTGAGACGTCCATGCCGGGGACTTCGTCCGGGACGGTCATCCCGATGTCGTCGTCCTCTCGCCACTCGACGGTCCCGCGTGCGGTCTCGGTGAGTAGCCGCACCGTATCCTCGACACCGATATCCACGGCGTCCCCGCCGATGGTCCCGGTGTTGATCACGAACGTATCGACGTCCAGATCGGCGATGAGGTCGTGGAAGCGGTTCCCCTCCGCCCCTTTGGAACCGATGATGAACGGGTTCGTGCCGACCACGCGGATGGACTCGCCCGCGCTGTCGGGGTCGCCGGCGCTCGTCTGCACCGACTCGCCCAGCATGAAGGCGGCCGCCGCCTGTTCGTCGGAGAGCTTCGCTATCGGCGGCATGAGCGGATTGCGGGTGATGAAAAACACCTGATCGATGGACTCGAGGTCGATGTCCTCGGACGCGCTCGACATCGTCTCCCGCTGGACGACCGCGCGGGAGTTCGTGGTGTGTTCGTCCCGGTCGAAGTCGACGCTCCCGTCAGCCGCGACGGAGACGTTCTCGAGGATGGCGCTCTCCCGGGTCGCGGCATCGTAGAGTTCGGGCTGTTGTTCACGTGTGAGACCGATGGTCTTGATGTAGAGTCCCTTGCCCTCGCTCCCGGCGACGACGCCGTCGGTCCGAAGCGCACAGACGTCGTCCTGGAGCATCTCCGCCGTCTCCGGGTCGTCGAGCCAGAAGCCGTGTCCCGTCAGCGTCGATTTGCCGGTCCCGGAGAGGCCGAGGAACACCTGGCCGACGGTCTCGAGGTCGCCGTCCCGTTCGAGACGCACGCGTTTGCTCCCCGCGTGGAGGCCCAGCCCGCCGGCTTCCTTCGCGCGGCGCATGAACAACCGGAGGAACGATTTCTTCGCCTCGCCGGTGTAGTCGCTGCCGAGCACGACGGTCAGTCCCTGGTCCGGGAGGACGCGGATTGCGGTCCGGTCGTCGTCCGGTATCTGGATGGTGACGAAATCCGGGTCGTCACCCTCGGCCGGTTCGAGGAGTTTCGCCCACCCGAGCGCGATGCGGCCGTACGCCTTCGGGACGAACAGCCTGGCGTGATAGGACTCTTCGGGGTGACGACCGACCGTGCGATCGACGCAGACGAACTCCTCGTCCCCGGCGTCGACGATGTCGAGTGCCTCCTCGACGAGGTCGTAATCTGCTCGCTCGAACTCGTCGTCGATGGCGTTTTTCGTCTTCTCAGCACTTCGGGACCGGTACTCGCTCACGTACGATGGCGCACCGAACGAGGTCGTTCGCTCCAGGTCTCGGGAGAAGGCGCGGAGGTCCTCGAAAGATGGATTCACCGTGACGTGGTCGGCGTCATTCGGTTGTCGGACGGCTTCGGACAGCCCGTTCTCGAGGGCGGTGCCGGAGTTACTCATCGGTTGGGACTCCAGCGTCTCGGTACAAAAGATGACCGTTTCCGCCAGGATAAAAAGTGATTGTTTCGGTCACGTCGTGTCTCACGGGCGTGAACTCGTCGGTCCCGCCGTCTGCGTACTGGCCAGATGAACCGTTCTCAGTACGTTGCCGCGTCGACGTCTCCGAACTGACTCGCGAGATGGACCGCCGCCGGGACTGGTTCTTCCTCGACGAAGCGGGCGATTTCCTCGCCGTCCCGCTCGACGACGATGCTCGGGATGAACTCGATGCCGTACTTCTCGGTTCCGTCGCCGTTCTTCTCGCGGTCGACCTCGACCTGTTCGATCCGGTCGTCCTCGATTCCCGCCGCGTCGAGTGCGGCGGCGAATTCGGGAAGTTGGTTTCGGGTGTCCGGACACCAGTCGGCGCCCCAGACGGTGATGACGACGTCCTCGTCCAGGTCGGCGAAGGCGTCGACGACCTCCCGGTGGGCGTCGACGTCCCAGTTGGGGGCGGGTTCCATCGATTCCATGGGTTCGCTCGCGGATTGGCGGCCGAGGCGTTTAATCTCCCCGCTCCCGGCAGCGACGAGCCGGCGGGGAGCGTCGCGGTCACCACTGGTAAGTACGCCGACGGTCTACCTCTCGACGATGTACGACTCCGTCCTGGAGACGATCGGGTCACCGCTCGTGCGCATCGACGGACCTGACGGAACGACCGTCGCGGCGAAACTCGAAGGACGGAACCCGGGTGGATCGGCGAAAGACCGGCCGGCACTCGAGATGATAACCGCGGCAGAGCGGGCGGGCCACATCGAACCAGGCGGCCGACTCGTCGAGGCGACCAGCGGGAACACGGGCATCGGTCTCGCGTTCGTCGCAGCGGCGCGTGGGTACGACCTCACCATCGTGATGCCGGCGTCGATGTCCCCCGAACGGCGCCGACTCATGCGGGCCTACGGCGCGACGGTCGAACTCGTCGATGGCGACGTCGGCGAGGCGAATCGACGGGCCGAGGCCATCGCCGCGGACGAGGGTGCCTTTCACATCTCGCAGTTCACGAATCCCAACAATCCCGAAGCCCACTACCGAACCACCGGCCCCGAGATCGCCGACCAGGTCGAGGGACGGACCGTCGATGCCTTCGTGGCGGCCGTGGGGACGGGCGGCACCATCTCGGGGACGGCCCGCTACCTCCGCGAGGAGTATCCCGACCTCACCGTCGTCGGGGTCGAACCGGCCGCGAACCCCTTCGTCTCGACCGGCGAACCCGCTCCAGACGACTACCAGGGGATGGGCCCATCGTTCGTCCCGGAGACGCTCGACGTCGAACAGATCGACGCGGTCGAATCGGTCGCCCTCGAGGACGCCGAGCGGGAATGTCGTCGTCTCGCGTCGACGGAGGGCATCCTCGTCGGACAGTCGAGTGGCGCGGCGAGCGTGGCAGCCAGACGGGTGGCCGAGCGACTGGCCGCCGATCCGGACGGCCCCGGGGAGCCACTGATCGTGACCATCTTTCCCGATTCCGGCGAGCGGTATCTCTCGACCGGTCTCTTCGACGATTAGTCGCCGAACTCGGAGTCCGTGACCCGGACCACGACCGTCTCCTCGACCTCGCGCAGGTCGTACTCCGGCACGCCGTCGACGGTTCGTGCGGCGAACATCGGCTCGACGAGTTCGCCGTCCTGCACCCCGTAGACCTTCAGATAGTCGCCGGACTGCTCTTTCGTTATGGCGCCGTTCCGAATCGCGGTCGCGAGGTCCCGGGAGAGCCACTCCGTCTCGCTGATGGAGCGGTCCTGGACGAACGCCTCACGGGCGAGTCTGACGAGATACCAGTTGAGGTCGTTCAACAGCGAGACCGCCGCCCCCAGACTCACCGTGTCCACGGCGAGTGCGTTCTCGAAGGGGGTTTCGAACTCGTAGGGGGCGAGTGCAGACCGCGCCGTCTCGTAGGCGAGTAGGTCCGCTTTGATGGCGACGTCCGCCTGGCCGAGGATACAGACCCTGGTCACGGTGCCCCCTCGACGACGCTTTCTGGCTCGCCGACCTCGATCACCTCGACGTTCTCCGCCGCTTTCGTGGCCCACTCGAACATCTCGGGTGGCTCGGCGGCTTCGACAGCCGCGACGGTCGCTCGCGTCGCGGGTTTGTCTGGAGCGACCCGATGACAGCCGGCGTCGATGGTCGAGTCCTCGTAGGTCCCGATCCGGCGGGCTTCGGCGATGATCTCCTGTTTGTCCCAGGTCAGCAGTGGCCGGTGGATCGGCAGCTCCGTGGCCCGATCGACTGCGGCGAGGTTCCGGACCGTCTGACTCGACTTCTGTCCAACTGCCTCCCCGGTGACCACGCCGGCAGCACCCTCCGCCTCGGCGACGTGTTCGGCAATCCGGTACATCAACCGCCGGAACGAGAGCATCCGCGTCGAGGAAATCGCTTCGACCAGTCGGTCCACGTACTCGCCGACGTGGACGACTCTGGGTCGCACGTCCTGGGCGGGCGCGAATCGGGAGAGCGTCTCGATGGTCGCGATGGCCCTGGCCCGGTGGTCGCTGCCGCCGTAGTCTCCAAGGTCGAGGTAGACCGGGACGATGGGCGACCCACGCCGCATCGCCTGCCAGGCGGCCACCGGCGAATCGATGCCACCGCTGACGAGTGCGACGAGCGGGGCCTGGCTTCCGAGCGGAAAGCCACCTGGGCCGTCTCGTCTCTCGGTGAAGATGTACGCGTCCTCGTCGCGGACCTCCACGTAAAACGGGTGATCCGGGTCGTCGAGGTCGACTCCGGGGTCGAACTCGGACTCGACGGCCTGCCAGATGGCGTCCCCACCCCGCTTGCCGACCTCGTGGCTCGTGAAATCGTGGTCGCCGGTCCGCCGCGCATCGACGGCGAAGGTCCCACCGTCGTAGGTCACGGTCGCTATCTCCGCCAGCGTCTCGGTTATCGCGTCGATCGACGCCGGGACGGTTCGTGCTGGACTGGCGGTGTGAACGCCGAAGACGTCCGTGACTGTGTCCGTCGCCACCTCCGCCGCCGGCGTTCTGACGAACAACCGTCCCCACTCGTGGTCCACCGTTCCCGAAACGCCCCGATCATCGAGCATTGCGGCGACGCGGTCGGCGAGGTCCCCCTCCATCGACGCCTGGACGTGGGCGGATTTCACACCGATGTCTCCGTGTCTGACGAGCACCGCGTCGGCACCGGGGACCGTCATGTCCGGGAGAACGGACCCGTACCCTATACCGCCTTCGCTAGAACGTCGTCAGTTCGCCGTCGATCGTCCGTTCGGTGACGTCGGCCACGTGGGCGAGTTCGTCGTCTACGATGTCCCGGACATCCTGCTCGATGTCGCCCAGGCCGACGCCGTCCTCGGTCGTCACGTGGACGTCGGCGACGTGGGGATCGTCGATCGGCGAGCCGATCTGGCTGAGCAGGCGGACACGGAGGTCCCGGATGCCGGCGACGTTGTCGACGACGCGGCCAGCGATCTGGTTCGAGAGGAGGTTGTAGATCTTGCCGATGTGGTTGACCGGGTTCTTCCCGCTCGTCGCCTCCATCGACATCGAGCGGTTTGGGGTGATGAGCCCGTTCGCGCGATTGCCCCGGCCCACCGAGCCGTCGTCACCCTGTTCGGCGCTCGTCCCGGTGGTGGTGAGGTAGATGGAGCCCTCGTCGTAGTCGTCGGCCGTGTTGACGTGCACCCGTACCTCCCGGTCCGTAAATTCGTAGGCGAGGTCGTTCACGAAGTCGCGGACCGCCTCGACCTCGGCCTTGTAGGCGTCCATGTTCGGAACGTAGGCGTCGACCATCGCGGCGGCGACCGTCAGATCGATCGTGTTGCCTTCGCGCTTGCCCATCACCTTGACGTCCTCGCCGAGGGCGGGGTGACTCTCGCCGAACTCCGCGTCGAGACGTCGTTCGGTCTCCAGGACGATGCGCTCGGTCTCGGTGAGCGGTGCGTGCCCGACTCCGAAACTCGTGTCGTTGGCCATCGGGACGGCCGCGCCCGTTTCGCTGAAGACCTCCTGGAGGTCCCCGGAGCCCTCCCCGAGTTTGACGTCGACGATGACATCCGACTCGAGGTCGAGGTTGGGAATCGTCTCGCGGAGGTACGAACGGGCGGCCTCCAGCGCGATGGCGTCGACGGGAATCGCGGTCCCGTCGTAGTATTTCGTCGCGCGACCCACGAGGAGGATGTAGATCGGTTCGATCACCTCGCCACCACCGAAGGCGGGGGCGGCGTCGCCGGCGACCAGTTGGGTCTCGTCGGTGTTGTAGTGGAGGACCTTGTCGAACCGGTCCATGTATTCCTGGGCGAGTGCCCGAGAGACGGCCTCGGCGATGCCGTCGCAGATGGAGTCGGGGTGACCGATGCCCTTCCGCTCGACGATCTCGACCTCCTGGTCTTCGACCGCGCCGCGGTCGAGGGCCTGCACTCGAATGTTTCGCTCGGTCATTGTCGAAGGTTACCTGCCGGGCGTTCTATAACTTGCGAAAAGAACTGGGGCCGACAATATGCGCCACGCGCATTTTCGGTGGCGTCCCGGGCGCTATCCATCGTCCTCGAGCAACAGTCCGAGATAGGACGTCCGAATCTGCGATTCGGGGTCGAGATCCAGGCGGCGGAGGACCTCGTAGGCGCCGTCTCGAACCGACGAGACTGCCTCCCGTTCCGCTTCGGCCTCGACCTCCACGAACCCTCCGAGCCCCGCCACGTCGTCAAGAGAGACGACGTAGTCGTCGACTTCCCACCGTTCCCGCGTCTTCTCGACCGTCGCCGCCGGTTCGAACCCCAGCGAATCGAGGATGGCTTCGAACGTCGGTAGTTCGACGATGGGCGTCTCGATCTCCTCGCGGGTCTTCGAATCGTCCTCGACGAGCGGTCCTTTGTAGGTGAGGACCGTCTCGGATTCGCCCGCTGCATCGACTTCCCGCCTGATTCGGAGCGCTTCGTCGGTCTCGGCGAAGTTCCGATGGGGCACGTCGTAGTAGACGTCCGCCTGCTCGACGGTTCCCACGCGAGTGGCCTCGAGTCGTTCCAGTGCACTCCGGACGGCGTCGTGGTCCGCACGAACCTTCACTTCGACCTCGTACATGACTGGTCACTCACTCGGGTCGGGGAAAAGTCCTGTACATCTTCGGGGAGTTCGGAAGAAGACCTGCTCTGCAGGGGACCGCGCCGTTCAGTCCCCTGCCGTCCGGTACAGGAGGTCGTAATTGTGGGCGACGTAGGTCAGTTCGCTCGCGGCCAACTGGCTTCGCCGGACCTCGAGCCAGTCCGCGAGGTCAGGAACCGGCGGCGACGCATTCGAGAGCGACGACTCGACGAAGTCGAGAATTCGAGTGAGGAAGTACGCCTCGTCGGTCGGATAGACTCCGTCTCGCGGGCGGACGATCCAGTCGGAGGACGCGACGGCGAGCAACTCGCCCGGGCTGTCCTGGAACTCATGGAGTAGATGGCGGCCAGCCCGGGCGTCACGACCGGGTCGGGCGTCGATGGCCTGGTGGTACGCGTCGATCACCTGTTCGTCGGCCGGGTGGTCCGGCTGGAAGACCGTCTCGCCGTCGAAGGTGAGCGGGAGATACGCCAGCCCTCCGGGGCGCAGCGCCGTCGTGATGGTATCGAGCAGGGCCGGTATGGGAACCAGGTCTGCGAACGAGGCCGCGACGAAGAGGTCTGCGTCGCTCACGTCCGCGAACGCGTCGAGCGCGTCACCCACCACGAACGAGACGGCCATGTCATCGACCCGGAACCCCCTCGGTGAGACGTCGACCTGCCGACCACCATTCCGGAGTTCTTTCGGGCGATCGTCCCTGGCGAAGGCGATGACTGTCTCGTCCCGGTCCACACCGCGATACGTGCCGTCGGTGATTCCCAACTCGAGTAGCCGGGGAACCATCGTCCCGGTTCCACAGCCCGCTTCCAGGATGGTCGGGTCTGGCGGCAGCGACCGCCGCACCGTCGCCAGCACTTCGTCGGCCATCGCCCGGTCGTCGATCGACCGTTTCGCCTCCAGGTACCGGATCGCTGCGTGGTCCATCACTCGAGTCGACGCCGGTGACTGGCCCAGGCGGATTCGTCCTCCCAGATGCGGACCACGAGGCTATTCGGGGTGGCGTCGGGCAGTTCGGCAGCGATACGGTCGCCGACGTGGCGGGCGAATCGCTCCACGCTGGGGTTCTCGCCCTCGAATTCGGGGAGGTCGTTGAGGAGGGCGTCGCGATACCGGCTCTCGATCTCGTCGAGGATGTCGTTTACGGCGTCGATGTCCACGAGATAGCCGTATTCGTCGAGGGCGGGTCCTGCGAATCGAACCTCCAGTTCGAAGTGGTGGCTGTGGATCTCTCCCTCCGGCCCGGGATCGGGGACCGTGAGGAAGTGTTGGGCGACGAGATCACGGCTGACGCCGAGCGTATAGGTGGTTTCGGGGCGATTCGTCTCGACCGTTGCAGTGTCGGTAGTTCGGGTCATTCGTAGGTCAGGAGTACCTGGATGGCGGCCTCCGGTCGTCTATCGAGCAGGTGGTACGCGGCGTCGGCCTCGGCGAACGGGATCCGATGGGTTATCAACGAGTCGGTATCCATCGTCCGGAGCCGGTCGAGGGCGACTGCCGCTCGCCGGTCGCGCGTGAACCGACCCCGCGAATCAGGCGCGAGCGTGCTCACCTGACTCGATTCGATGGACACACGGTCCCGGTGGAAATCGGCGCCCAGATCGATATCGGCCCGTTTGGTTCCGTACCACGAGCCGACGATCACGCGGCTGTCGTACCCCGTCACGTCCAAAGCGTCGTCGAGTGCCGCCGGATTTCCGGAGAGTTCGTAGACGAGGTCGGCTCCCGCCGGGTCGCCGTCGAACTCGAGTTCGGTCCGCACTTCCGCCGGCGCGATGGCCCGGTCGGCCCCGAGTTCTCGTGCGTGCTCGCGTCGCTGCTCGAGTGGTTCCACGACGGTCAGTCGGCCGAGGGGGAACGACGAGAGCAGGTCGACGGTACAGAGGCCGACGATACCCGCCCCGAAGACCACTACGCGTTCGCCGATCCGTGGCCGTCCGTCGATGACGAGCGACGTCGCGGTCTCGACCGAGGGGAATAGCGCCATCGACTCCACCGGCAGTCCTTCGGGCACCGGGATGAGGCTGTCGGGGGTGGCGGCGAATCGCGATTCGTGCGGGTTGAACGCGAAGACCGATCGCCCTCGCCAGTCGTCGTCGACGGATCGGCCGGTCTCGGTGACCGTCCCGACCGTGGCGTAGCCGTATTTGACCGGATACGAGAGGTCGCCGTCGAGTGCGTCGATGGTCGCGTCCGCTTCGAGACTCCCCGGCGCCTCGTCCCGATAGATGAGGAGTTCGGTGCCAGCGCTGACCGCCGAGACGGTCGTCTCGACCAGCACCTCGTCCTCTGCAGCGGTCACTCGGGACTCCTGGATGGCGGTCTCCCCTGGGGCGGTGAAGTAGAGCGAGCGCTGCTCCATCAGCCCGAACACCACTCCTGCGGTGGTGCTCGAGGGCGACTCGTTGCTCTGGGCCATTGCCGGGTCACCCGTGCATCGGCGTGGTGAGACGGCGTGGTTCCGTCGGTCGCGAGGGCCGGTACCTCATAGCGAGCTATACGGTTCACATCGATAACAATACCCGGCACGGTTAATATTGTTCCCCACCCCCACGCCGACCGCTGACGACCAGGTAATCTCTGAGGAACACCAGCAGGGAGGGGAGTAACGCGACCACGGCGAGCGTGTGAATCGTCTCGGCCGACACGAGCGGAGCGAGTGCGACGGTGATGAATGCCATCTGAAAACCCGCGAGCGGCCGCCGGACCCTGCTCTCGGGCAGTTCGAAGACTGGCCGGCCTCGCCGTTGTCGCCACGTTTTGCCCGCGAGGAACAGATATCGGGCCACCGAGAGCGAGAGGTACCAGACCGGCAACCGCCCCCAGAGGACGGCGACGACCGGTCCGACCACGAACCCGACCGAGTCGAACGCCATGTCCAGTTTCGCACCGAGGACGGTCGTCCGTCCGTTCATCCGCGCCAGGAACCCGTCGACGGCGTCAAGCGCGGACCCCGCCCCGTAGAGCAGGGCCGGAAGCCAGCCGATCCACCGGGTCGGTTCGAGAAACGCGAAACCAGCGATGGCCGCGAACAGGCCGCCTCTGGCGAGGGTCACGTGGTTCGCGACGCCGAGCGAATCGAACGCCGGTCGCGATGCCCCTGCAGGGTGGTTGTGCTCGAGGAGGCGGTAGCAATACGCCAGTGCAATGGCCGCGACCGCGGCTGTCGGAATCGCCCATCGGACGGCGGTCGACGTTCCTGCGAGAGTACCCACTCCGAGGGCGATCGCCAGTACTGAGAGGGTGAACCCCACGACCACGCGGCCGAACGGCCGTTCGAGTCCGGATCGGTCGACGGTCTGTCCGGTCATGGCTCGAACGTCGGGTCCTCGAGGGCGTCGATCCGTGCTCGTTCGGCGCTGTCCAGACGAATCCGGGCTGCTGCGAGGTTCTCGACGATGTGATCGCGGTCGTTGCTCGCGGGTATCGGGACCACGCCACGGGCACGATTCCAGGCGAGGACGACCTGCGCAGGGGTGCTGTCGTGTGTCTCGGCGACGTCGAGCAGGACTGGCTCTTCGAGGAGTCCGGGGGCGGAGAGTGGCGAGTGGGCGACGACCCGGATGCCCAGGTCCTGACAGGTCTCGACCAGCGCGCGCCGTGGTCGATACGGGTGGGATTCGACCTGGACGATCGCCGGGGGTATCCTGGCCGACTCCAGTACCGTCTCTAGCTGTTCGACGGTCACGTTGCTCAACCCCAGCGTGCGGGTGAGGCCCCGGTCGTGGAGTCGTTCCATGCGCCCCCAGGTCTCCGTCAGTGGGACATCGACCGTCGCAGGGTGTCCGGTCTCGTCGGTGGGGAAGGTCAACGCCTCCTGCTCGTCGACCGGTTTCGCTGCCAGATCCTCGAGCGGTCCCTGGTATGTCCAGGCTTCGGGCCAGTGGAGGAGGTAGGCGTCGAACGACTCGAGACCGAGTTCGGCCAGGCTCCCCTCGCAGGCCTCGGCGACGTGTTCGTGGTTCGTATTCCAGACCTTCCCGATGATGGCGTAGTGGTCCCTGTCCGGCGTCCCCGCCCTCGCGAGGAGGGCTCCGATCCGCGATTCGTTGCCGTAGAGTTCGGCGGAGTCGAACAGTCGGTAGCCAGCGTCGATGGCCGTCGCGATGGAGTCGATGCGGTCGACGTACGTGCCGTCTCTGTATCGTGAAGCGCCGAAACCGATCGGCGGCAGCCGTATCGCGGATCCCCGTCCCGGCTCGCGGGGCGATTCGGACCCCTGGCCGCCCGATGGCGGTCGGACCGGTGGCCCGTCGGGCAAGCTGGCGGAGAACCCGTGGCTGGGGACGCGAACGTCGCCGCCATCGGCGGCGGCCTCCTCGATGGCGTTACAGACGGCGACGACGTGCACGGCCCGCCGCGCGTCGTTCGTCGGACGCTCGCCGGCGCGGATGGATTCGGCCAGCCGGGTGGGGCCGTCGACGTACGATTGCGGTCGCGGCGGGGACGGGGGCGGCGCGGCGACGTATTCGCGACCGTTTGCACCGACCGATACCGCTTTCGGGCCGGCCGACATCGCACCGGTATCCGGGAGGTAGAGCGAGCCTTCGTCGCCGTGGATCTCGAGGCTGTAGAACTCGCGACTGCGATGGGGAACGTAGAGACTCGTCGAAAGTCGGACGGTGGGGCCGCTTTCGAAGTCGAGGGTTGCCTCGACGTGGGGTGCGCGACCGGGAGTGCCGTCCTCGCCGTCCGGCCAGACGTCGATGGCGTCGGCCGTCCTGACGCGTTCGACCGGCCCGAACCACGCGACGAGCAGGTTCAACGGATAGACCGCGCCATCGTAGAGCGGGCCGACCGCGAGGAACGAGTCGGGATTCTCGTGCCACTCCGTGACCCGCCCGACGTGGGCGTGGGCGTACGCGAGGCGAATCTCGCCGAAGCGACGGTCGCCGAGGAGGGTCCCGGCGTGTGTCTGTGCCGCTCCGCGATGATTGATCGGGGCCGCTGCGAGGGCCAGGTCGTTTCGTTCGGCTATTGCCAGCAGTTCGGCCGCGCGGTCGGCACTCATCGCCAGTGGCTTCTCGCTGAAGACGTGTCGACCCGCGGTCAGTGCCGTCTCGGTCACTCCCGCGTGGGCGGTGTGGCTGGTCAGGTTGACGACCAGGGGCGCGGCTTCCGCCGCCAATAGCTCCGTCAGGTCCTCGTAGGCGGTCGCCCCGTGGCTATCGGCGAGTGCTTGCGCTCGATCGAACCGCCGGTCGCACACCGCCGTCAGCTCCAGGGGGGCGGTTTCGAGACCGTCTGCGTACTGCTCTGCGACCGAACCCGCACCGACGAAGACGCATTCCACGCCACTGCATTCGAGAGCCAGGATAAAAATGTAAAGGCCACGAAATTATAACCCACCCCAGCGAAGGCAGTCCATGGCCGACGTCGCGGTCCTCCACAATACCCTCGACTTTCAGGGCGGTGCGGATACCGTCTGTTTGGCGGTGTGTGACGCGCTGGCCGACGACCACGACGTCACGCTCTTTACCGTCTCCGAGACGGCCCTCGAAGCCCTGTCCGACCGCTTTGACACCCCGTTGCCCGACGTCGACGTCAGAATGCCGACGGGCGCAAACCGAACCGCCCGAGCCCTCTCCTGGCTGGCGCCGTGGGTCGGTCCACAGCTAGCCTTTCGGAGCGTCCTCCTCCGTCGGTTCTTCCTCCCTGTCGCAGACGAGTTCGACCTGGCGGTGAGCACGGCGAACGAGGTCGCGGTACCCATTCCGTCCGTCCAGTACGTGCACTATCCGCAGTTCAAGATCCGCCGTGCGGCGGACGCCGACGCGGGCCGGTTGAACGCGCTCTGGAGTCGGGTGGCGGCCCCCGACGTGAGTGGCGGGACCGACACTGCCACCTACCTCGCGAACTCCGGATGGACCGCGGACGTATTCGAGGCCATCTACGGGACTCGACCGACGGTCCTGCACCCCCCGGTCGACCCGATATCGTGTGACACCACCTGGGAAGACCGTGAGACGGGAATCGTGGTCGTCGGTCGCATCGCCCCGGACAAACGGCTCGAGGAGGCGATAGCCATCGTGGACGGCGTGCGAGACCGGGGCCACGACGTCCACCTGCACATCGTCGGTTCGGCACCGCGGGCCTATCGCCGGTACGCCGATCGGATCGCTGCTGCGGCGGAGGAGCGACCTTACGTCCACCTCGAGACGGACGTACCTCGACGTCGCGTCATCGAGTTGCTGTGTGGGTATCGATACGGGCTCAACGTCAAAGCGGACGAGCACTTCGGCATGGCCGTGGCCGAATACGTCGCGGCCGGCATGGTCCCGTTCGCACCGGCGTCCGGTGGTCAGCGTGAGATTCTCCGCGGTCGAGCGGACCGATCGTTCGATTCTGTGCCCGAGGCAATCGACCTCGTCAGCGGGGCGATCGACCGCGACGACCGCCCGAGGCTCCAGCGCGACCGGTTCGCGACCGACGGGTTCCAGGAGGCGTTTCGGCAACACGTCAGATAGACAAAAGATTCAAGCCGGTACTGGGCTATGTTGACATATGTCAACGATGACCGACTCCGGGACCTCCATCCGGACCGAATCCCTCACTGGGCTCCACTGGCTCGCCATCGGCCTCGCCCTCGTGACGGGCGTGATACATCTCGTCCTCGGGGTGAGTTTCGTCTCGGACCCGATGGGCTGGTCATTCCTCTTCGCCGGTGTGGTCTTTTTCGCCGCCATCGTCGCGGTCCTATACGACTACCGACGGCGACTGATCTACCTCCTGGGTATCCCGTTCACCGGGGGGCAGATCGTGGCCTGGTACCTCGTGAACGCACCGGATTTCTCCCCGCTCGGTATCGGGGACAAAGTCGTCCAGGTCGTCCTCATCGTTGTCCTCGCACTGCTTTACACCCGTGAATCCTGAGCGCGGTGGTCGTGGCGCTGTCGAGTTGCCGTGACCGACGGGAGTCGTACCGACCCAGGGCGAGGCCCGTGTCGGACGTCCGAGAAACGTGATTCTTAAGGGTAGAACGGGACTCGGTACTGGTATGACCGATGAGAATACGGCCGACGAGCCCGAGGAAACCGACGAGGAGTCCACGGACGAGGGACTCCAGTCGGGCGACTTCGTGAAACTTGCGTACACCGCCCGCACCACCGAGGGTGGGGAACTCGTCGACACGACGGACCTCGAGACCGCCGAAGCCGAGGGCATCGAGACTGAGGAACGAGACTTTTCCCCCCGAACCATCGTCCTCGGCGAGGGCCACCTGTTCGCTGCCGTGGAGGACGACATCGAGGGCAAGGAGGTCGGTGAGGAGGGCTCCGTGGTCGTTCCCGCGGGCCAGGCCTTCGGGGAGTACCAGGAAGAACAGGTCCGCACGGTCAAGGCCGACAAGATCCCGGAAGACGACCGCTACCCCGGTGCCCACGTCGACGTCGACGGCGAGCACGGCCACGTCGAGACGATCATCGGTGGGCGGGCCCGCGTGGACTTCAATCACCCCCTAGCCGGCCAGGACATCGAGTACGACTACGAGATCGTCGACACCGTCGAGGACCGGGTCAAGCAGGCCAGTGGGCTGCTCAAGATGTACTTCGACGTCGACCTCGAGATGTTCATCGAGACCGACGAAGTGGAGACGGAGGTCACCGTCGAACCCGATGACGAGGACGAAGACGCCGAACCGGAGACGACCACCGAAATCGAGGAGCAGGAGACCCTCTACATCGAGAGCAACCCGCAGCTGCAGTTCAACCAGCAGTGGATGATGAGCAAACAGCAGATCCTCGGCGACGTCATGGAGAAGATCGGCGTCGACCGGGTCATCGTCCAGGAGATCATCGACGGCAGCGGGATGCCCGGCATGGGCATGGGCGGCATGGGCGGCGGCCTCGGCGACATCGACGCGGCCCTCGAAGACGCCGACATCGATGCCGACGAGATCATCGACGAACTCGACGAGGGTGACGAGGACCTCGAGGACGTCGACGCCGAGGAACTGCTCGACGAAGAGTAACCGACGGCGCGTTATTCTCGCAAGCGGTCCGTCGTTCGGAGACCGTGACCTGCAGGACGACCGATTTCGCCGAGTACGGATTCGAAGCAACCGACAGATCGGTTTTCCTGCGCTGTCGCGACCGGATTTCAGGCGATGTCGCGACTCGTGTCCACCCGAACACGTTCGGTCAGGTCCATCTTGATGGTCTCGGAGGGGACCCGGCCGCCGCGGAACTTCGTCACGGCCAGCCGGTTCTCGATGACGCCACTTTTCACCTCGGTGCGCAGGTCGAGGACGACGTCCGCCATGTGCTGGGTGGTCTCCCGGAGCATCGGCGTATGTGATCCGGACAGACAGTGAAGGATGGCGATGCTGCCGGTGTTCTGCATGTGGTTCGCGAGTTCGTTCAACACGGTCTCGTACCGGCCCCGGCTCGTCCGTTCCAGACCGTCGATAGGATCGACGATGACCGTCGTCCCTTCGCCCGCGCTCCTGAACGCCCGCCGGACCGCGTCGAGTGGGTCCTCACCTGAGACGTAACGGATGTCGGGTGACCCCGTCGGAGCGCGCGTCTCCTCGAACGCGTCGGCGACGGTGTCCTCGGTGCGATCGGTCGTCAGGTACAGCGTCGGGCGGGGACGGGTCAACTCGTACAGCAGGAGCTCTCCCTGGCTCGCTGGCGGGGACTGGTAGGCGACGACGCTCCCGGCCGGTAGCCCACCCGACAGTTCGCGGTCGAGGACCTCGACCCCCGTCGACAGCCGCTCCGGCATCGTCATTTGATACGCGCTCGGCCGTAGTTAAGCATTTACCCACCCCGACACCGCATCGTCGTACGCACGGCGTGCGTCTGTGGGTGGATCGGGAGACGCCGGCACCGGTATCACGGGAACGTCGCCGACGGACCCTCGGAGCGTCTCGGGCACCGTGGACGACCGGTTGACGATCCAGGCGACCACCTCGGTATCAACCCGGCGAGCGATCCTGGCCGTCTTCCTCGCATCCTCGACAGACGCCGGATCCGGCGTCGTCACCACGATTGCGTGGTCGGCCAGCCGGAGCGGGAGGATGGCGTCACGGGACCCACCGGCGGGCGTGTCGACGACTACTGGACTGTCGGTGACGAGCTGTCGGAGTGCCCGGCCGACCGGGCCGCCGGCGTACGACCCGATGATTCGGATCCCCTCGTAGCCGCGGGAGACGGTACTGGCATCGTCGATGGACACGCCGTCGGCGAGGGCCTCGATGCCGCCGTCGTCGACGTCGGCGACGAGATGGAGGTTGGGTGTGTCGCGGTCGGCGTCGACCACGACCGGATTCCGTCGCCGGGCGGCGAGCGCCACACCGACGCCGAGGGCTGTCGTCGTCTTCCCGACCCCACCTTTCCCTCCGGCGATTGCGAGCATGGGCAGCGATGGTCGGGGTTCGGTACAAAAAGGTTCGGCTCAGACGCCCGGGACGCCGACGACCTCGGTCACGGGGAGGCCGATGGCGGAGAGCACGATTGCCAGGACGCCGGCGACGATCCAGGCGACGAAGCCGGCCACGGCGGCCCCTCCCCAGCCCGTATCGTGTCTGACCTGAAGGACGCCGATCCACGCGAGCAGGGCGATGACGGGCCCGAGGAGCGGGATGCCGTCGAGGAACGCCCACACGAGCGCCCCGATACCGGCAGTGATCGTGGCCCGGACCAGGTCACCGTCGCCCGCGACGAGTTGCGTCCCCGCGGCGATGCCGAGGCCACCGACGAGCAGGCTGCCGAGGAGCGCTGCGAGACCATCGATCATCCCGGGTACGACTGTCGGCGGTGCCATGGTTATGCGTCCACCGTCGTGGTCACCGGTTCGTCACCGGTATCTTCGTGTCCGTTCCCACGCAGGCGGTCGGAGAGTGTGGCACCGAGGGAGCCATCCAGTGAACCGTCGACGAAGGACTGGATGCTCTGGTGGATCTCGGTCACGTGGTCCGGGACCGCGTCGGGCATGTCTATCGGTGGCCCGTCACCCTGGGCCCGTTTGGCCGGCGAGTCGGTGTCGTCCGCCTGCGAAACGGTTTCGGGCGTCGTGTCGGTCTGTGATCCGGGTTCGGATTCCCTGCCCGGCTGCGATGCGTTCTCGGAATCTGTGTCGGCTTGTGATGCGTGTTCAGGTACCGAGTCGGCTTGCGAGGTTTCAGTCGGAGCCGTGTCAGGTTGCGATGCATCTTCGGGAGGCGTATCTGCGGCCGGTGTGGCCGCGACGGCCCCTGAGACGAGGAGGAGGGCCGCGAGGCCGACGATCGTGATGTGTCGAAGGTTCATGGTTCGTTCGCATCGATTCGAGGGGGCCGAAGGGCCTTGAACGGGGGAAGCCCTGCAGTCGAATTGACCACGTTCATCCACGCTTTCTCTCGAATTCGCTCGATTTTCCGTCCAGTTTCACTCGCGTTCAGGGGGATATTCGGGACATTCAAGGCCTCCCGACACCCCGTTGCACTCGATGCGTCACGACCACATCATCACGGCCAAACAACTCTCGCGGGAGGACATCGAAGCCGTCCTCGACCTGGCGGCGGAGTTCGACCGGGACCTGTCGGGCCAGGCGGACCGACACCCGGGAAAACTCCTGGCGCTCGCGTTCTTTGAGCCGAGCACGCGCACGAAAATGAGCTTCGAGACGGCGATCAAACGTCTCGGCGGGGACGTCATCGACATGGGCCCCGTCGAGTACTCCAGCGTGACGAAAGGCGAGACGCTCGCGGACACCGTCCGCGTCATCGAGGGCTACGCGGACGCCATCGCGTTGCGCCATCCCATGGAGGGGTCGGCGACGATGGCGAGCCAGTTCATCGACGTTCCCCTGCTCAACGGCGGCGACGGGGCCGGCCAACATCCGACACAGACGCTTCTGGACCTCTACACCATCCGGGAGAATGCCGGCCTGGACGACCTCACCATCGGGATTATGGGTGACCTGAAGTACGGTCGGACGGTTCACTCGCTGTCGCACGCGCTCACGAACTTCGACACGCGCCAGCACTTCATCAGCCCGGAGAGTCTGAAACTCCCGCGTAACGTCCGCTACGACCTCCACGAGGCGGGGGCACAGGTCCGCGAACACGAGTCACTCGAGGCAGTCCTGCCCGAACTGGACGTCCTGTACGTGACGCGAATCCAGCGCGAGCGGTTCCCAGACGAGAACGAGTACCAGAAGGTCGCCGGTCAGTTCAACATCGACCTGGAGACCCTCGAGGACGCCGCGGACGACCTCTCGATCATGCACCCGCTCCCGCGGGTGGACGAGATCGACCCGGCCATCGACGACCTCGAGAACGCGACGTACTTCGACCAGGCCCACAACGGCGTGCCAGTCCGCATGGCACTCCTCGACATGTTGCTATGACAGACATCGATACCGAACTCCGCGTCAGCAAGATCCAGAACGGCACCGTCATCGACCACGTGACCGGCGGCGAGGCACTGCACGTCCTCGCGATCATCGGCATCGACGGCTCGGGCGGCGAGGCCGTCAGTCTGGGAATGAACGTCCCCAGCGACCGAATGGGGAAAAAGGACATCGTGAAGGTCGAGGGACGGGAATTGAGCCAGTCCGAAGTCGACGTCCTCTCGCTCATCGCACCGGACGCCACCATCAACATCATCCGCGAGTACGAGGTGACGGAAAAACACCGGGTCGAACGACCGGAGGCGGTCACCGGTGTTCTCGAGTGCCCCAACGCGAACTGTATCACGAACGCCGGCGAACCGGTCGAGACCCAATTTGCGGTCCTCAACGACGGCGTCAGATGTGAGTACTGCGATACGATCATCCGCGAGGACCTCACCGAACACATCGAGTCCTGAGCGAGCGTGAGTCGATTTCGGTGTACCGGTGTTGATTGGGTCGGGGATCACCCGTGATCGGTCGTGGCCGTTCGCGCCCAAAACGGTTTATCCGATACGCTCGTATAGTGATATATGGTCAAACGGATTCTGAAGATCGCCGTCGCACTGCTCCTGGTCGCCCTCATCTGGAAGCTGGTCCTGGGGGACGACGAGATGGAACCGATCGACAAGATAGAGTAAGCATCCTTTTTGCCGACCCACCCTGAGGTCGGGTATGTTCGGCGTCGTCACGCGAGAGGCCGAGGAACTCGACTGGCCGGAGTTCGACCGGGCGTTCTACGAGGTCAAGGACGTCACCGGCCGGCACACCGACCCGCAACCGAACGCGGTGAACATGATCTCCGCGTTCGGGGACAACGACGTGGGCCGGAACGATCCCTCGCTTTTGGCCGTCGACGATGCGGGGAATCGAGCGACGACCGACCGCCCTTACTTCGACTGGGCGTACGTCTGTCCGTCCGTCGAGGAGTACAAAGAGCGCCTCTACGACCTCGTCGCGTCGGCCGCCGACGTCAGCCCCGACGTCCGCCTCGACGACGTCGGGTTCCCCCGCGAGGAGTACTGCCACTGCGAGCGCTGCGAGACCGGGTTCGCCGAGAGCGACGAGGACTGGTGGGAGTGGCGAGCGGCCCAGGTGACCGACTTCGTCGCGACGGCCGACGAGCACATCCCCGGTAAGACGTATTTCACGCTCTACCCCGACCCCTATCCGGGCCATCTCTATCGACGGAACGGCGTCGACCTGGACGCGCTCGACGAATACGTCGACGAGTACGTCGTGACCCTGTACGACACCGAGTACGGGACGACGTACTGGCTCGAGGCTCTCGCCAAGGGGTTCGAAGACGAACTCGACGTCCCCTTCTCCATCGAACTGCTCGCCGCAGACGTTCCGGTCGACAACCTCGTCAGCGCGGCCCGTGTCGCGGACGCGTACGCCTCAGACGTCTACTTCGGGTACGACGGGAACAACGCGAGTGCGGCCATCAGACGCCTCGACGCCGAGACGCGAGACGGAAAGACGTTCGGCGAGCCGGGCGAGTAGCCGATGTTCCCGTCTGTACCGGGGCAGACCGGTTCGTTTTTCACCGACCCACCGAGTAATCGGGGGTATGAGCTTCGAAGAAGACGACCGCGTCGTTCTCTCCGATAAACACAGCGAGTACGATGGACAGGTCGGGACGGTGACCCAGGTGGTCGAGACGATGTTCGGCGACGCCAACTACACCATCGAGTTCGAGGACGGCCAGGAACAGGGCGTTCCAGAGGATAACGTCGAACTGGCCCCCGAAGACGACGAGGAATAGACGGCACGACTTTTCAGAACCCACCGCGTATCTGGCGCCAATGAGCGTTCCCTTTCACTACCTCGACCTCCGCACCTTCTGTTACGGAACGGAGTCGGAGGACCGCGTCGAGTCCGCCCTGCGGACCCTCCTTCCCGAGGACGTTCCGATCGAGCGGATGGAATCGGAGGGCCACATCGGGGACACGATAGTGGTTCTCTCGGCCCGGGTCGAGCGCGCGGACGAGATGCGCCACGTACTCGATGCGTTGGGCGAGGCCGGCGTTCTGGACGAGGTCAGCGCGGAACTCGACGATCGTCTCGACGATAACAACTCCCTGTTCGTCCACCTCGACAAACAGGCCGCAGCGCAGGGCGCCCTCGCCCTGGGAGCGGGTATTGCGCTCCGCGGGAAGGTCGAGGCGTATCCGGCCACCCGTGAGGCCGCACTCGAGAACGTCCGCGAAGCGCTCTGAACCGGCGAGGGCACCGGACGGTTTTTCTTCTCGTCGATGGAACGAAAATGCATGTACGAGGCGGTCCGCGTCGAGGCCGAGGGACGAACCACCACCGCCCGGTTCGCGGCGACGGCCGCAGATGCAGGGTTCGATGGGATCGTCGTCGCCGATCGATACGACGACCCGGCGCCGTTCGACGCGGACCGTCTCCGGGCGGCTTACGGTATCGACGTCGTCGATGGATTCGAGGTGAGGACGACTGAGAAAGGGGTCGCCAGTGGCGTGATCGCGGACCGACGCCGGAAGACGACGGTCCTTATGCTCCGGGGCGGCACGCCGACGATGAACCGGTACGCCGTCGAGACACCGGCCATCGACGTCCTCCGCGATCCGCTGCGGGGCGACGGCGACGTCAACCACGTTATCGTGAAGGCGGCAGCCCGGAACGACGTCCATATCGAGGTAAATCTGGGCCCCGTCCTCCGAACGTCCGGCGGGCCACGGGTGCAGGCGCTCCGCGGTCTGCGCAAACTCAGAGAACTGCTCGACCACTTCGACGCCCCATTCGTGGTGAGTGGTGGCCCCGAGACACATCTCCAGGTCCGGGGTCCCCGCGAACTTCTGGCGCTCGGACAGCAGTTAGGATTCGACGAGGACCAGATCCGCTCGGGCCTCGAGGCGTGGGGGGACATCGCCACGACAAATCGGGAGCGACTGTCCGAGGAGTACGTCGCCGAGGGCGTCCGTCGGGGACGATACGAACGGTGAAACGGCGTCGGAGTGAACCGACCATATCCGCCACAAACACTTATTGCTCGGCCGATTGTATGTGAGTTTACATGTCCACAGACAGAGCCCTTTCAGATCGACGAACGTATCTCAAATACGCGGGTGTGGCCGCGGTGACGGCACTCGCAGGGTGCGGTGGAGATGGCGGCGACGGTGGCGATGGCGGAGACGACGGTCCTACCCACGAAGTTCCCCATCCCGACGACGCCACGGTGCCGGATTCGGAGGTCAACGCCGAGTCACTCGGGGGGCAATCCCGCCCGGACGAACCCGACCAGGCAAAAGACGACGTTGGATACGCCCACGAACCGTCGGGGGATCAGTACTGCGGGAACTGTAGCCTGTACGTTCCCGACCAGAACGGCGACGGGTTCGGTGCCTGCGTCGTCGTTCAGGGAAAGATCCACCCCTGCGATTACTGCAACCTCTGGGCACAGTACGACGGCGACGACGCCGTCCCGTGTGAGTCCTGATCCTCGTTCGGGGCAACCGCTCTCCAAACGTCCTTGTACCTCCGCACTGAACGTAGGTCGATGAGACATCTCCCGAAACATCTCCGCCAGCGCTGGCGATATCTCGCCGTCGAACTCGAGACCTGGCCGGACGCCTCCGTCGACGAGGATGCGTTCCAGCGCAGTCTCTGGTTCGCCGCCCAGAATCTCGTCGGGGACGTCGGGAGCGTCGAGGCCGATCTGCGGGTCGTGAACTTCGCGTTCTCCGGTGGCGACGGCCGGGCGCTCCTCAGGACGCGTCGTGGCAACGTGGCCCTCGCGCGGGCCGCCCTGGCCTGTGTCGATAGCGTCTACGACGATCCGATACGGGTGACCGTCCGCGGGGTAAGCGGCACGGTCCGTGCTGGTGAAGAAAAGTATTTAGGCGGTCCGAGGGAAGGAACGGGACAGGAATCGGTCGTGTTCAGGAACGACTCACGCCGGGCCGTCGTCCGAGACGATCGGGTGGACGTCGACATCGACGGGGCGTTCGTGGGCGCGACACGAATCGATATCACGTGATACAATGCAGGGTCAAGCCAAACAACAGGCGTACGATCGCGGCATCACGATCTTCTCCCCGGACGGACGCCTCTATCAGGTCGAATACGCCCGCGAGGCCGTCAAGCGCGGGACGGCCTCCATCGGCGTTCGGGCCGCCGACGGGGTCGCGCTGCTCGTCGACAAGCGCATCCGTTCGCCGCTGATGGAACAGTCCTCCGTCGAGAAGTTGCACAAGGCAGACGACCACGTCGGCGTCGCGAGCGCGGGGCACGTCGCCGACGCTCGCCAACTGATCGACTTCGCCCGCCGAGACGCGCAGGTGAACCGTCTGCGGTACGAAGAGCCCATCGGCGTCGAGGCACTGACGAAGGATATCACCGACCACATCCAGCAGTACACCCAGGTCGGCGGGGCCAGGCCGTTCGGCGTGGCGCTGTTGATCGGCGGCCTGGAGGACGGCGAACCACGGCTGTTCGAGACGGACCCGAGTGGCACGCCCTACGAGTGGAAAGCCATCGCCATCGGGTCGGAACGGGGCGACATCCAGTCGTATCTCGAGGAGCACTACGACGAGGAACAGACCATCGACGAGGCCGTCGACCTGTCGCTTCGGGCACTCGCGTCGGTCCACGAGGAGGGGCTGTCGCCGAAGGGACTCGGCGCGGCCACCATCGACGCCGAGTCGGGCCAGTATATCCAGTTGACCGACGAGGAAGTCGAGGAGTACCTCGTCGACAACGATCTGCTCGCCGAAGACGAGGACTGAGTCGGATTCGCCCGGCAGTTTCTCTGTCGCAGTGGCGTCCAACCCATCAACTACATTTTTATCCGTTGGCGCCCCAATCGTGTGGTATGATTTCACTGGACGACGCGGTCACTGCGCGTCTCGAATCACACGGTGCGCGATTCGAGGTGCTGGTGGACCCGGACGCCGCACTCGCCATGAAGCGCGGCGAGTTCGATGGCGAACTGGAGGACGTCATCGCGGCTCGCGACGTGTTCGAGAACGCATCCCGGGGCGACCGCCCAGCCGAGGAGGACTTAGAGGAGGTCTTCGGGACGACCGATCCCCTCGAGATCATCCCCGCGGTCGTCGAGCGCGGCGAGATCCAGATCACGGCCGAACAGCGCCGGGAGATGGAAGAACAGAAGCACAGACAACTCGTCAACAAGATCGCGCGCAACGCGGTCAACCCGCAGATGGACGACGCCCCGCACCCGCCCGACAGGATCGAGGCGGCTCTCGAGGAGGCCGGCTTCGACATCGATCCGATGCAACCCGTCGAGACGCAGGTCGACGAGGCGCTCGACGCGCTCCGGCCGGTCATCCCGATCCGGTTCGACGAGGTGACCGTCGCGGTACAGATCCCCGCCGACTACGCGGGGAGTGCGCAGGCCCAGATACGTGGGTACGGTGACCTCGAACGGGAGGAGTGGCAACCCGACGGCTCCTGGGTGGGCGTGTTGACCTTCCCCGCGGGGATGCAAAACGACTTCTACGACAAGGTGAACGACATTACGAGCGGTCAGGCCGAGACGCGCATCATCAAGGACAAGGACGAAATCAGCACTCGGTGACCGGTCGAACGGCCGGAGCGGCGGATTACCCCTTCTTGAAGCCGACGAGGAAGCCACCGGTGAACCCGGCACCGACGGAGAGCGTCGAGATGATCGACGTCATCCAGGAGGGCGGTTGGCTCGCCGTGGCGACGTCGGTCGCCTCGATGAGGCCACCGGAAAGTCGATCCCATTTGACGACGAGGATGCCGCGGGATTCGAGGAAGCTGAACAGCGCGAGTTCGAGGCCGACGATGACGGCCACGATCTTCGCCACCATCTTGAACGCATATCCGATGATGAACCCGATGACGGCACCGGTGCCGAGTTCCAGTCCGATCGAACTGAGGTTGACGTCGAGAGCCATTAGCACCCACTCTGTTGTGCGAGACCAAGGTTCTTCTGCCCGCCGGAGGCTTAAGTGCGCTCGTCACGTATCTTCGGTCGAGTGACCGGAGCACAGCTATCCCCGGATCGGGCCGTGGTGGTAAAGCGCGTCGACGAGGGAACGGCGGAGACGACCGAGATTAGCGGTCTCGCCGAGGCCGCCGGCTACGCGGTCGTGGACGTCCTCACACAGACGCGATCGGCAGACCCGGCTCTCCAGATCGGGGAGGGGAAAGTCGAGGAACTCGCGAGCGTCGTCTCCCGAATCGGCGCCGGAACGGTCGTCTTCGACAATCGTCTCGGTCCCTATCAGACGTACAACCTGGGGACGAGATTACCGGACGGCGTTGAACTCCTGGACCGGTTCACCCTCATCCTCGAGATATTCGGACAGCGGGCACAGACCCGCAAGGCCCAGTTGCAGGTCGAACTCGCCGAACTTCGCTACGAACTACCACGGGCGGAGGCGAAGGTGAGCCTGGCCAAACGCGACGAGCGGCCGGGATTCATGGGGTTGGGGGAGTACGACGAGAGTCGGGAACAGGACATCAAAGCCCGGATCAGTCGCATCCGCGACGAACTCGACCGCATCGAGAAGACCGAGGACGAACGACGGGCGGAGCGCCGCCGGTCCGGATTCGACCTGGTCGCCCTCGCTGGGTATACGAACGCGGGGAAATCCACGCTGATGCAGGCGCTGGCGGCGGACCTGGAGGTCGGTGAGAACGAGGACCTCCACCCCGACCTCGATCCCACGGCGGAGCAGGCGGACAAGTTGTTCACGACGCTGGGGACGACGACCCGTCGGCTGGAGCTAGAGCGACGCCAGGTGCTGTTGACGGACACCGTCGGGTTCATCAGCGACCTCCCGCACTGGCTCGTAGAATCGTTCAAGTCGACGCTCTCCTCGGTCTATCACGCCGACCTGGTCCTGCTCGTCGTCGACGCCGCGGAACCCATCGACGACATCCGCGAGAAACTGGTGACGAGCCACGATACCCTCTACGAGCGCAACGAGGCCCCGATCGTCACCGTCCTGAACAAGATCGATCAGGTGGACGACGCCGAACTCGCGGAGAAACGGGACGCGCTCGCGGCCCTCGCACCGGACCCCGTCGCGATCAGTGCCAGCGAGGGGGAGAACCTCGACGCCCTCCGCGAGCGCATCGACGCGGAACTCCCGGACCGGCAACGTGAACGCCTCGTCCTGCCGATGACCGAGGAGACGATGAGCGTGGTCTCCTGGGTCCACGATCACGCGCACGTCGAGGACGTCGAATACGGTGACGAGGAAGTCGTCATCGACTTCGAGGCGCGACCGACCATCGTCGAGAAATCCCGTTCGAAGGCCAGCGAGATCGTCCGCGCCTGATCAGTCTCGCCGCCGTTTTTCCTTTTCGAGGACGCGCACGTTCTCGATCGCCGTGTCGGGATACTGCCCGTCCTCGTCTTTCTCTGCCGCCTTGACCATGTCCCAGACGACCCCCAGTCCGGTCGTCACGCCCTGCAATGCCTCCATCTCGCAGCCGGTCTTGCCGGTCGTCTCGACGGCGACCTCGAGGGTGACACGGTCCTCGCGGACGGCGAATTCCGTCTCCACGTTCGTGATGGGGATCTGATGGCACATCGGGACCGTCTCCCACGTGTGTTTGACCGCCTGGATCGCGCCGACACGGGCGGTCGCCAGCACGTTCCCCTTGCCGATCTCGTCGTTGCGGATGGCGTCGAGCGTCGAGTCGGTAAGGTGGATCTCCCCGGCCGCGACCGCTCTGCGTGCGGTATCCGGTTTTTCGCCGACGTCCACCATCTGTGCCTCGCCGCTCTCGGTCGTGTGTGTCAACTCGTCGTCGCTCATCGGCGATCACCCCAGAGGGCCCGTGGGAGTTCCGCCAGCAGGTCGGAGGCGAGCAGACCGAATCCGGTCTCCTCGACGACGGCGTCGCCCGCGGTCCCGTTCGCGAAGGCGCCGAGCGAGGCTGCCTCGACGGGGGATAGCTTGGCCAGCAGCGCCGCGGTCGCCCCAGCGAGTACGTCCCCCGTCCCACCGACCGTCATCCCCGGATTGCCGGTGCGGTTGACTCGCGTCGTCTCGCCGTCGGAGACGACGTCGTACGCCCCCTTCACGAGGAGCGTGCGGCCGAGGTCGGCGGCATACTCCTCGACGAGGTCGGCGCGCGTCTCCCAGTCGTCCGCCGTCGGCCCTCCCATCTCTGCGAGTTCTCCCTGGTGTGGCGTACAGACGAGTGTGGCGTTCGTTTCAACGTCCGGGACCGCCGAGAGGGCGTCGGCGTCGACGACCGCCCGGCCGTCGTATCGTTCGAGGAACTCCCCGACGGCGCGCACCGTGTCGCTCGCGTCGCCCAGCCCCGGACCGAGAACGACGACGTCCCGTCCCGCGGCACGTTCGAGCAGGTCGTCGACGTGCTGGGGGACGAGTCGAGTGCCGACGATAGGCTCGACGATGAGGTCCTCGCTGTACCCCTGTATCTCGTCGGCCACTGGTTCGGGCGCCGTGACGTACGCGAGGTCGGCGCCGGCACGGAGGGCCGCCTGTCCGGCCAGTGCCGGTGCCCCGGTGTACGGACCACCGCCGACGACCAGCACCCGGCCGAAATCACCCTTGTGGCTGTCCCGGGGCCGTTCGAGGGCGAATCGATCGCCGGGGCCCACGAATCGCTCCGCGGCGTCGGGGATGCCGATGTCGGCGACGGTCACGCCCTCCCGTCCCTCGAGTCCCGGCTTCAGGTCGTGGAACGTGACCACCCGATCGGCCTCGACGGCGATATCTCGAACCTCGCCGCTGTCGGCGTCCATGCCCGAGGGCACGTCGATCGAGACGATGCTGGCACCACTCTCGTTGATTGCTTCGATGACGCTCCGTTCGGGTTCTCGCGGTGCACCCGTGACGCCGGTGCCCAGGACCGCGTCGACGACGACGTCCGGCGACCCGAGGTCAAGCGCTGTCGAATCGCGCACTCGCCGTGTCGGTATCTCGGCGGTCTGGAGGGCGTCCCAGTTGGCCCGCGAGACCTCGCTCGCGATTCCTGTGGGCCGGCCCAACAGGTGTACCGCGACGTCGAACCCGGAGAGAAATCGGGCCGTCGCGAACCCATCGCCACCGTTGTTCCCACGTCCGGCGACGATGGCAACCGATTCGCCCGGTGCGGCCATCTCCCGGACCGTCCGGGCGACGGCGTTGCCGGCCGACTCCATCAACTGTTCCGGGGCGACGCCGAGGGCCGTGGCGTTACGGTCCACGGCCGCCATCCGGTCGCTCGTGATCATGCCCGACCGTTAGCGGGGGCCAATCGTAAAGGTGGCGCGCTCACCGCCGGATCTCGAAACCGTCGAGTTGCTCCGGCGACTCGAAATCGACTTCCACCGCTTCGACGGACGCGGCGGGACTGCCGTCGTGACACCACTCGACCATCGCTTCGACGCGGTCCTTCTCGCCCTCGAAGACGGCCTCGACGCGGCCGTCTGAGAGGTTTTGCACCCAGCCGTCCACGCCGTGGGCCCTCGCCGCGTCTCGAGTGTTCGCCCGGTAGTAGACCCCCTGAACGGTGCCAGTGATGTACACGTGGGCTCTGGTTCGTTGGCCACTCATGGCGGTTAGTTGCCCGTCCAGCCACAAAATCCTCTGGCCTCAGACGGGAGCTTCGATGGCGTCGCGGTGGCGAAGATAGTGGAACACGTAGGTCTGGGCGACCCCGGGGTATGGCCCCAACCTGTCTCGGAGGGCTCGCGAGGTCGACGCGTAATCGTCGCCCCGTACATCGGGGTAGTGCTCGTCGATGGCGGATCGGATCCAGGTGTCCAGTGGAACCGGGTCCGGGTACCCCAGCGAGAACAACAATACGCAGTCGGCGACCTTCTCGCCCACTCCGACGTAGCCCGTCGTGGTCTCCCGGGCGTCCTCGTAGTCACGTCCGCGGATGTCGTTCGCCGTCAGTACTCCCTCGGCGACCATCTCGGCCGTCGCGGTGACGTAGGGCGCCCGGTAGCCCAGTCCCAACTCGCGGAGTTCGGCCTCGGAGACGGCCGCCAGGTCGGCTGGTTCGGGGAACGCGTGAACGACCTCCTCGCCGATCCGATGGGCCGTCCCGTATCGCTCGGAGAGGGTCTGGACGAGCGCATGGATGCGCTCGACGCGCATCTGGGCCGAGAGGATGAACGAGACGAGCGTCGGGAAGAACGGCTCGTTCACGACGCGGAGGCCCGGAAATGCGGCCTTCGCCATCCCGGTGAGCCCATCGTCCGGGAGTGCCGCGATGGCCGTCGCCATCTCATCGGTCAACCCGAGTCGCTCCCGGAGTTCCTCCGTCGGGTCGGTGGTCGCCCGCCATTCGAGACCCGCATCCGACTGTCGGAGTGCGACCCCGGCCCCGTCGATGACGGTCCGGTACCAGGCGTTGTCACCGGTGGGGACCGTCGCCTCGTACATCCGGCCGTCCCGGCGCGTCCAAAGGAAGGTCTGTCCGCTCTCCAGTGTCGCCTGGAGGTCGAAGGGACCCGGCACCTCCGCGGTCGGTATCGTTCCCGTCTCCATCGAACGGGTTTGGGGAGGGTGGGGGAGAAACGTGTCGGTCGGGGCCAACCTATTTTTAATGGGGGCGCCAATAGTGTCACGTAACCATGGATTGTAGGGTCGTCGTCGAGGCGGCGGTACCGGTGTACGACGTCGAATCGTCGGACGAGGCGGTGCGCATCGCCATCTCCAAGACGGGCGATATGCTGAACCCGGACCTGAACTACGTGGAGATCAACATGGGCGAACGGCACTGTCCGCACTGCGGCGAAGAAATCGAGCCCGCCTTCGTGGCCGCCGACGAGAGTCTCGTCGCCCTCGAACTCGAGATGACGGTGTTCAACGTAGAACGCGAGGAGCACGCCTCGCGCATCGCTCGCAAGGAGATCGGCCAGCGCCTCGAGAACATTCCCCTCGAGGTTCTGGCGGTCGAAGTCATCGAAGGGGAAAACGACGAGGCAGCGGACGGTGGCGGGACGGACGAGGAGACCGAAGACGACGGCGTTCTCCCCGAGTTCGACGAATTGATGGAGGGGTGAAGTCCCAGGCCGGTTTCGCCGGCGCTTCTTCGAATCGCCGACCCTCGACTAGACGGTTTTCATCGGTTGTGTTGTATCGCCCTCGCACGACTGTAGTGGCGACACGGCTCAGTGTGGCAGCCGCTGGACGGGAGATGGTCGGTGACGGTCGAGACGTATCGGGTACGTATCAGTCGGCGCTGGGGGTGACGGTCTCGGTCCGTTCGATTCCGTCGAAGGCACCTGTGATTCCGTCAGCCAGCGCAAAAACAGCGGTCTTGTGGTCAGTTTTCGATTTGTGTATGGACGTCGGTCGGACACCAAGAGAATCGTATTCGTCGAGATCGAGTTCTGCTGGTGTCGTTTCCTCGTAGTAATTTCCTACCTCTGCGAGGAGTCCATGTAGATGGATAAGCTCCTGCTTCTTCATTGCAATCTGTCCTAGCGACTGTGGGGTTATAGTATTATCCTGAGAGCCGTTAACACACTTTGTTTGGGGCAAATTCGGCGGATAGGGCGGTTTTGCTCTCCATCGAGCGGGTCCGCAGGCCGGGTCGACGCTGAAAGGCTTTTAGGCGCGTACCTGCACACCGAAGATATGGACTACGACGAGCAACTCGAGCGGGCACTCGAGGACAAACCGGAAATCGCCGGTGAGGACGTCCGTTTCGACGTTCCCGACCCCGAGGTCCGTCCTGAAGGGCACGTCACGGTCTACGAGAACTTCCAGGCCACCGTCGATACCGTCGGTCGCGAGGAGGAACATCTGCTGAAGTTCCTCCAGGACGAACTCGGGACGAGCGCCCAGATCGACGAGCGTGGGCGGGCACGACTCACCGGCGAGTTCACCGAGCGTCGCATCCAGGCCGTTCTCGACGACTACGTCGACACCTACGTTCTCTGCCCCGAATGTGGCCTCCCCGACACGAAGCTGACGACCGAACACGGGGCGGAGATCCTCAAGTGCGATGCCTGTGGCGCCAGGTCGTCGGTCTGAGATGCCACATCCGATCTTCGGTAATCAGTATCGCGCCGCACGGATGTACCGGTACGTCGCGCGATTCTACGATCGGCTTCGCCCCCTTTTCACCGGCTTTGCCCCGACCCGGAAGCAGTACTTCTCGAAGCTACCACTGGCCGATGACGACCGCATCCTCGACGTGGGCTGTGGCACCGGCGAGAGTATGCGACGGGTCGCCGGTGGGGACCGCGAGGTCCACGGTGTCGACCTGAGTCCCCACCAGCTGCGCTATGCCACGGAGAAACCGTCCCTCCAGGACGCCACGGTGACGCTTGGGGATGCGGTGCGCCTCCCCTACCAACGGGACACCTTCGACGTGGTCATGTCAATCGGCTCCCTCCCCTACGTGTCCGACGTGGACGCGGCACTGGCAGATGCCCATCGGGTGACGCGACCCGGTGGGCGACTGTTCGTCGTCGGCCCGCGGTATCCGACCAATCCGATCGCCCGACGGGTGGCCGACGGGCTGGTGCATTTCCTCGAGCCAGAAGCGTTTACGGAGCGGTGTCGAGCCGCCGGCTGGTCCGACATCGAGACCGAGACCGTGCATATGGATTGGCTGGCCCGGGACGCGCTCGTCGTGACTGCCCGCGCCTGACCCGCCGCTTACCCCTGGAGTTGTTTCAGGGTCTCCAGGTCGCGGTTCGTTCGGAGAAATTCGGACGTTCGACGGGTCGTATGACAGTTCGGACACTCGTAGTTGGCGTCCGGCGTGGGGAGGTCACTCGGTGTCGCCTCCCACGTTTTCGAACATTCTGGACAGGCTAATTGGACGAACGCCTCGTGCGCCATACTGTTGAGTCCGACCTCGCGCGGGAAAAAGATTGCCGCCGGAAGCCGCCCGGTCGAATCAGATTCGGCCGACTTCGACGACCGAGACGGACTCGACACCGTCGACGGTGCTGAACGCCTCTTCGACGGCCTCGGTGCCGCCGGCATCGTCCGGAACGATGACCGTGGGGAGCAACGCGACGAGGCCGAAGGCCACGTCCTCCGTCTCGACCGAGTTGATCTTCGCGCCCTCGGGCAGGGAGGTCTCCAGTCGGTCGCGGAGTTCGTCGAGGTCCAGCTCGGGACTGTCCGGCATCACCTTGATGACGGCGGCGACTTTGCCCATCTCAGGGCCCCCTGAATCCGCAGTCCGGGCATTCGTAGAGGTTGCTCTGTTTGCGACATTTCGCACAGCGGTAGATCTGCTGGCCACACTCGGGACATTTGAAGGTGGCCGCATTCGTGCCGGAGATATTGATCCCGCACGAGACGCACCGCCGCGCCTGCTGGGTCTTGCTCATCCTTACTACCATTTGCCGTCTGTGGCGGTTTAACCGTTGTCTTTCGTCGCCCCGCTCGACGCGTAGGTTTAAACGCGAAGCCACGGAAATCGGAGGTATGCAATCGCAGGGCTGGTTCCAGGACCTGGACCCAGACGACGTCGACGGTGCCGTGGCCAGCATTCGCGAGGGGTCGGCGTCCTCGCCCCAGGAGTGGCCGTCGGAGGCCGTCGCAGCGGGGTTCGTTCCGGACGAGTCGGCCTACTACGACCGACTCCACGAGGTGACTGTCGAGGCGACCCGATCGCAGGTCGCGGAACGCGAACGGGCCGACGACCAACAACTCATCCACGCCGTCCGGACGATCGACGACCTGGCAGCGACGACCAACGAGTTGACGGAGCGACTTACCGAGTGGGCGGGCAGCTATTACGGGGAATCGGCGTCGGGGGCCGAGTACGTGGCGAAGATCGCCGGCCGCGAACCAGGGGATCCGGTGGAAGCGCGTATCGTCTCGCTGGCGAACCGCGTCACCGACCTCCAGGACGAACGCGAGACCATCGACGCGTTCGTCCGACGCGAAGCCCCTGCGGTCTGTCCGAACCTTTCGATGCTCGCCGGGCCGGTACTCGCCACACGACTGATCGCCCTCGCCGGCGGTCTCGAACAACTCGCGAAGAAACCGAGCGGGACCGTACAGGTTCTGGGCGCCGAGGACGCCCTGTTCGCTCACCTCAGGGGGCACGCGTCCTCTCCGAAACACGGCGTCATCTACACGCACGAGTACGTGCGTGGCACGACCCCGGAGCAGCGGGGGTCCGCAGCACGCGCGCTCGCCGGAAAGCTCGCCATCGCGGCCCGCATCGACCACTATTCGGGCGACCGCCGTCCCGGGTTGCAGGACGAACTCGACGAACGGATGGCCCGGATCCGGAGTCGGGGTGGGGACGAATGACGCTGCCAGCTGGCGTCGAGCGACGGACCTTCGACGGGACACGAGGTCTCGCAACGAGGGGAGAACCGGTGTACGGTGAGGCGACGGCGGACGGATGGCGTCACTGGGATCCACATCGATCGAAACTGGGCGCAATCCTCGAGCAGGGCATGGAGACGAGGGTAACGGACGGCGATTCCGTCCTCTACCTCGGGGCGGCCAACGGGACGACCGTGAGTCACGTGGCCGACTTCGCCGGCCCCACCTACGCCGTGGAGTTCGCGCCCCGTCCAGTGCGCGATCTGGTGGCTGTGGCCCGGACCCGCGACCGGCTCTTCCCACTTTTGAAAGACGCCCGTCGTCCCGAGACGTACGCACACGTCGTCGAGAGCGGCCTGGACGTCATCGTGCAGGACGTCGCAACCAGGGGACAGGCACGGGTCGCGAACGTGAACCGCCGCTTTCTCGCCGACGACGGCCGTCTCGTTATCGCGATAAAGGCCAGAAGCGAGGACGTCACCAGAGCGCCGCGAGCGGTCTTCGATGACGTCCTCGACACGCTCGCCGATCAGTACGTCGTCGACGCGACACGACGGCTGGAACCATTCCACGACGACCACCTGGCCGTCGTCGCCCATCCGAGATAGGGCACGGCCTGCTCAATGCACAATTAATTACGGTGTCGGGAACGTCCCTGTAGATGAAAATGGGTTCGCGTGCTGCGTTCACTGAGATGGGCACGGTCGGCGTGGAAGAGGAGTTCTTCGTGGTGGACGAGGACGGACACCCGGTCCCCGGGTCGGACGAGCTAGTGTACGAGCGCGACCCGCCATCCCTCCTCCGGGACAGCATCGACCACGAGTTGTTCAAGTTCGTCATCGAGACCCAGACCCCAAAACTCTCCGACCCGGGGCGCGCCCCCGACATGATCGAACGCTGTCGCGATGTGCTGGTGGAGTACGCAGCCGAAAGCGGGTACCGGATCGCTACGGCAGGGCTACACCCTACTGCAGACTGGCGTGATCACGAACACGCCGAGAAACCTCGGTACCGCTCGCAACTCGACCGCATCCAGTACCCCCAACATCGGAACACGACGGCGGGCGTGCACGTCCACGTCGGCGTCGACGACCCGGACAAGGCGATGTGGGTAGCCAACGAGACGCGGTGGTACCTGCCCCTGCTCCTCGCACTCGCTGTGAACTCCCCGTTCTGGAACGGGTTCGATACCGGACTCGCGTCGGCGCGAGCGAAGCTATTCGAGGGGTTACCGAACACCGGGATGCCCACCGCGTTCGATAGCTACGCGGAATTCGACCGATTCGAGAAGCGGATGCTCGAACACGGCAGCATCGAGGACCGGGGTGAGTTGTGGTTCGACGTGCGACCGCATTCCGGACACGGCACCGTCGAGGTCAGGGTCCCCGACGCACAGGTTCGCCACGATCACGTCGTTGCCTTCGTCGAGTACGTCCACGCACTCGTTGTCGACCTGGCGGAGCGGTACGAGGACGGCGAGTCGGGAACCGACGTCCGTCGGGAGATTCTCGACGAGAACAAGTGGCGAGCGATACGGAACGGCCACGACGCGTCGTTCATCGAAGCGGATGGTTCGTCGACCATCGCCCTCGAAGCAGCGGTCGACCGAGAGACGGATCGGTTGGGCGTCTCTGCTCTCGGCGACGTTCTCGAGCGGGAGAGCGGCGCCGAGCGCCAACGTCGAATCCTCCAGGAGCGCGGAGCGGGCGCGCTACGGGAATCGATCGTCCTCTGAGCAAATGGTTTAAACGGCCCCATCGCTTTTGTCCTCGATAAGACGACGCATGTCCGACGATAATCCTACAGACACCGACACGGACGCAGACGAGGGCGTTGAGATTCCCGTAGACACTGGTAGCGAGGATGAAATGGGTGGTGAGAGCGAACCCGCAGGTGGTGCGCGCGAACGACTCGAGGAGGAGGCCGACCGTGCGCGCTCGGAGTTCGATAGCCGGGTCGTCGACATCCTGTCCTGGGTTCTCGAGACGGAGACTCGCGCCCGTATTTACGTCCAGTTGCGTAAACTCCCCTGGAGTACCAGCGAGGAAGTCGCCGAGGGAACCGGTCTGTACCCGAGCACGGTCCGGGAAGCGCTGGCCGCACTCCACGAGGAGGGCGTGGTCGACCGGCAGAAGCGCCAGAGCGAGGGTGCCGGAAACAATCCGTACGAGTACATGGCTATTCCCCCCAGCGACCTCGTCGGAAACGTGGTCGGTCGGGTGCAGGACGAACTGAACACCCTGTTCAACCTCGATTCCCATCTCGACGAGACAGAACCCGAATCCCGCCCGGTCTCCATCGAGGTCACCGCCGAAGGCGAAGAGCCATCTGACGACGGCGCGGACGAGGAGAATCCCAACCCCTAAAGCCGAGGCATCCGTCCCGCTCTGTATGAACGTCGCCCTGGGCGGGACGTTCGACCCGATCCACGACGGACACCGGAAGTTGTTCGAACGGGCGTTCGAACTCGGTGACGTTACCGTCGGACTCACGAGTGACGAACTCGCACCGAAGACCCGCCACGAGGAACGCTACGTCCGCCCGTACGAGGAGCGATACGATGATCTCGTCTCGGAACTCGAACCGCTCGCAGAGCAGTACGACCGGGACTTCGAGGTCCGGACGCTCACGGAACCAACGGGCATCGCGACGGAGGCGCAGTACGACGCCCTGGTCGTCTCCCCGGAGACCCGCCCCGGCGGCGAACGGATCAACGAGATACGAGCTGAACGCGGGTACGATCCGCTCGACCTCGTCGTCGTCGACCACGTTCTCGCAGAGGACGGCGACATCATCTCGAGTACGCGCATCGTCAACGGAGAGATCGACGAACACGGCAACCTCACGCCTGACCGCGAGGGCCGGAAGCGCTCTAGAGCCTGATTACCAGTCTGGCGGTTCTAGACCCGCTTCGGTCAGTAATTCCTTCCAGCGGCGCTGTATCACGAGTCGCGACACCCCCGCCGCGTCGGCGACCGACGTCTGGGTTCGCTGGTCGCCCGCGATCAGCGACCCCGCGTAGAGACTCGCCGCCAGCGCGGCCTGCTTCGAGCGCTCCTCCTTCGGGAGGCGTGAGAGAAAGAGGTCCTGTGCGGTCGACCGGGCGGGCGAATCGAGGTCCAGTCGGTCCGCGACCGCTTGCAACTCGGCCAGCCATTCCTGCTGGTCCACCTCGTCGCCCGCCCGGTACATAGCCGATGGTAGGTCGTCGGACGGTTTAGCTACTGTGCTCGACGGACCTCGTGATGTTTAAGGGCGGAACCAGCGAAGTGTGCCATGCCCGTCGACGGCGAGTCGATGGAGCGAGCGCGGGTAGCCAAGCCAGGAAACGGCGCAGCGCTTAGGACGCTGTCCCGTAGGGGTCCGCCGGTTCAAATCCGGTCCCGCGCATGAGCGAACGAAGTGAGCGAAGAGCAGGACTGCGATTTGAATCAGGGAGAAGCTATGTTCCGACCGTGGTTCAAATCCGGTCCCGCGCAGTGAACGGAGGGCAGCGTCGCTGCCGGAAGTGAACGAGGAGGGACCGGGATTTGCAGCCCAGAGGACGAGCGAAGCGAAGTCCTCGCGGTTCAAATCCGGTCCCGCGCATGAGCGAACGAAGTGAGCGAAGAGCAGGACTGCGATTTGAAGTAGACCGAGGTTCTGCGCCTAGCGCAGGTTCTCGGGCGTAGTTCAAATCCGGTCCCGCGCACTAAGCGAAAGAGCGTAGCGACTGAGCGAGGGAGGTCGTCCGAAGTGAGACTCCGAGACACGAACCGGGTGGGACGACCCGAGAGAGCACGAGCCCACCGACGCTTGTAGCAATCCCCAGCGATTATCTCATCTTGACCTGTAGTACGCACCAGTGACGGGGCGCACGTTCGGAACCGGGTGGCTCGCCGACCGGTTGACCAGGTGGTACGCTCGGCTCCTCGACGAGAACGGGGTGGTCGACGAGACGGTCTACCGGACGCACGGCGAGGAACACCGGGTGTACTGGGTCGATGCCGACCGCTGGCCGATGGGTGGACAGTACACACCCTTCGGCACGGTCGTGTTGAACGCGGATCGGCTTGACGACCTCTCCACCGAGGCCGTCGACTACGTGTTCTTACACGAGATCGGCCACGGGCAGCGGTCAGCGATCAGCACCGTGTTTGTGTATGCGGTTCGAACCGTGGTGACGCTCGCGGCGGTCCTGGGACTCCCGTTACTGGGTCGACGGTGGGTCCGATCAGTCGGCAGGGCGTCGTCATCGGCGGAGGCTATCCGGTCTTCGTCGCGACTCAGCATCCGGGGGCTCGGACTCGTCGCCGGCGTGGGTTTCGTCTCGTGGCTGGACGAGGGGGCGGCAGAAGTCTTCGCCCTCTCGAAACTGGGTGTGACATCGTACCGGCGACGACGCCGGGAGTTTATCGATGGAGCGGACGTCGGAGTCGCCTTCCGGAGTCTTCGTCGACTGGTCTATCCCCCGCCACGTCTCGTGGTTGCGGTCGCGGAGTATCTGAACAGGAAACGGGCGCAGTAGCGACACCAACCGGGTTTCTTACACGAGTGGTAAGCCCGTCTTTCGAAATCGTCGATCGGGAGAACGCGGAGGAGTTTGCCGTATCCCGTCGAACCGGGGGTGTTGGCTTCGACCGGTACCACGACGGGTCCGGAGTCCGGCGCACTCGAATCGGAGTTCGAGTAAGCCCGTCCTCGGTCACGCTATGGGCTGAATTACAATGCCTCCGGTCGCCGTTTGGACAGTGGCTATGCCAGCAAAGACAGACATCGAGCAGTTGCGGGCACGAGAAGAACGGATGGTAGCGGAGGTCTGGAACGAGGGGGACATGGACGTTCTCGAGGAGTTGACCCACGAGGACTACGTCGGCCACTGGTTCTCGATGGAGGGTGGCGATACAGACCGTGACGGACTCCGGATGTTCATCGAGGAGACCCGGAAGGGGTTCTCGGATTTCCACATGGATATCGAATTCATGGTGGCAGAAGACGACATGATCACGGTCGGGTTCACGACGACCGGGACCCACGACGGTGAATTCATGGGCATCCCGCCGACGGACGTGAATCCCGGTGAAACGCCGGGGATCATGGTCCACCGCGTCGAGGACGGCAAGGTGGTCGAAGGCTGGGCTACCTGGGATGCGCTCGGGATGATGCAGTCACTCGGATTGGTGCCAGAGCAGTTCCGCATCACCGATTTCCTCGAGACAGGTGTGACCATGGCGCGGCAGGGCATCATGCGGCGGACCGCAGACGACGACTGATCGCTCTCGTTTTTCCGTTCCTTCGAACGGACGGATCACGAAACTCGTACTCGACCGTTCTAAATGGTCGCCTGGAGAATGTTCGGTCACCGCGTGAACGGCAAATCGGGGCCGTCGGCGGTGCCTCGTGGCCGCCCGCCGACGTCGATCGGCGAGACGCATTGCCGGCAGTACCGATAGCCCGGATCGTTCGTCGTATTGCAGTTCGGACAGACGACGACGTCGTCTCCGTACTCCCGTGCTGGCTCCGGATCGCTCGTTTCACGAGGCGTTCGTGACGACGCTATTCCATCAGCCTCGTCGGTCCGTTCGGCGCCCCGACCGAGCCAGTAGTACACCCCGACCGTGGCGAGGAGGTGTCCGATGGCGATCGCGATCAGTGCGTAGACCCACATCTGGGCCATAGCGAATAGATATAGACACTACGGAAAGTTGATTGTTTCGTCGTGTCGGATACTCGTCGTGATCCGCCCCGTGGTCCTGCGAAGCGACTATTGAACCGGTTTCTCAGGCGGAGTACGTCCCGCCAGTCTCGGTCACGAGCCCACGGGAATCGAGCAGGGAGAGCAGGTCGCGCACGCGATCGGCGTCGAACCCGACGGCCTCGCCGAGTTGCTCGGGTGACGCATCTTCGCCCTCCGCGAGTTCGTAGTAAAGGCGACGTGCAGAGGGAGACGATACAGACGTGAGTGAAGCGGCGTCTTCGGTGGACGTGGTGGCTGTCATTACGGCCGGAAAATCGGTATCCTGACATAAAATAGTACTGTACATATGCACTATATGACTTTCCTCTGTCGAAGAACCTTAATTGACCTAATAATTTCCGGTCCCAGGGTCGTGGCCGGTTACGAGACGAGAACGAATGGACCGACTGGAACGAGTCGCCGACGCGCATACGGTCGATCGAACCCGTATCTTCAGTCGGTCTCCTCACTCCCCGGCGTATCGAGGTAGACGAGTTCTCCCGATCGTTCGAGCCAATCGATCCCGATCTTCATCGTTGCGGGGACGAGCGCCGTCGTGAATATCGCCACGAAGACCAGCACGGAGAACAGTTCTTGCGAGATAACGCCCATCGAGAGCCCGATAGAGACGATGATGATCTCGACCGTGCCGCGGCCGTTCATGCCGAATCCGATGACGAGTCCCTCCCGGCTGCTCAGTTTCGTGGGTAATGCGAACAGCCAGCTACCGGCGATCTTCCCCACGAAGGCGAGGACGAGCATCAGGACGAGAAGGCCCAGTTCCTGGGTGAAGACGCTCAACGTGAGTTCGAAGCCGACGACGACGAAGAATATGGGGGCGAAGAACCCGATCGCGAGGTCGTAGATGACGGTGTACATGTGGTTGTAGATCTCCTCGTCGAGTTGGGCCTGCCGGAGGAACATCCCCGCGACGAATCCGCCGATGATGATGTGGAGATCCGCCAGCGCGGCCAGGTGGGCGAATAACAACGAGACGAGGAGTGCGACCGTGAACGCCGACGTCTTGTCGATGAATCCGTACCGATTCATCATCGCCTCGAGATACTCCCAGACCACCGGCAGAATGCGATCACCGAAGACGAGTGCCACGGCGAAGAAGGCGATAGCGCGTGCGAGGACCGCGGCGATCCCCCAGGCCGTGACGTCTCCGGTCTCGATGAAGCCCGTCACTCCTGCGAAGACGACCAGGATGCCGACGTCGGAGAGCAGGGCGCCGCCGAGCAACACGCCGGCAATGCGGGTGTCGAGCACGTCGAGATCCACGAGGATGCGTGATTTCGTGGCGAGCGACGTTGCGGCGAGCGCGATACCGATGAACAGCGATTCCGCGAACCCCGCGCCGAGGGACACACCACCGAGGTACCCGAGCCCGAACGGAACGACGAAGCCACCGATGGCGATCATCAATGCCTGTGGACCCAGTTCGAAGAGGTCGTGCAGGTCTATCTCCATTCCGACGTAGACCATCAGGAGGAACACCCCGAGCTCGGCGAGGATGTCCAGGACGGCGGTCGTCTCGACGAGACCAAGCAACGGGGGGCCGAAGATGATGCCGGCCAGTATCTCTCCCATCATCGCCGGATAGCCTACGCGTTCTGCCATGGTGCCGAATAGCCAGGCCAGTGCGATGACGGACAGCAGCGCGACGACGTCCAGCCCCGCCGCGGCTACCATGGATGGATATCTCCCCGTTGCTGACGACGCTGATAATTATGTACCGACGGTCCGCGTGTGGCTTCATCGGCGGATTGTGAGTCGGTCAGCTCTCGATAGTGGCCGGTTTTCGACGGCCGACGTTCGTCCATGTGCATTGGATTGGATCTGTGTTCTCTCGTCGGGCGGGTGCTTGCCCGTCCCGGATTCGCTGTAGACGGTTGGCTTCCTGGGCTGGGGGCGGGGTTTTCCCGTCGTGAGTCTGCATTAGCCGTTTCCGACTCTTGGGGTCGTCCTCTCGCGTGTGTGGATCGACAGACAAACCCATCCTCCATAGAACGTCGGATACTGGTCGACATTCTCCGGATCGTAAGCTACCGGACGTGGTAGAGGGGTGGTCGGGTCCACGAACCTTTTTCTCGTGGGCCCGTGTCCGTATACATAATGGCCGGGATTCGCGATCTCTTCGACCCAATCGTGTCCGACGTCGACGTGTTGTTTCTCTTCTCCCCGAGTAGTTCGTACTACGAGACGGCCCGCGACATCGAGAACCTCGACCTCGTCGTAGTCGACGACGAGAACGCCGTGGACGCGGCAACCTTCGTCAAACTCCCCCTCTCGTTCAGCGACATCCGTGAACAGATCAGATTCGGCCTCGAGGGGGCGCTGGACAGGGGGCACATCGAGGACGGTGCTGCGGTGGCGATCGCTGCACCGCTGTTCGGCGACGAGATAGATATGATGACGCGGACCCGAGCGGACCAGTCGAAGCACACCGGTATCTACGACCTCTTCGTCAAATCACGGGCCGAACCCGGCGTCATCCGGAACGTCTTCGAGGTCGCCATCGAACTCGGGCGCAAGGGACAGAAGGGGAAACCCGTCGGCGCCCTATTCGTCGTCGGGGACGCGGGGAAGGTGATGAACAAGTCCCGGCCCCTGTCCTACAACCCCTTCGAGAAGTCCCACGTGCACGTCGGCGACCCCATCGTGAACGTGATGTTGAAGGAGTTCTCCCGGCTGGACGGTGCGTTCATCATCTCCGACTCGGGGAAGATCGTGAGTGCGTACCGGTACCTCGAGCCCTCTGCAGAGGGTGTCGACATCCCCAAGGGACTCGGTGCTCGTCACATGGCCGCGGGCGCGATCACCCGTGATACGAATGCCATCGCCATCGTTTTGAGCGAAAGCGACGGCATGGTCAGGGCGTTCAAGAGCGGCGAACTGATACTCGAACTCGATCCGGAGGAATACTGATGGTATTCTGGGATCAGCTCACCGGTGCACAGCTCCGGTTCGTGGTCGGAATTCTGATCCTGCTCGGCGGGCTGATTCTGGGCTACGTCGTGGGGCAGTTCAATGCACGGGTGCTGCGCTCGATCGGCGTTCCGGCCGCCGTCGAGGGGACGACCGTGGAACGAACGGCCCGGAAGTTCGGGACGACCACGGTCGCGCTCATCGGCCGGGCGACGTCGTTGATCATCTACTTCGTCGCCATCCTCGTCGCCCTCGAGTTCCTGGGGTACTTCGGATCAGTCGTCTTCTTGATCCAGGCGGGGAACGTCATACCGAATCTCGTTCTGGCGGTTCTCATCCTGTTCGTCGGTCTGCTCATCGCGGACAAGGCCGAGGTGTTCGTGAGCGAATCGCTCCGGAGTGTCAAACTGCCAGAGATCGGCTTGATACCGACCGCAGTCAGGTACACCGTGGTCCTGGCTGCCGTTCTCCTCGCACTCGCTCAGGTCGGCATCTCGACGACGGTGCTCGTCGTCCTCTTCGGTGCGTACGTCTTCGCGGTCGTCGTGGTCTCGGTCGTCGCACTCCGCCACCTCCTCAGTTCCGGGGCCGCGGGTATCTATCTCCTGTTGAACCAACCATACGGAATCGGCGATCGCATCGCCGTCGGGGAGCGGGAGGGCGTCGTCCAGGAGGTGGACGTCTTCGTCACGTATATCGAAGCGGATGGACACGAGTACATCGTTCCGAACCACCTCGTCGTCCGTGACGGCGCCACACTGATACGAGATTAATCGTCCGCGATCGGCGCAGCCGGAACGCCGGCGACCGTCTCTCCCGCCGGCACGTCCTCGGTCACGAGCGAATTCGCCGCTACCGATGCGCCGGCACCGACCCTGACGCCCGGGAGAACGATCGCGCCGGCCCCGATCATTGCGTGTTCACCGATCGTTACCTCGCCAGTCCGGTACTCGTTCTGGAGGAACTCGTGGCAGAGTATCGTCGCATCGTAGCCCACGATCGCGTGATCTTCTATCGTGATTAACTCCGGCCAGAAGACGTCTGGCGTTGCCTCGAGTCCCCACGAGACGCCGTCACCGACGGTCATCCCGAGTCGACGGTAGAGCCAGTTTTTCACCCGGAGGCTCGGAGAGTGACGCGCCAGGACGATGGCGGCGTAGTTCCTGGCGACAACCACCGGTGACTTGGCATCGGGCCAGTTCCACAGCGAGTTCTGGCTGTCGCCCGTCGCGTGACGGGAGAGCCGTTCGTGACGCCGTTTGGGCACGGTACACGATTGTTCGGGGCCCATCGTAAAGACAGGGGGTTCGACTACCGTCGTTGGAAGCTTTTATTATCGTCGAAAATCGAAACTACAATCGACGACATGTCCATCCGACAGACGCCGAAACCACTCCCCGGTGAACTGCAGTCCCCTCGCGGCAAACTCGTCTATCTGTACCTCGTCCAGTCCGAGGGAGCGACGCTGGCGGACCTGAAAGCGGACCTTGACCTCGGAGCGCTCACGCTCTACAGCGTGTTGAAGACGCTTCGAGAGCGGGGACTCGTGCGACGAGAAGAAGACCGATTCGTCACTGCACGACCGGTGTGAACTCGCCGGTGATATCCCAGGAGTGGATGCAATAGACGTCCCCGACCGTTTCGGCTACCTGCCAGCTGTTCGCATTCTCGTCGTAGTGTTCCTCGCGCCCACATCGTACACACGATCGATGTGAGGGGGATCGGATCTGCGCGTTCATCACTGTGTGGATTGTAGTCACGGCACTTAAAGACACGGAACCGTGTCAGATATGCCGCCATCTGTAACGTGGTATCATACAGCACTAGAGACCCCTCCGCCGGCTCGTGGTTTACAGAACTATAATGGTCGTTGCTGTCAGTTCCGCAGGGTAATTGTCTGAATATCGAGGGGTACGGCGCCTTTCGTATACCCCTCGACGTACCCGTCCGGACGCATCCGATAGACGACTGCGGGTCGGTGTCGAACGTCGGGTCGCTCGTCGCGGACCGTCGCCCAGTCGTCGTCCCGGAAGCCCGAACAATCGACGAACAGCGTCACCCCACCGGCGTGGTCGTCCAGTTGCCCGTTGACCTTCGTCTCTGCGGTGTCGCGGACGGCTGCGACGGGGTGTGAGGCCTGCCGCCGATGGATCGGAGCCGGTCGGGTGACCTCTACCAGTGTGACAGACTGTTCGCCCTCTGCTCGGTAGTCGATGGAGTGTCCCGTCGAGACGGGGGCCTCGGGTTCGATATCGTAGCCGTTGTCCAGCAGGAGTTTGGCCGTGTTGAACTCCGCCATCGCACTCGCCATCCTGGTCCGGTCCAGAACCGGCGACGTCCCCAATTTGCCGGCCATCGTGTACCGATACTGATCGAGCGCGCCGGTCCCGAGGATCGACTCGTAGAGCTCCAGCGCGCTCTCCGGTTCGGCATCGGGAAAGCCTGCAGCATGCGTCGAGAAGAACTCGCGGGAGGACTCACGCCCGTCCTTCGAGAGGAATACCGGCAGGAAGAACCAGGAGACGTGCGGGTAGGGTTCCAGCCACGGCGATTCGTCGTATAACTGGGCCAGCAGTTCCCGTTGGGCCCACCGGGATAGCTGGTAGGGGACTTCGTCGAACGCGAACTTATCGGTTCTCCAGAGTGCGCTCGGCGTCTCCGTGTTTCCGAGCCAGAACGCCTCCGAGTCCGAGTACGCGAACAACGCGATATCGCCGTTGTCCATCTCGAATCGTACCCCTTCGTATCCGGACGGTGGGCGGTACCAGGGGTCTCCCTGGTCCGCTCCCAGGTTTGCGTCGAGGTCGCGATAGAGCTGGTCTCGAACCTGCGCTGGCGACCAGCCTCGACGCGAGTGTCGGAATCGAAGGGGTTTCGCCACGGTCGTGGTACTCGGCTGGCGGCTTTACGCTTTCCGTCATCGGTTCTCAATCGGTACGACCAGTACGTATTTGGGGTGTCACATTGTACCACACATTATGGCATCGGCAGAACTGGCACCGGAGGGCTTGGCATCACAGATCACGTCTGCCTGCCGCACTGCGGCTGGTGACGACGTCCGGAGTGTTACGTACTTCAATCGAAGTGACTTCGAGCAGATCTATCTCCGCTCCGACCTGACCCAGGACGCGGATCTCGGGGCGTTCGTCGAGCACGAGACTCTCGGATTCGACGCAGCAGAGGATTACCGCGGCTCCGAACTCGGCAACTACACGTTCACGGTCCGCCGGTTCGACAACGGGTTCTTGACCCGTGTCATCCGTGGGGGACACGGTGTCTTCGTCACACTCGACAGTCTGACCATCAACCGATCGGAGGAGATCGCCTCGGCACTCGAGGAGATCCTCGAGGCCGAGGTGGAATAAACGGTCCCTTCTCTCCCGACGTGCTGTCGAACTACCCGTCGACGGTCGGTCCGCTGACGTGACCGCAGGTCGAGCAGTGGCGATATCCCTGGACGTTGGCGAGTGCCGCTTCACAGCGTGGGCAGGTCATAGTCCGACCAATACTTCGACGAATAATAAATCCTTACACGACGATCGACGAAATCCTTCGGACTGGCTCCCGATTGTGCCGGAGACGAATGTACACCGCTACCCACCCGACGGCTAGCTTGAAACCGACGTCCGCCGAACGTCGGTGTATGCTGATCGAGGACATCATGACGAGGGACGTCGTCACCATCGATGCCGACGCGTCACTCCAGGCCGCCGTCGTCTCGATGCTTCGGTCGGGCGTCGGGAGTGTCATCGTCGAACGGGATGGGGTACCGAGCGGTATCTGTACCGAGACCGACGCGTTGCTCGCCGCCGCGAAGACCGAACGGCCGTTGACGGATATCCCCATCTCGGGGGCGATGACCGGCGACCTCGTCACCGGGTCTCCCGACATGACCGTCCGGAAGGCAATCCGAACGATGACCGATCACGGCATCAAGAAACTCCCGATAACCGCGGAATTCGACGTGGTGGGGATCGTCACGATGACCGACGTGGTGCTCCATCACTCCGAACTCATCGGGGAGGCCCACCGTCTCGAATCGGACCGATCTCGGTGGTCGGAGGACTGATCAGGTGTCTCCGTCACCGACCGGGCGTTCGAGTGTGACGCGGTGTGGACTGTATCCCCGGTCTTCGTACCAGTCTCGAGCCCGTTCATTTCCCACGAGTACCGAGAGGGAGAGTACGTCTACCCCCTCGTCTTCGAGTCCCTCTTCGGCGTACTCCAGTAACGCGGAACCGAATCCATCGCCGCGGTGGCGTGGAGCGACGTAGACGTTCTCCACGATCCCTCGTCGCACGTCCTGTTCGTACAGCCCTCGTTCGACGTGGAACATGACGAACCCGGCAACGGTCGTTCCGTCGTGGCCCCGCGCGACGCCGAGTCCAGCGGCGTGGACGTACTGTTCGATGATCGATCTCGCGGCCGATTCGTTCTCGGCACCCCGCAGGTGGGCGCCGTACTCGCGTTGTCCCTCGACGAGAGCGACCCAGTGAGCCGTGACGGCATCGACGTCGTCCATCGTCGCCGCCTCGACTCGTGTCTCGGTCACTGTTCGAGAACCGCTATCGCGGGGAGTTCCTCGCCGGTGAGCAACCGAAGGGCCGCGCCGCCACCCGTCGAGATGTGATCGAAGCCGTCGATCCCGAAGCGCCGCACGGCCGCGCTGGTATCGCCACCGCCCACGATACTGAATCCCGCATCGGCCACCACCTGGAAGAGCTCCCTCGTCCCGGCCTGGAACGACGGCTCTTCGAAGACACCGGCGGGCCCGTTGAGTATCGTGGTGCCAGCGGTCTTTAGTCGCTCACGATAGGATTCGACCGTCCCTGTTCCGATGTCCTTGATGGCTTCGTCGGTGGTCGGCGGGAGGTCCTCGACGGCGATCTCGACCCGGGTGCCATCCCGCTCGATGGCCACATCGGTCGGCAGGTGGATTTTCTCTGGATAGGCCTCGAGCAGGTCGGCAGCCCTATCGATCTCTTCCCAATGACCACGTTCGTAGATGATGTCGGCGGATCCATCGCCGAGGTCGTGACCCGCTGCGAGCATGAAGACGTTGGCCACGAGACCGGTCGTCAGGATCTGGTCCGCGAGTCCCTGTTCGAGACTGTGTCGAATCACCGTCATCGAATCGGGAATCTTGGCGCCCCCGACGACGTAGGCCCTCGGTGTGGGCGTCTCGTCGACGTTCCCGAGGATTTCGATCTCCCGTTGCATGACACGGCCCGCGTACGCCGGCAACGCGTGGGCGAAGCCGACCATCGATGGCTGGGACCTGTGGGCCGCCGCGAACGCGTCGTTGACGAACGCATCCAGGTGGGGGGAGAGCCGGGTGACGAGATGCGTCTGGGCCGCTCGAGCGGGGCCAAATTCCATATACTCCTCGCTGTAGAATCGAGTGTTCTCGAGGACGATAGCCTCACCGTCCGGCAGGTCGTCGATGGCGTCTCGAGCGGCTCCCGAGAAGGTCGTATCCGTGAACCCGACCGGTGCGTCGAGCAGTTCGTCGAGTCGTTCTGCGTGTGGGGCGAGCCCCTCGAACTCGTCGCCGCCCGGTCGCCCCTGGTGGGCCAGGATCGCGACCCGGCCGTCCCTTTCGAGGAGTTCAGACAGCGTATCGACGTGGGCCCGGAGCCGCGCGTCGTCGGCCAGCTCGGCGTTCTCGTCGAGCGGACTGTTGATGTCGACCCGGACACCGACCGCGCGGCCTGCGACCGTCAGATCGTCGAGGGTCTGAAATCCCATTTCGAATTGGTCCTGATTTGGCGGTGGCAAAAGCGTTTCTTTCGCGGGTTCCGCTCCCCTCGATCGTCGGCCATTTACATCTCTCGGCAGTCCGGACAGAGCAACTGGCCGTTGACGTTCACGAGGTCACGGGAGAGCGAGCCACACGCCTCGCAGATGCTCTGATTCGAGTATCCCTCCTCGGTTGTCGTGTTTGGGTTCGTGACGTTCTCTTCTACGGCGCGCTCCGCTTCTGGACCGTCGGGGCGTCCCCACGTGTATCGTGCCAGTTCGCTGGCCGTGATGACGCCCAGGACGTCGTCGTTGTTCGCGACCAGGATCAGGTCCGAATTCGTGGAGAGCATCTTCGTGGCGACGTCGCCGAGCGCTGCGTCGGACCCAAGTGTGGGTACGTCTCGTTGCATCACCTCGTCGACCGTGGTCGTCTCCGTGTCCTTGCCCTCGACGAGCAGGTCGAGGATGTCTCCTGCGGTGATGGTGCCGACCGGTTCACGACCCCGGAGGACCACGGCGTCCTGAACGCCTTCTTTGCGCATCACCGTCACGGCTCCGTGGACGGTGTCCGACTCGGAGACGCCGACGAAATCCCGGGTCATCACGTCTCTGAGGGTCAACTCGGCCATGGTTGGTAGTACCCGGTATCGATGCTAAAAGCTATCCCCGGCACGCTTATGCCGGGAGGGGGACAATAGTGTATGATTGGGTCTCGTCGGCCGAAAACGGGAGATATTTTGGCGTACTGTTCGCAGTTCTCGTAATGAAAATCCCCTCGTTCGCCATCGGCATCGCCGGTGGAACGGGTGCGGGAAAGACCACCGTCGCTCGAGAGATAACAGACCGGGTCGGCGAGGCGATCACACTCGTCCCGCTCGACAACTACTACGAGGACCTGAGCCATCTTCCCTTCGAGGAACGCGTCGAGGTCAACTACGACCACCCGTCGGCGTTCGAGTGGGAACTCCTCCGCGAGCAGTTCGATACGCTCCTCTCGGGTCAACCCGTCGAGATGCCCCGGTACGACTTCGAGAACCACGTCCGAAAGGAGGAGACGATCCACGTGGAGCCGACCGACGTCATCGTTCTCGAGGGTATCCTCGCCCTGTACGACGACGCGTTGAACGAGATGCTGGATCTCCACCTCTACGTCGAGACGGACGCCGACGTGCGCATCCTGCGTCGGATCCGCCGTGACGTCGTCGAACGGGGGCGCGAACTCGAAGGGGTCATGCAGCAGTACCTCTCGACGGTGAAGCCAATGCACGAACAGTTCGTGGAACCGACGAAGAAAGACGCCGACATCATCATCCCCGAGGGGGCGAACCGGATCGCTGTCGAAGTACTCCAGGAGAAGGTGCTGACCGAGCTGCGGTCCTGATCAGGCTGGTTCGGCGTCCGGCATGTACTCCCAGAGCCCGGTCTTCCTGATGGCACGCCCGACTGACCGGTGGAACTCCACTTTGTTCTCGAAGGACTCCTCTTCGACGTCCTCGAAGATGTCTGCGACGCTGACGACCGTCTTGTGGTTGATGCGGACCGGCCAGTCGCCGAACTCCTCGACGAACTCCGCCTTCTGGAGTGGGAACTCGTCCTCTTCGACCATCTTGGACAGCACCGCCATGTCGAAGTTACGCATGCCCTCGCTCCCCTTCTCGCCGTCCGGATCGTGTGGCCAATCCTGAGCGGTCGTGTCTGCCATGCACGAACGGTGGTCGGGAATCCCCAAAACCGTTACTCTCCTCGCCGCATTCCCAGAGCAGCCCGACGTCACGATCTCGGCGATGCGTAACGATATTCGCCTGACATAATTTCAGTACGGACCTTTCTGAAAGACGAATCCCTATCCGACGAAAACAGGCTCAAGGATATTTATGCCCCGTCCGTCTACTCATTCGGTGTAGTGGTGACGTTCCATGACCCAAGAAATCAACACAACCGTCTTCGGTAGCGATGTCTCGCTCCGATTCAGCGCGCCATGGGCTGCCTACTGGCTCGCGTTCGTGAGGATCCTCACCGGGTGGTATATCTTCCGCTCGGGACTGACGAAAATACTCGACTGGCCCTTCGACGCCTCTGGATACCTCCTCCAGGGGAGCGCCGGAACCGTTCTCGAACCGCTCCTCGTCTTCGTCGGCAACACCGGCCCCCTCCTTGCCGTCACGAACTTCATGGTTCCCGTCGGGGAGCTCCTCATCGGCGTCGGTCTCATCTTCGGCGGGTTCGTCCGCCTGGCATCGTTCTTCGGCGCCCTCCTGATGGGATTTTTCTACTTTACGAACGCGGACTGGGCCGCCGGTGCCTTCTCCATCGAGATAGCAGCGATGTTACTGTTCATGACGCTGGCCGTCTTCGGCGCAGGCCGCGTCTTCGGCATCGATCAGTACCTCGAGTCGATGAACTGGGCACAGAACCGCTGGGCACGCTTGCTCATGGGGTAACTACGAGGTGAATACACTATGTCAACACTAACCACGATCGACAAACTTGCGATGCTCCTCGGCGGCGGTCTGATCGTTCTCGGACTCCCCGTACTGGGATTCGTCCTTACCGTGACGGGAGAGTGTCCGTTGTTCTATCCGATCATCAGAGGCTATTTGGTCCTGCTCGGATTTATCGTCTTCATGCTCCTCGGGGTCTCGAAGTTGTTCTTGCCGGCCCCCGAAGCCTGATCGGCGACCCTGCTTTTTTGCGGTCGGTCTTCGTGTGGAACCCACAATCGTCGGCCGACCACTGTTCGTGCAGTACACGGTGTGGAGGGGAGTATGAACCGAAATCAGACGGTCGGTCTCACTCCGTTCGACCGCTGCGTCTGATAGGGTTCAAATCCCTCTCACGTTTTCCTCGCAGGCCGCTCGGAAAACGGTGAGGAGGGGATTTGAACCCCTGAGGCTCGAAAGCCACCTGCTCTCAAGGCAGGCGCGGTGGGCCGCTTCGCTACCTCACCACGATTTCACCTATCGTCCGGCCATTCTAAGGCCTATCGATTGCTCGCGTTTCGATTCTGGTGCCAGACAAATATCGGATAATTCGTACAATCGACCTGAAGCGGAACTTATCGCCCATACGTTCGCCGATTTGTGGGACACTCGATGGAATATTGGCTCGAAACGATTATTTATCAAATGTTGGTCGGTACTAGACGTATGGCGAAATCGACTCTCGACACGATCGACGATCTACTGGAAGCATCGATCGCTGAAACGGGCGATACCGAGGTTCATTACAAACTCCGGAGCGCGCGACAACTCCTCTCCGTGGTCGAAGACCGGCGGGAGAGCCTCGACGAACTCGTCGAGGAATCCGTCGAGGACGAGGCGTTACTCGACAACCTCCGAGATTTGGGGTATCTGGAATAGTCCCACTCGCCGATGACGCCGTTTCGTGATGGGGGGGGGAATTCTTCTCGTAGATGGCGATTTCGAAACGGGGATTCGCCGCCGACCTACCGACTGTCTCTTTCCGAGACGACCAGGTCTCCATCTTCGACCCGCAATCCTAGTTTGTCGACCGCGGCGGTCGTGTGGGTCGCGACCCGTTTGTCCGCCATCTGACGTGCGCGAAGGAGCGAGACGACCGTTTTGAGGTCCCGTGGCGTGGCGACGACCTCGCGTCGCCGGACGAAGTCGGCGGCGTAGCCATCCTCGACGGTCCTCGAGACCACGTTCTCGATGGGGACGCCGTCGAAGATATCCGCGAAGTCGATCGGTTCCTTGAAACCTGCGAGGAAGACGTCGCCGGCCGCTGCCGGGCCGACGACCGTCTCGCTACGACGGAGTTTGATCGCCGCCTGGTCGATGACCGACCGCTCGAGGAAGGGGACGCGGTGGTCGACGAAGACCGCAGAGGTCTCGCCTTCGTCGCGGAGAAGGTGGGTGAGCGCGTTTCCGATTCTGGCCGACGGGGTCGATCCGACCTGCACTTCGTACCGGACGTCGGTGAGGTCCTCCGCGTCGAGTGCCCGTGTTGCGACCGAACGGATCTCGGCTTCGGGGTTGCCGTCCTGGCCGTCCGGGAGCATGTCCTGGGATGGATAGTTCACGAGGACGTCGACGTTCGCCTCCGCGGTCACGGCGAAGAAGTCGGCGAGCATGGCCTCGTAGAGTGCGACGCCGTCGGCGGCAGACAACGCCGTTTTTTCGACGACGGTCGGCAGGACGACCCCCTCTCTCGGCGGGTCGACGAGCGCGACGACGACGGTCACCGCGATGCACCTCCGGGCTGCGGACGGGGAGCGAACATGGTGGGCCGTCGGGCCCGTATCGCCTTTAACTGCGCGGGTTCCGGGCGGATTTATCTATCCGCCGGTCGAACGACGGTACATGCGACTCGTTCCCGTACTCGCGGTCCTCGCGACGTTCGGTATCGCCGTCTGGGCCATCGAGGTGGCACTCGCGTTGCCCCCGGCTTTCACGTTCTCGGCCGGGGCCTCGCTCTCGCTCGGCGTCGTTGCACTGGTGATGGTCGCCATCGTCGGAACGGGGATCGTCGCGTCGCGGTCGACTGCGACTCCCTACTGGTGATCGCCGAGGTCGAGGCCGGCGTCCGTCACGCCGACCCCGCTCTCGGATGCGCGTACCGTGGCGTCGACCGTATCGACTGCCGGGAATGCCACCGGGATGGCGGCGATCCGCAGAACCGCGTCGACCAGGGTATCGACGTCGACGGCCTCCGTCCCGCGGGCCCCCTTGAGTAACTGGGATGCTCGGAGATCGTCGAACATCGACCGTACCTCGTCCCCGCTGGTGGGGCTGACCCGGAGGGCAACGTCGTTCAACACCGGGGCGTACTCCGCGATCCCGACGGCGACCACCGGTCCGATGTGGGGGAGATCTCGGGCGACGATCGAAACGTCGACACCGTCATCCGGACGGTCACCGGTGAGTCCCGCGGCCGCGAGTACAGCGCGGGCCCCGTCACCGGCATCGATGGCCGTCCTGACCTCGCCGACCGGTATCGGGGCGGACGATGCGGGTTCCGTCTCGCGTCGTGCCGCCGCGTCTCGCTGGTCGGCCAGGGCGCTCAACACCGCCACGGCCTGGAACGGGTCGAAGTAGTTCGGAATCCCGACGGCCCGCAACCGGGAGGCGGCCGCCTGGGTGCTCTCGCCGCCCATGAGCGCCGTGACGACCGGCGATTCGTGCTCCGATCGCGCCGACGCGACGTTCTCCGCCATCTCCTCGAAGGTGAACAACGGGTTCGGCGCCGAGATGACGACCGCTGCGTCGACGTCCTGATCGGTCAGTACTGCATCCAGGACGTCGCTGAACACGTCGATATCGGAGTCCGCGAGCAGATCGAGTGGATTACGGGCGTAGGCCCGGTCCGGGATGGCGGCCTCGAGTCGTTCGACGGTCTCCTCGGAGAGTTCGGCCATCGAGAGCCGAGAGACGCCCACCGCGTCGGTGGCCATCACCCCCGGCCCCCCAGCGTTCGAGACGATGACGACGTCGTCGCCCTCGGGAAGTGGCTGTTCGGCGAGTGCGGGGGCGAGGTCGAGCACCCGGTCGACGGAATCGACCCGGAGGACGCCGGCCTGTTCGAGTACCGCGTTCCGGAGGTCTGCCGGATCGATCGTCCCGAGCGAACCCGCGTCGATGGGATCGTCCACACACGCCCACTTCGGCGCGTGGACGGCGAGTGCCATCCCCGATGAGAGCGTGGATGCCGCCTGGTAGAACGAACGGTCGATGCGTTCGGGTCGTGCGAGGACGACGCTGGTGTCATCGTCCGCCCCCAAGGCAGTGATCGCGTCCGCCGGGCGGACTGTGGCGTGACGGCCGGTCGCCAGAACCGTCGAGAAGCCGATCTCGCGATACGTCGCTTCTGCGAGCAGCGAGCGGATCGTCTGTGGGTCCTCGCCGACGAGGGCGATAGCACCGTCCTCGATTGACTCGTCGACGTTCGCCTGGAGACCCAGGTCGGGGACGACGAGGGCTGCGTCTGGACCGACGAGGTCGACGTCGCCAGCGGCGGCGACCTCGACGAGTTCGAACCAACGCGGGTCCTCGACCGGGACCGTGACGAGAACGCTCCCGACACCGTTGTCGACGAGCGTGGCGACCGTCGACTCGATGCCGGTCGTCGTGGTGACGATGGCGAGGTCAGTGCCGACGAACCAGTCGTGCCGACCGGTCTCGGCCAGCGTCTTCGGGTCGAAGGTCTTCGAATCACCGATGGCGGACGCGGCCACGGCTGGGTCGTCTCGACCGACGACGGCCACGCGGTTCGGGGACAGGAGGGAAGCCAGTGCGGTATCTCCCATGAATTGTCGTGAACGTCGTACCGGGTCCCCTAACTCGTTTGCTATTCGTCCGCGTCGCGGGGGTTACTGGGGTGGTAGTCGGTGTCGTACTCCCCGACCCGACCGTCCAGCCGGTCGGGATTGAGACGACCACCGAGAAGCATGAAGTCGACCAGGGTGATGGCCAGGACCGCCTCGACCACCGGGACGGCACGGGGTGGGAGCACGGGGTCGTGTCGCCCGGTCACCTGCACCGTCTTCTCCTCGCCGGTCTCCCAGTCGACCGTCTGCTGTTCTTTCGGAATCGAGGTCGGTGCGTGGAGGGTCACTTCGCCGTAGATCGGTTGTCCCGTCGTGATGCCACCCTGGACCCCGCCGTGGTCGTTCTCGGCGGGGACTGGATCGCCAGACTCGTCGAAGGTCCACTCGTCGTTCCGTTCGATGCCCGCGTACTCCCTGGCCTCCCGCCCAAGGCCGAACTCGAAGGCCGTCGTCGCGGGGATGGCCAGCATGCCCTGGCCGAGTCGTGCCTCGAGGCTGTCGAAGCGCGGGGCCCCCAGACCACGGGGGACGCCACGCGTTTCGAAGTAGACCGACCCGCCGATTGAATCGCCCTTACGCTGGTACGCCTCGACGCGCTCTCGCATCTGCTCGGCGGTCTCGGGGTGAGCACAGCGAACGACGTTGTCGTCTGCGTGCTCTCGTATCTCCTCGAAATCGACCGGCGGGGACTCGATGTCGTCGATCTGGTTGACGTGCGCGGCGACCTCGACGTCCTGGGTCGCGAGGATCCGTTTCGCGATGGCGCCAGCGGCGACCCAGTTGGCCGTCTCGCGGGCCGATGAGCGACCACCACCGCCCCAGTTTCGCGTCCCGAACTTCGCCGAGTAGGTGAAATCGCCGTGGCTCGGGCGGGGTGCGGTGATGAAGGGTTCGTACTTCCCCGACCTCGCGTCTTTGTTCTGGATCGTCAGGCCGATCGGCGTTCCGGTCGTCACGCCGTCCTGGAGACCGCTCCTGATACGTACCGCGTCGGGTTCGTCGCGGCTGGTGGTCATCTTCGATTGGCCCGGCTTTCGCCGGTCGAGTTCGCGCTGGATGTCCGCCTCGTCGAGTTCGAGGCCGGCCGGGACGCCGGAGACGACGACGCCCATGGCCGGGCCGTGGCTCTCGCCGTAGGTCGTCACCTGGAAGAGGCGGCCGAAACGGTTGCCGTTCATTGTGAGTGCATCTGCGCGCGGTACATTTAGGTGTTGCAGTCGATGCAACCGACGGTCCCTGGCTTACTCGTCGACTGTCGCACCCAGCTCGTAGAGGAGGTCGAAGAAATCGGGGAAGGAGACGTCGACGTGTTCGGCGCCAGCGATGGTCGTCTCGCCATCGGCGACGAGTCCTGCCACGGCGAGGGACATGACGATCCGGTGGTCGGCCCGACCATCGACACGCGTTCCCTCCAGGTCGGTCTCGCCACCGTGGATGGTGAGTACGTCGCGTTCTTCCGCTACGGAGGCTCCCATCGCAGTCAGTGCTTCGGCCATGGCCGTCACCCGGTCTGTCTCCTTGTACCGGACGTGCTCGCAGTTCTCGATCCGCGTCGTTCCGTCGGCGACTGCCCCGAGCACCGCCACGGTCGGGAGCAGGTCGGGTGTGTCGCCGACGTCGACTGTCGTCCCTGACAGGTCGGAGCGCCGAACGCGAACGACACCGTCGGCCTCGTTCCACTCGATGTCCGCGCCCATGTCTCTCAGGATATCGACGATGGCCGTGTCTCCCTGCGGGTTGGGGAATGCGCCGGTGACGACGACCTCGTCGTCGCCGGCCACCGCTCCTGCAGCGAGCAGGTACGAGGCCGACGAGAAGTCGCCGGGAACGGTGTACTCGCCGTCCGTCGGCTCGTAGAACTGGTCGCCCGGGACCGAATACCCGTCGCTCGTTCGGCGGGCCGTCACCCCGAACGTCGAGAGGACGTCGAGGGTGATGTCGACGTACGGTGAGGACTTGAGCGCCGTCGTCAACGAGACGTCCACGCCCTTCTCGGTGACTGCCCCCGCCATGAGCAGGGCGGTGATGAACTGCGAGGAGACGTCGCCGGGGATCTCGACGGTCCCCCCGGTGATCGGCCCGTCGACGACGAGCGGCGCCTGCCCGTTCCCCCGGGTGCTACGAGCCGTGCCGTCGAGTTGGCCGACGGCGTCGAGGAGCGGTCCGTGCGGTCGCGAGCGAAGCGATTCGTCCCCCGTGAGGACGGTCGTTCCATCGGCGAGTGCGGCGGCCGCGGTCGCGAGTCGGATCGTCGTGCCGCTGTTGGCACAGTCGATCACGTCCGCCGGGACCGACGGTCGCCCGTCGAAGCCCTCGATGTCGAGCACGCCATCTCGATTCGTGACGTTCCCGCCGAAGTGCTCGACCGCGCGCATGGTGGCGCGCGTGTCGGCACTGACGAGCCCCTGCCGGACCAGCGCCCCCTCGGCATAGCCCGCCGCGAGGATGGCGCGGTGAGTGTAACTCTTCGACGGCGGGGCACGGGCACGGCCCGCGACCGTCGATCGTGTGACAGTGATGTCCATGGCAGTGACTGCGACCGGTATCCTCAATAGGGTTCCGGAGACGGTGGGATTTTGGTCGAAGGGAGCGCATCTCGGGGTATGGACGTCGACTTCTCTCGACTCGACGAGGCCCTCGCCAACCGGGGCCTCGACGGGCATCTCCTCGACGCGGACGCGACACTCGCCGATCAGCGCTACCTGTCCGGCTTCGACGCACCGGACCCGTTTCTCACGCTCTACACCCCCGATCGGACCGCGCTCCTCGTCTCCTCGATGGAGTACGGGCGCGCCCGGGTCGAGAGTCGAGCGGACGATGTCCGGCAGTTTCCCGATTACGACCGGCGGGACCTCGACGACGAGTACGGCTCGAAGGGAGGGCGGGCCCGGGCCATCGTCGCCTTTCTCGAGGAGTTCGACGTGACGTCGGTATCGACCAACGCCCGGTTCCCACTGGAAACGGCCGACAACCTCCGTGACCTCGGCGTGCGGGTCGAGCCGGATTCGGCGGACGCCGTCGAACGGACGCGTGCGGTCAAGACCGAGACGGAGATAGCGTCCATCCAGGAAGCCCAGCGGGCCAACGAGGCGGCGATGGCCGAAGCGGAGCGGCTCATCGCCGAGGCCACGGTCGAGGACGGCGTCCTCCAGGCGGACGGCGAACCGCTGACGAGCGAGCGGGTCCGGCGGGCCATCGAGACGACGCTGCTCGAACATGGCTGTGCCCTCGACGAGACGATCGTCGCCTCGGGTACCGATGCCGCCGTACCCCACGACCGCGGTAGCGGGCCGATCCACGTCGACGACCCCGTCATCGTCGACATCTTCCCCCGGGACAAGACGACGCGCTATCATTCCGACATGACGCGAACGTTCCTTCGCGGAACGCCGAGCGACGAGGTAGCCGAGTTCCACGAACTGACCCGGGCGGCGAAGGCGGCCGCCCTCGACGCCGTCGAACCAGGGGTCACCGGCGAGGCGGTCCACGATGCGGCGTGCGAGGTCTACGAGGCTGCCGGCTACCCGACGCTCCGAACCGACGAGGGGACCGACCGCGGGTACATCCACAGTACCGGTCACGGCGTCGGCCTCGAGGTCCACGAGCGACCGCGGATCGGCCGGAACGGCGAGGAACTCGAACCCGGACACGTCATCACTATCGAACCTGGGCTGTACGACCCCGCCATCGGCGGCGTCAGGATCGAGGACATCGTGGTCGTGACCGCGGACGGGTACGAGAACCTGACCGACTACCCCGAGGATCTGGTCGTCTGAGACGCCACGGCTGGTGTTCAGTACTGTGACGGCACAGTTTTTTTGCCCGCTCCCACCGCACCATCGACCATGACAGCGGAATACACGGGCGCCGACCTGTTCGTCGATGCGCTCGAACGGTACGGCGTCGACCACGTCTTCGGCAATCCCGGCACGACCGAACTCCCGGTCCTCGAGGCGCTCGGGGACAGCGACCTGGAGTACGTGTTGGGGTTGCATGAGGACATCGCCGTCGGGATGGCCGCGGGATACGCTCAGACCCGCCGTTACCACGCCCATCACGACGAATCTATCAATCCGGTCGGCGTCGTCAACCTCCACATCACGCCGGGGCTCGCACACGGTATCGGGAACGTTTACGCCGCGAGTTTCACGGGCGCCCCGGTGGTCGTCACGGCGGGCAATCACGAGCGTGATTTCCGCCACGAAGAGCCGATCCTGCACGGCGACCTGGAACGGTTGGTCGATCAGTTCACCAAGTGGAGCGACGAGGTCCTGGACGTGGCCGCGTTACCGACGATGCTCCGGCGTGCGGTCCGCGTCGCGCTCACGCCGCCGACCGGTCCAGTCTTCCTCGCGCTCCCGGCGGACGTGATGCGGTCTCCGACCGAACCCGATGCGATCGAACCACTCGGCCCCATCCCGAACGCCGGCGGTGGTGACCCCCAGCAGATCGGCCATGCCGCCGACCTGATCGCGACGGCCGGTGACCCGATTCTGGTGCTAGGCGACGCGGTGGCCCGAACCCGCGGTGGCGTCGAGGCCGCCGTCTCGTTCGCCGAAGCTGCCGGCGCCAGGGTCCACGGAGAGATGCTCGCCTGCGAGGTCACGTTCCCCACTCGTCACGACCTCTGGGTCTCTCACATTCCGCCCAGGGAGGACGTGGCCCGGCTACTCGTCGACGGCGACGTGGTCGTCTTCGTCGGTACCTCGACACACACTACCCTCCTGCCGCACGAGGGGGACCTGCTCGACCCCGAAACCACAGTCGTCCACGTCGGCGAGGACCACTGGGAGATCGGAAAGAACCACCCCGCCGACGCCGCTGTCGTCGGCGATCCGGCCCTCGTCCTGGAACGACTCGCAGAAATTTTGCGGGATCGAATCGGTGCCGACGAACGTGAGCGACGTGTCGAGCGGGTGCGACGACTCACGGAGTCCCTCGAACCGACCATCGAATCGATGGGCGTGGACGAACGCCCGGAGGGCGAGACCCGCGTGGGGAAACATCAGCTCGTCGACGCGCTCTCGACGGTCGCCGGCGACGCGTTCCTCGTCGACGAGGGAGTCACCGCGAAGTATCCACTCTTGCTCCGGTTCGAGATGGAACCCGAGCAGTTCATCTCCAACAAGGGCGGTGGCCTCGGGTACGGCCTCCCGGCCTCGGTCGGCGCGGCCCTGGCGGAATCACTCAGGGACGAGCCGCGAGACGTCGTCGGGTACGTCGGCGATGGGTCGTACCTCTACTACCCTCAGGCCATCTATAGTGCGGTCCGGGCGGATCTGGCCCTCACCGTCGTCGTTCCGGACAACCGCAACTACCGCATCCTGAAGGACAACGCCCTCCAGCTGTTCGGCGGCGAGGCGGACGACCGTAACTTCGTGGGGATGGACTTCGATCCGCCGGTGAACCTCGTTACGAACGCCGAGAGCCACGGCGCGCGCGGCCATCGCGTAGAGACGCCGGACGAACTCGAATCGACGGTACAGGACGCGATACAGCACGAGGGCGTCGACGTCGTGGACGTGCTCGTCTACGACTGACCGCCACACCGGGTCCGCGGTCGCTCCCACCACGGCCCCTGCATTGATGCGTCGGGGTCGCGAATCGGCGGGTATGCGAGCGGTAGCGGTGACGGAGTACGGCGACAGCGAGGTACTGGAGACCGTCGACCGAGACGTCCCCGACCCGGGGCCAGGCGAGGTCCGCGTCGCGGTCAGGGCGGCGGGGATCAATTTCGCGGATATCATGCAGCGGCGGGGCCACTACCAGGGCGGTCCCCGTCCGCCGTACGTCCCCGGTCTGGAGGTTGCGGGGGTCGTCGACGCCGTCGGTGAGGGCGTCGGTCGTGACGTGGGCGACGAGGTCATGGGATTCGCCGAGACGGGCGGGTACGCGGAGTACGCCCTCGCCAACGCGGCCGGGTTGTTCGACCTGCCCGAGGGGATGTCCTTCGCCGAGGGGGCAGGGTTCCCCGTGCAGTTCCTCACGGCCCACAACTGCCTCTTCGAGTGGGGCGGGCTGGAATCTGACGAATCCGTCCTGATCCACGCGGCGGCCGGCGGCGTCGGAACCGCCGCCGTCCAGCTTGCGGACGCCGCAGGGGCGATCGTCTTCGGGACCGCTTCGACGCCCGAAAAGCTGGAGCTCGCCGCCGACCTCGGCTGTGATCATCCCATCCAGTACACGGCGGCGGATTTCGTCGAGCAGGTTCGGGACAGGACCGAAGACGGCGTGGACCTCGTGCTCGACGGTATCGGTGGCGAGACGACTACGGCGAGTCTGAAAGCGCTCTCTCACTTCGGCCGGATGGTCTCCTTCGGGGCCGCCTCCGGTGAACCCGGTCGTCCCAACACGAGCGATCTCCTGTTCAACAACCATACGGTAATCGGCTACCACCTCGGGCAGGCGATGGCGCGCGATCCGACACGGGTCCTCCAGGCGGTCCCGAAACTGACGGAGCGACTCGAATCCGGCGCCCTGTCGGTCATCGTCGGACGGGAATTCGACCTCGAGGAGGCTGCCACGGCCCAGCAGTTCATCGAGGACCGGGAATCCACGGGGAAGGTCGTATTGCGCCCCTGAGGATCCGCCGTCACACAAGCGAATTCTTTTGCCGGACCCCCGGGTAGGAGTTGGCGATGGACGTGCTCATCGTCGGTGCCGGTGCCGTCGGCCGCTGGGTCGCGACGGTCCTGGACGGCCCCGTCGCGTTTGCAGACGCAGACGAGGACGCAGCCGTGAACGCGGCAGCCGAGCGGTCCGACGCTCGGGCGGTCCCCCTCGATGGAGACCAGACCTTCGACGTCGTCTGCGTCGCCGTTCCGATGCGGGCCGCGACCGATGTGATCGAGACCCAGGCAGATCGGGCGAATCGAGCGCTGGTCGACTGTACGGGCTCGATGGAGGCGCCGCTCGACGTGATGGCATCGGTCGCCCCCGACCTCGAGCGTGTCAGCTATCATCCGCTGTTCGCCCCGGAACACGCTCCGGGTCGCATCGCCGTTTCGACCGGCGAGGGCGGACCGACGACCGACGCCCTCACCGCGGCGTTCGAGGCCGCGGACAACGAACTCGTCACGGTGAGCGCCACGGAACACGACGAGGCGATGCGGACGATTCAGGGTCGAACCCACGCCGCCATCCTCGCGTTCGGACTCGCCGCGGAGGAAGTTCCCGACGAGCTCTCCACGCCCGTGTTCGCAGACCTCGAGGCTCTCAGGGACCGGGTGACCGGTGGAACGCCCGGCGTCTACGCGGACATCCAGGACGTCTTCGACGGCGCAGAAGCGATAGCGGCGGCCGCCAGCCAAATCGCCGACGCGGACCGGGAGGCGTTCGCAGCCCTCTACGACGATGCCCGTTGATCGATCCGCCGTCCGCGACGCGGCCAGGTACCTTCGGAACGTCAGACCGATCGATCCCGACGAGATCCGCGAGTACGTCGAGGGTCGGCCGGATGCCCGGGTCGTCCGCAGAATCCTGCGCGAGGAGGCGGGCTCCCTGGGGTTGGTCGAGTATCCCGACGGGACGTTCCGGCCCCCCGAGGCGGGGCCGATCCGTCCCACGTTCGAGAGCGTGACCGAAGTACCCCAGCAGTACGTCTCGGTGGTCGAGGACCTGCTGCTCGACCGCGATGGCCGACACTGGGCAACCGGCGAATCGGGGGCGCAGCTCCGTGAGACGATCCGCCGATTCAAGGCCGATTACTACCGGCAGCATCCGGTCGAGTACGACGAGGACGTGGCCCTGGGGTATGCGATCTACCATCTCCCCGCCTACTACGCGACCGCACAGTACGTCCTCTGGGACCTTGCCCGGGATGGACGACTCGACCGATCGCTTCGCGTCCTCGACGTGGGCGCCGGCGTCGGCGGCCCGGCACTCGGCCTGCACGACCTGATCGACCCGGACGGCTCCGAACCAGCACTGGTCGAGTATCACGCTCTCGAACCGAGCGCGGCGGTCACCGTGCTGGAACCCCTTCTCGAGACGACCGGTCAGAACTTCCACTGGGAGATCCATCGGGAGACGGCGGAGGCCTTCGACACGGAGGGCCCCTACGACCTCGTGCTCTTCAGCAACGTCTTGAGCGAACTCGACGATCCGGTCGACGTCGCTGACGAATACCTCGACTCGCTGTCCGAGGATGGAACGATGGTCGCCATCGCACCCGCCGACCGCAACACGAGTCTCGGTCTCCGGTCTGTGGAGCGGCGCCTCGAAGCGGGGGGTGCGACGGTCTATGCCCCGATGGTCCGTCTCTGGCCGGACGAGCGCCCAGACGTCGATATCTGGTCGTTCGACGAACGCCCGGCCGTCACCCCGCCGTCGTTCCAGACCCGCCTCGCCGCCGAGGCGGACCGTCCCGAGGAGTTCACGCACACCTCGGTGAAGTTCTCGTACTCGTTTCTCCGGCGGGACGGCCTTCGCCGGTTCGACGTGGCTGCCGACGCGAGACCCGTCACGAAACTCGCCGAGACCGACCGCCACGTGACCGACCGACTCGACGTCCTCGTGGCGAAGCTCTCGCGGGACCTCTCGGACGACGGCCACCCGCTTTACACCGTCAGCGACGGGAGTGAACGCGAGCGCCACTTCGCGGTGCTGGTGAACGAGACGGCACTCAACCGGCCCCTTCTGGAGGCGGCGTATGGTGACCTGCTCTCCTTCGAACGGGTGCTCGTGCTCTGGAACGACGACGAGGGTGCCTACAACCTGGTCGTCGACGAGGAGACCATCGTCGACCCGGTGTGATCGGACGGGGGCGGTGGGCTTTTGCGGTCGGACCACCCAGTGCAGACAGATGGACTCGCCGACGATCCTCCTGACGAACGACGACGGTATCGACAGTCCGGGTATCCGGGCGCTCGCCGACGGACTGTCCGACGTCGGCGATGTGACTGTCGTCGCCCCCGCCGACAACAGGTCCGCCGTCGGGCGCGCCACGTCGAGCGAGGCGCGCGTACAGGACCACGAACTCGGGTACGCACTCGACGGCACCCCGGTGGACTGCGTCATCGCCGGTATCGAGGCGCTGGGCCCGTCGCCCGACATCGTCGTGGCCGGCGTCAACCAGGGTGCGAACCTCGGGATGTACGTCCTCGGCCGGTCGGGAACCGTGAGCGCAGCCGTCGAAGCCGCCTACTTCGGGGTGCCCGCCATCGCGACCTCGCTGTACCTGCCGGGTGACCGATGGAAGTCGGAACCCGACCCCGAGGAGTACGACGAGGCGGTGCGCGCGACCCGGTATCTCGTCGATCAGGCCCTCGACGGGGACGTCTTCGACCAGGCCGACTACCTCAACGTGAACGCGCCGGCCCCGGAGAACGGCAAGACGGAGATGCGAATCACGTCGCCGTCCAGCGTCTACGACATGACGGCCAACCACGACGGCGAGACGGTGACCCTCCAGGACAACATCTGGCAACTGATGGAACACGACTCCTTCTCCGATGGGGAGGGGACCGATAGAAAAGCGATCATGGACGGTGTCATCAGCGTCTCGCCGCTCACCGCTCCGCACTCGACACGGCGCCACGACGAACTCGACCGTCTGGCCAACTCGTACTGACGCCGACCACCGCCGGGTAGCTTTTTTGCACCCCAGTGAGAATTATTGGGATATGGACACGAATCCATACTCGGTGGTCGCCCTGCTGGAGTTCCTGACTCCGGGGCGGTTCATCGACGTCGTCGAACGCATCGCACTCCGAAACTCGGGCGATGCACGGCTTCGACGCGGTGTCACGCAACTCGCCCGCCTGGAGGGCCTAACCTTCCTGTGGGTCTTCGAACGGGGAAATCGGCACCGACTGGATCCCGCGGGCTCCTCGGCGTGTTAGGACTGGTGATGCTCCTCGCGCCGGGGCGGACGGTCGATTTCGCGCTCCGCGCCGGGTACGCGAATGCCGACGATATCGAGGTACGTCGCGGCGTTGGGACCGCGACGCGGCTGGTGGGTCTCGTCTACGTTCTCGCGGCGCTGGGGATCGTGCCCCGGGACCGCGAGGAGCGACCCCGATAGCGGTCAGACCGACTGCGTGAGGCCGCCGTCCACCCGGACGTTCTGTCCGGTGACGTAGCCGGCGGCCGGCGAGAGGAGGAATCCGACCACGTCCGCTATCTCTTCGCGAGTCGCCGGTCGGTTCATCGGTATCGATTCGCGTGTCTTCTCGTCCACCTCGTAGGTTTCCACGAACCCCGGGAGCACGGCGTTCATCCGGATCCCCGCCGCGGCATACCGGTCGGCAAAGAGCTTCGTGAAACTGCCCAGGCCGGCTCTGAGCACCGACGAGACCGGGAAGTCGGCGCTCGGTTCGAACGCGGAGAACGTCGAGATGTTCACGAACGCGCCGCCATCCTGTTCACGCATGACCGGCGTGACGAGTCTCGCCAGGCGGACCACGTTCAACAGCACGAGGTCGAGGCCGGCGTGCCACGCCTCGTCGTCGATCTCGAGCAGATCGCCGGTGGCCGGATGGCCAGTATTGTTGACGACCGCGTCGACCCGACCGAACCGGTCGACGGTAGCCTCGACGAGGGTAGCGAGATCGTCCGGATCGGTGACGTCTCCCTCGAACCCGACACCGCCGAGGTCCTCGGCGACGTCGATCGCCGCCCCCGATTTCGAGAGCAACACCGGTGTGTATCCGTCGTCGGCGAGACGGCTCGCACACGCTTCACCGATTCCCTGTCCTGCGGCAGTCACGATCGCCACACGCTGGTCTCCCATGGCGATACCGCGGGTGCCGTCGGGATAAATGGACTGGCTGTCAAACGACGGTGTGATTGTTCGAAAACGGTGACGACCGTCGGTACCGATTTTGGCCCTGTTCGATCGAGTTCGTCTCGACTGGTGGACCGAACTGCCCAGCGCGTCGTGGTTCTCGTGAGGAACCGACCGACGAGTGCAGCGCTTCCCTCGCGACATCGCCACCTCGGTTTTCCTAAGAAGTCTTATGCTGTGTGGGACTCTGTACCACACACATATGGCCGTAAAAAGAACGCACAGGGTGGAGCGAAGACTGTCGGCTGCTGGAACGACCCGTCGACAGATACTCGCAGCGAGCAGTCTCGTGGCGGTTGGTGCACTCAGTGGATGCCTCGGCAGGCTCGCAAGCGCGACGACGAACACGGGTACATCGCCAGCAGCGCCGTTCGCTGGGATGGGCGAGTATACGGGCCCATCACCTACAGGCGACCCCACCGTGTACAAATTGGCCCCAACTGTCTCCGCAGCTGTCGGACCGATTTCCGACGAAATCGAACTCGAAGCGTGGGTAACCACAACCGGTATCGCAGCCACCTGTTGTTTCGACTACACCGGCGCCGACGCCGGTGGAAACACCCGCGCCAACTACAACAATACTCGGAGCAACAGATCGACTATCCGCGGACCGGACGACGCCGACGCAGACGCTGACGGACTCGACGACGCCGTCGAAGCTCGCTCGCACGCACTGGACCTGGAACACCACCTTCTCTCTCAAACGAACGCCGCAGCGGATTCCATCAGTAAGCGTTCCGCACGCACGGGGCGGCGTGGCATCGCAGTCATGGGTGAGACAATCGAAAACGTGCGGGCGACGCTCGAACGCTGCTCCGGGGACGTGTGCGTAACCGTCCGAGAACACGCAGATCACCGCGCCGGACTGACTCGGCAGGCGGCAGCGCACGTCGAGAACGGCGAGTGGGACGCCGCCAGTGACGCCGTTGAAGACGTCCGAGTGATCGTCGAAGCGGACATCACACTCCTCGAATCGTCGCTGGACGACGGTTCAGAAGGATCCGTCAGTAACCCTCGTCTACAGGCGTTGACTGGAGCCAGCGCCGAAGTGATCGGTGCACTCTACGAGTACCTCGCTGGTGAACCCGTACTCAGCGAGCAGTTCACCGTCACCGTCCCCGACGCTCGTCTCTCCGCCGGAAACGTCGCGCTCGTCGACGAACTCACGCCTCGCCGCATCATCGAGTACGTGACTGGTCGAGCCGACGACGATGGGCACGTCTACGCATGGGGGAAGCACACGCTCGCGAGCGGAAACGGCAACACGAGCCCGCTCTACGAGGGATCGGCGGTCGGTGGTGAGAACGCGCTCAACAGGCCGGGACTGATGAACCCCGGCGACGACAGTACCCTGTACAACGCCGACGCGTTCCGCTCTGCCGTCTCGGAACCCGTCGACACGGACATCCATCTCGAAACGTCAGACGGTAACGGGACGACCACCGTTCACGTCCAGAACGACCCGCCACAGGCGACAGAGACGACGCCCGCCCTCGCCGTCAGTGCTGACGGGTCGGCTCCCGAACCCGCGGACTTCGACGATTGGGGCCCTGAAAGCGGTGACAACGGGGCCACGTCGACACTCGTCTGCCCGGTTATGGTCGCGCCACCGGATTGCCCGTCGCCGTTCCCCGCCTTGTTGTACGTGCGTCGCTGTAAACACGCCGACCAGTACATCTACACGGGTGGATGGGTCATCGACGATGGCAGCCTCTACGAGAATTCGGTCACACTCGTGGCTGTGGGCAGTCCCACGGAAGTCATCGGTGTTGACGCTGGTGATGTGGACGGTGATGGCTACGGTGACGTGATGGCTCGCCACCTATCGGGGGACCGACAGCGACGCGGAGCGCGACTGTTCGACGGGACGGTATCGGATGCGGTCGCCGAAGGGGTCCTTTCGGAAGCAGCGGGCGAAGACATCATCCTTCGAAAGCGACCGGGGCGGTCGAAAACCGAAAGTGGAGACGATGGTGACGCGGAGAACACGTTCGTCTGTCGAGTTACCCATTTGACCGCACCAATCGTCCACTACACGCGTGCGAGCGCCTCTGATACAGTGAAGTTCAAAGCAGGGGCAGAACTCTCGAAGAGCGTCAACTGAGCCCGCTCCACTCACCGATTCTCGCGCTGTTCGATCTTGTTCAACTCGATGAGGAGCCGGAAGATGGCCTTGACAAGGTTCGAATCCACGTCGAACCGTTTCGCGTTCTCGCCGGCCCGGTCCATCACGGCCTGTTCCTGGGCCTCGTCGGTCGTTGCCAGGTTCCGTTCGGATTTGACCTCGGCGATGGCGTCGGCGACGTAGGTCCGTCGGGCGATGAGCTCGACGATGTCGCGGTCGATGTCCTGGATCTCCTGGCGGAGTTCGTCGAGCGAGCGGTCCTGCTGTGAGGTCTGGTCGTCGTTTGTCTCTGTCATATCGGTCCTGCCCCGTTCGTCTGCGTGGTCGTTTCGATGACGGTTCCCGGCCGGTCCTCCCAGACGTCGACGACGGGCGCGAGTTTTTCGCGGTCCCCGACGGCGACGTAACTCGGCCCCGTCCCGGACAGGGAGACGCCGTCGGCCATCGGGAGCGCCTCGACCATCGGTGCTGCCGGTTGGTCCAGGGCGGCGGCGAACGCGAACCCGTTGACGGTCATCGCCGTCTCATATCGACCGGCGAGTGCCAGTTCCGCCACCAGGTCGGCCATCGGTGCAACGTGGCGACACCGCTCGACGTCCGCGTCGGCACTGAACGCCTGCTCGGGGGGCGTCCACACCACCACGTCCCAGTCCACCTCGTCGCGGACCAGGAGGGCATCCTGGTCGTTGTTCGTCACCGTCACGCCGCCCAGCATGCTCGCGCTCGCGTCGTCGAAGGCACCGGTTGCCGTCACGCCGACGTCTCGTGCCGCCGCGACCCCGATCCTGGCGGCGTCCTCCCTGGTCACGGCCTCGAGGGCACCGAGGGCGTCGAGGGTCGCCAGGACCACGGCGTTCGCCGCGGCACTGGAGCTCTTCAGGCCGGATGCCATCGGCACAGCCGAGTCGGTCTCGACGCTGGCTCCCTGCTCGTTGCCGAACTCGTCGATGACCAGTTCGGCGCTTCGCTCGATGAGGCGCGTGTCGGCGTCCGGAACCCCGTCGACCGACCCGTCGATGGTCGACCCGCCGAGGGAGACCGATGCGCGCACGTACTCGTCGATGGCGAACGCGGACCCGGTGCCGGTGGCGAGGGCATTGAGCACCGTTCCGGCCGCTGGTGCTTCGGCACGACCGTCCATGGTGCTCATTCCACAATGTTGCACTTACACGTGGCGGTCCTGGCAAGCGGGGTCAAGCGGCGGGCTTTTTACGATTTAGTGCGAACTCCACCCGATGAGTCTCCGTACGGAGGTCCCACCGGATACACTCGACATTTCGCTCGCCGAGGAGGGCATCTACGTGACCTACTGCGACGGTCGCCGGGCGTTCTACAACGGGGTCCCGGAGACGGTCCACGGGACGCTACGGACGCGGCCGGGCAAGGACGTCCAGGTACTCGTGACGAATGGCGACGACACTGAGGGGATGTTGACCTACGTCAACGAACGCAAGACCGAGGCCGAGATCCTCGAATCCAGTGGCGTCGGCCGCGTCATGTTGGACAAGGGGGAGACCGAGGAACTATTCCCGGGTGTGACGGTCACGCTCGACGGCTACGCAATCGAAGTCGAGGCAGACCCGGAGACGGCCGGTGGCCGGGTCTTCGTGTTCGAGGAGGACGAGATGGGCGAACGCAAGTTCGAACTGCTCCCCGAGGAGTAGTCACTGGAGGTACGACGGTTCTTCGGCATCGCAGTTCTCCTCGTGTTTTTTCGCGTCGTCCGGGTCGTCGAACATCAGCCCACATTTCTCGCATTTGTACCACGTCATGTCGTCCCGTTCGGTTTCCTCGACCATACATGATAATCCGCCTGCCGATGGCATAGGCGTTACCCCGCCATCCTTTTGCTCCGGTGCGCCCTCCCTTCGAGCATGCAAGACGGTCGCGGTCGCCAGGCACGCGTGCTGGAAGCTCATCCACGCGACGCTGGCCGGGGCACGGTTCGCCTCTCCAGGGCGTTGATGCGAGACCTCGGCGTGTTGAGCGGTGAGATCGTCCGGATCGACGGTCGGCGCTCGACGGTCGCGACGGTCTGGCCGGGTCGTTCCGACCTCGACGCGGACGCCTTCCGCGCGGACGGGCAGATCCGTGCCAACGCCGGGATCTCGGTCGGCGAGGCGGCGCGACTCTCGCCGGCGACCGCCGAACGAGCTACCGAAGTGGTGGTCTCGCCGACGGTCGCCCAGTCGAGAGATGCGGCCGCGATCGAACCGGTCGTGAAGCGGGCACTTCTGGACCGGCCCGTCTCTACCGGAGAGCGCGTGAAAGTCGAGGGTCTGGGCGACCTGGGCGAGTTCCAGGTCCGGGAGACCGAGCCGTCGGGACCCGTTCGGGTCACCGAATCCACATCGGTGGTCATCACCGAGCCCGAAGAGCGCACGTCGTCGGCACCCGACTCCGTCGGCCTCACCTACGAGGACATCGGGGGTCTCGACGAGGAACTCGAGCAGGTCCGGGAGCTGGTGGAACTGCCGCTCTCCGACCCGGGGGTCTTCCACCGGCTAGGGATCGAACCGCCGAAGGGCATCCTGATGCACGGCCCGCCGGGGACCGGCAAGACGCTCATCGCGCGGGCAGTGGCTAACGAGGCCGACGCCCACTTCGAGAATATCTCGGGCCCGGAGATCGTTCGAAAGTACAAGGGCGAGTCCGAAGAACGGCTCAGAGAGATATTCGAGGAGGCCGAAGCGCAGGCCCCGAGCATCGTCTTCTTCGACGAGATCGACGCGGTCGCACCGAAACGCGAGGACGGCGGGGACATGGAGAGTCGCATCGTCGCCCAGTTGCTCTCGCTGCTCGACGGTCTCGAGTCTCGTGGCGAGGTCGTCGTCATCGGCGCGACGAACCGTGTCGACGCCATCGATCCCGCGCTGCGCCGACCGGGACGATTCGACCGCGAGGTCGAGGTCGGCGTCCCAAATGCAGTGGGCCGTACGGAGATCCTCCAGATCCATACGCGCGGGACGCCGCTCGCCGACGACGTCGACATCGAACGGATCGCCGAGCGCGCCCACGGCTTCGTGGGGGCGGACCTCAGAGCGCTCGTCGCCGAGGCCGCCATGTACGCTCTCAGACGTGGTCGCGAGGCGGGGACGTGGGACGTGGAAGTGACGCGACGCGATTTCGAACGCGCGCTCTCCGGCGTCGAGCCATCGGCCATGCGCGAGTACGTCGCCGAACTACCGGAGACGTCCTTTGACGACATCGGTGGGCTCGACGCGGCGAAGGCGTCGCTCCGGGAGGCCGTCGAGTGGCCACTGACTCACGGCGACCTCTTCGAGGCCGCGTCCACGGAACCGCCTACCGGGGTCCTGCTCTATGGGCCGCCCGGCACCGGCAAGACGATGCTCGCTCGCGCCATCGCCCACGAAAGCGGCGTCAACGTCATCCGGGTCGCCGGTCCCGAGATCCTGGACCGCTACGTGGGGGAGTCCGAACGCGCCGTCAGATCGGTGTTCGAACGCGCTCGACAGGCAGCGCCGGCCATCGTCTTCTTCGACGAGATCGACGCCATCGCCGGGGCACGTGGGGGCGGAAGCCACGAGGTGAGCGAACGGGTGGTCTCACAGCTCCTCACCGAGATGGATTCGGCCGCGGATGACCCGAATCTCGTCGTCCTCGCTGCGACCAACCGCAAGGACGCACTCGATCCGGCCCTGCTCAGGCCCGGGCGACTCGAGGAACACGTCGAGGTGCCCGAACCCGACCGGGAGGGACGGCTCGAGATTCTCCGGGTGCACGCTCGCGAGAAGCCACTGGCAGCGGACGTCGACCTCGAGGCCATCGCCGCGGATCTCGCCGGCTATACGGGTGCGGACGTCGCGGCGCTCGTCCGTCGGGCCGCGATGCGTGCGATCAGGGACGTCGCCGAGCGGCGGGAAGCCGCCGGAGACACGGACGACCAGTCGGTCACGATCGGGATGGAGCACTTCCGCGAGGCGATGGCGACTGTCGACGCGATCGCCCGGTAGCGGGAGTACAGAGACGATAGCTACTCGGGCATCGGCGGTGAAGATGCGCACATGGTCCCAGCGGTCGTCTTCGACATGGACGGCGTCATCGTGGATACTGAGCAGTACTGGATCGAAGAGGAAGCGGAGATCCTCGCGGCGGCGCTCCCCGAGGGCCACGACGTGGACCCCCACGACATCACGGGCATCAACGTCCACGAGCAGTACGATATGCTCACGGCGGAGTACGACCTGCTCGTCGACCGCGAGGAATATTTCGCCCTGTTCGACTCGAAGGCGGAGTCCGTCTACGCCCGGGCGGACCTCATGCCAGGCTTTCACGACATGCTCGACGCGCTCGAGGAGCGCCAGGTCCCACTCGGCGTCTGCACCTCCTCGTACCCCCGGTGGATCGACATCGTCTTCGAGTCGAACGACCTCGAGGGTCGTTTCGACGCCGTCCTGAGCGCCGCGGACGAGCCAGTCCCCGGCAAACCCGAACCCGACCTCTACGAACGGATCGCCGCGGAACTCGACGTCGACCCGTCGGAGATGGTCGTCGTCGAGGACTCCGAAAACGGGGTGGCTGCCGCTGTGGCGTCCGGTGCGTACACTATCGCGTATGCTGCGAGTGCCCACGACGGAATCGACCACTCGCCGGCCGACGAGGTCGTGGAAACGCCCGAGCAACTGCGAGATCGGCTGCTGACCCTCGTCGACGGCGAGGAATAGCGAACAGGCGAGACGCTTCCATTGCGGACCGGTGTCTCGCGCACCCGCGGCCCGGCCCGCCACGACGGTCAGAGCATGGTCGGCGGTGGACCGGTGCTGGTATTTGAACCTGCCTCCGGTGGTGGACGGTACTTCGTCGGTGTAACGGGTGCCACAAATTTTAGCGTGCGATCCATTCAATCGGCTATTATGGGTGTGTCATGTCACAGAATCTCCGGGAGGGCGAACACGGCTGATTCGACTGGCCTGGATACGCTTCTCGTTCACCGGACGGTTGGAGGTTGCACGAGCACTCGGGGCAGAAGCGAGCCATGACGAGCGCTCACGTCGATTCACTGGCGGCGTTCCTCCCACCGGACTGGCTCGAATACGAACTCGTCGTCGCGCATCCGGGAACCGAATGGCTCTCGACGGCGGACGTCGACACGCTGTTCGACAGCAATACAGTCGATGTCTCGCATCTCGAAGTCCCCGACGTTGACCAGGAGACGCTCTTTCTCTTCCATAACGAGGAGGTGGTCACCGCCTCGCCTACCTGGAAACTGATCGATGCCATCGCCGAGGTCGACACGATGATCCGGACTGGCTCGGCCGAATCACTCGAATCGGTCGCGTTGCCCTCGGTTCTCGGCGAACTGGACGAAGTTCCCTTCGCCGCCGCCGGACCGGACGACTCGTCGCTGAAGCTGTTGTTCACCACGATCAGCCGCCACATCGAGGCCAGAGCGATCGAAGTCGGTGACGGACAGTTGCGGGCGGGATTCCAGCGACTGTCCCGCCTCCAGCTGGCCGATGAAGGCCACACCCGCGCCGTCTACGATCATCTCGCGGACACCGACGTCGACGTCCACGTCTACGGCCGGCCGGACTGGACGCCGCCGGCGTCGCTGGGGACGACGATGCATGGTGGGTATACCGAGGACTTCCTTCGGAACTGGTTCGTCGTGTTCCGGTCGGCCGACGAGGGGGTGAGTGCTGCGTTTCTGGCCCACGACCATGGGCGGGGGGCCTGGCGTGGTCACTGGACGTTCCAGGACGATCGCGTCGGTCAGATCAACCGCTATCTCGAAGAGCATCTCTGAGTTTGCCGTTCCAGGCGGTGAAGGTGTGTGAGATTCCACGTCGTACCGGGAGCGCGGAGCGCTCCCGGCCTTTTTCATGACCGTTTTTGCGCCGAGAGGTGCCCGCAGGGCACCCGAGGCGGAAAACGGTTCACCAGAACGCCTTGGTCCGGGCGTACTCGCGCTCGCGTTCCAGGATGTCGCGGTAGAAGTCGTCCTCGTCCTCGCGGTGGCGATTGATGATGCGGGCGGCGTTCTGGGGGCCGACGCCACGGGCGACGAGGGCGATGACCGCCTTCTTGCCGTGACTCTGGACGATGCTTGCGTTCCGGACCGCCCGCTCGGTCAGGTGCTCTTGCTCGTCGTCCTTCTCGTCGGCCCTGACCGCGGTGACGACCTCGCCGGCCCACGGGCTGAGCGCGGCGATCCGGGTCGATTCGCAGTGCGGACACTGGGGTTGCTCGGGGACGCGACGGACCTTCGTCTCCTGCTCCCAGTCCCGACAGTGCACACAGAAGAGCTTCACGCGGTCGTCCTTGATGCGCTCGCGGACCGCGTTGACCACGCTCGCGTCGGCGTTCTCGGGGGTCAACAACTCTTTCCCGCTCGACCGCCCGGAGACGCCGATGGGCGTCCGACCGCCGTGTCGTTCGACGGTTATCTCGCCATTCTGGATCCGTTCGAGCACCGCACTCGCCCGCCCGACGTCGAGATTCTCGTGGAATACCTCTCGGACGGCCTCGTCGTACATCGGGGTGTCCTCGAGGGCGGCCATGACGCGGTCGAGGGAGATGGCATCGCCACCACGCCAGCGCTTGAGGGCGCCGAACTTGGCGGCGACCTGCGAGAGGGTAAACTTGAGCGTATCCGACCGTTTGAGGCTCAACTCGAGGAGCGGTCCCACGTGGTCGGGGTCGGTCGATTCGAGGACGTCGACGACGTCCGGGGCGCGGATGCCCTGTGGAACCTCCAGTTCGATTCGGTACGGGTCGACGTCGACGCCGACCGAGGATCCCGTGCGCTGGCCGATGAGGGCGGCCAGGAGTCTGCCGAGCGTCTCGTTCGTCTCGTGTCCGAAACAGGCGTTGACGACGATGCTCCGGCCCTGGGACTCGACGACGAGGTCCGCGTCGGTGGGCACCGGCGCCTCGGCATCGACGTGGTTCTCGATCCCTTCGATGGCCGCGGTGGCCGTCGCCTCGTCGGCTGGATATCGGGTGGCGAAATCCCGACCCACCGCGGGGGCAGTTGCACCGGATTCGATCTGGGGGCCGGCGACCGAGCGCATCTGCCCGACCTCCTGGGCGACCTCGTACGGAACCGGTATCTCCTGGCCGACCCAGGAGGGAACCTCCCCCGAGGGGTCCTCGATCGGCGAGACCTCCACGCGGTCTTTCTCCTCGTCGATCTCGGCGATGCGCCACATCTCCCCGCGCTGGACGAAGGTCGCGCCCGGTTCGGCGAAGTTGACCACGAAGCGTTCGTCCAGGGTCCCGATCTGTTGTCCCCGTGCGATGTCGTACACCTCGTAGGTCTCCTCGTCGGGGATCATCGAGAGGTTGGCGTAGTAGTACTGCCAGGTGCCCCCCGACTTCTGGATGCGGTCTGCCTCCTCGTCCAGCCACACGACGTGATTCCGGTTGACCTCCCGGACGACCTGCTTGAACGTCTCCTCCGCAAGATCGCGGAACGGGTACGCCCGGGTGACGATCTCGAACGCTCGGCGCCCCGAGACGGTCCCCTCGTCCATGACGAGACCGACGATCTGGTTCGCGACGACGTCCAGACTCCCGTGGTGGATGTTCGCGTCCTCGACCTCGCCGGCGTAGGCCCGCCGGGCGATGGCGAGCGCCTCCATCGTGTCGTCGGGGTGGCCGGTGACGATCGTACCCTTCGAGACCTGGTCCTGGCGGTGTCCGGCACGGCCGACGCGCTGGAGCAGTCTGGCGACCTCCCGTGGACTCGCGTACTGTACGACGTGGTCGATCCGCCCGACGTCGATGCCGAGTTCCATCGAGGAGGTACACAGCAGCGCGTCGAGGTCGCCCGCTTTGAACTGCTCTTCGACCTCGATGCGGGCGGACTTCGAGAGCGACCCGTGGTGGACGCCGATGTTCGCCCCGATCTCGTTGAACCGCGAGCCCAGGGCTTCGGCGGTCTGGCGCGTGTTGACGAAGATCAGCGTCGAGTCGTTGTCCTCGACGATGTCCCGGATGGTGCGGACGTGACTCGCCATGGTCGCCGAGGTCAGTAGCTTCGACGCCAGATCTTCGTCCTCGGCCCGGATCTCCGGTTCCAGGACGCGGAAGTCGATCTTGCTCGTCACGTCGACCTCGACGATGGTGCAGCCACGGTCGCCCGTGAGGAACTTGCCGACCTCTTTGGGGTCACCGACGGTCGCGGAGAGACCGACCCGCTGGAACGGTCCGGCGAGTTCGCGGAGGCGCTCGAGGCCGATGGTCAACTGCGCCCCCCGCTTCGATGCGGCGAGTTCGTGCACCTCGTCGACGACGACGTGGTCGACCGATTCGAGCCCCGTCCGGAGCTTCGATCCGGTGAGCATCGCCTGGAGGGTCTCGGGAGTCGTCACGAGGACGTCGGGCGGATCGTTGGCCTGCTTCTGTCGCTGGTAGTCGGTCGTATCGCCGTGGCGAACGTCGACGTCGAGGTCGAGCGCGTCGGCCCACCAGTCGAGGCGTTCGCGCATGTCGCGGTTGAGCGCTCGCAGCGGGGTAATGTAGAGTGCCCCGAACCCGTCGGGGCTGGATTCGACGAGTGCGTCGAAGATCGGCAACATCGCCGTCTCCGTCTTCCCGGTCCCCGTCGGGGCGACAACGAGTGCGTCGTGGCCGTCTGCGATCGGCGGGATGGCCCGACGCTGTGGCTCCGTGGGGCGATCGAATCCCCGCTCGGAGAGGGCGTCCCGGACTGGCTGTCCGAGAGACGCGAACGCGTCGGCCCCCGTCGTCCCGCTCATCACCGCCCTAGTACCCGGGAGGCCGGGTTAAGCCCATTGCTCCGTGTGACGGGCGGACACACCTCAGACCGACCAGTACGGGCCGAGACGGGTGCCGTCGAGCAGGTAGGCGTCGGCGTCCGGCGATGCGGCCGGCAGGAACGGCGAGAGGAACTCCTGCTCGTCGACGTTGACCCACGTCCCGCCGACGAGGTCGTTGAACGCGGGGAAGACCACAATGTCGCCGTCGATTGCGGGGCCGTCCTCGCTGTCCATTCGGTCGTCGAACGGGTCGGCGGAGAGCGGGCCCCGCAACCAGACGCGCTCGATCCGACTGCCGCCGACCTCGTCGGCCAGCCTGACGGTCGGATGTTCGTGACCGACCGCCAGCACGTCGGCCTCGAGGACCCCCTCGCTCGGCCACGAGTGCCCGTGCACGAAGCCGACCGAGCCAATGACCACGCCGTCGCCGTTCGCGACCTCGAAATCGAGGACGTCCCCCAGGCGGCCGTCGTGGTTGCCGGGGACGAGCGTGACGTCGATGTCTCTGAGGTCGTGTTCGAGGTCCATGAGTTCCTCGAGTTCTGCGCCACTCGGCTCACCGATGTGGTTCCCGAGATCACCGAGAAACACGACCCGGTCAGCGTCGGTCCGGTCGACGAGCGACCGCACTCGTTCGCGTCGCTGGGGCCCACGGCTCTGTATCTCGACGCCGTCGCGGCGGAGTTGTTCCTCGACGCCCGCGTGGTAGTCCGCCACCACGAGTGCCGTCTCGTCGCCGAGGTCGGCGGTCGCCGCCGGTGCGTCGCGGATCGGGTCGACCAGCGCCATCAGATGGGCGTGATACGGTCATCGGACGGTTCGTAGCACCGACCGCCCATCAGCGCGTCCTGGATGGCGTCCTCGACGGCGTCCGTTCCGACGCCATGCTCCTCGACGACCTGCTTCACCAGTTCGTCGCGGGGAGCGCCGTCGCCGTCGTCCAGTTCGCCCATCGTCTCGACCACCACGTCTTCGAGGTCGATATCTTCGGCTTCGTCGGTCTTCGCTTCCGCCGCCGCTGGCTTGGCGTCAGATTCGTCGCCGGCCGTATCGTCGGGTTCCGACTCGGAGTCCGGTTCGGTCGCTGTGGAGGATGACTCTGGCTCCGTCTGGGTCACCGGCTCCGCCTCCGATGTATCAACTGGCTCCTCGGGTTCGGGCGTCTCGATGCCCGCTTCCCCGGCGGAGTCTACCTCGTTACCGGTAGCGAAATCCACCCCGAACTCCGATTTGACCTCCTCGCGTTCCTCCTCGGAGAGTTCGTACATCTCGTCCGGGTCTTCGAGGGACCCGACCTCCTCCTCGGCTTCTGGCTCGGTCGTCTCGGCGGCGTCCTCGTCTGATGCAGCTTCGGAACGGTGCGCTTCGGTTTCACCGACATCTGCCGAGGCCTCTTCGACCGGTTCGTCGGTCGAGGACTCCTGCTTTGGGGCCTCGGCTTCAACCGCTGCGGCCTCGGTTTCCTCCGTTTCGGCCTCGGCTTCCGTATCCGTTTGAGACTGGGTGTCCATCGTGGCGACTGCTTCAGTCTCAGCTGCCGTCTCGTCCGCCGTTGCTTCCGACGTGTCGGCCGATTCGTCGTCTTCGACGGCGTATTCGGGCGCCTGGAGGGAGTACTCGAATCCGAGGTCGACGTCGGCTCCCTCGTCTGGAGCGAGCGTCGGCGCCTCGACTTCGTCGAGTTCGTTCGCCACGACGCGGGCGGCGTCGAGTGCGACGCGGTGGATCTCGGCGAGGTAGCCGGTCGTCGTCCCGTACTGGTCTATCGCCTTCGGGATGCCGGCGGCGAGTCCTGGCTGGATGCCGCGGCGTTCGAGCGCCTCGGCCAGGGCGTCGCCACGCTCGGCCATGTCGAGCGCCCCGGCGAACGTCTCGATCCGGTCGATGGTCTGCTCGGCGGTCTGGACGACCCAGCGGTCGCGGGTCTCCGCCGTGACCCTGTTGGCGCTCTCCGGGCGGATGGAGGTGTAGACGATGTCCGAGTCGTCCGGCTGGAAGGTCCGTGCCTTGCCCGTCACGGCGACGAACTCCGGCGGGTCCGTGCGCTCGAAGAACGCCAGTGCCTCGGGCTGGTACTGGCCCGCGTAGACGACGAACGCGCCGGTCGGGTCTACGATCCTGGCTCTAAGGACGTCGTCGCTAACCTGCTCTAGCTCCGTCAGGACGCCGACGGCGAACACTCGGTTGACCCGTGCACCGGTTGGGGTGACGACGTAGTTCGGGGCACGCTCCTCGTCGCTCTCGGCGTAGGTGAAGTCGCTGTCCTCGAACTCCGCCGCGAAGAGGCGGTAGGCGACCTCTCGCTGGGGCCGTTCGCCGCTCATGGCTGTGCCTCCTCGAGCAGGGCGTTCGCCCGTTCGGCCGGGTCGTCCTGGGACCGTTCGAACTCGGTCGCTTCGAGGTTCGACCCGAAGTCGTCGACGCTCAGGTGCCCGCGCACCCGGTACTCGTACCCGACGAGTTCGTCGGCGATGGTGTCGGCGACGACCGACTGGTCCATCGCGTCGCGGGCCTGTTCGCGTGCGTCATCGACGTCGCCGCCGTAGACGACCTCGGTCAGTTCGTCGTCGAGGATGACGGTCACCGTCCCCGTTCCGTCGTCCAGGATGGCCTTCACGCGGAGGTCGTCCTCGCCTTCGACGGCGCCGTGCTGGCGACACTGTCCCTTCTGGACGACGCGGCCGCACTCGGGACATCGCTGGATGAGCCCCGAGCCGTCCCGAATCTCGATGATGTTCCCGGCGAGTGCGACGTCGTAGACGCCGCCACTGTCGACCGCATCCCGGATGGGCAGTTCGGTCGGGCCACCGGGTTCGACGCCGTCGTCGAGGACGCTCACCTCGGTGAACTCGGAGACGTTCACGGAGGGAACGCCCCTGAACTCCCGCACGTAGACGTTCTCGAGCCGGAGCGAAGCCCCGTCGGTGATGGCGTCGTGGGGGTCCCAGTCGGTGAACGGCAGTCTGGCCGTTTCGTCGCCGAGGACGCCCGAGAGGATGTCCGTCTTCCCGTCCCGGCCGTCGATCGTCCGCGATTCGACGTCGAGCACCTGCACCTCCACGTTGCGGCCGCGGTCGCCCGGCTCGAGGTCACGAAGCAGCGTGTCGCCACCGACCTCGTGGGGGATCGAGAGCGTCTCGTCGGCGACGCTCACGGAGGTGTGCTCCCCGATGTTCAACTCCGGTTTCCCCTCCCACTCGCGGACGGAGGCGTTACCGATAGTGACCGTATCGCCCGGTTCGACGTCGAAGTCGTCCCAGGCGGTGTAGGATATCCGCCCGCTCTCGTCGGCGACGGCACCCTCGCGGATGACGTGATCGTCGCCCTGGTACTGGATGCGTCTGGTGCCGACGGTGAGCACTGTCACGGTAACGGTCGCCGAGCCGCTCTCGGTCGTGATATCGTGGATGGCCGTCGCCGAGGGAGCACTCCCGTCGCCGTCTCCACCACCGTATTTTCGTCGGAGACTCTGCTTCGCTTCGTCGATGGGCACGCTGTAGGCGAGCAGGTTCTCCAGGTCCTCTTTGACCTCCGTTTTGTCGACGCCGAGGTCGGAGGCGAGATCCTCGGCATGAGATTCGATTTCCATCGTCGTTCCCTTCGCAGACCGGCGGTAAAAGGTTCGTGGGCTGGGTCGCGGTCGTGTGGCGGTCGAAACGAGTATGGTCGCGTCATCTGAACTGTTCGTATGCACGTCGTCGTCAACGCCGCCGTGAGCGTGGACGGAAAACTCGCCTCTCGGGAGCGCGAGCAACTTCGTATCAGCGGTCCCGAGGACTTCGCGCGCGTCGACCGCCTGCGCGCCTCGGCCGACGCGGTGATGGTCGGTGTCGGAACGGTCCTGGCCGACGACCCGTCGTTGACCCTGGACGACGAGTCGCTCGTGGCCCGTCGAAGGGATGCCGGGCAATCACCCCACCCCGCGCGAATCGTCGCCGACTCGCACGCCCGAACCCCGCCGGATGCCACCATCCTCGACGACGACGCCGAAACCTTCGTCCTCGTGACCGAGGCGACGCCCACCGATCACCTGCGCTCGCTCGAGGAGGGCGGCGCAACCGTCATCGTCGCGGGGACCGATCGTGTCGATCTCTCCGCGGCCTGTAACGAACTGGCGGCAGCGGGCGTTGAGACGATCATGGCCGAGGGCGGCGGCGAACTCATCTTCTCGCTCTTCGAGGACGACCTTGTCGACGAACTGACGGTCTACGTCGGGTCGATGCTCGTCGGGGGCCGTGATGCGCCGACGCTGGCCGACGGCGAGGGATTCGTCGCGGAGTTCCCCGACCTCGACCTCCAGTCGGTCGAACGACTGGACGACGGCGTGGTCCTGGAATACGACGTCGCCGACGCTGGCGAGAGTCGATAGACGGAAGACTGGGTGCGTCGGTATCAGTGGGAGTGGCCGGTGGCCTCGCCGTAGGTCATCCCGAAGCGCTCCTCGAAGACGTCCATCGCGTCCGACTCGATCGCTTCGAGTTCCTCGTCATCGTCGCCGTGCCCGTGGTGGACGATGGCGTGGGCACGCTCCGCGAAGGCCATGACGACCATGTCGCCGACGATCTCGGCGTCGGTCTCGTCTGCTTCCTCGCGGAAGAGGTCCACGAGGTCTGCTGGGAGTTCGATCTCGTCCGATTCGCCGTCGACGTCGAGGGATACCGTCAGTCGGTCAGTTGCCATGGTACCGGGTTCGTCCGACCGGACAAGAAACCACTGTTTTCCGGACTCAGTCGTCCGCTGTGGCACGCGTCTCGCCGGAAACGTCACCGAGGTCGGCCGTCTCGAGCCAGTCGTCCGCGTCGATGGCGGCCTGACTCCCCATCCCGGCCGCCGTGACCGCCTGCTGGTAGTGGAAATCGACCACGTCGCCCGCGCCGAAGATACCCTCGACGTCTGTCCGTGTCTGGCCGCCACCGCGCCCGCCTTTCGTGAGGAGATACCCCTCGTCGTCGAGTTCGACGCCGGTCCCTTCGAGGAAGTCGGTATTGGGCGTGTGGCCGATGGCCAGGAAGACCGCGCCGACGTCCATGTCGAAGTGCTCGACCTCGTCGGCGGTCTCGGGGTCCTCGAGTTTGTCGGTCGGGTGGCTATCGTGGTGGCGGACCAGACTCACGTGGTCCACGCCGTCCGCCTGGGAGCCGTGGATCTCGACCGCCTCGGTGTTCTTCAGCAGTTCGATGTCGCCGGCCTCGACCTGCTCCATGACCCGGTCGATCCAGTAGTCCTCGGCCCGGAAGTTCTCGCGGCGATGGGCGATGTACACCGTGTCCGCGAACTTCGTGAGGAACGTCGCCTCCTCCATCGCGGCGTCACCGCCGCCGACGACGAGCATGTCTTCGTCCCGGAAGAACGCCCCGTCGCAGGTCGCACACGTCGAGACGCCGTACCCCATTAGGGTCTCTTCACCCGGGATGCCGAGGGTGCGGGCGCTTGCACCACTGGCGACGATGACTGCGTCGGCGGTGTAGACGTCACCGTTCGAGAGTGTGATCTCGAACGGACGCGAGCTGTCGTCGATGGTCTCGACGATGCCGTGTTCGACCTGGGTCCCGAACTTCTGGGCCTGTGTTTTCATCCGATTGATCAGGTCGGAGCCGTTGATGCCGTCCGGGAAGCCCGGGTAGTTGTCGACCTCGGTCGTCAGCGTCAACTGTCCACCTGGCTCGTCTCCCTGGAAGAGCAGCGGTTCGTTGTTGGACCGACCGGCGTAGATGCCCGCGGTGAGTGCGGCGATGCCGGAGCCGACGATGAGGAGGCGTCGGTGCTCGACCTCGGCACCGCCGTCCGGTACCGCTCGCGACGAATCCGTGTGTTCCATGCCATCTAGTTGCTCAGAGACCCGTAATTAGCTTGTCCCCCAGGGCGGTCTCGCCGGGTCCAGTCGCCGGACACGAACGCTTAGGGGCGACCGGGTGCTGGGTGTGGCTATGCCCGCCGACCTCGAGGAGAAGACCGACCGCTACGAGCGACTGCTCACCGAAGCCCTCGACGCCGCCGAAGTGACCGCCCCACCGGAGACGCCGCTCGGCGAGGCGGCCACCGAATACGAGGAGATGGCGCGCTCGTATCTGGCGGACGGGCGGCACTTCCGGGAAGACGACGATCTCGTCAACGCACTGGCTGCGTTCTCCTACGGCCACGCGTGGCTCGACGCCGGTGCGCGTATCGGACTCTTTTCGGTACCGACTGCGGGACACCTGTTCACCGTCTGAAATCGGGCCGAAATCGTCAGTTGGAATCACTTCCACGGCGGTCATCATCTTTATATCTCGGACCCCGAAATCGTAGCATCGACGCCGTGATGGGGATGGAAGAAACTACGAACTGTGTCGTCTGTGGCCGTGACGGCGGCTACCACCGGGCAGTCGTCGATGTCGTCGACGAGCGTGTCGTCGGCGCCCTCTGTCGGGAGTGCGAGCGCGAGGAGTTCGGCCGCACCCTCGAACGAGGCTTCTTCGAGGCCCGCGAGGGCTGTATCCTCTGTGACCGCGACGGTCACGTCGCCATCCCCATCTGGCGACCCGTCGCCCGCACCACGGACGACGGTGCGGTGCTCAACGAGGTCACGTTCGCCATCGACGAGGCGACTGTCAGGTTGTGCGATGAGCACCTGGCCGCCATCGCGGAGGAGTTCCCCGCAACCCGCCCCCGACCGGTTCCGTCGCGGTAGTCGGGGCCGATCGCGGTAGTCGGGACGGTCTCTGTCGGGTCGCCACCGGGTTTGATGGCTTTCGCCACGTAGTGTTATGTATGTTTCAAGATAGGGTCACCGCTGGGCACCAGCTGGCGGAGCTGATGGAGGCAGACGCACTACCCCTGGACCTGGTTCTCGGCGTTCCCCGCGGTGGATTACCGGCAGCCAGAGCCGTCGCCGACGCCTTCGATGTCCCGCTCGATGTCATCGCGGCGAAGAAACTCGGTGCACCGCGCAACCCCGAACTCGCCATCGGCGCGGCGGCGTCGGACGGGACTGTCTGGCTGAACGACGAACTGATCGACCGACTGGGCGTGGCCGACTCGTATGTCGACGAGGAGCGCAAACGGGCGATGTCGGTGGCTGCAGAGAAGGAGGCGACGTATCGTGAGGGACGCGAGCCCCCGGCCATCGAGGGGAAACGGGTCGCCATCGTCGACGACGGCATCGCGACGGGAGCGACGATGAAGGCGAGCATCCGTGCCGTTCGGAACCAGGGGGCAAGTGGGGTCGTGGTCGGCGTCCCCGTCGGACCGCCAGAGACCGTCCGCGACCTCCGAGACGAGGCTGACGCGGTCGTGGTTGTGGAGCAGCCGCGGAGTTTCGGCGCCATCGGCGCCCACTACCGCGATTTCACCCAGGTATCCGACGAGGAAGCCATCGGGTACCTCCGGACGTGAATATTCCTCCCCGGCCCGGTTCCGTGGTCCGCGCCGAGCGGACGGGAACGTGCCTTTTATAACTTCCTCGCTGGTAGAGAGTTGTACGACTATGCCGAGTTCCAACGGACCCCTCAACAGCACACGCAAGAAGCTCTCTAACCGACCGCGAGAGCGTGGGACGTCCCCGCCACAGCGGTCCGTCGAGACCTTCGAGGCCGGCCAGAAGGTACACCTCCACATCGATCCGAGCGTTCCCGATGGTCGCTTCCATCCGCGATTCAACGGCCAGACGGGCGAGATCATCGAACAGCAGGGTCGGGCGTACAAGATCGCCATCACGGACCGCGGCAAGGACAAGACCCTCTTCGCCATCCCCGCTCACCTGCAGGCTCAGCAGGACTGACCCATGACGATCTTCAAGGAGACGGTCGACGAGGAGTTCGTGACGGTCTCGGAGGCCAAAGAGCTGCTCGCCGACGTCGAGAGCGAACGGGCACTCGACGAGGAACGGGAGCTTCGGTACGAACTGGCTCGGGCCATCGAGCACTCTCAGCGCTTTGCCGTCCTCGACCCCGAGGAGTCGGTCGACCTCGTCGAGGAACTCGCCGCGCTGGAGACGGTCGACACCAAGGTCGCGTTCAAGATCGCCGACCTCCTCCCGCAATCGCGGACGGAACTCCGCGCCGTCTTCGCCCAGGAACGCTACGCCCTCTCTGGCGACGAACTCGACGAGATTCTCGACATCGTCGCCAAATACGCCTGACCGCGCCGGCCAACTGGGGCATCTATTAAGTGGCCGCTCGGCGTACGCACAGCCATGAGCGACAGTGACGGGTCTGACGCAGACGACCGCGAGTACGCGGTCGTCCTCGACGTCCTCGCCCACGGGCGAAGTGACGCCGACGAGCCGCAGTATCGCCGATCGCCGGTCGCCTACGCAGTCGGCGAAGATACGTTCGCACTCTTCGAAATGACGTTGACCGACGACGCGGACATCTCGATCGGTGACCGCGTCGCCATCCGACCCGCCTTCGAGGAAGGGATCGACCGTGGGCGGCAGATCGACTACGATGGGCTGACCGACGGCGCCCGGTCCGAACTCGAGTACGTCGTCGAGGAGATCGTGGAGGACAACGAGCGACGCTTCGTCGACTTCTTCAACGAGGCCCAGCCCGTTTCCCTCCGACTGCATCAACTCAACATCCTGCCGGGTATCGGGGACAAACTACGCGATACGATCCTCGAACGGCGCAAACGCCAGCCCTTCGAGACCTTCGAACAACTGGACGAGCAGGTGGACGGACTCCACGACCCGATGGGGACCATCAGCGACCGCATCCTCGAGGAGATCCGCGAGGGTGAGGACCTCAAGTACCGTCTCTTCGTTCGCTCGTAAGCGGTATCAGGCCTCGCCCGCTACGAACGGCTAATGTCTCGCCGTCGCGACCCCGACGATCTGATCGCCCGGGCGGGCCGTGGCGATCCGCGTCGGGATCAGCACTTCCTCGTCGACGACCGCGTCCTCGATCGCATTCCGACGTACGCCGACGACTTCGACACCTCGCACGTCCTCGAGATCGGTCCGGGGACGGGTGCGCTGACCGACCGCTTGCTCGCGGTCGCCGACCAGGTGACGGTCGTCGAGCGCGACGCCGACTTCGCCACCTTCGTACGGTCCGAGTTCGCCACGGCGGTCGACGAGGGCCGGTTGACGGTCGTCCAGGGAGACGCGCTGTCGGTCGATTTCCCCGAGTATACGACCTGCATCTCCAATCTTCCGTACGGCGTTTCCACGGAGGTCACCTTCCGCCTGCTACCGACGCGCAACCCCGCGGTGTTGATGTTCCAGAAGGAGGTCGGCGAACGGATGGCCGCCGACCCCGGGACCGCGGAGTACGGCCGACTCTCCGTGGCAGCCCAGCACTACGCGACCGTCGAGGTCGTCGAGCCAGTGCCGCCGGCGGCCTTCGACCCACAGCCGGCGGTCGATTCGGTCGTCGTCCGGTTGACGCCCCGAGATCCCGAATATCGCGTCCCCGACGAGGATGCGTTCCTTCTGCTGGTGAAGGCGATGTTCACCCAGCGCCGCAAGACGGTGCGAAACGCCATCCGCAACACCGCCCATATCTCCGGTCTCAGCGACCCCGACGCCGTCGTCGAGGCGCTCGACGAGTCGCTGCTTTCTCGCCGACCCGACGCGCTCGAACCGGCCGCGTTCGCCAGGATCGCCACGGTCGCTGGCGATATCGGATGACGGACCTCGCCGACCGGCGCGGCATCGAGACCGACTACTACGAACCGGCCGAGGATTCGATGCTGCTGGCGGACGTCGTCGTCGCGGACGTCGACGCGAGCGACCTGGTCCTCGACGTCGGAACTGGGTCCGGGTACGTCGGCGCCCGGATTCGAGACGAGGCGGGGTCGCGGGTCGTCGGGTCGGACCTGAACCCCCACGCCTGTCGCCGTGCCGTAGCGGCCGGTATCGAGGCCGTCCGCGCGGATCTCGTGTCCCCGTTCGCCGACGGGGTCTTCGATGTGGTCACCTTCAACCCTCCGTACCTCCCCGCAGACGACGACGCGGCCCGCGACGACTGGGTGGAGGTGGCGCTGACCGGTGGCGAATCGGGCCGCGCCGTCATCGACCCGTTCCTGGACGCCGTCGGTCGGGTGCTCGCGCCCGATGGGCGCGTCTACCTCCTCGTGAGCACCCTCACCGGCATCGAGGCCGTCGTTAAACGGGCTGGACAGCGTGGGTTCTCGTCGGTGCTTCTCGACGAGACGTCGTTCCCGTTCGAGACACTGGTCGTCCTGAAACTCGTGGCGTGAGGGTGGGATTACTTATGCTCATTATCTGGGAAAGAAAATATTAAAGAGCGTGATTGCCCTACCTCTTCTCACATGCAATTACTCGCGACGACGCCGGGGCTCTATCCGCTTCCGGACGACGCGAAGGAGACTCTCTCCGACTTGAAGGGTCACCAGCGAGGCGACATGATCAGCGGTGACGAAGACGACGACATCGTCGCCGTCTACGAGGACGTTCGCACCGAACTGATCGACACCCAGGCGGCGGCCGGACTCGACCTCGTGGTCGAGGGCCAGGCGCGCTGGGACGACATGCTCGCCCACCCGCTCGTCGTCCACGAGAACGTGGAGACCGGCGGTATCGTGCGCTACTTCGACAACAACAACTTCTATCGCGATCCGATCGTCCGCGGCGAGTTGACTCCGGACGGGGACATGGCCGCCGAACTCGAGGCCGCTTCTGCGCTGACCGACGACTTGCAGGCGGTCGCGCCCGGCCCGTACACCCTCGCCGAGTTGGCGACCGACGAGTACTACGAGGACGACGCGGTCTTCCTCGACGCGGTGACCGACTTCCTCGCCGCCGAGGTAGAGGCCTTCCCGGCGGCCGTCGAGTCGCTGTTCCTCCTCGAACCGTCGCTCGTCACGAACCCGCCCGGTGAGGGCGAGGACGAACGGGTCAGCCAGGCGATCGACGCCGTCGCGGACGCCATCGACGTCCCGGTCGTCGTCCAGACCTACTGGGGCGCCCTCGAGGAGACTGTCCACGCCCACCTGCTCGACGCCGACGTCGACGCCATCGGCTACGACCTCGTCTCGGACCACGAGGCGAGCATCGACCTCGTCGCCGAGTACGGGACCAAAGACGACATCGCTCTCGGCGTCATCGACGGGCAGAATACGCTCGTCGAGGAGCCCGAAACCATCGTCGAACGGGTCGAGTGGGTCGACCAGCAGACGCCGCCAGCCCAGGATTTCGACACCGTGTACGTCACCAGCAATACCGAACTGTTCTACCTCCCCGTGAACCGCTTCGAAGACAAACTCGGCGCACTCGCCGCAGCCGCCGACCTGGGGGTGAACGAATGACGGACACCCGCAGTCAGTTCCGACCGGCTGATCACCCGAACGACCACTTCCTGCTGACGACCGTCGTCGGGAGTTACCCGAAACCCAAGTGGCACGACCGCGCCCGCCAACTCTTCGAGGACGCCGACGCGGATTTCGACGAGGACGCCTGGGCGGAGGCCAAAGACGACGCCGCCCGCCTCATCACCGAAGAACACGAGCGCTCGGGCCTCGACGTCGTCGTGGACGGCGAGATGCGCCGCAACGAGATGGTCGAGTACTTCGCCCACCGCATCTGTGGGTACGAGTTCAACGGGCCGGTGAAGGTCTGGGGGCACAACTACTTCGATAAGCCATCGGTCGTCGACGAGGTAGAGTACGACGAGACCTGGCTGGTCGACGAGTTCGAGTTCACCGACGACGTGGCTGGCCGCCCCGTCAAGGTGCCCATTACCGGTCCGTACACGCTGGCCTCCTGGAGTTTCAACGAGGTCTACGAGGACGACGCCGAACTGGCGAACGAACTCGCAGACCTGGTCAACCTCGAGATCGAGAAACTCGTCGAGGCGGGGGCGACGTACATCCAGATCGACGAACCGGCGCTCGCGACCACGCCCGACGACCACGCCATCGTCGGTGAGACCCTGGAACGCATCGCCGACGGCATTCCGGACGACGTCCGCCTCGGCCTACACGTCTGCTACGGCGACTACTCGCGTATCTACCCCGAGATGCTCGACTTCCCGGTCGACGAACTCGACCTCGAACTGGCCAACGGTGACTTCGAACAGGTCGAGGTCTTTACCGAACCCGAGTTCACGAAAGACCTCGCGATGGGCGTCGTCGACGTCCACGACGCGACCGTCGAGTCGGTCGAAGAGATCAAAGAGAACATCACTCGTGGGTTCGAGATCGTCCCGCCGGAACAGCTAACGGTCAGCCCGGACTGTGGGCTCAAACTCCTACCTCGGGAAGTCGCCTACCAGAAGATGGCAAACATGGTCCAGGCCGCCCGGGAGATCGAAGCCGAACTCGACGCGGGCGAAATCGACGTCCCCGCCGCCGAGTAACCGGCCGATTGACAGCCGAGTAACCGGCGCCTTTTTCGCCGTCCTCCACGGCGTTCCCGTATGAGTGACTGGCGGGAGTGGACATATCGGGTATTCGTCGGTCGCGACGTGCTCGCGGCGTATCTCGGGGTGCTCGCAGTGGTCTGGATCGCGCTGGTCGCCGACCATCGGCTTCTCCAGATCCCCGGCCACATCTTGCTCGTGGGTTTCGACGTCATCCAGACCGCCCTTACACCGCCTTTCGCCCGGCCTCTGTTCGACGTCTATCGGGCCGGCTACCTCTACGGCCTGGCCGTGGTGGTCGCCGCAATCTACCGGGCCTCGCGGTGAGAACCGACCACCACCTTTATCAAATTACCAACCATTTTATCCCCATGCACCCCCGAACAGTCGAACGGATCGACGTCATCTCCCTGGCGAAGGTTGTCGGCGGCATCGGGTTCCTGTGGGGCCTTATCATCACCCTCGCCTGGATCGCGACGGGCATCCTCGGGGGACCGTTCCCCGGGCTACCGGAATTGCTGTCGTCCACCGTCGGGAGCCTCCTCGGAGGCGTCATCGTGGGCGGGGTGACGGCGATACTCTACAACGCAGCGGCGAGTCTCATCGGTGGAGTCGAACTCGAACTCTCCGATTCCGCACCGTGATATCCTTCGCGTTTCCGTCCCACCACGACGCCCCGTCAGTCCAGCATCTCGTAGATCGTCTCGGCGTCGAAATCGGCGATGGGGAACTCGGCGTGTTTGACCGGTTCGATGACGAACTTCGAACTCGTCTTCTGGATGCCATCGATAGCCTCGAAGTCCTCGACCAGTCGTTTGACCATCTCGCGGTCGTGAAGGTGTGAGATGACTACGAAGTCGGTCTCCCCCATCGTGAAGTAGACCTGGTTGACGCCTTCGACGGCCGCGAGTTTCTCGCCGATACTCGTGTGATAGCCCTCCTCGAATTCGGCGAACACCTCAGAGATCACGGTGACCGAGAGGCCGACCTTCTCCAGGTCGAGTTCGAAGAGGTCGTTTTTCAGTACCCCCATCTCGCGGAGCTGTTGGATCCGATAATGGACCGTCGACTTCGGAATCCCCGTCTCGTCGCTGATCTCCTTCGAGCTCGTCGCCTTCCGCGTTCCAATCGCGGCCAAAATGTCCAGGTCTTTTTGGTCGACGTCTAACTCTTCTTCCATCTTGATAGGTGATATTCCAGGAGTGAGTGATAAACTTTCGCCGTCCGAGTGGGGGGGGGGGAGGGGCGATACTCGCCGTGTCCCGCTTTGCAGGCCCGTGTTCGGACGGGTCGTATCGCGCATCGTATGGCCAGATGGTCTATGCTGGCAACGGGGGTCGGGTACTATCCGAACCGATCGGACAAAAATGTATGTTGACGAAATACGATTCTTCTATGGGATTATCAACAAGATTTATAACCATTGTTGCACCTCTTTCGAATAGAGAACGGATGCCAGCACACTCTCCATCCATCCACGAGCTGCATTTCGACGACGCTCCGAGCGTCGACGACGCACCGGGCCGTCGATCACGCCAACTCGTCGACCGGCAAAAGGAGATCGACAGCAACGCGGTCGCCTATCCGCGTCGGATTCCCATCGGTATCGACGAAGCGAAGGGCGCCACGCTGCGAGACGTGGACGGGAACACGTATCTGGACTTCTTCGCTGGAATCGGCGTGTTGAACGTCGGTCATTCGAATCCGTACGTCCTCTCCGCCGTCCACGAACAGATCGACAAGGTCGTGCATACGATCGATTTCCCGACCGAGGCTCGCATCGAACTCATCGAGAAACTCGATGCGATCGCGCCCGGGAATCTGAGCGGCAATAGCAAGGTCATCTTCGGCGGTCCCTCCGGGAGTGACGCCATCGAGGGCTCGATCAAACTGGCCAAACAGCACACCGGTGGGTCCGGGCTCATCGGGTTCCGCGGTGCCTATCACGGGACGACCGCCGGCGCAGGAAGTTTGACTGCCGGGAAGAAGTACAAACGCGATTACGCGCCACTCCTGGCGGACGTCGTGCACGCGCCCTATCCACGGACGGATACGGAGGTCCAGTTCGCCCTCGACGAGGTCCAGTCGATACTGGAGGACCCGTATGGCGGACTCAGTAATCCGGCCGGTATCTGGGTCGAACCGATCCAGGGCGAGGGCGGCGTCGTCGTCCCACCCGCGGATTTCTTGCCGGGCTTGCGCGACCTCGCGGACGACAACGACGTCCCGCTGATCGTCGACGAGATCCAGTCGGGGCTGGGCCGGACCGGCGAGTGGTGGGGCAGCGACCACTTCGACGTCACGCCGGACGCGATAACCATGGCGAAGGGGATCGGCGGTGCCGGCTTGCCGATCGGAGCGATGCTCTACGACGAATCGCTCGACACCTGGGGACCGGGTGGCCACGTCGGCACCTTCCGGGGACACGTACCCGCGATGGTCGGCGGCCTCCGAGCCATCGAGTACATCGAAGAGCACGACCTGCTCCAACACGCGACGGAACTGGGCGAATACATTCGGTCACGACTTCGCGAGATCGCAGAAGACGAGTCGTCGATCGTAGACGTCAGGGGCAAGGGACTGTTCATCGGGATGGAACTTCGTGACGACGACGGACAGCCGATGAAAGAGACCGTCCAGACGATCCAGACGCGGGCGTTCGAGCGCGGTATCCTCGTCTGGACGGCGGGCAAGTACAGCAGCACGCTCCGTCTCCTTCCGCCGATGGTCATGACCCACGAGCAGGCGGCCACGGGTCTGGATATCCTGACCGAGGCCGTTCACGACGTCCTGTAACGGCCCGGTTCGAGCCGTATCGGTCTCGTCGATCCGGTTCGAGCCGTATCGGTCTCGTCGATCCGGTTCCGTCGTTCCAGTCGGCGTCTTCGAAAGACCGTTCGTCGATGGATTCCGTTGAGTACTCCTCGATACCGTCGGTGGGCCCGACGAGGTTCGTCGTGCTCCGAGCCTTCTCGATGCTGTCGGTGGTCTTCCGTATGACTGCTCTGGCCACTCGGGCGAATACACGGCTCTTCATCGGGGATAGGTCCCACCACAATCGTTAACCAGCGTTCATCGCAAATAGTTGTCGTGCGTCTGTTGACTGATACCAGGAACCGACGCTGGCTCGCCTGGGGGGCGCTGGCGCTCGTCTTCCTGCTCGTCAACATCCATCGGCTCTCCACGGCCGTTCTCTCCGAACAGTTGACCGCGGATTTCGCCATCTCGGCAGCCCAGCTGGGGACGTTGCACGCCTCCTTCTTCGTCATCTACGCTATCGTCCAGATACCGACGGGCGTGATGGCCGACCGGTACGGCCCGCGGTACATCGGTGCCGGAGGCGCGTTCGTGTTGAGCGTGGGCGCTATCTGTTTCACACTGAGCGACGGCTATCTCGTCGCCTTCCTCTCGCGGGCACTCACCGGCCTCGGGAGTGGCGTCATCTTCATCTCCATTTTGCGGTTCAGCGCCAACTGGTTCCGGACCGACGAATTCGGGATGATGACCGGGCTGACCGCCGGCGTCGCTGGCCTGGGTGCCATCTTCTCGACGACGCCACTGGCGGTCGCCGTCGGCCGGTTCGGCTGGCGACCGACGGTCTTCGGGCTGGCGCTTTTCGGGTTCGCCGCGGGTGTCGCCGTCTTCGGCCTCGCGAGACGTTCGCCCGCTGCTGCCGGCCTCGAACCGATCAGGAACGTCCCCGAACAGCCCGCCATCTCGCTTTCTGCGACCGGCGCCTACATCCGCACGCTCCTCGGCGACGTCGACCAGTGGCTCCTGTCGATCGTCTTCTTCTCGGGGATGGGTACCGTCCTGACGATCATCGGACTGTGGGGTGTTCCGTACCTCGTTGTGGTCTACGGTCTCGACGTCACCACTGCCTCGTACTTCACGCTCCTCGGATCGGTCGGGATGCTCGTCGGTTCGCCGACCGTCGGCTGGCTATCGGACCGGATCGGGCGGCGGTTCCTTCCGATGGCCGCAGGGCTCGGACTGTTCGTGGTGACTCTCGCCGTCGTCCCCATCACCGGGAAGCCACCGCTTGCCGTCGTCGCCCTCACGTACTTCCTGACCGGGACCGGTCTCGGGTTCATCGTGCTGGCGCTCCCCATCGTCAAGGAGAAGTATCCCGCCGCGGTGAGCGGGGTCGCCACCGCGACCGTCAACGCGGCGGGCTTTTTCGGGGCAACCGCTCTCCCGCCCCTGATGGGTGTGGCCCTCGATCGCTATCGGACCGGCGATATCGTCGGCGGGACGGTCGTCTACACCGAGTTCGGCTATCGTGTGGCGTTCGCTATCACCACCGTCGCCGTTGCCGTGGCGTTCCTGAGTTCGATGGTGCTCTTCGTGCGGAAACGACGGCATCCGGAGCAATTCCGATCGGAGCGCCTCGACGCCTGACGAGCAATCGACCACCGACCGTCTCTCACGCCGGTCCACGAACCGCTTCGGCCACTCCTTCGATGGTCTCGATCTCCTCGTCGCTGTAGCCGATGAACCGGACGTCCGAGAGCGTCTCGCCCGAGAAGTCGGCTATCTCCTCGCAAATCAGTCGCGCTCCGTCCGCCAGGTCGAAGCCCGCGACGCCACACCCGAGCGCCGGGATGACCAGCGACTCACACCCCAATTCGTCGGCCGTCGAGAGTGCGTTCCTGGTCGCCGCTCGGATGCTCGCTTCGGTCGCTTTGCCGTCCCCGTAGTGGGGCATCGCGGCCGCGTGAACGACGTAGTCGGCGTCCAGATCGAAGGCGTCGGTGATGGCGACCTCGCCGAGCTCGACCGGCCCCCTCTCCATCGCCGCCTCGTTGATGGGGCCGTTCGCTCCGCGGCGGAGCGCACCGGCGACACCCGACCCCATCCGGAGGCTGGTCCCGGCGGCGTTGACCAGGCAGTCCGCCGACTGTGCCGCGATGTCTCCCTGGACGACTGCGAAGTCCATGCGTGGCTGTTCGGTGCGATGACACAAAAACGTCGGTCCGAATGGCCGCCGTCAGTCTTCGTACAGCCAGGCTTCGTCGATGCGCTCGTAATCGAGCAGTTCCTCGTCGTCGAAGAACAACTCGATCTCGCGCCCGTTGGAGCCGGGTTCGGTGTCGGAGCCGTGAATGACGTTCCGACCCAGGTCGAGTCCGAAGTCGCCGCGGATGGTGCCTGGCGCGGACTCGGCGGGGTCGGTCTCGCCCATCATGGTACGGACCTGCTGGGTCGCGTCCTGGCCCTCCCAGACCATCGCCATGACGGGACCGGCCGTGATGAACTCGACGAGGTCGTCGAAGAAGGGCTTGTCCTCGTGCTCGCCGTAGTGTTCCTCGGCGAGGTCACGGTCGATCTGCATGAACTTCCCGCCGACCAGTTTCAGTCCACGGTCTTCGAATCGCCCGATGATCTCACCGATCAGGCCACGCTGGACGCCGTCGGGCTTCACCATCACGAAGGTGCGTTCTTTGCTCATTATTCGCCGCTCCGCGCCTCTTCGGTCCACTCGACGTCCCGGGCTTCGCGGCCCAGGTCGGCGTTCTTCTCGCACTTCGAGGAGCAGAAGTACATCGTCCGACCGTCGTTGTAGACGTACATCGTGCCCGTGCCGGGCTCGATGTCGGATCCACAATAGTCGCACTGACGTGTCTGTGGCATTATTGGCCTCCGATGGAGTCGGCTTCGCGGGCCGTCTCACGCAGCTGGATCACGTCGCCGACCCGCACGGGGCCGAGGACGTTGCGCGTGATGATGCGGCCCTGGTTCGATCCTTCCTGGATGCGACATTTCACCTGCATCGCTTCGCCGTGCATCCCCGTCTTTCCCACGACCTCGATGACCTCGGCGGGCGTCGAGCCCTCCGTTTGTTCTTCCGCGCTCATGGTTCTGGGTTACCGCAGGTCCTCGACCTTCGTGGCGATGTCCTCGACGTCCTCCTCCGCCTCGCCGGCGTCGGTGATGGCGGCGGCCGCGCTGCCGACCTCGAGGCCGGCGGCGGCGCCGAGCTCGTCCTGTGCCTCGACGAAGACCGTCGAGATCCCCTTCTCGTCGGCGAGTTCGGGGATGTGCATGACGATCTCCTCGGGAGAGACGTCCTCGGCGACCACGACGAGCAGGGCGTTGCCCCGCTCGATGGCCTTCGTCGTCTCGTTCGTTCCTTTCTTGATGCGACCGGTGTCGCGGGCCACCTCGAGCGCCTCGAGCGCTCGTTCCTGGAGGTCCGCTGGGACGTCGTAGTCTACGTATACTGGCATGGTTTCTCCTAATTCCTACGAACGGGCTTGCGCTCCCCCGCCGTGAGTGGTCCTGGGGCTGGGAGCATCATCGACCCTCGCAGGGTGTACACGTCACTGCGTTTCCCGTGCTTAAAAGCGTGTCCAAACCCCTGCGGCGTGCGACGGGGCGACAGGCCCCAGCGGCGAGGGGAAACGGTCTTGCGGGCGCCGTCTGAACAACTCGACGATGCTCCGCGAGGTGGCCACCGATCTTCGGGCCGAGGCGAGACGGACGGACGAGCGCCGTGTCCTCGTCCTCGCCGGCGACCGAACGGGCGGTCATCGCGCGGCGGAACGCGCAATCGAGGCAGCCGGTATTCCCCGCGAATCCGTCACGGCGGTCGGAACTGGGGATGGCACGCAGTTCGACACGGTTCGCCAGTCCGCGACCGACTCACTCCTCGGGACGACCCGTGGGGCCATCGTCCTCGACTGCCACGAGACGTGTCGGCCCAACGCCCTGGGTCGGGTCGTCGGGACCGTCGACGGCGGCGGCCTCCTCGTCCTCGTGGTCCCCCCACTCGAGGAGTGGCCGAACCGACGGGACGAGTTCGACGAGTATCTCGCAGTCCCGCCAGCGGCGGTCGACGACGTCGGGGGGCGGTTCCGCGAGCGGCTGGTTCGGACACTCCGCACCCATCGTGGCATTGCTATCGTCGACGTCGACGAAAATCGACTCCTCGCCGATGGGTTGACCCACTCCGCACCCCGTCCAGCGACGCGGTCGCTGGAGGTCCCACCCTCGCCAACGTTTCCCCGGGACGCCTTTGTCGCCTGTCGCACACAGGACCAGATAGCGGCCCTCTCGACCCTCGAGAACCTGCGGCAGGAGTCGACGGCGGTCGTCGTCGAGGCCGACCGAGGCCGCGGGAAATCGAGCGCGGCAGGCCTCGCCGCGGGTAGTTTCGCGGCTGCCGGCGAGGACGTCCTCGTGACCGCACCGAACTACCGGAGTGCGGCGGCCGTCTTCGAGCGGGCCAGCAGACTGGGCTCGACGCTGGAGGTACTGGCCGGCGACCCGGCCGAGCCTCGCCCGCGGGTGCTCGAGACGACGACCGGGGGTCGCGTTCGGTTCGAACGACCAGCACGAGCGACGACCCTCCCCGAGGACCCTGACGTGGTCCTGGTGGACGAAGCAGCGGCGCTGCCGGTACGCAGACTGGAGTCGTTCCTCGACGCCTCCCGGGTCGGATTCACGACGACCGTCCACGGGTACGAGGGCGCCGGTCGGGGCTTCGACGTCCGGTTTCGGGACCGACTTGCCGAGAGCGACCACGCCGTCCACGAGGTTCGGATGGCCGAACCAATCCGCTACGCCCCGGGCGATCCGGTCGAGGTGTGGGCGTTCAACGCCCTCCTTCTCGATGCCAGACCGGCCGTCGACCCGCTCGTCGAGGACGCGCAGCCGCCCACGGCGACCTATCGGGTCCTGACCACCGACGCGTTGCTGGCCGACGAATGGCTTCTCAGGGAGGCCTTCGGCCTCCTCGTCTCGGCGCACTATCGCACGGAACCGAACGACCTCGCACGGCTGCTCGATGCCCCGAACCTCTCCGTCCGCGCGCTCCTGGTGGATGGACACGTCGTCAGCGTCGCGCTGCTGGCGCGTGAAGGCGGACTCGATGCCGAGACGCGAGCGGCCGTGTACGAGGGCGGTCGCATCCGTGGCAACATGATTCCGGACGTGCTGATGAGCCAGTTGCGAGACGAGTCGGCCGGCGAACCGGTCGGGATGCGGGTGATGCGGATCGCCACCCACGCCGCCGTCCGGGACCGTGGGTTCGGCTCTCGCCTGCTGGAGGAGATCCGTGCCGAGTTCGACGACCGGGACTGGATCGGCACCGGTTTCGGGGCGACGCCACGGCTCGTCAGGTTCTGGGCGCAGAACGGTTTCTCGACCGTTCATCTCTCGACGACCCGGAACGCGACGAGTGGTGAGTACTCGGTCATCATGTTCGATCCGCTGTCGGCTGCTGGCGACCGTCTCCACGACCGCCACACGGAGTGGTTCGTAGAGCGGATCGGACCGCAACTGACAGACGTCCTCCGAGACGTCGACGCAGACGTTGTTCGGTTCGTGCTCCGGGCGAGTGCCGCCGACGCGGGGACGCGTATCCAGTCGCTGTCGGCCCACCAGTGGCGACTCGTCGTCGGCGCGGCCTACGGCCCCGCGCTCTACAGCGTCGATCCCGGCCCCTTCGAGCGACTGGCCCTTCACTACCTCGTCGCCGGTTCGTCCGAGCTGCTCTCCGAGCGCGAGGAGCGGCTGCTCGTCACCAAAGTACTTCAGGGACACTCGTGGGAGACCGTCGTGGACCGTCTGGGCTATCACGGAACCTCGGCCGCGATGCGTGCGCTCGGCGACGCCTACCGACCGATCGTCGAGGCTTATGCACCCGAGGCGCTCCTCGACGACCGCGACCGCTACGGGCCGTGACCGGTCGACCGACACGGCCATCTTCGTCGGCCCGTTGGTATTCGGCATGGATCTGCTGGTCGTCGTGGCATTCGCCCTGCTCGTCCTCGGCGTCGTCGCGAGCGTGCTCCCGGTCATCCCCGCCGGCGCGGTGTCGATGGTCGGTGTGCTCACTTACTGGTGGGCGACGGGCCGACCGGGCCCGCTCGTCCTGGCGGCCCTCCTGCTGACCGGTCTGCTGGCGCTGGCCGTCGACTGGGTGGCCGGCATCGTCGGTGCGAAGGCTGGCGGCGCGACGCTCCGGACGAGCGTTCTGGCGACGGCCGTGGGGATGGTGTTGTTCGTTCCCGCCGGTCCGATCGGTCTGGTCGTCGGAATCGGGGGAACGATCTTCGCCCTCGAACTGTCGCGCGGGGCGACGAGGGAAGCGAGTCTGCGCGCGGCCGGCTACGCCGTGATCGGCGTTCTCAGCTCTGCGGTGATTCAGGCGCTCCTCACGGGATCGATCCTGCTCGCGATGCTGGCTGTCGCCTACCTGTGAGCGAAGTAGGCGACCGTCTCCTCGTCGTCGTGGCGGTCGATACGAGCGAAGCCGACGCGGACGAACTGCACCATCGCGTCGGGGTCGTCGTCCCCGACGCCCGGCTCCGCGAAGCCGTGAACGTCGCCGTCGGTCGTTCGCATCCGGACCGGGACGCTCTCGTCTGCTGGCACCCAGTGAACTACGTCCACATCGCCGTCTCGCACCACGTCGATGTCGTCGCCGGTAGCGACCAGGCGCTCGTTTTCGTATCGCACGGCGCCGAATCCCTTGAGCCAGACCAGATCGCCGACCGCCGGGAGATCACGAACCTCCAGGAGGACGGCGTCTCCGACCGGGATCTCGCGCTCCCCGCGATCCTCGTGGTCCGGATGGAAGAGTGGCGTGGCGGTCGATGGACCGCCCTCGACGGGAAGTTCGACGGCGTCGAAGGAGTCCTCGGCGTCCCCGCCCCGCGCGTCGAAGTCGGTCCTGACGAAGAAGCGACGGTCGGTCTCGTCGTCGATCAGTTCGCGGTTGTTCGCGTAGATGCTCGACATCGAGAGGTCGACGTTGCTCGTGGAGGTGCCCAGTTCGATCATGGCGTCGACGATGGCTTCTCCGCGAATCCCGCGCCGACGAACGCTCTGGAGCGTGGGGGCCCGCGGGTCGTCCCAGCCGTCGAGTGCCCCGTCGTCGACGAGCTCCTTGATCGTGGAGGTGCTCATGGTCACGTCGTACTCGTCGATCTGGACGTGCCCCCAGTGGACGACCTCGGGGTACTCCCAGTCGAAGTAGTCGTAGACGAAGCCCTGTCGCTTCGCGGAGTCCTGCAGGTCGATCCCACGGATGATGTGGGTGACGCCGGTGCGGTGGTCGTCGATCCCCGACTGGAAGTCGAGCATCGGCCAACACCGGTAGTCGGCGGCCGTCTCGCGGGGATGCGGGACGTCGATCATCCGGAAGGCGACCCAGTCGCGGAGGGCGGGGTTCTTGTGCTCGATGTCGGTCTTGACCCGGAGGACCATCTCGCCCGAGTCGTACTCCCCCTCGACCATGGACTCGAACTCCGTTTTCACCGTCTCGACGTCTTTGCTTCGGTGGGGACAGGGCTCCCCCGCGTTCTTCAGGTCGGAGAATTCCTCGCCCGGACAGCTACAGGTGTAGGCGCCGCCCTTCTCGATGAGGTCTCGTGCATACTCGTAGTAGGTGTCGAGTCGGTCGCTCGCGATGACGACGTCGTCTGGCTCGAATCCCAGGTACTCGATGTCCGAGAGGATCTGGTCGTATGCGTCGAGGTCCGGTCGCTTCGTCTCCGGATCGGTGTCGTCGAACCGGCAGATGAACGAGCCGTCGTAGCGCTCCTTGTAGGTCCCGATGACTGCCGGCATGCGGGCGTGGCCGAGATGCCAGGGGCCGTTCGGATTCGGGGCCAGTCGCATGCGGACCTCGTCGTACTCCTCGGCGTTCGGCAGGTCCGGGAGCGTCCTTGCATCTTCTTCGTCCTCGGCGTCGAGCTCTTCGACTGCGTCGGGATCGAGTTCGGCTAACCGTTCGCGCTGCTCGGCGGGGTCCATCCCGTTGACCCGCTCGACGACGGGAGCAGCGATTCCGGCAATCTCGTCGCCATGCTGGCGGAAGTCCGGGTTCTCGCCCATTAACGGGCCCATGATGGCGCCGACCTGCGCCTCGCTCTCGTGTTTGAGGGCGTTGAAGAGGGCGTTCCGTTCGGCCTCCCGCTGGATTCGCTCGCGGAGGTCCTGGTCCATACCCCTCTTTCCCGTGGGCGGGAGAAAACTCGAACGGTTCGACCCACGGCCCTGCCGACGCCCACAGTGTTTTCGGCCTGCCGGTCGACACTCCAGCTGTGACCGCAAACGAGCGCGACACGTTCGACATCGGCGGCGAACTCACGGTCAACCGACTCGGATTCGGCGCGATGCGCATCACGGGCGAGGACATCATCGGTCGCCCGCCGAGCGAGCCGCGTGCCCGGGACGTCCTCCGACGGGCGGACGAACTGGGGGTGAACTTCATCGATACGGCGGACTCCTACGGACCAGGTGTCTCCGAACGCCTGATCGGCGAAGCCCTCGACGCGACCCGCGACGACCTGGTCGTCGCGACGAAGGCCGGTATCCTCCGCAACCGGGACGGCGACTGGCTCGCCCACGGCGACCCCGACTACATCAGGAACCAGGCGTTGACCAGCATCGATCGCCTCGGCGTGGACGCGATCGACCTCTACCAGTTCCACCGCCCCGACCCGGACACCGACTTCGAGGCGTCGGTGCACGCGTTCGCCGAGTTGCAGGACGAGGGACTCGTACGCCACGTCGGCCTCTCGAACGTCTCCGTGGACCAGCTCGAGACGGCTCGGGACATCGTCGACGTCGCGACGGTCCAGAACGAGTACAGCTTCGTCAACCGCGAACACGACGACGTCCTGGCGGCCTGTGAAGACGCGGGAATCGGGTTCATCCCGTACGCACCGCTTAACTGGGGGTCCATCGAAGACGAGGCCCGGGAGGCGGCCGAGACGGTCGCCGAGAAACACGACGCGAGCGTCTTCCAGATCGCCCTCGCCTGGGTCCTCGATCACAGCGAGGTGACGCTCCCGATTCCGGGCACCGGTGACGTTCGGCATCTCGAAGCAAACGTCGCTGCCACGGGTATCGAACTGGACGACGCGGATCGGGCGCTGCTGGACCGCTAGCGCCGAACCGTGTACGGGCGACTCTTCCTGGGTGCGTTTCACCCGCTCACTTCGCGAAGACGCTGTCCGCCGTCGCCGCACCGACGACACTGAAGACGGATCCAAGACTGACCGCGTTGAACGTGATCCGAGCGATGCCGATGTCGGTCTCCGCCGTGTCGATGAACGTCGCCGGCGCACCGAACAACAGTGCCAGAATGACCACGGACCCGAACGAGACGCCCATCAGTGAGATAAACCGCAGCGGGATGCCGGCGATCTCCTCCTCTTCGTCCTGGTCGCGGGTGGTATCCGCTTTGTAGAGGGTCGCGTACCCGATGGCGAACACGAGTGCGATCGTCGCCACCGCCTGGGCTACCGACATGTTCGCCGCGAGCGTCCAGACTTCCTCGGTCACGACGAACGGCCCCGCGAGGAGGAACCCGCCGACGACCTGCTGGGCGGTGTCGGCCAGCCGAAACTGGCGTGGCCGACGCGGTCGCCGCAGTTTCATACCCACTCCTACCGATTCCTGGGTGAAATAGCGTCCGATACCGCGAGAACGGTCGAGCGAGTCCTCAGTAGCCGCGGTCGATCAGGTAATCGGCGACCTGTTCGAGTCGCGTCCGTGCTTCGCTGTCGGGGAGCACCTGGAGGTAGTCTTTCCCCTCTTCGACGTATTCGCTGGCGAGCGACCGGGCGTACTCGATGCTTCCCGCGTCTTCGAGGGTGGCGACCGCGTCCGTTATCGCCGCTTCGGTGACCGCTTCGGGTGTCTCGGCCTCGACGAGGTTCTCCACGTCGACGCCGTGCTCGCGCGCGTGGAGCGTGATGATCGTTCGCTTGCCCTCGACGAGGTCGCTGCCGCGCTGTTTGCCCAGGTCCTCGCTCGGCACCGTGAGGTCCAGGACGTCGTCGTGGATCTGGAAGGCCTTGCCGACCGTGCGTCCGTATTCGGTGAGGGCCTGCTGTGTCTCCTCGTCGGCACCGAGCAGGATCGCGGGGATCGCTGATGACGCAGCGTACAGCACCGCCGTCTTCCGATCGATCATGTCCAGGTACTCGTCGGTCTCCACCGTCGGGCGGGTCTCGAAGTCCACGTCGAGGGACTGTCCCTCGCAGATGCGGGTGCAGGTCGAGGCGAGCGTGTCGAGTGCCTCGATGGCGCGGTCCGGGGGCGCCCCCGACTCGATCATGATCTCGAATGCCTTCGAGTAGAGCGTGTCCCCGGCGAGGATGGCGGTCTCGGGGTCGTACTGGACGTGGACGGCCGGGACGCCCCGGCGCATCTCGTCCTGATCCATGATGTCGTCGTGGATGAGCGTGAACGACTGGATGACCTCGACGCTCACCGCTGCCTTCATCAGGTCGATCGGCGGTTCGTCGTCGACGAGTGTCGGAAAGTCACGATAGTCCTCAGTTAGTGGTTCGACGTCGAGGATCGCCTCGCCCGTGAGTAGCAACATCGCCGGTCGAAGGCGTTTCCCACCGGCGTCGAGGAGGTACCGCGACGCCTCGTAGAGTCGCTCTGGTTCGGTGATCGGCAGGTCCGTTTCGACGGCATCGTTGACGAGTTCGCGTCGCTTCCGAACCGCCTCGAGAACCGTCTGTTCACGTGCTTCGGGGGTCATCTCACTCCACGAGCTGGATGCGGTTGCCGTTCCGCGTGACGTGCAGGTCACGCCCCATCTCGTAGCCCTCGCTCTCGGCGAGGTCGACGTACGGGGCCATTCCCTTGAGGTCCTGATGGGCCGGGATGACGTGCTGGGGCTGGAGAGCGTCCAGCATCTGGTAGTGGCCCTCCTGGCTCAGGTGCCCGGAGACGTGGATCTCGTCGTAGATGCGCGCACCTTGCATCGAGAGGAGCTTCTCGGCCTGATAGCGCTGTCCCTCGTTCGTCGGTTCGGGGATGACGCGGGCCGAGAAGATGACCTTGTCACCGTTCTCCAGTTCGAAGGGCGTCTCGCCGCGGCCCATCCGGGTGAGCATCGCGCGCGGTTCCCCCTGGTGGCCGGTGACGATGGGCAGGAAGTTCCCCTTGCCCTCGTTCATGATGCGCTTGAACGCACGGTCGACGCTCTTGCGGTGACCGAACATCCCGAGGTTGTCGGGGAAGTCCACGTAGCCCATGCGCTCGGCGGCCCCGGAGTAGTGCTCCATCGACCGGCCCAGGAGGATGGGCTGGCGACCGATCTCCTTGGCGAACTCGACGAGACTGCTCACGCGGGAGATGTGACTGGAGAACGTGGTCGCGACGATGCCGCCCGAGTAATCCTCGATACTCTTCATCGTATCGCGGAGGTGGAACCGGGCCATCGACTCGCTCGGCGTGCGCCCCTTCTTCGAGGCGTTCGTGGTGTCCTCGATGTAACAGAGCACGCCCTCGCCCTCGCGACCGATCTCGCGGAACCGCTTCATGTCGATCGGGTCCTCGAGGACCGGATCGTGGTCGATGCGTTTGTCGAGGCCGTAGACGATTGCGCCCTCTGGCGTGTGGAGGACCGGATTGATGGCGTCGATGATGGAGTGGGTGACGTGGACGAACTCGAGTTCGAGGCCCTCGCCGATCTCCATCGATTCGCCGCCCGACATCTTGACCAGATCGTTGTCGACGCCGAACTTCTGTTCGCCCTCGATCTGCCCTTTCACCAGTTCGATGGTGTACGGCGACGCGACGATCGGTGCGTCGTACCGATGGGCGAGCTTCGAGAGGGCACCGATGTGGTCGAGGTGGCCGTGCGTCGGCACGATGGCCTGCACGTCACCCTCCAGTTCGGACATCACGCGGTCGTCCGGGATGGCGCCCATGTCGATCAGGTCGAGGCTGTGCATCCGCTCGGTCTCCACGTTGTCGTGGATCAGCACCTTCGACAGGTTGAGCCCCATGTCGAAGATGACGACGTCGCTTCCTGCTCGAACGGCAGTCATCTGCCGTCCGACCTCTTCGTATCCGCCTATCGTTGCGATTTCGATTTCCATAGTTGAATCACTGAAAGCCGCTGTGCGGCCCGCTCAGTACTGAAACTCGTCCCGTGCTCGGCGTCGGCGTCCCCGGCGTCTTGCAGCCGTCGGTCGCCGCCGCGTTGTCGCCCGCGACGGCCTCTTTGCAGGTACGTATGTGTCCATCTATTAAAAAGAGCGGGTTTGTCGCTTTCCGGTGGCCGTCGCCCCGAAACCGTCAGGGGGCCGGTCCAACGAGCGTACCGGCACCCCCACCGGCCAGGAACTCCTCGAGGTCGCCCAGACCGAAGATGGATGCAGGCACCTCGGCATCGAGCAGTGCTCGGACCTTCGCGGCCATTCCACCGGTCACGTCGGTGGAATCGCTTCCACCGAGGACCGCCGCCACGTCCGAATACTGCTCGATACGCGGAACGACGTCGCCGTCGTCGTCGAGGACGCCCGGAACGGTCGAGCACAGGCCGACCCGCTCCGCGTCGAGGTCTTTCGCGAGCGCGACGACCAGTTCGTCCCCGCTGACGATGGTCGCGCCCCGTTTCTCTGTCGGGAACACGTCGCCGTGCAGGACGGGGACGAATCCCTCCTCGAGCATCGTCTCGACGCTATCGGTGTACAGTTCGACGTCGCCTTCGCCGGTTCGATAGCCCGCCGAGAAGGGGCGAACCGGGACCGCGGGGACCGCTGCAGCACCGAGGTCGTCCGTGACTCGTCGCACGAGTCTGCCCATTGCCCGGTGGATCGCACGGATGGACGCCGTGTCGTGGGTCCCGCTGTCCGAACTCACGTCGCGGTCCGCCGCGTTGGGATGGCCGAACGACCCGCCACCGTGGACGACCACGAGGTCGTCGACCCCGGCGTCGGCGATGGCGCTCGTCGCCCTGGAGAGTGCCTCGTCGTCGACCGTTTCGCGATTGTCTTTTTTCGTGACGACACTGCCGCCGAGTTTCAAAATCGTGGTCATGGTTCCAGCCGAACCCCTTCCTTGTCCAGCCGGGCGCGGAACACCTGTTCGCAGTCGGGCGTGTACTCCAGGGCCGTCTCCGTTGCGCTCGATTCGTCCAGGGCGACGATACAGCCGCCGCCACCCGCGCCGGTCAACTTCGCCCCCTTCGCACCCGCCTCGCGCGCGCCCCACACCATCGCGTCCAGCGACCGGGCGGAGACGCCCAGCGCGGAGAGCAATCCGTGGTTGAAGTCCATCAGCCGACCGAGTTCGTCGACGTCGCCCGCCTCGAGGGCGCGCTCGCCCTGACGGACGATGTCGCCGATGGCCGTCACGGTGTCCGCGGCGAAGTCGTACTCGTCTTTGAGGGCCCTGACACCCGAGACGAGTTCGCCCGTGTCCCCCGCACCCCCGTCGTAGCCCACGACGAAGGGGAGATCCGGCGCCTCGATGGTTTCACAGCGGTCACCCTCCACCCGGACGGCACCACCCATCGTCGAGCAGTAGGTGTCCGCCCGCGACGCCTGTCCATCCTGGACCTCGTGCTCGACCTGATAGGCACGTTCGGCGAGTTCCGCCCGGGACAGTTCCACACCGAGTTCCCGGGTACCGGCCTCGATGCCGGCCACCACGACCGCGGCCGACGAACCGAGCCCAGCTCCGAGAGGGATGTCGCTGTCGATGGTCACGTCGAATCCCGCGTTCGGTCTGTCCGCGGCGTCACGGGCCTGGTCGACCGCGGCGTCCACGTAGCCCATCGCGGCGGTGAGTAGCGACTCGGAGACGTCGACGGACGGACTCTCGTCGGTCGAACCGCTGAACTCCACCGTGAACCCGTCGAGACTGAGGTCCTCGGCGTCGATTCGGAGTCTGTCGTCCGCTCGTTCCTCGACCGTCACCGTCGCCCGACGTTCGATGGCACAGGGGACGGCCGGTTCGCCGTACACGACGGCGTGCTCCCCGAAGAGGTAGACCTTTCCCGGGGCGGATGCGGTGGCCATACCGATGGGTGGTCGCCGGTCACTAAAATGGATGCGGCTTCGACGGGCACCACCGGCGCTTATCGGTCTGGCCGGCGAATCGTCGCCTATGCGACCCGTCGTCGACCACGTCCCCTACGCCGTCCGCGACCTCGACGAGGCCATCGCCCGGTTCGAACGAGTGGGGCTTGCGCCCATGTACGGCGGCACCCACGGTGACGGAGCGACCGAGATGGCCCTCGTCCCGTTGCCGGATGGGACGTACGTCGAACTCATCGCCGCGACCGGCGAGGGCGAGCCCGGTTTCTGGCCGGCGGCGATCGAGGCAGGTGACGGTCCCTGTGCCTGGTGTGTCCAGACCGGAAGCGTCCACACCGAGCTCCAGCGGTTCATCACCCACGACGTCCGGGTCGACGGCCCACAGCGAGCGAGCCGTGATCGGCCGGACGGTACCCACGTCGAGTGGGACATGGGCTTTCTCGGCTCCGACGAGCGCGAGGTGCTTCCGTTCCTGATCGCCGACCGAACGCCGAGGGAGTATCGGGTTCCGGACTCGGAGCTCTACGGCAGTCCACTTTCGGGTGTCGGCTGGGTCGTCATCGCCGTTCGGGACCTCGCGTCGGCCATCGAGCAGTTCGCCCGGCTGTACAGACTCCCCGAACCGGAGACCGACGTGGACACCCACTTCGGCGAGATGGCGTGGTTCCCCGAGCAGGCGTTCGTCCTCGCCGAGCCCACCGACGAGCCACTCCTGGATCGCCTCGAGTCGTCCGGTCCGGGACCGGCGGCACTCTTCCTCTCGGCCGAGATGGACCGGGCCACCGACCAGTTCCCGCTCACCGGCGGGCGGTCCCTGTTCGACCGTCGTCTCGCCTTCTTCGAGGGATTCGACCACCAGCTCGGTGTCGTGAGCCGGCGCTGATCGATCGGCGACCGCAGAAAGGACGTTCCGCGCCGGATCAGAGTTCGTCGTCTTCGAAATCCTCGAGCGCGTAGGCGGGTTCGGCCCCGCGGCGGTCGAGGGTCTCGTTGGCCAAAAGCCAGTAGACGACCGAGAGCGCGCGTCGACCCTTGTTGTTCGTCGGAACGACGAGGTCGACGTTGCTCGTGGAGTTGTTCGAGTCGCACATCGCGATGACCGGGATGCCGACGGTGATGGCTTCCTTGACGGCTTGCGCGTCACCGATGGGGTCGGTCACCACGACGACGTCCGGTTCGATGTAGCCGTCGTACTGCGGGTTGGTGAGCGTGCCCGGGATGAAACGACCCGTTCGCGCTCGGGCGCCGACCGCCTCGGCGAACTTCTCGGCCGGGAATCGGCCGTACTGTCGCGAGGACGTGACCAGGACCTGCTCCGGGTCGTAGTTCGCGAGGAAGTCCGCCGCGGTGCGGATGCGGCTGTCTGTCGTACTCACGTCGAGGACGTACAGACCGTCGGTACGGACGCGGTGGATGAACCGGTCCATATCCTTGGTCTTCTGCTGTGTGCCGATGTGGACGCCGGCGCCGAGGTAATCCTCGACGGGAATCAGCAGGTCGGCGTCCTCGTCGGCCATCACGTCCTCTGGCTGTTCTTGTGGCTCCGCGTCCTCGGCGGCGTCCGGCTCGGCTGCCGGTTCCGCGTCGTCGGGAGCCTCGAGGTCGGTGTCGTCTGTTGGTTCGTTTTCGCTCATTGTGCCTCCTCGGCAATGCGAATGAGTTCGTTGAGCTTCGCGGTTCGCTCGCCGCCGACCGCACCCGTCTTGATGTACGGGGCGTCCGTCGCCACGGCGAGGTGGGCGATCGTTGCGTCTTCGGTTTCGCCGCTCCGGTGGGAGATGACCGGGTCGTAGCCGTTTGCGACGGCCATCTCGATCGCGTCGAACGCGTCTGAGAGCGTCCCGATCTGGTTCGGCTTGACGAGCACGCTGTTGGCCGCACCCACGTCGATGCCGTGGGCGAGGCGGTCGGTGTTGGTGACGAACAGGTCGTCGCCGCAGATCAGTGTCTTCTCGCCGACGCGGTCGGTGAGGTCGGCGAAGGCGGTGTAATCGTTCTCGTCGAGTGGGTCCTCGACGTAGACCAGGTCGTACTCCTCGACGAGGTCGGCGACGTACGTGACCTGCTCGGCGGTCGAGCGCTCCTCGTCGCCGTAGCGGTAGACGCCGTCGTCGTAGAGTTCGGCGGCGGCCACGTCGAGGCCGAAACCGATCTCGAAACCGACTTCGTCGGTCACGCGGTCGGTCGCTTCGGCGACGATATCGAACGCCTCCGCGTCGTCGATCGACGGCGCCCAGGCACCTTCGTCACCCTTCGCGGCGGGGATGTCGCGGTCGGTGAGGATCTCGCCGACGGCGCCGTGAACCCTCGCGTTGGCGAAGACCGCCTCGCGGACGCTCGGGGCGCCCACGGGTGCAGCGAGGAACTCCTGGATGTAGGTCGCGTCGGCGGCGTGTTCGCCGCCGCCGATCACGTTTCCGAGCGGGATCGGGAAATTACGACCGCGGAAGGCTCCTCCGAGGTGCTGGTACAGCGGAGCACCGAGCACGTCGGCTGCCGCCTTGGCGACGGCCATGCTGATGGCGACGGCGCTGTTGGCGCCGATGTCGGAGAAGTTCTCCGAGCCATCCGCCGCGTGGAGGGCGGCGTCGACCGCACGCTGGTCGCCCGCGAAGACCCGTTGTTCGAGTCGCGGAACGGCCTTCTCTCGTGCGGCCGCGATGGCCTCGTCGACCCGCAACTCTATCGCTTCGTGTTCGCCCGTGCTCGCGCCGCTCGGTGCGGCGGCACGACCGAACCCGCCCGACTCGGTCAGGACGTCGGCTTCGACGGTGCGGTTCCCGCGCGAATCGAGTATCGCACGGAGGCTGACCTGCTCGATGCGGGTCATTCAGACCTCCCTCCGGACCGTGAAGGGGAGGATCTCTTCGTCGTACTCCTCGGCCGCGATGAGGATCGGTTCGGTCTGGTCGGTGTCGATCAGGACGGGTGCCCCGTAGGAGACCTGCAGGGCCCGTGCCCCGATGATGCGTGCCTTCTCGTACCGATTGTATGTCTGTGACATGCTCGTTATTGGTAGGGTGAGACGACGTCGACCAGGTCGTCGTGTGAGACGAGCATACGGCGACAGCAGTACCGATCCAGTCCCAGGTCGTCGAGTACCTCCTCGGGGTCTTCGTCACCGTCGTGCGTGTTGGCACGAGCCTTGTATTCGTCCCAGTACTCGGCCACCGGATTACCGCACGTGAAACATCGGACGGGTACCATCATGGCTGAATCACCTTAGCGGTAGGATTTCTGGTAGCGGGCACGAGCGCCGGGGCCGCCCCACTTCTTGGACTCGGACTGGCGCACGTCGTTGACGAGCAGTGTGCGGTCGAACGCCATGTAGGCGTCCCGCAGTTCGGCGTCGTTTCGATGCTCGACCAGTCCACGGGCGATGGCCGTGCGGACCGCGTCCGCCTGACCGGCGAACCCGCCGCCCTGGATGTTCACGTCGACGTCGACCTGGTCGCGGAGGTCCTCGTCGGCGATGCGGAACGGCTCCAGCATCTTCAGACGGGCCATCTCCGGTTCGACCAGTTCGATCGGTCTCGAGTTGATTCGAACGCGACCCTTCCCGTCGCGCACGGTAGCGCGCGCGACGGCCGTTTTCTTCTTCCCACTAGTGTTGGTTACCATGTGACGTTCGCTCCCAGGTGGTCTGACACTTCGCCGAGCGTGACGAAGCGGGTGTTCGAGAGCCTGTCGATGGACGTGCCGTCGAGCACCTCGCCGTCGTCGTCGTACGGGTTGTCGACGTACACGCGGACGTTGCTGAACGCCTCGCGACCGCGCTGTTTTTTGTACGGGACCATCCCGCGGATGGCACGCTTGAAGATGCGGTCGGGGCGCTTGGGGTAGGCCGGGCCACGATCGGACCCGATCTCGGAGCGCTTCTCGTACTTCGCGAGGACGTCCTCGGTGCGTCCGGTGATGACCGCGTCTTCGGCGTTGACGACCGCGACGCGCTCACCGTCGAGGGCGCGCTCCGCCACGTTCGTCGCGACGCGACCCATGATGCAGTCGGCCGCGTCGATGACGACGTCGGCGTCGAACTCTGCGAGGCTCATGCGATCACCCGCACGTCGGTTCCTTCGGGATACTGTTCCATCGCCTGTTCTAGATGTAGTGCCTCGCCGTTCGCGTGCTCAATCTTCGTCTTCGCACTCGCGGAGAAGTCGACCGCCGCGATGGTGACCGACTTCTGGAGGGCGCCGGACCCGAGGACCTTCCCCGGGACGACGACCGTTTCGCCTTCGGTGGCGTACCGCTCGATGCGACTCAGATTGACTTCGGCGTGGGACCGGCGCGGCTTCTCCAGCCGCCCGGCGATGTCACGCCACACGTCCGCTCCCGAGTCTCGGGAGACGGATTTAAGCTCGGCGATGAGGCTGCTAAGTCTCGGACTTGTCTTGCTCATGCTACAAACTCCTTGGCAGTAATGAGCTGAATACGGGAGTGCAGGGAGCAGGATTTGAACCTGCGAACCCCTACGGGACAGCGCCCTGAACGCTGCGCCTTTGGCCTGACTCGGCTATCCCTGCACGCCCACGCAAAACGCGTGGTTCGTTGGGCAATACCTCCTTGCCCCCGACCCTTGAAACCAATTTCGATTGCAGGCACCGGGGCAGCCGCTCCTGGGGTCGGGGCGGGCGCCGCGGTCTGGTGGTGGATCGGGGGTGTCATGATTACAGCTGGACGGCCTGCTCGAGCTCCGCTGCGCGGTCCGACAGCGACTGGACTGCGCGGAGTACCAGGGATTCGACGGACATCGAACCGTCCGTCTCGACGTGGAAGACGAACGCGCCTTCGACGTCGCTCACTTCGACTTCCTTGTCCGGATATCGATTCCGGAGGTCGTTGTCGAACGACTCTGCGGGGATCAGCTCGCCATCCTCCTCGATGACGCCGCGAACGATTTCCGGATCGCCGTCACCGTATTCGGCGGCGTCGCCGACGACCTCGACGTGCTGGAGATTGCGGTATCCGATGCCGACGCCGCCCTGGAACTTGGCGTGGTCGCGACCACGACCGAGGACGGCGACGGCCTCGAGTTCGAGGCGCTGGTCCTCTTTGAGCTCGATGATCGGGATGTTCTTGTCCGCTGGCTCGACCATCTCGTCGGCAGAGACCAGGTCGCCCGAATAGGCGGTGCCAGGTCCCTGGACGTCGAGTGCGAGGGTGACCTCCTCACCCTCCTCGAACTCGTCAAGTGGGGTGGTCAGCGGGACCAGCCCCAGGCGGAGTGCGAGTTGCTCGTCGAACATCACGCTCGAGTTCTCGATGAACCGAACGGTGTCGATCGAGAGCGTCGGGACGTCGGCCAGCATCGCGCGTCGGATGCCGTTGGCGAGCGCTGGCGTGATACCGCGGACGAGGAACCGGGCGTCCCGGGCCTCGTGGTCGATGAATTCGACGTCGAAGTCTCCTGCCATGTTAGAATCCGCTGTTTTTCGGCGGGCGGGTGCCGTCGTGGGGGATGGGCGTCACGTCTTCGATGCGCCCGATCTCCAGGCCGGCTCGTGCGAGCGCCCGGATGGCGGCCTGTGCGCCTGGGCCGGGGTTCCGTTGCAGGTTGCCGCCGGGACCGCGCACGCGGACGTGCACGCCCTCGATTCCCTGTTCCTGTACCGTCTCGGCGATCTGTTCGGCCATCTGCATCGCAGCGTACGGGGACGCCTCGTCGCGGTTCTGCTTGACCACCGCGCCACCGCTCGACTTCGCCAGCGTCTCGGCGCCGGTCTGGTCGGTGATGGTCAGGATGGTGTTGTTGAACGAGGCGTGGATGTGGGCGATGGCCCATTTTGTGTCCTCAGCCATGCGAAATCACTCCTGTGCGGATGCCCGTTCCGGGTGCAGTTCGTCCGCGAGTGGGCTGGTCTCGTCGAACCTGATGTCGTCCTCAACGTCGACGGCGACCTTGTAGGACGGGGCACTCACGCGTGCATCGCCGACCAGAATGTGGCCGTGGGTCACGAACTGGCGAGCCTGATCGACCGTGTTCGCCAGGCCCTTGCGGTAGGCCACCGTCTGCAGACGGCGTTCCAGCACGTCCGTCACGTCCAGTGACAGGACGGCGTCCAGATCGTCGTCCTCGTCGAGGACGCCGATGCGGGCCAGTCGGGAGACGAACTCGTCGGCCGACTCCTCGCCGGTGCGACCGAGGAGGCGTCGGGCCTCGCGTCGGTACGATCGCAGTTCGGACTGTGCACGCCAGAGTTCCTCTTTGTTCTTCAGGCCGTAGCGCCCGACGAGGTCCGCTTCCTCGGCGATGCGCTCACCCTGGTAGGGGTGATTCGGCGTCTCGTAGAACTTGGTGTTTTCACCGGGGAGTGCCATTATTCAGTTTCCTCCGCCGCTTCTTCTTCTGCCTGTTCTTCACGGATTGCCTCGACGTTCACGCCGATGGTACCCTCGGTCCGACCGGTGGACTTCGTGCGCTGCCCGCGAACCTTCTGTCCCCGCTCGTGACGGATGCCCTTGTACGATCGGATCATCCGCATGCGGTTGACGTCCTGGTTCCGGGTCAGCTCGACATCGTTGCCCGTGACGTGGGTGGTCTCGCCGGTGTAGAAGTCGTTCTGGCGATTGGCCATCCAGTCGGGGGCGTGGTCTGCGAAGTTCTCGACCGACTCGATGACGTCGTCGATGACGTCGTCGTCGAGTCGTCCGAGGGTCGCGGTCCGGTCGACGTCGGCCGCTTCGGCGATGACTCTCGCCGCTCGTCGGCCGATGCCGTCCATTCCGTTGAGGGCACGCTCGACGGTCTTCGTCCCGTCGAGGTCCGTCTGTCCGATACGGACGAAGTATCGAATGTCCTCGTCCGCTTCTTCTTGTTCTTCCGAACTCATAGTTTGGGTTGTCGGAATGCGTCGTGGCGGGGATTTGAACCCCGGAGGCTTACGCCACAGAGTTAGCAACCCTGCGCCTTGACCAGGCTAGGCTACCACGACGCGCTCGTTCGTTATTTCCGCCCTTGCGGACTCGGGGCCTAGCACCCCTACAGTGCAACGCGGTTGGTCGTACCCTGCGCCGTCACTTAAACCCCTCGAAACACGGGTGTTCGTCGTCGGTGATCTGGTCGGATTTGGAGCACCGAGGTGCCTCCGTCGAAAATCAGTCCGACGCCAGCGGTGCCTCGACGTACTTCTCGTTTCGCTCCCACTCCCCGTCCGCCGTCTGTACCTTGTATTCGCCGTAATAGGGGACGCGGTTCGCGACCGTCTCGCGGAAGGTCTCCCGAATCTCCGCTTTGGTCATCTCTCCCATCGACCGGAGATCGTCGGTCCGGTTGAGACAGCCCTTGAGTTTCCCGTCGTGGGTCACCCGCACCCGATGGCAGTTGGCACAGAAGTCGCCGTTCTCGACGGGATCGACGATTTCAACCATCCCGCCGTTGACGAAGTACCGACGCCGGTGGTGCATCTCTCGCACTTCGACTCGGTCGGCCCGGTCGGTGAGCCAGTCGTGGACGCGCTCGATGTCGATGGCCCACTCCGGTTCGTCGACCAGTTCGGGCATGAACTCGATGAGCTGGAGGCGGAGCCCGTCGTTCTCGGCGACGTAATCGACCATCTCCGGGACGTAGCTTGCCGTGCGTTCGAAGACGACCATGTTCAACTTCACTGGCGTGAGCCCCGCCTCGACGGCGGCTTTCACCCCATCCATCACCTGGTTGTACGCACCGCTTTTGGTAATCTCTTTGAACTCTTCGGGCTGGAGGGCATCCTGCGAGACGTTGACGCGTTCGAGTCCCGCTTCCCTGAGGTCGTTGGCGCGGTCGGGGAGGAAGGACCCGTTCGTCGTCAGCGAGGGGGTTATCGACGCCGGAGTCCGCCGGATGATCTCCTCCAGATCATCGCGGAGCATCGGTTCGCCACCCGTAAATTTCACCTTCTCGATGTCGAACTCTTCGGCGACCTCGAGAAAGCGGATGACGTCGTCTGCCGACATCTCGTGGTCCTGGGCGTCCATCGGACCTCTGGTGTCCCCCAGCCCCTCGTTGTGACAGTAGACACAGTCGAAATTGCATCGATCGGTGAGGGAGATGCGGACCTGGCTCACCTCGCGACCGAATCCGTCGACGAGCATACTCCAGTCTCGGTACCGAATCGTATTAAATTCGGTGGCGTCGTTCGGGGAAACGTAACCATCATTGGTTACGACATCTATGCCACAATCCTTATCGGTGGTTCATTCCCTACGCACGAGCATGGACGAAGATGCGGTTAGAGAAGTACTCGCTGGCATCGAGGATCCGGATCTTGGCGACGACATCGTCTCGCTAGGACTCGTCGGCGACGTCACCGTCGCCGGAGACGAGGTGACCGTCGAAGTGGCCCTCGAGGCGCCGGGATCGCCGGTCGAGGCCGAACTTTCGGATTCCATCGTGGAGACGCTGGAGGCCGAGGGACTGTCTGTCACGCTGACCACAGCTGACGACGATACCGATGACGACGCCATCGGCGTCGAGTCGCTCGGTCCGGACGCCGAAGGCGACGCCGAGCCACTCCCGGGCGTGACGAACGTCATCGCGGTCACCTCCGGGAAGGGCGGCGTCGGCAAGAGTACGATCTCCGTCAACCTGGCGGCGGGCCTGGCAGCGCAGGGCGCGGATGTCGCGCTGTTCGACGCGGACATGTACGGCCCGAACGTTCCCCGGATGCTGGGGTCCACCGGGCAACCGCGGGCGACGGAGGACGAGAAGATCATCCCGCCCGAGGCGTACGGGATGAAGCTGATGAGCATCGGGCTGATGGTCGGCGAGGACGACCCGGTCATCTGGCGCGGCGCGCTGGTGCACAACACCATCACGCAACTCATCGACGACGTCGAGTGGGGCGAACTCGATTACATGGTGGTCGACTTCCCGCCGGGGACGGGGGATACGCAGTTGACCTTCTTGCAGTCGGTTCCGATTACCGGCTCGGTAATCGTCACGACGCCCCAGGAGGTCGCCATCGACGACGCCCGCCGCGGCCTCCAGATGTTCGCCCGCCACGACACACCGGTGTTGGGCATCGTCGAGAACATGAGCACGTTCGTTTGCCCGGACTGTGGCAGCGAACACGACATCTTCGGCGCGGGCGGCGGGGAGTCGTTTGCGGCGGACAACGAGATGCCGTTCCTCGGCGCCATTCCGCTGGACCCGAGCATCCGCACCGGCGGTGACGAGGGCAAGCCGATCGTCCTCGACGACGACAGCGAGACCGGCCAGGCCTTCCGCGACATGGTCGCCGAGACCGCGGACATGGTCGGCATCCTCAACCGACAACAGCACTCTCAATAGGCAATAGCGTCCACCGACGAGGAGCAACGCGGCATCAACCGTGCGGTAGCCGCCGACCTCCGGGGCCCAGAGGAGTTCGGCGGCCGAGCGGCTTGCGGCGACGATCAGGCGGACGAACGATCGCTACGACGAGTCCGTGGAGACCACGCCGGCGGCCATCTACGGCACCATGCGCACGATACTGCAGATCCCGGAGCGGGGGAAACGGGAGTCGTAACCTGTCGTCGGCCCTCGCGTTTTTGGTCCCTTCAGAGACGGTAGCGGCATCGATAGCGTACAGTCGAACCGACGGCCGACCCGGCCGACACATCAGACTACCGATACACGTGCTATGATGGTGTCCGGTGCGGTCACGTACCGACCACCGGTACTGGCCGGTCGTACGGGCCTCGGCATATACTGTCAATCAGTAGTTACGAATGCCCCTCCTGTAGCGGCCGAACCCGTGAAATGTCCGGGGTACCCCCCGAATCCTTCATAATCATTTAATGTCAATGGATGGCAAACGATTTAGTACGAGGGCCCCCATATTTCGAGGTAGCGGTCCATCCGGACCGAGGCCACACTATGACTACTGACGAACTCATCTGGCGAGTTGCAGGGGGCTCCGGCGACGGAGTCGACTCGACGAGCCAGAACTTCACGAAGGCGCTGATGCGGTCGGGCCTACACGTATTCACGCATCGACACTATCCGTCGCGGATCCGCGGCGGTCACACCTACGTCGAGATTCGGGCATCTGACGAGCCCGTAAAATCTCGGGGCAACGGCTTCAACTTCCTCCTCGCACTCGGTGACAGTTTCGCCCGAAACGAGGACGAGACTGCCGTCTACGGTGACGAGGAGATCAAACCGCTCTCCGAGAACCTCGACGAACTCCACGACGGCGGAATCATCGTCTACGACACGGGTCAGATCGACGCCGCCGACATCCCGGACTTCGAGGAGCGCGCGGACGAACACGACTGGCAGGTCTATCCCATCGACCTCCGTTCCATCGCCCAGGAACACGGGCGCGAGATCATGCGGAACACGGCCGGTGTCGGCGTGACGGCCGCGCTCATCGACATGGAACTCGACCCCATCGAGGAACTCATGCGGGAGGCCATGGGCGAGGAGATGCTCGAGGCGAACCTGTCCGTCCTCCAGGACGCCTACGATCACGTCACAGCGGAGTTCGACACCGATACCGGGTTGAGCGTCCCCGAGGGCGAACACGACGAGGAACAGGTGCTGCTCTCCGGGAGCCACGGCATCTCCTACGCCGCTATAGACGAGGGCTGCCGGTTCATCTCCGGGTATCCCATGACGCCGTGGACCGACGTGTTCACGATATTGTCCCAGGAACTGGAGGAGATGGGCGGCGTCGCCGAGCAGGTCGAAGACGAAATCGCCGCCGCTGCCGCGGCCGTCGGTGCCAGCCACGCGGGTGCGAAGGCCATGTCCGGGTCCTCCGGCGGTGGCTTCGCCCTGATGTCCGAACCGCTCGGACTCGCCGAGATGACGGAGACGCCTCTCGTGCTCGTCGAGGCGATGCGGGCCGGTCCCTCGACCGGTATGCCGACGAAGACCGAACAGGCCGACCTGGAACACGTCCTGTACTCCTCACAGGGTGACCACTCCCGCGTCGCCTTCGCCCCGAGCGATCCGCTCGAGTGCTACACGCAGACGCGCAAGGCGTTCGAGATCGCCTGGGAGTACCAGCTTCCGGCCATCGTCATCTACGATCAGAAGCTCCAGGGCGAGTATCGCAACGTCCCCAAGAGCTTCTTCGATCAGCAACCCAACCCGGACCTCGGCGCCACCCTGACGGAAGCGGAACTCGAGGACGCGCCCCACGACCACACGGGACGCTTCCAGCGCTTCCAGACCGACGTCGACGTGAGCCCGCGCTCGCTGCCCGGCCAGAAGAACGGTCGGTATCTCGCGACCGGCAACGAGCACTGGCCGAACGGCCAGATCGCTGAGGACCCGACGAACCGCGTCGAACAGGTCCACCGGCGACTCGGCAAGCTCGACTCGATCCGCGAGGACCTGAACGCGATGGACGAGTCCTACCAGTCCTACTGGGGCGCCGACGACGCGGAGATCGGCGTCATCGCCTGGGGCAGCCACCAGGACACGGCCGAGGAGGCCGTCGAAGAACTCGCCGCCGACGGGAAACCGGTCAAGGGACTCGGCGTCAGCGAGATCATGCCGTTCCCGAAGTCGGAGGTCACCGAGTTCATCGAGAGCGTCGACGAGGTCCTGATCGTCGAGATGAACGCCAGCGCCCAGTTCCGCGGACTCGTCCAGAAGGAACTCGGCACGTACGGCGAGAAGCTATCGAGCCTGCTCAAGTACAACGGGGAGCCCTTCCGGTCCTCGGAGATCGTCGAAGCGGTCGACCTCGAGCTGAATGGGGGCGGTGAACCCACCGCGCAAGTGACCCTTCAGCCAGCAGCAGGTGACTAGACCATGAGTGGATTCAACGCAATCAGCTCGGAACCGGACGTACAGCGAGACGACTACACCCCCGAGATCGAACCGCAGGCCACCTGGTGTCCAGGCTGTGGGGACTTCGCCGTCCTCAAAGCGCTGAAGGGCGCCCTCGCCGAACTCGGCAAGGACCCCGAGGAGATCCTGCTGGTGACCGGTATCGGCTGCTCCTCGAAGACGAACAGCTACTTCGACAGCTACGGGTTCCACTCCATCCACGGACGCCCCCTCCCGATCGCGCGGGCGGCCAAGATGGCCAACCCCGGTCTCGAGGTTATCGCCGCGGGCGGCGACGGCGACGGCTACGGCATCGGCGGGAACCACTTCACCCACTCGGCCCGAGAGAACCACGATATGACCTATATCGTGTTCAACAACGAGGTCTTCGGCCTCACCAAGGGCCAGTCCTCGCCGACCAGTCCGAAAGGCCACAAGTCGAAGACCCAGAAGAAAGGCGTCGCGAAGGACCCCGTCCGGCCGCTGTCGCTCGGCCTGTCCGCCGGCGCGTCCTACATCGCGCGCACGGCCGCGGTCAACCCGCGCCAGGCACAGGAGATCCTCGTCGAAGCGATCGAGCACGACGGCTTCGCCCACGTCGACTTCCTCACGCAGTGTCCGACCTGGAACAAGGACGCCCGTCAGTACGTCCCGTACATCGACGTGCAGGACTCCGACGACTACGACTTCGACATCTCCGACCGAGAAGAGGCCTTCCGGATGATGTACGAGACCGAGAACTCCCTCTACGACGGGAAGGTCCTCACCGGTCGGTACTACAAAGAAGAGGACCGGCGGACCTACCAGGAAGAAAAACGGATGCGTGGCGAGATGCCCGAGGAACCGCTCGTCGAGCGCTACTTCGACGACGACTACGAGTGGGAGCGCTCGTACGACCTCCTCGACCGGCACGCCTGATCAGTCACGTCGTCTTTCCGATTCGGTAGGTATTTTTTCCGTGAACGCAAAAGGATTGGCGTGAGCGCCGAATCGACGAAAGACCGGATCCTCGAGGTACTCGAAGCGGACGCGAAGGCGTCGTACGCGGATATCGCCGAGCGAGCGGACGTCTCGAAGCCGACGGTCCGAAAGTACATCAACGAACTCGAGGCGGAGGGCGTCGTCGTCGGCTATTCGGCCGACGTCGATCCGAAGAAACTCTCCGGACAGAGCATCGCACTCGTCGGCATCTCCGTCGAGAGCGATCACTACGTCACGGCAACGAGCGAACTCAAAGATCTCGACGCGATCAAGACGCTGTACACGTCGAGTGGCGACCATATGCTCATGGCTGAGGTGCGCGCTCCGGATGGCGACGCCCTGGGCGAGGTCATCCGCGAGTCGATCCTCGGCATCGAGGGCGTCACCGCCGCCCACCCGTCCTTCCTTCAGGAACGACTCAAGTGAGTCTCCGCGGTGAACTCAGACAGCAGGTCGTCGAGGCGGTCGATGGCGAGTTCGATGTCCTCCGTGCTCGTCGCGTAAGAGGCACGGAGCGTGTCCTCTGCCATCGATCCGAAGTCCGGCCCCGGTGTCATCGCCACGTTCGCCTCTTCCAGGAACACGTCGGCCACCTCGAAGGCGTCGCCGGGCAGGTCACTCACGTCGAGCAGTAGATAGTACGCGCCCGCGGGCGTATAGCCCATGTCGATGCCCCACCGCCTGGCCGCGTCGAGTAACAGGTCGCGGCGCTCCCGATAGGTCTCGCGGGCATCGTCGAGCCACGACGGTTCGGTCTCGATCGCAGCGCGGGCGCCGTCCTGGACGAAGTTCGGGGCACAGATGAGCACGTTCTGTACCAGCCGATTGAACGCCTCGACCTCGTCGGGTGGGGCGACCACCCAGCCGAGTCGCCACCCGGTCATCCCGTACCGCTTCGAGACGCCGTCGAGGACGAACGCCTCGTCCGTGTACTCGAGGACGGAGTGTTCTGGCGCGTCGTAGGCGAGGCCGTGGTAGATCTCGTCGGAGATGACTCGGGTCCCGGTTCGCTCTGCGAGGTGGACGAGTTCCGCGATGGTATCACCCGACATGACGGCGCCGGTCGGATTCGCCGGCGAGTTCAACATCATCGCGGCCGTCTCGTCGGTGACCTGGGCCTCGAAGTCCTCGACGCGCGGTTCGAAATCCCGGCCCGGATCGAGTGTGACCGTGCTCACCCGGCCGTCGGCCTGTCGGACGAAGTTCGGATAGGGGGCGTAGTACGGATCGGTGAGGACGACCTCCTCGCCCGGATTCACCGTGGTCAGCATCGTCACGAGGAGCGCGGGCGACGAACCGGGCGTCACGATGATCCGTTCCGGTGGGACGTCGACGCCGTAGGTCCGGTCGTAGTAGTCGGCGATCGATTTCCGCAGTTCCGGCTTTCCCCGGGAGGAGGTGTAATCCAGATTCCCCTCGCGGAGCGATGCGATGGCTGCCTCGGTTGCTGCGGCCGGGGGTTCGATGTCGGGTTCGCCCACCTCCATGTGGACGACTCCCTCTCGTTCACTGGCCCGTTCGAGGACGTCCATCGCCGAGAATGGCGACGTTTCCATCGCACGCTTCGAGGGCATTGCACTCGGGTCAAAGGTGGGCCGGCCTATAAAGATACCACGGTCGTCAATGCTTGCCTGTCACAGCCGTCCGCGTATGGTGTTGAGTGTTCACATACCTGCGAGACGTTCCTCCACACTGACGCTTATGCCCCGTACTCCCGACCCCTCGAACGTGACCGACGTAATCGTCGCTGGCGGTGGCCCCGCCGGCCTGAGTGCTGCACTGCTCACCGAGAAAAACGGCCTCGACACCCTCGTCTTCGATACGGACGAGACCTGGATGCACAAGGCCCATCTGTTCAACTACCTCGGTATCGAGAGTCTCGACGGATCGGCGTTCGTGGAGCGGGCCCGGTCGCAGGCGGCCGCGTTCGGGGTCGAGACGCGTGAGGAGGAAGTGACCGGCGTCACTGCGACGGCGGACGGCTTCGAGGTCGAGACCGACGACGGCGCATACGCGGCCCCGTACGTAATCCTGGCAACGGGTGCAGACCGCGAACTCGGCGAAGAACTCGGGGTCGCGTTCACCGACGATGGCGTCATCGACGTTGACGTTTCGATGGAGACGAGCGTCGAGGACGCCTACGCGACGGGGGCAATGGTTCGTCCCGAGGAGTGGCAGGCCATTATCGCCGCGGGTGACGGTGGCGCGGCGGCCCTCAATATCCTCTCGAAGGAGAAAGGCGAGCACTTCCACGACTTCGACACGCCCGCGGACGCCGAGTAACCCTCCTCGCACCGACCCGAATAGCAACTTCTTTGCCAGTTCTCGGCGACGACCCGGTCGTGCTCTCGTGGCCCTCGTCGTTCGTCGAAGAGCGCGTTCCGCCGATGGCGGTCGTGGCTGTCGCTATCGTCGCCGTCAGTACGAGCGCCATTCTGGTCCGCCTGAGCGAGGCGCCCAGCCTCGTAAAGGCCTTCTACCGCGTCCTGTTCACCACGGCCTTCATCCTCCCGTTCGCCGGTCGCTATCGCGAAGCGTTCGGGCGCATCGGCCGCCGGGATCTCCTCTTCGCCGTGGTCTCGGGGATCGCACTCGCCGTCCACTTTGCGGCGTGGTTCGAGTCCCTCGAGTGGACCAGTGTGGCGGCCTCGGTCACCCTGGTCCAGGTCCAGCCGATTTTCGTGGCGGTCGGTGCCTGGGCACTCCTCGACGAACACCTCAACGCCAGGATGGTCGGTGGAATCCTCGTCGCCTTGGTGGGCGCGGCCATCCTCTCGGGCGCGGGACTTCTCGGCGAGGGCGTCGTCGGCGCAAATCCACTGTACGGGAACCTGCTGGCGATCGTCGGTGCGATCATGGCGGCAGGCTACGTCCTCGCCGGGCGGTCGCTCCGGCAACGACTCCCGCTCGTTCCCTACGTACTCGTAGTCTATGGCGTGGCAGCGGTGGCGTTGTTCGGCTTCGTGGTGATTGAGGGGGCCGCGCTGTCGGGCTATCCGCCCAGGGAGTGGGTCCTGTTCGTCGCGATGGCCGTCGGCCCCGGACTCCTCGGCCATACGCTCATCAACTGGGCGTTGAAGTACGTCGAATCGAGTGTCATCAGCGTCTCACTGCTCGGTGAACCGGTCGGTAGCGCCATCCTGGCGTTGTTCATCTTCACCGAGATTCCCGGGACGGCCACCGTGGTGGGTGGGTCTGTCGTCCTGCTCGGTATCTTCGTCACGGCACGGGCCCGCCAGGTCTGAACGAGCGCCATCAACCCGCTAGTTCTCGACTGTCGGATTATCCGCCGTGAAGGCTGCCCGCCACTGCTCGGGTACCGGGACCGCCTCACCGGTTTCCTGGTCGATGGGAACTTGGACTGTCGAGGCGGTCACCGCGACCTCCCCGTCGGATTCGACCGCGTACTCGATCGTGAAACTCCGCTCGCCGACGTCGGTGACGGCAACGCCGATGTCGACCGTCCTGGACGTGACCGGCGCGTGGAAGTCCAGTTCCATGTGGGCGACCACCATCGACATGTCGGTCAACGGTTCCTCGAGGACGTCGAGGAAGTAAGAAAAGCGCGCCTCCTCGAGGAAGGTCGCGTAGGCCGCGTTGTTGACGTGGCCGAGGGTGTCGTGGTCCGAGTAGCGGACCGGCACCGTGGCCTCGTAGGGCATGTCGGTCATCACTCGTCGTTCTCCGGGGGGCCCCAAAACGGTTCTGTCGTCCGAACGACCACGTCGTCCTCAGTACTCCGCCAGTCTGTCCCGGACGTCGTACAGGGTTCGGGTCGGCCCTCGCTCCCGGTCCAGATGGATGAAAGCCATCCCGGTCCGCTCGGCGAATCGGCGATCGGACTCCTGATCGCCCACGTAGACGTACTCGTCGGTGGTCGTCTGCTCGTGGAGGCGGTCGTAGAGGTGCGTATCGGGTTTCAGCCGTGAGACATCCGCGAGGGCGGTGCCACGGCCGACGAGGACCTCGAAGACGCCATCGAGAGCGACCTGTTCGACGAACGTCTCGACGACGACCTGCGGCGAGTTGCTGATGATGCCCAGCGGGTATCGGTCGGCCAGTTCGGGGACGACGTCGGCGTCGGGATAGGGGCCGATGGTTCCGGATTCCATCGCCGCGAGTTTCGCGTCGATGTATCGACGGTTTCGGATCGTCCAGAGGCGCTCCACCGGTACTCCGGCGGCGTCCGCAACCGACCGTATCGACGCCTCGGTCGGCGGAAAGAGGGACGCCCGGTTCTCCTCGGTGTCCTCGAGACCGACCGCCTCGAGCGTCTCGCCCATCGCCCGGTCGAGCCACGAGAGATTCGACTCCGAGTCGAGCAGGACTCCGTCGAGGTCGAAGACGACGTGCATATCCGTGGTTCGCCCCCACCTGGCTTACCCTTCACGCTCGGCCGGCTTTTGGATACGAAGTATCGAGGTTCGCTGGCCTTCGAATCACAGCCACAACCGGGAAAACTACCGGGGACCTTTCTTCGTGTGCAATGACGACGACGATCACCGTCACCGGTATGAGTTGTGGCCACTGTGAACAGACCGTCACCGACGCCCTCGAATCGGTCGATGGTGTTCGGAGTGCGACGGCGGACAACGAGGCGGACGAGGCCGAAATCGAGGGCGACGCACCCGTCGGGGACCTGATCGCTGCCGTCGAAGCGGCCGGCTACGAAGCCAGCGCCTGACTCGCGGCAGAAAAGAACGACGGGTTCGGCGGCGCGATTCTCGCCGCTCAGTACCCCTCGCCAGCCTGTACCGGACCACGGAAGGCGTTGTACAGGACCGCGAAGTAGAGCAAGACGAGCGGCAGGAAGATGACCAGGACGACGGTCATCACGTTCATCGCCAGCACCGAGACGGCGGCGTCCTGGACCAGCAGTCCGTCGATGGGGTAGATCGTCGGGTAGAGCAGATAGCCAACGAGCGCGATGAGCCCGAAGGTCTGGACGCCCGCGGTCACGAAGGCAGGAAGCGACTGACCGGTGCGTAGCAGGACTATGTAGGCGATACCCAGGAGTGCCGTCAGCGCTACCAGGAGGAGGGCGAACGGACTCAGGACCTTGGCAGCCATCCCCTCGACGAACAGGTAGAGGTAGCCGACGGTCGTGACAGCGAGCACCAGATAGGCGACTTGCGCGATGGTGCCGTAGGTGCTCACCATCGCGGACTTCTCCTCGAGTTTCATGTTGGTGAACGCAGCGCCCTCGACGGCCGAGAGCGTCACCACCACGAGACCCACGACGATCCCGGGCAGGGAGACGAGACTCGTCGACCCGATCAGCCAGTTGGCGGTGAACACCCCGAGGAAGAAGGGTGCGAGTGTGCTCCCGGCGACGAACAGGACGCCCCAGAGGCGTTGCCAGGATTCGTCGTGGCGCTGTTCGCGAAATTCGGGCGAGACGCCCCGGATGATGAGCGCGCCCAGGATCAGGAACATGAGCAGGTAGTTCCCGCTGAAGAGGCCGGCGTACACGTCGGGGAAGACCGCGAACATCGCGCCACCGAAGACGATGAGCCAGACCTCCGTCCCGTCCCAGAGCGGCGCGACCGCGGTGAGCATCGATTCTTTGATCTCCTCGTCGTCGACCACCCCGAACAGGATGCCGATGCCGAAGTTCGATCCGTCGAGCCACAGGAACATGGCCAGCGTGAGGAACATCACGACGTACCACATCTCGACCAGCGGCAGGCCCAGTAGGTACGTGTCGGCGAGCGAGAGTGGCATCATTTGGCGGGCACCTCCGCTCCACCATCGGTCGTGGTCGGCGCCGTCCCGTCGCTCGGTGGTTCCGGTCCCGTCCGGACGATGCGGAAGACGAGATACGCCCAGATGGACAACAGCGCGGTGTAGGCGAAGATGAACCCGACCAGGGTCAGCGTCGCTTCACCGCCGGTCAGGCCAGGGGAGACGCCATCCGACACCAGAAGGACGTCCTGGACCGCCCACGGCTGTCGACCGATCTCCGTCACCATCCAGCCGAACTCGACGGCCAGGACGCCGAGGCCCGTCGAGGCCACCATCGCCTTCTGGAGGAGCGTGTCATCGAACAGGTCGCCCTGGCGCCAGCGATAGACGCCCCAGAGCGCCAGGAAGATGAACCAGAACCCGAGTCCGACCATGGCTCGGAACGAGTAGAACACGAGCAGGTACGGTGGGAGGTCGTGTTCGATGTCCTCGAAGCCGGTGATCACGGTTGCTGGATCGCCCGCCCCTGCGAGCATCGACCCCACCCAGGGTATCCCGATGGTGAACAGGTCCTCCTCGGCCGGTGCCACGACGTTATCGGTGCTCGTCGGGACCGCCACGAGGTGCAGCGGCGCGTATGCCTCGGTGTCCCAGATCGCCTCGATGGCGGCCATCTTCGACTCCTGGGTTTCGTGGACGTGTCGACCATAGGCGTCACCCTGCACTGCCAGCAGGGGCGCGGTGATGATCATCGCGATGAGGGCTACCTTCATCGTCTTTTTCCAGAACGCCGAGCGGTCGTCGGTGGTGAGCAATTTATAGGACGCTATCCCCGCGATGAACAACGCCGCGGAGAGCACCGCGGCCGTCTGCATGTGGGTGAACATGTAGAAGAATCGCGGCGTCAGGTAGGCTGCAACCGGGTCCGTGATGACGGCGACCTCTTCTCCCGCGCGCGTCCCCATCTCGAAGCCGGCGGGAGTCTGCATCCAAGCGTTGGCGATGAGAATCCAGACAGCCGACAGCCACGATCCGAGGCCGACGAGGAACGCGGACACCAGGTACATTCGGTCCGAGACCCGGTCACGTCCGAACAGGAAGATGCCGAGCATCGTCGATTCAAGCATGAAGGCCATCAGTCCCTCGGTCGCCAGCGGCCCGCCGAAGATGCCACCGACTATCGAGGAGTACGCGGCGAAGTTCGTTCCGAACTCGAATTCGAGGACGATACCCGTCACGGTTCCGGAGACGAACGTCAACGCGAATATCTTCGCCCAGAACCGTCGCAGTCTGGCGTACACTTCCCCGTCGCCACGGACTTCCTTCCACGTCCAGTAGACGAGGAACGGTGCGAGTCCCATGGACAACGTGGGAAAGATGATGTGGATTGCAGTCGTCCACGCGAACTGCAACCTACTTGCCAATACTGGGTCTACCATGTTTCACCTATCTGATTGGTTTGCCGTAATCGTTTTCGCTTCGATACGCCAGGGTAGCGACTCCGCGACCGATCGTCGCTCGTCGATCCAATCGTCCATACTATTGTGGTTCTCGAACCTTCTCATAATAGCACGGGGCCGTTCCCGAAGACTGGGAATCGACGTCGGATGAAAACCTCACGACGGCGGTGCCTTCAAACGCAACTCGAAGGCGGCCATTGTTGCCGACACAAGGCGGCATGTATCCCAGAGAATGGCGGGGTACTACTCCCCCGATATGATGGAATATTGGTCGACAGGGTCCACATCGGACCGGGTCCGCCGACCCCGAACGTATGTCCGTAAACTGAAGAATCTCCGGGTCGAAGACGGTTGCAGGTGGATACAGTGAACGAGGTTCAATCGGTAACGCTCGGCCGGTCCCCGGCCGACGTGGTTGTCCGTGGCGGTCGCGTGCTCTCCCCGACGACGCGGTCGATAACGCGTCGGGATGTCGCCATCGTCGACGGGCAGATCGCCGGGCTCTTCGACGATAGCCAGGCGATCGTCGGGACGGACACGAGTATCGTCGACGCCACCGATGCGGTGGTCGCGCCGGGACTGATCGACGCCCACACGCACCTCGATCTGCATCAGACCGTGGAAACGTCCTACCACCGGATGGTCGCCGGTGGCGCGACGACCGTCGTCTCGGAAGTCGCAGCGTTCGGCCCGTCCTTCGGGGCGGACGGCGTGAAGACCTTCCTCGCCGCGACGGCCGACATCCCGCTGCGGGTCTACGCGACGGTCCCCCCGCAGCCGGTCTTCGACATGTTCGAACCGGCCTGGGCGGACGAGACGGAACGAGATGCCCTTCGAGCCCTGCTCGATCGGGACCGTATCGTCGGCGTCGGGGAAACGGCCTGGCCCCGGATCGTCGGTCGAGAGACCCCTGCCGAGACGCTCTACGATGCCGCCCACGATCGGGGGACGGTCGTCACGGGCCACGGGGCGGGCTGTCGGGGCGAAAAACTCCAGGCGTTCGCCACGGCGGTCGACGACGATCACGAGGCGATCAGCGGCGACGGAATTCGCGAACGGGTCGACGCCGGTATCCACGCAGTCGGCCGGTTCGGGACGATCCGGGACGATATGGACGCCATCGGGGCGGCGTATCAGGAGCTGGACGCGTCGGAGCTCTCGCTGTCCACGGACGGCATGTGGCCGCGGGAGCTCGTCGAGATGGGATATATGGACGCCGTCCTCCGGCGGGCCGTCGACGCCGGGGTCGATCCGGTCGACGCCGTGGTGATGGCCACCCTGACGCCGGCTCGCCACTTCGGACTGGCGGAACTGGGGACGCTCCGGGCCGGAACGCCCGCCGACCTGACGATCTTCTCCGACCTGCAGACCTTCGACGTGGAGACGACGATGATCGACGGGGAGGTGGTGTACGACGGCGGTGACCCGGGACGACCGATGGCGCCTACGGTCTCGTATCCGGACGGGTTCACCGATGCGGTGAACGTCGACGTCTCCGCCGACGATCTGGTCGTTCCTGTCGATGCAGGTCAGGACGGCGCCGTCCTCGCCATCGAATATGGCGGTGGCCTGTTGACGGAACACGACGTCGTCGAACCGCCCGTTCGGGACGGGGCGTTCGAAGTGGACCCGCCCTCGCTCGCGAAGGTGGCCCTGTTCGATCGGCATCCCGAGCGGGACGGGGGTGGCTTCGTCGGGTACCTCACCGAGTTCGGCCTCGAGTCGGGAGCCATCGCGACCAGCGTCACCTGGGAGACCGCCGGCGTCGTCGCCGTCGGGACCAACGAAGGGGACATGGTCGACGCGATCGGTACGCTGGCGGGGATGGGCGGTGGCTGGGTCGTCGTCGACGGTGGCGACGTCATCGCCACCCATCCGACCCCGGTCGGGGCGACCTGTTCGCGCCGACCGGTCGAGGAGACCGCGGAGCGGTACGACGCCATCGAGGCGGCTATCCGTGACCTGGGCGTCGATGCCGACCGGCCGATGTTGGGGATACAGACACTCTCGTTCGTCGGCGTTCCGTCCCTCAAACTCGGCTTCGACGGATACGCGGACATCAGGGCCGGGGAGACGGTCGGACTGGCTCCCGAGTGAGTGCATCCCGGTGCCGTGACCGAGTCGACGGCGGTCGATGCCTCGGCCACAACACCGATAGGCACGCCCCGCGTCTGGCGATAGTACGATGGACGCTTCCGGAACGGACCGATCATGGGCGGCGGCGCACCCGCGAATCGTGACGGTGACCGTGAGCCTCGTGGGCTACGCCGTCGTCATCGCTTCGTTCACGGATCTCGTCTCGCTCCCGGCACTGGAACCGGCGACGGTGAACCTCCTCTCGCATCTTATCGCCGGCATCAACACCGTCGCCCTGTCGGTGCTCGTCGCCGGTGTCGTCTTCGTCCGCCGGGGCGACGTGGACCGGCATCGCCGGTCGATGCTCATCGCGTTCGGGCTCATTCTTCTGTTCCTCGTTCTCTACGTGTGGAAGCAAGCGGGCGGGTTCACCAAGGGACTCGTGGTGACGGAGGGACACCTCCTCGGGGGGTACGCAGGGATCGTCTCTGGGGCGTACCTCGTCATGCTCGCCATCCACATCCTCCTCTCTATCGTCGCCGTTCCGTTCGTCGTTCACGCGCTCGTGCTCGGACTCACTCGACCAGTCGAGGAACTCCCGGAGACGGCCCACCCGACCGTGGGTCGCATCGCGGTCGCCGCCTGGACGACGAGCCTGGCACTCGGCATCCTGACGTATCTCATGTTGAACCACATCTACGACTGGGAACGGATTCGCGGAGCGGCACTCCTCTTCGTCTTCGGTTCGCGGCCCGCGACGACGATCGTCCGCTCGTGGGCCGAACGGATCCGTCGGTGATCAGTTCTCGGTCCAGGTGAGCGCCGTGCCACCGGCGACGAAGGACAGGACGGCGAGGCCGGTCAGGATTGCCAGATATCCACCGACGCCGAGCGCCGGCAGGACGGCCGTCGACTCGGGTGGCGCGTAGACCGCTGCGCGAACGCCCCGCGAGAAGTACGTGAGTGGGGAGAGCAACGGGACCGACTCGAACCAGGCCGGGAACTGCTCCGGAGCGATGAACGTCTCCGAGACGAACAACAGCGGGAGTGCGATGCCGTTCGACATCGAGATGGCGCCGTCCTGCGAACTCGCGACGCGCCCGATCACTGCAGCGATGCCACAGAAGAGGACCGATCCGACCACGACGAAGGCCACAAGCCACGGGGACAGCGTCATCGAGGTTCCGAGCAGCGCCAGCGAGACGACGAGTACCACCGCCGCCGTGAGGATCAGTGCGACGTTCACGAGGCTCTGGGCGGCCAGCCACTCGAACCGGGTCAGGGGAGTCGACGCGAGTTTCTCGAACCGGTTGTCCTCGCGATACCTGGCGACCTCGCTGCCAACCCTGGACAGCGGCGTGAACAGGACGACGACCGCCAGATAGCCGGGCACGTAGTAGCCGGTGGGCTTCGCGAAGAGTCCCGACCCGGTCGGGTCAGTCTGGACCAGTCCGGCGAAGATGACCACCAGTACCACGGGGAACACGAACGTGAAGAACACGGCCGTCCGACGCCGAAGGAAGGTCTTGTACGAGGCGACGGCTTCCGCCCTGACACGACGGGAGCGAGCGGCGATCACGCCGCTCATTCCTCGCCCTCCCGTTCGTTGTCGCCGACCAACGAGAGGTATGCGTCTTCGAGTGTCGGTTCTCGCCAGGAGAGGGCGTCGAAGCTCACGCCTTCGTCCGTCAACGTCCGCGCGACGTCGCCGATCTGCTCCGGGCCGATACCGGTCACGACGAGTCCGTCTCTCGAATAGGTCACTTCGTAGCCGTCGACTTCGGGTGGAGCGTCGTCCGTCTTCACGACGAGTCGGCTCTCTCCACCGTACCGCCCCACGAGATCGGCCGGCGAACCAGTTTTCAACAGACGGCCGGCGGCCAGGAAGCCGACTCGGTCGGCAAGCCGTTCCGCCTCGGCCATGTCGTGTGTCGTCAGGACGATGGTCCGGCCGTCAGCGGCCACCTCCTCGAAGTGCTCCCAGAGGCGATGGCGACCCGCCGGGTCGATGGCGGTCGTCGGTTCGTCGAGAAAGACGAGTTCGGGATCGTTCACCAGGGTCGCCGCGACGGCGACCCGTCGCTGTTGCCCCCCGGAGAGGTCCTCGTAGAAGGTCTCCCGGTCCGGTCGCAGTCCCACATCTTCGAGGACCGCACTCGGGTCCCTGGCGCTCTCGTACAGGCCGGCGTAGTACGAGACGATTTCGCGAGCGGTCAGTCTCCCCGGCGGTGAGAACGACTGCGGGAGGACCCCGACACGTTCCGAGTCGACAGCGGACGGCGGACCACCGAAGACGGACACGGTCCCGCTATCGGGGCTGACGGTTCCCGTCAGTGTTCGTACGAAGGTGGTCTTCCCGGCGCCGTTCGGACCCACGAGCGCGAATATCTCGCCCGATCTGACGGTCGCCGAGACCCCATCGAGGGCCACCGTTTTGCCGTAGGTCCTGGCGACACCGTCGGTGACGATCACCGGATCGCCAGCAGTCTCTCTTCGGACCGTCTCGGGCGCGTCTACCGTCTCGGCGTCCGCCGTTCGCTGTCCCGTCACGTGGGCTGTCATTGGCGAATCCTTCGTATTAACCCGTCGACGGTGCCGACCCTGCCCGTCGCAGACGCGTAGAGGATTCCCACGGTGAGTACGAACAGCAGGGTTCCGACGTCGTAGGAGTACTGGTACGCCGTCGACGTCAATCCGGACGCCGGACCACCGAGGAGACCGATCAGCGGAGCGAGGATGGGAACGGTACAGCCCACACAGGTGACCAGGCCGAGCGCTCCGGCGAGGAGTCCCCGGGAGATACGGAGGACGTTCGCGTACAGCAGGTACGAAAGCGCGGCGTAGCCGATGACCTCGAAAGGGACCATCGACACCCGGAGTGTGGGCCCCGCAGCGACGATGGAGGGCCCCCATCCCGGCATGAGCATCGAGACGCGAAGCGACCAGTCGGTCCCTGCCGGCGTCCCACCGAGGTTGCCGGCCGCGTACATGAGTACCAGGTAATAGCCGACGGCGACAGTCATACCGACCGCGCGGTGTCGCCAGTTCTGTGGCGTGGTCTCGATGGCGCTCACCGCGAGCAGCCCGGTGTTGATCCAGACGAACGGGTAGACGACGTACCGTAGCTGATCGACGCTGGTCGAGGAGACTGCCAGGAATCCCGCGACGAGGAGGAACTCCGTGAATACCACGAGCGTCCACGTCGCGACCGTCTCACCGTCGAACCGTCTGGGGTTCAGGGATGAATACCCGCTACTCATGCGACGAGGAGGGTGTCGAAGACGATTGCCAGGAGGACGATACCGAGGTACGCGTTGGACGCGTGGAAAGCTCTGAAGGCGGCGTTCTCGGTCTGCTCGCGGAAGAGACCGACTACCGCGAGCAGGAAGACGACGGCGACCGCGACGGTTCCCACGGCGTACACCCACCCGAGTTCGCTGGCCGTTCCCAGGACGACCGATGCAACGAGTGTCGCCCCGAGGTAGCCGAGGATGTGACGACGCGTCACAGCTTCGCCGGCGGTGACCGGGAGCATGGGGTAGCCGGCGCGGGCGTAGTCGTCCTTGTAGGCGAGTGCGAGGTTGTAGAAGTGTGCCGGGGTCCAGAGGAACACGACGAGACCGAGCACGACGGCGGGCATCCCGACCTCGTTGGTCACGGCGGCCCACCCGATGAGTGCGGGGAACGCCCCGACCGCGCCACCGAGGACGGTGTTGTGCTCCGTGTGCGGTTTCAGGATCATCGTGTAGACGACCGTGTAAAAGAGGATGGCGAGCACGCCGAGGGCCGCCGCAAGCGGGTTGACGAAGGCCAGGAAGACCACGACCGACAGGCCCGCGAGCGCGACTCCAAAGGCGATGGCTCGTCTCGGCGGGATGACGTCGGTCACTACCGGTCGGTCCGACGTGCGGTCCATGTACTGATCACGGTCGCGTTCGAGGACTTGATTGAAGGTCCCACTCGAACCGACCGCGAGAACACCACCGGTGATGGTCCAGACCACCGTCTCCGCTTCGAGGGCGGGGCCAGCGGCGAGTCCCATCGAAGCCATCGCCACGAGGGCGAGCAACCACATCAACCGCGGTTTCGTCATCCGGAAGTACGCCATGGCGATGGTCCCCCAGCCGTACGACTCCTGGCCGGCCGTCTCGCTGGACCTGGGTTCCAGGTCCTCGAACGATTGATTCGCCGTCGAGGGCTGTCGCGTTGGGGCCCCGTGTCGGGACTCCAGACGCCACAGCAATCCGAGAAGGATGGCGCTGAAGATGGAGACCGCGACCGTGAGATGGCCCGCCGTCAGCAGTCTCGAGGCCCCTTCGAGAGCGATGAGTGCGCCGAGGGCTGCCTGCACAGGGTAGAGTAACGCGGCAACAGCGACGATGCCGCCGATCCGGGGTCCACTGGAATACCACGCGACGACGGCCGTCGTGGCGATGAGGACGCCGACGACGATGGCGAGCACCCGGTGTCCCCAGGCGATCGCCATCGCCGGCGAACTCACCGCGATCAGGGACCCGTTACACGTGGGCCACGTCGTACACGCGTCGTTCGCGTGGAGCAGTGACGTCGTCGCACCGACGAGTACGAGCAGGTAGACCCCGATCGCCGACGCGGCGAGGAGCATCGTCAACCGGTCTTCGAGTATCGTCGCGAGTTTGCGGATGGCCGTGGTCATCATCGTGGGTCAGTGTTCTTCTTCGACGGTCGAGGGTGTCTCGGGTGTCCGCGTCGCGAATCGCTCCTTGATGCCGAGGTAGGCGACGAGCCCGACCGCCGGCGGGACGAAGACGATCAGTGCTCGCATCGTGTTCCCGGGAATGCCGAGTTCCGTGTAGTACCCGGCCACTGCGGTGACCACGAAAAACGCCGCGGCGCCGATGCCGATGGCGGTTCGGCCCGGCCGATCGAAGGGGTGTTCGATACTGGTGTAATCGCGGTCGTCGACTTCGCTTCCGGTGACGAGTTTGTCGACGATCGGGACCGACGCGATGGCCCCGCCGACCACTCCTGGGACGACGACGCCGGCGAGGAAGCGAGCACCGATCGTCCCGCCGAAGATGGTGACGTCGACGGGCGGCATCACGCGCAGGATGCCATAGACCCAGAGGAGATACCAGTCAGGTTTTACGGCTGGCGTACTGCCGCCAGGCGGGCCATAGACCTCTATCGGGTGGACCGGAACGAACGCAGCGAGGAGGGTAACGCCGGTCGCGTACGCGAAGAACACGCCGATCATCACGACGACCTGCTCGGGCCACATCGGGATGCCGACGAGCCCCTTCTTCACGGAGCCGGCCTGCTGTTTCAGGCGACCGGTGATGCCGGGATCCTGGGTGTGTTTTATCTTGAGTATCAGGAGCAGGTGGACCGAGATCAGCCCCACCAGTGCGGCCGGAATGAGCAGGATGTGGAGGGTGTAAAAGCGGGGGACGGTCTGGGGATTGGGGAACGGGCCGGCGAAGACCAGGTTCGCGAGGTCCTGTCCCACCCACGGGACGGACGTGGCTATCTGGTAGCCGATGGCCGTTGCCGTGACTGCGAACTGGTCGAAGGGCAGGAGGTACCCGACGAACGCGGCGAGGACGGTCAGTCCCAGGAGGCCAGTACCGATAAGCCAGTTGATGTCTCGGGGTTCCCGGTACGCCCCGGTGACGTAGACGCGAGCCATGTGAACGACCAGCGTCGCTAGCATGATGTGTGCGCTCCAGTGGTGGATGCGTCGGACGAGTTGCCCGATTGCGAGGCCGTTCAACTGGAGGACGCTCGCGTACGCGGCCGGGAGTTCCTCGCCGTTGACCGTTACCGTCGTCGTACTCGGTTCGTAGAAGAGACCCAGGAAGATGCCGGTCGCGACGATACCCGTGAACGAAAATAGCGCCAGTTCGCCCAGAAGGAAGGTCCCGTGTAGCGGGAAGACCTTACGCTCGAAGTGACCGAACAGTCGATCCAGATCGAGTCGTGAATCGCCTCCGTCGGCCATCTCACGGACCCACCTTATCACCGAAGTCCGAGGTCAGTTGGATGACGTCGTCCTCGCCGACCTCCAGCCCGATCTGTGGCAGCGGCCGTTCCGCGGGCGGGTGGACGACCTTCGCTCCTTCGTAGGGGTCGAACTGGCTCCCGTGGCAGAAACAGTGGTCGGTTGGCCGGCCCGTCGCGGTCTCGTCGCTGGTGTCCCAGTCGACGGTACAGCCGAGGTGCGTACAGATGGCCGAATAGGCGACGTACCCCTCGGCTGTCCAGTCGGGGTTCGTCGGCTCGGTGATCTGGTCCTCGGGAAGCCGGTGGAGTCGAATCATGTCGTTGTTCGAATCGACCAGCTCCTCCGGGAAGGTAAGGATCGAATCCGGCATGTCCATCATCTCCACGGTCACCGGGTCACCGACCTCGAAGGTCGTGTCTCCGTCGGGTGGCTGGTACCGTTCGGCGAGAACCAGCGTTTGCCCCGCCAGTTCCGTCCCTCCTCCACCTTCGGCGTTGATACCCAGCGTCTTGAGGGGGGTGAGCATCGCGGCCGCGAAACTCACCACGCCGATGCCGCCGAACGTCTGGACGATGCGGCGTCGCAGGGTGTTATTACTGGACAGTTCCTCGTCGGTCGTCGGTGAATCTGTGCTACTCATGGGTTCACCAGAGGTCTTCGTCGTATTCGATGACGATGCGGTGGTCGTGGAACAGTCGGTGGTAGAGGACCGCCATAACGGCTATCGAGGCGAACGATACGGCCAGGAGTGTCCCGAGGACCGGAGTCGAAACGTCCAGGAAGATGCCGGCGCCGAACCCGATTGCGGCGGCGGTCAACAGCAGACTGACCGCGATGAACGCGCCTTCGAGCATCGTGGAGTTCGACGGGGGGACCCTCGAGATGATCTCACGCATGGAGGCCAACCCCCCACTTCTCCAGGAGGTAACTCACAACGAGGATGACGCCGACGAACGCGAAGGCGATGGCGCCGATCTCGTAGGCCTCCAGTGCGGCGAGCACATCCCCAAATATCAGGGGGTAATCGGTTGCCTGGCTCAGTTGTCGCATACCACGGTCACCTTTCCAATAACGAGGTGTCTCGGGTAAATAACGGTTGGGGGAAATGTGAGGTTTGTACTACACGAGGCCCTACATTTACAGGTCTGGGAGGGCATACCAAGACTGGGGATGATACGCCCGTGATGACCCCGTGGTCACTCGACGTATACACCGCCGCTACCCCATTGTTTATCATTGACAGGGCAGAAGGATCCAATACGAGATAAAGTACCGAACATACTTGGGAAAACAACTATGGCAGAGACCAGAGCGCGGATCGCGGAAGCGGTCCGGACCCAGCCGGGGATACACTTCAACGGGCTCGTTCGTTCACTCGACCTCGCTACCGGGCAGGTCCAGTACCACCTCAAACAACTGGACTCGACCGACGAGGTCGTCAAGACGGAACTCTACGGCCGGACTCACTACTTCCCCGATACGTACGACGACTGGGAACGCCGGACGCTGGCGCTGTTGCGTCGGGAGACGACGCGTGACGTCGTCGCCGCGTTGCTCGAGTCCGGACCGGTCCGCCCGAACGCGCTGGCCGAGGAACTCGATCTCGCCCGGAGCACGCTCGAGTGGCATCTCGACCACCTCGTCGAACAGGCGGTCGTCAACAAGCGACACTCAGCGCGAAACCAGGTGACCGTCGAGCTCGCTCGGCCAGCCGACACCATCGAACTCGTCCGGAACGCAGATCCGACATTGCTCGGGATGATGGTCTCCCGGTTCACCCGGCTGGTCGACCGTATGCTCGCGGAGGAGAATCAGTCATGAGCACACCGAACGTCGGTTCGGCGTCCCGGAATCGGAAGCAGGCCGCCCTGCTCGTCAGCCCGTTCCTCCTACTCGGGCTGGCTGACGTCGTCCTATTGTTGGTGTGGGGGATCGATCCGCTCTGGGGATTCGTCATCCTGCCACCCATCCTGTTCATGACGTTGCTCGGCTGGATCGCCTTCACGAACGACTTCGACGACCGCTAATCGACGACAATGAAAGAGAAAACGATCCTCGGTTTGATACTCGGTGGACTCGCATTCCTGATGTTCGCGACCGGCTTCATCCTCGTCCTCGGGTAACGGGTCGGCGGGGACTCTCTCGACTAATCGGTTAGCGATCCAGTCCGTCTTACGACTCGATTTTGATAGCTGCGACGTACGTGACGTACGCGAGGATGATCGCCGGGACGACGATGAGTCCGATCGCCAGGATCGGCACTATGGTCAGATTCATCCCCCAGTACGCCACCCCCATGATGAGTACCAGGAAGGCGGCGAGGACCACCAGGGGTACGACGTTTACCGAGATGTCCAGTAGCGTTTCTGTCGTCCAGGGTTGGGATGCCATGGGTAGTTAGGGGGAGTTGCGGAGTGGTTCGTAGACTGTACCTGCGACGGCGCCCACGACGAGTAGCACACCCGCGAGGAGGATGGCCTCACCGCGGATGGCGATCGGGTTCGCGGCCCCCACGCTCAGGACGTGGGCGAGAGCGAGCGATTCGAGCTGTGTCCACCACAGCCCGCCGCCGAAAAGGGCGAAGAGCACGCCGACCACGGCCAGGGCGTACCAGGGCCGCTCTATCATCGCTGCATCCTGCAGGATGCCGGCGACACTCCCGCCGAACAGCAGGATACCACCGATCGACAGCGGGACCAGGTTCATGACGATTCCAATCTCGGCGACCACCAGTCCGAGGGCGACGAAGGGTGGCCACGCGCTCATCAGCTCCCGACTTCCGGGGATACCAGTTGGGCCATCGTGGTTCGAAGCCCCGTCGTCGTTTGCGACCATCAGACGACCGCCCCCACGTAGAGCGTCGTGACCAGGAAGATCCACACCGCGTCGACGAAGTGCCAGTACATCGTCACCGTGGCCACGGACGTGTGTCGATCGGCCGAAAACTGCCCGGCTATCCCTCTGACGAAGAGGATCAGGAGGAGAACCACGCCGAGCAAAACGTGGAGTCCGTGGAGACCGGTTAACCCGAAGAAGGCACTGTAGAACGGGCCACTGGCCAGTCCGAACCCTTCGGTGACGACGAACTGGAAGTACTCGTAGGCCTGTCCGGCGAGGAAGACCACGCCGAGGACGACGGTGGTGCCGAGCAGGGTGCGAAAGCGCTGTCTGTTACCGTCGCGGAGCGCCGTGTGCGCGAAGTGGAGCGTGAAACTGCTGGTGATCAGTATCGCCGTGTTGGCGGCGACCAGGGAGGTGAGGAGGTGTGGGAGTTCACCCGGTGGCCACGGCCCGACGCGGATGAAGAAGTAGTACACGAACCCCGTTCCGAACGTGGCCACCTCGGTGGCGAGGAACAGGATCATCCCCCACCGGAATTTGGCCGCGTCCCCGGGGCGATTCCAGAAATGGGCGATGAACGCCTGGTAGAGCCACCCGTAGAGACCGGCGATGAAGACGACGACTCCCAGAACGATGACGGCCGCACCGGCCATCTCGGGGAGGGCAGCCCAACCCTGGAGGAAGACGAGCCAGAGGCCGAATCCGGTGTAGATCGCGGCCGCACCGAGTGCCGCGACGAACGGCCACCAGGACGCCTCTCCGAAGGCTCGAGGCCAGTCGTCCGGTGCAGGGAGGTGTGGCTCGCTACTCGATCCGTCGACCGTCTCGGAGTCTCCGACGCTCATCTCAGTCGTCCTCCTCGTCGTCGCTCTGTTGTTCGTCGAGCCACTCCTCGTACTCGGCGCTACTCACGACTTCGACGGTCGCGAGCATCTTGGAGTGCCCCTGACCGCAGTACTCCGCGCAGTATAGCTGATAGGTGCCTTCCTCGGTTATCGTCGTCTGTAACCTGTTGGTCTGTCCCGGGATGGCGTCGACCTTCAACGCGAGTTCCGGCACGTGGACGGCGTGTATCACGTCCGCCGAGTGCACCCGTAAGTAAATCGGCCGGTCCGTCGGGACCACCATCTCGTTGAGCGTCGAGACGTTCTCGTCCTGGTAGTCGAACTCCCAGAGGAACTGTCGTGCAGTCACGTCGACCACCACGGCGTCGTCGGGGAGTTGCGCCTCGGCTTCCGGCGACGGCGTCACGTCGGGATGGGCGAGCACCTGGTAGGAGGCGAACCCGACGAACACGAGGATGAGGGCCGTCGCCACCGTCCAGGAAATCTCGAGACCCTTGTTCTCGGGCGTGGGTTTGGCCTCGTCGTTGTTCCGGAATTTGAGGACCGTGTAGAGCAACAGTCCCTCCATGAAGATGGCGATGGGCACTGCGAGCAACAGGAGGTCCCTGTTCAACCCCATGATGAGGTCTCTGGTCGTCGACTGTGCGACGACTGGCGTGGTGAATACGACCGTGGCGATGAGGCCGGCGAGGCCCACCGTCACACCACGACGCACGTGCTTTCGTGTCATTGTGCTTCCTCCGTCTCCGTGACCCCGTCATCGGTCTCGGGCGTTCCGCCGTCCGCCATCGGGCGAACGCGCTCTCTCTCGAACCACTCCCAGTCGGGTGTCAGCAGGCCGTCCGACTCCAGATCCCACGGGTCGCCAGTCGTCACCCGCTCACCATACCGGTACGAGACGAGCAGGTTGATGAGGACGACGACCTGTCCGATGCCGATGATGAACGCTCCGACGGTCGCCAGGACGTGCAAGTCGGCGAACTGCGGAAGGTACGTCGCATACCGGCGAGGCATGCCGCCCCATCCCAGCACGAGCATCGCGAAGAACGTGACGTTCGTCCCGATCAGCGAGAGCCAGAAATGGATCTTCCCGGACGTCTCGTGGTACATCCGACCGGTCAACATCGGGAACCAGTAGTAGAAGCCCGCGAAGAGGGCGAACACGGTCCCGCCCATCAACATGTAATGGAAGTGGCCGATGATGTAGTAGGTATCGTGGACGTACATGTCGATGGGAATCGACCCGAGGAACACGCCGGTGATGCCGCCGATGATGAAATTAGAGAGGAAGCCGACAGCGAACAGCATGGGCGTTTTCAGGACCAGTTTCCCGTCCCACATCGTCGTGATCCAGTTGAACGTCTTCACCGCACTCGGGACGGCGATAGCCAGCGTGACCGCCATGAAACTGGCGCGGAGCCGCGGGTCCATCCCGGTCGTGAACATGTGGTGGGCCCAGACGCCGAACGAGAGGACCCCGATCGCGAGCGTCGAGTAGACGACGAACTTGAACCCGAACAGCTTCCGGCCGGAGAAGCGTGGGATGATGAGACTGATGAGCCCCATCGGCGGCAGGATGAGGATGTACACCTCCGGGTGACCGAAGAACCAGAAGAGGTGTTGCCAGAGGATCGGACTCCCGCCCTCGACCGCGAAGAACGTGGTGCCGAAGTTGCGATCCATGATGAGCATGATCAACGCCGCACCGAGGAGTGGGAACGCGAAGAGGATCTGGCCGGCCTGGGCGAGTACCGTCCAGGAGAAGATGTCCAGTTCCTTCCAGGAGACGTCGCGCTCGGTGAAGGTCGTCGTGATGAAGTTGATGGCGCTCAGCAGGCCACTCACCCCGATGATGTGCTGTCCGAGCAAGAAGAGGTCCACGCCGGGATTGCTCGATTGCGTGGCCAGTGGCGTGTACATCGTCCAGGCCGTCTGTGAGCCCTGCATCTCCGGGAGGAAAAAGCCGGCCCAGATGAGCAGTGCTCCGGGCGGGAGTAACCAGAACGCAATGGCATTCACCCGGGGGAAGGCCATGTCGTCGGCGCCGATGAGCAAGGGCAGGAAGTAATTCGCGAACGCGGCCATGACTGGCGTCCCGAAGACGATGAGCATCGTCGTCCCATGGGACGTCATGAGCGCGTTGTAGGTGCCGATCTCGATGATCGTCGCGTCCGGCGTCAGCAGTTCGGTCCGCATCAGGAGGACCGAGAATCCGGCCCACGCGAAGGCGATGATCGCGTAGATGCCGTACATGATTCCGATGTCCTTGTGGTCGACGGTCGTGAGCCACCGGAGAACACCAGTTGGCTTCTCGTGGCCATGCCCGTACCCCGTCTGTGATCTCTCTCCAACTGTCCCTTCTGCTCCGCCTCCGGCCGGTGAAGCAGTCCAGTTCTCGACCCGAGCGAGCCAGGCGGTGGCCCCCAGGAGGAGCACGCCGGTCGCGATCGAGAGTGTGGCCTGCGTAGCGCCCACCATATTATGGTGCTACTTGCGGGCACCACAAAAAGATGGTTCTGGTATGCGTGTCGAAAGTCTTCGCGATGTCGACTACTAATTGGCCTCCTTGGTGGGTCACTGTGTCGGCCCTTTCGATCCAGGCATAACCACTATATTGTGGTAACCTAGCTCCCTCTGCCGATTCGCGTGATACGCAGTCAACGCTGTCCGTGGTGGCGGACACAGCCGAGCCAATCGATCGATACTCGTCGCACGAGTGGATTCGAGGTTTGGGCCACAACCATCTTTAGGATATCTTCCATCGGTTCGACCGACTCCGATGGCCGTGTTCGCTCTCGAGGTGCCGTCGTTCGGGGATCCACTCGTGGTGGCGACCCTCGTGATACTCTCCGGGATCGTGTCGCTAGCACTCGCGATCATCGGCATACAGGCGTTCAGACGACGTCCGTCGCTCTCGTACTTCCTCGTCGCCGCCGCCCTCGTGGTCCTCGCGTTGAAGGCGTTCATCGGGGGGCTGACGGTGGTCGGACTTCTCGACCTCGGGATCCACCACGTCATCGAACACGGCCTGGATCTGTTGATGGCTGTGCTGTTGATCGGGGCCATCTACGCCGCGCGAAGCCAGCACCGCTGTCTGGTGAACACACCGGTCACGGAGCGGTTCTAGAGCAGCGATGACCTGGATTTCTCGACCCGACCGACAGACGACCGCTCGTCGTGGACGACGTGGGGCATTGCTGACCACGACGACACTCCTGATTCTGATCGTGGTCAGCCGACCAGTCCTCGCGCACGCGAGCGGACTCGATGGTTCCCGTGAGTCGGTGGCCATTCCGACGTGGCTCGTCTTGCTCACGGGTGGCGCTGTAATCGGTGCCTCCTTCCTGCTGGTGAGCATGGTCACCGACCGGCAGTTTATCGACTCGATCAACGAGTCGGGCCTCTCGTTCGATATCAATCGCCGGGATTGGCTGCCGAAGGTTGGCGGTGCAGTCGGCGTGAGCGTCCTGGTAACTCTTCTCTACATCGGGTTCGTCGGGCCGCAAACCGGGTCGGCGAACCTCCTCGTCCTCTTCGTCTGGTCGCTCTGGTGGGCAGGCTATGCCATGTCGGTCTATCTGCTGGGGAACACCTGGCCAACCCTCAATCCGTGGCGATTCCTCGCCGATATCATACCCGTCTCCTTCGACGTTCGGTATCCGTCCCGCCTCGGATCGTGGCCGAGTCTCGCCGGTCTCTTCGTCCTGGTGTGGGTCGAAGTGACGAATCCGATCGCCGAACGACCCGCGTTGCTCGCAGCAGTCGTCGCCGGCTACTCCCTCGTCACCGTGGCGGGCGCGGTCGTCTTCGGGACCGGGGTGTGGTTCGAGAACGTCGACCCGATCTCCAGGGTATTCCACTTCTTCGGGTGGATCGCACCGGTCCAGCGGACCGACCAGGGACTTCGGGCTGGTCTGCCCGGGTGGCACCTCGTCGACGACGGTCTCGTGACCGGGATCGACGACGTGGCCTTCGTCATCGGGTTGCTCTGGTTGACGACGTTCGACGGCTTCGTGGCAACGCCGGCCTGGAAGGCGATCATCACGCCCCTCGTCGACGTCGGTGTCCCGCCCCTGTTCGGGTACGTCGGATTACTCATCGCGGGATTCGTGGTCTTCGCAAGCGCGTACTTCCTCGCCTCTCGATACGCGAAACGGCTCGCCATCACGGGCCTCGACGAGACTACCGTGGGTATTCGGTTTGCCCAGGCGCTGCTTCCCATCGCGGCCGGCTATCACCTCGCGCATTACCTGGCTTACTTCCTCCAGTTCGTCCCATCGGTCGCCGTGCTCTCGGCGAATCCACTGTCGCCCCCGGCGCAACTGCCGATTCTCGTGGTTCCCGACTGGTTCGGAACCGTCCAACTCGTCTTCGTCCTCGTCGGACACGTGGTGGCCATCTGGGTCGCCCACGGCATCGCCTTCGATAGCTTCACGGGACGGCTCCAGCCACTGCGCAGTCAGTACACCTACACCGCCGCCATGGTTCTCTACACGATGGCGAGCATCGGAATCGTCTTCCAACCGTCGATACCCCTCCCCTATCTATGACGGACCAGCAACCCGACGACACCGCGACCGTCCATCGCTGTCCCTACTGTGGCCGACCGGAACAGACCACGCAGTTGCTCGCACTCCACATCGGGGAAGAACACTGGGAGCAGGCGACCGAACGGGAACGAGACCGGTACCGAACCGAGTACGAGGCGGAATCCGACGCTCTGTGGCGGTTCCGGTTGATCGCCGTGGGCGTACTGGTGGTGATCTACTTCGGCTTCCTCTTCACGTACTCCATCGTCGGCTGAACGGCACTCGATTCAGCCCAAACGGCACATCGACCACCACCTCCGACACTCCGAGCCCCGAACTGATTACAGATGGCGCGTGAGATCCGTGACGAGTTTCGATTCGACCGCGTTGAGGCGCTGTGACAGCGCCGACCGGGTGATGTCGAGGCGGTCTGCGAGGTCGCCGAGCGAGACGTCGCGAGGGCGGTCGTAGTATCCTTCTTCCACGGCCAACTGGATGGCCTCTCGTTGTTTCTCGGTGAGGTTCAGCTCTTCGGGATGGCCGGCGCTCCCCCGGTCCGAGTGGTGTCGTTCCCCGTTCGCCGCAGCGAGGCGGCGGAGACGCCACCGGTCGGCCTTCCCCTCTAACTCCGAGATGACCTCGCCGAGACCCTCGCGATCCGAACTGTAGCCGCTGACGATCAGTGCCCCGCCCTCGACGGCCATCTCTACTGGTGTGAGGCCCGCCTCGCACAGTGACGGACAAAGACACCCATTGTCGATGCCTGTCGAGACAGTTTTCATCGCGTCGGCACTCGTCTCGGACTCCTCGACGGCGATGTGACAGGTTGTCCCGAGGAGTTGTACCGTTGCTCGTTCGATAGACCCCCTTCGTCCCCCGAGGGGGCAGCCCTGAGAGCATCCGACATCGATTCCGAGTTCGACCCATAGCTCGTGTCCCGAATCTCGTTCAGAAGCCGATTGGAGCGATTCTCCCGGCGACTGTGTGGGTGTAGGTTCGCTCCGACTCATGGCCACTCACCACCATCTAGGAGCCCTGGCCGCCACCCCATTGGTGGAATGGAACCGCTCCGCGCCGCGGGAGTTCGGCGGGGTCGAACATATCCTTGGCACATACTCTACCACGAGACCTCCACCGGGGAGTAGATGCAATCTATATGTCTACCATCGGCCCAACGCTTGGCATCTATATCTCTAGACTGGAGGGGTACGACCCGACGCAGTCGGGCATTCTCTGTCAGTCCTCTTCCCGGCGAACGAGCGCGGTCGCGAGTTTTCGCTGCGCATGACGCAGGTGATGGTGGAACGTCGATCCAGCGATGTCGAGACTGTCCGCGAGCTCCTCGATGGTGCTGTCCCGCGGCCACTCGAAGTAGCCACCGTAGTAGGCCGTCTCGAATATCTCGTACTGTCGATCGGTGAGCGTGGACTCCATCGTCGTGGCTACGTCCGCCGCCGTGGTGACCGGTTTGTCCTTCTCCCGTTTCGCCTGCAACTGAATACCCGGATACCACTCCTGTAGATCTTCGACGAGTGCCGAGACATCCACTGACAACGGCGCTTCGAAGCCGTAATCTCCGGATCCCGCCTCGATATCGATATGGTGGAGGGTCACCTCCTGGTGGGAGAGTCGACCCATCGAAGCATCGTCGTCCAGCGTGACGCCGACCCGTTTGTGATTGGATTCGTCGGCGATAACCCAGGCCTCGCTGACGTCTCGCTCATCGACTACGGTCTCCACGAATTTGGCCGGTGTGGTCTCATCGATGCCGAGATAGACCGTGACCGAGTCGTCGGTCGTCGAGACGACGAGCCCGTCGAGCCATGCTCGACAGTCGAGATTGGCGGTCGTCTCGACGAACGGGACTGCCGTCTCGTCCACCGTGAACCTGAGGTCAACGACGCTGTCCGCGAACAGCAACTTCTTGTTCGTGATGGCGTTCCTGGCGAATCCGATGGTCTTGCCGAGGGTGGCCAACCCGGCGAGTTCCTGCTCTCTGAACGAGAAGCCGCCCAGTGTCTGGACCACGAGTACGCCGTAGACCGAGCCACGGTGGGAGAGCGGGAATGCGGCGACCTCTTCGGCTGCCGCGGTATCCGGTTCCTCGTTTTCGCCTGTCGCCTCGTCGGGAACCTCCCGAACCTGGACCTCGCCTGACTCCATCGCCTGGATGCCGACTCGGTGGCCGATATTCATCTCGATACGCTCTTCATCGTCTTCGATGACCGCGCCCGACTCGGTCGCACCGATGCGCAAGGCGAGTTCGTCAGGGCTGCCCACCGATTCGGCAATCCAGGTGGTGGCGTACCGCTCCGCATCGGCGAGTTGCGTACACACGAGTTCCTCGATCCGGTCCTGGTCCGAGGAGTCGACGAGTTCGCGCGTGATATCGAGGACGATGTCGGTCACTCGATCCATGAGTTCCAGATCGTCGCGTTGCCGGCGTAACATTCGCTCGCGCTCCTTGCGCTCGCTGATGTCCTCGACGACGGTCATGACTCCCTCGATGTCCCCGTCCGGGTCCGCGACCGTCGCCGTCGAGATGCTCACGTCGATTCTCTCGCCCGATTTCGTGATCCGGCGACGCTCCACGCCCGTGAGCGATTCGCCCGCCAGCACCCGCGAACGGAGGGTCCGATAGTCGTCTCGACCGTCGTCGGGGATCGTGGGATCGTGCTGGCCAAGTACAGTGGACTCCTACCAGCCGAACATCCGGCTTGCTGCCGGATTCCATCGCTGTACGTTTCCGCGGGTGTCCGTGATGTAGATCGCAGCGGGTGAGGCCTCGATGATCGCATCCAGTTTCTCCGTCGTCGTCTGGAGGTCGTGGATGTACTCCTGGATGTCGTCGTGCATCGTCTCGAGGGCGACCCCGAGCTCGCCCGGCACCTCGGCTTCGAATACGTCCGCGTCGAAATCCCGGGCTGCGAGCGCTCGCGATTGGCCGGAGACCGTCTGCAGATACTCCTGGACCTCGGCACACGAACGACTCAACCTGGCGAGTTCCGAGCGTTGGTCCGCGAGCGGCATCGAATGGTCGACCGGTGGATCCGGCGCCGCGTCGTCGTCCAGTTCACCCTCTGCCAGCCGAAGACCCTTCGTCGCGATGGCAGCCATGGGCTTTCCGAGGTACTGTCTGGCGAACATGCTCCCGAGCAACGCCACGAGGACGTCGACGCCCAGCAACACCACGAGCATCCGCTGGAGGGCCTGGCGCTCGACCCGTATGACCTCGGTCAACTCGGCAGTGGCCGCGTCGCTCGTCGCGAGCAACCGATCGTTCTCCGCGCGGACGTACGCCAGCGATTCCTGGAAGGCTTCGGACTCGGGGTCGGCGTTCAGGACGGTGACGATGTGTGGTTTGTACTCCTCCCAGACCTCGGCCTGGGTGGCGAGTTCGTCCTTTGCAGCCGCCGGTGGTTCCTGTAACGATTCACCTCGGAGAACTACCGATGGCATGGTATCGTCCGTCTCGCTCTCTGGATTCAATTGCGTATCAGTCACCCGCCCGCCGTACAGCAGCGCGTTGAGATTTCGGTCGTATCGGTCGATACTCACACGGAGTCGGTCGCGCGCCTGGTCGGGATTCTCGCCGTGGGCGATATCGCTGGCGAACCATAGCATCCGCTGGGACAACATCCGTTGCTGTCCCGCGATGTTCACGGAGTTGCCGTCGTCTTCGACCTGCTGGTGGTACGAGTAGATCACCGTGATATTGACGAGCGCGACGAGGACCATCACGAGCAGGAGGACCGTCACCTTCTCGGAGATCTTGAACCGGGTGTTCGGACGGGAGATGAGTCGTTTCATATCTGTCTGACGGCATTCGTCCGCGCGGTCGTGGATCCCGATCCACTTGCCACGCGTCACATAATTCGAGACAGTAGGTCCGGTGGTATAAGGCGAGGGGCGATATTGTGTGGGTCCGAACCATTCGGATCACTCGCTGGTGGCGATTGGATACGTGAACGAACGCGGCGGGAGTCCCGCGAACGCAAGCGAGTGGGACTACGTCGGGGAAGTGAGCGATTTCGACGAAATCGTGAACGGACTCGATGGGATTTGAACCACGGTCGGAGCAAAGCTCCTCCCTGATTCAAATCCCATGCGCCGGTTCGGTCGGCGCTACGCTCCTCCCTGCACGGGCGCGGCGGGATTTGAACCACGGTCGTTCCAGTCACTCCGCTTCTTTCACTCTCTGATTCAAATCCCGCGTGCCGGTTCGCTCCCTCCGGTCGCTGCACGGGCGCGGCGGGATTTGAACCAGAGAAAGACTCACTTCGTTCGTCTTTCAGGGCTCAAATCCCCCGCCGTTTGCTGCTCACGGTTTGTTCGCAGCAAAACGGGCGCGGCGGGATTTGAACCCGCGATCGAGAGGTTAGGAACCTCTCGCCCTATCCGCTAGGCCACGCGCCCTACCAGGTAATCGGACGCTACCGCGAAAAACGATTACGCTTCGGTTGACGATTCGCTTTCGGCTTCGGACGACTCCTCGCCCAGGGCCTCCGAGGTCGCCTCGCCAGGACCTTCGCGGATCTCCTCTAACTCCTGTTCGACTTCTTCGCGGCCTTTCTGGAACTCTCCCATCGCCTGCCCCGTAGAGCGGGCGAGCTTCGGAATCTTGTTCGCGCCGAACAGCAAGACGGCGATCAGCAGGATGACGGCCAGCTCCATCCCGCCTGGCATCCCGCCCACGAACAGTGGTAGTGCGTCGATCATCTCTATTCGTTCGTAGCCTATTGCTGATTATAGGCTTTTTGCTCGGTGATATTGCCGAATCGAAGAGCGTCTCGCCCCTTGCACAACCGTCATTGGGCTCTCCTCCCTCCAATATATATGGTCGAAATCGGTGACGAAGCACCAGAAATCAGTGCGCCGCTCGCGAACGGAGACATCGAAGCATTCTCCCTTTCCGACGAACTCGACGATGGGCCTGTGGTCCTCGCCTTTTTCCCGGGGGCGTTCACGAGCGTCTGCACCGACGAGATGTGTACCTTTCGGGACGAGATGGCGCAGTTCAACGAGGTCGGCGCGACGGTCTTCGGCATCAGCGTGGACACGCCCTTCTCGCTGAACGAATTCCGCGACGCGCACGACCTGCAGTTCGGTCTGATCAGCGACCACGAGAAATCGGCCATCGAGGCCTACGACGTGGCAATGGACTTCGCCGACCTGGGCTACTACGGCGTGGCCAAACGAGCGGTGTTCGTCGTCGACGAGACCGGTGAAGTAACTTATCGGTGGGTCAGCGACGATCCGGGCGTCGAGCCAGACTACGACGCCGTCGAAACGGCCGCTGAAGAGGCCGCGTAAGCGAGTACAGCAGATACCACTACTTTTCATCGGGCACGTCCTTCGTGTACGACATGCGCAACGACAGCCCGCCAACCGACGATCCACCCAGTGATGGCCGGGAGTACGATCCGGACGCGGAACATGCGTTTCCGGACGAACGCCTCAACGCCGTCCTCGAGACCATTCTCTCGGACCCCGAGGTGACGGCTTATCTGTCCGCACAGAACGTCAACCCCGTCGCTCGGAAGGGTTTCAACGACCACGGGTCCAAACACATCCAGATCGTCCGCAACCGGGCGCTTCGCCTGTACGAACTGCTGAAACAGGGTGATGTCGAGTTCAATGGCGCTGCCGACCAGGGCCTGGAGGAAGCCGACGAGTCGGTCATCATCGCGCTCGCGGCCACCCTCCACGATATCGGTCACGTCGTCCATCGAGACGATCACACCTACTATTCGATCCCCCTCGCTTCGGACATCCTCGATAGAATCCTCCCCGAGTTCTACGACGTGGAGGCAGCCGTTCGCGTGAAGTCGGAGGTGCTTCACGCCATCCTCTGTCATCACACGCCGGAAGACCCCCTGACGACGGAGGCGGGCGTCATTCGGATCGCGGATGGCCTCGACATGGAACGGGGGCGTTCCAGGATACCGTACGAGCGGGGTGGCAGAGGTATCAACACCATCTCCAGTCAGGCTATCGAGAGCGTCTCGCTCGTCGAGGGCGACGGAAAACCCGTCCTCGTCGAGATCAGGATGCGGAACGCCGCCGGCGTCTACCAGGTGGACGGACTCCTCAAGGAGAAATTGGAAAAATCCGGGCTCGAGGACGACATCCGCATCGTCGCGGTCAACATCGGCGCGAAAGACGACCAGCTCGTCGAACGCATCGAACTCTGATGGCCCCTCCTCACTCGACGAAGTCCTGCAGCGTGGCCTCGGTCTCCCCCGTCGTCGCTGTCACGCGGATCGCGAGCGCCTGTTTGAGGTCGGTCTCCTCGGCCCAGGAACGGAGTTTCCGCTCCGTCTCGGCGCGGCTATCGGCGGCCGAGAGGTCGGGTGCGATCGTCACGTCACCGATGAATCCCTCCGTGAATTCCTCGAACGTCCGACCGAGCTGTCTCGAGTAGAGTTCGCGATGCGGTGACTGTCGTCGCTGCGGGTCGGTCAACGCGGCAACCGATTGTGCCGGGACGACGTGGACCCGTCGCTCTCCAACTACGAGGACGAACGCATCCGCGGTGATGGCGAGCAGTCGGTCCAGCGCCTCGCTTTCGTTCATCTCTGCGAGGCTGTACTCGGGGTCGGCGAGTGCCCGCGCATCGACTGTCTTCGCGACCAGCCCGGTGACCTGCTCGAAATCGGGGACGGACGCGTGGAACACGACCCCGAGGTCGGGATCCGTTTGGGACGCTGTCTCGGTGTCTGCATCGGACGTGACCGAGATGGCCTGAAACCGGGCTGCCGACTTCGAGGTACCGTCCACGTGGTTCGCGATGGTTCGCGGAACGGCCCGGCGGACCGTCTCGTGGGGGTCGCCGTCACCGCTCGTGATTCGTTCGACCGGCTCTCGCGAATCCGACGTGTTCCGCGCGACTTCCTGGCTCGCCGCCTCGACGCGGTCACCCAGGAATCGTACGAATCGGTACGTCCGCATTCGTTGAAACGGTCGCACGGTCGGTATAAAAGACTGTGGCTCTTCGTCCGCTCAATCACTGCCCAGCGGACAGTCTACGCCTGGAATGGCGGGTCGTACGGATAGTCCATCTGCTCGGCGATGGCCCGTCTGGTGTCTCTATCGGATAGTTCCTCGACGATGTACAACCCGAGATCCAGTGATGAGGACACGCCCCGGCCAGTGATGACCGGTCCGTCGTGGACGACTCTGTCATCGACGACCTCGGCGTACTTCTCGAGGAGGCCGAACGCAGACGGATGTGTCGTCGCGCTCCTGCCCTCGAGGAGACCAGCAGCACCCAGGAGTATCGACCTCGTACAGACGGAAGTGACGTACTCACTCTCCGACGCAGTACCGATCCACTCGACGAATGATTCGTCGTGACGAAGGGCTCGCGTCGCCATCCCGCCGGGGACGAAGACGAGGTCGTAGGAACCCAGATCCGGCTTCACCTGGTCCACATCGAGGGTCAGCCCATCTGTCGTTACGGTCTCCGTTCTGGCGCAGACGTCCCATTCGAGCGGGAGGAAATCCATCCGATGCAGTCGAGTGATGGGATCGTAGCCGCCCACGAAGTCCAGGGCAGTCATTCCGTCGTAGGCACAGAACGCGACGTTCATGCGCTACTATCGGGGGCTCGTACCCATTGTTGTTATGCTACCACACGGCGGAGGGATCGATGGCGTTCGAGAATCCAGAAACCCGTCACTCAGGCAGTCGCCGCATGTAGCTGATTCAGGGGTACTTGACTGGGTGAGGGTTTGGTGTACCTGGGGGGACCTTACCAGCCGCCAAACATCCCGCCACCCATGTGTCCACCCATGCCGGGACCGTGGCCACCGGGGCCGTAGGCGCCACCGTTACCGTAGCCAGCACCGGGGCCATTGCCACTCCACGGACCGGGACCGTATCCGTTCCCACCGGGCATCATCGGACCGTGGCACCAACCGGGCGCCTGATACCCAGGCCCAGCGTTAGGACCGTACTGCTGGCTATCCCCCGGTGCGTTCCAGGTACCGTCCGTGGGACCCATGTGTTCTGCCATCGCAGCAGCGACCTCCTCGACGGTGGTCCCGGTCTGCTGCTCGAAGGATTCCACACCGTCCGGCCCCATCCTGGTCTCCATCCACTCGGTCATGTACTGCGCTTGCGTTTCAGTCGCGTTCTCTCCGTCGTCATATGGCGTCGTCGGTTGTGTGACTGTACTGCCGTGGGCACTCACGGCCGGGGCGACCACGCCGATGGCGAGAGCCGCGACCAGTGCTCCAACGAGCAGGATAGTGATGGTTCGTCGCATTACATATGGACAGAGGACCCGGTTTGTACTACTCTGGATGGGTGAAAATCGGGCGAGGAGAACGTCCGAGACGGTTCATAGACGGATCTAAACGTCTTTTAGTGACGAGAACGTTCCTCCCAGGCGAATTCGACATCCTCGACGTCGCGGTCCGTCGGCTCAGTGCTAATTGTCCATTGGGTCGACGGTAGAGCGGCCCGCGATGGCGAATCCGTGAGGCCCCGAACTCGTTCGGTATCCGGATGTGTAGCTCACACGTCCCAGGTACGTTCCAGCCCTCGATACCGTTTTCCGCGGCAACATAGTATGGTGTGTTGACACATGGCAAAACGACTCGAGTGCCCGATCGATGGGTGTCACCGGACGTTCGAGGCAGCGACCGAAGACGAAATCATGAGCGAGGCAGCGGAACACGCAGAGAGTACTCACCCCGATCTGGAACTGGACGAGGAGACCGTCGCCGGCATCAGGTCGGGAATACAGGACGTGTAGGCATCGTTCCCCAGGTAATACGCGGCAGACCGGCTAGTCTGTAATTTGGGTTCGGAGAACTGCGCCGACCGGGAGTCCCGCGAGGGAGCGAAGTAAGTGAGGGGGACGTCGTTGGGCGAAGCCCAACGGGATTTGAACCACCTGCAGGCGGTCGCTCACTTCGTTCGCGCTGCGCCTGCCGTCATTCAAATCCCTGTGCTCGTTTTCCTCGCAGGCTGCTCGGAAAACTGCGCCGACCGGGATTTGAACCACCTGCAGGCGGTCGCTCACTTCGTTCGCGCTGCGCCTGCCGTCATTCAAATCCCTGTGCTGCTTTCCCTTGCGGCCGCTCGAAAATCCAAAGCGATGACCGATTTGAACCACCTGCAGGCGGTCGCTCACTTCGTTCGCGCTGCGCCTGCCGTCATTCAAATCCCTGTGCTCGTTTTCCTCGCAGGCTGCTCGGAAAACTGCGCCGACCGGGATTTGAACCACCTGCAGGCGGTCGCTCACTTCGTTCGCGCTGCGCCTGCCGTCATTCAAATTTCAGGCTGTTTTCCTGCGGCTGCCTGGAACTGCGCCGACCGGGATTTGAACCACCTGCAGGCGGTCGCTCACTTCGTTCGCGCTGCGCCTGCCGTCATTCAAATCCCTGTGCTCGTTTTCCTCGCAGGCTGCTCGGAAAACTGCGCCGACCGGGATTTGAACCACCTGCAGGCGGTCGCTCACTTCGTTCGCGCTGCGCCTGCCGTCATTCAAATCCCTGTGCTCGTTTTCCTCGCAGGCTGCTCGGAAAACTGCGCCGACCGGGATTTGAACCACCTGCAGGCGGTCGCTCACTTCGTTCGCGCTGCGCCTGCCGTCATTCAAATCCCTGTGCTCGTTTTCCTCGCAGGCTGCTCGGAAAACTGCGCCGACCGGGATTTGAACCCGGGCCATGAGCTTGGAAGGCTCAGGTCCTAGCCGCTAGACCATCGGCGCGCATTTTCGTCTACCGGTTGCCCAAATAAGGACGTTTCCATTCACGACTCGGCGAACCGGACCGATCATCACTCCGACCCCGTGACCACCGCATAGCAATTGCCATTCGAGACCCACTCTCGCTCGACTCCTACCGCACTCGCCTCGAGGTCGGTACCGAACTCCGACGGGTCGTAGATGTGGTAGTATCTGGGCACCGCTCGTCCGTCCGGCATCGTGAACGTCACGGTCGTATCGAACCCCTGGGTCTCGTCGAACCGGTCGTGTTCGGTGCTCCAGACGCTCACCAGGGCACGACCGGCCGGCGTCAGGACGCGTGCGAGTTCGTCGAGGCTTTCGACTCGCGCCTCCCTCGTCGGCAGGTGGTGCATCGTCGCAACGTAGGTCGCGAGGTCGACGCTGTCCTCGCGGAGGGGGAGTCGACTGGCGTCACCCTGGAGGAGAATGGCGTCGAAATTGTGGTCGTCCCTTCGAGATTCGGCTTCGGACAGTAATGCCCGGCTGGCGTCCAGGCCGATCGCTCGGTCGGCGACGGCGGCGAGCAACTCGGTGTGGCGTCCGTTCGCACACCCGACGTCGAGGGCCGTGGTACTCTCGACTCCGTCGAGGAACGAGGTGACTTCAGGCCAGGGGTTCTTTCGCTTGGTGGCGAAGTGGGCGGCGATCTCGTCGTACGTAGCGACCACGTCGCTGGCCGTCGTATCGCTACCCGCGCTCTCCTCGCTCATCCGATCACCAGGAAGAGAGCATAGGCGATGGCGAGCAGGAAGGTTGCGTGTTTCGCGCCGGACTTGAGGCTTCCCGAACCCATCTGGCCGGCGACGAACCCGGAGGCGACCGACTGAATGAGCGCACCGTGGAAGAACACGAGGCTGTAGGCGTCCTTCTGGGCCTCGGTGAGTTGCTGGATGCCTCCGGGGAGTCCGGCCCCCGGTACGCCGCCGGTCCCACCGCCGCCCAACCCGCCGGTCGGGATGGCCGGAACGAAGATGGTGTCCAGGGCCACGACGATGACCAGGAACACGAAAAAGGAGATGTAGACGACGACGGTGTACGTCAGCATCTCGTTGCGACGTTCGCGCTCGAGTCGTCGGGTCGCCTGGGCCTCGTCGGCCGCGATGCGAAGCACCTGTCCGATGTCGTTCGTGGCCTCCATCGCGTTCGTCGTGAGGGTGACGACCCGCGTTATCGCCGGCGTTGCGACGCGGTGTTGGAGGCGTTGGAGGGCGTCTTCGACTCTGGCTCCCCACGTGATGTCGGCCCAGGTCCGTTCGAGTTCGGTGGAGAGCGACCCGAGGTCCGAAGAGACGACCCGGCCGAAACTCTCGACGATGGACATCCCCGCCTCGTTCGTGCTCGCGAGTCTGTCGAGGAAGTCGGGGATCGCCGCTTCGATAGCCTTCACTCGACGGTTTGCCACCTCGTAAGTGATGGCAAACGTCCCGACGACGAAGAGCGTCGCCTGGACGAGTGGATCGTCGTACAAGGCGATGGTCAGGTCTCCGCCCTGGAGGTGGGGTAACCACTGTAAGAACGTCCAGAGGAGGCCGAGGGGGATGGTCGCCCAGAGGAGCACCAACGGTCGTTCGGTCAGCATTCGCGACGGGTCCCTCAGGCTCTCCAGGACCGGCCTGAGACGCTGGTAGATTTCCAATCGGTAGCGATTTGCCTTGGTAGCGGTCCTCCCGCCGTCGGTCATCGGGACGGCGTCTCCCTCTGAGACGACCCGGATGTCCGAAAATCTGACCAGGTTCGTATCGTGGTCATCATCGGGAGTGACATTCTTGACGTCCTCGGTGATCGAATCCAGGTAGACGATGAAGCCGAGCGTCGCCAGCGGTATCACCGCGTAGACGAGCACCCGAAGGAACTCGAGGGTCCCCCCGAGCATCAACCCGATGACCACGAGGATGGTGATGAGGAACAGCGGCCCAGCGACGAACACCGTGACGTACGCCTCGGCGAGCGTGCCGAGCAGTTCCAGGAAGGCCTGTTGCTGGGCTTCCTCCTCGTCCTTGTAATGTTCGTACTGGTCCCGGAGGAACGCAGAGAGCGACTGGCCGCTCTGGAGGACGCTGGCGAGGTTCTCAGCCAGGTCCTCGAGATTCCGACTCGGTGTGCGGTCACGGAGCCGTCGGATGGTCGTGAGCACGTCCGTTCCAAACAGGTCGATGTCCCGGACCGCCACGGCGACCTCGTCGGCGGTCTCCCCGTAGACGGCCCGGTTGTCGGCCAACACGCGGAGGATGTCGGGGAACGGCATCCCCGAGCGTGACAGGGCGAACATGAACGCGACGTTCCGCTTGAGCGAATTGTCGATCCGCCGCCCCCGTTCGCCACTGGTGAAGCGTGGAATCGCCCATCGTAGCTGGTAGGTCCCGAAGGCGGAGAGCAGGCCGACGGTTGCGCTGCTGACCAGCACGGTCAGGGCGAGGGTGACCAGTCCCCACTCCCCGGCCCCTGGCATTGTCGCTTCGATCGATTCGACGAATCGTCCCCCGCCCTCGGTCGTCCGAAGCACGATTGCTGCTCCCCGAAAGGCATACACACCCAGGACCGTTCCGACGACCGCTGCCACGATCACGAAGGTGTACGTCTTGGCGGCGTACACTCGGTACGTCGTCCCCACGTGGGCCGATTCGAGCCACTGGCGTTGCTGATGATTGCTCGGCGTGCGGCGCCGAACGAAATCGCCGAAGACGACGAGGGACAATCGTGTGATGAGCGTCTCGGCCCACTCGACGTACGGCGAGAGCATTATGGCGCCACCGACGAGGAGAACGACAGCGAGAGGGACGAATTCGAGGACCATCAGTTACTCGTGATGTCCTCGCTGTCACTTCCTGGCATCGACGCATCGACGTCGGTCTCGAGTCGCCCGTCGATCCGGTCGACGACGCGCTCTTTGTCTGCGTAGTACTCGTTTACCAGTGCGGTGAACCGCCGGAAATCCGTCACCTCTCGCTCGACGAGGTACTGGAGCACCCGCTTTCGATTCCGAAACTCGCGGAGCAACTCCGCACGTGACCAGCCGCGTTCGTCCCGGATCTCCTCCAGGACGATGCTGTCGAACTGTGAGAACGTGTCGCTTTCCGGGTTCCACTCGAAGGCAGTCGAGTAATCGAGGTCGCCGGTCCGCTGGTCGATCCCCTCTATCTCCGCGATGACCTGGTTGCGTCGAACACGTTCGTCGCCGACGTAGGTGAGCGTCTGGACGGAGAGGATATCCAGGGACTGGATCATCGCGCGCGGGACGCCGATGGGTTCGTTCTCGAGACGGTTGATGGTCGTCTGGACGCTGTCGGCGTGCATCGTCGAGAAGGTGGTGTGGCCGGTGTTCATCGCCTGGAACAGCGTCATCGCCTCCACCCCCCGGACCTCGCCGACCACGATGTACTCCGGTCGGTGACGGAGCGCGGACCGGAGGAGGTCGTACATCGTGATATCGTCGCCTTCGCCCAGACTCTCGCGGGTGATGGAGGAGAGCCAGTTCTCGTGGTGGAGGGTTAGTTCCCTGGTGTCCTCTATCGTGAGCACTTTCGAGCGCGGTGGGACGAACATCGACACTGCGTTCATCGACGTGGTCTTTCCAGAGGCGGTCCCGCCGGCGAAGATGAGTGATTTGTTGTTCTCGATGGCCAACCAGAGGTAGGCCATCTGGTTCAGGTCGAAGGTGTCGAAGTCGACGAGGGTGGCCGGCGTGAACGGTTCGTCCGCGTACTTCCGGATGGTGAACGCCGAGCCTCGTGGGGTCACCTCCGTCCCGAGGGCGAGTTCGGCACGACTTCCGTCGGAGAGTGTTGTCTCCGTGACTGGGTCACCGATACTGATGTGTCGGCCCGACTGCTGGGCCAGTCTGATGACGAAGCTATCGAGTTCTTCCCGGCCGAACTCGCGGTTCGTCTTGATGTCGGTGTACTCGTCGTGGTAGACGAACACCGGGATATCGTAGCCGTCACAGGAGATGTCCTCGATGTGGGTGTCGGCCATCAACGGGTCGAGTTGTTCGAACCCCTCGAAGGACCGGTGGAGGTAATAATACAGTCGATAGAACGTGTTCGTGTCGACGTCGACCCCGTACTGTTCGAGCAACGTCTCCAGGTGTTCTCTGAGGATTGCCTGACTGTCGTCGGGGTCGTAGGCGGCCCGATAGATCAGCGTGTCTCGGATGTCGCCAAAGAGGTCCTCGAGTAACCCTCGTTCGAACTCGGTGAGTTCCGGTTCGACCACGTGATACAGATACTCGTTCTTCTCGTCGTCGTGGTTCACCGAGATGAACGAGAACGGCGCGTTCACCCAGTATCGGTCGACTTCTTCGTAGCCGTCGACCCCGTCGAACGAGATGAGCGGGCCGTGTTGGTTCGGGTCGTACTCGTCGGCCGATATCGACGTGCCCCGAAGTACCTCGACGACCCGAGCCAACCGCCACCTGACGTCGTCTAGCCAGTGGTTTCCGGACCCGCCGAGGTCCGATGGTTCTTCGCGTGAGTTGCGCGGCATTGGGGCGTTCGTCTACAATGAAGCAGAGGGTGGGCATAAAACCTGCCGGGCGGCCCGTCGCCGCCGTTACGTTCAAATCTCACAAAGCCCAATCGGCCGCTAGGTGATGAGGCGCGACTACTTCACGCTGTCCGTCAGCAACGTCGACTGGGTCGACGAGGAGGGGGACCCTCGTTTACCGACTGTTGAGATCGATTTCCAGGGACCGGAATCGACCCTCCGTTCACGATTCGCCGACGACGCAGGAGCCGTCCTCGACGCGGCGGACACCGACGTCGCATTCCGTCTTCAAGATTCCGTCGACGACCCAGAAGCCGAGGGCGTCGTCGCCGTCACGAACCGGCTCACTGGCGATTTCATCCTCGAGATGAACGTCGAGGCCGAAGCCGTCCTGGAGTTCATCACGGCAGCCCGTCGCTACGCAGACGCGACAGACGGAGACGCCCGGTATCGCGTCGAGATAGCCTTCGGGGGCGAACACTTCGTCACCTACGAGAAGTCGACGTTCCTGGTGTACAACAGGGACGGCGACCTCCTTCGCTCGAACAGCCTCATTCCCAGCGGCGTCGAACTGTAGGGTACTCGGTGACCGGTGACAGCATCGACAGCCTCTAAGTACTCCGCCGGCGAGCCACCTGCTATGGACCTCTTCGGAACGGCTGGTATCCGTGGCGACGCCACGACGACGGTGACGCCATCTCTGGCACTTGCCGTGGGTCGGGCCGCCGGTGAAGACGGCGACGAGTTCGTACTGGGGCGAGACGGCCGGGTGACCGGACCAGCGTTGACCGCGGCGATGGAGGCGGGCCTCGAGAGTGCCGGAGCCGACGTGCGGACCCTCGGCGTGGTCCCCACGCCGGCTGTCGCGTACGCCTCGCGAGGACGACGAGGGGTCATGATAACCGCCTCACACAATCCCCCAGAGGATAACGGCATCAAACTCTTCGAGGACGGGGTGGAGTACGACGCGACCGCCGAGCGACGGATCGTCGACCGAGTCGACGCCGATGTCGCCCCGACCGACTGGAACCGGTGGGGGAACAGCGAGTCGGTCGATGTCCTTCCCGCCTACCGTGAGGCCGTCGTCGACTACGCGGTCGAACAGCGCATCGCTCCGTCGCACCCGGCGGCCTCGCAGGGATCGAATCGGCTCGAGACGCCACTCGAGGGCGTCTCCATCGCGGTCGACTGTGGCAACGGAATGGCGAGTCTCGCGACCCCGTTCGTCCTTCGAGCCCTCGGTGGCCGCGTCGTCACGCTCAATTGCTCTGTCGATGGGCACTTCCCCGGGCGCCCGAGCAAGCCGACGCCGGAGACGGTGAGCGACCTTCGGGCTTTCGTCGCAGACGGCGAGTTCGATCTGGGCATCGCCCACGATGGAGATGCCGACCGCATCGTTATCGTGGCGCGGGACGGCGACGTGGTCCACGAGGATACCATCGTCGCCATGCTCGCGGAGCACTACGTTCGGACCGCAACGGCGCCGGACCCAGTGATGGTGACCACTCCGAATGCCTCCGGACGGATCGACGAACGGGTGAAGGCGGCCGGTGGTCGGACAGAGCGGGTCCGGCTCGGGGCGCTTCACGAAGGTATCGAACGGGTTCAGGCCAGTGGTGGAACGGTCGTGTTCGCAGCCGAACCCTGGAAACACATCCATCCGGGCTTCGGAACCTGGATCGACGGTGTGACGAGTGCGGCGGTCGTCTCGACACTTCTGGCGACGGCGGGAGGCCTCGATGCGCTCCGCGAACCGATCACGGAGCGACCGTACCGAAAGATCAGCGTCGACTGTCCCGACGAAGGCAAAGTGGCGGTGATGGATGCGCTCGAGGACTCGCTTCCCGACCAGTTCCCAGCGGCGGCCGTCGACACCGATTACGGCGTCAGACTGGACTTCGACGACGGTTCGTGGGTCCTGGTTCGTCCAAGCGGGACCGAACCCTACATCAGGGTCTACGCGGAGAGCGACGCAGTCGACGACCTCGCCGAGACGGTCCGGTCGCTCGTCGCCGATACCGTCGATTCGGTGGACTAGTTAGCACGGACCGATAGCGGCGATTATCGACGCCTTTATTGGACAAACACGGTGTTTTCGGGACAGACATGTCCGGCTTCGACCGGCGGCAATTTCTCAAACTGACGGGTGGTAGTAGCGTCGTGGCACTCAGCGGACTCGCAGGCTGTTCCGGCGGTCCCTCGGGTGGAGCGGAAACGACTGACAACTCCGACGGTGGCTCTGGCGACGACGAAACGACGACCCAGTCGACCGACGAGGTCGACGCCAATATCGGCATGGTGTACGCCACTGGTGGGCTCGGCGACGGTTCGTTCAACGACCAGGCACAGTCCGGCTTGAAGGACGCGAACGAAGAATGGGACCTCGCGTACGAGGAGGCCCAACCGGAGAACGTCTCCGACTTCGCGAACTACCAGGAACAGTTCGCCCAGTCGACCGATCCGGAATACGACCTCATCTCGACGATCGGGTTCTTGCAGGCCGACGCCCTGTCGGAGACGGCGGCCGATTATCCGGACCAGAAGTTCATGATCGTCGACAGCGTCGTCGAGGAACCGAACGTCAACTCGTACGTCTTCGCCGAGCACGAGGGCTCGTACCTCGCTGGCCAGCTCGTGGCGATGCTCACCTCGACGGAGTTCAGCGCTGGTGCGGCCGAGACAGTCTCCGACGAGAAGACGGTCGGGTTCGTCGGTGGCGTCCAGTCCGACCTGATCGAGAAGTTCGAAGCTGGTTTCCGTGCGGGTGTGGCCGACATCGACGACGAGATATCGATCCAGTCCTCCTACGTGGGTGATTTCAACGACCCGAGCGGGGGGAAGGAGGCGGCACTGACGATGTACGGTGACGGGGCGGACTTCGTCTATCACGCCGCGGGCAACACGGGGACCGGCGTCTTCCAGGCCGCACAGGAAGAAGGCCGCTTCGCAATCGGCGTCGACCGCGATCAGTCGCTGACGAAGGACAGTTACGCCGACGTCATCCTCGCGAGCATGGTCAAACGGGTGGACACGGCCGTCTACAACGCTATCGACGGCGTCGTCGAGGGGACGTTCGAGGGCGGAAACGTCACCCCGCTCGGTCTGCAGGACGAGGGCGTGGCGCTCGTCTACGGAGACGAGATCGGCTCCGACGTTCCCAGCGATGTCGTCGATACCGTCGATTCGGCCCGCCAGGCCATTATCGACGGCGACATTTCCGTCCCGACCAGCCCCGACGACGTCTGAAGCGAACACCTACCAAACGGTCGCCTTTGAAACAATGGACACAGCCGTTCGACTGGCGGGGATCACGAAACGGTTCCACGGTGTGCTGGCCAACGACGACGTCGACCTGACCGTAGCCGAAGGCACGGTTCACGCACTACTCGGCGAGAACGGTGCTGGCAAGACCACGTTGATGAACGTCCTCTACGGTCTGTATCAGCCCACCGAGGGCGAGGTTCACGTCCACGGGTCGCGACGCGACTTCGATTCCCCACGGGACGCCATCGACGCAGGAGTGGGGATGATCCACCAGCACTTCATGTTGGTCGAACCGATGACCGTCACCGAGAACATCGTGCTCGGGAACGAGCCACGGAAGTGGGGCGGCCTTGCTATCGACCGGGACGCCGCGCGGGACGCGGTCGTCGACCTCAGCGATCGATACGGATTCGACGTGGATCCAGACGCCACCATCGCCGACGTGAGCGTCGGTGTGCGCCAGCGCGTCGAGATTCTGAAAGCACTCTACCGCGGGGCCGAGGTCCTCATCCTCGACGAACCGACCGCCGTGTTGACTCCCCAGGAGGTCGAGGACCTCTTCGACGTCATCGACGAACTCACCGACCAGGGAAAGACGGTCATCTTCATCACCCACAAACTCGGCGAGGCGATGACCGCTGCCGACGAGATCACGGTCCTCCGTGATGGGCGGAATGTGGGGACCGTCGATGCAGCCGAGACGGATCGGGAGTCGCTTGCCGAGATGATGGTCGGTCGCGAGGTTCTCCTCGAAGTCGATAAACGGCCAGCTGCGGTGGGTGACGTCGTGCTCGATGTCGATTCGCTGTCCGTCGACGACGAACGTGGCGTCGAGACGGTCTCCGAGGTCTCCTTTTCGATCAAGGAGGGCGAGGTGTTCGGCATCGCCGGGGTCGACGGCAACGGGCAGACCGAACTGGTCGAGGCCATCACCGGGCTTCGGTCCCCGACGGAGGGGTCGATAACGCTGGACGACGCGGTCGTCACCGACCGCCATCGTCGCGAACGGATCGAAGCGGGGATGGCATACATCCCCGAGGACCGGCAATCACGGGGTCTCGTCATGGATTTCGACCTCGTCGAGAACGGCATCCTCGGCAGTCAGCACGCCCCACCGTTCGCGTCGACCGGTCGCATCGACTGGGAGGAGGCCAGCGGCCACGCCACCTACGTGGTAGAGGAGTACGACGTTCGTCCCGGGGACACCGCCGCGGACGCCGTCTCGTTGTCGGGTGGCAACCAGCAGAAGTTCATCGTCGGGCGGGAGTTCGAGCGCGAGCCCCGAATCATGATCGCGACCCACCCGACGCGGGGGGTCGACATTGGCTCGACCGAGTACATCCACGAACGGATCCTCGGCCTTCGGGAACAGGACACGGCCGTGTTGTTGGTCTCGTCAAAACTCGACGAGGTCCAGGGGCTCTCCGACAGACTCGCCGTCATGTACGAAGGCGAACTCATGGCCGTCGTGGATCCGAGTGACGTCTCAGAGGAGGAACTCGGGCTGTTGATGGCCGGCGAATACCCGGACTCGATAGCAGACGCCGACCACCGGGCCACGGTAGATGGGGGCTCGCCATGAGCCTCCGCGACCGACTGGAGGCCGTCCTCGCCCGTCTCGTCCGTGCCTCGGCGACCGAACGAATCCTGATCAGTTCGGCATCGCTGTTGCTCTCGGTGCTGGTGGGGTTCGTCCTCATCCTCATGGCCGGCCGGATGACCAGTTGCGGGACGGCAGCGGTCTCCTACTTCGGCGTCGGATTCTGTTACGACCCGTTCCTCGTCTTCAACAAACTGTTCCTCGGCGCACTCGGTAACCCAATCAATCCGGATTTCAATCCCCTGCAAGGCGAGTTCGGTGCGATCATCCGTCCGGGGTTCGACCTGCTCAACGGGCAACTGGCCACGACGCTCTCAGAGACGACCATCCTCATATTCGCGGGGTTGGCCGTCGCAGTCGCCTTCAGAGCGGGCATCTTCAACATCGGGGCACAGGGACAACTCGTGATGGGGGCACTCGCAACGGCCATCGTCCTCCTCTACGTCGCGCCGTTCGTCTCCGGTGCATTCGGGACCCTCGTGTTGCTCACACTCGGGATCCTCATCGGTGCGACGGCCGGTGGTGCCTTCGCCGCGATTCCGGGCGCCCTGCTCGCGTACGCGGAGGCGAACGAGGTCATCACGACCATCATGTTGAACTTCGTGGCGACTGCCATCGCGCTGTACCTGGCCGCGAACCGATTCAAGGACCCCGAGAGTTTCGCCAATCAGACGGTCGCCCTCCCCGACGTGGCCCTCTTCCCGAACGTGGTCTTCCAGCCCCGGGACGACTTCTCTCTGCTCGCACTCGGCTTCGCTATCGTGCTCGTCTTCGCCATCTGGTACCTCCTCACGCGGACGGCGCTGGGCTACGATATCCGTACCAGTGGCATCCAGCCCACGGCTGCCGAGTACGCGGGGGTCGACGCGGAGCGGACCATCGTGACGAGCATGGTGCTCTCCGGGGCCCTGGCAGGTGTCGGCGGCGCCGTCTACGTGTTGATGGTGCTCGGGAACTTCCAGACGGGTGTCCCGAGTTACGGATTCGACGGCATCACCGTCTCCATCCTCGCGGGGAACAGTCCGCTGGGGGTCGGGTTCGCCGCTTTGCTCTTCGGCGTGTTGAAGAGCGGGTCCATCGTCGTGGACGTCGGCTCCGACGTTCCGCCACAGCTCGTGGGCGTCCTCCGGGGTCTCATCATCCTGTTCGTCGCGATGCCGGAGTTCTTCCGGCTCATCGGCGCCCGCATCCTCCCCGAGAATATCGCCGAACCGGAGCAGGCTGCGCCCGATGGTGGGGAGGTGACCGACGATGAGTGAAGCGGACAGACGCGACGCGACCGGCACACTCACCGATCGACTCCCGGGCCGCCTCGCCGGCATCGGCAATCGGGGGCTGTTCGTCGTTGCCACCCTCCTCGTGCTGGTGGTGATCGGCGTCTTCGGCGCGCTGAATCCCGAATCCACGACCGGTCGTCTCTTCGACATCTTGACTGACAAGAGCACGCTCGCGTCCGCATTGCGTCTCTCTGTCCCCATCGCCTTCGCGGCCCTGGGTGGTATCTTCGCGGAGAAGAGCGGCGTCATCAACATCGGTCTCGAAGGCCTGCTCATCATCGGTGCCTTCGGCGGGGTCTACGCGACCGATATCACCGGGAGCATCTGGATCGGAATGGGGGCAGGCGTGCTCGCGAGTACCATCCTCGCGGCCCTGTTCGCCGTCGTGACGATCGAGTTTCGGGCGGACCAGATCATCGCTGGCCTCGCTATCTGGCTCATCGCGCTCGGTCTCGCGCCGTTCCTCTCCCAGGTCATCTACGGTGGGCCGAACACCGACAGCGTCGAGACCTTCAGCAGTATCACGATTCCCTATCTCTCGGAGATCCCCTTCTTCGGGGCGCTGTTCGACGCCAGTCCCGTCGTCTATCTGATGTTCGCCGCCGTGGGGGCCTCCTGGTACACGCTCTATCGCACTTCCTTCGGCCGCTGGGTCATCGCCAGCGGCGAGAACCCGAAGGCCCTCGACACCGCCGGCGTGAGCGTCCGGAAGGTCAGATATGCCGCCGTGATGCTGTCGGGTGTGCTCTCGGGAATCGGCGGCGCGGCACTCTCGTTGAGCCTCGGCCAGTTCACGGGCAACGGTCCGACGATGGTCAACGGGAAGGGATTCATCGCCATCGTCGCTTACCTGTTCGGGAACTACAACCCGATCGGCGCGATGCTCTCGACGCTCCTGTTCGCCGGTCTGGACGCCGTGCAGTTGACACTCCAGGCTCGCGACGTGCTCGCCATCCCGAAACCGCTCGTGCGGACCATCCCCTATCTGACGGTCATCGTCGTCCTCGCCCTCGTCGGGAAAACCCGCATCCCGAAGGCCGCCGGCGAACACTACGAGTCCGGCGAGGAGTGAGCGGGAGTCGGGAGGTATTTTTCGCCCGCTTTCGTACCGTCGTCCATGCACGAACTCATGGCGGCGGCCCGGGAGGCCACGTCGCAGGCCTACGTCCCCTACTCGGAGTATCCCGTCGGTGCGGCCATCGAGACGGCCGACGGTTCCGTGTTCACGGGGACGAACATGGAGGTCTCGAACTTCTCGAACAGCCTCCACGCCGAGGAGGTGGCACTGGTCAGGGCGCGGATGGCCGGCCACGAGACGTTCTCCCGTATCGCCGTCACCTCCGAGAAACGCGACGGGGTCACTCCCTGTGGGATGTGTCGACAGACGCTGGCCGAGTTCGCCGACCCGGAACTGACCGTGTTCACCGAGGACGACGACGGTGTGACCGAGTACTCGCTGGGCGAGCTTCTCCCACACGCCTTCTCGAACGAACTGCTCGATTGAGTGGCGAAGCTTCTTTGCGGATCGCAGGCGAATTCGAGCCATCGATGCCCGCCACTAGCGAGGACCCCAGCGACGACGTCCAGTACCACCTCGACGTCGGCGCGGACGACGTGGCCGACGCCGTACTGTTACCGGGCAATCCCGAACGCGTCGACCGGATCACGCAGTTCTGGGATGACGCGACAGAACGCGGCTATCACCGCGAGTACCGGACCGTCACCGGAACCTACGAGGACGTCCCGATATCGGTCACCTCGACCGGTATCGGCAGTCCATCCGCCGCCATCGCCGTCGAGGAACTGGCCCGGATCGGTGCTGACACCTTCATCAGAGTCGGATCGAGTGGTGCCATCCAGCCGGGAATGGACGTCGGTGACCTCGTCATTACGAGCGGGGCCGTCCGGCAGGAAGGAACCAGTGCGGAGTACGTCCGGGAGGACTACCCGGCCGTCGCCGACCGTGAGGTCGTCTCCGCACTCGTCGCGGCGGCCGAACGGCTGGACTACGACTACCACGTCGGTCTGACGATGAGCGCCGACAGTTTCTATGCGGGGCAGGGCCGCCCCGGATTCGGCGGGTTCGAGGCGGCGGGAAGCGAGGACCTGATCGATGCTCTCCAGGACGCGAACGTCACGAACGTCGAGATGGAGGCCAGCGCCATTCTCACCCTGGCGAACGTCTACGGGCTCAGAGCGGGTGCCGTCTGTTCTGTCTACGCCAACCGCGTGACCGGGGAGTTCCGCAAAGAGGGCGACGAACGAGCGGCCGAAGTCGCGAGTCTGGCCGTCAACCTGCTGGCGGCGATGGACGAGACGAAACGTGCTGCTGGCGTCGACCACTGGCACGCGGGCCTGACTCTGGACTGAATCAAAGCGAGTTCCAGGCCCGCATCGCCCGTGGCCAGGAGGTCACCGTGGCCAGCCACCGGGCGGCGACGCCCTTTTTCAACACCGACGCGACGGTCCCGCCGACGACGCCGGTGGGCAGCCCGAGGACGTCGATGGCGAACGTCGTCTCGCCCACGGACACGAGCGTCCCCCGATCGGTGAGGGTCCATTCGGTGAGGGGTTCTCCCCGGATCGCTCGCGATACGTTGTCCGCGACGGCAGTTCCGGACTGGATGGCTGCCTGGGCGGTCGGCGGGGCCCGTCCGTTCGGCGTGTCCACCAGCGCCGAGTCTCCGACAGCGAAGATGCTGTCGTCGCTCGTCCGAAAATCACCCGCCGTGAGAAGTCGGTCGTGTTGGCTCTCCACGTTCGTCGCGCCGACCGCTGCCTGACCACTGATACCTCCCGTCCACACGAGAACGTCTGCCGGAATCGGATCCCGTGCATCGAACTGGACCGCCTCGGCGGTGGCTTCGACGATGGGATCGTTCGTCAGGATGCGAACGTCGGCCGCCGACAGCGCGGCCTCGATGGCATCCCGTAATTCGGGGTCGCCATTCGGGAGGATCCGATCGAGTGCCTCGACCAGGATGATCGCTATCGGGGCGTCGCGTTCGTCGCGGTATCGTGCTATCTCGCCGGCCGTCTGGATGCCCGAGAGGCCACCGCCACCCACCACGACCTGTACGGGGTCGTTTCGAGTGGCGCCCGCTATGGCCTCGTCGATAGCGTCGTTGATCGCCAGGGCGTCCTCGAGTGTGGACAAGGGGTAAGCGTGGTCCTCGAGGCCGTCGATGCCGTAGTAGGCTGGTTCGGATCCGATAGCGACGACGAGGTAGTCGTAGTCGACGGTCGTCCCACCGGCGAGACCGACGGTCCGATCGTCCACGTCGACGTTCTCGACGACCCCCTGTATGACGGTGGTATCATCACGAGCGATGGCCTCGAGGGGGACCGTGATGTCGTGGCGAACCAGGGGGTCGCGGACGGCGCGATGGAGCTCGTGACGTACGAGGTGATACACGGTATCGTCGATCCAGGTCACAGAATAGTCGTCAATCGCCCGGTCCTGCAATCGCGTGACGGCCGCGGTTCCAGCGTAGCCTCCACCCAAAACGACGACCGAGTCGGTCATGGCTATCCGTCGGGTCGGCCTCCTTACAACCCCTCCGTTTGGAGGGAGTCGTGCCGGTTAGTGCTCCGGTTCTTCGGCCGGTGCAGTCATGTCGTCAATCTTGAGAATGACGATGTTGTGGGCGTCGTCCTTTCCGTCGACTGACCCCTCGACGACGAGTTTCGAGATGGGGGTCGGTCCGACGGAGACCGAGTCACCCTCGTGGAAATCCCTGACTGAGCCGCGAAGCTGGATTTCGGCACGGCAGAGTTCGGGGTGGTGAACGCTGGAGAGATCGATGTCCTGCACGTTTGCCTCCTCGATGAGTTCCCCGTTGAGGTAGACGTCCACGTTCGCGGGACGGTCCATCTGTTCGATCTCGAGTGCCTCGAAGGCGTTGGTCGTCGGTTTGTATCCGCCCTTCGGGCCCGGGACGCCCTCGACGAGCTGGAGTGCTTTCAGGCTCTGCATCTGGTTGCGGATCGTTCCCGGATTCCGGTCTACTTCCTCGGCGATGTCCTCGCCCTTGACGGCAGATTCGCGCTGGGTGTAGAGGTCGACGAGTGCCCGGAGAATGGTTTTTTGGCTGGCCGTTAATTCGATTGACGACATATCTCGAATAGAGGTTCCTCCCGCAGATAAAACCCCCGACTGACGGGCTCAGATGGGCGCGACGAGCCCTGTAGGCCGAACCTGCCGCTATTCGAAGCGGTTATCATACCGTCGGGCAGAAGGCCACATATGAATGGACAACGGGTTCTCGTCACCGGCGGCGCCGGATTCATCGGGTCGAATCTCGCCAATACACTCGCCACCGAGAACGAGGTAATCGTTGTCGACGACCTGTTCCTCGGCACCGAAGAGAACCTCGACGACGCCGTCGAGTTTCACGAGCGAAGCGTTTTGGAAGCGGATCTCCCGGCGGACGTGGACGTCCTCTTTCACCTCGCCGCGCTCTCGTCGATGGCGATGCACGAAGACGATCCCCAGCGGGGCGCTCGGGTGAACGTCGAGGGATTCGTCAACGCCGTCGAGCAGTTCCGCCGCCATGGCGGCGACACCGTGGTCTACGCGACGACGTCGTCCATCTACGGGGACCGGACGGAACCGTCCCCGGAGTCGATGGACGTCGACGCCCGAACCGGCTACGAGGCGTCGAAACTCGCCCGCGAGCGCTACGCGGAGTACTACGCCAACTACTACGACATGTCGATGGCCGGGCTGCGCTATTTTTCGGTCTACCAGGGGTACAACGGGGCAGAAGAACACAAAGGGGAGTACGCCAACATCATCGCGCAGTTCGCCGACGACGTCGCGAACGGTCGCTCGCCCGAGATCTACGGCGACGGCACCCAGACACGGGATTTCACCCACGTCGAGGACGTCGTCGAGGCGACCATCCAGGCGGCCGAGCACGAACTGACCGGCATCTACAACGTCGGGACGGGCGAGCAGTACGACTTCGAGACGGTCGTCGAGATGATCAACGACGAACTGGGAACGGCGGTCGAGCCGACCTACGTCGAGAATCCCATCCCCGAGGACGTCTACGTCCACGACACCATGGCTGACGCCACGAAGATCGAGGGCGCGACCGGTTGGTCGCCGTCCATCTCCTTCGAGGAGGGCATCCGGCGGGTCTGTGCCCCCTACCAGTAAGGCCCTCCTTCTGCAGTCGGTCGAGACACGAAGCGATTTCACGATCCATCCGTTAGGGTCGCCCATGACGAATGCCGTCCGAATCATCGGAGCGCCGACCGATTACGGCGCGAATCGACGAGGTGTGGATATGGGTCCGTCGGCCATCAGATACGCCGGCCTCGACCGGCAGATAAGGGCGGCCGGAGCGGCCTGTGCGGATATCGGCGACGTTCGTGCACCGCTGATGGAGGAACGAGAGAACGGCTCGGACGTGAACGCCAGACACATCGACGCCGTCAGGGAGGTGAACGTCCGTCTGGCCGACGACGTCGCGGCAGCTATCGAGGACGGCGAGGTGCCGCTGGTCCTCGGTGGCGACCACTCCGTCGCCATCGGGTCGATGGCCGGGTCGGCCCGGACCGACCCTACCGGCGTCGTGTGGTTCGACGCTCACGGCGACTTCAACACGCCCTCGACGTCGCCGAGTGGTAACGTCCACGGTATGCCGCTGGCGGCCGCTCTGGGCCTCGACGAGTTCGCGGAGATGGACTGGGCCACCGCAGCGGGGCTCAGCGAGGAGAACGTGGCACTCGTCGGCCTCCGCGACCTGGACGAGAGCGAACGGGCAGCTATCCGGGCGAGCGACGTCACGGCCTACACGATGTCGGACATCGACGAACGCGGGCTCACCACCGTCGTGGAGGACGCCCTCGCGGTCGCCGCAGACGGTGTCGAGGGGATCCACGTCAGTCTCGACCTGGACTGGCTCGACCCCAACGAAGCGCCGGGCGTCGGGACCCCGGTTCGGGGTGGCGTCACCTATCGCGAGGCCCACGCCGCGATGGAACTGCTCGCCGATCTCGACCGCCGGTACGACGTCTTGCGATCGCTGGAACTCGTGGAGGTCAATCCGATCCTGGACGAACGCAACCAGACGGCGGAGATGGCCGCGGAACTCGCGGCCAGCGCTCTCGGCAAGCGGATCCTCTGAGTCGAGTGGTCGTGTCACCTCCGCGCCGTCGTATCAACGTCCGAGGAAAAGTCGAAACACCATTGTTTGCGGACCCACTGTTCACACTATGGCATCTGATGGACCGACACGCGTCGAAGACGTAATGTCGACACCACTGGAGATGATCGCTCCCGACGAATCCGTACAGACCGCAGCAGAGGTCATGCGCGAACACGACATCGCCGCCCTCGTGGTGACGGCGAGCCGCCACGGGATCATCACGAGTACTGACATCATCGCCGCCGTCGCCGACGGGAAGGACCTGACGGAACTCACGGTCGAGGACGTGATGACCAAGGAAGTCGAGACGGTCACGCCCGACCTCTACATGGAGGAAGTCGCCGCAATGTTGACGACGTACGGCATCAAACACCTCCCCGTGGTGGACGACGACTTCGTCGGCATGGTCTCCTCCAGCGACGTCGCCGCCCATCTCTCGTAGAACGAATCGACTGTAGACCGTCTACGCTTCTGGCTCCGGGAAGACGGAGATCCCCGCTAGCCTGTCGCCCGTCTCGATGTCCATCACGTGGACGCCCTTCGTATTCCGGCCGACCGAGGATATCTCGGCGACCGGGATGCGGGTCAACTGCCCGCCTTCGCTCATCGCGATGACGTGATCGCTGTCCTCGACCGCCTCGATCGCCGCGACGCGCCCGTTGCGCTCCGCCGTCTTGATATCGACCAGTCCTTTCCCGTTGCGCGACTGGGGACGATATTCCGAGAGCGGCGTCCGCTTGCCGTACCCCCGTCTCGTCACGGTCAACAGGTTGCGATCGTCTGTCTCTCTGATCGCGCTGACGCCGGCGACCCGGTCACCCTCTTCGAGTTTGATGCCGCGGACGCCTCGGGCATTCCGACCCATCGACCGGACGTCGGTCTCGTCGAAGCGGATGGCCATCCCGGTCTCGGTCCCGAGGACGATGTCGGAGGCGCCGTTCGTTACCTCGACGTCGACGAGTTCGTCCGCGTCTTCGAGGGAGATGGCGATGATGCCGGTCGAGAGGATGTTCTCGAAGTTCTCCACGCCCGTTCGCTTGACGTAGCCGTCGCGGGTCGCCATGGTGAGGTACTCGCCGTCCTCGAAGTCGTCGGTCGCGACGACCGCGTTGATCTCCTCTTCGTCGTCCAGATTCAGGAGATTTACCGCCGAGGTCCCCCGGGCCGTCCGGGACATCTCCGGTATCTGGTAAACCTTCAGTCGATAGACCTGTCCCTGGTCTGTGAAACACAGCAGGTCGTCGTGGGTTTGCGCGGTGAACACCGTCGCGATGCGATCGCCCTCCTTGAGATCGGCGCCGATGATACCCTTGCCCCCGCGATGCTGCGAGGAGAACGTCTCGACGGGCACTCGCTTGATGTAGTCGTGTTCGGAGAGGGTGACGACGACCTCCTCGTTCGGGATGAGGTCCTCGTCGGTGACCTCTCCCATGTCCTCGACGATGGAGGTGCGACGGTCGTCCGCGTACTCCGCCCTGATCTCCCGCAGTTCTTCTTTGATGACGCCCAGCAGCTCGGATTCGTTCGCGAGGATGGTTTCCAGGCGTTCGATGGTGGCTTGCACCTCTTCGTACTCGGCTTCGATCTCGGCGGCCTCGAGGGAGGTGAGACTGCCCAGTTGCATCCGGACGATATGTTCGGCCTGCATCTGGGTGAACTCGAAGGTCTCCCGCAGCGCGTCTTTCGCCGCATCGCGGTCCTCGGAGTTACGGATGGTCTCGACGACCTCCTCGATGTGGTCGAGGGCGAGCAATCGACCCTTGAGGATGTGTTCGCGCTCTTCGGCCTCGGCGAGTTCGTACTCGGAGCGTCGGCGGACGACCTCCTTGCGGTGCTCGAGGTACTCCTCCAGCATCTCCTTCAGGGAGAGGACCCGCGGTTCGCCATCCACCAGCGCAAGGTTGATCACGCCAAAGGTCTGTTCCAGGACGCTCTCGAGCAGACGATTCTCGACGACGTCCGTGTTCGCGCCGCGCTTGAGTTCGACGACGACCCGGATGCCGTCGCGGTCGGACTCGTCCCGGAGGTCCCGGATGCCCTCGAGGGTGCCCTCGTTGGCCATCTCGGCGATGCGTTCGACGAGTTTCGATTTGTTCTGCTGGTAGGGCAACTCGTCGAGGATGATGCGGTCGCTGCCCGAGTCAGTCTGCTCGACGTGGTAGTCCGCGCGAACGGTCAGTCGGGCCCGGCCGGTCTGATAGGCCTTCCTGATCGAGTTTCGTCCCACGATGGTCGCTCCGGTCGGGAAGTCCGGTCCCTCGACGTACTCCATCAGATCCGGGATGGTACACGCCGGGTCCTCGATGAGGTGGATGGTCGCGTCGATGATCTCGCCGAGGTTGTGTGGCGGGACGTTCGTACTCATCCCGACGGCGATGCCCGACGACCCGTTGACCAGCAGGTTGGGGAACGCTGCCGGGAGGACCGTCGGCTCCTGCAGGCGGTCGTCGTAGTTGGCCTGGAAGTCGACGGTGTCCTTCTCGATGTCCGAGAGGAGTTCCTCGGCGATGGGAGCCATCCTTGCTTCCGTGTATCGCATGGCCGCCGCGGGGTCGCCGTCGACCGACCCGAAGTTCCCCTGGCCGTCGACGAGCGGGTGGCGCATCGAGAAGTCCTGGGCCATTCGCACGAGCGTGTCGTAGATGGCCGAGTCGCCGTGCGGGTGGAAGTTACCCATCGTCTCGCCCACGATGGACGAGGACTTGCGGTGGCCGGACCCACTCGAGATGCCCGCCTCGTGCATCGCGTAGAGGATGCGCCGGTGGACCGGTTTGAGTCCGTCGCGGACGTCGGGGAGCGCCCGACCCGCGATGACCGACATCGCGTAGTCGATGTAGGACTGCTCCATCTCGTCCTCGACGCGAACGTTCTCGATGCGGTCGGCGACGTCGTCCGGCATCTCCGGTTCCGAACTCATATGTCGACCCACTCCGCTTCCGAGGCGTGTTCCTGAATGAATCGTTTCCGCGGTTCGACCGCGTCACCCATCAGCACCGAGAACATCCGGTCGGCCGCCGCGGCGTCCTCGATGTTGATCTTCTTGAGGATGCGGTTTTCCGGGTTCATGGCGGAGGTCCAGAGCTGTTCGGGGTTCATCTCGCCGAGGCCCTTGAACCGCTGGACCTGGGTCGGGTTCCCGTCGCAGACCTCATCGACGATCTCGTCACGCTCTGCGTCGGTCATTGCGTCGTAGGTCTCTCCCCGATACCGGATCCGATAGAGGGGCGGTTTGATGGCGTAGACGTGGCCACCCTCGAGGAGGGGGCGCATGTGGCGGTAGAAGAACGTCAACAGGAGCGTCCGGATGTGCGCGCCGTCGACGTCGGCGTCCGTGGCTAAGATGATCTTGTCGTACCGGAGGCCGTCGATGTCGAACTCCTCCCCGACACCGGTACCGATGGCCCGGATCATCGCTCGAATCTCCTCGTTCTGGAGGATACGGTCCAGGCGATGTTTCTCGACGTTCAGGATCTTCCCGCGGATGGGCAGGACGGCCTGGAACTCGCGGTTGCGTGCCTGTTTGGCACTTCCGCCAGCGCTGTCCCCTTCCACGATGAACAATTCCGCGTCTGCCGGGCTCTTCGTTTGACAATCGGCCAGTTTCCCGGGCAGGGCCGTCGACTCGAGGGCGTTCTTCCGGCGGGTCAGTTCCTCCGCCTCCTTGGCGGCCTTGCGGGCCTTCGCCGCCTCGACGGCCTTCGAGATGACGGCACTGGCCGTGTCGGGATTCTCCTCGAAGTACGTCCCGAGACCCTGGTGGAGCGCCGATTCGACGACGCCGCGGACCTCGGAGTTCCCGAGTTTCGTCTTCGTCTGTCCCTCGAACTGCGGGTCGGGGTGTTTGATAGAGATGACGGCCGTGAGGCCCTCGCGGATGTCCTCGCCCTTGAGGTTCTCGCCGTCGAGTTCGCCGAGCATCCCGTGGTCGTTGGCGTAGTCGTTGACGACGCGAGTCAGTGCCGTCTTGAATCCGGTGAGGTGTGTCCCGCCTTCGCGCGTGTTGATGTTGTTGGCGAAGGCGTGTGTGGAGGACTGGAGATCGCCGGTCGCCTGGAGGGCGATCTCTACCTGGATGCCGTCCTGTTCGTCGTCGATGTAGACGATGTCCTCGTGCAGGGGCGACCGCGAATCGTTGAGGTACTCGACGAATTCACGGATGCCGCCGTCGTACCGGAACGTGACCTCCTCGCCGTTCTCGGCGTCGCGCTCGTCCCGGAGCGTGATCTCGACGCCAGAGTTGAGAAAGGCCAGTTCGCGGAGCCGGGTCGAGAGCGTCCCGAAGTCGAATTCGTCGGTCTCGAAGATGTCACTGTCTGGACGGAACCGGATCGTCGTCCCCGTCTCGTCGTCTGGCACCTCGCCGACCTCCTCGAGGCCCGTGACGGGCTCCCCACGCTCGAAGCGCTGCTGGTACTTGGTCCCGTTCCGTTCGACTTCGACGGCCAACCGCTCGGAGAGTGCGTTGACGACGGAGACGCCGACACCGTGGAGCCCACCGGAGACCTGGTAGGACTTGTTGTCGAATTTCCCCCCTGCGTGCAGGACCGTCAGGATGACCTCGACAGCCGGGCGGTCGTACTCCTCGTGGGTATCTACCGGGATGCCACGACCGTCGTCGGTGACGCTCACCGAACCGTCGTCGTGCAAGACCACCTCGATAGACGAACAGTGTCCGGCCAGCGCCTCGTCGATGGAGTTGTCCACGACCTCGTAGACCAGGTGGTGGAGCCCTCTCCCGTCGGTCGACCCGATGTACATCGCGGGTCGCTTTCGGACCGCTTCGAGGCCTTCCAGCACCTGGATCTGGCCGGCACCGTATTCGGGTTCCTCTACCATGAATGAGCTACTAATCCGTAGGTGGCTATTACTTAAAAAAGATTCGTACGCGCGCGCGACGGTCAGAACCGCCCTCCCGCCTGCTTTCACTTTCACCGTGCTACCGGGAGTCTTTTAGTCGGGACTGCGGTAGAGCCGGTATCGAATGACGTCCTTCCAGTCGACGATTGGCGAGGAGGACATCGCCGAGGAGCTGGCAGCGGGCCAGCGCGAGATCTCCATCGCCGAATTCTTCGAGAAGAACAAGCACATGCTGGGCTTCGACAGCGGTGCCAGGGGCCTGGTCACGGCCGTCAAGGAGGCCGTGGACAACGCCCTGGACGCTGCCGAAGAGGCCGGCCACCTTCCCGATATCTACGTCGAGATCCAGGAGGCGGGGGAGTACTATCGGCTCATCGTCGAGGACAACGGGCCGGGGATCACCGAGGCGGAGGTGCCCAAGGTCTTCGGCAAACTGCTCTACGGCTCCCGATTCCACAAGCGCGAGCAGTCGTTGACGCCAGATCAGGAACTTCTCGTCCGTCGAAACGGCGTCGTGGAGACTGTTCCCATTGGCGTACTGTGCGACGCATTCCTGCCGAATGAGGGGGCTGGCAAAGCACCGCTCCAAGCCGATATCGAGGTTCCCTCGTTCAACAGGGAAACACTCGAAATGTCCTGGCAGCCGGTCACCCACGCGATCCGTCACGAGACCGATGAGAGAACGTTCGAAATCACTACTGAGAAGGGCCGAACCGTCGAGGTGACGGGTAATCATAGCCTCTTTACGCTCAGGAGTGATGGATCGGTCGAACACGTAGCGGCCGGTGAGTTGTCACCCGGTGACGTCGTTCTTTCGCCGCAGTCGCTGCCGACCGCGACCGACCCGGTCGAGTCGGTAAATCTCCTCGAGCATCTTAGTCCCGAGCAACTCGAGGACCGACGGCTCTACGTCTATGGCTTCGACGAGGACCAACTAGGGGAGCTCCAGACCGGTGAGAAGATTCGGAAAAAACCGTCTTCGGACAGCGATCGCAAGCGCACATACTATCGCTACGAAGGCGTCAACATCCTCAAAGATAGCCTCGAAACCAACTACCTGGAAAAAGGCTATCTACCCGCCTCGACCGTCATCGAACTCGGGTGGGAAGATGTCGCCGCGGACGGGACCCTGAAAACGTATCGCGTCGGCGGTGATGAGACCACGATACCTGTAACCATTCCGCTCACGGACTCGTTCATGCGCCTTCTGGGATACTACGTTGCGGAGGGGCATGCCGGTCCCCGTCAGGTCGGATTTACGTTCGGGTCCCACGAAGACGACCTTATCGCGGCGACCGAGTCCGCGGCGGGAGAACTGGGGTGTGAGACGACGACTGTCGCCCGAAAGCGCAATTCGACGCGCGTCAAGGCGTTCGGATCGCCAATCGCCATGTTCCTCAAGAACGTCTGTGGGGCGGGTGCTGAGGAAAAGCGCGTTCCGTCGTTTGTCTTCGACGCGCCGTCAGACGCGCAGCGACAATTCCTTACGACCGTCTATCAGGGGGACGGGTCGGACGCGCATCCGAGTAACGAACTCTCGCATACGACGGTCAGCCAGAGACTCGCGCAGGAACTCTCCATCCTCTGGAACATGCAGGGAGTCCTCGCGAGTACGGAACGCCAGGAACACAATGGCGGCTTTGCCGATGATGGTTCGACGGTCTATCGGACGAAAGTGTACGGGGACGATCTGAATGTCCTCGACTCGTATGGTGAACGGCAACCATCGGGGGTGCAGGGCTACAAGCGCATTCCGGTGTCCCTCCTCGACGACGTTCGTGTCGACGCTGTAGATGCGACGACGGTCTCAGATACTATCCCCGGACTCCTCTATGGGGCCGGTGTCGGTTCATCCCCCGAATTCGCAGCCGAGTACCAGCGAGTCATCGAGACCGCCTTGGATGAGGGGAGAGCTGACGTCCCACGGTATTCTTACAATCTCGTAGAGAAGGGACTGTTAAACGAAAACCTGGAGCCCACAGCGGCTCTTCGGGACCTCTATTCTACAATCCGGGATCTGCAGGGGATCTCCGAGTCGGACATGAGCCTGCTTCCCGTGACCGACGTGACGGAGACTGATCCACCAGAGTACGTCTACGACATCTCCGTGCCAGGAGCGACGGGTAGAGACGAGAACTTCGTCGTCGTCAACGAAGGTGCACTGGCCGTGAAGAACAGTCGCGGCCAGCAGGGCATCGGCATCTCCGCGGCCGTCCTCTACTCCCAGTTGACCAGCGGGAAACCGGCGAAGATCACGAGTCGAACCCAGGGGCAATCCGAGGCGCGGTACTTCGAGTTAGTCATCGACACGGATACGAACGAACCCGAGATCCGGAAACAGGAGACCACCACCTGGGATCGTGGACACGGCACGCGCATCGAACTCGAGATGGAAGCCAACATGCGGGCCCGCTCACAACTCCACGACTACATCCGCCACACCGCGGTGGTCAACCCGCACGCCCGCATCGAACTCCGGGAGCCGGACGCCCACCTCAAGTCCGAACGCGTCGAGAACGCGGAACTCCCCACGGAGACCGAGGAAATCCGTCCGCACCCCCATGGCGTCGAACTCGGCACCCTCATCAAGATGCTCCAGGGGACCGATTCGCACTCCGCACGGGGGTTCCTCCAGGAGGAGTTCACCCGCGTAGGCCGCAAGACCGCCGACGATATCCTGGCCGAGTTCCGCGACCGACACTTCGGTCGCGAACTTCGCTGGCCGGTCCCCAGGGATCACGAGGACGTCGACCTTCGACGGGAGGTCGTTGCCGCGATCTCCAACAAGCGGACCCAGGACAAACGGTCGTTTGCGGAGCGACTCGACCACGTTCTCGAGAAGCGCTCGCCCCTCGGCCACGACGAACTCGTCCAGGCGGTCGCGGACGTCGCCGAGAACGTCGGCGAGGAGACGGGGACGACCTTCGGGACGACGGTCCAGGAGAACGTCGTCGAGGCCGTCTGGAGCGTATTGACTGCCGATCGCGTCTCGGCGCTGTACAAACACGTCGACGCGGCGACGACCAGCCAGAAAGACGATGCGACCGTCCACGGCCTGGCCGAACGCATTGCCAGCAGACTCGACGACTCCCCGAACGACCGACTCACGCGGTCGGATCTCGCCGACGTGGTCGACCGCGCCGCGGAGATGACCGTCGAGATGGACGACGCCAACGTGGGCGAGACGGCCCGCGAGAACGTCATCGAACGCCTCTGGACTTCGATGGCGCGCATCGACGGCGAGGTCCCGAAGACCAGGCAACTCGGCGCGGAACGCGACCTGGCGGGAATGCTCCTCGACGCGATGAACGCGGTCAACGTGATGGCGCCGCCGACGAGTTGTCTCTCGCCCATCACCGCCGAACTCGTCGAGGCGGGCCTCCGCAAGGAGGTCGACGCCGAGTTCTACGCCGCCTCGACGAGGGACGCCTCGGTCCACGGCGGCGACCCGTTCATCGTCGAGGCCGGTATCGCCTACGGCGGTGACCTCCTCGACGAGGGGAGCGCCGATCTCATGCGCTTTGCAAACCGCGTCCCGCTCGTCTACCAGCGCGGGGCGTGTGCGACGACGGACGTGGTGAAGGGAATCGGCTGGCGCAACTACGGGCTCGAACAGCCAGGGGGCTCGGGCCTCCCGAACGGCCCCGTCGTGATCATGATCCACGTCGCCTCGACGAACGTCCCGTTCACGAGCGAATCCAAAGACGCGCTCGCGAACGTCCCCGAAATCGAAGACGAAATCGAACTGGCCGTCCGGGAGGCCGCCCGCGAGTTGAAATCGTATCTCAACAAGCGCCGGTCGATGGAGAAGCGACGCAAGAAGCAGACGGTCATCGCCGACATTCTCCCGAAGATGGCGGCGAAGGTCGCGGAGATGACGGGCCAGCCACCACTCGAGGTGAACGACTCCATGGCGCGCATCATGAACAACGTCCTCGTGGAACGCGACGTCGAGGACGAGACCGTCCGCGTCGTGGTGGAGAACAACGACTCGACGAACGCGGATCTGGAGATCACCGACATCGTCTCGGTGGAACCGACGGACGTCGTCGTCGACCCCGAGGACCCCGGGGCGAACGTCGTCGAGATGGACGGCGAGTACTTCCTCAAGTGGAATCCGACCGTCGGTAGCGGCGAGGAGGCCACACTCGAGTACCAGGTCGACGGCGACGCCACCTACGATCTCTCGGTGCAGGGCGTCGAGGACGCGAAACTCACGGTGAACCAATGAGCGACGACGCACAATCTCGACTCATCGATCTCGCGGCGCAGTTCTACGACCAGTTCGCCCTCGGCGACGTCCCCTCGATGGAGGTCCCCACGCGCTCGAAGTCCAACATCGAGTACGACGAGGACAGCAACGTCTGGGTCTACGGGGACCGCACGAGCACCCGCAGTGCGAACACGGTTAGCGGCGCCCGGAAACTCCTCAAGGCCGTCTACACCATCGAGTTCCTCGCCAAGCAACTCGACGAGGGCCGCTCCTCGACCCTGCGGGAGTTGTACTACCTCTCGGAGTCCTGGGACGAGGACGAAGCGAAGTTCTCCGATCAGAGCCAGTCGGACAAACTCATCGAGGACCTCGAGATCGTCTCGGGGGTCAAACGCGAGGACTTCCACATGCGGCCCGAGGAGTCCGGCGCTACCCTGATGGGTCCATTGCACCTTCGCGAGCAGACGCGACGAGGTGAACGGGAGATCCACTGCCAGCTCGACGTCGGCGAGGGCGGCTATCAGATCCCCAATAACCCGGACACCATCGACTTTCTCGATCACGACGCCGACTTCGTCCTGGCTGTCGAGACCGGTGGTATGCGCGACCGGCTCGTCGAGAACGGCTTCGACGACGAGTACAACGCCATCCTCGTCCACCTGAAGGGACAGCCAGCTCGGGCGACCCGCCGCATCACCAAGCGACTCCACGACGAACTCGACTTGCCGGTCACGGTCTTCACAGACGGTGACCCCTGGTCGTATCGCATCTACGGGTCGGTGGCGTACGGGTCCATCAAGAGCGCCCACCTCTCCGAATATCTGGCGACCCCCCAGGCGGAGTTCATCGGCATCCGCCCGGAGGACATCGTCGAGTACGACCTCCCGACCGACCCGCTCTCGGATTCGGACGTCAACGCCCTGGAGAGCGAACTGGAGGATCCCCGGTTCCAGACGGACTACTGGGAAGAACAGATCGAGATCCAACTCGACATCGACAAGAAGGCAGAACAGCAGGCACTGGCCTCCCGCGGTCTCGACTTCGTGACGGACACGTACCTGCCGGAGCGACTGGACGAGATGGGCGTCCTCTAGAACCCACTTTTTGCTGTGGGCCGCGCGGAGCGCGGCCCTGGCAAAAACTTGGGAAGGGCGAGTAAATTATATACGTAATATATACCATACATTGTTGCACCCATTCCACTGGACTACAAACTACACGGGGTAGTAGTAGACAAAACGGGGTGTTACCCTTCAGTAAGGTACTCTTCGAGGAAGCTAGAATCCGAGCTGGTTGAATAACCAGTTAGTTCTCCAACGAAATTCTCTACTGTATTCAGCGTGCTTTCTCCGTAGTGGTTGGCTATCTTCTCATACCCTGGCGAGTCGATGAAATCCTGTTTGTACATCTCAGCGAAATCATTGAACGCACCTCTATCAGTCTCAATGAAGTATCGGGTCTGAGCGCGCTGCAATTCAAACCGCTTGAAGAGTACATGGTAAAATCCGTTAATTGGCTCTTCAAGTCTCGTTTTCACCTCACTCCACGCTCTGACTGCCTCTAACGCATCGCCATCTTTTCGGATATCATCTGACTCCGCCATATTTCCTAGTTGAGCGTACACGCAGGCGCGGATAGCCTCGGAAAGTGTCAGGCCTGTTTCGTCCTGTAACTCTCCCAGTTTGCTCAGGCTCTTCGTGGAGAGATTTACTGTCAATGACTTCTCTAGTTCATTATCCCGAAACGTGATAGCATCCGCAGATTCCTGATTTACAGACTCCTCAATCCCGCGAATATTCGATAATCGTCTGGTCAATGAGAGTGCTAATCGTCCTCCTTTGGCCTCTTGGGCTAGGTTTCCCGCATGTTGACTGACCGCGATACGGACAAAATCCGCGACTGAATCCAAATCCGTCTCTTCGACTATCTCATACTTGATGAGATTGTATGCGTCTTTGTCGAGGCGATACTGTGCTTTCTCTGAGTCTTCGATGGTCATCAGTGTGATTGTGGTGACTCCACCGAGCCGTATGCCAACAATTCGGTTGTGTCGGGACACAAACCTTATTGCCGACTACAGGTAAGGGAACAGTGGGTAGTCGGGTTCCCGAACCCGATTCTCGGTGATGATTTGTCTCCGTTAGTTATGTTGCTTACTTGAACTGTGAGAGGAATTCGTTATTCTCCTCTGCGTCTTGCTCCCACAGAAGCCTCAGCCATCCTACCTCGAGCGGGCTCAGATAACTGTCATGCAGACGCTCCTCCTCGATTATTTCTCGGCCTATCCCTTGGACAGCAGTCACGAGTTCGTAAGTGGATTTCTCGGTGTTAAACTCCTTCAGAAGTTCTGTGAATGTCTCTTTGGACCGGATGAATTCACGAATTTCATCGTCCGAGTGGGATGCCTCTGGGCTAGTATGTACAGGAGAGCTCATGACTCCTCCATCATGACCTCTAGCTCGTGGAGACTGCGCTTCTCACGCTTTTGGTCTCCCAATCCATCTGGAACTTCCAGGTTCTTTTTGGCGTAGTGGAGGGCATCATTCACCCTGCTCTGAAGTATAGAGCTAATGCCGAACTGCTCCACAGCTTGAGCTGTCAGTCCATCCCTCGATTGATAGATGGGACCCTGAACTCCACTAGAGTAGACATTGAGTCTCCAGTCAGTCTGCCCTCCCTCAATTGCTGGCATAATGCGGAAGGACAGCGGGCCTTCCTCCTCGGAGAAAGTGGCTAGTGCCTCCACGTCTTTGGAAAGAGCAGGATTGTGGTCTACTTCTTCAGCGTCAATTACTTCAGCCTCTGCTAGTTCGGTCTGATTCTCGGAACTAGAGGCGTCTCCGTCCCATTCGTTGTCGTTGTCGTTTTCCTCTGGCATTGCACCCGGTAGTTGTCCCCCATCCCCGTATATCATATGGTTGAAATCATATCTAATATGGTGAAAGTTATGAGAGAGGTGCTAAGAGTGAATTTCTCCGGGTATTTCGATATTCCAACCTAGCCTTCTCCTTGTCTAATGACATGATGGTCATCTCGCTAGTAATCAAATATCAGCTAGCCAGCTCCTCTAGGAGTTTCTTCACGTCAGCTAACGGTAATCCACTCTCGCCGACATCCCCCTTGAATCGTAACTCAAACCACCCGTACTCCTGATTCTAGGGCATCACCGAATAGGTATCAAATGCATGGGGCGGATAATTCTCGCCATTTCTTACTCGAAACTTGAGACTGCATTTATTACCCCACACAGGAGACCTCTCCTCGCTCGCACCATGGACGTGTGCGAGCGTGAACGCCATGAGCATCCACGAATTGAAGAAGGACGACGACGGCAGTACCGCCAGCAAGACGTACATCGAGTTCAACAGTGACGGGTCAGACACGCAACGTGAGGCGTATCAGCTTGTCCGGCGTGGGGGTCGCATCCGTGAAGGGGTCGAAGATGTTGACGAGCTATACGCGCAATTGACGCCCCACCTGGCCGCCGTCTTGTTCGAGGACGACGCGACGGGCATCATGGAATGGTTAGAACTGGACGAAGACGACTGGGAAGCGTACATGGACGCATAGACCAACGCCACCCCATACCCCCACGCAAACACACGCCGAAATAACTCACCTCTTTTCAGTCGAGATATTCCACGAGTTTTTGGCCTTGGTGAGTCAATCCCCATAGTCGGTAGCGCTCACGGTCTGGGGTAACTATCCGAACGAGGTCAGGATAGTCACCGTTCGGACCGCCTCGACGTAACAAGTCCAAATGATAGTGGATTGCTTCGTTAGTTACGTCCCATTGTCCCGCTAACTCGGTCGAGTTCTTGGGATTGTCCTCGAGGGATTGTATGATTCCAACTCGCCGCTCGGATGCTTTGACCCATGCTAAGAGGTCGTGGAAGTCGGCTCGGCTCGAGATTTCAATCCCAGTTTTCCATAGGGTCATTTTGGAATTTTTAGGATTTCTAAGGTCAAAAACGCAGGGTCGGTCTAAGCTAAATGATGGCGTATATCGGGTCTAATCTCGTGGAGACAATCCCTAAAGGACCGTCCTAAGCGTGCCTTCATACAAGATTACCTAATCCTATTTCCCCAATTCTGGAGTTCACAGATGGGACGGTGTAGGGGGTATAGTAGTGGGTACTCTCACATAGCAATCAGAGTTTCCATCCGTTACTAATTACTTGGGCAACAGTCGCTACGAGCGATTTTGCAACACACGTATCTCGGTGTTATTTATGCCAGATAACACTGGCACGGTGCCTTTGCCGTCTTCAACTTAGCAGCAACAGTTCTCCAATATTAACAATCTCCTGTACAAGAAGGAGGATGTATATTGTTGAATCGATGACTTGGTGTATTCTTATTGAGGATGTGCGATGTTACGCTCGGGAACTTCGGTTACCCCACTAGGGGTGTATTCGATGGCTGAGGTTCCGATAACATCAGTTTCGCTAATATGAATTGTGTTGGAACCACCGAGGTCAGCAGTAATCTGACCGTAGGAGGTCTGGACGGTGGCGCTATCCAGTATCATATCGCCCTTAGACTCAAGGATTATATTCTCGTTTGTCTCGATAAAGGCTCCCGTTGCAGAGAGTTGTCCGCCGCCACCACGTGTTGCTGAAATCGTAATATCACCGTAGCTGGAGTGGACTTCCCCACTCGATAATGACAAATGACCCTCAGATTCAAGGATGATATTGGAGCCCGTCTCGATGAAGGCACCCGTTGCAGAGAGTTGTCCGCCGCCTCCTTCTGTTGCTGAAATGGTGATATCACCGTAGCTCGAGCGAATTTCACCATTCGAAATGTCAACAGTTGCTCCGCGAATGTCCACATTAGCATTGCTTTCAACAATTTGGCTGGTCTGGACCTCGCCACCGCTTGCCGTCAGGGAGACACTTCCCCACGTCGCCCCAATATCTACCTCAGAAGTAATGCTATTCGCGGTAATCGATACTCCAGCATTTCGATTTAACTCACCAACAGCGGTCGGGATTACGAGATTGGCACTCGGCTCGTTAAAGCTGTACAATTCGCTCTTGGAATAGGTTGTTTCGCCACTGTCATAGACACCGTTCCCATTTTCATCGTCGTACGCTTGTGTCGCTGGCTGCGAGGTAGTCGTAGTCGTAGTCGTAGTCGTCGTTGTGGAGGTGGATGTCGGTGTCGTCGTGGTGGTTGGAGAGGTGGGTTTGCCCTCCCATTCCGCGAGGACTTTGTCCGAAGGTGTATGAATTAAAAGTGCCGCAGAACTGCCTTCGTGAAAGGTCAAGCTGTGCTGTCTTGACCACCATTCGCCGGGTTCGAATAATGAGTCGCTCGTGTTGCTTAGATTGTCTTGGCTAAGCTGGTATCTCACTTGCTGGCTTTCATTTCGTAGCACGAGTTGAAGGTCACTTATTTCGATAGACTCACCGCCTCGATGCTGCACGCTAACCGAGTCAGTGGTTACATCGAAACTCGCTTGGAGAACCGGTGTTTCCGACGAGACATTCTGAAACGTCGTCAGTGCTGCACCTCCGAGTGCTGTGGCAAGAATGAGAACTATAGCCACCATCAGAATTGTCCCCATAACCTCTGAAACGCCACGGTCCTCCGCCATATCTCAGATACGCTACCACCCACATAACAGTGTTTGGAAGTGTGTTCTCAATTCACTATCCTCAGGAATTCGTAACCCTTCCACACGTAACTCTCGCACACTCCCCAACAATCACACAACTGACTCCATGGACCACAGAACGCTGGGCTACCTGCAAATATCCTTCATGCTCACCAGCAAATTATTGCCGTCTATTGATGGCTGAAAGAGATACACTCTTAAATCAATCTGCCTTGCAATAATGGATATTCATCTGGGTTGGGGGATGTTTTAGCAATTGCAGGTTGGTCGAAAACGTTCGTTTTCGTACAGGGTGGACGAAAATTGGTTTGCTTATAATATCATTGGATGTCACGATTTCCACCATAGATAAAAATTTATTACACTAATACTCAACTGTGAATCTGTATGTTCTGGGGAGACGATAATGATGAGGAGATTGAGATTGCGGACTTAACTCTATCTGAGGCTAGAGAAACTCTAAATAAGCAAATTGAAGGCTCCACAGATATTGATACGAAAGCAGCAAAGTTACTCAGAATTAATACAGTAATCCTTGGGATTGTAATATCCGGCCTGTCATTCGTTTTGTCTGATTCGAGTATTCAATTAAAAGGAGATGGCTTTAATGGACTTACTATTATAGGACTTGTCTTGCTACTCGGTTCGATTGCATTTGCTGCTCTCACATATACTGCCTCTGATTTGTACGTCGGCGTATCACAATCTGATATTTCTGAGCTGATTGATGGAGGGTATTCTGAACTCAGCAATAAAGAGTCGTTAGCCAAGGTAATGGGGAAATGGATTGATTTTAATTCTGATACTATCACCATCTCGGCCTTCTACTTCACAACTACGACTACGCTTTTGGTGTGGTCCCTCAGTTTCTTAGCTCTGGGTATCGCTGACGCTCTAAGTAACAGTGTGGGAATATGGACGCTTTCGCTGATTGTGGCAATCCTTTTGATATTCACGTATGTTTCTGAGTGGTTCAATCAGCTTCATCGATATTGGACAGTGGTGGAACCTGTGGAAAGGCTGAAAAGCATTTGTTGCTGGAGGGATTAATTATAGCTATGTCTGACGATGAGGACGGTCCTGACTTAGAGGGGCAAAGAGTCTCAAAAGGAAAGAAAAGAAAGGACAAGGGGGATGATGACGGACAATGAGCGACAAGGGCGATGACAATGAGAAGGAGAAAACAGATGATTATAGGACAAAGGAGCCTGATTTTGAGGGACAAGTCGAAGCGTTAGGGAAGAGTGAAGATAAGGTTAAAGAGGAGAATGACAATGAGTGACGACGATGATGAGGAGGAGATGGATGATGGCCCCTCCCTTTCAGGAGAGATAATAACGAACTATGCGACAGAGGAGGACACGAAAAAAGAGAAGGGTGATGATTAAACCCCGTACAATTCGACTCTGTCGAGTGCCCTACTAATCGTTGTGCGGGATGACTGCAACTCCTCCGCTGCTTTTCGCTTTGACAACTCTTCTTTAGCTACCATATCCAGTATAGCACAAACCTGGTCGTAATTCACTCCCTCAATCAGCCTCCCATTCTCTTTCTCAAATCCAAGCGGAGGTCTCCCATGGTGGTAGTCGTCTTCAGCTTGCCGAGCTGCTATCCCCTCCTTGGTATTCATTTGCTTCACTCTCGCCTGCCATTCAGCAAATGCCCCCAACATCTGCATCTGAAGCCTGTGCATCGGCCTGTCCTTCCCATCACCGAAGGACAGTCCATCTCGGACGAAGTGGACTCCTGCCCCATTTTCAGTGACTCTTGTAACAGTACGCTCCAGGTCTTGCAGTGACCGAGCCAACCGGCTGATCTCGTGGACCACCACATGGTCCACATTCCCATCCTGGACATGTTCCATCATTTCTTGGTAGCCAGAGCGCTGGGTGTTCGTCCCCGTGGATTTGTCCCGAAAGGTCTCAACGTCGCTCAGCTCCACACCTAGCTCAGATGTGGCATATTCGTGAGTGCTATCTAACTGCCTGTCTAAATTCTGTTCAGCTGTGGAAACTCGGACGTATACCGCTACTATCATGCGAATTCATAGGGTAAAATCGGCAATAAATTCAGGGTCGAACCGGGGTCGACGACCGATTATATCGCCGTCAAATCGGCGTCAAGGGCGTCGTGATTTGGTCGAGGGCTTTGGGTAGGGATTGGGCCCGCAAAGCCATCAACGTCGCTTGCACTGTTATATAGCGGGTGTCGTCAATTGCGAATTCAAAATCCCCGTCCAGACAGATTCTAGCACTATATTCCACATCAGCCAGACATCCCGAGATGGTTGCGATTTTTGCTAGTGAGTCATCCGGGACTCAGAGCTGTGCATTGATTTCATCCACTAACTCAACCCAATAATCGGGTACACTTTCATAGCCTGCTCTCTCGATATTGCTCACAAAATTTGGTCGGCTCCAGTGGTACGATGGTATAATATGAGGCTGAGTCTCTCCAATAACTTCAACTACTACATCTGAAAATTTGGAATATTTTGGGATGAAATATCGCAAGGATAAGGATTTGACAGCCTTCTCGCCAAAGGGAACGATTATAGTAGGCTCAATCGCAGCAAGTTGAGAGAAGAGATAGTCATGACAATAACACCTTGCGAGCTCGTCCCTCTCACCAGTATTCGCACACTTTTTTGAATTGGTATAGTAGACTGAGCCCTCCAATTTCTTATCGAATATGGGGTCTATTCGTTTCTTGCCGTCAGATTCGTAGAATAACCATTCACGTATTGTATCTTCACCATCTCGATTGTTAGAAAATCCGGGGTCCCTGTTCCTCCTAGACCAACTTTCCGGGACTTCATCTACAGATAGATTCTTTCTGGATGTCCCGTCAATCTCATCGCTCGGTTCCATCCCAACGAATACGACCTCAGCGTTTGAATCGCCAGATTCAGGCCCTGGGTCAATATTTTTCGGATTGAAATAGCCTTTCTCGTCTCGATTGGGACAGTGTCTACACGGTCCATTTCCATCATACCAGTTTTCCCAAATGGTATATCCAACTTCTCTCAGGGAATCTTCTCCATCCATATGACAGACGGATTCAATCAATATTACTAAATATACCGGTAGAAATTCCCATTAAGATTCTCTCATAACACAAAATTGACGCCTTACGAGGAAATCCACCAAACGAACCTCTTACCCACGTCCTTCTGCCGAAGCTCCCCCTCTTGATGTAGTTCCTTCAATCGCCGTCTAGCAGTCTGAATATGATAATCAAACTCGTCGGCCACTTCTTTCGTTGTAACCACTTCTTCTACCTCAATAAACTCCAGAATATCCTCGTCTGAGACTTGCTTCTCGAATGGACCACTACGCTCATCTCCCGGCATTTGTCGTAAAAGCATCTTTGTTCCCGCTATCTCTTATTCGGATATTATAGGTATACTCACGCTATTTACAACCAGAATGGGTGAAAAGCACACTTTAAAGAATAACACTTTTGTCAATTGGTAGTGAGTCGGTCACTCATGATGAACCATAAGCAAATTCACACCATTGTGGTGATTTCGCTGGTGGTCCTTTCTGCCATTGGTGGACCACTTCTGGCGAGCCCTGTCGCTGCACAACAAGACCAGCTATCCATTAATCCCGGAGTGCCAGCTGAAACGACTGTCGGGGAGTCCACCACCATCTCTCCCTCAATTTCAACACCGGATTTGGTGGGGAGTGTTGAAACGGACCTTACCGTCTCCCTGTTGATTGATGGGGAGCAGGTGTCATCAGAAACAGTCACGGTGGGGACTGGGGAGGAGATTGGTGTAGATTTCACCCACACGTTCGAGAGTGCTGGCGAGAATGATGTGGAGATTGCTGCAGAGGTCGAATTTGGAGGACAGACGTTCAGTAACTCTGCCTCAGCGCCTATTGATGTGCAAGAAGTAGAAGATACAGCCTCGTCATCGGTCCAAACCACGACGACTGGAGCTGCCTTTGCTATTCCAGCATCCTTAGAGGACGACATCGAAGAGTATCGCCAGCAAATACCTGGTGAAGTGGCTCCCCATGCCTTCGTCCTCGCTACAGAAGATGACCTGTATATCGTCTTCACTGAGGACGACCCACGAAAAGGACTGGCAACTGTCACAGGACAGTCCGTCAATCAGGAGATGTCATTCAATGGGCTTTCGTTCAGTGCGATTCTGGCACAGTCGGTATCCATTGAGACAGACGGCTCACCGGCAACAGTTGGCGAAATCGCCTCAAACTCGGATTCTTATTCACTCGACCTCGTGGAGGTCACAGCTAATCACCGAAAAATATCCACACTGACAGACACAGACCAAGGAGAGGAAATTACTGCTGTCACCTCCATTGGCGTTCTCAGTGACGACCCTACATCTGCCCAAGATTTATTTGAGAAACCGGGAGAACAAGCTCGTTCTTTCGTCGTTAATACCTCATCGAGCGATACGTCTCAATCCGGTCAAGAAGCGGCGACCAAATTACTCGAGCAAGATTCAGAGCGAGTGTATACGGCAAATTTCGAGACGACTTACTGGTCGGATGCGCCTGCGACCATCAATGCAATCGTCCTCTCTCCAAATAGCGAGGCAAGAGAGTTCATCAACACTGTAGACCAATCTGGCATTGCTCAGAGTAGCAATGGGCACCCGCTCCTCTATGTTGTCACTGACGAGATGGATAGCACCCAATATTCAGATATTCAGTCAGTGAAACAGGACGCATCTGACGGTGACGTGGTGAGTGTGGAAGCGAGTTTGTATGGCGAATCAATCAGCATCCAGGAAACACTCGAACATAGCACTCCCTGCGGTCAAACTCAGGCCCAAATACCGACTCCCAGCGGGCCGGTCTGCCTGAATATCGTCCAGGATACAGTCGTTGATACGGGGGTAGCTTGGTCCTCGACACCTGAATCGAGTGACGATGTGCTGTTGGTCACAGGTCTGTCATCCACCCACTACGACGAACCCAATACTCCGCAACAGGGAGAATATCGGCTCGTCGGTGAGGTTGTATCTACAAACCGAGTCGATGGGGACCTGCCGGAAGGGAAGATTCTGGTCGTATATGAGCTTGAACGGACTGGCGACCTCGAATTTGACCAGTTATCCGAACAGTCCCAAGGGATGGTTTCGGACCAGATGGCCGAATTGCGGGATTCCATGCGAAAGCAAATACTGGCCGGTGGGGTAGAGGAAGCCCAAGAAACGGCTGACGGGCAAACAGAAGAGGAGCAAACGGATAACGAGCAAACGACAGAAGAGACTGTAGATTCCCCCGAGGATGAAAGCGGAGGATTCGTCTCTGGGATACTTGATGGATTATCAGGGGTAGTGGATAGAATAATGAAGCTATTCTGAGCTGGGTAATCTGTAGAACTGTATATTGAGATGGGCTGTATTTGAGGCTCTATTCCCCATATATCCGACTTTTGCACCCAAGACAATAGCAAATCGAACCCCGTCAAATCCCGTCATATCGGGCCCTGAATCCATTCGATGATTGGGTGGGCCAAACCACATGCAAATCAATCGACGGCCACATGGCCGACATACGGACCGGATTTTCAACCATAGTCAAATCCACCCACCCCGAATTCGGTCGAAAGGCCGCCACCTAAAACGAGAGGTCAATATCGGGAGCATACTGGTCGTACTCTTCCTTAGCACGCTCGTCCAGTATCTCGCCATAGATTTCAGTCGTTGTGATAGACGAGTGGGCCATCTGCTTGGAAAGCGTTGCAAGTGAGCCACCATTCTGGAGCCAGTGCATGGCAAAGGAATGTCGGAGAGCGTGGGAGGTATATTTATAATGAGACCGACCTCTCGCATCCTCAAAGAGCACTTCCTGAATACCAGCTTCCTCAGCCGCCTCTTTCACGATTCGGTTCACATATTCCCCGCTGAGTTGGGGAGCGGCTTGCGAGAGAAAGAGATACGGGCTCTCTTCCGCATGTGGGGATGAACCACGGTATCCACCATCCAACCACGCTGTTAGCAGACCGTCCATCTTGGGCTGCCAGAATGCCGTATTCAGTACGTTCCCCTTCCCTTGAACCTTGACCATCCGCTCCTTGCGGTCGATGTCCTCGAGTTTAACGTCCACGACCTCCTGACGACGAAGCCCTGTGAAGTATTGAAATAGAACGAGGAGCCGGTTTCGGACGGTTGGCGCAGGTACATTCTCCACCAGTTGGCTCATCTCCTCTTGAGACAGCCAAACTCGACGCTCTTTGGTTTCCTGTTGCTTTCGAGTTTCCCGACTCGCATAGTTGGAGAGGGTGATTCCCTCTGTCGGGTCTTCCTCGATAACCCCGGTGTTGTCGAGATTCTTGTAGAAGCCACTGATACAGCTGTAGTAGCCTCGGACTGTTCCGGGAGCATACTCCCGTTCATTCTTTAAAAAGGAAAGATACCGTTGAATGTCTCTCGTAGACGCTCCCTCGGGCTCGATGCCTTGCTCTTCAAGCCACTCGGAGTAGGCTTTGAGCCCACCCTGATATTGCTTTATCGTCCCCTTCGCCTTGTCTTGGCCTCGGAGGAGGTCCAGATGGTCGTCAAATATCTCGTGCATGGGTCACTCCTCCCGGAAGTAATGAACATCTCCGTCCAATTCGACTTCGACAACGGGGAGGAACTGGTCGTTCAGATGCTCTATAGCATCTTCGACTCGTTTCTTTTTGGTGCCCAGGCGGTCTGCTATGGAATCTGCGGTTTGAGGAGACGGTTCATCGTCTGCATTTTCGGGCCTGACTACCAGCTCAGCTGCCCTTCGCTGGCGATACTCAGTAGCATCTTGGTCCTGCGGTATCTGAAGGGAGTCAGTCGGCTCTGGCAGGACTTCCAGGCTATCATAGACCTCTTGGGCGAGGTCGGATATGTCCACATCCTCCTGCTGTTGCTCACGTAACCAGGCCACATCTTTTCGGACATCCTCAAGCTCATCCTTCAAGTCCTGAATATCATTCTCAAGTGCCGGTGAAACTCCAGCCGTGTCATCTTCCCCCTCTTCACTGGATATCTTCTCATCCACGCTTACCTTGATTAAGTCGGTAAGTGTGTGGACTCTTCCAGACTCTTCCAGATATTCCTTCCATTCTGCCTTTGTGGACTCGTCCACACGGAGATTTACTTGGGGCATGTTTGCCTTGGCTTAGCCATGGGGGTTTATAATGTATAGAAGTTTTGTAGATTTAGATTTTATTCACTTGGGGAAAAAGCCGGCGTCGCTCCTGCCGCGACGGCAAAGCCGTCGCGTTGGTCACTCCTTGGCCCGAGCGCTTCGCGCTCGGAAAATCGCGGCGCTTCCGGGTCCTTCGGACCACTCGCGCCGCGAATGCTTGTAGTGGTTTGTTCGAAATGGCGAGATGAAATTCGGACCTGCCGTGTGCCTGTCGATGGGTGTCGATTACGCTCTCAGACTGTTAACCCTGCTTCTGCACCAACCGTTCGACCCGTTCTAGCGAATCGGCGTCCTCCGGTGACTTGTCCTCTCGAACGGAGACGAACCGTGGGAATCGGAGTGCGTACCCAGACGAGTAGGTGGGCGACTCCTGGATCTCCTCGTAGCCAACCTCGAAGACCACCGACGGTTCGACGTCCACCGTCTGCCCGTCCTCGGTGAGGATCTTCGACTCGACGAGGTCGGAGAGCCGTGCCAACTCCTCGTCGGTGATGCCCGTGGCCACCTTACCGACCGTCTCGAAGCCGTCGGGGGTGCTGACCGAGAGTTCGTAAGTGCCGAGGAAACTCGCCCGGCGTCCCTCGCCCCACTCCGCACCGGTGACGACCAGGTCGAGGGTCTCCACGTCCGGTTTCCGTTTCAGCCAGTTCTTCCCCCGCCGTCCGGGGGTGTAGGCGGATTCCGGGTTCTTCAACATGATCCCCTCGTGACCCGCCGCGAGCGCCTCCGCTTCGAGGTCGGCGATGGCCTCGGCGTCGTCTGCGAGCGAGAATTCGGCGAGCGTGCCGTCCCAGATTTCCTCGAGTCGCTCGCGTCTGTCGAGCAGCGACGCGTCGACGAGTTCCCGACCATCCGCGTACAGGCAGTCGAAGACGACCAGCTGGAGTTCGATCTCGTCTCTCGCACGCTCGACGTCGTGTTTCCGGCGAAACCGGCGCAAGACCGCCTGGAAGGGGAGTGGGTCGCCCGCATCGTCGACGGCGAGGACCTCCCCGTCGAGGATCGCGGGGACGTCGATCGATCCCTCGACCGCCGCGACAACGTCGGGCAGCGGGTCGGTCACGTCCTCCATGTTCCGCGAGTAGATCTCGACGTCATCGTCGATGTGGATCTGGACGCGGGCACCGTCGTACTTCGTCTCACAGGCCGTCTCGCCCCACTCCTCCAGTGCGTCGTTGGCGGTCCCGGCCTGGGCCAGCATGGCCTGGACCGGTCGCCCCATCTCGAGGGTGATGTCCCCGAGGCCCGCGGGATCATCGCGGGCCGTCTCGGCGACGAGGCCGTAGTCGTTCGACACCTGGAGGGCGCGCCCGACCGCGTCGGCTGGGACGTCGAATGCCTCGTCGATGGCGTCCCGGACCGTGCCGGCGCCGACGCCGATACGCATCTCCGAGAGGACGAGTCGGGCCAGATATCGGGCTTCGTCCGGGTTACATCGGTTGAACAACCCGAAGAGGATGGTGACCTTCTCGTCGGTGCTTCCTGTCCCGCTGGCGGCGGCGAGGGTCTCGAGTTCGTCGTGGACCGCCGCGACGGTCAGGCCGTCGTCGGACCCGCCACCGAACGCCGCCAGGCCCTGTTGACTCCCGAAATCGTAGCTGGCGGCCACGCGACCGACGTCTCCGAGGTCGGCGACCGTCGACTCCACGTCGTCGGCGTCGACGTTCTGGCCGGCCGCCCGGGCGATGGCCTCGTAGCAGTTGCTCGGGCCGACGTCGAGTTTCGTCTCGTCGTGGCCGGGGAAGACCCGTCCCTGGACGTATCGAGCGACGATGGGGAGGTCGTCGCCGGCCGCGGCGAACAGGTCGGCTACCAGGTCGACGATGTCGCCGTCCGCGGTGGCGGCCTCGACGTCGCTCGCCTGGTCGGCGAACTCGCTGAACTCCATTACCCGTCGTATCGCGTTCTCGGTGTTAAAAGGTGCGAAGGCCGCGACGTTTTTATGCAGGGGTCCGTAATCGGCGCCCATGTCGGGTTCCGACCTCGTCGAGCGCGTGTCCGACGTCCTCTCCGTCGACCCGGAGACCTTCCAGGAACGCGTCCGCGAAGATGCGACGGTGATCAGGGAGGAAATAGCAAACGGGACCTTCGACAACCCGCAGGCCATCGTCGGTCTCGAGTACGAGTTCTACGCGGTGAACGACGACGGTGCGCTGGCCCGTCTCCCGCGACGGTTGCTCGAGTACGTCGGGTTCGAGAAGGAACTCGGCCTGCACAACGGGGAGATGGCGACGACGCCCGACCCCCTGAATCGCCCTGGGGTCGTCGCACAGGAGGCGAGCGTCGAGTCCCGTCTCGAAGCGGCCGCCACGCCGATGGACGCCGAGGGACTCCATCTCGTCAGTGATGGGATGTGGACCATTCCGCCAGCCGGCGAGTCGACGGCCAACTACCTCACCGACAGCGTCCGCCAGGATGGTATCCGTCTGGCGACCAACATGTCCGCGTCGGCGCGGTACCACGCGATGGCCAACTCGGACGAGGCGCTGACGGGCACTATCGAGGCCCCCAACGTTTCGCTCTCCGCCGACACGGTGATGCCCGAGAGCCTCATCACGTCGATCCAGCCCCACTACCAGGTGGCTCAAGCGGCCGACCTGCCGGAGTACTTCCAGTACGCACTCCGCATCGCCGGCCCACTTTTGGCACTCGGCGTCAACTCTCCGTTCTTCCCGCCGGACCTCTACGACGAGGTCGCCCCCGAGGAGATACTCGCCGAGGGCTGGATGGAACATCGGATCGCCGTCTTCGAATCGGTCCTGAACGAACCGGGTCGTTTCGAGAAGGTCCGATTCCCCGAGGACATCTCGACTGTCGACGACGCCATCGAGGACATCGTCGAGGACGACGTGATGGTTCCGATGCCGGTCTCGGAGGCCGGCCGATTCGACGATTCGTTCGCACACTTCCGCCGCAAGCACGGAACGTACTGGCGCTGGATCCGCCCGGTCTTCGATGGATCGTCGCGGTCGTCGGCCAACGCCCGCATCGAGTTCCGCCCGCTCGCGGCGCAGCCGACCGTGAGAGACAGCGTCGCGTTCCTGGCGATGTACGCCGGCCTCCTCGAACGGATGAGCCAGCATCGCCACCCGCTTTACTTCCTGGACTGGCGGGAGGCGAAGGCCAACTTCTACGATGCAATGCGAGATGGGCTCGACGCCGACCTCACCTACATCACCGCCGACGACGAGAAGACGACCGATCACGAGGCGATGTTCGTCGACCTCTTCGACGAAGCGCGGGCGGGCCTCGTCAGTCGTGGATTCACCGAGGATCAGGCGGCGGAGTACCTCTGGCCGTTGCGTCGGCGGGCCAGACACGGCATCACGCCGGCCTCGTGGAAACGAGAACGCGTTCGTTCGAACCTCTTCGACGGCATGGAGTTCACCGAGGCCGTCGAGTCGATGCAGCGAACGTACTTCGAGAAACAGCGCGAGACGCTGCTATCCGGGACGTTCGCCGACTGGGTCGAGACGAAAAGTGAAATCTAACGGGTCGGTGGTCGAACGATCGATGCGTTATGCGCTCGCCGTGACGGCGTCGTCGGCGTCTTCGGCGACGGCGAGCAGTTCCTGATACCGGTTCCGGATCGTTACCTCGCTCACGTCTGCCGCCTCGGAGATGACACTCTGTGTCAGGCCTTCGTCGGTGAGCAGGCCGGCCGCGTAGATGGCGGCCGCGGCGAGGCCGACCGGGCTCTTTCCGTTGAACACGCCCGTCCCGGACGCCGTCCGGAGTAGTTCTCGCGCCCGGTGGGCGGTCTCGTCGCTCGCGTCGGCCGCACTGACGATGCGGGCGACGTACTGCTGGGGGTCGGCCGGCTTGACCGGCAACGAGAGTTCCCGGACGATGTATCGGTAGGTCCGCTTGAACTCCATCCGCTCGACGCGGCTGACCGCAGCGACCTCGTCGAGACTCCGTGGTCGGTCGGCCTGCCGGGCCGCCGCGTACAGCGCGGCCGTGGCCACGCCCTCGATGGTTCGCCCGGGCAGGAGGTCCTCCGCAAGCGCCCGTCGGTAGATCACCGAGGCGGTCTCGCGGACGTCCTTCGGGAGGCCCAGGGCGCTCCCCATCCGGTCGATCTCGCCGAGGGCCTGCTTGAGGTTCCGTTCCTTGTGGTTTCGGGTGCGGAACCGCTCGTCCCAGGTTCGGAGCCGCTGCATCTTGCGACGCTGGCGGCTCGAGAGCGACCGGCCGTAGGCGTCCTTGTTCTGCCAGCCGATGTTGGTCGAGAGGCCCTCGTCGTGGAGCATCTTGGTCGTCGGTGCGCCGACGCGGGACTTTTCTGTCCGTTCCGTGCTGTTGAAGGCTCTCCACTCGGGGCCGCGGTCGATGCCGTCCTCTTCGACGACGAGGCCACACTCGCCACAGACAGTCTCGCCGTGTTCGGCGTCCTGCTCGAGGTGACCGCCACACTCGGGACACTCGTTTCGGATTCGAGCGGTCGTCTCCTCTTTGTCCGACTCGCTCTCGATCGATTCGTTCTGTACCGACGGATCGCGGGTTTGCAGCCCCTGTCCGCCGTCGTATGCGTGGGTATTTGCACTCATGGTGGATGACTGGAGACGGGTCGCCTCCCTTATCGCTAACCTTATGTTAGGGAGAATAATATATAAAGTTTTGGGGATATATGCATATATTAGCCACTGAAACAAACAGTATAACGGTGTGTATCGGGTCTGAAACGGGAGAAAACGGACTAGAGTACGTCCTCGACGTCCTGGTGGCCGACGATCTCGACCTCGTTGCGGGTGATCTTCGTCACGTGGATGCCGTTTCCGGACGCTGTGTCGCGCTCGGAGGCCGACTGGATGGCCTGCGCGCCGACGGTGACCGCCTCGTCCATCGTGAGGTCCGCTGTGTACTCCTGTTCCAGGACACCGAGTGCGTAGGGCATGCCACTGCCCTGTGCGGTGTAGTCGTCCGCAAGCGAACTGCCAGACGGGTCCAAACTGTAGACGTGCGATCCGTCGTCGTCGACGCCGGCCAGGATGGGGACGATCATGAAGAAGGGGCCCCCGCGGAGAAGATTGCTCGCCATCGTGGCCAGTGCGTTGATCGACATGTACTCGCCGCGGCGTGCCTCGTAGAGGTTCGCTTCGGCCCGTAGCGTTCGGATGTAGGCCTGCGCGCCACCGACCGACCCGGACATCGAGAGGGCGGCGTTCGGCTGAATCTCCTCGACCTTTTGGACGTTCTTGTTCGAGACGACACGGCCGCCGAGGCTCGCTCGCATGTCCGAGGCCATGACGACACCCTCGTCAGTGGTGATGCCGACGATGGTCGTCCCGGTCTTGGTGACGTTCTCCAGGTCTTCGTCGGAGAGGTCGTTCTCGGGGAGCGGTCCGACTTCGGGCTCGTACGGACTCCCGACGGAGTCCTGGAGGCGCGAGGCAGTACGGGCGAACTCGGAGCCGTCGAGTGAATCGTGCATTAGCGTTTCGTAACGCTGGAGCACAGATAAAAGCATGCTTTCCGGGGTTTCCTGGCGGTCCCGGCCGACGAATCGAGTGTCGTTAACGCTTCTGCTGGTACGCGGATTCGGTCCGCTGGATGAGTCGGTGGACGGGGAGGGTGACCCCGAGGTGCCTGGCCATGATGGCCAGTGGGAGGAGTGCGATACCGACTGCGACACTCGTCTGGTAGGCCGCGAACGTTGCGAGGGAGGTGAGCCGTTCGATCATCGGGTATGGCTCCTCTCTCCACGATGCGGGTATATATGTCTTCCTCCCCGCGGCTCGTCTCTACCCCGCCGCCTGCTTGCGATTCAATGCAGGTTTACTCGGATTCCACTGTTGCTTGCACTATCCGACAGGAAGTCGTAGGTGGGCCTATCCTGTTCTCGTGGCTTCGCATACCTTATGCGGACTATTCGCGGAAGGTCCGCGCCCGTCCGGGTCACGTTCGCCTCGAAGTATGCGACGGCCATCCGTGCGCGTGCGGCCAGATACCCGACGGCTTCACGACGCTGGCTCGATGTGGGGCGGACCGGTTCAAGGGTTCGGTTCGGGCATGACTCAGAACGTCTCGAGGTACCGGTCGTGTTCCCACTCGCTGACCGACGTCCTGTACTCCGCGAACTCCTGGCGTTTGGCCTCGAGGAACTTCTCCGCGACGTGGTCGCCCAGCGCATCGAGAACGACGTCGTCTGCCTCGAGAGCATCAAGGGCCTCGCCGAGACTCCCGGGCAACGTGTCGATGCCGTACGCTTCGCGTTTGTCCTCGTCGAACTCGTAGATGTTCTCGCGAACTGGGGCTGGCGCTTCGAGGTCGCGCTCGATGCCGTCGAGGCCAGCCCGCAGGATGGCGGCCAGGGCGAGGTACGGGTTGGCCGTCGGATCGGGCGAGCGTAACTCGATGCGCGAGGCCGCAGGGGTGCGCGCCGCGGGCTTGCGGACGAGTGCGGAGCGGTTCACGTCCGACCAGGCGACGTAGACCGGCGCCTCGTACCCCGGGACGAGCCGTTTGTACGAGTTCACCGTCGGGTTGGCGACGGCCGTGATGGCGGGCGCGTGTTCGAGGACCCCCGCCAGGAACTGCTTGCCCGTCTCGGAGAGGTCGAACTCGTCGTCGCCGTCGTAGAACGCGGGGTCGCCCTCGCTGGTGAACAGCGAGAGGTGGGTGTGCATCCCCGAGCCGTTGATCCCCGCGACGGGTTTGGGCATGAAGGTGGCGTGAAGGCCGTGTTCGGCAGCGGTCGCCCGGACGACGGCGCGGAACGTCGCGACGTTGTCGGCGGTGGTGAGCCCGTCGTCGTATTTGAAGTCGATCTCGTGCTGGCCCTCGGCCACCTCGTGGTGGCTCGCCTCCACGTCGAAGCCCATCTCCTCCAGGTTGAAGATGACGTCCCGGCGCAGGTCCGTCGCCAGGTCCTTCGGGCCGAGGTCGAAGTAGCCGCCAGTGTCGTGTGGTTCGAGCGTCGCCGTTCCCTCGTCGGTCGCGAAGGCGAAGAACTCGGGTTCGGGGCCCGCGTTGAATTCGTAGCCCATCTCACGTGCGCGGTCGAGGACACGTTTGAGGACGTATCGCGGATCGCCCTCGAACGGCTTGCCCGTCGTGGTGTCGATGACGTCGCAGATGAGACGGACTGCGTGGGTGCCGTCGTCGGATTTGCGCCACGGCAGGACGGCGAACGTCGATGGATCGGGCTCCAGGCGCATGTCGGACTCCTGGATACGTACGAACCCTTCGATGCTCGAGCCGTCGAAGTAGATACCCTCTTCGAAGGCCTTCTTTATCTGGTCTGGCGGGATGGTGACGTTCTTGACGGTTCCCAGGATGTCCGTGAACTGAAGTCGGACGGCGTCGATGGGTGCTTCGGCGACGGCCTCGATGACGCCGTCGGCGGTCGTCGGCGGGTCGGTGAACAGGTCTTCGTCGGTGCTCATATTGTTGATTGGATGCTGTTATCGCTATTTGTAATTCGTATGTATTTCTTCTACCGCATTTACCGTTCGAATGCCCACTATTATCGCACACTGGTGTACGGTACAGGGTCACATATAAGAATTGTGCTAAAATCGATTAAATATATTCGGATATGGTGTCTGTACTTCAACCCTTAAAGGAATATTACTACATGGACTGCCAATTGTATCGGAGATATGTGGACAAAATCGAACCCTCATGGAGGGATTCGGGGGACGGGGCGACCGCTGGGCCGCTCCTGGCTCGAAACCACAAACCACCTGTCCCCCCGTCCTGTAGTGTCCGGTATGCCCAACTACGTCGTTGCGATGGAGGCAGCGTGGCTCGTGCGAGACGTGGATAATTCCGACGACGCTATCGGCGTCGCGGTGAGCGAGGCCGGCAAACGCCTCAACCAGCAGGACCTGGATTACGTGGAGGTCGAGGTCGGCGTCACTGGCTGTCCGGCCTGTGGCGAACCGCTGGACGCGGCCTTTTTGGCCGCCGACACCGCCCTGGTTGGCCTGGTCCTCGAGTTGACCATCTTCAACGCCGACAGCGAGGAACATGCCACCCGCATCGCCAAGAGCGAGGTCGGCGGCGCCCTCCGCGACGTCCCCCTGAAGGTCATCGAAGTCATCGAAGAGGACGCCGACGACGAGTAATCGACGGAGCCCGAAGCTTTATTGATAACTGTTGGTAATTGCCGGGCATGCATCTGCCCACCCCGCAGGATCTCCGCGAGCGTCGGACGGCCCTGGAACTGACCCAGAGCGAGCTCGCGGACCGAGCGGGCGTCTCCCAGCCACTCATCGCCCGGATCGAGGGCGGTGACGTCGATCCTCGGCTCTCGACGCTTCGACGCATCGTCGAGGCGCTCGACGAGGCGGAGGGCGACGTCGTCCGTGCCAGGACCCTGATGCACGAGACGGTAGTGAGCGTCTCCCCCGACGACGAGGTGAGCGTGGCCGTCGAGCGCATGCAGGAAGAGGGGTACTCCCAGTTGCCGGTTATCACGAGTGGCGTCCCGGTCGGTTCCATCTCGGAGAGCGACGTCGTCAGCGCGGGGGAGGACGTCGGCTCGAAGAAGGTCCGCGACGTCATGAGCGAGAGTTTTCCGACGGTCTCGGAGGACGCGACCCTCGAAGAGATCAGCAGTCTCCTCGATCACTACAAGGCCGTCATGGTGACCGACGAAGGAGCGACAGTGGGCATTATCACGCAAGCGGACGTCGCGGCACGGGTCAGCTAACGCCGGCTCAGGTCAGAGACAGAACGCGGTTCAGGTCAGGGACAGACCGCGAATCTCGACGCTCGCACCGGATTCGACGCGTCCAATCTCGCTGCCGCCGGTGGCACTGGCAAAGGATTCGGCCTCGCTCTCGGGCAGGGCGACGACGAACCCGGTCCCCATGTTGAACGTTCGGTGCATCTCCTCGTCGCTGACGCTTCCTTCCTTCTGGACGAACGCGAAGACGTCCTGTGCCTCGAACGGATCGGTGATGTCGTACTCGTACTCGCCCATCCGGCGGAGGTTCGTCCAGCCACCGCCGGTGACGTGGGCGGCGGCGTGGACGTCGTGGTCGTGCAGCGGCCCGAGGAGGTCGGCGTAGATGCGCGTCGGTTCGAGGAGTACCTCGCCGATGGTTCGATCCTCGTCGTACGGGAAGGGATCGGTGTAGTCGTGATCTCGCGTCGCGGCTTTCCGGGCGAGCGTGAGTCCGTTCGAGTGGATGCCACTCGACGGGAGGCCGACGAGGACGTCGCCTTCCTCGGCAGTGCCGGGGATGAGTTCGTCCTCGGTCGCGAGGCCAGCGACCGTGCCCGCCAGGTCGAACCCTTGGATGACCTCCGGCATCACGGCCGTCTCGCCTCCGACGAGCGCCATGTTCGCCTGACTCGCGCCCTCGGCCAGCCCCTCGCCGACCTGTTGGGAGAGCCGTTCCGACGGCTCGTCGACGGCCAAGTAGTCGACGAACGCGACTGGCGTGACGCCACTGGCCACGAGGTCGTTGACGTTCATCGCGACGCAGTCGATGCCGACCGTCGAGTAGTCCTCGACGGCCTCCGCGACGAGCAGTTTCGTCCCGACGCCGTCCGTTGCCAGTCCGAGATACCGATCGCCGATGTCGACCAGTCCCGCGTAGGCCGTCGTGCCCTCGAGATCCGAGACGGCGTCGACCAGCGCGGCGGTGGCCGCCTCGCTCTCGGCGATGTCCACGCCGGCGTCGGAGTAGGTCATCTCCGTGTCCTCCTCTTCGGTCATGGACGAATACGCGCTGGCGCGGGCGTTAAGCCCTGCGGTCTCTCCGGGTGCTCAGAAGAGGAAGACGGAGATCGCGAGGAGGATGCTCGGGACGGCGACGGCCAGGTAGATTGGCGTGCTCCAGCGTTTGACGGTCTTGCCGTCCAGACCGCCGATGGGGATCATATTGAATCCGGCGAGCAGGAGATTGATCTGGACGCCGCGGGTCCCGATCAGTGGCGCGACGTAGACGAGCGGCGCGAAGACCACCGCGAGTGCGAGGTTGGTGAGCGGGCCGGCGACCGCGATGTGGCCGTGCTGGGCGTCGGTGAGACGACCGCGGTGGAAGACCGCCCCGGGGGCGGCAAAGATGAATCCGGCGAGGCCCCCGGCGATGGCCAGCGCCAGAAACGAGTAGTCGGCGCGAAATTCGGCGTACTGACCGTAGTGGACGGCGACCACCTTGTGCGCGAGTTCGTGGAGGAGAAAGCCGACACCGACGGTCACGAGGCTGACGAACATCGCCGAGACGAACGCGGACGAGCCGAGGAAGTCGAACATGGTGGCTGGCCGGACCCGCTGGAAGAACAGCGCGAAGGCCAGTCCCAGCGCCAGCCACGCGAGGAGGAGGTCACGGAGCTCTCGCCCGGTGAACCTCACGTGAGCACCCTCCAGATGAGTTCGGCACTGTTGGACGCCCCGGTCTGCATCGCGTTCGTCACGCCGGCGACGCTATCGAAGGGACCGCCCAGAAGCGGGAGAACGAGGACCGGGAACAGGACGCTCGCGATCATACTGCCGATGTTGGTCAGTGCCACGATGGCGATGAGTCTGAACAGCGGCACGTCGAGCATGTCCTTCGCCAGCTCTCGTACCGGCCGTTCCTCGTCCTCGAGGATCTCGTTGAGCGAGCCGATGTCACCGACGTTCACGGACGTGTATCGCAACTCGACGAAGCCCGCGAACCATCCCGGCGCCAAGAGGGGGTTCAGACTCGTCATCCAGGCGACGAGGCCGCCGACCCCCGCACTGGTCCAGTGAGCACCGGCGAGCATCGCCAGCGAGAACGCGAGGATGCCGTTGAACAGGAACCAGGCGGCGAAGACCCGAAAGAGGACCGCGTTGCCGACTCCGGCCATCGCGAGCAGGACGAAGAAGACGAGAAAGCCGATGGTCAGGACGTACCCGATCAGCTTGAACCACGGAAAGCCCCCCGAGGAACGACCGGTGAGCGACTCCATGGGCGGGAGCGTCTCGGGGTTGTCCAGGTACTCGACGATGCCGGCACGATGCCCAGCGCCGACGACGGCGACCACGTTCGCTCCCCGCTCGCGGAGGCCCACGAGGTTGTGTGCGAGATACGCGTCGCGCTCGTCGATGAGCGCCGCGGCACCGCGTGGGCTGAACCGTCGGAACTCCTCGAGCATCGCCGTGACGACGTCGGCGTCGGTCAATTCCTCGACGTCTATCTCTTCGTCCTCGCTAGCACCACCGATGCCGGCCACCGCGAGGATCAGTTCCCAGACGAGTCGCAGTTTCTCACGAAGCCGCATCTGGGCCCAAAAGCGCTGGATCGTGATCTGGATGTCCCGGTCGATCAAGGCGACGTCCGCACCGATGCGCTCGGCCGTATCGACGCCGGCGCGCATGTCCGCGCCCGGTTCGACGTCGAACCGATCACCCAGTCTGGCCTGGACGTAGGAGAGCAACCAGTACGCGAGGAACTGGAAGGCGACGCTCCCGTGGAGGAGGTCGCGGGCGTCGATGTCGTCGGGGGCCTCCCCTTTCAACTGCTTGAACCGCGATTCGTCGAGTTCGACCGCCACCACGTCCGGGTCGCGCTCTTCGACGATGCGCTCCACCTCGTCGGCGCTCTCCTGGGAGACGTGTGCGGTCCCGACGACGTGGACCGATCCCCCGGAGTCGCTCGCACCGACGGTACCCTCACTCATTACCCGATTTCACCCGCCCGCGGCCCTTACGTGTGTCGAACCATCGTGGGAGTGGGTGTCAGAGGACTCTTTGTTCGGAGCGGTCAAACCCTGGGTATGACCGACCTCGTCGACACCTTCATCGAGAACCGCTGGATCGTCCAGCCCAATCACGCCAACATCGTCGAGACCGCCCACGGGGGGAACGTCGTCAAGTGGATGGACGAGGCCGGGGCGATGGCCGCGATGCGCTTCGCCGGCGAGACCTGTGTCACGGTCCGGATGAACAGCGTCGACTTCAAGCGTCCCATCCGCACCGGCGACACCGCACTTATCCAGGCATACGTCTACGACGCGGGCCGGACCAGCGTGAAGGTCCGTCTGCGGGCATATCGCGAGAATCTCCGAACCGGCGAGCGGGAACTGACGAGCGAGTCGTACTTCGTCTACGTCGCCATCGACGAGGACCGGAACACGGTCGAAGTGCCCGACCTGACGGTTGCCACCGAGCGAGGCGAGGAGTTGCTCCAGGCGGCGATGGCGGCCAACGAAAGCGAGGTCGATCTCTGAGGTGAGTTAGGCCGTCTCGATGCCCCACGAGATCCGACTCCAGACGCGTTCCCAGAGGTAGTAGAGAAGGGTCTTGCCGACGGCCGCCGTCACGCCGATCTTCGCCGCCGGTCCGGCACTCCCCGTGTAGACGTAGGCGACGAGGAACACCAGGGACGTCGCGAACAGGCGATAGCTGGCTGCCTTGACGATCGACCGACGATGGCTCGCTGCCGTCATTGCACGTAGCCCAACTCCTCGAGTTTCCGCCCGATGCGACGGGCCTCTTCGTCGGTGATGGCCCCCTCAGCTTCCATCTCGCGAACCAGCAGGTGCTTCGCGAACTCCTTCGCACTCCCGAACGGTTCGTCCTCGATGTAGGCTTCGACGTCCCGGACGAACTCCTTCTTGAACGAAATCGTGGTGTACTCGCTCACGGTCGAGGTGTCTGTCGCCAGCCACAAAAATCTAATTACATATAATTAGGCGGTGCCTCCCGGGCTGTCCGGACGGTGGAACCATTATTACATCTGAACAACAAGTTATCGGTATGGCACTCTCCACCGATCCACCCCGACCGCCGGACATCACCTCGAACATCGCGGCAATCGAGGTCGGTGACAGGCCGGAGTCGGCCCATCGGGAGGAGATCGAGACGATGCTCCGCGACGGGGCCTGGGTGCGGGCGTTCGGCGAGTGGGCTGAACACACCGACCTCACCGAGCACGACTGGGCGGTCGTCACCGACCTCGGCCTCACCGACGACTTCGACTTCTGGTGGAATGCGGAGGACGAGCAGGTCCGGTACGACCCTCCGGAGATCCCCGAGGACTGGACGGAGCGTGACGTCCATCCCAACCTCGAAACACACTCGCAAGCGTCCGCGATCACCCGCGGACTGGACGAACTCGGCCAGACGGTGAGCGACCTGCTCCAGCAGGAGTACGTCGACTGGGACACCGTCGAACCGAGCGACGAGCCCGAGTGAGACGGTACAGCCAAGTGCACCCCGACGGGACGACCTGGTATGCAATCGCGGGCGGACGTCGTGGTCGTCGGCGGTGGAGCCACGGGTACGGGGATCGCCCGGGACCTGGCCATGCGTGGGGCCGACGTGGTCCTCCTCGAGAAGGACTCGCTCGCCGAGGGCACCTCGGGTCGAATGCACGGGCTGTTGCACAGCGGCGCCCGCTATGCCGTCTCCGACCCCGAGAGCGCTCGACAGTGTATCGCTGAGAATCGGATCCTCCGCGAGATAGCGACCCACTGCGTCGAAGCGACCGGCGGCCTGTTCGTCCAGCTACCCGCCGACAGTGACGACTACTTCGAGCGAAAACGGGACGCCTGCGAGGACGTGGGCATTCCCGTCGAGGAGATCACCGGGGAGGCAGCTCGCCAGGAAGAGCCCCTCCTCTCCGACGACGTGGAACGCGCCCTGCGGGTTCCCGACGCGGCGGTCGACCCGTTCCGCCTCGTCGCGGCGAACGCGGCGAGCGCCGAGAACCACGGCGCGACGATACGGACACACACCACCGTGACCGACGTCCGTCGCGAGGACGGATCGGTGGTCGGCGTCGAGGTGTCGGGGACCGATGGCGACCCCCGGGATACCCTCCGGGCCGACCACGTCGTGAACGCGGCAGGTCCCTGGGCCGGCACCATCGCCGACATGGCCAGCGTCGAGGTCCCGATGCGTCTCTCCACGGGCGCGATGGTCGTCACGAACGTTCGCCAGGTCGACACCGTACTCAACCGCTGCCGCCCCAAGTCGAGTGGCGACATCCTCGTGCCACACGAGACGACGGCCATCCTCGGAACGACCGACCGCGATGTGGCCGGCCCAGAAGACCGCGACGAAACTCGGGCGGACGTCGATTTCCTGGTCGACGAACTCGCGTCGATGGTGCCCGAACTCCGGAAGGCCCGCCGCATCCGTGCGTACTGGGGCGTGCGCCCGCTCTACGATCCGGCTGGCGACCCCCATTCGCCGACCGACCTCAGCCGCGAGTTCACCGTCCTCGACCACGACGAGCGTGACGACGTCGATGGGTTCACGACGGTGGTCGGTGGGAAATTGTCGACCTACCGCCTGATGGCCGAACGGGTCGCCGACCGGGTGGCAGCGCATCTCGGCATCGACGCAGCGTCGCGGACGGCCGACGAGCCACTGCCGGGGAGCGACGGTGACGTGGATTTCCGGGCCATCATGCGTCGATACGGGCTCCGGAGCCCGATTGCGAAACGGACCGCCGACAGGTTGGGCGACCGGTCGACGGACGTCCTGGACGGCCACGAGGATGCTGGACGCCAGGTTCTCTGCGAGTGCGAGGCCGTCACCCGCGCGGAGGTCCGCGACGCCATCGAGACGGTCGGAGCAGACGTCCAGGCCGTCAGAAAACGCACCCGAGCATCCATGGGGACGTGTCAGGGGACGACGTGCGCCCACCGTCTCGCCGGCGAGATCGCCGACGAGTACGGCCCGCGCGCGGGTCGCGACGCCCTCGAGGACCTGACGGCGGAACGTTGGCGGGGGCAGCGATACGTGGCCGACGGCGACCATCTGGACCAGCTCGCACTCTTCTATTCCATCCACGGCGGGACGTTCAATCGTTCTCGTGGTCCTGCCGCATTTCGTGAGGTCACCTTGGAGCGATTCGCGGGAGGCGAGCACGATGGCTCGTGAGTGGGACGTGGTGGTCGTGGGCGGCGGTCTCGCAGGACGGATGGCCGCTCTCGCCGCGACTGCTGCCGGTGCCTCGGTCCATCTCGTCACCGAGACGGAGGACGCGCTACGGCACTCGAGCGGGCTCTTCGACGTGCTCGGGTATGCATCCGGGGCGGACGAACCGATAAGCCACCCGTTCGACCGATTCTCGGAACTCCCCGCGGAGCATCCGTATTCACTGCTCGGCGAATCGACGGTGCGGGAGGCGCTCCGACACGTCGGGTCGGCCGTGGGCGCGGATTTCGTCGGGCTGGAAACCGCCAGGAACGGGCTGTTCGTCGGCCCCCTGGGAATTCCGACGGTCGCACTCGGCTATCCACAGTCGGTCGGACCCGGCCTTCTGTCAAAGGGGGGCGACATCCTATTGGTCGATATCGATCCGCTGCAGGACTTCGATGCCTCGATGGCCGCGGAGAATCTCGACCGCTCCATCCCTGCTGTCGACGTCGACGCCGTCAGCATCAATCTTTCCGAAGTGTCGGCGCCAGGAACAGACCGGCTCGAACTCGCTCATCGATTGGATCGAGAGCAGTCGAGACCGGCGGCACAGCGACCGGTCCTCTCTGAACTCGGTGCGGAACTGGCTGCAGTCGCCTCGGGGTACGACCGCGTGGGAGTGCCAGCTATGCTTGGTGTGAGCAACCCCGGGGCGGTTCGACGAACTGTCGCCGAGCACGTCGACGCCTCCCTCTTCGAGATTCCGACGGGACCACCGAACGTGCTGGGGATTCGTCTCGACGACGCCCTCGAGGAAGCGATAGCCGAGACTGACGCGCTAGTTACCCGGGGCCCACGAGTGGCCGATTATCGGGCCGAAGCCGGCCGAATCACTGCTGTCAAGATCGACAGGGACGGCGCCACGGAGTGGATCCGCGGCCGGCAGTTCGTCCTGGCGACGGGCGGACTCGTCGGCGGGGGATTGCATGCGACCCACGATTCCATCGTCGAACCGGTTTTCGGGTGTCCGGTTACTGCACCCGGCGACCCTCAGGACTGGACGGCGGATCGACCGTTCGACGTCCAGCCCTTCGCGAGCGTTGGCGTCTCGGTCGACGAACAGTTGCGACCGCTCGACGGAGAAGGGCACCCCCACCCTTTGAACCTGCGCGCGGCTGGTGACGTCCTCGGTGGATTCGACCCGGTCGCCGAAGGATCCGGTGCTGGCGTCGCCACCGCGACGGGCTATGCAACTGGCCGGTGGGCGGCCCAGGAGGCACGATCGTGAGCGACCAGCGCCAGAGCATCGCGCAGCTACGGGTCGAGACGGACGCGTGCTATCAGTGCTCGACCTGCGATACGGTCTGCCCGGTCGCGCCGATCGACGACTCCTTCCCCGGCCCGAAGTTCCAGGGGCCCGAACAGTGGCGCCTTCGTGACGACGAGACGCCGATCGATCCCTCTATCGAAGCGTGTTCGAACTGCCTGCGCTGCGATGCGGCCTGCCCCGAGGGTGTCTCGATGAGCGAGTTGCACAACGAGGCCCGGGCCGAACACGCGGCGTCGCGGTCCTCGTTGTCGGCGAAGCATCTTCGCGATCGGCTCCTGGCGAACTACGGCCTGCTCGCCCGGGTCGGGAGTGCCGTCCCCCGCCTCTCGAACGCACTCGCGAACAACCGGCTGGTCCGCTGGACAGCCGAGCGCCTGCTCGGAATCACCGCCGAGCGGGACGCACCGACATTCGCCACCCAGACGTTTCGGGAGTGGTGGGCCGAACGTGGCGGCGCGCAGGTCGCAGATCCCGAGAAGCGCGTCGCGTACTTCCACGGCGATTACGCGAACTACCACACGCCCGCCGTCGGTCGTGCCCTCGTCGCGGTCTTCGAGCACTTCGGCTACGAGGTGCGGGTGCCCGAACAGCGCTGTTCGGGGACGCCAATGTTCGCCAACGGGTTTCTGGACGACGCGAGACGGGTTGCGTCGTTCAACGTGGACCGCCTCGCACCACTGGTCGAGGACGGCTACGACGTCGTCGCGAGTTGCACCTCGTGTTCCTTTGCCATCCGGTCGGAGTACCCGGACTTGTTCGAGATGGACGGCGTCTCGATGGTCAGCGACCACACCTACGACGCCCTCGAGTACCTGCGGGCGAACGAGCCACTCGAAGCGGAACTGGCCGAATCCTCGCTCGACGTCGGCACCCTGTCATATCACGCTCCCTGTCACGCCCGCAACCAGGGCCTCGCTGGGCAGACGCCAGACACGTTCATCGGGGTCGAAGGTGTCGAGGTGGTCGACGTCGGCGATTCCTGTTCGGGGATGAGCGGCACCTACGGCTGGAAGGAAGAGCGATACGAGACATCGATGGCCGTCGGTCAGGAGCTGTTCGATGGGATCGAGGCGACGGAGAGTGGGGACGGCGTGACCGAATGTCCCACGTGTGCGATGCAGATGGAACACGGAAGTGACGTCTCCGTGTCGCACCCGCTCGAACTGCTGCGAGACGCGCTCGTCGACTAACTTCGAGGGCTTGCCCGGTCACTCCTCGGTCGCGATGTCCTCGAACTGGTCGAGCATGAACGCCGTGACGTCGATCGTGTCGCTGAGGAGCCGTGCTCGCCGACGCTCCCAGATCGCCGGATCTCGCTCCAGTATGTGTCTCGCCGCCTCGATCGCTCGCTCCGACCGGTTCGCCCCCGAGATGTTGGTCACGAGCCCGTACGTGGTCTCCAGCTCCTGCAGGACGCCGGCTTCGAGGGTCGAGACGAAGATGGCTGGCGTCCCGAGGATGGCGCTCTCCGTGGCCATCGTCCCCGATTCACCGATGAACAGGTCCGCGTAGTACAGCAGGTCGTGGATCCGGTCGGATTCGATGGCGAGTTCGCGTGCGGCAAGCGAATCGGGCAGGTCGGCCTCCGCGGAGAGGAAGACGTCCACGCCCATCGCCTCGAGTGAGTCGACCACGTCGATCAGGTCCTCGAATCCGCTATCGCCGATGTCGTGGGTCGCGTTCCAGGCCACGGTTCGGACGACGACGAACCGGTCCCCCGGCTCCAGGCCGATGTCGTCCAGGATACTCGGGTCCGGTTGGAACCGGTTCGGATGGAGATACGCGAGGTCGTGGAATCCAGCATAGCGGATCTGTTTGTCCGAGATGTCGTTCTGGTAGCTCTCCGGCGTGAAGATACGATCGACGAACGGGCCGACGACGAGCTTCTGGAACCGGTTGTGTTCCGTGTCCCAGAACGCGACCGTCGTGGCGCCCAGCATTCTCCCCACGAGCATCGATCCGAGACCGTCGACGACGAGATCCGGTCGCCCGGTCAGGGCCGCTCGGGCAAACGCGAGTTCGAATTTGGCCTGACTGCGGATGACTCCGAGTTTCGAGTCGCCAGTGTCGGCGAGGACGGTGTATTCGATCTCGTATGCGTCGAGGAGGTCGCGGATCGAGTCCGAATTCCGCGTGAACACCCGGACGTCCCAGCCGCGGTCGTCCAGTGCCCGTATCGCGTGTCTGTAGAGGTGTACCCGGGCCGGATGCAGGATGACGAACCAGATTCTCATCGTCGATCGTCCCCCCGAGAGCAGTGGCTGGGGCCGGTCCGATTCACTTCCCCGGGTAGCCCCTGTCGTCCGACTGCTCGGCGTTCAGCGCGACCCGATCCGATCGTGCTCATCACGGTTCGGTTCTCGGTCGGGGTATTTTGGAAACGACTCATTACGGTCGCAATTCGGTCGTCTCAGTCATCGTCGTCAGTGGGGACCGGGAATCGACTCTCGCTACCGAGTGCCCGATAGAGGTGGTTGACGAGCCCGTACTGGAGCACCGTCGACCACGGCAACAGCGAGTAGTAATTGCCTTCTTCGGGTTGTGGCTCTCCCTCGTACCCCTGCTCGATCTTGAGGATGGCCTCCCGGACCAGGGCGGCAGACAGTGCACCGATGGTGTTCGTCATGGCGATGGGGGTGTCGAAGAGCCCGATCCGATAGCGTTGCTGGGCGACGATTCGCCCGGCGTCGAACGATTCGGTCATGCGATGGACGGTGACGCCGCCCGTCCGCTCGGCGTTCGCCCACTGCGCCCGGTGGACGCTCAACCCCTTGTAGGCCGGCAGATAACTGCTGTGGACGTTCAACGCCGCCTGCTCCGGCATCTCGAGGGCCTCGTCGGGCACCAGGTAGGTCCAGCCGATCGAGACGAGGTAGTCACAGCCGCCGATCCGCTCTGTCGCCCGCTCGATCGCCCCTTCCTGCTCGCTGGAGTCGCTGCAGACGATCGTCGGATACCCCTGAGAGCGAGCCGCCTCCGCCGCCGTCCCCGACGCGGAACTCACCACGCAGGCGACCGACGCATCGACCACGTCCCACTCCTCGGCGAATCGATCGATGGTGGTCCGACTCTTGTTCGAGGTGGCATTGACGAGGAAGACGATCCGTAGCGGGTCATCCCGCTCCGAGCGCTCGGTCATGCTAATCTCTCGAGGACGCCATCGAGCGTCTCGTTCACCAGTCGCCGCCCGACCAGGACTGTCGCGTAGGCCGTCGGTAGCGGATCGTCTTTCGCCAGTTCGGCGACGACCAGCGTGTCCGAATCGATCGACGCCCACCACTCTCCGAGGGATTTCGTCCACTCGGGATGCGAGCGACGGTAGAAGTACAGACTGTTGGGGAGGTCCTCGAAGGCCTTCACCCAGGTCACCGAACCGTCGGGGACCGAACTCTCCTGGTAGTCGAAGGTGTAGGTGTTTTTCTGGTCGGCGTACGCCATCCACGGGAGACTGACCCCGGTGGCTGGCGTGATACCGATCCACGACCAGCTACGCGGGTTGACCTCGATGAGGAAGTACTCCCCCGTCTCGACGTCTCGTTTGAACTCGAACTCGCCGATGCCGTGGTAGCCCAGGTCCTCGCTCATCGATTTCACCATCGCGACGAGGTGGTCGGGGACCGACTGGGCCTGTCCGACCTTGCAGTCGCCGATGTCGGGTGGATACCCCCGAACCTTCCGCCCGGTGAACAGTCCTTTCACCTCCCCTTCGTTCGCGTACACGCCGACGGTGTACATCTGGTCCGACATCCCCCGGACGTACTCCTGGACGACGAAGTGCTCGATGACGTCTTCGTACTCCTGGCGGAACCGCTCGAGTTCGTCCCGGGTCTCGAAGACCTCGAGGCGGTTCTCCGAGAGCGCCTCGACGACCGCCTGCTCCTCCGCGGAGAACTCCGGCCCCGACCCGTCGCCGAAGAGTCTGTTGTAGAGGAGGGCGACCGTCGAGTCGAACATCATGTCCGGCACGCCGGTCGCGTCGTTGGGTTTCGCCGCGACCGGGAAGGCCGATTCGGGGACGTCGTCCAGCTCGTCACCCATCCAGCTTCGAGGAACGGGATAGTCCCGCTCGGTGGCCCACTCGCCGAACGCGTCCTTGTCGATCAGCAGGTCGACGGTCTCGGCATCGGCGACGCCCGTATGGTAGTGCTCGGCGAGTTCTTCGCGATGATGGGCGACCGCAGCGGCCCAGTGGTCGTTCGTCGGAATCAACACGGGTTTGTCGTCGAATTCGTCGGCGATGTCCAGCAGGTACTCGACGAATCCCGCCTCGTCGGTCGTCGGATTCGGACACGAGCGGTAGGTCGCGTACCGACTCGTGGTCCCGACGTTCCGGAAACTGTCGAGTGCGTAGACGTCGATACCCCGCCGTCCCAGCTCCTGGATGATGCTGAGGCCGTTGAACGCGCAGTTGAACACGAGTGCCGTCATGCGGACGGCTCCCTCGCGGCCGTTGGGTCACCCATTACTATTAGTCCTCCCCACATGTGATTACACTAACAGGATACTTCCGCATGAACGGCCATATTTGTTTCGCTGGTGACCTGTTTACTGGCGGGTTACTCCTGCGAGAGACCCCCACGAACGTCGTCGAGTCGGCGACGTTCCGGTCGGCTGCGCTCCGAATCGCGAACCTCGAACACGCCATCGGCACGGGCGACCCGATTCCCCGGAAGTCCACGCTCCACGCGCCACCGGAAGCCGTCGACCACCTCCAGGCGCTGTCGATCGACGCGGTCTCGCTGGCCAACAATCACATGCAGGACCTCGGACCCGAGGGTATCGAAGAGACCATCCGACACCTCGACGCCGGCGGTATCGACTGGTTCGGTGCCGGTCGAACCCTCGAGGAAGCGGCCGAACCGTATCGAATCGACGACGACCTGGTCGTCTTCGGATTCTGTGCGTTCGATAGTCCGTCGCTCACGAAGATCGAGGTCGCGACCGCGGATTCGCCTGGCGTGAATCCCCTCTCCAGGGACCACGTCGACGAATCCCTCCAGGACCTCGACCCGGGAACGCGGGCCATCCTCTACGTCCACTGGGGGATCGAGAACGTCTCGGTCCCGCCAGTCGCGGTCGTCGAGTTGGCCCAGGACCTCCTCGACCATCCTCGGGTCGCGGGCATCGTCGGTGCCCACCCCCACCGAGTGCAGGGCTACACCGCTTACGGCACCAAACGAGCGTATTTCTCCCTCGGGAATTTTCTCTTCCCCGACTTTCACCTGAAACCTCCCGTCGCGGTCGCGGACGTTCCCGCCGATTACGCGGCCGAGTACCGGACGAAGCGATACCACCCCGTGACCGAGGTGACCCGGAAGACCTGGCCAGCGACGGCACGAACCTCCCTGTTGGTCACCTACGATTCCGACAGCGGAGCCTTCGATCACGTACCGCTCTTCCAGGATGCGGCGGACCCCCGCGTCCGAGAGTTGACCGGTCTCCGACGAATCGCCGTGCAGGCCTGGGTGGCGATCTCGAAACGGATCGTGGAGGGTCCCCCAGCGCTCCACAGAACCCTTCTCACCGCCAATCGCGTGGGGTACACCCTCGGGAACACCCTCGGTATCATCCGGTTTCTCTACCGGCAGAACGGGGCGACGTGGCTCCTACAGTTGTTCCTCGTCGGATTGGTGGCCACGATCGACCCGCGGACTGCGATGAACGACCGCCTGTACGAGTTCTTCGAGGAGTGACTGGCGGAATCGTCTTCATCACCTACGGAGCGACCGTGACGACCGGAACCGGAGCGGTTCGAACCGTCTTCTCGGCCACGCTCCCCAGCAGGACCCGCTCGATGCCGCTTCGACCGCTGGTTCCCATGACCACGGCGTGGATGTCGTTCGACTCGATGGCGTCCGCGATCACCGACGCGGGCGACCCGTATTCGAGATACGTCTGGACCGCGGGGATATCGTAGCCCTCGGCTGCCTCCACGACGTCCTCGATGGCTTCGTTCGCCGGTCGCTCCAGGGCGTCCTCGGAGAGCGTCGCCCGGGCTTCGGGTCCCACCCACGTGTCGTCGACCACCGAGAGCACGTGGACCGAGGCGTCGAGGGTCTCGGCGAGGTCGAGTCCGTGCTCGGCGGCCGCCCGTGCGCCATCGCTCCCGTCGGTCGGAATGAGGACGTTCTCGTAGGGGAATATCAGCCGCTCGTCCGGGCGCATTCGAGCGGTAAGTACGGGCACTTCGGAGAGACGAACGACCTTCTCCGTGACGCTACCGAGCAGGTGGTGGGAGAGACCCGTTCGCCCGTGGGTCTGCAGGACGATCAGGTCGTAGTCGAAATCCCTGGCGTACTCGACGATGGTCGGTGCCGGCCTGCCCTGAACGACGTCGGTGTCGTAGTTCACGTCGAGTGTTTCGAGCCTGCTCGCCACGTTTGCGACGACGCGCTCTCCCTCTCGCACCAGCCCGTCGAGAACCTCCCCGTCGACGACGGTGACGCTGTCCCGAGTCGTGTCCGCGACGAACAGCACCTGGACGGTCGCTCCGGTCTCTCGTGCGATTGCGCCGGCGTGGTCGACGATCTCGGCAGCACCTTCGCTGTCGTCGACCGGAAGGAGGATGGATCCGTACATTGTCGATAGATCGACATACGCCGAACAGTCACATAGTCGTTCTCACGATCACCCGGACTCGGCCGTCCCGATCAGAGCGGAAAGAGACCTCGGAAGGCGACGACGGCGGCGACACCGGCCACCAGCGCCAGGAGGATGTTCTCCGTTCGCCACATGACCACGCCCGTCACCGCCGCTGCGCCCCACTCGGCGGGACCGCCATTCGCGAGTTCGGGGCCCAGGAGCGCGACGACGATGGCGCCCGGAAGCACCGACACGCCCGCCTCGAGGCGGTCGCTCACCTCGAATCGACTCAACACCCACAGTCCGCCGAGTTTGGCGACGACCGTGACCGCGGCCATCCCGAGGATGACGCCCACGACGAGCGGGTCCAGCGCGAGGGCCTCACTCCCGATCATAGCGGATCACCTCGACGACGCCGGCGGCGATGCCACCGAGGAGGATGTACCATCGACCCGGAAGGACCTGGGCTGTCCCGAGTGCGACCACGAGCGCGGTCGTCCAGGGCACGATCGAGGCCGTCCCGTCCCACAACTCGACGAGGAGGGCGACGAACACGGCCGCGAGGACGAAGTCGATCCCGTACGCCGCCGGGTCCTCGATCGTGCCGCCGGCGAGTGCACCGACGATCGTCGCGAGCACCCACGCCAGCCAGAGGGCGAGTCCACTCCCGAGGAGGAATGCGCCCCGACGGTTCCCGGCTTGTAGGTCGCGAAGCGTCAGCGCCCAGTTCTCGTCGGCCATGAAGAAGAGGCTCCCGAAGGCCCGTCGCGCAGAGAGGTGTTTGAACCAGGGCTGCAACGCCGCGCCCATCAGCGAGTATCGGAGGTTGACAGCGAACGTCGTCACCAGAATGGTACCCACGGGGAGCGGGTCGGTCCAGAGTTCGACCGCGACGATCTGGGAGGCCCCCGCCAGGACGGTCGCGCTCATCAGCGCCGCCTCGGCGACGCTGAACCCCGTCTGCTTGGCGAGGATGCCGAAGGCGATGCCGTAGCCCCCGACCCCGAGTGCGACGGGAAGCCCGATGACGAACCCAGCCCGAAGTCCGGAACGACCGAAGCTGACGGTCCCGTCACTCGTATCGGGATTGCTCTCCGGAGACGTCCCTGGAGAGGGTGCACTCGTGTCGGACGACGTCGAGGGCGGCATCGTTCGATCCAGTGTACCTTGCCGCCGTTGCCGTGAAAACGCTCTCGACTCGCCGCCGACGGTCCTCTTGGAGGAGGATGGGATTCGACCAGGGGTTGAATAGGCTTCTTGTGGTATTCGGACGAATGAGCGACCTGACATTCGCGGCCGTCGGCGGGCTCTCGGTCGTGGCCCTCCTGCTGGTGAGCGCGTTCTTCTCGAGTTCGGAGATCGCCCTGTTCTCGTTGCCCGACGCGTGGTTCGACGAACAGGCACAATCCGGAGAGCATCGGGCCGCCGTCCTCGCCGATCTCCACGCGGACCCACACCGACTGCTGGTCACCCTTCTGGTCGGCAACAACGTCGTGAACGTCGCCATCTCGAGCATCGTGGCGGTCATCGTCGCTGGCTTTCTCGACCCGGGCGCTGCCGTTCTCGTCACGACGCTGCTCACCAGCTTCCTCGTTCTCGTCTTCGGCGAGATCGTCCCGAAGGCCTACGGCCTGGGCAACGCCGAACGCTGGTCGCTGGTGGTCGCCGTTCCCCTCCGGGCCGTCGAGCGGGTCCTCTCGCCACTGATCACGTTCTTCGACTGGATCACCCGCGGGCTCAACGCCATCGTGACCGTCGACGAGGACATCGAGAAGCCCTACGTGGGTCCCTGAGGAGGGTTATCGCGCGTCGAGTGTGGTTTCGAGCAACTCCGGGAGCGCTTCGCGACTCGTCTGCTCAGTTTCGACCGACGCCTCGCCAGTCTCGAGCTCTTTGAATCCCGTTCCGGTGGGGATCAGGACGACCGATTCGTCGGCCTCGATCTCGCCGCGCTCCGTGAGCCGGGCGACGCCCGCGAGCGGCGTCGCCGCTGCTGGCTCGACGCTGAACCCGCCGAGGGTGGCGAACTGCCGTTGCGCCGTCTCGATCTCCTCGTCGGTGACCGAGACGACGGCGCCGTCGGTGTCGCGGACCGCGGCGAGCGCTCGACCGCCACTGGGCGGATCCGGGTTCCCGATGGAGTGGGCGATGGTCTCTTCCGTCTGGTCGGGCGTCAGGGGCGTCGTATCCACGTCACCGGCGTCGAACGCTCGCGTTATCGGGTCGGCACTGGCGGTCTGCACGACGTACAGCCGGGGTGGCTCCTCGAGGAGGCCCATCGATTCGAGGTCGCGAATTCCACGCCAGACCCCCGAGGCGAAGCCGCCGGAACTCGCCGGAATGGCGATTGCGTCGGGGGGTTCCGGTGCGAGCGACTCGATGATCTCGTACAGGACAGTCTTGTAGCCGCTGATGCGAGCGGGCGCGTCGCTGAGCAAGATCGAGATGGGAAGCGATTGGGAGAGCGATATCGCGTCGTCGTACAGCGCACCATAGTCCCCACTGACCTGGACGATGGTCGAGTCGTACTGGGCGATGAGCTCCAGCCGGACCGACGAGATGTCGTCGGGCACCAGGACGATGCACTCTCGGCCCAGACTCGCCGCGTGGGCGGCGGTGCTGATCGCCATGTTTCCGTAGGAGACGGTCCCGACGACGTCGTCGCCTCCCACGAGGGCGTGGGGGACCGCTACCGCACTCCCTCGGTCCTTGTACGCCCCGGTCGGATTTTCGCCCTCGTCTTTGACGTAGACCCGGGCCCCGGCAGCGTCGTCGAGTCGTTCGCTCCTGACCAGCGGGGTGCCGCCGGCGGCCCGGGCGACCCCTGCAGGCCGGTCGATCGGCAAGAGGGCCTCGTATCGCCACATCCCGTCGACGTCCTGGCCGTCCGACCAGGTGTAATCGATGCTGGGCGTCTCGAACCAGAGCGGTTCGCCACACGAACAGCGGACTCGCGTTTCGTCGTCGTACCGTTGCCCACAGCGGTAGCAGACCAGCGAAGAACTCATACCACGTTCTGCGGGGACACACCGACAAAGGCTTTCTTCTTGTGCACCGCTTCCCGTCTGTTCGACGGGGCGTACTATTCTCGCCGACCACCGAGACGGATCGTTTCTCCCCACATCATCGATGTTCACTGGCGGAGGACGTTCCCTGGCCCGACGAGAGTGAGATAAAATTCCCGTTCTCGCTGACGACCCTGGCGGTCGGGCAAGACGGGTCTGCTGGTCCTATCGCGCGTAAATTACCGCCCTATCAATCCAGTCGGGCGAGGTCGCCGCGCCGTTCGCGGTGCATGATCTCGGCGGCGAACCGCCGGAGCGTCTCGACGAGTTCCACCTCCGACCCGTAGGTCTCGACGCGGAGGTCCCAGCGGACCGATGCCGACCGGATCATCGCACTGGTCACGTCGTCCTCGTGGACGAAAACCAGGCGTTCGCCGTGGGATTCGGCGAGTGTCTCCAGGATGCTCCCCGCCTCCTCGCCGACGCCGAAGTTGTGCCCGAGGAACGGGACCACGAACGCCGTCGCGTTGCTACAGCGGGTGAACTCGATGCTCTGGGTTACCGCGTCCACGTCATCGACGTCAACGTCCACGTCGACGGCCAGAAAGGCGTTCACGCCCGGGTCGTCGCGAAGTGCCCCCTGCACCCGCCGGAGGAGCGCGTGGGCCTCGTCGATATTGCCCTCGTTCCGAAAGAGTGCGCGCAACGGGCCAGGGAGGTCCTCGACGTCGATCCGTCGGCGTTCCTCCTCGCCGAGGACGTAATTCAGGTCGAACGACTTGTACGGACCCATTATATAGAACAGAAACCGGTCGTACTGGACGTCACCCAGTCGGTCCGCGATCAGGTCCCGCGTGATGGACGCCGACATATGCAACATCCCGCGCGCTACATTCTTAAAGAGGGGTGTTTTCGAAAGTTCCTGGCTCGAGAAGGACTAAGTATTCACTGTGCGTATCCCGACACGTGATGGCGACGAATCAACCGCGGCCGTCGAACGGGGAGTTCCCCGCCGACCCGGCGGACCTGCTCCCGGAGGACAGCGTCCTCTCGCTCGACGAGTACCTCGACATGCACGCCGCCATCGGCCACCGGACGCGTTACGAGATCCTCTATCGCCTCGTTCACGCCGGGCCGATGAGCCCCACGGAACTCGTTTCTCGTCTCGACGTCGACGACAGCACGCTCCACTACCACCTAAACACGCTCCTGGACGTGGGACTCGTCGAGAAACGACAGCGGACCGAGCGGGGCCAGGACGGCCTGTACACCTACTACCGCGCGACAGTCTTCGGCGAGGTGGTGCTCTCCCAGGGGGTCGACGAGTTGATCCGCGGCGAGCAGCGCTTCGAGGCGATGTACGACAGCGATGCCAACGACTGACTGAAGCGTTCAGTGATCTGTCTAACGGGGCGAGTGTAAGGCGACCGGAGAACTTTGCTTCAGCGGTCATTTCCGTCGGTATTTGCATCGAGAATTCTCGATGCCGCGTCTTCGACCCGTTTTCGGTGTGCGGCCGAAATCCCGGCGTTTTGTGCGGCCTCCAACTGTCCGTCGACGACCGCATTCTGCTGTGGGCCCCACGTCTCGGGTGGCGCAGATTCGATGTATTCGACCCACCGTTTGACCGCTTCGAGCCGTCGCTCGCGATCCTCTTCGTGCTTCTCGTCGAGTTCCTCACGCACGTTTGAGTCGCTCATAGTCGTCTTTCACGTCGAGTCGTGACACCCATCGTTCGAGCCGACCGACACTAAGGCTTTCCTCGAAGAGGGTATAGAGGTGCACCGCGTCTTCGACGTCTTTGCGGGCACCAAGGTAAAGTTTGTAGGCGATCTGGAGCTCCAGCGGACCGATCGGGACGCTCTCATTTCCGATCGTTGCCCGCATCGCGTTTGCCAGGGAAGCCCGATCGAATTCGTCGTGGACGAATTTCACCTCTAGGTGTGGTGTGACCTGATCGTCTCTCGCCACCCAGATGTTGTCTCCCCGCTCGAGCATTTCATACATGGAGGACAGTGGCATCGCCGGCCCCCAGAAGTCGAGCGTGGCCAACTCATCTGCGAGTTCGCTCGCGGTTCCTTCGTCGATCTCTTCGATGAGAACGTCGACATCTTCCGTCGAACGTGCGCGTCCTGCGAGTATGGAGACGTATCCCGAGACGTAGACGTGGGCGATATCGAACGTATCGAGGATATCCGAGAATTCGATTGCCAGCGCGTCCAGCTGGTTCGGTTCGCGCTCGACCACCAGCGTTCCGTCGCGGATTTCGATGCCACCCATGGTGATAGTTCGATGGATGCTGGGATAAATACTGGGCGACGGGTGGGCTTAGCGAGGTCCCGTATCGATATCGTGGACCGCATCCGGCGACAGCAGTCGGTCCGTCGGAAGCATCACCCAGCCGTTCGCGAGGATCCGGCCCCCTCCCTCGTGGAGGACGGTCTCGCCCTCTCTGTCGCCGTACACGATGACATCGTCGTACTCCTGAACGAAGTCCTCGACGGCGTCGCCCCAGAGCGGTTCGTCCGAGATGACCATGTCCGGTCTTCGCGAGAGAGCCGCAAAAATGTGGCCCCGATGATCGATTCTATGGGATAGCGAGGGTGGGTGAACGCCCGCGTGACGACCCGTCCGTGACAGTTTCACTTTCACCACGGTAGGATGCGATTTATCCACATGGGTGAACAACTACCACCTGTGGGAGACGATCGGCTCCACTCCCCAATCGCATCGTGGCGACGACCACCCTTCCCCCAGGACGAACCCAAACACCCATGCAATGGCTTGCAACCTGTACCGACTGTTCGTGGCGGTACCAGGATAGCGATCAGGAGGCGGCCGCCGACGCCCTCGAGCGCCACGCCCGCAAAGAACGCCATCGCGTCGATATCCGACGGCGGGCGGTCGCCTGAGCGTTGGGCGATCACCCGGCGTCGCCGCTCAACGAGGACCGTGTCACCCAATCCAGATTCCTTCCTCCTCGTTCCTTCTGCCCTGTCCCCAACATCTCCTCTCTGCCGTCGACTGGCTCAGTACGGTATCTCGTCGGCCGCTACGTCCCGCTCGAGAACCACGGTTACCTCGTGGACGCCCCAGCCGAGCACGCGGGCGGTGCAGGGCCGTTCACTCACCGTCTAGCCAATCGGCCCGGTCGATGGAGAAACTCCCGCACTCCGGGCATTGCTGGTAGCGAACGGCGAGTTGCGTCCCACAACTCGCGCATTGAAATGGAGTCTCGTCTGGCTCCGACCGTCCGAATATCCCGCGAAGAATCGGGACGGCCCGGATGGATCTCATGGACCTGAATCTGTGGTCTCGAACACCAAAATTCCCCTTGTTGGTTCGATGATCTATGCACGAGTAAGAACGGATTTCGCCGACGTGTGTTTACCACACCATCCCTCTCGCGGGTATGGAACAGGCTTGTGTGCAATCTCGCCGTGGGGCTCCAGACGACGAACCCATCGGCGCGACCGGCGTCATTCACGACGAACCCGTCCTGGGTAGAACGAGGACGCGTTCAATACGTGATCTCGTCGGTCAAAGAGTCTCGACCAGATGCGGTGGCCGCTAGAGACGGGGCCAGCCACGTGATTGACGACCGTAAGATCGCCCAGAGAACGGCCTACAGGAACGGTGGTACCATGGTGTGAGTGGATCACCGAATCGGTTTTACGTACACATACCCATACCTAACGTATGAGTAAGAACATCTCCCTCTCGGATGACGTGTACGAAGCGTTGGTCCGGGAGAAGGGCGACCGGAGTTTCAGCGAAGTAATCGCCGCCAAACTGGAAGCCGGCGGGACGCTTCAGGAGGTCACCGGCCAGCAGATATTGGACGAGTCGACCTACGAAGCGGTCACCGATGACATCGCGCGGTTGAGTGAGGGGACGGCGGAGCGCCTCGACTCGTGAAACTGCTCGATACGTCGGTCGTGGTCGATATCGACCGTGGTGGTGTCGACGAACGCGTTGCAAAACTCGACGCCGAAGGTCGACACGCGATCAGTGCAGTGACGGCGACCGAGCTCAGATTGGGCGTCGAGAAACAATACGCGGATGGGACCGACGGCTACCGCGCCGCAGTCGATGGACTCGAACGATTACTCGCTCGCTTCGAACTCGTCCCCGTGTCTCGACCGGTCGCCCTGTCTGCCGCGAAAATCATCGACGGCCTTCGTCGGGGCGGCAATTCTCTCAACGACTTGCACGACGTTTATATCGGAGCGACTGCGCGCACGGAGCAACTCCCGGTTCTTACGGGTAACGTCGCACAGTTTTCACGCATCGCCGACGTCGACGTGGTCGACTGGGCGGAGTACTAGCGCTCAGTACGTGATCTCGTCGATCATCGCGTCCAACCCGAGTACCGCGAGCGCACCGAGAGGGGTTCAACTCGGTACCAACGTTGCGGATGCTGGCCGCGTCCTCCATCATGCTTATGTAATGAAACGATGTATACAAGTGTATACAGATGGGGTCCGATTACAAGAGCGTCCGGTTGACCGAGGACGCATACGAGACTCTGGCGCGACGAAAACGCGAGGAGGAGACCTTTTCGGAGGTCGTCACGCGCCTCGCCAGTGACCGACCGATCAGTGACGTCGCCGGTGTCTTCACGGACGAGGAGGTAGAACGCATTCGGTCGCGCCGTCGAGAGAGTTATGAATCGTACGCGACGAACACCGAAGACCGGCTGAGCGAATGATCCTCGAGACGTCGTTCGTCGAGGACGTCGCGCGCAACGACCCCGCGGCGGTCGCGAAGGCCGACACACTCCGTGAGGAAGGAATTCCCGAACGGCTGTCGACGATGACGCTTTACGAACTGTACTGGGGTGTGGGGTACGTCGAGAAACCCCGAAGGGAAATCGACAGACTCGATGCAGTCCTCGGAACGAAAGCAATCTACGACGTGACTCCGGCCATCGCACGGAAAGCCGGCCGGATCGCTGGCTCGCTTACCGCAGACGGTCGGGCCTTGCAAGATCCTGGCGACGAGATCATCGGTGCGACCGGCGTCGTTCACGACGAACCCGTCCTGACCAAGAACGTCGATCACTTCGAACGAATTCCCGGCCTGACTGTCGAAACCTATTGACAGAGCCGTTTACACACGATTCAGGACGTTATCTCGTCGGTCATCGCGTCCAGTCCGAGGACGGCGACTGCCCCGAGAATCCCCCTCCCGACAAGTATCGCTGCGACCAGGAGAGTCCACTCCGGCGTGGCAGCGTAGACTCGCTCGCCCGGGGCCCTGAGTGCTCCGATCATCAACGCGACGAGGAACGTCAACGTCTGGACGGAACATTCCACTACCTTTCTGCACCAGTTCGTGTTCCGAATGCGAGTGCACTGGCCGAGCAATTGCCCCAACCAGACACCGGTATGGACGAGCCAAACGGGTATGTGGCTTCGAGATGGTCAATACCGAACAGTGCTCACCGGTTTCGATCGATCCACTGGCAAAACTCGTCGAAGTCCTTCGCCCCGGCCTGCTCAGCGATGTTTTGCAACGTCCCAATCCGGAGCCGATCTTTTCGAGGGACACTCACAGTACGCGGTGGCGTCTCGTGGTCTTCCGGAGGAGTCCACTTCACTATCATATGACTCCCCGTTGTACGGATCCAGTGAAATCCTCCTACATTCACCAGTACAGAAACGACGTCGTCCCCCGAAAAATCTCTCGTCACCATTCGTTGAACTACTTGAGAATGTCTGGGAGATTGCCACTCGTATTTTCTCTCGGATCGATTCCTACGTCACGTAATTCCTCGTCGGTTGGCTCTCGTCCCTTCTCGTCTTTGAAGGCCGCAACAGCGTCGTCGAGCATTTCGAGGGCCTCTTCGCGTGTCTCACCCTCAGTTGCAACACCAGTTTCCTCGTCTCGGACGAGCCAGACATCTCCCTCTGTAGAGCGTTCCAGAGAAATGTGGGTGGGTGCGGTATATTCCTCACCATCCCCGTCCGACTTCGAACTCATGAACTATACTACCTCATACCGGGAGAAAAGTGTTCGGTCCCATCACGTGAGTATTGTAGGCCGCTCGAGTAATTGAGACTAGTACGTTATCTCGTCGGTCATCGTGTGCAGTCCGAGGACCGCGATCACCGCTAGTTCTTTATTGTCTTCCTTGGCGCCCCACCAAACAACTTATTACATTTTACAACTATCTATTACATATGCCGATCAGGATCGATCGTTTCGAGAACGGTCCCAACGACGTTTTGGATCTCAAAGCAGGGACACAGCCTCACATCGTTCTCACATTCTTAGCTACAAACAACGAACAAGCATTCACACAGACCGAAATTCACGAAGCAACCGATATCCCTCGCGGGAGCGTCGGGGTCGTCCTCTCCCGTCTCGAAGATCGCGGACTCGTCCGGCATCACGGGCGCTACTGGGCGATTGGGGACGATGAACGCCTCGCCTCGTACGCAGCACAGCAGGCCGCGAGTTCCGCATCGACGACGGATGACTACTACGGTGAGTCGGACGAATGACGGCGCCCCGCTATACTCGTGGAACGGTCGTCAAAGGACCGGACCTCCTGGGCCCGCACGAATATCGACCATACGTCTGCCTGAGTACAGACACACCGCCGTTTCGTGACGAAGAAGCCGTCTATGCCGTCGTCACGACTACACGACGCTCGGCAGCGATTCCACTCGCTGCCACAGACTTCACGAGTGGCGGACTTCCACGCGAGAGTTACATCAATCCGTGGGTCCTCGTCACGATCAAACACGCCGATATTCACGAAACTGAAGGTGAATTGACGGCGAACACTGTCGAGAAAATTGCTCGTGAGGCAGCTACCCACCTGGGTGCGCTGGACTGATCGCTTGGCCCCGTCTTCGAGTGGCTCGTCTTTATGTAGTTTCGCTTAGTTCGAACGTGTAGTACCGTCAGTACCTGGACCCCGGGTTGTTCACCGTTCTCGACGGCATCTTTCAACGGTTCGGATATCGGGCTAATACGTGATCTCGTCGGTCATCGCGTCCAGTCCGAGGACCGCGACGGCCCCGAGGACGCCCCAGCCGATTAAGATGGCGGCGACGAGCACGGTCCATTCGGGCGTGGCAGCGTAGACTCGCTCGCCTGGTGCTCTGAGCGCTCCGACCATCAACGCGACGAGGAAGGTCAACGTCTGGACGCGATGGTGTTCGAGCGCCCACGCGACGACCCGGGCAAAGGAGAGGATGCCGACGAGTGCGCCACTCGCGAAGATAGCGAGGGTCACGAACGGTGCGACGGCCACTGTGAGGTCGAGGGCAAACGCGGCACTCGTGAGTGCTTCCACCGCCCCGACGATGGTTTCGTACTGGCCGAGCGTGAGCAGGATGAGCGAGCCCGAAATGCCCGGGAGGACCATCGCGGAGATACCGATGACACCCGAGAAAAAGAGGACGACCGGGCCGTCTTCGATTGCCCCGTTCGAGAGGCCGCTGACGAGGAAGGCGAGCAAGAAGCCAGCGAGCGCGACCGCCCAGCCGGCGGGCGAGTCGAGGACCATCTCGTCGCGCAGGACGATGACGGAGGCGACGATCAGACCGAAGAAGAACGCGTACGTCGGGCCCGCGTGAGCGTGGACCGCCCACTCGATGACGTTCGCGGCGGTCACCGCGGCGGTGACGACGCCGACGCCCAGGACGGCGAGGAAGAACAGGTCCAACTCGGTGGCGCGGTCGAGCGCAGACGCTCTGGCAGCCGGGTCCTGTGGTCGGCGCAGGTCCTGGAGGAGTGCCAGCCCATCCGCGACGTTCAGCGCGGCGATGGCTTTGATGAGGCGGTCGTAGATGCCCGTGATGAGGGCGATGGTACCCCCTGAGACGCCGGGGACCGCGTCGGCGGCCCCCATCGCGAACCCCTTGAGGTAGACTACCAGGAGTTCGCGGGCTGTGGTCATGCGGGGAGGGCGCTCGTGATCGGTGCGAGGAGGGCAGTCGGGGCGAGCGGTGCGGTGACGGCGGCTGGCGCTATCGGTGCGAGCGACTCGCTCGCGGTGGTGGTCTGCGTGTCGCCCTCGGTCGTGGTCGTCAGGGAGTCGCCGTCTGTCGTGGTCTCGGTGTCGTCACCGGTCGATTCGTTGCCGTCGGTGATGGTCTCGTTGCCGTCGGTCGTCGTTGTCTCGTTGCCCGTCTGGTTGGCGCCCTCGGGCTCCTGAAGGACCTCCTCTTCGAGGTCGACGGTAATTGTCGAGTCGTCCTCACCGATGACCTGGCCTTCGGTCACGTCCGCGGTGGCGGTGTAGCTGCTGACGGTGAGGTTCTCGTCGGCGGTCGGCGGCGTGCTGAACTGGTAATCGCCCGTCGCGCGGACGCTGACGTTGGTGTAGCCCTCGTCGGTGCCCCACTCGTCGTAGCCGGTCGACGAGTAGGGGAGGGTCATTGCGAAGTCGCCGTTCGAATCGGTCTGAGCGTGCTGGGTGTATGTGAACGTGGTGTTGCGCGATGGAATCTCCATCTCGACCTGGGCGGTCACCTCGCTATCGGCGGGGCCCTGGCCCTCGACGGTCGCGCCGGGGACCTTCTCGAAGAGCTTGACGGCGCGCTGATTCGCGTTCTCGGGCCCGTCGTTGACCTTCACGAGGCGGTAGTGCTCGAGGGCCGTAACGCGCTCTTCGGGGATGCCCTGAAAGCCGCCGACCTGTGCGGAGCCGTCCTCCTCGGCGTACTGCTGGGCCTCCTGGACGCTCTCGAAGTCCTGTCTGACCAGTTGGCCGTCCTCGGGGACGACGGGGATCTGGACCGGGCCGTTGGCGGTCTCGACGGTGTCCACGTCCCAGTTTACGACGATGGGTGCCGGGTCGGTGGCCGAGCCGTGGTAGTTGTACAGCCGGACCATCTGCGACTCGTAGTAGCGCTGGGTACGCAGCGTGGCTGCGGGCTGGACGCTCCCGGTCTCCTGGTTCACCTGGTAGATCTGGGTTTGGGTGTCGCGCTGGGAGAGTTCGCCGGCGTCGTAGAAGGTGACGGGCGCGCCGAACTTGCCCTCCACCATCTGCCAGTCGACCATGACGTAGCGCACCTTGGCGTCGTCTTCCTCGACGACCGCGAGTCGCTCGTTCGCGGTCTCCTCGTCGTCGGCGAGCAGATAGTTGGCGGCCTCGGTCGCGTGTTGCTGGAAGGGGTTGGCGACCGGGATGCGCTCGCCCAGGACGGTGATCCAGTGGCCGTAGTCCCACCAGCTCATCACGCCATAACTTCCCTCTGGGTAGTCGTAGTCGTCGGTGTACTCGTAGGTCCCGTAGTACTCGAACTGGTCGGCGTTGTCCGCGCCGCCGTAGTTCCCCTCCTCGGGCGTGTTGTCGACCATCCAGTCGAGGGTGTCTTCCCACAGGGTCACCGACCCGGGGCCGGTGGAGTCGCCGACCTGCCAGGCGGTCTGCTTCTCCAGGGTCTGGCCCTGGTCGTTTGTTAACCCTACTGGGACCGCGAGCGGGACGATGAGCAAGAGTAGAACGGTTGCGATGGCGAAGTAGGCGTTCCAGTCCGGCTTCGTGAGTTTCTCGCGGTCGATGGTGTATCCGATGGAGCGGAAGACGTAGACCGGCAGCCACGCCGAGAGGACGGCGACCGGGACCGCGAGGTAGTAGTTGAAGCGGACCTGGGTGAACGCGGCGGAGAGCATGAAGACCGTCCAGACGACGATCAGCATGCGCTCGCCGTCGTAGGTGCCCGCGACCGCGGTCAGGGCGAGCAGGGAGCCGACGACCGCGATGCTTATGATCGTGGGGTCGACGCCGAAGAGGCCGCCCAGGGACTGCGGGACGATGGGGGCCGCGAGGAAGATGCCCGTGACGACCGGGAGGGCGATGGCGAGGCCGATTTTTTTGTTGTTCTGTGAACGAAGTAGGGGTTCGAGCAGGAGGATGGCAAGCATGCCGAACGCGAGGAAGAACGTGAAGCCGTACTCGTGGAAGAGGACTTCAGTTTGACTGAGCCCGTACTGCTGGGACATGGAGAGGGGGAATGGTTGGGCCTCGCCGATGGTGCGGGTCGCCGCGCCGGCGGAGAAGCCGACGAAGCGGAGGAGGTTACCCGTAACGAGCGAGAAGAGGCGGGGAATCGCGACTGAGACGACACCAGCGCCGACTATGAGTGTGGCGAGGACTGCGCCTGGGTAGTACCAGGGGTCAATTCTTTTTGTGTCCCACTCGCGGGCGAGCCAGGCGAGGAAAACCGCGCCGCCGGCGACTGCGAGTGGGAAGATGACCTGGATTAAGGAGTAGCCGGAAACACTGAAACTCGCGCTTTCGAGTCGCGCGAGCATCAGGACGCCAGTGACTGTCATCGCGACCGCCGAGACGATGCCCAGGTGCTCCGGGCTCTCGCCATCGGCCATCTCGCTGGTCATCTGGACGAGGACGAAAACGCCGAAGACGCCGACGAGGAGGATACCTGGTGGCCAGACGTACATGTAGAGCGCCGTAGCGACTCCGGCAAGGGCACCATATCCGAGAACACGGCGCAGTGATGCGTACTCGAACTCACGGAGTTGCTCGTAAACAGGTTTATCGCGCTGGGCCACTCCGATTGCGGCCATCAGGGCGAAGACCGCGAAAGACATGAACAGTGGCTCGGCGATGTTGTGGTCCGCGGTGCCGACGAGAGAACGAGAGAGGATGAGACCAGGGAGGAGAGCCATGACGATTGCCGCAAGGACACCAGTTATTCGTCCGCCGAGGCGGCGACCAATGAGATAGGTCGGGATGGCAACCAAGGCCCCGACGATTACCGGTGTGAAGGCGGTGACCGTGGCGATCAGCTGGCCTGAAGGATCTCCAAGGCCGATGATCAGCGAAACTGTTGCAATTGCTTGATCGAATAGTGTTCCGAACTGGCCAGAGTGAACTCCAGTATCGAATCCAGTCCAGGGATCGAAGGGGCTCGTTGCAGGATAATTGTTTACAGTGTACGTCGATTGGCGAAGGTGGTACCAGGGGTCGTTGCCGCCGAGGAACACCTGGCCGTCGACGACGAAGTTCGACCACGACCGCTGTCTGACCCACACCATAAAGGCGAAAATCAGGGCCAGCGCGGGGAGGTGATACCAATCTTCGAGGAGGGCGGTGATTCTGTCGGTATCGAGGCCGGCAGAATCGGCGTCTGTCTCGGCGTCGTCGCTCATTGGTCGTAGGCACTTTCAGAAGTCGAATAAGCCTTGTCATCTTCTCATCTCGACGGTGGGTGGACAATAATTACATTTGAAGACAGAGTTCGACCTTTCGACTCGGCCAATAAGATCACCCAAACTCGAAAGACCCATCTAAATTCGATGAAAAGGAAAACTCGTGAACGTCCTGCAGGTCGTTCCGTACGTTAGCTATCCACCCCGTATGGGGGGCGACCATCGGTCCCATGGACTCGTGAAGGAATTTCCCAAGTTCGGCGACAGCGTGTTTCGCTACTGCCAGGGAGGATCGCCGGGGATGTACAAAGACCTGGACGTCCGCCGCCGCGTCGAAATCGCCGAAGACTACGTCGAATATCGCCATCTCCACCCACTTCACGAAGCCACGAAGGTGCCGATGCTCCTCGGCTATCCAAATCTCCTCGCAGGACATAGTTTGCGTCTGGCTAGCGACGGACTCGCTAATCGAATCGAGTGGGCTGACGTAGTAATCGCGCGCGAACCGTGGCAGTTCAAGACGGTCCACGAGATGGTGCCTGATGACACGCCACTCGTCTTCTCGAGTCACAACGTCGAGACGGAGCGCTTCGGTGACATCGAGCAACCGCTTTTCGAGGAGCGAACTATCGAATGGGTTCGAACGCTGGAACAGTATGCAGTTGACCACGCCGACGCGATCATCACCACGAGTGAGCGGGACGCCACGGTGTACGAGGAGGACTTCGGTGCGAGTGTACCGACTATCGTGGCCCCGAACGGGACGTACGAAGACGCGATTCGCGAACATCGGCCCGAATCTCCAGCAGCACAGCGATTGCGGCGGGAGTACGGCATTGACGAGGACGCGACGGTTTGTCTGTTCATGGGGAGTAACTACAAGCCGAACGTTGAGGCTGCCGGGGAGGTGTTGAAGGTGGCCAAGGAGTTACCCTCCGTCGAGTTCGTCATAATGGGAAGTGTCGGGAATGCGCTCTCGCTTCGGGAGATTCCAGAGAACGTCACTGTGGCTGGGTATGTAGAAGATGATTACGAAGCCCACTTCGACCTCGCCGACATTGCACTCAATCCGATGATCTCCGGTGGTGGAACGAATATCAAACTCATCGATTACTTTGCGAGGAGTTTGGCGGTGGTGTCGACGCCGTTTGGGGTTCGTGGGACGGACATTGAAGAGGGAAATGATGCAATCTTGGCAAGCATCTCCGATTTTTCAGATGCTATCTCCGACCTTGCGGCCTCACCAAGAAAACGCCAGAAGATTGGTACCAGTTCGAGGAATACTGCCACTCACAGATACACCTGGGAAGCGTCATCACGTCATATCCGTTCAAATCTGCACGCTTTGGTTGACTGATCTCGCCAAAAATCTCTTCTACAATATTCCTCTCAGGATTGATTTACATTTCGCGACAGGCTCATCACCACGTATCGTCCAAAAGATGAGTTTGGCGATTGTCTCCACTGTGAAGGCACTATAGAATATTATCCTCGACAGTGGATGGAGGTACGTTTGTGCGTAGTGGAATCTGTTTTTCGTCCGGTTTTCGATCCAGAACGGGCTGTCTTGTCCAGCGGTCCCGCTGACCTTGTGTTGAATCTGTGAAGATGGCACGACTCGGATTTCCCAGCCTTTCCGTTTTGCTCTGTGAGAGTATTCGACATCTTCCATGCCGAAAAAGTAGGAGTCGTCGAGGTATCCGATGTCATCAATGACGGATGCTGATATTAGCATGAGCGCGCCAGTGATGTACCCCGTTGAATAGGGGATATTCTTTTGGATATTTCTGCTGTGCTTTGCACGCGCAACATGTGAAAAAAATTGCGCTCCCCCATACCAGATTTTCTCCGAGTCGAATTCCTTGATGATTCCGCCCACGATACCTACGTTCGGTTCATTTTCTGCCACTAGCACGAGTGGTGTCAGAAAGTTTTTCGAAACGACGGTATCGTTATTTAAAAGAAGAACGTAATCGAAATTCTCCTCTATTGCACGTTTAATAGCCAAATTATTCCCCGCTGCGAAGCCCCGATTCGTTTCGCTTTCGATATACGCAATTTCGGGAAAATCCGATTTGAGCTTTGACAGCGAGTCGTCTTCCGAACCATTATCGACAACGAACACCTCGAAATTGGAGTACTCGACCTCCTGCAGCGACCGAAGACACGCCGCCGTATCCTCGTAGTTGTTCCAGTTGAGCGTGATTATTGCAACGGAGGGGAGTTCGCTTTGTAAGTCTGTCATCGGAACAAAATCTGGTCCCTGAATTACTGACTGAAGTAGTCAACGGTCCGCCTCATCCCTTCTTGAAACGTTACTTCGGGTTGCCATCCAAGTGCCTCAATCTTCTCTGTTTCGAGGGCATATCGTTGATCGTGACCGGGTCTATCTTCAACATATTCGATTAGGTCTGCTGATGCCCCGACCATTTCCACGATGGTTATTGCCATTTCGATATTCTCTTTCTCTACTCCACTTCCGATATTGTAAATTTCACCAGGTTCGCCAGCCTCGAGAACCGAAAGAACTGCCCGACAGTTATCTTCGACATAAAGCCACTCTCGCACCTGGCTTCCGTCTCCATATACGGGGAGTGATTTCCCTTCATTTGCCCGTTTAATGAACTTTGGAACTAACTTTTCAGGATGCTGACGGGGCCCATAATTATTCGATGACCGCGTGACGATCACCGGCAAATCGTGAGTCGTGAAATAACTCATTGCCAAAAGGTCCGCGCTCGCTTTCGTCGCAGCATACGGATTACGTGGTTCGAGGGGGTCAGTTTCCGAAAATACCCCCTTTAGTACTTCCCCGTACACCTCATCGGTGGAGATCTGGACGAACGTGTCGATATCCTCCTTTAGAGCTAAGTCAAGCAGCACGCGTGTGCCCTCTATGTTCGTCGAAACGAAGGGTTTCGATCCATCGATAGAACGGTCGACGTGAGATTCTGCAGCGAAGTTCACGATTGCATCCACTTCGGACAGTAGGTCTTCAACGACTTCTTCATCGCGAATATCTCCCTCTACAAATCGATGATTCGGATCATCGACGGCAAAATCCAGATTCTCTCTGGTTCCTGCGTATGTCAGAGAATCTAGGGTAGTTACTTCGTAATCCCGATTTTCCAAAACGTACTTTACAAAATTTGAGCCGATGAATCCTGCTCCACCTGTGACGAGGATTCTCATTCTATTTGAGTCAGTAGCACCTATGTAGGATAAAGGTGTGTTCATTGGGTATGCGAATCCTCGTCATGGGTGTGACTGGTCTTCTCGGAAGTGCCATCTTTTCTTCTGCTCAGGATGCGGGGATGGAAGTCGTCGGCACGTTTCATTCAGAATCACCAGAATCTGAAGGAACGTTCGAGCGGTTGGATATCCGAGACGGGGACAAATTTGAACGGGTGCTCGATCGCTACGGGCCTGATGTCGTTATCAACTGTGCGGCGATGACGGACGTGGATGGATGTGAGCAAAATCGTGACGAGGCTTTCCAAATCAACGCCCAGGCACCACGTAAAATGGCCAAACGGTGTCGTGTACGTGGGATTGATTTTGTCCAGATCTCGACTGATTACGTCTTCAATGGGGGTACTGAAACCCCATACACCGAAGAATCAGCGCCGAACCCCGTACAGGCATACGGGCAAACGAAATTAGCCGGGGAAATTGGCGTCCATGAGGTGGACTCGGAGTCTCTAATCGTTCGAACGTCATTCAATTACGGAATTCATGGGTTTACCGGACAATTGAATGGATTCCCTGCCTGGGTCAGAGACCAGCTGAAATCTGAAGGGGAGGTTTCCCTCTTCACCGATCAGCGAATCACGCCGACCCGTGTGGGCTTCGCTGCGCAGGCAATTCTTTCACTGATTCAAAGGGGTGCGTCTGGCCACTTCCACGTGGCATCTTCTTCATGCGTAACTCCGAAGGAGCTCGGCCGGATTCTCACGGAGTCCCTCAATTTGAAAGGCACTCTCCACTCATCGACGATGTCTGCTGTAGATTTTCTCGCAGAACGCCCACAATACAGCTGTCTTGCGACGGATAAGATCGCCCAGGAACTCACTGAATCCGTTCCGACAGTAGATGCTGATGTGTCCTTTATTGCGAGGTCGCTGTCCGATTAAACAGCGTATCGATCTGTATGGGCTTCGAGATGGTTCTGCGCCTCTTCAGGCAGATCTGAAAACGAGAGGACGTTGTCACAGGTAATTCTGGGGCACTTTATTTCGCGGCGCTTCTCGAGAATATTCCCTGCGACGACGGTACCGCATTGTTCACACGTTGTGGTGTAAATTTTCATCGTTACAATTTGAGGTTCGAATTCTCCCCGACGATCAGTCGCTTCCCTTCTGGCTTGAGGCCTTCAGCAGTAGATATGACCGTCCCACTGCCAAGGAGGCTATCGACGATTTTCTCCGATGTCGTTATCGTCGAGTCGCCGATGATGACACTGTTCTCGATGTGCGTGTTCTCTATCGTACTGTTTGGTCCGACCGAGGTGTACGGTCCAATGTACGTCCCGTCCTTGATTGTCGTTCCCTCAGCGATACTGACAGGGCCTCTAATGACGGCGTTTCCTTCTACTTTGGCAGTAGCGTGCAGGTCGACGTATCCCTCGATTGTCGCCCCGTCCTCGACAGTCCCGTTGAGCCCCCCGGGATGCTGCTCAAGTACGAGACGATTTGCCTCCAAGATGTCTTCCGGTTTCCCAGTGTCCTTCCACCATCCCTCCACGACGTGTGAGTCGATTGCATAGCCATCGTCGAGTAATGACTGTATGGCATCAGTGATTTCGAGTTCACCGCGCCAGGAGGGCTCCAGGTCATCGATGGCATCGAAGACGAGTGGCGAAAAGGCATAGATGCCGATCAGAGCGAGATTACTCGGTGGGTCGTCTGGTTTTTCGATGAGCTCCTGAACGGTTCCATTTTCGTCGACGTCGGCGATTCCAAATTGTTGGGGATTGTCTACCTCTTGTAATGCGATTCCGGCCGCGTAATCTCCCGCCTTGAAACTATCGACGAGATCGGAGATTCCCTGTTTGAGTATATTATCGCCCAGGAACATCACGAAGTCGTCATCACCAACGAAATCCTTTGCACATCCGGCGGCGTGTGCCAGTCCAAGTGGTTCACCCTGAACGATGTACGTGATCTCAACGCCGAAGTCCGAGCCGTCACCCAGGAATTCCTGGACGTCTTCTCGGCCCGTATTTCCGAGAATGACCCCGATTTCCGTGATTCCCGCCTCCCGATACGCCTCAATCGCATACTGGAGCACTGGTTTGTTTGCCACTGGGACCAACTGTTTCGGTCCAGTATGCGTAATTGGCCGAAGCCGAGAGCCAGTGCCACCGGAGAGGAGCACTCCTTTCATTGTCTTCAGTGGGTCTCCTCGTCCCAGTCTAACGGAATTTTGTCCGTGTCTGGAGGAAGGCGCTCTTCGTCGGGGTCGTCGTAATCGTAGAGGTTGGTGGGGTAGTTGATTAGGAGGGCCTGTTCATTACCTACGACTTTGAAGCCGTGCCAACATTCCCCCGGTATTCGAATCACCTGTTGATTGTGTTCACCGATTACGAATGTGTTAAGTTCACTCTGAGTTGGGGAGTCAGAACGGTCGTCGTAGATGCCAACCTTCACATGTCCTTGTGGGACGACAAAGTGGTCCACCTGTCCTCGGGTATGTCGGTGCCAGGCACGGACGACTCCCGGATAAGAGAGAGAGAAGTACGACATCGCTGGAGAAGGGTCGTAAATGTCCCAATCCTCCCTGAACATTTCGACGAGGTGTCCACGTTCGTCAGTATTGACTTCCAAGTTTCGTGTTTTTACCCCTTGAATCATCGTCTAGTACCTAAAATGGCGTGTACTTAGTGGTTATGTAACTTCCGAAAAACCGTCCAGATCAGCAGGAGACCCAATTTCAACTAGAGAGCCTGATTTCTTTGGTTTGGACTACGGAAGTTCTCGACTCAGAGAACGTCAAAGAGGGAAGACCCGTAACGCGGCGACCCCCCTTTTCGAGGTCTTCAGTGAACAGATGTTATTGGTTCCCCGCAATCTTAACAACGGTATAATGGTAGTCTTATGATCAAAATCTGAATGAATGAAGTGATTTTGAAAGGGTTTTTTCGTGCGGAGCTTCAATAATTAACTGCTCCAATTCTATGAAACACGAATATTTAGTTTATGATGATGGCTGGAAGCGTAATAATCATTCATAATAACAGTCAAATACACCTACTTGGATGGACAATTATAATGAACCCAATGAACGTGTCGGTAAAAGGTTTGGCTATGTCACGTATACCTGAGGATATTGAATTTGTAGCAATGGCTATCACTCCGTTCCATGCTCGGGGAATACGAGCAGCAGCCTTAAAATATGATCTTTCAAAAGGTATAATTCTCATCAAGCCCCATCTAGCAGATGGTTATTTATTGGAAAAGAATGATTTTAGTTACCTTGATGACGATATTAATGTATTTTATTGGGACGATATATTCGAAGACAACTTTCTATCGTGGATGCTGCTAAATATCTCATCTACAAAGGAATTATTACATCAGAATCTATCTGATAGCGGAAATATACTCTATATCATTGCCCCAATGAAGCCAGACATTAACTTGCTTTCAATCGGTCGTCATTTTTATGAATACTTTTCTCCTCAATTCATTACTATTGATGAAGGGTTCGGCACTTATATTAAGCAGGAAGAATTTCGGAAAATTAATCGCAAAGACCGATTACGAAAGTTTGATTTAGATTCTGGTCTGCGGCAAGTGGTGGCTGATACAGTCGGACAAATTCACAAACTAATCGAATCGCGATTGTTACAGCAATTTACCATCAAAACCTTCCATATTTTTTCACTTGAGGATTCCAAGCTTAGTGTTAATGATGACATCGCCGGTTTTTACCGCCAAACCTTCCATGTGGAGAAATCCATTCAAGAATATGACTGCATAATTATCACACAACCTTTCGGTGAGGCAAGCGATCTCTCTGAAAATGATGAATTATCTCTTATCCACGATATTATATCTCAGCTGCCAGGAGACTCTCACATAGGAATCAAGCCACACCCAAGGGAGACTGAGGATAAATATGAATCAATACAATCCAGATACGACTCTGTCGAAGTTTTGGCAAAATCGATTCCAGTTGAGGAAATTTATGATATCTCGGATCCCGATTCCGTCGTAGGCTTCACTAGCACAGCGTTACTAACTGCAGCAGCGATATTTGATATCCAAAGTTATACCGCAGCAAATTTATTGAGGTCTTATACATCATCCGACAGGCTATGCGATAATATTGATCACTTCTTGAATTTGACTGAAAATATTGTCACGATACTTTAATTATGCTTTGCAATTCGAATTTCAGTCGATTCTCGGTGTAAGTTCATTGATATCGTAAAGCCATTTTCCAGTCGCCCTTAGTGATTCTCGATCAACACTAATGCCAAATCTATCCTCCATTTGCGATAACGTCATATGATTTTCCACGACCTTTTCTTTGAATTTTCCAATATCTTGAAAATTTTCTGGCGTTTTTAACTTTTCAAACCGCATAGAATTCACATATGCGGGAATTGCCACGGAGAGATGCATTGCACCCCGCACCTTCGAAATTCGGGTCCTCTTTCCTACCATTTCCTCTGCAGCCCATTTCAGATAAGGAAGTAAATGGACCCCGCTCCGAAATTGATTGGATATAGTTTCGACACCGTTCGTAATCCAATCAATTATCGAGTCATGGTACCCAATTTCTGCACTAATTCCCCTGTGACTCAAACTTAGCCACGCATCTTTTGCAAGCAATCTCCTATATAGATCTCTGTCCTCACCATATCCAATACTACGATATGGAATATCGATTAGCAATTGTCGAGGCGCAATGTAAATACCAGTTCCGAGAAGCATAAAATTCTCTTCCTTTACGTCTTCTATTTGGTGGTAAATCTTCACGAATTCTTCTATTGATGGGCAGTAGACGTTATCAGCGTCAATATCGCCTATAATATACTCACCTTCGGCAAGCTGAACCGCATGATTTCTTGCTTCGCCATGATTTTCATTTCCCGCATGAAAATCTATCTTGAGATTTTCATATACATTTTCTAGTCGTTTCAGAATTTCTTCGCTGCCATCGGTGGAACCGTCATCTACTACGACTACTTCATATTCAGAGCCTATTTGATCTAGAATACTCGTTAATGATTGCGCAACAGTATCAACCATATTTAGGTGGATTATTGCGATGGAGTACCTTGGACTCATCTCATATGACTATCTTCAACCGAGTAAGATAATCTTTTGTCTATTTTCGGCTCTATTGAATTTAGAGACAGAATCTAGTTAATCTGACGGAACTAGTAGTACGATGCGGGAGAGTACAGTTGTGCCAAAAGTACTCTTCCGCTTCGTCAAGCAAATCAAGAGTCTTGCTCAAAAATATTCCGCCGCCGGTCTCCTCAAGGTTAGCAATCCGAAAGGTAACGGATTTGCTGGATGGAAACACGTTGTTCTTCACTACCTTCGAGTACATGAAGAAAAGTCGTACGAAGGCGTGGCTGACTTGGCCTCAGAGATGGATCACGTCCGTGGATTGTTTCAGTTACCACATCACGGTTTTCCATCTGGACCAACGCTCTACCGTTCGTTTAATCGTGCGCCGATGCAGGTCTGGCGAACATTGTTGTGACGGTCCGCAACCTTGCTAGAACGGTCCGGACGTGGGGCGGTTGATGCGACGTTTTTTGATCGGAATCAAGCGTCCTCAGATTACTCACGGCGGATTGATAGGTCGGTCGAACTACTCAAAGTAACGTTACTGATCGACACTGCCGACCAGGCAATAATTGACCTTGATGTCTCGGCGAAATGGCCAAATGACGCGAAAATTGGGCCGGAACTTTCACGTCGGAATACTGTCAGTTTGGAGAGTTTGGCTGCCGATAAGGGATATGATTAGGCGGCTTTCAGAGACCAGCTCCGTGAAAACGGTGTTCGTCCACTCATCAAACATCGTTTCTATCAACCGATAGACCACGCGCATAATGCGCGGCTTGATGCGGATTTGTACAATCAACGACCGTTGACAGAAACCGTGGACTTTTCGATAAAACGCTCAATCCTTGATTCCGTATCCTATCGGGCCTGGTTTCGTCAATTTCGGGAGATAGCTCTCGGCCCCCCGGTTCACAATGTTAAATGGTCCGTGAAACCGTGATTCCCGCGCCCTCTGTGGATTCAAAAGAGCCGTCCAAAACAAAACTAATGGTTTTATAGTTTGTAACCCAACGCTTTTAGCTGTTGATTAGCATCAAAAGTGTTCCGATCGGTACCGCTTCCCAATAGATCTGGGGTGTACGTTTGATTATTAGTGGCTGACGTTTCTACCCAAGGTACTTTTCGGATTTGAGGATGGATGGATCCAATCTTATGACCCAAAATCCCAAATTCACCAAAGGCCTCACCATGATCAGCAGTTATCACAACCCTGTCTGCATCAACATTATTTAATAATGTTTCAATACTATTTAGCACATATTTCAATTCATTAATATATGATTTCCAGACTTTGGTTTTATCTCCTTTGTTTTTTAAATAATCCCATGGGTTCTTCTCAAACTTTTTCAATGGTCTATTTTCGGTCAACCCCTTAACTGACCACGGAAAGTGAGGTTGGAAATAATGCGCAATAACCCGATCCGTTGAATTATTTCTCATGTGGTCTATAGTGTTATTAGTGACATATTCTGGCGGAGTCATTCCCTCTTCATGGCCCAGCGGTCCTCTCTGTCCAATACCTTCATGATCAAATACATAGATGAGTTCATTCAAAGCGGCATCGTCAACTGTGTGATGTCGGCGTAAACTCCTCAATAATAAATGGGCATTTTCACTATTTTGAACAGAATCTTCCAATATTGATTTTGCCATAGCATTAGCAGTAATATACGTTGTATTGCTGATCTCATCAGTGTAATCACTTACAAATGTACTCGCAACCCATTCTGGTGTTGCGCTTCCAAGGGATGTTATAGAATCAATCTCATTAATAAATTCATATTCACTACTAACCAAATTTAATGCATCGATACGACAAGTATCGAGAATGATTAACAAATCCCACTGTTTATCAAATACATTGGTTCCGATGTTGTATTTTGTATTCAATCGGGTCAAAAAGTATCTAAGTGTATAGTACAATAAAACATCATCAACAGCACGTTTTGGATACTTTATTGCTTTAGTAATATTTTCAATATTTAATTCATGGTCTGTGTTCGTCATTAATTCCGAATAATCGTACAACCCCCTTAAGGGTTACAATATACATCAAATAGCCAATTGATCATCGTAATAAATATATTTGGTTGTGTTTCAGACCTGTTTAGAACTAAAGTCCTGGAATGGGACGTATCGGGTGATCACCACGGAAACATCCCATACACGCCACAACCGACGTGAGGCTAGTCATACGAATAGCACAGGACAAATGCATCACGGTGGGTGCACTTGCCCAGGAGTTTCAGGAGACTGGATTCGGCCGGATCCAGTTTAAGCAATTGATCGAAAGTCTCGATGACCAAGCCGTCTAGGCATATTGCGGGTAGAAGCACAACCCCGGAAATGGGAGGAAGCGATACCGGCGAAGTGCCACATCGACTCGCACCATCGTCACGGTACTCGGTGAGTCGACGATTTGGCTCACGTACCTCGAAGATACGGCAGCAGATGATGACCAGCAATCACACTTCCGACCGATTGGCGACATTCTCACTTTCAACGGTTGAAAACAGTACCAACAGTGCAATTCATTCAGCGAGGCCACCTTAGCAACCAAGACCAGTTACTGGGACGCCACGGCGCTCGGCGAGCGAGTCCTTCCGATGTTGTCTCCCGCCACGATCAACCGGCGTGTCATCGAGTATTGACCACAACTTCGGGAACCTCTCACCGAACACACCGAGGAAGAAGGGTTCCAGACAGTCATTCCGGACGGCACGAAAGTCCATAGTTAAGAAGAAGACGCCTACTACACCATCCACGTCTCCCTTTCACGGGAGGTGTTGGCGAAGAATTCGATACCTCGCTGCTTGACGTGAGTGTTGACGAACCCTGGGAAGAGATAGCCACAGAGCTGACTGAGCGGTCGGTAATCACTCAAGACGCTGCCGTGGTGGGTGATGGCGAAGAACCTCTTGTCGGAGCATTCAGTCACGGCGATCGGCCCCATCAGTTCGATTTCGTGCAGGCACCTCAGTCGCTCCTGCATACGTTGTGGGAAGACGAGTAACTTCCCCTCACAGAACACAAAGCCTACGCGAACGAAATCCGTGGAGACGTCTCTATTTGAAGAATACCGTTGAGTTACACCACCCAGCCGGGGAATGGGATGCAATCCGTAAGCGCATTGCTTCGACGGAAAGCCGGCTGGAGCGCACTGCGTGGCATCTCGAATTGGATGGATGTGAGGGATCAGCCAGTTTCCTGAGGAAATGGATACTAGCTTTGACTCGGTTTGCTGAAGGTGCTATTGAGGGCCGTCGTGTGCCTTGGACCTCAAATTTGCTTGAACGGGTTATGGGAGAAGTCTCGAAACGGTGTAAGAACCGTGGATGCGTGGACTCGGGACGGAATTCAGGCGATGTTGACGCTTACGTTCGTCAATGTAATTCATCCCGAATTGTATGCTGACTTCGCTCGCGAACAGATCGGCACAACCGCCACTACAAACTTAGCAATCGAGGTGGAAAAACCGACTACCCGAGACCAATTCTAAACGCCTCTGCAACGGGACCAAAAGTTCGTCGAACTTTTTGACCAATTAATCAGCCTTGGTCATATACGTTCGTTGGCAACTATAAACCCTTTGCGTAAAAGGTCGAACGTAGGTTTTCTCCCGATTGGGAGCGAAGTGACGCAGCGCCAAGATTGTCGTTCTAGCCAGTGAAAAACATCATCATCCCCGAAACTTTGGTTGAGTCGTTTATTGTTTCCGTCTGCGAAATTCAGCAGAGAGTTTCGTTGTGATGTATAGGTGAGCGAAACGGGGTCTGAATCTGATATTAATCCGCGCTCAGCTGATAAGCGCCGATAATAATCTTCGAGCCGAGATACGACATTTTGGACGGAGAATCGATTGACGCGTATACCTGCCGCTTTCCCGAACTGCCGCCGTAATTTGTTGTCATTGAGTAATTTCGTTATTGCCTCACCGTACGACTGTGGTGAATTGGCTACATAGCCTGAGTGGCCATGGTTCACAAGCTCGATCTGCGCGTTGTCACGCATAGGTGTCGAATCGACCACGGGTACTACCCCATTGGCCATCGCTTCTGCGATAACGTATCCGTAACTTTCACCTATCGCACTCGTGTGTGCGAGCACGTCTATTGTTGCATAGAAATCTTTCACTTTGTCGGGGGGGAGAACGCCTTCATACGTTACTTTATGCCCCCACCCATAACTCTGAATTGCATTCTTGATTTTGTCTGGAACCCCTACGAGAAAGAGTTGGGCGTTCGGTACAGATTTAACTACCCGATCAAATGCGTCAATGGTGAGTTTTCCCCACTTTTCAGGGGCAGGCCTACCAATCTTACCGACTACAGGAGCAGTTTCGGGTATATTATATCTCGAACGCATCGACATCCCCTGAGAGACATTGTCAATATCCAGCGGATTATATAAAAGACCCATTTTTCGAGGCCAATCTTCTTCGAGACTAATTTGATTTAGCATGAGCGTTCGCAGGAGAATCGACTGGGAGGGGAAGAAAAAATAGTCAATAACTTTTCCATTATCTGGCTGGAAATATCTTCCAAATTGATCGGTTCGAACTACTATCGGGGTTCCGGCTTTGGCTGCGGCTTCGCTGATCAACTCGGGATCGCCAGAATGACTATGAATGATATCAATAGCGTTGTTCTGTAGATAATTGGCGAAATCGTCGGAATCGTCGGGAAAATAGATGTCGTACTCGTCTTCTAGTAACGAATCAGCTCTTGCACCGCCGCGATGGAGACCTGCCCCGTAGGCGTTGAAGTCTGAACCGAGATTTCTCAACAATAACTCTGCTGCCTTCTCCGTACCCCCTATACCCCATTGCCCTGAAGCAATAAGGACATTTAGTGTCATCTTATTAAAGATACTCGTCCGCAACTCTATTAATGGTTCTTCTCTCAGCACCTTCCGAAATGTGATAATCATAAATATATACCGTATTTATTGCACAAACCAAATAATCTAGGAATGAGAAGATCTGTAATTAACTAGTCGTCGGAACAACAAAGATTTTACTGACGGATATCGGCGTTCTTTGTAAGATGAAGGCTGTCATTCCAGCCGCCGGACAAGGAACCCGACTTTATCCGCAGACCCACACCAAACCTAAAGCCATGGTTCGACTCGCTGGGGAGCCAATACTTGGCCACATTCTCTCGAACCTAACGAAGACCTCTGTCCATCAAGTAGTGATCGTGGTGGGGGGACCAATGCAGAATCAGATTATAGAGTACGCGGAGACCTCGTTCAATGATGAGTTCGAAATTAATTTCGTTGAACAGGAAACTGCAGAAGGCCTCGGTCACAGCATCTATCAGACTGAAGCCGCAGTGCGAGGAGACTCAGCTCTGATCGCTCTCGGTGATATGCTGTTTGAGAACGGATATGGAACCTTTCTCGACGCTCACAATTCGCTCGACGAGCCGGATGCGAGTATTGGAGTGAAGACCGTCGAGGAACCGCGGCACTACGGTGTGGCGGAACTTGCCGAAAGCGGTCAAGTTGAGCGGGTCGTCGAGAAGCCAGAAGAGCCCCGATCAAACTACGCGATAAGTGGTGTCTACATCGTTGAAAATACGGATCTCCTGTTCGACGCACTCGCCCACTTAGTCGAAAACAATATCCGGGGAGCTGGTTACGAGTATCAGCTTACGGACGCCCTCCAACACATGATTCAATCCGATGCTTGCATCGACATCTTCGAGGTTGAGGACTGGTACGACTGTGGGCGACCCGAGACGCTTCTCGAGGCGAACCGCGTTCTCCTATCGAAGGGCGAGACGAACGGAGCAGACTCTTTGGATAATGCAGTCGTGATTCCACCGGTCGATTTCGGAGATAATGTCGTCGTCAAAGAGGGAATAGTCGGGCCTAATGTCAGCGTCGACAACGACGTTCGTATTACGGACAGCATCGTTCGTAACGGTATAGTCGGCGAAAATGCTACCTTAGAGAGTGTTCACCTCGAAGGCAGCATCGTCGGTAATGGGGCTACCGTTCGTAGCGAGGCGAATCAGCTAAACGTCGGTGACAATAGCATTATTGAACTGTGATGTCGAACCCTCACGCAGTTGTCACTGGGGGTGCAGGATTCGTCGGGAGTCATCTGGTCGACTCCTTGCTTGACGATGACTTCGAAGTTACGTCCCTCGACAACTTTGGAAGTGGTCGCCCGGAAAATCTCGAGCACATCAAGTCCGACCGCTTCAATTCAGTGGAGCACGATGTGCGAAATCCGTTCCCGGATCTAGATGACGCTGACTACGTGTTCCACTTTTCATCACGAGCAAGTCCGAAGGATTTCGAGTCCCATGCTGTCGAAATTGCATTGGCGAACAGCGAGGGGACCCACAACGCACTCGAATTCGCACGTAAACATGACGCTCGTACGATTTTGGCATCAACGAGCGAGATATATGGGGATCCTGAAGTCCACCCTCAAAACGAGGAATACAACGGAAACGTGAACCTCCGCGGACCTCGGTCGCCATATGACGAGAGCAAGCGCTTCTCGGAAGCACTTGCCGTAGCGTACCAGGAGCAGTACGACCTCGATATTCGGACGGTACGCATTTTCAACACCTACGGTCCTCGTATGCGCCCCGATGACGGTCGGGTAATTCCGAATTTCTTATCTCAAGCGCTGAACCGTGAGCCACTTACGGTCTATGGGGATGGAACCCAGACCAGAAGTTTTTGTTACGTGAGTGATCTCTTGGACGGAATTCGCCCATTCGCTAGAGCCGAAAAAGAAACTGCCGCCGGTGAGGTCATCAATCTCGGTAGCACAGAAGAGATCAAAATCTTGACTCTCGCAGAGACTATAATTGATGTCCTCGATGCTGACTCAGACATCGTATTCAGGGACTTGCCGGAAGACGATCCCAAGGTGCGGCGCCCGGACATTTCCCGAGCTAAACAATTACTCAGTTGGGAACCGAACGTCTCACTCGAATCTGGGATCAAGCGGACGCTACCATATTTCGAAAACGAACTTGGTGTATCCATAGATTAAAGTGACGGAAGGCAAAGGGATGACCGCACTGAATTCACATTATGATTGTGGGGAAGAACGGAAACGCGCTATTACTGGCATTTAGAGCGATTACAGCCGGTATTTCCGGCTGTAGCGGTCTTCGAGTCGGGCAGAGCCGTCGCTGTCGAGAGAAGGCTTTAGGCCGATGACTGGAGTGATCCTAGACCGGGACGTTTGGATCGTACACATCCTATATGGAGAGCATGTAGAAGATTGAGACGAGCATCTTGCGAGCCGTCGCAACGATCGCTATATGGTGGTCCTTGCGTTCTTTCAAGTGCGTGTTGAAATTCCCGAGATATTCATTGAATCGAACTGCGACGTTCGCACATTGCACGAATGCCCATCGCAGTGGTGCAGATCTTTCCTTGACGATTCCACCCCAGATTTCCTTGTCTCCCGGCTGCCGCACCGATGGGGTCAGGCCGGCGTAACTCACCAGTTGATTGGCACTTGGGACCGATTGATGTCTCCAATCTCGGATTTGATCAACAGCGACGCAAATTTACTCAGGCCCGGATCGACATCAGGCGTTGAGTGTCTTCGTCGGCACCGGCCACCTCTTCAGTGGTACGTTCAAGCTTCTCGATTTCCTCGTTCAACGTGTTTTTCAAGAAATAATACGTCGAACTAACCACTTTTATAACACGTTTTCGCGAGCATCGGTTGAATCAGCGGAAAATTGGTTCAAAGCGCTCGCGTGGGTATGGAATCAGCTAATCTGAACAACGCCTTAAGGAGGGACTTTATTTTAGATATCCTAGTGCCTTAAGTTGTTTACGCTCCTGATGGTCATCTGGAACTTGGATTTCTTCAGCCTTCTGATTAAATAATCGTTTTGGAATGGCCATTTTAAAATTTTGTACTACTTTCGGATAATTAGTTGCTATTGATTCTTTCTCTTGGGGGTCGGCCGATAAATCATAGAGTTCTTCTTCTCCCTCAATGTGAATGTACTTCCATTTGTTCCAACGACCTGCAACTACTGAACCATCATTCATTTGTGATCCTATAGCTATTACTCGCCGTTCTTTTTCATCAAAAAGATTATGACCATCAAAATGCTTGTCATCAAAATCAACACCATGGTAGTCTAGAATAGTTGGGGCTAAGTCTACCAACTCTCTTTGTTTAACTATATTATCATATTCGTCTGACGTAGGCCCTTTTACGATTAAGGGAACGTGAATCAATTCCTCGTAGGGTTGATATCCATGGAAGTAATGTTCATGTTCACCAAATCCCTCTCCATGGTCACTTGTGAATATTATATTTGTTTCGTCCCATATTTCCTCATTTTTCAAATACCTGAATAATTTCGAAATATGTTTTGAACCATATCGGATATCTGAATCATAAAGATTAATTAACATATTTTGCTCATCTTTAGTTAAGCTATTTGGCCTGATGTCCGCTCTCCGAGCTATGGCATTTGCTTCCTCAACATTAACAGTACCCTCGATGTATTTATGACTAGCATCATGGACTCCATATGGTCTGTGTGCTTCCATATAATGAAGCCATAAAAAATACTCCTCATTTTGATGGGCTTCCATCCATTCTATTGCGTTCTCTGTGACAGTTTCAGCGCTGGTATACCCAGCTGTTGGTACTGGATTACCGATCGATAATGGTAACTTATTGTGTATATATTTTGCCAAAGAATAAATCATATCATTCTTCAATAATTGGCTTTGTGCTATCTGTTCTGCTACTTTGTCCCTATAAGGCCTATTTTGTTCGAATTTATTTTTATTTTGATCTTGACCAAAATCAATAAACGTATCAAATATTAAGTCACCCTCAACATCAACCTTGTTTAGTCCTGCTTGGGTACCAAATCCCGCAGTCACTACCCCATTGTCTCCTAGGATTGATGCGATAGTTGGTGAATTTTGAATGATTTCATAGCCTAAATATTGTCCCGTATGGATTGATGGTACTGAAATTCTAGTGTACGGGCCATTTGCAAATGCGTTCTCAAACCGAACACTTTCTCCCTCTAACAAATCTAGTGCTGGTAGGGTTTTTCTATGATAACCATATTGGGATAAATGGTCTGCTCTCAACGCATCCACTGTAATCAATATTGTCTTCATTCGTCCTATTTACCACTCTTGTATACTTTAATCGTACTATTTCATTTGTAGGCGCTGTTCAGATCAGCTGTTTCCATGCCCACGCGAGCGCTTTGAGCCAATTTTCCGGCGATTCAGCTGATGCGCGGGAGAATATATTATAGAATTGTTGAGTTTGATGTTTTATTTTTTGAAAGACACGTTCTACAGGATTCCGCTCACCGAAGGTTTCGTGGCGAAAGTGCATGCCCAGTTCGAACAGCCCGGCATGCAGCCAGGGCGCCCCGTCCACGAAAAATTCAGCGTCTTCGACGTCGTGTTTCTCGCCCAATTCACGAAGAAACATCTTCGTTAAAGCCGTCGTTCTGGACGGATAGAGGGCTAAATACAGGATTTCATTGTTTTCTACATCGACCGCAGAATACAGCCAGAACCGTTCTCCGTTGACTTTGATGACCGTCTCATCGAGAGCAATTTTCCCGGGTTCTCGCCCAGCTTCCGGTTCGAGATCCGCTTTCTGCACCCAGTTGTGAATGGTCGATCGAGCACGAGAGATTCCTAACCTATCAAGAACAGAGACTGTATTTGAAATAGATAGTCCACAGAGATGAAGGTGAATTGCCAGCTCCATCATCTCTTTCGGCGTGGCTACGCGTTCCACAAAATCTAACTCGATAGGGTCGCTAGAACCATTGAGGCGGCTGATTTCTTCCATAAACACTTGAAATCATCCGCCTCATTTTTCTATAAAATTACCTTTCTAGTTTCTAGTACTAATCTAAACAGCACCCATTTGTGGAGGGTTATTTATATATGACTCCTTAAGAGACGGTATCGTTCAGCTTAGTGAATTTTCGGCCCATGCCAGTGCGGGCAACCGATTTTCGACGTTTTCGGCATCGGCGTTTCCAAAATGGTTGCAGAACTGTTCAGTTCGGCGTTTTTATCTCCTGAAAAACACGTTCAACGGGATCTTGTTCGCAGAATGTTTCATGACGAAAATACACACCATGCTCAAACAATCCTGCTTGGAGCCACGGCGCTCCGTCGATGAAAAATTCGGCGTCTCTGATGTCGTGTTTCTCGTCGAGTTCACCCAGAAACATCTTTGTGACTGCTGTATTTCGGGTGGGTAGTGTCTAACGTGAAGAATCTAGTTGTTTTCGGGATTGACTGCAGCATGGCTCTATTGAATCCGGGGAAGGCGTCTAGTTCATCCGACAGAACTAGTAGTATGAAGCGGGAGAGTGCAAGTGTGACCAAAGTACTCTTCCGCTTCGTGAAGCAAGTGGCGAGTCTCGGTCAAAAGTATTCCGCCGCCGGACTTCTCAAAGTCAGTATTCCGAAAGGAAACGGATTTGTCGGCTGGAAACACGTCGTTCTTCACTACCTTCGCGTCCATGAAGAACAGTCCTACGCCGGTGTCGTAGATTTGACTCCAAAGATGGATCGGGTCCGGGGATTGCTACACCTTTTTCTACTTGGTTTTCCCGACGCGTCAACGCTGTATCGGTCGTTTAACCGTGCGCCGATGCACGTCTGGTGAACATTGGTAAGACGGTCCGTAGGCTTGCTAGAACGGTCCGGACTTGGGGCGGTTGATGCGACGTTTATTTGATCGGAATCAAGCGTCCTCACATTATTTACGGCGGATTGATAGGCCGGTTGAAACACTCAAAGTACCGTTCCTGATCGGCACTGCCGACCAGGCAAATTTGCCCTCGATGTCTCGGCGAAATGGCCGAATGACGCGAAATACGGGCCGAAACTTTCACGTCGGAATACTGGCAATTTTGAGAGTTTGGCTGCCGATACGGGATATGATTCGGCGGCTTTCAGAGACCAACTCCGTGAAAACGGCGTTCGTCCACTCATCAAACATCATCTCTACCAGCCGATAGATCACGCGCACAATGCGCGGCTTGATGCGGATTTGTACAATCAACGAGCAATGACAAAAATTGTGAACTCTTCCATCAAGCGCTCGATCCTCGATTCCGTGTCTGCTCGGGCTTGTTACCGGCAGTTCCGCGAAATCATCCTCGCCGCCTCAGTTCACAACGTCAAACGGGCCGTGAAACCGTAATCCCCGCGCCCTCGGCGGATTCAATAGAGCCATCTTGTACATTAATTCGATAAAAACTACGACCCAACAAACATATCTATCGACATAGTGCATTACGCTCAAAACAGTTCTATCTTGCTTTGATTGTAATTGCGGAATCCCCGTTACACCCCTTGTCGGGGCGTTTTCTAGTAGAACTTGCAAATATCATTATTTTTCGAAACCGAGGATTCTTTACTTTGGCGCTGGACTCTTATCTATGGATAAGGCCTCTGAACCGATTTCACTTTTTGAAATCGATTGGGACGATTTTGATGTTTCAGGTGTGACGAATTCTGTCGAAAGAGGTAGTCACTGGGCGAAAGGTCCATTTGTCACCGAATTCGAATCAAATCTTGAGCAATATCTCGACGTGGAACATGCTGTGGTAGTAAATTCAGGTACTACTGCATTAGTAGCGGCATTTAATGCGGTTGGGATTAGTGATGGTGACGAAGTAATTGTTCCCTCCTTTACTTTCATAGCCACTGCAAACGCTGTCCGCCTTGCAGGTGCTGAACCGATATTTGCCGATATTGAACCAGAATACTATGGGCTGGACCCATCTGCAGTTGAAAAGAAAATTTCCGAATTGACGACCGCAATCGTGCCTGTACACCCATACGGAACGCCAAGTCACGTCGACGAACTCACTAAAATCGCCCAAAATCACGACATTTCTCTAATTGAAGATGCTGCAGAAGTCCTCGGTGCGGAACTTGAGAACCAAAAACTCGGCTCTTTCGGCGACGCGGCAACCCTCAGCTTTTGCCAGAATAAAATCGTCTCGACGGGGGAAGGAGGGGCCGTCGTTACTGACGACGACGACCTAGCTGAAAAGCTGAAATTATATCGATCGCATGGTCGCGCGTCAAACGACTATTTCGAGAGCTCGGACTCTGGACAGTACGTCGACCTCGGTACCAATATTCGGATGTCAGATCTTACGGCTGCACTAGGTTGTTCACAACTCAATCGAATCGACTCGCTCATCGGAGGACGTCGGCAAGCTGCAGCGGAACTTGATGACGGATTCGCAGACGTCGATGGAGTACAACCTCACGAGTCGCCAGAGAATGGAACTCATGTTTATCAACTGTACACTGTCGAACTAGCTCACTGGATCGATCGGGATCACGTGATCGAAACGCTAGACGCCCGAAATATCGCCTCGAAGGTGTACTGGGATCCGCCAGTCCATCGAACTGAGTACTACACAAACACGAAGGAAGTAATTCCGGACCTTCCGGTCACGGATGACATCTCGAGCCGGGTGCTATCGTTGCCCATGCACCCGAACCTCTCAACGGAGGAGGTAACTCGGATTGTTGACGGAGTGGCTGACGCGGTCGAATAGCTCTCTACGCTCGGACTTAGAAAACGGTTTAATCTTTGAATGAGGGTGTGAACACATGACATCTCTCGCTGGAAAGGACGTACTCGTTACTGGTGGCTGTGGTTCTATCGGCTCTCATCTGGTCGAAGAAATTCTGAAGCAGGATCCTTCCGTGGTTCGCGTTCTCGATAACAACGAGGAGGGCCTGTTCGAACTCCAAAACGAACTGGGTGAGGATAACTCCGTTCGATATCTTTTGGGGGACGTCCGTGATCAGGATCGCCTTGAGCTTGCAATGGAGAATATCGATGTCGTTTTTCATGCAGCTGCACTAAAGCATGTTAGTATAAACGAATACAACCCATTTGAGACTGTTCAGACGAACGTACAGGGAACGCAAAACCTGATTCGGGCGGCACTCGAGACCGAGGTCGGATCTTTCGTCACCGTAAGTACCGACAAGTCATCGAACCCGACATCCGTAATGGGTGCTACTAAACTCCTCTCGGAGCGCTTGACGATCGCTGCTAACGCGTACAAAGGGGATCGCGAAACCAAGTTCGGCTGTGTTCGCTTCGGGAACGTTCTAGGATCGAGTGGATCTGTGGTTCCTCTTTTCTTACAACAAATAAAGGACGGGGGGCCAGTGACAGTGACTAATCCGGAGATGACGCGGTTCATTATGCCGATTGAAGAAGCATCGGCACTGGTCCTTGAAGCTCATGAGCGCATGACCAGCGGAGAGGTCTTTGTGCTCAAAATGCCAAGCTTCGAGGTTGGTACTCTGGCCGACGGGATGGTTGAGGAGTATGCACCGCGTATAGGACAGAGTCCTGAGGAGATCGACATCGAAATCATGGGCTCGAGACCGGGCGAACGAATGCACGAAAAACTCGTCTCCGTTGACGAAAGTGTGCAGGCTCGTGAGTTGGACGACATGTACGTTATTCTTCCTCAGATTGATGTTCCTGGATACGACTCAGTGAACTATGCGGACGCTGAACTCGTCGACGATGAGTACACCTCTAAAGATGCACAGCGGCTTTCCAAAAACGAATTGATTGATCTCATCGAATCTGCCTCTCTTGACGTGGAAATGCCTGATATGGTGTGCTAGATTGATTGCAACTTGAGGCTCTTGTCCAGAAGATCACGATCAAATGTTGTCGTTACAAGGATGTCTACGATACGCTCAGCTACCCCTCCATGATAGTATGGGCTTTTCTTACAATCAACTGTTCTTTTGGGATGGTCTTCTGCAAGTCGGCGTTGTATCTCCTTCTTGATTTCGTCTTGTTTGTGCGAGACACGAGAAATTGTAACTGCCCGCTCTCGATTTCCTTGTCTCGTTCCAACATCAATCGTGGGCAATTCGAAACAGGGGGCTTCAATGATTCCGCTGCTAGAATTGCCAACAAGAAGGTCTGCGACGTGGAGTAGCCCGAGATAATCCTCCCGAGGAAGGTTCTCGGTTTCCACGATTTTTTCGTTTCTTTCACATACCTGTTTAATGTGGCTCACCATCCTGTCCCTCCCCGGATCTGAGTTTGGATGGATAATGACTGCTTGTTCACCGGATTGTTCTACCGCCCTGATCGTCGACTCTATTTGTTCGCCGGCTAACTCCGGTTTGGTAGTTATCGGGTGTTGTATGACCAAGATCAATTTCTCGCTTGGATCTAAATCAAGTCGATTGATCACTTCGTCCCCGTCTGAAAACTCGCCGGCAGAGATCTGATCCAGAGCTGGGGCACCAACGAGATGGATTCGCTTTGGATCTTCCCCGACTTGTTCAAGAACTCTTTTATCTGATTCTGATTGGACCAGATGTATGTGAGCAAAGCGAGTCAATGCATGGCGAATGGATTCATCGATCATTCCCCCTCCTCGAACACTTCCCCCGGCAATGTGAACAACCGGGATATTCATCGTTGCAGCGGACACTCCACCAGCCAACGCCTCAATTCGATCTCCCAGTACTAAAAGAGCTTCTGGTTCTAGAGAATCTAACGCTTGTGAGATACCCGTTATCCCGGTTCCGATTGACTTTGCAGTGCTGATCCCCGAATCACCTTCCAAAAGCATGTGGACTCTCTCATCGATATCGAACCCATCAGATGTGATTTCGGCAACTGTATTCCCAAATCGCGGAACGAGATGCATTCCAGTGACGACTATTTTTAAGTGGAGGTGGCCTGCAGCGTCGATTTGATTCATGGTTTCCTTTAGGAGACCATACTCTGCGCGTGTTCCGGTGAGTATAGCGATTTCCTTCATTGCAGATGATATTTTTGTATGGGGTTATTTTCGTCGATGGAAGAAGTGACTGTCGATCCGACTACAGTGTCGAAATCTACTGGTGATATACCGTCATTCGGACGGCATATCTTTATATCATCTTCAGTTATTTTGTCCCCTGATTCTAGTTTGTTGGATGCATGTATACTTCGGCGAACCTTGCGACGGTTTTCAGATTCCGCTTCCGTCGGACACTTCGTACCGTCCCCCAGCATACGGTATGCCAGTCGGGAGAGGGAAACTGATTTTTTGAGTTCTGCCGGTTCTAGAGACGCTTCTTGGTCTGGTCCTTCAAGGGACCGATCGAGTGTAAAATGTTTTTCGATAATGGTTGCTCCAGAACTCACGGCTATTGCTGGTGTTTCGGGATTCATCGTGTGATCCGAATACCCGATTTGAACTGGGAGATTTTGTCCCATTGTTCGGATTGCTTTCAAATTCACCGTGTCGTTGTCAGCTGGATAATCTGAAACACAATGTAAAAAGGCGAGGTTGACCTTTGCGTTTTGGTTTCTGATCACTTCGAACGCATCATTAACCTCTTGCATATATGACATTCCCGTACTCACGATCATCGGCTTACCGAGGTCAGCTGTAGAGGACAACAGCGGATGGTTGGTAATATCACTTGACCCGATCTTCAATATGGGAATATCCATCCCCTGAATGAGGTCCAGACTAGCCCTGCTTGATACCGTTGTCATAAATTCTATCCCCTTGCCTTCACAATATTTCAATAGTTCGTAATGGTCCTCTTGGGACAGTTCATATCGTTTAAGCATCTCGTATTGTGATTCTTCTGTTTTGGTGTTTTCCTCTTGGTAATCCGCCTTCCGCTCCTCCTTTCTTACTGATTCTTCTGCGACGAATGATTGGAATTTAATAGCATCTGCACCCGCCCCTTCCGCGGTATCTATCATCTTTTTGGCCCGATCTATAGACCCGCTGTGGTTGACTCCCGCCTCCGCAATATAGAAAATCCCGTCACCCCACGGTGATTCTGTGTTTGACATATAGGTACAATATAGAAGAAACCTTTAATACTTTCTTGAGCAAGTTTCGAATAGGGTATAAGAAGAGGTACTCATCAAACATGGTTACAAAAACAGTCGTTTTCGGTAATATTCCTCTCGCTCGAAATGTGATAAAGTATCTATCAGATCGCACAGATGCTAAACTAGTCGGTGTTGTTACAACGAACGAACCTGTTTCGGGATGGCGAAACACTGAGTTGAAAACTCCCGTATTGGACACTGCAAATTCTCTCGGGATCCCGATATATGATCTAGAACGTATACCCCAACTTGATCCCGATCTCGGATTTACCGTTCGGTATAATAAGATAATTCCTGAAGAAGTTCTAAATGTATTTGACCAGGGTGTTGTTAATTTTCACGGAGGTTATTTGCCGGAATATCGTGGTGTGGATACAGCTACCCATGTTATTCTTGATGATGCAGACTACTTTGGCGTCACGCTTCACTACCTAGACGTTGATATTGATACTGGGCCTGTGATTGATAGAAAGAAAGAAACGATTTCCACTGATGATACAAGCTACTCTCTTTATAAAAAGGGGGAACGAATGCTATGGGAACTCTTTGTGGCGAATATTGAAGATATACTTGAAAATGACGTGCAGACAGAACCACAACAGGAGTTACTTACAGATTCGACGACAAAATATTATAAGAAGGCTGATCTTGCAGGTGAAAGGGAAGTCGGTCTTGACGAGGACCCCAGCGAGATCGTTCGTCGTATTCGAGCGTTCGACTTTCCTGGGCATGAACCGGCGTTTACGCGAATAAATGGTAAAAAAGTCAATCTGAGATTAGAATCCAATGACGAAATCTCGTGAGTACTTGGAAGACAAAATCGAATTGTTCTCAAAACCTACCCCTCTTGAGGAACTCACTCGGGTGTCCTCTACATATCGGGCGAACTTCTGGATAAAAAGGGATGATCTTACCTCCATTGGTGCTGGAGGAAATAAGGCACGTAAATTGGAGTATATTTTATATGACGCAGTAGACTCGGGAGCGGATACGTTAGTGACTCTTGGTTCAATTCAGTCTAATCATGCGAGAATGACCGCGGCTACGGCAGCTAAACTTGGGCTTGAATGCCATCTTATTTTGATCACTGACACTGGGAGTCCTCCTGATAAGATTGAGGGGAATAGACTTCTTGAAGAGATACTCAATGTCGATATCTCATATACCACATCTTCGAATGCAAGTGCTGAAATCGATCGTATAATGGAGAACCTTAAGTCGAAAGGGAAATCTCCCTATTTCATAGAAGGAGGAGGTCATTCCGGAGAAGGCGCTTTGGGATATTTTAGCATCGTAGGGGAGCTTCTTGATCAAATAAGCGGGGATTCCATTGATTATCTCGTGACTGCAACGGGGACCGGAACGACCCATGCGGGTCTCCTCGCAGGATTGGCGCAACAAAACATCGATGTTGATGTTGTTGGGATTAGTGTGGCTCGTTCTACCGAACGGTGTAAAGAAGAAATCAAAGATATTCTGACTGATATAAATCGGAAAGAAGGATTAACCATCACAAATTTCGGTGATATCATCGTTTACGACGAGTATGTCGGGGAGGGTGGATACGGGACGGCTACGGATCGTGCTCTTGATGCAGTGAAATCGGTCGCCCAGTTGGAGGGCATTTTCCTAGAACCCACATATACTGGGAAGGCATTTGGAGCAATGCTTGACTTATTAAACGGAGGAGAGTTAGACGACGAATCGAATATCGTCTTCCTTCATACAGGTGGCTTCCCGGGCCTATTTGTATCTCGCTTCCAAAACGGGAGTGTATGGACGACGTAAATCGCGTTCTAATAACTAGTTCTGGCCGACGTAGTTATCTTGTAGAGTATTTTAAGGAGGCGTTGGGATCGTCTGGTAATGTGTTCGCTGCCGATTGTGACCCTCTTGCTCCTGTATTTGGAGATTGCGATCACGGATTTGTAGTTCCCCCATTCGACGAGGATAATTATATCTCGAGCATTCGGAATATTTGTATGGATAAAAACATTGATCTAGTTGTTCCCACGAACGACCAGGAATTACGGGTATTCGCTGAAAACACGGATGTTTTTAATGAGAATGGGACACGAATTTTGATTTCCGAACCACGTTGTATTGATGTCGCAAATGATAAATTAAGTACGTATGAGTTCCTCACTTCTAATGGAATCCTCACTCCATTTACTACGTCTAATCTAGATGCGATAAAGAGAAAAATTAACACAAATGAAATAGTGCTCCCTGTAATCGTGAAACCCCGGTTTGGAAGCGGGAGTGAAGACGTGTACGAAGCATCAAGCATGGACGAACTTGAGGTGTTCTGGAAGCGAATCGACCGACCGATTGCGCAGGAAAAATTACAGGGTCAAGAATACGGGGTAGATGTCTTCAATAACCAGGATCGAGAACCGATCTCGATAGTGCCCCGAAAAAAAATCGCCATGCGGGCGGGCGAAACTGACAAAGCAGTCTCTGTTGATGAGTCAGAACTCATAGAAATTGGCAAGACTGTGGGGGAGAAATTAGGACATCTTGGACCGCTTGATATCGATTGCTTCTATGATGGTGATAATGCGTATGTTATGGAGCTGAATGCCCGTTTTGGTGGGGGTTATCCGCTGACTCATCTAGCGGGAGGTGATTTTGTTACTGCTGCAGTTTCAATTGGTTCTGGAGAAAAAGTCGACTCGCGAATTGGTGATTTTGATTCGGGAATACACATGGTTAAGACCTACCGCATTTATTCACCTGAATTGGATCGTGGCCTAATAACAAACGCCAAACAAATATGAGTAACCGAATTCTCGCACTAATTCCTGCCAGGGGAGGGTCATCGAGAGTACCAGGAAAGAATATTCGTGATTTAGGAGGAAAACCGCTAATCGCTCATACAATCGAAGACGCTCTACATTCGGAGGTAGTTGATGATACGATTGTCTCCACGGACGACGAAGAGATTGCAGCCATCTCCGAAGAATGGGGTGCCGAAGTTCCCTTTCGACGTCCGGAAGAACTTGCCAGGGATACATCGCCTACAGGTCCCGTTGTTCGTCATGCTCTAGACTGGCTTGAATCAAACAGGGGTGACTATTACGATATTCTCGTTCTATTACAAGCAACATCTCCTTTCCGAAAATCTGAAGATATCGACAAATCCATCAGAAAACTTTCAAGCACAACGGGATTCTCTCTCATTTCAACTACAGAATACAGCGTTCCTCCTCAATGGGCCATTTCGGAGAACAGTCGCGGGTTTCTTCAACCACACTATGAAGACAGTCCATTATGGTCTATTTCATCTTCTAGAAGCCAGGATTTCGATCTCAAACACCCAAACGGTGCAATATTCGCTACATACACTGATAGTTACAGAGAGACTGGAACGTTCTATACCAAAAAAACGGTTGGGTATGAGATGCCGAGAGAACGTTCGATAGACATTGATGAACGGATCGATCTTGAAATTGCGCGAGCTCTCATTAGCGAAGAATAGTAACTGTTTGTAAATATTATATTGAAATTCTGATAAGTATGGACTGGTGGGCGTGGCGGAGTTAGATACTGATGGATGGAATCATATACTCAATTGAATCCTACAGTTTAGCATATTTGCCACCATTTTCGAGCAATTCTCGATGATCGCTGGTCTCTTTAATCCCCGTCGACGGTGGATCCGATCGACACACTTCACGGTCTACAGCTGATGTGCAACCCTCATGATCGCGTAATTGCACTACAACTTTTGGATCGCCTGCTGTACCAGTTTTCGTGATTCGAGCCGATGTCGCTGGCCACCTTGTTGAGGGATAAAAGGTCGGTGTCCTCAACAACCGTGCCACTCATCGATGCCTATCTCGTTGACTGTCTCTTTTAAGAAATGGACACTTCTACAAACATTTTGGGAATTCCGATCTTAAATTTGTGGAAAAATCGTTGCTCGCAGTGTAATGGAACGGAACTTGTTCAAATTGGATATGATAGAAAGCGTCTTGTCTGTATACTTATTATAAATATCTAATATATATTTATAATATCCGAAATATAGAATTAAACTAACCTTGGCCAAAATCCTCGTGGATTGCGAATATTCTAGTTTGGGAGTGTATAGTGACATCATTATCTCTATTTTCACACAGGGAACTCCGTATATTAACTTATCTCGGTATCGTATGAACCTAGCGTGGATAACTAAATCGTCGTCTGGGTTATGACTGATTACAGTCGTGATCTGAGCAATCCTAGACTGAGGGGCCATGCCGACACAATGCGCAGGATATTGATTATAAATGCCTCTCCTGTCTTGGCTATGACGAGTAGCGAGCCAATCCTGTACGCACTGGCAATTATTTCACACAGTATATTGTAAGGAATGTGGACCTTGCGCCGACCATCTTTGACTCTTTGGATGAGAAAATCTGGCAGTCATGAATCCTCACCGCTTTGTCGTCCCTTATCCATTTCGTAAGATCGTTTACGCCTTTGACTGTATTTCGTACAACTCTGCGTATTCTCCATTTTGCTCCAACAATTTTTCGTGGGTCCCCGCCTCGACGATCTCCCCGCTATCTACCGTATAGATCGCATCGGCATTCTGCACCGTGGACAACCGGTGCGCGATGGCGATCATCCCGTACTCACGATCCATCGCCTCGATGGACGCCTGCACCTGCCGCTCGAGATTCGAATCGAGATCGCTCGTGGCTTCGTCGAGTACCAGAAAGTCGGCGTCCTTCAAGAGCGCCCTCGCCAGAGCGATCCTCTGGCGCTGGCCACCTGAAAGCCGAACACCATCGTCACCTAGCTGTGAATCATAGCCATTCGGCAACTCTTCGAGAAATTCGTTCACCTTCGCAATCTCGCAAACATGCTTCACATCCTCCCGAGTCGCGTCCCGATTCCCGATAGTCACGTTGTTCTCGAGGGTGTCGTTGAAGATGAATGGTTGCTGGCGTACTACCGCGATTCGCTCTCGCCACTCACGAAGATCGTACTCCCCGATCGGAGAACCATTCGCTCGAATTTCTCCCCCGTCCGGCTCGTACATTCGCGCTAGGAGAGACACGATCGTCGATTTCCCCGCACCCGACTGACCGACGAAAGCGATAAACTCCCCTTTCGAGACGTCGAAGCTGATCCCGTTTAGGACGGTCTCATCCTCCGTATAGGAGAACTCCACGTCGTCAAATTTTACCTCGCGAATCTCGTCTATCGATCTGTCGCCGTCCGATTCGTGGCGCGATTGAAGCTCATCGACAAACCGCTGGGTCCGAACGAGATGCGAGAGGTTCCCCTCGAGGTCGTATATTCGACTATTGAGGCGACTAGCGAGTGGCGAGAGTCTGAACATCGCGAACAGGAATATTCCCAGTGCCCCGAGTGAAAGCCCCGAGTACGTGAATCCGACGTAGATCAAAGCGAATAGCGATACTGCGGCAGCGAGGTCGTAGCCATTCTGCAGTGCGGCCTTGTTCCGGGACAACTTGATCGACGAATCGGTATAACGCTCGATAGCCCCCCAAAATTCTGCGAACACTTCTCGTGTGAGGTTGAACAACTTCACGTCCCGGATCCCCTGTGTTCCGGCCTGCACTGATTGCTGTACCGATTCGTTCGCCTGAGCAACTCGATTTCCGATCGTGTAACCGGGTTCCAGGACGTTCCGGAGAAGGTAGGTGATGCCGCCCAGCAACACGATAGCGTAGACCGTCATGTCCGGCGCGATGTAGAGCATGATGGCGAGGTAGACGCCCACCAGTGCAAGTGTCTCCATTGACTCCACCCCACGCCGGATTACCTTCCCCGAGTATCGCGTCTCCGTGATTATCGCGTTCAGAATGTCGTCCGAACCCTCATCGTCGAAGTACCCGATTCGAGCGTTGAGTGCAGCACTGAATGCCTCCGTCCGCAGATACTGTTCGTAATTTCGTTGCAGGATGGCCTTCATCCAGGCGACCGTAAACGAAGAGGAAAATCGAACCGTCATGATGAGCGAAATTCCGATGATAAGATAGCCCAGCTCGAACGGAATTCCGAGTACTTCGTAGATCATCAAGAATATCTCCATGATCGTGTCCTGTGGGGTGACTTCCCCTTCGGATTGAGCGACCTCCATGATCGGGTAGATGAAACTCAATCCGATCCCCTCGAGAAACGCGGTCAGCCCACCGAGTCCCACGATCGGGAGGATGAACAGCGGGCGATATTTCACGACCTGGACGATTGCATCGAGCTTCTCGCGCCAGGTGATTTCCTCCGAATGGTCGACCATTGGACGTTGGTTCTGGTTTTCGTCCTCCAGTGATAAGGATGCTGTTTCCGCGTATCCTATTGTCCCGGGTCAGTCTCACAATTCATTCACGATAGCCAAAGTCGTCCAGTGCTGGTAACTAGCGAAAAGTACCTCAATGTTATGAACTGGATGAGTAGTCCGCTGATTTGAGGCGCCTACTTCACTGTAACGCTCTTCGCCAGATTTCGTGGTTTATCGATATTTCGCCCACGTAGATCCGCCACATAATACGCGAACAGCTGCAAATACACGTTCCCCACGAGCGGTTCGAGAATCCCGGTCTCCGGTACTGCAAGCGACGCATCCAGGTACTTCTCCGCGCTGTCAATCGACGACACGCCGATAACGGGCGCGCCCCGAGACTGGACTTCTTTCACGTTGTGAAGTGTCTCCTCTGGCTTCCCGCCCGCGGTCATAATTGCAATGACTGGCGTTTTCTCGGTAACCAGCGCCAACGTCCCGTGTTTCAACTCACCAGCAGCGAACCCTTCGGCGTGACAGTAGCTGATTTCTTTGAGCTTCAACGCCCCTTCCAGCGAAACCGGTGCCCCCATCGCTCGTCCAATGAAGAAAAAGGCTGACCCGTCCACGTACTCCTCCGCGATTTCCGCAACTGACTCGTCTACATCGAGTACCTGCTGAATCGCCCCTGGCAAACTTCGTACACTCTTCAACAATGCAGTCGCCCGGGTGCCATCCAGCACCCCACGCTCCCGCCCGAGATACACGGTGAACATCGCGAGGGTCGCCACCTGTGCGGCGAACGTTTTCGTCGCGGCCACGCCGATCTCCGGCCCGGCACGAATATACACCACGTCGTCGGCTTCACGGGCGGCCGTACTCCCGACCGTATTCGTGATGGCTAACGTCTTCGCCCCCGCATTCGCGGCCGTTCGCATCGCGTCGAGTGTATCGGCCGTCTCTCCGCTCTGCGTCACTGCGATGACCAGCGTTCGCCAGGGATCCCGGCCACCCCGGAACTCGTATTCGCTCGCCACCTCGACGGATACTCTGACCTCCGCGTACTCCTCTAGCAGTTGTCGAGCGTATAGGCCGGCGTGATACGACGTCCCTGCTGCGACGATCTGAATCTCCTCGAGGGATTGTAGGTACTCGGTCGGCAGTTCGACGTCGAGATCCACTTGACCATCGGTGAGGTCGATCCGCCCCGAAATCGTCTGGCGAAGCGCCGTCGGCTGTTCGTGAATCTCTTTGAGCATGTAGTGCTCGTAGCCCGCTTTCCCCGCCCGTTCGGGCTCCCAGTCGACCTGCTGATGCTCGCCCTCGACGACATCTCCATTCCGATAGATGGTGACGTCATCCCGAGTCAGCACGGCAACGTCACCGTTTTCGAGATACGTCACCTCCTGGGTATGCTCGACGAAGGCCGGAACGTCACTCGCGATGAACTGTCCATCGTCACCATATCCAACGACGAGTGGACTGTCTTGCCGGACTGCAACGATCCCGTCGAATCCGGTCGCGGTCACGCCGAGCGCGAAACTACCGGTTAGCTGCGTAACGACTTCATTGACCGCAGCAGGAAGGTCCGTTCCGTCGTACTCCTCTTCGAGGAGATGGGCGACGACCTCGGTATCCGTCTCGCTGGTGAAGGTGTGGCCGTCGAGGCCGTCCTTGAGCTCGTCGAAATTGTCGATGATCCCATTGTGGACGACGGCTATCTCACCCGAACAATCCGTATGAGGGTGCGCGTTTGCATCGGTCGGCTTTCCGTGAGTACTCCAGCGTGTGTGACCGATGCCAATCGTCGCCGGATCTTCATCTGGGAGCGTGAGATGGTCGATTTCACCTTTGCTCTTGTAGATGCGCATTCCCTCGGCGTCGGTCAGGGCGACACCTGCGGAGTCGTACCCGCGATATTCGAGATTCTTCAATCCGTCCGCGACGATTGGAAGCGACTCCTGGTCACCCACGTAGCCGATGATGCCACACATTATCCCCGTCGCACCTCCGTATTGGGCGGCACTCGATCATCGATCGTTACGCCAGTACCGATTCGCGCGTTCTCACCGACGATCGTTCCGGGTGCGACGGTAACGCCGCCACCGACACGCGAATTATCCCCGATAACACCCCCGAGTCGGACGTCTCGATGCACCTCGTCATCGACGACGATTTTGGATTCACCGCCAACGATCGTCGTGTTGGGGCCGACGACGGTATTCTCTCCCACAATTGCGTCTCGGAGAACGGCACCGTCCGCTATCGTAGCATCAGGGAGGACGACGGTATTCGAGAGCACTACGTTCGCCCCGATCGAGACGTTCGCTCCCAGCGCAACGCGCGAACGTACCGTCGAATTCGATCCGATCCTGACGTCTTTGCCGATAGCGATGTCATTCGCCACCGACGCACCCGTTCTGTCGTGGTCTTGACCGTCCCCCTCGACGAGTGACCCGGTGACGGTGAGCAAATCCCAGGGATAGGAGACGTCTAGCCACTGTCCGCGATACTGGACCGCAGTCAACGCATCTTTCTTGGCAATCGAATTCAGTGCCGTCGTCAATTCGACTTCGCCCGCTCCTTGGCTGTTCGTCTCTCGAATCACATCGAAGATGGACCGCTCGAAGCCGTAGACGCCAGCGTTGATGAGATTAGAAGTGGATTCGTAGTCCGTAGGCTTCTCGTGAATGTTCGTGACGCGTTCGTCGACGAGTTCGACGACCCCGTAGTTTCTCGCCTCCGAAACCCGCGTCACACTAACGACAGGACCTCCCTCATCCCGGAGTCGTTGGGCCACTTCCGAAACGAGCTTCGACTCGATGATACGATCGCCGTTTAGAACAAGAAATTGGTCTTCGACGTCGGCTTCCGCCTCGAGAACGGCATGTCCCGTCCCGAGTTGATGTTCCTGTACCGCATAGCTGATATCGACACCGTAGTCCTGTCCATTCCCGAAATGTGTCTGGATGCGCTCCCGCTTGTACCCGACCACCAACACGATCTCCTCGATACCGGCCCCGGACACGGCTTCGATCACGTGTTCGAGGATCGGTTGGTTCGCGACCGGTAACATCGGCTTGGGCCGGTGATTCGTCAGCGGTTCCAGACGGCGGCCTTCGCCTGCAGCCAGTATTACAGCTTTCATTGGGCATCACCCGGATCTTCGTACACGACTGTCCCCGGTCGCGTTCGGTGATTGCTGGGCAATTTGATACCCGGGTTCAAACTCGTGTTGATTCCTGTTTTCACGTTGTCACCACAGACGACCCCGAACTTTCGCCTCCCGGTGTCGACCGAATTACCCTTGACCAACACGTTCACCGTCTCCTCGTCGTGGCGGAGGTTCGCCACGTTCGTCCCAGCACTGAAGTTCACATTGGACCCGAGGACACTGTCGCCGACGTACGAGAGATGAGGGACATTCGTGTCTTCGAATAGTACTGAGTTTTTCACCTCGACTCCATGGCCGACGTGACAGTTTTCGCCGATTACCGTTGCACCGCGTATGTATGAGTTTGGACCAACTTCCGAACCGGATTTGATCACCGCTGGCCCTTCGATTACCACGCCAGACCGGATCTCGGCTCCGGATTCTACGACGACGTCGCCGACCAGTTGCGCGCCGTCGTCGACTGCCCCAGCGATTCGCCCCGTTTGGTCCTCGAGCAGTATCGATGTCGCCTGGAGTACGTCCCAGGGGTACCCCACGTCGAGCCAGGCTCCCTCGTGCTCGACGACCCGTACACGTTCCCTTGACTCGACGAGCGACTCGATAGCATCCGTGATTTCGTACTCCCCGCGAGTGCTTCGATCGACGGTCGCTATCGCGTCGAACACGGATGGTTCGAACGAATAGATGCCGAGATTTGCAAGATCTGTTGGGGGTTGGTCGGGCTTTTCGATCAGCCCGTCCAATTCGCCATCACTCACCTGGAGCACGCCGTAATTGCGTGGGTCTGGGACCGATTTGGCAGCGATAGCGTGCCCGCCCGCCTCCGCGAGTGCCCTTACGAGTGACTTCCGAACGATTACGTCTCCATTGAGCACGAGAAAACGCTCCGAGACGTGCTCTTCGGCCATTCCTACCGCGTCAGCCGTCCCGACCTGCTCGTCTTGCGTAACGTATTCGACGGGAACGTTCCGATAAGATGACCCGATCCGATCTTTCACGGCATCGCCTCGGTACCCCACCACTATCACGAACCCATCGACGACCGGGGTTGCGGCATCGAGCACGTGCTCGAGGATCGGCGTCCCGGCGACAGGCACGAGCGGCTTCGGCCGGGTATCGGTCAGAGGACGGAGCCGCGTCCCCTGACCGGCAGCCAGCACCACTGCTTTCATGGCCCACAATTCATCCCACGCCTGAAATAAATCCACGCATTGGGACGCCACAGCTCTTTCCGGGCGTCCTATTTCTATTCCGTGAAATTGTAACCGCAATGTGAGTGGGGCTTCGAAAGGGGCCGACTGGGTGGTCGGCTACGCCAACCACGTCAAAAGTGGCGGAGGAAGCCGCCACGGGGTCGACTCGGTGAGACGTTCACGAGAAGTAACGTGGCGCCGAAGGCGTCACGCATGTCTCGGGCGTTTCGGCTGCCCCCTTCCCGAGCGATGCGAGTGATATCCCAGCGAGCGTGCGTGAGCAGGAGGGGGTTTCGGGAGTGGCTGTATCTAAATTCCCCCTTTCCGATCACCCCTTGAAATCCACTATTGCAAAAGACCTACTCTCTTGAACAACGACAATTCGACTGAGACATCGTGAACCTCGACGGTGCCTTCCGCAAACTCTTCAAAGGTGGCGGAATCGTTCTCGACTGCTTCGTCGTCGAGATGGGCGTGTCCTTCTTTGCAAAGGTCGTCATCGCCCGCGTTCTAGGCCCGTTCGACTACGGCGCCGTCTCGCTCGGCGTCACAACCCTTGGCCTCCTGTCCACCCTCTCCCTCCTCGGCCTCCACGCGAGCATCGGCCGCTACCTCCCACGCTTCGACACGGACGAAGACCGCCGCGGCGTCATCATCTCCGGATTCCAGATCGCCCTCCCCGTCGCCACCGTCACGGGCCTCGCAGTCGTCGCCCTCGCGAACCCGATCGCGACCCACCTCTTCACCGACCCGGCTGTCACGCCCTACATCCGGGTGTTCGGGTTCGCGATTCCCTTCGCAGCACTGATGAAGCTCTCCATAGGTGTCGTCCGGGGCCTCCAGCAGGTGGTCCCGAAGGTCGTCGTACAGAACGTCACGCCCCCGGTCACCCGGTTCACGGCAGTCCTTCTCGCCGTCGGCATCGGCGCGGGAGCGCTCGGCATTACGACGGCGTACGCACTCGCGTATGTCGTGGCCGCCCTCGTCGGCCTCTATTTTGTGTTCAAACAATCGCCAATCCGCGGACCAGCCAAACCATCGCGAATGCACGGAGAACTCTTGACCTTCTCGGCTCCGCTCATCGTCAGCGCGGCGATGGCGTTCGTCCTCTCCGACCTTGACACGTTCATGCTCGGGTACTTCGCTAGCTAGGGCGATATCGGCGTCTACAACGTGGTCTACCCTATCGCCCAACTCCTCACGGTCGGCCTCTCCGCGTTCGGCTTCCTCTTCATGCCGATCCTCTCCGAACTAGAGGCAGAGGGTGCCACGGACGAAATGTGCCGCCCCTATTAGGTCGTCACCAAATGGGTGTTCATGGGCACCGTCCCAGTATTTCTCGTGGTCGCGCTCTTCTCCGACATGACCATCACGGTCACCTTTGGGAGCGAGTACATGGAGGGCGGGACGGCGCTCTCCCTGCTGGCCGTCGGTTACTTTATCCATGCCATCGCCGGCCCGAACGCCAACACCCTCACCGCCGTCGGCCGGACGCGCCTCATTATGTGGGACAACGTCGCCATCGGTATCACAACTTCGTCCTAAACCTCCTCCTCATTCCTGATTACGGTTACCTCGGGGCCGGGCTTGCGACGGCCATCTCGTATATGGTCCTGAATCTACTCTACTCCTCGCAACTCTACCGGGAGACGGGCATCCATCCGTTCTCGAGGGCTTTGGTCCAACCCGGAGTCGTTGCAGCTATTCTCGTCGCCGTTGTTCACTGGATCACAAGTATTTTCCTCCCCGTAACGGTCCCAGTTTTGATTGGGATGTTCGCGGTTTTTCTTACATTGTACGGTCTCGCCATCCTGCAATTTGGTGGAATCGAGGAAGAGGAGTTCATGCTTGTATTGAGCTTCGAGGACCGCTTTGGCGTGGATCTCGGACTGCTTAAGCGTGTCGGGAGGTTCCTGATGCGGTGACAGGCATCATTATCACCCCATTCTGTCATTTAATGTTACTATTAAACACGACATGTTTGATAAGTAACGGACGTCACTCGACTGAAGCACCGAGCGGGAAATCAGCCCCGTATCATCCGGCTATAATGCCTCAAAATCCGCAATATTTTAGGCGATAAAAATTTATAATCTCACTGAATAAAATGATTTCCGGCAAATATTCATTCGAGGACATTTTGAGGGGGGTTCGAAACCCCTATCTTATTTGGAATGAGATGTTGCACCAATTGCCATTTTCATTATTTGTAGACATTCCTTCGGGCCTTCCAATATCATCGCCTCATGCCATTCATAATTCTGCAAAAATAAGCCACAGATGTACAATTAGTGGAGAACTGGACGCGAAAGAGTCGGCAATAATCAAACCCTATTGCCAAATTGGGGGATCGGTCTCTTTGGGGCAAGAGGCAATTATTGGACCAAATAGCACGGTATACGGAAATATCTCAATTGGAAGATATTCAAATTTGAACGGCAATAATTTAGTTGCTGGTGAAATTGATATAGGTTCATTTTGTGCCATTGCGAACTCAGCTGATTTTCTTCAAACTAATCATCCTAGAAATTATCCTGCCATCCAGGCTCGATTTCATGAGAGTGTGATTGACTCAAAGCTTGAACCCGTAAATAAAGGGCCTATAAAGATCGGAAGTGATGTATGGATTGGTAGGCGAGCGATGATATTAAGTGGTGTAGAAATTGGTCATGGAGCAATTATCGGTGCTGGCGCTGTAGTAACTAAAAATGTGCAACCATATGAGATAGTTGCGGGAGTTCCAGCTATGCATCGGGGATGGAGATTTTCAGAGGAATTACGTGACCAATTATTATCTATTGCATGGTGGACATGGGATGATGAAAGAATTAACAATAATAAACAATTTTTTAAAACCGATCTTAGTAAGGTTGATGATATTTATAATATTATTAATTAAACCACACATTGAGAAATATAGTCACATCCATAATATGACTAATTATACTTATTATGATTTGTGCAATCATACAAATTGAAATTTGAACTCAAAAATCAATAATATACATTCTGGCAATATCCGCAATCATCCGGGAATTTCTGTGCCAGCTTAGAAAGCAAAGCGATAAATCGTAGTGTTGAAAAGCCAAAACTCCCATTTAGTTTCGAATGTTAAGTAAAACACGCCCTCATACAAAACATTCTTGGAAACACTGGTCATAAGAGTCTCGCCGTCCCTATTATTAACAATAATATTTTCATTCATCTCAAAACGTGGATCTCGGCCTGATGCTCGTTCCACTCTATCGCTTCGGTGAATAGCAATAATTCGTTTTTCAAGTTAGTTATGAGATTAACTGAAAACGTGACTCCAAGGTAAGTGCCGACCGCTTATCCACTTAATCTGTTATTATAAACACTGTTATAATTAATAATACGTGGCATTGAGGCAAAAGATGACTATCACACTATGCCTATAGTTCCGCTTCAAACAGTAACAATCAGACCGGATTTTCGGATCAAAAATTGAGATCGAAATATAAACATATATATAGTTACCCTCCATAAGAAATTTCTGATGAAGGATAATCTCGAAAAATTTTTTAATATACTTCAGAATCATGGCATATCAGTATCATTGATAAGAACTAAGAGATACTTTAAATCTAAAATGGTGGAAAAATATATTGGGTTATTCGAATATATATATATGGCTCCTTATTTGAGAAAATTCACGGGGAGGGAATATATGTAATGGAACACGATTGGGATAATTTAATATTATTGGATGCGTGCCGATGGGACGTTTTTCATGAGTATTCACAATTGGACGGAAAATTAATGAAGGTGGTTTCTAGGGGGAATTACAGCTGGGAATTCATGGAGGAGAACTTTATCGGCCGTGAACTAAACGATACTGTATACGTAACCGCCAATCCATATTCTGAAAATTTAGATCAAGAGCAATTTTATAAAATTGAATCTTTACTAAATGAATGGAACGAAGAAAAGGAAACAGTATTGCCAAATGATGTTGTAAATGCTGCTTTAAATGCCAGAGAAAAATACCCGAACAAACGATTAATTATCCATTTTATGCAACCCCATTTACCACATATTAGTGACATTGCGGAAGAAATTGAGTATGACCAAGTTGGATGGTACCATGGTGATGATGACTTACTTGACAGATCTGAGAAAAAGACTATATTTTCAGCGTACAAAAATAACGAAATATCTCAAAAAGAATTATTTGAAAGTTATCGACAAAATTTTACTTTTGTTGAAGGATATGTTAGTTCATTAGTGAATGACTTGAAGGGTAAAACAGTTATAACCTCTGATCACGGTGAAAACTTAGGTGAAAATTATTTTGGCTGTGAAATTTTTGGACATCGAAATGAAACTAAAGAATGTCGTTTTGTCCCTTGGTTGGAACTTCCCTATGACGAACGTATAAGGGTGGAAAAGGAAGATCCGATAGAGGATACAACTGTAGGCGATTCAATTGTAAATCAAAGACTCGAGGATTTGGGATATATTTAATACTTAATTCATTTTTAGGGACTATGGATAACTATACAATATAATAGAAATCCAAGTAATTATGGGGTATTATAATAAATGAATCACCAAAACTAAACGTCTTTGCGGAAATACGGAAAAATCCAATCAATTGTCGTTGTGGTGGATTATATTACCGGGATGGCGTAGCTCGCCATCTACTTCTAATGTTGAGGTTTATTGTTTATAAATACATAATCTTTTTATTGTTGTGTTTAATATGATTTATTTTTAACCTGGAATCACGGTGCTCCTTTTGGCCAGGTGGTATACCTGACGACTGCCTGGATGGATGTCGACAAAAACCTTACAGAAGACAAATTAACGGCATTTGTCGAGATCAACGGGAAAACCCCTCGTTGCACATGTTTTTGACCGCCTCATGACCTCCACGCCTCCGAACTGGTCGGCGTCGGCTATAAAATTATAATTAATCAGCATTTCGGCGGTGATTATCCCGACACTCCGTTCACCTAGACTCATCACCGAGAACAGTCGGGGATCGCTCAGCCCCTCCTCACCGACGAAGATCTTCGACTCCTCCGAGTTGGGTTCGGATTCGTGCACAGAACCCTGGCTGGTCGTCGATGAAGGCTGGGAGTCGGTGTCTTCTCTGGCCATACACCCTGCCAACCCGACTCCCACACCAGTGGCTCCGGCCACCCGAAGGAATTGCCGTCTGGTCTGCCTTCGCTCTCCGGTCACGGCTTCACGACCATGTGAGTGGGTCTCTCGAGTAGTTGCTAAATAGGTGTTCCTTGGTGGCCACTCTATCTCGGGATTTTACGTGACGTGCCCCCTCACTCTCCCCATCATCGACGACCCACAACACCCAATCCAACGTGAGTGAACGAACTCCCGAGCACTATCGACGAATCCCGCCGAGACCGGAACGTCGATGCCCCGCTCACCCAACTGTCGAATCGACGATGACCCAGCCTACCGTCGACGACCACTTCGACGAGATCGGGGAGTACGACTCCAAGGCCATCTTCAAACCGACGGTCCCCGCCCTCGTGGTGAGCAAACACGAAGACGAGGGGCCGAACATCATGACCGCCTCGTGGTGGATGCTGGCCGGCTATAACCCCTTCCGCTACCTCCTCGCGGTCAGCCAGAAGATTTACACCCACGACCTCATCGAGGAGAGCGGGGAGTTCGTCCTCGCCGCTCCCTCCACAGAATTGATCGACGCGGTCACCCTCGCGGGCATGGTGAGCGGCCGTGACATCGACAAGATCGACCACCTCGACCTGGAGACCGTGCCCGGGAAATCGGTGGACGTCCCCCTCCTCGCGGACGCCGTGGGCAACATCGAACTGAGCGTCATGGACTCCTTCGAGTTCGAGAACACGACGTACTTCTTCGGGAGCGTCGAGAGTGCGTTCGTCTCGAAGGGTGCCCTCGATGGTCGTATCCTCTCGCTCGACGCCGACATCCTCGCGTACATGGGCAGTGACTGGGCCGAAGAAGATGCACAGTCCAAACACCGTTTCTACGCGGACCTCGATCCCGAGAATCTGGAATCCTTCCCCGGTGACGAGATCATCGAGTCGCTGCCGCCGGAATTGCGCGAGCAGGTTACCGACTGAACGCTTTCACACACATATCTCGAACGGGAATTTCCCTTGGGTGGGGCTTCGAAAGGGGCCGACCGGTCGGGGAAGGCGGACGCAGCAAGCACTGGAGGGCGCGAAGCGCCCGAAGCGCGCAGCAAGTCCCCCGACCCGAGCGGGAGGGGGCTTTCGGAGGCACTGAATTCTCCGTGGAAACACACTCACCAGAGAACTAGCGGCGAAAGCAAATCTTTTCCACCCCTCCGAACACACTCCCGGTAATGCCGGAGTACGAGGACGTCTGCGCGCTCATCCCCACCCTGGACGAGGCCGAGACCATCGGCGACGTGGTCGACGGCCTCCAGGCCGAAGGTCTCGCAAACGTCCTCGTCGTCGACGGACACTCGACGGACGGAACCAGAAAAGTCGCCGCCGAACACGGTGCCGAGGTCATCGAGCAGTCGGGCCAGGGCAAGGGACAGGCAGTCCGTGAAGCCCTGGAGTACATCGAACGACCGTACATCCTCATGCTCGATGGCGACGGCACCTACCGCCCTGACGAGGCCCACCGACTCCTCACGCCACTCCTCGACGGAGATGCCGAGCACGTCATCGGCGACCGCTTCGCCAACATGGAACCGGGGGCGATGACTCGCTTCAACAAATTCGGCAATCGCCTCTTCAACGGGATGTTCCGCAAAGTCCACGGCCAGGACTTCGCGGACATCCTCTCGGGCTATCGCGCGTTCACGGTCGACTCGATGGAGAAACTCTACCTCGACGCCGAGGGCTTCGGCATCGAGACGGAGATGGCCGTCGAGTGCGCCAAACACAGTATCTCGACCACGGTCGTCCCCATCACCTACGAGGCGCGACCCGACGGGTCGGATACGAACCTCCATCCCGTCAAGGACGGCGGGCGCATCCTCTACACGCTCTACGCGCTCGCGAAGACCTCGAACCCGATGTTCTACTTCGGGAGCGTCGGCAGCCTCTCGCTGCTGGTCGGCGTGCTCCTCGGCCTCTACGTGGGCTACGAGTGGTTCGCCTTCGGCATCTCGCACAACGTCATCGCGCTCCTCGCCACGCTCGCCACCCTCTTCGGGGGGATGCTCGTCATGTTCGGCTTCCTCTCCGACCTGATGGTCACGCTCCACCGCGAGCAACTCAGACGCATCGAACGATTGGAAGACGACTGAATACGAGAGCGAACGTCTGGAAGACGAATGAGGGGACTGCCGACCAAATCGCGGCCCCTGACCCATCCGTACTGACCCAATTCTTTTTGTCCTGCTGGGTACCAGTTACCGTACTCACCGATGGATATTCTCCCCAAATCGTTCTCTGTCGGCAGCTATTCGCGGCGGAACCGTCGGGTCGTCTATTACCTTGTCGGCCTCGGCGTCATCATCGGCCTCTACACCGTGCTCTACAACGTCGGCATGCGCGTCTTCGAGGACGATCCCCGGTCGCTGTTCCACTCCCTCCAGATCGTCGTGGAGACGATGACGACCACGGGGTACGGCGCCGACTCGCCCTGGGAGTCGCCGGCCATGAACCTCTACATCGTGTTCATGCAACTGACGGGCATCGCCATCGGCTTTTTCACCCTGCGTCTCATCGTCATCCCGCTGTTCTCGAGTGCCGAGGTCGACCTCGACGACCGCCTCTCGCCGAAAAACGACCACGTCATCATCTGCGAGTACCGCCGCGACTCCGCGGTCCTCCTCGACGAACTCGAGGACCTGGACATCGAGTACGTCCTCATCTCCTCCGACGAGGAGAACGCCATCGACCTCTCGAACGACGGCTACTCCACTATCCACGGGTCGCCACAGGAGGAATCGGCCTTCAAACGCGCCAGCATCGATTCGGCTCAGGCCGTCATCACGGACGCCCACGAAGCCAACGTCGACACCATCCTGACGGTCCGGTCCATCCGGCCCGACGTGGAGATCGTGGCCTTGACGGACGACAGCGCGATGGAGGACGTCCTCCTCGACACGGGGGCCGACACCGTCCTCTCGCCACACGGCGTCCTCGGCCATCGGCTGGCGGAGAAGGCGGTCGCCTCCTTCGACGCGGAGATCCGTGACGCCGTCGAACTCGGTGAAGACCTCAACGTCTCGGAGATTCCCATCTCTCACGATAGTCGGCTGATCGACAAACGGATCCGCGAGTCGCGGATCCGCGAGCGGACCGGCGCGAACGTCATCGGCGCGTGGATCGACGGTGAACTCCAGCTCCCACCGAGTCCGGACGCCGTCATCAAGGCCAACACCGTGTTGCTGGTCTCCGGCGACGACGCAGCCCTCGACGAACTGGGCGAGTTCACCCGCCGACCGCGAACGTTCGGCGAACACGATCGGATCGTCCTCCTGGGGATGGGCGAAGTGGGACGTGCGGCGCACTCGGTGATCGAGGCGGCCGACATCGACGTCACGGTCGTCGACCGAGACGACGAACCCGGTGTGGACATCGTCGGTGACGCCAGTTCGCGGTCGACCTTAGAGGAGGCTGGCGTGGCAGATGCCGGAGCGATAATCGTCGGCCTTCCAAACGACTCGGCGGCGCTGCTGGCGACCGTCCTCACGAGGTCGATGAACCCCGACGCCGAGATTCTGGTCCGCATCAGCAAGGCAGGCGATACCCGGAAGGCCCTCAGCGCCGGCGCCGATTACGTCCTCTCGGTCCCGCAGGTCAGCGCGCGGATGGTCGCGCGGGAACTGCGCGGCGAGGAGGTCCTCGAACCGGCGAGCCAGATTCGACTCGTGCAGGTGTCTGCGGAGCCATTCGCTGGCAAGACGCTGGCGCAATCTCGCATCTACGAGACGACCGGGTGTCGGGTCGTCGCCATCGAAGACGACGACGGGATCACGAGCACCCTCGACCCGGAGCGCGTCCTGGCGGCACGCGACCGCCTGACCATCGTCGGAACGGACGACGCCATGCACGAGTTCTTCAAGCGCTTCGACGTCACGCGACCGGAGACGACCGAGGAGTGATTAGGGTTATACCAGCGACCGAAGACTCTTCAGCCACGCCTGGGGCAACCGGTTTCGCGAGCCGTCGATAGCTCTCGCGAGAGCGCACTCCGCGTCCTCGAAGACGCCCTCGCCGTGTCCGGTGAGGATCCGTGCCGGCGTCAGGTCTCGTAACGTGGTCGGGGGCACCGGGCGCAACATCGGATGGACGCCGATGCGCTCGGGGCGGACGACGAAGTACTCCACCGTGCCGAGTGCGTCCGCGACGATCAGCGTCTCGCCGTCGAAGAGGGCGCCCTCCTGCCAGAACGGCAGGTCGACCGTGTGGAGGACGCGGACGGTCGTCTCCGGCAGCCGAACACCGAGGCGCTCGACCGGCGCATCGAACTCGCGGTCGATGTAGGGAGGAAGGTAGACCGGCACGTCGAATCGCTGGGCGAACGCGTCGGCGTCCCGCTGATGCCGATCCAGAAGAACGACGACGCCCACCACCTCGCCGAGACCGGTGAGCAGGTCGTCGACGCCCGGTGCGTCGACCGGATCGATGACCCAGACGTCGCCGTCCACGACGATGGCGTGACTGGCCCGTTGCATCGTCTCCTCGGGATGGGGCATCCAGCCAACGCCCTCGTCCCACTCGTCGACGACGGTCAGGTCGCCCGGGTCCCCGGTCGCTTTGAACGGCATATCCCGTTGTACGGCAGGCGAGGGGATAAATGTCCACCTGGGGTACGCTATTGGGGCTTCGGCCCGTCCTGTCGGGTATGCTCGACGACCTGGCGTGGCTCTCGCTGGAGGTGCTCTACGCCGAGCGCGCGAGCGAGTTCTACGCGGAGACGTTCGACCTCGAACCCGCCTACCGAGACGGGTCGGTCGTGTTCCCCGTCGGCGACCACGAACTCCGCCTGGTCGAACCGGGACCGGTTCCGCGGGGTGGCCTCCACGTCCACTTCGCGATGGCGACGCCGCCAGCACAGTACGACGGGTGGGTCTCGCGTCTCGAGCGGGACCACGATATCGAAGAACACTCATTCGGCTCCTCGCAGTCGGTGTACCTGTTCGACCCGGACGGTCACTGCGCAGAGATTGGAAGCGTCGGCGATCCGGCTGCCGAGGAGTCGCTCACCGGTATCTTCGAGGTGGTCTTCGAGGTCGAGGACCTCGAGCGGGCGGAGACGTTCTATTCTGAGCTCGGCTTCTCGGTCGTCGACCGTGGGGACTCGCGCCGACGCGTCCGGATGACCGGCCCTGTCGACCTCGAACTCTGGGAACCCCAGCGAGGACTCGCCGATGCCAGGGGCGGCGTCCACGTCGACGTCGGGTTCACCGCGACCGACCCGGTGGCAGTGCGGGACCGGGTCGCCGATCTGGCGAGTGAGACCACTCGCGACGACGATTGGGTGCGGATTCGCGATCCAGACGGCCACTTTCTCACCATTACGCCGACCGGGTGAGGACGACTCGTCCCACGGGTTAGGCGCTGGCTATCTCACGGTCGCGACGCCTACCGGTGTGACGAACTAGTGTCCGCTGGAACTATCGCTGAACACATTACCCCCGAAATCGATACTGCCAGCATGGACGCTGGTCTCGGTCGCAAGCGCGCCCTCCTCGCCGCGCTCGTTGTCCTCTCTACTGCGGTCCTGACGGTCGGCTACGTCGATGCGGTCCGGCAGAGCGACCGGATCACCGGCGATCCGGTCGTCGAGCAGGCGTTCGTCACCGGTGATCGCTCCCCGGTCGTCGCCCCCAGGGAGAACGTGACCGTGGTCGCGACCGACTCGAACGCCTTCGTCGCCGACGAGGGTGACGGCCCACGTGCCCGCTCCGAACTCGTCGCGTTCGCGCCCGACGGCAGCATCTACTACTACGAGGACCAGTACACCCGATACTGGGACGTCGATCCGGTCGCGGGCACGACCGCCACCGTGGAGTTCGTCTACTCCGAACACCTCGAGGGCAGCGACTGCGACGGCAGCGGCGCCTGCACCCGAAACGGGGTCGACCGTGTCAACCTCACCACGGGTGAACGAGAGACCATCTACGAGCGCATCACCCCGGGCAAACACTCGAGTCGGTGGCACGACGTCGATCGGATCGACGAGGAGCGACTGCTCGTGGCCGACATCGACCGCGATCGCGTGTACATCGTGAATACCGTGACCGACGTGATCGAGTGGGAGTGGGACGCCCAGGCTGAGTACTCCATCCAGGGTGGCGGCCCCTGGCCCGACGACTGGACACACAGCAACGACGTCGAGTACGTCGAGATCGACGGGCAGGAGGCCGTCATGGTGAGCCTCCGCAACCAGGACCAGGTTGCTTTCGTCGGCCTCGAGAAGGGCCTTCTGGAGGACTGGACACTCGGTGCTGACGGCGAACTGGACACGCTCTACGAACAGCACAACCCGGATTTCATCCCCGCGGAGCGAGGCGGCCCCGCTGTGTTGATCGGTGACTCTGAGAACGGTCGCATCGTCGAGTACCAGTGGACGGGCGAGGGGTGGGAGCAGTCCTGGGAGTACGCCGATGCACGGATCACCTGGCCTCGTGACGCCGACCGACTGCCCAACGGGCATACGCTGGTCACCGACTCCAACGGTGATCGGGTGTTCGAACTCGACGAGCAGAGCGAAATCGTCTGGTCGGCGGACATCGGGTTCCCCTACGAATCCGAACGACTGGGGACCGACGACGAGAGCAGCGGCGGAGAGAGCGCGGCGAGCCTCGATCTCCCGTCCCGGAGCGCCGGTGATGACCCCGAGGACGTCGGCCTCTATCGCTCGGTCGTCCCGACGGATATCCAGAACCTCGTCTCGTACGCGTTCCCGCGCTGGGTCGGGCCACTCCAGCTCGGTGCGATAGTGGTCCTGATCCTCTCGGTTTCCACCTGGACCGCCGTGGAGTACCGCCACCGGAACGTCTCGGTGCGCCTTCGCTGGCCAGTTCGATTCGAGCGACGATGAGCGATCGAACCGCCCAACCGCGCCGTCGGGCGCTCCACCGATACACCCGCCTACTCCCTGTCGATCGTCGAGACGCTCGTTGGCTGGCACTGGCCATCCTCCCGGCGGTCATCGCGGTGGCCGTCTATCTGGCGACGAACCCGTATCCAGCTTACGGCGCTGGCCTGTACACGAAGATCGCCGAAGAGATCGTGGCCGGTGGGTATCTGCCCCCGGAACGGATTCCCGGGTACACCGCCGACGGCGTTCCGTTCGCCTATCCGCCGTTGCAGTTCTACGTCCTCGCCGTGCTCCTCGACCTCGGCTTGGACGCCGTGTCGCTCGCACGTGTCGTTCCGGGAATGGCGGTCGTCCTCGCGCAAGTGCCGTTATACCTCCTCGCGCGGGACCTCAGCGGTTCGCGGCCGGCGGGGGCGGTCGCCGCGACCGTCGTCGCACTGACGCCCCAGGCCATGCAATGGCACCTCTCCGCCGGTGGGCTGGTCAGGTCGTTCGCGTTCCTCTACGCACTCCTCGCAATCTACGCGGGATACCACGTCTTCGAGCGCAGGCGACCCGTACCGGTGATCGGCGGCACCGCTGCGTTCGGGCTGACCGTGTTGACCCACCCGACGTATTCGCTGTTCGTCGTCGTCACCTACCTGCTCTGGTGGGCGGTCGGCGATCGAACGGCATCCGGGTTCCTTCGCGGAGCCGTGGTGGGCGTGGGGGGACTGCTCATCGCCAGCCCGTGGCTCGTCTGGGTCCACGCGGTCCACGGGATCACCACGCTCACCGCCGCGGCCGGAACCCACGGAGGTATCGGTGGCGGCCTCGTCGCCATCCTCCTCGACCCGCCGACGCATGCAATACTCGCCGGGCTGGTCGCACTGCTCCTCGTGATCCGGGGGCGCCGATTTCTCCCGGCGTGGATCGTCGTCACCACCTTCGTCTTCGTGCAACCGCGGTTCGCGGCCGTCACCGCGGCCGTGGGTGTGGCGGTGCTCGTCGCCGCGACGCTCGAATTCGAGTCGCCGAACCACGACGACCTGCCCGATCTCGGGACCGCCGTCATGACGGTCGCGCTCGTTCTCGCGGCCGTCGGTGGTGGCGTCTACTACGCCCACACGATGACCCAGGTGAACGATCGGATGACGCCGTCGTTCCTCGACGACGACGCCATGGCCGCGATGGACTGGGTCGAACGCGAGACGCCGAAGGACGCGACGTTCGTCGTCCTCGGGGATACCGCAGAGGAGTTTTCCGCCCACGCTGATCGCACCATTCTGCTCGGTCCGTGGGGCGTCGAGTGGACGACGCCCGCGGCCTACGACCGCCACCTCGAGGGATTCGAGGCGGTCTCGGCGTGCCATAGCGTCGAGTGCGTCACCGCCGTCGCCGAACGCGTGGACGCAGCGCCGGCGTACGTCTACGTGCAGAAAGGGCAGTACACGATCCGTGGCGAGAACGCCGTGCAGTTCGGCACGCTCGAACGGTCGTTCGAACACTCGGGCGAGTGGCAACGGGTCATGGAGAACGACGGCGTCGTCATCTACCGGTCGGTGGATCGCTGATCCGTCGGTCGCGGCGGAAGTTCACAGCCTGTCTGTATCGACCTCGACGCCTGGTGGGGCGACGACGAGGAACTTGCGGAAGTGCATGAGCGTTCCGTCCACTTCCTTTATGTCCCGGGCGAATCCGGCGGCCAGTTCGTTCAGGTCGCCTTCGACGGCCAGAAAGCAGACGTTGTCGTCGGCGATCTCGGTTAGCCACTCCTCGTCGGGGGTCTCGCCGTCTAGAACGCCGAGTACCACGCCGACGTCGCGGACCTCGCCGTCGTCCTCGGCGACCTCGATGTGCTCTTCGGCATTACGCAGGTCGAGGCTGAAGTCGTCCATCGTGACGTACTCGGGTTGGGTCGGCCAAAAACCTTCGTTCGGGATGTGAACCGCGTATCGACCGTGGTCCGTACCGGGTATCTCGCCCTCCTCGATCCGTCAGAGCATCCGGTAGGCGTCTTTCATGTCGCCGTCGGACAGGCTCTCTAGCGATTCGGTGAGCGACGATTTGAGTTCTTTCATCCGGCGAGTGATCGCCCGGTACTCCGCTCGGTTCTCCCCGTCGAACGATGGACTGGCTTCGAGGGCCGCCCGTTTCGTCGCGAGCTGGAAGAATTCGCGGCTCTTCTCGTCGTAGTCCTTCCGCTCGAGAAGCAGGGAGACGACGTCGGTGAGCTTCGCTCTGTCGACTGGTTTCGTGACATAGTCGTCGAACGGCATATCGACGATATCGGCGCCCGGGTTGACCGCCGTAATCATCGCGATAGGGAACTGATATCCCCGCTCCCGGATCGCTTCGAGTATCTCGTCGCCGGTCATTCCTGGTATCCGGCGGTCGAGCAACGCGACGTCGACGTCGCCGTCGACCTGCGCCAATGCCGCTTCGCCATCGGTCGCGGTCCTGGTTTCGTACTCATCCTTGAGATACTGCTCGAACAGTTCGACGAGTGGTGGTTCGTCGTCGACGATGAGAACGGTTGCACGGTCGGGAGAAGCCATATAATTTCTGTGTGTGGCCCCTTCGCCTCATACCACCTTTAACCTGTGGACGAAATTTCGGCAAGAAATCCTGTGGTGTTTACATTTTGTCCAGGCACGATCGTCGACTGATGACAATTTGGCCAGGCACATTCGTCGACTGATGACAATTTGGCCAGGCCCAACCGACGACGCGACTGTCTGCTCGTGGGCGATCTGGACCACCAATGGACGATCATCGCGAACTTCCATAACAATCTTCGCGGTTTCGAAGCGATTATTACCACCACCAGGGGCGAATGTAGCATGTCGCTCGTATCGAGATACGAAGCCGGCCTCTGGTGGACGATCGAGGCATTGGGAATCTCGGAGTCCATCCGGGATAAAATTCTCGTGGCGGTGGGCATCCAGTTCGTCGTCTCGATCGGCCAGGCCGCAATCCCGCTATTTTTCACCGGTCCACTGCGGGTCGACCTCGCCGCGGTGCTGTTCGTCTTCGCGATCGTTGCGTTCGCCAACACGGTTCTGATCGTCAGACGGGATCTCCTGGAACCGATAGCGGGCCTCGAAGCCGCGGCGACAGACATTGCAAACGGTGAGATCCAGACGACCACCCCCACCACGAGACACGACGACGAAATTGCGGAGCTGGTGTCCGCGTTCGCTGCGATGGTCGACAACCTCCAGTTGGTCGCCGACCAGGCGACCGCACTCGCCTCCCAGGAGTTCGACGACCCCGTCCTCGACGAGCAGGTCCCTGGACGGTTCGGGCAGCTGCTCTCCACGATGACCGCCGAACTGACCGAGTACATCGACCGGATCGAGGCGGACCGAGATCGGTTCCAGCTGTTGAACTACCTGGTCGGACACGACATCCCGAACATTCTGACGGTCCTCTATGGTCGAATTGATCTAATCAAGACCACCAGTGAGGACCCCGCTGTCCTCGAGGAGGTGGAGACGATCGAGCGTCACGTCGAAGAGATTGAAGCGGTTTCGACATCGGTTAGCCAGTTGACGTCAGATAAACTTCTCCTGCAGATGGACGTCGTCGATATCGTAGCGGAGGTGGTCGCGGACGTCCAGCACAGCCATCCCGAGGCAACGATCAGCGTCCAGACGCCCGATTCGTCGATGTACGTGCGAGCAAACGAGTTACTATCTCGGGCATTCGTGAATCTCGTGACCAATGCGATCGAACACAACGACGCGCGCGACCCCGAAGTCGAGGTGTCCGTATTTTCGAACACCCAGGACGACGTGACGGTTCAGATCGAGGACAACGGGCCTGGGTTGGGGGTAGAAGAGAGCGACGCGTTCCTCGATTCGCTCTCGCCCGGGACGGGCCTTCACATCTCGATGACCATCATCGAACGATTTGGCGGCGACTTCGCGGTTTCCTCCGACGATTCCGGGACGACCGTCACCGCGACGATGCCTCGAAGCAGACCCTGATCGTTCTCCGGTGGCTGCCGAGACATTGCCAGCAACGGTGCCGGCGCCCTCACTCGCTATCGTCTGCCGACGCTGCCATCTCCCGAATCTCTTCCCACCGGCCGTTCGCTTCGAGGTGGTCCTGGAGTTGGGTTGCATACGCTTCCACCAGATCGATCGCCTCCGCACGCCGGGCTGCGTCGTCGTCTGACCCGTCGCCATTGTTGAGGCCGAGTGCGCTGGCGATGGAGCCGAATAGTCCATCTCCCGCGGCCGTTTGGTTCGAGTCCCTCCCGGCCATCGCCCCCATCTGTCGTTCGATCTCGTCGAGTTCCGGGAGGATCGCATCGAGTTCGTCGGTGTTGGCGACGATGCGGGCCCTGTCGGGGTCGTCGGCGTCCACGATCTCGAACGCCGTCGCCGTCATGATGAGACTCCACTGCTGTCTGGAAAAGGATGAGCCAGTGACGCGGTCTTCGAAATCCGAGTCCACCGCCATCCGGGCACCAACCACGCGGTCCTGCCAGGAGTCGTCGGTCATGCCCCAGGGTTCGGCGAGCGGGCGCTTGAGCCTTGCCCCGGCTGGTCCCGCTCGTCGGTGCGTCAGGCGGCGGAACCGCACGGCGGAGGAGGCAAGGCTTATGTACCAAACCCTGTGATTGTGTCTCAAGGTAACGAAATCATGCCAGAGACGCATTCTTTCGGTCGACGTGAGTTCCTCAAGACGACTGCCGCGGGGACCGGCGCCATCGCCCTCTCGGGGCTTGCGGGGTGTGCCGGTCTCGGCGGTGACGAACCGAGCGGCCCGCTGACCGTCGCCGTCTACGGCGGCGTGTTCAAGGAAGTTCTGGACGAACAGCTGTTCGCTCCGTTCAGCGAGGAGGTCGACTACGAGGTGGAATCGGAGGCCTCGCCGACGGCGGAGGAGGCCCTGACACAGTACGAGAACGCGGTCTCGGCCGGCGAGGCGCCGGTCGACGTCGCGATCATGTCGAACACCGGCGTCCTCAAGGGAATGAACTCCGACCTCTGGCACCTGTGGGGCGGCGACGAGTTCGAGAACCTCCAGTACATCAGCGACGGGCTGGTCAAGGAGACGGACGACGGTATCCCCAGCATCGGGGCGCTGTCGTGGTACATCAACCTCGTCCAGAACACGGAGGTCATCGAGGAACCGATCGACACCTGGCAGGCGCTCTGGGACGACCAGTACGAGGATCAACTCGGCCTGCTCAGCTACGCGTCGAACTCCTTTTTGCTCGAGGTGACCGCCACGGTTCACTTCGACGGGAAAGAGATCCTCGACACCCAGGACGGCGTCCTCGAGGTCCTGGAGAAACTCGAGGAGGTCAAGCCACAGGCCAACTTCTGGTACGAGAACGAGGCGGACTTCCAACAGCGACTCCGGGATGCCGAGGTCCCCGCCGGGATGCTGTACAACGACGTCACGCTGGTCATGCAGGACGAAGGGGCCCCCGTGCAGTCCAACTTCGTCGAGGAGGGGTCCATCCTGGACTCCGGCCACTGGGTGACGCTGGCCTCGACGGACCTGACCGAGCAGGCCAGAGAGTTCATCGACTTCGCCAGCCAGCCATCGATCCAGGACCGGATCGCCGAGAACCTCTACACGAGTCCAACCATCGAACGCCAGTACTCCGAGATCGACGACGACATGTACGAGACGATCGCCGGCCCCGGTCCCGGAGCGGCCATCGTGCCGAAGTACGAACTCTACGTCGAGCAAGAAGACTGGGTCAAAGAGCGCTGGAACGAGTTCCTCATCGAGTAGTGAATGAGCGGAATTTCACTCACGGGAATCACGAAGCGGTACGGGAGCGATGTGCTCGCCGTCGACGGTATCGACCTCGAGATCAAGAGCGGCGAGTTCGTCACGCTCGTCGGCCCCTCGGGCTGTGGGAAGACGACCACCCTGCGAACGATCGCCGGCTTCGAAATGCCGACGTCGGGGCGGGTCCACATCGCGGGCCAGGACGTCACGGACGTGCCACCGTACGAGCGACACACGGGAATGGTCTTCCAGGATTTCGCGTTGTTCCCACACCTGACCGTCGCGGAGAACGTTGCCTACGGCATGGAAGCCGAAGGCGGATACGACCGCGAGGAGATCGACGCTCGCGTCGCGGAGATGCTCGAACTGGTGGAGCTACCGGAGCTCGGCGAACGCTATCCCGAACAGCTCTCCGGCGGCCAGCAACAGCGGATCGCGCTGGCGCGGGCACTGGCACCGAAACCCGATGCCCTGTTGCTAGACGAACCGCTAGCGAGCCTCGACAAGAAACTGCGCGAGCAGATGCAAGTCGAGTTACGCCGTATCCAGCAGGACGTCGGGATTACCACCGTCTTCGTCACGCACAACCAGGAGGAGGCGCTGACGATGTCCGATCGCATCGCCGTGATGAACGCAGGGACGTTCGAGCAGGTCGGGCCACCGGAGGAGGTATACGACCACCCCGAGACCCGCTTCGTCGCCGATTTTCTCGGGACCGCGAACGTCTTCGACGGGGAGGTCGTCGCGGCGGACGACGATGGAGTCACCGTGGATGCGGGAGACCTGCAGATTACCGCGGGTAACACAGGTACTGCCGCGGTCGGGGATCGCGTGTCGGCGGTCGTTCGCCCCGAACGGTTCGCGTTCGAATCGATCGACGCGGCGACGGCGACCGACGAGCGCGAAACGGCCGACCGAACCGACTCGGCCGCCGACAACCGATACACCGGCGAGATCACGTTCAAACGCCATCTGGGCAGCAGCGTCGAGTATCGTCTGGAGACCGAACACGGACGGGAACTGATCGTGGTCCGCCAGAGCGGATCGACGCGCCGATCGCCCGGCGATCGGGTGGCCGTCTCGGTGGACCGCGCGGACTGTCGGATCGTGACGGGGTAATCGATGACGACGGAATCCTCCACCGACGACGCGACGCCCGCCGGTCGCGCTGGCCGCCGCGCTCGCTCGCGCTGGTACGTCCTCTCGTATCCACTGGCCTGGCTGGTGGCCATCTTCATGGTCCCGCTCGGCCTGCTGGTGGTCTTTAGCTTCTGGGTCAATATCCCCGGCGGGCAGTACGAGATGGGGCTGACCCTCGAGAACTACCGGCGCTTTCTCGGTAGCTCGCTGTACATGGGGCAACTGTGGGTCACCATCGAACTCTCGCTGGTGACCGCCGGCGTCTCCTTGCTGCTGGGCTATCCGCTGGCGTACTTTCTCGCTCGCATCGACTCCTCGCGCCTGCGCAGCGTGCTCCTCGTGACCATCGTCTCCTCGCTGTGGGTGACCTACGTGATCCGGGCGTACGCCTGGCAGGTCATTCTGGCGTCGGGCGGGATCGCCAGCTCCGTCGGCGTCGCCCTCGGACTCATCCCCGAACCACAGTCGTTCTTCCCGGGGTACTGGGCGCTCGTCGTCGGCATGGTCTACGTCTTCCTTCCCTTCATGATCCTCACGCTGTACAGCAGCCTGCGGAACATCGACGGCGAACTCCTCGAGGCTTCGAAGAACCTGGGCGCCGGCCCCGTGCGTACGTTCCGGAAAGTGACGCTGCCACTCTCGAAGAACGGCATCGCCAGCGGCACCGCCCTCGTGTTCATCCTGGCCCTCGGGGCGTACGTCATGCCCCGTCTCCTGGGAGGGACCGCCCAGCGCACGCTCCCGGTGTTGATCGAACAGCAGATCATGAGCGAGAGCAACTACCCCTTCGGGGCCGCGATGAGTTTCGGTCTCATCGTCGTCGTCCTGGCGTTCCTCTGGGTCCTTCTCCGGGTGACCAACGTCACGACCGGCGACCTCGGCGGGACCGATGCCATCGATGGCGAGAGCACGGGTAGGTACGCGGGAAGCGCTGGCGGCTTGCTCGAACGCCTCGGCGCGCTCCTCCGACGTGGATTCGCCGCGACCGGTCTCCCGGCGGTAATCGCCGCCTTCGGTCGAACACTGGGACGACCCATCGCCGCGGTGGACGCGAACCGGCGGGAAGCGATCCTCGGAGCGGCCTTTCGCACCTACGTCGCTGCCGTGATGGTGTTCGTCACGGCTCCGCTGGCGATCATCGTGGCCATCTCGGTGACGCCCGAGCAGTTCCTGACCTTCCCGCCGGGTGGCGTCTCGGCGCAGTGGTACGTGGAGTTCTTCACGAATCCGGCGTGGACGGGAGCGCTCGCGAACAGTCTGTTCATCGCCGTCGCGGCGGCCCTCCTCGCGACCTCGATCGGCGGGATCCTGGCGTTCGCCATCGACCGGTTCGAGTACCCCTTCGGACGCGCCCTCGCGACCGTCGGCGTCCTCCCTATTTTGATCCCGCCGGTGATCATCGGGGTGGCATTCCTCGTCTTCTTCCTGCAGTTCGGCCTCGCGGGGAGTCGGCTGAGCATCGTCGTCGCCCACGGGATCTTCTACGCACCCTTCCCCTTCATCCTCATCACGCAGGGCCTCCGGGAGATCGATCGGACCTTCGAGGAGGCGGCGATGAACCTCGGGGCTGGACCGGTCCGCACGATCAGGACGATTACGTACCCGCTGTTGCGGACGAACGTGATCTCTGGCGCCCTGTTCGCGTTCATCCTCTCGTTGAACGAGTACATCATCGCGTGGCTCCTGTCGCTGTTCCTCGTCGACACCATCCCGATCCAGATATTCAATCAACTCCGGTACTCCTATCCGCCGACCATCGCGGCAGCCAGCACGGTGTTCATCGCGCTCACCGTCGTCGTGATGACGGCCATCGACCGCCTGTCGGGAGGCATCTGGGAGTGACCGACGACGGCGGGACCCGCGTCGCAGTCGTCCAGACGGTCCCGGAATTCGGACAGGTCGCGGAGAACCGTGCCGAGACGGTCGACGCGATCCGGGCCCAGGCGGACGCCGACCTCGTCGTGCTGCCGGAACTGGCGACCTCCGGGTACGTCTTCGAATCGCGCTCGGCGGTCGTCGACGTCGCCGAACGGAACGACGGTCCCACGGCGGACGCGTGGACGTCGGTCGCGGCCGAGACCGAGACGTGGATCGTCGGGGGATTCCCCGAGGTCGACGGAGAGCGGCTGTACAACAGCGCGTTGGTCGTCTCGCCCGACGGCGTCGAGGGGGTGTACCGAAAGATCCACCTGTGGCACGACGAGAAGCGGTGGTTCGAACCGGGCGATGACGTGCCCGTCTTCGAGACGCCGTTCGGGCGGCTCGGGGTGCAGATCTGCAACGACCTCTGGTTCCCGGAACTCACGGGGACGCAGGCCCGCGCTGGCGTCGACATCGTCGCCGTTCCCACGAACTGGGTTCCCGAACCGCCCGAACGCCCGGCAAGCTGGACGATGGGGATCCATCAGGCGATCGCGAACGCCAACGCCAACCGGGTATTCGTCGCCTGTGCAGACCGTGCTGGAACGGAGCGCGGCGTCCGGTTCGAGGGACAGAGCGTCGTCGTCGACCAGGATGGGCTCCCGGTCGCCGGACCGCTTCCCGACCGCGGTAGTCACTCGGTCGCCGTCGACTGTGACCTGCACCTGGCTCGAGAGAAGTCGTTGACCGACCGCGATCACGTCCTCGAGGACAGACGGCCGGCCGTCTACGATCGGGACTAGACTGATGGCGTCGCCGCTGGAGTGCTGGCTGTCGGTCGGTGCCTTCCTGACTCCTCCTTGCGAATGTTTATTGCCAGGGCACCACGAGTTGTGGTGACACACCAACACCACCTGGAGATGATGACGAGCAACACCTATTCGATGGACGCGGCCGTCGCCGTACGGTTCGGCGTGTCCGTCCCGATCGACCGGAGTATCGCAGGGAGCGCGACCGACCGAGTTGACGACCGGCCAGGTTCCAGCGGACGAAAGCGGCCCGGTCGATCGTGGGCACCGACCGAGCCACTGGGGCGGGGCGAGGGGGTAACTCAATGAGCGACCCGCGTGACCGGGCGACCGCGTTCCGTGAATCGACGGCCGGTTCCGACGTCGAACTGGCGTACGCCGGTCTCGACACGTTCCTCAAGGGGGAGGCCCGGGCCATCGACGACGTCGACGACGTCGACGCGGCAGTTTTCGGCGTCCCCTACGACGGCGCGGCGTCGAATCGGCCCGGTGCCCGATACGGCCCTGGCGCGATACGGAAGGCCAGTCACTGGTGGGCGTACCTCTCCCAGTACAAGGGCGAACTGACCGACATGCGCAACGGCGACCAGATCGACTTCGGCCAGTTCTCGGTGGCCGACGTCGGCGACGTGCCGGTGTTCCCGATGGACCACGAGAAGACGGGCGAGAGCATCACGGCACACGCCGCGACGGTCGCCGCCCAGACGTTCCCCATCATGCTCGGCGGCGACCACTACTGCAGTTTCCCTGCCTTCCGGGGGTTCGCCGAGGGGACCGACTTCGACCGGATCGGTCTCGTCCAGATCGACGCCCACACCGACACCGTCGCCGAGAGTCCGGTCTTCGGCACCGACTTCCACGGGTCCAGCACCGCCCGCATCGCCGACCTGCCGAACGTGGACTACGACTCGGTCAGCCAGGTCGGGATCCGCGGCTACGAATCGCCGGACTTCTTCGAGTTCGCCGACGAGAGCGGCCTCAACCTGTTCCCGATGAGCGAGGTCGAACGGCGGGGGATGGGTGCGGTCATCGTCGATGCCATCGAGGCCGCCGCGGCAGGGACCGATGCGGTGTACGTCACCTTCGACATCGACTCGGTGGATCCAGGATTTGCCCCCGGTACCGGAACCCCCGCGCCCGCCGGTCTCTCCTCTCAGCAGGCTCTCGAGGCGATGAGCGTGCTGGGCGAACACGACGCCGTCGGTGCCATCGACATGATGGAGGTCGCCCCCCGGTACGACTCGACGGAGGGGACCGAACGGCTCGCGGCGTTCCTGCTCGTGAAATTCCTCGAACGGAGGTTCGCCCGATGACGGCCATTCGACACGACTGCCATCGACGAACATTGCAGGGACAGAGAGCCACTGGAGGTGTCGACTCGTGACCGAGTACAGGCAACCGGCCCGTGACGTAGGGACGGACCGCCTCGACGTGGTCTCCGAGTCGGTCATCCGCGAGATGACTCGCGAAGCCCACAGCCACGACGCCATCAACCTCTCGCAGGGGATTCCCGACGTGGGCGAGACGCCGGAATCGATCATGACGGCCGCGAAGGACGCCATCGACGCCGAGAGCCAGTATACGATCACGTGGGGGTTACCCGACCTCCGCGAGGCACTGAGCGACCGGTATCAGGACTGGAAAGGCGTCGAGTACGACCCCGAGACGGAGGTGACGGTGACGGCCGGCACCAGCGAGGCGATCGTCTCCTCGATGCTCGCCCTGGCGGGCCCCGGCGACGAGGTCGTGGTCTTCGAACCGGTCTACGAGAACTACATTCCAGCGATCCGGTTCGCGGGCGCGACGCCGGTCCCGATCGACATTACGGACTCACTCGAACTCCCGGTCGACCGTCTCGCCGAGGTCGCCGAGGACGCGACGATCCTGGTGTTGAACACCCCGATGAACCCAACGGGAAAGGTGTTCAGCCGGGAGGAACTCGAACGCATCGAGGAGATCGTCTTCGAACACGACCTCGTCGTGATCACCGACGAGATCTACGAGCACATCGTCTACGACGACGCGTATCGCAGCCCCGTCGAGGTCGGCGACCTCGCCGATCGAACCGTCGTCTGTACCGGGATGTCGAAAACGTACAGCGTTACCGGGTGGCGGGTTGGCTTCACACTGGCTCCCGAGTACCTCTCCAGAGAACTCAGGAAGGTCCACGATTACACCACCATCTGCGCCCCGACCCCGTTTCAGCGCGCGGGCGTCGAGGCGTTATCGCTCGATGAATCGTACTACACGGAGCTGTCGGAATCGTACGAACGACGGCGTGACCTCCTGTACGAAGGACTCTCGGCAGTGGGTCTCGACCCGCTCGAACCGGACGGCGCGTACTACATGATGGCGCGCTATCCGACCGACGAGACGGACGTCGAATTCAGCTACCGGCTCGTCAGAGAGGCGGGGGTCGCCGTCGTCCCGGGGAGCAGCTTCTACACGGATCCCGATGCAGAAGCGGACTGGGTCCGATTCACCTTCTCTCGGGACGAGTCGACGATCCAGGCGGCGATCGACCGCCTGCGCGAGAATCGGTGGTGGTGACCCGGGGCGCCTCCCTCGCCCACCGTCGCAGAAGTGTGGTCCGCCGTCATCCATGAGGGTGGCTCTCACTGCCACTCGTTCTTGGAGACGGGATTGCGCGGCTCGCGCCCCTGGATCGTTCGTTTCACCTCTTCGGCCGCGGACTGTCGAAGTTCGACGAGGGAGTCCTCCGAATACCAGGCCGAATGGGGCGTGGCGACGACGTCGTCGCGTGACAGGAGCGACTCGTCGACCGGCGGTTCGGTCTCGAGGACGTCGAGGCCGGCCGCCGCGATGGTCCCGTCGTCGAGGGCCGATTCGAGGGCGTCCTGGTCGATCACCTCGCCACGACTCGTGTTGACGAGGATCGCCCCCTCGCCCATCGTCTCAAGCGCCGCCGCATCGATCATCCCCGTGGTTTCGTCGGTCAGCGGTGGATGGAGGCTGACGACGTCCGATCGGGCGAGCAGCGTCTCGAAGGAGACGGGATCCACGCCACGGGACCGCAGCTCTTCCGGCGGGACGTACGGGTCGTAGGCCACGAGGTCGCCGAAAATCGGGGACGCTTTCGCCGCCATCCGCCGGCCGATGTTCCCCACACCGACCAGGCCGAGCGTCAGGTCACTGAGTCGGTCGATGCGCACGCCATCGGACCACTCCCAGCGACCGTCGCTGGTCGCCCGGTCGTAGACGTGGACCTTCCGCGCCAGGGTCAACAGGAGGGCGAGCGCGTGTGTCGATACCTCCTCGAGACAGTAGTCCGGAACGTTGGTCACCCTGATATTCCGGTCGGCCGCCGCCTCGAGGTCGATGTTGTCGAACCCGATCCCGGAGCGAGCGACGATTCGGAGGTCGTCCAGGCGCTCGATCACCGACGCCGGAACCGGGACGTTCGCGTCGACGATGATCCCGAACGCGTCGCTCGCCTCGGTGGCAACTCGTTCGGGACTGATGCCGTCGGCCAACGTCAGATCGACGCCAACGTCGTCGAAGACGGCCCGCTCGATCGACAGATCCGCGATTCGCTCGTCGAAGACGACGACACGAGGCGTATGCATACGTGCCAGCGAGGCGTCGTGCCGGTATAAATGGTGGTCCTTCGCTCGAGGCCTCGGGGAGATGCCCCGAGCCGGCGCTCACCCGGAGAGGGAGACGAGGATCGCCCCGACGACCACGATGGTCGCGGCCGCAGCCAGTTTCCACGTCACGCGTTCGAGTTCCCGGGGGAGGAACGCCGCGGAGATGGCGATGACTCCCAGCGGTGAGAGCTGGATGATGGGGATGACGACCACCACCGGCGCCAGCTGGAGTGCGAGAAAATACGCGGTGAGGCCGAACGTACTGGCCAGCGCCGCGACGACGTACCACCGGAGATCCGCCTGGCGGCCCGGTCGATAGAGCCGCCCGCCAGTGAGCCGATGGTAGGCCGTGTGGCTGAGGAGTGCCGCGGCCGTCATGATCGTCAGCCCGACGAGGACCGGGGTGCCCGAATCGAGGCCGATCCGAACGAATATCGGTTCGATACCGATGAACAGCGCCGCTCCCAGCGGCAACAGCATGGCGGTCCAGGCCTCTCGGAGCGACGGTTTCTCGGCTGCGTCGGCGGCGGTCAACCAGGAGATGGTCGCGATGCCGGCCACGATTAACACGATTCCGATGCCGTGTCTCGGGGTCAGAGTCTCGCCGAGGAACCTGACCGCCAGCACGGCGGAGACGAGTGCAGACGCCGAGACCACCGGCGTCGTTCGACTGGCGCCGACCGCCCTGATACCCCTGAACAGACAGATCCGGCCGAGCATGAGCCCGGAGAGGCCGGCCGCCGCGAAGACGGCCACGGCGAGCGGGGAGAGCCCGAACGTCGGATAGTGGAGAAGTACCGCGATGGGGCCGATGACGGCCAGGTTCGTCACCATGACGACGGTTATCGCGTCGGTGACGCTCCCGCGAACCGTTCCGAGTCGTATCGCGACGTTGTGGACGGCCCAGAGGAGGGCGGTGAGTCCCGAGAGGGCGATTCCCCCGATGTAGACGAGTTCCACGGCTGGTCTTCTTCGAGGGTGTTAATCAAAGAACCGAAATGTCGAGTCGAATCGTCCGGCCAACCGCCGACGGTGGGCAGAGGAGAAGGCCCCGATTCAGACCGTTATCGTCTCGCTCAGATCGAACGGTTCGTCGCCCTCGAGGACGTGCACCTCGGCGTCGCTCCCGGTCGCCTTCACCTCGCGACGGAAGTCCTCGGGGTCCTGTTCGATCGGTGGGAAGGTGTCGTAGTGCATCGGGAAGACGTGGTCGACGTCGAGCCAGTCGGTCGCGACGGCCGCCTGCCACGGTCCCATCGTGAAGTGGTCGCCGATGGGGAGTGCGGCCGCGTCCGGCTCGAGGAACGGTCCGATGACGTCGCGCATCTCGGTCATGAGGCCGGTGTCGCCGGCGTGGTAGAACGTCTCGCTCTCCTCGTCTGTGACCTGGGTCGGCTTCGTGTCGCTGATGACGACTCCGGCCGGCATGTCGCCCGAGACCTGGTAGTCGGTCTCGAAACCGTTGGTGTGGTCCGCCCGATGCATCGTCACGTAGGCGTCACCCACCTCGACGGTCCCACCGAGATTCATACCGATGGTGTCTTCGACGCCGTATTCGTCGGCGACGTAGCCGGCCAGTTCGGGGGTCGCGACGACGGTCGCCTCGGCGAACTCGCCGACGTGCGCGATGTGGTCGGCGTGGCCGTGGGTCAGCAGGACGAAGTCCGGGGTGTCGACGTCCGCCGGCGACAGGTCCGTCTTCGGGTTGTCGAAGAAGGGGTCGATGAGGATGTCGGTGCCGTCCAGCGTTACGTACCACGTCGAGTGGCCGTGCCAGGTGAGCTCCATACCACCCTAGGGTACGGGGGAAGGCGACTTAAATGATGATGAATCGACCAGTTCGCCACCGCCACACCGCGGCGGACACGGAAATCCTTAGGGTGGGTGGGTCGAAAGCGGAGGGCATGCGACGTGTACGCTTCCGAGACCCAGCAGGGGCCGTCAGAATCGGGGAATGGACCGACGATGCGATCGAATTCGCCGACGAGACCTACGATCCGGCCGAAGTCGACGTCATCGCACCGACGGACCCCTCGAAGATCGTCTGTGTCGGGCTCAATTACGCCGACCACGCAGCCGAGCGGAACAAGGACGTTCCGGACCGGCCGCTGCTCTTCTTGAAGACCCCGAACACCGTCTCCCATCACGGCGCGACGGTCACCCTCCCGGCCGGCAAAGACCGCGTCGACCACGAAGCCGAACTCGCCGTCGTCATCGGAGAGCAGGCGCGGAACGTCGACGCCGACGAGGGGATGGACTACGTAGCGGGCTACACCATCCTGGACGACGTTTCGAACCGGACCGACCAGGACAAGGAGACCAACTGGGTCCGTGGGAAGTCTTTCGACGGCGCCGCACCGATGGGTCCGGTGCTCGTCGACCCCGAGGACGTCCCCGACGACGCTGCGATCGAACTTCGCGTCAACGGCGAGGTTCGCCAGCACTCGTCCATCGATCAGTTCATCTTCTCCGTCCCGGACCTCATCGAGGAGATCACGACGTACATGACCCTCGAAGCCGGGGACGTCATCAGTACGGGGACGCCCTCGGGGGTCGCCCCACTGTCGGACGGCGACCACGTCGCAGTCGAGATCGACGGTATCGGCGTCCTCGAACACGACGTTCGTGTTCCGTAACGTCGGTTTCCCGTCTCTAGATGCCGGCCACCAGGAGTCCGACGTCGAGCAACAGCAGGAGGGCGACGATTCCGGCGACGCCGAGGATCGTGCGCCCACTCTTCTGGTCGTCGAGCACTCGCGATGCACCGATCTCGACGGTGACCATGAGTACGAGCCAGAGTACGACCATCGTGGAGAGCAACAGGCCCCGCGTCGAACTCGTGAAGTAACTGTGTGAGTAGCCGGTAGCCATGTAGCCACCGCTGAGCAGGGTGATGACCGCACTCGAGCGCGAGACGAGTCGCAGTCTGTCGACGACGAGGTCCGAGAGTGCACTCGCGGTGTCACTCGCCAATCCCCCGGCGAGCAGGGCGGTGAACACGACGGCGCCGGTCCAGAGCCCCCCGAAGACGACGTGGGAGACGACGGCGACGGAGTCGAGAAGTGCCATGGTCGAGACTTACCCGCTCGACCATTAAAGCCGGGGGTGGCGGCGAGGTGGGCCGTTTGCGGTGGGCACGTTTAAGGGCCACCGCCGAGTTCCTCCGGGCATGCAACCGCGGGACCTTGCTGCCCACGAGGAGTACGTCGCCGGTCGCGGTATCGAGGAGGTCGCCCGCGAACTCGGCCGGGATCCAGGGGAGTTCGTGAAGCTGGCGTCGAACGAGAATCCGCTCGGCCCGAGTCCCGCTGGCGTCGCGGCGATTCGGGACATCGCCGACGAGATCCATCACTATCCGAAGGCGGTCCACGCGGACCTGGTCGCCGCGCTGGCGAACCGGTGGGACGTCGCAGACGAACAGATATGGCTGGCCAACGGTGGTGACGGCGCCCTCGATTACCTGGGCCGGGCCATGCTCGACCCCGGCGACGCCGTCCTCGTTCCCGATCCTGGGTTCGCGTACTACGGGATGAGTGCACGATTCCACCACGGGACGGTCAACACCTACCCGGTCACCGAGGCCGACGGCTTCGCGCTCTCGCCGGCCAACGTCTTCGAGACCTACGACGGCGAGCGTATCGTCTATCTCACGAGTCCCCACAACCCCACGGGGAGTCGTTTCTCGCTCGAAGACGTGACGACCATCGCCGAGGGGACGGACGAGGAAACGCTCGTGGTCGTGGACGAAGCCTACGGCGAGTTCACCGAGGCCCCGTCGGCGGTCGAATTGCTCGATGACCGCGACGACGTGGCCGTCCTCCGAACCTTCTCGAAGGCGTACGGCCTCGCCGGTCTCCGACTGGGCTACGCCATCGTTCCAGGCGCGTGGGCGGATGCGTACGCCAAGGTGAATACACCGTTCGCCGCCAGCGCCGTCGCCTGCACGGCAGGGCTGGCCGCCCTCGGGGACGACGAACACGTCGAGAAGACCACGGACCTCGTCCGCTGGTCCCGTGAGTATATGCGAGAGCGCCTCGAAGCCTCCACCTACGAGAGCCACGGGAACTTCGTGCTGGCCGAGGTGGGTGACGCGAGCGACGTTACCGAGACCCTCAAACAGCGGGGCATCATCGTGCGCGATTGCTCGTCGTTCGGCCTCCCCGAGCACGTCCGGATCACCTGTGGGACGAAACGGGAGACCAAACGGGTCGTCTCGGCACTCAACGAGGTGCTGGCCGAGTGAGACTCGCGGTCACCGGCACCCCGGGGACGGGAAAGACCACGGCGACCGACCGTGTGGAGACCGACCTCGACGTCGTCCACCTGAACGAACTCATCCGTCGGGAGGGGCTCTACACCGAGGTCGACGAAGACCGGGAGAGCGTCGTCGCCGACCTCGACGCCGTGGCGACCAGACTCGAGGGGTTGGACGACATCATCGTGGACTCACACCTCTCGCACTATCTGGAAGTGGAGGACGTCGTCGTCCTGCGGTGTGAACCGGGCGAACTCGAACGACGCCTTCGGCGCCGGGGTGCATCGGCGGCGAAAGCGGCGGAGAACGCGGAGAGCGAGGCGCTCGACGTTATCCTCTCCGAAGCGGTCCAGGGACATGGCGAGGACCACGTCTACGAGGTAGATACCACTGACCGGTCCCCGGAGGAGGTCGCCGAAGAGATCGAACGGATCCTCCAGGGTGACGTGCGACCCTCGGCCGGGACCGTCGACTTCACGGGATATCTATGACCCTGGATAGACTCCGGCCGCTGGCGACGCGAGCGCTCCGACCGTTCGTCGCGGGGGCCGTTCGTCTCGGACTCTCTCCTGATGGCGTGAGCGTAATCGCGTTCGTCTTCGCCGTCGTCGCTGCCGCGGGGTTCTACGTAGCGACGCCGCTCGCCTACCTGCTGGGCGCGTTCTTCGTCTTCCTCAACGGGTGGCTCGACCTCCTGGATGGCGCTCTTGCCCGGGAACTCGACGTCGATTCACGGGCGGGCGACCTCCTCGATCACGTCCTCGACCGGTACGCGGACGTGATCGTCGTGGGCGGCCTGGCCGCGGGCATCGAGCAGTACGCCCTCGGGTTCCTGGCGGTTACCGGCGTCCTCCTTACGTCGTACCTCGGCACCCAGGTTGAAGCCGTCGGGCTGTCTCGCCAGTACGGCGGGTTGCTCGGGCGGGCCGACCGCCTGGCGCTCATTGGCCTGGTCGGGTTCGCGATGGCCATCGTCCCGCGGGTCGGTGGCATGTCCCTCGTCGCCTGGTTGCTCGTGCTCTTCACGGTCGTCGGCCATCTCACCGCGCTGCAGCGCTTCTGGGGTGCCTGGCGCGACCTCGCGGCGTAGCGGCGCACCATTTATAGGTTGTCGTCGGTAACTCCTTCCCATGGTCCAGTGTGAGATGTGTGGCGCGGAGACCGGGAGTCCCAAGACGGTCAAGGTCGAGGGGGCGGAACTCCAGGTCTGTGACTCCTGTGCCGACTTCGGCACGGAGGTCGAGACGCAGACCTCGAGCAGTACGTCCACCAAGTATTCGACGAGTTCGTCGTCGGGCAGTTCCTCGTCATCGAGTGGCGGCAGTAGCTCCGGCGGTTCCTCGGGTGGCCGACGCCGCCGTGACATGTTCGACGAGATGGACGAGGTCGCCGCGGATTACGACCAGCGAATCAGGAACGCCCGCGAGGCCGAAGGACTCACCCAGGAGGAACTGGCCGACCAGTTGAACGAGAAGGCGAGTCTCGTCCGCAAACTCGAACACGGGGACATCCTCCCCAGCGACGACGTCCAGCGCAAGCTCGAGAAGCACCTGGGTATCTCGCTCACCGAATCTGCAACCGGCGACGACGAGGAGTGGGAGTCCGGCGGCGACGGCCAGGGACTCACCCTCGGCGACATGGTCAAGCGCAAGGATTGAACCGACCCAAAGAACAACCTTTTTCGCTGCGCGCCGACCCGTCTGGGGTATGTTCGTTCTCGTCAATCTCAAGGCGTATCCCGCGGACCCCGTGGCCGTCGCGGAAGCAGCCGCGGCCGTCGCGGAGTCGTCCGGGGTAGACATCGCGGTCGCACCGCAGGCGGCCGACGTCGCTCGCGTCGTCGACACCGGCGCGGAGACCTGGGCCCAGCACGTCAGTCCCGTCGACTACGGGAGCCACACCGGGAGTACACTCGCCGAATCCGTGGCCGCGAACGGTGCCGTGGGCACCCTGATCAATCATTCGGAGCGGCGCCTGAAACTCGCCGACATCGACGCCGCCCTCGAGGCCGCCGACCGGGCCGACCTGGAGACGGTCGTCTGCGCGAACAACCCCGAGCAGATCGCCGCAGCGGCCGCCCTCGGCCCCGACGCGGTCGCCGTCGAACCACCCGAACTCATCGGGACGGGGACGCCGGTCAGCCAGGCCGACCCCGACATCGTCGAGGACGCCGTCGCGGCAGCCGAAGCCGTCGACCCGTCCATCGACGTCTACTGTGGCGCGGGTATCAGCACCGGGGAGGACCTCGTCGCGGCCCAGGACCTGGGCGCAGATGGCGTCCTCCTCGCCAGTGGCGTCGCGAAAGCGGACGATCCGAAAGCTGCTCTCGAAGACCTCGTCAGCCAGCGCTGAACGCTACCAGGTCAGCCCTTCGTAAACCAGTCCGTCGCGCCGTTCGATTATCCGCCGTCCGTCGATGACGACCGGCGTCGCCATCGCGTCGAATTCCTCGTCCAGGTCCGCGAACTCGGGCCAGTCAGTGACGACGAGTACCCCGTCCGCGCCATCGAGTGCGGTGGCCGCGGAATCGACGTAGCGAACCTCGGGGAACCGCTCTTCCATCTCGTCGGTAGCGACCGGATCGTAGGCGACGACGTCCGCCCCTCTCTCTTCGAGCCCGCGGATGACGGGGATGGCTCGGGAATTCCGGATGTCGTCGGTGTGCGGTTTGAACGAGAGGCCGAGGACGGCGACCTGTTTACCCTCGACGTCGACGTGTTCCTCCAGGAGGCCGAGCAGTCGCCGGGGCTGTTTGTCGTTCACTTCGACGACCGCATCCAGTACCCCGGGCTCGTAGTCGACGTCGCGGGCGGCGGCGCGGAGGGCGTCGACGTCTTTCGGGAAACACGATCCACCCCACCCAACGCCGCTCCGGAGAAAGTGCTCGCTGATGCGGTGGTCGAGTCCGATGGCGTCGGCCACCTCGTATGAATCCACCTCGAACTCCTTGGCCACGTTGCCGAGTTCGTTGACGAGGCTGACCTTCGAGGCGAGGAAGGCGTTGTTAGCGTACTTGATGAACTCCGCCTCGCGGATGCCGGTGTCGACGACGGCGGGGTCGGCCGTCTCGACGAGTGGCGCGAAGACGTCGTGCATCGCCTCGCCGACCCAGTCGGTCTCCCATCCGAGGACGACCTTGTCCGGGTCGAGGAAGTCGTCGACGGCACTCCCCTCGCGGAGGAATTCGGGGTTCATGCCGATCCCCACGTTCTCGCCGAGTTCGTTGCCCTCCACCGCAGCAAGCGCCGTACCGACCAGATCCTCGGTCGTCCCGGGGATCACGGTGCTCTTGACGACGACCGTGTGCCGGTCTTCTTTCGTCGAGAGTGCGTCGGCCACCGACCCAGCACCGGCCTCGACGATAGAGCGGTCGATGCTGCCGTCGTCCCGCGAGGGCGTCGGAAGGGCGAGGAAGGTGACGTCCGTCTCCCGGATGGCCTCGTAATCCGTCGTCGCCCGGAGGCCCGCCCCGGCGTGTTCGGCGACCAGGTCGTCGAGTCCTGGTTCGTGGATCGGAGCATCGCCGTCGTTGATGGCCCCGACGATCGATTCGTCGATATCGACGTTGATCACGTCGTGTCCCAGGTCCGCGAAGCAGGCGGCGATGGTCGATCCGACGTAGCCGCTCCCGACGATACTGACGTCCATTGGTGGCACAAGGGCGGGACCGCCTTTTACGGTTTCCGTGTCGGCTCAATCCTCGTCCGTCCGGTCCGGGTCGTACTCGAAGAGTCTCGCCTGGTCGTTCGTGTATCGGTCGGTCTCTTTCGGTTCAGTGTCCCGTCCGCCCGTCGCAGTGGCTTCCTCTTCCCCACCGCCGTCCCAGCTATCGAGGTCCGCCTGGTCCCGGTCCGAGAAGCTGAGATTGGCGACGCGAACCCCGACCTTCCTGATACGTTCGCCGTCGAACTCCTCGAGGAGGTCGTGAGCGACCGATTCGACCAGGTCGGGTTCGTCGACCGGTCCCGGAAGCGTTTTCGCTCGGGTGTTGACATCGTACGGCGGTGTCACTACTTTTACACCGATGGTGCGGTAGAGGGCCCCGCGGCGCTTCGCTCGCTGGGCAACGGCCCCTGCCAGGCCGGTCGCCCGTTCGACTACCAGGTCGAAGTCCTCGACTGCGCCGTCGAAGGCCGATTCCCGCGAGAGGCTCTTCGGCTTCCCGCGTGGCTCTACCTGACGGGGGTCGTCGCCCAGGGCCCGACGGTGAAACTCCTCGCCCCGCTCGCCGAATTTCGCCCGTAGTTCGGCGGGATCGGCGGCTGCCAGGTCGCCGGCCGTCTCGATGCCCATTGAGGTCAGTTCGTCTGCAGTCACCGGCCCGATGCCGTGGATGTCTCCCACCGGGAGCGGTGCGAGGAAGTCCGCGACCTCGTCCGGGGAAACGACCACGAGGCCGTCGGGTTTGTCGTGATCGCTCGCGATCTTGGCCGTGCTCATGTTGGGGGCGACACCGACGCTCGCCGGCACCCCGACCTCGCGAGCGATGCGCTGTTTGACGTGCCGGCCGAAGCCCTCGGCGACCTCCCAGGCGGTCCGCTCGGTCACGTCCAGATACGCCTCGTCGATGCTCACGACCCGCAGCGTGTCCGCCAGTTCGGTCAGTATCTCGCGGACCTGTTCGCTCACCGCCTCGTAGAAATCCATATCGACGGGGCGGTACCAGGCCGTCTCGGGGTCGTTCGGATTCTCTTCGCGGCGGGGGAGTCTGTCGAGGGCACTCGAGATGCCCATCGCGCTCTCGACGCCGTGGTCGCGGGCCTCGTAACTCGCGGTGGCGACCGCACCGGTCTGTTCGCCCGCCTCGTAGCCCATGCCGACGACGACCGGTTCGCCCCGGAGGGTTGGCTCGCGCAACCGCTCGCAGGACGCGTAGAAGCAGTCCATGTCGACGTGGAGGACGATGCGCTCTTCCTCCGTCGGGGCGCCTGGAAGGGTCTCCCCGCGCGGCATACCCGCCGGTAGGCGCCCGTCGGCCATTACCCTTCGGAACATCGTATCGAAGTAATCGGGCGTATGCGTCGATCGATGTCCGATTCGCGAGGCAGGTATCGAGCAATACTGGCCCAACGCAATCGTCATCGGCGTATCGGAGATGTCGGCGCTGGAACTAGTGGCCTTTTGTGATTGTTCGCGCTCTCCGGCGGTCGTCACTTGTTTGCCGGTGGATTACCGGGCGCCCCTCGATTGATAGTTGGATGAATTAGCGTTCTTTCATATGTTGGCACGTAACAATGTGGTCCCGGTCACAGAGGTAAAGGGATGACGCCAGCACCCATGTCGACGGTCACAGTACTCCATTCTCTCATTGGTCCCCAGACGGCCGCCGGAAACCGAGGAACGCGAAAAACACTCGACGTGATTCCCGGAACACCGCGGTGGGTCTCCGACCTGGGAAGATGACTACTGGCATCTCGGTCGTGATACCGACGTATAACGAACGCCGGAACATCTCCGGTATCGTGGCGCATTCGTTGGATGCGCTCGAAGAGTTCGAGTCCGAGATTATCGTCGTCGACGATGACTCTCACGATCTGACATGGCAAGTTGCCAGGACCGTCTACGACGATCACGATCACGTGCAAATCGTTCGTCGGACTGAGGAATCTGGACTTGCGACGGCAGTATCACGGGGATTCGAGGAGGCTTCATACGACTACTACGCGGTAATCGATGCTGATTTTCAGCATCCACCCGAGGTTCTCTCCGATATTGCTCGCGCCTTGGAAGAGGGCGCTGACATCGCAATTGGGAGTCGGTATGTTGCAGATGGTGCCATCGATAACTGGACGTCATATCGGAAATTCGTTAGTCAGTCCGCATCGTCCATCGCCAAGATCAGCATTCCTTGGATTCGTGATATTTCCGATCCGCTTTCCGGGTTTTTTGGTGTGGACAGTGACGTCATTGACGCGGTCGAGCTCGACCCCATCGGTTACAAAATCCTTCTCGAAATCCTCGCCAAGGGTGAGTATCGAACAGTTGCGGAGATCCCATACACCTTTCACGATCGGGAGCGGGGAGAGAGTAACCTCGGCTTCGAGGAGTATCTCAATTTTGTCTATCATTTGCTTTCGCTGCATTCGGAGCGATTGATAGCAGACGTGCGAGAGTACACGGGCAATCATGGTGCAAATCAGCGAACGTCGAGTGTGCATGGAAAAAACCGATGACCACGAGAATCGCGATCTGTACTCACTTCTCGATCGAACATTTTCGAGGGGGTGAGAAATGGGCTGTCAACCTGGCGAACGATCTTGTGAAAGACGACTCGATCGCTGTTTCCGTGCGGTCGCTCCCGTATGCTCCGAATGGTGATCGAAAGGTCGTTGCGGAGGACGTCCTCGACGAAGCAGTACCATATGTCGAAGCGTGGCGACACGACCTCGCTGGTGTTGATGCTGCGTACGTGATGTACCACCCTGGAGCGAGCGTCGTGAATTTCCATGGCGCAGATCATTATATCGCCGGCATCCACTCCTGGCTCTACGTTTCCCCACAATTGTTCGAACAACACTATGGCGTCATTCCGACGGTGACGAAACTCGCCTATCGGGCGTTTGGAAGATACGATTTGGATCGCTATGACGCGGTCCACTCGGTCACTCCCGTCACAGAACATATCTTCAGTCCCAGTATATTCATTCCAAATTTCGTCGACACAACACTGTTCGAACCAGATCGGGCGTCCTTATTCGATCGATTTACCGCGTTCGTCCCTGCCGCACATATCGACGAAAAAGGGTGGGACATTTCTAGAGCGGTCGCCGCACGAGCATCGCCCGATATTTCGTTCATCACCACCGGGACGACGGATTCGCCCGATATCGAGACGACCGGATTTCTCTCGGAACGTGAGTTGGCCGACCTGTATTCCAGGTCACATGTAGTCCTTCATCCAGCGCGTGTGGATACCGATAGCATGGTGATCAACGAAGCGATTGCCTCCGGTACCCCGGTCGTAACGACTCCATTACCCACACACGTTCGAGAAAACGACGCGATCGTGCACGCCAGCTCCGTCGACGAGATAGTCTCCGTTATCTCGGGACTAGCGTCCGAATTTTCGACAACCCGTGGGGCATACGATGCCCGGAGCGAGTTGGCACGCACCATCGCAGCAGATCGTAGCAAGGAAAAGATCCTCCCGAAATTACAGAAACTCCTCACGACAGTCGCAGACAGCGCGGAAGACCTGCATCCGGATGTCACTGAACGAACAGATCATCGATCAGCTCTCGCGAGCACACCACCAGGTCACGCCGAGGAGAAACTGTGAGTGGATTCGAACCAATCGCCTTGGTTAGAACCGTGGCCACTCCCAAAAATCGACGGTTATTGAAATATTTGTTGGTTGGAATTATCGGTGTGGCAATCAATCAAAGCGTCCTCTATGTTTCGACGGGGATTATCGGGATTTCGTATCTCATCGGTGGGTTCCTCGGCCAACTCGTCAGTCTCACCTCGAATTATGCCATCAATGACGCGTGGACGTGGCAAAAATTCGGCGCTACTGGATTCAGAGCATGGATGTATCGCGGCGTGAAATATGGCGGCACTCGCGCCGTTGGAGTTCTGATACACCTCATCTCCCTCGGTGCCCTCGTCGAACTGTTGCAGATTCACTATTTGATTGCGAATCTCATCGCGATCGGCCTCGGCGTTGCATGGGGATTTGGTGCGAGTGACAAATTGGTGTGGCAGACCGGGGAAACTTCGCCCCTCGAGCGACGGCTACGCTCCGTTTTGACATCTACCCTCGAATCGATCGATCATGGAACTCGGCAGGTTCTCCTCCTCTCCACGGTGGTATTCGTGCTCCTATCGACGTATACGATTTTACTCTATCACAGCTTTTGGATGACCGGGGGCGATTTCGGTTCGTACGTCCACGCGTTCGAGACGACTCGCCTGGGAACCGACTTTTTACACACTGGCCGCTACCGGGTTGGAAATCTCACGAGTTCGTACTGGGGGGAACACTTCTCCGTCACGTTACTTTTCGTCTACCCGATATACTGGCTCTTCCCCTATCAGGAGACGTTATTGGTCGTCAAATCGCTATTCCTGTCGCTTAGCATCCCTGTTCTTTGGTTCATTGCCCGTGAACACACGTCTTCTCGGCTCGCAAAACTCGTCGTCCTCGCATACGTATTTAACCCGTTTTTGTATTCTGCGTGGTTGTTCGACTTCCAAGAACAGATCTTCCTCCCTGCTCTCATCATGGGCGCGTACTACTTCTATCTGAAACGATACTACGCTCTATTTCTCGGGGCGATTGTCGCTGTCTTACTCACGAACGAATTCATGGTCTTTCTTATTGGCGGATCCGCAATCGGGCTTGGAATTGCCGCCTACCGATCTGAAAACCGATCGTTACGTCGGGAATGGGCCATATTCGCCATGTTGTTACTGATGGTGATTGGAACCCACCAACTAGCCGGATACGTAATCTCTCAATTCAACCAGTTCAGTGGGATCCCGGTGCGATCAATTGCAGAGCCATTTCGCCCGTATATCGACTCCCATCGGGTCGGTGCCGGTGAACTTATCCACGTTCTACTGAGTAATCCGGCAGTCGCCTGGGACAGTCTTTCTCATAATTTGTTAATGAAAGCGATATTCCTCGTCATGTTTCTCGTACCCGTGGCGTTCCTCTCGCTGTGGGACGATATCGCCGTGATGAGTCTTGTCCCATTCATCGGCTTTGCCTGGGTGTTTTCTAGCTCCTCCCAATACTACATGTTCGGCGCCCACTACCCGCTGTATCTTCTCCCATTCCTCTTTATTGGCCTCGTCAGGGTCATCGGATCGTTATCACTGACGGACGAGGCGTACCGAACACTCAAGCGAATTTTCGTCACGATCATCGTGGTGAACGCGTTCGTTGGCATCGCCGCTGGAATCGAACACCAGGCGATCCCTTCGCAATCCGAGCATGCAGAGACAGTTACCGAAGCGCTGGAAACGATACCACGGGATGCCTCCCTCGTCACTCAGAATGACATCTACCCACACGTTGCCGATCGGCCAAATGCCGTTTTCATCGCATCTGAGCACATCTATCTGAAGTATAAATCGACTCACGGCGTCGACCAGCCAGAGTATATACTGTTCGATACTGAGACCGACTCTCGACCCGAGCAGTGGTCACGGCCGGTACAGAATGCATACGCTGGAGAACTGACGGAGGACTACGGTCTCATTCGATACCAGGACGGTATCTGGATCTTCAAGAAAGGATATTCCGGTGCTCCACGGGGAATTACCGACGAGTATCATCCCCCCCGCGAAGCGTATGATACGACGGAGCTCATTCGAGGGAGCGGTGTCATCTCCGGTAACACCATCGAAAGTAGTCACGGAAACGAACAGGACGTCATTTGGTTTGGACCGTATGCTTCACTCCCACCCGCTACCTACAATGTCACATTCGAAGTGAACACTGAGACAGAACCCGGCGACGCGGCTGCACGTTTGGAAGTCGTCGACGACGTCGATAGTGAGCCGCTCAATTATAAACGGATTTCTCAGACGGATGGATGGGAGCAAGTCACCCTCACGGTCAGTTTGGCGAACTACTCCAACTCTCTCGAATTTCGTGGCATACGTTTGTCTAACGATAGCACGATATCTGTTAGAAGGGTCACGGTGACGCCTGTACCGGAAGAGTCCCTGAGGAGCACACCGTAGGAAAGGCCAACGCAGTTTGCAACGGCATTGGTATTCGCCGACGACTGCGCCCGTCTGGCAGCCGACCGGCAGTCAAGCCACAGTCTGCGTTGCCGTACGGTGTCGATTCGTGACAGGGATCCTGTGGGTGATGCAGTCGACTAACTGACCGCTCGTCATCTGGTAGCCGTTGTACCGGTATCCGTTACCCGGGCCTGTACCTACGCTTCAGGAGAACTGGCCCTCGATTCGCGTGCCCTTCTCCCGGCAGATTTCGAGGCCGTGTTTGGCAGCCATACCCGCATCGTGGGCGGTCGTCCCCCTCCCGACACCGACCTGGAGTTCGACGTCCGCGTCATCGTTGACGAAGTCGATTGTTTCCTCGAAGTCGTCGTGGCCCATTCCCGAGGTGATGGCGATGACGTTGTCGCCGCCGACGAAGAAGGCGAGCGAGCCGTGTGCGTCGTGGAGGTGGCGCATGAGCGAGGCGTATCCCTGCTCGATCTCGATGAACGTCGAGAAGGCGTCGAGTTCGTCGGTGTACTTGCCGGTCGCGTTGACGACGTCGTAGTGGGCGATCTGGACGTCTTCGTCCGTGCGTTCGTCCTCGTCGAGTGTCTGGCCCCGGAGGATCTCCGTCCGGTTCTCGTCCTGAGCGCTGCCCTCTTCCTGCAGTCGGGCGGTCGCATCCACGAGCGCGTTCGCGGGAGCTGGCCCGTGACCGATGCCCAGACTGATGGTCACCGGATACCGGTTCCGGATGGACTCCTGGATGCGCGCGTGGTCTTCCTCGTCCATCCCGTTCGTGATGGCGATCATGTTGTCGAACCGCGTGAAGAAGACGTAGCCGTCCTGCATCCCGAACGACTGGGAGAGATCCGCGAAGAGCCGTGACTGCATCGTCTGGAGGTCCACCTCGCGGCGAGGGGTCGGCGTGACGGTCCACGGGCCGTAGTTGTCGATCTGGATGAGGGTGACCTGTGTGTTCGACACGTTGGTCACGGGTTCGTACGACTGTGGTTAACCGCTTTCGATTGGTGGTCGATACCGCCGGGGCTGTTCGCACGTGGCTGTCTACCGTCTCGCCGCCGCCCGTTCACTCCTCGCGTTCGAGTTTCTGCTTCCGGCGATCGAACTCCTCTTCACTCAGGTCTCCCCGGGCGTACGCGGTCCGTAACTCCTCCATCGCGGTGTCGTGCTCGCGCGTGCCTCCGCTGGCGCGCTGGAGGAGCAGAACGCCCCCTCCGATGACGAGGAAGAAGAACAACAACATCACGAGGAAGCCGGCGAATGGAACCCACCCGGTTGCCGTCCCGAACTGCCCCGTCATTCCGCCGTACCCCATCATCCCACCGACCCCGATCGTCATCATGAGCAGCGGCAGGAGGACGATCACGCCCAGGATCAGGAGGACGATCGTCGTCGCGTCGAGGTCGTTCGCGGCCATCGCCGATCAGGTCTCCGTCGCGGCTCCGGGGCCCGCCGCGAGCGACTCGATGATCCGATCGTACCGTTCTTTGACCTCCGTGGCGATGCTGTCGAGTGCGTCGTTGTCGGCGATGCCGACGAGTTGCTCGGGATCCCCTGCGCTGACCACGACCTCCCCCTCGTCGGTCTCGTAGACGATGAGATTACACGGCAACAGTGCCCCCAGTTCTATCTCCTCGTTGAGTCCCTCGTGTGCGAGCGGCGGGTTGCAGGCAGCGAGGATGCGGTATCGCTGGAACTCCTCACCGAGTTTCTCCTGGAACGTCGCCTGGATGTCGATGTCGCAGAGCACGCCGAATCCCTCGTCTTCGAGTGCGGCCATCGTCGCATCGATCGCGTCGTCGAAACTGGCGTCCACCGTCGTTCGGGTCGTGTATCCCATGGTTCATCCTTCCATCCGAACCCGCTTAACAGTTTGTAACACTGACATGATATCGCTGTCTCACACCTTTTCTATCGACAGCCATCGCGACTGATGCGGTACGTCCCCGCTCAGGCGGCACAGTTGTTCGGCCCGAGTTCGAGTTCGGTCGCTTCACTCTCGCTACCGGCGGATTCGGCCCCGGTATTGATCGCGATGACCGACTCGTAGTTCGGGGGTTTCTCGGGGATGTCCTCTGTCAGGCGTTTCACGAACGTCTCCCGATCGAGGTGGAGCAACTCGAGGGCATCGTGAAGGTCGCCCAGGCGAGCAGTGACGGCCTCACCCGGGGACCCCTGCTCGTATCGACCGTCGTTCGTGACCGAGCGGTGTCCCGGGAGCACTGTCGTATCGGCTGGCAGTTCGAGGATGGTCTCGTGAAGCGTGTCGAATAGCATGTCCGCCCCGTGGGCGGCTTCGCCCTCGCCGAACTGGAGTTCGGTGCGACCGACCGAATCGACGAACAGGGTGTCACCCGTCAGAAGCAGTTCGCCGTCGACCAGATAGACCATCATCTCCGAAGTGTGTCCCGGAGCCGAGAACGCCTCGATATCCATGCCGTGTCGGTCGACGAGCTGCCCGTCCGAAAGCGGTACGTAGTCGTGCGTGACGTCTCGTTCCCGGGCGGACTCGCCGAGGGTGTACGGAACGTCGAGGTCGTCGGCAAGCGCCGCTCCTCCGGAAATGTGGTCGGCGTGGACGTGCGTATCGAGTACCCACTCGATGGTCAGTCCAGCGCCCTGGGCCGCGAGTTTGAACTCATCGGTCTGCCTGGTCGGGTCGACGACCACGGCTTCGTTCGTCACCCTCGATCCGATGACGTATCCCAGACAGCCCTTGGCTCGCCGCTGGACCTGTCGAACGACGAGGTCCTCGTTGTCCACCTCGATAGGAACGACTTCGTAGACCTTGCTCCACGCCTCCATCCCGCCGTCGACGATCGAAACGTCGTATCCATGCTCCTCGAGTTCGAAACTGAAGGGTACAGAGGTACGCCCCTTCCCACAGATGGTAACGATCGGTTCGCCATCGGTCACCGCGGCTATCTCCTCGAGCTGGGCTGCATCGATTCCCTCTTCCGGATCGTACGGGACGTTTCTGGCGTTCTGTACGTGCCACGCCTCGAAGCTCTCCGCGTCTCTGGTGTCGATGAGCGTGAAGCGTTCGTTCGCGTCGATCATGTCCGCGAGCCGTTCGGCGGTGATGGTCTCGACCATGGGTGTTGGGGAAGTGCGTTCGGTTTCCGAAGCCGACCACTGTAATCCGTGGCTGGTGTGGCCGACGAGGTCGGTGAAGTATGACTTCGGGCGTGAGCCACATTCAAGCTTGCTGTCAACCCCGTCCGATATCGGGGTGGGTCGTCCAGGAAACCGCGGATGCTGGTCCCTGCTTGGCATCGACTCGTCGGGACGAATCGGTAATTGAATCGGCTCGGGGTGCGGCCATCCCATCCCACACGATGCACGACTGTCCCGTGATGGATGCAACCGGCCGGCGGGCTCCCGGCCGACTGACCACGATCGAGGACTGGATCCGCGGCACGCCCGAGCCGTCCTTCGGTCAACTCGAGCGGTGCACGGTCGCCGTCCCCGTGAAGTACCGTGCTCTCCTTTCGAATCAACGAGATGCTGGCACAGTTGCTTCCGCGAGTGACTGTCGATTCAAACTCGTCAATAACTCTCCTTCGCCCAGCGCACCGACTGTCGATTGACAACTGTCCGGGGCCGATCCGATCTAGCGGGGGTGACCCACTGCCGTCAGCGGGCCCCACTCTCTCGACCGCGTTCGGTCAGTCGACCAGTCGCCGAGCGTACTTCTCCGCGATCTGCCGGCGCGCGGCCGTCAACCGCTTGGAGACGGCTCCCTGAGAGATGTCGAGTTCGTCGGCGATCTCCTCCTGTGTGGTCCCTCTCGGTCGTTCGTAGTACCCAGCGTTCAGGGCCACGAGGAACGCCTCCCGCTGTTTGGCGGTCAGCATGTCCTCGGCGTGGCGATCCGCGCTGGCGGGCGTGATCCGCTCGAGTCTGACCGTCGCACCGGTATCGTCGAGGCTGTTCACCAGGGACGCCAGGCCGGACCGGTCCGGGACGGTGATCGCGAACTGCAACGTTCCATCGTCCACGCCGGTCATCTCCCAGACGCAGTCGTGAGTGTCGAAGACGGGACACAGACACTGGTCGCCGATCTTCGCCGTCTGGAAGCTCGTCGACCTGCCGGAGCCGATGACCAGTCGGCATTCGGTTCCCGATTCGTTCCCCGCCGAGGACCGACGCACCGACTCGACGGTCTCGGTCATCAGCGGACAGGTCGCCTCGTTCGGCGGTCGGATCGCCAACCGGACGTCGAGCGGTGCTGGCGCGTCGGCCTGTGATTGGATCGGTGACGCCGTCCCGGCCATACTCATACGTTGTAGTCGAGAACTATAATTACTAGTGTTTTCGAGTATAATTCAACCGCTATTTACCGTAGTTGTGGTAGACCGCCAATCAAATCCGTTCGTCCTGTACGGACGTCGCCTCTCTGGTCGGCGGTTGCGCGCTCACAATGTCTTTGCAGACCGAGCTTGCTCTGAACGCCGGTGTAGCTGCTCGAGTCGCCGTTCGTTGGCTCGTTCGAGGTCGTCGGGGAGGTCGCCGCTCGCCTCCGCGAGTCTGGTTTCCACGCGGGCGAGTCGGTCCTGGACCGTTCGAAGGCTCTCGTCGGCACCTCCGCGGTCGCCTGCGTCGGCTCGCTCGGCTGCACGGCGGGCGGCTTCTACAACGGCATCGAGCGCTCGAGCGAGACCCTTGAGTGCGTTCTCCGCACCACCGCTCGACCCCCCAGTCGAACGCCCGTCATCGTTACCATCGCCCACGTTGCCGACAGCCGTACTCGTCTCTTCGGCCACGTCGGCGAGATACGCCGCCAGGGGCGCCTTGCCGGTTCGCGGTTCGCCGATGCGGACACGGGCCTGCTCGGCCGGATTGACGCGGTACGCCCCGATCTCGTCGGCAGAATCTCTGACCTCGGTCGTGTACGCACCGCCCCGGTGGAGATAGACCGCGTCCGGCTCTTCGAGCGGGGCATCGTAAATTCGGCCAGCGAAGTCGTCCTCGACGGCGAGGTCGGTCAGGTCGTCGTCCGTACCGCGGGGATCGACCTCGAGTTTCGTCGAGTTCTCGCGGGAGACCAGTGGGATCGCTCCCGCGACACCGGCTGTCGTCAGCCCGCCGTCGGCGGAGCCGACGGAGACCGTCTCGCTGTGTGGTTCGACACCGGCGCCGTTCACCGTCAATCGATGATCGCCGTCGGGAACGTCCTGCACGACGGCGAGGCCACTGAACGTCGGGACCGCCTCCGGTTCGCTCTCGAGCAGGGCGACCGATTCGACGGAGAGCGCCGCCGTCGTTATCCCCTCTCCATCGGGTGCCTGGTCGTTGGTGATCGCCTCCGCGACTGTTGCAACGACAGTGTTGATCGCCGGTGGCTCGCCGATGACGTCGTATCGGTCGGCCAGTGCCGCTCGATGGTTCGGCTCGGAGATGTCGTCGGCGGGCTCGTCGTATCGAGGTTGCTCCCACGGGACGCCCGAGGTCGTGATGTGACTCGCGATGGCGTCCTCCGCGAAGTCCGGGACGGCGAACTCGAAGCCGAGTTGTGGCCCCGCGAAGTCGGTGATGTGTTCGAGCTCCGCCGACGGGACGAGGTCGTATTCGACGTCGGCGTCCCCATCACGACCCGCGGCCTGGAATAGCAGTCCCGTCGCCCGTTCGGGCAGGTCACTCGGCGGTGACGTGAGGTCGGCGAACGACCGGATCGTCAGCTCGTCGGCGACGAGGTCGTCGCGATCGACCGAAGGGAGTCGCTCGTGGTCGTAGATCGGTTCGCCGTCGAGCTCCGGGACCAGATAGGGAAGTCGCGATCCTTCGTCTCGGGGGAGCCCGTACGCAACGGGGATGTTGGCGACGTCCTCCAGGCCCTCGATCGCGCTGTTGGTGATATCCGCGAACGTGTCCTCGACGGAGAAGCGCTGGAACTGGTCCACGACGTCGTTGACCGACAGCGCACTCGAGTGCGATCCCAGTTCGGAGAGGATCCGTGGCACGCGGTCCGGTTCGGGGTCGAGAAATTCGTTGTTCGGGACCCGCCCCGAATGGGAGCTGGCGACGTACAGCTGTGGGTCGCCGGAATCCGTGTCGACGAACACGTGGAGCACCTCCCAGTCGTGCCAGTGGAAGTTCGTCGTGAACTGGTCGAACGCCGAGTAGTACCAGAACTGCACGACGGCCAGCGGCGAGTCGTCGTACTCGACCGCGTGGTAGAATACCGTCGGCGACGGGGGCGCCCCGGAGCGTTTGAACCGCTCAGTGTACCCATCGAAGGCGGCGAACCCATCGACGACCGTCTCGCCATCCTGCTCGGTCTCGTAGGGTCGGGGATCGGTCGGGAACCACTTCTCCTCTTCGTCGAAGTACAACGTCGGCGCGAACCGCTCGGCGAGATCACGGGCACGGTCACCATCCACTGTGGACGTGTCGCCGTCATCGTCCCGAGCGAATGTCGAGCAGCCCGCGAGCGCCGTCCCTCCGGCGAGGGCTGCCACTGACCTGAGATAGCCACGCCGTCCGATACTGGACGGTGATCGCCCCGTCTCGGCTGTTCGCTCGTTGGCTGTATCTACCGGCTGATACCCTGGGGATCCTCTCGATGGGTCTTCTTCCATAGAATTCAGGCCACCTGTTCGCTGTCCCGGAACGTGACGGTCCGATCGTCAGTCTGGACTGTCGTCACGATGGTTATCCAGCCGTCTCGCTGGTTCACCTTCCGTGCATCGAGCAGTGATAGCTCGACTCGTCTCGTCGTCGTGTGTGCCTCACCGCCCTCGAGCGTTCCGACGTCCTCGCGCCCCTCCCACACGATGTCGTTCTCCTCGGTGGTGTCTTCGCCGGCATAGACCCGCGTATAGACGGTCACGCCCGTCGCGGTGTCGTCCTGTTCGTTGGTCAGGGTCGCCGTGACGTCACGACAGGTCGTCCCACACTCCTCGATATCGTCGATGGTGAATGTGAACGGCGGCGTTTGGGTCGTCGCCTCCTCGGTCGTCCCGTCATCGGTGGCCGTCTCCCGGGAGGGTTCATCACCGGGCGCAGCGGTCGCGGGGGTCTCCGTTGGTGTCTCGGTGGGGAACTCTGAGAGTGTATCGCCGGAGCCATTCCCGCCCGGGGCCGGTCCGACGCCCGACAAGACGGCGGCCCCGATACCCAGGGCAAGTACCAGCACGACCAGTACCCCGCCGACGACGTGCGTTCGGTTCATGGGCTGGGTTCGATCGAATGGAAGGGTAGGGAGTGGTCCTCGACAGACGGCGGTACTGGCAGGATGGAACTGTGGCTAGTCGGGATTCTCCCCTCGTACGGACCGTGATGTTCGGGAGGGCCATCGGTCGAAATCCATTCTGATGCCACGTCGGTGACTGTGATGATGGGCGTGTCTACGATCCGGAGACTCGAAAACACTTCGGGGCAATCGACCGCCGAGTATGCGGAAACCATCTCTTTTGTCTCCCGTTCTGCATCTCCCGTTCGGCTGGTGCGGTGACGATCGACACCTTACTAGTAAGCATCTGGTTATCAGTCGGCGTACGTACTCACTTGACCTATGGGAATCGTCGCCTCACCCGTGCAAACTATTCGATCACATTATGGCGCGAAACTCGGATTCGGCCTCGTGGCAATCGTGGGCGTAACGGTCGGGTTTGGAATCGCGATTCACCTCGAGATACAATCCCTCGTCGGGGAAACACAGGCCGCGAGGACGGTAACGTCGTACGTTTTCGGACTTATCCTGCTCATGGTCATTAGCTTTGGATTGCTCGGCGCGACCGTCGGGACGAACACGGTGATCACACTACGCCATCTCACGAAACAGGCCGAGTCGATCGCAAACGGTGATCTCGACACGGAATTCGACACTCCACGGGTCGACGAGTTCGGGACCCTGTACGCGTCCTTCGACGAGATGCGCGACTCCCTCCAGAAACACATCCGGGACGTGGAGGCGGCAAAAGAGGAGGCAGAGAGCGCGAAAGACCGTGCAGAACGCCGCCAACAGCAGGCTGAAGCATTGAACTCACATCTCGAGACGAAAGCCAAATCGTATCAGGATGTGATGGAAGCCTGTGCAGCAGGGGATCTTCGCCAGCGGGTCGACTCGACGAGCCAGAGCGAGGCAATGACCGAGATCGGCGTCGCTTTCAACGAAATGGTCGACGAACTCGAAGCTACTGTCGCGGACGTCCAGGCGTTCGCAGACTTCGTCGCCGAGGCGACTTCGGAGGCCACGGAAAGTGTCGACGCCGTCCAGACAGCCAGCACGAACGTCAATGAATCCGTGGATACGATCTCCCACGGTGCACACGAGCAAAGCGAAAAACTGCAGGAGGTCTTTTCGGAGGTCGAGCGGCTCTCGACGTCCGCACAACAAATCGATGCCATCGTCGACGATATCGGCGACACGACCGAATCGGCTGCAGAAGTCGGACAGGTCGGACAGGCGGCCGCGAATTCGGCGCTGCAGGAACTCGACGAAATTCAGTCTGCGACGAGAGAGACATCGACCGCGATCGAAAATCTCAACGAGGAGATGGAGGCTATCGACGATATCGCCTCCGTGATTACGGAGGTGGCCGAGCAGACCAACTTACTGGCCGTCAACGCCTCGATAGAGGCGGCGAGAGCGGATGTCGAGGGTAGCGGATTCGCGGTGGTCGCCGACGAAATTCAATCACTCTCCGAAGAGACGATGGAGTCAGCCGAGCGAATCGAGAACCGAATAGACGCCATTCGGAGTCAAACCGAAGAGACTGTCGATCGAATGCAGGAGACGACCCAGCGCATCGACGCCGGCGTCGAGACCGTCGAAGACGCCATCGACCAACTGGAAGCGGGGGCGGATCTGGTCGACGATATCCACGCCGGCGTCCAGGAAATCGATACGGCGACCGAGGAGCAGGCCAGGGCCACGCAGAACGTCGTTTCTATGATAGGCACGGCAGCCGACATCGCCGAGCAAACCACCGAAGAGACGGACGACGTCGCGGCTGCCACACAGGAACAGGTCGCGAGCCTCCGTGAGGTTCGTGAAGAAATGACGACGCTGACAGACCGTGCCAGCCAGCTACACGAAGCGACGTCGTCGTTCACCGCCGAAAGCGGTCTCGATTCCGAGTCGCCGACTGGCACTGCAGAGATCGGTGTTGCGGACGACTGATCGGAGGTGAGAATGCATGGAAACCACGATCTGGTACGTCTTCGGTGCGCTGGGGATGTTCCTGGGGACAGCCTACGCAGGCTGGGGGCTGCTAACGAGTCACGAGAATTACTGGCGCTACTATCTCGTCCTCACACTCGTGACGGGCATCGCGACGATTGCCTACGTGGCGATGGCGCTCGGTGTTGGCCGTGTGCATACGTATGGTGGCATCCTGTATCTTCCACGATACATCGACTGGATGCTCACGACCCCGTTGCTCGTCCTCTATCTCGTGATGCTTGCAAAGCCCCCGCGGCGAACCTACTATGTTCTCGTCGCTCTCGAAGTCGTCGTCATTGGCGCCGGGATCGTCGCCGCCTTGGTACGGGATCCGTTTCGGTGGATTTCGTACCTCGTTGGCGTCGCCGCCTATGGATATATCGTGTACTCACTACTGGTCGTTCTGCCACGACAGGCCGCCCTGGAGAACCATCGCCCACGAGCGGTGTTCGTGAAGCTACGGAATCTGACGCTGATCCTCTGGAGTATCTATCCGATCGTCTGGTTACTCGGCCCATTCGGACTCGGCTTGCTCGTCATCGAGACCGAGGCGATCGTGGTGACGTACCTGGATCTCTTGGCGAAGGTTGGATTCGTCGCCATCGCCGTGAATGGTCGTGATGCAATTGCGACCGTCACGTCGACGCCACTCCCCGATTAGAGATTGCTGGCGATATCGTCGTCGATAGCGGAAATCAAATCCGTGTCCCGCGTCCAGAACCCACGCCAGCGGTTCTCATCGATTTCCTCGCTGACGAGCGCCATCCCTGTGTCAGTGCTCCGGTCAGCAGGAGCGAATACCACGAACCAGAAATCCCGAAAGATCGAGGAGTATCCCCCGTGAATGACCGCGCCGAGGTCAGCGGCGGGAATCCAGTCCGGAACCCCATAGAGGTGAACGGCGACTGCCGAATCACCCAATCGCCGATAGACGTCTGCCGTGCCCCTCTCGTCACGTATTCGAGACAGTTTCTGAAAGCCCGACCGAAGTATCCCATCACCACTGTCGAATGCCATCTGCTCGATGAGCCGGGATATTGCGATAAATAGCACCTTCTCCGTATTCGATGCGGGATACCCGTCCAAAACGAACTCAGTATCCTCGAGGGCCTCCAGCACGTCGGGGAGGTCTAACTCCTCGATCTGTCGAGTGGTGGTCGTATAGAGATCGGAGTTCACGAGCAGGATCGTCTCTGCAAACCGATCGAGGGGAGAGGTGGCGACTACCTCCCCCTCCCGGATAGCAACGATATGATCGTCGGGGGCTGTTTCGGCCTCCTCCTCCTCGACGACAGAGATGGGTTGATCACGAAACAACTGGTCGGTCATTTCGACGAGAGTATCGGCTCTGTGTGCCGCCGAAATGTGAAGTCTGCCACCGTTTGCGGGGATTTCGTCGATATATCTGCGAAGGACCTTCGACATCGTCCGCATCCTAAACAAGTATCCCAAGCTTTAGAGGAACTCTACCTTACTAGTTAGGCAACTATCGGCCCGTACTGGATTCGAGAACGGGAAAACATGAGCTGGAAAGACTCTGACCCACAGCCACTCGCACGAACCGCACTCGATACACTTCCATTGCGAATCGCGGTTATCGACAACGACGGTGTAATCGTCGAAACGAACCGGGGGTGGCGAGAGTTTGCAGCGGAGCAAGGCATCAGCGATCCTGCCATGATCGGAACGCCGTACTTCGATGCTGGCGGGGAGGACGACCTCGAGTCGTACCAGGGGATTCGCCACGTTCTTGCGGGAGATCAGGACCTCTTCGTCCACGAGTATCCCTGTGAAACCGCGGCTGGCAAGCGGTGGTATATGATGCGTGTCGCACCGTTCGTCAGGGAGCAGGAACGGTTCGGTACCGTCGCTCACATCGACATTACGAATCGCAAACGACAGGAGCAGCGACGGAATGCGCTTCTGGTCCGTATCGAGGGGCTCATCACCGATATCTCGGTTCTCCTCTCGGGAGCAGATAACCCGGACATCGTTCTCCGGGAACTGCCCGGTATCCTAATCACAGTCGATGGATATCGAGTCGGCTGGACCGCCCGTCGCAATCTCGCCGACACACGAATCGAGACTATCGGTACGGCGGGCCCGACATCGATACGAGCGGGACAGACACTCCCGCTCGATCCATCCGAGGAGCCGTCGCCAGGCGTGAAAGCCCTCCTCGATGGGCAGCCTATCGAAGTGGCAGTCGACCCATCTGGGGACGGCCCTGCTCCATCGATTCCCGTCGAAGAGCCGATCTCACGGGAAATCGCGGTGCCGATACGGTTTCACGACGTCACCTACGGCCTCCTGGGCGTGTTTACCGACGATAGAATCGTCTTCCAGGAGCAAGAACGTGAGGTCCTGTCTGCTATCGCATCTCTCGTTGGACAGGGTCTCGCATCGCTCGAGCAACGTCATCTTCTCTCTGGCGCCAGCGGCGTGGCCCTTACCTTCACCGGTCGTGTCCCAGATTCGCCCCTCATTGCCCTCTGGAACTCCCTGGATATCGACTTCCAGGTCGTCGATCTGACCGATCGAGTCGAAGGATCCGAGTTCATCATCCAGATTCCCGACGGGACGTTCGAGGATGTCCAGGAACGAGTACACTCACTCGAGACGATCAGTGAGAAAACCCTCATTCAGACCGGTGACTCGACTCTCGTGGGCGTGGAGATGGTCGATCCGGTTCTCGAGTCGATCAAGCCCGAGCCGGCGGTTATCGAATCGTATCGAGTTACCAGCGGTGAGTTGCGGTGTAGACTCCTCGTCGAATCCCGACGTCAGGCACGTTCCGTCTATGATCGGGTGACCGACGAGTGGCCGGACCTCGAACTCCTCGCGATTGCGGAACGGGAGCCACGACCGGCATCCGAGCAACCGTTTCAGGACCGAATCACGTCCCAGCTCACCGACAGACAATCACAGGCCATCAGACTCGCTACTCACTCTGGATATTTCGACGCTGATCGGACCGTCGACGGGGAGACCCTCGCGTCGGCGATGGATGTGACCCGTCAAACGTTCCACCAACATCTCCGCGCGGCCCAGGCGAAAATCTTCGGCGAGCTTTTTCAGGGGGACGCGGATGGGCTCGCACTGCTAGATTTTTGACGGTCGACGTCGTACCGGGGGCACTATCTATTCGATGGTGCTATCGCTCGAATAGTTGTCGGGGGCTATCGCTCGCGATATCAATTGCCGAGTAACTAAGCCGGAGGGATGTTGAACCACGCCCGAGAACCTGCGCTTCGCGCAGAACCTCGGTCCGGTTCAAATCCCAATCCCACTCTCACGGCGGCGCCAATCGCGAGCGACGGCCCTGTCGCTCGCGATTTCAATTCGTGAGAGAATGGGGCCGGAGGGATTTGAACCCCCGATCGACTGATATCTCCGGTGCGTCTCGGAACTCCAGAGGGTCGTCAACGCGGCCGATGATCAGTCCGCCGCTCGGTATACCAGTCTGGAGTGTCGTCCCGGACGCTGTGACCTCTGGAGTCAGTCGCCCTGCCTGGCTGGGCCACAGCCCCGCGCTTGGTCCGTAATCGGGAACGGCTAAAGGGCGTTTCGATTCCTTACGCGTCTTCGACGGTCGCCCAGTCGCAGTCCTGGCACTTGTAGCCGTGACGATAGGCCGTCACGTCCGGCATATAGCCGACGGTTACGACGTCGCCATCGCACTCCGGACACTCACGGTCGGCATCGGTAATCTGGTCCGCCTCCATCACGTCGTCGCCCTCGACCATCGCGGCTAGCTTCTTGGGGGTGACCATCCGCCCCTGGACGACACGATTAGCACTCATGGTGATGGCCACGGACCAGACGAAAGTAAGGGTTCGTGTGCCAGCAGTACCCGACTACATCCACGGAGCGCGGTCGTCGGTGTGCTCCTCTCCGGGATAGCCGTATCCCTGGCGCATCGGATCGGCTGGTTCGGCGACGTCCGTGCCGAGCTCCTCACTGCCACCGTCGGCGGTGGGGGCTCTCGCCCGTGCGGCGGGGGCTTCACGCTCGTTTTCGCGTCCTGCATCCGGCTCGGCGGCCGGATCGAACGCGAGCAGACCGGCGACGATGAACACCGGGAGCGGGGCGTTACTCGGGATGAGGCCGATGACCGAGAACGCGAGCGTTCCCAGGGCGATGGCGGTCCCGAACCGGAAGCGGTCGATGTCGACGAGTCCCTCGATGTACGGGCGGAGGACCACGACGCCCATGGCGAAGCTGACACCGACGAGACCCGCTGCACCGGCACGGGCCATCAGTTCGATGTCCGGCGTCACGGTGAGGGTGGCGCCAGCGGGCTGGATGCTCGCGATGAGTCCGAGGACGACGATGATACTCGGCCGGGGGAGGTAGTCGCCGATGGTTGCCGAGGCAGTCTTCGCCGCGATAGCGATGATGACGACGGCGGCGAACCGCTCGAAGATCACGATGTCGAGGACGCTCGCGATGGTCGGGGCGAACGCGGCTTCGACGACCGCGATGACGATCAACGGGATACCGACGATGAGGACGCTCGCCGCCTGCTGGGGCATGTTGCGGTCCATCTCGGCGATGATGACCGCGAGGGTGGCGCTGCCACCGAAGACGAGCAGGCCCACCTGCACGATGCCGACGACGGTGTCGAGCGCGCCCGAGAGCACGAGGGCGGCGAAGATACCGTCGGCCAGGGGGAGGAGCATCACCGTCGCGAGGAGCTTGGTCGCACCACCTACCTGTCGCTCGAGTCTCAGAGCGACTGGGTGCCGTGAACTACTCATGCACTAGAGGGGGTGCCCGTGACCACGTGGGTGGTGGCGTTGAGAGCGACGATCCCGACGAGCACGCGGCTGGCTGCCGAGAACGGATTTCCCCGCCAGCAGTTTCGAGAAGGATCCGAAGACTGTTGTGAAACCGCCGGAGACGTCGCTCTGGTTGCCGGCGATACTCACAGTGAACGGACTGGCGGAGTCCATATGTACATTCATTATGGAAGAAAGTATAAAGATTGCGTGACACGTGTCCACAAGTCCTTCGACTTCGTCACCGACCTTCAAATCGGGCGTGAGAGTTCCTCACGGATCATCGAGAGCCATCGAACGAATCCGACTGGGACGTGGCGGCCCGGTGGAGGAACTTCGGACGCGGTCGTCTCGGAACGCTTTTGCACGCCCGTCGATTGGGATTTACATGGCGAAGGATTCACCAACGGACCGTACTTTCTCCGAGAAACTCGAGGTGCCGGAGGCGCTCACGTTCGACGACGTGTTGCTTCGACCGGCCGAGAGTAGGGTCGAACCCGACGAGGCCGACGTCTCGACGCGCATCTCGACCAATATCGAACTCAACGTTCCCATCCTCTCTGCGGCGATGGACACCGTCACCGAGGCCAACCTCGCCATCGCGATGGCGCGCGAGGGCGGTCTCGGCGTCCTTCACCAGAACATGGACGTCGATGACGCGGTCGCAGCGGTAGAACGAGTCAAGCGAGCCGACGAGATGACGATTCGTCGAGAGAACGTCGTCACGGCTGCTCCGGACCAGACCGTCGACGAGGTCGACCGGATGATGGACCGTGCTGGCGTCAGTGGGGCGCCCGTCGTCGACGAAGCGGACCGCGTGCTCGGTATCATCTCCGGGACGGACATCCGTCCGTATCTCGAGGTCGGTGAACGAGACGAAGTCCGCGAGGCGATGACCGACGAGGTGATCACTGCCGGCGAGGACGTGACCGCTCGCGACGCGCTCGAGTTGATGTACGAACACAAGATCGAACGCGTCCCTATCGTCGACGAGGACGACCATCTCGTCGGTCTCGTCACCATGCAAGGGATCCTGGCCCGCCGGGAACACGAGAACGCGGCGCGGGACGAGGACGGCCGATTACTCGTGGGTGTGGCCGTCGGCCCCTTCGACGAAGAGCGGGCCATCGCCGCCGACGAGGCCGGTGCCGATGCTCTGTTCATCGATACCGCGCACGCGCACAACCTGAACGTCGTCGATAGCGCCCGCGATATCAAAGCGAGAGTCGATGCCGACGTCATCGTCGGGAACATCGGGACCAGGGAAGCGGCGACCGATCTCGTCGACTTCGCGGACGGGCTGAAAGTCGGTATCGGCCCGGGGAGTATCTGTACGACTCGCGTCGTCACCGGTGCGGGGATGCCACAGGTCACTGCCGTCGCGCAGGTCGCCGACGTCGCGAAAGAACACGACGTCCCCGTCATCGCCGATGGTGGGATTCGGTACTCCGGTGACGCCGCGAAGGCGATCGCTGCCGGCGCCGATGCAGTGATGCTCGGGTCGTACTTCGCCGGAACGGACGAAGCACCGGGTCGTGTCATCACCATTCAGGGCAAGAAGTACAAGCAGTATCGCGGGATGGGATCGGTCGGAGCGATGCAGTCCGGAGGTGGCGACCGTTACCTCAAGGAGGATTCGGACGACGAAGATTACGTCCCCGAAGGCGTCGAGGCCGCGACCCCGTACAAGGGCAGTTTGGCGAGTGAACTTCACCAACTCGTCGGTGGCATCCAGTCGGGAATGGGATACGTCGGCGCCGGAACTCTCGACGAGTTCAAACACCAGGCCCGGTTCGTCCGCGTCTCACAGGCTGGCCAGCAGGAGGGCCACCCTCACGACGTGATGATCACCGACGAGGCGCCGAACTACAAACCCCAGTCCGACTGACCACACCTCAACCTTCTTGTAGGTGGTCGACGCAGGCAACTATGTGAACCGTACCTGGGCGGCGTCCGCCGGGTTAGCGCTCTCGGGGGTGGGCCTCGTGGCCGTGCAACTGTCTCGCTGGCCGTCGTCGACGCTCGTCGAGATGTTCGCGACGCTTCCGTTCGTCTGGATGGCGCTCTCGCTCGTCTACGCTGGCTACTGGCTTTCGAAGAGCGACCGGTACGGCGTGTACGGACAGCGGGTTCTCGTCTGGACGGCCGGTTCTGCCCTCACGTTTGCCGCCGTCGCCGTGCTCGTGGTCCTTGCCGCCGATAGCTCTTCACCGTTCACGTCCGCGTTCGGGCCGGTTGCCGACATGCTCACGGCTGGTGCCCTCGCTGGAACGCTCGTCGGGTTGTACGATGCACAGAGCAAGGACCGACTCGTCGCACTGGAGGCCGAACGCGACCACGTCAAGCAGTTCGCCGACAAAGCCGAGAGTCTCAACCACTACGGCAAGGCACTCAACCAGTCCCAGAGCCTCTACGAGGTGAGTGCGCTCTCGATAGAGGTCCTCGAACTGCTAATCGGGAGTCGCGGGTCCGCCGTGACGTACGAATCTGATGAGGACGTAACGATACTCGATTCCACGCTCGCTTCGGATGCGGCGGACGTCATCGAGGCGGCCGCCCACAGTCTCGCCACCCGAGAGTCGCTTGTTGCGGTTCGGTTCCCACATGACGCCGATCTACAGATACCAGACGACCTGGGCATCCAGGAGGTCATCGCCGTCCCGATAGCGTCCGCGAACGGGGGGACCCTCTCACTGGTCGCATTCCTGGACGGTGACGACAGCTACGACCGCGAGGACCTCGACTTGCTCGAATCGCTATCGGCACACGTCGGAACGGCCCTCTCCCGCATCGACACGTCCGGTATTCGTACCGATGCGTAGGGATCCGTTCAATTGAGCAGCCAGAACGCGTAGTTGAGATAACCGGCGAAACTCACCCACGCGAGGTACGGCACTAACAGCACCCCTGCCCGTCGGTCCACCCTGGCGAACGCCCAGATGGTTGCGACGATGAGAAGCCACAGTACGGCGATGACGATGAGGCCGCCGAGTAACGACCGAAGACCGAAGAACACCCCGGACCAGGCCAGATTGATGGCGAAGTGGACCACGAATATTCCGAGAGCGAAGCGAGCACCATCGCTCAGTTGGCCGGTGGCCTCCTTCCAGACGAGCCAGACGGCGACACCCATCAGTGCGAACAGCGTGGTCCAGACCGGGCCGAACACCCAGTTCGGTGGGGCGAGGTCGGGACGCGCCAGCTGCGGGTACCACGATGCCAGCCCCATTGACGTGAAGACCGCGCCCGACGCTCCGACAAGCACCGTCGCGACGACGGCGACCACGAGGGCGACCCAGGGACGGCGATCCGCCAACGACCATACCCCGTCGGTGAAATCCATGCAACGATGTTGGGGGTCCAGGACGAAATAGTTCGGTGGGGAGCGATCTCGGTCGACTACCGCTTTCGGCTTCCGGGGCCGGATCGAACTGGGTACCGTCGCTATCCGCCTGCGGGTTGTAACCACGTACCGTCCACCAGGTACTGTCTGCATGCCAACACTATTCATCCCTAAGTGGAGTGACGCCGAGCTAACAGTATGGGCTCGATGGGGAGTCGCGATGACGAAGGGGACGTATCGAGGCATCGAATCGGCGGAATCGACTACTCCCGGCGGTCGGTCGTCGGCGCGCTCGGATCGGTGATCCTCGTCGGGACGGCAGGGTGTGCAACGACCGTGAGCGCACAGTCGACAGCGCAGATGGACTCGCGGAATGCCGAAGTGACGACACCCGACGGGTCGGTCGACGAGATCGTGATCCCCGTCATGGTCGATTGCGAGTACAGTGGGTTCACCCAGGCCGAGGTCACTCATCAGGGCTTTACACTCGCGATAGACGAGGAAATCGTCGACGACGGTACCTGGTCGATCGAGCATCCAGACTTCCTGGGCGAACTCGGCCCCGATGCCGGTGATTTCACGTATCGGTCGTTCTTCTGGAAGGTGAACGACTGGGTGCCGGTCTTCGAGGAAACGTCGTACACGCAGGAGGACTTCTACGTGGACGAAGGCGAGTCGGAGACGTACGACTTCGATATCGACGTAGAGTGGCGGATCGTCTCGGACGAGGAGGTCCTCCGGACGGAATCGCTTTCCGAGACCGTCTCGATTACCATTCACCACGAGTCGAGTGGCGGTGACTCCGGGGGAGACTCACCGACGGCGACGGTAACCGAGACGCCCGAGTCAGGTGCAGCGTCGATGGAGACGATGGATATCCGTATCTATGCCGAAATCGACGACCGGTGGGTGGGACAGGACTCGGAATGACGGTCATCGATTGACCGGTGTCATCCCCCTCTCAGATAGAGGTCGTGGGTCGCTCTCGGCTGGGCCGACCACGGGAGACTCCTGGCGTGTCCCAGCGAGTGTTGGTCGTCCACCGAGGAGCCGCGGCGATAGCCGGTAGGGAGATTTCTTCGCACCGCTCCGGTACGGGCTCTTCTACCCAACGACGCGATGGCACGATCTGTGACCGACGAAAAAACCGGTGGGTGGGTGGTACTACGATTCGGATTCCGTCGTCATCTCGTCTTCGCTGTCTTCTTCATCGGTCGGTACAACGATCGTTTTGGTCGCGTCCTCTGCCGTCAGGACTTCGAACATCGTATCTGCGGGCGCCTCATCGGGGTTGAGGTAGCCGACGGCCATGGCCGAGTATGCCGTCCCGTTTTCGAGGGAGACATCGACGGTGGTGACGATATCGCCATCGTTATCTGCTGTCGCCGCCCGGATTTCGACGGTGTAGTTGCCCGCGGGCACGGTCGCGTAGTCCGATGCATTCTGGTAACTCACGTTCTCCGCCAGCACGACGCTACCGTCCCCGGCCGTGATGTCGACGGTAGGCGCATCCGGCGAGAGGTGGACGACGCGGACGGCACTGTCGTTCGCTCCGGGCGTGACCGCCGTGTCCTCGAACGCTACCGGTTCGAAGGACGTTTCGGCACCGTCACTGATTTCTCCGGTCGCGGCCAGCGTCGTTACCGTTCGTGGTTCGAGAGTGACGTTGCCATCGAAGACGACGGTATCTGGGTCTTCGGCCGCAGCGATCGTCACGTTGTACGTCCCGGCCTCGACAGGGAGGTACTCGCTGACGTCACCGAACGAGACGTTTTCGAGAACGGTCTCGTTCTCGACCATCACGTCGACTGCCGGCGCGTCCGGTGAAGCGTGAACCGCTCTGAGATACGACGTTTGCTGGGGGTCGGCATCGCTATCATCGCTATCTGCGGTTCCGCCCGCTATCGCACCGACGGCCATAATGGAACCGACGAGGGCGAGTGAGAGCGCTACCACGAGCAGCTTTCTGGATGTTTCTGTCACAACATTTCGGATAATAGACTCGATAGTACATTGTTATACACAGCCCATTGGACCGATAGAACGCCGTTGCACAGACAAGTAACAATTTATTGAATTGTTTAACTGGCCCGTGGATTCTCCACGTATCGCCGGAAATCGGTCACACGGGAAAGGGCGGAATACGTGTAGTGAGCAAACTCGCATGGTGGAATTCTCGGGATGCGCCATCGCGGTAATTCGAACGAACCACCGAGTAATCCAGGTGTATGACGGCTGTTTCGATAGTATTTGGAACAATGACGTGAGCGCTCGAGACGGCGGGCGACCGTCGATGGAGACGATGATATTCCCATCTCCGCCGAGCTGGCCGACCAGTGAGTGGCTCAGGAGACCGATTGCAGACCGGCCTCTGCCTGACGGCCGGAACGCCTCCTCGGTGTGGGACACGGGAAGGGCTGTCATCCGGTGCTGTCTCTCTGTTCGCGCGCCGCCCGAATAATTGGGCTCGACCCGTTTTCGACCGGGTGGTAAAACCGGCCTCGTCCACCATGGGCAACTGGTACCCGGTGATGGGGCAATATATCGTATTGCCGGACGGTTCCCGGGGAGGAGAGTCGTTTGGCATCGCCCAATCACCCCCAGGGGGGAGGAGTTGGGGGATATATCCCCCGTTTCCTTGAAATACTCGGTTGGCAATGGGTCGGGCGACCCTCCTGGACGAGTCTATCGACAGTCCACATCTGGAGTTGCTGCTAGAGGCGCTCGATCGTATCGAGGAGATCGTCGAGAACACGCTGACACTGGCGCGGGATGGAGAGACCGTCTCGGATTTCGCGCCGGTCGAACTGGCCGATATCGCCGGTCGCTGCTGGGGGATGGTGGAGACTGCGGGAGCCAGCCTGTCGATTGAAGGGACCGGAACGATCCACGGGGACGTCGACCGACTCAATCACCTCTTCGAGAATTTCTTTCGGAATGCCGAGGAGCACGGAGCGACGAACACTCTGATGGAATCCGAACACGGAGTCGAAGCCGATCGAAGTCCCGTCACTGTTTGGGTGGGTCTTCTGGAGGAGGGCGGGTTCTACGTGGCGGACGATGGCCCGGGAATCCCGGAACAGCTGCGCGAATCGATTTTCGATCCGGGATACACCTCGAGCGCCGAAGGAACGGGATTCGGACTCGCCATCTGTCGCCGAATCGTCGAAGCCCCCGGCTGGGCGATACGAGTGACCGAGAGCGACACGGGCGGTGCCCGCTTCGAGATAACTGGTATCGAGCGCGCCGATTGATCGGGCCGTCGACTAGAGTGGGACGAGACGATCTGGATGGCAGTGTGGACCGTCGGGCGTTATCGTGGCTGTCACGTATTGGCGCTCTCGATAGTCTATGGGCATCGCTGCGGAGGTCCTCTGCGTTCAAATCGGCGGCCGAGTCGCTTCTCGCGAAGGTGCTCGGAGCAAAGCGGGCCGGGCGCGATTGTGAACACACGGTCACACGGTCGCTCACTTCGTTCGCGCTGCGTGTTCCCTGCGTTCAAATCGCTAGTGGCCGCTTCACCGACGACGAAAGCTCACAGCGGTTCGCATGACTCACCGCTGTTCGGAATCTGTCGTCGGAGAAGCGGGCCGGGCGCGATTTGAACACGCGACCGTCTGATTAAGAGTCAGACGCTCTGCCTAACTGAGCTACCGGCCCAAGCAATTACTCCTACTCCGTGGGATAGTAAAGAACGTTCTGCTTTGGGAGTGCCTGCTGGGAACAATCCGGCCGGTCGTCGGGTCGGGAAGACTAAGTGATTGCCCGCGGAAATCACCGGTACCATGAGTAGTCGGGCCACCATCTCTTCGATGTCTTCGTATGCAATTTTGGGCTGTGGGAGCGTCGGCCACGCGGTGGCCGAGGAACTCGTCGAGCGGGGGAAAGACGTGCTCATCCTCGACCGGGACGAGGCACGCGTCGAAGCCCTCCGGGACCAGGATCTCAACGCGCAGACGGAGGACATCCGGAATCCGGAGGTGGCCGAGATCGTGACCGACCGCGAAGTCGTACTCATCCTCGCGTCGGACGTGGAGTCCAACGAGGAGGCGGTCAAACATATCCGGAATCGTAGCGACGAACAGTTCGTCGTCGCTCGTGCGAGCGATCCGGTCACGAGCGACGAACTCACCGAGCTGGGCGCTGACGTCGTCATCAATCCCTCGGCGGTCATCTCCGATGCGGCACTGCGAGCACTGGAATCGGGCGAACTCGAGTACAAGGCGCGGCAACTCGCGGACGTCATCGAGAGCACGAGCTCGCGCATCGCCATCGTCACACACGACAACCCGGACCCGGATTCGATCGCGAGTGCCGCTGCGTTGCAGGCCATCGCCGACCATCTGGGCGTCGACGCCGATATCGTCTACTTCGGGGACATCGGCCACCAGGAGAACCGAGCGTTCGTGAACCTCCTCGAGATCGAGCTCGTCCCCTTCCAGGACGTCGATATCGATGACTACGACACCATCGCACTCGTCGATCCGGCGAAGGCCGGTCAGACCCACATCGAACAGGACTTCGATATCGTCGTCGACCACTACGAACCCGAACGCGACTTCGACGCCGAATTCGTCGACATCCGCTCGAACGTCAGTTCCACCTCGACCATCCTCACGAAGTACATCCAGGAGTTCGATCTCAGTGTGAGCGAGGCGGTGGCAACGGCACTCCTCTATGGAATCCGCGCGGAGACGCTGGACTTCCGGCGGGATACGACACCGGCTGATCTTACCGCCGCTGCGTACCTTTACCCCTTCGCCAACCACGATACGCTCGAGCAGGTCGAATCACCGAACATGAGCCCAGAAACCCTGGACGTCCTCGCGGGGGCCATCGTCAACCGCGAGGTCCAGGGGAGCCATCTCGTCTCGACGGCCGGGTTCATCAACTCGCGTGACGCGTTGACCCAGGCCGCCCAGCAGTTACTCAATCTCGAGGGGATCACCACGACGGCGGTGTTCGGTATCATCGAGGACACCATCTACCTGGCCGCCAGATCGAAGGACATCCGATTGAACATCGGGAACGTCCTCCACGACGCCTTCGGCGACATCGGCGAGGCGGCGGGCCACTCGACACAGGCTAGCGCCGAGATACCGCTCGGCATCTTCACGGGTATCGAGACGAACGAGGAGAACCGTGATACGCTCCTCTCGCTCACCGAGGAGGCGGTGACGCGAAAGCTGTTCGATGCGATGGGCGTCGAGAAAGAGAGTGCGAACGGAAACTGATTACTCCGCCGTCTGGTCGACCCGCTCTTTCAATCGCTCGATGACGTCGTTGATGAGGACCACGTCGCCGACCGAACGGACCCACCGATACGGCACGACCACGCCTTTTTTGCCCGTGACGACCTCTTCGAACAGTTCCGGGTTGAGTGCAGTGACGGCGAGTCCGTTGACGACCTCCGTGTCGAGATTGAGTCGCAGGTCTTCGACCTCCCCCACGAAGACGCCGTTGTTGGAGTAGACCTCTCGTCCCACCAGCGTGGTGATTTCCTCGGGTTCTTCGTCCATATGCCGGCGAACGGTACGGTGCCCCTTAACTGTTCGAGGTCAGCGTCTGACGTCCGTCAGCACCTGCGCGAATCTGCCGAGCGAGACCTCGACGTCCGTCGGGGCACGGCCAGCACTCACTCTGAGTCTCTGGGGCACACCGTAGAACTCACCGGGAACGACCAGCACGCCCTCTTCCCAGGCCGCGCCGAAGACTTCCTCGACTGTGGCTTCGACCGGCTCGAGGAACGCGAACGTCGATCCATCGTGGACGGTCCCTTCGAGATCCGATCGGGACGCGACGAACTCCGAGAGCAATCGGTGGTTCGTCTCGACGCGCTCCCGTCGGTCTTCGATCAGGGCGTCGACGGAGTAGAGAGCTCGGCCGGCCAGTGCTCTGCTAGGACCTGCGACGTCTGGCAGGTGGTAGGCAATCCTGCGCGCCTGGTCGACGAATTCGCGGGGCCCGACGATCCAGCCGATTCGAAGCCCACCGAGTCCGAAGAACTTCGCCAACGACCCGGTGACGACGGTGTTCTCGAGGCTTGCAGCACTCGGTCCACCGAACGGCCCGTCGCGTTCGTCGATCACGTATGGCGCGTACACTTCGTCGACGAGCAGTGGCGCATCGTGACTCGCCGCAGCATCGGCGACACGGCGTATGGCGTCCGTCTCGGAGAGTGCGCCGCTTGGGTTGTGTCGATTGCTGATCGTGACGAGGGCGGTCTCGTCGGTTACGGCCTCGTCGATACGGGTCGCGTCCAGGGCGCCACCGTCACCACGATCGAACCGCGCTATCTCGGCACCCAGTCCACGCGGTGTCTCGACGAGGGGCGGGTACGCCGGGTCCTCGACGAGAACTGTGGAATCGTCTCCACCGAGTGCACTCGCGTACGCGAGGAAGTTGGCGTGCGTTGCGCCTGCAGTGACGAGGACCTGCTCGGGCTGGACCCCGTACTCCGTCGCGAGAAGATGTTCGAGACTGGCGCCGGCGGGCGAGGATTCCAGGTCGGCCAACCGGGGCGGGACCACCGTCGTACGATCGACGTCGTCGTCGCTCAGACCAGTGGTGCCGAGATCGTAGGGGACGGCGTCGGCACGACCACCCATCCACTCGAGGTACGAGAGGCGCGGAAACATGGACCGGCGTACTCGACCAGGGGGCTTACCCCTGGCGAAACCGGACGTATCTGGTCGCGACGGGCGAGGTCAGTCTTCGGGACCGAAATCGCCAACAACCATCCGGCCCCTGCCTCCGGTGTGGACGATATCGCCGCCTGGTTCGCAGAACGCCCGTACTACGACGGGCAGCTAACCCACGAGCGGGTCGTCGAAGCCCAGGAGGCAGCGACCCGAACGATCGACCTCGAGTCCCGCCTCGATTTGGCACTCGCTGACCGTGGGATCGACGGCCTCTACGAACACCAGGCCACCGCCGTCGAGGCTATCCGCGGCGGGCAGAACGTCGTCCTGTCCACGCCGACGGCGAGTGGGAAATCGCTCGCCTACACCGTTCCGGCCGCCGAGCGTGCCATGGACCACGGTGGCCGGACCCTGTACGTGGCGCCACAGAACGCGCTCATCGCCGACCAGGAGGAATCGCTCACCGAACTCGCCACGGACCTCGGCTTCGGCAGTCGCGTGTCCGTCGCGCAGTACACCGGTCGTCTCTCGGACGCGGAGAAGCGATCGGTTCGCGACCGACGTCCGACGATATTGCTGACCACGCCGGACATGCTTCACTACGCGCTCTTGCCGTACGCCCACCGCATCTGGGACTGGTTTTTCGGCTCTCTGGAGACGGTCGTCGTCGACGAGGTCCACGAGTACCGCGGCGTCTTCGGTAGCCACGTCTCGCTCGTATTTCGCCGCCTCGCCCGGATGACCGACCGATTCGACGCGGACCCCCAGTACGTCGCGTGTTCGGCCACGATCGGTAATCCCGTCGAGCACGCGAGTGCGGTCACCGGACAGCCCGAATCGTCGTTCGCGCTCGTCGACGAGGACACCAGTGCGCACGGACCGAAGCGGTGGCTCTTCTGGAATCCGCCGCTCCACCGCGGCGGCGATGGTCGACGCCGGTCGAACCACGTCGAGACCGAGCGGATCTTTGCCGATCTCGTCCAGCGCGACCTGCAGACTCTCGTGTTCGCCCGGGCCCGACAGACCACCGAACGCTACGCCCAGAAGAGCGCCGCGACGCTTCGAGACCGGGGCGAAGGGGCCCTCGCCAATCGGATCGCGGCCTACCAGGCGGCGCTGAAACCCGATCGTCGGCGGGAACTCGAGGACGCCATCGACGCTGGCGAGATCCGCGGCATCTGGAGTACGAACGCACTCGAACTGGGCGTCGATATCGGAACCCTCGATGCCGTCGTGCTTGACGGCTATCCCGGGACGCGGATGAACACCTTCCAGCAAGCGGGGCGTGCCGGGCGAGGCGACGAGGAGAGCCTCGTCGTGCTCGTCGCCGGCGAGGATCAACTCGACCAGTACGTGATGGCCCACCCCGAGGCGCTGTTCGACGGCGACCCCGAGCAGGCGGTCGTCAACCCGGAGAACGAGCAACTGCTCGACGACCACCTCGCGTGTGCCGCGCGGGAGGCCTGGCTCGAACCGGACGACGAGGACGTCTTCGGGGAGACACTCCCGGAGCGGGTATCACGGCTGACCGAAGACAGTGTCCTCTCGCGTCGGGCGACGGACGACGGGCTAAAGTGGGTGTACGACGGCGAGGGGAGCCCACAGCACGAGATGAGTCTCCGGACCATCGACGACCGGGAGATCCAGTTGCTCGTCCGTGGCGACACCGTTGCGTCACTGCCGCTCTCGGACGCACTCCGGGACGCTCACCCGGGTGCGATCTATCACCACCAGGGTCGCACGTACGAGGTGACGGACCTCGATTTGGACCGTGGGGCCGCGACCCTCTCGCCGACGTGGGCGGATTACTACACGAACGTGCTGACCGACAAGGAGATCCGCGTCCAGGAGGACCTCGAAACGCGTCAGCCGTTTCCACGCGAGGACGTCCCGGTGCGCTTTGCGGACATTACGCTCTCGACGACGATCACTGGGTACGAACGAAACGATGGGAAGACGGGCGAGTCCCTCTCTCGACACTCGCTGTCGCTCCCGACACAGACGCTTCGAACGAAGGCGATCTACCTCACCATCCCGGCGTCGCTCGAACGTCGACTCCGTACCCTGGGCGATTTCGAAGGCGGGATCCACGCGGCCGAACACGCGATGATTTCGATGCTGCCGACGACCGTTCTCTGTGACCGCAGCGATATCGGCGGCCTCTCGACGCCGATGCATCCCCACACCGGTCGGAGTACGATCTTCATCTACGACGGGTATCCGGGTGGCGTCGGTCTCGTCCGTGCCGGATTCGAGGGGATTCGCGAACTCGTCTCGGAGACGCTGTCGATGCTTCGCTCCTGTTCGTGTGCGGACGGCTGTCCCGCCTGTGTGCAATCACCCCAGTGTGGCAACGCGAACGATCCGCTGGACAAGTCGGTCGCCATCGCGTTACTGGACGCGCTACTCGGTGCCGACACACTCGATGGAATCGACTCGTAGACGATGAGAAACGGGCGTCGGTCGGCCGTCATGGCAAGCAGGATTTATGGTGGGTACTGCAGTCTATAGGGGTATGGATCCTCCCCGTGATGGTGACGACCCGCCGGACGACAACGCCCTCTCGCCGGAGGATTTGGACATTTCGTCCGAGGAGGAGGTGTCCGAGATAGCAGACGGGCGGTTCGTCATCGGTGCCGACGGACCCCCGAAAATGGAAGCAGAGACGACCGAAGGGACGACGACGTCCAAGGCCGGTAGTTCCATCGACAGGACCCTCGACGAACTGAAGCGGGAGACGGGCGTCGAGACGCCAGAGGAGTCGTCGGTGTTCGGTGACGATACGTCCGACCCGTCTCTCACTGGTACCGACGTCAAACGGTGGATCAGTGCCGAACTCGACCGGACCGACAGTCAGTACGCCTACCGGATCGCCGCGAAGACGGGCGAATCGATCCAGCACCAGCAACTCGCCTCGGACGACATCGGGACCGCTTTCGACGGGCTGTTGCTGTGGTACACCAGACAGGTGGCAGGGGGGACGCCCGTCGAGGAGGCCCTGGGGATCCTCCTCGCCGAGTCGTCGATCGGCATCCGATATCCGATCGCCGGGATGCTGGCGTATCTCGAGGACAACGACCTCGAACCCGAGGATTCGATCGCCGACCTGCTAGAGACCATCCGCGACTCGGACGGCCTGGTCTTCCCGTTGCGTCCTCGGGAGTAGTGAAACTCGCGTTTGATAACTGCCGCGAAAGTATTTTAATCGCTTCCAACAGGGTTCTCTACAATGGCCGAACCTGAAGGCGACCAGCTGGCAGCCCGGGACGTCGACGTGGCGGGGGTTTCCGAGTCCGCAGCGCACGTCGTCGAGTTCGCCCTCGGCGAAGAGACGTGTGCGATGGACATCGACTTCGTCGACAGCATCGTGGAGACGAAACAGATCACCAGGGTCCCCAGAGCCCCGGACGCGGTGGAGGGCGTCATGGACCTCCGTGGGGAGACGACGGCCGTCGTCGACCCACGAGAGTTCCTATCGGTCGGTGACGGTGGGGACGAAGAGAACATCCTCGTGCTCGACCGTGACGACGACAAACAGAAGATCGGCATCAGGGTGGACGAGGTGAACGAGGTCTCGACGTACTCTGTGGAACAGGTCGACCGGAACGGCGACCTCGGTGGCATCGATTCGACCGCCATCGCGGACGAACTGGTCAAGGGGGTCATCAGGAAACCGCTCGGCGAGATAGACGACGACGGGATTCCCGAGGACGTCAGATTGATCCTCTGGCTGGATATCGAGGCGCTCATCGGTGCGATCTCCGAGACCCGTGACGGACGTGTCGACGCCGACAATCAGGTCTGATAACTGGCGAGGAGGGTTTATTAGGTCCCTGTTCGAAAGAGAGGTATCTATGGCACGGGACGTCCTGCTCGTCGACGATTCTGAGTTCATGCGCAATCTCCTCCGGGAGATTCTAGAGGGCGAATTCGATATCGTGGGCGAAGCCGAAAACGGGGTCGAAGCCGTCGAGAAATACAAGGAGAACGCTCCGGACCTGGTGATGATGGACATCGTCATGCCGATTCGGGACGGCATCGAGGCCACATCGGATATCAAGGAACTCGATTCGAGTGCCCACGTTATCATGTGCACCTCCATCGGGCAGGAGGAGAAGATGAAAAAAGCCGTCCGGGCCGGCGCTGACGGATACATCACCAAACCGTTCCAGAAGCCCAGCGTGATGGATGCCATCGAGAACGTCCTCTCGACATGACCCGTGCGCTGGTGGTCGACGATTCGCATTTCATGCGGACCGTCATCACCGACATCCTCGAATCGTCGGGCATCGAGGTCGTCGATCAGGGACGGAACGGCCGGGAGGCGGTCGAACTCGTCCAGGAATACGACCCCGACGTCGTGACCATGGACGTGGAGATGCCGGAGATGAACGGTATCGAGGCCGTCGAGGCCATCATGGACCGTCATCCGGTCCCCATCTTGATGCTCTCCGCGCTCACTACCAAAGGCGCCGACGCGACGCTCGAAGCGATGGACAAGGGGGCCGTCGACGCGTTCGCCAAGCCGAGTGGCACCATCTCGACGGACCTCTCGAGCCACGGCGAGGACCTCGTCGAAGCGGTCGAAACCGTCGCGAGGGCGGACCCGACCGCCCACCGCACGACAACGACATCGAGGGACTCCAGCGCGAGTGTCTCGCGGTCGTCTGCGGCGGAATTCGTCGAGGACCCGACGCTCGTCATCGGGGCATCTACCGGTGGCCCGAACGTGGTCGAATCCCTTCTCTCGGAGCTGCCGCGGGAGGCGGACTTCCGTGTCCTCGTCGTTCAGCACATGCCCGACGAATTCACGGAGCGGTTCGCAAATCGCCTCGATGCCGGGTCGGCGTACGATGTGCGTGAGGCGACCGATGGCGAACGGATCGGCGGTGGCGAAGCACTCGTCGCGAAAGGTGATTACCACCTGGCTGTCACCGGCTACAGCAACGGCCGATTGCGCGTCCGACTCGACCAGTCGGAGCAGGTCCACTCGGTCCGGCCGGCCATCGACGTGACGATGGAGTCGGTCGCCGAGACGGTCACCGATCACGTGACGGCCGTCCTGCTCACTGGAATGGGTGCCGACGGCGCTGCTGGTGCGGTCGCCATCCAGGAGGCAGGCGGGGCGACCATCGCCCAGGACGAAGAGACCAGTGCCGTCTTCGGCATACCAGCCCGGGCCATCGAGACCGGGTGCATCGACACCGTCCTGCCGGCCGGGGACATCGTCGATGGAATCCTCGATACCATTCGGAGGGATACCTGATGGATGAATACCTGGAAGCGTTCGTCCGAGAGGGCGAAGAGCACGTAACCGATCTGAACAACGCATTGCTCACCCTCGAGAGCGACCCCGAGGACGAGGAGGCCATGGACCAGATCTTCCGGACTGCCCACACGCTCAAGGGCAACTTCGGTGCGATGGGGTTCGAGGACGCCTCTGATCTCGCCCACGCGGTCGAGGACCTCCTCGACGGGATGCGCCAGGGTGAAATCGCCGTGACGTCCGAGCGGATGGACCACATCTTCGCGGGCATCGACCAGATAGAGGGCTGTCTCCAGGAGATCGAAGCCGACGGGGAGGTCAGCCGGAACGTTCGGCCAACCATCGACGACCTGCGCGCCGTCTTCGACGAGAGTCAGGCCGATGATTCCGCCGCGGACTCTACAGCTGGTGATGCGATCGAAGTAGAGGCCGGCGACCGCTTCGACTCGTCCCTGCTGGAGGGGGCAGACGGCCCCCTCTTCCACGTCGAGGTCGACATGGGCGACCCGGACATGCCCGGCGTGGATGCAATGTTCGCCCTCGAGGAGATCCGGGAGGCGTTCGACATCGTCGACGCCGCACCCGACACCGAAGCGATCGAAGATGGTGAGTACGACCGGACCTTCGACCTGGCGATCGAGACGGAGGCCGCCGACGTCGGCGAGACCATCGCCGCAATCGGTCGCGTCGACGACGCGACGGCAGCGGAGATCGAACTCGAAGCCGATCAGTCCGCGGACGCCGAGTCGGATGCTGGCGATGACGGCGGGAGCGATGTGGGCGGAAGCAGTGGCAAATCCGCTGGTGACATCCAGTCCGTCCGGGTAGACGTCGATCAGCTGGACGAATTACACGGCCTCGTCGAGCAACTGGTGACGACACGAATCAAACTCCGACGGAGCGTGGAGGTCGACAACCGCCGAGCGGAGGACGAACTCGACGAACTCGACAAGATCACCTCCAACCTGCAGGACACCGTGATGGACATGCGTCTGGTCCCGATGAAGAAGATCGTCGGGAAGTTCCCCCGCCTCGTCAGGGACCTGGCCAGGGAGGAGGGAAAGCAGATCGACTTCCAGATCGTGGGCGACGACGTCGAGATCGACCGCACGATCCTCTCCGAGATCAGCGATCCGCTGATGCATCTCCTGCGCAACGCAGTCGATCACGGGATCGAGTCTCCGGAGGAGCGCGAGGCCGCCGGCAAAGACCCCACCGGCACCATTACGCTGGAGGCCGAGCGCGAACGCGACCGGGTGAACGTCAGGGTCATCGACGACGGCAGTGGGATCGACCACGACGTCGTTCGACGCAAGGCCGTCGAGAAGGGCATCTACACCGAGAGTCAAATAGAGGAACTCCCGGACTCGCAGGTGGCCGAACTCATCTTCCATCCCGGGTTCTCCACGAACGAGGAGATCACGGACGTGAGCGGCCGCGGTGTCGGGATGGACGTCGTCAACGACACCGTTGCCCGCCTGGACGGGACCGTCTCTGTCGAGAGCGAGGAGGGCGAGGGGACGACGATCACGCTGACGCTCCCCGTCACCGTCGCCATCGTCAAGGTCCTGTTCGTCGAATCCGGTGGCGAAGAGTACGGCATCCCCATCAAGTCCGTCGACGAGATCAGCCGGATGCGACCCGTCAAATCGGTAGACGGTGAATCGGTCGTAACCTACGGCGACACGGTGTATCCACTCATTCGACTCGGTGAAGCCCTGGACGTGCCCGGCGAGACCAGGAACGGCGAGGGAATGCTCGTGAAAGTCCGCGAATCCGAACGACAGGTCGCCATCCACTGCGACGAGGTACGGGGTCAGGAGGAAGTCGTGGTCAAACCGTTCGAGGGAATCTTGAGCGGGATTCCCGGCCTTTCGGGTGCAGCCGTCCTCGGCGAAGGCGACGTGGTAACCATCCTCGACGTGGCCACTCTCTGAACAATGTCAACGAAAATAGATATCCGCCAGTTACGGGACGTGAACGAACTCGCGAAGGCCGGGGCCGAGACGGTCGCCCAGCATCTCAATCAGTTGACGGGTGTCGAGACGGAGATGCAGATCACGAAGATCAACGTCATCGACGTCACGGATCTCGGCCGTCATCTCGGCCACGACAGGATGGTGGGCGTCAATATCCCACTGCTAGAACCGCCGCACGGGTCGGTGCTCATCGTCTTTGACGACGAGAGTGCAAAGACGCTTGCACATACCATGGTCGGCGGTGAGACCGACGACTCTCCGGGCTACTCGGAGATGGAACGATCGGCCATCCGCGAGGTCGGCAACATCATGACGAGCGGGTTCATCGATGGCTGGGCCGACGTCGTCGGCCGAACCATCGACATCTCCACGCCCCAACTGCTGCGGGCTGGCGGCGATGACATCGTTGATCACTGTGTCGAACCTGGCGAACACGAGATTGCGATGGTCTTCGACTCGACACTCAGGGCACCGGACGTCGACGTCGAGGCGACCATCTACTCGTTCCCCGATATCGAGGAGTTCGTCGCCCTCATCGACTCGATATGACATGCGTGTAGATCTCGCCTCCCTCGGGACGTTCAATCGGATCGGCACCGCCGGCGCGCAGCGGGCAGCGGACGCCCTGGCGACCTTGACCGGCATGGAGACGTTCGTCGAGACGAACAAGATCAACTTCGCCCCCGTCGAGACCGTCTCGACGCTCTTCGGCGAGTCCGAGACGGCCGTCGGCATCGAATTCGACGGCGGGCTCGAAGGACAGGCACTGCTGGTGTTCGACGAGGCCAGTGCCGAACAGGTGCTCTCCGAACTCGCGAGTGGCGAGACGGAGCCGACTGGCGAGTACCTACACGAGGTCGCGAACATCATGACGAGCAGTTTCGTCGATGGGTGGGCCGAACACCTGGACGAGATCATCGACATCTCCACGCCCTCGACCGTCGACTCCGTCCCTCGGTGGGACGAACATCCGGCGTTCGAGGCGTTCTCGTTCGTCTTCGAGAGCGACATCGCGATCGGGAGTGCGGGCCACGAATGTCGGTTCTACCTCGTTCCGGAACCGACCGGATTCCTCGAGGCAATTCGGGCCGCTGGAGACGAGTCACCCGAGACGGACGTGAACGTCCGCGAGCTCTCGACGTTCATCCGGCTGACCGCCGCCGGGGCGGAGACCGTCGCGACCAACCTAGAGGCCATGACCGGCATCGAGACCGACGTGGCGGTTTCCCATCTCGATTTCATCCCGGTCGAGGACGTCCCGGGGGTCGTGGAGGCCGACCAGCACGTTGGAACGGTCTTCCAGTTCTCCGGGGCGATGGATGGCTATCTGGCCGTGCTCTTCGAAGACCAGGCGGCGAACACGATCACCGGTGCGCTGACGCCGAATGACCCTGACGAAGCGATGCGACAAAGCGCGATCGAGGAGATCGGGAACATCACGGCGAGCGGGTTCGTGGACGGCTGGGCGAACGCGCTCGACACCACTATCGATCACTCGGTGCCGGATTTCGTCGACGACATGGGACGGGCCGTCCTCGAATCCATCGCCGTCGAACTCGGGATGTCTCAGGAGTTCGCCTACGTCTTCGACGTCGTCCTCACTGCCGACGAGCCGATGACCTGTCGGCTGTTCGCCTTCCCGGAGGCCGATGGATTCAGGTCGCTTGTCTCCAGTCTCGACGCCGACCTCGACATCTCGAGCGTGGAGCGTGTCTAAAACCATGGTGCGGTCGACGGCTGGGCGAATTCGGGTCGGGGTCGCCGACATGGCCGTCACCGACGGCGACGAACCAGTCGTGACGAGTGGTCTCGGGTCCTGTGTGGCCGTGGTGATCCACGACGAGGAGGGCAGGGGCGGAATGCTTCACGCAATGCTCCCGGAGGCGCCACCGGATTCGGACCGAGACGCGAAGTACGTCGATACCGGTATCGCGGCGCTCCTCGACGAACTCACGTCGATGGGGACGGATCCATCGGACGTCACCGCCAAACTCGCCGGCGGTGCGTCGATGTTGAAGATCGGAAACGGTTCACCAGTGGGCGAGAAGAACGTGGCGGCGACGGAGGCGGTGCTGTCGGACCTCGGCATCGACGTCGTCGACAGACGAACGGGCGGCGATGCCGGCCGGTCGGTCTCCTACGACCCGACGACCGGTGACGTGACCATTCGAACAGTCGACTCGAAGGAAGTAACCATATGAGTGCATTCGACAACCTGTTAGAGTTCATCGAGACGGAGACGACGTTCGCATCGAGTTACTACGACGAATCGTATCTCGACCGGCGCATCTCGGCCAGGATGCGTCGGACCGACAGCGATTCGTACCGGGAATACCACGACCTCTTGCGCGAGGATCCGGGGGAGCGAGATGAACTTCTCGATACACTCTCGGTTAACGTGACGAGTTTCTTCCGGGACGAGAAGGTGTGGACGGCCCTCCGATCGGTCGTCGCCGACCTCGCAGACTCGTCCGGGACCGTTCGCATCTGGAGTGCGGCCTGTGCAGACGGTCGCGAGCCGTACTCCCTCGCGATGCTCGCCCTCGACCTCGGATTACGACCGCGGCAGGTCGAAATCCTGGCGACCGACATCGACGAGAACGCACTCGACCGCGCCAGACAGGGCGTCTACACGAGCACCCGGACGACGGACCTGGACGACGAACTGTCCTTCCTCGATTCCCCGTCGTCGTACGTCGAGAAGGACGGCGACCAGATCGTCATCAGCGAGGAGACGAAAGACCTCGTCGATTTCCGACGACACGATCTCATCACGGGCGACCCGAAGGACGGGTTCGACCTCGTGCTCTGTCGCAACGTCTGTATCTACCTCGACACCGAGTACAAACGACCGATACTGGAGACCGTGAGCAGGTCGCTCGGGCACAGAGGGTACCTGGTTCTGGGCCAGACGGAGACGCTTCCTCCCGACGTGAAAGAGCGATTCGAAGCAGCTGACCCACGCCTCAGGATATATCGTCTGTCGGAATCCGACTAAGATAAGAGGGCTCCGAACACCAGCATGTACTACCTCGTGGCACCATGACCGACGGCGTCGTCGCAGACTTCACGACCGATGTCATCCCCGATACGGGCAGGTACGACGAACCCGTCCGCGGCCGGGTGCTCATGAATCGGAAACAGGTCGTGATCGTGACCGCCGACGATCGGACGACCTTCGCTATCGACGACGTGTTCGACCTGGCCTACGGTAGCGCCCCAGACGGGATGCGACGATTTTTCGAGGACACGGTCACCGTCGCCTACGAATCGGTTGGTCAGAAGCGGGTAGCACTCATCGAAGGGGCCGACGACGTCGTCGAGCGGTTCATGGATCTGTTGTTCAAGGGGGTCCTGAACGGGACCACGGTGACGGTCAAACATCCTGCCCGAATCGGTGGACGGGTAACGGACGAATCGTTTCGACGCGCATCGCTGTACATCGCCCCGACGGAGGTCAGGTTCAAATCGGAGAATCCGTTAGCGATAACGGTCTCCTCGGTCTCCCATTTCGAGCGGGTCGAACGTGAGGTGCGGGGAACCTCCCGTCCCCTCCTGTCAGTCCGTCACGTCGATGCCGGTGACACCGTCACGACGGAGGTCGGGCTGACGTCCGATCGGAAGATGAACGTCCTCGGTCGATACCTCCGAACCGAGTACAGCCAGCTCAAAGAGGAGCTCGCGGACGTCTCGCTCTCCGAGGAAGAGATAGAGGTGCTGGTGGGCCTCTACTCGGGTGCCACAGAAGGAAATCTGGCCGGAATGCTCGGGGTCGATGCCAGTCGTGTCACCTATCTCCTCAACTCCCTGGTCGAGAAGGGACTGCTCGAGGAATCGAGCGGGGGTATGGCGCTCTCGGCGACGGGAACGCTCGCCGTCGGCGAGCACATCGAGGACGTCAATCTCTGATCACTCCTCGTTGATGACTTCGCTCGCGATGTTCCGCCCGCGGGTCTTCATCGCGACTTCCCGTCGGGTTCGCACCTCTTCGAGGATGTCGAGTTCGATCAGTCGATCGTAGATCGACTCGACCTCGTCGACGTCCATTCCGAGGAAGTCAGGAATTTCGAAGGCCGAGACGCCCGAATACAGTCCCATCAGGACCCGTTTTTCCGTCTCGGACAGCTCCACGGAGCCCTGGCTCTCCTTGACGCCTCGCTTGAACAGTGACTCCAGGACCGCCATGGCGTGGGATTTCCCGGCGAAGTAACTCTGGACGCTCGTCCCCTCCTGTGAGTGTTCGACCTTGATGATGGGCCGGGACTCTCCGTTGACCTCCTGTTTGCCGGTGTCGACGCTCCCCACGTCGTCCAGGTCGATGGGGACGAACGACCCCGTCGAGAGGGCGACGTTTAGTTGCTTGTCCTCGCCATCGCTCACTTTCACTCGCGCCCGTTCGTAGGACGTATCCTGGACGACCCCACCCTCCACGGCCGGGTGTTTGACGTGAACCTCCTCCTGGTCCAACATCGCGCCGAAGAGTTCGAACTCGAAGGACTCGGTGTTCGACCCGACCGAAAGCAAGAGGACGCTCTCGGTCTTCAACTTGAGGCTGATGTAATCGGAGACCTTCGCGACCGTCTGGTTCACGTCGTACCGGCCGCTCAGACTGGCGATCTTCGAGAGCGGAACCGCCCGTTTCCCGTCGTTGCTCAACAGGATGATCCGCTTGTTGGAGAGGATGATGCGCCCAGGCGTCCACTCGGCGTCCTTCAACCGTCGGCCCTGCTTGACCGCCTGGAGGAACTTCCCCTTCGCGTCCTTGATCTTGTATTCCGACTCGCTCATCGGTCTTGTCCCCCCAACCACGCGTTCGAACCCCCGATCCGACCCAGCAGCCCGCAGACTCCTCGGCCGTGTCGCATCGCTCGGGGCCTCGACGGCACCATTATCGCTCTATGCTTCACGGGTTCGCTATATAACGCTTTACCCGGAGTCATCGTCGAACTATCAGAAATTCATATCACCGAGATCGTCGGGTTCGGACCTGATCTTCGACATGGCCGAGAAGGCGCGGCTTCGGACCTCCTCGCTTTCGGTGTCGTCGACCAGCCGTTCGAGTCTGCGTTTCGATCGGTCGCCACCGACCTTCCCCAGGGTGTACGCGGCCATCGCGACCGTGTCCTCGGACGTCGATTCGTCGATGGCAGTCAGCAGCGCCGTCTCGACGGTGCGACCACCGATTTCCGCGAGACTGGTCGCGGCGAACTGCTGTATCAAATGGTCCTCGTCGTCCAAGACGCCGATGAGCGCCTCGATCGCTGGCTTCTCGCTTTGCTCGCCGGCGACCCGCCCCAGCATCCAGACGGCGTTTCGTCGCTGGTGGAGTTGTGTCCCTTCGTCGACGATCTCCGCGAGGGATTCGACGATACTCGGGTCGTCACTGGCGCTCATCCGGTCGACGATCGACTGTCTGAGTTCGTCGCTCTTCGAGGAATCGACGTTCGAGAGGATTTCGATGAGCGAGAACACCGCTCCCCGACGGACGAGGTCGCTCTCGTCACCGAGCATATCCACCAGCGTCTCGATCGGTCTCGCATCACCGAACCGCCCGAGTGAGGTGGCGACCGTCCGCCGCATCACTTCGTTCTCGTCGTCGGCGATCGAGAGCAATCCCTCGAGGGCGTCGTCCCCGCCCAGATAGCCCAGCGCGTCCGCAACCTCCCGCCTCACCGGCAACGGTTCGCCGTGCAGGTGATCGACGAGTGCCCCCGCAGCCGTTGGATTTCGAATCTGGCCGATGGCCCGGGCGACTCGCGCTCGAACCCGTGGATCGGCGTCTTCTAACGCGGCCACCAGCGGTCGAACGGCGTTCTCGCTCCCGATCTGGCCCAGCACGTTCGCGGCCGCCATCCGGAGTTCGGGTGCCTCGGCGTTCAGATCGCGGACGAACGTCTCCGCTTTCGCCCAGTCCGCGCCGCTGTCGGGCACGTCCCGTCCCAGTGCAGCGAGGAGCGCGTTGATGGCCTCTAAGGAGGTCAGCGCGTCGATCGCCGCTGCCCGGACGGCTTCGTTGTCGTCGTTTTGCACTGCCGAGACGAGCGATTCGATCCCGTCCTGGCCCGTCTCGTCGAGATTGCCGAGGATCTCCGCGGCCCGCTTGCGGATCGTGGGATTGTCACTCGACGTGAGCAGCTCTCGGAGCGTCTCGACGTCCTTGTCGCGTTCGAGACCGAAGAGGGATGGCACTTCGTGAATGTACGAGGATATCGTATAAGTCGGTGTTGGTGGCAGTGAACCATTCTCCACTGAACTGCTGTCCGGCCCCGTCCCACGACGGTTGAATCGATGCTCGCGCTGCGAGCGATGACCCAAGGACCATATAGTCGTCGTTGCCTAGGCGACGGTATGACAGAGGACGACGGCCCCGTGGACGGGGCCTCACAGTCCGCCGACCCTTCGGCGGACTCGGGTGGCGGGCTTCCGGTTTCGCGTCGAACACTGATCGCTGGAATCGCGGGTATCGGTGTTGGGACAGCCGTCGGCGTTGGCTACGGGCTGATGGGTGACTCGGCAGACGGCCGGGAGATCGCGCCTACCGAACCCAACGACGACGGCGAGGCGACGCTCGCGGAATTCCACTACATCCTCGAGGAGAGCGGGCCCGAGGAGGGTCGCCTGGACGTCACCCGCTTCCGGTTCTTCGACGAAGAGGACGTCATCGCCGTCAACTATCGGACGCGTGCCAAAGAGGTGGAGGACGTCCCCCCGCAGCGTCAGCACGTCCGGGAGGTCGGCCAGATGATCCGGATGTTCTCGGAATACGTCGCACAGAACGGCGAGCGCGGGTCGGTGGTCCACGCGCGCATCGACAACCCGAGCGAGGCGGCCAAGCAACCGGATGGCTATCTGGTGCAACGCGAGTGGATCCGACAGTACAACGCCGAGGAGTTCTCGGGGGCTGAGATTGTGAATAAGGTCCTCGCGAGTGGCTACTTCGACGAGGCTCTCGAGGACGCGATGGATAACGGGACGACGTTTTCGGATTCGGACGGCGAATAAGCCGGAACTGTACGTCTGATTTTCCGCGGGTAGGCCGCGAGCTAGCCTGCTCTATCCCATTCGATAAATCGGAAAATCGGAGGGTTGGTCGTCCTTACAGCTGGACGGTGCCGCCTTCGTCACCGACGAGCGAATCGGGGACTTTGAGGTTCACGTAGCGCTGTGAGCCGGAGGAGGTGGTGATCGTCAACTCGACGTTGTCGCTCTCCGTGAGGAGGTCGAGCTCCGTGTTGTCGACGTTGTAGCTCAAGGACTGCAGGTTCTCTTCGATGTCTGCTTCGGATCCATAGGTCTCGTCCGTAACGTTCACTGCATTACCACTGTCGACAGATGCGTTCAAGACCTCAACGTGCGAGTCTCCGCCGGTGTTGTTCAGGTATGTTCCGGTCGGAATGATGATCTCGTACCGGTCACTCTTCTGGGTCATCACCGTATCCTCTTCGGTCTCGGCGGTGACAGCGTTCACGAAGTACGCGTTCGTCCGGTTTTCAGCCTCTTCACCTTGGCTCACATGGACGAGGTTACCAAAGCCGTTCGGGCCCACGTATTGGATCGAGAGCCCAGAGAGGTCGACGTCTGCAGCACCAGGTGACTTCTGAACGGTCAGGCGCATCTCGTAGACGACCGTTCTATTGATGTCTTCTGCACTGCTCACATTCGGTTCGTTAACTTCGCCGACCGCGCCGATGACGTTGATGTTGTTCGCGACCTGATCTGTACTGTCTGTGCCGGTATCCTCTGCTTGCGTTTGGAGGAAGCCGGCGGTGTTGATGAGGACGCCCGCGGCGATGGCGGCGACCAGGACCATCGCGATGAACACGATGAGTGTCCCGATCCCGACCTGCCCGCGTTCGTCTTCGTCTGTGATGAATTCGAACATTGGATTACTATTGTATTGTTTGTGGGTTGATTTTAGAGCTGGACGGTGCCGCCTTCGTCACCGACGAGCGAGTCGGGGACTTGCAAGTTCACGTAGCGCTGTGAACCGGATTCGGTGGTGATGGTCACTTCGATATTCGCACTCTCGCTCAACCGCTCGAGGTTCGTGTTATCGAAGCTGTGCGCACTCATGTTGACGTCGATGTCGTCTTCGTTCGCGTATTGCTCCACTGAGACGACCCCGTCGGTACCTGACTCGTTGACCAGCACTCCTGGTCCAGCATTCTCGCCTTCGTGATCGAGAGTGTGGTTCCAGTAGGTCCCGGTCGGGATGACGATTTCATAACGGTCACTCTTGGACGTCATGACCGTGTCGTCTTCCGTGTCGGCTGTCACAGCCTGAACCAGGTAGATGCTCTTGAATATTCCGTCTTCAGGCTGATCAGATTCGTTCAGCTGGGTGCCCGCGTGAACGAGGTTGTCGAAGGAGTTGGGACCGACGTACTGGATCGTCAGTCCCGAGAGGTCGACGTCAGCCGCTCCTGGCGATTTCTGAACGGTCAGCCTGAGTTCGTATGCATCGGGCGAGTCCGAGTCTGCGTACGTGGAGTTGAGGCTATTGGAACTATCTGGATCGAACGTGTTGTTGACGAGCACCGGATCGTTCACGTCGGCGACCGCGCCGATGACGTTGATGTTGTTCGCGACCTGATCTGTACTGTCGGTGCCGGTATTTTCGGCTTGCGTCTGGAGGAAGCCGGCAGTGTTGATGAGGACGCCCGCGGCGATGGCAGCGACCAGGACCATCGCGATGAACACGATGAGCGTCCCGATCCCGACTTGCCCGCGTTCGTCTTCATCAGTGATGAATTCAAACATTATTTGTGATGTGCTGTGGGGTATCCTTAGAGTTGGACGGTGCCGCCTTCGTCACCGACGAGCGAGTCGGGGACCTGGAGGTTCACGTACCGCTGTGACCCGGACTCGGTGGTGATTGTGATCTCGAGATTATCACTCTCGCCGAGCCGCGAGAGGACGGTGTTGTCCAGATGCGTACTGTTGAGATCAACGTCGATGTCGGTCTCAGAATCGTACTGCTCTGTCGCTACAGCCGTCTCGCCAGTGGCGTTCGTCAGTAATGCCCCTTGCGTGTTATCGGTGTCATTCCGTGTCACCGAGTGATTCCAGTACGTCCCGGTGGGGATGACTATCTCGTAGCGGTCACTCTTGGCCGTCATGACCGTGTCGTCTTCCGTTTCTGCGGTCACTGCCGAAACGAGATAGACACTACTGAACTCGTTATCATCGGGTGAGCCCGATTCGTTCGCCTGGGTGCTCGCGTGCACGAGGTTATCGAAAGAGTTCGGGCCGACGTACTGGATCGTTAGTCCAGAGAGATCAACGTCTGCTGCACCAGGCGATTTCTGTACCGTCAATCTGACTTCGTACGCTTCCGGCTTGTCGGAGTCGTCGTAGTACGATGTCAGATTATCCATCGAGCCGCCGTTCGTGGAGTCGTTGATCGCGACAGGGTCGTTCACGTCGGCGACCGCGCCGATGACGTTGATGTTGTTCGCGACCTGATCTGTACTGTCCGTACCGGTATCCTCCGCTTGCGTCTGGAGGAAGCCGGCAGTGTTGATGAGGACGCCAGCGGCGATGGCGGCGACCAGGACCATCGCGATGAACACGATGAGCGTCCCGATCCCCACTTGACCGCGGGAGTCTTCGTCCGTAATGAATTCGAACATGGTTTGGTATGCGGACAAGCACCGGCTATGGCGCTTGCTTACCAGATGGTTCTCCAATCCCCTATAAGAGCATTTGGGGCCGGTTATCGACTGCGATAATGGCCGCTGACCGCTTCTCGTAGCTGATTACTCGATTTTCGATCGTCGACCGAGGACGATAGCGATGGCCACGACGGCGAGTACCACGAGCACTGGTGACAGCGGCACACTCGTCTTCGAGACCGGTGTCAACGGGTCCTCCTGGACGGGGGTGGACTCCATTGCGACTCGAGTCGCGGTCGTCACAGTATCCGTGGTATTCGGCGATTCATTTGTGGTGGTCGTCGGTGTCGTCGCTAGCCAGTGGGAATCGTTGTCCGTATCGACCCGAATCGTCCGCTCGTGCTGGACGCCGAACGTGTCCGTCGCGCGGATGTGGATGACGTTTCGTCCCTCTTCGAGGGCGATCCGCTCGTAGATGGTGACGTTCGATCGCTCGGGCCCGTCGTAGATCACCGAGTGGGCGGTGACGTTCCCCCCTGGGACCGTCTCCGACTCCACGGTGACCTTCGATATCGACCCGTTCGTCGCCGCGGCGTCGAGTAGATAGGTGCCGTCGTTGACGATGCCGCTCTCGTTCTCGTTCACCTGGATTGCCGGGGCTGCCGCTTCGGCTTCCGTGATCGGGTCGTACGCGATGGTCTTCGTCACCTCGGTCGTCTTGTTCTCGACGTCCTTGGCAGTGAACGTGACGTTGTAGACGCTATCGTATCTGAAATCGAGGGTCACGTTCCGGACGACGTCGTGTCGGCCCTGGTCGAAGAGGTCGTAGGACGGCTCGATCAGGTCTCGCTGTGGTTGGCGATCGGGGTCGACGGTCAGCGAGTGCAGTCCCACGTCGTCGGATGCGTGGACCTGGACGGTGACGGGGTGTCTGCTCTCGTCGCGCCAGCCGCGGATCTCGATCGTCGGGTCCGCCTCGTCCTCGACGATCAGCATCGTCCTGACTCGTCGTTCGTTTCCATACTCGTCGGTCGCCTGGATCGTGAGATTCGCGGTACCCACTCCGAGGGTCGTGTTCAGGTCGAACGACGAATCGTTCTCGAGTCGTGTGGCCTGGACGACGCCGTCGCCGTCGATGCGGGCCTGGAAGTCGGTGACGTTCGATTCGTCGGTCACCGTCCCGTTGAGCGTGAGGTTCACGGCCTCGACCGTATGGTTGCCGGGGAACGCGTGGCCCGGCTCGACGGAGAAGGGTTCGGACAGACCGATATGCGGTGCGATCGAATCGCGGTACACCGTCGCTCGATAACTACTCGTTCGATCGGCGTCGTCCGTGGCGATGACGCGAATCTCGTTGTCCGCGCCGTGGAGATCAGGTTCGAAGGACCGCTCGAAGGAGGTCCCGTCCGGGTAGAACGGCCCGAGTTCCTCGCCGCCGACGCGGACGACGACCGTCGAGAGGGCTTCGGTTGCATCGACGTGTACCGTCAGATTACCCTCGGCGACGACGACCCGAGCACCATCCGAGATGTGCTCGCCGTTCACGTCGACCGCGATGGTTGGGCCTTCCTCGGCTGCACCGACGACCCCCGATGCGGCGACAGACGATACGATGAGCATACCGACGAGCAGTATCGTCCCGACGATCCGATCCATTCGTCTGTCTATCGAGACCGAGGGGGCTTCATCATTGTGCTGTGATTCGCACGTGGTATCGGTGCCACGTGAGCCTCGAACAGTTAAGTGCACCCCGGCCCTCGGACTCACCAACACCGCTCTCCCACTATGACCATCAACCCAGGTGACTACGACCCCGAGGACCTCCGTCGTGCCGCCCGTGAAGAACTCGACTCGCGCGAGCTCGAAGACCTCCGTTCCCGGATATCGGCAGCCGACACCGGATCGGCCGCGACGGTGAAGGCCGACCAGGTGAAAGAACTCGTCCGAATCGAGAGTGGTGCAGACCCGACCACCCTCGACCGGCCCTACCTGACGTCGATTCCGGACCAGTACGCCGGTCGATTGACGCTGTTCGAATGGCTCGATTTCGTGCTCAGGCGCGCCGGCGTGCGACGGACCCTCGAAGCGCTAGAATACTACGAGAAGATCGGCTGGATCAGCGGCGACGTCGCCGAAGAACTTCGTGACCACGTTCGCGCCTTTCGGGATGTCGCGCGCGAGACTTCGACGACGGATCTCGAGACGACCGACCACGTATTGAGTCTCGTCTACGTCGCCCGCCTGGCATCGATGGCCCCGAAATGACGATTTCCGGCCCTAAGTAAATACCTACTGACACATCTGCTGGTGATACGTCACAAACTGTCACGTATAACCGGCCATTCGCCGCGCGTAACGGTCTTCAATATTACAGATTTGCCGAAGATTAATTACCACGCACGCGCCATATTCGCTCAATGGTACTGGTCGATATCCCTCCATCCATCTCGATGATATTTTCTTTCGGTGTATTCGCGGTCGGAATGGCGAGTTGGCTGGGCGGGGGAGAGGAATCCGAGACGGAGGAGAGTGGCGACGACGAGTTCGCGATGGAAGACGACGAGTTCGGCATGGACGACTTCGACGACGATTTCGGTGGGATGGAGGAGATGGAGGATACCGGTGGGTCCTCTTCGTCGGAACTCGAACATCGGATCGAGGAGCTGGAGAGCGAGATAGCGAACGTCTCTTCTACCGCGAACACCGTCCGCAGCGAGAACGAACAGATCAGCGAGAAGGTCGACGACGTCGAGGAGAACGTGCGCAAACTCCTCGAGATATACGAGATGGTGACTCGGGGCGTCAATCCGTTCGTCGACGACGTGAGCACGGGCGCTGGAATGGATGCAGACGCGGGGAGTTTTGGGCTATTCGACTCCGACGAGGATGAGACGGCGGAGGAGGCGGACGAGGACCTCGATTCGGACATCGCCGACGCCGAGGCCGAAGACTTCTTCGACGACGACGCATTCGACGAATTCGACGACGAGTTCGACGACGGGGACGACGAGCTCGGCGATATGGACGAGATGGACGAGTTCGACGACGGGGACGACGACCTCGGCGACATGGACGGGATGGACGAGTTCGAGGACGGGGACGACGACCTCGGCGACATGGACGGGATGGAGGACATGATGGACGAAAGCATGGACAACGACCTCGAGACGATGGACGACGATTCGGACGATTCGGGTGGCGGTGGCACGTCGTTCGAGGAACTGAAAGCCGAATACGAGTCCGGCGAGGCGGACTGGGCGGACGAACTCGACGACGGGGACGATCCGGATGATTCGATGGATGCGGACCTCGACGTCGAAGACGAAACGGAAGACGAACCCGGAGATCTGTTCATCGAAGACGACCTCACTGGCGAGGAAGACGAACCCGACGCTGACGCCGGGATGGAACCAACCGAGGCCATGGGCGAGGATTCGTTCGAGGTCGAAGACGAGGAGATCCACGACGACCCCGCCCCCGAGAGTACAGTTGCTGCAGACGGACCCGCCGACCAGGCGGAATCGGGATCCGAGTTCCAGTTCGGGGCCGCACACGTGACGGCTGCGGGCGAGAGTCCGCATCTCGAACGCCCCCCGAATGGATATCTCGCCGACGTGGTCATCCTCGAGTGGTTGGACTTCCTCGTCGACGCGTACGACGCTCGGAACGCGGTTCGGGCGATCAACTACTACGAGCGTATCGGCTGGATCGGCGAACCGATGCGCGATCACTGCGTGGAGGTGCTTCTCGGAATCACCGACGCCGAGTACCTCTATCGTGACGAGTTCGGAACGACGGATATCACGATGAGCGACCACCGAAAGAGTCTCGGGTACGTCGAGGAGTTGGCCGGCGGACAACTCGAGAGAACGTTCGTCGAACGACTCGATACCCTGGAGAGCAATGGGTTTTAGCGTCAGTGCCTCGACGGCCATCCTCCTGGTCGCAGCGTTCGCCAGCGTTGGGATGCTGTACACCTCCGCGGCGAACGGGTTCGAGCAGGTATCCGATGCGACTCTCACTCAGCAAGAACAGGCACTGGAAACGGAGAATACCGACGTGTCGATCGTGAATATCACGCACAACACTTCGGGAACGACCGACTACGTCAACGTCACCGTCGAGAACGCCGGGGCGAGCACCCTCCACGTTTCGAAAACGGATCTGCTCCTGAACGGCACATACACGAACGGCTTCGAGTCGAGGACCCTCTCGACGGCCGACGGAACCATCGAGGCGGGGACGAACGGGACCGACCTCTGGCAGCCAGGCGAGAACCTCACCCTCGTGGTCCACGAGAACGTCTCGAAACCGTTTCGGGTGAAAGTCGTCTCGGATCGAGGTGTGGCGGCGACGGAGGTGGTCTCCTGATATGGCCTCGGTGTCCTCGGAGACGCTAATAATCTTCATCGCCTCGTTGCTGGTCGCCGCGAGCGTCGCCGGGACCATGACGACGGGGGTGAACCGGCTGAGCGACGCACTCGGTGACCGGAGCATCGATGTGAGCGACGAAATCCGAACGGACATCGAGATCATCAGCGATCCGGGGAGCAATCAGACCTACGATGGCTCCAACGTCACCGTCCTGGTGAAGAACACCGGTTCGGGCACGCTCGCTCACGATCCGGATACGATTGACGTCCTGATCGATGGCCAGTACCGGACGGCAGTCTCGACGACCGTCATCGAGCAGGACACGTGGCGGGAAGGGTCGGTCATCCGACTCACCGTCACCGGCGTGGATCTCGCCACGGGCGATCACCGGGTCGTCGTCGACATCGACGGTGATCGGGAGGTGCTCGAGTTCCGCACATGAGCCAACGACAGAACCTCTACTCGCTCGGACTGGAAGAACGGGATCGCCTCAACAAGGAACTGGGGGGAGGGATCCCGCAAGGCAGTATCGTCCTCATCGAGGGTGACTACGGCGCGGGCAAGAGCGCGCTGAGCCAGCGGTTCTCCTTCGGCCTCTGTGACCAGGGCGCTTCGGTTACCCTCCTCTCGACTGAACTCACGGTTCGTGGATTCATCGACCAGATGCATTCGCTGGATTACGGCGTCGAAGAGCACCTCCTGGACGAACGGTTGCTCTTCTTGCACGCCGACGTCGATACCGGCGGGAGCGCACTCCGGGGTGGCGACGACAACACCGACCGGAAGAAGCTCCTCAAACGACTGATGGAGGCCGAAGCGATGTGGGACGGCGACGTCATCGTCATCGACACGTTCGACGCCATCCTGCGGAACGATCCGAACTTCGAAGCGCTCGTCAGACAGAACGAAGAACGCCAGGCCGCTCTCGAGATCATCTCCTTTTTCAGGGACATCGTTACCCAGGGGAAAGTTATCGTCCTGACGGTCGACCCATCGACCGTCGACGAGGAGGCCATCGGTCCGTTCAGATCCATCGCGGACGTGTTCCTGGAACTGCAGATGGCCGAGGTCGGCAACGACGTCCGCCGTTCGATCCAGGTCCGCCGGTTCGCCGGGATGGGCGAACAGGTCGGTGACTCGGTGGGCTTCTCCGTGCGGTCGGGCACTGGCATCGTCATCGAGAGTCGGAGCGTCGCATAATATCATGGCAGATCACGGAACCCGGGAGATCGGACACGAACTGCGCGAGGCCGCCAGTCGCCATCCCCACCTGCGGGAGTACCTTCAGCGGTTCAAGCAGTTCACCGGCGAGTTTCCCGAATTCATCGAGGAACCGTCCGACGAGTGGGAGGCCCGGAAACCGAACGTCATCTACAACGTCGGGGGTCCGATCTTCTGTCACGTCTACGGCGACGTTGGAAAGGATACCAAGTACTACACTATCGAACCGGAACTCTCGGGACCCGAGGCTGCAGTCTTCGACGAAGTGCGTACCCGCATCCTCGAGAAGTCGGTCAAGCACACCGCGCCGACCGCCGAAGCCGAGTACGACGATCGGATTGAAGAACTCCTCGAAGACACTATTCGGGTGGCTGCCAACGATGCCGGCGGGAACCTCCTCTCTCGGCTCCGGAACATGGACGTCGCGTCGATCAGGAACCTGACCAGCGAGGACCTCGTCAACGAACTCAGTGGGTCCTCCCGAGGACAACTCTCGATGGATTCGGCGGACATCTCGACCGGCGGCGTCCTCGACGGCGCACGGTCGATCGCCGGGCGGCCCAAGCAGGCCGTCGAGGCGATGCGTGCCAAACTACCGGTCATTCAGGAGGCTGCCGAGCGGACGTTCGGCTACGGCCGTATCCCCGTTTCGGATACGACCTACGACACGATTCGATATCGTCTCAACCGCGACATCGTGGGGCTGGGGCCACTCGAACCGGTGATGCGCGATCCTTTCAACGAGGACATCCACGTCATCGGCCCCCATCAGACGTACGTCGACCACGGGACCTACGGCCTCATCCGCACGACGGTCGACTTCGGGGATCCCGAGGAGTTCGACAACTGGCTTCGCAACATCGGTGAACGAATGGGTGATCCGGTCTCCGATTCCGACCCGATCGTCGACTCGACGTTACCCGACGGGTCGCGTATCAACATCATCTACTCAGACGACGTGAGTCTGAAGGGGCCGTCGCTCACCATTCGTCAAGGTGACGAGGTGCCCCTGTCGGTCGGCCAGATCACCAAGTGGGGAACGCTCTCACCGGAACTCGCCGCGTACCTGTGGCTCTGTCTCGAGAACGAGCAGACGGTGTTCGTCGTCGGCGAGACGGCCTCCGGAAAGACGACCACGCTCAACTCCATCATGGCGTTCATCCCACGGGACTCGAAGATATACACCGCAGAGGACACCGCGGAGGTCCTTCCGCCCCACGACACCTGGCAGCAACTGCTCACGCGTGAGGGACAGGGAGAGAACAGCGCCGACGTCGACATGTTCGATCTGGTCGCGGCAGCCCTGCGATCACGTCCCGATTACATCATCGTGGGCGAGGTCCGTGGGGAGGAGGGGCGGATGGCGTTCCAGGCCGCCCAGACCGGCCACCCCGTCATGCTGACCTTCCACGCCAGCGACATCGTCTCGATGATCCAGCGGTTCACCGGCGAACCGATCGACGTCCCCGAGACGTTCATGGACAACGCGGACGTCGCGCTGTTCCAGAACCGGGTCAAACAGGGCAACGACGTGCTTCGTCGCGTCACCAGCGTGCAGGAGATAGAAGGCTACTCCAAAGAGATGGGTGGGGTCGTCACTCGGCAGGCCTTCTACTGGGACCCCGTCGAGGACGAGATCGTCTTCCAGGGCCGAAACAACTCCTACGTTCTCGAAGAGCAGATCGCGACGCTGCTCGGGTACGAGGATACCCGAGAAATCTACGACGAGATGGACTTCCGGACGGAGATCATCGAGCGGATCATCCAGGAGGACCTCATCGGCTATCACGACTTCAACGATACCGTCGCCTCGTTCCAGCGCGACGGCGTCGAGGGGCTCCCGTTCACGATGGCTCGCCGAGACTTCTAATATGGCGACGGAATCGGACGCCGCCACCGATAACTCGCTCGAGAACATCGACATCGTCTCGTTACTCGCGTCGATCCGGCAGTCGTACATCGACATGGAGATGTCGATTCCGCGGTATCTCCTCGTCATCGTCATTCCGGCGGTCATCGTCGCGATGCTGTCTTTCGTTGCGGCACTCGTTTTGGATCTCCCAGGGGCAGTACGGATGCCGATGCCGTTGCTGGGGGTGCTCGTCTTCGGGTCTGCCCTGCTGTATCCCAAAATAAAACAGGACCAGCGCCGGAAGCGAATGGAGGAGGTATTTCACCTCTACGTCACGCACATGACCGTCCTCTCGACCACCAACATCGACCGCGTGGAGGTCTTCCGTCGCATCTCTTCGGAAGCGGAGTACGGTCCGCTGGCGGAGGAGACCCGACGAATCGTACAGCTGGTTGACACCTGGAACCAGAGCCTCGACGACGCGTGCCGGATGCGGGCGAAGAAGGTACCCAGCGATCCGGTCTCCGATTTCTTCGATCGACTCGCCTATACTATCAACGCCGGCGAGAGTCTCTCGAGTTATCTGGTGAGCGAGCAATCGGCCATCATCCGCAACTACACGACGATCTACGAAGGCCAACTCGAGAACCTGGAGGTGATGAAGGACCTCTACATGTCGATGGTCCTCTCGGTGACGTTCGCGCTCGTGTTCGCGACCGTCTTGCCGATCCTCTCGGGAACGAATCCGACGCTGACAGTGGCTGCCGTCGTCGTGATGTACACCTTCATTCAGATCGGGTTCCTCTATGCCATCTACACGGTTGCGCCGAGTGACCCCATCTGGTATTTCCCGACCGATCGGACCACCACCATCGAACGAAAACTGCAGGTCGGTACGGCCGTCGGTGTCGTGCTCTCTATCGCCGTCATCACCGGGACGCTGGCGGTCATGCTCGGGATGACGCGAATCGACCCCCAGTCGGTTCCGTTGCCGATCTATGCGGCGGTGCCGACGACCCCACTCATCATCCCCGGACTCATTGCCCGGAATGCAGAGGTAGACGTGAAGGGCCGCGACGACGAGTTCGTCAGCTTCATCCGTGCGCTGGGGTCAAGCGAGACGGCCCAGCAGACCACCACGACGAAGGTCCTCTCACGACTCAGGCGAAAGGACTTCGGACCCCTCACCGAGAACATCGACGACCTGTACAAGCGACTCAACATGCGACTGTCCGGCCCCGACGCCTGGCGATTCTTCACGGCCGACGCCCACTCCTATCTCATCCAGAAGTTCTCGGAAATGTATCTCATCGGTCGGGAGATGGGTGGTGACCCGAAGCATCTCGGCGAACTCATCAGTCAGAACATGAGTGAGGTGCTTCAGCTGCGCGAACGCCGTGATCAGTCCACCACTACGCTCATCGGGGTGATGTACGGTATCTCCGCCGCCGCGACGTTCGCATTCTTCATCGGCCTCGGCATCGTCGAGGTGCTCGCCGGAATGTCGATGGGGATCGAGTCGACGGGACAGTTCAACTTCGAGAGCCTGATCAACACCCAGGTGTACGACGTGGACGTTATCGAGTACCTGCTCACGGTGACGGTGCTGGTCAACGCCGTGCTCTCGTCGCTCATCATCCGCGTCGTGGACGGGGGTCACAAGGTCAATTCGTATCTGCACTTCGTCGTCCTCACCTGGATCACTGCGGTCATCGGGTCGATGACGCTCGAACTGGTCTCGATGTTGCTCTCGGTGTAGGCGTGGGCCACACTTATGTACCAAAGGAGGTAAGCAGACGACAGATGGACGACGACGCCTCGGGCGGGTTCGCCCTCGCGATAGCCTCCGGTAAGGGCGGCGTCGGCAAGACGACGACCGCGGTCAACCTCGGCGCGGCGTTCGCGGACAGGGGTCTCGACGTCGCCATCGTGGATTTCGATCTCGGGATGGCGAATCTCGGTGCTTTCGTGGGGCTCACCGACCCCGAGGCGACGATTCACGACGTTCTTCGAGGAAATGCCTCGATCGAATCCGCCTGTCACGAGGGAGGCGGACTGACGATCGTCCCCGGGGCCACGGATCTCGATAGCTTCGCGTCACTCGATACTGCGGCGATCGAGGACGTGGTCGAGACACTCAAAGTGGATTTCGACGTGGTCCTCCTGGACGCCGGGGCGGGCCTCAGCCACGAGGTGGGCGTCACGCTCAGCGCAGCGGACGGCGCCGTCCTGGTCACGACGGCGGAGCTGGCCTCGTTGACAGACGCGGCCAAGACCGGCGAACTCGTCGATCGACTCGACGTCCCCGTCGTCGGCGCGGTCTTCACGCGCACGGGCGACGGTTCGTTCGACGACGTCGAGGGTATCGCCACCGCCCTCGGGACGACGGACGCCGTCACCGTGAGCGTCCCGTACGACCGTGCCGTCCACCGGAGTATCCGCGGTGGCGTTCCTGTCGTCATGTCGGCCCCCGCGGCTCCCGCGTCGAAAGCCTACGATCGACTGGCAACCCGATTGACATCGCTGCTCGATTTCGATATCGAATCGCCAGGCGAATCGGGTGCCGGCTTCGAATGGGTCGACCCGGCCAGCGGTACGGCGGCGGAGACAGACGGTCCCGACGACGAAACTGTCGTCGAGGTCCCACTGGAGGAACTTATCGCGGAAGCGGGTCTCGATGATGGGGAGACGGCGACGAAAGAACGGGTACGGCTCCTCGATAGGGTCTGGTCCCGGCTGTCTTGATCAGCCGCGTGAAACGATGGAGTACATGACGAAGATATACCCCGCCGTCGTGATCACGTAGTTGACGGTCAGGAGACTGCGAGCCCCCGAGAATCCGGTAATGAACGCACTGATGGTCGTCCCGATGGCCGCGGCGACGACGAGCGCGAATCCGATAGAGAGATGTAACATCGCCCGTCTCGTGGTCTGTGCGTACGCTCGAATGGCGAAGCCAACCATCGAGAGGCCGGCGACCGTCAGGGTCAGGCTGAACACCACGTACAACATCTCGATGGTTCGCATTGGCTCTCTTCGTAACTGGTCACAGAATTGCCCTTAAATCTACCCCGCCAATTATAATCTCGGATAATTAGAGACAACGCACGAGAAACCCCACGGCTTTAGCCGTCCACTGCACGGGGGAAATGGGGTCTGACACGCCGGCCCAGGCAACGACCACGCACGGAACGGTGCTTGGCGGTGACCTCGGCGTGAACAACCTCGCCGTTGCTTCGACAGGCACGTTCTGGACTGGCGACGAGTTCGACCACTGGCGGCGCGAATACGAGAAGCGGCGTGACGACCTACAGGAACCCGGGACGCGGTGGGTACACGAGAATATACCGGCGGTCGGTCGGAAAGAGGAAGGCCGCATCAGAATGACGCTTCGCCGCATCTCGAAGGAGTGGGTAGCTGAAGCTCGTGACTACGCCTGTTCGGTGATACCGTTCGTGGACTTGACGTCCATCCGCGAGCGCACTGGCGCGTCGTGGGTAGCTCACCCGTCGCGACGGAGATCCGACCACACGTCGACGAGGTTGTTCTTCGCTTCCGTGCGCTCTTTGAAGTCGAGTTCGACGGACTGCGTTCCGAACTGCACGGATATCTCGTCGACCCGTCGTCTGTAGACCTTCGTCCGCCGCCCCTCCTCCGAGAGTTCCTTCCCTTCGAGGGCCAACAGGTCGTTTTCGACCAGTTCCTCGATGCGGCGATAGGACGTGGCGATCGGAATATCTAGCTCGTTTGAGAGTTCTTGCGCCGATTTCGGCGTGTGCGTGGCCCGAAGAATCTCGGCGTTGTACTTGTTGCCGAGAACACGCAGTACCGCAACCGGTTCCATCAGGTTGGACAATGACCCCGGGGTGAAAAAGAGTATCGACCTTTTTCAGGGCTCGGCCGTCATCGGACGGGGATGCTCACAGAAACGGCGTGCTCGGACTGGACGTATCGGGATGCCGTCATTACGTTCGTCGCCTGCGAGCGGTCGGGACGGGGTCGCCCGTTTCGACGCCGTCGGACCAGCTGTCGTACCCCTCGAAGCGGTTCTGGGCGAGTGGATGACTTCGCGGGGTGTCTCTCCCGTGAGCATCACCATCCCGTCGCGAAATCTGGCCGGTTCTGGACGTTACGGCGGGCGGAATCTGCCTTCGTCGTCGAGTCCACGGTCCCGGATGAGCCCCTGCGGCCGCCGACAGATGATGAAGCGCCGTTCCTCGTTGGGACCGCGCTGATCTGCGGAGTGCACATTCGAGCGATCCGGTCCCCGCGGAACTGCTCGAAATAACCAAACGCTTATTCGAAACGGCGATGAGTCCCGTGTATGACGGCCGAGACGACAAACGTACTCGAGTTCTCGCTCGGCGACGGTCGCTACTGTATCGACATCGCCCACGTCGACGAGATCGTCGACGCGACCGAAGAGATAACCCCGGTGCCCGACGCCGACGATCACATCGTGGGCGTCGTCGATCTTCGAGGTGAGACAACCCGGGTCGTCGACCCGAAGGTATCGCTCGACCTGGACGCGGACCGTACCGGACGGCGAATCGTGGTCCTCTCGGATCAGGATGGAACGGGCCTGCTCATCGACGACGTCCATCAGGTAGAAGACGTTCGAACGGAGGACGTCGACACGTCACTGGCCTCCGAACGAACGCGAGGGGTCATCCGACGCGACGACCGATTCGTCGTCTGGATCGACCCAGCAGCGCTCGTCTGAACCGTCAGTCCAGCAGCGCGTCGACGTCCACGTGTTCGTTCAACAGGCCGTACATCGTCTCGACGGTGCGAACGTCGCGGACGCGGCCGCCGCGGATGAGTTCTTCTGCGCGCTCGACCGTCGCCAGGGTGTCCGACTGGACGACCAGCACCGGGACGTTTCGTTCCTGTGCCTTGCCGAGGACTGCTCCCGGGGGTTCCATGCCGCCGGTCAGGATGAGCGCTTTCACGCCAGGCGCCTCGAGCGCCGCCGTCTGGACGTCCGAGCGGTCGCCACCGGTGATCACGGCGGCGTCTTTGGTGCGCCGGAAGTGGCGTAGCGCGGACTCGCCGGACATCGCCCCGACGAGCACGCGTTCGACGAACACCTCGTCGTCGACGTTCGTCAGGATGTCGCCGCCGAGTTCGTTGGTGATGTCGGAGAGCGTGACGCCGGCGAGGGTGCGGTCGTGCGGGATGACGCCGTGAACGGAGACGTCCCGCGTCTGCAGGAACGGGACGACGTCCGATTCGACCATGTCGTACATCGAGTCGCTGACGGCGTTGAAGACGACACCCTCGAGTCGGTCGCCGAATCGGTCGGCTGCCGCGAGGAGCTCGTCGACGTCGCTCGCCGTCTGGATCCGTTCGACGAGCAGGACGTCGGCATCGATGGCCTCGGCCACGTCGTCTTCGGCCAGGTCGACGATGCCGCCGGTGGTGTACCGGCCACCACCTTCGACGATCATCATGTCCCGGTCCTCGGACAGGGCATCGAAGGCCTCCCCGATGCGGTCGCGGAGCTCCGTCGCGTCCTCCTGTCCGCGGATGGCGCCCTCGATGAACGTCGGCGAGTAGACGATAGGCTCCATCTCGTGCATCTCCGAGTCGAGGTCGAGGATGTCGCGGGCGAGCATGGGGTCCGCGTCGAGGGTCTTGCCGACGTTGCTCTGTAGTCTGGTTCCCTTTGGTTTCATGTAGCCGACCGAGGCGCCTCGCTCCTGTGCGAGCTGGCCGAGCGAGAGCGCCAGGGCCGTCTTGCCTGTACTTTCCTCCGTGGAAGCGACGAGTAACGTGTTCATAGCTGGTCGGGGTCAACGGTGAGTCGGATGTCCACAGCCTGTACGCCGTCCGGGGTCGCGACGAGCGGGTTGATGTCGAGTTCGAGGATGGCCGGGAAGTCGGTGACGAGTTGCGAGAGGCGCTGGACGCTCTCGACGACCGCGTCCTCGTCGACCGGGTCGCGGCCTCGGGCACCCCGCAGCAGGGGCGCGGACTGGATCTCGTCGATCATCTCTTCGGACTCCCGTTCGCTGACGGGAGCCACCCTGACGGTGGTATCCTCGAGGATCTCGACGAAGATCCCGCCGAGACCGAACAGCATCAGCGGCCCGAACTGTGGGTCCCGGTTCATTCCGAGGATGGTCTCTGTACCCGAGTCGAGATCGACCATTTCCTGGACCTGCACCCCCAGGATGGTCGCGTCGGGCTGGTAGTTGCGAGCGCGGGTTACGAGGTCCTCGAAGGCGTCCTCGACGTCCTCGTCCTCGACGCCGACCTTGACGCCGCCGATGTCGGACTTGTGGAGGATGTCCGGACTCACGATCTTCATCACGACGCCGCCGTCGATCCCCTCGGCGACCTCGCGGGCCTTTGTCGGCGTATCGACGATGTCGCCGGCCGGTGTCGGGATGCCGTACGCGTCGAGGAGCTCCATGGCCTCGACGCCCAGGCGGTTCGTGTCGCGATTCTCGACCGAACGCAGTATCTCCTCGGCCCGGTCGCGGTCGACGTCGAACTCGATCGGCGGTTCGTAGTCGAGTTCGGTGATGTCGCGGTAGGTCGCGAGCGCGTCGAGACTGCGGACGGCTCGTGCCGGGTCGAAGTAGTTCGGGATACCGTGGTCGCGTAGCGTGTCCGCTGGCACCTCCACCCGTTCGCCACCCATCAGGCTGGCGACGACTGGATTGCCGTGTTTCTGCTGGACCTCCGCGATGTCGTCGGCGAGTCCCTCGTATTCGATGACGGCGGTCGGACACGAGATGACGACCGCGCTGGAGACGTTCTCGTCCTCGAGGACGATATCCAGCGCTTTCTTGAACCGTTCGTTGTCGGCGTCACCGATGACGTCGACCGGGTTGTAGATGTTCGCCTCGTCCGGCATCGTCTCGCCCAGTCGCTCGACGGTCTCCTCGGTGAACGACGCCATATTCAGGTCCGAATCACCGATGGCGTCGGTTGCCATCACGCCGGGGCCACCGGCGTTCGTGATGACGGCGACGTCGTCGCCGTCCGGGACCGGCTGTCCGTCGAGGATGCGGGCGTAGTCGAACAGTTCCTCGACGTTTTCGGCCCGGAGGACGCCAGCCTGGTCGAGGCCCGCCTCGTAGGCGCGCTCCGACCCGGCGATGGTCCCCGTATGCGAGGACGCGGCCTGCGCCCCGGCATCCGTCCGACCGGATTTTACCAGTACGATCGGGGTGTCTTCGGTGACGTCCCGAGCGGTGTCGATGAACTCGCGGCCGTTCTCGATCCCTTCGAGGTAGCCGAGGATGACGTCCGTGTCCCCGTCCTCGTTCCAGATCTCGATGAAGTCGGTCTCGTCGAGGACGGCCTTGTTCCCCAGCGAGACGATGTCTTTGAACCCGATATCCTGGTCGTTGGCCCAGTCAAGCACCGCCGTGATGAACGCGCCTGACTGACTCATGAAGGACATCGATCCCGGGAGTGCGTCCTCGGGACCGAACGAACCGTTCATGTCGACCGGCGTGCTCATCACGCCCAGGCTGTTCGGACCGACAAGGTTCAGGTCGTATTCCGATGCGATCTCTTGCAGTTCATGTTCGCGGGCTGCTCCTTCCGACCCCGTCTCGCCGAAGCCAGCGGTAATCACGACGACGTTTTTGACGCCGTTCTCGGCGAGGTTCCGGACCGCGTCGACGGCGATATGCGGTGGGACCACGACCACGGCCATGTCGACCGGGTCTGGTACCGCGCCGATATCGCTGTACGCCGCGATGCCGAACACCTCGTCTCGCTTCGGGTTGATTGGGACGACGTCTCCGGCAAACGACTCGAGGTTCTCCATGATCGCCCGTCCGATGGATCCCTCTCGTTCTGTCGCGCCGACGACGGCGACCCGTTCGGGGGCAAAGAGCCCACGGGCTCCACGTGGCATCGTCATAATCACGTACATCTCGGATAGGCTTAAATGTGGGTAATTCGCCCGTGACGCGGGAGAGAACCTTTCACGATGCATAATATTAGTGCACGTATCAGAAAAATGGTGTAGAAATCGTACGGTCGTCGTACCGTGGTTTCAGTCGTCGTCGAATATTTTCCATCACTAATCGTATATATTACACGTCAGTACGATGGCTCCCGGCAACCCCTCCATGTTTGCCACGTTTTTTCGTCCGTGGGTGTGAACCGTGGGCCATGACGCCCGATCTGTTCTCTGCACTTTCGATACGAGACACGACGGCACGTAATCGCACGATGGTCTCTCCGATGTGCCAGTACTCCTGTGAGGATCGGGACGGACTGGCGACGGACTGGCACCACGTTCACCTCGGGAGTCGGGCCGTCGGCGGCGCCGGTATCGTGATGTCCGAAGCCACTGCCGTCGAAAAGCGGGGCCGCATCTCGCCACAGGATCTGGGCATCTGGTCCGACGAGCACGCGGCCGCACTCGAGGAAACGACGACGTTCATCCGCGATCAGGGTGCCGTTCCCGCCATTCAGCTCGCCCACGCCGGCCGGAAAGCGTCGACGCGCAGGCCGTGGGAGGGTGGGGGCCCGCTCCAGCCGACGGAGGGTGGGTGGGACGTGGTCGCACCGAGTGCGAACCCATGGCCGTACGCGGACGCCACTCCCCCGGAGACGCAGGAACTCTCCGTCGCCGAGATCGACCGGATCGTCGACGCTTTCAGGGCCGCGGCTCGACGTGCGGTCGATGCGGGCTTCGAGATACTCGAGATCCACGGTGCCCACGGCTACCTCGTTCACGAGTTCCTCTCGCCCGTTACGAACGATCGCACTGACGCGTACGGGGGTTCCTTCGAGAATCGGACCCGATTCCTCCGGGAGATCGTCACGGCGGTCCGCGAGGCGGTGGCCGAGTCGGTCCCGCTGTTCGTCCGCATTTCCGCGACCGATTGGCTCGGGGACCGTGACTCCTGGACGCCGGATCAGTCCGTGCGTCTCGCGGCCCGACTCGGTGACCTGGGGGTCGACCTCGTCGACGTCAGTACGGGGGGCATCAGCCCCGACCAGGACATCGACTGGACTGGCCCGAACTATCAGGTTCGCTTTGCAGAGCGAATCCGCGAGGAGACCGACGATCTCCTCGTTGGAGCGGTCGGCGGCATCCAGACGGCCGAACAGGCGCAAGCGCTCGTACGGAACGGTCGAGCCGACGTGGCCATCGTCGGTCGCGAGTTCCTCCGGGACCCGTACTTCCCGCTGCACGCCGCCCAGCGACTCGGCGAGACGGACCGGCTCCAGCCCCCGGCCCAGTACCAGCGAGGGTTCTGAGCACCGGTACGCCTTTTTCGCTTCCCTTCTCTCACCTGGTATGGTGGAATACCGCCCATTTCCCGAGGACCGGCGGGCGACGTTCTCGGCGATGCTCTCCTACGCCTTCAGTCCAGAATTGGGGCCGTTTGCCCCAGCGGACGAGGACGAGACGCCGCCTCAGGCCCGCGTCGGCGAGAATCGGGGGCTCTTCGACGGCGACCATCCCGTATCGGTGTGTCGGCATCATTTCTTCGACACGCGCGTACGCGGGACGACGCTCTCCATGGGTGGGATCTCGGCTGTCGCCACACCCCCGGAACATCGTCGCAAGGGGTACATCCGTCGGCTCCTAACCGAGACCCTGGGCGAATATCGGGATCGCGACGTTCCGGTAGCCTCGTTGTGGCCGTTCGAGACATCGTTCTATGCCCAGTTCGGCTGGGCGACTGCCTTTCGGACGGCAGTGCAGACGGCCGACCCAGCGGTCTACCGGATCGGTGACCCACCGGCGGGCCGGTACTATCGGGCCGAGAAGGACGACTGGGATGCCCTCGATGCCGTCCTCGACTCTCACGCCCACGAGTACGAACTGGCCGTCGACCGGTCCGAGTCGTGGTGGCGCAATCGTGCGTTCCACGGCTGGGAGACCGACCCGTACGTCTACGTCTGGGAGCACGATGGTCGTCCGAGCGGGTACGTCGTCTATGCGATCACCGAGGAGGACGACGAGAAAACGCTCGACGTCTGGGATATGGCCTTCAGGGATACGGACGCCCATCACGCACTGTTGGGATTCCTCGCCAACCACGATTCGCAGGTCGAGACGGTTCGGCTGCCGACTCCGCCTCGGGAGATGCTCCTGGACCTGGTAGCGGACCCCGAAGAGTTGGACGTCTCGTTGAAGACCGGGGCGATGGTCCGCATCGTCGACGTCGAGATGGCATTCGAGGCCATCACCTACCCGGAGGACGTCGACGGGCAGGTGGTCCTCTCCGTCACCGACCCGCTGGTCGACTGGAACGACGGGACGTTCGCGCTCGATATCGCAGACGGCGTAGCCTCCGTTTCCACGGTGGATCGACCGGCGGACGTTGACGTCGACATCGGGTCGTTGTCACAACTTTTCGTCGGCTATCGCGATCTCGAGACGATGGCCACCGAGAACACGATGACCGTAGAAGACCACTTCCGTGCGGCCGTCCTCGATAATTCCCTCCCGGCGTCGTCGGTCTATCTTCGGGAAGGGTTCTGATACCCCTGGACCGGTCAGTCGACCGGTTCGAATCGGTACCCGTCCCACTCTTGACTCTCCGCCTCCCGGATCCCGGCGTCGGGATCTCTGAGTTCGTCGACGTAGACGGGTTCGACCGTATCGCCGGTATCGACGTCCGCAGTCGTCAGTTGGCCGATGACTCGAACGGTGTCCTCTTCGACGACGAACTCGACGATGGCGAGGGCGTTCGGTTGTCGAACACCTGGCGGCGTGGCCGTACTCTCGGTCCAGGTCACCACGGTTCCCGATCGTTCGGTGAGGTCTATCGGTTCGCTCTCGGCGGTCCCGCAGGTCGGACACCGCGGGTGGTCGGGGTAGTAGAGGTGACCGTTCGTACAGCGGGAGGCCGTGAGACTCATCGTGGCCCCTCCAGGATGGTGGTCGTGACACAGTTCCCAAACCCACCGACGTTACACGCGAGCCCGACGTCGCCGGCCACCTGACGGTCGCCGGCCTCGCCGAGGAGTTGTCGGTACAGTTCGAAGACCTGCGCGACACCGCTCGCTCCGAGCGGATGTCCCTTCGACTTGAGCCCACCGGAGGTGTTCACCGGTAACTCGCCGTCGCGGTGGGTTATCCCGTCGCTCGCGGCACGCCAGCCCTCCCCTTTCTCGAAGAATCCGAGGTCCTCCAACTGGAGCACCTCGAGGATAGTGAACATGTCGTGGAGCTCGGCGAAATCCACGTCCGTCGGGTCCATATCCGCCATTTCGTAGGCCTGCCGGCTGGATTCGGCGACGCCCCGCATGGTCGTGGGGTCCTCGCGCTCGTGGACGACGTGTGTGTCGGTGGCGCCGCCGATGCCGGCGACGGTGACGTACTCGTCGGCCACCTCCTCGGCCACCGACTCGGGGGCGAATACCAGCGCTGCACTCCCGTCGGTTATCGGGCAGAAGTCGTAGAGGCGCAACGGGTCGGCGACGATCGGCGAGGAGAGCACCGTCTCGCGATCGACCGCCTTCCGGAACTGTGCGTGGGGGTTGTCGAGTCCGTTGCGATGGTTCTTTACCGCGATATCGGCGAGGGATTCCCGCGGTGCGTCGTGCGTCTCGAGGTAGCGTCGAGCGACGAGGCCGGCGAAACTCGGGAGCGTGAGACCGTGTTTGTACTCGACTGGGTGCGTGAGCGACGCGATGACGTCGGTCGCCTCGGCAGTCGACCGATGGGTCATCTTTTCGCCGCCGACGAGCATCGTCATCTCGCTGGCCCCCGAGGCGATGGACTGCCAGGCAGCATAGATGCCTGCTCCGCCGCTGGCACTCGTCTGATCGACGCGCTGGGTGTACGCCGGTACAGCACCGAGGTCGTGGGCCAGGGCATTCATGACGCCAGTCTGACCCTCGAACTCGCCGCTCGCCATATTCGAGACGTACAGGTGGTCCAGATCGGACGCGTCGATGTCCGCGTCCGCCAGCGCCTCGGTGCCCGCCGCTGCGAGCAGATCACGAATCCAGGCGTCGCGTTCCCCGAACTGGGTCATCGACGCGCCGATGATCGCTACGCGTTCCATATCCCTCGTCCGCCCTGGGCCCCCTTCTAGGTACTGACTCCACTCGGTCCCGTCTGAGACCGATGCCGAGAGGACAATGCATTAATAGAATGCCCGTCCTCTTTGGAACATACTCTGGCGAGCAGTCATGAGCGAGGAACCTATGGAGGGCGATGATCACGCGAGCACCACCATACTGGTGGTCGACGACGAGCGGGATCTGGCCGATCTCTACAAAGCGTGGCTCACCGACGAGTTCGACGTCCGCGTCGCATACGACGGCGAATCCGCCCTCGAGCAACTGGACGATGGGATCGACGTCGTCTTGCTCGATCGACGGATGCCGACGTTGTCCGGTGACGAGGTACTCGATACGATCCGCGAACGGTCCATCGACTGCCGTGTCGCGATGGTAACCGCCGTCGAACCGGACGTCGACATCGTCGAACTGGGGTTCGACGATTACCTCCAGAAGCCCGTCGACCGCGAGCAACTCGTCGACACGGTGAATCGACTCGTCCGCCGATCCGAGTATGACCAGCGTCTCCAGGAGTATTTCACCGCCGTTCGGAAACGGTCGCTGCTCGACGAACGCCTGGCGCCGGGCGAACGGGACGCGAGCGAGGAATATCGGACATTACAGGCCCAGTTGGACGATCTCGAAGCGGATATCGACACCGTCTCCATGGAACTCGACGAAGCGGACTTCGAGACCCTGTTCAGGCAACTCGAGTAACCGGCCGGCCATCGTCGACACGATTTCAGCAGCGTGCCTGCGTGGTAGACCCCCGAGATAGAGCTTCCCGGTATCGAAACAATACATGTCCGGAACCGATGATCCCGCGGCGCTCGTCGACGTCCCCGACCTCGATGACATTATCGATCGCCTGTTTCGCAACAGTCGGACCAACGCGATGATTGCGTGGCTCCTCGTTGCAGTCCTCCTGTCGGTATTTCTCGAGAGCCTCGTCGGGTTCGACATCCAGTGGCTGGTGTTCGTCGGATTCGTGGGGTTCGTCGTCCTGTTACCCCCGATAGCCTATCGAGAGTGGCGGGTGATGCTTCCCTGGGAACTCCTCGTCCTCGCGTTGCTTCCGATCATCGTCCGGGCCGTCTTCGGGGGAACCCTGGGAACGTTCGCGACGTATCTCTCACTGGCCGGTCTCGCGCTCATCGTCATCGTCGAACTTCATATGTTTACGTCTCTCAAAGTCACTCCGTGGTTCGCCGTGGCCCTCGTCACGATGACGACCCTGGCGACCGTGGCTGCATGGACTATCTTTCGGTGGAACGCCGACAAATTCCTGGGAACCACCTATCTCGTGGATAACGAGACGTTGATGATGGAGTGGATTTACGTCACGCTCGCCGGCCTCGTTGCTGGAATACTGTTCGAGACGTATTTCTCCAGACGCGATCGCACCCTCTGGCAGCGGCTTCGACGGGTGGTACGACGATGAGAGGGCTCCCACGACCGTCAAGGAACAATCAGCGACGGCTCACCCGAGGGATGCAGGCAGTCCTGCTCTCACTCGTGATCTATGGTGTGGTCGCCGGTCAGCCCAAGGCCATCAGCAACGGTGGAATCGGGTTGGCCATCACGTTCATCCCGGCGATTCTCGAACGGAATTACGAGTTTCCCCTCGATCCCTGGCTGGGGCTCTGGATCACCACGGCCGTCTTCTTGCACACCCTGGGCTCGGCTGGTCTCTATGGGCGACTGTTCTGGTGGGACAATCTGACCCACGCGATGTCCGCGACAGTCGTCGCAGGTGCCGGGTACACTGTCGCTCGCGCCGTCGACCTCCACAGTGACGACATTTTCGTCCCCCGCCGGTTCTTCTTCGTGTATATTTTCGTGGTGGTGCTCTCTTTCGGGGTCATCTGGGAGCTCTTCGAGTTTGCCCTCGACCTCATCGCCCTCTCGACCGGTGTGACGATGCCGCTGGCCCAGCACGGGCTCGACGATACGGTCCGCGATCTCATGTTCAATTCCGTGGGCGCACTCGTCGTCGCGGTCTTCGGCCAGGCACACCTCAGCGGTGTGGCCGAAACCCTTCGTGATCGCTTGGGCTCGAAGGGGTAGTCGTCTCTGGCCATCTACGCCGGGAATCTATATCGTGCTAGAGATTCTATAGCAGGTTCCTAGGGGACTATATGCGTCGGATGGAAACTAGTGATGGGATGGCACGTAGCACCTTGCAGGACGTCCTCGACGAACGGGTAACGGAGTTCGAAGCCAGTACGACCGTCGGCGAAGCCATCGAGACGATCCGTGACTCGGCGCCGGCGTCCGAGAACACGATCTACTACGCCTTCGTCACCGCGCCGGACGGAACGCTCGAGAGCGTGGTCTCGATGCGGGAGTTGCTCAACGCCGACGACGACACCGAGGTCTCCGAAGTGGCCTCCGATCAGGTGGTCTACGTCGAGACGGACGATTCGATCGAGGCGGTCGGCAAGACCTTCGGGCGATACCAGTTTATGGCGCTTCCGGTCGTCGACGAATCGGGCACACTGGTGGGAACGGTTCGAGCACCCGCGATCCTCGAGGCGCTCGACGAGGAGTCCGCGAGTGAGGATCTCAGGCGATTGGTTCGCGACGTGGAGTACGACGCTTCGAAGGCGCGTACCTACGAGTGCTTCTCGTGTGGTGCCACCGTCACTGCCGTCGACAATCCGATGGAGTGCCCGGAATGTGGTGGGGACCTTCGCAACAAGGGCACCCCGATGGAGTGACGTGCCGATTTCCTTTTGCGCACAGGCGAAACACAGTGGACCCACCGTGGTTCGACGATCGACCGGTACCCAGTGTTTTTGATCGCGTCATTCGAACCTGCTTGCGATGCCAACCGACCTACTATTGCCGCAATCGAGCGAACAGGACCCGCTCGAACTGGGGCTGTGGGCCGAGGACCTCGGGTACGACGGCCTGTGGCTCGGGGAACTCTGGGGCTCGAGTTCGGTCGTCAAACTGACCGAACTCGCCGTGCGAACCGATTCGATATCGCTCGGGTCGGCTATTCTCAACGTCTTCTCCCGGACGCCGGCGGTCCTCGCGTTGACCGCTGGCACGCTCGATGCGGTCTCGGATGGTCGGTTTCGACTCGGCGTCGGCACCTCGACCAGGAAAGCCATCGAAGACCTCCACGGGATGGACTGGTCCGCGTCGAATCCGATCCGTCGCGCCCACGAGACTATCGAACTCGTCCAGGCGTTCCTCGACGGGGACGAGCGTGTCGACTACCAGGGAGAGATTTTCGACGTTCAGGACTTCCCCACACTCGACGCAGACGTTCCCGTCTATCACGCGGCGCTCGGGAAAGCCAACCGTCGAGTCGTCGCGAGGCTGGCCGATGGCTGGATCCCGCACAACGTCCCGTTTCCGGACCTCGACGACGCATACGAATACATCCGCGAGACGATGCACGAGGAGGGTCGGGAAGCGACCATCGACGTCGCCCCTTACGTTCCGGCCGCGGTCGCCCCGGACCCAGCCGACGCCCGTGACGTCATCCGCGGCCACGTCGCGTACTACGTCGGGAACGGGCGGGGGTACGAACGGGCGGTCTCCCAGCGATTCCCGGACGAGGCGGCCGCCGTGGCCACGGCGTGGCGGGACGGAGACAGACGGACGGCGGCAAAACGGGTCACCGACGAGATGGTGGCCGCTCTGGGCGTTGCTGGCACTCCCGAACAGGCCAGAGACCAGTTCGCGGCGGTCGCCGATATCGACTGCGTCGACAGGCCGATGGTGACGATTCCCGGGAATGCGGATCGTGTGGTCGTCGAGCGTACCATCGAGGCGCTCGCCCCTACGACTGCGTGATCGACCACGGTCACCGGTCTCTCCGTGGTGTGACCGGATCGTTTCCATCGATCAGATTTCGTGCGACCACTACGGACCCCGTCGAGACGAACAGGCCGATCGGTGCCGTGATTGCAGCGGCGAGGATGCACCGACGATCCCGTTCCCGCACGCCAGCTTCGATACCGGCACCGAGATGATGGCGCCCGTGGCGAGGAACACCAGAAACGCAACGATGGCCTCGGAACGGTCGAGAGTGAGTGAGACACTCTGTACGAGCGCTTCGACGATGCCGACGTCGGCCCCGACGACCAGATACGGTACGAGGTACGTGACGTATCCGAGGCCGAAGATGGCGATCGCCGCCACAGGAAATAGGGCGGGCGTCCAGGACAGACCGCCTACCAGGACGAGCAACACCAGGACCGAGGATCCCTCGGTGGCCACCAACGGTTTCGCGTATCGCTGGACGTTGGCGACCAAATCGAACGTGCCGTCGGTCAGTCCTTCCTCGATACTGCCCAGGTACCCCGCGAGGAACAGTCCGTGAGCACTACGTAGGAGGTGAGCATTCCGACGAACAGGACGCCGAATTGAAGTCCAGCGATCGACAGGAGCGGTGTGCTGGCGACGGCACCGCCGGTCACGGTGCGTTGACGAACGACCACAGCGAGATGAACGAGTGCGGTGTGGGGAACGTGACGGTGAACCGCGACGTCGTGTCGGCACCCGTCCTGATCAGATCGTTCTAGCGGAGCAATGCGACGACGAAGTGGACCACGGCGAGGATCGCGAGCTGTCGCGTACCGGGACGGGCTTCGCCGAAAGTGGAGGAGGGACGCATTGGGGACGGTACGAAAGTGACCAACTGGATCGATAAACGTATTGAACTGTTATGGCACTCCGGAGACGCCGGACAGCAATTTTATTGGAATCCGTCGAGACAGTGTCGACGTGCCGCAACTGGAGTTACTGAATTCCATCCTCGCGGTCCTCCTGTGGGTCGCGCTGGCCGTATACGCGTTCTCGTCACTCTGGTGGCTCTTCGAGACGGTACTGCTCTCCTCCGGATGGAAATCCGATGACGAGGGCGTCTGGGGACTCGACGACATCCAGGTACGGATTCTCACCATCGACGCAGCCTCCGTCGTCCAGACCACGGTGGATGCGCTTCCCGACCAGATCACGGACGTCCGGGTGATCGCCGAACGGGATATCGATATCGATGGTGCGACCGTCTACGTCGTCCCCGAGGAATTCGACTGCCAGGCGACCAACAAGGGCCGTGCCGTCGAATGGGCCCGCCGAAACGTCGATTGCCATCGCGAGTACATCCTCTACCTGGACGAGGATACTATCGTCACTGACCTGACTGGTCTCCCGGATGCCGATTTCGTCCAGTTCACGGAGAAACCGATCTATACAGGGTCACGACTTACGTACCTCGCGGAGGTCTTCCGGACGGGATACCAGTTCGAGCAACTCGGTTTCCACCGACTTTCGTATCCCCTCTATGCCTGGGGTGGTGGGTTCGCGATTCGGACCGATATCGAGGCGGACCTCGGGTGGAACGTCGCGACCATCACCGAGGACACGAACCTTATCTGGCGTGCGGCCGACGCGTACGACCTCGACTACCGACTCGTCGACTCGCGATTCCGGAATCAGGCACCTCCATCGGTCGCTGCCATGCTCAAACAGCGGCGTCGCTGGATGTCGGGGACCATCGGCGACGATCATCTCCTCCCCATCAGGTATCGGCCACTCTACCTGACCCGCGTGATCGCCTGGGCGTTTTCACCGTTCGTCCCCCTCCTTCTCGTGGCCGCGTATCTCCTGCCCGGTTCGGCCCCTGGAACGGCTCTGTATGCCCTCATCTCGACGGGGTTGTTGGCAATCATCTTCCTGTATATGCTGTTCGGTGTCGTGGCTTATCGGAAGCATCCGCTACTCTGGCCGCTGTACCTCCTCATGACGCCTGTGGCGGTGGTCCTTCACGCGGTGGGGGCGATTTGGGGTGTCGTCGATCCCGTAACGGAGTTCGAGGTGACCGAGAAGGTGGCCCCGGAGACCGTCGAGACGATGAATGCGGGCCTGGATTCTGGAGCGTTGGCGGACCACGATGGGACGGAGCGATTGGTCCGGGATTCGGCCGATGAATACGACACTCACCTTTTTGATGACTGACACCCCCACACGATAGCCATTGATGGCTTCGATAGTCGCCCCGTCACCGGTCTGAGGACTGATTGCTTCGAACGCCTTCACCGGGTGTAGCCTCCAGCGGTGGCAAACACCGATGCCCCATAGCCCGCCGATCCAGCGCAGACCGATGGATTCCGGTAGTTCGTCCTAACCGATAGAACGATCAGTCCCGGTTAATTATCTGGTTTCGGAGTCGATCGAGTCCGAACGTCGCGACGAAGAAGGCACCCCCGATGTACAACAGCGACTGGGGGTCGACGACCAGTCGAGCGACGATACTGTTCCCGTACCCGATCAGCGTCCCGAGATATCCCAGAATAGAGACCGTCCATCCGAGACCCGTGATGCCCGCGAGTTGATCGAGAAGGTCGTTTTCCGCCGTCAGTTGTTGTTTCAGGGACATGATGGGATTACGTCGCGTAAGCGAATCTTACCGGCGACGGGATCAAGAAGGTAGTTTCGAGTTACTCATCGCGTGATTACGGCATGCCGTGAGAACGCGACCGCTTCCTCTGACACCGGTCGGTTGCCACCCTAACGGTCGTGTGGTGACGGCCGTTCACTCGAGAACCTGATCCGGTTTTTGGCTGAAACATCGTTTCGGATCGGTGCCAGTGTCTGGTGGCATCGAACTGCACTTATTTGATTTGCAACTGTAAGGGTCCACTATGAAGACGCGATCTCGCGTCAAGAGCAGTTTCGTTGCGGGACTGATCTTGATTGCCCCACTGGTCGTGACGGTCTTCGTCCTCCGGATCCTCATCGGGTGGACCCAGCAGTTCGTCGACCCGGTCGTTGCGGGGACACGACTGACCCAGTACACAGGCAACAACGAACTCGTCGCGCAACTCGCGGCCGTGATCCTGATACTCGGTGCCATCACGCTGCTCGGGTACCTGGCCCAGCGAAGTATCGGCCGGCAGGTGTTCGGGAACATGGGCCGAATCGTGAACGTCATTCCGTTGATCAGCACGCTCTATGTGAGTGTCCGACAGGTCTCGAATTCCCTGGTCGAGCGGCGAACGGCCTACGACGGCGTCGCACTCGTCGAGTACCCCCGAGAGGATATGTATTATCTCGGTCTCATCACCGGCAAGAGCCCGACCGTCGTCGAGGAGGCCACCGAGGAGACGATGTACAACGTCTTCCTCCCGAACAGTCCCAATCCGACGGGTGGACGATTGCTTCTCCTCCCCGAACGGCAGGTCCACGAAATAGATATGAGTGTTCGCCGTGGGATGCAGTTGATCGTGACCAGTGGCATCGGTGCCGACCAGGGGTCGTCGTACGATGCTGACGCCGCGTTCAAACACGGATACAGCGACTGATCGGTGGGGTGTTTTCCAGGTGACGCACTGAAAGATTGTCTACCGCAGAAAAGGGAAAGCGGGTCCCCCGATCGAAGGGAGGGAGGGAGTCGTACAGTCGGTCGGGCCAGTATTTGCGACTCCGCAGGGAGACCGTTTGCATCGTTCGGCGCTGGGAGACAGTCGCCGATCGAATGCCGAGTAATATTCTGTAGCACCTGGGAACCCCCGACTGTGCCACATCACGATTCCCACCTCGACCGTTGGGTGGTCTTGCTACCATCAGAGTGACCGAAACGAGGCATCGGCCACGATCTAGCTTCTATATAGCGACATACGATATATACGTACGAGATACTGCATCTTACTATATCAGATTGTAGATATTATCTTCGTAGACGTCGCGGACTCGGTCGCCCCAGTTGTGCGTATAGGTGTCGATGATGTCTCGCGCCACGTCGCCTCGCAGATACTTCACGATGCCTCGATCACCGGTGCGGTCTCGAAGGTGGGTGGTGAAAAAGTGTCGAAAGTAATGCGGAGTCACGTTCGCCCCTGCACCCCCGTTCGTCTCGTACCAGTCGTTCTCTCTGGCATGCCGTTCGACGACGTAGTGCACACCAGGGCCGGTCACACGCTGTCCCCAGTTTTGATCCGTGCTGACGAACAGGGGGCTAGCGGGCGATTGGGTGTCGGGGCGGATTGCGAGCCATCGTTCGAGAACTCGCTTGAGTTCGGCATCGACGGGAATGACGGTGTCTCGCTTTCGTTTGTTCGACTCGGAGCGCGGTTCGCCATTGACCGATTCGCCCGCCGTGGGCGCCTGTGAGACGAACAGCGAATCCGGGCGACCGCGCAGCGTCGGTCGGATCGGTCCGCTCTCCACCGATATTCCCGACAGATTCAGATCGCGGAGGTCCAGATTACACAGCTCTCCGGCACGGATACCGGTTTTGAGTAGCGTCACGACGATTGCTATCTCTCCTGGGTGGGCGATCTGTCCGACGAACCGACGCATCTCGTCGACGGAGACGTCTCGTCTGCTCGGGTCTGTCTCGATCTGTTCGTCCATCTCCTCCATGACGAGAGTCATCGGATTGTCGTCGAACTCGCCGACCTCCACCATGTACGAGTAGAACCGATGGAGGTAGGAGGCGTACGAGGCAATGGTGCTGGAAGCGACGGACCCCCTTCGTTCGTGTATCCAGCCCAGACAATCACGATGCGTGGCTTCACCGAGCCCGACAGCATCGTCACCCGCCCGACTTTCCCCCGCCTGTAGATACGCCCGAAACTGGCTGAGTACCCGTTCGTAGGCCGCTATCGTCCGGTCAGAGCGACCGTGATAGGCCATGTCCTCGAGGAAGTACTCGATCGGATCGGTCTCCGTAGCAGGCATGATCAGTCCTCCATCAGGACGTAGCCGCCTTCGCGTGGGCTATGAGAGATACGGCCCTCGTCGTCGAGTGAAAGAATCACGGCCTCAACTTCGTCGGCGATGTCCTCGATAACCGTATCGAGAATCTCGTCGAAATCGCTGTACGAGTCGGTCGAGAGTGCGTTCAGAACCGATTTCCTCATGCGGTCGTCTGTAACCCCGTCTTCACCCCTCGAACCCTGGGGGTCAGGGCTCGAAGATGGGGCTGCAGAATTTCCAGTGCCGTCCCCACCGAAACCTCGTCGACCGGCCTGGACCATCGTCTTCACGAATTCGCTCTGGCTCATCCCCAACTCGTCGGCGTGTGACTGCCACTGTTCTTTCTGGTACGCTGGGACGTACGTCGTCACCACCGATCGTTCGGAATCCCCCTCGCCTGTGTCGGCCATACGTCGAAAATATATGGCCACTGGCATAAAACTAGTGGGTATCAAAATAAAGTATTTTATTTCAAACTGTGACTTCGTTTTCTCGGCCCGTTGTAGGAGTGTATTTAGAATCACGATATCATTCGACGAAAGACTGGTTGTACATTTCAAAATAAGAAATAGACTCGTGCGCCACCGACATGTCGGAGTCACTACGACGAATTGGCTCGAAAGCGTTGCCAGCGATTCGGACCGCTGCTCTGCATCACCACTACCTCGAAACAGTGAACTCGCGCTGTCGGTGGTGGATTCCACGCAACTCGATCAAATCGACGGCTGCCACTCGATGTCGTCCTCGAAAGTACGCATCGTTGCACCGTCGATAGGGAATCCTGGATCGTCGGTCGCGGAACTCTGGACCATTCTCATGAGGTGGTGTCGATCGATTCCTGGTCCGATTTGGTGCTGGTTCGAGCGGTTCGGACCGTCGTCAGCCTCTGTAGTTACACAGTTGCATCCTTCGTCGGAGAGGTTCCAAACGGTCCCGGTGACTGTCGTCGCATCAACGTGGTAAAACGCGTGCCAGTGGCGGTATCGAGATGTCTCTTGGCGAGCGTCATGGACGGCGCCACAATGGACGAGGAGCGATATCGGCGGGTGAATAGCGGTATCATCGTCGATATCGTCCGCTCACCGTCTGTTTGAACGTGAGTCGAGTCGATAACTGACCGATGAAAATGGTCACGACCGATGGTGGATCGAACGTATATAGTGTATATCGCTATACGATCTGGGCGTGATGATCGATCGGCGGTCGGTCGTCAACTGTCTCTATGTCCACGGGGGTCTTCGGCGAACGAGGCGATTCAGATTTCCGCGATCTCGTGATCGGCGTCGACGTACTGTGCGTCGTCGGGGAGGAGGGCGACCAGCAGATAGGTCGCATGCTCGCTCACGTAGTCGACGAGTGTCCCGATTCGTTCTCCGTCGATTGCCTCGATTGAGTCCAGGACGAGAAATGGCATCGATTCGAACACCTCGTGGGCCAGGTAGCCCGCGAGGGCGAAAACGAGTCCGGTAATCTCTCGTTCGCTCTCGCTCAAGTGGTCGACGGTATCCTCGTAGACGGTCCCATCTTCGGCGGCCCGGATCACGTGCAGATCGAACGAGGTATCGGGAACGAGCTCGCCGTTCTCGGTGTGTTTCCGTCGTTCGAGCCAGATACGCTCGACGTTGTCGTATCCGAGCTCGTCGAGGATTTCCGCCATCGTCTCGTTGAACTCCTCGATGGTCCGTCGTTCGAGTCTGTCGACCTCGTCTCGTTTATCGGTCAGCGTCGTGGTGATCCTCTCCCGTCGTGACTCCAGGTCGGACAGTTCGTCCAGTTCGGTCGTGACGGAATCCAGTTTTGCGACGATCTCTTCGCGTTCGTCCTCCAGGTGGTCGATCGTCGCTTCGAGTCGACTCGCTTCCCCGTGGGCCTCGAGGATCGAATCCTCGCTCGCAGGGTGACCGTCGGCCTCTTCGGCGTCTGCGATCTGTGCTTCGAGTTCCGTCTCACGACGTTCGAGTGACTGGAGACGTTCCTCACGCCGTGATACCTCGCTCGCTATTTCGTCGAGGCGGTTCCGCAATGCCCGAACTCGGTCCCGGGTTTCGTCGAGTTCGTCGCGTTGGCGTTGTAAATCAGTGAGTTCCTCGTCGATCGTCTCACGACGGTCCAGTAGATCCCGTCGGTACGACTGTAATTGTTCGACTGTCGAGCGTATCTGTTCCGTCGGGACCGTCGACCCACACGTCCAACATGAGGTTTGCTCTTCGAACAACTGTTCCGTCGGTTCGCCCTCCGTGGCGACGGCTTCCTCGGTCAACGCGCCGTTCGCATCGAGTCGTCGTCGATTGAACTGGACGACGCGCTGTAATTCACTCATCTGTGAATCGAGACGGTTACGTTCCGCTCGTTTCTCCGCAATCTCGTCGCGCAACGCAGAAGCGTCCGGGACCGGCTCGAGGGCTTCGAGTTTCGAGCGTTTCTTCTGGCGCTCGTCTCGAAGGGCCGAACAGCTCTCCTCTACGGTCGTTCTATCGTAGCGGATCTCTTCCAGTTCGGCGTGGCGTTCCGCGACGGCCCGATACCGTTCGGCGAGGGTGCCCTCGTCGGTCTCTTCGATTGTCGAGTGCAGCGTCTCCTGTCGGTCTCTGGCCGTTGACAGCTCCTCATCGATCCGCTCCAACTCGGCCTGGAGTTCCCTCTCCCGGCTCTCGAGTGACGACCGCTCTTCTAACTGCTCGTCGATACCAGCGCGTTCCCGTTCGAGGTCGCGGATCTCCTCGCGAAGTCCGTCGATGTCCAGCGGGTCGAGGACGACATTTCGAAGGTCCTCGCCTCGTTCGACCGCTCGGCGGGCGTTGTTCGATTCCAGGAGGAACGCGAACGATTCTGCTTCGTCCGCGGCATCCAGATATGGAGTCCCCTCGGTCAGCACAGTTCCGTTCTTCCTGGTGGCGGTTCGGACGTATTCCGTGTCCCCGATGACACATTCGATGCGCCCCGCCGATTTACCGGCCTTGAGCGGAACTTCGTCGCTCCCGAGAACAGCCATCATGGCCTTGAGAAACGAGGTTCGATTCGTCGCGTTCCGACCGACCAGGACGGTCACGCCTGGTGGAATCGTAGCGGTCGTCTCGTCGATACCACCGACGTTCTCGACCTGGACCTCGACGGTCCCGACGTCTCCCGAGACCGGATTCATTATCAATAAGTATCACTTACCCGGGATTAATTTATTGTTACTGCTATCCTCTCGGTCAGATCGGCTGTCGGGTGGGACCGCGTCGTCGCTGGGAGGATCGTCTAACTGTTACGATCGTATGGACGGTACACCGACTGGACGTCGGCGACCGATTACGGTGTGCTCGACCGGTTGCCATCACCTATTCTGCCCGACATCCACAACCGCCTTTCGAGAAGAGTTCTCCGAGTTCGTAGTAGGTGCCACAGTGTTCGCAGGTCGCCGTCACGTCGACGATGATCTGGTAGTCCCCGTGATCCAGCCCATCGTTCCCGGCAAGCCGCTCTACACGGTCGCCCGCGACCGCCGCTGTCCGGTGCTGGACCGCCCGGACCTGGTCCAACGCTGTGTCGGCGTCGATGGGGGCACGCTCGAATTCGAGGCCGAGACAGTCGGTCAGGTGGCGGTATACCGTCTGGTGGGAGACGAACTGATTCTGTAGTCTCTCCACGTCCACTCCCGCTTTGCTGAGGTGGCGACGCTTCTCGATCCGAGCGGCGTCACTGACGTCGTCCCCGACGAGAAGGTCGTACGTCGTCTCGAGTTCTGGGCGGAGGAACTCGACGTCAGCGTCGTCGAGGGTTCGTGCGAGCACGCGCTCGTTCACGTCTCTCGGGAGCTGTCGTACACTTACCCCCTCGTCGCGCCACGATCGTTCGAGCGTGTCGTCGAGATCATCGAACCCGAAGGTCTGGATGAGTGTTCCGACCTTGCAGTGACAGTCTGCCGATTTTTCGTCCGCCGGTCCTGGGTTCATGGTCCCCAGGAGACGAGGGTGGCCCTAAACCGTTGTGTCGAAGCTGTGTCTCTATTTGGTGACAGCGAAAGATTATTAGTAGTTTGGGTTACATTATACACTGTATGGGGGAACATCTTTCAGAGAGCGACTGGGAGCGAATCCGCAAATTCGCGGAAACGCCTGCTTACAAGCGGTCACCCGAGATTCTTTCCGAAGCCGGTGAGCAAAATGACGAGACACCCGATCGGGTTCACGGTGGGGACGAAAACGAATAGCGACCACTCATTCGACCAATTTCTCCGACTCGATACGGGTCCACACGGTTCGGCCGCGGTCGGTCAGATCGTAGATGCGTCCTTTCTTCCGTTCTTCGGGGACGAGCAGGTCCACGAGGGACCGATCTCGCAAGCTATGCAGTGCCCTGGAGATGTGTGATATCGACCTGTCGGAGTCCTCCGCGATCTGCGACGGCGTCGCGGGCCCCGCCGAGAGCCGTCGCATGACTGCGATACGGTATCCGGAGCTGATCACGAACCCTATTTCCTCCCAGTCATCGTTCATCGTTGTACCTCTATCGGGTCCGATGGGGCATAATACGTGTATATTGTTTCGACCCCCGTTCGAAACGCCCCGCCGGTAACGTCCGATTACTCGTCTCGTACGTTCGATTTTATTCCCGTTACCGAGACGTAGCGACGGCCGGCGTTTCCTGTGCCCGGTCGATAGCCGGGCTTTCTCCCCGATAGCAACCGCATAACAAACGTGGGTGCCTGCGCGGTACACCCTGTATCATGTCCCACGGTCAGCAGACCACGACTCGACTCGGTACGGACTCGGGGAAGCGATACTGCGGACACTGCGGCTCACACGTCTCCATCGCGTTCGCGCGCGTGTTCGGAAACAATCACGACGAGGTGTACGCCTGTCCGGACTGCGCCACGATGCGTGAACTCCGTAACGGCCTGGCCCGCAAGGCGTGACCGAGTCCGGGACCTTTCCTGGTAACTGCCACTCGCGCTGGTTTGCGGTGGATGCGGTGGCGAGCGCTCTCCTCGTTCGATCCGTCGGTCACTGATGCGTTGGTCTCGAACCCTGCTGGCCGACTGACTCCTGCCGACTGTTGTAGCCAACGAGGTGCCAATATGGGTTCGTTACGTCCCGGATAAGATACACTTTACAACGACCTCGTGGCCCCTCGGACGGGCCATGGGTACACCAAGTACGCGTTCGAAACGCTCGCTGGACCACGAGACGACGAGGTCCGTCCTGGTCGGTCTCTTCGTCGTCATCGTCTCCCTCGCGGTCGTTGCAGGGTCGGTATCGGCCGCCATCGGCGGAGTGGCTCCCCTGGGATCGTCGACAGACGTGTCGTACGCCGAGACGGATGGCATCGTCGCTGCCGAGAACGAGACGGTCGAGAACGAAACGCAGGCAGTCGACGTGGTCCTGGTCTTCGACCGGTCCGAGAGTATGGACGCGAATCGACACGAGATAGCCAAGGAGATGGAGGGCTTCGACCAACGCCTGGACACCGACGGGAAAGACATCCAGTATGCCCTGCTCACCTACGGACCGGAGTCCGACGTTCGCCAGTCGTTGACCGACGACTACGAGGACTTCCAGACGGCACTCAATTTCGGCACCGCCGATTCGCGTGAGAACGCTTCTGACGCCCTCCTGGCGGCGACCGACGAGTTCAGAGACGACTCCGAACGGATCGTCATCATCGTGACGAACGAGGACGACGACAGTTCGGCCGCTCAGCGACAGGCAGCGACGGATGCGATGTCTTCGGTCGACTTCCTGGCAGTCTCTCCGGACGACCCGATCGATAGCTCCTGTGAGTTGCACTCGCCTCCCTGTGACACCGATACCGACAACGAGCTCCGGACGATGGCCGCCGATGCTGGTGGCGACTGGATCGACGTCGATTCCGACAGTTCGACCATCGTCACGAAGATGGCGACGACCGTCGGTATCGACGAGAGTGAAACCTCGACCGGTGGCGATTCGTCAGGCACCTCCGGGTCGTCGTCGTACAGCACGAGTTCGCCCGACGTCGACCCCGTCAACGGCTCAGTGAACACATCGACGGTCGAGATCGGCGAGAAAGTCCAGTTTTCGATCACGCTGGAGAACGATGGTTCGGCCGACGGGACGGCCGATGAGGACCTGATGACCGAAGACGCGTCCATCGCGTCCCTCGACGTCGACGTCCCCGAAGACGAGACGGTGACGGCGACCGTCAACCACTCCTTTGACACGCCAGGGACCTACGAACTGTTCTACGACCACATGCACGTCGCGACCGTCGAGGTGACGCCGCTACGGGATACCGGTGTCTCACTGGCCGCTCCCAGCGAGACCCGCCTGGAGGCGACCGTGACCGATGCACGGACGAACGAGACGGTTCGAATTCCCGTCACCCATCCGGCAGTCTCCGATAGCGCTTTCGGACCGATAACCGCTATCTGGGTGACGACGACACAGGATGCCGACTTCTCGGTCACGGTCGATGCCGATTCGAAGACGGCGACCGAGACAGCCCCATTCACCGACCACGTTCGCCCCCTCGCCTATCCGTCAGTGAATACGACACTCGAGGAGAGCCAGATCGAGTCCTTTGGCATCGAATACGCTGACGGCGATGATCGGATCGAGTTCTACGCACAGGTGAACAACTCGTCCTGGACCGAATCCGAGGGGATCGCCATCGATCCCGAAGCGGCCGGTGCGACCACGACGAACGGGACCTTCGCGGAAACCGGCAACGAGTCGGGCACCGGGGTCCAGTACGACGTCCTCACGATAACGACCGAAGGGGTGGAGTCGTCAGCGGAGAACGAATCGGTGACGGCCAACGGGACGGTGAACGAGACGTCGACGGCCAACGGGACAGTGAACGAGACGTCCACGGCCAACGGGACAGTGAACGAGACGACAACCGTCCAGACCACGACGGTGTCCGACTCGATCGAGGTCGCGTCGAACGAGAGTGCGACCGGCGTGACCCTCGCCTGGGACCAGACGGTGGAGCGCTACGTCGCAACGGTGCCGGCGAACACGACAGTCGCCTTCGGGGTGCAGCAACCGGGCTTCGTCGTCGAGTCGCTCACGCTCGATCGCGACACCGTCGAGGAGGGTGAGCAGGTCGTCGCCACCGTCACCGTCGATAACGACGGACTCGTCCCGGGTTCCTACGAGACGATCCTCCAGGCGAACGGTGACCCCGTCGCAGACACGACCGTCTACGTCCCGGCGAACGACTCCCGTGAGGTCTCTCTGTCGTTCAGTCCCGACACACCAGGTGAGTACACGCTCGACGTCGGTGGATCTGGAGAGACGACACTCCTCGTCGAGGCGGTAACTGAATCGCCCAACGAGACGACCACGACCGAGAACCCCGAGACCGAGACCGCTTCACCCGGATTCACCGCGATCGGTGTCTTGGTCGCTGCTCTGCTGGTCTCGCTCTTCGTGAAGACGCGTACCCGGTGATCGGCACCGGCCCGTTTTCACGTCATTTCCCGGACGACTGACCGGTTCGGAAAAAAAGTTCAGGACGCCCGATTCGTATTCTTCAGCTGGCTACCGTTGCCCGTTCGATCGTCGACCTCGTCGACGGCTTCACTCCTCGAAGCAGCGGCTCCGTCCGCATTCTCTTCTGGGGAGTCGTCCGATTCTGGATCGACTTCGACCTGCAGTTCACGGTTCTTTTCTCGGTCCTGCACGGTCGCCCACAGGAACACGATCGCTCCGACGACCGTCCCGAGGAACCACGAGCCCGTGTCCTCTCGCGAGCGGTCGACCAGCGATCGCATGAATCCCAGGAGCCCGCCGGTCGTGGTCGCCCCACCGAGTAGGTACAGTGGCGCGATGGGTTCGTAGCTCTGCAGCAGGTACTTCCGCCGGAGTCGACGGAGGAATCCTGAGAGGAGCATGATGGAGACGCGAGGGATATATTCGGTGTAGTCGATGTGGCTCTTCCAGTCGTCCGCGTAGACGTATTCGGCCGACTGTGGGACGTCAGCGATGGTGACGTCCCCTTCGTTGAGGCGGATGAGCAAGTCGTTGCAGTAGCCGTAGTACTCGTACATCGCCTCGACGTCGGTGTCCTCGAGCGCCGACAGCGAGATGGCGGTGTACCCGTTCTGGGAGTCCATCGACTCCCAGTACCCACTCGCGATCTTGGTGAGATACGAGAGCGTCACGTTTCCGACGAGCCGGAAGGTCGGCATCCTGCTCCAGTCCTCGGACCGAGAGAATCGATTCCCCTTCGTGTATTCGGCCACACCGTCGGCGATGGGGTCGATGAAGGTCGGGAGTCGTTCGGGGTCCATCTGATCGTCGCCGCCGAAGACGGCGGTGACGTCGATCGATTCTTCGCGCGCGCGAAGATAACCAGTCTTGATCGCGGCACCGACGCCCCGGTTCTCGTCGTGACGTATCGGGACCACCAGTGAGTCGAAGACGCCGTCGTGCTCGCTATTCCGACGTGTGGCCGAGCGTTCGATCTCGTCCCAGGTTTCGTCGGTCGAACCGTCGTCGATCACGTAGGCTCGGTCCACGATGGACGGGATCTTCTCGACGACCTCGCCGACGTATCCCGCTTCGTTGTACGCCGGGACGACGATGCCGACGGTCAGTCCTCGGTACATCGGTCCTCCGCAGTCGGTTCGACGCCAGCAACTGGTGGGCCCCGCGCCACGTCCTGGTCGATGCGGCGGGCAGTTGATTCCTCGCACATGCTCTGTGAGGGGTGTCTGAGCGGATTAGTAATGGTCGGCTTACCGTCGCAAGACGGCGAGGCTAGATCGTTTGAGGCGGCGGATGCCCGGTGTACCGTCCACGATCCAGAGCACGAGCACTGCGCTGGGTAACGCGAGGTACCGAACGACGATGGTGGTCGCGTCCATCGACCCGAAGGACGCCACCAGGTCGAGAAAGTAGGTGAGGCCACGACTGAGTCCCAGATCGGTGCCGTATCCCTCGAAGGTCACCAGCGGCCAGAGGACACGGGAGAATCCGAGGGCGTCGCCGTTACGGAGCGGACTCAGTACGTCGGCGGCGAGGTGCGACCAGTAACCGAGGACGACTGCACTCGCCACCCGAAGGCGTCCCTTCCAGTAGCCGAGTGCGAGGACCCCGGCACCGATCGGTCCGGCGACCAGCACGGAGTGGCCGACCGCGTACCCGGTCGGGAAGACGCCGAGTCCCCACGAGAGTGGCTTGTCGATCAGATCGGGGCCCTGTGAGGCGATGACGAGGGCGACGGTGTCACGGCCACCGGGCGGGGTTCCGGCCACGGCCCGGATGGCGAGGGAGTACGCGAGATAGGCGACGGCGACGTGTTCCCACGGCCACATCTATGCCACCATCGTCAGGCTTCGATCGTGGTCTGCTGGAGGGCAGCGGTGATGGTCTCGACGTCGTCCGCCGATAGCTCCGGATGGACCGGGAGGGAGACGACCTCTGAGGCCGCTCGCTCGGCGACGGGGGCGTCGACGTCGAAGTCGTCGTAGGCCCCCAGCTGGTGTATCGGCGTCGGATAGTAGATGGCCGTGTCCACCCCCGCACCCGCAAGTTCGTCCCGGAAGCGCTCACGATGTTCCGTACGGATGGTGTACTGGTGGTACGCGTGCGTCCGCCCGTCGGGCTCGACGGGTGCTTCGACCCCCGGAACCGGTTCTATCGTCTCGGTCAGCCGGGCGGCATTCGACCGGCGCGTCCGGACCCAGCCGGCCAACTTGTCCAGCTGGACGCGACCGATAGCCGCTGCGAGACTGGTCATCCGGTAGTTGGTGCCCAGTCGTTCGTGCGCGTAGGTGCCATCCTGGGTCCGACCGTGATTCGCGAAACTTGCGGCCCGTCGGGCCACGTCCTCCCGGTCGGTGACGACCATCCCACCCTCGCCAGTGGTCATGTTCTTGGTCGGGTAGAACGAGAAGGCGGCCGCGTCGCCGAACGAGCCGACGGGGTCGCCACCGTACTGGGCCCCGTGTGCCTGGGCAGCGTCCTCGACGAGCGGGATACCGGCGTCCTCGGCGATGTCTCCGAGGGCCGCCATATCAGCGGGGAGGCCGTAGAGGTGGACTGCGAGGATGGCGTCGGCGTCCGTCTCGCGGACTCGCCGTTCGGTCGCGTGTGGGTCGAGCGCGAACGTCTCGGGGTCGATGTCGGCGAACGCGGGGGTCGCCCCGGCCAGCCTGATGGCGTTCGCACTCGCGACGAACGAGAAGGGCGTGGTGACGACGGTGTCGCCGGCACCGATGTCGAGTGCCTCCAGCGCGGCGTGGAGCGCGAGCGTGCCGTTGGCCATTCCGGCCCCGTATTCGACGCCGCAGTACGACGCGAACTCCGCTTCGAACTCACGGACGACCGGTCCATCGGCCACCGTCCCGTCTTTCAGGACTTCGGCAACGGCCTCGCGCTCGGTCGGGCCGAAGGTCGGTGCAGCGATGGGGATCACGAGCGGTTCCCTCCCTTGAGGGGGTCCGGGAGTGGTCGATGTTCGCCCGGGATACCCACCACGAGACTTTCGGGTGGGACGTCGTCCGTGACGACGGCGCCTGCCGCGACGAACGACCCCTCACCGATAGTGAGATCAGGCAGGACGGTCGCGTTCGCGCCGACGGTCACGTCGTCCTCGAGTGTCGGACCGACCAGGTCGACGTCCTGGCGAAGTGGGTACGGATCGTTCGTCAGCACGGCGCTAGGGCCGAGGAACACGCGATCGCCGATGACCGTCTCGGTCGGGACGTAGACGTTCGTCTGGATGCTGACATTCGACCCCACGGTGACGCGGCCATCGAGGACGGATCCGGTTCCGAGGAGGGTCGAGGAGCCGACAGTCGTGGCCTCGCGGACCAGTGCGCGATGCCCCGTCGTGACGTCCGCGCCCAGTTCGACGTCGGCGTAGACGATAGTGCCCGAGCGGATGTGTGCGCCGTCTCCGACGATGGTCGGTTCTGCGTGCTCGTCGTGGACGTAGCCGACCGTCGCGCGCGCCTCGACTGTCACGTTCGAACCGAGTCGAGCGTGCCCGATCTCGCCCGCGATACGACTCTCCTCCGGAGTAGACTGTGAAACCATGGATATGGGGACGCTATCCGGTAGAGTGCCCCAATCGGGCTTTGTTATACGCGGCCTTCGCGTTAGACGATCGAGTCGAGCGTGCCGTAGGCCCGTTTGGCCAGCGACATCCCGGCCCCCGACGTCTCGGCGACGTAGTACGGTTCGAGATCGGCGCCGAACTTGCTCTTGTAGCGGCAGAGCCGTTCCGTGTTCGCGCCGACCAGGTCGTATCTGGTGACCGACTCGATTGGCGGATCCTCGAGGATATCCGTCAATATCGTCCAGTGGACGAGGCTGTTGACGTTGACGTTCTCGTATGTCGCTCGGGCCCCGCCCTGCCAGTAGTACGCGGCCTCGTTGGAGTACAGCGCCGTCACCCCTGTAAGGAACTCTCCGTCTTCGTCGCGAGCGACGTACACTCGCCGTCGGTCGACCTCGGCCAGTTCCCCGAGGAGGTCGCGGACGTAGGGCCACTCCATCGAGTACGACCGGTCCTGTTCCCGGTATCGGTCGCGGGTCCGCTCGAATATGGTTCTGGCGGCCTCCATTCCCTCGACGGAGACCGACACGTCCAGTTCCTGGGCGTCGCGGATCTCCCGCCGGAGGCTCTTGCTAAACGAGGCGAGGAGTTCGTCGGGATCGCTACCGGCTGTATCGAGCGAGTAGGTGAACGACGGTTCCACCGATAGCCCCTCCCAGGAAAACGGGCGGGGGTCCGTACAGCTGACCGGACAGATGATGCGGACGAGCGTTCCCGACCCCGAAGCGTCGAGGGTATCGAGGACGGATTCGGTGAATCGGCGGGCGACCCGTTCGCGCTTGCGGCGTTTCGGGCTCGCGGGCATGACGAGCGGGCCGAGACGCGGGATACCCATTCCCGGGGGTGGCGAGACGACGGCCCGCCCCAGGCGTTCCCTGACGACGACGGGGAGCATTCCGACCGGTCGATCCCCCTTGTAGCCGACGTACAACTGGAGCTCTCCGGTCGCGTGGTCTGCGAGCACTCGAAGAGCTTCGGGGGTGTGGAACACCTCGAAGCCATCGGCTGGGAGGGCCTGTTCCCACGCGTCGAGATCGACACGTTCGATATCCACGTCAGACACCGCCCCGTGCGTCGTCGATCAGTGATTCAGATTCCGTCCAGCCCGCGCGGGTGGTCGGATGGTCCAGCGATCGGTAGATCTCCCCGGGTGGGCCGACCCAGGCACCCATCTCCAGTGCCCGTTCGATCAGTCTGCGGTAGATCGTCCCGTAGTTCGGGTGGTCGCGGTCGTAGAAGTAACTGGGGTGCCAGAGCACCGTCATCACGGCTGCGTTCTCGCGTGCCTCCTGGAGGAGATCCTCGCAGACTGCCCAGGCGCGCTCCGGATCCGATTCGACGGCCGGCAGGGTCTTCTCCATGACCGTCAACGGGAACACCACGAACTCGTCGTCGAAGGGCCGGAACGGCTCGTATCGCCCATCGAAGCCGTACTCGGAACTCGATCCCAGCGACGAGTCGTAGCGGAGCCCCGCGGCCGCCTGGTACTTCCAGGTGTCGGGCCGCTTCAGGTTCAGGTAGTGTTGACGGCCCCCCATGACGGGGTGGCCGAGGATGCGCTCGAGTCGTCGCTTCTCTCTCCGGAGCTGGTCCGGGTTTCGGTAAGAATCGTAGGACCCGTGGAGGCCGATTTCCCACCCGCCTTCGTCGAGTTCGACGACAGTGTCCGTGATCTCCCGCTCAGCCAGGTCGTATCGACCCGCGTACAGGCGCCAGGATGTCGGATCGAGCCACTCGCGAGGTGGCCGCTCGCCGAACAACGATCGCTCGTCGAGGAAGTAGAACGCCGAGCGGACGCCCAGGTCGGATTCGATGTCCATCACCGTCTGGAACTGCCAGTAGGGGCTCCGACCCGGCAGGAGGTCCAGGAGTGATCCGGGGTCGCGACGCGTCATCGCGTAGTAGAGTGCCTGGTAGGTCTTTCTGACCCGATCGACGTCGTGCGTGAGCGCGAGCGCGAACGGATGGTCATCGAGGGTGGACATCGGCTCCTCCTGGTGGTCGTGGCTGGTCGGCGACTCTCGATGGTGGTTCGGTAGCGTGCCGTCTGTCGAACCGTCCGCTGTTCATGTAGTTTCTGACACACGGAACGAACACTTCGTTATGCCGAGCATACCGAGTTCGGTCAGTTCGTGGCGCCTGGGACCGTCGACAGTCCCTCGGAAAGCTCCACCTTCGAGTCGAATCCGAGCCTCGAACGTGACTTCTCCGTGTCCGCACGGCTCTCGTCGATATCGCCGTCTCTCGGTGCGGTGTGGACGATGTCCACGTCCGGATCGACGAGCGACCGTACCTTCTCGCCGAGTTCTCGGATGGTCACGCTCGATCCCGTTCCCACGTTGAACGCCTCGCCGACCTCATCGGTGGTCGCCGCACGGAGGTTCGCCCGGACGACGTCGTCGACGTGGACGAAATCTCGAGTCTGTTTCCCATCGCCGTGGACCGTGATGGGTCCACCCGATCGCGCCTGCTCGACGAAGGCCGTCACGACCCCGGCGTACTCGCCCGACTGGCGTGGACCGTAGACGTTGAAATACCGGAGCGCGACCGTCGGCACGTCGTAGAGGTCGGCGAAGAGTCGGACGTACTGATCGGCGGCGAGTTTGCTCACCCCATACGGTGATTCCGGGGCCGTCCGGTCGGATTCGGGTACCGGAATGCTGTCGGGGTGGCCGTACACCGCCGCGCTCGACGCGAACACGACTCGCGCACCTTCGCGACGGGCCGCTTCGAGGACCTGCAGCGTCCCGTCTACGTTGATAGAATCCGTTTCGAGCGGGCGGGCGATGGAGTCGTCTACGCTTACCACCGCGGCTTCGTGGAAGACCACGTCCACGCCACTCATCGCCTCGACGAGTGTGGTCGTCTCGCAGACGTCGCCGACGATGAGTTCGGCAGTCTCGGGGACGTAGTCGGCCTTTCCGGTGGAGAGGTCGTCGAGGACCCGAACCTCGGCACGGTCGACGAGGGCGTCCGCGATGTGACTCCCGATGAACCCCGCACCGCCGGTCACCAGGACCGTCGCCCCCTCGAGGGAACGGTCGCTCACCGTTTTCACCCTCCCTCGACTACGATCCAGCGGTGGACGGAGTACGGTGCTTCGGCGGGCCGTGGTTCGTCGGGGAGCCCGCCCTTGTACACGGCGGTGTGGAGTCGGAGCTCGGACCCGGTCATGGTGGGGGCGATCGACCGTTCGACGACCGCCCGTTTTCCGTCCTCGACGGTGACCGTCGTCTCGTCGAGACGCTGTTGGGCCGTGACGGACCCGTTCGAGTCGACCGATTGGACGACCGTCACTACTCCGTAGGTCGTCTCGTTCCCCTCGTGGTTCCAGACGGCGATGTGATGTGGCTCCTCCTGACCCGCGACGTACGTCGAGGTGTAGCCAGTGGCCACGAGGTCGCCGGTCTCGTTCTCCGAGAGCAGGGCCACCTCGGAGTAAGCGTCGCCATCCGCGGGGGTAACCCCGACGTAGGCGACGGCGACGACGAACGCGATCAGCGCGACGGCGGTCGTCACCTTCTGGAGGCCACTCGTCCCGAACAGGTTCTCGACCACCGGGAGTGCGCCGTCCAATGGTGCAGCACGCCCGTTCGGCGCGAGACGGTTCCGACGGACGCCAGCGACGAGCACCCCGAGAACGGTGACAGTGCCGATTCCGACCACCGCTGGCACCCGGCCGATGCCGACCGTCAGACTGAGCAGGTAGCCGACGGCCGCGACGATGACCGGACTCGCGGCGATCGCCATCGCGAGTCTGCCGACCCAGCTCGTTCGACCGCCGTCGAACCGCTCACCCACGACCTCCTGGGACGGGGCTGCCGGAAAGATGGCGGCCATCAACGCGTAGCCCGGGAGGAACACGAGCAACGGGAGCCCTACCGCCGCCATCACCCAACTTGGGTCTCCGAGGGCGACGAAGCCGAAACTCGCGATCACGGTCCAGAGGACCACGCCGACGAGGTCGGTCGTCCAGGGTTGGGTGCCGTCGAACCGATGGGACCGATCGAACCACCCACTCATGCTGGCGCCTCCACGTCATCGCCGACCGGAGTGCACATCGTGACTTCGTCGTTGACGTACACCCGATCCCAGTCGGACTGACAGACGAAGTCGGCCGGATAGCTACCGGCGACACTTGCTCTCGGCTCGTCCGCACCAGCATCGAAGACCACCCTGCCCTCCGACTGGTAGCTTCGATACAGGACCGGTGTCGGTTCGACCGGCCCACTCTCGTTCACGGCCAGCGTTCGAGCGTCGTACCCACCTGGTGATTTGTAGATGGCGACGTAGGGGTGGTCCGTCCGGATGTCGTCCTCGACGCTCGGCGGGTGGATCGTTCCGATGGTCTCGAGGGCGGCTATCTCGGATTCGGAGTACGCGTACTTCGTGAACGTGTCCTCGAAGGCGGGACTGTCCAGGGACGACTTCTCCGCGACGACCATCGTGGCCGGGTAGACCGCTGCGAGCAGGACGACGGCGGCGATGATGACACCCCGTGGTGCCCGATCGTAGAGCGTCGCGACACCGATCGCACCCAGGATAGCCAGTAGCGCGTACAGGAACACGGTCCATCGTCCCGGGATCAGGATCCGGAAGCCGATGAACTGCAAGCCGAAGACGGCGACGAACAGCAACCCGGCCGTGACGAGCAGGAGGTACGTCGGTCCCGCTGGACGGTCCCAGTCCAGCGCGGTCAAGCCCCCGACGGCCGCGATACCGAAGAGCACGGTGAACCCGACGACGTCGGCGAGCCGACCGACGGGTGATGGCGACCCCGACACTGGCAGCTCCATCGTCGGTGGGGCCGCGTGGTCGGCGGCGAGTTGCAGGAAACCGATGTCGTTGGCCGCGACCGCGAGCAGTTCGAGTCGGTTGTAGAGGAATATCGATTCGTCCCCGAACGGGGTGTTGAGCCAGCTCAGAACCGTCACCCCGAGGGTCAGGACGAAGACTCCCGCGACCGGGACTGGACTCGGTGCATCCGTCTCCGTCATCCGGGCGAGCGTCGCGACTCCGACCCCCACCGCGAGGAGGACGAGGAGGATCGCCGTCGTGACCTGGTGAGTGAACACGACTGCCAGGCTGAAACCGACCAGGAGCGTGAGGACCCACGGTTCCCGATCGCCGAGGAGGGTCAGTGTCAGCAGATAGAGCACGGCCAGGAAGAACACGAGTGCGAGACTGGTCGGGATGACGTGGATCCCCCAGCGGATGAACTGGTCGGCGAACGCGTAGACGGTGGCGGCGAGCACGGCCCAGCGAGCGGAGACGAAGACCGCTGCGGTCGCGTAGACGAAGACCATGGAGAGGGGGATGAGGGCCCCGATGGCGAGGAAGACGGCGACCCGTGGATCGCCGAAGAGGGTGGTTCCGACTGCCCCCACGAGGTGGTAGATCGGCGCCATGACGTACTTGCTGTCCGCGATGGCCGATAGTGATCCGCTGGCGGCGATGTTCTGCACGTAGACTGGGACGTGGGTCCAGGCATCGACGCCCACGAACCCGGCCGTCCCGAACAGGACGCTGAACCGGATGACCAGCGCTGCCAACCCAACCTGGACGAGGACGGGCGCCGGTGCGAATCGGTCATCACCGACGAGCAGTACCTGGGCGAGAATCGCTCCACCGACGACCGCGGCCAGGAGGTAATCGATACCCGTTCTGGGAGTGGGCGTTCTGGTCCGGAAGACCAGCACGGCGAGCGCGAGGAGGACGACAGACGGGAGAACGTCGATCGCCCGTGTCGGAACGGTCGGGATGGGGCTGCCAGACCGCCATCGCGAGCTCGCGAGCACGTAGAGAATGGATGCGACCCCCAGTCCGAGTGGGATGGCGAGAAGGTATACCTGGTCGGCAAGGAGACGGAGACCCAACAACAAGACGGCCACAGCGATCCCGAGCCACGCCACGAGGAGACCGAGTGAGCTGGACGTGGACCGATCGCGATTCGAGGAACGAGGATTCATCCTGTGAGGAATTCGTACAGATAGCGCGACGATTGTTATGCAGGGCGTACCGCAGATAAGGCGGGGTTATCTCGACGCCGCCCCAACGAGCAGAGTGATCTGCGAAGAGCGACGGATGGACTCGATCGGGAGCGGCTCGTCGACCGGGTACCGATGGTCGTTCGGGTCAATTGGCCCGGCCGGTGCGTCGATCAAAGAGGAACGGATGGGCTACCCGGTACGTCGATACGCGGTGGACCGTCTGGACCAGCGAAGTGGGCCCAGCAACCGAACTATTCGGTCGACCGTCTGGTCGGATCAGACGACCGACTCGTACACCGACCGTATCTGCCTGGCCATCGATTCCAGACCGAGCGACTGTGCGACCGCCCGTCCGTTCGAAGCGACCCCACGTTCGAGGACGTCGATCAGGCCTTCGACGAGTTCTTCATCGGACTCCCCGATGTGGGAGGGATGGACGTCCGAGAGACGCTCGCGGACGTCGCCGACGTCGGTCGAGACGACTGGCAGATTACACGCCATCGCCTCCTTCACCGTATTCGGTGAGCCTTCCCGTCTCGAGGTGAGTAGCATCACGTCGGCCGCGTTCATGTACGTCGGCACGGTCTCGTGGGGGACGTGATCGAGCGACTGCAGGACCACAGGTTGGTCCAGTCGTTCGTCGACGCGCTCGACCACGCGCTCTGCTCGCGGATAGTCTTTGACGGAGCGCGAGGTCGAATAGGGAAACAGGACGTGTTCGACGTCGTGATCCCATCCCACCGCTTCCCTGGCCTCGCGTTTCGACGTCGGTTCGAACAACGACAGATCGACGCCGTGTGGGATGACGTGACTGTCGGTGGCGAGGACCGCGTCCATCTCGGCACTCATCACGATGGTCGCGTCGGCGAATCGGGCACACCACTGGCTGAGGCGACTATACTGTCCCATGAGGTCGGATCCCCACAGGGAGACGACGACCGGTAGCCGGAGTTGACAGAGCGCCGCTGGTGCGGTCAACCCGTAGTTGGCGTGGACGACGTCGAAGTCCCCGAACGATGCGCGAAGGACCGACGGATAGAATCTGAGGTAGTCGACGATCGACCGCGTCGTCTCGCCGTTGTCACCCGTGCGACGGGTTCCCGGGACCGAGACGGTCGTCTGTTCGACCCCGATGTCGGCGAGGGCCGCCACCTGCTGGGTGAACGGCGGGACGGTCGGGTCGGTGATGAGATTGAGTACGCGCATTGGACTACACGTGATTTCTCGGACTCCGGCCCCGGCATCTGCTCATGGGCTACCGATGTTCGGTCTCGGTTATGGTTATACGACGCCTACCTCCCTGTTGACACCCGATGGGGTCGTTCTGGCGACGCTATCGGCCGATCGTCAGGAATCCAAAGGAATACGGCCCGCGAACCTGGCCGCTGCGCGCTCGTTCGCCCGACGATTGGCGCGAACGATTCGGGCGAACATTCGACGCTACCGCAGCACGGACCCCGTACTGGGGCGGCGAAAGTAGCGGTGGCATTACAATGGCTTCAGGATGGGTTACTCGGACCATGGCCAGTACCGGGTCCACCCGCGAGTCCGCATTGATCCCCATGGGGTTCGAACCAGGAGGATACGTCAGCACGCGGTCGTTGTCCCGACGTGGTATTCACACCATCGTCGCATCTGAGTACGAAGACACCCCTTCTGCGGCCTCGCGGTTCGCTGACGAATTCGTCGAGATACCATCGCCGTACGACGACCTCATCGCCTACAAGGACGCACTCCTGGGCATCGCGGCCAGAGCGGACGTACAGACGATATTGCCACTCCGGGCCCAGGACGCGTTCCTGTTCGCCCGTTACGAGGAGGAGTTCGAACGCTACGTCTCGCTGGTCTCTCCCTCGTCGGCTCTCCTGAACGTCGTCTTCGACCGGATGCAACTGGTCGAAGCCGGCATCGAAGCGGGGGTGCCCGTTCCCGAGACCACACTTCTGTCGGACGTCGACTGCTGGGATACCGATCGGATCATCAAATCGCGATACAACCTCCTGACTCCGGAGAACGTCTCTCACTTCGAGGATGGCGACGTGGCGACGGCGAAGTCGGTGACGCCCGTCCCGGCCGGCACGGCACCCGACGTCGACGCCATCGAATCCGAGATGTTGCATACGCCGATCGTCCAGGAGTACGTTACCTCCTCCGACGAGTACCTCTACGGAGCGCTCTACGACCACGGGGAACCGGTGACCACCTTCCAGCATCGCCAGATCCGTGGCGACTCCTACAGCGGTGGTGGTGGTGTCTACCGGAAATCGATCGACGACCCGGAACTCGACCGGGTGGCTCGGAGGCTCCTCGATCATCTGGATTTCCACGGTCTCGCCTGCATCGAATACATGAAACGCGCGGACACGGGCGAATACGTGCTGACCGAGATCAATCCCCGCCTGTGGCAGTCGCTCGCGTGTGCCGACCACGCAGGGGCCGACTTTCCCTATCGGTACTGGCAGGTGGCCAACGGCGAGGTCGAGGCCGAGGCCGCCATCGACGACTACGAGGTGGGGGTCGGCTCCCACCTGCTGTACGGTGAACTCGGGCACCTCCAGAGCATCCTCACCGAGGATTCGCCCTTCGTCGAACCCCCCTCGTTCACCAGAACCGCCTGGGAGGTCGGCGCCTCCTGTATCGATACGCCGAACTTCGACTTGCTGCGATTCGACGATCCGATGCCCTTCGTTCGTGGCCTCGAACACGTTCTCCTGAAGTGAATGATCGAACCAGACCGAGCTATGGCGGCCGATTTCACCTACGACGCGTACGCTGCGTTACTCGACGATCTGCACCGCCGAGACGGGCCGGTACTGACCGTACGCGAGTATCTCGAGGCCGAGTCGGTGCCCGACGGCGCGGTCGTCCTTCGTCACGACGTCGATCGCAAGCCGAAGAACGCACTCGACCACGCTCGACTCGAATCCGACCGCGGCCTCTCGAGTACGTATTACGTTCGGACCGAGCAAGGTGCGTTCGACCCCGCGGTAATCAGAGAGATAGCGTCACTCGGACACGAGGTCGGCTACCACTACGAGGACCTGGACCGATCCGACGGCGACGTCGACGCCGCCCACCGCTCGTTCGGGACCAATCTCGAGCGGGTTCGTCGACTCGTCGACGTCGACACCGTCTGCATGCACGGGAACCCGCTCACGCCCCACGACAACCGTGATATGTGGGCGTCGGGCCCGGACTTCGAGTCGTACGATCTCCTCGGCGAGGCGTATCTCTCGGTGGAGTTCACCGGCCTGCAGTACTACTCCGATACCGGACGAACCTGGCGGGACGGAGCCCTGAAGGTCAAAGACCACCCGGTCGGCGAAGCGGCCACCACGGTGCCCATCGAGACCACGTTTCAGCTCCGCCGACTCCTCGAAGCCTTCCCGGACACGCGCTTTTATCTCCTCACCCATCCCGAGCGGTGGACGAACTCCGTCCCCGAACGGGTCATCGAGACGTCCTTCGACGTCGCGAAGAACACGGCGAAGTTCGCTCTCGACCTCGCGTCACGTCGGTGAGCGGACCGGAACAGGGAACCATCTCCTCGACCCCTCTCGGGGATTCACGTCCGCCGGCCGCCGATGGTGAACACCGGGGTTTCGGGGTCGATGTCCTCGAGGACCTTCCGGCCATCGAGGATGGGCGCGTCGAACGACGACCAGTCGAGGGATTCGAACTCGTCGTGGTCGGCAAGAACGAGGACCGCGTCCGGGTCCGTCTCGGTCACCGCTCCGACCGAGATGGGCTCGACGCCATCGAAGGCGGCCCAGTCATCGAGGATAGGGTCGCTCGCGAGAACGGCGGCTCCTCTGTTCTGGAGCATTCGCGCGATTGGTATCGACGGGGCGTTTCGTATCTCCACGACGTTTCCTCGATAGGTGAGTCCGAGGACGAGCACGGTGGCGCCATCCATGGCACGTTCTCGCTCCTCGAGGATCGAATCGAGCGTCGCGACCGTGTGGGCGGGCATTCCGTCGTTGACGCTGCGCGCGATGGACAACAGTGGCGCCTCCACGTCGAACGACTGGAGGAGGAAATGCGGATAGACCGGGATGCAGTGGCCGCCGACACCGGGTCCCGGGTCGTGGATGTCACAGAACGGCTGGGTGTTGGCCACCTCGATGGCGGCGTTGACGTCGACATCGGCGACCTCGGCGTATCGCGATAGCTGGTTGGCGAGAGCGATGTTGACGTCCCGGTAGACGCCTTCGAAAACCTTCACGGCCTCCGCAGTACGAGCATCGGGGGTGGTGATGACCCGATTGTCGCTCACCTCGTCGTAGACGAGTGCCGCGACCCGGGTGCTCTCGTCGTCGACACCACCGACGACCTTCGGGTAGGCGCCGCGAACGTCCTGGAGCGCCCGCCCGCTCGAGGTGCGTTCCGGACAGGCGGCGGCCCCGAACTCACCCTCCTCGAGACCGCTCTCCGCTTCGAGGAGTGGGACGATCCTGTCTGCCGTCGTGCCCGGCGGGACCGTCGATTCGACGATCACGAGGTCACCGGGTGAGAGGCCGGTCGCAACGTCGCGAGTCGCAGCGAGGAGGGTGCTGAGATCGGGCGCGTCGTCCTCGGTGAGAAGCGTCGGAACCATGAGTACGTGGACGGCTGCCCGCCTCGCGGCCTCCGTCGGGTCCGAGACGGCTTGCAGTGCCTTCCGGTCGACCAGCGACTCGACGAGTTCGGGGAGTCCGGGCTCGCGCTCCACGTGACTCTCTCCCGCATTTATCCGTTCGACGACATCGCCGTCGATATCGGCGCCGACGACGTTCCCAGTCACCTCCGCGTAGACAGCGGCGAGCGGGAGCCCCATCTTTCCGAGGCCGTAGACGGCGACGGGAACATCGCCCCCGGTGAACGCGGTCCGTTGTTCGCTTTCGGTCGCCGTCGATCCGTACAGTCCCTGTGGACTGTCGATCTGTTGGCTCATTCGGCTTGCACCTCTATGGAGTCCTTCGGGGCGAGTGCAAGCGATTCGATGCGTTCGGCCATCTCGAGTGTCTCGAGGGCATCCGCGGCCGTGACCTGCGGGTCCGTTCCCGTCGTCACGGCATCGACGAACGAGACGAGTTCCCGTTTCAACGGTTCACCGTTCTGTATTGTCGGCCGTTCGACGACGCTCTCGTGACGGTACTGGAGGTCGCCATCGGTGGTGATGTACTCCGGGACGGAGCGGCGATGGATCTCCACGTTCTGTGCGATGAAATCGACGTTGATGCGGCGGGTGTGGGCCGTAATCGAGAGGTTGCGGACCTTCTGCTGGGTGAGACGGCTCGCGGTCACGCTCGCGATCGCGTGGTTGTCGAAGGCGAACTGCGCGGCGACGTGCTGTTCGTCGTGGGCGACCGCGGACACTCCGGTGACGTCGGCGTCCACGAGCGAGAACAGGATGTCGATGTCGTGGACCATCAGGTCCATCACCACGTTGTCGCTCGTCTCACGGTCCAGTGGCGGCCCGAGGCGGTCGATGTCGATGGCCACCACGTCCAATCCCGGTACGATGTCCCTGACGACGTCCATCACCGGGTTGAACTGCTCGATGTGGCCGACCTGGAGTGTGAGGCCCCTGTCGTCGGCCAGCCGGGCGAGTTCTCGCCCCACCTCCAGGTCGTCCACGAACGGTTTCTCGACGAGGACGTGTACGTCTGCCTCCATGGATTCCCGAACGATGTCCGCGTGGTACTCGGTCGGGACGGCGACGACGACCACGTCCGCGACGGAGAGCAGTAGCGACCGGCTCATCGCTCTCGTCCCGTATTCCGCTGCGACCGCTTCGGCGCGGCCGCCGTCGGCATCCGTCACCCCGACGAGGTTCACGTCGAGCGTCTCGCTCAACACTCTGGCGTGATTACGTCCCATGCTGCCGACCCCGATCACGCCCGCGTCCAGCGGTGAAGATGGTCTGTTATCCTGACTCATGACGTGGATCCCGGCGGCCGTGCCCACGGTCGGCGCCCTTCCTCGATACGATGTGCCGCTGTTCGCTCTCGATATCGCTCGCGCGACGTGTCCATGGAGAACAGTAGCGAAGACCGAGAGATTGTAATTCCCAGCTTGTCTGTGAACCGTTTCGTAAGCCCATATTTCTCGGAACTGTTGCGTTTCGGGTACCTGGGCGCCGCCGACAGCGTCCTCGATAAGCCGTCAGTAACTATCGTTTCCCGGCCTGAGGGTGCGTGTATGAGCAACGCGGGGTGGTCGCCGTGGGATCGGTCGTGATCTCGGTCGATGCCGAACTCGGCTGGGGCTTTCACGACTTCGCGGAGCCACCGATGGAACGTATCGAGGCCGCCCGTGACGGCTGGCGGTCGCTCGTCGACCTGTTCGACCGGTTTTCGGTGCCGGCCACCTGGGCCGTGGTCGGCCACCTCTTCTGGGACGATTGCGACGGCGTCCACCCGGACCATCCCGCCTCACCCGACTGGTTCTCGACGGAGCGGACCGAGTGGGCCGACCGCCCCGACCTCCGATTCGGGGGCACCGTCCTCGAAGCGCTCCTCGGTTCCGACGTGGACCACGACGTCGGGAGTCACACGTTCTCACACGTCGTCGCCACCGAGGACTGGGTCTCCCGGCAGACCTTCGCTGCCGACGTCGAGATGGGCGTCGAGGCGCTCGAACGACGGGGGATACCCGTACAATCGTTCGTCTATCCTCGCAACTACGTCGCTCACCGAGACGTGCTGGTCGAGAACGACATCGTCACGTATCGAGGCGAGCGCTCCCTGCCACAATCCACCGTCGGACGACTCGCCGCGAAACTCGGTCCGGCGGTGTCGTCGAATCGGGTCCGGCTCGTCGATCCATTCGTCGACGAGTACGGACTGGTGGTCGTTCCGCCGTCGCTGTACCTCTACGGTTTCGAAGGGTCGCTGGCGACGGTGGTCGACCGGATCTGGACCGATCCGATGCTCGCACACGCCCGACAGGGGATCGATCGGGCCGCGATGGACGACGGTATCTTCCATCTCTGGCTCCATCCGAACAATCTCATCGATACCCCCGCAGTCGACCGTCTGGCGACCGTCCTCGCGTATCTCGACCGGCGGCGACACGAGACCTCACTGCGGGTCGAGACGATGGCCGACGTCGCACATCGAGTCACCTGACCGATAACGTCGATCGAACCGCATTCCACGTTTCGGCGATGGAAGCACTGGAACTGCCGACCGTCCCCCTGACGGCGTTCCAGGTGTCACGGACGAACGGACCGGGGTCGTCCAGGCTGGCAACGTCGAAGTTCGGGTGTCGCAGCGTGGAACTCGCGATGTCCCAGACGGTCGCACCGACTCCTGGCCGCTCGACCATCGGATAGTCCTCGACGACGACGCTGTGGAGGTGGGCGACCTCGCCACGGAGGAGATGTGATGCCGTACCGGGACGGTAGTCCGGTGGGGGATCGAGTGGCTGGTCGGTCGCCAGGTTCCACACGTACCCGGGATAGTCCACGCCCGCGTAGATGTCGACGGGGATGCTCGCCGGAAAGCGCGGATTCACCTCCAGGAGGTTGAATCGCCCAGATTCGTCGCGGATGAAACCGACCGAGGCGATCCCTTCCCACTCCAGTTCGTTCAGCAGGCGCAGTCCAGCCGTTCGCAGTTCGGGGATGTCGGCGGCTTCGTGATAGATGCTCGGCCCTCGTGAGTACTTGTATCCACGTCGCAGCCGTTTCTGGGACGTCGCGACCGGTTCGCCATCGTGGTAGAGGGCCCGGAGACAGTACTCCGTTCCGCGGACGTACTCCTGGGTGATCGGGACGTGGCCCATCTCGTCGATTATCGATTCGACGTACGGGACCGTCCCTGGTTCGAGGAAAATCGTTTTCGGCGGCGATGCAACTCGCCCCGGGGGGACCGTATCGACGAACTCGTTCACCAGGATGGCGAAACGTCCCTTGACGATCCGTTCGCGGTCCCAGTCTTCCACCTCGGTCAACAATGTCGTCTCGGGCGTGTGGACACCGATCCGATCGGCGACGTCGAAGAGGCGAACCCGGTCGTGGACTGTCCGGAGCGCATCTGCGGTCGGCCAGATTGGGGCGACGTGTTCCGCGAACGCCGCCCGATCGGTCGAGAGCGCGTAGACGTCCGTCTCTCTGACCGGGAGAATCGCCCGCACGTCGTCTCTGCGTGCGAGGGCCAACAGCTCCGCACGATACCTATCGATGTCCTCGCCGGGGACCGGGACCGCCACTCGCTCGTCGACGTACCGGGAGCGGAAGGCGGGCGGACGATCGTGTTCCGACACGGCGATCGTGTCGACCCCCTGGCGGCCGAGCGAGCGAAGGAGTGCCACCGAGTTCGGTGCCTTGATCGCTGGGACGACTGCTGCTCCGTCGCGCGCTCGATTCATAGCGGTACTCAGGTCTTCGAACTGGTATGTTATTTGTAGACTACCAGACCCGCACAACGGTGCCTACAGCGGGTAGGTCGTCGTATCGCCAATCGGTGCCACGAACTCCGGGATGGGTCAGTCCGTGTGACCGACCGTCGGGTGCTGGCAGGTATCCGGCACGGATTCTCTGTCGTCCGACAATATGCCGGCCGTCGTGCTGCTCGAACCCGTAACAAGCCCTTTTGCAGTAAGTTTCTCATACCGGGTATGGAGCGACGTAACGACGAACCTACTCGCGATGGCACAACTCGGCAATCCGGCTCGTTCACGCGGCGGCGTATCCTGCAGTTCGCGGGCGCTGGCATCCTCGGTAGTGCGGTGACGGCGGGAACGGCAGCCGCCGAAAGTGGTTCTTACGCACACACCCTCGAGGTCGTGGCCGAGGAAAGTGTGTCCTATACGTTCACGACAGACGGCCAACTGGAACGGCTCTTCGACAATGGCGAGAACTCCGCAGAGCGGTTCAACGATACCGTCACCGAGAACGGAGACGGCACCTGGACGGCGAAGGGGTATACTGGGAACGGCAAGGGAGATGGGTTCGCTTTCGATGGATCGGTGAGGGACTTCGAGGTGCTCGAGGGCGACTGCACTATCTACCTCGATGGCGCGGAGGTCTCCGTCGAGGAACTTCTCGGCGATGAGAATGAAGATTCCCCGTCTGCCAGCGAGGACGGGCCAGTCGGTGGCGGCAAGGGCTACGACGACCTCGTCAGGCGTGCGGATGCCGACGTCGTCGTCTCCACGAAATCCGAACTCGAAGCGGCCCTCTCGGACGCCAGTTCCGGCGATCTCGTGTTTCTCACCGCCAACGCGAGTATCGACATGGGAACGACGGACATCGTCGTCCCCTCGGGCGTGACGCTCGCTTCTAACCGGGGCGTCGACGACGCACCGGGTGGTCACCTCTATACGGACGAGGAGACGAAGTCGATCTTCCTCGAGGAGGGTGCTCGACTGGCCGGCGTCCGCGTGCAGGGCCCCTTCTACGAGTACTTCGACCCGGACTGGTATGCGACCGGGTCGGGCGTGCGGGCGGTCGGTGGCGACGTGGAGATCGACAACAACGAGATCTGGGGATTCGCGTACGCCTCGGTGGTGACCAACGGCAACTCCCCGCACGTCCACCACAACAACATCCACCACAACCCGCGGGACGGCCTGGGGTACGGTGTCGTCGCGAGCAGTGGGCGGCCGGTTATCGAGTGGAACGCCTTCGATTACAACCGTCACTCCGTCGCCTCATCGGGCTCGGGCGGGTACGTCGTCCGGTACAACCACTTCGGATCGTCGACGATCGGCCACGTCATCGACATGCATCGTCCTGGGGGTTCGAAAATCGAGATATACAACAACACCGTGGCGGCGGAGATGTCGGTCGCAGACGGTGAGCGAAAACCGGCAGTCGCCGTCCGCGGTGTCCCTGACGACCAGGCGACTATCAGGGACAACTGGTTCTACAACGACGTCGAGCCGCGCTCGACGCCGAGCGGCTGGACGGACGAGGCTATCATTCAGGTCCACGTCGACTCGTGGACGAATGTCCAGTGGTCAAACAACCACTTGGGATCTACGGAACCCCCTGCAGACATCGGTTGTCCACGTTGAATCCCGGTCGGAGTGAACGGCAAGTTCGAACGACATGGCTGTCATCTTTCACCTAACCGGATCGCGAATCCGTGTCCCTGCAACTGTCTTTTCGCCCCCGCACGATCACACCGTCTGAATCGCAGCCCCAACCCCATGCAATCAGTGTGAATAGAAGTAATAACTTCATAACTAACACGGCGCTGGCGATGTACTATTGCTAGATGACATCCGTCGCGCTCGTGGTCCTCGATACGCTCAGAGCGGACTCTTTTGAGGAGCATTTCGACTGGCTCGATGGTGCAACGTTTACCAGAGCCTATTCGAGCTCACACTGGACGATTCCCGCGCATGCGTCGCTCTTTACAGGGCGGTATGCAAGTGAGGTAGGCACGACTGGCACGTCTCCTTCCCTGGATTGGACCGGCCAAACCCTCGCGGAAGCTTTTCAGGAGGCGGGCTATCGGTGCCGCGCTTTGAATGCAAACACTCAGCTCTCCCAGTACGAGGGATGGGAACGTGGGTTCAACCTCTTTGAGGGTGCTGCGAACCTCGGGCGAATTGACGATTCCATCTTCGATTGGGGCCGACATATCGATGCGACGGAACCCGGTATCGAACGGTATCTCTCCGGAATTTGGGGCTGTCTTACCGAGGACTGCAACACGATGGAGTCACTGCAGTATGGCTATGGGCTCGTGAAGCGACCCGCCTGGGATGGCGGTGCCCGTGCGGTCCGCCGTCGTCTCGAGCACATGGAGGTCGAAGACGAGGAGTTCTTGTTCGTCAATTTGATGGATACGCACACGCCCTATCATCCGCCTCCAGGAAGCGAGGATCCGGTGACGGTTGTTATTGCCGACGCCTTTGCGGATGGCGTCACGGAACCCGAAAAAATCAGAGCGGCCTATCGTGCAGCAACGACCGACCTGGCGGAGGTGTACAGGGACATCGTCGCCATCCTCGAAACGGAGTACGAGTACGTGATTACGCTATCCGATCACGGTGAGTTGCTCGGCGAACACGGGCTGTGGAACCACTCGGTTGGACTCCATCCCGAACTCGTCCACGTCCCATTGGTTGTCAACGGCCCGGATATTGAGTCGGGATACCGGCACGAACCGGTCAATCTCCTCGATGTCCACCGCACGGTCGCAGAACTCGCATCGGTCGACGTTGCATCGAATGGGAGAGACCTGTTCGGCTTGCTAGAGCCGAAAGAGCTTCTCTTCGAATCCCACGGATTGCTCCCCTTCCATAGATCTCAGTTCGAAAGAGTCGATGCGCCGCTAAAGGAGTTCGAGCGGTGGCAGACCGACCTGGCTGGCTTCGTGACGAAAGATGGGGCGTACTACTACGAGTCCGAGCCTGGCGAGTTTGCGGTTATCGGGAAGACGAAAGAACGGGCCCCGCGTGACCGACTCGAGGAACTGAAAACAGAGCTCGATCGGCGGGAGGTGGAGCCTGCGGAAATCGATATCACGAACGAGGTCCGGAAACGTCTCGAGGAACTCGGGTACGCCTGAGACTCCACCGAGTTACTGTGCCACAAGAGCAATTAATTGCCATATCGCCGGTTGCGGGTCCACGGGATCAATACCTCTCCACGGGCGTGGAAGTAGCCACGCTGAAAGCGATATCTGCGCGGTGCAACGACGTCGACGAAATTCGGTCAACTGGTTCGAAAACGAGGTCGAACCGCTCGATTGGGATATAGCCGTTGGCAATCCACGTACATCTTTCATCGCTGCTCGAGTGGAGCAAATTCTACGGTTCATCGTCTGGATCGAATGGCTTCGGTCACTCCTTCTGGACCGTAGACCATTTGTCGACACCGCGCGCACCGATTTTCGAACCAGCGCGACGCTATTCGCCATCTCGATAGGTACGTACAGGACTGGTAGGAAGAGACTAATCGCGGTAAGCAAGACGATACGCTGATCGATAGACAGTTGAAGCGATTCGATAGCATCCGGTAGCTACCTGGCATCGAAATTACCTCAAACGGTAATTTGGCGGGGGTAGTGCTGCTCAAAGCCGTAAAAACGCCTTTTGAAGTAAGATTCTCATACCCGTCCATGGAGAGACGTAATGATGATCCTACTCGGAATATCCCAGCAGAGACATCCGGTATCCTCTCTCGGCGACGCATCCTGCAGCTTGCGGGTGCTGGCATCGTCGGGACGGCGGTGACGGCGGGCACGGCAGCGGCGGAAAGCGGATCTTACTCTAACACTCTCGAGATCGTTGCAAAGGGCAAGGTCTCCTATGCGTTCACCACGACCGGTCCGGTCGAGCGACTCCTCGACAACGGTGACAACTCCGCGGAGACGGGCAACGACACCATCGTCGAGAACGGTGACGGCGCCTGGACCGTCGAGGGCTTCACCGGCAACGGCTACGGTGACGGGTTCTCCTTCGATGGCTCGGTGACGGAGTTCGAGGTGCTCCAGGGGAAGTGTACCATCTACCTCAATGGCGAGGAGATCTCTCCCGAAGACCTCGTCGAAGACCCCGACACGCACGTCATCGAGATCGTGGCCGAGGATCTCGTCTCGTACACCTTCTCGACGACGGGACCGATCGAGATGCTCCCCGATAACGGCGACAACTCCGCGGAGACGGGCAACGATTCGGTCACCGAGAACGACGACGGCACCTGGACCGCGGAAGGGTTCACCGGCAATGGCTACGGTGACGGGTTCTCCTTCGATGGCTCGGTGACGGACTTCGTGGTGCTCGAGGGCGCCTGCACCATCTACCTCGATGGGAGGGAGGTGTCGATCGAGGAACTCGTCGGCGAGGAGGCCGACGCCGAGGATCCCGAACATCTCCTCGAGATCGTCGTGCCGGACAGTCTGGAATACTCGTTCACGACGACTGGCGAGATCGCAAAGGACCTGGACAACGGCGACAACTCAGCCGAGGAGACCAACGACATCGTCACCGAGAACGACGACGGCACCTGGACCGCGGAAGGGTTCACCGGCAACGGCTACGGTGACGGGTACACCTTCGAGGGGACGGCGACGGCGTTCTCGCCGATGGAGGGCGACTTCACGCTCTACCTCGACGGCGAGGAGATCACCCCCTACGAGCTCGTGGGCGAGGACCCGACGCACACGCTCGAGATCGTCGTGCCCGACGAACTCGACTACTCATTTACGAGCACGGGCCCGATCGAGAAGGACCTGGACAACGGCGACAACTCAGCCGAGGAGACCAACGACATCGTCACCGAGAACGACGACGGCACCTGGACGGCGGAGGGGTACACCGGCAACGGCTACGGTGACACGTTCGTCTTCGAGCGCTCCGTGACGGACTTCTCGCCGATGGAGGGGGAGTTCGCGCTCTACCTCGACGGCGAACAGGTGACTCCGTACGAACTCACTGGGGAGGAAGAACCCGAAACGACGACGAACACCGTCGAGGGCGGACCGGTCGGCGGCGGCCAGGGCTACGACAACCTCGTCTCTCGCGACGAGGCCGACGTGGTCATCTCTACGAAATCCGGGCTCCTGCAGGCCCTCTCGAACGCCAGTTCCGGTGACGTCGTCTACCTCGCGGGCAACGCGAGCATCGACATGGGGACGACGGACATCGTCGTCCCGTCGGGGGTAACCCTCGCTTCCAACCGGGGTATCGACGACGCACCAGGGGGGCATCTCTACACCGACGAAGAGACGAAATCGATCTACCTGAACAGCGGCGCGCGCTTTACCGGCATCCGTGTCGAAGGCCCCTTCTACGAGTACTTCGACCCTGACTGGTATGCGACCGGGTCGGGCGTGCGGGCGGTCGGTGGCGACGTGGAGATCGACAACAACGAGATCTGGGGATTCGCGTACGCCTCGGTGGTGACCAACGGCAACTCCCCGCACGTCCACCACAACAACATCCACCACAACCCGCGGGACGGCCTGGGGTACGGTGTCGTCGCGAGCAGTGGGCGGCCGGTTATCGAGTGGAACGCCTTCGATTACAACCGTCACTCCGTCGCCTCATCGGGCTCGGGCGGGTACGTCGTCCGGTACAACCACTTCGGATCGTCGACGATCGGCCACGTCATCGACATGCACAAACCCGGTGGGACGGACATGGAGATCTATCGGAACACGGTCGAGGCGACGTACTCGGTGGCGGATGGCGATCGTAAACCGGCGGTCGCGATTCGCGGGGTTCCGGAGGTTCTGGCGTCTGTCCAGGACAATTGGTTCTACAACGAGGCGGAACCACTCGCCTCACCAGACGGGTGGACGGGAGAATCGATCATTCAGGTTCACGTTGACGAGTGGGCCAACGTGGAGTTCCCCCAGAACCACTACGGGTCGAGTGAACCCGCTGCCGACATCGGCTGTCCGCGATGATCGACGTGGAGCGATAAGGCGGGAATAATCGTTTTGCCGGTCTCGGTTATCGACTGGGCATTCGCTGGTCGATGCTCAACTGATAGAATAGCGCATAGCAGTTCCGTAATAGTTGCATTACTAAGGCGTTTCCGTGGGTGCCAACTTGTATAGAGGTCTTCATGGATCGACGTGAATATTTGAAAACCGCCGGCGTCGCCGGCACAGTTGGTGTGGTTGGTGCTGTCACAGTACGGTATCGAGGGCGTACAACACCTTCGGAACCCGAAGAAGACAATACACCCGAACCGACCGAAGAACCAACGGCCGAACCGGAGGACGACATCCCGTATGCGGATGCATTCGCGACGGTGATCCGAGCGACCGATCACGGTGTCGTGCCGAATTCGTCCGAATCGATCGACTCGTTTCTCCGAGAATACAGTAGCAACGACACGTTAATGGCGTTACCGGAGGGTGAGTTTCGGATTTCCTCTGGCATCATTGGGGGGTACGAAAATCTCGGGATCATTGGAATGGAAACGGGCCGCTCGACGTTGGTACCGACCGATGGGACCTGTGTGGGCGACGGGCCATTCTTATCTTTCGAATCCCTCGATGGCCTGCTTGTCGATGGTATAACGTTCGACTTTCGACAGTCGAACGGCGGCGGTCCGATTCACTTTCGAACACAGGGTGACGTTACCGTTCGTGACGTCTCTGTCGTGGGTAGCTGTGAAAACCAGATATCGTTGGTTCGTATCGACGCACTGAGCAAGGACGGGACGTTCGAGTTCGACCAATTCAAGGCACGCAACACGGACGACAATCCCACGCTCACCGGTGTCTACGTCGGCGATTCACACGCGGGTGAACTCGTTTTCAAGGACTGTGAACTCGAGGGCTTCTCGGATAATGGATTGTATGCGTCCTCGCCTGGGTTACGCAGTGGGAAAAACGGTATCGTACGGGTCGAGGGTGGCAAATACCGGAACAACAATATCTCCAACATTCGCCTGGGTTCGACGGGGAGTACGGCACGAAACGTCGACGTCGTCGCAACCGACCCACCGGATGCAGAATCGGTAAATGTCCGAGGTATTCGGTTTCGACACCGCCAGGATCAACTCGTGGAGAACTCCCGCATACACATCGGGCCCGACTCGGGTAATGGCTTCGGGGCCGTCGTGTTCCATCCGGAAAACCGCGGAGCCACCGTGAAAAACACTGCCATCGAAGTCCACCGAGACGACTACAAAGCGATCTTTGCACTCCCGGCGATCGAGCCTGCGGAGTCGGGTCCGGTGTTCGAGAACGTCTCCATCTCCGGCGAAGCGAACGGCGGATTCGTGGGTAAGATCGAGGGCCGGACGGGGACTGTTTTCAGCGGATGTACCATCGATATGAGCGGTGTGGATAGACACGGTCTCCGCTTCTCGTCGGCGGAGGACACACTCATCGAAGACTGTCGGATCGCCGTTTCCGGCGATCCGATCGTGCTGCGACAGTCGACAGCGACGATCGTGAACACGACGATCGTGTCCCCGGATGGCGAAACAGAACATATCGAACGGATGGACGCCAGTGACGGTGATTTCACGCCTCGATGACCCTCTCGACTGCTGACGACCGCGACGAGATCGCGCTGTCCGTCGTGATCGTTACGAAAAACGAAGCCGACAGAATCGAGCGCTGTCTGGAGTCGGTAATCGAGGCCTGCCAACAGACGGTGTCTCGGTTCGAAGTGGTCGTCGTCGACTCGAAATCCACTGACGACACTGTCGAGAAGGCATCGGCCTATCCGGTCACCGTCGTTCGTCTCACGACCGACGATGTCACACCGGGTGCCGGACGACGTGTCGGGACCGAATTGGTCGACGCTTCTCGGATCCTCTTCGTCGATGGGGATATGGAGATCGAGGCCGACTGGCTTACAGCAGCCATCTCCTACATGGAGGGCCACCAGGTGGCGGCCGTCGATGGTCATCTCAACGAAACCGGTTCGAACCGTCCAGAACCCGTTTCGTCGGTTCGTGGGGTTGCCCTGTACGATCGGGAGGCGCTCGAATCTGTCGGAGGATTCGATCCCTACCTGGGTGCCCTCGAGGACATCCACCTCGGATTCGAACTCGGTGTCGCTGGCCATCGTATGGTCCGACTTCCGGAGGTCGCCGCAACCCACCCCGATCGCGCTCATCTATTCGAACCATTGCGTCGGTGGAGGCGTGGGTATTCGAAGGGGACGGGTCACGCGTTACGGCGATCGTGGCCGTCGCCCACTCTTCTGGGAAACCATCTATACAGGATCCGATTTCGACTGACGATCCTCGCATGGTTACTCGCGGGGGTTCTCGCGATCCGCCATCGGCGGACACTCGTCGCCTGGATCGGTGTCGCGGGACTTGCGTTCGGCGTGGTCGTCCGGCACCGTGGAGTCAGCGATTCGTTGCTGTTTTTTCTCCACAAAACCGTGGGCCTCCTCGGACTCGGTCTCGGTATCGTCGATCCGGTCCCGCCACCGGAGCGATATCCGGTCGATTCTGTAGAAGTACTCTCCGAGGGAGATAGTATCCATGGCGTCCCTTCGGTGATGGATCGTTAAGCGAGACGGTCGAGAAGTACGATCATTCGGTCGGTAGGCCCAGGGAGCCGTTCGCCGATGTCATACAGTTCTTCCACGTCGATGGCCCCAACGCGGATTGCAACGATCGAGAAGAGAACCCCGCCAAACACCGGAACGAGCAGTAGCGCCACAAGGTCCGACCGAATAGCCGCGTCGAGTGCCCAGATGAACGGTGCGGTGACGACGACCGTCGCCACGATACGGCTGGCCCGGAAGTCGTGGAGTGGGTCGTACCCGATCCGGCGGGCCGCCCACACGAAGAGACCGAACATCGAGCCGTACCCGATACTCGTGGCGACGGCGGCTCCGTTCATGCCGTATCGCGGGATGAGCAGGGCGTTCAATACGACGTTCGCTCCCGCTGCTACCGATACGGCCATGATGAGAACGGTCAGCCGACCGGAACCCTGACTGATAGACTGGAGTGGGCGAGCGATCGCGAACCCGATCGTTCCTGGGAGCAACAACAACAGGGGTGTGACCGAGACGATGAATTCGGAACCGTAGTACAGGACGACGAATCGGTCCGCCAGGACTGCGACACCGACGGCCATGAGGACGACGAGCAACGTCGTGTACCGTGTTATTCGGCTCGCTATCGACGTTATCGTCCCCAGGCGTTCGTCGCTCCAGAGACTCGAACTCGTATGCAGGAGTATCGTCTGGAACGCGATGGGGACGAACCAGAGATACTCCGCGAGCGCGAGCGCGGCCTTGTAGAACCCGGTCGTCTCCGCCCCGGTGAACGAACGGAGCATGACGATGTCCACGTGGTAGAGGGACATGACCAGCAGTACCAACACGATGTTCAACACGTTGAACGAGAGCAATTCCCGGTAGGGAAAGTCCCGCTCGGGACCGGCGAGCAATGCGGGAATCGAGACCCGGCGGAGGATGACGATCCCAGCAACCACTGCGACGAGGCCATTGGCGACGATATGTCCGACCATCATCCCGGTCACGCCGTACCCGATCGCGACAAGGGCGATGCCGAGTCCGATGATAGCGAACTTCTTGACTACCTTCAGCGACTCTGAGATCGGCTCGAGTCCCAGTCCGAGGACCGTTCGCCCGGTCACCGCGCGGAACTGGCCAACGAGGACGAACACCGTGAGAAAGTAGAAGTACCGGGTGAAATCGTCGTCGAAGAGCATCGCCGCCCCCCCGAGACTGGTGAACACGAGCAACCCGACAACGCCGACGAGGACCATGACGGCCGCGAGCTGGAGGTAAAAGCGGAGGACGTAGGCCCGCCAGTCGTCCATCCCCCGGTCCTCGCCGACGAACTTCTGGACCCCTTCGGTGATGCCGGCACTGATCGGTATCATGTAGAGCGAGTACACCGAGAGCCACACCGCGTAATCACCGTATCCCCCCGGTCCGAGGAGCCTCACGATGATCGGCGTCGAGACGATAGCCGTCAGCGACGTGACGACCTTCGCGCTGAAGATGGACAGAAACCGGTTGACGAAGTTCTCGGTCCCACTCATCGTCGTCGGGGCGTCTTCGGCAGGGCGGGTACTGTTTCGCACCTCCAGCAGGACGCCCTTCCCGCGCCGTGGCGGTAGAACGAGACGCTAAGCACGGACTCGGTCGGTTGCATTCGGTTGCCCGGAGGTACCGCCGGTCACCGTATAGTTATGGTTCGTCTATCTCAGGCTGCCGGTGTCGGAGATACCGTGTTCTTCGGCTCGAATGGGCAGCCCTCCCGACCGAACCGTCATCTGGACGGTGGTCGTCGGTTTGACATTCTTACCGGACGCAATTCAGTTATTAAGATTCCATTACTGGCACTACTCCGCACTTCCCGGGAGTGAGAAACGAGACCTCATCAGGTACGTATTCCGCTCGTTCGTCGGCACGTCCGCGAAACCGACCCGCCACAACCATTAAGCCGGTAAGACCTGATTACCCGGTATGCACACCCGTTCAGCCGGGATTTCTGGGAAGTATGACTGTCCTACTGCCCGCCAGAACGATCATGGTCTCCGACCAGGTTCGGGGGTGACCTGAGGTGGAGTCGACGCCTGCACGGGCACAGTGGTCCCGCGTCTCCGCCGACCCCGACCCCCACAACGATCTGGAGTATCGGATGGTCGACCTCGACGTCATCCACGTCGAGGGGTCCGAAACCGTCGTTGTCCTTCCGAACGAGGCGGATATGCTGCGCGAGAACGCATTCGTTGTCACCGACGAAGCCGATCTATGCGACCTCGAAGCCTGGGCCTGATCAGTCCTCCAGGTCGAGAAGCGAACTGATCGACTCGCCGTTACGCTTCTTCGATTGCATCCAGTGCCAGCTCGCGACCGCCAGGAACGCGGCCATGATCGCACCGGCCACGACCATCTCGCCGGCCGGGGATAGCGCCACGATGTCCAGAGCGATCGTCGCGTAGATCAGTGCACTCGCCACGGCGAGCACGAGGTAGTAGGCGTCCCACCGGACTTCTTTTGATTCGTCGGAGAGGTACCGGCCAATTTCGTCGATCTGCTCAGTGACTCTGACCGTCCCAGCGTCGCTGTCGTACTCCACGATACCGAACTCCTCCAGTTTCGGGATGTGGGTCTGATAGAGGGAGACGTAGACGCGTTTGCGCTGCTGGCTCGTGAGTTCCTCGACCGGCGTCTCGTTCTCCCAGGCGGCGACCTCGTCGGCCAGGTTGCCGAGTTCGACCGGCTCTCCCGACCGTCGGAGATAGTGGATGACGTACCGTCGTCGTGGGCTACTCAGCAGGTCGAAGGCTTCGTCCTGTGAGAGCCGTGTGGAGTCCGTTTGGGACATGTTCGGTGGATTCAGTGGTGATTCGGTGTGTTCGAACCGGTGGATTGGACCCATGATGGCTTCACTCGACGGTCACGCTCTTTGCCAGGTTTCGGGGCTTATCTATCGATCTGGAGAGCAGTTCCGCCACGTGATAGGAGACCAACTGGAGTTGAACGTTCGCCAGTACCGATGCGACGATGGGATGGGAGTCCGGAACCGTCAGTACCTCGTCGGCGACCGCGAGCGCGTCGTCGGCACCTTCTGGAGCGACCACGATGACCGGTGCACCCCGTGCCTGGACCTCGCGAACGTTGCCGATGGTCTTCTCGTCGCCGGGCCCGAGAATGACGGCGAAGACCGGCGTGTCCGCGTTCACCAGGGCCAGCGGTCCGTGCTTCAACTCTCCGGCAGCGAATCCCTCCGCGTGCTCGTACGTGATCTCCTTGAACTTCAGCGCTCCTTCGAGGGCGATGGGATAGGCCCCGCCACGACCGATGAAGAACTGCGCCTCGCTTCCCGCGTAGAACCGAGCGATCCGTTCGGCACGGGAGGTGTCGAGGATTCGTTGGACAGCATCCGGGAGGGATCGGAGCGAGTCCACGATCTCCTCGAAGTCCTCGATTCCCGACCCAGTCATACTTCGCGTGATCAGCTCCGCGAACATGATGAGCGTCGCGACCTGTGAGGAGAACGTCTTCGTCGCCGCGACACCGATCTCCGGTCCCGCACGGATGAATATCGATTCGTCGGTCTCTCGCACTGCCGTCGACCCGGGAGCGTTGGTCACGGCGATGGTCTTTGCTCCCCGTCGGGTCGCGACCCGGAGGGCCTCGAGCGTGTCGGCCGTCTCCCCACTCTGCGTGACACCGACGACGAGGGAGTCCTCGTTCAATGGGGGCGGTGTGGCGACGAACTCGCTCGCCCGATACGTCGAGGCCGGAACGCCGGCCCTGGTGAGGATATGCGTTCCCTGGAGGCCCGCGTGGTACGAAGTTCCACAGGCGACGAAGTGGACGTGATCGACGTCCACGTATCGGTCGGGGTCGATCCCGAGATCGACGTCGCCGTCGCCAGTGAAGCGGTCGCTCAGCGTCTGGCCGAGTGCGACGGGCTGTTCGTTGATCTCCTTGAACATGAAGTGGTCGTAGCTACCCTTCTCGGCGTCCTCCGGTGACCACTCCACGGTCTCGACCGGGCGGTCGAGTCGCCGTCCCTCGCTATCAAATATCGTGTAGCCGTCGCCGTTCAGGACGACGACATCGTGGTCTTCGAGGTAGACGACGTCGTCGGTGAACTCGAGGAAAGCGGGAACGTCGCTCGCCAGGTAGTGTCTGTCACCGTCGATTCCGAGGACGAGCGGTGAGCCGTTTCGGGTAGCGTAGAGTGCATCACCGCCTTCGACGGTGGCGACCAGAGCGTAACTTCCGTCCAGTTCGTCGACGGCACTCCGGAACGCCGCTTCGGGTCCGTCACCGTTCGCGAGGTGGCGTTCGATGAGATGGGGGACCACCTCGGTATCCGTCTCGCTCGTGAACTCGTGTCCCTCGGCGATCAGCCTGTCCCGTAACTCGTCGTGGTTATCGATGATGCCGTTGTGGACCACCGCGACCGAGCCGGTGCAGTCGGTGTGGGGATGGGCGTTCTCGTCCGTCGGTGGACCATGTGTACTCCATCGCGTGTGCCCGATACCGATATTCCCGACGGGTTCGTTCCCATCGATGGCGGACACGAGGTCGTCGACGGACCCCTCTTGTTTCCTGATGTCGATCGACTTCCCATTCGGAATCGCGACACCGGCGGAGTCGTACCCGCGGTATTCGAGGTTTTTCAGTCCGGTGAGTAGTTCGTCGACGGCCCCTCCCTCGCCGACTCGAGCGATAATCCCACACATCTTCATCCCACCGTCTTGACGATGGCAGTCCTCGCAAACGAACGCCGCCGAGATGTACTGCGGGCCGGATGCGAGTGGGCCTCCGTGGTCACAAACATGATATCCGTATTACACAGACCTGCTACCTTTGTTATGTATCGGTTGCCCAGATGACAGTCAGTCCTTTGCACGGATACGGTCCGTCTACTACCGTTGCGCGACCGGCATCGATGGGACGAACTCGTAATAGTCGATGAGAAGAGTCGTCTACGCGTCGGTGGTCGTCGAGTGGACGGCGGCGGTGACGAGCACGGCCAGGAGCACTGCTCCGGGGAGCATCGACGAGATGGTACCGAACCCGCTCGCGCCAGCGACGACCACAGCGAGGAGACCGAGTACAGAGAGCCCGAAGTAGTACTGGTGCCACGGTCGCTGTTCTTCCGGAACGTCCACGTATTTCATGACGTCGGGGGCATTCTTTCCAAGCGTGATATTCGAATTGCGCTCGGACTCCACGACACCGGCGGCGTCCATCTTCGGCAGATGGCACTGGTAGAGGCCCACGTAGACACGCTTTCGCTCCGAGGAGTTGATCGCCTTCACCTCCTTGTCGTTCTCTATCGCCGCGATGTGTTCGGCGAGTTCACCGAGGGCGACGGGCTCTTCACGCTCCGCGAGGTACTCGAGGACGAGTCGTCGCCGTTTGTTTTTCACGATGTCGAAGGCGACATCTAACGAGAGTGAGGTCGCCGCTTCGTCGTCGGGTTCGTCCGCCGTGAAGTCGTCGGTCTCACAGGTCTCGCCTTCCGATATCTCCTCATCCGTCCCCTTGACCGCAGGTTGTTCGGGGCCCGGTTGGGTGGTCCTGCTCGATTCAGTTGCCATGATCGGTAGCCCCGCTGCTCGCGGTAGGTCTCCCTTTGTTTTCCCACTGTCGATGCCACTCGTCCGTCATCTGTCTGACGGCATTCCATGGTCTGGCAGTTGGTGCTGACATTCGTTCCTCCCCCATTACCGCAGTGGTAATGACGCAGTATAATTGTTGCACTGCTAATACTTAGATGTAATGGTCGTTTACTCTCTTCCGCGTGGGCGACACGACGGGTCTGTATCCGGTGAGGAACGACGGAGTCTCCGACCCTAGCAGACAGAACCCGGTAACGGTCCAATTACTATGCGAACGAAGGCCGCCTGCAACGGTATGGACGTCGTGATTCTGGCTGCGGGTGCCGGAACGAGGATGCGACCGTTGACGGACCGAACGCCCAAGCCGCTGCTCACCGTTGGTGACCGTCCACTCGCCGCGCACGTCGCGGACGTCGCGGTGGAAAGCGGAGCGTCGTCGATCGTCTTCGTCGTCGGGCCGGATGCCGACCGTGTCCGCGCGACGTTCGGCGATCGGTATCTGGGAGTGCCAGTCACCTACGCCGTCCAGGACCCCCCGGAGGGTACTGCGGGGGCCGTCAGGACCGCATTGCCTCACGTGGACGGGCAGTTCGCCGTCCTCAATGGCGACAACATCTACGACCAGGAGAGTATAGCCAGGCTCTTCTCGACGGGGCCCAGTATCGGCGTCCACGAGGTCGATGATCCATCGTCGTACGGGGTCGTCGACGTCGATGGCGGTCGGTGTGTGGGGATCGTCGAGAAGCCCGCGAACCCTCCCTCGACGTTGGCCAACGCTGGCGCGTACGTGTTCCCGGCTGTAGAGGACGATTGGTTCGATGTCGACCGGAGCGACCGAGGCGAGTTCGAACTCACCGACGTCATCACTCGGCTCGTGGCCCAGACCGACGTGACGGCGGTCGAAATGGAACGATGGATGGACGTTGGTCGACCGTGGGAACTGCTCGAGGCGAACGAGACACTCGTTCCGACCTATCCGGGCAGCGTCGAGGGTGACGTTCATCCGAGTGCAGTCCTTTCCACCGAGTCGGTCGTCGAACGCGGTGCGACGATTCTGCCGGGAACGGTCATCGAGGGAGCGGTCTACGTCCGCGAAGGGGCCACGGTCGGCCCTCACGCGCGGGTCCGAGGGACGACACTCGTCGGTGAGGATGCGACGATCGGCCATGCAGTGGAAGTGAAAAACTCAGTTCTCGCACCGAACAGTACCGTTGCCCATCTATCGTACGTCGGTGACAGTGTTCTCGGTCCGGACGTGAACCTCGGAGCGGGGACCAACATTGCAAACCTCAGACACGACGACCAGGCGGTCGAGGTGACGGTCCGGGGCGAGCGGGTCTCGACGGGTCGGCGCAAGTTCGGCGCCGTCGTCGGGCCCGGTGTCAAGACGGGCATCAACACGAGCATCGATCCGGGTGTGACCCTCTCGACCGAGGCGAGGACCCTTCCGGGGGAGGTCATCCATCGCGACCGCTGAGGGCCGTATCGAAGCGTCGTCGAGCGGTTATAGTCCCTACTTACCACGCACAATCGGGTCTCAGGCTGTGTATTACTAATCTATGTTCGGGAAAATCGTGTAGTGATGGGCGCGTATCGAATCGATCGGGAAGTGACGACAGGACGGGTCGATGGGCGTCGAAGCCCCCGTTCAAGGACAACCTGCGGGAACAATGTTCGGTGAGGCGTCGGCCATCGGTGGTACGCTCTTCGCGAGCACGGTAGCGCAGGCCGCCATGGACGATCCGATGTCCGGCACGGCGCTGTTCGTTGGTGTCCTCGCTGGTCTTCTGCTCGTCTCGTTTTTGCTCGGACGCCAACTGACCGACCCCTCGTCCGACGAGGATTCGTCATCGACCACGATCAGGTCCGACGGATCCTCGGATCCGTCAAACGTGACGACGGGTACCGGTGGAACGTCTGATTCGTCATCTGAGACGCCCCTCAAATCCCGACCCGAACCGGCCGTCGAGTGGAACACTGGGGACGGCAGCCGGGACCTCGGCGACGACGAGCGCGTTCTCGCGATGCTGGAAGATGCGGACGGGCAGCTTCGACAATCGCGCATCGTCTCGGAGAGTGGATGGTCCAAAACGAAGGTCAGCCGGACGCTGTCAGGCCTGGCCGACGACGGGGACGTGGTGAAAATCCAGTTGGGCCGCGAGAACCTTATCTGTCTCCCGGAGCAGGTGCCTTCTATCGGTCACGAAGAGGATCGCTGACGCTCGGTGACAGGCGGTATCGTTCCGAATGCAGCCGGACAGCGAGCGACAGCTATGGATGCGTTTCGTCAAAAAACGGACCGGTACCGCTTCAGCGGGTCGCGGTCTCGTCCGCTCGAGCGGCAATAGCGGCAATCGTCTCGCCGGTCAACCGCGTGGCGAATCGACGATTCACGCTTCGGCTTCGGTCGTGGTCTCCGCTCCTGCGTCGTCTTCTGTCGTGGTCTCGTCAGTCGCTTCTTCCGTCGTCGTTTCGTCAGTTGGTTCCTCAGTGGTCGTTTCGTTAGTTGGTTCCTCAGTGGTCGTTTCGTTAGTTGGTTCCTCAGTGGTCGTTTCGTTAGTTGGTTCCTCGGTGGTCGTTTCGTTAGTTGGTTCCTCAGTGGTCGTTTCGTTGGTTGGTTCCTCGGTTGTCGGCGCGGGCTCATCAGCTTCGACCGTTACCATTGCATCGTCGACGACAGCCTCACCGTCTTCGGTGTAGGGACCGTCTTCTGCACCTTCCTCGGACACGAAGTCGAACTCACTGTTGTCGTTCGTGTCGAGGTGCGGCATCGCGGTCAGGTTCGTGTCGTCTTCGAGTTCGGTCTCAGTGAAGTCCTGGCCCGGGACGTCGAAGAGCGTGACCGTCACGTTCTCGTGCGTGCCTGGAGACAGGTACTCGGAGACGCCGATGGTACTTCCCAGTGCGTCGCCCTCGGCGAGCGAGGCGCTCTCGTGAATCACCACGAAGCCGCCATCGGAGAGGTTCGCTTCGTCGACGACTACCGCTGTTCCGTTACTGGTCTGGTCGTCGAACGTGACACTCGCGGTGGGTTCGGCGTCCTCCTCGATAGTCACGGACGCGTCGTCGACGACCGCCTCACCGTCTTCGGTGTACGGTCCGTCTTCAGCACCCTCCTCGGACACGAACTCGAACGCCATGTTGTCGTTCGAATCGACGTGGGGCATAGCGGTCAGGTCCGTGTCAGCGTCGAGCGATGTACCGTCGAAGTCCGCACCCGGGACGTCGAAGAGCGTGACAGTCACGTTCTCGTGGGTGCCCGGAGTCAGGTACTCCGAAACCCCGATGACGCTACCGACCGCGTCGCCCTCGGCGAGCGAGGCGCTCTCGTGAATCGCCACGAAGCCGCCATCGGAGAGGTGGACCTCGTCGACGACGACTGTGGTCCCGTTACTGGTCTGATCCTCGAATGTGACGTTGGCTTCGAGTTCTTCAACTGGTTCTTCCTCGGCCAGTGACATCACTTCGCCGTAGTCGTGGCTGAGGATGGCGACGGTGTGGTCATCGTCTTCCCACTCGCTCGTGTCGAGGGTGAACGACACGTGGTCGGTCTCGTGGCCCTCGAGAGCGACGTGCGTGCGCTCGACGACGTCACCGTCGGCCCTGAACTCGACTGACTGGACAGCGAGCCAGTCGTTCGGGTTGGTCACTTCCGCGGTTACTTCTATCATCTCGTCATCCTCGGCTTCCGAGATGGTCAGATTCTCGACACCGTAGGCCTCACCAGCCGGCGTGGTGTACGTGATGTAGTCGCCCGCACGTGTCAAGGCTGGCTCTTCGGTGGTTTCGTCGTCAGCCGGCTCCTCGGTTGTTTCGTCGTCAGCCGGCTCCTCGGTTGTTTCGTCGTCAGCCGGCTCCTCGGTTGTTTCGTCGTCAGCCGGCTCCTCGGTTGTTTCGTCGTCAGCCGGCTCCTCGGTTGTTTCGTCGTCAGCCGGCTCTTCGGTGGTCGTTTCGTTCTCTTCTACCTGCTGGACCTGGTCCGCGCCCGTCACCGCTGACGGGTCGTCGGCTGTCGCCGGTGCAGCCAGCACCGCGCCAGCTGTCATCCCAGCGGCGACGAGCAGGACGACGACGACGGCGACCGTCCTGCGACTGAATGTGTTCGTGTCTCGTGTCATAGTGTAGGTATTCAGTGCTCGAAGTGTCGCGTGGTTGTCTCGCCAGTGCCGCGACGGAACATAGTGGCACGGCAGAGGGGATGAACGGCCGTGATTGTTCCACTCCTGGACACGAACTTACTCGCAGGTAAGGTTGGATTTTCGAAACTATTACGGCCGTACCTTTGTAACAACTAACCAGAGCATCGGCAGTAACGAGACTCCCATTGGTACTGGGCACCCGGTGAATATTTACGCCCTCACAATCGTTCTTCGAACGACATGGAGGGGTCATCCGCCGACAGCATCGATACGGGAACGAGTTCGGACCGATACACACGAACATTCGAGTTCACAGAGACGCTTACACCGAGTGTCGCTGTCGTCGAAGCCGTCTCCGACGTAACTGGCACTGACCCGAAATCCAGTCCACCGCTTCACGAGGTCGTGGATGCCGATGCGCTCAATGGACTGCTCACGGAATCGAATTCGAATCCCGAAACCGTGCGGGTGACGTTCGAGTATCAGGGCCACGAGATCACCGTCGTGGGTAACGGAACCGTCTACGTGCGCCCTGCCCAGGGCAACACTCGATAATCAGTACGTATCGTTCGAACAACGGTCTCCGTGGTTTCTGCCGTGGAAGGACCGCAACTGTCGGCGGGTGCGACCCAGCACGAACACCGTACCGTCGATCGAGCAACGTCTCCGTGAGGACTCTCCGCGACGGACCATCGACGAAATCTATTCCTCGTCCCGGCCCATAGCAGACACCATGACAGAACCGGTGGCGTCCGAACCCCGACTCACCAATCCGATCACGGTCGTCGGTGAACGGTCGGTCCGCGTCACACCGGCGGTCGCCGCATCGCTCCCCGAGGAGCGTCTTACCGCAGAGGTCGTCTGTGCCACCGGCAATCGTTACGAAGCGACCTGGGCCGGTGTCGGCATCGGCTCCCTGTGCGACACCGTCGATGCGCAGGCGGACACGACACACGTCGTGGTCGGTTCCATTGACGGATATCGTATGGCGGTTCCGATCCTCGACGCCCTCCGCGGTGTCATCGCATTCGAGAAAGACGGTCGCCCCATCGACGAGCAAGCACCGTATTCGAATCGGTTCGTCGCGCCCGCCGTCGAGGGTGCCCGGGACGTGAAGGGAGTCTCCCGGATCGAATTCCACGCCCTCGAACCGGACGCCGATCCGGAACGACTCGAGCAGTTCGAACCCGACGACGACAGATTCGAAACGGTCCGAGCGACGGACTCGACCGAAACTCAGACGCAGTAGACGAACGGGTAAAGGAGGGCGATACGGTCGTCGTCTTCGAGTATCGTATCCAGGCCGTCGAGATGTTCGTTGAACGTGCCGTTGACCAGCACCCTGGCATATCTTCGCGTCTGTTCGCCCGGCGGATTCTTGTTCCAGCGGCCAGGGAGGGAGTCGGGCCTGGGCGCCCACCCTCGCGTCGTCGCGTCGTCTTCCGTCTCCGCGATGAGCAGGTCACGGACGTCGTAATCCGCGAAGAACGCCTCGAGGAGGTCCCGCAATCATCGTCCCTCGAATCGATACTCCGTCTTCCCGAACCCGACCGCTCGTCGAACGTGACCGGTACAACGGAGGTCGACCGTGGTCACCGGCGCCCCCGTCCTGTCCCTCTCGACTCCCAGCCGCTGGTCACTCATAGGTGCCCGAACAGTCCGTCGTCGGAAAAGCTGCGCGCCGAAGATGTTCGGTGGTGGGGCGGTGTCGGTCCCTACGGGTATCCACCGTATATCGAATAGGCCAGGATGGCGAACCCGGTCGCGAGGAGGAGACTCCCGACGAGGTCGGCGCCGTCGACCGCTGCTTTCGCGTCGAGGAGGAGCAGTTCGATGACTGCGGTGCCGATGGTGATGAGTGCCAACCCGGTGGCGAGACTCCACAGCGCTCTGGCGCTGGTCCGGCGAGCGGCACGAACGCTCAACGACGTCACCACCCCGCCGAAGACGAGCACGGTCAGTATCGTAACCAGGATGACGGCCCCTCGGATCTCCATCGCTGTTCGTCCAGAAGTTCTCGTTCAGGTGATATATAGCGGGCGGCCGGTTACCGGAAGTTGGCAACGACACCGGTCGGGTGTCGGCCGGATGGCGAACAGGTTCGGGACCGAATACAGGACAGTGGGGGCCCAGGAGTCGACAACAGTCACCGTTCATCATGTTCGGACAGGACCTCGACACCGACCGGCGACCGCTCGTCCTCATCTGGGAGCTCACCCAGGCCTGCGATCTCTCGTGTAAGCACTGTCGGGCAGACGCCCAGTCCGAACGCCACCCGGCGGAACTCTCGACCAGGGAGGGGAAACGGCTGCTCGACGACGCGAGCGAGTTCGGTGAAGGGCAACTCGTCGTCCTCTCTGGCGGTGATCCACTGGTTCGCGACGACGTCGTCGAGTTGATCGACTATGGGGTCGACCAGGGATTGACCATGACGATGACGCCGTCCGGCACGGAATCGCTAGACGCCCCGACCGTCCACCGACTCGGCGATGCGGGTCTTCGGCGGATCGCCGTCAGTATCGACGGACCTGGACCGGAGAGTCACGACGATTTCCGGGGCGAGAACGGGAGTTTCGAGCAAACGCTCCGGGCGGCGAAGGCAGCGGCAGACGTCGGCCTCCCCCTCCAGGTGAACACGACCGTCTCGCAGGAGACTGTTCGCCACCTGCCAGCGATGGCCGAACTCGTCGAAGAACTCGGTGCCGTCCTCTGGTCGGTCTTCTTCCTCGTCCCGGTCGGACGTGGGACGGTGTTGACACCGATATCGCCGGAGAAGGCCGAACGCGTGATGGAGTGGTTGGCGGATCTGAATCGCGGGACACCGTTCGAGATCAAGACCACCGAAGCGCCACACTACCGCCGCGTACTCTCCAAACGAAGGGGAGCGTCCAGCCCGGAGGCCATGTCCGACGATGGGATCCGGCGGCGGATGGGGATCACGGCCGGAAACGGTTTCGCGTTCGTTAGCCACACGGGACTCGTCTACCCGTCTGGATTCCTGCCGAAAGCCGCCGGGTCCGTTCGCGAGGAATCCGTCGTCGATATCTATCGAGACTCCCCGCTTTTCACCTCGTTGCGCGAACCGGACGACCTGAAGGGGAAGTGTGGGGTCTGTCCGTTCAGGAACGTCTGCGGCGGCAGTCGGTCCCGAGCCTTCGCGTACACCGGGGACCCGCTCGAATCCGACCCGCTGTGCGCGTACGTGCCGCCGGACTACGAGGGCAGTCGGCCCGTCCAGACCGTGTCGAAGGTCGTCGAGTGATCAGGCGACGGGGGTCGTCGACAGTGTCTCGTCGAGAAATCAAACAACAGGCACGGTCGACACTGTCTCGTCGAGTTGGATGGCCGATTTCACCGTCTCGATGTCCGGATCGTCGGCTTCGTTCTCGTTCTCGAGGAGGACCGTCTCGCTCGGGAATAGTTCCTCTCCGACGAGCAACCCCGTGTCCCGAGCCGTGCCACCGGTGACGGTGAGGTAGATTCCGATACCCGTTCTGGCGATGGCTGGCTCCTCTTGCTCGTCCGGGGCGGGATACTCGAAGGTGAGACCACGTGTCGCATCGGTGCCGAGAACCGCTTCGACGAGCCGTTCGTACCGTGGGGAGATGACCAGCGGTCCCTCGTACTCCGCGATGAACGACCGATCGGGCGCATCGTGGCCCGCTTCCTGGACGACGGATGGCTTCGCGAGGACCGTGTGATGGACGGTATCACCGAGACCGGTGACCACCCTGACGTCGGTGTCGTGGGGATCGATACGATCGTTGAGGTCCGCGAGCGCCGAGAGCGGTTCGGGTTCGAGCGAGACCACCTCCTCGAGAACGAGGTCTGCACTATCGAATCCGAGGGCGAACGAGTGCGTCCGGAGTGCCCTGAACGGTTCTTCTCGACCGACGAGTTCGACGGGGACGCCCTCGATGTCCAGCGTCACAGAATCGAAGACGATACGGCGCGGTTTCCCGTCTCGGTCGTCACGGAGCAGCGTGTACTCCGGCTGAGAGGGGTCTTCAAGGTTGCTGTACCTCGCGAGCCGCTCGTAGACGGTGGTCTCTACAGACTGTTCGCCTTTGGTCACGGCCTTCTCGTATCGGAGCGTCGAGATGACGTCGTCCGCGACGGTTTCGCCACCGGAGACCGTAGCCAGTCGATCCAGAACGGCTTCGAGGGGTCGTCCTTTCCGGGGAACGGCGATACGAACCGGCGCAGTCATTGTCGACATCAGCAGGGCCGCCGCTTTACTCCTTGCGTTTTGCCCGACGGCTTAGTTGAAGAGATCCGAGAGCTGACTGCGCCACTCCTGGAACTCTTCGACGTCCGCTTCGACGTCCTCGACGTCTTCTTCGACGTCTGCCATGTCTGCTTCGACGTTCGCGAGCTGTTCTTCGAGTTCGGCGACCTCGATCCTGGCCTCCTCTCCGTCGGCGACCCGCTCTTCGATGGCCTCCAGGTCGCCGGCCAACCGGTCGACACTCTTCGCGACGTCGTCGATCGCGTTCAGATCGTCGGCGAGACTGTTGATGCGCTCGCGCAGTGCCTCCCGTTCGCCCTGGGCCGAATCCACTCGTGAACCGATCTCCTCGATTTCACCCGCGAGATCGTCGACTGCGGATTCCACGTTGGCGAGCACGTATCGCGCACGACCGTTCTCGTCGAGGAACTCCTCGAGTGCGTCGGTGTACGCCTCGAGGTCGGAGACGCGTGCCTGCAGGTGTTCGACGCGAACCGTCTCGCTCGCTGTTGGTTCGCCGACCGCTTCGCGGATCACCTCGAGGTCTTCGTCGTCGACGGTTCCGTCGCGGATCTCCGCAGCGAGCGTCGCAGCGAGGCCGTCCTCGACGGCAGCCGTGGATTCGGCGATCGTTTCGTCCGATCCGATCTGCCCGTCGTCGGATTCGGGAGTTGGTTGCGGTTCGGTCGGGGATGGGTCAGTGGGTTCGTCGCTCATGGCTGGGTCGCTCTCGATTTCGACAGCTTTCGGTTCTTCTTCTTCGGACGGTTCGTCGGCGGTTGATTCGACCGTCGATTCCACGGATTCGTCGGGTTCTGTACCGTGGTCCTCCCGCTCGATCTCGGCTGCGGTGGCGGAATCGAAAGCAGATTCCGGATCCGCCTCGGGTTCTGCTTCGCTGGTCTCTTCGTCCGGTTCGTCCTCGAACGTCTCGTCCTCGGGTTCGACCTCGAAGGCCTCGTCTTCGGGTTCGGCTGCGGTGGTATCCGCTGTCGTCTCCGCCTCGGCCGCTGCTTCTGGGTCGCCCTCGAACCCCGTTTTTTCGGGCTCTGCGTCGAATCCGCCGTCGTCGGTCTCCGTCTTCCGGCCGAAATCGTCGGTTCCTGCGGTGAGCAGGTTCTCGTCCGTTTCTGTCGCGGGCTCCTCGTCGACGTCGTCGGCCTGGGACGCCGTCGTATCGGCCGCTCCGACCGCATCGGTTCCAGCCTCGACGATGTCGTCGTCGGTCGTCGACTCGACCCCCGTCTGGAAGTCGTCGTCCGCGACCCCCTCCGTTGGTTCTGCTTCGGACGCCGCTTCGCCTTCGGGAGGCGCATCGGCAGCGGGTTCACTCGTGTCGATGATCTCTGCGTCGTCGTCGGCGACGGCGGTGGTGGCGGGTTCGGACTCCTCGGTCTCCGCTTCGAGGCCGGGGATCGACTCCCGCTCGCCGTCGGCGAGCTCTCTGACGACGTCGGAGCTCTCCTTCGGGACGACGTCCTCGATGGCCGAGTCGTCTGCCGCACCTGGGTCGACCTCGATCGTCGGGGCCTGCAGGAAGGGTTCGGCGCGTTCGTCGTCGGACATCTTGACACCGTAGACCGTTGTAAACGCTTCTCCGGCGTCGACGGAGCGTTCGAATCTGACCACCCCTTCCCCGGTGGCGGTCCAGTGTTCGCTCTCGTAGTCCGGATGGAACCCGATCTGTTCGATGCCGAAGTCCGCTGGGATCGTATCGACGATGCGGATCGTCACTTCGTCGGTGCGGTCAGACTCGATCCTGAACGTGACCGCGGGGACCGGGAACCCCTCCCGGTCGAATGCCTTCGTGACGGTTATCCCCCTATCCTCGACGATGGTCTCGTCGCTCACACGGACCACCCCGTTGGTAGACGATACATACGCCGTAGTTATCGAAGATCCACTTAAAACAACCGGCGCTATGTCGACAGATCGATTCGATCACCGATCTCGACGATAGCCAGCGATCGTGGATACTCGAAGGTCCGGATGTGCTCGTAGAGTGCAGTGGGGTCGGCCGTGAGCCCCTTCCACATGTCCCAGTGTGTGGGAAGTAGCCTGTCCGTCCGTAATGCGCTGGCGGCCTCGACGACCTGATTCTCGTCGTTGTACCAGCGCGTGCGTTTCGGGATCCTGGTCTGTTTGTCGCGGATCATTCCGACCGATCCGAACGCCAGTGCCGCGACGTCGATGTCGTAACGCTCGCCCAGGTCGTCGAACGCCGCTGTCGGTTTGGTGTCACCGCCGTGGAAGAACGTTCCCGCAGCGTGTTCGATCACGTAGGATACGGGATGGTCGGCGTCGGGGTCGTTGGCGGCCTCGACGTGGACGACGAATTCGCCGACGTCGAAGGATTCGCCCTCGCTCACCGTCTCGTACTGCGACTCGGAGACGTCGTAGGCGTCGGTCCACGTCTCCTCGTCGAGTGCCTTCGTGACGCTCGCGTCGGGACCGAAGAACCTCGCGTCTGTCCGTGCGAGGATGGGGGCCTGCGTCGGACCGTGGACGTGGTCTGTGTGCTCGTGTGTCGCCAGTATCGCGTCCGTCGCGGTGACGTCCTCGGGATCGAACGGTACCGGTATCATGCGAACGGTACGGGGTGGATCGCCGGTCCCGAGATACGGGTCGATGAACAGCGTCGTTCCCATCGATCCCTTGAGGACGAATCCGTTACAGCCGAGATACCAGATGGCGAGGCCGTCGGGGTCGGCGTCGGCCACCGCCGTGGGAAGCCAGTCGCCCCAGTCACTGTGGATGGACATGATATCGTGCTCATCCGCGGGGCGCTAATGGCTTGCGGTGTCGCGCAGAACCACCCACCATATCGAGGGGTTTGAGGGGAAACCGCCGACGTTTTACCCGCCTGCCGAGTACCGAGGGTCAATGAGCAACGACGAACGGTCGGTTGGGGACCTCCGCAACACGGGGATGGCCCTCAAGTACGACCGCGAGTGGGATTACGAACTGGAACGGGTGGCCGAGGCCGTAGCGGACCGCGAGGCCGAGTCCGTCGGCCTGCAGTTCCCCGAGGGATTGAAGCGTCGGGCCGGTGGGGTCGCCGACGACCTCCGAGACCTCTTGCCGGCGGGCGTTACCGTCCTCATCTCCGGGCAACCATGCTACGGTGCGTGTGACCTGGACCTCGAGATGATGCGCCGGACCGACGTCTTCGTCCACTTCGGCCACTCGCCGATGAAGGAGTCGGGCAACATCATCTACGTCCCGCTGTTCTCGAACGTCGACGTCTTTCCCATCATGGAGGAGGCCGTCGAAGAACTCGAAGACGGTGAGGTCGGTCTGGTGACGACCGCCCAGCATATGAGTCACTTCGACGAGATGAAGGAATTCCTCGAAGAGCGTGGTTTCACGGTCCTCACTCGGAAAGGAGATGAACGACTGACACACGAGGGACAGGTTCTCGGATGCAACTACGCGAGTGCCGACGTGGACGCCGACCAGGTCCTCTACGTCGGCGGCGGGAAGTTCCACCCCGTCGGTCTCGGCATGGAACATCCCGACAAGCGCGTGGTCATCGCCGATCCCGTCAACAACGTCCTGACCGAGGCGACCACCGAGGAGTTCGTCAAACAGCGCTACGGAGCCATCCACCGTGCGATGGACGCCGAGACGTGGGGAATCATCGTCTCCTCGAAGATCGGACAACGCCGCTGGGACGTCGCCGAAGATCTCGTCGCCGAACACGAGAGCGCCTATCTCATCAGCCTCGACGAGGTGACCCCCGACCGATTGCGAAACTTCGGGTTCGACGCATACGTCAACACGGCCTGTCCCCGGGTCACGACCGACGACGGGCCCCAGTTCCACGAGCCACTGTTGACCCCGCAGGAGTATCGTATCGCCATCGGCGAGGAACCGATGGACGCCCTTTCCTTCGACACCTTCCACGGCACCTGGTAATGATGCGGCCGCGGTAACCGATGAAACGCGACCTCGCCCGCCGTCTCGAATCCGTCTCGCCCTTCGACGATCCGGCACCGGCACTCGAACAGTATCGCACACCGGCGGACATCGCCGCGCACGTCGTCCACGTCGCCGCGATGCAGTCTGACCTCGACGGTCGGACGGTCGTCGATCTGGGTTCGGGGACCGGCATGCTGGCACTCGCTGCAGCCTTTGGGGGACCGAGAGCGGTGGTCGGCGTCGAACTGGACGGGGAGGCGCTCGAACGGGCGAGGGAGAACGAGCGGCAAGTCGATCCACCGATTTCCATCGACTGGATCGAGGGTGACGCGACGACCCTGCCGGTTTGTCTCGATGACGCGACGGTGGTGATGAACCCACCCTTTGGCGCCCAGTACGGGAACAGACACGCGGACAGGGCGTTCCTCGAGACGGCCGCGACGATCGGGGCGGTGTCGTACTCTATCCACAACGAGGGCAGTCGGTCATTCGTCGACCGGTTCGTGGCGGACCACGATGGAACGGTGACGCACGCATACCAGGCCGAATTGGAGATCCCCCACCAATTCGAATTCCATCGAGAGGAACGCCGGACCGTCGACGCCGAAGTGTTCAGAGTAACGTGGTCTGGATGACGTCTCACTGGTAGGTTTCTTTCGTCGCGACTCGGACTCTCGTCCCCTCCGCTTCGGCGAACACGTAATCGTTCGAATTCCTCGTGATCGTCAGTTCGCCGACGGACACCGATTCGTTCCGTGCTGGCAGCCGGAATTCCTCGCTTTCTTCGCTCCCCGAGGTCACGGTGACGAAGAAGACTCCTCCTTCCGGACGGATCGTCACGTTCGACCCGGCTATCATCGGCTCTGCTCGAGCCTCTTCGGACGTGTACACCCAGGTTGCGTTCTCGCCCGCCGGTCTGAGGGCAATCTGATAGACGGTGGTGTTCCCGGTTACCGACCATCCTTGCCGGATAGCCGTAACCGATTGGCTCCAGCCGATGCCGCCGACCTTCGTCGTCCGTTGGCCACCGAACGATAACCGACCGGCGGGTATCGCCTCGGTCCAGATGGACCGGTCGTCGTTCGTGACGATGACCCCACTGACGTTGAACCGAGTCGTCTCCCCGAGCGCCGAGATATCGATGGCACCTACCCGCTGATGGGGGACGTCTTCGGCGTAGCCGACCGAGTACCCGTCTACGTCGACGGTTGGTCCGGGTGGCTCACCGTCCTCGATCACCGTCGCGTTCAGCGGGACGGCCACGAACGCCATCGTGAGTAGCGGCAGTGCCAACAATGCGATTGCGAGCTGCCGACTCGTCACGCTGCCGACAAGTGGTTCGTCACGCGACTGGACGGCAGAGGTGACCACGATGGCGAGGGTGACCACGAGGAGTATTCCAGCCCCTCGGTAGAGGACGAACCCGCCATCTCGATACCACCACACGGCCCACAGGGTCATGTTCGAACCGACCAGGAGACCGCCGGTCCAGAGCTTCAATGCACTCGGGGGATTGGAACGCGACCGTCTCGAGACGACGATCGCGCCGAGGGTCACGCCGAGCAGGAATCCGAGGAAGTGACCCTGGATGGCGATTCCCGCCCACCACGGGGGACCGAACGACGGACTCGCCGAACTGGTGATCACCGGGTCGCGCAGGACGTAGTACAGCGTTCCCAGCATGTCCCTGGCCACCAGCGCGACGACGGTCGCGAGTGGATACCTGACGAGTGCGAAGCCCGCGAAGGCGAAGACGACGCCCGAGAACCCGATGATGGGGCCCCAGGAGAAGATGCTCGTCAGGAGTCCGACCCCGATGGCACCGGCCGGAAAGAGGACGAAGGCACGGACGTACGGATTCGTTCGCCAGGTTTCGAAGGCGGTTCGGCCTCGCTGAGTGGGGAAATGTGAGACGGCGTATTCGGCGAGCGGCGCGAGGGCTATCGTTCCGAGGAGATTCCCAGTCACGTGGCCGAGGCCCTGATGAGCGAACGGGGCGGTCAGCATACCCAGCGGGTAGAAGTACGACCAGGAGGTGAACGGGATGTGGAGTGGCGACCGCGGGGTCTGGAGGCCGTGCTGGAGGCCGAGATACACGACGAGAATGATCGCGATAGTCGTCAGCGTCCCCCAGGGGACGCCGAGCAAGAGCCTGGAGCGTACCTCTCGACCCCAGCGACCACGTGGTCCATCGAGGGTGCGAACGATGGCTAGCGAGACGAGCAGCGCTATCGGTACGCCGATCCGCAGTCCGACCGACAGCGCGTCCATACCCACTGGACCCATTCGCAGGCACAAAAACTTGCGTGGCTCGCGACCCGGCACCGTTCGGTCGCTTCGAAACGTTCAAACGCCTCTCACCACAATCTGCCGACATGGATCTGCGGGTCATCGAAAAGAGTGACGAAGAACTCACCATCGAGATCGCTGGCGAGGACCACACGTTCATGAACGTCCTCAAGGGGGCACTGCTGGAGTCCGAGGGCGTCGCCGCGGCGACCTACGACATGAACCCCGAGCAATCCGGCGGGCAGACCGAACCGGTGTTGACGATCACCACTGAGGCGGGAACGGACCCGCTGGACGCCCTGGCCGATGCGACCGGCGTCGTGACCGAGCAACTGGATGCGTTCCGCGAGGCGTTCCAGGCGGCCGTCTGATCAGGTTGCGGGACTGGCTTACTTTCTGACCGGGACGTCGTTCTCGTCGAGGTACCGTTTCGTCTCTTCGATCGAGTATTCGTCGAAGTGGAAGATGGACGCGGCAAGTGCCGCATCAGCACCGACGTCGTACACCTCGCGCATGTGTTCCGGCGACCCACATCCTGAGGAGGCGATGACCGGCAGCGAGACGCGGTCCGAGACGGCCTCCATGAGTGCCAGGTCGTACCCGTCTTTCGTCCCGTCGCGATCGATGGAGTTGACGAATATCTCACCGGCTCCCCGTCGCTCGGCCTCCTCGACCCACTCCAGAACGTCGATGCCAGTCCCCTCTCGACCACCTTTCACCGTCGCCTCGAACCAGACACGCTCACCGTCGACGTCTACGTAGTTCTCGCCTTCGTCGTCGGTTCGACGACGGGCGTCGACCGAGACGACGATACACTGACTCCCGAATGCCTTCGCGCCCTCCGTGATGAGTTCCGGCCGCTCGATGGCACCGGTGTTGATGGAGACCTTGTCGGCACCCGCCCGGAGGGTCTCCTTGATGTCCGCTACGGTCCGAATTCCGCCACCGACGGTCAGGGGGATGAATACCTCGTCGGCGACTCGTTCGACGACGTCGAGCATGGTCTCGCGCCCCTCGGCACTCGCGGTGATATCGAGGAAGACGAACTCGTCGGCGCCGGCCTCGTTGTATCGTTTGGCCATCTCGACGGGGTCGCCGGTGTATTTGAGGTCCTCGAACTGGACGCCCGTGTAGACGGCCGCATCACCGTTGTCGTCGATGTCGACGTCGATACACGGGATGACGCGTTTCGTGAGCGTCATCGACTCCCTCCCGACGATGGCCGTCCAGTGGGTCGCATGCGGGTGAGGGCAGCGGTGGTGTCCATAGTTACCTGCAAGCGACGATGCCACTAACTGCTTCTGGTAACGGCAGGCGTAGAGCGGAACGACGGCTGTCCGTTCGCTGTCCGGGGACGCCAGTAGTTCTTTGCCAATCGACGCTGACGGGTCTGCTATGCACTTCGTCGTGGCCTACGACGGCACGCCGATTACAGATACGGCTCTCGCTCGGGCGGGGACCCTCGCCGACGGCGTCGACGGTGCGGTGACCGCAGTGACCATTCTTCCCCAGGGAAACACTGAGTACGCCCGCGAACGAGGATGGATCGGGGACGACGACCCGTGGGAAAGGGATTCGATACTCGATGGCCTCCGGCGTTCGGTCGATTCGGTCGCGACGAATGCGACGTTCGTTTTCAAAATGGTCGACAGATATGCGCCTCGCGGGAAGATCGGCCGCGTCATACGGACTACAGCAGAGACAGCGGACGTCGACGTCCTCGTCATCGGCACGGAGAACGCCGGTCGCGTCTTCGCCACGCTCACGACGGTCACGCAGAGCGTCGCGAACGGCACCTACGACCTCCACGTCGTCCGATCGGTGCCATCGCTGTCCGAGTGAGTCGCTTCGATACTACAAAGTACCGGCGGCTGTAACCGACACGTATGTCCGAGGAAACCCACGAGGAACCAGTCGACGCCCGGGTGACGGCACCGATGCAAGAGTACACCGGAACCGACGTCATCGTCGGATTCGTGGTCCTGTCGATCGGGCTGTTCATGGTCGCCGCACTTCCTTACGTCTTCTAGGCGCTCACGTCGACCGCCCCGTTCGTCCCATCGACCGTCGTTCCGCGGACGAACGTCTCGTTCCCGAGAAGGATGACGACAGTCTCGTCGTCGACGCGCGTTGCATCGAACGCGGCCCCCTCGTCGACCCAGACACCGTCTACACGACTCGCACGTGCGTCCAGATACACCTCGAACGCGTCCTCGAACTCGGTCGCGTTTGCCGGGTCGTCCCACCGCAGCGCCCACACGTACGCGCGGCCGTCATCGCTCGATAGCGCCACACGCGAGTCTGTGCCCCAGCCGGCGGCCGCGTCTTTCGCCGCTGCGGTCGACAGTTCCGTATCGAGGGCGACGCGAACGAAGAGTTCGCCGGTCCGGTCCGTACTTTCGACGGTCCAGTCCTCGGCATCGACCGCGACGTCCAGTCGGGGGAGGGGCTCCGAGCCCCCGGGCAATCCGTGGAGCAACTCCTCGGAGGTGTGGGGTGGAGACGCGTACAGCTCCTGGACCTCGGCCGGCGACTCGGTCCGCGTGTCGACGTACACGTATCCGAAGTGATACGGGGCGAACACCCACTGTCGGGCACCCGAGGTCGCCCGGTAGGACCGCTCCATGCGCTCGGCTGGACTCCTCCCGTCGTCGACGTGTCGTTCCCAGTAGCGCGTCTCGACCAACATTGCGCCCCCTTCGAGTACCGACCGGCGGACGATCGTGGCGTCGGTGGTGTTCGACGCCGGTATCTCCGTACGGAGGCGTTCGAACGTTCCAGTGCGTCCCTGCACGATATGGACGTACTCGTGGACGAGACTCTGACGGAGCTGCGTCTCGTCATCGACCAGTTTCTCGTTGAGGTGGACGGTGCTCGGGTCGGCGACGTACCCGAGCGCCGTCGCGATCCGTGCGGTTCCGGCCGGCCGTTCGATACCGACTAACTGGAAGAAGGTGGGCATCGGCTCACGCTGGATACCCATGTTCTCGTCGGGTTCGAGCCGAATCGTCTCGGGTGGTTCGGCGTCGACGGCCAGCATCGCCGTCACCTCGGCGAACAGTCCCTCGTGGTCGAAGGGAATGGTCCCGTTCGTGACCGTTATGCCCTCCCGGGACTCGTTCGCCTCGTTCGACGGACCGTCGGCGGGACTCCCTCCTGGCGGGGCGATGGCACTCGAACACCCCGCCAGCACCACGAGTAGCAAGACGCCGAGGGTCGCCCGTCGCATGGACGTCCCTTCCCGAGACCGGCAAAAAACCTTCCGGCCGATCAGTCGAGGGCCGATTCGAGGGTCGAGCGGAACGCCGCGATGCGGGTCGCGTCGTATTCGAGGTCGCCATCGTCGTCCACCGCGATGGAGAGGCGACCGTCCGACGTCGACCTGCCGAGGTCGACGACGGGTGCGATTACGTCGAACGCCGCTTTCACCGCCTCCGGGTCGGTCGTCTCCACGACCGCACGGCCGGGTGCCTCGGCGAAGAGGGCCAATCGGTCCGGCACGCTGACGTCGGCACCCGCATCTTCGGTCACCATCTCGGCGACCGTGACGGCCAGTCCACCGTCGCTCACGTCGTGGATAGCGAGTGTCGTCGATTCGTTCGCGACGTTCGCGAGCGTCGAGATGACGTCGCCCGGGTCCTCCGGGAGCGTGGGGAACTCGTCCGTGCCGCCCAGCTGCGCGAGGTACTCTGAGCCACCGACCTGGTCGACGTGCCCCCCGACCAGGAGGAGCGCGGCCTCGCCCGAGAGCGAGAGTGGCGGTGCGTCGTAGCCGTCCTTGACGCCGATCATCGAGAGCGTGGGTGTCGGCGGGATCGGGCCCTCGACGGAGTCGTTGTACAGCGAGACGTTCCCACCGACGACCGGGATATCCAGGGTCGAACACCCGTCAGCCAACCCGTCGACCATGGCGGAGAAATCCCCGTACACGTCCGGTTTCTCGGGGTTGCCGCCGTTGAGGCAGTCGACGGCGGCGAGGGGCGTCGCTCCCTTGGCCGCGATGTTGGTCGCGTTCTCGATGGCGACTGCTCGTGCGCCATCGTAGGGAGCCGTCTCCGTCCACCCTGGGTTCGCGCCGGCGGAGATGGCCAGCCCCGTTTCGGCCTCACGGATCGCCATGATCGCGGCATCGTCGCCCGGGAGCAGAGCCGTGCGTGTGCCGACCTCGTGATCGTACTGGCGATAGACCCAGCGTTTGCTGGCCGTGTTGGGACTCGAGACGACCGTCTCGAAGGCGGTCTCGAGGTCGGCGTCGGGCAGGTCACGCTCGGGCTGGGTCGGTTCGATCGACGGCAGGTCGTTCATCGGTGCTCCATCGGCGACGAAGGTCGCCGGGACGTCGACGACCGTCTCCCCGTCGAAGTGACAGACGTACCGACCGGTGTCGGTCATCTCGCCGATGACGGAGAACCCGAGATCGAAGCGGTCCGCGACCGATTCGACGGCCTCGACGTTCTCGGGTCGGACCTCGTAGGCCATCCGCTCCTGAGACTCCGCGAGGAGTATCTCGGTCGCGTTCATCCCCGTCTCCCGGAGGTGAACCGAATTCAGGTCGATATCGCAGCCCAGCTCTCCTTTCGCGGCCATCTCGGAGGTCGCACCGCCGAGACCCGCCGCCCCCAGGTCCCGTGCAGCTTCGACCAGCCCCTCGGTGACGAGTTCCTCGTTGGCCTCGATGAGGAGTTTCTCAGTGTACGGGTCGCCGACCTGGACGGCTGGCCGGTCTTCGGTCTCCGCGTCCTCGCTTAGATCCTCGCTGGCGAAGCTGGCACCGCCGAGACCGTCCCGCCCGGTGGCGTTGCCGACGAGAACGAGTTTGTTGCCCGGTTCTTTCGCGTCCGCGGTAACCAGTCGGTCTTCGTCTAGTAGTCCCACACAGGAGACGTTGACGAGCGGATTTCCCTCGTATTTCTCGTGAAACTGCGTGCTCCCACGGACGGTCGGGACGCCGATCGAGTTGCCGTAATCGCCGATACCCTCGACGACACCCTCCAGCAGGTACCGCGAGTGTTCCCGGTCGAAATCACCGAAATAGATCGAGTCCGTGAGTGCGATGGGGTAGGCGCCCATCGAGAGGATGTCACGGACGATGCCACCGACGCCGGTCGCCGCACCGTCGTAGGGGTCGACGTAGGAGGGGTGGTTGTGACTCTCGATGCCGAAGGCGACGTACGTGTCCTCGTCGATGGCGACGATGGCGGCGTCGTCGCCGGGGCCGACGATCACCTGTTCGCCCGCGGAGTCGAACCCTGAGAGTAATGGTCGTGAGGAGCGGTACGCGCAGTGTTCGCTCCAGAGGTTCTCGAAGAGCGCCGCCTCGGCGGTGGTGGGCTCACGCTCGAGGGCGTCGACGACGAGGTCGCGATCCGAATCGGGAAGACTCATCCATGTTGTTGGTCAAAGGGTACGAATTTATTCGTTTCGTTGTGCACGTTCGTGGGGCGGGCCGCAATCGGGGGGCTTTTTGTCGGCCCCCGCCAACCGGTACCCGTGCTGACGGTCGAGCTCCACTCCCACTCCGCGTTGTCCTACGACGGTCGGGACCCCGTCGAGATGTTGTTAGAGCAAGCGGCGGCCGTCGGGCTGGACGCGCTCGTCGTCACCGACCACGACGAATTCGCAGCGAGTCGGGAGGCTGCAGAACTCGCGCCCGAATACGGCCTCCTCGGTATCGCCGGGATGGAGGTGACCTCCGAGGCCGGTCACGTTCTCGCCATCGGAATCGACGAACAGGTCCCCTCCGAACTCCCCTTCGAGGAGACCATCGACGCCATTCACGACCGCGGGGGTATCGCGATCGTTCCCCATCCGTTCCAGAAGTCACGAAGTGGCGTCGCACCGAACGTCTCCACCGAAGTGCTCCGGAGCGCGGATGCCATCGAGGTCTACAACTCGCGACTCTTGACGGGTCGGTCGAACCGGCGTGCAGAGCGGTTCGCAAGGAAATATGGACTGCCGATGACGGCCGGCAGCGACGCCCACATCGCGGAGATGGTGGGCCAGGCGGTCACTCTCGTCGACGCCCCGGAGACGACGGTCGAATCTGTTCTGGAGGCCATTCGTACCGGACAGACCACCGTCGAGGGCAAGCGGACCCCCTGGCGGATCAGCTTCCGGCAGATGGCGGGCGGCGTGAAACGCCGCATCAAGAACCGGATCGCCGACGCGTTCGTATGATCCGTGGGGCGGAGCCATCTACCGTCCTGCGGGCACTCGCTTCCTCGAATCCCTTTCCAGGTGGTCGTGGTTTCGCCGGTCAACTACCGGATGGGCCGCTCGTCAGGGACGTCCTCGGCCGCGTCCCACTTTCCACCGAGGGGCCGCCGGAGACCTGGTCGCCAGGTGACGACTGGGCGTTCGATCCGATGTCGCTCGAAGATGCCCACCTGGTTGCTGCCGGTTCGGTCGTCGATGACGACGGTATCGCAGACCAGTGGACCCTCCCCGATCCGGATCCGATCCCACCGGACGAGGCGCTGGCGGGACTTCGAGCCGCACTGGAATCCGCTCTCGTGCGCGTCGATACCGAGGGACTCGCGATAGCGTTCTCGGGTGGCGTCGATTCCGCGTTGCTCGCGAGCATCCTCGAGGCCCCACTGTACACGGTCGGCTTCCCGGAGAGCCACGACCTCGAAACGGCTCGTGCCGTCGCCGAGAAACTCGGACTGGATCTCACGGTGCGAGCGCTCTCCCTCGACGAACTCGAATCGGTCGTACCACGCGTCGCCCGCTCCATCGACGGGACGAACGCGATGGACGTCCAGATCGCGATCCCACTCGCCTTCGTCGGGGAGGCCGCCGCCGACGATGGATTCGATCGCCTGGCCCTGGGACAGGGAGCGGACGAGTTGTTCGGTGGGTACGCGAAGATCGAAGCCGTCGACCATCGGGTCGCGGCCACGACGATACGGGGCGCCCGCTGGGAAGTGCTGGCCGCGATGTCGCCGGGACTCGCTCGGGACACCCTGGCTGTCCGTGCGACGGGCATCGAACCGATCTTTCCATTCCTCGACGATGCGGTCGTCGAGGCGGCACTCGCACTGCCGTCGTCGCTCATCGTCGACGACGGCGTTCGAAAACGAGCCCTTCGAGCGGTTGCGACCGATTATCTTCCCGGTTCGGTCGCAAACCGGGACAAGAAGGCGATGCAGTACGGAAGCCTCGTCGCTCGAGAACTCGACCGCCTCGCCAGACAGGCGGGATTCAAACGGCGAATGGACGATCACGTCAGCCAGTACGTTCGCGCACGCGTCGGGGATCATTCTCAGAACCTGTAACTCAACCTACTGTTTTAGGTCCGCTCCAGCCGTATCGCTACCCGGTATGTCTGGAATGCTCGATGGCAAGACGGCAGTGATAACGGGTGGCGCGAGCGGTATCGGTCGACAGATCGGCCGCCGATACGCCGAAGAGGGAGCGAATCTCGTGGTCGCCGACCTCCAGAACGAACCACGAGAGGGTGGCACGCCCCTCGTCGAGGAGGCGGAGTCGATGGGCGTCTCGGCGACGTACGTCGAGTGCGACGTGACGAACACGGCGCAGTTGCAGGCCGCCGTCGACGCGGCGGACGAGTTCGGCGGCGTCGACGTGATGGTGAACAACGCCGGCATCTTCCGCGGGAAGGAGTTCACCGCGGTCGAAGAGTCGGAGTTCGACCAGATGATGGACGTCAACGTCAAAGGCGTGTTCTTCGGCGCCCAGGCGGCCGCGAAGAAGCTGCTCGAAGACGGTCGCGAGGGTTCGATCATCAATATGTCCAGCGTCGCGGGACTGACCGGGTCGGCCCAGTATACGACCTACTGCGCGTCGAAAGGGGCCGTTCGTCTCCTCTCGTACTCGCTGGCGTCGGAACTCGGGCCCGAAGGAATCCGTGTGAACGCCATCCATCCGGGGCTCATCGAGACGGAGATGACCACCGAGGACGTGCCGATCATCGGGACGGAGGGCGGCGATCAGTACAAGCAGAGTATCCCACTCGGACGGTGGGGTGAGCCTGCGGACGTCGCGGACGGGGCCCTCTTCCTCGCCAGCGACCTGTCCTCGTACGTGAACGGTGAAAGTCTGGTCATCGACGGCGGGATGACCTACGCCTGAACGCCATCGGCTCACTCACTCCTGGACGACTGCTCGTCCGATCGCTCTGCCTGTATCTCGAGCAGTTCGTGGTAGCGGTTCCGGATGGTGACCTCCGAGACGTTGGACACCTCGCTCACTTCGCTCTGGGTCACCCGCTCGTTCGCGAGGATAGCCCCCGCGTAAACGGCGGCTGCGGCCAGGCCGACCGGACTCTTCCCGCTGGTCTGACCCGTCTCCCTGGCCGTCGCCAGCAGTCGTTTCGCCTCCCGTTCGACGGCGTCTGAGACTCCAAGGGCAGACGCGAATCGCGGGACGTACTGGGCGGGATCGGCGGGTTCTACCTCGAGTGAGAGTTCGCGGGCGACGTACCGATAGGTCCTGGCGATCTCGTCCCGATCGACGCGGGCGACCGTCGCAACTTCGTCCAGACTGCGTGGCGTTCCCGTCTGCCGAGCGGCGGCGTACAGCGATGCGGTCGCGACACCCTCGATAGACCGGCCCGGGAGGAGGTCTTCGTCGAGCGCCCGTCGGTAGATGACCGATGCCATCTCCCGGACGTTGTGGGAGAGGCCGAGGGCCGATGCCATCCGGTCGATCTCGCCGAGGGCCTGTTTGAGGTTGCGTTCTTTCGAATCGCGCGTTCGGAAGCGCTCGTTCCACGTTCGCAGCCGCTGCATCTTCTGGCGCTGGCGCGAGGAGAGCATTCGACCGGCGGCGTCACGGTCTTGCCAGCCGATGGTCGTCGAGAGCCCCTCGTCGTGCATCATCTTGGTCGTCGGTGCGCCGACGCGGGATTTCTCGTCGCGTTCGGCGGCGTCGAAGGCTCGCCACTCCGGCCCCCGGTCGATCTCGTCCTCCTCGACGACGAGTCCACACTCCGAACAGACGACTTCGCCCCGCTCCTCGTCGGTTACGAGACGGCCGCCACACTCCGGGCAAATCTGTTCGCGCTCGTCACGTTCCCGCTCTGTCCGTTCCTCCTCGTCCGTTTCGGCAGTCGCTCGCTCTCGGACCCGCGTGCGATCATTCCCCTCGTCCTGATCGGTCATTTTGGCGTTTATGGTGGCCGCCTCGAGCACTCGCTGGTGAACCACCTGATAATCGGTTCCGGAGACTGATAAGTATGGGCGCGGTATCGGGACCGTTCTCGAGACGTCTCCCAGTACGGGTCGGCGAATCGGTGCATCGAAACGCTTACCGACGATACGCGCTTTCCGGCGGACATGAGCGATTCGCCCGTAGACGCCGAGGAGGTCCGTCACGTGGCGAGCCTCGCGCGAGTGGACCTGGACGACGACGAGGTCGCCACGTTCACCTCGCAGTTCCAGGACATCCTGGCATATTTCGATGCCCTGGACGAGGTTCCCGCGGTCGAGGCCGAACCGGACCTGGTGAATGTGATGCGCGACGACGAGATCCGGGAGTCACTCTCACAGGAGGCGGCACTCGAGAACGCCGAAGAGACCGAGGACGGGCGCTTCAAGGGACCACGCGTCTCATGAGCGTCAACGCGTTCATCACCGAGGAGCGGATCGAAGGCGAGGACGGCGGCCCCCTCGATGGAACGACCATCGCCGTCAAGGACAACATCTCCACCGAGGGCGTCAGGACGACCTGCGGGTCCGACATGCTCGCCGACTACGTGCCGCCGTACGACGCGACGGTCGTCGAGCGGCTGAAGGATGCGGGGGCGACCATCGTCGGGAAGGCCAACATGGACGAGTTCGGAATGGGGACGACCACCGAGACGTCGGCCTTCGGTCCGACGACGAACCCGGTCGACGAGGAACGGGTGCCCGGTGGTTCCTCCGGCGGGAGCGCCGCGGCGGTGGCTGCCGGTGAGGCGGACCTCGCGCTCGGCACCGACACCGGTGGCTCCATTCGCTGTCCAGCCGCGTTCACCGGAACGGTCGGTATCAAACCGACCTACGGCCTCGTCTCTCGGTACGGCCTCGTCGCCTACGCGAACAGCCTCGAACAGATCGGTCCCATCGCCCCGACCGTCGAGGCCGCGGCGGCACTGCTCGACGTCATCGCCGGGCCCGACGAACGCGACGCGACGACGCGCGAGGCGGGCGAGGATACCGATTTCGCAGCGGCTGCCGACGGGGCTGTCGACGGGATGCGCGTCGGTATCCCCAAACAACTGACCGACGGTCTCGAGGACGCCGTCGAGAACCGGTTCGAGGCAGCACTCGACGACCTCCGCGACCGGGGCGTCGAGACGACCGAGGTGAGCCTCCCGTCGGTCGAGTACGCCGTCGCCGCGTACTACGTCATCGCGATGTCCGAAGCGTCCTCGAATCTTGCTCGTTTCGATGGGGTTCGGTACGGGCATTCCGGTGGATTCGAGGGGAACTGGAACGAGGCGTTCTCGCAGTCACGGTCCGAGGCGTTCGGCGACGAGGTGAAACGCCGGATACTGCTCGGAACGTACGCACTCTCGGCCGGCTATCACGACAAGTACTACAAGCAGGCTCAGGACGCCAGAGCCTGGATCAAACAGGACTTCGACGATGCGCTGGCGGACGTCGACGCGCTCGTGACCCCGACGATGCCGGTCCTCCCACCGAAACTCGGGGAGAGCCTCGACGACCCGCTCAAGATGTACCTCATCGACGTGAACACGGTGCCGGTGAACCTGGCGAACCTGCCCGCCATCTCGGTTCCCGCCGGCAAATCCGACGGTCTCCCCGTCGGCGTCCAGTTCATCGGTCCGGCGTTCGGCGAGGAGACGATCGTCCGCCTCGGTAGCGCGCTGGCCTAGTGCTCCTCGTAGACGAGGTTCATGATCCACTGGGAGAAGGCGTCGGATTGTGGATCCATCTCCTCTTCTCCGACGAACGGTGAGAGCATCTCGCCGGCCATCAGTAGCATATAATCGAGGTCCCGGTCGCGGATGACCGGTTTGAGTTCGTAGGTGGTGTTCCCCTCGTAGACCGCCTTTTCGCGTTCGACGAGGCCCGCCTCTTCGAGCGAGGTGGCGATACGGCTCCCCTTGCGCGACGAGACATCGAGGGCCTTCCAGAATTCCGACTGATACATCGACCCGGCCTCGCGCACTAGCTCCAGTCCGCGACGTTCGTCTTCGGAGAGTTCCTCGATGACTTCGGCGCTCATATCACCAACAGCGTGCGCGGTCAGTTTAAATCTGACCGTCCAGACATCGGTTCTCGATGTCTCGCGCTCCCACTTCTTCACTTCCTTCGGCGAAACCCTGGAACGTCCACCCGTCTGAACTCGGTCCGACACGGTTGACCGTCCGCATACCACCAGTCGACGTGCCCGTCGGCACCCAGTTCGACGAGCGACGACGACACGGTCTGATACCGGTCGTGGTGGACGCACGCCCCGTATTCGTGATCGCCAAGCGCCGCGCCGGCCCGGTGTACCCACTCCTCGCCAGTCTCGCCGGACCTGGGTTCCAGGGCGTCGCGAAGGGAATCTGCTGCATCGGCCTGTCGCTGACCGACGGTCTGGCGCTCTTCCGGAATGCTGTACGAACCGTCCATCCCGGTGTTGACGAGGACGTGAACCCCCGGCTCCATCGACTCCTCTCTGAGGACGCCGTCCCACCCGAAGACCGTCGCGTCATCGCCCGATGCGACGAGCAAAGCGAACCCATCGTACTCGGCCTCGGCGGTCTTCTCCCGGACCGTGGTGGCCGCCTCGTCGACGGATTCCGCGCCGAGGACATCCCGTACGAGCAGCCCCCGTGACCGCTCCCCCGCCAGTTCGTCGTTCGTCCATCGATTGGCAACGATGGCGAACAGACCGTGTTCGTTGACGCCCATCCAGGTCCCGCCGGCTCGTTCGTCGAGTGGCATGAGGATTCTCGGGCCGCCCGCCACCACTCGTGGAGGACTCGCGGGTCGGTCCGGCGATTCGTCACGGTTCGCCGCGACGGCCAGCGGTACATCCTCGAACTGCTCCAGGGCGAAGAGGATGGTGCACACGGGACTTGATTCCCACCGCCACGCCTTAAGCGTCCGCGTCCCGGAGAACGGATCGGGCCGCTTCCCGGTCGACCGTCCCCGACGGCGTCCGCGGCAGCGAATCGACGAATCGGATGTCACGGGGCAGTTTGAACCCAGCGAGGCGTGCTTCGAGGAACGAACGTAGGTCGGTCCCGGTAAGCGTCGACGTCGTCACGACGAGCGCCGCGACCCGTTCGCCCCACTCCTCGTCTGGCAACCCGACCACGACCGCGTCCTCGACCGCCCGATGAGCCAGAATCGTCTCGCGAACCTCGCCCGGAACGACGTTCTCGCCACCAGTCACTATCAGTTCGCTCGCCCGGCCAGTGACGTAGAGTCGACCGGCCTCGTCCCGATAGCCCACGTCGCCGGTTCGGAACCAGTCGTCCGCGGGCCGGGGGTCCTCTCCCCAGTAGCCTGGCGAGACCGTCCACCCTGCGACGGCTATTTCTCCCTGCTCGCCGATGGCCGTCGGTTCACCGTCGGGGTCGAGGATGGCGAGGTCGGTGCCGACGAGTGGTCGACCGACGCTATCGGGGGCGGCTTCGAGGTCCGACGGGGTCGCCGTCGTTATCTGGGAGGCCGTCTCCGTCATTCCGTACGTCGGGTGGATCGGTACGCCACGTTCGAGGGCTCGCTCCGCCAGTTCGACGGTCGTCGGCCCGCCACCGACGAGCGCAAACCTCAGCGAATCGGGCAGGTCGTCCTCGTCCAGCAACCGCCTGAGCATCGTCGGCACGAGCGAGACGCCGGTGATGGAGTGGTCCTCGAGCGTCCGGATGACCGCCCCAGGATCGAACCCTCGGCGCACTACCGTCGTCGTCCCGTAGACCATCGTCCGAATCGGTATCGAGAGCCCACCCATGTGGTACATCGGAAGACAGAGGAGCCAGCGGTCGTCCGGAACGACACCGAGACGGAACGCCGAGGCAATTGCACTGGCCAGGACGTTCTGTGCCGTAATTCGCACTGGCTTGGGCTCGCCGGTGGTTCCGGAGGTGAACAGGATGGCGACCGTGTCTTCGAGCGACACCGCTCGTCGGGCGACCGTCCCACTCGTCGTGTCCTCGAGGGACTGCGTCGATACGACCGTTGGCTCGTTGACGCTGACGACGGGCGTTCGACGCGAGGACATCGACGCGTCTCGCTCGGCCGCAGTGACCACGGTGCGTTCGTTCTCTCGGTCGGTGACGAAAAGCACCGGTTCGATCGTTGCCCGCTGGTCGGCGATTTCGGCTGGCGTCAACCGGGCGTTGAACGTGACCAGCGTCGCTCCGAGTCGCTGGACCGCCCACAGAAGCCTGACGAATGTGGGCCGTGTCTCCATGACCACGCCGACCATATCGCCAGGACCCACGCCCAGCGTCTGCAGTCGCCCGGCCAGGACATCCACGTCAGCATCCAGTGCTGCGTACGTCCAGCGCTCGGCGGTCTCGGCATCGACGAGTGCGAGGTCACGAGGGGTCGCCTCACGCCGGATCGTGAGCCAGTCACGCATCGATGGTCACCTCGGTGATGCCGATACCGGGTGCTTGCGGGACGGCTATCCGGCCAGCACTCACGGGCGCCGGGTCAGGGGCCAGATCGGTTTCGAGCATCGACGCAGTGGCCAGCCCCGAGGCGGTTCGTTCCGGGAGACTCGCGGCCAGATGGACGGCGGCCGTTCTCCCTATCGTGCCGTCGATGGTGTTCGAGACGATCACGTCGATGTCGTTCTCGAGGGCTCGCACCGCGATCGCGCGGGCGACGTCCGGTCCCCCGAGCGCCATCGGCTTGAGGACGAGCGCGTCTGCGGCCGCAGTCTCGAAGATCGACTCGGGGGAGGCCTCGAGGAGTGATTCGTCGAGTGCGATCGGGAGTCGGCCCCGCAGATTCCGATGGCCGACGAGGTCGGCCGGTGGCAACGGTTGCTCGACGAGCGCGACGTCGTACTCGCGGAAGCGGTCGATGGCGTCCGTGGCCGTCGCGCGGCCCCAGCTTCCGTTCGCGTCGACGCGGATGGTGACGGTCGTCCCGACTGTCATCCTGACCGATTCCAGCCGGCTGACGTCTCGGTCGAGACTCCCAGCACCGACCTTGATCTTGAGCGTCTGGAACCCCTCGTCGACGGCTGTCCGGGCCGTCTCTGCTGTGGCCGTCGGGTCGCCATCGCCGATGGTCGCCTGAACGGGGAGTCTCTCGACGGCACGTTCGGCACCCAATTCGCGGTAGAGCGGCCGGCCGGCGTGCCGAGCGTCACGGTCGAGCAGGGCCGTCGAGAGTGCGTTACGGGCAGCCGGAGTGCCGGTGACGGATTCGTAGGCTGCTGGAATGTCGCCGTCCTCGACGTGGTCGATGGCCCGGTGGAGCGCCCTTTCACAGGACGATCGGTCCTCGGTGAACCCAGCCAGCGGGGTCGCTTCACCGAAACCCATCGGGTCCGAGCCGGCACGGAGGACCCACCCCCGTCGGCCGTCGATCCGCCCGGCACTCGTCCGGAGTGGCGTCGAGAGCGACAGTTCGAACGGGGTGAGTGACGTCTTCATATCACGACCCCGATGGCGAAGAGCACGGCGTAGATGGCGAGCAGTTTCCCCGTGTCCTCGAGTGCCGGGTTCAGCGCCTCACCCGACGTCTCGGTGCTGACCGTCCGCCAGACCCTGGCGGCGAACGGGAGGCTCAGCAGTGGAAGGAGCGACGTGACCCCATACCCCGCGAGGACGAAGAACCCGGGGACGAGGTACGCCAGTGCCAGCAGCCAGAGGAACTCGAGTCGACTCCCGCGGTAGCCGAGTCGGACGGCGAGCGTGATCTTCCCCGTCGCTCGGTCGGTCTCCAGGTCGCGGACGTTGTTGACGACGAGGATGGCCGTCGAGAGCGCGGCCATCGGGAGGCTGGCGACGAGGACGTCGACGGTGATGGTCCCAGGGGGCATCCAGAGCGGGAACGCGCCGGCGACGAAGGACGCGGCCTGTACGTAGTAGGTGCCGGTGACGGCGATCAGTCCGAAGAAGACGAACACGAACAGGTCTCCGAGACCGTGGTACCCGAAGGGGTACGGGCCGCCGGTGTAGGTGATGCCGGCGAGGATGCTCGCGAGCCCGATGACGACGATCGGAAGCCCGCCGACGACGACCAGGTAGATGCCCACGAGGAAGGCGAGTCCGAACGTCGCTGCGGTGGCCACCTTCACCTGTTCCGGTGGGATCAATCCCGATTGCGTCACGCGGGTGAATCCCTGCCTGTCGTCAGTGTCGGCGCCCTTCACCGCATCGAAATAGTCGTTCGCGAAGTTGGTCGCGATCTGGAGCAACTCGGCACCGACCAGCGCCGCGAGGGCGGGAAGAAGCGCGAAGACCTCCGCGCTGTACGCCATTGCCGTCCCGACGATCACCGGGGATGCGGCCGCGGGGAGCGTCTGTGGCCGGGCTGCCATGAGCCAGGCCTTCGTGCGGTGCTGAACGTCGGTCATCAGTAGTGCCAGGGGAACTCGTCGAATTCCGGGTCCCGCTTCTCGACGAACGCCTCGCGTCCCTCCTTCGCCTCGTCGGTCATGTACGCGAGGCGAGTCGCCTCGCCAGCGAACACCTGCTGGCCGACCATCCCGTCGTCGGTCAGGTTGAAGCCGTACTTGAGCATGCGGATGGCCGTCGGGCTCTTCGACGTGATCTCCGCGGCCCAGTCGAGGGCGACGTCCTCTACTTGTTCGTGCGGGACGGCCTCGTTGACCATTCCCATGTCCGCTGCCTCCTCGGCGTCGTAGGTTTTCCCGAGGAAGAACACCTCACGAGCCTTCTTCTGGCCGATCTGTTTCGCGAGGTAGGCCGACCCGAAGCCAGCGTCGAAACTCGCGACGTCGGGGTCGGTCTGGAGGAACTTCGCGTGCTCCTCGCTCGCGACGGTGAGATCGGTCACGACGTGGAGGCTGTGTCCGCCGCCAACCGCCCATCCGGGCACCGCTGCGATGACCGGTTTCGGGATGTGACGGATGAGTCGCTGGACCTCGAGGATGTGAAGGCGGCCGGTCTTGCCCGGGTCAGCCCCTCCGTCTTCGCCGTCACCGTATTCGTAGCCGGAATCGCCCCTGACGGTCTGGTCGCCTCCCGAGCAGAAGGCCCAGCCGCCGTCCTTGGACGACGGCCCGTTCCCGGTCAGGATGACGGCGCCGACGTCCGTCTGGCGTTTGGCGTGGTCGAGGGCGGTGTAGAGTTCGTCCACGGTCCCCGGACGAAAGGCGTTGCGGACCGCCGGGCGGTCGAAGGCGATCCGGACGGCTCCGACGTCCGTCGCCCGGTGGTAGGTGAGATCCCGGAAATCGAACGCGTCGACAGTCTCCCAGCGTTCCGGGTCGAAGAGTGCAGAAACCATTGCTGAACATGGGTTCCGGCGGCCCCAAATATGTTCCTTTCGGGCCCGGTCAGGCGAGGGACCGAACGACGTCCCGCTTGATGGCCTCCCGCTGGCGGTGACTCCGTTCGGCATCGGTACGCACGGCGATGACGTCGGTCCCCGGCGAATCGAGCGATTCGCGGTAGCTCGACGCGAACGACGCCAGGTCCTCGACCGCGTCGAAGGTCAGGCCGTAGAGGTCCTCGGTCGCCGAGAGGTCGATCCCGTGGGGCGTCTTGAATTGGTCGGTGAACGGTGGGTCGTGGTCCTCGATGGGCAGCATGTGGAAGATGCCGCCGCCGTCGTTGTCGATCACGACGATGGTCGCGGAGCAGTCGAATCTGTCGAGTGCGAGCAGGCCGTTCATGTCGTGGAAATAGCTCAGATCGCCCGTCACGTACACGAGTGGGTCCTCGGTCGCACTGCCCGCCCCCAGCGCCGTACTCGTCGTCCCGTCGATACCGCTCGCTCCTCGATTGCCGACGACGGTGAGGTCCGCGTCCCGTGGACGGCCGAACCGGTCGAGGTCGCGGACTGGCATACTGTTCCCGACGACGAGCGTGGCGGGGTCGGGGGCGTCGGCGACCACCTGCTGGAGATACCGACCTTCCAGCGCATCATCGGCCCGCTCCTCGACGGCCTCCCAGTGCCGTTCTGCGGCCGCGAGGAGCGACTCGTGCCACTCACGGGCCGCGGGCCTGGAGACGCTCTCGGCCAACTGGGTGGCCAGGCGGTTCGGATCGGCGACGACGAGATCCGACGCCGTGAACGTCGCCTCTCGCCACCCTGCCGCAGGGTCCACGACGAACTGACGGCCCCCCGTGTCTGCGAGGAAGGAGCGAAGCGGCTTCGAGGTCGGCGAGGCTCCGAATCGAAAGACGACGTCGGGCAGCGACCAGTTCGCGTACGCGGACTGGTCCAGAAATCCATCGTACGAGCCCAGAATCGTTGCCCGGTGTCGATGGGGACCGTATCTGACCCCGGAGAGCGGGTCGGCGAACACGGGGAATCCGCTCGCCGCAGCGAGATCGGCGATCGCCGTCGCCGACACACCGCGCGTGTCGTCCGGACCGGCGACGATGAGACCCCGGTCGGCACCCTCGATCGCCGCTTCGAGGTCGGACAGTTCATCGTCCGTCACGGTGGGACGACCCACGGTGGGAGCGATGAACGGGCCGTCGCGGCCTCGGGCAGCGAGTCGATGCTCTTTGGCAAACGAGTCTGGAACGTCTCCTGGAACCGCGACCGGTTCGAGGGGCTTTCGGAACGGAACGTTCAGGTGGACGGGACCGGCAGGCGCCCCCTTCGAGGTCGCGAGTGCGCGACTCATTGTGGTCCGCAACGAGCGAAGTTTTCTATCGTCGGGTTCGGGTTCTGGGAGGTCGGTCTGGTCTCTGACTGCCGACCCGTACAACCCCACCTGGTCGATGGTCTGATTGGCGCCGGAGTCACGGAGCTCCGGCGGTCGGTCTGCAGTCAGCAGGATCATCGGTGTCCGAGATTGGTCGCCCTCCACCACGGCGGGATGGAAGTTCGCCGCGGCCGTCCCGGACGTACAGATCAATGGCGTCGGGTCGCCGGTGCGCTTGGCCCGACCGAGCGCGAAGTAGGCCGCTGATCGCTCGTCGGGGTGGTTGTAGACCGTGATTCGGTCGTCTCTGGCGGCCGCCACGGTCAGGGGTGTCGACCGGCTGCCCGGTGCGACCACGACCGCGTCGACACCGCCCTTCGCGAGTTCGTCGACGATTGCCCGTGCCCACAGCGTGTTCCGATTCGGCGCCGTCATCGCAAGGCGTCCAGGATGGGTTCGTATTTCAGTTGTACTTCGTCCCACTCCGCGTGTGGGTTCGAGTCGGCCACGATACCGTTTCCGGCGAACAGCGTCGCCGTCGTCGCCGCGGCGACCGCAGACCGGATGCCGACCGCGAACGTCCCATCGCCCGACTCGTCGAACCACCCGACGGGAGCAGCGTACCAGCCGCGATCGAACGCCTCGGTACGACGGATCGTCTCCAGAGCCACCGACGGTGGAAGGCCGCCGACCGCCGGGGTCGGGTGGAGTGCCTCGACGAGGTCGAGGACGTGCTCGGCTATCGGCGTGGCTTCGACCGGCGTGTAGAGGTGCTGGACCGAGTCGAGTTTCCGAACCGACCGCTCGCCGGGACGGACGTTTCGGGCGACCGGCGCCAACTGATCGTGGATACTCTGGACGACCACCTCGTGTTCGCGCTCGAACTTCTCGTCGGACTCGAGTGTCGCGGTCAGTCTGTCGTCTTCTGCCGGCGTCTCCCCGCGGCCCACGGTACTCGCGAGTGCGCCCGTGAGGAGTGACTCCCCTTGTTTCGTCACGAGACGCTCTGGAGACGCGCCGAAGAACGTGGGTGCAGCGGCCGGTTCCTCGCCAGGTGGCGTGGTGGGATACTCGTCGGCGTCCGGCCTGAACGAGAAGCGAAAGCAGTCGGGATAGGTCTCGCCGAGGCGTTCGAGCGTTCCTGCGAGTGCGAACGGAGCGCCGAGTTCGGCACGGAGCGTCTGTGCCAGCGTCACCTTCTCGATTTCGCCGTTCTCGATCCGTGCCAGGGCGCCGTCGAGCTGGTCGGTCCACTGGTCGTAGGTCGTGGCTCTCGTGGTGGATTCGACCCCGGGTGCAGTCCCGACCGGTCCTGCCGTGAGGACACCATCGCGAATGGAGTCAGCTAGCGTATCCAACTCCGTCGTCGTCCGATCGCTCGCATCCGCCGTCACCGTGATCCACCCACCGTCGTCTCCAAGGACGACCTGGACCTTCGGGAGGACGAACCACGCGCCGGGGAACTCCTGCCAGGGTGTGACCCGGTCGTGTCTATCGTGGAAGGCGAATCCACCGATGAACCGCGGCCGGGCCTCCCGTGCGACGTCTGTCGTGTCGAGTGTGTCGAACGCATTCGCTCCTCGGTCTCGTATCGTCGCGAATCGGTCCGACCCGTCCGTCGCGACCGTCGTCGCTGCGCCGCTGGCGACCAGGGTCCGTTCACCCGGGGCGGTCCAGGCTGCGTGTATCGGTCGGTCCATTCGAAGGACGTCACGGAGCGGCGTCGGCGGGATGGACACCGACCGACTGACGAGTCGAGCCGCCGTCTGCGTCGTTTCCTGCCCGTCGCGCGATGCCATTAGTTCACCGGAAGGGGAGCGGCGCCTTTACGCTAACTGTATCGGTCTTCGGCCCAGGGGTCGGCGGTCACCGAGTAGCCCCGCTTCTCCCAGTACCCACGACGGGGTTCGGTTAGAAATTCGACCCCGGTGATCCACTTCGCACCCTTGTAGGCGTACTTGTGTGGGGTGACGACTCGAAGCGGCCCGCCGTGGGCCGGTTCCAGTGGCTCGCCGTCCTCGTTCCAGGCGAACAGCACCTCGTCCCGAAGGCAGTCCGCAAGCGGGAGATCCGTCGTGTACCCGTCTCGTGCGTGGAACAGGACGTGGACCGCATCGTCGTGGACACCGACGCTGTTCGCGAGCTCGGTGAAGGGGATGCCGGTGAAGACACAGTCGAGTTTGCTCCAGCCGGTGACGCAGTGAAAATCCTGGCGCTGGGACTCGCTGGGGAGCGCCTTGAATTCCTTTAGGGAGAGTGTCAGTTCGTCGTCGACGGCACCCCACACCTCGAACTGCCAGGACCGCTCGTCGACCGACGGCGTCCCATCCATGGAGAAGATGAGGAAATCGTCGGTGCGCCGTTGTCCCGGCGGCAGCCGTTCGTCGCCGAACTCCGTGTAGAGGTCCGTTACGTCCCGAACGGTCATGTTCACGGGTACGTCGCGAGTCACTTCCGACTGCCGATTCTCACGTGCGTTAATCATCCGCTGTTCTCGAACGAACAAATTCTCCCCACAGGTCGACTGTGGTTCTCGAAGTCGATATTTCACCCCGTCAGGCTTAAGACGGGAGGGGGCCAACCCCCGACCGTTAAATGCCCACGGTGGAAGTCAACATCCCCGACCACATCGAGATGCAGATTGCCCAGTTCGTCGAACAAGGAGAGTTCGTCAGCCAGGAGGAGGCCGTCGAACAGTTGCTGTCGGCCGGCATCCGTGCCTACAAGACGAGTGGCCCCGTCGACGAGGACGGTTCCCTCGAGGACGAGGGGATGATGGGACACGACGACGAATACGTCTTCTGAGGCGTTCGTCCGCCGTATGTGACCCGATCCCCTTCACTCGCGGTCCGTCACACCGCCCCTTCTCCGGATCGCGATGCAGGCCGTCACGGTGACGTGTCCCAGTCGCGGCTGCATTTCTGGCCCAATTCGAGGCAGCTATCGCGTGGCCAGGTCGGCACTACACAGTTCTACAGCGGTGCAGGGCTGTTGCGTGCGAGGTACTGGCGGACAACACTTAAACCTCGATGTTCCCTACGAATACCCAACATGCACAAGGACGAACTCCTCGACCTGCACGAGGAGATGGTTTCAATCAAAGACCAGTTCCTCGAGTTCGACCACATCTCGGCGTCGGATTTCGATTCGTACGAACAGCTCGATGTCGACCCGAGTCACGTCCACAAATCGAAGAGCGAACACAAACACGCCGTCTTCGTGCTCGGCAACGCCATCGCGGCGGCGATGAGCGAAGACGAGTTCTCGAGTGCGGGTCGCATCAGCAAGCGCATGTCGGAACTCGCCGACGACGCGTCACAGAAGCTGTAAGGTCCACCTCGAGATCAGACAACGTCGCGATGCCGAGACGCCGCTCGACGGTCGCCTGTCAGACAGCACCCGGAAAGTCTTTTACGGCCAACTGACGTTCGGTCGCGTATGCAATCACGCACGGTCGAGCAGGTCGAGTCCTGGGACGCTCGACCGTTCTCTGGGGGGGTTCGCGAGCTCCACGAACTCGCGGACGACGACTTCTCCGGAACGGTCATCGGCGACGACACCTGGGCGTTCTTCTTGAACGGTCGGGTCATCGGCGTCTTCCAGGGCGATATCGAGGACCTTCGAGAGACGAATGGGACCGTCTACACGGCACCGGATCCGTCATTGCCGCTCCTGTTCACCATGCAGGAGCGCGGCGGGAAGACACAGGCGAAGTACTTCACCAACGACACGTCGATCGAATCTGCAGACGCGACGCTACGTGACGCGAACTTCACCGGCTATCTCGAACTCTCCGAGAACGTTTTGAGCGGGGATTACTACGTCACCTATTACGGAGGGAAGTCGATGAGCACCGCGTTCATCGGGCAGAACGAACGTCTTGAGGTCGGAGACGAGGCGTTCGAGATGGCGAACGACGAAGTCGGGGTCTTCGAGGTGCGGAAGGTTTCGATGACTATCACCGAACTCCCACCCCTCCCGGACACGGACGAGTCCTCCTCGACCGGGAGCGGCGTCGCCGAGGTCGGACGTGCTGGCACTGCCACCGCGTCCACGCCGTCTGACGAACCGGAAGACGAGCACAGAACTGCGGACGACGATACCGAGAAAGCGGACCACGCACCCACACAGCCCGAACAGGCAGACTCGTCGGGGAGCCCGGTGACAGTCGAGGAAGCGGAACCAGCCGACGACGCCGCTGCAGAGGCGGCGGAGTCAGACGAGGATCCGGCCGGACCGCCGACTTCCCATGAATCGACCGCGGACGCTGAGACGGCGACCGCAGAACAACCGACCGCAGACATCGATTCCGTGGACTCAGACGAGCCCTCTGCGGAGACCACACGGACGGAGGAGCGGTCGTCAGGGACCGAGCAGATCGAATCCACGACTGCCGATTCCGAACCGTCGGCGCCAGGAGTACAGGAATCGCAGGTGGACGGTGTCGAATCGGCGGACTCCGAACCGATGACGGACCACGAACGCGCAGTGCGGGAGTGGGCCGCAAAGGATCGATCGGAGCGCGAGGAAGAAACGAACCAGAACCTCTTCCGAGAGGAGGCGCAATGGCGGAAGACGAAATCGATTCCGGCCCTCGACCCCGAAGAGAGCGCCACAGCCCAACCGCCCGGCGGGGAGACGGGTGGTCGTCGAGCGGCAAAGACGGGGTCGTCGACGACTCGCGCTAAAGAGAGCGGGCGGTCCAGGACGAAAGGTGCCGACTCGACACAGACCCGCGCACCGGATTCATCCGCAACCGCCGCCGAGTCGACGCCATCGAACGAAGCGAATCCGGCCCAACTCGAGCAACTCGAAGCTGCCGTCGAGAAGCGTGACCGTCGTATCGAGACGCTGGAATCCGAGCTATCAGCGGCGGAGTCGGAACGGGAGGAACTCGACGCGTCGGTCGCCGAACTTCGCGAAGAACGCGCCGAACTCCAAAATCGTCTCGAGACCCTCGAGTCGAAACTCGAGTCTGCCGAGCAGGGGGGTTCGGCGGCAACTGTGCCAAGTGACACCGATATCACCCCGGAAGATGCACTGGCTGGAACGAATCTCTTCATCAGATACGATTCCAAAGGCAAGGCGACCCTCGATTCGCTGGCGGATTCGTCCGTCGACCCCGAGGCGGTGAACGAGAACCTCCGACTCGACCATCACACGCAGTTCGACGCGGAAGAAACGACCGTCGAGGGGACGCCCTTCCAGCGGTTCCTCCACGATTCGAGTCGATACCGGTTCGTCGATTGGCTGGTCAGGGAACTACCCTACGAACTGGTGGATTCGGGGGCCACCTCCGGTCTGCAAGACGTCTACGACGCCGTTCCGGCGTTCGACCGCGTCGAGTTCGGTGGAACCGTGGACGTCGAATCGGAGTCCGGTGAGACCGCGACGCACGCGTTCGACGTCGTCATTCGCGACCGGATGGGCGAACCACTCGTCGTCGCCGATATGAACGATTCGCGCGATCCGGTCCCGGAGGATTCGATGGACCGTCTGGTCACGGGAGCGACGGACCTGGGTGAGACCGTCGAATCACTCGCCGGTGCGTTCTACGTGACGGCGAGTTACTTCGAACCAGGGGCCCTCGAACGCGCCCAGGCCGCCGCCAGTGCGGGCGGGTTCTTCAGTCGGAGTGACAGACAGAGCTACGTGAAGGTGTCGAGAAAGAACGGGTATCATCTCTGTCTGGTCGAGGACCGCCGAGACGCGTTCCACCTGACCGTTCCCGAACTGTAATCACTCGGCTTCGGTCGGTACCGAATCGATCTTCATCTCGTCGAGTTTGTCGATGATCTCGTTGATCTTACCACCGAGGTCGTCGACGAACTCGGAGGTTCTGTCGGTGGTGATCGCTCCCTGGCTGGAGGGCTCGATGAGATTTTCTTCTTCGAGGACGCGGAGGGAGTAGCGGACCTTGTGATGGGGGTAGCCCGTCTCGTTGGACATCTTGACGATCCCGATGGGTTCGTTCTCGATGACCATCTTTAGGACCTGCAGATGTCGCTCCAACATATCCACTTCCTTCTCAAGCCTATCTATCATGGCATTTGTTAACTTGTCATTCCACGCTTTAAAGGTTGTCCTCGGCAGACGGGACGAGAGATACAGATATGATGGTTCTTCGAGCAGCCCTATAATCTTTGTGGCGTCGGGCGGCCCCGTCTCCCATTCGGGACGCCCGAACGGAACCGATCTCGAGCCCGGGTCGTACCGATCCCGCAATCGGCCGGGTTCGTATTGCCACCATCGGCAGGCTCGGCGTGCGGCCACCCTGTCTCGATGCCAGGATCGCTGGTCGCGTTGCGCGTATCGTAATCTGTTTAGCCTGGGCGAGGGAACGCTCACACATGACCGTCACCATCGTGGGTGCGCAGCTAGGCGACGAAGGCAAGGGGGGAATCGTCGACCTCTACGGCGATCACGCCGACGTCGTCGCTCGATACCAGGGCGGGGACAACGCCGGACATACCGTCGTTCTGGACGGCGACGAATACAAACTCTCGCTCGTTCCGAGCGGAGCCGTGCGGGGAAAGACCGGCGTCCTCGGCAACGGCGTCGTCATCAACCCCCGGACGCTCTTCGACGAGATCGACGCTCTCAAAGAACGAGGCCTGGACCCCGACGTCCGGGTTGCTCGCCGTGCGCACGTCATTATGCCGTATCATCGCCTGCTCGACGGTATCGAGGAGGAGGCAAAGAGCGACTCCGACCTCGATGCTGGCACTACGGGCCGGGGCATCGGCCCCACCTACGAGGACAAGGTCGGTCGTCGAGGGATCCGGATCGGCGACCTCCTCGACCACGAGGTTCTCCGCGAGCGCCTGGAGTACGTGGTTCCCCAGAAGCGTGCCATCTACGAGGACGTCTACGGAAAGACCGCCGGGGAGGAGTTCGACGTCGAGGCACTGTTCGAGGAGTACAGCGCCATCGGTGACCGCATCCGCTCAGCGGAGATGGACGTGAACGCAGGGGAGTTCCTGGCCGAGCACCTACACGACGGGGACAACGTGATGCTCGAGGGTGCACAGGGAACGTCACTCGATATCGACCACGGCATCTATCCGTTCGTGACGTCGTCGAATCCGACCGCTGGCTACGCTGCGACCGGCACCGGTCTCGGGGTAACTGACGTCGGACGGGGGGAGGTCATCGGGATCGTGAAAGCCTATCTCTCACGGGTCGGGACGGGCCCGCTTCCAACCGAACTCGACGGTGAACTCGCGGAGTACATCCGCGAGGAAGGTGGCGAATACGGGACGGTTACGGGGCGGCCGCGCCGTGTCGGCTGGCTCGACCTACCGATGCTTCGCCACGCGGCCCGTGCGAGTGGGTTCACCGGTATCGCGATCAACCACCTCGACGTCATCGCCGGCCTCGACGAAGTGAAGGTCGGACACGCCTACGAACTCGACGGCGACACCATCGAAACGATGCCGGCCACGACCGAACGCTGGGGCGACTGCGATCCGGTCTATCGGACTTTCGACGGCTGGCCCGAGGTCGACTGGGACGAGATCGCCGCGGAAGGGTACGACGCCCTTCCGGCGGCCGCACAGGAATACGTCGAGTACGTCGAGACGGAGGTCGGTGTACCGGCATACGCACTCAGCATCGGTCCCGGTCGCGAACAGTCGATCGTCCGAACGAATCCGTTCGCCTGATCGTTCGCTGACCCGGACCGGGTTTCCAGACCGACCACGACCCAGCACCTTTTTTGGCACCGGCCACGAGAATCCACACAGGTGACGAACACGTGAAAGAAGACCTGATGGATATCATCTGCTGCCCGCTCGACAAACACGAACTGGAGTTGACCGTCGAAGAGGAGACCGACGGGGACATCGTCTCGGGAACGCTCACCTGCACGGACTGTGGGGAGGTCTATCCGATCGAGGACGGTATTCCGAACCTCCTTCCGCCGGACATGCGTGACGACGTCGCGGCCTGAACCTTTTTCTCACGGCTCTTCGAAATGACACGTATGCGACCGACCCTTCGCGTCCACGTGAACAGAGCCGGTCCGAGAAGCGTGGAACCGGAGGACCACTCCTTCGACGTCGACGGGCCGTTCGACCTCGTCCTCGACAATCACGGCCAACCGACACACGTCCACGTCCACCTCGACGACGCACTCGCCGGCGTCACCGATATTGGCGACGCGAACTGGTTCGTCGATCAAGATGCCGCCGAGACCATCCCGGTCGGGGTCGAATCGATCGACCCCGTCGATGGGTTGCTCGAAGTGGCCACGGGGTATGGCGCGGAGCGGTCGGGTGTCGAGGTTCACGTCGCCGCTGGCAGCGGTGGCGTCGAGGTCGACGACGAGTTGGGCAAGATCCAGCCCGATACCGAACCCGAGTCGACGACGACCAGTACGTACGCCATCGCCGCCGCGTTCGTCCTCATCGGCATCGTCGTCGCGATCGGAATCACGCTCTTGCTCGACGAACTCGCGGCCGTTGCCTTCGGCCTCCTCACCGTTACCGTCGCCGTCGCCATTTCGCTCTACCTGTTGCTCGCCAGCTGAGTCGTCTCGAACCGTTTTTCTCGTCGCCGGCCCGAATCGCTCGTATGTCATCGCTGGCAGCGGCGACGCGGGAAGCGGTCGATGCCCATCCCTTCGTCCGAGATGGCCTGCGGGCGGGTGTCGTGAATTTCTCTGCTGCGGCCCGATTCCTCGACGTCGAGGGTGGGGACGAGGCCATCGCCACGGCGCTGCGTCGGTACGCCGAGGAGTTGCCCGAGATCGAATCCCGGGACGGTAGCGTGCGTGTGACGATGCAGAGCGGCATCGGGAGCGGCGATGGATCGGTACTCGCCGTCGGGGGGATCTCCTTCGCGGCGGACGCTGGTTCCTTGACGGCGATACAGGCTCACGGTGACGTCGATGCCCGCCTTCTCGCGACGGTGGCGACCAGACTCGCGGATGCGTCGGTCGGGGTCGAGGGTGTCGGGTTGACGGGCAGTTCGCTGGTGGTCGTGGTCGAGCGACGGGATGGGACCACCGCGCTCACCATTGTGGAAGACGCTGCGGACGGTTTCCGATAACGACGGATTCCGTGCGTTTCGACGCATTATAAAACGGTGGCTCGTGTACGGCTACCCGATGACGCTCACCGTGACGAACACCTTGACGGGGGAGCGCGAACCGTTCGAGCCCCAGGATCCCGATTCGGTCCTCCTCTACTTCTGTGGACTGACGGTCTCGGACGACGCTCACCTCGGTCACGCTCGCGCCTGGGTCCACGTCGACGTGATGCATCGCTGGCTGGATCACCTGGGATACGACGTCCGACACGTCGAGAACTTCACCGACGTGAACGAGAAGATCGTCGCGCGGATCGGCCAGGACGAGTTCGGTGAGACCGAGACCGCGGTCGCGACCCACTTCATCACCTCGGTGATCGAGGACATGCGGAGTCTCAATCTCCTCCGGGCCGACGTCTACCCTCGGGTCTCCGAACATGTGCCGGAGATCCAGTCGCTCATCGAGACGTTGCTCGAACGTGGCTACGCCTACGAGGCGAACGGATCGGTCTACTTCGACGTCACGGCCTTCGAGGACTACGGCAAACTCTCGAACCAGCAGATCGAGGCGATGGAGGCCCAGGGATCCGAAGACGAACTCGCCGAGAAACGCCATCCCCAGGATTTCGCCCTCTGGAAGGCCGACGGCGTGTCGCCAGACGCCATCGCCGAACACCGCGACGGTGGTCTGCCGGACCCCGCGGTGGCTCCGGAGGGACAGACCTGGGAGTCCCCATGGGGTGAGGGACGCCCGGGGTGGCACATCGAGTGTTCGGCGATGAGTATGGCTCATCTCGACGATTCCATCGACGTCCACGTGGGCGGTCAGGACCTCGTGTTCCCCCACCACGAGAACGAGATCGCGCAGAGCGAGGCAGCGACCGGCAAACAGTTCGCGAAGTACTGGATGCACGTCAGACTGCTCGAGACCGGTGGGGAGAAGATGAGCACGAGCCTCCAGAACTTCTTCACGGTCTCGACTGCCATCGAGGAGTTCGGTGTCAACGCCATCCGGATGTTCCTCGTCTCGACGGCGTACAACCGTCGGCAAACGTACTCCGAGGAGACGCTCGCCGAGGCGGTCGAACGGTGGGAAACACTGGAGCGAGCGTACGATCGAGCGGTGGGGGCCTGTGATAGCCCCGACGCGTATGCCACCGAGACGGACGGGGCCCTTCGCGATGCCATCGACGAGGCCCGGACCTCGTTCCGCGAGGCGATGAACGACGACTTCAACACCCGGCGCGCGGTCACGGCCTTGCTGGAACTCGCCAGCGCGCTCAATACCCACGTCGACGAGCACGAACGGTACGACTACCGTGCAGTGAACGAGACCATCGAGGCGTTCGAGGACCTCGGTGGTGCCGTTCTCGGGTTCGTCTTCGGCGATAGCGAGCCGACTGGAGAGGCGGGGCTCGCCCAGGAGGTCGTTCAACTCGTGCTCGACGTGCGCGAGGCCGAACGCGAACGTGGTAACTACGAGCGGGCCGACGAACTCCGCGACGAACTCGAAGCCCTCGGGATCGAGGTCCAGGACACCGACGACGGTCCGAAAGCTCGGTTCTAACCCCGAGGAACTGTTCTTACCCGACGATTCCCCGCAGCGCGATCGGAACGAGCAACACCCCCATCAGGTGGACTCGTCTGGCCCCGAAATGTACGGGGAACAGGCCGACGGCACTCGCGATCCCAAGTATCCCGATGCCCGGGACTCCGGTGAACAACCCGACGAGGACGGCGAGCAGGAGTGCGACGGCGACCGATAGCCGCCGCGGATCGACCGATCCGACCAGAGAGAGATACCGGTCTCCCAGGACGGGGACCAGGACGAACGAGACCGCGGCCGCGATGACGATAGACGCGAGGACCAGGGGCAGGTTCACCGGGAGTTCTGCGCGCTCGATCGCGACCAGCACGCCGGTTCTCGGCGTTCCAAGGGCGACGAGGGCGAACAGGGCGAATATCGTATTCGAGGTGTTCACACCGCTCACCGTCGCGACGAACGCCCTGTCACCGGACGTCGTCGGCAGGACGGAGAAGGCCATGGCCGCCGCGACCGCGGCGGAGACGCCCGGTAGATAGGCGACCAGCGACCCCGAGAGGGCACCGACCATCCCCCAGCCAAGCGTCTCCTCGGAGGACGCGGCCACCGTCGGGCCGCCCTGTGGCGGCACACCGGCACCACCGTACGCGTGGACGAGGATCGGGATACCGAACAGTCCCGACAGCAACGGTAACAGCGTGTCGCCGCCCGGAACGAGGCCGCCGGTCGTCACGTCGAGAAACGCGATTCCGAGCAGTCCGCTCGCGCCGAGTGAGAGGGCCCCACCGACCGTCGCCCGATATCCGTGTTCGGTGACGACGAGGAACAGTGCGATGGCGCCGATGGCGGCGGGGATCCAGCTATCCAGGGTCGTGACGACCGAGCGCATCACGTAGGTCACCGGTATTCCGAGCACCGCCGCTGTCGCGATGGCACTGGCACTTCCCACGGCCGAGATGCGGAGTGCCTCCCGACCGCGACCGCCCATCACGAGTCGGTGTCCAGGGAGCGCGCTGACTGCCATGGCTGCATCCGGGACACCGATCGCCAGGGTCGGGACGACGTCGAGGAACGAGTGGGTCACGCCCGCGGAGAGCATGCTCGCGCCGAGGAGATGTGGCGGTGCGGGGATGGTGGGGGCCAGAGACGCCATGATGACGGCGACGGTGTTGACGTGAAGCCCGGGCGTCAACCCGCTCACCGTCCCCAGGGCGATACCGCCGCCGACGAACGCGAGCGCGAGCGCTGCCGATTCGGGATCGGCGAGGATTCTGACGCCGATGACCTCCATCGCTGCGAGGTGGGCGTGTCACCGTATTTGAACCCTCACCGGCGTCAACGGATACCGATGCGCCACGAGGCGGCTACGCGCAATCACTAAACCGGTGGACCCGTAAGCCGAGACAGCGTGATCATCGGAATCGACACCGGGGGAACCAACGTCGACGCAGTGCTCGTCGACGAGCACGGCATCGCGAACGCGGCGAAGGTACCGAATACCGCCCGCCGAGAGAGCATCGAAGCGGTCCTCGAGGAGCTGCTCGCCGGTCGTGGGGCTACCCAGATCGATCGTGTGGTCGTCGCCACGACGCTCGTCGTCAACGCGGCCGTCCAGGATCGACTCCCAGACTGCTCGAACGTCCTCGTTCCGGGGCCGGGGTTGAGCCCGGAGCGGGCGTTCTACGGCGAAGAGAACCTCGTCACGGCCGGGGGTATCGACCCCCGCGGTCGCGTCACCGAGCCAGTCTCGCTCGCGGACAGCGTCGCCTATCCGGTCGTCGCTGTGACGGCGAAGTTCTCTGCCCGGAACCCGGACCTCGAACGGACGCTCCGGGATTCTATCGATGCGGACCACGTGGCACTCGGTAGTGAATCCGGAGCCGGTCTCACGTTCCCCGAACGGGCCGCGACGACCGTCGCGAATGCGAAGGCGAAACCCGTCTTCGACGAATTCCTGCGGGACATCGAAGCCGCCGTCGAGAGGGCGGCTATCGATGCGCCCGTCTACTATCTCAAAGGTGACGGTGCGATGCTCGCCGCCGATTCGATGGCCGAAACCCCCGCCCACACGCTCCGAGGTGGCTCGGCGGCGAGTTCGCTCGGGTTGTGTGCACTCTCGGGGGCGTCCGACGCCGTGACCGTGGATATCGGCGGGACGACCACCGACGTGACTCGGGTCGTCGACGGCTTTCCAGCGATCGAGGGCGGCATTCCGGAAGGAAAGATCGAACCCGGCTACGATGGAGTCGTCGCCGAGAGTCTGCCGGTCGGGGGCGACACGCGCGTGATTCCGGGGGACGATGGTCCTGCACTCGCCGACGAACGGGTGGGCGACGCGGTGGCCTTCGGCGGCGACGAACCGACGGTCACGGACGCGCTCCACGTACTCGGCCGGTTCACCGCCGGCGACCGTTCCGCCGCCCGAGACGCGATAGACACAGTGGGTGACGGGTCGGCGTCGGAACTCGCGACGACCGTGTTGGATCGGTTCTTGCAACGGGTGCGCGCCACCGTCACGTCGATATCCACCGACCGGACGGCGTCGCTCGTCGTCGGTGGTGTCCTCGCCCCGTATCTCGCGGACCCGCTCGCGGACGGTACCCACTTCGATGCGGTGGTTCCCGACCACGCCGACGTGGCCGGTGCCGTCGGCTGTGGGGTCGCGCGGGTGAGCGTCGAGACGGCGGTGCACGCCGACAGTGCCCGGGGGGTCATGACGGTCACGTCGATTGGCCCCGAAACGGTGGAATCCCTCGAGGTCGGCCAGCGGTTCACCGACACACAGGCGAAGGATATTGCCATCGAGCGGGCACGGGCGGCCGCAAAAGCGGCCGGGGGTGACCCGACCGCAGCGGTCGATGTCCGGTCGTTCTCTCGGTTCACCGTCGTGGAGGACTCGGAGGTCGTCGGACAGATATTCGACGCCGAGGCGCAGGTAACTCCTGGCATCGAGTTCTCCTTCGCGGAGGGGTCGTCGTGACGCTGGGACTGGTCTACGACGAGGAGTACCTGCTGCACGAGCACACGCCGACCCATCCCGAGCGAAAGGAGCGTCTCCAGTACACGATGGACCAGTTGCGGGAAGAGGGGCTACTCGACGACCCGTCGGTCGCGCGGCTGGCACCCGAGATGGCGTCGAACGAGCAACTCTCCCGGGTGCACACCGACGACTACCTCGAACGGCTCCGTTCGATGTCGGCCAGTGGAGCGGGGATGTTGAGCGTCGATACCCACATCTCCGCGCACACGTGGAACACCGCCAAACTCGCCGCCGGTGGCGTCGTCCGGGCGATGGACGCGGTCGCTACCGGTGAGACCGAGTCGGCGTTCGTACTGGCCCGTCCGGGTGGCCACCACGCGTTTGCCGGGGACGGGCACGGCTTCTGTTATCTCAACAACACCGCCATCGGGATCCGCCACCTCCAGGCCGAATACGACGTAGAGCGGATCCTGCTCTGGGACTGGGACGCCCATCACGGCGATGGGACGGAGTCCATCTTCTACGACGACCCGAGCGTCCTCGTGATGTCGACCCACCAGGACGGACGGACGCTGTTTCCCGGCACGGGGGACAGCCGCGACGTCGGGGAGCTCGCCGGTGAGGGATACAACGTCAACGTGCCCGTGCCACCGAAGACGAGCGACGACGGCTATCGCACCGTCGTCGAGGAGATATTCGAACCGATCGCCGAACAGTACGACCCGGACTTCGTCTTCATCGAGGCGGGCCAGGACAACCACTTCACCGACCCCATCACCGACCTGGGCGTCACCGCGCAGGGGTACGTCGATCTGGTCGAACACGCGATGGACGCGGCCAACGACCTCGCTGGCGGCGACATCGTGGCATCACTCGCTGGCGGGTACGGCATCGAAGGAGGATTGCCGTACACCAATCTGGCAGTGATCGCGACGATGCTCGGGTACGACACCGCCGGGATTCGCGAACCCGCCATCTACGAACCGCCGTCCTACGAACCGGATATCAGCGACGTCGTCGAGCGGGTACAACGCATCCAGTCGGCGTACTGGACGTTCTAAGGCCACCGATCGGACGGTGGGCGTCCTACTTGTGGTCCACAAGATGGCCGACGAACCCCGAGGTCAGATCGGCGACTCGCATGGCCCAGTTCGCGGTGCGATCCGTGACGGCCGCTCCGGTCTCGGCGTCGGACTCCTCGTGGGCCGCCGCCAACTCGAGGAGCGCCTGGTAGAGGTCGAGTCCGTAGAGGTCGGCTTCGTTGCCTCGCTTGACGAGTTCCGTTCGTGCTAGCGACGTGTCGATGGTTTCGGCGTCCGTCACCGCGAGCAGACCGCCGGTGATGTATCCCTCCCAGAACGAGAGCAGGTCTTCGACGGCGTCCCGACTCGGTCCGTCCTCGAGTCTTTCCTCGATGTCGGCGACGATCGCTATCGCTTCGTCGATTGTCGCTTCGTCTAGATCGGGATGGGCGGTCGCCGCGACGCGACCCGCGACGTCTCGAATCGTCTCTCGGGAGGGTCGGCTCTCGGTCATCGTGTCGAGTGTGGGGCGGGGCGGCCTTAATTGCTACAGACTCGAACCGGGCCTCGCCATAGCTATTTGTCACTTGAAGACGATGTTCGGCCATGGACCCGAAACGATTTCTGTTCCTCTCGCTCGACTCGGCGCTTATCGGTGATCTGGCGTGGCAGGTAGCACGCGAGGGCCACGACGTACGGTACTACATCGAAGCCGAGTCCGACCGGGAGATAACCGATGGCTTCGTCCCGAAGACGGACGACTGGCGGGCGGCGGTCGACTGGGCGGACGTCATCATCTTCGACGACATCTGGGTAGGCGACGAGGTGGGCACGGGCGAACTGGCCCAGGAGTTGCGCGATGCTGGCCACGCGGTCGTGGGCGGCACGCCAGCGACCGATCGACTCGAAGAGGACCGTGGGTACGCTATGTCCGTCCTCGAGGACAACGGCGTAGACACCCTCGATCACCGGGAATTCACGGACTTCGACACTGCCATCGAGTACGTCCGGGAACATCCTGCTCCGTACGTCATCAAGCCCCTCGGTGAGGTTCAGAACGTCAAACGGCTCCTGTACGTCGGTCGTGAAGTGGACGGCAGCGACGTCGTCGAGGTCCTTCGCGCCTACAAGAAGGCCTGGGGCCACCGGATGAAGGGGTTTCAGTTACAGCGACGCGTGGAGGGCGTCGAGGTAGCCATCTGTGGGTTCTTCGACGGTGACCAGTTCGTCGAACCGATCAACTTCAACTTCGAGCACAAGAAGCTCTTCCCCGGCAACATCGGGCCCTCGACGGGAGAGATGGGCACGTCGATGTTCTGGGCCGGGCGGAATCGGCTGTTCAGGGAGACCCTCGGACAGATCGAATCGTGGCTCGCCGACGAGGGGTACGTGGGGAGCATCGACCTGAACTGCATCGTCAACGATCACGGCATCTATCCGCTCGAGTTCACACCACGCTTCGGCTATCCGACCATCGCGTTGCAGGAAGAATCGTTCGAGTCACCGACCGGAGCCTTCTTTTACGACCTCGCACACGGCACCGACCCGGCACTCCGGGTTCACGAGGGCTACCAGGTGGCCGTCCGGATCGTGTTGCCGCCGTTTCCCTTCGACGACCCGAAGACGTACGACGAGAACTCCCGGAACGCCGCCGTCGTCTTCGAGAGGGATTCGCGGGATGGTATCCACCTCGAGGACGCAAAGAACGTCGACGGACAGTGGCGTGCCGCGGGAGAGAGTGGGATGCCGATCATCGTCACTGGAATGGGAGAGACGATGCAGGACGCCCGCCGGCAGGCGTATGGACGCATCGACGACATCGTGATACCGAACATGTACTACCGCGACGACATCGGCGAGCGGTGGATCGATGGGGAGGGTGACCGTCTGCAAGCCTGGGGGTATCTGGGTCCATGACGGTCCTACACACTGACCGGAACTCCGTCGTAGCAACCCACGAGAACGGGAGTAATGCAAATGATTATCGTGATCGATACGTGTATTTCTAGCATGGCCACATCTGGGGGATCTGTTCCATTCGCTATCGACGGCTCGTCTATGTCCCCGGTCAACGAGGCGGTTTCGGGGATCGGACTGTCACCGCTCCACGAAGTACTGCTCATCGCTGCGTTCCTCGGGCTCGTGCTGGTGGGGGTCGCCAGCGTCCTCTCTCACCTGTATGATGCCGAGGACCGCGTCGAAGCGGAGATGCGGGAGGTCGTCGCGGAGCGAAACGCGTATCGTGCGTTCGCCGAGGCCATCGACTCGATTCCGGTCGTCCAACCCGCAGGGGCGGTCGCGACGCCACAGTCGATACAGACCATGGAGACCAGAGCGGCGCCGGTCGATCACGTCCGCCGGGCGTTCGAAGAGACCGTCATGGCCGTCGACCACTACGACGACACCTATGGCGAGACCTGGGAGACGCATCTGGTGAACGAATTCGACGCCGACTTCCTGGGTGGGCTTCGCGAGGGGAGCGGCGTCAATCGACCCATGAAGCGGGCACTCCAACAGCGAGCCCTCGACGCTGCGTCGAGACGCGACGAACTGATACAGGTGCTCTCGACCGAGCAAGCGGCCGTCGAGGATGCGACGGCCACCCTCGACGAGATAGAGACGTCGCTCTCGTCGATGGACGATGGGTCGCTCGACGAACGGTCGTTCGAGGAGCTCATGGAGACGTATGCCGCCCTGGAAACGCTCGAGGACAGAACCGTCCGACTCGCGCGACGGCGCCAGCGCCAGATACATAACGAGACGCGCTGTGGACGGTGGGATACGAGCGATTTGACCCTGCAAGAGTACCTGTACGGACCATTGTCGATGACGTATCCCGTCCTGCATACGACGACGCGACTGACCGACGACCTGGGGACTGCTCGACACAGCGTCGTGGAGACGATGACCGCCAGAGTGTAGCTGACGGGGACAGCCCGTCGAAATCGGCCCAGTTTCTCAGCCATTACCGACAGCACCTGTCGATTCCCACCGTGTATTTATTCCTGCCGAGTCGATGGAGGCCCACTGATGAACGTTGCGCAGAACGTGACGGAACTCGTCGGCGACACGCCCCTCGTCGCCCTCGAGACCGTCGGCCCGGACGTCTATGGAAAGGTCGAGTCGTTCAATCCCCTCTCCTCGGTGAAAGACCGGGTCGCGCTCTCGATGATCGAGCGGGCCGAGCGACGGGGCGAGGTGACCGAAGCGACCACCATCGTCGAACCGACGAGCGGGAACACGGGTATCGGCCTGGCCTCCGTGTGTGCGGCAAAGGGGTACGATCTCGTGTTGACGATGCCCGCGTCGATGAGCGAGGAACGTCGGTCGATGCTCCGGGCGCTGGGTGCAACCCTGGAACTGACGCCCGCGGACGGCGGGATGGGGGCTGCGATAGCGCGTGCGGGGGAACTCGTCGACGACCTCGATGATGGGTACATGCCCCAGCAGTTCGAGAATCCGGCGAATCCGTCCGTCCACCGGAAAACGACGGGGCCGGAGATATGGGCGGATACGGACGGGCAGGTCGACGTGGTCGTCGCAGGGGTCGGTACTGGCGGAACGATCACCGGGATCGGTCGGTATTTCGCCACCGACGTCGATGCGGACGTCGAGATGGTCGCCGTCGAACCGGAGACGTCGGCGGTCCTCTCCGGCGGGGAAGCCGGAAGCCACGGTATCCAGGGGATCGGTGCGGGGTTCGTTCCCGAGAATCTCGACGAGGCCGTGATCGACGAGGTCGTCCAGGTCGCCGACGACGACGCCAAAACCGCGTCGCGAACGCTGGCCGCCGAGGCGGGCGTCCTCGTGGGCATCTCGGCTGGTGCGGCGATCCACGCCGCGAAGTTGGTACGGTCCCGGCCGGAATACGAGGATTCAACAATCGTCGTGGTCTTACCGGATACAGGCGAACGGTATCTGTCGACAGACCTGTTCAGAGCCATGGCATGATCTCACGAATCGCCGAGGACGTTCGGACGGTGCTCGACCGCGACCCGGCTGCGCGGAACGTCGCAGAGGTATTGCTCACCTATCCCGGGCTGCATGCCATCTGGTTCCACCGGGTGAGTCACTACCTCTGGACACACGGGTTGAAACTGTTTGCTCGACTCCTCTCGCACCTCTCGCGGTTGCTGACTGGTATCGAGATCCATCCCGGAGCAACCATCGGGCGACGGTTCTTCATCGACCACGGCGGTGGCGTCGTCATCGGCGAGACCGCGGAGATCGGTGACGACGTCCTGCTATTCCAGGGATGTACCCTCGGTGGGACCTCGAACGAACCCGTCAAACGGCACCCGACGTTGGAGGACCACGTCGTCGTCGGCGCGGGCGCCATCCTGCTCGGCCCCATAACCATCGGCGAGCACTCCCAGGTAGGGGCTGGCTCAGTCGTTCTCGAGGACTATGGCCCCAATTCCACCATCGTGGGTGTCCCGGCCTCCTCGACAGACGAGGCGTCGGGAACCGACCTCGATGCCCTGGAACATGGAGATCTGCCAGACCCGATCCATCGCGAGTTCGAGGAGTTGAACGAGGAGGTCGAGGCGCTTCGTACTCGCATCGCCGAACTTGAGACCCATCTCGAGGCGAACGAGGAGTAGTCCCAAGGGCTTCGGTCCCACCCCCCCCGTTGGTCGAAATCGTCAGCAGTTAGAACTATCGCCGTTCGGCTGGTACTGGTACACATGGTCGATAGTCGGGAGTACGAGTTCGAGGGGAGCCGTCCGGACGTCCATCCCGATGCCAGGGTGGCCCGTGAATCGACGCTCGTCGGCACCGTCCGGGTCGGTGCAGACGCGAGCGTCTGGCCCGGGGTGGTCCTCCGTGGTGATATGGGACCGGTCCGGGTCGGACCGCAATCACACATCGGCGACAATGCGACGATACACGCCTCGTGGCTCGGTGACAGGGTGATGGTCGGTCACGGAGCCGTTCTCAACGAAGCGCACGTCGAGGACTGGTCCCTGATCGGCTTCAACGCGACGGTCAACACGGACGTGACCGTCGGCGAGTCGAGTGTAGTGGCAGCCGGGGCGACGATTCCCGAGGGGCGGGAGATTCCCCCGGAATCGTTCGTTCGTGGCGTCCCCGCGAAGGTGACGCCACTCGAGGAGACGACGGTCGACCCGGATTCGCTCTTCGAGCACTACTCCTCGGACGAGTACACGAACCTCGCTCGGCGACACGACGCGCTCTTCGAGTGACGGTCCGCGGTCCCCGCGTACCCCGTCGGTCCTCGTGAACTCACTCGTCGCGCTCGTCTGCCCAGGGGCGAAGGATGGCGTGGACCGCTTCGTTCATCGGCGTCTCCACGCCCGCCTGCTCGGCGTGACGGACAACCGCCCCGTTGAGCGCATCGAGTTCGAGGCGGTTCTCGTTGACCAGGTCGTAGTGCAGCGACGAGAACATCTCACTGTCGAAGGATTCGGCGAACGCCAGCCACTCCTCGACCGTTCCAGCCGGGACGTCGATTCCCTTCGCCCGAGCGAGGGTGACGACCTCTTCGATGACACGACGGTACATCTCCCACGTGGCGGCCGTCTCCCGGATGCGACCGATCGGTTTGCGGGTCGCCGCCGTCATTCCAGACTGTGCACAGATGAACGCGAACTTCTTCCAGAGCTCCACCTGGATGTCGTCGGCGAGGACCGATTCGACGCCGTCGCTCTCGGTGAGGGCCTCGTCCAGCGCCTCGATTCGCTCGGTCCGTGTGCCGTCCATCTCCCCGAACACGAACCGGGCTGGGCCGCCGGTGTGTGCGACGACACCCGGCGATTCGATGGTCGAAAAGATGTACGCGACGCCGCCGACGACGTGCGACTCGCCGACTTCCTCGGCGATCCAGCGTTCGTTGTCGACGCCGTTCTGGAAGGAGACCACGGCCGTCTCCGGGCCGATGAGAGGTTCGAGGTCCTCCGCGGCGGAGCGAGTGTCGTAGGCTTTCACCGTGAACAGGACGAAATCCACCGGGCCGATGTCTGCAGGGTCGTCCGTGGCTGGCAGGTCCACGTCCGTCCCACCGGCGACGCTTTCGACGCGGAGACCGTCGGACTGGAGCGCCTCCAGGTGGGCGCCCCGGGCGACGAGATTCACGTCGTGTCCGGCATTGGCGAGTCGTGCGCCGATATACGCGCCGATACCGCCGGCACCGTAGATAGCGAAGTGCATGTCGGTCCGTTCTGACTGTCGCGGTAAAGAGGTTACCCGACGCCTGCTACCCTACTTGTGGGTGAACAGAAAGGGCCGGCCAGCGTCGTCGGTCGTGACACAGAGGTCCAGGGCCTCCGAGAGTTCCAGTTGGGTCTCCTCGGCCTTGCAGACGACCAGGTCGTCGAACGGGTCGTCGCAGATGGGACAGGCCACTGAGGTCGTGTTCTGGTAGCTCTTGATCATCTCGTTGTCCTCTCTCGGGGTGAGGTACCCGACCAGTTCGTCGAGGTCCGCGAAGTCGTCGGTACTTCCCATGCATGTGTACGCGGACGAGTCCGAAATAAATGCTCCCCATCCTGTGGTCGAACCGACCGGGAACGCTGCCCGTTCACCGTCCATCTATATGTCGATTGGAAAACAATAAACAGTATGGACACACGACGAACTGGCATCGCGGTGCTCCTCGGGGCGCTCGTATCGATCGTGGCTGGCTTTCTCCCGTTCGTATCGTTCGTCGCCCCGCTGCTGGGTGGCGCTGTCGCCGGCTATCTCCAGCGGTCGGGCTGGCGCGACGGCGCAACCGCCGGCGGACTTATGGGCGTCGTTCTGGCGGTCATCGGCGTGCTCGGACAGGCACTCTCGTCGGTGCTGCCCCCGTTTCCCGCGGCGGTGATCCTCGGGCCGTGGGCCAGGGGATTCGGATTGGGTCTGGACAGCGTCGTCGTGTTCCTGGTCGCGAGCGCCGTATTATTGGTACTGGTCGGTGCAATCGGAGGCGCAATCGGGGGCCGGTTTGGCAATCGTCAACGCACCCAGACGTGGCGGAAGCTCGGCTAATCGGTGCGGACGTACTCCTCCGCTCGTAGTACCGAAAACCAACGAAGCCGGAGGGGGGCTTGGCTGATTTGTTCAAAGCCGGGGTTATAATAGACCGTAGGTACAACGGGTGAGCATGGACGGGGCCATTGAACGCACCCGGTGGCGGATCGAGGGCGACTACCGACGTGGTGACATATCCGAAGCAGACCGTAACGCACTGTTAGCGTTTTCTCGCGAACTTCAGTTACGGCAGTCACAATACTCCGATCATCGGCACAAGAAGCTGCTTACTCACGGGCACATGATGGCCAAGAACGCCGGGCCACTCGTCGAAGCCTTTGATGACAAAGGGCGGGCGAAGCAGGTGGTCGGCTGGATACACGACGAGTACGACAACGAGGAGACCAACCGCGACTACCGTGTGGCATTTCGGCGGTTCGGTAAGGTGCTCGCCGATGCTGGGGAGCACGTCCCCGACGACGTCGAGTTGAGCGACAAAGGACTGCCGCGTCCGCTCGCGTGGGTGAGTGCGACGACAAGCAGCACATACGATCCGGCGCCGGACCCGGGAAAGATGCTCAAATGGGAGGAGGACGTGAAGCCAATGCTTGAGTCCGCTGCAAACGAAAGAGACGCGGCGGCCATAGCGCTACAATTTGACGCGGGTCTCCGGGGTGGGGAATACGCCGGCCTTACTGTGGGCGACATTAACGACCACAAGCATGGCCTTCAAGTGACGGTCCAGGGGAAGCAGGGTCAGCGCTCAGTGACGCTCATTCCGTCGGTGCCATACGTCAATCGGTGGCTGGCCGCCCACCCTGCCGGCGACGATCCCGGCGCCCCCCTGTGGACGAAGCTGAACGAACCGACAGAAATCAGCCGCAGTCTCAAGGGGCGAATATTCAAACGAGCAGCGAAGAAAGCCGGTGTTACGAAACCAGTCACGCCGACCAATTTCCGCAAATCAAGTGCGTCCTGGGCGGCCAGTCGCGGGATGAACCAGGCGCACATCGAGGACCGATATGGGTGGGTTCGTGGGTCGACGGTCGCCAGTCGGTACGTCTCTATCTTCAAGGAGGACTCCGATCGGGAGTATGCGAAGCTGCACGGTCTTGACGTCGAGGAGGATGAACCGGAGGATCGGAGCCCGCTCCAGTGTCCGAATTGCGGCCAAGACACGCCCCGAGACAAGGACATGTGCGTGTGGTGTGGGCAGGCCCTCGAACCCGGAGTCTCACGGATGATGAGCGAAATGGAGGACAGGATGCTCGACGCCATGGCCGAATCTGACGACCCGGGGACGCGGAAAGCGCTACGAAAGGCATACGATCGGGTAAAAGATGACCCCGATGCACTGGCGGAAGCGGTGACCCGATTCGCCGACAGTCGAGATTGACGGGGTATCGAACCCGTCACACCTCCGCGACGGGCACACCCCGCCGAAACCCGTCCGTTTGAATTCGAATCGAGACCCATTCATCCTCTTGGGGGAGAAATCGATTGTGGCGCGTCTGTGACGCTCTTAGAGAATCGTATATATAAAGAATGCCGATCTGATCCTTATTGGTGGTCCATTTAGGCCTCAGATTTCTTCCATACGTCTCTCTCCACCTCCGATTCATCGTACTCTACGTCAAAACACAGCCCACAGGGCTCGCGAAATTCCTCTACCTTCTCAGGTTCGACGCGGCGAAAACTCCCGGAAGTCCCACACAGCGGTCCGTCCTTCGTGGGTGCGTGCATGGTGCTCGACGTCGCCAACACCTCCTGGGTCAGTGAGGAAACGCTTGCTTCGGTAAATGGCCCCGAAGATTGGTTCTTGCCCGATTCGTCTTTACCGATTTCTCTAATGGGTACGTCGACATCCGGGGACAAATCTCGAAACCCTTCAGACCGTTCGACTGGGCTATCCGGGGAGATGCTTAGGTACACAAGGATGGGGCGAAAGCAGGTTGTACAAGCGTAAAAGCCGGAGTTGATGGCATTTTGTCGGTGAACATCGAGAAAATCGACATCGTAATTTTTCGCGCTGCACATCGGTTGATCCTCAGCCGTCGGATCTGGCAAATGGAACCTGTCCCCTCCGGGTGTAACCATGACCGTTTCAGGGACCGCCTCGCCGATGTTTCGATAATCCTGCTCGAGGACACGCCCCCTGACTGAAGCGATCTCCTCACTCATGTTCTATTCGGGGGCCTCTACATCTGTATTTCCGAGAAGGCGTTGGATTACGTCGTCGTAACTGTCACCGCGCTCCTTCAATTCATGCAGCTCATCAGCGGTTTCGTCGTCGACTTGGATTGTTGTACGTCCCATAGTATTATACTCATCATAAGGTGGGTTGGGTTATAGTAGTTATTGCCCAACCCATATAGGATTAAATATCCCATAAGCTTATGGTATGCCATGATAGACATAGAACTACGCACCGGAGCGACGTCGAGAAAGTCGCCGGGTGGTATGACACCCGCCGACGGTGCCCCTGACCAATGTCAGACGCAATTGAAACCAATGTGGGCTCGACGAATAAGTTCAACGGTGAGGAAAACACGGTGCAAGAACTCGCGATTATATCGACGAGCGAGTTGTTATCACAGCGTTTGAGGGCTGTGCAGGACGCAACCGCGATCGCGTCCGGGTTGTATGGAACTGTTGAACCAGACGATTCCATCAATCCCGGTAAGCCGACCGAGAGTGACGTTCAGGAACAGATAGCGAATGCGAAAGAGCTCGCCTATATCCTTGAGGAAAGAGTGCTTCCTCTTGTCCAGGCCCTCGAGGACGTGAACGAATAGGCGCGACTACGAACAGGCCACGCATCGAACTTCCCTATACACGTTATACAGTACAGATAATCTATGTTCGTTCGTGTGTACCCGGTCGTTCGTCGGGCCGCCGTTCACATTTGCAATTTAGAACGAACATCGGCCGAGTACAATCATAACAGGCGCTGTCGTCGCTGATTATCGAACCGGGGTGAAAGCGGAGGAATCGAGATCCGCGTTATGGATATCCCCGTTAATTCCAAACATCCACCCCCGAGAAGCTCCTATACACGTTATACAGTATAGATATCTGGTTTGTTTCTGTGGTTTGTTCCTTCGTCCTGGCACCGGTGTCCATATTTGCAGCGAGAGAACCCAAACCGCTCGCATTCAATCAGTACGAGCACCGACGTCGGGAATTAGAGAGGAAGGGTGAAAGCGGAGGAAGCGACCTCGATCGTTCGGCAGGTCTCGATGGTTTAAGGTGTATTCTTAGATTGGAGATTCCTGAGCTGTCTATACACGTATTATAGATATAGGAAACTCGTCTAACCAACAAACTAACCGGTAAATCGAACACCGTACCCTATATTTGCTATTGAGAAGTTTAATTCGGGCTATACAGTTCTCACAGGTAACGACATCCGCATTTCAGGACAACGGGTGCAAGCAAAGGATGCGATTTCGACAATGTCGGAATCGTCCGAACTCAGTGTTGAGCTAACCGAGTCTCCGGTTCGTCGTTCACGATCTGATTTACTCGCTGCCGACTGATGTACACGTATCCCGCGATCTGCGATTGCGACAGGCCATCCTCGTGCATTCGCTTGATGATTCGGTCCCGCGTCTCTCGCTTTCCGTCCGCGTATCCCTTCTGATATTGCGATATTGTCATTGGTGTCACCCTGTTGGTTCAAATGTTACTCCCATTTTCTCCGCGTCGATCCCGACGTCGCCACCGATATCGGATTCGCCACCTGCCTGGCCGATCCCGAGGACATCGAACGACGTCGCGACGGGGTTGGTGTAATCAATTCCGAATTCATCGGGATCGATAACCGGCCCGCCGATGTCGTCGTTTGGACGGTCACCGAAAGTCTTGGAATCCAAGCGCGTCTCGGGGCGCGGATCCATATCGAATCCCATCTCCAACCGGCCGATTTCGAACTCAGTTTCCATACCGAACTCAGATTCGTATTCAAATCCGAATTCGGCGCTGGCGCCTTGGAGTTGCGACCGAGTATCCACGCGGGTATCCGCCTGGATGTCGGGGCCGGCCATCGCCATTGCCATCTCACCGACATCGACCCCCGGGGCTTGGCGCTCGATCACGGCCGCGTCGACGCCGATGTCCACACCGATCTGCGCCCCGATGGATTCCATTCGACCGACCTCCGGGAGACCGGTAGACTCGGTTCGAACTTCCGTGTCCATCGCCCGCTGCGACAGGCGCTCGGCTTCCGTCTCTGCCTGGCTCTCGGTCTCGAAGGCGGGTCGAGTCCCATCGTAGTCGCCACCCTCGAGATTCCGAAAGTCGCGAAGCGTACGAGACGCTACTGCCTGCTGGTACAGGTTCGCCGTCACTCTATCCTCGTCGATACTGGGACCGACCTCAGACTTTGACGGCCCGGTGAGTTGGGTCTGGCCCCGTTCTGCCGTTGCGAACTCACGAACATCGACGCCGAACTCCTCGATGGCCTGGCCGAGCTGCTCGCGACCGGTAACCTCGCCAGCAATACGTTCCATCTCCTCGGTCACACCGCCGGAATCTGCGGGGCGGCTCCCCGTCGGTCCTAACCCGGTTTCTTGCTCGGGGACGAAACCGGATTCCGTCGGGCCGAGACTTGCATCCAGGATGTCCTCAGTGGGGCTGCCGAGCGGTTCGGACTGTGCGCCCGTCGTCCCGGTCTCGGACGCCTCACTCGGCTGTGCACGCTGCCCAGTGGTCCGCCCGGCGAGCGACCCCTCCTCGATCGACCCGGTCGGGGATTCCCCGCCGGTCGTCGCTTCTGCGCTTCCCACGGGCCGCCCGAACTCGATCAAGTCCTGTTGACGCGGTGAGGGAGTGAAATCGGGGTCAAGATCGACGTTCCGCACACGTTTACCCACGCTTCTCGCCCCGGCAATCGTTATCTCCTCGACGTCGATCCGCTCGCCTGGAAGGGACTCCAAGGCACGGCGACCGCGGGCCGATCGGGCGGCCAGGCGTGTGGCGCCGGCCGTCGCGAGCTCCTCACCTGGCTGGATGGACCACCGGGCGGCGGAGCCGAGACGAGTCCCTGACGTCGCAGCAAAGAGCGCACCGGTTCCAAGAAGCGACCCGACGGCCATCCCGGCGAACTGTCGCGGGTTATCCTGAACGCCTTCGACGGCCTGTGTGGCCGTTTCGCTGGCCGCCGCTTCGGTATCAAGTTGGAACTCCTCGAACTCCGATAACGCCTCCGCGTCCATGTCACCGAGCGCAGCGTCGGTGTACATCTCCGCGGCTTCGATGCCCCACTCATTCACCTCGAGCACGCCCTTTCCAGTCTCGGCTGCCATCGCCGGAAGGAGGGTGACCCCAGTAATGATGTTCTCAAAATCACGAGCGGCCCAGGACTGGGCTTCGCGGTTCTCCTCGATCGCCGCGTCGATGTCCATCTCCTCACCCCTCAATGGCTGCATGTACAACTGACCGGCGCCACCCCCAGCGAGACCGCCGGCCTGACGACCGATTTGAGTGAGTGTGTCGATGGCAGTGTCCAAACCTCGCTCGACCTCGTCACCGGGACCGCCGAGACCCATGGACCAATCGACGTCAAAACGCTCCTGAGAAGCCCCCTGTTCGTATCTCGCGACGGTTGCACCGTCCTTTTCAACTATCTCGACATCGTCAGGATCGACCGGCCGACCTACCTCCTCGCGAAGTTCAATCAGGGCACGGTCCTGGGCGGATATCTCACCGCCGTAGCCATCGGACTTCTCGGCGAGATCGCTGGCGTTCTCTCGCACACCACCGTACCCGTCTCCCTCCTCCGCGAGACCGGATCCACGGTGTTCGACGACGGCCGCGCGGCCCTCGTCGCTCGTCGGGACAATAGACCCGTCCCGGATGTCAATGTCCTCCCGGGAGACGCCGAGCTGCTCAGCGGCGACTTTCTCCTCGCCAGAGTATGAGAACTCCGTGGTTAGTTTCCCCTCGTCCTCGACGATCCGCACGTCTCCCGGATCGGTGGCTGCCGTCTCGTTGATGGCCATTTGCTCCATTTCCCGGGCCGCTTCCTGGGTCGTTGGCATCATTCCCGACCCGATCTCGGTTCCTTCGTCGACCCGCTGCCCGTCTACCGTCAGGGATTCAGCCAGCGTAAACGTCACAGCACCGGAGGCATCGATCTCCGCCCTGACTTGGTCACGGTCGTACCGGTCGGACTCACTGGCAAACCGCTCGGCTGCTGCTTGTTCGGCTTCGGCCTCATCGACGACACGGCCCTGTTCCGTGACGAACCCCGAACCGACGTCCTCCTGGCCGGTCCCTTGAGCATCTCCAGGAGTACCGCCAGTTGTGTTCCTCCTGGTCTCCTCGCTAACTACGTCGTCGTAGGTCTGCCGCGTCTCCCGCGGTGGGCGCTCGCCCGTCTCGTGGGTTTGTTGCTCCTCGGGGACGTAGCCTGTGTCCGGGTCGCTGCGCGGGTCTTCCTCGTACTCACTTTGCGAATCGTCGTCTGGCGGTCGCTCCCCGGTATCGTCGGTCTGTTGTTCGTCTGGGACGTATCCCGTGTCCGGGTCGTCACGGGGATCGTCCTCGTATTCGCTGTGGTCGTCTGAACCGTCCGAGCTGCTCGAGCCTGAGTCTCCGCTATCGTCGTCATCGTTTGCCGTCCCGCCGCGGGTTCCGGTCGAACCGCCGCCACTGGTTTGTTCCGAATCCGACTCGTCGTTATCGCTCGGGTCTTGTTCATCCGGGACGTACCCCGTGTCATCGTCGCGGCGGGGATCGTCCCTGTATTCGCTGTAATCGTCCTCGTCGTCATCGTCATACCGGCTGCCGGAATTGTCTCTGCCGGGGCCCATTCGGGCCATCAACCGACACCTCCCGCTGGTTGTGGTGTGCACACCATATCTGAATGTTAGCCGCTAAAACTGCAAAAAACGAGGAGTCCAGGGGTATATTCATCGGCCGATTCAAACATCCCCGTCCAAAATTTCCCCTATTGGGTACGGTAACAGTTCCTCAAATTCATCCTGTTCTAATCTACCTGCCCTCACAAGATCAAATAGCATCACTGTGAATTCTCCCGTTGGTATGGGCGGTTCACCGGTTTCTTCGTATTCTTCAATAATCTCATTCGGGTCTAAAACGTCGCCATACTCGATTGAAATTTCTACTTCTGGAAACACGTATTTGCCTTCGAAAGCTGCCAAAAGGCGTTCTTCCATCTCAATGATCTTCTTCTGTCTATCCAGTGCCTGCCGAGTGTTACCTCCATACAACATCAAAAACCACGCAAGCTGTCCCATCGCTTCAACTGATTCCCAAAACACGTTTTCTTGAACGGGATTGTTTGAATCCCGACGGTTGATCGCCTTGACAATCTCCTGCCGTCCCAAAAGTTCGTCAACGAGCAACATGTCATAAATCGCCCCTTGAAAACGCTCGCGAATTCTAAACCTTCGTTGTGCAATTTTCGAGTTCCTTTTTTCAGTGTCAGAGGGCATTTCCAACTCTCCATGGAGAAATTCACGATCTTGCTGTGTGAGGAAACCCTTTGGACGATTCTCTTGAAATTCCCGCCTGTTGTCCGATATATCGCCATCTTCCTCTGGCATTACAATGACCTGCAATCACCCCATGGTTATAAGTCTTACCTAGACTTAAGTCCCCCCGGGCACAACACAGAGTTAACACGAACGACACGCCGCGCTATGCGGCATCGGAGTCGCGGTCGGGGTGGGAACCCGACCCAGAACCAATCACCAAGTGGTTCTACGGGTCAGGTTTCCTTAATTCCCCCCGTCCAGGCTTCGCGTTCGTGTGCACGAAGCCAGCAATGATGGTTGAAAACACCTCACCGGACGCGCCGGCCACTCCGCCAAGAGATCGCCCGACGCGTCCAGGGTGGGAAGCCAGCAATGGCTCCCAAGATGACCAAAGCGACGAGACGGTAAATAACCCGCCGAACCACGGCGTTCCCACCTACGGGACCGCCAAATTCCTTTGGGATATCGACCCGGAGACACTTGGCGAGAACTGGGTTGAGTCCATTCCAGAACGGTACGAACAATGGGAGGCCTCTGGCGATCCAAATCTTCAATTTCTGGGTGATTCCCATGAATGAGGACGGATCCGACCTCGAGGAGATCGACGTCCCCAGCGAGTTACAAGTTGCACACACTGTCGCGGTCGATTCCGTCCCCGTTAATAGCCATATCGAATTGCTCGGTGTGACGCTGTACCGCGGCGAGCAGGAAGCCTATACCGCTATCCTCGACGGCGTGGCGATCGACGTGATTTATCCGGGGAATATTGAGACCGCGGTCGACCTCATGGTGAAGGTGAAAGAGGCGAAACGGGCTCACCAAATCGGCAACCGAACTGCCGGAACCAACCCGGAGGGGATTTTCGAATGAGCGACGACGCCGAGTTGACCGACGACGAGAAAGCAGAACTCGAGGATTTGGCTCAGTCGGACGATCCCTGGGCGGATGCAGTTGGGGCTTACCTCAGTGCCATTGAGGAGGCTGAAGGGTAATGGCGACCCTCGAGGAGTTCGCCGGCGCGGATAGCGGTGCAGACAGGACACAGGACACGCGGACGGTCGTCGCCCGGTGCACGGACTGTGGCGACCAGCACGCGGTCGCAGATCGGCCGGGCAGCGACGAAACGACCGCAGCGACGGTGTGCCCGGACTGTGGGTCGCCGGCCTACTCGTCGAAGGTGGTCGACGAATGAGGGCCCAGGATATCCCAGCCGAGCTTCGCGAGCGGTCGCAGTGGTTGCTTTGGTCGGCCGATAGCGACCCGCCGAAGGTTCCGCTCAACGAAGATGGCTACAAAGCCAGTTGGACGGACCCCGCAGAGTGGCTATCCTTCGAGGAGGCGAACGAACTTGCCGAGACCAACGACAAGTTCGACGGCCTGGGTTTCGTCGTCACAGAAAAGGACCCGTACATCGGTCTCGACCTCGACGGCTGCCTTCGGGAGCCGAACGCTCCAAAGCCGAAGGAGTGGCTGCCGTCGCTCTCGCAGTTCTCCGACACCTGGATGCAGTACTCGACGAGCGGCACGGGCATCCACGTGTTCACCAGGGGCGACCGCCTGCCTGATTGGTGGACGGATTCACACTTTTCGGAGGGCGAGCACGAGGGCGTCGAAGCCTACGCAGAGAAGTTCTTTGTGATGACCGGCAATCAAATCGAGATTGCCGACGACGAGATTACGCAGGTCGACGTCGACCCGTTCTTGTCCGACGCCTACGAAGCCATCAACGGCGGCCCTCCGGAGTTACCCGGAGCAAACGATTCGGCCGATTCGGACGTCGACGTGGGCGTCTACGACGTGATTGCCCGTAGTTCGTACCCCGAAGGGGAGAATGCAGCACACCCGTTTCATCCCTCAGAGACGGGCACGAACTTCCGCGTCGACGACGGTGGTGACACCTGGCGATGCTGGCGACACGGTGTGACCGGAAACGGTGCGCACCTGCTTGGTATCGAGCAAGGCGTAATCGAATGTGGCGAATGGGATACCGGCGGCCTCGATTCAGACACCTGGCGTGACATTTTTGACGCCGGCAGAGAAGCCGGATACGACCTGCCCGAACCCGAAACGGACGGCGGGACGGCTGCCGCGTCCCCGTCACCGGACCGGGATTTTGGTCCGGGGCAACCCGACCAGGCGATTGACCTTAACCCGCTGCGGGTTATCGAGCGGGCCGGCTACGACCCCGACGAGGTTGACCTGGCCGAGCTTCGGAACGACGAGCTCGCCTACACGCTGGCGGAAATGATAGACAAGTCCGACGACGTTCACATGCGGTGGGTCGACGACAATTCGACCATTTTCGCCTACGACGACGGCGTCTGGTCGAACGACGGCGAGGACCAGTTACGGGAAGTGCTGCACCGGGCGCTTCGACACCGCAACAGCCAACGGATGCACTCGGAGGCTGCCCACGCCATCAAGAGCCGGCCGACCCTGAAGATCGGACGCGACCACCTGGGCGCACCGGAGGGCACCCTGGCGACGACGAACGGTCTTCTCGACCTGCGGGACCGCACCCTTCGGGACCTCACGCCGGAGGACTATGCGCTCAACCGTATCAACACCGACTACGACCCGACGGCTGACTACGAAGGCACTCGGTGGATGGAGTTCCTCGAGGAGTCCGTTCGGGACGGCGATCTCAAGAAGCTGCAAGAGTACGCCGGTTACACGCTGTGGCATCATGCCCAGCCGTTCGGGAAAGCGCTCTTTCTCGTCGGTCCGGCCGACGCGGGCAAGGGGGTCTTTCTCGACGTAATTGAGGAGATACTGGGCGACGACAACGTGGCCTCACAGTCGCTATTCGAGTTGATGCAGTCGCGGTGGGGCGTGGCCGAATTGTTCGGCAAGATGGCTAACATCCGCAACGAGGTTACTGCTGGCGGTCTCAAGAACGTCGAGAAGTTTAAGGAGCTCACCGGCGGGGGCGATCGGATATCCGCCGAGCGGAAGGGTCAGGACCCGTTCAAGTTCAAGGTCACACAGAAATTCCTTTTCAGCACCAATCAGGTGCCGAGCGTCGAGCAGGCGGGTGAACCGTTCTTCAACCGGCTGCTATTCGTCAAGTTTCCCGATACGGTGCCGGAGAGTAAGCAGGACCCTGATCTCTCGAACGATCTACTCGCCGAAGGGCCGGCTATCCTTAACTGGATGCTCGACGGTCTCGACCGCCTGCTTGAGAACGGCCAGTTCTCCGACGAACGGTCCGCAGACGGGAAGCGGGATATCGCCGACGCCTGGGGTAACCTCGTCGATCGCTTCAAACACAACCTGATAGAGGTAACCGGCAACCAGGACGACGTCGTCCACAAGGCGGACCTTTTCGACCTGTTCAACGCCTACGGCGACTACCTGGGCAAACCCGACGACGTACCACAATCGACGTTCACCAAGACGTTAAAGAGCGAACCGGGCATATCCGATGGCCGATCCCGCCGCGTCGACGGCGACAAAGACACACCTCAGGTCTACAAGGGGATTCGTGTGAACGCAGCCGGCGTCGAGGAGATGGGCGCGGACATGCCGCGTCACAACTACGACGACGACAGCACGAGCGGCCAGCAGCGGTTCTAACTCCCATCGAAGTCTACCCTTAGCGGTATTACACGATAGCGGTGGTTTTTTCTAAAAATCGAAAACCGCAGTAAGGCGTTGCTGTGCAAGGGGTGTGCAGAGATTCGTGCACACCCCCACCCTGCTTAGAGCGGCTGAGATGCCCATATACGCCGGATTATATCTAAGTTTTCTAAGGTGTGCAGGGTGTGTAAGGGTGGTTCGATATCTTACGCAGGCGTGGGGTGCGCGAGGGAGTGCGCGCTTACGCGCCCCACGCATGGAGTCGGATCCACCCCTGCACACCCCACACACCTTGGCTGCCCTACATTTTATCTGCCGATATCGGCCGATTAAGCGGCTGTATGTTGGTCGGGGGTGTCCACCCCACCCCTGCACACCCTCTGCACACCTTGAGGAAACTACAACAATTCGGCAGGCTCGATCTCGCGAAAATCCGCGAAATGCCGACCTACCACATTTCTTACACAGCAAAATCAGCCATCTACATTTAAAGAGAAGGGTTAGAGCGGTTCTATCGGCTATGGGGCTTTGAACATATCAGAGAAGCCGGAGGGGGGATTCGAACCCCCGACATATTCCTTACGAAGGAATCGCTCTGGCCAGTCTGAGCTACTCCGGCAGGCGTCTCCCTGCACTCTCCTGTACCCGTATTACGGAAATAAGACTTCCGACTCAGCGTCGCGTCAGGCGAACGTCGAGCACGACGTTGACCTCGTGGGGGGCGTACGTTCGAACCTCGTGGCGGGTCTCGACGGTAACTTCGTATTCCGGTTCTGCTGCCTCACGGATGGCCGCCTCGCCGGGCGAGTACGGGTCGTCTTCGTGTTGGATGTCGTAAAAGTGGATTACCGCATCGGTACTGGCGAGGGCGACGGCCGTGTCGACGAACGCGTCGGCGCTGTGCGGGAGGTTCATCACTAGCCGGTCCGCCCAGTCGGCGTAGTCCGGTATCGCTTCGCGAACGTCGCCCGCGACGGCTTCGACGCGGTCTTCGACGCCGTTCCGTCGTGCGTTCTCGCGGAGATACTCGATGGCAGCCTCGTTGATGTCCGTGGCGACGACGTCGGCACCCTGCATGGCCATCGGAATCGCGTAGGGACCGACACCGGCGAACATGTCGAAGGCGTTCTCCGCTGGCTCGACCTGCTCGACGACGCGATGGCGTTCGGTGGCGAGTCGGGGCGAGAAGTACACCGTGGCGATGTCCAGCAGGAACTCGGCGCCGTACTCGCGATGGACGGTCTCCGTCCCGTCACCGGCGAGGACCGACCAGTCGCGGACCCGCTCTTTGCCCTTGATCTTCGATAATTTGTTGACGACGGTCGCCGCGCGGATATCCGATTCCATGACCGCGTCGGCGATGGCCCGTGCTCGTTCCGGGTCGTCTTCATCGAGGATGATCACGTCGCCGAGTCGCTCGTACGTCGGTTCGAAGCCAAGGATGTCCCGGGGCATCGTCTGCGTTTCGCGCACCGGGGCATCGTGCGCTACGACCGCGAGGTCGGTCGGCACCTCGTCCGTGGTGGCGACCGGGACGTAGAGCCATTCGCCGTCGACGGCGATGTCGTGCGTCTCCGAGAGCAACCCCTCGGCTTCGAGGCGCTGGCGGGTTGCCTCGCCGTCTTCTCTCCGGACGCGGACGCACGGCACCGTCATGAGAACGCATCGACTGCCGGATGGCTTACCATTGACGCTTCGATGGCGACGTTGCGTCGAAACGCATAGGCCTCCTCCACACGGAACGGTGCCATGCTCACGTTCATCGGTCTGGGACTCTACGACGAACACTCCATCACGGTCGAGGGCCAACAGGCCCTTCGATCAGCAGACGACGTGTTCGCCGAGTTCTACACGAGTCGGCTCATCGGCACCTCCGTCGAGGACCTGGCGTCCTACCACGACGTCTCGATAACCGTCCGCGACCGCGCGGGCGTCGAACAGGAACCAGCCCCAATCCTCGACGCTGCCCAGCGGGGGGACGCCGTCTTTGTCGCTGCGGGTGACACCATGATCTCGACCACGCACGTGGATCTGCGCCTGCGCGCGCACGAGCGGGATATCGAGACGCGGGTGATCCACGCACCGACGGCGGAGACGGCGGCGAGTAGTCTGACGGGCCTCCAGAACTATCGATTCGGGAAGGCGACGACGCTTCCGTTCCCGTGGGCCCACGGGGGTGATGGTGTTCCAGAGAGTGTCGTCGACACCATCGAGGATAACCGAGATCGGGGACTGCACACACTCGTCTATCTCGATATCAAAGCCGAAGCGGGCGAGTATATGCGTGCGGGGACTGGTGCAAAGTTGCTTTCAGAACACTGGGACGGAACACCACTGGGGGTCGTGGTCGCGAGAGCGGGCAGCCCCGACCCGTTCGTTGGCGCGGATCGTCTCGAGACGCTGGCGGAGTTCGACTTCGGTGAGCCACTCCATCTCCTCGTGATCCCCGGTGATCTCCATCACATCGAGGCGGACGCGCTCAGGGAACTCGCCGGGGCGCCGGCCGAGGTACTGTCGGAGTAACGGGTCGCCCCGGCGGCCGGAGGTGGTCACCGTCGTGCGACGACGCGAAGGACGTCCTCATCCTCGAGGACGTGGTCCCGGCCGACCTGCTGGTCGTCGTGTTTCGCACTCGGGCCGGTAACACGCGCGAACCGGAAGCGTTCGTCGAGTGTGCCACCCAGTTTGTGGAGGGCGTCGTCGACAGTCTCGCCCTCCCTGATGACGAGTGGTTCCTCCCGGTCGACCCCTCGGCCTGGTTTGTCCATGTAGATGCGGATGAGCCCCAGTTCATCCCAGAGGCGGTCTTTGAGGGTTTCGAGGCCCCGTTCTTTCTCGGCGCTGATGAACACGGCGTCGTCGGGATCGATGCCGTGCTCGCGCAGGGACGCTTTCATCTGGTCGGCGTAACTCGGGTCGATGAGGTCGACCTTGTTGACCGTGACGAGCGAGGGGAGATAGACTCGGTTGTCCTGGATGCCGTCGATGAGTTCGTCGATATCGGGGTCGCCGCGGATCGTGATGTTGGCGTTGACGTAACCGTGTTCGCGGGCGACGTCCGTGATGGTCTCCTCGTCGAGGGAGAGATCACCCGAAGCGTTGACGTCGAGGCCGTCTTTGCCCTTCTTGGTCACTCGGATGCTCGGGGGTTCGGTGTCGAGGCGGATCTTGTTCGCGTACAATTCCTCGGCAAGGCGGTCGTACTGTTCGATCTCGAACGCCGAGAGCATGAAGACGACGAGGTCGGCGGTCCGCACGACCGAGAGGACCTCTCGTCCCCCGCCCTTCCCGGAGGCGGCGCCTTCGATGAGCCCGGGGACGTCGAGGAGCTGGATGTCCGCCCCGCGGTACTGGAGCATCCCGGGGTTCACGTCGAGGGTGGTGAACTCGTAGGCGCCCACCTCGCTGTCGGCGTTCGTGAGTGCGTTGATGAGCGTGGACTTCCCCACGCTCGGGAATCCGACCAGGGCGACGGTGGCGTCGCCGGTCTGTTCGACGGCGTACCCGCCGCCACCACCGCTCCCCGATTGCTGGCGCTCGAGGGCTTCTTTCTTCTCGGCCAGTTTGGCCTTGAGACGGCCGATGTGGGCCTCCGTGGACTTGTTGTAGGGCGTCTCGGTGATCTCCGTTTCGAGCGCCTCTATCTCCTCCTCGAGTCCCATTGACTGTCCGGTATGTCGGTGGTGCCAAAAAGGGTGTCCCATTCGCATCCGGTCAGGCGATTCCGACACGTTAATGCGGCCCAGTCAAGGAATTGACAGTGATGGTCGACGCCCGCAGTCTTCGGGACAGTACGCAAATCGTCCTCCCCCGAGACGTGCTGGCGGACGTCCGAGACGAGGTCGAAGACGAGTTCGTCGTGAGTGTCTTCGAACGGGGGCAATCGGTCAAGATCGTCGGCAGTCCGGTCGTCATCCGCGAGGTCAGTGACTTCCTCTGTCGACAGGGAATCAACGTCCCCTGATCGCACCGCTCCCGCCGCCGCTCCATCTTCCCGGGAAAAGACAAGGGTTAAAACCGCGTATCCAGTTGCTGTGGATATGGCTGAGACGATTGAAGTCCTCGTACCCGGCGGGAAGGCAAATCCGGGCCCGCCGCTCGGACCCGAACTCGGTCCGACCCCCGTAGACGTACAGGCGGTCGTTCAGGAGATCAACGACCAGACCGCCGCGTTCGACGGGACCGAAGTGCCCGTGACCGTCACGTACGAGGAAGATGGATCGTTCGATATCGAGGTCGGGGTGCCGCCGACGGCGGCACTCGTCAAAGACGAAGCTGGCTTCGAGACCGGTAGTGGCGAACCCCAGAAGGACTTCGTCGCCGACCTCTCGGTCGAGCAAGTGAAGAAGATCGCCGAACAGAAACTGCCCGACCTGCTGGCGTACGATCTGAAGAACGCCGCGAAAGAGGTCGTCGGCACGTGTGCCTCTCTGGGCGTCACCATCGAGGGCGAAGACGCTCGGGAGTTCAAGCAGAAGGTCGACGATGGCGAGTACGACGACACGTTCGCTGCGGAAGCCGAAGCCTGAACCGGTCGCGTGTGTCGTTCCGTGTAACATTTCTTTCGACGGGTTTAAGGTCGACATCGGCCTTTCCTGAGACGAGACAGGCGTAGCCTGTTTCACTGACCCGTAGGAGATCCGACCCATCTGGGTCGTAGACTACGGAGGTGAAAAATGGCAGATACTGATATCGAAGAGGCCGTAACTCGCGCCCTAGAGGATGCCCCTGAGCGGAATTTCCGCGAAACGGTGGACCTCGCTATTAATCTGCGCGACATTGACCTCAACGACCCGTCGAATCGAATCGACGAGAGCGTCGTACTGCCGTCGGGTACCGGTCAGGAGACGACGATCGTGGTGTTCGCCGAAGGCGAGACCGCGGTCCGTGCCGAGGACGTCGCCGACGACGTCCTCGACGGGGATGACCTCGAGGACCTCGGGGACGATTCCGATGCTGCGAAGGACCTTGCCGACGCGACGAACTTCTTCGTCGCGGAGGCGTCCATGATGCAGGACATCGGTCGTTACCTCGGGACCGTCCTCGGTCCACGCGGCAAGATGCCGACCCCGCTCCAGCCCGACGACGACGTTGTCGAGACAGTCAACCGCATGAAGAACACCGTGCAGGTCCGCAGCGGTGACCGGCGAACGTTCCACACGCGCGTCGGCGCCGAGGACATGTCCGCCGAGGACATCGCGGACAACATCGACGTCATCATCCGACGTCTGCACGGTGATCTCGAGAAAGGCCCACTCAACGTGGACAGCATCTACGTGAAGACCACGATGGGGCCAGCCGTCGAGGTGGCCTAGATGTCCGCCGAACGCACAACAGACGTCGTTCCGGAGTGGAAGAAGTCCGAAGTCGACGACATCGTCGAACTCATCCAGGACTTCGAGAGTCTCGGCGTCGTCGACATCGAGGGGATTCCGAGCCGGCAACTCCAGCAGATGCGCACGGAACTCCACGGCGAAGCGACCCTGCGCATGAGTCGCAACACGTTGCTCGGCCGTGCACTCGATCGGGTGGACGAGGGACTGGAATCCCTCAACGAGTACCTCACCGGCCACGTCGGCCTCGTGGGGACGAACGACAACCCGTTCGCGCTGTACAAGCACCTCGAGGAGTCGAAGACGCCCGCACCCATCAACGCCGGAGAGGTCGCCCCGAACGACATCGTCATCCCGGAAGGCGATACCGGGATGGACCCGGGTCCGTTCGTCGGCGAACTCCAGAGTATTGGCGCCAACGCACGCATCGACGAGGGATCCATCAAGGTCCTCGAAGACAGCGTCGTCGCCGAAGAGGGCGAAACGGTGTCGGCCGACGTCGCCAACGTCCTCACCGAACTCGGCATCGAGCCCAAGGAGGTCGGTCTCGACCTGCGCGCCGTCTACGCCGACGGCGTGCTCTTCGAGTCCGACGAACTCGAACTGGACGTCGACGAGTACCGCGCGGACGTCTCGTCCGCCGCGGCTGCGGCCAGAAACCTCTCGATCAACGCCGGGTACCCGACCGCGCAGACGGTTCCGGCGATGCTCTCGAAGGCCAGCGGCGAGGCCAAAAGCCTCGGCCTCCAGGCCGCCATCGAGAGTCCGGAGCTCGTGGACGATCTCGTGAGCACCGCCGACGCCCAGGTTCGGGCGCTCGCGGCGAACATCGACGACGAGGAGGCCCTTCCGGAGGAACTCCAGGACGTCGACGAACCGGCGGCCCAGTCTGGGGCCGCACCTGAGGAATCGGCAGACGAAGATACGGAGACCGAGCCAGCCGAAGACGACGAAGACGACGAGGATGACGACGATGACGAGTCGGCCGCCGGCGAGGGTCTCGGAAACATGTTCGGATAATACAACAATGGAGTACGTTTACGCAGCACTCATCCTGAACGAATCGGGCGAAGAGATCAACGAAGACAACATCACCGGTGTGCTCGATGCCGCCGGCGTCGACGTCGAGGAATCCCGTGTGAAGGCGCTCGTCGCCGCACTCGAGGACGTCGACATCGAAGAGGCCATCGAACAGGCCGCCGCCGCCCCCGCTGCGCCCGCTGGTGGCGCTGCAGGTGGCGAGGCCGAGGCCGAAGAAGAAGACGCCGAAGAAGAGGAAGCCGCCGAGGAAGAAGAAGCCGAAGAAGACGAAGAAGAAGAGGACGCCTCGGGCGAAGGCCTGGGCGACCTCTTCGGCTGAAGACGGTTCGCAAACCGCATACCACCATTTTTGCCGTCCCCGACCGAGTAGCCGTGCGGCTGTCGGCCGCCCAGACAACTCCCGGCAGGTTGTTCGCCGTATGTGCTGACCGGGATTTATGTGGCCACTCGGGGTAGGTGGGGCCATGCCTCACTGTACCGTGACGCTTCGGCTTCGAGACGCACCGACCGAAGCGAGCCTGTCACCGCGGGAGTATCGGCAATGACCGAACTCGACCTGCACTTGCCGGTCGCCGAACAGCCCAGCGTGGACCACTACGTCGACTACGCGGTCCACGGTGAGCGACACGGCTACGGGGTCGCGTGGGTCCCTGAGACGTGGGGGCGAAACGTGGTTCCCGTGCTCACCGAGATGGCCCGTGCGACCGACAGCATCGGACTCGGGCCGAGTATCCTCAACGTCTTCTCGCGGTCGCCCGCCCTCATCGGACAGACGGCGGCCACGCTCCAGGAGGTCACGGACGGTCGGGCCCGGATCGGCGTGGGGTCGAGTGGCCCGATCGTCATCGAAGGGTGGCACGGCGCCTCCTTCGAGCAGGCGCTCAAGCGCGTCAGGGAGAGCGTCGAGATCGCGAAACAGGTCCAGACTGGGGAGTCCGTCGATTACGACGGGTCCATCTTCTCGCTCGCTGGATTCCGACTCCGAAGCGACCCGCCGGAGACGCCGGCACCGATCGACGCGGCGGGGATGGGTCCGAAGTCGGTGGAACTCGCCGGTCGATTCGGCGACGGATGGCACGGCATCGTCCTCTCGCCCGATGGGATTGCCGACCGCATCGACGATTTCGAGCGCGGCTCCGAGCTGGGTGACCGGGACCGTTCGCAACAGCGGACGATGGTCTCCGTCGAGGCCATCGTCGCCGAGGACCGCGAGTACGCCCGCGACATCGCCCGTCAGCATCTCGCCTTCTACGTCGCGGCCATGGGTGATTATTACCGCGAAGCACTGGCCAGGCAGGGCTACGAGGACGAGGCCAACGAGATGGCGATCAAATGGGGCAACGGGGACCGCGAGGGTGCGAAAGCGGCCGTCACAGAGGAGATTCTGGCGGAGTTCGCGGCTGTGGGAACGCCCGAAGAGGCTCGCGAGCAGCTATCGACGTTCACGGACATCGACGGACTCGATGCGGTGGCACTCGGGTTCCCCCGTGCGGCGAAAAAAGACGACATCGAACGAACCATCGAAGCGCTCGCGCCGCTCGCCGAGTAACACCCACGAGCAGCCGGTCGGTCGCCGGTAGCAGTCGACTCCTCTCCTACCCGGCTACCTTTACACAGGAGCCGCCTACCCCAGCCGTGAACTGCGAGAATCGCAGCGGACAGTTCGGCTCCCCTGACCGTGGCTCCGGGAACACCACCAGCGTACCGGTACCCGGAGTGGCTCCATCGTGACCGACCGCTCACCACTCCCTCGCCGGCGAGTCCTGCAAGGTCTCGTCGGAGCGGGAACGGTCGCACTCGCCGGTTGCGCGAACCTCCGGGGTGCTGTCGGCGGCGAGCCGACCGTCCCCGACCCGCGGGCGCCGCCCGAGGGGCCGGCCGACGTCTCCACTCGGTTGCGTGCGGGGGTCCCAGACACCGACTCCACCGCCGGCGTCTCCGGATCGACCTGGCTGTACGACGATACCTATCCCGGGCCGGAACTCCGGGTGTCCGAAGGCGACGTATTCGAAGTCGACGTCCACAACGACCTGCCGGACGAGACGACTATCCACTGGCACGGCATCCCCCTGACCAACCCGATGGACGGCGTGCCGAACGTTACCCAGGCGCCCATCGACTCGGGCGAGGCGTTCACGTACAAATTCCGCGCCGAACCGGCCGGTACGTACTTCTATCACAGCCACGTCGGGCTCCAACTCGACAGGGGACTGTTCGGCCCGTTGGTCATCGAGGAACCGTCACCGCACGTCGAGTACGACCGGGAATTCACTGTCGTCTTCGACGACTACCTCGGACGCACACCAGCGCCGCTCTCCGAGTTCGCCAGCGATGGCACCTCGGACGGTGGCGGCACCGGCGGCATGGGCAGTGGTGGAATGGGCGGCGGCCCCGGGGGTATGATGGGCGGCTCGTCGTTTGCAAACCGACCGCCGTATCGGGCACTCACTGTCAACGGCGCGTCGTCCGAGTCGCCACCGACCTTCGAGGTGGACGAAGGCGACCGCGTGCGGTTCCGATTCGTCAACGCCTCGAGTGCGACGGCCATCGACGTCCAACTCGCCGGCCATCCCCTATCGATCAGCCACGCCGACGGCCGACCGGTGGAACCGTTCACCGTCGACGCTTTTGGCTTCGGGTCGGGAGAACGATACGACGCAGTCGTCGAGGCGAACGACCCGGGAACGTGGGAACTGCGGGGGACACCGATCGACGGCGACGAACCACCCGCGAGGGCGGTGTTCACCTATGGGGCCGATTCCACACAGTCGCCGACGGTACCGTCGTCGACGGGAACGCGGCTGTCCTACAGCAACCTCAGGGCCCGCTCGCCGCTCGACGGCGTGCAAGGGTCGCCCGATCGGACCTTCGACGTGACGCTATCCGCGGGTGATTCGGGTCAGTGGCTCATCAATGGGCAGGCGTACCCCGACGCCGACCCCATGTACATCTCCGAGGGCGACCACGTTCGTATCAACATGTCCAATCGGAGCCCGGTGCTCCATCCGATGCACCTCCATGGCCACTTCTTCCAGGTTGGCGATGCGGTCAAGGACACCGTCGTCGTGCCAGGGCACATGGGCCAGGTCACCATCGACTTCGTCGCCGACAATCCCGGCGACTGGTTCTTCCACTGCCACAACCTGTATCATCTGGACGCGGGAATGGCTCGGGTCATCCGCTACGTGGAGTGACTCAGCGACGGGGGACGTCGACGGCATCCCGGTAGCCGTCCAGCACGTCGAACCGGTCGCCCCGCCGCCGTTCGAGATAGGCGAGCAGCCGTTTCGCCCACTCCAGTTTGGCCCGTTTCTCGTCGTCGACCGACGGGTCGTCGAAGTCCCAGCCCGGAAAGCGCAACTCCGAGGCCCCGAGGTGATCGGCGACGAATGCTGCCCGATCACCGTCGGTGAAGCCACCGAAGTCGTAGACGCCTTCGACGGACTCGACCTGGGTGGTTGCCAGGACGTCGTCGAGGTCCATCGCCGGAACGAACCGTCGAAGGAGCTCGATATTATCCCCGTGCGCGTGGACGGCGACCGGGCGCCCTGCTTTCGTCATCGCGACGGCCGTCTCCGCGTTCTTGTCCAGGTCCGTCACCAGCAGATCGACGTCCACCCCTGCCCCCAGCAGGACGTCGGCCGCAGTCGATGCGGCGAAGACCCGGTCTGCGGTCGCGGCCACCGGAATTTCGTCTTCGAGGACGGACGCCCCTCCGGCGATGGCCACCGTCTGGTCCTCGAGGTCGAATCGGTCGAAGTCGAACGGGTGGGCGTATTCGGCCAGGACGTCACGGGCTCGTTCGTCGGCGGATCGGTCGTAGCCGAAGTCGCGTCGGACCTGCTCGTACAGTGGGATCCAGTCGGTATCGTCCATGGCTATGGCTCTATGACGTGAAGAAATGAAGGAATCCTGTTTGGGCCGGCCCCCGCGATTGCGTACCCCTACCCAATCGGGGCCCGGCTTCCATTGCCCGTTTTACCGGCATCCGGTATAAGTTTTCTCGTTGGAAATCACGCAACGGAGGTCCTCCCGCACCCGCCCCAGATCGCCGTCAGGCGCTTCGATGCCCTCGATGAGTGCCTCGAATGCGAGGTCGGGTCCGACCAGCAGGAGTTCGGTGGACCCGAACGACTGGAGGTCGGTCTCGGCGGCGGCGTCGTGTACTCGACGACGCTCCGTTGTCGACAATCCGCGGACGGTGACCGCCCGTACCGTGTGCCAAGTGTTCTCCGCCGGGGAGTCACCGTGTTGCCGAATGTGACGAGCGAGTTCGGCGGCGTTGGTGACGTCCCGTTCTTCGACGTGTTCCGTACGAATCCGCCTTGGAGCGAATTCGTGCGCCACCAGGGCGGCATCACGGGTCTCGGCGACGTCGTGGGTTCTGATGACGTGTGCGCCTCGCTCGACGGCCATGGCTGTCGCCCCGAGACTCGCGGGGAGGGCCTCGTCGGTGTCACGGTCGGCGATGGTTTTGAGAAAGTTCTTCCGGTTGATGGAGACGAGGATCGGTCTATCGAGCGCTCTGAACTCGCGGAGTCGTCGGAACGTCTCCTGGTCGTCCTCGAGGGTCTTCGACTCGGACCAGCCGCCGAAGGCCGGGTCGACGAGCGTCTTCTCGGTCAGGCCACCACGTTGCAGGGATGCGTATAGTTTGTCGACGTAACTGGCCTCCGCTGCCCATTGCGGAGAGCGTTCGGCGGACCAGTCGACGTCGTCGACGGCGCCCGGCCGTTCGAGGTCGGGTGGACTGGCCATTTTCACGACGGCTGCGTCGTGGTCCGTTGCGATGGTCCTCATGGCCGGGTCGGCGAAGCCACAGATGTCGTTCACCATATCGAACCCACGGGATAACGCCTCGTCTGCTACCGACGCGTACCGTGTTTCGATGGAGAAGACGACGTCTGCATCGACGCGGTCGATGGTCTCGATGGCGACCTCGAGACGGTCGCGTTCCGCGTCGGCCGAGAGCGTCTCGAAACGTTTGTTCGCGGATTCGAGGCCGACGTCCACGATATCGGCCCCCTCCGCGACGAGCGACGTCTCTACGTACTCGGCGGCCGCCTCGGGATCGTCGAAGACGCTGGGGTCGTAAGGCGATTCTTCACTCACGTTGAGTACGCCCATGATCCGCGGGGGGTGGTCGTCGCCGATCAGCAGGTCGCCGACTGCGACCGTATCCATGTACCAGCACGCGCGGGGACCGTACAAAGATGCCACGGTGCCGGTGAGACCCCCGCCGATCCGAGCCAGACTTTTGGTGATTCCGAGTACACGAATGGTATGGCGATCAAGTTCACCAGTACCCGCCAGGAGGCGTCGTTCTACAGTCCCCTGGAGGACTTCGAGGAGACGACAATCCCGGTCGAGGTCCGGGAGGACCCGTTGACGGGCAGTCAAACGCGTATCGTCCCGGAGAGCTTCATCGTGGAGGAGGACCCGGATATCGAATCGGTCGTCTCCGACGCCGAGGGGTGTTTTTTCTGCCCCGATTCGGTGCAGGACGTGACCCCCGAGTACCCCGACTTCGTCGGGATGGATCGTGGGTCGGTCGGGGAGGCGACGTCGTTCCCCAATCTGAATCCCTACGGGAGTCACTCGAACGTCGTCGTGCTGACCGAGGACCACTTCGTTCCTATCGACGAATTCGAACCGGATATCTTCGCGGACGGCTTCGAGGCAGCGATGGAGTACGTTACCGCCGTGTTCGATGCGGACGAGGACGCGTCCGTCGCGTCGGTGAACATGAACTTTCTCCGCTCCGCAGGCAGTAGTATCGTCCACCCCCACATCCAGACACTGGTCGACGACCGGGGGACCAATCGCCAGCGACGTCGACTCGACGCCCATCGCGAGTACTACGAACAGAACGGTTCTCGGTACTTCGACGACCTCCTCGACGCGGAACGCGAAGGTGATCGATACATCGGCCGGACCCGTGACGTGGAATGGTATGCGCCGTTCGCGCCACAACACCATCGCAACGTTCGCGGGGTCCTCGAGACGGAGCCTGATCAGATCACTGAGGAAACCCTCGAAGGTCTCGCGACCGGGTTGACGGCCGTCCTGCAGTTCTACGCGGACGAGGGTCTCAATAGCTTCAACGTCGCGTTTCAGCTCGTCGACGACGAACCGGCGACGCGGCCGGTCATCGACGTCGTCGCCCGGTCGGTCTTCGATCAGTACTACTGGAGCGACGCCACGTTCTTCGATACGCTCCACGAGGAGGGCGTCGTCGACGTCCCGCCCGAGGAGTACGCCAGCGGCGTGGCCGAGTTCTTCTGAGCGTCTCGGCCGGGTGCGGTCGCTATTTACGTAGCCGAACCCTATCGCCGCCCGATGGCAACGCCGGTCGTCGCCGTGGTCGATGCGAAGACCCCCGGGAACGTCGGGACGATCGCACGTGCGATGAAGAACTTCGGGTTCGCGGACCTCCTTCTCGTGGACCCACCGGAGTTGGACCCCGACGGCGAGGCCTACGGGTACGCCGGGCAGGCCCGGGAGGACGTTCTTCCGGCGGCCCGGGAAATCGACTTCGAGACGCTCGTCTCCTCGTATCACACCGTCGGGTTCACGTCGGTGACGAACGAGGACGACTCCAAGCACGTCCGCTTCCCCTATGCGACGCCGGCGGAGCTCGCGACTGAACTCGCCGGGGTCGAGACCGAGACCGCACTCGTCTTCGGCCGCGAACGGATCGGCTTGACGAACGACGAACTCGCCAGCGTCGATCAGATCTGTGCGATCCCCGCGAGCGAGGAGTACCCCTCGCTGAACCTCGGCCAGGCGGCCACGGTCGCTCTCTACGAACTCCGCGACCTGGCGATGGACGACTCACAGCTCCCCGAGCGGGCGAGGACCCGGGCGACCGAACGGGAGATCGAGGGATTCTACGACCACTTCGAGACACTCCTCGACGATATCGAGTACCCGGCGGAGAAACACGACAAGACGATGCGACTGGTGCGTCGGCTCCTCGGGCGAGCCCACCCGACCGGTCGCGAGATAGCGACGCTCCGTGGTGTGCTGCGGAAGGCGAGACGCCGGTTCGAGTAGTTAGCGTCACCCGGTATTGTTCATGCCCGCGGCGATTCCTTTCACGGTCAATCGGAGGGCCCTGCTCTCCTCGGGCGTGCGATGGGTCTGGTCGAGAAGCTGTACCTGAAGTACGTTGAGCGGGTCTACGAGCGGGTTTCGGCGCGTGAGACTCGCGTCGAACCAGTCACGTTGTACCAGTCGGTCCCGGCCGGTGATGTCGCCCACAGCAGCGACCGTCGACCCGTACTCTTCGGAGAGTCGGGGGGCAAACTGGGTTCGCAAATCGGCCGGCGCGAGCTGGGAGTACGCTTCGGCGATCTCCGGTTCAGATCGGGCGAGCGCGAGACTGGCGTTGTCGATGGTCGTTCTGAAGAACGGCCATTCGTCGTACATTCGCTGGAGGGTCTCCACATCACCGCCCGAATCGAGGTACGTTTCGACGCCCGTTCCGAGGCCGTACCAGCCAGGGACGATCCACCGGGACTGAGTCCAGGCGAATACCCATGGGATAGCACGGAGATCCTCGACGGAGCGTTCGGCCGAACGCGAGGCAGGACGAGAGCCGAGGTTGAGTTTCTCGATGACCGAGATGGGGGTCACACTCTCGAAGTAGGCCACGAACCCGTCGGTCTCGAGGAGGTCCCGATACTCGGTCTGTGCGGCCGACGCCATGGTATCCATCGCCGAGTCGTACTCGTCTGGGATAGATCTCGAGGCACCGTCGAGAGACTGCTGCCGTGCCAGCAGTTGGGCGTTGAGCATCTGTTCGATGTTGCGTTGGGCGATGGCGGGGGTGGCGTACTTTTCGGCGATGGCTTCACCCTGCTCTGTGAACTTGACGGCACCCGTGACGGATGCAGTCGGGAGGGCGAGGAGCGCCTCGTTCATCGGGCCGCCGCCGCGCGAGATGGACCCGCCCCGACCGTGAAACAGTTTGAGAGTGACGTCGTGGTCATCGGCGATCCGGGCGAGGTGTTGCTGGTCGGAGTGGAGTGACCAATTCGCCGCGAGAAACCCGTTCTCTTTGTTCGAATCCGAGTAGCCCAGCATAATCTCCTGGGTGCGGTCTCGGCCATCTAGCAGCTGTGCATACTGTTCGTTCTCGAAGAGCGTCTCCATGATTCGCCGTGCGCCAGAGAGTGCTCGCTCCGTTTCGAGCAGGGGAACGATCGACAGCGCGGGATGGTCCGGAAGCGAGACGACGCCCGCCTGATCGGCGAGAAACAGGACCTCGAGGACGTGACTGGCTTTTTCGGTCATGCTAATGCAGTAGGTATCGATGGCCTCGACACCGTATTCGTCCTGCCAGTCGGTGAGCCGGTCGAACCGCGTGAAGACTCGGGAGGCCGTCTCGGAGAGGTCGTCGGTCGCCGTCACATCCACGACCGGGTCGTCCTGTTCGATAGCGGCCGTCAATAGCCGCTGTCGCTCCTGTTCGGTCATCCCTTCGTAGTCGATACCCGACCGTTCGAGCCCCTCTGCGACAGCCTGGGTGTGATTTTTCTGGTGATCTCTGAGATCGAGACTCGCTAGCACGAACCCGAACGTCTGGGCTTGCCGACGGAGTGGATCGACGTGTGCCTTCGCGACCGTCTCGGCGTCGTTTGCTTCGAGACTGGCTCGGAGGAGTTCGAGGTCCTCGAGGAAGGATTCCGGCCCATCGTATCCCCCAGGCCGGATATCGTCGATTCTGTTCAACCGTTCGCGCAGTAGCGATATCTTCTGTCGGTATGGCTCGTCCTGGTACCGCTCGTCGAGGACGTCGACGAGGTCGGGAAACCGGTCGCGGTCGGCGGCCAGTGACTGTTCGAATTCCTGACTCAGTGAGAGGTGGCTTCGTGACTGGCTCAGCACGTCCATCAATTCGGAGAGTCGTCCTCGGTAGGCGGATAGCGCGATCTCGCGCTGTCGGTTGAGCGTCCGTTCGGTTACCTCCGGGGTGACGTAGGGGTTCCCATCCCGATCGCTGCCCGCCCAGGACCGAAATTCGAGGACTGGCGGCACGTCGAGGGCCTCGGCCCCATTATCCTCGAGTGACGTCTCGAGTTCCTCGTAGACCGTCCCCACGACGTCGAAGAGCGTCTCCTGGAGGTACCAGTGGACGTTCCGTGCTTCGTCGAACGGGTCCGGTCGTTCCGCACGAAGGTGTGGGGTCTGCCAGAGACTCTCGACGGTAGCTGACAGTTCTCGTTCGACTCGTCGCCGTTCGGATGGCGTCAAGCGGTTGGTGTCCAGGGTTTCGAGGCGTTCCGCGATGGTTCGAAGTTTCGCCTTGACGGTTTTTCGGCGGGCCTCCGTCGGGTGGGCTGTGAACGTGGGTTGGACGAAGACGTCCTCGAGGATCGTTTCGATCCGTCCGTCGTCCCTATCGAGAAGTTCCTTGACCGCAGTTTCGAGGTCGTCAGTGAGCGTTCCCGCTCGCCGTTGTCTGTCGATTTCCCGGATTCGTTGCCGTTCCTCGGCGAGGTTAGTGAGTTCGAACGACGTCGTGATGGCTCTCGCGAGCGTGATTTGACGGTCAGTCGAGAGCTCGTCGATCCTGTCGTGCAGACTGTCCCGTGAGGTCGTTTCTCCAGCCCGGTACTCCGATGCCAACCGCTCTACGTCTTCCAAAAGCGAGACAGCCCACGGTCCTTCCTGGGCAGTGAGGACCGATTCGAGAATCGAGTCGATCGATTGGAGATCCGCTTCGATATCTCTGGTATGTTTTGACACACCATACTGGAGAGGATTCACACGGTAAAACGGTTGGCCATTCACAATATTTGTCGATTCCACCCACCAATCACCCCCGACGAGCCGGTTCACTCGGCGCGGCGAGCGTACAGCACGATGGAGGTCATCTCCATTTTGGTGTCACCGGACTGATTGACCGTCCGCGAGAACGTCTTTACGATGCCACGGTCCGGACGGCTTTCAGAGGTGCGCGTCTCCGTGATCTCGGTCTCGACGGTGAGCGTCTCCCCCGGGAACACCGGTTCCGGCCATCGGAGGTCGTCGACGCCGAGGGCACCGAGTGCCATGGCGTCTTCCAGATGGTGGTCGACGATCATCCGCATGGTCATCGCGGCGGTGTGCCAGCCGCTGGCGATGAGACCGCCGTAGATTGACTCGGTTTCGGCCCGTTCGGGGTCGGTATGGAACCACTGCGGATCGTACTGCGTCGCGAAATCCAGTATCTCCGATTCGGTGACTTCGTAGGCGCCGAACGTCGCGGTATCCCCTGGCGAGAGGTCCTCGAAGTATATCGTCATCCTGAAAAAGAGGCGCAGGCCGGGACGATATAGCTGGTGGTTACACGTACTTCTCGAGGCTCCGGCGGGAGGGGAGGTGCACGCCGAAGCGGCGGGCCAGCGTCTCGCCTTTGATGAACGCGAAGCCAGCGAAGATGAGGACGAAGCCACCAACGGTGTTCGCGCCGATGAGGTCTCCCAGGAGGGCCCATCCGACCAGACTCGCGCCAACTGGTTCGAGGTAGCCCACCAGGTTTAGGTCGGCCGGACCGACTTCCTCGAGGAGCGCGAAGTAGAGCAGGAACGCGACGGCACCGGAGACGATGGTCAGATAGACGAAGGTCCAGATGGCGGTCGTCGTGAGGTCGATGCTCGCAAGCGACTCGCCCCGGAGGGTGCCACCGACCATCAACATGGTCGCGCCAGTGAGCATCGACCAGCCCTGGAGAGAGGTCAATGGAATCGTCGTCGGGATCGGGTGAGAGAGGACCGCACCCAGCGCAAAACTCAACGCGGCGACGAACACGAGGCCGACACCGATCATGGTACCGTCACCGAAGGCGGCCGAGGACGGTTGTGCGATGACGACGACACCCGCGACGCCGGCGAGGAATCCCACGAGTTCTCGGGAGTGCAGGCTTCCATCGTCGAGGAGGAGACTGGCGAAGACTGCGGTGAGGATGGGTGAGAGGCTCACGACGACGGCCGCGATGGCCCCCGAGACGTACTGCTCGCCGAGATAGAGGAACGCGTGGTTGCCGAAGATGAAGAACACCGCGAAGACGGCGATCTTCAGGACGTCGCGTCGATTGCGTGGGTACAGGTAGGACGTCGTCATCCGCGCGTACGCGATGACGATGGCGCCGGCGACGAGGTATCGAAGTCCAGCGAAGGTCAGTGGTGGGAAGTGATGCAATCCGATTTCGATGGCGACGAAGGCGGTGCCCCAGATGCCGGCGAGCAGCAAGAAGAGCACACCCGTCATCCGTGGGGTGAACCCGTCGTGTCCGAAGTCCATGTTATTAAATTCGAAAGTACCCATAGTTCTTAAAGTTGACTACAAACAAAACCATATTCCTTGCATGTATCCGTATACCAATCGGAAGATTTTGCAGCTACGTATCGGCACCTGGCGACCGCCTGCGGTTAAGTGCTCCCCCGGAGTACGACGTACTGATGGACGAACGTGACCTTCGAATCCTGAAGGCCATCGCCGAACTGGGGACCGGCAGTCCCGAACAGATCAATCGGGCAACGGACATCCCCGTCTCGACCATCCACTACCGATTGAACAACCTCAGACAGGACGGTATCATCGAGAACGACCTCTACGATCTCGATCTCGAGGAACTCGGACTCGGTGTGACCGTCATCGTCGAGATATTCGCCGACTACAGCGACTCCTACGACGACGTCGCCGACCAACTCCTCGACATCGAGGGCGTTACCCAGGCGTACTTCACCATGGGCGAGACCGATTTCGTCGTCATCGCCAGACTCCCCGACAGCGACAAGGTCGAACGACTGATCCGGGACTTCGAGGCGATCGACGAGGTCGAACGGACGAACTCGACGTTCGTGGTCAAACCGCTGCGCGACAACGAACCTGCGTTGCGTAGTTACAGCATCGAGACGTTGATCGACGAGTTGACGGCCGAGGATTAGGCTCGCCTCTGGATCTCCTCACGAAGGACGTCACTCACGAGGTCGCCGTCCGCCTTCCCCCGAAGTTCGCCCATGCACTCACCCATGAGCGCCGAGAACGCCCCCATTCCTTCCGCTTCGACCTGTTCGGCGTTGCGCTCGACGACGGCCTGAACGGCGTCGCGAACTTCGTCGGATCCAGCACTGCCGAGACCTTGCGCCTCCGCTGCCGCTTCAGCCGAAAGCGATGGCTCTTCGGCCAGGGCTTCGAGCAACGCCGGGACGCCCTCCTGTGCCAGTTCGCCCTCCTTTACGAGGGACAAGGTCTGTTCGAAGTGCTCGTCGGTGAGTCGGTCGACGGGGACGTCGTCCCGACGCAGCTCCGTGACGGTCGATTCGAGCGTTTGCGCTGCGAGCGTCGCGTCCACCCCACCGTCGACCGCAGATTCGAAGATGTCCCACCGTCTGCCGTACGCCACCTGCCTGGCGAGCCCTTCGTCAAGGTCGAACGCCGTCTGGTAGCGCTCGACCTTCTCGGTGAGCAACTCCGGCGTCTCCACGTCGGCCGGGTCGGGACGGACGGGTGGAACGTCGGTCTCGGGGTACATCCGAGCGGCGCCCGGAAGCGGTCGCAGGTATTCGGAGGTCGCGTCCTCGGTCGCACCCCGCGTCTCTTCGGGGACGCCCTCGAGGGCGACAGTGGCCCGTTCAGCGACGGACTCGATGGCCTGCTCGGCGATATCTGGGTCGTCGGCGACGATGGCGACCGCGTCGTCCGGTCCAGCGTCGACCGTCTCGCACACTGCAGTCACTTCCGCCTCGGTGACGCCGTACGCTGGCAGTTCGTCGGTGTGGAAGATGCCACCGGCGCCGTGGCGCTTGGCGTGATCGGAGAACTCCGTACCCAGCCGTCTATCCGGCTGGATCTCCTCGCCGACGACACCGTCGAAGCCGACGAGCGGAACGGCCCATACCTCGCCGCCCGCGTCCAGCGCTCCCCTGATGACGCCACTGTCGGTCTCCTCGAAGACGTGGGTGACGGGTTCGGGGTCTCCGACACTGGCGTCTCGCGATTGAAGCGTGTCTTTGATGTCGAGCAGGCGGACCTGTCGGTGGACTTCGTTTCGGACCAGATCGTCGATATCGTCGAGGCTCTGGACCCCCTTCATCTCCACGCGAGCCCCGTCCGCGATGGAGACGTTGACGTCCTGGCGGATCGATCCGAGGCCGCGTTTGACTTTGCCGGTGGACCTGAGGAGCATGCCGATTCGTTCCGCGGCCTCGCGTGCCTGGGCCGGCGATCTGATGTCCGGATCGGTGCCGATCTCGACGAGCGGGATACCGAGTCGGTCCAGACCGAATGTCACGCCTTCGTCGGTCTCTTCGATCCGTTTCGCGCTCTCTTCTTCCAGCATGATGTCCTCGATGCCGACCGGTCCCTCGCTCGTCTCGATCTGCCCGTCCTGGGCGACGAGCGACGTACGCTGGAAACCGGAGGTGTTGGAGCCGTCGATGACCACCTTTCGCATGACGTGAGCCTCGTCGACGGGGGTCATCTCCATCATCTGGGCGATCTCGAGGACCGTGTCGAGTGCCTCCTCGTCCAGGCGGTGTGGCGGTTCGTCGTCCTCCTCGACGAGACAGGTCGAATCGTATGCGAGATACTCGAACTCCCGTTCGACCTTGCTCTCTTCGAGTGCCGCATCGTCGATCTCCCCCAGTTCGCTCGCCGTCGGATGCAGGTACCGGGTGATACTCCGATCTGACGCCTCGGGTTCCCGGAGTCGTGTCGGACACGCACAGAACAGTTTCGTCGCCGTGTCGAGTTGCTGGTGGATCTCGAGACCGGCGACGAGCCCCAGGTCCTCGTAGTCGTACTCGCTCATTACTCTTCGATGCGCAGGCGAACGGTAAAAATCGTTCAGTCTCCGTCCGGCCCGATTCGCCGATCACCGAGTGCCTGCTGGAGTCGGTCTCGAATCGACTCGCGGAGTGCGTGGGCGTCCTCGACGTCGAGGTCGATGGCCACGGCGTCGCTGCCCATCAGGCCACTGGAACTGGCGGTGTCGACGACGACGCTGGCGATCGACCAGCGTCGCTGGAACAGCGACTGCCGTTCGATCACGGTCTGTACACGGAAGTCCGGAACGACGTGGGTCTTCCGTCGGAAGAATCCCGTTCGGGTGAACGCGTATCCCGGACCGAGCGCCCAGCCACGGTGGCGCCACTTCCTGTCGGCCGCGAACGGGACGGCGACCAGGAGGGCGAGTAGCCAGTACCACGGGAACGCCACGAGGTAGGTGGAGATGGCAAACGCGATGCCCGAGAGGCCGGCCACCACGAGCGAGTATCGCGCGAAGTAGCGCCGACGCGCGCGTTTCGGCGGTCGTTCGATACTCGGTCGCTCGAACGGTTCGATGTCGCGAGCGAGATCGTAGACGGCCGATTTCGCGGCGAGTGGTATCGCGGCCTCCGACCCACCCGTCGGTGTCGATCCGGGTGCGTATCCGGCGGTATCGACGCTGAGGCCAGCGTAGCGGAACTGCCGCATGAGGACGTTCTCCTCCACGACGAGTGTCTGTATCTTGTCCGTCGGGATGCTACCGTCGTAGCGCTGGACCAACCCGCGTTCGTACTGGAGTTCGTCGCCGAGTCGGTGGAGTTTGAATCCGTAGAACTGGACGAACGTCGCCGCTGCCGAGAACGCCCAGAGTGCGACGACGGTGGCCACCGCACCGAGGACGACAAAGATTGCCACGGCGAAACTCCCCGCGGTGTCGATATCCGGGACAATGTTGGGTCCGAGTGCGGGCGCCACGACGAACACCACCGAGAGGATGCGGGGATCGAACGAGAGGACACTCAACAGCAACAGGTCCTGATCCGAGAGGGCGAACAGCAGTTCACGTTCCTCGGGTTCCGCTTCGCCTTCCTCTTCGGTATCGGCTATCGCGGTTCGTTTCCGTTGTCTGATCTGTTCCTGGAGCCGGCGCGATTCCTCGAACCCGACGTAGCGGAGACGTGCCTCGGTCTCGCCGCCGCCAGCCGTTTCGACGCTGACGACGGCCACGCCGAGGAGCCGGGCGAACACGTCCCGCGAGATGTCGACGTTCTGGATCCGACCGAGCGGGATCTCTCGTTCGCGTCTGAAGAATACGCCCGACGTGATGTCGAGGGAATTCGCCGTCAGTTCGTACTCGAAGTGTCGATAGTGGGCGAACTCGTACCCGACGGCGATCGCCCCGAACAGGATAGCCAGTGGGACACCTGCGGTGGACGCGGCGGTGGGAAGGAACCCGCGGGCGACCAGGACGGTTCCCAGGACGCTCCCTATCGTGAACCCGGCGATGCCGGCCCCGAACGCACGGCCGACGCCTTCCAGGAGGATCGTCAGGGGGTGTAGCCTCATACGGCGTCCTCGGATTCGGATTCACCGACCAGCGAACGCAGTCGGTGTTGTAACGCCGTCGCCCGTTCGGGATCCAGGCCCGGGATCGCGACGTCTGCCCCCCGGGACCCAGCCGTGTACACCACGACGCTCCCGATGCCGGCGATTCGGTCGACGGGTCCTCGCTGGGTGTCGACGTGCTGGATGCGCACGTAGGGGACGACGGTTCTGACCCGGGTGAGTACGCCGCGTTCCAGGTATAGCGCGTCATCTTGCACCTCGAACCGCCAGATACGGTACCGGAGGAGGGCGTGACCGAGTCCGAGTGCCAGCACGACTGCGCCGACCCCGAATCCGATCCAGATCGAGCGGTCGGTCAAGAAGACGACGATTCCGGTCGCGACGACCCCGACGACGAGGGCTCTGGCGATGGCCCCGATAGCCCAGACGAACCGGACGCGGGGGTCGAGTCGTTCCATATAGTGAGGGCGGCCGCTTCCCTAAAGAAAACAGGGGGTCTTCAGTCGTCGCCGGTCAGGATGCCACGCTCGGTCATCTTCTCGGGGTCGATGACTTCGTCTGCTTCGTCCTCGGTGAGATAGCCCTTCTCCAGGACGACCTCTCGGATCGTCTTGCCCTTCTTGAGGGCTTCCTTGGCGACCTCGGAGGCCTTGTCGTAGCCGATGGTCGGGTTGAGCGCGGTCGCGAGCGCCATGCTCTGTTCGACCTGCTCTTCGCACTCCTCTCGGTCGGCCTCCAGCTTGTCGACGAACTTCTCGGCGAAGACGTCGCTGCCGTTCGCGATGAGGCGGGCCGACTGCAGGAAGTTGTTGGCAAGAATCGGCTTGTAGAGGTTGAGGTCGATCTGTCCCTCCGCGGCCCCCGCCGCGACGGCGGCGTCGTTACCGACGACCTGCTTGTGCACCTGGTTGATGGCCTCCGCGACCACCGGGTTGATCTTGCCGGGCATGATGGACGACCCGGGCTGGTTCTCCGGTTGTTCGACCTCGTTCAGACCATTGCGTGGGCCTGACGCGAGCAGTCTGAGGTCGTTCGCGATCTTGTTGAGCGAGCCAGCGACGGTCCGGAGGGCGCCGTGGGCCTCGCCCATCGCGTCGTGGGCGGCCTGTGCCTCGTAGTGGTTGTCCGCCTCGCGGTACTGGATGCCCGTCGTCTCGGAGATGTACTCGGCGGCCAGTTCGGGGAACTCGGGATGGGTGTTGAGTCCGGTCCCGACGGCCGTCCCACCGAGGGCGAGCTCGCGGAGGTGTGCCTTCGCGTTCTCTACGCGAACGAGTCCCTTCTCGATCTGGGCGCGGTAGCCACTGAACTCCTGGCCGAGCCGGATCGGTGTCGCGTCCTGCAGGTGGGTCCGTCCCGTCTTCACGACGTCGTCGAATTCCTCTTCTTTCTCTGCGAGGGAGTCGTGGAGTTTCTCGAGGCCGGGCTCGACGTCCTTGACGACGGCTTCGAGGGCGGCAACGTGCATCGCCGTGGGAATTACGTCGTTCGAGGACTGTCCGAAGTTGACGTGGTCGTTCGGGTGAATTTCCCGCGTCCCCATCTCGCCGCCGTAGATCTCGGTCGCGCGGTTGGCGATGACCTCGTTCGCGTTCATGTTCGAGGAGGTCCCCGATCCAGTCTGGAAGATGTCGACCGGGAACTGATCGTCGTGTTCGCCCTCGATGACCTCATCGGCTGCCTGGACGATGGCGTCTGCTTTGTCCTCGGGGATCATCTCGAGGTCGCGGTTGGCCTGTGCGGCCCCTTTTTTGACGATGCCGAGGGCTCTAATGAACCGTCGATCGAACGTCTCGTCGCTGATCGGGAAGTTCTCGACCGCGCGCTGTGTCTGGGCGCCCCAGTACGCGTCCGCGGGCACCTTCATCTCGCCGAGGCTGTCCTGTTCGATTCGGAAGTCGTCGGACATAATTCACCGTTATTCGTGAACCGTCGTAAAACCGACTGAACGTTCCCGGGGATTGGTCACGGTTCCTCGGTTGCTCGAAGATACCTGCTCAGCTCCAGCGACGATGTTCACTCAGGTTCAGCGACGAAACCCGGTCAGGTCCAGCGATCCAGCCCGGTCTGTGTCACTGACTCCTCGATCCGCTCGAACCCGCGTTCGACCTCGTCTGCCGGAACCTCGTACTGCTCGGTCACGTACGCCTTCGCCGCATCGATGTCGGGATTCAGATCGTAGTCGACGTCGTAGGCGTCGGTCACCTCGGGGTCGAGGAACAGCTGCCGAATCGCTTCGGCCTGTTCGATCTCGACGCCCTCGGCCTCGAGGACCGCGAAGAGGTCGCCGTGCTCGTGGATCGAAGAGAGCGCGGTCTTCGGACCGAACCCGGCGAGTCCGTCGTTGAAATCGGTCCCGATCAGGATGGCGACGTCGACGAGTTGTTCCCAGGTGATGTCGTGTTCCGCGAGGGTCTGCTGGAAGTCCATTCGTTCCGGATTGCCCCTGGTCGTGAGTTTCCTGAGCGTCACGGGGGCACCCAGCAGGAGCGTGTCGTAATCCTCGCTTCCGGCGTAGTCGACAGCTTCGTCGGTTCGGGCCATGTACGCCGCCTGTGCCTCACCCTCGGCGGGTGCCTCGATGTAGGGCACGTCGAGTCGGTCGAGTAATCCCCGGGTCGTCTCGTGGATCGTCTCCGTGAGTCGCTGGGTTCTGGATTCGAACCGGGCCGCCGCTATCGCGTCACCTGCCTCCCGGGCCTCGGCGAGTTTCTCCTCCGCAGCTGCTTTGGCTTCTCGACGATCCTCGATCTCTTCGGCTTTGAGTTCCGTGACGCTCCCGTCGAAGACGAAGACCGGCGTCAAGTCGTTCTCGAAGAACTTCGGGAGGCCCTGGACGATACCGATCAGGTTGGCGACCTCCTCGCCCGCGCTCGTCGTGTAGACGGACTCGTTCGTGAACTTGACCGTGATCGTGAGATACCGATACAGCCAGTTGTGCGCGTCGACGGCGACGACGTCTCCGTCGAGGTCGTCGAAGGACACCTCCTCGATTACGGCCAATTGCCGGAGGTCAGCGTTTCCCATCGTGGTGATATTGTATGGCCCGTGATTTAACCGTCGAGGTTGTGACCGTGGTACTGGTCGGAGGAGTACTAAAAATGGGACAGGAGGAGTATTACTATTGAGGGATTCGAAGTAATTCATGCCAGAAATCTACCGCTTCAGCAGTACTAACGAGGCAATCGAGATCAATTCCGTGTGACGTAAAGCGACGTCGAAAGAGAGGATGGTGCTGGTAAACCACCATTATCTCGGCGGTATATCGTTTGCTGCCACAATCGATTTCTGAGCAGTTCGTTATTTTGGCCGATAATTTCGGCAATTTTCGATGGTCCACGGATTCTCAATATTGTTTCACCACTGAAACTGGACCTTGAAATAATAATCTGGTGGCAAGTATTAATACCTATTGTATGATGTTTGCGACATGGTGGAGGCGGCTATCGGGGTGTAGACTACCATATGTATCGAACGGGGCCACGTCCATCGCTACGGTATATTCTGGAGTGTTATGGAACATAGTCAACACAGCTGTACGAAAATATTCTATAAATATGACCATTAGTGGGAATGAGATATCGATGGAGGAGGGAGACTCCAATGATTAAGAACATTTTACGTGAGGGTCTTGATCGATACGAAGATATTCTCTGGCGAGGTATGGGGGCATTCGGCCTGACCAAATCAGTACGGCGCAAAATCGTTACGGTGACAGCAGCCCAATTCGTGGGAATGATCGCCGTTTTCGTCCTCGGTGTCGTAATGATGGGATGGCGGGTTTTCCTCCAGGAGTTCGCTCTCGTAGAACTCGCCGTGTTCGGTGTGGTGTTCGCCCTGGCGATTCTTGCGGGTCTCAACACCTTGCTGATGGTCCAACGCGATTTGATCGAGCCGATCGGTCAGATGGAATCGATCGCAACATCGATAGCTGAGGGTGAGCTTGACCGACAGGTCACCGACACGACTCAGTCCGACGAGATCGGCGATCTTATGCGATCTTTCGAAACGATGCAACTACGACTATCGGGTGTGTTTGGCGATATTCGCGAGTTGAGCATAAACCTCGAAACCGGAAAGCTAGAATCCGAGGTTGATGCGGCGTATCCTGGACAATATGGGTTAGCTCTCCAAAATTTGAATACTGGAATGTCCACCCTGGATGATAGTTTTCGTGAGATCGAAAACGCGAGCCAGAGTCTCGAATCAGGTCATCTGGATCTCCAAATTGATACCGACAAACCTGGCAGGTACGGTGCGGTTCTCCGTGACCTCGACGATGCTCTCAATCAACTCGAAGGTGGGTTCGAAGAAATTTCGCAGGCCAGCACAGATCTAAAAAATGGCCGACTTGATATGAACCTCGATACGACTCTCCCACACCGGTATGGCGAGGTGCTCTCGGATTTAGATGAAGGAGTCGATAGCATTGCCGATAGTATCCGCGCCGTTCGTGAGGTCTCGGATACCGTCGCCGAAACGAGCCAGGCAGTCTCTACGAGTTCCGCCGAGATCGAAACTGCGAGCGAAGATATTGCCAAATCGGTCCAGGAGATATCGCAAGGCGCGGACAGCCAGCATGAGGATCTCCAACAGGTTTCTGGGGAAATCGAAGACCTGTCTGCGACGATCGAGGAGATCGCTGCCTCCTCGTCAGAGGTTGCAGATAGAGCCTCGTCTACGGTTTCGCTTGGGGAAGAAGGCCGAAAGAAGGCGTCCCGAGCGTCGAGTGAATTAGCAACTATCGAAACCGAGGCAAAAGATGCCGTAGAGCGAGTCTCCCAGTTAGAGGAGGAAGTGAAACAAATCAGTGAAATCGTACAGCTGATTGATGATATAGCCAAACAGACTGACCTTCTGGCGGTAAATGCTTCTATCGAAGCGGCGAGGGCGAGAGAATCTGGCGGCGAATTCGGAGTCGTTGCAGACGAGATCAAAGAGCTTGCAGGTGAGACCGCCAATGCAACGACGGAGATTGAAGAGCGGATTGGCAATCTGACTTCGACGACGGATGACATGACGAGAAGTATACGGCAAATGGAAGAGAGCGTTGAAGCGGGCACAGTCACGATCGAAAAAGCGATCGATACGTTCGGAGAGATAGCCGCCGCTATCGAGGAAGTCGAAGACGGCATCAAAGAGATAAGTGATGCCACCGATGACCAGGCTGCTTCGACGGAGGAAGTCGCCGCAATGATCGAAGAAGTTGCCGATACAGCGGACGAAACGGCTATGGAGTCGAACCATGTCTCGGCAGCATCGGAAGAACAAACCGCCTCACTTTCGGAAATTCGTGAAAATATCGATCGCCTTTCGAAAGTGGCCAGTGAGCTACAGGAACTCGTCGAACAGTTCGATGTTACGGAGAAATCTACCAGTCAAACACCGCAGTCTGCAAAGATGGGTGATCCCCCACTGACGGCGAGCACGACATCGGACTGATCGCAGATGAGATACCGACTGGATTATCACCATCCGGAGAGATATACATGGGGCCGATTGCTGATGAAAACTGATATGTCATGGAGGGGACTTGATGAACACCTCACAGACCGAGTCCGGTGATTCAGCAGCGAACGACAGCGGATTAATAAGAAATAGATGGTGGAGCTGGATGAGCACTATTCGATTTGGAGGTCGTGTCCTGTGCAACCGTTTCAATGTTGACTTATCCCCCCTTTCCTCTATCGTACAGTTTCTTGAACCTCAGCGTATCCAAATTTCCACGCTGTTAAATCGGACGGTTCAATACCACGCTCTGCTCTACGGCATTTCCCTGGGTGTGATCGTGGTCCAGGTATTCAGCGGTTTTCTCGCAGAAGACCTACGCTTCGTGTCGGTCATCGTGGGAATCGTTTTTCCGGCGCTAATTTCTTTGTCATTTTTCGGAAGCGTTCTCTTGATACATCGCATGAGTTGGACGACCAGTGAACTCCGGACGGTCGTGTGGTGGGTCGTCGGTGTGTTGGTCATATTTTGTTTCGTGACGGGAGGACTCATGGTGAACTGGGCCGTAAATGGACACTCCGTTTACAGACCGGTCACCACGATTGCGACCGTTGGATCAGCCGGCGGAACTACAGGTGCAGCCATTGGCAGGTACAATATCAAACAGGTTCGAGCAGAAACGAACCAGGATTATTTGACGCGTATTTTGCGAGGCTATATTCGAGCGATAGATGGTGCGTCGTTCGGCGTCGTGATTTGTGAAATAATCAGGCGCGATCGATCGATCGTATATGCGAACGATGCTGCACTAGAGTTACTGGACGCTTCTCGTGAAGAAACGATCGGAACGACATTAGAAGACGTCATCGCCGAGAAAACGGATACAAACACGATCGAGAGACTGCGCAAATCCACTGCGTCGGGTGAGGCCGTGACGATCGAATTTCCGAACCGCCTCGGCGAAAAGGGAAAGGTCTTGGTTAAGCTGCAATGTGTCCCAGTAACTGATGACACGGGCGATATTGTCAATTGGGTTGGACTCCTCCAAAACATTCGAGAACGGAAAGAACGCGTGCATCAATTGAAGGCTCTCGACCGGTTCCTGCGGCATAACTACCGAAACAAATTGAACATCATCCGTGGACACGGCGAATTAATTCGTTCACAAGCTTCCGCAGCCGCAACACGAGAGTCCTCCAATCAAATAATTACGGCGAGCGATAGTTTGCTAAAATTAACAGAAAATAGTCACGAGATAACGACGCTATTAACAGAACCGCAAGAAAAAGAAACGATCGGCCTGGGCGATCTCATTCGGAGAGTTACTAGTTCAGTCAAGACCGAATATCCGGGTGCCAGTATTGACGTGTCTAAATCTGGAAATTTAGACGTGAAGGCGTGTGCAAAATTCGATCAAGCACTAAAGGAAGTCATTACGAACGCCATCGTCCACAACGACGACGAGCAACCGGAGGTTTCGATTTTTGCCGAAGAAACTGATGATTGCGTCCGGATTGACGTGGCCGATACCGGTCCGTACATATCGAAGCACGAGATCGATATACTGCTGGCCGACAGAGAGCAGACCCCGCTGCAACATGGGAGCGGTCTTGGCCTGTGGCTTGTCAAATTGCTAGTGACCCGTTCGGGAGGCAATCTTCATATTGAACGCAATTCTCCCCGCGGAAATATTATTAAAATTGCGCTCCCAAAAGCTCAAGAAGACTCGCTTCGTGAATGACAAAGCCGAGTTCTACTTCTGGCTATCGGTGTATTTCAGGATCTACCGTCGTCCGGCCGTCAAAGGAACTGGTAAGTTTAGCTGAAAGTAGGCGCTAAGCCCCCTTCCTCAGCGAGCGCCGACCGAACGGGAGGGGCGAGCAGGGAGGGGATACAGCGTCCCCAGAAATCGAAGATTTCTGGTGTGCGAACGAGACGCTTTGCGTCTCGTCAACGCCGCACAGTTCTCATACACGATTCGGTAGCAGGCCCACAGGCCCACGCAATCACAACGTTTTTGCAGTAGGGTAGTATAGTATTGGTCGAACCCAATGGAGTACGACCTCGACACGGGAGCGCATTCGACGTATTCCCTGCACTACCACCTGATACTCACCACGAAGTATCGGCGCGGAGTGCTAACCGAGGAGCGAACCCAATTCATTCACGAGGTCATCAGCGGGTTCACGGACAACTACGGTGTCGAACTGACGAACCTCGACGGCGAGGACGACCACGTACACATCCTCTTTCGAGCGAAACCAACCACAGACCTCGTGAAGTTCATCAACACGGCCAAGGGCGCGACCGCCCGCCGTATCCGCAACGAGTACGCGGACGAACTCAAGACCGAACTGTGGGGCGACTCGTTCTGGAACGACTCGTACTGCCTCATCTCGACGGGGCAGGTGTCGCTGGATGTGCTGAAACAGTACGTAGAGGACCAACGCGAGTAGAATGTACTACGCCTACAAGTACCGTCTCAAGCCGTCCGACGCCCACCGTGAGGAGTTGGACCGCCACCGAGACATTTGTAGGCAACTGTACAACCACACGCTCTACCGTCTCAACGAGTACCAAGACGAACACGGTGAACTGCCGTCCATGACCACTCTGCGGTCGGAACTCCCCAACCTCAAGAAGTGGTGGGACGGCCTCTCGGACGTGTACTCGAAGGTTCTTCAAACCGTCGTGGAACGGCTGTTCGACAACCTCAAAGGACTCTCCAAACTCAAGGAGAACGGCTACGGTGTCGGTCAACTCAAGTGGAAGCCGCCACGCGAGTACAGGAGTTTCACGTACAGTCAGTCTGGCTTCAAGCTCGACAAGAAGGGCGGTCAGACTGTACTGTCACTCTCGAAACTCGCGGACATACCGATTCGGCTCCACCGCGCCATCCCCGACGACGCGAAGCTCAAACAGGTCACGGTCAAGAAGGAACCGACGGGTGAGTGGTTCGCCACCTTCGGCGTCGAAATCGACCACGAACCGCCCGAACCGCCTGAGAACCCCGAGAAGTGCGTCGGCATCGACGTGGGGATTCTCAAGTACGCCCACGATACGGACGGCACGGCGGTCGGGTCGCTCGACCTCTCAGACGAACGGGAGCGACTGGAACGAGAGCAACGGAAGCTCTCGCGCAAGCAACACGGGTCGAACAACTACGAGAAGCAACGGCGGCGCGTTGCGGAGTGTCACGCCGACCTCCGACGGAAGCGCCGCGACTTTCTTCACAAGCTCTCGGCGTACTACGCTCGGGAGTACGACTTCGTGGCGGTCGAAGACCTGAACGTGAAGGGGATGATGGAATCGCCGTCGAACAGCCGCAACACGGCATCGGCGGCGTGGCGAACGTTCCTCTCGTTGCTCGAATACAAGTGCGACCGTGAAGGAACGCACTTCGTCGCGGTCAACCCGAGAGGGACGACGAAAGAGTGTGCGGCGTGCGGCGTCTCGACGGAGAAGCCGTTGTGGGTCCGTGAACATTCCTGTCCCGCCTGCGGGTTTGAGGCGGACAGGGACGCGAACGCGGCGTGGAACATCCTTTCTCGCGGTATCAACGATGTAGGAGTGGGACACTCCGAAGAAACGCCTGTGGAGACTGCGCTCCCTGTGGACACCTCCGTGTCTGCAAAGCGCGTCGTTGAATCAGGAAGCCCTACCCTCAAGGAGCATACGGCGTCAGCCGTGAGCGAGTAGGGTAGGGTAGTTCACTCGTGCTACCAGTCTCGACGTGCCGACGGTGTCGATGCGTTGATAGTGTCCACGACCTTTTTCAATACTGATGGTGCGAGAGGGCCTGGTACGGGCCCATCACCGTGTCCAGGCTGAACTGGAGTCCGCCCTCATCGAGAACCATTCATCCCACGAGGTGGCCCTCAGCTTCGGAATCGGTGTGTTCATCACCGCACTTCCCACGCTCGGGACTGGATTCCTGGCGATGGCCATCCTCGTCCTCCTCTTTCGACAGTTGAGCAAGATCGCCATGCTGGCATCGGTCATCGTCCTCAACCCCGTGGTGAAGTGGGGTGTGTACGGTAGCAGTTACTGGCTCGGACAGCGGATTCTCGGCCCAGGCCCAGGATTGACCGTCGAGGGGTCACTGCTTTCGGTCGGGTCGGATGTCCTGGTCAGACTCTGGGTCGGTAACTTCATCCTGGCAGTGGCGTTCGCGTTCTTCGGCTACTTCGTCGCCCTGCGGATCGTGTACGACCTACGACGCCGCTTCGATCACGTGTAGGTGCGGGGTAGTGCACCCGACACGAACCCGTGATCGCCTCGAAGACGGGTCGAAAACGCCAGTCGACAGATACCGTCGCTACAGCTCCACATCGTGGGCGTCTTGGGATGAATCATCAGTTCGGTCACCCAGTCAAAGGCCTGACCGCACTTCCCACGTTCGTGTTCGTCGTGTTCATATCCTGCATCCCCTCGGCGTTGACTGCGGAGACACCAATCCCGGACGGCGGGCGAAACGTACGCGATTCACGCGTTCCTTACGAATCAATCACCGTTACCGCGGTGGGTCTTACCGTCCCCACCACGACGAGACGTGAGCTTTGTGGGCAGGGACTATCGGCGCAAGTGCAGGCGGTTGAAAGGGGCGAAGTCAGTGCGGAACTTGGGGAGTGGGGGAGGTAGCCAATGCCCGAACACCGACTCCAATGGATAATTCGTCGACGCAAGCATGAGCGCTTGCTGAGCATGCGGTAAGTGAGTGTGACACCGGTAACCCGGATTCGGAAATCGGTCACTGCCTGGTCGATGGGCGATTCTCGACGGTCCTCTCGGTGGTGAGATAGGCCGGTAGCCCCAGGTTCATAGCACCGGGAGTGGTTCTCGCACACGATGAGTCTCGGGATCGTATCGACCGAGGGGATACTCGTCGCGGCCATCGTCTTCGCCGGCGGTCTCGTCGTTGGGTTCGCCGGATTCGGCTATGCGGTCGTCAGTACGGCCTCGCTCGCAGTCGTCCTTCCGCCGGCCGATGCCGTGACGGTCATGATCATTCCGCTGTTGGCCGCCAACGTCTCCCTCGCCCGTGAACTCGACGAAGAGCGGCTTCGAACCTGCGTCCGTCGATTTTGGCCCTACGTTCTCGCGGCAATCCTCGGAACCGCAGTCGGGATGGCGCTGTTGAACGCGATTCCCGCGTCGGTTTTCGCACTCGGGCTGGGATTGTTCACTCTCGGATACGTCGTGGCGAATCAGCGATCGATCCTCCCGACCCGAATCGAACGAAGACTCGATTCGACACCGATGGACACGGTGCCCATCCAGGTAGTTCTCGGCACGATCTCTGGGTTCGTGTTCGGTGCTTCGAACGTGGGCGTCCAGGTAGTCGCCTATCTGGACACCGTCGACGTCGATCGGGAAGTCTTCGTCGGCGTGCTCGCGTTGATATTCCTCGGGGTCTCGACGGTCCGTGTCGGTCTCGCGTCGGTCCTCGGGTTGTACGGCCCGGGATCGTTACTCTACCTTTCGATAGTGGTCGCCGGTATCGGATTGATCGGCGTCTCGATCGGAGCGAGATTTCGCGCCAGTACGACGCCTTCGACGCAGAACGCCGTCGTCTCGGTACTGCTGACTGTCATCGGTTTCCGGCTGGTATTGTCGGGTCTCGGTATCGTGTAAGGCATCCAGCAACCGGCCAGATCGATTTGGGGAGACGATTCCTCTTTCGTGGGGGGCGGTCACACATCCCGTGTGACCTCAGTCACAGACAGATGGTCACCGGTGATGGGCCAGGACGGGTTCGAGTACCGACCCCAGATGGAGTAACGTGTGGGTTAGCGCGTGCTTTTGGCTGTCAGCGATCTATGATAAGTCATGACACAATATGTGACCCGGAGAGCAGTCCTCGCTGCCGGTGTCGCGTCACTCGCTGGTTGTCTCGGTCGGGGACCAGTCGGTGGTGCAGTGAACCCGTCTTCGACCACCCCGGATGACGGAACCGGACTGGATGGTGAGCCACCGAAAGGGAACCCGGGCGGTCCACCGACTGCCCAGGACCGATTACCGCTCCCAGGAGAACCGTCATCGCTTCGAGACCGGGCCGTATCGGGCGGTCCACCGAAGGACGGCATCCCGTCGATCGACAGCCCAGCGTTCGTCGCCACCGACGAAGCATCCGACTGGATCGATCCCAGCGATCCAGTTTTTGGTCTCGCGACGGGGACCGAGACGAAGGCCTATCCCCAGTCGATCCTCGTCTGGCACGAGATCTGTAACGACGTCGTCGATGGGACGCCGGTGAGCGTCACGTACTGTCCCTTGACGGGCACAGCGATGGGGTTCGCGCGCGGCGAGACGACCTTCGGCGTCTCGGGACGTCTCGTGAACAACAATCTGATCATGTACGATCGCGCGACCGAGACCTGGTGGCCACAGGTGTTGGCGACGGCCATCCCGGGCCCGTGGAACGAAAGCCCCCCGATACGGTCGCTACGGGAATTCAGAGTCGTCTGGACGACGTGGGAGCGATGGTCGACTGTCCATCCCCACACGAAAGTCCTCTCCAGAGAGACGGGCTTCGCACAACGGTATGGGAGCGATCCCTACGGGTCGTATAATCCACGCCGGGGCTACTACGAACCCGATTCGACTCCACTGTTCGTCTCGTGGGGCGAGGACGACCGTCTCCCGCCCAAGACCGTGGTCATCGGCACGCGAGCAGCCGATGGTGCGGCTGCCTTCGAGAAGAACGCGCTTCGGGAGGGTAGGCGTATCGAAGGGAACCGGGGAGGGTCCCAGTTAGTCGCGACGTACGACCCGCACCTGGACACGGGATACGTCTACGAGAATCCATCGCGGGCGCAATTCGAGGTTCGTGATGACACGTTCGTGGCCGAGTCCGAAGATTCGTTCACCGCTGCCGAGCTCCCACTGGAACGGACTCTCGCGTTCGATGCGATGTGGTTCGCGTGGAGCGGATTCTATCCAGAGACGACCCTCTATGACTGACCACGACCAGGCAAGAATAGAGTATTCCGAATCGGGAATCTATACCAAGACGGTTGCGGCACTCGCCGTCGCGGCATCTCGACGAGATTCCCGAGCTGTGTTCCTCGTCAGTGGGTCCGTGTATCTCGTCGTCTATCTCGTCACGGTCGGTGATCTGTCGACACTGTCCGGAGGATGGGAACCGTTTACGATCCGCGTTGCAGAGGACCTCTCCCGTGTGTTCGCCAGGGTAGGGTTCTTCCGATTCGCTGCGATTGCCGTCGTCTCCATCGGCCCAGTGGTGTATCTGTTCTCACCGGGCAATGCACTCGTCGCCATCCTCCTCGCGGGTCTCGTCGCGGGGAACGTCGCACTCACGTATCTCGGCTTCGTGCAACCGCGAGCGTGTGGTCTCGAATCGTCGACGGGCGTCCTGGGAGGCATTCCGGCACTGCTGTCCGGCGCCGCGTGCTGTGGACCGACGATTCTGCTCGTGTTCGGCGTCCAGGCGGGGTCGACTCTCATCACCGGGTTTCAGTTGTTGGTCCCGGTTGCGGTGCTGTTGCTCCTCGGGAGTCTATTGATCGTCGGCCAACAGGTCGATCCGTCACTGCTTTGAAACGCCGACCGTGATACCGATTACGCGGTCTCGTCGCCGCGTCTGCAGTGTTCGCACTGCACGAGCGACAGTTCGAGATACGCAGCGGATACTCGCGTTCGGGTCCTTTCTCGTGGGCCTCGTTCGTCGAACCCGATAGGAGTATCCTGCGATCAGGCAAATCAATGAGTAGGGACTCACTCGGATTCGACAAGTCCGAAAACGAGCGTGTCGATTAATACGTCTCGGGCATTCTCGTACTCTTCGACGGAACTGAGCGTCTCGAATTGCTCTCGCATGCGGACGGTCTGTGAGAGCATGCGCAACAGGTCGACCACTGCTTCTGGGTCGTCGAGTCGAAAGTTGGATCGACGTGTCCACCGCTCTGCCAACGTCATGAGGGAGTCCGCCCGCCCGGGGAAGTTCTCTCGTTGCTGCTCCGGCGACAGGTGCCGAAGCAACTGCTGATGTTCGTTCTCGACGACCGCCCGGTAGAACAGTGGATTCGTCTCCAACTCCTCGAAGAGGGCGTCGAGACCGTGGTGGACCTCGGTTCGAAGGTCTGGGGCGTCCTCCAGGACCCCTTCGTACTCCCGGGCGATGCGGTCGACCTCGTCGTTCAACACGGTGAGATACAGCGTCCCCTTCGAATCGAAGAATTGATAGAAGGTACTGGTCCCGATGCCGACCTCGTCGGTGATATCCTTCACACGGGTTCGCTCGAGGCCCATCGTCGTGAACAGGTCCCGGCCGGCGACGATGAGATCTGCACGGATCTGCGTTCGTTCCTCGTCGGAGAACCCCTTCATCGTCCCTCCGTTCCGTTCGTTCCTGCATGAACGTCGGTCATTGTTCTCGCTATTGGAAATGGATGAACGAAACCATTTTGTATTTTTGGATGCCAATTTCGACCATGAACCAGCGACCCACGAGTAATCAAGGAGTGATACGTCGGCGGAGTCGGCACAGAGATCTGTCCGTCGGTGTGGCTAGGGGCGCTGAGCGATGACTACCAGCAAACGGCTGATAACCGTCCTGGTTCTCGTGCTAGTCACCCTCTCGGGGACGATTGCCGTCGCTGGTGTTGGTCTCGCCCAGACCGAGGCAACGGGAACGGCCCAGGGCGAACCGGACCTCGACGTCCATCTCCCACAATACACGGTTGTTCCCGGTGAGGTCGCACGACTCAACTTGCAGGTTACCAACGACGGCGAGATGCGATTCGGACAACCCGAGATGCGGGACGCAGTGACCGCCGCTCGAAACGTCAGGGTCGAAGCCGAGGCCGAGGGGCCGTTATCTGTCGAAACGGGGCAGATGGGCATCGGCACCGTCACGACGAATCGACCCGGCAACGCCTCGATCGGCCTGACCGTCCCCGAAGGAACGGAACCCGGAACCTACGATATCGACGTCGAACTCGCGTATTCGTACACGGACATCGTCTGGTTGGGTAGCACCCGAATCAGCGAGAAGACCGAGACAGAAACACGAACTGTCGAGGTCACCGTCGACGAGGCGCCACGATTCGAGATCGAATCCGTCGACACCGACGTTCGGGTCGCCGATAGAGGACGGATGAACGTCACCGTGGCGAACACGGGATCACAAGTCGCAGAAGACGTCCGCCTGACACTCGAATCGTCGAGTTCGAAGTTCCTCTTCGGTCAATCCCAGGCCGGGACCAGCAGGATAGCGTCGCTCGAACCGGATGCGAACGCGACACTCAGCTACGACGTGGCCGTTCAATCGGAGGCGAGCGTTCGTGAGTACGCGCTTTCGGGGACGGTACAGTATACGGATCCGGACGGCATTCCCGGCGTCCACCGCGGATTGTCGGCCGGGGTGCGTCCCCTGACCGAGCAGACATTCTCGGTAGAGAGCGCCGAATCCACACTTCGCGTCGGTGAAGAGGGCGAACTCAGGGGCACGATTACGAATACCGGTCCCGCCACTGTCGAAGACGTCGTGATAGAGTACGCCGATCGGACTCCAACGATCGTTCCCGTTGAACGCAGTGCGGCGATCGGGACGCTGGAACCAGGTGACTCCGCCGAATTCGTGCTTCCTCTGGAGGTGACGACGACCGGCAAGGCGACGGACCGGTCCCTCGATATGGCCGTCACGTATCGTAACGAAGACGGAGAGAAACGGGGGTACGAGGACGTCAATGCGGAGGCCACCGTCGAAGAACGACGCGATCAGTTCGCGGTGACGCTGGCCGACTCCGAGATTCCTGCCGGGAGCGATCAGACCATCGAGGCGACGATCACCAACCAACTAGATGAACCCGTCTCGAACGTCAACATGAAACTGTTCGTGGACGACCCGCTCGACAGCGACGAAGACGAGGGGTACATCGGTTCCCTGGATCCCGGCGAGTCTGCGACGGTCACGCTGCAGTTGGGTGCAGCTGGCAGTGCTATCGCGAAGACCTATCCGGCAGATTTCGACGTGAAATACGAGGACAGCGACGGAACCTCGAAGATCTCTAACACCGTGACCGTCCCGGTGACAGTCACACAACCCGAAGACACCGGTCTACCGTGGGAGTTGATCGGGGCCGCCGTCCTCCTCGTCATCATCGCGCTCGGAGGCTACCTGTACCGGAGGCAGTGATCGATGGCGGCGAGCGACCAGGTCTCCGACGCCGTGCGATGGGTCGCTGTGGTCGTCACGGAGCGACCTCGAGCGGTACTCGTCGGATTTCTGGTTGTAACCGCTGTCTTCGCCGCCGGTGTCGGCCAGGTCACCATGGGCTCCGATCAGCTCGACTCGTTCGTCGAAGGGACGCCCGAACAGGAGGCACTCGACGACGTCAACGAGAAGTTCCAGGATCCATTCGAGACCGATACGGCGTCAACGCAGCTAATCTACGAGAGCGAGAACGTACTCTCCCGTCAGTCACTGGTCGAGATGCTGACCCTCCTCGAGCAGATCGAGCAGCGAGAGGATCTGTATATGGATTCGGCGCAGGGCCCAGCACCGACGATCGCGCAGGCGCTCGACCCCACCGCGACGACACCTGCCGAACAACGACGCGCCATCCAGCAGGCCAGCGACTCGCAACTCCAGCAGGTGATCGAAACGCTCGCGAACGAGCGACCCGGGTTCGAACGGACGCTGAGCACCGATTTCAACTCCCGGGAGGGGACGGCATCGGCATCGATCACCGTCGTCTCACATACGCCCCCTGAGCGTGCGGACGATATGGAATCGATTCAGCTCGAGATACAGTCGATGGCCGAAAGAACGCCCGGGACAGTCCACATCTTCGGCGATGGACTGGTCGAATACGAGATGATGAACGTCATCGACGATTCGCTGGCGCTCGTCATGCCGATCGTGGTCGTGCTCATTCTTGGATTCCTGGCGATCGCCTATCGCGACCCCATCGACATGGTCCTCGGGCTGATCGCCCTCGCGATGACTATCGTCTGGACGTTCGGATTTCTCGGATTCGCGAACGTTTCCTTCGATCTCACGATGATAACCGTGCCGGTGTTGCTACTGGCGGTCGGCGTCGACTTCGGCATCCACATCATCAATCGCTATCGCGAGGAGACCGCCACCGGTCGGGATCACATTCCGTCGATGCGCATCGCGCTGGGCCAACTCCTCGTCGCGTTCGTCATCGTCGCCGTGACGACGGCGTTCGGGTTCGGAGCGAACATCAGCTCGGACCTCGAACCCCTCCAGCGCATGGGATTTGCCGCCGGTGTCGGGATCATGTTCACATTTCTCATCTTCGGCGTGTTTCTCCCGGCCGCGAAGATCGAAAGCGATCGATTCAGGGAACGATACAACGTCCCTGAGTTCGACGATACGCCGATCGCCAGCGAGGAGTCGGCCCTCGGTCGGATCCTCGCGATCCCCACCAGAATCAGTAACCGTGCCCCGCTGGTCGTCGTTCTCGTGATCGTCGTGCTCACGATCGGTGCGGCGGGGTACGGGGCTGGCGTCGACAACACGTTCGATACCGAGGATTTCCTTCCGCCATCGGAGCAACCGGATGCTATCGAGAACCTCCCTGCAGGGCTCGCCCCCAGCGAGTACACGATGACCAGGACGATCAACGTCCTCGAAGATCGCTTCGAGACTGCAGAGAGTGAGTCGGTCGTTCTGTACGTCCAGGGGTCCTTCGAGCAGAGTCACGCGCTCGAGGCGCTCGCGGCGCCGAACGACGACCCACCGGATAGCTTTGCCGTCGGTCCACACGGTGGAGCAGAGACACAGAGCATCGTAACCGTCATCCGCTCCTACGCGGCGCAGAATCCCGAGTTCGCCGCCCTCGTCGAGCGTAACGACATGAACGACAACGGCATCCCGGATCGAAACCTGCCCCTGATCTACGACGAATTAGCGGCGTCGCCGTATGCCGACCGGACCGAAGAGTACCTGACCGACGATCGGCGTGGTGCCAAAATCTCGTACTCCGTGGACAGTGATGCTTCTCAAAAAGAGATCGAAGCGGATGCGTCGATGCTTGGTGACGAATTTAGATACTCTGCAACGGCGACAGGCCAGACAATCGTCTACGGCGCGGTGTCCGAGATTATCTACGAGTCGTCAATTCAGAGTCTCGTGTTGGCCGTCGTACTCTCGGGCATCTTCCTCGTAGTGGTGTACTGGCTACTCGAGGGCAAAGCAATGCTCGGACTTATCAACGTCTTTCCGATCGCCGTCGCCGTGATCGTCCTCCTAGCGACGATGCGAGCGCTGGGAATGGCGCTGAACGCCGTCACGGCGACGATCCTCTCGATCTCGATGGGTGTCGGGATCGCCTATTCCGTCCACGTCATCCACCGATACGTCGACGAGATAGACGAATCAACCGGGTCCCAGGAGGCACTTCTGACCACGCTGACGGGGACCGGTGGAGCCCTCGCGGGGAGTATGGCGACGACCTCCCTGGGTACCGGCGCACTCGTGTTCGCGATTTCTCCCGTACTGGGGAACTTCGGCTTCCTGATGGCCCTGAGCGTCTTCTACTCGTTCGTTGCATCCGTGGTCGTCCTCCCACCGACAGTCCAACTCTATGCCCGATGGAATGGGGACACCACGTGAGCCGATGGCCTCGTCAGTGAAGGACCAGGGTCACAACAGTTCACGAACTGCATCGTGGACCGCATGCCAATTCGGGTGATCGTCTGCGCGTTCGGCCATCCAGCTATACCGGACAATCTGGTCGGTGTCGATGACGAAGACGGATCGCTGAGAGATACGACGATGGTCCGCAAACTCATCTAACAGAACATCGTACGCCTCGGCCACGGTTCCATCGCTGTCTGAGAGCAATGGGTAATCGAGCTGATGACGTTCCGCGAATTCCCGGTGGCTGAAGACTTTGTCAGTGGAAATCGCGAACGCGGAGACGGTTTCGAGAAGGTCGAGCCACTGCAAGTCACGGATATCACAGACGTCTTTGGTACACTCGGGATGGAAATCGAAGAGATAGAACGTGAGAACCACGGGCCCCGAAGACACCGCATCCGAGAGTCGATATCTCGATATCTGATTTTCCCCATTGAGGGTCTCCGTTTCGGTCCCTGGAAGGGTGAAATCGGGTGCTTGGATGCCTGGATCTAGCATTTTCACGTTATAGCTCACCCCTGGGAGATATATATTTATGGCAGTGGGTGTCGCCAATGGGTTTCGACCGGCGGGTGCAATCGAGCGAGTCCTTCGATCGACGGAGACTACATCGCGGAATGGTCACTCGAACCCGAATGGGTCCGTTAGTCCGTCTTCCGATACCATTCCTCGAGGACGAAATCGTCGTACGTGGTCCGTTCGACCAGTTCCCAGTCGGCGCCGTCCCACTCGGGAAAGTACGCGTCGCCTTCGTACTCGCCCGGGATCCGGCTCAGTACCATCCGATCGACGACCGGTTGAAAGAGGGCGTAGATCCCCCCACCACCGATGACGTAGGCCCGGTCTGTATCCAGTCGATCGAGGAGAGCAATTGCCTCCTCGACGCCGGGTGCGTGCCGGGCAGACTCGACGTCGAAGTTCGATTCGGATCGACTCAAGACGATCTGTACCGAGCCAGGGAGGTCCTCGCGCATCGAATCGAAGGTCCGCCGACCCAGGATCACCGGCCAGTCTTCGATACGACCCCGGTACTGGCGCTTGTCCTCTGGAATGCTCTCCCACGGGATCTCACCGTCCTTCCCGATGACGCCGTTTGCTGCGACCGCCGCGACCGCGATGAGTTCCATATGTACTGATTCGCGCGAATCGTCCTTAGTCATCTCGTTCGATCCACGCACTCTCGTCGCCGCTCGGGGAGCCAATTTCTCGTATCGAGATGACTACCGTCGGCCGCATTTTCTCTCGACCTCCGATAGGAGAGTACAATCACGACGGAACATCCGGGAGCGAAACCGACGAATCTAGCTCGTAATCGTGCAAGGTCTTCGCGAGTTCTACTGCGCAGGCGACGTCGGTCCGGAATCACCGGTCCGTCGTCACTATTCTCACGCTGGTCGGGGGATCGAGCTATCCGTCCCGGACCCATTACGGCGCTCTTCGAGGGCGACCTTGACGATGGATTTCGCTATCTCGATACCGCCAGTGAGGGGATCGAGTGTCGTCGTCCCCTTTCGATCACGATACTGGATCGGAAGTTCGCGGACCTCGTACCCCCGCATGAGTGGACGGATAAGCAGTTCCGCAGAAAGCCCGGTGTTCTCCGTCCAGGAGATGGTCTCGATGACCTCTCGTCGGTACGCGCGCATCCCAGTGGTCGTGTCGTGGACACGTTTTCCCATGAGGACACTCGCGAGCACGGCGAACGCGATGTTCCCGTATCGGTTGACGGCCGGCATCGCGTCGGCCCCGTGGTACAGTCGGTCACCGCTGACGACGTCGTAACCGTCGTTGATGGCAGCGAGAAACTCGGGGAGACGTTCCATGGGGTACGTATCGTCACAATCCGTCGTGACGACGACTGGCCGATTCGCCGAGCGGAGGGCCTCGCTGACGGCCACGCCGTACCCCTGTGGTTCCTGTTCGATGACGGTCGCACCGTGTTCGCGGGCGATCTCCGGGGTCCGGTCCGTAGAGCCGTCGACGACGCACACCTCGGCTGCACCGTCCGTTACGTCCTCGATGTCACGGAGAACGGTGGCGATGGCAGCCTCCTCGTTGTAGGTTCCCATGACGACGCTCACGTCGTCGAACGTGTACGGCGTCGGCTGGTCCTCGCGATCGGGCTGGGAGGTCATTGCTCGTTCAAGGGTGTGCAGTGACTTTAAATTTAGGTTCGCCTAAATCGAGAACGGCGACCGATAGACCACCCACGGCGGACTTCAGAGCGATTCGTCCACGTGGTCCGCCAGTTTGAGAGCCAGCGCCGCGATGGTGAGCGTCGGGTTCATCGCGCCGCTCGTGACGAAGACGCTGCTCCCGGCGATCCACAGGTTGTCGAGGTCGTGCGTACGCATCCGGGGATTCACCACGCTCTCCGCCGGGTCCGTTCCCATCCGTGTCGTCCCCATGTGATGGAAGGCGGGCCCGGTCTCTTCGGGACCGACCTGCCACGTCAACTCCGCCCCCAGTTCGGTCAGGATCGTTTCCTGGATCTCGTTCGCCCGTCGAATAGAGCGCTTCGTTACGTCGTCGACTCGCCAGTGGACCCGGGGGACCGGATTCCCGTGATCGTCGGTCTTCGAAGAGTCCAACCCCACGAAGTTGTCCTTCCGGGGTCGTTGTCCCACGAGCCCACCCATCGCGATACTGTTCCCGTACGCGTCGCGAAGCGATTCGAGCAACTCGTCGCCCCAGATGTCGCTATCGAGCGCCAAGCCGACCGGTGACGGCCCCGCGTAGTTGAAGAACTCCAGTTTGATGGGGGTGAACGCGGCCGTTTGTGCGTCGGCCGGTGGAATCCCGCGCTCGGTACCCGCGGCCGGATCGTCGTAGAACTGGTGGGTCTCGCTCGTCAGGAATCCCACGTGATTCTGACGGGTCCGCCAGTCGACGATCCCACCGGTTCCCGCGAACAGGTGTTCCATGAAGTAGCGGCCGACGAGGCCGCTCGAGTTCGCGAGTCCGTCCGGGTAGGTCTCGGACTCCGAGAGCAAGAGCAACCGCGGCGTCTCGATGCCCCCTGCCGCGAGGACGAATTGCCGCGCCGTCTGTCGGTGGGTCTCCCCGTCCGGAGTGACGTAGACGGCTGCGTCGATCACCTGCCCCGACCGGTCGTGCTCTAGTCGTTGAACGGGGACCCGATCGATGACGCGAACGCCTGCGTCCGTCGCCTTCTCGATCGTACGGGTCGCGTCGTACTTGGCGTCGGTGGGGCAGACCGGTTTACAGGTTCCAAAGCCGACGCACTTCGAGTCGCCGTCGAAGGGCGCAGAATTCCGAGCGTTCGGAACCGAGTGCGTCGCGACGCCGAGCCGTTCGCACGCCTCCGCGAACCTGGCGTCGCTGTGGGACGGTGGGAACGGAGGCATGGGATGTGGCGACTCCCGTGGGGGTGCGAAAGGGTTGTCCGAAGCCCCGGCGACGCCCAACGCCGACTCTGCGCTCCCGTAGTACGGTCGAATATCCTCGTAGTCTATCGGCCAGTCCGCCGCCACGCCCCACTCCGAGCGCATCTCGAAATCGACCTCGTGGAGGCGCATGACCATCCCCTGCCAGGAGAGCGTCGTTCCACCGACGCCCTTGACTCGTGAGTTATTGAGTGGATAGAACCACTCCCCCGTCGACGTGTAGGCGTCCCGTTCGCCACCCATGTCCCAGACGGACGGAAGGTCGTGCGACGGTCGGATCGACCGCTCCATCCGTTCGATCCGATCGGCCCGGTCGAAGCGCGGTCCAGCCTCGAGGATTACCACTTCGTGTCTGCGCGCGGCGAGTCGATCCGCGACGAGTGCTCCCGCTGGCCCAGCGCCGATAATGCATACGTCGACCCGATCGGAAGGTGTTCGGTCGCTGTCGCCCGTCACGATTGGGGGCCTCGCTGGTAACTGGCCAAACCGCCGGGATGGCCGCGGGGGTTCTCGAGACCGACCAACGTTGTACCAGTCGGCGTCGTGTATAGCCCGTACAGCAACTCGTTGACCACGAAGTATCGAACACGCTCCACGTCAGACCCATTCGGGTCGGGAGCGGCTGTGTCGGCGTTCATCCGTTCGAGCGCTTCGTCTCTATCGGACGGAACGAGGTCCGCGAATTTCGCGTCGTACCACGCGACGGCGTAGTCGTCGAGGTAGTCGACCGCGTCCGCGATACCACGGCCGTGGTCCGGCCGCTCCTCGACCTTCCCCTGAACGTAACTGGTGACGAACTCCTCGGTCCCCTCGACCTCGGATGGATACAGGACCTCCGCAGCAGCAACGAGTGTACGGACGGTCGATTCGTCGAGGCGGTGTTCGGCGGTTCCGTCCGCTGTGGATTCGGGTTCGCCCGTGGAGAGAAAGAGAGCACCGCCGCCAACCGTGACGCCTGCTGCAGTCAACGCCGCGAGCGCGTCACGACGGGTCAGTCGCATCGTGCTAGGATTAGGCTGGCCTAAACTTATGAATTTGGATTGTGGACGCCGAGGGTGCTCCGAACGAACACGCCGTCCGACGCCACTTCGGGTATGTACGCTGCCTCCCCACCACAAGTGCGAACTTCACGGCAGTGTTCGATACGGGGAGAGAGCGCGCGCACCTCGTCGTCCGAGGCATCTACCGGGAGCGCCATCCGATACTCGAACCCCCCACTGGGACCGTAGTCGACGAAGACGGTCGCCCGGACGGTATCCCGACCGTCCACAACGACCGATCCATTATCCAGGGCCTGCAAGTCGCCCGTTGCCGAGACTCGGCCGTCCTCGATGACGAGGTCGAAATCCAGACTATCCGCCGTCCCCGGTGCAACGTAGTACGCTGAGCCTCCGTCCGTCTCGATTCGAGCGGTGACACCGACAGCACCATCGGGGATACCCAGAGTCGCCTCGTGGCGGATCACCGCTCCGGAGACGTCGCGAACCCGCTGGAGGTGGGCTGCTTCCGGCGAGCCCGCGTACGGAGCCCACGCTCCGCGGTACCTGTACCGGTACATTCGACGGTCGGGATACTCGTCAGCGACCGAAAACGGCCGATCGTCGATCGCGTATACGGTTGGACCATCGAACCCGGGCTCGTTTCGCAACGGCTGGAACGGATGGTTCAGCCAGTTACCGTAGGGATCTGGCACCAGTACGACCGAGTTCTCGGGTGGGCCATCCTCGAGGGGCTCGTAGGCCACCTCGTACGTTTCGGTCACATCCAGGTTTTCCTCGAGGCGCTCGTTCAAATCGGACGCGGTGACGGTGCCGACGAGGCCCGCACTAACGAACAACACGAGGACGAACGCGGTTCGAGCGAGGCGACGATCGAGGCGTGAGGCGAGTCGTCGCCACGACGTACCGGCCAGCCGTTCTGCACCAGCAGCGGCGAACGCAGCCGTCGGAAGCAACAAGTCGAAGTGGTAGTAGGGCCCGAACGCGGCGACGAGTCCGTCACCGGCCCGGTCGATGTCTCCCAGGAGGTTGAGATTTCCCCAGAAGAACACGTTACCGACGATGACAGAGACGAACAGCCCGGCGAGGAGTATCTCTCGGGGTGATCGAGGTCGTCTGCTCATTTGAACGAGTCCGACCAGAGCGAACGCTACCCCGAAGACGCCGCCTGCGATCCACTCCGTGAAGAATAGTTCGACGACGGCTCGGTTCGCTTCCACAGCGAGTTCCGGCGTGTAGGTGACCTCGTGAGCCAGCAGTTGGCGGTGGCCGAACCCCGGTCCGTCCAGTGGCCCGAACGCCTGGTACGGGAACACCCACGGCGACCCTGTCATCATCGCGTTGTACGCCAAGGCCGTTGCCACCCCTACCACTCCGAGCGAGGCGACGATCACCTGTCGTGTTACCGCAGCCGACCAGTCGACGGCGAGCGTCCAGAGTGCATGTAGGACGAACGGAGCCGCGAACAGCACAGCCGTATAGGGGCGTGCGAAAAACGCGAGTCCTACGGCGGCGCCAGAGGCCACTGCCCACCGTCGTTCTCCGGTTCGATCGGCCCGAAGGTACCCGTAGGCGAACAAAAGATTGAGCATCGTCGTCGGTGCGTACGGGAGGAACACCGACGAATCGATCAAAAAGAGCGGGGAGACGAGGACGAACGCGCCGGCTAGCAACCCCGTCGGCGGTTCGAAGACCTCGCGGACGACACCGACCACGAGTGCCAGGTTGGCGGCAGCGATACCGACGAGCGCCAGTCGATAGCCTCCCAGGAGTTCGCCTACTGCAAACATCGCTGCAGGAACCGGGGTGTATTTCGGGTACAACCGCCCGCCGTCTTCGACGAAAAACCACGGTCGAAAGATCCCCTCGACGGGTGGCCAGAGGTGCAACTGCCCCTCCAGGAGCATCGCCGCCTGCTGAAGGTAGACGCCCTCGTCGTGGTTCAACGAATGGTACGGAAACACCTGGGTCGAAATGATCCCCACAGCCACTGCTCCGACGATTGCAATTGCGAGAGTTCCGAGGTGTCGATGCCGGTGCTGCATTGTCATTCGAACGTTCGTATCACTGTTCGGGGCTCCGACCACCCGCTTGTGCGAGTATTACCGCCATCGAGATGCCGGAAACGACGACCAGGACGAGCGCCGGGATGGCCGCCTTCCCGTACAACCCTGCCTCTTGAACTCGCCAGATATACGTCACGAGGGTGTCGAACCGCAACGGTCGGAGGATGAGGGTCGCCGGTAATTCCTTCATCGTGGTGAGAAAGACGAGTGCGGCCCCGGTCGCGATTCCGGGAACGATCAACGGGAACGTTATCTCGCGAAATGCGCTGAAACGGGACCGGCCAAGCGTCCGTGCGGCCTCGGTGAGTCGTTGGTCGACCTGTAGCGTCGAGGTCCTGATCGATCCGATCGCCTGTGGCATAAATCGAACCACGTACGCGAAGACGAGGAGTGGGATCGTCTTGTAGAGGGCCGGGACCACGTCGAGGCTGAAACTGACGAGCGCGATTGCGAGGACGATCCCCGGGGTCGCGTACCCGATGTACGGGGCACGGTCGGAAATTTTCGCCAGCCGCGAGTCCGAGACCGCAGAGCGCAACGCGATGGGTAAGGCGACGACGATCGCACCGGCTGCGGCGAGTACCGCGACGTACACCGAATTCAGGCCGTACGACCAGGAGAACGACATCGATCCCGTTGCGTATCCCGGGCCGGTTCGTAATAGCCAGATCGCGAAGATTCCGACGGGAAGGACGATCGCAACGAGCCCGATTCCGGCGGGGACGAGCATCGCTGGGTAACGCCACCGACCGAGGTCTAGGGTCGCCGCCCCCCGGTTCGCACTGCTCGCGTACGCCCCGGATTCGTCGACGCCGATGCGGGATTCGATGGCCAGAATCACCGCCGTGACGGCGAACAGCTGCAGCGAGAGAAGTGCCGCGTAATCGCGCATGAACGCGTTGTACCGGGCGTAGATGAACTGCGTGAACACTTCGACCCGCATGATATTCGGGGTTCCGAAGTCCGAGAGCGTGTACAGCGAGACGAGCAGTGCCCCCGCGGCGATACCAGGTGTGATTTGTGGCAGAGTGACCCGCCGAAACGCCTCCCACCGACCAGTATTGAGCGTGCGTGCCGCCTCGACGAGCGAGGCGTCCATCGAGAGCAACGAGGCCCGGGTCGTCAGGAACACGTACGGATAGGTATAGAAGACGAGCACGACGGCCGCACCCGTGAACCCGTAGACAGTGGGGATCTGCTCGATACCGATGGGGGCGAGGACTCTCGAAAACGCGCCACGTGGCCCGAAGGCAGAAACGACAGCGAACGCTCCCAGGTAGCTCGGTATGGCGAGCGGAAGTGCCGAGACGACCGTCCAGAATCGGCGGAAGGGAATCGCAGCCTGTACCGTGAGAACGGCGAGTGGAACGCCGACGACGATACTTCCGAGGGTGACCACTGTGACGAGCGCGATGCTCCGCAAAAGGACCTGAAACGTCGTTGGATTCACCGTGAGTTCGACCGCTCGCGGGCCAAGGTTGAATACGTCGACGACCAACCAGCCGAGTGGCAACACGAGAAGCGCCGCTATCGCCGCAGCGAGGAACGTCAATCCCGTGCCGACGGCCGACGAGTCCTCCTCAGTGGCGGACTCGACGAAGGACGTGAGCCACTCGAACACTCCCATCCCTTCAGCCCGAGACCCCAGCCTCTCGCATGAGTTCCAGCGTCGGTTCGAGATCGGCCAGTGCGGCGATATCGATGTCCGGTGGGTTCAGTTCGTCGACGGTGGGTAGTCCCCCCGGAGGAGCAACGCCCGAGATCATCGGATACGCGAAGCTGACCGTTGCGAAGTACTCCTGGGCCTCGGCGGACAGTAGGTGGCGGATGAAATCGTTCACGAGTTCGTCTTTCTGCGTCCCCTTTATGCGGAGAGCGCCCGCCACGTTCACGAGCGCTCCAGCGTCGTTCTTGGTAAACGCAAGATCGATCGGAGCGTCCGGTCGGCTGTTTTTCACGCGCAATGCGTAGTAGTGATTTGCGAACCCAGCGCCCAGTGTACCATCGGCGACCTGGTTCGAGACGACGAACTCGTTGGGAAATCGTTGGGTGCCCGCCTCTCGGAGCGAGACGAGCCATTCACGGGTCGTCTCGGGGCCTTCGAGTAATCGCATGGCGGTGACGAACGACTTGAACGCGCCGTACGTCGGTGCCCATCCCATCGTCCCGAGGAGCGCGTCCGTCTCCGGGATGTCCATGACGCTCGCTGGAATGTCGTCTTCGCTCAGTTGCTCGGAGTTGTACGGAATACTCCGGGCGCGACCGGCGACGCCGACCCATGCGTTGTCGGACCCTCGGAACGAACTCGGGACGGGATCGACCACATCGTTCGGCAGCGATTCGTACGCGTTATTGTCGGCGACGTAGCCGAGCGAACTCGCGTCGATGGACCAGAAAACGTCCGCCTGTGCCGACTGACTCCCGACTTCTTCGACGATGGTCTGCGCGAGCGAGGAGGAGGCAGCGCTGCTGGAAAAGACCTGAAAGTCGGGATAGATTTCCTCGAGCATCTCGACGAACTGGTAGTAGATGCCTCCCTCACCACCGCCGATATAGAGATTCAGCGACCCCGAGAGGTCCGGGAGGTCCTGGATGGACGTGCCACTCGGTGCGGGGCGCCCTTCGATGAGAGCGCCGGAGCCTCTGAACTCGGCCAGCGGCGGTATCTCGATATCTTGCGACCTATCAGGGTCGGTACCCCCGCCCACGACGTCTCGCAATCCGGCACACCCTGCCAGGCCGGTCGCGGCCGCCGCGCCGACCGCTCCGAGGATCTGTCGTCTCCGCAACCCCCTCTCTGGTTCCATGTTTTTAGGCTGTCCTAAATCGTCTAAACGATTGCGGTTCGATTCAGTCATCGGCCATCACCGGTTGGACCGTTTCGCGTCGCTCCTCGATTTCGTCCAGGCACTCGAGCCAGTCTTGCATGTACCGTCCACAGTAGTTCAAGAACGCTCCGTTGTTCCAGTCACTGTAGTCACCCGCTACGAGTTCGTCCGCGATGGCCCGGTATACCTCAGCGAACGATTCGGCATCGACGTCCACGTCGTCGACGACGTGCCAGAGGTGTTCGTTCAGTTCCAGCCCGGCCACCTCGTTCTGGAGGTCCTCGAACGTTGACCGGGGCGCCTTGTCGTGTCGGCACAGCGGATCACCGTTGTAGATCTGCCTGCCAAGGTCGTCACAGGCCCGCTTGAGAAAAAGACCCGACCAGATGTCGTCGAATCGAGCGATCCCCCACTCGTTATCGTCCATCGGGAGCTGGTAGAACGCCGGCACGATCTCGCGGTGAAACGCGAGATTCATCGAACAGACCGTGAGGTAATTGCCATCTGCAGCGACGAAATCATCTTCGTAATCTCTTGCGCTCGTGCGAGTCTGAGCCTGCCCATCGAGATCGCCGTCCATGAGTATCCGCACGGCATCGAGATCGGGCACGTTCGTCCAGAGCCCCTGGGACGCCACCACGCCGTCGACGTACTCTTCGGTCTTCACGCGTTCTTCGCCCATCGCCGCGTACGGGTAGCCCCGGGGGTAGAGGTCAGTATCACTCTGATGGAGTACGTTGACCCAGTCTTCGTCGGATTCGACTGCGGGAAGAAGTCCCTCGTATTCGAGATTGCGGAGATGCGTGCCGAAAAAATCGACGTCGGCGAGCGGTCGTGTGTCGTCGTCGATGAAGAATCCGTAGTCGAACCTTTCGTTCGCCCAGAGATACAGGAGACCAAACGAGGTCTGGGCGTGACTCGCTTCCGGAATCAGATGGGAGTATTCCGATAGCCCTCGTTCATCGAACCACCGCTCGCGGGCACTCTCGTCGAAAACCGCCCCCGAAACTCCCTCGTCGTCGAGCATCGCTCGCATTCCCCTGGTATCACAGAAGTCTTCGGTGACGAGGACGACGAACACTCTTTCGAGGTCGAAATTGTGGTCGCGGGCGTTCTCGAAGTAGGCCCGCATCGCGTCATAGTCCCTGATCGTTGGAACGATAACACACGTATCAGGTTCGGGGGGCATGCATTCGACAGTAGAGTTAGGCATGCCTAAATATCTATGGATGCGGCGAGAACGGTTGAATGTCCGATTGTAGGCCGGGTGCACCTGCAGCGGTTCGTCCGTGCTCGGCCAGCGATACAATTACAAGGACCCTCACATCCACAGATATCACCCGTTTTGTGGACCCGCCCTACGGAGTTTCGGCGGGTCCGCCGAATTTCGTGGCGGTCCAGTCGATGATAACGCCGTAGGCCAAGCCGGCGAAGAAACTCGGCCAGTCACGGAACTCACTCGTAAGAGTAATCGCCGTTGTCACCACGAGACCGAGGACGAACCCCCGGACGAGGACGTTTCGGTCCGAGTCGACGATCCGAAGACCCCCGGCGAGCCCGATAACGAGGCCCATGACGACGCGGTTGTACCACATCGAAACGAGGAACAGCTCGTTGTCCTGGAATCCGGTCCTGAGGCCGACACCCACGATACAGAACACGCCGAGGATTGCCCCCATACCGACCCCGATGGCGAGTCGTTTCTTCATAGTAGACCAACCGGTCTGGAACGAGTTATACCTGTGCGACAGTTTCGAACGTTGCCATCGACCGTTCTGGTGGATGTCACCATCGCTCGGCCAGCCCTCGGAATGATCGTCGAACGCGCAACGAACCCTCCACGGGACCACCAGGAAATACCTCCTCGACCCTGTCCGGTGTCCCCGCAACGACACGCGACACCCTGTGGCCTCATGCATCCCTTCAGAAGAATTGGTGGCGATACCCCCTTCCGACTCTCGAAGCTCCGTTTCGGGCGTTTCAAAACCCTCCACACACCTGTACCAGTACCGATCGGTGGGTTTTCGCCCTGCAACCACGTTCGTCCTATCCTTCACTATATTTCGATAGGTACGATGTCGATTCAAAACTACTATTTTCCCGCGTGAACGAAGTCGATATATCGATGGCGATACATCGTACCAGGCGACAGGTATTGGCGGCGGCTGGTGCAGGGATCGCAACTGGATTCGCTGGCTGTTCCGGTGGTTCGACGGCCGAGGAGTCTACCACTATCAGAACGACCGGAACGACCAGCGCGGCAGACACGATATCGATTCTAGTGTACAGCGGCGCGGGTCTCAAGAAGCCGATGGACGAGATCGGCGCCGAGTTCGAGGCCGAAACAGGTACCGAAGTCCAGTACAACTACGCCGGGTCGAATACCCTGTTGAGCCAGATCGAACTGAACAAGCAAGGCGACGTTTACATGCCCGGCGCGAAATACTACATCGACACCGCCGACGAGAAGGGCTTCATCGCGGAGAAGAAATTGGTGGCCTACCACACGCCGTCGATCATCGTCCCGGAAGGCAATCCAGCCGGCGTCTCGTCGCTATCCGATCTCACCGACGAAGGTGTGGACGTGGCGCTGGGTGATCCGGGGGCAGCGGCCATCGGTCGCCTCGGAAAGAAAATTCTGGAACAAAACGGCCTCTACGAAGCCGTCCAGCAGAACGTCGCGACGACTGCAGGCACCACGAACGAACTCGTCGTCTACACCGCCCAGGAGCAGGTGGACGCCGCCATCACCTGGCGGGCTGACGTCCACGGCATGGACGAGAAGGTCGACCGGGTCCCTATCGCCGAAGCGAAAAACATCATCAAGACCATCCCGATCGGACGCCTGGAGTTTGCCACCCACCCCGAGGTGGCCGGGGAGTTCGTCGACTTCGTGGCCAGCGAGGGTCGAGACATCTTCGCGGCGTTCGGCTATCGCAAGTACGAGGGTGAATGATGGTCGTCGAAACCGCGCTCGAGTGACGATGGAAGCGAGAACGTTCAACCAGTTCACCGGCGTCTCTGTGGTGGTGATGGCGGCATTCATCGTCGCCGTCATCGGCATGCTCGCAATCCAGACCACACCAGCGGCGCTTGTGACGAACCTCCAGTCTGCGGAGATCCTCTTCTCGATCCGATTGAGTTTGCTCACCGCAACCGTCTCATCGATTATGAGCATGATCGTGGCGGTGCCAACGGGCTATGCCCTGGCTCGCACGGAGTTTCCCGGGAAGTCCTTCGCGGAGACAATCGTCAACGTGCCGCTGGCGCTGCCACCGCTCGTCGCTGGGGTCGGGCTCTTACTCTTTTTCGGCCACACGCCGATCGGTGACGTACTCAACCGTTTCGGTATCGAGTTCGTCTTCACGAAATCCGGAATCGTGATGGCCCAGTTCCTCATCAACGTGCCCTTCGCTATCCGGATCATGCGCTCGACTTTCGACGGAATCAACCCCCGATACGAACACGTGGCGAAGACACTCGGGTACACTCACGCCGAGACGTTCCGCAAGGTGACTCTACCAATGGCCAAGAACGGTTTTCTGGCCAGCACAGCGATTACGTGGGCCAAGGGGATGGGCGAGTTCGGCGCGGTCCTCATGCTGGCGGGCGCAACCCGGATGAAGACTGAGACTCTCCCGATCGCGGTCTTCCTGAACATGTCGAGCGGCGAAATAGAACTGGCCATCGCCGCCGCGATTATCCTCGTCATCGTCTCGTTCGTGGCACTGTACGTACTGGAACGCTTCGGCGGGGATGCCACCATCTACTGACCATGCTCGAGATTACCGGGCTCACGGCAGATCTGGGCGAGTTCACGCTCAATGACGTCGACCTGCACGTCGGGGAGGGCGAGTACTTCGTCCTCGTCGGACCGACGGGGTCGGGCAAGACCATATTCCTCGAAGTATAGGCAGGAATCTACACCGCCGACGCGGGCCGAGTCGAACTCGACGAAAGGGAGATCACGGGTGCTGCGCCGAAGGATCGGCCGATCAGCATGGTCTACCAGGATTACATGCTCTTTCCCCACCTCACGGTGGAGGAGAACATTCGGTTCGGTCGGATCCAGGGCGTCTCCGAGGCCGAAATCGATGGCCGAGTGGACCGGTTCACCGACCTGCTAGATATCGACGATCTGCGCCACCGGTATCCCCGGACGCTCAGCGGCGGTGAGAAACAGCGCGTGGCCCTCGCCCGGAGTCTCGTCCTCGATCCCGAGGTTCTCCTCCTCGACGAGCCAGTCAGCGCGCTCGACGTGCCATCGAAGGAGCAGATCATCGACGAACTCGAATCGATCCAGGCCGAGACTGACGTCACGGTCTTACACGTAACCCACGGACGGGAGGAGGCGATTCGCCTCGCCGACCGTCTGGCCGTTATGAAAGACGGTGAGATCGTCCAAACCGGGACAACCGAGACCGTCTTCGAAGAGCCGAACTCCCGCTTCGTCGCGCAGTTCGTCGGCACGGAAAACGTCTTCGAGGGGACGGCCACCTGGGACGGCGACTCGACCTCGGTAGAACTCGAATCCGGTCTGGAAATCGAGGCCAGCGACAGGGCCGAGGGGGAGACACTCGCGTGTATCCGTCCCGAATACGTTTCCGTCCGGGCGGACCAGCCGACCGACGGCCAGTGGATCGACGGAGAACTCGTCGGGGTCTCGCGGCGGGAAGCGGCGGTTCAACTCGACGTCGAGGCTGGTGTCGAGATCACCGCTCGGCTGACCACGTCTGCCTACGCGGCGCTCGACGCGGCGGTCGGCGACACGGTTTTCGTCGGCGTCGATCCGGAGTCGATCCACCTGATCGCAAATCCCGGGCGCTAATCGAGAACGCCGACGTCCCAGATCCGCCCGCCGCAAGTGAGGACCACCAACGAACGCTGTCCTCACGTGTGGGCAACCCGACCGCGAAGCCTGCCCCCAACCGGTGGCTGTGACGGAGCACGCTCCGGCCGACCACTATCATTACCAGGACTGGGCAGACGGTGCGATGCGCGGCGGTACCGCTCGCGCGAAACTGCCTCCGCAACGCCGGGCAGGGATGGCAGATTCGACGGTCATCTCGTCGGTGAACGGGCTCGTATGGAGTACCGTCGAAGCGGCACCCTCGGAACCCATCGTTTTCCTGGCACTACCCGGTCACAGTCGTGGACGAATCTATCGTGACTTGGTGATTATACTGCGTGGCGGAGTTTTCCCGGGGTTCGCCGTTAGGTGATCTGAAATCCGCCCTGGGCATCCATCGTCAGGTCGACAGTCTCATCGGCATCGACGACGGCAAACCGGTCATCGATGTCGGCTTCGCTTACGTCATTGTGTTCCATGCAGGCGCCACAGACAGCGACTCTCCCGCCGGCCTCGAGATAGTCTTCCATCAGCTCTGGCACCGGACGGAACGGATCACCGATATCGAGTCCATCGGCATGACCGGGCTTTCCAAGACGCACTCCGGCAGCCATCAGGATCACGGTGGCTGAATGGCCCTTTTCGACCGCTTAGAGTGCCATCGTGAAGGCCACCGTTACCTTAACGGGATCGTTGCGCTCGGGGAACAAGGTCGTGACAAAATCGGTCTTTGCCATGCTGATATTGTGTCGTCAGCACAATATAATAAATGCAGATATCGACTGTATACTACTGTGCCCCTCCGATATTGCGCGTCTCGTACTGCCGATAGCACCGTCCGTGACTCTTCTCCAGTGGGTTCGTTCGAGAGACAGACCAGTCGCTAACAGTTGCGATCCGGATCGGAGCCACTGTGATCTGGTGAAGGCAATGACATACAGTGAGACAGCGTGGTGACTACAGGGTCGCTATACAGCAGCCTGGTTTCGACAGTGCCCGCATGTGGACAATCCGGCCTGCCGCGTATTTCGTGTCCCTCCTCCGTGTCGAAGATGGCACGGAGACGACGCTAGTCATCTCGTTCTACTGACGGCGCAATTCGTGGTACCCATAATCCACGTTTCGCTCGTTCTCGGCTACCACTGCTATACGGTCGCGTTCGGTGACCCTCCGTATGTCAGAATATTAAAGCCTATGGAGCTCGTTCGTGGTAGTAGTATGAACGGTCAACAGAGCCGTCGGATCGGGGCAGCGTTCGTCCTCTTGCAGGGAGCGGTGACTGCACTCTTCCCGCAAGTCAGCAGCAAATTCATCACTCGAATGATCGGTACGAACTTCGAGAACGCGTCGGACCTCGAGGCGAAACCAGTGTATCTCCAGCAGTTACGCGCGATGGGAGTAGGAATGGTCGCCGCGGCCGGGACGGATCTCCTCTTGCAGAGTATCACCGAGGGGGACGAGCGACCGACGAAGGCCGACGACTCCGACGGTTGAAACGGCGGATCTGGTGAGACCGACGGGGCACGGAAGCTTCCGGCGCGCCAGTAGTGCCCGTCGGTGTGGAAGAGATTCTGGATATCGACCGTGACATATATGTCGAATCGGTGACCTTTTTTGGTGGCTCCGACGATCGATGACTATGTCGGCACCAGCCGATCGATACGTCATCGTCGGCGGAAACGCGGCGGGAATGAGCGCGGCAACCCGATTACGTCGACTGGACGAATCGTGTGAGATCGTCGTGTTCGAAAGGGACGACCACGTCTCGTTCGCGAGCTGTGGATTGCCATACCACGTTAGCGACACGATACCGGACGCCGAGCAGCTCGTCGTCGAATCGGCGGATGATATCGGCGAGACGTTCGACCTCGATATTCGGACCGGTCACGAAGTCGTCGACGTCGATCCCGAAGCACAGACCATCACCGTCGAGAGTGACGGGACGAGGGTGGACGAGTCGTACGACGACCTCGTGTTGACTCCGGGAGCCGAACCGATCGTTCCCCCGATCGATGGGGTTCACGACGCCGATGGCGTGTATACTCTCAGGTCGGTCGACGACGCCGTTTCGATTCGAGAACGAGTCGAAGAATCGTCGGTGCAACGGGCGCTGGTCGTCGGAGCGGGTTACATCGGTCTGGAGATGGCCGAGAACTTACACGAGGCCGGACTGGACGTAGCGATCGCCGAAATGGAAGAACGGGTCATGCCGCACTCCCTCGGGCCTGGAATGGCTGCCCTGGTCCACAACCGGCTTCGGGAACACGGTATCGATCTCCATCTCAACACGACCGTCGATGGAATCGCCGACCGTGAGGACGGAATGGTCGCGACCTTCGACGATGGTAGCACGGTCGAGACGGGGATCGTCGTCCTCGCAACCGGTGTCATGCCGCGCACCGAGCTCGCGGAAGCCGCCGGCGTCGAAATCGGTGATTCGGGGGCGATAGCCGTCAACGAGCAGCTTCGAACCTCGAACCCTCACATTTACGCGGCTGGAGACGCAGTCGAGGTAGTGACCCAGGCCACCCGGGAAAACGACTGGATTCCGCTTGCCGGGCCGGCAAATCGGCAGGGCCGGGTCGTCGCGGACGTCCTGGCTGGCCGCGCGACGATCTACGAGCCGGTGCTCGGAACGGCGGTCGCCAAGATATTCGATATGACGGTAGCGTCCGTCGGTGAGACGGCGCCCTCCCTCGAAGCGCGAAACAAGGCGTACGAGCGGTCGTACACGTTGCAAAGTTCGCACGCCGATTACTATCCGGCGAACGAAGACATGCGAATTTTGTTGTTGTTCGATCCGTACAACGGAATGGTACTCGGTGCCCAGATCGTCGGGGGCGAGGGCGTCGACAAGCGAATCGACGTTCTGGCGACCGCCATACAACACGACGATACGGTATACGACCTGCAGCAGTTCGATCTCGCCTACGCCCCGCCGTATTCGAAGGCCAAGGATCCCGTGAACATCGCGGGTATGGTCGCAGGAAACATCGTGGACGGGACGGTCGACACCGTCCACTGGGACGAACTCGTGGATCTCGACGAGGACGTCTCGATTTTGGACTGTCGACCGCCAGAAATGCGGGCCGAGCGTGGCTGGTTCGATGGCTCGCTGAACGTTCCGCTGTCGGAGTTACGGGATCGACTCGACGAGATTCCGGACCAGGTCGTCACCCACTGCAAGATCGGGAAATCCGCGTACTTCAGCGCTCGAGTGCTCGAACAGCACGGGTTCGACGTTCGAAATCTCGACGGCGGGTACAGTTTCTACAACGAGATCGAGCGCGACTGGCGGGCCCGCGACGATCCGGCCTACGATCCGCCGATTCCTCCGGCAAGAGAGTGAGCAGTCGTCTCGGGACCGGTCGTTGCGGACGATCCGAACCGGTTCAGGTTGTGGAGAAGACGAGCCGACGGGCCAGCCCCCTGAGCCGACTCGATTCCGTTTCACTCGACGTCACCGAGATCGCGGTGACGTCGCTCCCGGCGATAATCCGGTCGCTCGGTCGGCCGAGGACGGCGCCACGGATCCCCCGACGGCCGGAACAGGTCACGAAGGCGTCCGCTGAGTGGATGGCCTGGATCAGCGCGGCGGGCTGATCTGCTCCCTCGACCAGCTGAGAGGTCACCGGAGCAGTGATCTGTTCGGCGAGTTCGTCGATGGTATCTTCGAGGAGTGCGGCGTCGTCACTGTCCACGTCAAGTTTGACGGGAACAGTCCGCCGCTTCTCCATTCATCATAGGTAGGCGTAGTGATTCAAAAATATTGAGGGAGTCGGCCCTGTCGTGGCCGGTGGTTAGATGCAGGAGCTTACGCGCTTCCTCCCACCCGTGAACGGGTGGGTTTCCGCGCTGTTACCGCTATGGGCTTGGCTAACGGAATCGCATCTTGTAGTCTCCGAGCGTCCCGAGTAGTGCCGGCCCGTCGGACGATGGCCGTAATGGCATACCTTCAGCCATCATATCGCTCACCCCCGCATCACCTGCAACATGGCCAGGACCCCCAGCACCCATCTCACCACGGCCGGCGAAGCCTAATTCCAAGGTATTTCGATGCCCTGGGTGTCCTGCTGGGTTCCACCAGGGGGTCCGGTTCGAACGGAGAGGGTGCTAGCGGAAGTTCGTCTTCTGTTTCGGCTGTTCAGAGCGACTGGAAATCGTCACTCCACTCGTTCCAGAGTTTCAGGTTCTCCTGTCGATGCCCGTTCATCAACGGTGAGTGCCTTTCTCACCACATTAGTCCTTTCCCGCCGTTGAACGCTGCAGGTCGCTGCCGTTTTCCAGATAATTGTACGGACAGATTGTCGATAATGTTACGTCGTATCTCAAAGAAGCATTTGACCCAGGATAAGGTTGATACGCCGTTTGGCCGACGTACAACTATGGACACTGACACCGATCGAGGCTGCCCGAAGTGTGGTCATACCGAAACAGACGTCGGAGAGATCTCGACGACTGGGGGTGGCCTCTCCAAGATGTTCGATATTCAGACGAATAGCTTCAAAGTCGTCTCGTGTGCGAACTGCGGCTATTCCGAATTGTACCGAGATACGACCTCCGGCACGAGCGACATCGTGGACATTTTCCTGGGGTGATGAATGGGGTTGGTTTCTTCGTTATCGTCTTTTTGTTCGCTATCAGTGCACCATTGGTCCTGTATTATCTCGTTCGTGCTGAGCACGACCAGCGAGAGACCATGAACCGAGAGGACGCAGAGCAAGCTGCCCGTCGAGATACGAGAGACCACGAGTAGCAGTATACACGGTCGTGATCTCCAAGGGGGTTCGTTTCGTCCCGACGTGCCCGTGTCAATACTACCTAGACTACAGGAAGGTTGAGTGTCTGCTCGTCGATGTCGTCGATGGCATAGAGCGTCATCGCGTCAGTGCACCTCGATACTGGACACCAGGGCTAGCTTCAGGATTGGAGGGCTGAGAACTGGGCATCGCTTCGAGAAACGACTCCCATTGAAAAGGGATACCGGTTATCTGTCACCAGAAGAGGGAGATGAGATCGAGAATTCTGTCGATGTACTTGTCGTATTTCCCCTCGTATCCATCCGACTGATCGGCATCTGGAGATGATTCAGTATCCTGATCAGTCATACAATGGAGATAGGGCCCGTGGGGTCTTGAAATCCCGTTGCGTGAAGCATTCACACGATTTTGCCTCTGTTGAAATCATCAGCAGGAGATACGTTCAGACCGAGCTGTGGTCTATTGCGGAAACTCTCGGATCCCTCAGTACGGAAAATCACCCAGCACCTCATACAGAGGGATTCATATCGCGACCTGTTGTGGCAGTAGAACGATGAGCGTTGGTGGATCGGCTAGGAAGATCTGGGACAATCCGATTGGGCGTCTATTGACGCTACTCGCTGGTGTGGGTTTCGTAGCTGGAGTACTGACGATATATCCCAAGTTCCTTCCCGTGATCAAATGGGCGATGCCGATGAGTCTAGTTCTGTGGGGAATATCTCGATTTTTCTTCTTTGGGGTAGAAAATCCCATAACCGTGGTTGCCGGGTCTCTGCTGATATTCGGTGGCTTCGCCTATGCCTCTTACCACTGGCTGTTCGCTAGCCGGCGCGGGACGCTATTGGCTGTTGGCATCGCTCCCAGATTCCCCAGGTAATACCGGTTCAGATAGAATTGACTCAATTGGGCCCCAGGATAGCTGTTCAGCATCGAAAATCGTCGATGGACGTGATTAGGCTGAGGAATTTGAGGAATTTGTGGTCGGTTCAGGACCTGAAACACTTTGACCAACACTCGCCGAACCACCTAGTAGAGAACTATTGGATTCGCCATGGATCGTCGTGACGTTGTCGCCGTCGTGCTTGACGATGAGATGCCACGGGTCCTCACCTGCAGGGATCCGAACCGTGCCATTATAGCGAGCTACACCCCCACACTCTCGCGGAGCCTTCTCCGTTTCCTCGATCGGGATGTCCAAGACGTACGTCGATTCGTTCAATCGTTCGAACGTCGGTCCTTCAATCGCATACGAAGGGCCAGGCAATGACACATTTCGTGAATATGTAATCTCTGTATTTCTGTCCCCGGCAACCACCTTCGTGGAGCTGTTCGCCATGAAATCATCGGTACATTGCGCCCCAGCCGATTCGAAGTGTAGCAACGCCGGTGGGTCCTCTTCCTCACCGAATAGGCCTCCAACCCCACCTGGCCCGGATCCCACCATGGCGATAACGCCCCCAATACCCACTACACTCATAATCAGCAGTACAGCGACTACCGCCAACAACCCTCGTCGATTCATAGTGTCCAGACAGAATGACGGGAAATAGAAAGACTCTCTGTAAGCTTAATCCACGATTTGACTTACTGCGGGCTGGGATGGGAAAAATAGCCCATCGACGATGGACAATCGCCGAATCACCCGGACCACGGGCGGAGTGGCCCGCCTTTGGTGAGTTGTTCCTCAGCAATCAGTCGATCGTGGGCCACCAACGATGCAATGCCAACGAGGCCAGCAACGATCCCGACAACGCCGAACGGTGAAACCACGAGTTCGCTTTCCTCTGCAAAGTACACAGATGTGAATACTCCGAGGAAGAATGATCCATGGAAAACCGTTGGAGCGAGCACCGACCGAGCACGGACGGTTAAATACGTGTACACTGGTGCCAGAACCACTGTTGCAGTAGTCATCAGGAGGATTCCGACGACTGGTTCATTCGAAAACTGAAGTCCAAGGAGGATGAGAGGAGCGTGCCACATTCCCCAGATGAGGCCCGTGACCAACGATACCTTCCAGAACCCGATCGGCGCCAGTTCCGTGAGGAGCAATCCCCGCCAGCCGAGTTCCTCGCCGAAGGCGGCGACTGCGAAGACCGTCCCACCGAGGACGAGTCCAAAACCGCCCAAGAGAACGACCAGTGGAACACCAATTGAGCCGAGGTCAGCGATCGTGCCAGCCGCTATATTCGGGCTCTGGCCAAGTTCGAGAAAGAACGCCGAATATTCGCTAGTTATCGTCGTTTCCGGTAGCAGTAGACCAACGCCAATCATCACGGCAACCAGCCCCACAGGGGCGATCCAGGCGAGAATAATCCACCGAGCTCGACCCAGATAGAGACCACATGCTTCACGAATGGATTTTCCACGGAAACGGAGAATTACGATTGTGGCGATGGTAGGCGCACCCATGAAGACAACGCTGCCGATTCCTTGCCCGGCACCACTGGCGAGATCTACATCGAGAAACCACAGCAACGACACACCACCCCACGAGATACCAAACGTGAGCACGAGGAAGCCCGATACAGTCAGAATGTCAACGGAGGTGTGTCGGGCCATGGTCGAACCTGTTAGTGATAATTGATATCTCACATCATCAATCCTGGTATGCATGGATCCTCGCTGTTTTACTTGGAACGCATCTTCATTCGGTTTTCCCCCGGTCATCGAAGTGAGAAAGAACATCAAAAAATAAAATCTATCCAACAATTATATTGGCGTATGTTCCGATTGAATTGATCAATGACCCAACCCCGAATCTCGTGGGTAGATACACATCCGGTAATCGCGTTCGTTATCGGAGCGTACGCCTACACGTGGATTATCTCAGTTCCAGCCTATTTCATGGAACTAAGCTGGACGCCCTGGATTCTGATCTACATCGGTAGCTTCGGCCCGCCCGTCAGTGCCGCAGTCGTCACGTGGCTGCAGGGTGAAAGCGTCCGAGCCTGGGCTCGTCAAATCGGTCGATGGCGAGTCGGCTGGCCCTGGTGGGTCGTCGCCTTTGGTGTCCCTGTCGCCATCATCGCCGTGACGACCGGTATCCTCGTGGTTATCGGGGGCCCAGTCGATCTCGCGCAACTTTCGGCCTCGCCGGCGATGATAGTCGTTATCTTCATCTTCGGTCTTACGGTCAGCGGGGGGTTGAACGAGGAACCCGGGTGGCGGGGATTCATGCAACCATATCTGAATGACCAGTACAGTGCACTCACCGCGAGTCTGATCGTTGGTGTCGTCTGGGCTGTTTGGCACCTCCCCTACTTTGTGATCCCGATAACACCGCATTCGGGATTCACCCCCGTCAACCAGATCGGCTGGTTCGTGGGGATAATCCTCCTCTCGGTCATTCTGACGTGGGCCTACAACAATACCGGGAGTGTGCTCATCGTCATGGTCCTCCACGCGATGGTGAACACGACAGACATCCTGCTGCCGCTGGCTCCTGATCGAATCGTCCAGGATGGTGTCATAATCGAACGTGCCGTAGCGACGGTAACGGTGACCCAGTTAGGGGTACAACTACTCGTCGTTCTCCTCATCGTCGGATACTTCGGACGACACTCGATCGCACACGGTGAGATACCGGGCGTTGCCTATATCCAGGGAAAAACCGCTTAGACTCCTCCTGATGGGCCAGTAATGAATGTTAACCTTCGTTCCGTCCCGAGGTCGGTTTGCCGGCGCGGGTCACATCGAGAACGCTCCCGCTTGCCAGATCCTCCCAGCCAAACCACCTCAAAGACCAGGATCGTCCAGGCTGCAAATCTGGCAATCTCACCCGGCGGGGTGAATCGCCTCGGGGTCAAGCCCCGAGGCTTCCCGTTTCCACGACGCGCTTTGCAGACACACGCTGAAAGTTAGGTGTGTCCGTAGGGAGCGCAGTCTCTGCGGGCGTATTTTCGGGCCATCCCAGCCCTAATTCCTGAAAACCGCGTTGTAGGACGTTCATCGCCGCGTTTGCATCTCTATCTGTCTCAAACCCACACGATGGACACGAGTGTTCACGCACCCAGATTGGTTTCGCCGTAGCCACGCCACACTTTGCGCACTCTTTCGTTGTCCCAGCGGCTTCCACTTGGACGACGTGCGTACCATACAGCTCGGCCTTGTATTCGAGGAGGGTGATGAACTGTCGCCACGCTGCATCCTGCTTGTTGCGGGCGTTATGCGACTGTTCGAGCATCCCTTTCACATCCAAGTCCTCAACGAACACGGCATCGTACTCACGGACGAGCCACGTCGTTATCTTGTGCTGATAGTCCAGCACCTTCCGCCGAATGTGACGGTTGACCTTCGCCACTTCCCGGCGTTGCTTCTCGTAGTTGTTCGACGCTTTCTCTTTCCGTGACAACTCGCGTTGCTCGCGTCGTAGACGCTCGTACTCGTCTTCGAGGTCGAGCCAATCCACAGTCTTGCCGTCCGAAGTGTGGATGTAGTTCTGGATACCGAGGTCAACGCCGACGCTATTGCTCGTGTCCAAGGAGTCCACGTCGGGTTTCTCGGGCAGGTCAGCCTCGTCAGTTTCGAGGCCGAACGAGACGAACCACTCGCCGGTCGTCTCTTTTTTAATAGTGACTTCTTTGATGTCCGCTTCGTCGGGGATGTTGCGGTGGTAGCGGATTTTGAGGTCGCCGATCTTGGAGAGCCAGAGTGTCGCATGTCGGCCACTCGTGTTTTTGAGTTCGAAGCCAGACTGCGAGTACGTCATACTCTGGAACTCCCTCGGCGACTTCCACTTGAGGTTCCCAACCTTACGCCCGTTCTCTTTCTGCTCTTTCAGGGTCGAGAGGTTGTCGTAGAAGCGCGTGACGGTTCGTTGCAAAGCCTTCGAGTTAACCTCTGAGAAGACGGGAAACTGGTCTTTCCAGTCGGGAAGTCGGTAGTGGTGTTTGTACGCGGAGCCGATGTTGTCGGCATCCACGTTCTCGTACTGGTACCGGGTGTAGTTGTACGCTTGGCGATGAATGTCGATGTGGCGTTCCAGTTCAGCCGCTACCTGTTGTGTCAGGTATGCGGGGTAACGGTGACTGTACTCCATCGCTGTCTATTGGTTTATGATGTATCGCCTTAATGGTTTGTTTCCCTGCCTATCGGATTCAACCCCGGGGTCAGGCCCCGGGGCATTCTCCTAAACCGCTTGTAAACATTCCCGTGACCAGATACAGTCCCTGAGCACCGTTCACGCCGGCGTGAAACACCATCGTGATCAACACGCTTCCACCAGTATTGTTGTACAACAGCGTCGCAACAATCGAGATGTCGATTACGATGACAGCATAGATAGGCAGATCCAGTGCCCAGGCGGCGACGCCGAGTTCGACGATGCCGCTCGGTGCATGCCAAACGTTCCAGACCACGCCAATGAGCAGGCTCGACGTCAACGCACTGTATCACTCTTGCAGATAGGGCAACGCGAAACCGCCCCACCCTAGCTCCTCGTTACCGCCGCCCACAGGAAGATGGTGAGGTAAGCGAATGGGATGGTCGCCAGCGGATTCACCTCTCCCCAGTCGAGTGTCCCTCCAAGCGCGAGATGGATTGTAGCCATGATTCCATAGAGGACAACTGGCAACCCCAGTGCCGCAACCCACCACTTAGGCGCGACTCGCCATCGTAGAACCTGTGAGAATCAGGCCCGCAAGCTACCGCCAATCAAAGACGTGACGACTGCGGCGGAAAACAGCGGTCCGAAGCTCCCGAGTACGAAAACCGCTGTAATGGTCGGTGTCAAGGTGATCCGCCCACCTTCGTAGGCGATCAGCAGTGGGAACCAGATAGCCCAGGTGAATGCGTACGCTCCGATAACGAACGTTGCCACTGGATGCTTGCGAATTCGAGATCGGAGTGGGGGCATGATGTATTCGCCAACGTTTGTTTCGTTTATTTGAACAAAATATCCAGATAGGCATTCTCAATTACGAAGAATGACATTTCCGAATTAACTCACTGCCAACCGATGAATATGCTGTGATGCGTTTCGATCGCACCCTCCTTACCGAACTCCTTCGAGGCGTGCTGGGACTTACGTACCTCTTCGGCGGTTCGGTTCACGTCTATTTCTGGGCGACAGACCAACGGGTGTATGCCGAGATCACACAATTCGTGCTGATTGACAAATACCGTGCGTTCTGGACTGACTTCGTTCTCCCCAACCTGGACGCACTTCTCCCGATGTTAGCCGTTTTCGAGGCCTTCATCGCGATTGCCATCCTCTCGAAGGGGCAAATTGCACGTATCGGACTGGCCGCGGGTGGGGCATTTAACCTCGCAGTCGCCCCGCTGGGTTTCTGGTGGCCGAGCAACGTCGTCCTTGCTGCCCTCCACATGGCGCTGCTGAGAGTCTCCTACACAGAAACGGCGGTTGAACGCGTATTGCAGTGAATTGACTCCATGCGGTCGATGCGATGGAAATCCATCGACGAATTCATGCTTGGGTCGGTATCACCGTTGGCCTCTTCATCGGTGGTTTCTGGGGGGTTCTCTCTCACCAGCGGAATTTCCGAAATTCGATCCGCACCCCTGGAACTCGACGATAGCCGTCGGGGAGGCAACTAGACACGAGTTCAAATGTACATCGCGCGTATCTTGCAGACTGGAATGGCTCCACCTGACCGTGGCTCCTTTGTGAATTCGAGCACTCGCAATAGTTCAGTTATTGACTCTCAAGTTTACTTTAGCCTCCGATGGGTTAATCGGTATCCTATCGTAACTTCAGCGGAAGAAAATGAAGATTCGTGCTACCGAATTCTTGATCGGTATCTTGGTGGTGGTATGTTTCGGCCTTGTCTTCTCTGCCGTATACCCGTTCACCACGTCCAGTCCACACGCAGCCACCCCGCCAAGCGAACGATTCACCGTCAGCGATGCAGATGCATACAGCACGACCGGACACATTGCTGTCGACGGGGATCTACGATTGGCGTTCGAAGGTGCTGTGACCGCCGAAGGTGAGTGGTACCAGAAGGTGGTCGAGCCAAATGTCTCCTCGGAGAAATACCAGCCCTCCCCGAATGGTTCGGTCTACCAGCGGCTTACCATAACGGGACGAGATCGTGCCGAGCGCATTCACGAACAGATCACTGAAGAGGAGGACAGAATACTTCTCCGTGAGGTCCGAGACGGCGATCGCGTGACGTTTGTCGTTGAGCACACAACCAATACCGCCAGGGAGCCGGTTTCGGGAACGGCGTCCGTGTTCGTCAACAGCCTATACGTCGCTAACTATGGGAGAGCAGGGTCCAACTCGTCCGGGGTGACTGTCTACGAGCCACGGTCCGGGTGGTACGAAGAGCGGAGTACGTACCGCATTACGGAAGCCTCTGGCGGCGTGTATGCTAACGCGGATACTCATGTGGTTCGATCGGCAAACGTATCATGGGAAGTGACGGACCCTGCCGGGACGTACCCGGAGTTTATGCTGTCCAGATTGTTCAGTGACGATCCGACGACTTACAGGATTACGTTCGAATTCAACCCGAACGACACCCCCCTCGAGCGACCGGCTTGGGTTGGACAAACTGATTCGGGTTAATACGGACTGATGACATATTGGTCGTGTTATACTATCCCTCCCTATCGGTCCGTCGGTGATGGAAATACCGCGCATATTCACCACGTGGATGTATTGATCGTGCTTTCCAGCGTCCACAACCATTCTGAAGTCTACTATTGGCTATTCGATTGTTCGATGGTGGCCAGGTACTAGTGCTGAATTCATGGACGTCGTTCAACCCCGGTCCTGAACGCCATACTAATACATTCACCAGTTAATATCTCTGACATGGAACGACTCCCGACGCCCAGAATTCACCGGCTTCTGACGTCGCCTGTTGGCCGAATCTTCGATACCGGACTCTTTCGACGGCTCAAATTGCGAGGGATTCCGACGGAATTTGCCGTCGTTCGTGCGCGGGCTGTCGCCGATCGGTCAGAAACTGTCGCCGAATTCTGTGACGCGTTAGAAATTCAAGAACCCACAGGACGAAAACGTCGCAGACTCGAGGCGAAACTCCGTGAGCAAGCCGACCGACAGTCGGAAGCCACGGGAATATTGAGCGAGTGGAATGACTGTTTCTGGGGCGATGAACCGCCGGCAATGGAAGAACGAGTCGAACTCGAACAGGCGCGTCGTGAAGCCTCCGAAGCCTGGCTCAAGCCGAATCGCTCGTTTGCGCTGCTGGTTCGAGGTGGAGTCGATCCGGTCGAATTCGATATACCAAATCCCGACCGGGTGATGGACGAGTGGGAGAATGCAATCGCCACTCCCGAGGAGCTCTATGGAACGCCCGATAGCGTAGAAATGCAGTCATCCCATACTATTGCTGGTCCCGGCACGAGAGAGTATCTGATTCGATTCCAGTCTCCATCACCCCACGTAGGCGACACTGCATTTGCACGCGTTTACGAACCCGTACAGAGCGAGGAAGAATCCGTAGAAAGCAAGCAGGAATTGCCAACGCTCATTTTCGGCAGCGGTCTCGGAACGATGAACGATTCTCTCGTGTATTGGCCCGAAGAGGAGTACATCGGGCGGCGGCTTGCCCCCGCTGGGATTCGCGTCGTGTTACCCGAACCCCCCTGGAGCGGCCGTCGAGAACTCCCTGGATCGTACTCCGGGGAACCCTACCTTGCCCGTGCCCCAGTAGGAACGTTCCAACTCTATGGTGCGCAGGTCCAGGAGACGGCATTGTTGACAGACTGGGCCCGGAGCAAGGGCAGTGAAACCGTCGCTGTCGGCGGAATGAGCCTCGGTGGAATCGTCACCGCATTTGTCATCGCACATTCCGGGAGTTGGCCGGACCACATGAGACCCGATATGGCGTTTCCGATCGCCTTCTCGACGGAGATCGATCGCTTGCTGCAACAGAGTACGATTACAGACCTCCTCGGCGTGACCGACGCCCTCGCCGAGTCCGGATGGACTCCCGACCGGCTCCAGGCCCTAGCACCACTCCTGAGAGCGACGGGTGAGCCCGGCATTCCGGCCGACCAGATATATCCCTTCGCGGGTACAGAAGACGATGCTGCACTATTCGACCTTGCAGAGGCGACACTCGATGAGTGGGGCGTGCCCGCGGGGAATCGAACGATTTGGCCGACCGACCACTTCGGCGTGTATTTCAAAGCACTCAGAGAAAACCGGATCCAGGAGCGGCTTCTGGTTGAAATCCAATCGACGACCCAGAAACAAATGCCATGACTTCGTTTTCCGAATCCGAACGGGAACGCATTGAAGCCAAACTTCTCGACGCAGGGAGAGAGCGCTTTGCGAAATACGGCTATCGAAAGACGACTATCGGTGAGTTGACCGATGATGCACGTACTGCACGCAGGACGTTCTACCGGTTCTTCGATTCGAAAGCTGCCCGCTATGTGGCCGTCGTCGAACGTGAGGCCGAACGGATCCTGGGTCCGCTGATTACCGGGACCCTTGCCGATCACGATGATCCACAGATCGGTGTCGAACACTTCCTCCAGGAGTTACTTGCCGTTATTGAGACGAATGACCACCTCCAATCGATGATCGTGGCCGATGAGTACGACGCAATCCGGAGTCAGGTATCACCCGATAATGTGGAGGTGCGGCGAAATGAGAGCTTGCAAGCGCTAATCCCTCACATTCGACGCTGGCAAGACGAAGGCGAGATGGTGAACAGAGATCCATCGGTGATCGCTGGAGTCATTCGGTCCGTCGCATTCCTTCCCGTCCAACGTGTTGAGATTGGGGAGCAGTACGAGGATGTTCGGACGTTATTGATACAGAGCATTGCCAGTGGCTTGACGACCTCGTCCGAATGAGCCGCATATCGCGGGCACGACTCGAGATTTCGGCGGAGATATGAGTGCTGAACTCAAGGATTGTATCTTGCACACCTTACTGACAGATATTGAGTAGTTAGCACCAGAGCTGCTGAATACAACGCGCGTATCGGTCACATCGGTTGGTGAAATCCTCGCCCGAAAACCGTCGGAGGATAAATAGACGCTGACTACGCAGTGTTACCCCTCTTCGTGTGCTCAGGTTCCGCCAAGAGGTAGCCACCAAAGACGAGCAACCAGAGAATGAGAGGATAGACGACCCAGCGCTCGATTCCGCCGGCCCCGAGGAATTCGAGCGGATGCGGACCACCGACGACCAATCCGAAGAAAAACACACTGACGAGAATCAGGAGAGAGACGCCACCAAAGAGCCCACAAAGGAACGAAAACGGTCGGGAAACAACCCGTGCGGAGAGGAGGGCTGTGATGCCGCCCATAAAAAACGTGAGGAGGGCGAACAGTCCGTGCCACGGAGCCACGTTTCCGGGAAAGACCCCGACACCGAACGCGCCGAATCCAAAGACGGCCAATGCAAGCGGGAACCCGCGACGATCCATGGCTTGGTAGAGAAGATATGCCGAGAGGATTACAATCACTCCTGTCAGGAGCATCGTTGAATTGAAGATCGTCGCCGAGGGTTCGTGTATCACTGGGTTGGGTGGGCGCGTCGATCCCAGGTCGCTGATATCCTGTCGGGTCGAATAGTTCGGGTAGAGGACCTCCGCCGTGATGATCCCCATAAATCCGATGAAGCCCGACACGCTGAGACCGAACCCCGCTAGTGACCGATTCGAGAGGCCGAGTCGAGACTGGAGTGAGGTAGTTTGGCTCATCACCGGTAGATTCGTACGATGAGGGGAAGTAGTTATTCGTTTGATAGATAATGGCTCTGCTGCATAGAAGGTCTATATTCAGCACACACACTTCCTGTCAGGCCCAGGGGATTTCGAGAGAGTCACCGCACCCCATATCTCCAGTTTCGAATTCTTACGGCGCTCTTCTATGATTCAAATTCCGAACCGCCGAGAAGTGATGCAGGTGCACAATCGAGGTGATTATGGTCGCACCATTGACAGTGATCGCCGGACGAAAAGCGTCTGAAGGACAGTTCCGAAATCTCGTTCATCATGCTCGTGACCTCAGATTCGACCGTTGTGAGCTCAGGATCGCTGAATCCACGTGATTCGACTTTTGGTCCAATGTCACCGACATAGGCGTATCCGGCCTGATTAACTGGCGCATCGTACAAGTCCCGACATGCGAGCAAGTAGATCGGTAGTTGCTTGTCGTCGTCCAGATCCCGGTATCGTTCGGTCGCCTTGTAGTCGATAACGATCAGTTCGTCGTCGGGTGTCCGGTAAACTGCATCAATGTACCCCGTGAGTGTGTGCTCTCCGAGCTCGATCTCGAACCTGCGCTCAGCATCGATGATTTCGTACTCGGAGATATCCAACTCGAAATACCGGTCAATCGCCTGCTTGGCCGCCGAGAGCGCGTCTTTGGCTCGGCGCTGACTGGCGAGCCGCTCAGCGATTTCGTACCACTCCTCACGGTCGAGGACGTTTTGGTTCGCGGCTTGCTCGGCGGTATCGTGGAACAGCAACCCGATCTCACGTTGTGACACGCCACCCCCGATCTCACTCGGCACTTCCTGATAGTCGGGGAACGCGTTGACCACGTACTCCAGGTAATGTTTCCGCGGGCAGTCCTCGTAGGCTGCCAGTGAGGTGTAGCTATGGACAAGCGGCGGTGACGGTGCCGACGGGCCAGTCAGCGACGGAACCTGGAGCGTCTCTCGGTCGTCACTCGGAGAGAGCTCTCCATTGAGCGTCGCTGTTGCGAGGTCTATCACGCGGTCACGGGCCGTCTTAACTCCGAGTTCTTCTCCGTCGTGATTGACGGTCCCTCCAATCTGCTCAACTGTCTCGCTGGCCAACGAGTCAGTCCAGTCTATTGCCGCATCCGGGAGACTCTCCTCGACGTCGGTCCAGAGTGGGAGGTGCCCGCGCTCTGGCTGCCACGGGATGGTGGCGGGTAAAATCTCGTCAACGGTCTCCGATACAGGGTGTACGTCGGCAGAGTCGTCATCATCCTCACTCCCACCCTGGAGAACGAGAACGTCTTCGGCCCGCGTAATTGCCACGTGAAACACGCGACGGGTCTCATGGGCGTCGCGCTCGACGAAGTCCTCTGCGAACGCCGCTTCTGGCCCATCCGAAAGGCTGGTTTCGAACCCGTCGTACGCGCGTGAACTCGGAGCCCACTCGTCGGCGGTGACTTGCGGGACGATGACGACCGGGAAATCCAGGCCCTTGCTCTTGTGGATCGTCATCACGTTGACCGCGTCGTCTGCAACGTCCGGCTGACTCGACGGTGTCGACCCGCTCTCGTCGAACAGTGAATCGTAGTGTTCGAGCGAGTCGATGAACTCCGGTGTAAGCGGTGGTTGGATGGCACTATCCCCATACTGTTCGATGACGTTTTCGAGCTGCGCGAGGTCCCGGCGCTCCTGCTCGCTGAGATACCACTCGATGTTCGTGATGTCCGTGAGCTTGCGGTACAGGTGGCTGAGCGACGCCGAGTCGCGGATATCCAGAAGTTCCGTGACGTGCTCGCGGGCCGCTGCGACGCGGTCGGGTTCCTCGAATTCATCAAGCGGTGTCTCCAGGAGCGTGTCCACGAGCGGCTGTTCGCCCCCGTTGAGGGTGCGGAGGTCCGCGTCGCAGAGCCGATAACGCATTTGCAGGATGCGATTCCAGCTCACCTCGTCCTCTGATCGTGCGAGCGCTTTCAGGTACGCAGTCACGGTCCCGACGCCGACAGATTCCGTGGCCAGATCGCCGGCCACCTGGTACGGGATGCCGGCGTCTTCGAATTCCTCGATTACGGGTGTGGCGTGGTCGTTCTTCCGCACGAGCACCGCGATATCACCGGGGTCGTATGCCGTGTCGAGGTGTTCAGCGGTGCCGCTCAACAAATTCTGGACGACCGTGCGTAGTTGGCCCGGACCGTCCGCGTCTGCCTCGTCGTCCGGCAATTCGACGGTGGCGACTGTATCGCCGTCGTAGTCTGGTTCGTCGACGCGTCTGAGCGTCTTGTGCCGGTGGCGGTGATCGAGTTTCTGTATCGCTTCGTTCGCCAGGTCGAGAATCGGTTGTCTGGAGCGGAAGTTTTCCTCCAGTGGCTCGTCGGTGAGGGCCGCGAAAGCCTGGTCGAGCTCGTCGGTAATGTTGGCGACGTGTGCGCCGCGCCACTCGTAGATCGCCTGGTCGTCGTCACCAACGACGAACAGGTTGTCGTCGGTGACGAGTGCGGTGACGAGGTCGAACTGTAATCGGTCGGTGTCCTGAAACTCATCACAGAAGACGTAGTCCCACTGGTCAGCGATTTCCTCGCCGACTGGCGAATCCATCAGGGCAGCCGCCTTCACGACGAGGCCGTCGAAGTCGATGAGATTTCGCGCAGCGAGTTCGCGCTCGTACGCTGCGTACCCGGCGGTGAGGTCCCGGGCAGTGAGACTGTCCGAGATGAACGACTCGAGATGATCCGTGAGTTCGAGGTCGAGATCGTCTGGAATCCCTTTCGGCGCACCGCTTGCGTATCCTCCGAGCAGGTACTTTGGCAGCTTGTACGCGTTGTCCGGCAGTTCCCGCTTGCCCGCCTCGTGGGCTTCGAACGCAACTTCCAGTGCGTCACAAAGGTCCACGATGCGGTCGAGAAAATCGCGTGCACTGGCTTCGATACCATGGGTGCCAAGTGCGTCGCGTTCAGCGACCACCGCAGCCCGCGCGTCTGGTAGCGAATCCAGTACGCTTGACACGGAGCGGCCGCCCAGATGGTCGCTGGCAATCTCTTCGATACGCTCCGGAAGGTCGGCGAGCTCGTAGACGCGCTCAGCAGGGCCAAGGAACGCATCGATGTCAGCCGGCGTAATGCCGCTGCGCTTCATCGAGGAGATGAAGTTGAGCAGCTTCGACGCGGCCCCTGACGCGTACCCATCGTTCCCGTACACGTTGGGTTTCACAGATCGATACTCGATGTCGTCCAGGACGTCCAGGACGATGGCGTATTTCTCGGGGTCCGTGGCAACCTCGAAATCCGGGTCGATGCCCGCCTCGTACGCGTACTCGGAGAGGATCTCGTTGGCTATCGAGTGATACGTGTACGCGTCGATATCGTAGCCAGCGGCACCGAGTTTCGCGTTGAGTTTCTCGCGCATGGAGTCGGCGGCGTTGTTCGTGAACGTCAGCGCGAGAATCCGGTCCGGTGACACGCCCTCCTCGTCGATGAGGTGTTCGATCTTCCGGACCATCGTGAACGTCTTGCCCGTGCCCGCTCCGGCGAGCACCCGCATCGGGTACGCGGTGGAGTTGATAATCGTGCGCTGCTGGGGCTCCGGGGACACATCTTCGTCCGGTACCGGATACCACGACGGGTACTCGTTACTGTCGCCGCTCATCGTCGCACCTCCGTCGACAGGCGGTCAGCACACATCTCCCGATAGTCACAGTCCGGGCAGGCCTCCTCGTTGATGAGCTCGAACGGCTCTGGCTCGTAAGCCTCGCTCGTGATGCCGTCGTGTGCCTGTCGGATGAGCGCCCAGATCGTGTCATAGTGATCGTCGTAGATCTCCGTGGTTTCTCGTGGATAGCCGCGGGCGGACACCTCGTAGCCTGTCGGAGTGCTCTCGAAGGACGTGTTGTTGAGCAACCCGTGAACCGCCTCGGGGTCAAGCCCCGAGGCTTCCCGTGGATTAGTCGGACACGCCTCGGATACCATTGGGTTGATGCCCTCTCGCGGTATCCGAGGTCACGGTCGGGGCGTCCACGGCCCCCGATGCCTGCCGTCGCACCTTCCGCACTTGTGGAAGGCTGTTGAGAGCAGGCACATTCCAGTCCTGATGCTTCTTGATGCCTTTCACGGCGATGTTGACGCTTGCACCCCGGTCGCTGTGGTCTTGATGCCCACAGTCCCGACATTTGAATCGCTTCTTGTTGCGGTTCGCTCGCTCGGCGTGCCCGCACAGCGGACACCGTTGACTCGTCTTGTACGGGTCAATCCATCCAGTCGGGATGCCCTCGAACGACGCCTTGTACGACGTATAGAACTGGAGGGCGCGGAACGGGAGATGGTGCAAGCGTCGGTTCATCCGCGTACCGTAGTCGATACTGTCGCGCATCTCTTTGAGGTCTTCAAAGACGATGCACGGCTCCTCGAACTGACGGCTCCACTCTACGATGTGACGGCTCACCTTGTGGAGTCGGTCACGGACGAACCGTTCCTCGCGTCCTTCCAACGTATCGTGAATGCTCTCTTTCCCCGCGTTTTGCACGCGCTTCCGCATCGTGAAGTAGCGATGACGCTCGAACTTGATTTCGGGGAAGTCGATAACCAACGAGTCCTCAATGCCATCCTCAGAGAGAGCGGTGAGAGCCACGTTGTCTTCGTTCACGTCCACGCCGACGACCGTTCGTGAGTCCTGCCTGTCTCGAACGGTCTGCTTGGTGTTGGTGACGTTGACGTGCAACTCGGCGTTATCGTTGTGGAATAGGGCTTCTGCCGTCCCAATCTTCCACTCGTCGCTTTCGAGTGCGGTTTTGAGAACGTCGAGGTGGGCGTCGTCGCCTTCGAGAACGCCCGTGACGTGCTTGTAGGGCTTCGCGCTGATGCGGAATGCCACGTCGCCGTCGTCGTTGAGTGACAGATTGTACCCTTCCTCGTAGTTCGCTCGGAGTGGGTACGCGCCGTCCTTGGTGTGGCTCGGCTGGTTGAAGTCGTCGTATTCGTAGTAGTTCTCCATCGCGCTGAGTGCTTTGGCAACGACGCGCTGTGTCGTGTTTTTCACGAGGTTGGCGTCATCGGCTACTCGGTCGGGAATCGTGTCCCAATCCACGCCTTGCTTGGCGAGGCGGATGGTTTCGTTGTACACCGACCGCGCTTCAAGGGTGGCGTCGTACAGCAGGCTCTCGTTGTCACTTTGGATGTCGAGTTGGAAGTCCAGCGTCTTGACGAGAGCCTGTTCGTTGGTCATTTTTGGTCGTTGGGTTGGACGTGACGGTAGTGAAGGAGGAGCGTGCGGAGTACGCTGTCGAAACTCGTGTGCCCCTCCTCGTCCTTGAGTTCGTCAAGGTCGTCGTACACCGTGTCGGATACCTTGAGTTGCTTCGTCACGTCTACCCCTTTTTCTTCCACGCTTAAAAGTCTACTGTTGGTAGTCTCTAAGTCATCTCAAAGAATACTTCTGATTAGTCGTTGTATTGGTAGGTATGGGCGAGAAGCGGTCGAACCACACGGTGTACAACGTCAACTACCACTTCGTGTGGTGTCCGAAGTACCGCCACGCGATACTCGAACACATCGATGAATCGCTGGAAGCGAGTTTCCGCGACGTGTGCGACGAGTACGGCTACGAGATACTGTCGCTCCACATCTCTCCTGATCACGTACACCTGTTCCTGTCAGCCCACCCGAAGCACGCACCGAGCGAGATTGTGCGAACGGTCAAGAGCATTACGGGGCGGGAGATGTGGGAACAGCACGAACCGTTCTTGGAGGAGTATCTGTGGGGTGGCGGATTTTGGGAGGAATCGTACTACGTTGGGACGGCAGGCGATGTTTCGACCGACACGATTGAGCAGTATATCGAGCGAACGGAACACGTTTAATGGGGCTTACGGCCTTCACCCTCGGGGTCAAGCCCCGAGGCACTCGGCCTGCCCGCCTGTAGAAGGTCATACTCTAAATAATGATTATCACGATAATGACGTTAACATTCAGTCAACCAGACCCAACCTAGCGTTGCTCGGACTGCGAACAGCGTATCGAATCAAGGCCCCGTATTCTCCACTCACGAATCCGCAGCATCGATATTCTTACAGACCGAGGCTACGTTTGATCGCAGCATCGATCTTCGCCATTTGCGTCGCCGGCACTGACCCAATGTTCTTCTTCACTCGGCTGTTGACATCGACCACGCGAATCTGACTGAGATCGGCCACCGAATCGTCATTGAGGGTCGTGTTCGAAGCCAAGATTTCCACCTCGAACGGATAGATGTCATTGGCGTCGTACTACGTTGATAGGGGGGCGACAATCGTCGTTGGGGAGGACTGGTTACCCACGTCGTTTTGGATGACGACACAGGGCCGATTCGAACCCTGTTGTTCACTCCCCTTCGTTGGATTCGATTCGACAATGACGATGTCTCCGCGACGTACCTGCACAGGTTACTCACCCCACTCTGGAGCGTCTCCGAGCCGCTCGGTTGCTTCTGCCGATGTTCCGTCCATCTCTTCGACCAGCTGGCGAGACCTGGGTGCTCTGTCCTTGTACCCTTCCGCCAAACGCTCCTCGTCCGTCGGTGGTTTGATGACGATCTCGTCGTTGACTTCGACGAAGCGGATCTCGTCGCCACCTTCGATTCCGTGGCGGTCACGGAGCTCTTTTGGAATGGTGACTTGCCCTCGATCACCGACTTTCCGGGTATGTTCTGCCATGAAAACTCATAAGTTTTACATATTATTGGTATTGTCGGTGCTTGCCGACGTGTTATAGAAATCGGCCAAACTCCTCAGATCTGAGCGAATCGATATCCCTATCCGCACATGGTCAGGGTGGATGTTCTCCAGCGTTGATGTTGACTACCGACCCCTCATCGAGCGCCTGTCGCCACAAGAGGTGAACGGCACGGGCGACGAGGTCGACCGAGGGCTCACTAAGACACGATACCTCCACGTCACCATCCACGCTTGACGCCTCTGGTGGCGGATGGAAATGTCGGTCGTCGGTGGGTGCTGAGAAGTCGTGGGGGTGGAGGTCCCAGCGGAGGTCCTGCGCTGTCTCATCCGAGTAGTGGATGTTATAGTCGTCCATCGTCGTCCATCGAACCGTGAATACGGTGTCCGCTGTCTCCCCCACACCGTACGGAATCGTGAGCCGGAGTTCGCGGGGATCTAGTCTGTCATCGATCTCGCCCGAGGCCATTGGTTCGATCGCGGTGAATGCATCTCGAAACGCGTCGAGTTTCCCCACGTCGATTGCACCTCGAAGCGTATGTGATTCGCTGTCTCCGCTGTCGAAGTGCATCAGACTGCCTCGGCGGCTCCAGTGGCGTCTTCGACCCCGCTGAGCGCGAGTGCGACTTCGGCGAATGCGAGGTTTCGCCTTGTCGTTCGCCACTCCATGAGCGTCTCCGCATCGATATCTGCGTGGCCCCGGACGGCCTCCTCGGGAGTATTGGCGCCGAAGCGGTCACCGTACTCTCGAAGCTCTTCGCGCATCTCCAAGACGCGTCGTGAGAGGGTCTCGGTGTCCGTTTCGTCGAGGATACGGCGGGCCTTTTCGAGCGCGAGCGAGTCGGTATCGCGCTGATATAGCGTCGCCTTCGAGTCTGGTGCCCCGGTCTCCGCCACGTAGCCGTGCTCGGCCAGGGACCGAAGGTGTTTGCGGGCAGTCTGCTCCGACGTGAGGGCTTTTTCGGCGATAGTAGCCGCACTCAGAGGCTCGTACGCTGTCCGCATCACGGACCGCACGCGGTCGAATGGACTGGTCTCCTTTTTCCAGTCTTCTCTGGCACGCTCGTTCACGTCCTCGAACGGCGGGGCGGGGTCTGGCATCGGAAAAACGTACGTAACGCAAGTATATCATTCTATGGAATGCTATTCTTGTCATTGGCGGCAGGTTCGCTCCAGTAGGGAGGGGAAACCAATGAGGACCGACATAGCAAGCCACTCCCGAAATTCAATTTAATGGTTATCGAGTGAGAGCGTTTTCAGTAATGGCAGCTACGCTCACAGAACCCACCGTTCTCGCTGCCGCTAAAGATACGCTCTATCCAGACCTCAACGCAAGCTCCGACCACTACGCAGTCACGGAAACTCAGTTCACAAAACCCTCATGGGGCGGGTGGCAGATCCCCGACAAAGTACATCAGCGCCTAGCACCGTTCAACACCATTCGACTCACGAACGGAGAGCCTGACCTCCTCGGCGTCGGAATGCCGGCTCTCGAGGTCCTGAACGCCGACGCTGCAACGACTCCAGTCACGGTAATCGAAGCGAAAGGCCACAACAGCGATCCGAGCGCCGCCGACGTCAAAACCGGCATCAACCAGGCCCACGGCCACCTGTCCGAAGTCAACATCGGGTACGTCGCCGCCCCAATCCAGAGCATCACCGACCAGGCACGGGCACTGGCCCGCGACCTCAACATCGGTGTCATCGGCGTCGAAAGCCCCTACGACGCAACGCTGGTCGAACCCGCTCGCGTCACCGGCGTCGGTGACTTCTCCATCACTATCGATGCAATCCGATTCCAAGCCACGACGCACCAACTCACAGAAGGCAGCTTCCCAGTCAATCACCCGAAGAACTACCTCGGCTACGCACTCGCTCTCGCCGCCGATGGCGATACACGTGACATCTACGCCGAACACGTGATCAACAGCGTCTCAGGTGGCCGCCGCGGCGCAATCCTCCTCGGTCTCGTCGACAATCGACCGGACGGAGAGACACTCACGCACCTCGGTGCAGAAGTCGTCCGCTTTGCCCGCACTCAACACGGGACCGTCGATGCTGCACTCGACGAATTCGCTTCCTGGAAAGGCCGCCCCACACGGTTCACCGAACTCGCTCCACGATGGGCGCAACTCGCCCGTTCGGTTGCTATCCAGTACGAGCCAACGCAACTCATCGTCGAAGCTCTCGAACGCCTCCACCAACGCGGCATCAACTCCGCTACCATCGACGACGTCGTCCACGAAGCCTGCCGCATCAACCAACCACTGGCCGTGGAAGTATTCATCACCCAATCTAGGCGCGAAGACGTGCTCACTGCTGACGGTGACATCGACGAATCAGTGCTTACCGACCCAACCGTGTACAAATCGGGGATCCACTTTCAGTTCAAGTACCACCTTCGTCACATCGGCCTTCTCACCGAGGGAGGGACTGATGACAAGACTGCCGTACTCACCAACGAGTGGGCGTTGGAACACCCAGTTGATCTCGAAGTCATCACAATCTAGTTCCCATCGTCACTTCGAGACGTCACTGCTCACTCGGCACCTTATTGAGGTTCAATCTTCAATCGGTAGTCGCAAATCACGTTACCGGAAATCAGCTATCTCTTCGGAATCTAATGCCACCGGTGGAGCCGGCCATCGCGGGCGACCACGGTGCCTGCGTCCGCGTTGTTATCCATTGCTCGGACAGCTGGCGCGCCGGCACCTCGTCGAGATCGTAGATAAGTGTATAGTCGTCTACGGCCGGCTCCGCCTCGTTGGCGGAGAGGAGGTTCGCCGCGGCGCCGCCCTTCGCGACGGCGCCGTAGAACTGGTCGACTCGACGACCAGGTGGACGATGCCGAGGAACGTCGTTGACCCTGCCTCGTTCGTGCTAGTGGCGTCACCTCCGAGACGGTTAGAGAGACAGAACCGGCATTTCGTCTGGCCGTCTGGGACTGACGCCCCACAGGACCGGCACTGACCGCCATCGGCGGCCGTCGGCGCATCAGGGTAGCCACCAGAGATCGTCGCGACGTGTTGCCATCGGGGGCACCCTCATACCCGTCGTCCAGCCTCGTGTCCGGAATGTGGGACGCCGCCCCGGTCGGCCGCAGTTCCTCAAAGTCAGTATATCGGTTGTGCATCCGTTGGCTCGTAGCTTCTGTCGGTATCGCATTTCAACGTCCGGACGCCTATGCTCACGGGGCACTCTTGATTATGCGAGAGAGTACGAACATATATGGGAATACAGCGCCAACACTCTCGCAAGAGGTGCCACACATGTCCGAATCCTCGCGAGATGGGGTCCAGTCGTGGACTGAGTCGATGAGCGCCCGCGACCGCATTCGAGCGGTCGCCGAGACGGTTCGTGAACCGCGGTCGGTCAACTGGATCAGCGAGCAGGCCGACGCCGCCTGGAGCACGACCAACGAGGAACTCCAGGATCTCGTCGACCAGGGCCAGCTGCGTCGCGTCGAGGCCGGCGAGACCACGCGCTATCAGCCGGACTACACGCGCTTGCTCTTCGAGGAAATCCGGACGCTCATCGAAGAGAACACGCGTGAGGAGCTTCGCAACGAATTGGCTGCGATCACCGAGGAGATCGAAGAGTGGCAGGCGACCTACGACGTCGAGACGTGGGAGGAGCTCGAACAGTCGCTCGCCAACGGCGACCTCGCAAGTGACGAACTCCGCGAGCGCCGCGACGTCATCGCGTTCTGGCGTGAGAACGAGGGGGATCGTCGCCTCATCAAGCACGCGCTGGAACTCTACTCTGACGTCGAAGCCGCCCGCGAGCAGGTGACCGACGTGGCTGACCGCGCCATGAGCTAATCCTTCTCTCACAGAATGATCTTTCTCGCCGGTCGCGACCGCTATACACAGCGGACCCTCCTCCGCGACGTTCACGACCGATTGACGAACCAGCCAGGGTGTGAAGAAGTCCGCTATCGCCCGTCTCGACGCCGACCCCGGTACGTCATCGCAGATGTTGACCCGACGACGTTCCTGAGTGATTCCTACGATGCGGCGACCGCACGACTCGAGATTCGCTTCTGGTACCCCGCCGGCGTCGACCACGAATACTACCGCATCAACTGGGTCGAACCGGACCGAAATCTGATGCTCGGCTTCCACCAGGACGCCGATCACCCGGACCTTGGCCCCTGTCACATCCAACTCAATCACGAAGACACGCCGGTTGATCGACATCGCGCATCGTTTCTCGATGCGCACCCGCTCGCTGTCATCGATGACCGACTACAACAGTTCCCGGCGACGGTAGAGGCGATTCGATGGGAGAACGGGACGCCATCGCTCCCTACCTGGCCAGTATAGACCGCGAGTTCATCGATTACCAGCCCACAGTCCTCGCAGACCGTTTCGACCGCGTTCGTGGTGACTCGGTCGTCGCCCTCGGGGCATTGGTTCGCACTCGATTCCGTCCGGACGTCCTCGTCGAATCCGCTCTCGTAGATGTCTCTGGTTCCCCTCGTTCTCACCGTGTTCAGGGAACCCGCCAGTTCGGCGCGCACCTCACCCATTGAGGGGTAAATATACTCTACCCTCACCTTCGACGAGATGACTGTAGTGAGGCAAAGTGGGGCACACACGTCGTATATTTACATCAACGCCTCGCACCGTACAACACGATTCGTCTTGCCGACGGTGAACCTGATCTCCTCGGCGTCGGTATGCCTGCCCTCGAAGTCTTGAACGCCGACGCCACTACAACGCCTGTCGCCGTCATCGAAGCGAAAGGCCACAACAACGACCCGAGCGCGGCTGACGTCAGAACCGGTATCGATCAAGCACACGGCCACCTGTCCGAAGTCAACATCGGGTACGTCGCCGCCCCCATCCAGAGCATTTCGGACCAGGCACGTGCGCTGGCCCGGAATCTGAATGTCGGCGTCATCGGCGTCGAAAGCCCCCACGACGCAACGCTCATCGAACCTGCCCGTGTTACTGGAGGCGGTGATTTCTCCACCACCATCGATGCAATCCGGTTCCAAGCCACAACGCATCGACTCACCGAAGGCAGCTTCCCGGTGAATCACCCGAAGAACTACCTCGGCTACGCGCTCGCTCTCGCCGCCGATGGCGACACACCGGGTATCTACTCCGAGCACGTAATCAACAGCGTATCAGGTGGCCGCCGGGGGCAATTCTGCTAAGACTTGTCGATAACCAGCCTAATGGGGAGACACTCACACACCTCGGCGCAGAAGTCGTCCGCTTCGCCCGCCACCAACACGGAAGCATCGCTGCCGCACTTGACGAATTCGCTTCGTGGAAAGGCCGCTCTAAACCGTTCACCGACCTTGCTCCCAGATGGGCACAACTCGCCCGCTCAGTCGCCATCCAGTACGAGCCAACGCAACTCATCGTCGAAGCTCTCGAACGCCTCCACCAACGCGGCATCAATCCCGCTACCATCGACGCCGTCGTCAGAGAAGCCTGCCGTATCAACCAACCACTCTCCGTGGAGGTGTTCGTCACCCAATCCAGGCGCGAAGACGTACTCACCGCCGACGGCGACATCGACGAATCAGTGCTTACCGATCCGACCGTGTACAAATCTGGCATTCACTTCCAGTTCAAGTACCATCTCTACCACATTGGGTTGCTCACCGAGGGTGGGACCGATGACAAAGACGAGGTACTGTCTAACCCTTGGGCGCTCAATTATGCAACTGGGTTCTAACGGACACGCACATTTTCTGCACATTCCTCGGTTGACCGTTTTACCTCGATGATGTGGTTCCCAACCCCTGGTAGCAAGATTGTTGTATCTTCTCCAAATTGTTCGCCACAGTAGTACTGAACTACGAAGCGGCGCCACAACTAACATGATGCTACCAGACGCGCTCAACATCGAGAGGTCAGTGGAGATTGGCACACTTGTCCTCGACATCGAAACTGCGAGCCCGTTCAAAGAGCCGCCGGAGAACGCGAACAAAACTCACTCGCTCCGCTCGTTGCGGTGCTTGCTTCGTCCGCCTTCCCCAACCGGTCAGCCACTTTCGTAGCCCCCGATCTCTTTTTCAGAATGCTATCCCAGGCAAAGAGTTTCATCCCTTGCAACAGTCGTGGGCGTAAGGCCGGTGTGAGCGTATATGTATCAATACGAAGCCGTGGAGCAGGTGATGGAGGAAAACGGTGGATATGCGACGCTAAAGCATCTGTACGAGCACGCGCCCCACGTCAAGGAGAGCGAATGGGGCACGAAAACACCGAATGCCAGCATTCGTAGGATCGTCCAGCGCCAGGATCAGTTCTTCAAGATTCGCCCCGGACTCTGGGGGCTGGAGGAATACCGAGTGGAGTTACCCGAGCACCTCCGCACCGAGGGGGTCACACCCGAGAAGGAACAGCAGTACGATCACACCTATTACCAGGGGCTGCTGGCGGAGATCGGGAATATGCGGGCGACGGAAACCTGGATCCCATCTCAAGACAAGAACCAAGCCTTCCTAGATCGGACTCTGGCAGACGTCAGGACGTTGGAGAGCATTCCGGAGTTCGGGTACAAGCGGATGGTCCGTCGAGCAAGGACGGTCGACGTCGTCTGGTTCAACCACCGCCGAATGCCGGATAGCCTGCTGGAGGTCGAGTTCTCCACAGACTTCCAGAATTCGCTTCACAAATTCCTCGACCTGCAGGATTACTACACGAACTTCATTATCGTCGCTGACGAGACCCGGAAGGATCAGTTCAAAAAGCGGTTGGGGCAGAGTGGGTTCGAGGTGATTCGTGACCGTGTCGAGTTCGTGAATTTCGATGAAGTCGTCAGGCTTCATACGGCGACGGACAACGCAGATGGGATTGTCCAGCGGCTGTAGAGGTTGTTTTTCCCATTTTGTCTCCTGCTGGCATTCGGATGGTCAAGAGGCTCAATTAGGGTTTAAGCTGTTCTATCGACAAAATCAGAAAAACAACGTAGTCTCTTCCCCAATATCAAGGATATCTTGTCACTTCCAGGCCTGTTAACATACGTACGTACTGCGCATTGGTTCGGGCGGTAGCCGGTAGAATCTTTGAATAGTGTTCCATTTCGCATTCCAGGCCAGCTTCTCCAGTTCGTCGTAGATTGAGCGGAAGATCCCCGATTCGGCGAAAAGCCGATCGCCATTCGCCTAAGCTGTATTCGGCCACTCATGAACAGGAAGTTACTGCCATGTGGAGTTACCCAGAGGAGACGTCGTCTCCTTGAAGTTGAGTACTTGAACGAAGAAGTCTTGGAAGAACTGGGTTGCCGGCTCTCAGGTGGACCGGTACTCGCGTTCAAACTTATCGAATGACGACTCCTCGTCCAACCCTCGTCGAATCTCCTTGGTTTGTTCTTCAGTCATGAATATCGAATTTGGGGGGGGGGCGTTATCTTCTATGTAAATGTACATACAGCACTAGGCTTGGTCACCCGTCTTATAAGTTAATTTGACCCTCTCGTCTTACTGAGTTGGGTGCGGACGTGAGAGTCGGATAGGACACCCTGAGAGAAACGGGGGTTCAGTCGGAGACGCTCCAGAGTAGAGAGTTCCCGACTTTTCTGCTGGTGACCTGACCTTCGGATTCGAGTGACTGGAGTCGCGTGTACGCCGTCCGACGGGTGCAGCCGACAGTTTCGGCTATCTCCGACGTTCCTGCCATCCCGCCAAGTGATTGAATGGCATCGATGAAATCAGAATCTGGGTAGCTCGTTGTATATCTCCCAGACTCTTCCTCTCGATCTTTTCCCGGCACGATATCCATTTCGTGGACACTACCTATGTAGGTGATGGGTCATTCCCCATTTCCTATGTCGGTGATGGGCAAAGCTTATACCATTACACGATGTAGGAGATGGTGTGAAAGCTCAGTCCCCTGGGGCAGTTCTACTGAGAGAACGCCCGAGTGCTAGGACACTCGGACTGGGGTTTCACACCAGGTGAAAACCCATGGATAAGTCAGAATCCCCGAAGCAAGAGGCTATCGGTGCCCGGTTAATTGAAGACATATCAGAATTATTACAATATTCGCCCGGGGTAGGGGCCGCGACGTGTCAAGTGTGCGGCTCTTCTTTCGAACCAGGCGATACGGTCGTTGCGTACGTATTCCGCCCGGCTGGCGAATCGAAGTTCCAGGTGGGCAACATACTCTGCGGAAATAAAACACACGCCCACCCGACGGAATTCACCCTGGGCGTGCGCGAACTGCTGGTGGAGGGCCGACTCCAGCAACCCTCCGAGGCAGAATCGCCGTCGCTCGTGATCGCCGACCCAGCGATACTGGCAGTGAGCGAGCCGTCGACGAAGTCGGCACAGAAGACGCTGTCCGACACTGACCCTGACCAGGGAGTGACCGCCCGGGACGCCCAACCGAGGACTTCACTGGGCGAACCCCGCCCCCGAGCGAACCAGCCCGCCCACCCGGGACTCGGGGGTGACCGATAATGACCACAACCACCCCCGAGTGGCAGGATTCACATCTCGACATCGACGTCGACCCGCCAGTCGATGTCGATGCAATGCTCCTGCCCGACCTATACGTCGGCCTCGAAATCGACCTGCTGGCCCCCGGGGATGGGCTCGTCACGGACCGCCATCATGCCTCCGCGGACCGCTACGAGGCGGATGACCCGATGAACCAGATCGAGGGCCAGATCTCGCCGTTCACGCTGTCAGGCTGGCTCCGACACGGCTGCGAACAGGTTGTCCAGACTGCCGGCGCGACGGCGTGCCACCCGGGCGAGCCCAACGCGGACTACATGCGCGCGAACGTGTACGAACGCGACCTCGATGCGGGCTATCACGAGAAAGGGACCTGTCTCGATGACCACGACGATGGCTGTGTCATCTACGACCTGTTCGGGGGCTTCGGCTCCCAACCAGGCAAACTCCTGCGCCGGCCGGTATCCTTCTCGCCGATCCGCCGTCACGTCGACGTCCTCGATGGCGAAGCGGAAGCCCACTTCAGGCAGATCTCGAATCAGGTGCGCTCGCGCAACGAAGACGACGGCGGCCAGCCACTCCGCCAGGCCGACCGGGACGTGCTCGGGAACGTCGAGGGCACGTGGAAGCTGACGCTGCGAGAGCTCAAACCGGAGTTCGTTGGCCTGCTCATCGAGGCCGTCGCCTTCCTCGATGCCCACAGTGATGAATTCGAATTCCAGCTCGGCGGCGCCCGCAACTTCGGGGCCGGCGTCGCGGACGTCTGGGTCGTGAACCCACTGTACACCGAGGCCGAGGTGCGTCGCGTGTTCAACCGGGCCCAGGGGACGACCTCGGCAATGGAAGACAAAGACGAGCGATGGCGGACGGAGCTCCGCGACGAGTTCGTCAGGGCGCTCCAGGCCCGCACCGCGATGCGTGATGGCGACCTGCCGATGCCCTCGCTGGACGGTGAGGAGGCATGACCGCGGAGTCACCGGCGACGACAGCAACCGACGCCCAGCCGACCGAGGTCCCACCCATGCTCGCGGTGTATCGCCACGATATCCACAAACTGCGCGGCCGGTCACACACGGCGGCGAGCGAGACGGCCGCCGGCGTCCGCGTGAACGAGACGGTGCCCCGCGGCGCGGACGGCGATGCAGCCTTGCTGAGTCGGCCGCGCGGTGACCCCGAGCAGACCGTGCCCGCGCACGCGCTGCCGTTTCGGCTCTCTCTTTTGTCGGGCGAGATCGCAACAGACCAGCGGGGCGTCGACGCGTTCAGGGCCCCGACCCGGGACCTGGCACAGATTGATGACCCCGAACGCGCACACAGGGCGTGGCTGGACTCGAAGGCCGCGGCGGCGTTCAACGAGGCCGCCCACTACCCGTACACGTCGCTGAAGTACCACGTCCTGCTGACGGCGGCACTACTGTCCAATTACCGCGACGGCGCGACATTCGATGCACTGTCGCTGGTCGTCGACGATGCTGACACGCCAGTGACGCCCCATCGAACCGTACTGCAGGCGGGCCCGGTATCACTGCGCGTGACCGCGGACCCGGACGGCCGTCCAGCTGCATCGCTGGGAGCCGCGCCGACCCGTTCGTTCGCGGACGTCTGGGCGCGACTGCCGACGTCACCGATCGATGTCGACGCCGACCGCCGGTGGCGTATCCTGGACGCACAGCTGCGACGGCTTCGGTCGTGGTCGACGGCGCTGCAGTTCATCGAGGAGTACATCGCCGCGACAGACGGAGGTGGGCGATGATACACATCAACGCGTGGAGACGAAACGAAGGGGGCAAGCGCCGATGACGGCGATCCAGCAGGTCCTCTTCGAGCTGGAGACGCCGTACATGGGCCATCCATACTTCGTCACCGGGAACGCACTGGCCACCGCCATCGCACGCCGCGTCGACGATGCCGCAGTGCGTAAAAATCTACAGGTGAGCCACGGCCAGTTCGTCCCCGGCGAGTACGGCAACTATCCACCAGCGGCCTCCCAGGATGGCTATGCGGCCAAGCTGGGCCAGACACTGCCACCGGTCGAGGCCTACGAAGACCTGTTCGTGTTCCGCGACGCGGCCCAGCGCTGGCTCCTGGATTCCCGGCCGCGAGATGCACATAACGCCCTCGACCTCCAGCAGCACGGCGATCGCATCGCGTTCGCCGATATGTGCTGGTTCGGCAGGCCCGAGGGGAGTCACAATCACCGCCGGTCGATGCAGTGGTACCTGCACGCGTATCTGCATACCGATGGGTCCGATGCGGCCCTGCCACTGTCGACGGACGTCCTGGAAGGCCTGCGCGTCGGCGGCAGTCGCAATTACGGTTTCGGGCGTTTGTCGGTCGCGGACACACAGCTGGTAACGCTGGAGGACCTCGATTACTCGCGGCTGGCCGACGCGGATGCCTACCAGCTCGACGTGCTCACGCCCTATGTCCTACGGACCGAGCACCCGGACGCGGATGACCAGTCGGTGCCCTGGTGGTGGGGCGTGCCCGACGGTGGCCTGCGCCGCCGGGAGACACGACTCGTCGATGGGGCCGAGACCTACACGCTCGAGACGGTCGACCACGGCCAGGTGCTCACGTACACCGGACGCGACCCGGTAGCGACCGCGAGAAATGGTGTCTTGCGTGTCGGCACGCACTCGCGGTTCGGGTTCGGCGAGCTACGGGTTCGGCCGGCGAGTGTTGATCGGGTGCCCGAACGTACAGACGCTGCGACGGGAGGTGAGTCCTGATGGCCCTGGAGCAGGTCGCCTTCGATATCGAGACGACCGGGTTCGACGCCAACGACGAGGTGACGGTCATCGGGTTTGGACTGTCGATGGGGGTGCGTGTGATGGTCCAGACCGGCGGGCGCTCGCCCAGCGACGTCGAGGCGGTTGTGGAGGCCGCGACGAAGACGCTGGTCAACGTCTCTATCCATCCATCGGAGCGGGCGGTGTTGGCGGCCGTTGCCGACTTCGTCGAACGGCGATTGCACGATGAGGATATTCTGCTGGTCGCGTACAACGGCGAGCGCTGGAACGGCGGCTTCGACCTGCCGTTTCTGCGGACCCGGTACGCCCAGCTGGATATCGCCTGGCCCTTCGAGGACGTCCCCTACGCCGACTTGCTGCCGCTGGTCAGCGACCGGTTCAATACGACCGTCGATGGCGAGGAGTACGGCGACCTTGCAACGGCCTACGCTGTGCTGGGCGATGGCACACACGGCGACCACGACCCCTTCGATGAGAGCGCAGAAGCCGTCACCGCCTTCGAGGACGGCCGATTCGCAGACCTCGCCGTCCACAACGTGGCGGACGTCCTGCGAACGCGTGAACTCGGCCAGGTCGCCGAGCGGTACTGTGCGAAATCCGAGTTCCAGATCAAATCGCTCACGCCAACGAGGTCGACCTGAGATGGGTGCCGACAACGCTCGATCCGGTACGGGCCCCACCCGGGTTCGTGACTGGGTCGTGCCGCCCGATTCGTCGTGAGTACTGGCGCGATGACCGTCTCCGATTGAAGCGATATCCCACGCACACAGCCGTTCGTTGCATCGCCAATCCAGCAAGCCAATCACGACACAAATGACGACGACAGAAACACGCACGCACGACGACACGGATCGAACAGACACCGCATCCAGCGATGCACCATCGGACCAGCACCCCACGCACGGGTACAACGAATCGGTCGATGCAGAGACCCGGCAGCGAGTCCTCGATAAGTACGATCATCGCTGTCAGGCATGTGGTCGACGCGGTCCGGAGCAAGGTGGCCTGGCGACGATGCAGGTTCACCACATCGACCGCGATCCCGCTGAGATGGACGAGCACGATATCCAGAACCTCACGCTGCTGTGCCGGTCCTGCCATAACTGGCTCCACCAGCAGTCGACACCCGAGGACTCGCCCGTCGAGATCACCGAAGCCGACCAGAGCGTTCTCCTTCCGCAGGATATCGAGATACTCCGCTATCTCGAACGCCAGGGCCCAACGCGAACGGGAGATATCGCCTCCAATCTCTCCGCCGATCTCACGGTCTCATCCGTCCGTCAGCGCCTCTGGGCGCTGATGGGGCTGGATAATCTCGTCGAGTCCAGGGACAGGCAGATCGTCGATAAGGACATCGATACGGGGGAATGGGGGCTCGCAGAGCAGATCGAGAACTCGGCTCGCGGGCACATTCCTGACGACCCGCAGCTGTTAGTGCAACGAGTCGAAGACGAACAGGTGCGCCAGGCACTCGACCGCGGTGTCGACCGCCAGAACGTCACCGAGGTGCTCGGCATCGCCCGGCGCACGAGTTTCAATAAACAAAAACGCGCCGCTGCGTACGGCTTTCCCCTTGCCGCGTTCAATCGCGGTGGGCGGCCCAAGCGGGGTACCCGGCCAGTCGACAACGCTTCTGGGGAAGCGAAGACCGAAGAGAGCGACGCACAGCGCCGGCTCGATGACGTCGACGATCAGGCGTCTCGCGATGGTGAATCCGTGACGTGGACGCGGTCGCAGGATGCAGTCGACCTGCAGTCACTGATAGCGGCGCGTGACGGTTCCGAGTCGGTGGATGATACCGGGACTGAATTGCGTACACATCTCCGAGAGGCGATTACCGCCTTAGAAGAGGTGGAACGAGAGCTATAGCGGTCGAGTCAGATATCGTCGGTCGTATTGGTCGAGCAATCAGGCGCATCTGCTTCGGTCGTTCGACCAGGGAGTAACCGGTGGAATACGATTCGATGCGCGATACGCATTAGAGGGAACAATCGGCGTTTAGCGGTCTGACATCGAATTGCGCCATCTCGAACACTCACTGTTCAATTGGCATCCGAATATCCGGTCATGCCTGAGGAAAACGCCACATATCGGTGACTATCCCTGTGAGACAACGTTTGCCAGGTGACCGTGTTGGGTGTCTGCCTCGATGAAGATGCCAAACGGTACGTGCGCATCTCGAAGATCGGACCGGAGTCAATCGATTCGGGAGGCGATTGCATGGTATTCGGTGAATTGCGAGTCTGCAACGACCAGTACGACCGATGACTTACAGACAACGTCTCAGATGGTGTCAAAAATTACGAGCGTAGGCAGTTGTCCGCTTCCGAAAAACGCTCCGTCCTCTTCGCCGACCTCATCGTTTCGTCCATCGGGGACGCCTGGAAACAATAACTATCCGGTCGTCATTTTTTCAGCATTTTCGTGGCTTTCACGCCGAACACATTTCACAGTGGATGCCGTGTGCTATTGAACGATGTCTATTGACCGAAATACCTTCGAGAACACGAGCGAGGAGGAGCTCGCGGGCCTTTCGGTCCCAGACCAAGTCCTCGGATTTCTAGTTGCCAACGATGATCGAGCGTTCAAGGCGCGCGAAATTGCCTCCCAGATCGGCGTTGCCGAAGGCGCTGTTAGCACAGCACTTTCACGGTTGAAAGACCGTAGTCTGGTCGAACACAAGGCGACGTACTGGACGCGCGACCTCGAAGAGCATCTCGTCGCGACGCCAGCGGAGTGACCCAAACACTCTTTACTGTTTCGCTGTAAACTGTAATCAAGAACAAATCGTGACACGCACCTCAAACCGCGCCGATGGCGACATCGTTCAGGACTTCCTCGCGGTCGCTGACCTCCTCGAGGAGCCACAGCTGGCCCAGCTGTATGCGTATCTCGCCCGGGAGGGCGAGGCGACCGTCCAGGAGGTGATGGAAGACCTCGAGCTTGCTCAGGGGACCGCCTACAGCTACGTCAATCGGCTCGTCGACGCCGGCGTCGTCGACGTTACCGACGACGAGCAGCCGCGCCGGTACGCCGCCCGGGAGATCGACCTGACCGTAACCACGGCCGCCGGGGAACGCGAGTACACGATCACGCCGGCGCTCATCGACGCCGTCGGCCGCCGAGAGACGGACGCCGACATCGACACCTACATCGACCGCCACGGCGTCGCCGACCTCGCAACGGCGCTCACCTACGCGGTTGCTCGGGAACGTGGCGAGGTGACCCACCGTCTGATGGCCGAAGATCTGGACATCTCGCCGCTAGCCGCGGAGATGATTCTGCAGGCACTCCGGCCCGTCGTCCACGAACATTACGACATCGAGGAGGCAGGAGCGGGACTCGACGAGTTGGACATCGACGGCGACGGCAATGACGACGCGTGAGCCGGCTCCACATTGCCGACACCGGCCTGTTCGTTGCGATGGGGCAGCCGTCGAACAGTCGCTATCAGGCCGTTCGGCGGTTCGCTCGCCGGAACGATGTCACCTTCGTCCTACCTGAACGGGTGTACGAGGAGCTGACCGTCGACGAACCCGACGTCAAGGCGCCACCCGTCGACACCGCGATCGACGAAGGCTGGGCGACGGTTGCGGCGCCGCTGGAGTTCTCCGAACCTGTCGTCTCGCGGGTGATGGACGGCGTCCAGCGGTACATTGCGAATGCAGACGACCGCCCTGCCGACGAGGTCGAGCGTGCCGACGCCGCCCTCGCCGCCCTCGCTGCCCAGCATCTCAGCGCGGGGACGGCGACCGGGGTGTACATCTACACGACCGATATCGCGGCCGGCGAGGGGGCCGAAACCGTGCTCGCGAGTGAGGGGTACGGTGACTCGGTGACGTTCGTGAACGGGTTCCGGTTCATCGAGGACCTAGTCGCCGACGAAAGCTGACGCTATTCGGGGTCAAGGTCACGAGCGTCGAGGTCGCCGGCGAGATATTGCTCTCCCGTTCGCGTGAAATCGTAGACGCCGTTTCCGAGGTGGACGAGGAGTCCGTATTCGACCAGCGTTTTGCCGCGGGCATTGAGTGTTGGCGAGAGAAGCGCACTCGATCGCTGTCCGCTATTTCTTATAGTTCTGATATTCTTACCGCTCATCACGTCCAGTCGTTCACCGAATTCGAGTTCGGCCATCTGGAATCCACTGATTGATCGCCTGCCAGATTCAAGTGTAGAAAACGCAATTTATCACCTGAAGTTGCCTGCAATCACAATCAATTGATTTCGGCAGCCAAAATATTTATTGCTATTATTCATGTTAGTTAACGGAGGGAAGTGTTCAGCACGGGCGAAGGTCAAAGAGACCGACTCCGTGTGGGGGGTGGACACTTCTTCCGGTGGCCCGAGAAGCGGCGCCACGCCACGGCCGCTTCTACCGCCACTTTCCAGCGGTGAGGAAAGAGAAGGACTCTGCCGCCAGTCCTTTCTGGTACGGGCAATCGTACATTCTGAACCGGTGAAAGCAAGAACTACCGTACAACTTCTGGTGAATCGCCTCGGGCTCAAGCCCCGAGGCTTCCTGCTTCGATGACGCGCTTTGCAGACACCGTAGTGGTGTCCGTAGGGAGCGCAGTCTCCACAGGCGTCGATTCGGGCCATCCCAGCCCTAACTCAGAAAATCCGCGTTGCAGGACATTCATCGCCGCATTTGCATCACGGTCACACTCAAACCCACACGAGGGGCAGGAGTGTTCCCTGACCCAGATAGGCTTCGCCGTCTCCACACCGCACGACGCACACTCTTTTGTCGTCCCTTCGGGTTCAACCTGCTTGACGTGACAACCGTACAGGTCAGCCTTGTATTCGAGGAGGGTGATGAACTGTCGCCACGCCGCATCCTGCTTGTTCCGAGCATTATGCGACTGCTCCAACATCCCCTTCACGTCCAAGTCTTCAACGAATACAGCGTCGTACTCGCGGACGAGCCACGTCGTGAGTTTGTGCTGGTAGTCAAGCACCTTCCGCCGAATATGCCGCTTGACCTTCGCTACTTCTCGGCGTTGTTTCTCGTAGTTGTTTGACCCCTTATCCTTGCGAGACAGCTTGCGTTGTTCGCGGCGGAGTCGGTCGTACTCGTCTTCGAGGTCGAGCCAATCCACAGTCTTGCCATCCGAGGTGTGAATGTAGTTGAGGATGCCGAGGTCAATTCCGACGCTGTTGCTCGCGTCGAGCGAGTCCACGTCGGGTTTCTCAGGCAGGTCAACGTCGTCAGTTTCGAGGCCGAAGGAGACGAACCAGTCGCCGGTAGTCTCTTTCTTGACTGTGACTTCTTTGATGTCCGCTTCATCGGGGATTTCGCGGTGGTAGCGAATAGGGATGTCTCCGATTTTGGAGAGACAGAGTGTCGCGTGTCGGCCACTCGTGTTTTTGAGTTCGAAGCCGGACTGCGAAAACGTCATACTCTGGAACTCTCTCGGTGACTTCCACTTGAGTTTCCCTACCCTGTTCCCGTTCTCTTTCTGGTCGTTCAGGTTCGAGAGGTTCTGGTAGAACCGTGTGACGGTTCGTTGTAGTGCTTTCGAGTTAACCTCTGAGAAGACGGGGAACTCGTCTTTCCAACCAGGGAGTCGGTAGTGGTGTTTGTACGCGGAGCCGATGTTGTTGGCGTCCACGTTCTCGTACTCGTACAGCGTGTAGTTGTACGCTTGGCGATGAATGTCGATGTGACGTTCCAGTTCAGCCGCTACCTCTTGTGTCGGATATACGGGGTAGCGATGACTGTACTCCATCGCTGTCTCTTGATTCGGGATATGTTAACTTAATGGTTTGTATCACAGAGTGTCGGCTTCAACCCCGGGGTCAAGCCCCGGGGCATTCGCCTCGACCGCCTGTAAAACGAGTTTCAAGAAGAAAACTCCATTTACCACCATGGGGGGGATTCAGCGGGATTCTATTACGAGCCAGCCGAGGGCGAAGAGCTTTGCACGGAATTCGTACAGGCGGTTGCAAAGGCTCACGATGAGGACGTGATCGCTCAAAAGAGGCTCATCAGTGAGGACATCAACACAGACGCGCTTGATGGACTCTTCCAGGACCGCAATCTCAAGATGACTCTCCAGTTCGAGGCAGATTCGACGACGGTTACGATCATTGCTGACGAGAGCGGACGCCCAATCATCAAAATCGAATCGCACCGCTAGGTATAGGCTGGTACCCCACGGCTGAATCGGCCAAGCCTCCGCAATGGAATCGATCACGCAGACACCGAGGCCCCAACAATCGAATGGGCTGTAACCTGTTCGTCGACGGAGGCTACCATCGAGGTCACGGATTCGAATGCTCCGATACCGGAGATGGAACGCGAAGTGCTCAGGGGCTCGCAGGAAATCGAGCCATTATTGCATGGCAGCGGCCTGAGTCTCTGGCTTGTCAGCCATATCGTTCGAAGCGCAAATGGACGCCTGGAATTCCATGAACGCACACCCACTGGAAATCGTGTACTGATTCACCTGCCAACGAACAGTCCAGCAAATTTCTTGACTGAAACTGCTGGCTAGAATTCATACTTCCATTTCGTGGTGGTAATCGGGAAGGAGTCCTCTGTCATGAGCAATTGCAAACCTTCACGATTTTGGGGAATGATATCACCTACCGAGTCTGGCAATGATATTGCAGGGCCAGAAACCCTTTTCAGAGACTGGTCATGTGAGAGACTTGCTGGGATGAAGTGGGGTGACACCGAATCCCAAGATAGCCACGAGCATCACCCGGAAGCCATCTCCTGCCCAGGCGTCCTGGTAATCCATGTCCACTGATGTTTTTGGATACACCCGTTCGAGAACCTCGACTGTTGATTGGGGGTACCAATGGGGGTCACCCTTTGACGACCTCGAACGTCAGGTCGCCCGAGACTGTCGCCGTCATGTCTTGCTGGTCGTCGCTGGTCCCGTTGCTGTCATCCTCGTCCTCATACGGGTCCGGTGGCCACAGGATGGTGACTGTGGCTACGTCCCCGTCGCGGTCTCCGCCAATTCGAATATCTTCTGAGTCGTAGACGATGAAATTAACTCTAACGACCCAGTCCAGCGCTCGCTCTCGAATATCCATCCCGTAATTTGGCTCCCAGTGCCATTCCGGAGCGCACCCGGTGTCCATGAGCGAGAATTCGACGTCACGCGTGATGGTCGCTTGAGTGGGGTCCGGGTTGGCAACGTCTATCGTCTGGGAGGGGTGGGGTTCATCACAGTCCGCGGGGCCTTGTGTCTCTTCGTATTCCGCGTCCGTCAGAAACGTCGCCTTCGCTACCTCGGAGGTAATGACCGAAGCGTCATAACTCCCGGTAAGGGTCCCGGTCAGCAGGACGTCTTCGAGCGATTCTCCTTCTGCCATTTCGATGGTACTGTCGGTAACGTTCACGGTTGCGTCGGTCTGCGCTTTGGCCGGTTCCGAGAAATGCCAGGCCACACCCGCGGCGCCAGCGCCACCAATGGCGGCAGCACTGCCGAGTTGTTTCAAGACGCTCCGTCGGCGCTGCTGTTGGAATCCTTCCCCGATCATCGACAGCTCCCACCCATCACGATACTATTCGCCCCTCTATTCGCCAACTCGTCTGGTTCATTGTGGTTGGACATCCTTCGGTCTCCTCCTCACTGGCGAGCTTATCAGCAGTAGACTACACTCCTCCAGGAACCTTCATATATGTCGATTGTTCGACGTGATTTGCATGGGGTAAGATTTGCCATATCGTCAATTACATCACAAATACCAAGTTGTCTCTCCCTATGGATAGTATATTTTTACTATCAAATCTATTACTATGTTTGCATCTTCTTTCGCCGACAGCCGGAGGGTTCCCTGTCGAGGGGATAATCTGGTTTCTTCCGGATAGCGATTATCCCCCGAAGTACTAGATAAATTATATTATTTTTGCCTCTGGATATGTGTTCCCCTCCCCTTTCCCACCGTTCGGACGCCCCCACTGCTTCAACAATGTAAGTAACTCTCTAACCGTTTGGCCAACCCTTCAGTCACCATCATCCAATTACCCTCGGTATTACAAAGTATAGGCGACCGGACTACTCGCTCAATGAAAGTTGCGACAATCGGAGTCGGGAACGGTGGCGGGAAAGTCGTCGATGCTTTCCTCACCGTGGCGAATGAGACCGGTCGCGACGTTATTAGCGATGCGTTCTCGCTCAACACCGCGGAGTCGGATTTGAGTGTATTGAAACAGGTCCCTGATTCGAAACAGATACTGCTCACCTCGCCGGAAATGCGGGGGTCAGGAACTGGAAACAAGCCCGAACTCGGCGCGGAACTGATGGAAGAAAACCTGAACATCGTGAAGAACGCGCTGAACTCGATACCGCTTCACTCGACTGAAGCGATTCTCCTGGTCGCAACCCTGGGCGGTGGCACCGGAAGTGGCGGGGCCCCAGTTCTCACCAAGCAATTACAGAAGTGGTACGATCTTCCGGTGTTCGGCCTCGGGATCCTCCCGAATGAGCAGGGCCATCTGGAGTTCAACGCCGCGCGTTCGTTTATGGATTTTGGGAAGGTAACCGATAATTTGTTCGTCGTCGACAACGCTCGATACTTGAGCTCGGACGAGTCGATTCAGGAGAATTACCGGCGCATTAACCGGGATATCGCCGTGAAGTGGGTAGAATTCTTGAGTGCGGGTGAACCCTCCAACGAGGCCGCTGAAATGGTTATTGACGCGGCTGATCTCTTCGCCGTATTAGAAATGGGAGGCATCTCGGTGCTCGGTTCCGCCTCGAAGAGTGCGGAGTCATCGAATCACGGATTGCTCGACAAATTCCGGACTAACGGCCAAGAAGTCGACCGGAAAACATTGACGCGGAAAATGGTCGACACAGTCAAAGCGGCAACGCATAACCTCACGATGGATGCAGAACTCCATACGGCCGAAGGAGCCATCCTCCTCGTGTCAGGCCCGCCTGCTGAGATGACCCAGCAAGGTATCGATCAAGCACGACAGTACATAACCGATTTGACTGGTGCACAGCGAATCGCTCACGGCGATAATCCACGACCCGGGTCACAGGAAATATCAGTGGCAGTACTCTTCTCGAACATCGGCACCGCTCATCGGGTTGACGAACTCAAGCGACGGGGGAAAGATGCCAAAGAAGAGATCGAACAGAAAAGACAAAAGCGGGCTAACAAGCAAGAAAACATGTTCTCCGATTCGGACAACGAACTCGGATCGGTGGTCGACTACAAATCGCCGTAACGAGCGTGAGGAATGTTGCCATTCGCTACCGTGGTTGACCGTCCGAGGAAAACGCTGATATCCAATTCGAGGGATGGACCACGGTCGTGGCAGTGTGTGAAGCCAGCAGAAGCGCCGCTCAGTGGACGCGCAGTCGACGCGTATGAACACTCTGAAATATTCCAACCGCAGGAAAGAAGCAAACTGAACGCCAGGGGAGCTAGCCCCATCATCGATCCCACCGTAGGAGGTTCCCTCACAGACGGGAACCCAGGCCACGAGCTCAACCCGCGTCAACCAGGTCTTGTGGGTCACTGATGGCTTCCGCAACTCCCTCCAGGTTCCAGAGGTTGATCAAAGCGATACACCGAGATCTCGTGCTACTGCACACCCGGTGGATGGGACTCCTATTTCCCCAGCAGGACGTGTCCGACGGATTCGGCCTCAAACGGTGGGTACCGACCAGCACATCTGGGTGGGTAATCTACCAATTGTGGTCGGTCATCGGGACGCCAGCTCTCTTCGTTATTTACCCGCTCGCGCTTCTGGGGCTCATTGTACGGTATTATGCCTGGCGAATCGGGAGGATCGCATTCGATCTCGGCGTCATCGGGGCGGCACTCGTATCCGCGGCAGGGTGGGGGATTCTGCTCGCGGTGGCGTACCTCTATGGTATCCCGTTCGAAGGAATCGTTTCCGTCGCGATCGCCAGCGTGGTAGCGATTAGTTCTGCGGTCTTCGCAATGGGGTTCGCTCGGGTGGACGGCCGATGGACGACTGTGCTGCTATCCTATCCGTTTGCCGTGACCGCGTTATTTCTCCCGCCGGTGGTCACGGCACTGTATTCCCAGACGATCGCTGAGGTGGTATTTCCGATGAGCATTCGGGTGGCGAACTGGATCCTGGGTAACATCTTGACTGTCGGCGACATCAACGCCATCCTGGTAGAACAGTTCGATCTCGTCGGGATTGCCTACATTGGGATGTGGGTTGCAATCTCCGTTCCCATCGGCTGGTTGCTGGGGTTCTTGGTCACCCTTGCAGATCTCACGCGCCCCCGAACCGAGGCACCCGAAAAAAGCGAGTCTCGAATTCCCGGCCAGGATTGATAACGAAGAGGAAACGGGTCACGCCGACGAAGCCTCGGTAAGTTACGGAAAATCGAGGAGAAAGCCCCGTGCTTTAGCGCGGGGATGAATCCGACAAACTCTCAACAACCGACATTATCAAGTAACCCGGCGTCGTGCAGTGCGGTGAGACAGCTCGCGTAAACTCTCAATCGGAAGAACCGGGGTCGCTTCCCGCTGATACGGACGGTTCCACGCCCACCACCGGCAAACCCGGTGGGGAGTACGTGGTTGAGGGTCATCCGCCGTCCTCACAGTACCCCTACCCGTCACTGGAGACGGTCGGCAAAGACCGCGCACACGAGGGGGTGACAGCACATCAAAACACGCCCCGTTCGCGGTTGCACTCCGCCCTCGTCGGCGGAGTACGGTCGATGGCACGACCCGTGTCCGCCCCGTTCCAACCGTGGGCGGTTGCCCGGTATTCGGACGCTTCGGTCAAGCGGTATCGGGTACGGCACAAGCGGATACCGCGTCCCACTCGGACGTTGAATACGCCATACCCTCGTTTCGAGGGCCGACGTGTAGCGCACGAACCCGGTACTCACCACGCGGGGTGAGGAAGTTGCCTTCGGGGTAGCGTTGGACGGTCCGACGCCCCACGGAGGAATCCTCGCGCTTCAGCGCGGGGAGGGTGTCAATGCTGTGCTGGCTTGGCGACGCCGGGGACGGATACTGAGTCGAGGGCGTCAGAGACGATGCTTTCTGGGTCGATATCGCGGACAGAGGCGTCAGTCGTCCGGACGACGCGGTGGGCGAATAGTGGCTTGGCCAGCGTCTTCACGTCCTGTGGCGTGACGTAGTCTCGTCCCTGGATGAGTGCGTAGCCGCGGACGGCTTCGAACATTTTCTGGACACCACGCGGTGAGACGCCGATATTGGCGTGGGGGTTTTCACGCGTTGCGGCGGCCACATCGATGATGTAGTCCCGGACAGGTCCATCGACGCTGATTGTCTCCGCGGTAGCCTGCAACTGGCGGATTTCGTGTGCATCGGTCACGGCCTCAGTCGACGGGTCCTGGTGGCGGCGACTGGCGCGCTGGTCGAGCAGTTCGCGTTCGCCTTCCTTGCCGGGATAGCCCATTGCCGTCTTGACCGAGAAGCGGTCACGCTGTGCCTCGGGCAATTCGAATGTGCCCTTCTGCTCGATAGGGTTCTGCGTGGCGATGAGGAAAAATGGGGTTGGTAACTGGTAGGTCTCACCATCAACGCTGACCTGGCCTTCACCCATGGACTCCAGGAGGGCGGCCTGTGTCTTGGGTGGTGCGCGGTTGATCTCGTCTGCCAGGACGATGTTGGCGAATAGTGGGCCTTTGGAGAACTCGAATTCCTGGGTTTTCTCATTATAGACGTGACTGCCGGTCACGTCTGCAGGCAGGAGGTCTGGCGTGAACTGAATTCGACTAAAGGAGACGCCGAGCGCCTCGGCGAGCATCTGCGCGGCGACGATCTTGCCGGTCCCGGGGACGTCTTCGAGGTGGACGTGACCACGAGAGATAACGCCCGTCACTAGAATGAGACAACAATGCAGAGTGAGGATGAGACAACGCAGGCGAATGCGCTAGCGGCGCTCGGGAAGATTGCGTCGAACTACCCGGACGCCGCGGAACCCATTGTAGACGAGTTAGTGACGGTATTGGACGCTGACGCGAAACGCGTTCGAAATAATGCGGTTGGATTGCTCGCGGATTTTGCACAGGAACATCCCTCGGTCGTGATTGAATATGCTGATCAGATTGCCGCGCGGTTAGAAGACAACAATATTCATGCACGGGTGAATGCGGCGATCACACTCCAGCGGGCAGGTGAGGCTGATCCCGCTGCGATTCGAACACAGCAGGAACACCTCGAATCCGCATTAGAGGATCCGAGTCCGGAAGTCTGAGCGAATGTGTGCACGCTGATTGGGAATGCAAACGTGGACGTCCCTATCGAGAAACTTGAGGAGGTGAAGGAGAACGATTTGGATGAGACAGTGCGTGACCGAGCGGGCTGGGGGATTTCGCGACTGAGATGAGGCAGCGTTGGGTGGCGTCTACAGCTGTATCGGTGTCGAATCGAGATTGATTTAGAGTCTATGTACGCTGAGCGGCTATGGGATCAATAAACGACGAGGAGACTCAACGAAAGAGCCTGTCGACACGTGAGTCGCAAGCACTGTCACGGCTTGCAAGCGAGAACCGGCAGGTCATCACCATTAGTGACATCGCGGACGTCCTCGACATCTCGCGGAGGTCGGCCAAAGACATGGCGTATGCCCTCAAGGAGAAAGGCTGGCTAGAGCGGATCGCCCATGGGAAGTATCTCATCCTGCCGCTCGCTGCGGGCGAGAACGCCGTGTATACCGAACACGAGTTCGTCATCGCATCAGCACTCGTAGACCCGATATACATCGGGTACTGGAGCGCATTGAACCACCACGGGCTGACAGAGCAGATGTCCCGAACGGTGTACATCGTGACGACAGAGCGCGCCCGAGAGCGTGAAATCCACGGGGTCACGTATCGACCCGTGACTGTCACGGAGCAGAAGTTCTTCGGCTATCAACTGACGGCGGTCGGATCGAACCAGGTGAACATAGCGAGCATCGAGAAAACCCTGGTCGATTGCGCCGACCACCCCGAGTTCTGCGGGGGTATCAGCGAGCTTGCGAAGGCGATGCAGAACGCTGTCGACACGCAATGTTCGTGGGAGCGAGTCGTCGAGTACCTGCGGCGAGTTGGGAACGGTGCCGCAACGAAACGACTCGTGTATCTCGCCGACCAGTTGGACATCGACCTTCCCGAGTACCATGACCTCGCCGAGAACTTCACAACTGGCTACCCACTGCTCGATCCGACGAGAGAAGCGAAGGGTACCCGCGACAGCACGTACCAGCTCCGTCTGAACGTCGCTCCCGAATCGTTCCTCCCGGATGAGTTCTCATGATCTCTAAAGCGCAACTTCGACGGCAGGCCAGAGAGTTAGATGTTCGCCTCGGCTACGCGGAGAAGAACTACGTCAATTCGTGGATTCTCTGGGCAATCTACAAGAGTTCGTACGGTGACAACCTGCTGTTCAAGGGCGGCACTGCGCTCAGCAAGTTGTACTTCCCGGAGACGTGGCGCTACTCGGAAGACCTCGATTTCGGTGTCGAGGGGGAGAATCATGGGAGCGAAGCGGAGTTGCAAAGCACATTGGACGACGCGACCAGAGCTTCTGGTATCGACTTCGAGGTGACCAAACCCCGCGAATTACAGAAAGAAGCGTATCCGACGCACTACGTCGATATTGACATCCAGTACACCGCTGTGCTCGGTCACAGGAACACAACGAGTCTCGACGTGATGATCGACGAATACGTGGCGTTTGACTCCGTGACCCATCACCACCGCTACGAAGACGTCCCAGAATTCGAGGTGACCGCGTACAGCCTAGAGGAGATCTTCGCGGAGAAGTTGCGAGCACTCTATCAGCGGTCACAGGCTCGTGACTACTACGACCTCTATCGAATGATTACGGAGGCCGACGTTGATGACTCGGTTATTCTTCCGGCACTCGGGCAGAAGTGTGACCACGACGGACTGGACATCGACCTGCGGGACGAGCTGCCCGAAGAGAGACGGGCCGAGATCCGAGACGGCTGGCAGCACACGCTTCCCGATTTGGTCGCAGATCTCCCCGAGTTCAGTGTCGTGTATGAAGCGCTTGAGGACTACGTCGATTCGCTGGTAGACGGGTAGCAGTATTAGTCCTGAAGGTGGGCGACGGCACGGCCGAGTTCCCGTGCGTGTTCGCTCTCGTCTATGTTGTACCGCTCTTCTATCGAGCGGAGTCGTTCTTGAAACGTCACTGTATGTACCTCCAGATGCTTCTTATGCTAGGTGAGGGGATGCTAATATAAGGGCCATTTCTCGGCCGTTGCGAGCGGGAACGAGTTGAGTTCTGTTGCCGCGGTAGTACCGAGACGAGCAAACTAGAGCCAAGAGAGGCCGGTGTTGAGTTCCTCCAGGAACGCCGGTTGCACTTGTGCGCCGGGTGGGAATGCGAGTTGTTCGCCGTCCCGACTGAGAATGGTTTCGCGGAGGAACGGGTGCGCTGGATCGAATGACGGACTGGTACGGATCCGGTAGTCGCTATCGATGGTGAACAGCGCGGCGTCGAATGCGCGGTGGTGCAGCGAGTTCAATACGAGAACATTCTCAGGGTCTTCGGCGAGATTGGGGTGTTGACTCCGTGGGAGGATGTGCGCGAGATCCAGCAGCTCGTCTTCTCGAATGCCAGTCAGAGTGCACGCGTGGTCGTAGCGGTCGAGTATGTCTGTCCGGAACGCGTCGCTCACGGTGATTTCGGACGTTTCGTAGCGGCGAATCCGGCCGCTCAAATCGAGGGGTTCGCCCGTCGGCCACTGGGCCACCTCTCCGGTCTGAACCCAGTGCTGCCAGACGGCCGGTGCCTCGCTGTCGTCGTTCTGCTGTACGCGGTCGTGCAGCCACGTGACGGGGACGGCGTTGGTGTTGAGAATCGAGAAGTGAAACTGGTAGTTCGGGACCTGCGTGCCGTCATCGGTCTGGTACGCGTGAACTTCGAAGTGGTCGGGAACGCAGAGCCCGCAGAACTCGACGACGCCTGATTCGGGTTTGCGGAACACGAGGACGGGCGGAACGTCCTCGCGCCGCCCGGCCGCAGCGTTGTCGAACGCGTGCTTGATTTTCTGGTTTTGCGCGGACTCGTCGTAGGGGTTCGAGGCCTTTGCGTCGCCCCAGTAGCTAATGTACCCGGCGTTGACGGCAAGCGTGTCCTCCCACGGGTCGTCGTGCTGGGAGACGCCGCTATCGTTGGAGACAAGCACGAGCGCCGCAGGCGTCTCGGATCGATCCGCACCGAGATCACGGATGCCGCCAGTATTCTTGATGCCGGTGTCGAGCGGGCCGCGAATCCACCGCAGGAACTGGTCGTCCGGGTTGCGGAAACTGCCAGTATCGCGGTATTGTTGTCCGACCCGAAACGCGTGGTGCATGATACCGCGGAATTACGTCTGTCAGTCAATTAATGCCTGCGCGACACTCGTAAGGTAGCTCAGGATGTGACGTGTGGAACTCGCCATAATCGTGCTCGGTGTTGCCGGCCCCCCTCGTGTTACTCACAGGAATCGGCTGGATGTGAACCAAGGTCCGTCAATCCAGAGAGTCACAGACGCAAACCCCGCCTTCCCGGATCTGGTCGGTGACGTACTCGTGGACGCTGCGAGCGAGTTGCTGCATTGTGTCTGCTTGGCGTGCTGTCGGACGTCGGCCGCCGTAGTAACTGTCTGTGCGGTTGGTGTCGTACAGTTGCCGGAGGTCACGTGTCGTTGGCTCGGAGAGGAGGCCGAGGGCGGTTGCGCGGTCGTAGCAGGTGGTGTGGTCGTGAAAGTCCTCGAGATCGTCGCCGCCTTCAGCTAGGGCGTAGGCTTCGACGGAGCGTTCGGTCGCGCCGAAGCACAGTTCGATTGTCGCGGTGTAGAAGCCTTGATCGGAGAGTGTATCGACCGCCGCCAGCAGCCGGCATGCTTTCGTCAGCTGGGTTTTCCAGTCGGCGTCGGAATTGATTGCGTCTTCGCGCGTCGGGACACCGTATCCTTCTTCGTTGAATGCGTCGATGGTTGCGGTGAGAGCGTCTACGATTGCTTGCGGGTCTGATTCCCTACTCATCGAGATCGCCGTGGAAGACCATCTCTCGGACGGTCTCGAATTTCTCCGAGTCGTAGACGACGAGACCGTCGCCGAGGACGTCGCGGAGTTCGTCGGTGTAGTTCGGGACTGCTGGCAGTGATTCGACGTCGATTTCGTATGCGTACCGGCCGGTGTCGAATTCCTGGTCTTCGAGGTCTTGTCGAACTCGGTTCGCGGTTCGCTGATTCGCCATCCGGTCGGCTTCGACGAGGACCCACAGGTCGATGTCACTCCGACGGTCAGCGTCGCCGCGCGCGACACTCCCGTACAGGATAATCCCGACGACGTCGTCGAGTTGTTCGATTAATTCATCGACGGCTGTCCGGACTGGTGTGTGGAATTCGGCCTGTGGGATGTGCAGGATCGGATCGTCCGGCCGGGATAACCGCCCAGAGTTGATTTGGACCAGCCGCGTGTTCCCGTCGCGCCGGTCGGTAACGAGGTCGTTGGCGGCTAAGATATCGACGGCCTTGCTGATGGTCGGCTGGGAGTAGTCTACTGCGTCCGTCAATTCGGTGATGGAGAACTCGTCGGTATGGTATCGAGTTAAAAAGGAGAGAATATCGTGGAAGGCCTGGCTTTTGAATATGTCCGCGTCCTGTGCGGGGATATCAAGGGATATTGTCGCTCCCTTTCCTCCGCCAGTATTCGATCTGCTTTCCATACAAAACCGTTCGGACGGCCAGATACTTAAACTTCATATAGAATACTGCGTCTCATTTATTTGATCACGTGAGGCTAGACAATCGCGCCCGTATCTTCAGCGATGAATGTGCCATCTTCGCAGACGGGGCATTCTCGTCCACGAGTTCATCGATGGTCTTGACCGCGTTTGACCGGCACTCCGGACACGCTTTTTCGTCCCGATCCAAGTCCAGATCCACCTGCGTTTCACAGTGGATACAGAAGCAGTAGGTGTTGAATCCAGTGCGGCGGTCAATCTCCGCCTGGGATGCGTCCTCGCCGATCACTTCTCGTGCTCGCCCCATCTCGCCGGGATGGGGGCAGTGGACGCGTTCGCCGTCGTCCGCAGTCGCATACATGTAGTACCCCCAGCCGGACGGCATTTCGAACTCACAGTCCGGGTTCGTACAGTAGAAGTCAAATATCTGGGGCATCGATGCGGCAGTACACTCGGACGTCAGTAATCAGTTTCCCTGAATCGGATGCAGCCAATCCTCGTTTTCGCACGGTCGTTACTCGGTCCAGAATGCTTCGATCCGTTCGTCGAGGCGGGTGAGTACGGTGGCGAGTACGTCTTGCCATTCGTCTGGATAGTCGGCGTCGTCGCCTAGTGTGGGGGCGTCCGATGGTGGGTGGAAGTGCTCGCGTGTGTTGTGGTCGTTGGGGTGGCGGTCCCAACGGCACTCCCACGAGTTCTCCGTTTGGTAGTGCTCTGCGTAATGGATACTGAAGTCGTCGGTCTCGAACCATCGGATTCGAAAATACGCACGTGTGACACCACCTGGGAAATACCCGAGGTCGTAGTCGGCGACGACAGCGTTCGGTGCATACTCGGGGCGTGCATTGACCTCGTCGAAGCGGGCGCTTCGCTTTAAATGAGCGGCAATCCGATCCAATATTTCTGCATCGATAGGGCCGGTACGGGGTGGGTCGGCCGGGTTGTCAGGCATCGATGTGCCCAGGGGTGCTACCGGATGTGGGATGGTCACGTCGCGCCGCGTCGAGGAGAGCTGCTCTTCGTTCGAGCGTTTTCCACTCGGAGAGGTCCTCCCACGCGTCTTCGGTTGTCATGTCCTGACTGGCTTCGACGAGTGAGACGTCATTGGGGTCGTCTGCGTCGAATTGATCTCTGTAGTCTTCGATTTGCTCAATGGCGTCCGAAAGTGCCTCCACGATTTCTCGTTCGGCGTAATTCTCTCGAATACGGTTGATACGTCGCCACTGGAAATACTCGTCATTACGCTCGTATCGGACAGGACGACCGTCCTGTCGGTGAACAAGCCCCATCTCGTCGAACCACTCCAGGTAATCGCGTGCAGTCTCGGTATCACAATCAGCGAGGTCAGCAATGTCGGACACCTTGGTAGGAGTTCGAAGCCCGGTGACGACATCAAGCAGTCGCTCGCGGATCGGGCCGCCCTTGAGCAGCGACTCGGGAGACACGAACTCGGCGAGGTCGGGTGGCGATCTGTCGCCATCATACGCGTCCTCTGGAATATCCGTGAGTCTCTCTCGTGAATCCATTATTGGGGTCTGACACCTATAGCGACATATATCTATTGCAAACTGAATAATTTCTGCTTCGGCATTGTTGTAGTAACACCCCCCTCGGTTCGTCACTGTCAGACCCTTCCGAAGCAAGGAGTTAGAAACTATTAGTCATCCTGCTTCGCTCGTAAGAATGCGACATCCTGGATTGCTTTGAGCACATCTGCAGCAACGATATTTGATTGCTTATTATACATGACACCGAGGGGGATGTCATACTTTGGCGACGAGTAGTTATTAATGATGTTCGATAAGTTGTAGAAAAGCGTGGATATGGAAAACAGATAGAAAGCAAGTTCAGGAGATGCGTTATTCGTGGGTATTGCGAATTCGTATTTTATCTCTCGAATGGTTTCCTCGATCCGCCGACGCTGACGATAGCGTAGTTTAATCTGGTATGGATTGATATGATCGATATCCATATCAGTCAAATACGCGCGTTGTTTTCTTTGGGGGCTACTACGTTCATTTGGATGTCTATCAATAACATACAAATTCGGTTTTGATTTCAATTTATTCAGATAGGTTTCGAGGGCCCAAAGCGTACCACCATCGGTATCCATTGGGGTTAGGTGTGTCAGTAATCCAGGTTCATGTTGTTGTTTGGCTAAAATGAGGAAATTCGGTTTCGCGACAGCACGAAATGCGTCGATTTGTGGTGCGCCGACGAACCCCCTATCGGCCACTACCGTCGAGATGTCATGTTCTGAATTGAACACTGGCGGTCTCATCACCCGGTGGATTAGTTCGCCACCCGCGTACTCGTCCGTCTTTTTCGGGTGGACTCCGAATACAATGCGATTATTGTCGCCGATGAATCCTCCCAGTGTATATTTGTGAACGTAGTCGACATTCTTGAGAGATGGTTCGCGATATCCGGTGGAGTACTCATCCGTCCATTCGTTTTCATCTGCAGCAGGAACAACTGTATCATCGATAGCAGCCGGTCGGGGTTTCCCGTCTGGATAATTCGTGGATAAATAGTGTAACAGCTGCAAATATGAATCTTTGAATTGGCGATATATGATCTCAATATTCTTTTCATTAATCGTTGATCGAACGGTCTCACCATTTGGCACTAATTGGGGATCTGTATCCCATTCAGCGGCAAACGAAGCCTGGTACAAGCTTCTCTTTTCCGCTGCGGCTGTTGCGAAGAGACCTATAACAGAGCCAAATGCAAACGAATCGCCCTTATTGCTTTTATCAAACCGCAGAGGCTCAAAGACACCGAAGTCGTAGAGGTCATGAATCCAATTTCTCAACGCTTCTTTCCGGAGTTGGGTTGGCGGCCCCCTATTCCAGCTCATCTGAGACCCTGTCAACGAATTTGTTTTCCAGACATATTGGCGAACAATGATCGTCTTCGTGGGCCTCCCTAACGGATTCGGGGAAATCATGCCCCCTCCGATATACGGCATACAGGACGTCTTGGGCAGCGTCTTCGACTATACGCAGATGGTCTTCTGACAGCTCATTCTTTCTTCGATTTATCGTGCTGTGTGACGTTCCACCGATGGGTTCTAGACGGTTTCGGGTTTCTGGATTGCGATTCAGGTGCCGTGCGAGTGGCTTTATCTTTAATTTCCGAATTTTGGCCAGTATCAGTCCGACCACGTATCCCCGCTTTATGGGTGCGCGAAAGCCCCTCTCGTCTAAGGCATTTCTTGCGTAATCGATGACTACAAAATCGAATTCTTGTTCAACCTTCGCTTCCTCTGCACTTGACCGATTGTTGGGCTGGGATTGTTCCTCCCGTTGTTTCTGACGGATTGCATAATCGATGAGGAACTGTCGAGGATACTCTGACGGTCGTCTTGGTGACGAGGTGTGGATATCCTGAGATGGTTGGGACGAGATACTGTCGCCGGATTTGATCACTTCGTAATCTTCGGTTTCTGAGTTTTCCTCATCTCGAATGCCTGCAGTTACTGTTTGACCTACGCTATCACAATGGTCGTATTTTCCTCGATTGTTTTCTGTATAGTACATGGACAGTATTTTCTTGAGTAATTATACTCACTTCTAATATAATAGATTTAGGCATGATAAGTTATGAATAAGATTCTATTCGGACTGATCTGATGGGCAGTTAGAATGACATAATATTTATGATAATAGAAATGGCCATCCCAGTATCGTGACCAATCTATGGGGTAGGGGCACTTGCTCGTGAGTGAGGAAACCTCTCGATCCCACAGACCATCGAAATCGTCGGGACAGTCTGGGCGCTCGGTGGGGTTGGCTCAGCCATCTGCTCTAGTATATCGGGGGCAAGCACCAATGCGACTTTGGGTGCCAGTCGTAACGATCGAGATTTCTCTTGGGACGACAGCCATCAACTGCTGGGTGGCTGGAGTAATCGATAATGTTGCCTTGCGTCATCCGCTGCTGATCCTCGCCATCTTCGGCCAGACTTGAGACGGCGCACAGAACCTGATCGGAGCGAGGTTCCTGGAGTACACCTCCAAGCTCGTCGTGGCAAACCATCTGTATCAGGCGACCGGCTTCTTCGGATCGACATTCGTTCTCAGACATATCGTACCAGGGGTGATCGGTTGGTAACTCGTGGATGCGAAACCGAATATGGTCCACAACTGGTGGGGTCATGACGTTCTTCACCGCCCCATTTGGACTGCCTATGGGCGTAAGGGAGGTCTCGTCGAATGATGCTGGGAGTGTGACCTGACAATCCCACAGGTATAGAATAACAATGCAAATCGGGATTGACTCGAGCGCTGAATGTATCAACAAGGAGACAGAGAGCGATTCTCTTCGGCCAACATCTCACAATACAAAACCAGCGTTGGCTGGCTCGCCCGTTTCAGCCGAGAATTTCAACTACAATGATTTTCAGTAATAAATTTTCTCTGGTCAGTTGCCTGGTCTTCACCGACCTCGTATCACCCCATTCTGGGTCTAGGCAGGTCTTTCGGTCCATGTCTTGCTCGAAATAGAAGTTAACCGTCTTCAATTTCGAGAACTCGATATAAGCGTCTCAGCGCTAAAGCCATCGTTCACCCCTTCGAAGGAGCGATCATTTACAATAGGTCCCTCGTAGAGACCAGTGGCCTCAGTTACGGGTTGCTCCGAACCAATCCCTGTCGTGAGAGTTCCAGTGAATCCATCACCCTGTTAGTCCTCGTAATCGACGCACGGTTGACTTGTCGAAGAGTCCGTCGGAAGGTTTCGCGGCGCCCAACTGCAGCCCGCGAGCCCAACGAGGACGGTTCCGATAGACGTCGAAATGGCCAACCGACGAGTTCGAAAGCACGGTCCGTTTAATTTCACCCCCCGTTCCGCGTCACTATCGGGTAGGGTTTTTCTATTGAAGGCCCATGTTTCTACATTCCCCCTCAGATATTGGTGTTGACATCCTCCCCGCCCTGAAGGGCGAGGATTCCCACTTTGGGATATTTGGGTCTACGGAACAACCTGTTCTTGTGGGCATACTCTGCCCGTGGATTTGTCGAACAGACGGACCGATGGCTGTGCCAACCAGCCGTTATCCCTATCCTCTGGAGGATTCGGGAATACCTTTTGTCTGATGTTCTCTGCACCGTTGCAATCCGCATTCTCGACGAACCCACACTCACAGACATATAATCCGCGTTCGACGCGTTGCTGACTGTCTTCGTTCCCACACGCAGAACACGTTTTCGACGTGCCGCGCTCATCCACCCGTTTTACGTCAATACCCTTCGCTTCGGCCTTGTATTCGACCATCGACGTGAACCGGTCGAACGCCCAGCCATGCAAGTCGAGATTGCCGTGATATCCCAGTTCCGGGTGTCACCTATCTCATCGCCCTCACGTATACCTTCAAGATCACCCACGACGATCGTCCCGACGCCTCGTTTAACACATTCGGACACGATGTCTTTCGAAAGCGTGTGCAGGAAGTGTGTCCGGCGGTCGCTGCGTTTGGTGTCAAGACGGCGGGCTTCTCGCGAGGCCGAGTCGTTGGTTTCGGCGCGTGTTTTCCCGAAGTAGTATTCGTCCTCTTTGAGCGCGCCACCGGGATACAACACGGCTTCGTTCCCAAATGAGACGGTAGCGAAGTTGCAGATACCCAGGTCGATGCCTGCCACACCGTCGCCGGGGGAGTGAGCTTCATCTATCTCGACGCGACAGACAAAATGTAGTCGCCAGATGCCGTGTTCGTACACCGCTCGAACCTGTTGGACGTTTTCGGTCGAGCGCTCGGACGGGCCAATTACGTCGTACTCGCAGAGAACGAAATCCGACCGCGTCTCTTTGAGATTCGTGCCTTTCGAGAGACGGACGCGCTCGTTCTCGGTGTCGTGCTTGAATCCCGCGGCCTTGAACGTGACCGTCTAGCGCGGATGCTCGGCTTTGTGGTTGCGGTAGCCGGGCGGATTCGCGTTCTCGTCCCCGTTTCCGCGCTTGCCGTACCAACTCGTGAACGCCTCACCGAGTTCCTGGAGAACTCGCTGACTCGACTGTGAATGCAGGTCGGCATAGCGTTCGTGATTCTTGAGATATGACATGAGCGCGTTCGCGTCGGGTATCTGCCCGCAAGCGTCCCAGACCCGTTGAACGGTCCATCGGCCAACGTTCCAGAGCTTACTGGCGGCGAATCCAAGCGAATCGAGGTCGTCTCGTACCTGCGAATAATTGTAGATGCGGGCGCGATAGGTACGCGTGACGACCCGTTTCGCCATACATATTTTATGTAGCAGATATACTTTGTTCCAATCCTTCCGGGGCGAGAGTGAACGTAAACGTGGACGGTAAATATCCGACCCTACTATTGGCGGCGGGTGCCGAGTACTGTGTCGGATTCATCCCCGCGCTTAAGCACGGGGCTTTCTCCTTGAACTTCCGTAACCTATCCACGGATGCAGATCATCGCAGTGGATACCGACCGAACAATCGGTATGGCCTGGAATCATCCTTCAGAATATGCGGGCAGAACCCGTGCTCCGTTTCAGAGGACTGCGAACTCATTTTGACATATCTAGAAGTAGACCGGCCTCATTCCCCGATTTCTATAGGTTCGAAGAAATACGCCGATTATGCTCCGTCAGGGATTTGAACCCTGGTCATTGCCTCGAGAGGGCAATATGATTGGCCGGACTACACTAACGGAGCCCTCGTCTGCGTGCACTCATTCGTTACCGTGGTTCCAGTATAACGGTTGTGTTTCAGCGATGCCGTGAGACTGGGTCACGCAGCTCGACTACTCTCGCTCGATCGGTGCCCCAGGAGCGTTCGTCTTCACACTCTCGATTCCCTGTTTGGCCTTCTGTAGTGTCGCGTACCCTTCACCAGAATCCGCGATGATGTTCCCGTTGTCGTGTCGGAGTCGCCACCGCCACTGTCCGCCGGCATCCTCGTACACTTCGAACGTTGCGCCCATGATACTATCACGGAGCTAATCTGTTTTTACGGTTGCGCATATTCTCGTTGTAATACTCGAATGTAATCGGTGCCCACTCTGCCGCGAGGTCCAGCACGTCTTCGGTCATCCCGCGTACCTCCCACTGGGCGTCTGCGGCGGCCCGCATGTCGGCCACGTGCATGAGCATCCGAATGTTCATCGAGAAGACGATATTGACCTCCGTTCCGAGAGGGAGAACGAACCGCGCGTCCTCCGGTGGCATGTCCAGATCGAGGAGGTCCTGGTAGGCCTGCACGGACTGCTGAACGGCGTCGGCAAAGATTTCTTCGCGTTGTTCGACGGTCTCTTCGTCGACAGATCCGGCTTTGTTCTTGCGACCGACCCAGTCGGGGTCGGTGACGGATGGCGGAAAAACGACGAGTTCGCCATTCGCGACGTCGTCCGGATCGACGTCGTCGAAGGAGACGTATCGCATGGACCTGACGTCGAAACTAACGTGGCGATGCCGCGTTATCTGGGCCATGCAGGTTCTGCTGCACCCCTTGACGGCAAAGGTCGCTTGTGCGTGCTCGAACGGGCCGTAGTGGCCGTGCCGGAGGAGGTGTCCGATGAGCGTCGCCTTTTTCTCCTCGATGGTATCGCCCTCGACTGTCTCCATCGTCTCCTCGAAGGATAGCTCTGGGTTGAATGCCTCCATGTAGTCGTTTCGGGCCGCCCTGCAGATGAGTTCCTCCGGGTTTTGTGTGGCTTCGAGAAGTGTGACGTCCATGAGTGTACTGACTGAGCAGTGGGTGGCGGGGCACTAAACCGTTGTTGGGTCACTTGCCGACGCGAAGCTTCTTTCCCGGACCGGGCCTACGTCCTATCGATACCCGATTATGATCCGAAATCTCGCCGCGGACATTCAGGTGTTCACTAGTAACGTCTTTCTCATCGAGGGTGAACGAACCGTCCTCGTCGATCCGGGTGCGAACTTCGACGTCGTTACACGCCTCGAAGAAGCCGTCGATTCCCTGGATGCGATCGTTCTTACACACACCCATCCCGACCACGTAGAGAACACCGAATCGGTCGCGAGTTCGTTCGACGTCGACGTCTGGGGACACGATCCACAGCATCCCCTGGTGGACGAACAAATCGCCGATGGTGACGTGATACAGATCGGTGACCACGAGTATCACGCAGTCCATACACCGGGACACAAGAACGACCACCTCTGTTTCTACGCGGAGAGCGCGGGGATCCTATTCGCGGGTGACCTCGTCTTCGGGGGTGGAGGATTTGGACGGACCGATCTGGATGAAGGGGATCGCCCGACCCTCGTCCGGAGCATCGAGCGTATTCTCGAACTGGTGGACGAAGATCTCGGTGTTCTCCACAGCGGCCACGGTCCCAGCGTCACTGACCGACCCTACGAGGACATCGAGATGGCGTATCGGATGGCGAGAGTGTAGCGACGACCGGTGTCACTCGGCCGTGTTCACGCCATAGTATCCGGGTTCGTCGTCATCACGGGGTTCGGCGACCACGAGGTCGTCGGCGTGAACCATAATCCACGGGATAGCCCAGTCTAGAAGAATGTCTTCGGTCTGCGGTTCGAGTTCGGCGTCGGGGTCGAGTTCCTGGAGGAGGCGAGCGATTTCGTAGACCGTGTACATTTCGTCTTCGTCGAGTAATTCGGGGGGCGTGTAGAAGTCCGCGGGATAGAGGGTCTCGAATTCGGATTTCGACACTGGCATACTGGAATGCCCGTTGCACCGTGACTAAAGACTCACGGTCGGCGCGTCGAGAAAATTGTGGAGTCCAGTTACTCGAAGGTCGTGACGACGTCCTTGTAATTCTCCGTGGCGTCGTCCCAGTCGACGACTTCGAAGAACGCGTCGACGAAGCTGCCGCGGTCCGGGCCGTAGTCGTAGTAGTACGAGTGCTCCCAGACGTCCAGTGCCAGGATCGGGTGGCTGCCCCAGAGGGCGCCCTGGTCGTGTTTGTCGACGACGACGTTGCGGAGTTGTTCGGAGTGGCTGTCGTACACCAGGAGTGCCCAGCCACTGGCGGCGGAGGCGGCGGCTTCGAATTCGGCTTTCCAGGCGTCGTACGAGCCGAAGTCGGCTTCGATGCGGTCCCGAAGGGCACCCTCAGGTTCGCCGCCCCCGTTCGGGGACATGTTGTTCCAGAACAGCGTGTGCAGAATGTGGCCCGAGCCGTTGTGGGTGACACTACGGATGGCGCCAGCGGACCCGTCGGTCGATCCGGCGTCGCGATTCTCGGCGAGCGTTGCTTCGGCACTGTTCCAGCCGTTGACGTAGCCCTGATGGTGGGTGTCGTGGTGCCAGGTGAGGACCTGTTCTGAGATGTGTGGTTCCAGTGCGTCGTAGTCGTACGGCAGTGGTGGAAGTTCGTAATCGCTCATCGTGGATCTACAATAGGATTATCTCCCGGATTCCTGATAAAGGTTGAGGAAGCGGTGGTTGTCCGGTTAGAGGCCGAGTTGCTACCAGTAACGAAGGTTTCGAAAGCGGAGGTACTCGCTTCATATCGATTGTGTTAATCGTCCGCCCTCGCGCGTTCGAACATCGCAATCGCCGCTTCTCTGCGGGCCGCGTGGTCGACGATGGGCGCTGGATACGCCGGGGCGTTCGCCTCCCGTTGAGTGGGAGACAGGTCAGTCCAGTCGTGGATTATTTCAGCGTCGACATTCCGGAGTTCTTCGACGTATTCGGTGATATACTGCGCTTCGGGATCGTAGCGCTCGCCCTGTGTCATGGGGTTGAAGATGCGAAAGTACGGCTGGGCGTCGGTTCCCGTGGATGCCGCCCACTGCCACCCACCGACGTCGTTCGCTGTATCGTGATCCACGAGACGATCACGGAACCACCGGTACCCTTCTCGCCAGTCCACGAGCAGGTCTTTGGTGAGAAACGAGGCGACGATCATGCGGACCCGGTTGTGCATGTATCCTTCTGCCAGTAATTGTCGCATGCCAGCGTCGACGATGGGGTACCCCGTCTGCCCTCGTTTCCAGGCATCGAGGGCGTCCTCGTCTCGTTTCCACGAAATCGGGTTCGTGTAGGACTTGAAATTCTCGGTCACGGTCTCTGGGCTGTACGTCAGAACCTGGGCGTAGAATTCCCGCCAGGCGAGTTGGCGCTGGAACTCGCGGACGGACTCACGGTCTTCCGACGAGCTGGCCGACGACTTCGCCCGTTCGGTCGCCTCGTACACCTCGCGGATCCCCACAAGCCCGAACTTGAGATCCTGTGACAGTCGTGAGGTGCACGCTTCGGCGGGGACGTCTCGACAGTCGCTATACGAGAAAATCGGATCCTCGATAAACGCCCGAAGTCGGTCGATTGCGGCCTGGCGAGTTCCGTCGGGAATCGAAGCGTCGGGTTGCTCGAATCCCAGTTCCTCGAGTCCTGGTATCGGATTACCAGAGACCCCAACGAATGCGTCGGCCTCTGGACAAGCATACGAGGATTCTTTCTCACGGTCTTGCCACTTCTTCCAGTAGTACGAGAAGACGGAGTACGGGTCACCATTCGAGGTCCGGATCGAACCCGGTTCGTGGAGGACGAGGTCTTGTACCCAGTCAACGTCGAAGCCGGCAGAGAGGAGTGCGTCCTCGACCGATTCGTCTCGCTCCTGGGCGAGTCCGGAGTAATCGTCGTTCCACACGACGGTGTCTGCGTCGTATTCCGCTGCGACCGCTGGAATCTGGACGCTCGGGTCTCCGTGAACGACGATCAGATCCGTTCCCAGGTCACGATATCGCTTGCGGAGGTCTCGAAGGGCCTCGAGCATGAATCTGACCCGGGGGCGCCCGGCATACTGGAGGATATCGTCGTCGAGACAGAATATCGGCACCACCGACCCGTGGGCTGTCGCCCGGTCGAGGCCAGCATTATCGATCGTTCGAAGATCACGACGATGCCAGAACAACGTCACGTCGGCCGAATCACTCATCGTCTCCGATACGGACTGGAGGAGTTAGTAGTTGGGTCAGGAATCGTCCGGTCGGAATATTCGGAACGACCCTCGTCCGACGGCGACGGTCTCCTGGTTGCCGTCTGGAACCTTGCTTTCCACATCGACGGTTGCGACGCCGACCGTCGATCCGATCCGAACGACCTCGGCGGTAGCGACGAGGTCGCCTCTGGCAGGTCGGAGGTACGAGACGTTGAGATCGATGGTGGCGACGCCGGAGTCGATGGGGTCGTCCAGGGACGCTTGAACGCTCAACCCCCCTGCCGTGTCGATGATCGTTGCGGCGATCCCGCCGTGGACGTTCCCGTTCCCCTGCCCCCTGTTGGCCAGTTTATCGTCGTACGGGACGCGCATGACCATCTCGCCGGGAGTCATCGATTCTACTTGCAGATCGAGAAATGAGAGGTAGCCGTGTTGGTCGATGTACTGCTGGAGGAATGCCCGAGCATCCTCCGAATCGTAGACGTCGTCCATTAGGACAACGGTCGGACGCACGCGTGATAATACCAACGTGTCACGGTCACATCACCCGGTTTCGGTGGTGGATCGCCACCGCGAACTGTTGGCATGCTATAACGTGTGTCGGATTCTAAGAAGGTTTAAACCGGCGCTACCCCTACCTCAGGTAACGTGACTGAAGAATCCACCGCCCCGGTCGACGGGGTCCTCCTCATCACCGTCGATTCGCTGCGAGCGGATGCTGTTGGTGGTGAGAACTCGCACTCGCCGAATATCGACGCACTCGCCGAGTCCGGGACGAACGTCGAGAACGCATTCGCGTCCGGTAACTGGACGCCGTTCTCGTTTCCGAGTATCCTCGGGTCGAAACCGGTCTTCGCCGAGGGACCGGACATCGGTGTCGCCTCGGATTCGACGCTCGCCGAGACGTTCGACGAACACGGTGCGGAGACGGCCGGGTTCAACGCCGCGAACGGTTTCTTGACCTCTCACTGGGGATACGATCGTGGATTCGATTCCTTCGAAACGTTCACCGAATCCGATGGCTCGCTCTACGGGCGGTACCTCGCTGCTCATCCGACAGTTCAGGGATGGGTGCAACTACTCTCGTCGCCATTTCGCCGGGCGATAGGCCGACTAAAGGGGGACGACCGACCGCAGTTCCTCGACGCATCGCGGCTGATCGACGTGGAATCGCGGGCGGTGTCGTTCCTCGAATCGACCGACGGGCCCTTTTTCCTCTGGGTGCACTACATGGACACCCATACACCGTACGTTCCTGCCCCCCGCCACCTTCGACAAGTGACAAACAACAAGACCAGCACCCTCCGTATGCTCCGGGCGCACCTCCGGACGGGACTCGGCCTGGAGGTAAACGACAGTACACTAGCCGACCTTCGGTCACTCTACGATGCCACCGTTCACCAGGTCGATGCGAGCGTCGGTCGACTGCTGGACAAACTCGAAGCGGAGGGACTTCGTGATGAGACGTGCGTCGTCGTCGCCGGCGATCACGGCGAGGAGTTCATGGACCACGGTCACCTCGCCCATTATCCCAAGCTCTACGACGAACTGACCCACGTTCCGTTGATCATCGACCATCCGGCGATGGACGCGAGCGACATATCGGCACCGACGTCCCTGGATACCCTTCCCCCGACGCTCCTCGACGCCGCCGGGCTTCCCACCGAAGGGTTCGACGGAGAGAGCATCCTCTCTGCTGTGCGTGACGGCGAATCGACCCACGGGGAGCCCCCGGTATCCGTCGCCGTCCGCGGTGATTCAGTGACCCAACAGCCGATCCCGAAACGGATCGACGAGGGAGACCTGCTCGTTTCGGCCCGGTCCGAGGAGTGGACCTACATCCATCACACCGATGGCGAGTCACACGAGCTCTACGACAGGATAGCCGATACCGGCGAACAGGAGAACCTGTGGCCGGATAGCCGAGACGAACCCGGTGTCGCGGTCCTTCGAGAGGCTGCCCTCGACCACGTCAATCGGCTCGAGGATGGGGCGACCAGCGGGAACCAGCCCGCTGCCGGCGAAACGCCCGATGGCGTACAGAAGCGTCTCAAGGCCCTCGGCTATCAGTGAACGGCCGAGCGGCTGATCGAAATCACGGTCAGCCAGGCAAACGCGAAGAAGAATGCGGTAGTAGTGGTAGCTCTAGATGGGTCGCTCGAAACTGATTACCGGTCCTTGAGGGTGAACCACCAGTCGCGAGCGTCGTAGCCCTTCTCTTCAGCTTCTTCGAGACGTGCATCGGCGTCGGCCTCGGTTCCCGGTGGCGGGAGGAGGACCTTGTCTCCGAACATGTCGTTGTTCGGCCAGTCGGCGGGCGTCGCGACGCCTTCGGCGTCGGAGAACTGCAGTGCCTCGACGGCACGGAGGACTTCGTCGAGGTTCCGGCCGACTTCGGCCGGGTAGTAGAGGATGGTTCGGATCGTCCCGGTGTCGTCGACGATGAAGACGGCACGGACGGTGCTCGTGCCCGCGTTTGGCTGAATCATCCCGAGTCTTTCGCCGACCGAACCACCTTCGTCGGCGATGATGGGGAAGCCGATTTCTACGTCCAGTTCGTCGTCGATCCATTCGGTCCATTTCAGGTGGGAGTGGACACGGTCGACGGAGAGACCGATCAGATTTACGCCCATCTCTTCGAACTGTTCGCGGCGCTGTTCGAAGCCGACGAATTCAGTCGTACAGACGGGGGTGAAATCTCCGGGGTGACTGAAGAGGACGAACCACTCGTCTTCGTATTCGTCCGGCAGGGTCAGTTCTCCGTGGGTCGTATTTACCGTCATTTCGGGGAATTCGTCCCCGATAAGTGCCAATCTCGGCGAGTCGTCTGCGTCTTCGGACATTGCAATCCGTTATTCTCCTTTGAAGATAATATATGTTCTCAATCTCCCCTGTTCTTGCGCAATACACAATATATTTTCATCTACGGAGAACACTATATTCCTATAAACGTGAGGTTTCCAGCGATGAACGCAGAATTGCAGCCCACTATATTGTGGTAAGGATACAATGTCGTGTCCGGCTCAACAATGGCAAAGATCGGATAGATACAGCCATTTCGACGATGGACGAGTGCATGCCACCTGCTATCGGACTGCAACTGTCGATAACGGAACTGGATGCTCAATTGGACGAGAGGATGTCACCGTCGGCCGGGACGGCAGGATACCAAAACATCGGTAACCGATCACGACGTGGTTCAAGATATGATCGAACTGTCTCCCATCGGTCGGGTTCGGACACCGATTACTGCGACGAGCGAGGCACCACGGCAAGGATCGAACGACGATATCGAGGGAACGATCGAACTCGAATCCGAGTACGAAGCAGGGTTAGCCGGTATCGAGGCGGGCGATTCCCTCATCGTGGTCTGGTTCGCTCACGAAGCTGACCGAACGCTGTTACGTCTGGACCGGATCGAAGGTCGGGGCGTCTTCGCGAGCCGGTCTCCCGCGCGTCCGAATCCGATAGTACTCACCACCGTGGAGGTACTGGCGATGGACGGATCGACGCTGACCGTCCGAGGAGTGGACATGGTAGACAAATCGCCAGTCCTCGACCTCAAGGTACCCCTGGACTGATCAGTTCGGCGCTCGAGCGGAGAGCGCGACGAAGGACCCTTCGCCGTACCCCGGTCGTGGTTCGTCCACTTCGTCGTGTTCTCCCGGCGAACCGAAGACGGTCTGGACGATGTCGACGTCACCATAGCCCAGAGCGTCTAGGTCGGCCAGTAGTTCGTCGGTCGAGACGAACGTCGCATCCCTGTAGAAGGGATTCTCGTCCTTGATCGCCTGGTAATGACGGCCGTACTCGCTCTCCCGATCGATGTACCCCATGACGAGACGGCCGTCCGCGTGGAGGACCCGACCGGCTTCCTCGAGCGTTCGCTCGATGTCGTCGACGAAACAGATGGTCGTCACGATGAGCGCGACGTCGAAGACGTCGTCCTGGAACGGGAGCCATTCGGCGACCCCCTGAACTACAGACCGCTCTCGTTCGACGGCGTGTTCGAGCATCTCCAGTGCGGGATCGATGCCGACGTCGATGCCGAGCGGCTCGGCGAATCGCCCCGTCCCGATTCCGATCTCGAGACCGAAGGCGCCCGTATCCACGAACCGGTCGAGCGCCCGAACCTCCGACCGGTACGTCGGTTCGTTCTCCTCGAACCACTCTTCGTATCGTCCGGTCTGCGTCTCGAAGGCTTCGGTAGGTCCCATCACGTAGCCTGTCGGGGGAGAGCAACTTAACGATTGGCTGCCGTCCGGTTGTATTGTATGTGAGGGGCAATACTTTTTGTTGCTCCAGGGTAACGGTTCGACATGGCAGAAACGTTCGTCGTTGTCGGCGGTGACGCGGCCGGCATGAGTGCGGCCAGCAAGGCCAAACGGGAGAATCCCGATCTGGACGTCGTCGTCTTCGAGAAGGGTGAGTGGGTCTCGTATGGTGCCTGTGGGCTTCCGTATTACGTGAAAGGGGAGATCGAGGAACTAGAGGAGATCGTCGCCGTCCCCAAGGAGCGTTTCATCGAGGAACGAGGGATCGACCTCCGTACCAATCACGAGGTGACGGGAATCGACACGGAAGCGAAGTCGGTAACCGTGGAGACGCCCGACGCGGTGATCGAACAGTCCTACGATTCGCTCTTGATCGCCACCGGCGCGAGCGCGATCGTCCCCCCATTCGACGGAATCGACCTGGAGGAGATATACACGATCCACGACCCACCGTCTGGTCGCGCTCTCAGGGAAGCACTCGAACGACCCGAGTCCGAGCGACCGCAGACAGTCGGCATCGTCGGCGGTGGCTACATCGGTATCGAGATGGCCGAAGCCTTCCGCGGGCAGGGACTCGACGTCCACGTCTTCGAGATGCTCGACCACGTCCTCGACCCGTTCGGGGAGATGGTCGGCGAAGCTGTCGAGGAGGAACTACGAGACAACGGGGTAACCCCCCATCTGGGAACCCGCGTCGAGGGGTTCGACGGCGAGGAGCAGGTCGAAGCCGTGCGGACGGAATCGGACGCGGTCCACGTCGATATGGTCGTCGTCGGCGTCGGCGTGAATGCGAACGCCACGATCGCCGACGCGGCAGGCATCGATATCGGCGACACCGGCGCGATAGCGGTCGACGAATACGGGGAGACGAGTGCACAAGACGTCTATGCGGCGGGTGACTGTGCCGAAGCCGAGCACGTCGTGACCGGCGAGCCAGACCACGTGCCACTCGCGCTTACCGCCAACCGGGCGGGACGAGCGGTAGGGCAGACCGTGACCGGCGACCCGACACCGACCGGTCCCATCGCCGGAACGGCAGTCGTGAAGGCGTTCGACCTCGAAGCCGGTCGAACCGGGATTATCGACGAGGAACGTGCCAGAGCGGCGGGATTCGATCCGGTGTCGGTGTCGATCACGTCGAAGTCCAGGGCGGGATACTACCCCGGCGGGAGCGCTATCGAGATCGAACTCGTGGCGGACGCGGATTCGAAGCGGGTACTGGGGGCCGCGATGGTCGGCGAGGAGGGAGTCACGAAGCGCGTCGATACGGTGACGACAGCCATCTACGCCGAGATGGATACGAGACAGGTCGAGTATCTGGATCTCTCGTACGCACCTCCGTTCGGTCCCACGTGGGACCCAGTGCTGACGGCGGCAAAAGTATTGAACAGCAAGCTGGATGGGTGATCGACGCCGGGGTAACAAGCCCGCGGACTCCGAGGAGTATTGAAAAAATCACGCAAGACTTTTGCCTCGTCACGACACACAACTAGACGAACCATGGTCTCCGCGCTGAATCGTGACCTCGAACGTGACCTCGAGTGTGACGACCTTCTCGAGTGTCTCTACGAGTTGAACGATCTCGACCGCGAGTGCTTTCGCTTGCTCTCCGACGTGGACGAACGGCTTACCATCGACGAGATCGCAGAACGCGTCGATCGGGAACGGTCGACCGCATACCGCTCGATACAACGACTCCTGGATGCCGGTCTCGTCCAGAAAGAGCAGATCAACTACGACCAGGGCGGCTACTATCACGTGTACACGATTTCCGAGCCGGCGTCCATCGCCGATACCATGCAGGGGCAGCTAAACGACTGGTATGCACAGATCGGGTACCTCATCGGTCGCTTCAAGGAGAAATACGGCGAGGGGTCGAACGATCTGGATTCGCCGCCACCGGTCACCTGATTCATGAGCGACGAGCAGGGCGGTACCGAACCGGATTCATTCCTGCCAACGCTCGACCCTGACGACGACCTGACGGACCTCTTTCTCGACCTGCTATCTTTCCCGACACCGAATCCGCCAGGCGATACGACAGACGTCGCCGACTACGTGGCAACCTTTCTCGACCACGCAGATATCCCGTACGAAGCGATTACGTCCGATCCCACGAAACCGAACATCGTCGCGACGATCGAGGGAGACCGCGACGAGACCCTCCTCTTCAACGGTCACCTCGATACCGTCCCGTTCGACGCCGAGGATTGGGAATACGATCCGCTGGGCGAACAGGTCGACGACCGCATCTACGGTCGTGGGGCGACAGACATGAAGGGGGCAGTTGCGGCCATGCTCATCGTGGCCCGATCGTTCGCCAGGAGCGACGAGTTACCCCCACTCGACCTCCAGTTCGCCTTCGTCAGCGACGAGGAGGTACCGAGCGATGCCGGACTCGCGACGCTCCTCGAAGAGTCCGCGATCGATGTCGACGCCTGTATCATCGGCGAGAATACCTGCATGGAGGATCGCCACTCGGTCACGGTCGCCGATCGAGGGAGTATCTGGTTGACTATCCACGCACAGGGCGAGTCAGCGCATGGCTCCCGACCGAACCTCGGGGCGAACGCCATCGATCGCCTCTACGCAGCGATCGACCACCTTCGCACCTCGCTCTCGAATCGACCGCTGAAAATCGATGAGACCATCGAGCCGATCATCGACGAGAGCGTCGCCTTCTATGCACCGTTGCTGGGAGAAACCGAAGCCCAACGGCTCTTCCGTTATCCGACCGTCAATCTCGGCACGCTCGAGGGCGGGACCGCGATCAACACCGTCCCCGAGTCCGCCATCGCTCGGGTCGACATCCGGCTGACAGCCACCGTCGACACGGCGACGGTTCTCTCGGACATCAGAGACTGCCTGGCGGGTCACGACCACGTCTCCATCGTGGAGACATCCTGGAGCACCGGAACCTTCGAAGACCCAAACGGCCCGCTCGTGTCCGCCGTCGCCGAGACGGCCGCGACGGTCGTCGAAGACCGCATCTATCGCCGGAGTGCCACCGGTGGTGGTGACGTAAAACAGCTCCGGAATGCCGATATTTCGACGGTCGAATTCGCACTCGGGACTGATACCGCCCACGCTGCCGACGAGTACCTCCCTCGGGAAGCGCTCCTGGCGAACGCAGAAATTTACGCACGCGTCCCGTTCGCACTGGCGAGACGGTTCTCCGAAACCGTCGCGTGAGCGGACGGGAGTACGACAGAATGGTTCAGTCGGCGGTCGCTGTGGCTTTCTGTTTTGCCTGCTCGTCCGCCTGCGCATCGAGCCACTCTTCGGCGTCGAGAGCGGCCATACTCCCGGTACCCGCGGCCGTGATTGCCTGCTGGTAATCCGGGTCCATGACGTCGCCGGCGGCGAAGACGCCCTCGACGTTCGTCTCCGTCGTCATCCCCACTTCGGTCTCGACGTACCCGTCGTCGTCGAGATCGATCGGCGTGTCCTCGAGGAATTGCGTGTTCGGCGTGTGGCCGATGGCGTAGAAGATACCGCTGCACTCGAAGTCTATCTCCTCGACGTCCTCGCCGTTTTCTTTCCGATCTTTGGGATGGCCCTCTGGATGCCGGAGCAGGGTCGCGCCGGTGACGCCCTCGTCCCGGCTTCCCTCGATGGCTTCGAGTTCGGTGTTCCAGAGGAACTCGATGTCCTCGTTGTCTTCTGCGCGCTGGGCCATGATCTCCGACGCACGGAGTTCGTCGCGACGGTGGACGACGTAGACCGTCTTGGCGAACTTGGTGAGGAACAGTGCCTCCTCCATCGCGGAGTCGCCACCACCGATGACGAGTACCTCGTTGTCGCGATGGAAGGCCCCGTCACAGGTCGCACAGGTCGAGAGACCGTAGCCCATCATCTCGTCCTCGTTTTCGGCGCCGACCCAGCGGGCACTCGCCCCGGTCGCGACGATCAGGCCGCGCGTCTCTACGCTGTCGCCGTTGTTGAGTTCGAGCGAGAACGGTCGCTCGGAGAGGTCGGCGTCGACGACCGAACGGTGTTCGTAGCGGGCGCCGAACGATTCGGCCTGCTTGCGGCCGTTCTGTACGAGTTCCGTCCCACCGATCCCGTCGGGGAAGCCGAGGAAATTCTCGACTTCGGTGGTGAGGGTCAACTGGCCCCCTGGGTCCTCACCCGTGTAGACGACCGGCTCGAAGTCCGCACGAGCGGCATAGATCGCGGCCGAGTGGCCGGCGACACCGGAACCGACGATGACGACGTCGTGGATTGTTTCACTCATTGGTTATTGCTGAAATCGTTCGATCAGACGCTGCAGGTCCTGCTTCTCGCGGACCCCGACGACCTGTTCGGCTACCTCGCCCTGCGCGAAGAAGACCATCGTGGGGACACCCTGGACGCGATACTGCTGAGCGATGCTCTGGTGCTGATCCACGTCGACCTTCGCGATGGCCGCGTCGGTCTCTTCGGCGAGTTCTTCTACGATCGGTTCGAGCATCTTGCACGGCCCACACCAGTCCGCGTAGAAGTCGGTGAGGACAACGTCGTATTTCGACGTGACCGACTGGAAGTGGTCGAAGCTGTCGATATAGATGGGTTCGGAGGGCGCGGCGACGCTGTCCGACGTCGACTCGCCAGCCGTTCCCTGCTGGAGTTCCTGGCGCTTCTTGCGCCGGATGGTTTCGAGCGTTTCGTCTGCTTCACTCATTACGTGTCTTCGTATCCCGTCACGGCACTTAATAGTTTTGCTGTCATCACACAATACTAGTCATGGTCGCATGTGGACAAATACCACAGATTGCGGTAATTCGAGCCGCATCCCAACCGTACCGCCCGGACTCGCGCAAATGCGCCGTTAGAAAACTGGGAGATGTATACAATATTGCTGCGACCGCAGTCCGCGAGTGCAGTCGGCGATCTGCTCTGGATATCAGTCGCCGATCGCCGCCGGAAAGCAGTCGCCGGTCTGCTCTCGATATCAGGTCCCGATATGCTCAAGAACGGCATCTACCGCCTCTTCGGTATTCACGGCGTGCAACGAGATACGGATGGTCTCCGGCACCGGAAGCGCCCGAACGTGGATTCCCGCGGTGGCCAGGTCTTCGACTATCTCGGCCGGTTGCGCCGTCTCGATAGAGACGAGTCCGGAGTGGTACGACCGGGGGCTACGCAGGCGGTCATCAGAGAGCCCGTCTTTCAGATATTCCGTCAGCGAACGGATGCGTTCTTCGATCGCATCCATCCCGATTTCGGAGAGCGTCGATATCGCCTCCTGGAGACCCGCGTATGGTGCAGGGCTGGTCGTCGCTACCTCGAACCGATGGGCACCAGGGTTGTACGTGAAATCCGCTTCGTTGGGGTCCTCGACGCTGCGATACCCCACGCTCTGTGGCTGGAAGGTATCCACGATGGATTCGTCGACGTAGAGGAATCCGGCACCCCACGGACCCAGGAGCCACTTGTGCCCGGCCGCCGCGACGACGTCCGCACCCCACTCCGTTAGGTCCATAGCCATCTGCCCGGGGACCTGGACGGCATCGACGAGTGAAATGGCTCCGGCGTCGGCGACCACGTCGACGAGATCCGATACCGGGTGTCGCCGGCCGTAGATCCAGTCGACGGCACTGAAACAGACCAGGGTAGCGTCGTCGGCGGCGACCGCCAGCTCCGAAGGGTCGATGTAGCCCTCGTCGGTTTCGAGAACTGTCACGGTGATTCCCCGTTCCCGTTCCAGCCGGTACCACGGCAGACGGCCAGCAGAGTGTTCGATGTCGGTGATCACGACTTCGTCATCGGCCGACCACGAGCGGGCAGTGGCTACCCGATTGATGCCGTCCGTCGTACTCTGAGTGAGAGCTATCTCCCCGGGTCGGGCGTTCACGAACGACGCGATGGTCTCGCGAGTTCGATCGTAGACCTCGAATGCAGCCGGATACATGCCCTCCTCATTCGGCGCCTCGTACTCGTGCTGTTCGAGAGCCGCTTCGGCCCGTTCGACGACGCGTCGCGGGCTCGGACCACTCGCACCCCAGTTGAGGTAGATTCCGTCATCCAGAGCAGGGATCTCCGTCCGGAGATCGAAAGTATCCATGATCGATCGCTTCGCTCTCCCGCCCCATCAAGGGTCCTATTCGGCGAGGGGAAATCCCAATCGCGTTCGCCCGAAACCGAGACCCATCGCATTCAGGGTGTATCAAGCCCTGGCGATCTCGATCGCTTCGGCGACGGCATCGAATCGATAATGGCTAGGCATCGACCCGTCGACGAAGATCGTCGGGGTCGAATCGACCCCCGTAGAGGCTCCGGTCTCCCGATCAGCCTCGACGATCTGTCGGTACTGTTGCTCCTCGGCGGCTCGACGGACGCGATCCGGGTCCGCACCCACCGACTCGGCCACGGTTTCGATGACGTCGTACGAATACGACCCGTGGTGTTCGTAGATTGCGGTCGAGAAGGCGAAAAACGAATCCAGATCACGGGTGTCGAGAACCGACAGTGCCGCACTCGGGATCTCCCACGACCACCGTTCGTCGACGGGCAGTGGAAAGTCGTGGTGCTCGTAGCTGATGACGTCGGTCTCGATGTATTCCTCTCGAAGCTGTGGAAACGTGTCCAGAACGTAGTTTAGACAGTGCTTGCACGCGTAGTCCGCGTACACCGAGACCGAAACCGGCGCATCCTCCGATCCCAGTGTCGGCGTCGGGAGTGAATCGGCGGGTTCGAACGTCGTCGTCGCCGTGGTCGTGGGCTCGGGGTCGTCCTGTTCGTTGGTCGCAGAACAACCGGCGATGCTCGCTGCGAGGACTGCCCCACCGGTCCGGAGAACGTCTCGTCGTGAACGAACCATTGGTCGAAAGATCGACGACCGGCCCGAAATAGGTGTCGGAGACTCAGGACAGCGTCGCCGAACAGTACCCGACGACGTCCTCGGTCGACCCGGTGACGTCACCGCTCGTGGCGTACTGGAGACACGCTCCGCGGTCCGCGCCCAGATCCGTTGCTGCCGTCATGACGGCAGCGGTCGGGCCGTAGCCGCACATCGAGATGGCATCACGCTCGATGACGTCGAACAAACCATCTGCGTCGAGCGCCTCGATACGTTCGATCACCGTCTCGTCGGCCGCTTCGGCCACTGACTGTGGTTCATAATGGGTCAGGTCCGTGGAAGCGATTGCGACGACCGTCTCCACAGATTCAGCGACGGCGTTCTCGATACTCGCCCCGAGGTCGCTCGCCATCGCTCTGGTCTGGCGGCCCATCACCACGGGAACGATTGCCGGTGGGTCCTCGTAGACCACCTGGGCGAACGGTACCTGGACCTCGATCGCGTGTTCGCGACGGTGTGCCGCCTCGTCGAGGACCGCGTGCGCCGATTCGGCGAGGAGCCGCTCGCGGATCCCTTCGTGGACGTCGACGGTACCGAGGGGCGTGCGCCACTGGTCGGCTTCGGAGACGGCCAGCGGTTCACCCGCTCCCGTGTGGTTCGGCCCGACGATGATGAGAACGTCCGGTCGACCGCTTGCAGCCAGTGCAGCCATTCCGTGGGCTGCAACCGGTCCCGAGTACGGTAGTCCGGCGTGGGGTGAGACCAGCCCCAACTGATCCGGTGGTCCGTTCGCCGCAGTTGGAACCGAGCCAGGGCCGAGACGGTGGGTGAATGTCGCCGCCACCTGCTCGCGAAGGCGATCGGGGTCGTTTTCGTAGAATCGCCCCGCGACTGCCGGACGTCGGACCGTCATGCCAGGGCAGCCTCCCCGAGGTCGATACGCTCGACGGGACCATCGGGGGCGGTCTCGCCGAAGACGTCCGCGGTGAACCGTTCGACAGTCACCGCACCGTCTCGGTAGCAGTCCGCAGGCAGTCCGGCTTTTCGACACGTCTGGCGGAGGTACTCTGTTGGGGTCCAGTTCCGTGTCACCGGTACCTGTGGCAGGAGGAGCCCCCGTCGGCCCCCATCGCTCACGATCAGGCCATCCCGGCCGATACGGACGTACTCTTCGACGGATCCGGAATCGGCGCCGATGGGATCGGGAGTTCCCAGCACACTCACCTCCACGGTGATCGCCGAGAGCTCGTCGGCGCTAACCGGTGGAAACCGCGGATCCTCAGTCGCCGCACCGATTGCACTCTCGCGAATGGCCTCGACTCCCGTCTGGGCCGGATACGGTCGACCGATACACCCACGCAGGTCGCCTTCGGTCTCGAGGGTGACGAAGGCGCCCCGTCGATCGGTCAATTGCGAACGCGGCGGTGGGTCTGCGGGCACCGTCTCGTCGGCCAGATATCCCTCGATGACCGAGCGAGCGAAGGTGACCGCCATCTCGCCCGCGCGGTCGGCTATCTCGTCCATTCCTTCGTCCAAGTAACTCCACGATGGTGGAAAAGGACCTAGCCTCCGATATGTGGGTCACTCCATCGATGGTCTGTCGACCACCTGCCGCACGGACACTTAAGTCCCGTGGAGGCAAAGACCGGTTCGATGTACGAGCGGATACTCGTCGCGACCGATGGCAGCCAAGGAACGGAGGCGGTTCTCGACCACGCAATCGCTATCGCCGATCCCTACGATGCGAGGGTGACGACGCTGTACGTTGTCGATACCCGCGTCGTTAGATCTGCAAACGATAGCGACCCCGATGAAGTGCGAGCAGAGCTCGAATCGGCAGGCGACAGCGCCCTCGAGAGCGCGACAGAACGACTGGAGAACGCCGGCGTCTCGAACGAGACGATGAAACGAGACGGGAATCCCGAGCGAGAGATCCGTACCGTGGCGGACGAGATAGACGCGGACCTACTCGTCCTGGGTAGCCACGGTAAATCACCACGCGAGAAGGTTGCTGGGCTCGGGAGCGTCTCGGAGAGCGTCGTCACCAACGCCGAACGTCCGGTGATGGTGACCCGGTTGCCCGAAGAGTGAGGAGACGAACCGTACTCGGACCGGCCCGCCTGAAGACGACGATCGACGCTATTCGGCGCTGATAACGTCGTCGATGCGGACGATCATGGTCGCCGCTTCGGTCGCCGAACCGATGACCTCCCGCTTGACGGCGACCGGGTCGAGGATGTCGTGATCCACCGGATCGTCGATTGTCACCGCACCGTCCTCCAGGACGATGCCGGCACGGCCCGATTCGTTCGCGGCCCTGACCTCGACGAGTCCGTCGATCGGATCCATCCCGGCGTTCTCGGCGAGGGTGCGTGGGATCGCGTCGAGTGCGTCCGCGAAGGCCTCGACCGCGAGCTGCTGGCGCCCCTCGATTCCGGCGGCAGCCTCACGAATCGCCTGTGCAACCCGGACTTCGGTGGCAGCTGCGCCCGGAACCACCCCGCCTCGTTCGATGGCCGTGATGACCGAATCGACGCCGTCCTCGATGGCTCGTTCCAGTTCGTCCATGACGTGGCCAGTTCCGCCTCTGACGAAGATAGAGACGGATTTCCCCACGTCGCCACCTTCGACGAACGTCACCTCGTCTTCGCCATACCGGTCGACGTGAACCGATTCCGCGCTCCCGAGATCTTCGGCGGCGATATCCGCGACGGTGGCGACGCGGCTGGCACCGGTCGCATTCGCGATGGCCTGGACCGTATCGTCGTCGACAGAATCGAAGGCGAGGATGCCGGCGTTGGCGAGGTAGCCCGCCGTGAGGTCGGCGACGTCCCCGGTGACGAACGCGACGTCGACCCCCGCGTTCACGAGTGCGTCGGCGTAGGCCTTGAGTTCGCGCTGCTCGGACTCGACGGCCTGGTCGAGTTGGTCCGCACTCTGAACGTTGTACTCGACGTCGACCGATGCCTCGCGGGTCTCGAGGTCGGTGTCGACGACGGCGATGGTGGCGGCGTCGACTGAGCGGGGCATGCCCTCTCGCAGGGGTTCTTCGTCGATGATGACGCCGTCGACGAGTTCGGTCGCACTCGAGGATTCGCCCGACTGCGCGACGATGTTGACGTCGGCCCGACTGACCGACCCGTTCTCCTGTGCCGACCTGACCGCTGTGACGATGTCTTCGGCGAGCGCTTCGGCGGTCAGCCCACCGGTCCCCTTGCCAGTCATACTGGACTCGGCCACGGCCTCGAGCGTCTCGTCGTCGAGGTCGCCGTCGATAACCTCCGCTTCGAGAGCGTCGAGCGCGATATCGCGGGCCCGAGCGTACCCCTCTGCGATGGTCGTCGGGTGGATATCCCTCTCGAGGAATTCCTCGGCCTCGTCGAGGAGCTGACCGGCCAGCACTCCGGCCGTGGTCGTCCCATCACCGACTTCCTCCTCCTGCGATTCGGCAACCTCGACGAGCATCTGTGCGGCCGGATGGTCGATGTCCATCTCGTTCAGGATGGTGGCGCCGTCGTTCGTGATGACGACGTCTCCCGAATCGCTGACGAGCATCTTGTCCATCCCTCGGGGGCCGAGTGTGGTGCGTACCGTCTCGGCTACCGCCTTCCCCGCAGAGATATTCGAGGAGCGAGCGTCCTTCCCGTGGGTTCGCTCCGAGTCCTCGCTGAGGATGAACATTGGCTGTCCGGCTCCGCGAAGTCGTTGTCCAGATCCCGACTCTGACATGGTCAATTGGGAGTTGAATTGCGGTCCTATAAAAATTTTTGGAGTAGATTGAGCGGCACGGACTGCTCCCCAGGACGACCGATACTCGCTGCCAGGCTCTCAGCTGCAAGGGATGGGAATGAGAGCCAACCCCTGGAAAGCGTCGCAAAACGGATCAGGATTGCTGTTAGAGTGATGGGGCCGTTTCGGGTGGCCGGCGCGGGTTCCCGATGCGTTCGAACACATACGCTAGCGATAGTCACTCCCGACGTATCATCGCATAGCTGGCGGATAGGAGTATGGCGACCACGCCGATACCGACGGTGAATCCTGGCGTGCTGGCGGTCGTCCCAGGGGTGGTTTCCGTTTCCCCGCCGACGGCAACGTCGACTCGCTGGTCACCCACCGCGATGACGTGGTGGCCCACTTCCTCGATGGTCACCTGCCGCGTCTTCGTCGCCGTTTCTCCCGCATCGAGCATCGGCTGCCACGTCGAGACGGTGGTTCCGTCGAGGCGTATCGAAACGTCACTCGTTGCCGGTTTGTCCGCTTCGTTCGTTGCCGTCACGCCGACCTCGACGGCTTCACCCGGTGAGATGGTTCGATCCGCGACCGTGAGGGACGTAATCCGAGGCGTTGCTGGTTCCTCGACGATACCGTCGAACCGGCGCTCCTCGATACGGACCTCGTGGGTCCCAGGACCCTCGAAGGTCCGGGTGAAGTCTACCGTCCGAGACTCACCCGCATCGAGTGCACCCACGACGCTGTCCACGGTTTCATCGTCCACGACGAACGACAGATCGTACTCGCCAGCGACGTCACCCTGGTTCGTCACCGTCGCGTTCACGGTCACCGTCTCGCCGACGACGAGAGTCGGGAGTGACGAGACGGACGTGTTGCGATACGGCCCTGCAATCTCGAAGGTGTAATCGTCGTCCACGACCATCCGCGGCGGCAGTCGAGTGAACGCCTCGCTGTGCTCGTGTCGTGTCCATACCTCGGCGGTAGCATCGGAGGTCACGTATCGTTCGAGGAAATCTCCCGTCGACTGTCCCCCCGCCTCGGTGACGACGTCCAGCAGGTACGAATTGCTGACCCGGTCGTCCCGGCCGTTCATCCGTGCGAGGACGTCCGCACCCGCGTAGGTGCTGTCCGTCGTGACTCGCAGTCGGTAGTCGAGATTCCCGAAGACCAGCGCCCCCTTGCGGTAGTTGGCGCCTGCCGTCCAGGTGTCGGGACGGGAGAGGACTGCGGACTCGTATCGAGAATTGCTACCGGTAGCGAGGTGGCGTTCGAACTCGTCGAACCCGATGCGTCCCTGTTCCAGGCTCAACAGCGCTGCGTAATATTCGGCAGTCCCCTCGGTGATCCATCTCGCATCTTCGGTCGTCCGGTAGTCACTCCGCGTGTGGACGTACTCGTGCAACCAGACGTTGTCGGGAGAGTCGAGCGGCCGATCGGCGAGAACCCACGCGTCCGCGTCACCCGCCAATCCCTGCGCGGCCCACTCGATGCCGGTCGGCACGGCGAACAGTGTAACGCGTGGGTCCCGTTCGTCCACACGAAGTGACGCCGATGCGGCCTCGAGTGAGTCCAGGATCGCGTCCGGTTCCGGTTCGAGCGTCGCCCCGTCGGGGACGACGAGCGTGAACGTCTGGCCGTGGGCCGTTCGCTGATATGTGGTGGTCGGTCCGAGGAAGGCCATTCGTTCACCCGCGACCCCATCGCCAGCCACCTTCAGGGTGGTTTCGAACGACGGTTTGTCACCTCGATATCGCCACTCGGTCGACATCGACGGCGCGGAGACCATTGCCCAGGGACCCGTGTCGACGAACTCGTAGCCGGCCTCCATCGATTCGTCAGCGGCGTCCGTCGCGACGTGTCGCAATCCCACGCCCGTCCGATTCGCCTGGACGGACATCGTTAACTGTGGAGCTGGCCCGTCACCGTCCCAGGTGTACGTACCATCGTCGTTTCGTTCGAATCCAGTCGTCTGCGTCACGCTGGCGTCGTCTGGTACCGTCGTGGTCAGCGAGCCGACGTTCGACGGGACGTCGAACGAGACGGTCGCGTCCACCGATCCGGGTTCGTCGGGCGTCAGGGACAGCGTCGTCGTCCGGACGATGGTGTCATCCGGGGCTGCGGTGGCAACGGGTACCCCGACCGGTTGAAACGCCACCAGCGCGATTACCACCAGCACCAGAACTCGTCGCATATCCAAACAGGGGACACGCGACGCCTTGAGTGGCCCGTTCGACCAGTGGATCGGTCGGTGACGCCTCCGTCAGTGTTTAATCGGGTGGCCGGATAGTACGAACAAGCGAATGGTCGAGAACATCATCTGGCCGGCGTACCTCGACGCCGAGCGCTCACGGTCGGAGGGCCGGCGCGTGCCCGAGTCGCTGGCCGTAGACTCTCCGACGGTGGACGAGATCGCCAAGGCAGTTCAGCAGGTCGGCTACGACGCAGTCATCGAACGGGACATGGCCTATCCGAGAACCCCCTGGGTGACCGATGGACGTGTCCTCGTCAAGAAAGCGGACGACGCGACCAAGAGCGACCTCGTCCAGGCCGTCGCCGCGTACGTCCAGGCGCTGCGTGAGTAGATGCACCGAGCAGGAACCGTGGTGCGTCTCTCACAGGGGCTACTCGTCCTCCGAACGGAGGGAACCGATCACGCCGACATCGGCGCGATGGTCGTCGACGAGACGCTCTCGACGGTCGGTCGCGTCGTCGACGTCTTCGGTCCGGTCGAGCGACCCTATCTCGCGGTGACGCCGGACGACGAGGTCCATCCACCGACGATGCTCGGCGAGACGCTCTATCTACGCTAAGTCGCAACGGCCAAGAGGACGGAATCGGTTTGCCAAGCTATGCACCAACGAGCGCGGGTCGCCGTGGCCGTCCTCGGGGCCGCCACGTTCTTTCTCGTGGTACAGTTCGGCGCGCTGGCGCTCGCCGGACCGTTCGAGGCGGCCGGCTATCAGTCGGTCGAGGATCCCCAGAATCCGGCGAACAGCGTCCTCTATTTCGGTGTGATTCTCGTCGCGACGGTGATCATGCTCGGGCTCATGCGCTACGGTCGGACGACCGGGCTCAGGGTCGTTCTCGTGCTCACGAGCGGCCTCATTGCCGGATACGTGTTCTCGGTGATCCTTCCGGCACTCACCATCCCGGCGTTCGGTAGCACCAACATCTCGCCGTGGGTCGGTGGCGCAGCCATCGTCGCTGGACTGCTGTTCTACCCGGAGTGGTGGGTCATCGACCTGTCGGCGCTCATCATGGGCATGGGCGCGGCGGCACTCTTCGGCATCTCCTTTGGCATCTTTCCCGCGCTCCTCCTACTGGTCGCCCTGGCGGTCTACGACGCCATCTCGGTGTACGGGACGAAGCATATGCTGACTCTCGCTTCGGGCGTGATGGAACTCCGGGTGCCCGTCCTGGTCGTGCTTCCGACGACGCTGTCCTACTCCTTCATCGACGACGCCGCGGACATGGCCGAATCGGTTGGAGCCGACGAGGACGAAACGAATCGGGACTCCGGCGGTGAGTCGGACGATAGCCACACGGAGGAAGGCGGATTCGACCGTGATGCGATCTTCATCGGCCTCGGCGATGCCGTGATGCCATCGATCCTGGTCGCCAGTGCGGCGGTCTTCCTCGAGACGCCAACACTACTCGGCATCCAGGTGGCGCCGCTCGGCGCCATCGTAGGGACGATGGCTGGACTATTCGTGTTGCTGAAGATGGTCCTCGAGGGGCGGCCCCACGCCGGCCTGCCATTATTGAACGGCGGCGCCATCCTGGGCTATCTCGTCGCCGCCCTCGCCACCGGGACGTCCCTCCTCACGGCTCTCGGTCTCGACGCCGTCTTTTGATCACCGACCCGTGAGGGCCTCGCTCGCGGGACCGAAGTCGAGTTGCCTCTTCGAGGAGTGATACGGACCCATCGCGGTGATGTGGGTCCCGGCGTCGAGGTCGTCACCACGAAGGCCGGTTCGCTCGCGTTCGTCGCCGTAATCACGATGTCCGCGTCGCTAACAGTGGTGCTGTCCGAAACCGCTTTCACCGGAACATCGACGACGCCGGTCAGCTCCTCCGCGAACGCGACCCGGTTCTCTCGCGTCGGCGGTACCGAATCCAGCACAGTGCATGTATCCTCCCATCGCACCTGCCTCGGGGAAAATGTTAATCGGCCGGGTTGGACGAGTGATTCGCAGTCGATTGTTTCGTGTCGGTCGGCTGTCCCATCTCGTCGAGGCGAACCGGACCGTTGACGAACATGGCGTGTGCGATCAGGGTAGCAGCGACCAGACCACCGACGACGAGGGCGCTCGTGAGGGCGAAACCAGCAACGTGGAGTCCTCCACCAACCCCGAAGAGAGCAATGGGAATGAGGCCGAGAACGTGATCATAGTAGTCCGTCATAATCTGAATCATTGTACGTTGAATACCCATATAAAATTTTTGCATGGGATAGAAATGAACCACTCATGAACTCCGTATTGCCATCTGGAATTTTATGTATAACATACACATGAGCAATGGAGGGCTGACTACCACCAATTCGGCACCCAGAAAAAACTACAGTGAGACACCCTGATTGCGGAAACCGGACTCGTTTTGTGCAATAATTACCCAGCAGCCGTACGTGAACCGAAACGATCGGTCCATCGTTGGGCTCGTGATGGTCTCCCACGCGATGGTTCACACCTACGAGCTCTCTATCCCGATCCTGATGACCAACTGGCTCGATACGTTTGCCGTCACGGCAGGCCAACTCGGTCTCGTCGTCTCCGCCGGTTGCGCCCTGTTCGGGCTCGGAGCGTTTCCCGGTGGGGTACTCGCCGATACCGTCGGGTCTCGCCGGCTCGTCGTCGCCCTCTTCTGGATGGGCGGGCAGTACGTCGGGAGTAAGTCGACCGAACGGGCTCCGAGGGAGGTCGCCCTCGCCGGCGCATTCGGGATGCTCGCCGTCCCCGCCGTGGTGTTCCTCCCCACGGCAAACGCCGGCCTGGTCCCCTTCATTGTCGTCGGAGCGATCCCCGGTTTCTTCCTGTTCGTGGTCCAGCCACTGTATCAGGCGACGGTCGCCGAGTACTCGCCGGCAGGGACTCGAGGGCTCTCCTATGGCTACACGTACCTCGGGGTCTTCGGCGTCGGTGCCTCCGCTGCAGCCATCGCCGGTGGAATCCTCGAGTTCTTCTCCGCGGGCGTATTGTTCCCGTTCCTCGCGGCAATCGCCGTCGGTGGATCAGTGCTCGCGACGGTGCTAACAATCCGTAAATCAGATACTCCGCTGTGAGATCCTGAAGGCGATGTACCGCCAGAACCCCAGCAAGGCACCCCCGAAGATCAGTGCTACGAGATAGAACGAGAGGTCGGCGTTGCCCGGGAAAGATTCGGTCGATCGAAGTACCTGCGCGATCGCATCCGCGAACGCCCACCCGACGACCGGAAGGCCCACCGCCCTCCGCTGGCCGGTGAGCGTCCCGCTGCCATAGGCCCCCGAGACGGTCGCGACGGTAAACCAACCAAAGAGGAAGGTGCTCATCGTCAGGGCCATCGGACCGAGGATCGTGAGCGGGTTCGCTCCGTGAGAGAGTTCGCCGAGGACCACGAACAGGACGATTACTACACCGTCACCGACCGCGTAGCGACGAACCGCACGCGCATCGACGTCGAATGCCATACCACCGGTTACGTCGCATCGCTCTTGAATTCACGTCTTCCCGGGTTTCACGCCGACGACCGTGTACGTGAACCCCAGTTCGGTGACCGTGGTCTCGAACCCGGCGGTCTCGAAAGCAGACTCGAGTTCGTCGACCGTGAGGAAGGTCGAGTCGAATCGAACGAGGCGCTCACCGAGGACCAAAACCTTCCCGCGGAGCGTACTGGGATCGAACTCCCGCACCACGAGAACGCCGCCGACCTCGAGGACGCGAAAGGCCTCCTCGAGCGTCCGTGAGATCGATGGGAAGTGGTGAAACGCGTCGACGGAGACGAGCCCGTCGATGGAGTCGTCGGGGAAGGGAAGTGTTCTGATGTCACCGCGAATCGTCCGGAGGTGGTGATCGCGGGCCTTCCGCAACATCCCAAGACTCCCGTCGAGGACGATCGGGTCGCGATCGAGGGCTCTGGCCGCCCGACCGGTGCCCCCGCCGAGGTCGACGACGGTATCCAGTTGACGTTCCGCCAGCGAGAGTCCATCGGCGAGCGGTTCGCGGTCGGTGCCGGGCAGGACCAGATCGTAGAGGGGGGCCACCCGGTCGAAGAACGGGACGTCGTGCACGAGTAGACGATGATGAGGGACCGAACATATATGAACGGCCCGACGTAGGCAGTATCGATGGAGTTCGAGTTCCTCGGATGGCCCGCGGACGGCCCGACGCTCGAACTGGACTGGCGCCGGTTCAGCTACGCCGGGAAGTTCGTCATGTCGAACACCGGAAAGGCCGTCGCCCGCGAGGACGGCGACATCGTCGGGGCCATCGCCTTCAACGAAGATCGCACGGACGACGACCGGTGCTGGATTCGATACGTGACCGTCCGCGAGGACTGGCGCGGAGAGAGCGTAGGGACGAAGTTGACGGCCTTCGCAGTAAACCAGCTCCTCGACCGGTACGCGACGATACGGACGGGGGCAAACAATCCGTTCTCGTACCAGTCGTTCTACAAGGCCGGATTCGGATTCGTCGGCGAAACGACCGGACTGGCCGAACTGGTGCTGGAACGGCCCGTCGAACGATCCACGACACGGTACCGTGCCGGGCTCCGACGATACGCCGACCGCGATTTGAGCGAACCAGAGCGAGAATTCATCGAGGCCCATCGGGACGCCGACCCCCCGCCGGTTATCGAAGATTTCCACAACGCTTAGACGAGCTAATTCCACGCCCAACTCGACGCCTTCAGCCACTATACGGCTGGACCAGGGGACGCTCGGGAACACGTCGTGTAGAATTCGCTAGTGAGAGGTTCGTCACCTTGAAAAACACGTTATACGTGGTTGCGTTCGTCGAAGTCCCGTGACGGGCATGCGGGCCCAACCCGAAGAGATCTGCATACGACGAAGACACACCGGCGACGAAAAATTCGGCATCGTTGAAAGCATTTTACCGTAGAGTCCACATAATTACATATTGGTCAAGGCAGTAGTGCTTGAGAGATACCGCTACAGAATAAATATGAATTTTCGGCGTCACCGGAGCCCCGATCCAGAACCGTGCTCAGTTGATTGTGACAACCATCTCATGAGGGCGGTTTTCTCCGGGTCTCGACCATCTCTTGGTTAGAGGTCTGCCGTCTGTACCGGGCTGTAGACGGTCGTTCTTGTACAGGAAACGTCAAAACCATCAATAAAATAGCCTGTGGCGAAAAGCAATTGGTTCCCGAGATACCGATGGACCGCCAGCTCGATTCACTTTGTTTGGCGTCGCTTCGAGGTCCACAAAATGTGACGCGATACCTTAGCTACTCCACCTGTAGCTGATTTCGTCCTTGGACCCTTCATCACTTCCGCATCATTTCCATAAACCCTTTTCTTTCAAAATCGTGTAGTGAACTACCCTACCCTACTCGCTCACGGCTGACGCCGTATGCTCCTTGAGGGTAGGGCTTCCTGATTCAACGACGCGCTTTGCAGACACGGAGGTGTCCACAGGGAGCGCAGTCTCCACAGGCGTTTCTTCGGAGTGTCCCACTCCTACATCGTTGATACCGCGAGAAAGGATGTTCCACGCCGCGTTCGCGTCCCTGTCCGCCTCAAACCCGCAGGCGGGACAGGAATGTTCACGGACCCACAACGGCTTCTCCGTCGAGACGCCGCACGCCGCACACTCTTTCGTCGTCCCTCTCGGGTTGACCGCGACGAAGTGCGTTCCTTCACGGTCGCACTTGTATTCGAGCAACGAGAGGAACGTTCGCCACGCCGCCGATGCCGTGTTGCGGCTGTTCGACGGCGATTCCATCATCCCCTTCACGTTCAGGTCTTCGACCGCCACGAAGTCGTACTCCCGAGCGTAGTACGCCGAGAGCTTGTGAAGAAAGTCGCGGCGCTTCCGTCGGAGGTCGGCGTGACACTCCGCAACGCGCCGCCGTTGCTTCTCGTAGTTGTTCGACCCGTGTTGCTTGCGCGAGAGCTTCCGTTGCTCTCGTTCCAGTCGCTCCCGTTCGTCTGAGAGGTCGAGCGACCCGACCGCCGTGCCGTCCGTATCGTGGGCGTACTTGAGAATCCCCACGTCGATGCCGACGCACTTCTCGGGGTTCTCAGGCGGTTCGGGCGGTTCGTGGTCGATTTCGACGCCGAAGGTGGCGAACCACTCACCCGTCGGTTCCTTCTTGACCGTGACCTGTTTGAGCTTCGCGTCGTCGGGGATGGCGCGGTGGAGCCGAATCGGTATGTCCGCGAGTTTCGAGAGTGACAGTACAGTCTGACCGCCCTTCTTGTCGAGCTTGAAGCCAGACTGACTGTACGTGAAACTCCTGTACTCGCGTGGCGGCTTCCACTTGAGTTGACCGACACCGTAGCCGTTCTCCTTGAGTTTGGAGAGTCCTTTGAGGTTGTCGAACAGCCGTTCCACGACGGTTTGAAGAACCTTCGAGTACACGTCCGAGAGGCCGTCCCACCACTTCTTGAGGTTGGGGAGTTCCGACCGCAGAGTGGTCATGGACGGCAGTTCACCGTGTTCGTCTTGGTACTCGTTGAGACGGTAGAGCGTGTGGTTGTACAGTTGCCTACAAATGTCTCGGTGGCGGTCCAACTCCTCACGGTGGGCGTCGGACGGCTTGAGACGGTACTTGTAGGCGTAGTACATTCTACTCGCGTTGGTCCTCTACGTACTGTTTCAGCACATCCAGCGACACCTGCCCCGTCGAGATGAGGCAGTACGAGTCGTTCCAGAACGAGTCGCCCCACAGTTCGGTCTTGAGTTCGTCCGCGTACTCGTTGCGGATACGGCGGGCGGTCGCGCCCTTGGCCGTGTTGATGAACTTCACGAGGTCTGTGGTTGGTTTCGCTCGAAAGAGGATGTGTACGTGGTCGTCCTCGCCGTCGAGGTTCGTCAGTTCGACACCGTAGTTGTCCGTGAACCCGCTGATGACCTCGTGAATGAATTGGGTTCGCTCCTCGGTTAGCACTCCGCGCCGATACTTCGTGGTGAGTATCAGGTGGTAGTGCAGGGAATACGTCGAATGCGCTCCCGTGTCGAGGTCGTACTCCATTGGGTTCGACCAATACTATACTACCCTACTGCAAAAACGTTGTGATTGCGTGGGCCTGTGGGCCTGCTACCGAATCGTGTATGAGAACTGTGCGGCGTTGACGAGACGCAAAGCGTCTCGTTCGCACACCAGAAATCTTCGATTTCTGGGGACGCTGTATCCCCTCCCTGCTCGCCCCTCCCGTTCGGTCGGCGCTCGCTGAGGAAGGGGGCTTAGCGCCTACTTTCAGCTAACACAACTGACTTTCCCGACTATCGCCTATCGGATGACTATGGCACCCACTGCAGTGGTCGTTGGGGTCGGGGAGGGTATCGGAACGGCATTGTTCCAGCACTTTGCCACCGCCGGAATGGACACCGCCATCTGTACCACACGAACCGGGGAGACCGACCCCATCGCAGAAGACCTTCGAGACGCGGGCGAGTCGGCTCGCACGATCGAATGCGACCCGCGAAATCCCGTAGACATCTCACAAGGATTCGCCGACGTCCTCGAGGCCTTCGGGACCATCGACGTCGTAACGTTCGTCGCCGGTTCGGCCCCAAAAGGCGGACTGTTCGAATGCACGCGGAGTCAGTTCGTCGACGCCCTAGACCGAGACCTCCTCGGTGGCTTCTGTACGACCCGGGCCGTCGTCCCGAAAATGGAGGAATCTGGCGGGGGAACGTTGCTGTACATCACCGAATCGACGGGAATCGAACCCCGGCGAGCGGACGTTGGTGCGAGGACGGCTGAGGCCGGATTCCGGGGGTTGGCGAGCGCCATCGACGAGGAACTCGACGACTTCGACGTCACGTACATTTCTCTCGGCGAGATTGCCGCCCAGAATCAGACTGGCAACTCCAGTTCGTACGAGGAGACTGCCTCCCTGTGCATCGATCTCGTCACAGGGAGGGATGGTGAACCGCTGGAATCGACGTATCGCATCGATTTCGATGGTGAAACCCCTCACATCGAAGCGGGCGAGATGTCCGACAGGTGATCTGCCGGGCATGACGACGCGACCGACGCTTTGGTCGTTCGATAGGCATCCATACCGGTGCACCGAGTGGTCGACGTCGTCGTTCGACTCGGGACCGCACCGCATCGGATCGAGGGCATAGGTCCCAAGGATCAATTGACCCTCCGCGAACCAGGCGATGCGTGGTAGTTGGGTGCTCCGGTCGAACCGCCATCATTATGTCGCACACTCATCATGTATTCGATATGCAACAGCGGCGTCGGCGGATTCTTCTTCTCATCCTCGCCGTTGCGGTACTGGTCTCCTTCGCTGCCAGTGTTACTGCACGACCACCGCCGCAGCCACTCTGTGAGGTGTGTTCCGACGACGTCGTGGCCGACAGTGTGGTCGAAGAATCGACGGTCTCAATCGAGATAGACGGCACTGGCACCGGTCGCTGGGTCGTTACGTTCGACCTCGACGACGGTGTCACGCCAGACGGGGCGCAACTGCAACGGGACGCTCGGGAAGCCCTCCGAGGTCATCACGAGGAATCCATGCCACGGAACCTCTCGGTCGACGTGTCCGGTGATACCGCCGTGGTGACTTACGAAGTCCCCGAGATGGGCCATCGGGCCCTCGGTGACGTCCTGGTGGTCGACTACTTCTACTCCCATGGGGACGAGAGTCACTGGTACGGCGTCAATGCCGACCGCGTCGTCGTCCGCGGGCCGACTGATACGACGCTGACCCGCGCCCCGCAGGGAGTACGATCGAACGAGTCTGCAATCGTCCTGACCGGCACACATGGAGACATCTTCGATCAGACCATCTCCACCGGCTGGTATCTGGCATTCGCCGACGAGGACACCGTCTTTGCAGCCGTCGGGACGACCATCGGTATCGGCATCGACATCGCAGCGGCGAAAATCGACGGCCTCGCCGGTGCGATTTGGCTGCCGATGGCAATCCTGATTTCCGTTCTCGGCGTCCTGTACCGACGGGGAGCCGCGCTGGCCGAGCGAACCCTGTTCCAACGCCTCCGATTCGGGGTCGCTCTCGGTGCAGCGCTCGCCGTTGGCAGTGTGGTGGTCGAACTGGTTGGTGGATCCTCGGAACCACTGCTCGAACACCTCGAGGATGTGGTATTCTCGTTGTTGTTTGGAGCGGTGCTCACAAGTGACGTTCTTCTCGCCATGCTACTCGCCGGAGCGGTCCAGTTCGTGCTGGTGACTCCGCGAATCGATATCGATGTCCCGACCACACTGATACCCGACGGGGCCGTTGCTGTTTCGGTGATGATCCTCCTGGGCAGCGTCTGGGCCGCGGGAACAGCGGTGGGCGCGACAGCGGTGTATGGTACGATCGTCGCGGTGCTCACTCCTCTCCTGTTTCTACCGCTGGGTCAGACCGTTCGTCGCCGTCACCGGGTCGTACTCACTTTCACGATAGTCGTTGCACCGATCCTTCTCGCCCTCGGTTTCGGGCCATTCTCGGAGTATACGAAGATGTTCTTTCCCACCTTGTACGTTCCGTGGGCGCTCGTGACCGGGGCCATCGGTGCGGTGGGGTATTCGTACGGGCTCACGATCCGTGCTGGCCCATCGGACTGAGGCCCCATGAACCGGGAGAGACCAGCATACCGGCCCTGTACGGCGACGCGTTCTTGACATCCACTCACCCCTGAAGAGGGGGACTTCCACATGCCAGGAGTCGTTCGCGGATGCACCGAAGATTTCGACCGATCCACGGGATAGCGAACGGCCAATATCTCAGGCGTATCGAAGCGATATCGACCCGAACGACACAGGTCTCGCTACACGTATCCGCCCGACGTCAGGGCACTCTTGTCGAAAATTCGTTCGAGCAAGTCGATGTGTCGCGCTGGGTCGTTCACTGGTCCCACTCGACGTCTGCGACGTCCTCCGTCTCCCGAAGGATGAATGGACCGATGGAGAGGGTATGTTTGGCGACGGTCGCGATGCGCATGATGTACGCGAGGAGGACCAGGAACGGAAGCAGCGAGACCGTGGCAGCAGTCGAGATCACCAGGACGAGCGTCTCGACACCGACGACCGAGAAGCTGTACGCGGTGTCGCTGAAGAAGATGATCATGCCGCTGGAGACGAGGAGTGCTGGAACTGCGGCCGCGAGTATCCGCCGTGAGAGATTGATGAGGTCCCACTGGAAGTACAGCGTCTTGAAGTGTTCGCGGGCCGGCCCGAACAGTCCTAACACCTCGATCAACTCGTCGAGGGCGTCCAGACGCGTCTCGTTCAGCGATTGACGATGTCGTTCACGGATACGTTCGGCGGTGAACAGCTTCCACGAGTAGTTGAAGTTCAGCGCCGACGAAATGACGTCGAAACTGCCGAAACGGGCCTCGTCGAGACCCGTCGATACCTGTGCTGCATTCGCTATCAGGCTCCCGGTGAGATCCTCGATGGACGATTCGAGCGACGCGTCGGCCCTATCGGAGCGGCCCGCTTTGAGCGTCTCCGCCTTTTCGCCGGACACCTGGACGAGTGCCCTGAGAAATTGTGCCGGACGCGCTGGACTCACCGGAGCCCCGATGGCGTCTGCAACGTCGGACCTGAACTGCTTCGCCCCCTCCATTCGCTCTCGCTGGTCTCCGACCGCCCCGAGTTCCTGGGAGAGCACCAGTTGGTTCAACGTCACGACGAGCGTGACGCTGGTGATGGTTCCGGTCAGCAATCCCTGGAAGAGCGTATCCGTCGAATCGCTGCTCTGGATGGCGGCCACCGAGCTCGGATACAGGTATCCCGTCAGAACGAGCACCACGAAGACGACACCCATCAGCAACCCCGTCACCACAGCACGATCGGCCTCCATGAGGAGCCAAAGTTTCAGCTTGCTCTGCTGGGCCCGTTCCCGCAACAGATCGTCCGGTGCATCCCCCTCCATGCCTCTGTGTACGGTTCCCTGGATAGAAAGTGGCGGGGCCGTTTTCGGCCGGGAGTGTTGGCTCGTGATCGAATCGCCGTGACTTTTCGATCGAATCGAATCCTGAACCAGCACTGGGTGCCGTCGTCGATGTTAGTCGGCAGGTTGGGTCTGGCTACGCGACGCCGCTCGAATGGCGGTGATACTACTGTAGATAACGGCCCCACTGACGAGGAGTGCAGAACCGAGGATCAAGACGAGGCTGACCGTGTTGAGGATCTCGATTCCGTACACGTTTCCAACTTCGCGGACGGCGACAGCGACGGCCCCACCGAGGAGCATCAATCCGAAGTACACCTTGATCTCCCCTTCGTCGACGATACTCGTCGCCGCGGAACCGAGGCGCGCACCGAGTGCACTGCCTGCGAGTAGCGGCAGGACGATGGAGAGATCGACTCCCCCGTCCATCGCGTAGAGGAAACTACCGATACCACCGGAGAAGACGATCTCGAAGAGGTCGGTTCCGACGGCGATGGGAACGGGGACACCGATCAGATAGAACAGCGCGGGCATCCGGATGAACCCGCCACCGACACCGAGGAAACCGGACAACAATCCCGTCGTGAAGGCGACGGCCAGAATCATCCACAGCGATACCGAGACACCGCCTCTGAGGTCGACCATCGGGGGCAGACGATACGACTGGATCTTCTTGGCGATGTCGGGAATGTCGTCGGCATCGACCTCCTCATCCGCGGCATCGTGGTCGATACCGCCCTCCTCGCTCCCTTTCAATGCCTCGTAGGTCACGAAGAGACCGATCCCCCCGAGCAGGAAGACGTAGGTGACGCTGATGATGCTTCCGGCAAGGCCGAGTTCCTCGAGATGCAAGACGATCTCCTTGCCGACTTCTATCCCTGCAGTCGTGCCGGCAATCATCAACACCCCGAGTTTGTAGTCGACCTGGCCGAGGTCACGGTGTTTCAGCGTCGCGATGACCGAGGTACCGAAGACGAACGCGAGACCACTCCCGACCGCGACTCGAGATGGATAGCCCATGACGAGCAAGGCCGGCGTCACGAGGAACGAACCCCCCATTCCGAAGAACCCGAAGAGGATGCCGATGAGGAGTCCAAAGCTGACGAACAACGACACCATCGCCATGCTAAGGCCCAGTATTTCCATATTAGAACTGTTTGATTCGATCGATGACTGCTGAACTGAACGCGTTTTCGGCCGCACCGTACACGACGTAGAGTACAATCGCTTCCACCAGGACGATGCCGATGAGCTGCATCGCCTGAACCATTGCCGAGAGGCTCCCGATTGCTACCATCGGGACCCACCAACATTCTGTGGGGGTGTGAACGATATCATCCTTGGTCACTCGAATACTCCTAAACGACACCACGTTATAATGGTTTTGGACTTATTATACAATATTACCTCACCAGTGGTCCCACATATCCCATCCGAATCCATGCATAACTTATCTAATTTCGGCGGCTTCCATCCCCCTGTCGAAATATTTCCGCCGTTTCACAGCTACGGGCTTTCGTCGGGGGTGCTGTATCGCGACCTTTGTCTGTGTACGTGATTCGCTATATTGCCCAATCCAAACAATATTATGGCCGTCCCATCTACGATAGTACATGAAAGCCGTTTACGCAACGGATCTGTCGGCAGCCAGCGAGGCAGCGATCGAGAACCAGACGTGTCTCGAGTGCCTCGACCGGGTGGGTGTCGATACGTTCCATCTCGTAACGGTGGTGCCATCGAACGTTCATTCGGGAATGCCCGGGATGGACTTCGAACAGCAACGAAAACGGGGGCTCGATCGGTACCGTACGGTGATGGAGGCAGCCGGCTTCGACGTCGAGACCCACGTCGTCCGGGGGACGCCTCACCGCCGAATAAACGGTATCGCGGGTGCCGTTCACGCGGATATGACCATCGTCGGTTCGCGCGGACAGAGCCCCCTCGAGAACAGAGTCATCGGCTCGACCGCCCGGAATCTGGCCCGAACGACCGTGGTTCCCCTCCTCGTCAACCGGGTCGAGCGGGAAACCGAGGAACCGGACGTCATTCACGAACATCTCTTCGAGCGGGTACTGTATGCGACGGACTTCTCGGAGAACGCCGAACGGGCCTTCGACGCGTTCTCGTACCTCCGCCATGCGACGGAAGAGGCGACACTCGTGCACGTCCGCTCGCCAAAGGATGCCGTGGACGAGGAACCGGATCCGACCGAACAGCTCGAGGCCCTCGAAACGACCCTCGAACGCTGGGACATCGATACACGCATCGACGTACGCAGCGGCGATCCGGCAGACGAGATCCTCGCTGCAGAGGCAGCGGCGAATCCGTCGACCGTCCTCCTGGGGTCTCGAGGACGCAGTCGACTTCGGCGACTGTTGCTCGGCAGCGTCTCCGAAGCGGTCATCGCCAGGGCGGCGGGAAACGTCTTCCTCGTCCCTCCGCCACGAAACGCGTGAAAAATCCCTCTCAGTCGGCGCTCGTCGGTGATGGCGCGTCTTCGGTGACGCGACTCCGCCAGTACCCCTGTGCGTATGCACCGATGAACATCCCCGCGATCGACCAGAGGATCGTCACGTTGCCGATGCCGAAGCTAGCGTATGCCGCCCCGGGGCAGATACCCGATAGCCCCCACCCGACACCGAATATCGAGCCGCCGATCAGGACGTTACGGTCGAAGGGTTTCAATCGGCGTTCGTATCGATCGCCGGTGAGTGGTGCTGTGTCACGCAGTCGCGGGACCAGGAAGAACGCCAGGCCGCTGACGACCGCTGCGCCGAACATCACGAAGAGGAGTCCGAAGTCCTCGAACTGGAGAAAGTCGAGGACGACCTCGGGACGGGCCATCTGGCTGTAGGCAAGCCCGAACCCGAAGAGAATCCCCCCGATGAGGATCAGCGGCATGAAGAGTGGATGGCGGTCACTCATTCAGGGAGTCACCCCCAGGGACGCGACGACCTGCGCGGTCACGATAGCGACGAGGAGAAACGTAATGACGCCCGTGATGGAAGTCTTCGATGCCGAACCGACGCCACACACACCGTGACCGGAGGTACAGCCTTTCCCGACGCGGGTTCCGACGCCGACGAAAACACCACCGACCAGTAACCGCCACGGATGTACCGCCGTCGTCCACGCTCCGCCCTGATAGATCAGGGCGTACGACGCGGCACCGAGAACGATGCCGAACGTGAACACGAGGCGCCAGTCCCGTGAGGGCACGTACTTCTGGAATCGCGATTGCCCGGAGAAATACGAGAGCGTGGATTCGAGGAAGGTGCTCGCTCCGGGTGGAATGGCTGTCCCCAGGTAGATGACGGCAACCCCTAAACCTACGAACAGCCCGCCGAGGGCGTAGCGACTGATGCCGTTGGGAAACAGTTCACCGCCGACCTGTAGTACGACTGGATCGAGCATCGCCGGGATCAATCACCCGCGAGAGACTCCTGACTCGCTGCGCAGTTGTTGGGGCCGAGTTCGAGGGTAAACGCTTCCTCTTCGTCGACGTCGTTCACCCCGAGGTTCGTGGCGATGATATCTTCGTAGTTCGCCGGCCGGGGCGGCATGTCATCGAGCGTCAGTTCGACGAACGACTCCTCGTCCATCGTGAGAGCCGGCATATCCTCCAACAGGTTCCCGATCGAGTCGGTGTACGTGCCATCCGCGGCTGGTTCGGCTGCGTTACTAGTGTGTCCCCCACCAACTACTACCGTATTGGGGAGGGTCAGGATTCTCTCCTGAAGCGATTCGTAGAGCATCCGGGCGGCCTCTGGTGCGCCATCATCGCCCTCTTCGAGGTCGGGACGAGCTACTGACTCGGTGAAGAGTCCGTCACCGGTTGCGAGGAAGCTGTCATCGACGAGGTACGAAGTCATGCCAGTCGTGTGGCCGGGGGTGTAGATGGCCGTTATCTCGGCAGACCCGACGTCCAACGTCTGCCCATCTTCGATAGTGGTGAGTTCATCTGTGTACGTAATACCGCGCTCGACTGCAGATTCGGGAATCACACCTTCGACCCCCTCGGCGACGAGATCACGGACCCCCGAGATGTGGTCTGCGTGTACGTGCGTATCCATCGCGTACTCGAGGTCGACGCCGAGTCGGTCTGCATCCTCGAGATATCGGCTTGTGAAGGCTTTGAGTGGATCGATGACTGCTGCTTCATCTTGGTCGTAGAGCATGTAGCCGAGACAGCCCGACGACGGTCGCTGGTACTGGAGGAGGGTCCCCGATCCGGTGTATCCGCTGACCTCCACGGATTCGTAGATCCGTGCCCAACCCTCCATTCCTCCCTCGAGATGGGACACCTCGTAGCCACGCCCGACGAGCGTACCCGCGACATACTCACTGGAGCTCCCCTCCGCACAGAGGGCAGTCACCTGCCTGTCTTCGGGGATCTCGTCGAGGACCGCTTCGTCGAGACCGTCATCGAGGAACTCGTAATATGGGATGTTGATGGTCTCGACGTTCTCGCCGTCGATGTGCCACTCATCGTAATCTGATTGCATCCGCGTGTCGAGGAGCACGGTCGCCCGACCCGAATCGATTCGATCTTTCAACGATTCTGGGGCAATCGACTCGACGTGGACGTCCGTAGCCGGGAAGTCGTCAGAGTCCATATGTTATACCCGAATATAGCGGGTGTTCCCACAAAAACGTTTGCAATGTATTTCCCCATCTTCACAATATAACTGGCAATAACTATAGAATTATTGATATGCGCGATTATCTCAGCGGCGTGCATTCCCGGCCAATTTGACCGCTTTTCACAGAATATTGGGTAAAAGGTAGCCCACTGACTGGTTGCCGACCGTAGATAGTATTGTCCGTATTGACCAACACAGCTATGCCGGCTCCCAGGTGACGAACGTCGAGACTCAACCGGTTCCTATTAGCGCCAGGGGCGTGGACAGAGCGTATGGACCAGCGGGTACGTATCGTCGCCGTCTCGGTCGCCATCGTCCTCCTGGCGGCCTCTCTCGGCGTCCAGGCCGTCACAATCGACCGTGGGACGACCGTCGAACAGGAAGCGGGCGCCTATCCAGGGAATACGCTGGTCGGGGTCCACTCCTGGAATAACGTTGGGCGGGTCGTCGAGATAACACCCGACGGTAACGTCACCTGGGACTGGTCCGTCCCTGATTCCCGGGTGTTCGCGGTCGAGCAACTCGACGAGGAGACGGTGCTCGCAGCGGTGGCCGTGAAAACACCGGCTGAAGATTGCGATGGAGAGTACGTCGACTACGAGGAATACGACGACCACTGTGTCACCAACCGCGTGGTCGAAATCGACAAGGAGTCCGGCGACGTGGTCTGGGAGTACTCCTGGCAGGACGAGTTTATCCACTGGCACGAGGTGCACGACGTCGAACGACTGGACAACGGTGAGACCGCGATCATCGACATGGGGAACGACCGGTCGTTCACCGTCGATCGCGAGGGGGAGATAACCTGGGAGTGGCACGCCGAAGAACACCTGACACCCGGAACCCCCTTCTACGAACAGCACGGTGGCCCGGAGAAGAATGGTGAGCACGACGACTGGACGCATATGAACGACATCGATCGTCTGGAGAACGGGAACTTTCAGATGAGCATCCGTAACTTCGACACCGTCATCGAAGTCGATCCAGAGACCAACGAGATCGTCGACGTGGTCGGCGAACCTGGTAACCACGACATCCTGGAGAAACAACACAACCCACACCGGATCGAGGACGCGGGAACGATGGTCGTCGCGGACAGCGAGAACAACCGGATCGTCGAACTCGACGTGGCGACCGAGGAAATCGTCTGGCAGTATCGCGGCCCGACCGACGGATCGCTGCAGTGGCCTCGTGATGCCGACCGGCTCCCGAACGGTAACACGTTGATCACCGATTCGCGCAACAATCGCATCCTCGAGGTCGACCGCGAGGGGACGGTCGTCTGGCGGTTCGAAGATCCGGATGGTGAGGTGATTCCCCTCCCATACGAGGCCGATCGGATCGGTGCCGACGAAGGAGCGGACGTTCCATCAGGCCGTCAACTCGTCGAGAGCGACGAAACCGCCGGACCGATCGTCGAATCCGTCCGGGAGATCGAGGCCCTCTCGAAGTACGTGGTCCCGACGTGGATGCATCTTCCCCAGCTACTGCATGTCGTCGGTATCGCCCTCGGTGCGCTGTGGCTTACCGGTGAGGGTATTCTCTTCGGGTGGCGGCTGCGCACATAGTGTCTTTCGGTACCCTGGTACGATTCGACACGGACATCGGTAGCTTCTCTTCACGTGACGGCAAACGGTCGACCAATGAGTTCGTTCACCGACCGGGTCGCTCTCATCACAGGCAGTAGCCGGGGTATCGGTGCCGCAACCGCCACACTCCTCGCCGATCGCGGAGCGAAGGTGGTCGTGAATTACCACTCGAACGAAGCCGCCGCACGGGCGACAGCCACCGAGATCGAGGAGAATGGCGGCGATGCACTCGTCGTCCAGGCCGACGTTCGCGACGAAGCGGCTGTCGGTCGTCTGATCGAGACCGTCACCGACGAGTGGGGTCGCATCGACGTCCTCGTGAACAACGCCAACATGCCCTTTGCGAAGAAGTCGTTCGCCGATATGGCCTGGGAGGAGTTCCACCAGAAACTCTCGGACGAACTCGAGGCGGCGTTCAGGATGACCGACGCCGTCCTTCCCCTGATGGTAGAGCAGGGATATGGGCGTGCAGTGTACGTCTCGAGTGGACTCGGCGACCATCCCGCGCCGGGGTTCATCGCTCACGGGGCCGCGAAGGCTGCCCTCGACACCTTCGTCAAGTACATCGCATACGAGTACGGGCAAGCGGGGATAACGGCGAACGTCGTTGCCCCGGGCCTCGTCGAGACCGACGCGACCGCAGATCGGGTCGAAGAGATGCGAGAGTATATCTCCGAGCAGACGCCCCTGGGCCGAGTGGCTCGGCCGTCGGACGTCGCTCGCGCCATTGCCGCCTTCGCCAGCGACGACGCACAGTTCGTCACCGGAACCTACACACCCGTCAATGGCGGAAAGGACATGGAGTGACCAGACACGAGACCACACACTGCCAGATCTCGTTGTCGTTACGTGTGAGACGCTACGACGATAGTGGCCCACTACGGCGGGATATGTGCCGTTGTTCCTCCGGAGCGAAACGATGAAACCGACCGTCCCACACGTCTACCTATGGACGTCCCCGTCTCGAAGCGTCGCTTGATACGCGCCCTCCTCGCGATCGTCCTTTTCGCACTTGTGGCGAACGTCGGGTACGCAGCCGTCACTGGGGGACCGCCGGATCCAGGGTTCGTCGAACCGGGCACGATAGAATCTGCCGGGAACGGGTCGACCGTCGTCGGCGTCCAGGGGTTCCACTTCGGCGGCGAGGAGGACCCGAAACGACCGGCACGACTCGTGGCCATCGACGAACGGGGTGACATGGAGTGGCAGCACAACGGCTCCGAACAGGGATCGACGTGGTTCTACGAACCCGATCCCCTGCCGAATGGGAACATCCTCGTCGTCTCGACGAAACCCGGGACGACCACCGTCTACGAATACGACCCTGAAACCGACGAGCGGGTCTGGGTGGAGGTGTTCGACATCGAGGACACCCACGACGTGACGATGCTCGACGAGCACCGGTTGGCCGTCGCGAACATGCGGAACTACAACGAATCAGCCGACAGAAGCGACGATCGCCTGTTCGTATACAATCGAACCAGCGAGGAGATCACGTGGGAATGGTACTTCCGCGACCACTATCCGAACGGAACGGACGGAGGGATGGATGAGGACTGGACGCACGTGAACGATGTCGAACCCGTGGGTGACGACCAGTTGCTCGTCTCGCCGCGAAACTTCGATCAGGCCATCCTCGTCAACATGACGACCGACGAGATCGACCTTCGTCTCGGTGCGGACGGCGAGCACGATATCCTCTCCGAACAGCACAATCCCGATTATCTCGAGAGCGAGGACGGCACGCCGACGATTCTCGTTGCCGACTCCGAGAACCACCGCGTCGTGGAGTACGAACTCCTCGAGCGCACCGGAACGAACGACGCAGGATTACCGACAGCCGAGTGGGAACGGACCTGGGAGGTCGGGAACGGCCAGTTCACCTGGCCTCGCGACGCGGATAGACTCCCGAACGGCAACACGTTGATCACCGATACGATGAACCACCGCGTCGTCGAGGTCACGCCGGACGGCGAGATCGTCTGGGAGAGTTATGTAACGTGGGGACCGTACGACGCGGATCGGATAGCTCACGGCGGCAGCTCGAACGGGCCGACGATCCGGGATATGGATGCAGAGGGGACCTACGAACTGAGCGGCAGTGCGAGCCTCGAACCAGGCGAGTCGAGAAACGAGTCCTTCGATCAATGGGTATCGCGCCAGGCCACCGGGACAGTCGTCGAGGGCCCCGTCGATACGATGACAACCCGGTGGAGGCACCTCACGCCGTGGATTCGCCCGGCCTGGATGGATAGCTGGACGCTCGCCTCGGCAGCGGGTGCCCTGCTGATCGCGACGGCCTGGGGGACTGCAGAACTTATCTACGCCCGCAAGCGTCTCGCCGCTACGGCGAAGACACTCTGGCGTGCCGTCGACAATCGCTAATCAGAGTGCGATAACCTCGCCCGCGAGGAGGTAGATGAGTGCCAGTATCGTCTGAAACGAGAGGGAACCGACGGCCGAGAGGACGACGAACCGCCGAACTTGCATGTCCGAGAGACCGGCGGGTACCGTCAGCAGCCCACGGACGAAGAGCATCGTATTCGTCACCGGCACGGCGAACTGCCCCCACCGGTCGAACCAGCCGTCGACGCGGTCGAGGCGCGACTCGTTCAGCGGTATCCACCCCTTCTGTATCAAATATTTCCGACCGCCTCGGCGGGCAAGGACGAACAGAAACGTCTGGCCGATGGTCGTTCCGACGACGGCGATAGCGACGATAGCCACGACCTCGGGGATCGATGAGCCGATGAGCAACAGCGCGCTCGGGACCACGAGTTCACTCGGCATGAATCGGAGCATCATGGTACCCTCGAGGATGCTGATCCCGAGGAGCACGAGGAGCGCGATCTCCGAGGAAAGCATCGATGCCAGCCAGTCCGGTGTCTCCGAGAGTTGCAGTATCACCATGATTACTCCATGTATCCGAGGTCGCTCAGTCGCTCCTGTAACTTCTCGTCGGCGTCTTCGAGTGCGTCTGCCCGAGCATCGGTGGCTTCCGTCCACGCTCCACCGGTCGCCGATTCGAACCGGGAGAGGGCCCGTTCTGCGGCCTCGACGGCGTCGTGATCGTTGGGGGACACTGGTCGGGACTCGGCGGGATCTTCCCCGAGAACGAACCCCTCGTCGGGAATTCGATCTGCTCGGATGAATTTGCCGTCCGAACTACGGGCTGCCCGCAATCGTGCCCGCGCACGGTGGTCGTCTTCGATCTCCAGTCCGGCCGCCTTCGCCTTCTCCTCGAGGTGGTGGAGTTCGATGACCGGCTGGGCGTATTCGACGAAGGCGTACTCTCCGGCCGCCTCCTCATTGGCTCGCTGTCCCGGGTCACGATTCCCGTCGGCCGAGTCGAACTGCCGGTATCGGGAGTCGAACAGCGAACGCGTCGGATCGAAGCCGACGACCCGGTTTTCGCCCGATTGAACCCCAGTCGTGCTCCCGTCTCGACGAACATCGGTCGCGTCGAGGACGGTGTGATAGAGATCGAGCAATTCGACGACCGCCGCTGTGCGGTCGTCATCGAGAGCGGGATGTTTGATCATGAGCGGTACGTTGATCAATTGCTCGTAGAGGGCGAACTCGTGACCGTAGAGGTCGTGTTCGCCGTGCAGTTCACCGTGGTCAGCACAGACTACGACAGTCGTATCGTCCCACTGGTCGGTCTCTTTCAACCACTCGAAGAGCCGGCCCAGTTGATCGTCCATGTGGGCGATTTCCGCATCGTAGAGGTCGCCGATGTCGTCCCACTCGTCATCGTCGATATCCCGGGCGCCGGAGTTGTACTCCTTGGAGTTCTGACAGACCGCGTCCGGGTCAGCGTCGGCAGCGAACTCCCGACGGTATTCTTCCGGTGGATAGTACGGTAGATGGGCGTCCATCAGATTGATGAACGCGAACCAGCCCGTCTCGCTCTCGCTCTCGTCGATGAACGAGATGGTCTTGTCGATGACGGACGGCGTTTTGGTATCCGCGCCATCGCCACTGGCGAGGTATTCGTGGATCTTCGCCCCGAACTGGACGGCACTCGACGCGAAGTCCCGGAGACGGTCGTTGTCGTTCATCGCCTTCCAGACCTTCGAAAGCGGGCCGGACAGGTACTCACCCGGCATGACCTCGAAGAAGGTATCACCGTCGTCGAAGCCCTCGGTGAGGTTCGTATATGGGGTGATCCAGGCGTTCGAAGAGTACGCAGCGGTGTCGTAGCCCGCCTGCGATAGCGTCTTCGCAAGCGTCTGCGCTCCCTCCAGATACGGACTCTCCTGGTCGGCTCCATGCTGACTCGGATACAGTCCGGTGAACATGGACGCGTGAACCGGCAAGGTCCAGGGTGCGGGCGCGACGGCAGCGTCGAAGACGGTCGCCTCCTCGGCAAATGCCGACAACGACGGCGTCGTCCCTCGGTCGTATCCGTAGGGGCCGAGTCGATCCTTCCGGACCGTGTCCAGGACGACGAACAGGACGTTGTCTGGGGACCGGTCGGTCATTACCCCAGACTCACCGGTTGCCAGCAATAAATGGCCCGGTCCCTCGAGTCGGTACGAAACCCAATCGTTTCGTAGTAGGGCGTCGGAGTTCCGATGTATGAGTCGGGTCGACAGGCGTGCGCTCGTCCTCGGGTTCGCGGGCGCGGGTGCACTCATCGTCGGCCTCCTGTGGCTCGTCGACGTCGGTCAGGTGCGATCGTCACTGTCGCGGGCCGATCCGCTATTCCTTGGGGTGATGTTCGTGGTTGCCCTGCTCTGGCTTGGCGCCTGGGCAGTCACGCTTCGAACCGTGCTCGCCTCGATGGACGTCCCCATGCCCGTCGGCACCTCGTTTTTCGTCTACAATGCCGCCGTCTTCGCGAACAACGTGACCCCGTTCGGGCAGGCCGGTGGCGAACCAGTCACGGCGTTACTCGTCTCGAAGGTCACGGGAACCCGATACGAAACAGGGCTAGTCAGCATCGCGAGCGTCGACGTGCTGAACGCGGTCTCGTCCATCGCGCTCGTCTTCTTCGGGGTCGGAATCTACGCGAGTCGGTTCACGCTCGGGACGAATCTCTTCGCGGCGGTCAGTTCCGTCGTGATACTAGTCCTCGTCATCGTCGTGTCCTTCACGTTGACCTGGCGCTATCGGGAGACACTCGTCGATAGACTCTCGGGACCGATTGCGACGACGGCCGATGCATTCCGGTGGGGCCCACTGAAATCACGAACGGTCACCAAGGCTGGTGTCGCGGCTCGCTTGCGTCGATTCTTCGGGAATGTCGAGGTGGTCGCCGGCGATCAGCGTCGACTCGTGTACGCTCTTTCTCTCTCGATGCTGGGGTGGTTGTTACAGACAGCAGCCCTCGTCATGGCCTTTCTCGCGGTCGGTGCCGACATCCCTGTCGTCGTGGCGCTGTTCGTCATCCCGCTCGCCAATCTGGCCGGGATGGCACCCCTTCCCGGTGGCCTCGGTGGGATCGAAGCTGCCTTCGTCGCCTTGCTCGTTCCGACGACGGGAGTCCCAGCCGCGGTGGTCACCGCCGCCGTACTACTCTTTCGTCTGGCAATCTACTGGATGCCGGTGATCGTCGGCGGAACATCGGCGACGGTATTCGGCGTGAAAGTGCTCTCCTGACGGTCTGATATCACACACGCTTTAGGCACCCATGGTAGAACTACCTCGTACGCAACCGCTCCTATGAAACAGCAAGAAGTGATCGATGGTGACTGGGACTACCTGATCGTCCTCGATGCCTGTCGATTCGATTCCTTCGAATCGGTCTACCGCGACTACGTGGACGGCGACCTGGAGAAACGGGAGAGTCGGGGGTCGGCGACACCCGAATGGGCGGCCAAGACCTTCAGGGGGAACCACGATATCACGTACTTCTCTGCGAACCCGTTCATCAACGGACTCGGAATTCCCCTCAACGAACTGGACTGGGGAGCGAGTTTCGACTCCGGTTGGACCTCGACCGACCACATTTCGACCATCCACGACGTCTGGGACGAGGCCTGGGACGACGAGCTCGGGACGGTCCTTCCTCAGGACGTGAACCGGTACGTCCGAGAGCACTGGGATGAACTGGAGGCCAGCGACAGGACGGTCATCCACTACATGCAACCGCACGCTCCCTTCATCGCCCACGGGAAGGGGCGAAAGGTGAACACGATTCGAAAGAGCTTCGAGGAAGCCAAACAGGAAGGCGTCGACTCGAGCGACGGCGGATTGCTTGCCTCGGTGCTCGACCCCATCAGGCCCCGCGTCGAGCGATATCTGGAACAGAGCGAACTCGCCATGAAGGTCGGGATGCTCGTCGAACTTGACCCGAGCAGTATCTTCGACGTCGGCTCGGACGGAACGAAAGAGACGCTACTCCGCTATTACGAGGAGAACCTTAGAGCCGTCTTCGAAGCAGCGGCCGACCTCGCAGCGGACCTCGATGGCACCGTCGTCATCACCTCGGACCACGGGGAAGCGTTCGGGGAACAGGGTATCTGGGAACACCACGTAGAGACGCCGATACCGGAACTGATCGAGGTCCCGTGGCTCGTCGTCGATGACGCGACCTGATCGGAGAGCCTGCCGTTACTGCGACTCGGATTCGACTATCGTCTCGATGGCGGCTCATCGTCCATTATCGACCGATCGGCTCCCATGGGTAAATGCACCCCGCAGAGGGGCGTTCTGCGGTCGTCGTTTCAGAGACGGTAGTAGGGACCAGACATGGCTTCGGTCAGCCGTCGCACCTGTCCCTCGTCGAGGTCGATGGTCGCGGCCACGAGGTTCTCTTCGAGTTGCTCGACGGTTCGGGCGCCGACGATAGGCGCAGTGACGCCGTCCCGGTGCATGAGCCATGCGAGAGCAGTCTGGGCGGGCGTCGCGTTCACCGCTTCGGCAACTGCGTCGAGTTCGTCGTGGACGTCGAAGTTCTCCGCCACGAGATACGACTGTTCGAAACGACTCGACTCCGCGACGCGGGACTCGCCCACGAGCCCGTCGTCCCGGGTGTATTTCCCCGTCAGGAATCCCTGCCCCAGTGGGCTCCAGGGACACACCGCGAGGCCGTAGTGGCGACTCATCTCCAGGTAATCGCCCTCGATCTCGCGGTCCACCAGGTTGTATCGGGGCTGAACCACGGAGAACGGCTCCCAGCCCTTCCGCTCGGCGATCTCGTTCGCCTTCGCGACCTTCCAGGCGTTCGGTCGGAGCGTGGAGGCGCCCAGATAGTGGACCTTCCCATCCCGGACGAACCCGTCGAGCGTCCGCAGCAGTTCCCGCGTGGGCGTCTCGTCGTCCCACCGGTGGATGTACAGCACGTCGATGTAGTCGGTATCCAGTCGCTCGAGGATGGCATCGATACGGTGTCGAAGATTCTTGCGATTGTTCCCGGCACTGTTCGGGTCGCCATCCCGGATCTGCCAGTAGATCTTCGAGGCGATGGTGAATCGCTCCCTGTCCCGGTCGGCGAGCCAGTTGCCGATCCACTCTTCGCTTTTCCCACCGCCGTAGACGTCCGCCGTGTCGATGTACCGACCGCCGGCGGCCTCGTACGCGTCGAGCAACTCGTACGCTCGCTCCTCGTCGATCTCGACGGTACCCGTTTCGGTCTCCTTGCCGAACCGCCAGGTACCGAACTGCAGTTCGCTCGTCTCGATCCCGGTCGATCCGAGTCGGACGAAATCGAGGTCCATCGATTCCAGAGAGGTCATTCCCTTCGAGGTTAGCCGAAGAGCGTGAAAAACGTTCAGCATCCGGCACTCCGACGGGAAGTGTTGCGGTCTCGATCCCCGCGACTGCGTGAACGTTGATTACACTCGCCCCCGTATCGAGAGCTAATGGGCGAGCGAGACACGATAGCCCGGGTGGCCGAACCAGTCACGGTCGATTCGATGGTTTCGGACTTCCGTTCCCTGGGAATCGAGACCGGTGACACGCTCATCGTCCACTCCTCGTTGAGTGCACTCGGGTGGGTCAGCGGTGGGGCCCAGGCCGTCGTCGACGCTCTCCAGTGCACCCTCTCCGAATCAGGAACGCTCGTCATGCCCACGCATACGTCACAGTACACGGACCCGGCCAGGTGGTCGAACCCGCCCGTCCCGGAATCGTGGTACGAGACCATCCGCGATTCGATGCCAGCGTTTCGACCGGGGATGACCCCTACTCGTGACGTCGGTGCCATTCCGGAGTGTTTCAGGACCTATCCGGCCGTCCAGCGGAGTACGCATCCCGAGGTCTCGTTCGCCGCCTGGGGCGCCGAGGCCGAGGGTATCGTCTCCGGACACGCGATCGATTTCGGTCTCGGTGAGCGATCACCGCTCGCAGGAATCTACGACAACGCCGGAAAAATCCTGCTCCTCGGCACCAACCACAATACGAACACGTCGCTGCATCTGGCCGAGTATCGAGCCGATATCTCGGTGCCGAGGGTCAGTAACGCCGCACCGATCCGACGCGATGGCGAACGGGTCGTCGTCGAATACGTGGACATCGAACTCTCCACCGACGACTTCCTCGACATCGGCGCTGCGTTCGAACGCGAACACGACGCCGAATCCGGGCAGGTAGGGGCCGCAAATGCTACAGTGATCGATCAGCGGTCGCTCGTGGATTTCGCAGTGGAGTGGATGGAGTCCAATCGGTAAGACCGATCGATCAATCCGCGATGGTCCGCTCGGTCACCGGGACGCCCTTGCTGGCGAGATGGTGCATCTGCTGAAGGGCGAAGTCAGCCTCGCGTGTTCCCTGGGTCGCCAGTACGACGACCTCGGCATTGCCGGATGGCCGCATGGTCCGCCCGGCGCGCTGGGTTCCCTGGCGCCGAGACCCACCCAGGCCCGATGCCACGATGCCGAGCTCCGCGTTGGGCAGATCGATCCCTTCGTCACCGACTCGAGAGACGATCAGGGTATCGTGGTCGCCACGTCGAAACGCCTGGAACAACCGGGCGCGTTCGGCGTGTGGCGTCTCGCCACTGACGAACGGCGCGTCCAGTGCGTCGGCCAGTTCGTCGCCCTGGTCGAGATATTCGACGAAGACCAAAGTCTTCGTCTCGGGCCGTTCGGCGAGCACGTCGCGGACGACGTCGACCTTCGCAGGATTCGTGGCGGCGAGTTGTCGCTGACGGTGTCGAGACGCGTTCCCGTACTCGTCTTTCACTCGGTCGTCTCGCCACGGAACGTACCGAATTTCGACGGATGGCTGTTCGACGAACCCGGCATCGAAGAGCGCGTCCCAGTCGGTGCCGATGGGCGGGCCGATGAGCGTGTAGATATCCCGTTCCAGGTCGTCCTCCCGGACGGGCGATGCGGTCAATCCGAGCCGGTGGCGACCCTGGAGATCGGTCGTGGATCGATGGACTGGGGCCGGAACGCGGTGGGCCTCGTCGTACACGATGAGTCCCCATCGGCGACTGTCGAAGAGGCCGCGATGTCGGTCCATACTCGCGATCTGGTAGGTCGCGATCGTGATCGGGCGAACCGACTTCTCACCGCCGTGATATTCGCCGACGTCATCCGGGCCGAGGTCGGTGTGTCGCAGCAGTTCCTCGCGCCACTGGCCGGCGAGTTCGCGACTCGGCACGAGGACGAGAGCTTCGGCTTGTAGTTCCGCGAGGATTCCGATCGCGGCGATCGTCTTCCCACTGCCGGCGGGGCCGACGAGAACCCCCGATCCGGCTTCGAGGAACCGGTCAACCCAGTCCCGCTGGTAAGAGCGAAGTTCCAGATGCATCGCGACCGCAAGCGAATCGCCCTCGGCCAGGTCCCGCTCGTCTTTCACGGGGTACCCTTCGTCGTAGAGCGTGCGCTTGATCGCCGCTTCCGACCCATCGACGACCCAGCTCGTATCGTCGTCGATCGGAGCGTGGAGGTGCTGGTCGTCCAATACCTCACGAGCGACGTTCCCCATCAAGGAGTCACTGGCAGCCTCGAGAACCGTGTACCCGTCCTCGTGGGTTCGGAGTGTGAACTGTCTGGCTCGCTTCCACTGCGATTCCATCCACTCCTCGAAGGCGGGTTCTTCGCCGCCGAGGACGTCACGAACCGTCGATCGAAGTGCTGCGAACGAGTCGTGTGGCGCCGCCCAGACGTCCTCACGGCGAACCTCGTAGACGTACCCCGACCGGCCGTTGGTGTCCGCGAGTCGGGCGAACTGCGATAGCTGGGCCCGAGTGAACTGGTCGGGTTGGTCCACGACGATCTCGTGTCGATCCGGGAAGGGGACGATCCGTTCGCGTTTCGTCGCGTCGGCCCAGCGTTCCGCGTAGAAGACGACCGGATCGCTCTCGACGCCGACCCGCGAGACGTCACCCGACTCGACGAGACCTGCGAGTAGGTCGGCCGCCGCCGACTGAGACATCCCTAGTTGGGTCGCGACGTCACTTGCCGTCACCACCGGGCGTTCGACTCCTTCGAGAGCATCTCGGAACGACTCGATGCCCTCACTGCGGTCCGCGTCACCCACGTCGCTAGCCGATCCTGACCGTGTCACGAGCAGGAGTAGACGACGGGCATGTAAGCCGGTTACGCCCGTCAACTACCGACCGATTCAGACACACCGTCGGTGGGACGATCACGTCACAACTCCAGAACGTCGTATCGTTGATTTCGGCAGCGATCGCATTCGCGAAGGCCTCGCTCACGGGCGAGCGACCGTTCCATCGAGGTGTACGCACCCGGGAGGACCGGACAGTCCGTCGTGGTATGATAGACCGTCCGCTCCGTCCCGGGGGATTGTGTGACGAACACGGTCGCGGTGTTCCCGTGAAACATCGGTCCCGTTCGAACTGTGACAATGGGGTGATATAAACGTACCTGGACCGGGCCGATTCAGGCCATCACGAACCCGAGGACGAGGATGACCAAAAGCAACAACCCCGAGATGACCAGCACCATCTGGTCGCGGGAGAGTGGTGCAGTACCGTTCTCCGTCGACGCCGGTTCGAGCGGATCGAATGGCCCCGCTTCTGTCCCCTTCGCGTACTCGATGGCGTTCCGGCCAGTACGGGCCACGATAGCGAGGACGGTTGCGACGACGTAGGCGACCATATGGCCGAGTTCCCAGAGGGCCGTCCTGGAGTCGCCGTCTTCGAACGGTGGGTCGGCGTGCTTCTTTGGGACGTCGGTGACGGAATCCTCGCGAGTGGTCGGTGGTGTCCCGTATGCGCTCGGCCCGCCACTCGACTCCGTATTCGCCGTTCGTCGCTGGCTGCCTGGCGGTTCGAAGCTCTTGATGTGCAATCCGTCATCCGCATCGCCAGAGTCGGTCTCGTCCGTCCGCGCTGCCGGTTGGGTCCGTTCTGCTGGGGCGGGAGTGGCTTCGGGGTCGTGCCCGTCGTCCCCCTCTCCATTCGTCGATTCGGCCGACTGTCCGGCCGAAGACGGCTCCGATTCTGCCGGGGCGTCCGACCCATTTCCATTCGTGACGGCGTCTTCCGCCGTCTCCGACGGTTCGGTCCGTTCGGGGCTCTGTTGGGACGTGACCGTCGATGTCGTCCCGTCCGTCGTCAGATCCGGTCGGTTCTCCGGTGATATCGTGGGCGTGTCGGCCGCGTCGTAGGTGCGCTTCCGACGGAACTTGACGGTGCGGATCATCTCGTCCCAGTCGGTCATCATGATGCCCTCTCCCGTGGCGAGCTCTTGCACCTCCTGGGCCTTCTCCGAGCCCAGAATGGACTGGACGACCTGGGTGTCGTTCTTCCAGGTCAGACGATGCCAGACCAGCCAGTCGCACTGCGTGATGAACTCCTTGTCGACGGCCGCCGGTCGCTGGGACATCCCGGCCAACCCGAGACCGCGTTTCCGTCCCCGTTTGGCGATCCGGATGAGCGTCTCCCCGAGGTCGTCCAGCCCCCCTTGCTGTGGCAGGAATTCGTGAATCTCCTCGACGACCACGAGGAACGGTTTCCGGGCCTCCTTCTCCCGACTGAACAGGATCGTGATGACCTGGTCGACGAAGTACTCTGCCGGGTCCATATCCATAACCTCAGAGAGGTCGATGATGACCGGTCGGTTCCGGTCGAGACAGAGGGTCACCACCTCCTCGGGTTCCGTCTCGCGAAGGGGCATGTCCGCCTTGTCCGTCGCGCCGATGTGGATGACCTCGTATCGTTCCTTGAGGGTATAGTACTCACCCTCGATGTCGACGATGAGCAGGGGGAATCCCCGTTCCAGTAGTTCCTCGATGATGACACTGGCCGAGTTGCTCTTTCCGGATCCACTCTTGCCGAATATCACGCCACGCCCGGTCAACACCTCGATGGCTGGTAGCGAAATCCCGTCGTCCGAGATGACGAGTTGTTCGGCATCCTCCGTCGACATCTTCTACCCTGATTTTCCGTCCCGGCGGTAAATACTTGCTGTGCGACCCTTGGCCCAGTAGACTTTAGGCGCGCGCTGGTAATCGGAGAACAATGAACTCTCCTGGGCAATCGTTCGATGTGGGAACTGTCGGCCGAGCCGTGATTCCCATCATCGGTTCTACGATATTGCTCACGGCGTCGTTTCTCGGTATCCTGGCGTTGTTGACGAACCAGGCAAATGGGTTCGCCGACCGCTTTCCAGTCTACGTCCTGCTGATGGCCATCGGATTCGTCGCCGCCCTCTTCTTGCTGGAGCGACCGAACCTCGAGGGGACACAGATACTGGTGGCCACCCTCGGACTCACGGTGACGATATTCGCGGTCGTGACACTCGCCGGCGAGGGGCTCACGTATGCGATGGCCAACCCCGACGAAGTGCTGGTCTCCAATCTCATCCTCTATCTGGTCGCCGCCGCCCTCATCGGAAGCGGACTCGCGTTCTGGTCGGTCCGCCACTGGCGCGAATACGCCTCGTACGTCAGGTAAAGAGCGAACGATCCCCGGCGTTACTCGAAGCGGATTTCTGTCGACGCCGTTCGATCCGGAGCCTCCAATATCCCGCCCGTCGACGCACTGGTCGCCATCGCCGCGTACCGTTCGAGGACGCCCGTCGCCTCGATCGTCGGTGGTGTCCAGGCATCCGCCCGTTCGCGTAGTTCCTCGTCGGAAACCGCCAGATCAAGGCGCCCCTCGTCGACGTCGATCTCGATGGTATCGCCATCTTCGACCAGGGCGATCGGTCCCCCAGCGGCGGCCTCGGGGCTCGCGTGGCCGATTGCCGCACCCCGGGTCGCACCGGAGAACCGGCCGTCGGTGATCAGCGCCACCGTCCCGGAGAGACGTGGCGAACCGCTCACCTTCGACGTCGGTTCGAGCATCTCCGGCATGCCAGGACCACCACGAGGCCCCTCGTACCGGATGACGATGACGTCGCCAGGATCGATTTCGCCACCGTCGAGTGCCTCGAGTGTTGCCTCCTGTGATTCGAACACGCGGGCGTGTCCCTCGAACTGGCGCATCTCGTCGTCCATCGCGGCGGCCTTCACGACGGCGCCATCGGGGGCGATGTTCCCCCGAAGGACGGCCAATCCACCGTCTTCGTGTACGGGATCGTCTCGCGGCTGGACGACTGCACCGCCCCACTCCGCCTCATCGATTCGGTCGCCGATGGTCTTTCGATCCACGGTCGGGCGGTCGAGGTGGAGTTGCTCGGACAACTGCGTCAGAACCGCCGGGACGCCACCGTCGTCGCGGAGGTGCTCCATCCGCCACGGACCGGACGGGCTCATATGCGCGAGATGAGGGGTCCTGTCGGCCACCTCGTCGAAATCCTCCAGGGTGACGTCGACTCCCGCCTCCTGTGCGATGGCCGGCAGATGCAACATCGTGTTCGTACTGCCGCCGAGCGCCAGATCGACCATGAGGGCGTTCTCGAAGGACTCGCGGGTCAGCAGGTCTGACGGGCGGATATTCTCCTCGACGAGTCGCAGGATCTCCTGGCCACTCTGCTTCGCGATCGTCCGTTTCCGGGTGTCTGTCGCACCGACGGTCGCACACCCAGTCCAGGAGAGTCCCAGCGTCTCCGTGACACAGGCCATGGTGTTGGCGGTAAACATCCCGGCACACGAACCCTCACCGGGGCAAGCGTTGCACTCGAGGGCGTAGAGTTCGTCCTCGGTCATCTCCCCCTCGTTGTACTTGCTGACCCCTTCGAAGACCGAGGCCAGGTCGGCTGGCTCATCGTCGAACTCGCCGGCCGCCATATGCCCGCCCGTGACGACGATGGCAGGGATGTCGAGACGCGCGATGGCCATCAACATCCCCGGAACGATCTTATCGCAGGATGCGAGCGCGACGATCCCGTCGAACCGATGGGCGTTGGTCATCAGTTCGACGGAGTCCGCGATGGTTTCACGTGAGGGGAGACTCGACCGCATCCCGTCGTGCCCCATGGCGATGCCGTCGTCGACGGCGATGGTGTTGAACTCCAGCGGCGTGCCCCCAGCCTCGCTGATCCCTTCCTTGACGTACTCGGCCAGCTCGTCGAGGTGGACGTGGCCCGGAACGATCTCGTTCCAGGAGTTCGCCACGCCGATGAGCGGCTTGTGGATATCGTCGTCCTCGAGTCCCGCCGCCCTGAACAGGGAGCGATGGGGTGCCCTATCTGCACCCTCCGTCACCTCGGCGCTGCGCAGGCCCGCGTCTTTTGGCTGCTGTTCCGACATGCTACTGATCCTGGCTCCTCGTATCGGACCAGGCGTCTTTACGTCCCCGGTCGGTGTCGAATCTGTGCATGTCTGTGGTGGCCGGAGCGGTGGCATATGGCTGTTGGTCGAACAGTTCCGACCCGCCGAAAGGTTCAGAACGGGCCATGGACGGATTGCGACCGTCTGAACGATGGTAGACGCGATTTCTCGGAGACGAATCGGGCAAAGACCTAACTCCCAGGTGAGTGAATATATAATCGAACATATATGACGCCCGAATGTAACGCGCATCCACGGAGGGTGGCTCAGTGAACGGTCGAGCCCTCCCCTGGTTCGTGGCGGCACTGGTTGTGCTGTCGATGGTTCCCACTCCCGTGGCGGCCATCGACGACCCGCGATTCGTGACCACCGTCTCCGAACCCAGACTCACGCCCGGCGCCGAACAGGTGCTGACGGTCCACCTCGAGAACGACGCGGAAGACGTCGACGACCAAGTAGAGACGGCGACGAACGTTCGCGTCGAGCCAGCGGCAGGGGAGACGCCATTCGACGTTCGATCGGGGCCGGAGAAGCTCGGCTCGATGGGCGATGGCGAGACGAGAGCGGCCGCGGTTCGACTGGCCGTTCCAACCGATACACCAGCAGGGGAGTACCGCATCCCGCTCGCTGTCACGTACGAATTCGACGGTGACGAACGTGAGACGACGACGGTCTTCGCCGACGTCCGCGTCCCCGAACGACCGCAGTTCGAGATCAACAGTGTGACCTCGTCGGTCCGTATCGGCGAGCGAGGCCCGGTCCGGGTCACGATGTCGAATAACGGAACCACGGTCGCAGATGACTCCCGGGTCGTCTTCGAATCGACGAACAGCGCACTCACCGTCGAGGGGGCGAGCACCGGAATACAGCACGTCGGCGAGTGGCCACCCGGAGAGAACCGGACCCTGGAGTTCGACGTCGGTCTCACCGAGGACGCGACCCAGCGCGAGTACGCGCTGACGATATCACCGATCTACGACGACGAGAACGGCATCGAGACGACCGCACCGTCTCGGTCGATCGGTGTCACCCCCGAGCCGAGACAGACGTTTTCCTACGACGACGTCCGAACGACCGGCTACGGAGACACGATCACGGTCCACGCATCGCTCACGAACACGGGCGGCCAAACGGTCTATTCCGTCCTGTCTTCCGTCTCGACAGCGAGCGAAACCGTTCGGTTGACAGATGCTACCGCGACTGCCGGGACCCTCGAACCTGGCGAATCGACCGACGTCACGTTCGAACTGGAGACGGGACCCGACACGGCGGCGGAGGAACGACAGTTCGTCTCCACAATAGAGTACGAACGAGACGATGATCGCTCCTACGAGTCCCAGCCCGTGACCTTCACCGCAGACATCCCTGCAGCGACCGACGTGCTCGAATTCGAACCGGTGAACAACACGTTCGGCGTCGACGAATCGAACCAGTTCGCCGTTCGAGTCACGAATACTGGTGACGTCCCGCTGACGGACGTGCACGCCAGACTCGAGATACGACCACCGTACGAAAGCGCGACACGGACCTCGTACGTTGCGACACTCGATCCAGGGGAGTCAGCCATGCTCTACTTCGAAGTGACGACTCCCGAGGACGCAGTTGAGACGACGGATGCCCTGCCCCTCACAGTCAACGCGAGTGGCCCCGATGATCGGTCCGTATCCACGGGCCCGACACTCGTCGAGATACAGATAACAACCCCCGACAGCCCGGCTGGAAGTACGACGAACCTGGTCATCGCGGCGTTCGTCGTCGTTCTGGTTCTTGTCGCGGGCTGGTGGTGGCTCAACCAGTAGATTACCATGGCCATAATCGACGTCTCCGGCCTGACCAAGGCGTTCGGCGAGACGATCGCGAACGACGACCTCACGTTTAGTGTCGAGCCGGGGGAGATCTTCGGCTACCTCGGACCCAACGGAGCCGGGAAGACGACGACGTTGCGGACGCTGCTCGGATTTCTCTCACCCACGGAGGGGACCGCCACCGTCCTCGGAGCGGATATCCGGGATGAGGACGCCCTGCTAGAGGCGAAACGCGACATCGGCTACCTCCCGGGCGAATTGCACTTCACCGAGTCCGTGACGGGTCACTCGTTTCTCGAGTACCAGGCGAGCCTCAAAGGGGACGACCGACTCGACGAGATGACGGATCTCTTCCAGCCGCCACTGGACCGGAAGATCCGGGAGTACTCCAGCGGCAATCGACAGATGCTTGGCATCATCCAGACCTTCATGCACGACCCCGACCTCGTGGTGATGGACGAACCCACGCGGGGGCTGGATCCCCTCATGCAGGAGCGGTTGAACTCGTTTCTCAGAGCAGAACGTGCAGCGGGGACGACGGTTCTGTTCTCCTCTCACGTCCTCGGCGAGGTGCGCCGCGTTTGCGACCGGGTCGGAATCATTCGGGACGGACGACTCGTCGCCCTAGAGAACATCGAATCGCTGCTCAGGAAGGGCGGCAAACGGGTCCGGATCAATACGGACGAACCGGTCGACGTCGAGGCATTCGATCTCGATGGGATCATCGAGGTCGAACAGGTGGGCAAAGTGACCCGCTTTACGTTCACTGGCGATTACAATCGCCTCCTCGAGACGCTCTCGGCGTACTCCATCGTCGACATGGAGATCGAAGAACCGCCGCTGGAGGAGGTATTTTTGCATTACTACGGTGACGAGGATGACTGACATCCTGAAATACGAGGCCCGTCAGCGGTCCCGGGGGACGCTCACGCTCATCGTGGTGTTGAGTTTCTATCTCTACGTCCTCGTCTACATGTTCCCGACCATCGCCTCCGTCGGGGACGCCTTCGACGAGTACGTCCAGGCACTGCCCGATGCCATCGTCGCGAGTTTCGGCGTCGAGGCGATAACGACCATCGAGGGGTTCCTCTCCGTCGAGGTGTATCAGTTCATCTGGGTCCTGATGATGGGGCTCTATTTCGCGTACCTCGGCGGCGACCTCGTCGCCGGTGAGATAGAATCGGGGCGAATCGATCTCATCCTAGCGACCCCCGTCTCGAGAAAGCGATTCATCGTCGAGAAGTACCTCTCTCTGCTGGTCCCGATCGTCGCCATCAATCTCGTCATGCCGGTCGTCGTCCTCGCGGCCGTGATCAGCATCGGCGAAGCGATGTCCCTCGTCGATCTCGTCGTCCTCCACGCGTTCTCCATCCCGTATCTGCTACTGACTGCCGCCATCGGCCTCGTCCTCTCGGTCCTGTTCGATCGCTCCGATATCCCGCAACGGGCGGGCCTCGGTATCATCTTCGCTCTGTTCACGCTCGAATCGGTCACGGCCAATTCCGACTTCGAGTGGCTGGGACTGTTCAGTCCGACCCACTACTTCGACCCGACGGAGATACTCGTCAACAGCGAATACGACGTCGCAGGGGCACTCATCCTCCTCGCAGCCGCCGGAACCCTCCTGATTGCGGCCGCGGAGTGGTTCCGACGGCGAGACGTCTGAGGCACTGGCCGCGGACGCCGCGCCGCGTCGTTCTCCTGAATCTCACACGAAGTGGGCCGACCAGGCTATCGGCCGTCAGCTCCGGTACTGGTCGGCGAGGTCGAGTGCCGTCGTGACGAAACCGTTCATCACTGACGTGTACTCGTCGAGTGCCTGGAACATGGCCGACGAGGGTGTCTTCCCGTCGACGTAGTAGTGGTAGATAGTCGATGCAGCCACCGCGAAGACGGTGAACGCCGCGAACGCTTTGACGAGACGTTTCACTCCCATACCGGGATAGACGGTCGATACCCATCTAATAGTATCGCTGCCGCCGGAGATGGCGAATATCACGACGGGTCGAAGCGCACGACCGCCAGCGACCCGTCGCGGACGGTCCGCGCTCCCGGACGATAGGGCACGTCGACCGATGGCGCACGGACCAACACTATCGAACATTGACGACATCTTGAGTGTTCGGGTGGTATCCAATCTTGCTGGGTCACGTGGAGGGAATTCGAGAACCGCCACCTACGTTTATTAGTACTCCGTGAGTTGTTTAAATTGAAGCACATGTTCGATGACATTCTAGTCCCGACTGATGGGAGCGAGAACGCCGAACGGGCACTCGAACACGCGACGTTACTTGCCAGCGCGTACGACGCGACCGTTCACGGACTGTACGTCTTGAACGTAACGTACGCCGCGGATTTCGAAGGCGGGGTGGATAGCGAATCCGTCATGACGGCTTTAGAACAGGAGGGCGAAACGGCGCTCGAAACCGTCGAGGACCACTGCGGGACGCAGGAAGTCGCTGTCACGACTGCACTACTCGAAGGGCGACCTGCCCATCGAATATCGTCCTATGCAGACGAACACGACGTCGACTTGGTGGTCATGGGAACCCACGGCCGAAGTGGAGTTTCGCGTCTCCTGCTTGGTAGCGTGACCGAATCGGTGATCAGGCAATCACAGCGGCCGGTACTCACCGTCCCTACAGACGCACCCCCGATCGAGGACCGGTATTCGGATCTCCTGGTCGCCACGGACGGTAGTGACGACGCGATTCACGCGACCGAGACGGCCGTCGATATCGCGACGCAGTTCGACGCGACGATCCACGGCCTCTACGTCGTCGATGTTGCGTTCACTCGCAATCAGCTCGTCGAGGAGTCGCTCACCCGATCGGGAGAACGGGCACTCGCGGACCTCGAAGAGACGGTCGAAGGGACTGGACTCGCAACCGTCACCGAGGTCTGTCCAGGCAGTCCCCACGAAGAGATCGGCGCGTACGCGACGAATCACGACATCGATCTCATCGTCCTCGGATCACACGGCAAGGGGGCGTTCGAACGCACCTTCCTCGGAAGTGTCTCCGAGCGGTCCATCCGGACCGCAGACCGTCCTATACTGGTCACACGCCGCCCCGTCGAATCCGAGTGAGTCCGGTAGAATGTGAGTCGTTATCCGTGTACTATCGACGTATGTCGAACCCGACTCATCCCGCAATATCATCATTCTTGGACCGTCTATCACCTATTTTGCTTTCCAATAAGGAGAAAGACATTTACCCACGCGTCGGCCATGTCCAACTGTCCATGACCTGTCCACGATGCGGCGCCACGATGGTATCGGTCCACGATTGCACGATGTGTTCGGAGTGCGGCCAGGCCGTCTCCGACGAGCAATAACCCGTCGGTCGGCAGACCAACCCACTCGGCACCCAATCCACCACCCGGTGATCGGTCAACACAGTCGATCACCGTTTTTCGCCGCTGTTTCTCCCGCCGAACGGTCCACGATCAGGTGAACGCGCGGGTCGAGTTTCAACGCGAATTAATAGCGTGGTTGCGTAGCGTCGAATGTGTACCCCGACGACACCCATACTGCCACGATATCGTCGGACGTATCCGGGACGCGTCGGCCGAACGTCGGTGTCATCGGCGCCGGTATGTCGGGACTCGCTGCGACACATTATCTGACAAATCGCGGCGCCGACGTTACGGTGTTCGAAGCATCGGCGCGCCCAGGCGGCGTGGTCGGATCGACGACGGTCGATGGACGGGTCATCGAGTTCGGTCCCCAGCGGTTGCGGTTGTCGAAACCCGTCGAAACGCTCGTCGATGAGTACGAGCTCCGCGACGCTCTCCGGTTCGGTCACGACGACCAGCCTCTGTTCGCCTACTACGAGGGCGAACTCCGACCGATGCCACTGTCGGTCGATACGGCGCTCCGCACCGATCTGCTGTCGTGGCGCGGGAAGGCCCGAATCCTCGCCGAGCCACTGACCGGACCGGCGAAACCCGACGAGACGGTGAGCGAGTTCCTCGGGCGGAAATTCGGAACTGAAGCTGCAGACCGGTTCATGGCCCCCCTGTACAGTGGTCTCTACGGCACCGATCCGGCGGATATGTACGTGGAATACTCGCTGGGTCGGGCCCTTGAGCACGTGGGTATCGACGGTAGCATTCTACTGTACGTCGCCAAACGTCTCCTCGAGGGTGTGGAGACACCGCCGATCGTCACCTTCGAGGACGGACTGCAGACACTCCCGAACGCCATCTACGAGACGCACGCAGACGACATCCATCTCGACACTCCCGTGACGGCACTCGAACGGGACGGGGACGGGTTCACCATCCTCACCGACGACGGCGGCTACAGCGTCGATTCGGTCGTCGTGACCACACCGGCGCCGACGGCTGCCTCGTTGCTGGAGCGTATCGATGGGTCGGTCGCGAGGACACTCGACCGGTTCACGTACAATCCCATCGGGGTGGTCCACCTCGAATCGGGGTACGACCGCGAAGGCCACGGCTTCCACGTCATCGACGACGGGTTCATCACCAACGGGAGTACGTGGAATCACAGTATGCTCGACCGAGAGGGCATCTACACGTCCTACGTCGGGAGCGGCGACACGGACCTCCTTGCACGAGACGAGAAGACGATCGGTGAGAAGGCGGCACTGGAGTTCGAGTCCATCACCGGTTCTTCGGCGAGTCCGCTCTCCGTCGAGGTCCTCCGGCCCGGAATGCCTGCATACGACCGATCGTGGGCGGCGCTGGACGAGCTCTCGATTCCGGATGGTATCGCGATCTGTTCGAGTTACACGAGTCGAGCCGGAATCGTCGGTCGGATCGTGGATGGGAAGCGAACCGCCGAGACGGTTTTGTGAGACTGACAGTACACGGAGACCGGAAGGAGAAGCCAAAGCGGGAGCGCCGCAGCGTCGTATCCACTCACGAGTGATGCGGAAAGCCGGGACCGAATCGCTTCACCAGGTGGCGGCGGATTCGTCTCCGACCACGTTGGCAACGGCGTAGTTCGGCTGCACCGACTCTATCTCCACCGTCACGTCGTCGCCAGGTCTCGCCCCGGGGACGATGACGACGAATCCACGGTCGACCTTCGCGATGCCATCTCCCTGATCACCGGTGCTCTCGATGGTCACCTCACGCACATCCCCTTCTTCCACCGGCGGTTCCGGGTGCTCTGCCGGTTGCCGGGACGCCGAAGGAGATGGTTGTGGCGTCGCAGTATCGTCCGAATCGTCTCGAAGTATCGCCACACGAACCGTACTTTCGGGATCGACATCGCCGAGTTTAATCTCCCGTTCTGGGACCTCTACAACGTAGGAACCGTCCGATTCGGTCACGGTCGCGGAGTACAGACACGCAATCGAGTCGACAAAATCACCAGACATACTTCTATAGGTCGATTGGACCACCTTGAGCGCTCCGATATCCACGAACTGCTGTTGGCCCGCCGAGTCAGCAGTCTCGGCGCGCCTCGATGGACGTCAATCCCGCGATCCGATACAGCCGTTGCTCGTCCGACAGCTCGAAGAGGATCTTGTCTGGATGCGTCCGTGCCGTCTTATCGGCGGTCTCTTTGTCGAGTCCCTTGCCCTCCACAGTACCGTATCGATGCCAAGCGTCGGTATCCATTGGAAACGGTGCAATTTCACCAGCGAGTTTCCGCGGCGAATCGTTCACCGTATCCCGGCTCTCGATGACGATCGAGAACGCAGGCGTAACGATCTCGACGGGGCCCTCGTACGCCGCGTACCAGTCGGGAGCCGGGACGGTCCCGTCGTCCGTCACCTGCAGGAGTCCATCGACGTCGGCGTCGTCGCCCATACCGTTCCTAGCGGACCGCCTTACGAAGGGGTTTCGACACCGGTTATCTCGAACCGGGCTCCCCCGTTGATCCCGCTCGCCGTCGAGATCGTCCATCCATGTGCCTCGACGATCTCGGCCACGATATGCAACCCGAAGCCCGTCCCGTCGGGGTCGGTCGACACTCCGCCTTCGAACACGTCGATATCGTCGTCCGGTAACCCCGGTCCGTCGTCCTCGATCGCGAACCCACTATCTATCGGTGTCACCCGGACGGAGACGGCGTCGCCACAGTGATCGATCGCGTTTCGAAAGAGGTTCTCGAAGAGACTCTGCACGCGGGCGTGATTACCGACGAACGCCCAGTCAGCGGCCACCTCGAGTGTCGCCCCCGCACCCGTGTCGACGCTCTCCCAGCTCGCTCGAGCGATGGACTCGAGGCTCAATGCCACCTCGTCGGTGACTGGATCACCGTATTTCGCGAGTGTGAGCAGGTTCTGTATCAATCCCTCCATCCGGTTCAGGGCGGTCGCGACGTCCGAGAGGTGAGGTGAGTCACAGTCCTCCCGGGCCAGTTCGACCCGTCCCGATGCCACGTTCAATGGATTCCGCAGGTCGTGCGAGACGACGCTGGCGAATTGGTCGAGTCGTTCGTTCTGCCGTTCCAGATCGCGCTCACGCTCTTTCTGCTCGGTGATGTCGAGATACGCGACGATCGACTCCCGATCGCCGTCGCTGACGTCGAATCTCGTTGCACGGAGGACGAAGTCCCGGACTCCATCGACCGTCTTCCGCTGTACCGTTCGTTCGACGAAATCGGTCGTATCGGCTGACGCGTCGATGGCCTTGGCCTCATCGAGAACGGATTCCGGAACGATGACGTCGTTGATCGACTGTTCGTTCAGGTCCTCGACAGCCATCCCGAACGTCTCGACGAACGACGTGTTGACGTCCTCGACGATCGGCTCTTCTCCCTCGAACCGGACGTGAACGATGGGTTCCGGAATGGTCTCGAAGACCGCGTTCAGACGGTCACGCTCCTCTTGGAGCACCGCTTCTCGACGCTTGCGATCGGTCACGTCACGAAGAATGCCGACCGTTCCTCTGAACGACTCCTCGTACGGCAGGAGGGCAACGTGATTCTCGCACGTCAGGGTCTCGCCCCCCACCGTCTCTACGTCCATCTCGAAGGTGCCCCAGGAGAGGTCTTCTGCGTCGAGTATCTCTTTGATGAGTGCGGTACCCCGTGCGACGTGCTCGTCTTTCATCATCTCCGAGACGTGGTGACCGATGATCTCGTCCAGGTCGTGACCCGTCATGGTCGCCAGTGCTTCGTTCGCGAAGGTGACGATGCCGTCCTCATCGAGCGTGTACACCGGATCCCCCGATACCTCGACGATGGTCTCGTAGCGTTCAAGTCTTCGTTTCCGATCGGTCTGCGAACGCTTCTCCTCCACGGAATTCAGGACGTCGAGGACGGCCGACGCCGTTTCTCGCGCCCCATCTTGCCAATGGACGTATCCGTCGAACCCAGCGTTGACGGCCCGGGCGGCGACGTCTGCATCGTGTTCTCGCGTGAGAAGCACGATCGGAAACTCCTCCCCCCAGTCACGGAGTTTGTCGAGATTTTCGAACGCGTCGAGGGAGGAGGGAGTATGTTCGAGGAGAACGTAGTCGAGGTCCGATATCTCCGACGTCGTAATTGCTCCTGGCGAATCCAGCGGGCGTACCGTCAGATCGTCACTGACCCTCTCGATCGATGTTGCGAGGGCGACACCGTCCCCGGCGACGTATGCGATCGTTTGCGCCCCGCCCATTGCCAGAGGGTGTTGTGCAATCAGTAAATAAATATCGGTCGCCGAACACGACGGGACCCGTCGAGTTCCGTCAATCGAGGACGATGTACGTCCGGGTATGACCGACACCCTCTATCCCCTGGATACGTCTCGTTACGACCGGGAGAAGGTCCTTCGTTTCACTCGCGTCGAGTTCGGCGATGATGTCGAAATCGCCGGCGACGATGTGGGCCTCGAGGACCGCATCGACCGCCTCGAGACGGTCGACGACCTCGGGAGACATCTTCGCCGAGGTGACGATGGTGACGTAGGCTTTGGGCATCCCACGAGAGATACATCAGCTGGCTTAATAATTGTTTCCGACAGGTGTGCGGGGTCCGTGGACCATCGGCCGTGCACGGACAAGCAGAGGCTCGCGAACGGACCCGGTTTTCTGCCACTGGGCCCAGCTATCGACGACGCCCAAAACCATTACATACTCCCCCCTCCCTTTTCCGCCAATCAGGTAATCTCGATGCGACCATATCCTCCGCTCCCACCCGTCGATGACGACGGGGGTGTCCTCGATAGTGGCCATCTATGGCTTCTGGAATATGCTACGGGGCCCGTGATCGCGTTCTCGATGGACGAATCAGGACTGCTGACGTTCGGAACCGAGGGAATGATCTTCGATACCACCCCGCTGTCACTTCGACGGGCGGTGGGATTCGTCAGGGACAGACTCGATCGAGATGGCCTCCGCGCGGGTGTGGACGACGTTTCACAGTTCGTGTTCTACGGAATCGCCACTCGGTACGAAGGTATCGAGTACGACTGGAACGCGCTGTCGCCGTTCATCGGCCTGGATATCTGGGCTGAAAACGAGGGGCGGTTCGTTTCACCGGACGTGGCAGAGCGGGTCTTCGACACTATCGGACTGACACCGATACCGGCGTTCAGGAAGGAATTGCCGGCCCGCGAATTCGACGCCACTGCACAGGAGATGCCAAACTCGCACTGGCGAGATGGCGCCGCGGCCGGGATTATCGTTCGAAACAAAGCTGGGGGGAGAGCGGTTCTGTTCCCCCCGGACGACGAGCCATCCGCCACCGCGCCCACGTCCGACGTCGCCACTACCGTGGACGATGCAGTGTCATGCAACCTGCGGACAGAACTCGACCGGCTCAATGCCACTGTCGACACCGTCGACGTCGACATCATCGCGGATCGGTTGGTCGATCGGATCGCTCGCGTCGATTTCGCCAATCTTCGAGCGACCCTGGATGCCGAACCGGACAGGTTCCGTCAACTCGTCAGCGCATCGGTCCGAAGTGAGATTCGTGCGCTGCGTGGGAACGGTGTCGATCTCCGATAGCGTCAGCCCACTGTCATTTGTGTCAGAGAATTGACGCAAGGTCTTAATGCAGTGGTCACGCAAAGGCGGTACGATGGCCATCGACGACGCCGCCGAGGGGGCGGACGTGGAGACGAGTCGGGAAGGGAACGACTCGACGACCGCTACGAACACCGATTCGGGGGCGCGGCTCGGCGAATATACCTGGGCAGATTACCTTGTCGACCACGAAGATGACATTGATGTCAATGAAGTGACTTTTATCGGGGAAGACGACGACAACCTTGTCGTCGACTGGACCGCTATACCGTTCGATCCGACGGCTGAATTCGGCTTCCATCCGGACGAGGCGTTCGAACGGGTACGAGAGTGTGCATCGGACGGACAATCGATGCAGACGTTCTTCGACGAATTTCTGGACCCGTCTACCACCCCCGTCCGCAAAGGCACGTACCTCTGGGAACACTACAAGCAAGAATACTACTACAGACCGGACGGCTCACGGCCACGCGACGACGAAGACGAGATCATCCGATTCGAGAAGTCGGACCACCTCGGGTTCGAACCCGAGGCGCTACCGAACCGACTCTCTTCGGGGAACAGACGGGCGAACGCACTCGCCGAGGTAATCGACGAGCGCACGGTCGACGTCAATTCTGACCTCGACGAGGACGCCTTCTTCAGTACGGTGGACGGGGAGTCAACCATCGTCTCCCGCTACTCCCTCGAGAAGGCCGTCTCGATGGAGAAAAAGCGTCATTTCCGCGAGGTCGAGCGGTACTGGGTGAACAAACCGTACGCGTTCGTGGTCATCTTCCACTCCGAGAAGGAGAACGAGAAGAAGTACTACGTCGTCGAACCACACCTCACACCGATAGAGATCGATCTACAGGAGTTCCTGACCGAGAAACTCCGAATGGCGATCAAATACGCCGAAACCGACGTCGCCGTCGAGGGAAATGAGGGTGACCGACGAGCGGTCATCGAGCGCGAAACGCGAAAACTCCTGCGACGGTACGACCTGTACTCCGGACCGGTGACCGAGCAACGTGGAACAGTCGAGCGTCTCCTCGAACTCGTCGAGGACGCGGGTGGTGAATACGGCAATCTCGCCGTTTCGTACCTCGAATCTCGGGGCCTCAACCGAACAGTGAACGCCGCAGAAGAAGGCCCGATAGAGGGGATGTCGATCCGACCCGAACCAGCCCTCATCGAAGCGGATGCCGACACGCTCACCCAGTTCCAGGTTGAGAAACTCCTCTACGTCCTCAAGCGAAATTTCATTGGCTACGAACGAATCGACGGGATCAAACACGACATCAACGTCGAGGACATCTCCGTCGACGGATACAACAGTCCGGTGTTCGTCTACCACACGGACTACGAGCAACTCATTACGAACGTCGAACACGGAAAGCGGCAACTGGACGACTTCGTGGTGAAGCTGGCTCAGCGCTCGGGCAAGGGCATCAGTAAACGGCAACCACAGGTCGACGCCACACTGCCGGACGGTTCTCGGGCACAACTCACGCTCGGCAAGGAGGTCTCCGACCACGGGACGAACTACACCATCCGCCAGTTCAAGGAGATTCCGTTCACCCCGGTCGACCTCATCAACTGGAAGACGTTCTCCCTCCGGGAGATGGCGTTCCTCTGGCTATGCATCGAGAACAACAAGTCGCTCATGTTCGCCGGAGGGACGGCGTCCGGGAAGACGACGAGTCTGAATGCGGTCTCACTGTTCGTCCCATCGAACGCCAAGATCGTCTCCATCGAGGACACCCGGGAGGTCGAGTTGCCCCAGCGCAACTGGATCGCATCGGTGACTCGACCCTCCTTCGGCGAGGACGACAGGGGTGATATCGACGAGTTCGACCTGCTCGAGGCCGCCCTGCGACAGCGTCCGGACTACATCATCATGGGAGAGGTCAGGGGCGAGGAAGGCCGGACCCTCTTTCAGGTCATGTCGACCGGCCACACCACCTATACCACCTTCCACGCGGACAACGTCAGCGAGGTCATCAAGCGATTCACCACCGATCCGATCAACGTCTCGAAGACGTTGTTCACCGCCCTCGACCTCATCTCTATTCAGACCTCGACTCGCGTCCGCGGCCAGAAGGTTCGACGCAGTCGCGAATTGACCGAGATACGACGGTACGACCCGGAAAACGACGAAATCAACGTCAACGACGTCTTCCAGTGGCGGCCCGAGACTGACACCTATCGCCACACTGCCGAATCGTCGACACTCGAGGAGATACAGTTCGACCGGGGCTGGTCTGACGAGGAAATCGACAGGCAGATTCGGGAACGAGAGGCCGTACTCGCCTACCTCATCGTGAACGGCCTCAACACCTATGCCGAAGTCGCCGCCACGGTTCAGGCGTACATCAACGACCCCTCGACGATTCTCGCGCTCATTGCCAACGGCGAACTCGAGTCGGCTCTCGACGACCTGCGACAGATGGAGAGTGTCCTCATCGACGTCGAAGCCGAGAAGGAGGAGATGGTTCCACGACCAGACCCCGACGAGGAGACGCGTTCTCACGCCCAGGAGATCCTCGCGGAAGCAGACGAGACCATCTTCGATGCCTATCGTGGTTCGGACGCACCGGACATCAGTCAGGCACTCGAGTTCGAAGACGACGGCGACATCTTCGTGGAACACGACGCGGTGCCCGAGACAGCGCCCTCGGACGACATGGAGTGGATCGATTCCGAAAGCGTCTCCGACGCGGATACGGGATCGACACCGGCCTCGGAATCGACGACGGATCCCGACGTCTCTCGGTCGGAGGAATTCGACGGATGAGTTCGACGGCGGAGAGCATCGACCGGGGGACAGACCAGATCGCGGACCTGTTCTACCCGCTCTACGAATGGGCCTTCTCCGGCAAGACCGATTTCGTCTCGGATATGGATCGCAAACTGGCGGAGGCGCGGATGAACGAGACGGTCGAACTCTTCCTCTCACGTGCCATCGGGTACGGGGCCGTGAGTGGACTCGTCCTCTGGATCATCGGAACCCTGCTCGGCTACCTCCTCTTCGCCACGGGAATCGTCCACGTCGGTTCGCTCATCGGACTCCCAGTTCCCAACGAGACATTGTTCGCAGCCCTCGAATTTCTGAAGATACCGGCCCTCGTCGTGGTCACTGGCATCGTCTTCGGAGCCATCGGATTCGCCATCGGATTCGGTGGTCTCGTCGCGATTCCCTACACCCGGGCCTCGAGTCGAAAGCGGGAGATAAACATGCTCCTCCCCGACGCCGTCTCGTTCATGTTCGCGCTCTCCACGGGTGGGCTCAATCAACTCGAAATTCTCGAATCCATGGCGAAAGCGGACGACGTTTATGGAGAGGTCGCCCTCGAGTTCCGTTCTATCGTCCAGGAGACGAAGTACTTCGACGTGGACTACCGGACCGCCATCCGTAATCGCGCACTCGAGACTCCGAGTGACGAACTGAGCCAGTTCCTCACGGACATGCTCTCGATCATCAACTCCGGCGGGGACATGACGAACTTCCTGGAAGACAAGAAGAACCGCCACATGCGGACCGCGAAACAGGAGCAGGAGACCACCCTGGAAACCCTCGAGTTGTTCGGCGAGATGTATATGACCCTCTCGCTGTTTCCACTGTTGCTCATCATCGTCATCGTCATCATGAGCATGCTGGGACAGGCGGATCAGATGATCCTGTACGCGACCATTTACGGCTTGATCCCGGGCGTCGGCGTCGGTTTCCTCGTTCTGGTATCCACGGTCAAACAGGACGAACCGGGTGACGGCTATCTACGGTTGGCGAACGAACGCAATCCAGGTGACAAGGAACCGGGACTGCTCGACATGGGAATCGTCGAAGACTTCGTCGGCGAATGGTCCATCTTTTCGCGAATCAAGAATCGAGAGGGGACGTACAAGACGGCACAACTCCTCAGGAATCCGCACCACTTCTTCAAGGACACCCCGCTGTTCACCCTCGGGTTGACCGTACCGACCACTCTCGCCCTGCTCATCGCCGCCTTCCGTGCAGGTGTCGCCCCGACGTCGTTCGCGGGGATGGTCGACAACCCCATCTACAGTACCGTCCTCTACGCCTACCTCCCGCTCTACGTTATCGGCCTCCCGCTTGCCATCTTCTACGAATGGAACGTCTACTCGCGTCACCTCGTCATCGACAAACTGTCCGAGAACCTCAGGAAACTCTCGAGTGCGAACGACACGGGATTGACCCTTCTCGAAGCGATGCGGACCGTGGCCGACACGTCCAGAGGCAAACTCGGCGAGGAGTTCGCTCAGATCCACGCCAAAGTGAACTACGGTACGAGCCTCAACGAGGCACTCGTCGAGTTCAACAACAAGTATCACATCCCTCGGCTCTCTCGAACGGTGAACCTCGTGAGCAAGGCACAGGAAGCGTCGAGTCAGATATCCGCCGTCCTCACGACCGCCGCCCAGGCGTCCGAAAACCAGGACGATATCGACCGCGAACGGAAGTCACGGACCCGAATGCAGGTCGTCATCATCATCATGACCTACCTGACGCTGCTGGCCGTGATGGCCATCCTGAAGGTCAGCTTCCTCGACGTGATGGCGGGCCTCTCGACGCAAACCGGCGGTGGGGGCGGGGCGGCAGCCGGTGGCGTCTCGTTCGGAGGGTCCATCGATATCCAACTGCTCACCATGTTGTTCTTCCACGCCGTGACCATCCAGGGCATCCTCGCCGGGTTCATCGCGGGGTACATCCGCGACGCCAGGATTCTCTCCGGCGTCAAGTTCGCCATCGTGCTCCCAACCATCGCGCTGGCGGTATTCGCGTTCATCTAACAATGCGCGCACAGACTACCCTGGACTTCCTCATCGGCACGACGATCTTCCTTCTGACCGTCTCGATGGTCATCGGGATGGTCCCAGGGATACTGGATCCGTTCGCCCTCGACCGCAGTTCGGCGCCCGTCGAGACGAACCGCGCCGCGACGATCCTGGCGACGGACGAACTCGTGGTCGACGGGTCGCCGTACGCCCTCGATACATCGACGGTAGAGACGTTCTTCAACGAGAGCGACGATACCGTCCGGAGCCGGTTAGCACTTGGATCGGACGTCTCGTACAACATCACCCTCGAAACGGAGAACGAAACGATCGGGACGACTGGCGACCCCGTCCCAAACGGCCGATCGATCACGTCCGCCTGGCGTGTGGTCTCCTACGACGGGGAACAAGCGAAGTTGCGGGTGAGAACATGGTGAGCGAGGACCGTGGGCAAGGCCACACGCTCGAAGGAATCGCTGCCGCCCTCCTCATCATCACGAGTGTCGCCTTCGCACTGCAGGTGACCGCGGTCACCCCGCTTACCGCGAGTACGGCGAGTCAGCACGTCGAGACACAGTACGAAAGTGCGGCTACCGGAGTCCTCGCGACCGGGGCCGCAGACGGACACATCGGGCCAACGTTGCGATACTGGAACGAGTCCGATGGTGGATTTCACAATTCATCTGCCGACGGCTACTACATCGGTCAGGCACCACCGACCGCCTTCGGGGACGATCTTGCACAGGCCTTCGGTTCGGCTGGTGTCGCCTACAACGTCGACGTTACGTTCGCGACAGAGTCCGGCACGATACAGGACAGACGGCTCGTGCACTACGGCCAACCCAGTGACACGGCCGTCAAAGCCTCCAGAACCGTCGTTCTCTACGACACCGACCGAATACTCGATGCGAACGGAACGCCCACGGACACGACGCTCGAGGACGCAAATTACTTCGCTCCCGATGCCTACGACGGGCATCTGTACAACGTAGTCGTCGTGGAGGTGACGATATGGCGGATGTAGACCGTGGCGTCTCGACAGTCCTGGGGTACTCGTTGAACCTCGTCGTCGCGACGCTCCTCGTGACCGGTGTCCTCGTCGCTGCCGGGTCACTCGTCGACTCGCAACGAGACCAGGCCGCAAGAGCCGAATTGAACGTCGTCGGCGAGCGACTCGTCGCGAACCTCGAAACAGCTGACCGACTCGCTCGCTCGACGGATGACGGCCACGTCGCCGTGGACGCTAGCTTACCGACTCGAATCGCCGGGTCGGCATACGAGGTCGTCATCGTCACCGATGGGGATGCGGCGGAAGCCGTCGTCATTCTCGACAATCCCGACCAACGAGTCGTCGTGCCGATACACAACGGGACACCAATCGAGGAGTCACGCCATCCCGGTGGACCCCTCACTATTCACGCCACCGACTCCGGACCACTGGAGGTCACCGATGACAAGTAGAGGCGTCAGCGATGTTCTCGGATACGCCCTCATCTTTGCTCTTATCATCAGTATGGTCGGCCTGGTGTACACGATGGGGGTCGGTGGACTGAACGACGTGCGGGAATCGGAGAAACTGTCGAACGCCGAGCGAGCCTTCGACGTTCTCGACGCCAACATTGCCGATTTGACGCGGGGAACGGCGCAGTCCCGGGGCACCGAAATCAAATTGCAGGATGCAGCCCTGGACTTTGGCGACCCGGTGGCTATCAACGTCACCGTTGCGGACGAGGGTTCGTACGAAGCGACACTCACCCCCATCTACTTCGCCGGGGATGACGAGGGGTCCAAAATCGTCAGTGCGAACGGGGCGGTCTTTCGGGAGGGCGCCGACGGCGCCGTCATGCGGAGCGAACCCACCTTCGTTTTCGGCGAGAAGACAGTCGTTCCGATGGTAGTGACCCGAACGCGGGATTCCGGCCGCACGGGGTCTGGGCGGGTGCTCGTCCGAACCGTCGTGGCCGATCGGTCAGTGGTACATTTGCCGGCCGAGGGGGCGAACGTAACGATCACTGTGGCGTCCCCACGGGCCGACGCGTGGGCCGATCATCTTTCGGCTGAATCCGACGGCACCTGTGAGGTCACCGGGAACGAGGTCACCTGTACTGTAGTGGCCGACGACGTCTACGTCCAGGTTGTCCGTGTGGACGTCACGCTCATCTGATCAGCGTATGTCGACAGTAACGTTGTTTTCGGAGACGTGGAGGTAGGTGACGTACTGGCCGGTCTCGTTGAGCATCACGTTTCCATAGGAAGTTTCCGGATTCATCGCCCCGGCCTTATTGCCGTTAGCCTGTGCATTGTGGTGACCGTCTCGTACCACTAAGTCGACGTTTTGGCCCAATAAACCCACGTAGTGGTTAGTAACGTTGTCCATAGTCGTCGTGTCGCCCGATGTAAACGACACACCATCTCCACTCTCCCACGAAATAGAATCGCCGTGTTGATCAAACGTCGCAGTCTCGTTGGCATCAAGGGCAGCGTCTTTGAATACTATGAGGGATGGTGTGCCCGTGTCGTAGGATATCTCCTCCTCGCTCGTGAAATTCGCCGTTATCCTTGGTTCTTCGTCTCCATCTCCATCCGCATCGGTGCAATAGATATCGTACGCATCGTCATCATACCAGACGTGTTTCTCACTCCCGTCCGAATAATAAACCGTCGCGGCGACTGTTCCCGGACAGGTTTTATCGTTCGATTCGAGAGAGATTTCGAACTGTTTGTTACCCTGTTCAGCCCAAAGAGACCACATGAACCCCGAGAACTGTTGACTATCTGGTTGGTCAGGGGCAATCGTGACCGAAAAGTCATCTAACGGATGGCCCTCTCCCACGGCCCGTAATTCAATAGGCTGACGATCCATCGGCATCTCGAAATCACCATAAGTGCCGGTCGATACCAGTTCGACGATGGCTGTCTCGTTCTCGTCGTCGATCGACACCTCACCGTCCGTTCTCGACGCGAAGTACTCCGCCCAGGCCCGGTAGTAGTTGCTCTCGACGGCTATCTGGACCGTCCCGTTGTGTACCGGGTTGGTGTAGTTCCGGCTAGTATCGGGATAAGGCTCGTCGTGGTCTGGATAGATCGAGACGGACGTCGTGTTGGAGTACACGTTTGCCTGCGCCGATCCGGAGACGGACCCATCGCCTTCTACACGTACGATGGGGAGTGTCAACGTCATACCCCGATAGTGGAATTCGGGCGTCGAGACGATCGAACTCCCCCCACTCGATGCCGAGCGCCATACGCCCCCACCTTGATACGCAAGTGTCGTCTCTCCGGTATCGTACCGTACCTCCCCCAGACTGTCGTTGTAGAGGACATGTTCGTCCCCGTTATTCGAGTAATTCAGGTGTGTAACCGTGATCTGTCCCGCGTCCGGGTGAACTGTATACGTGCCTTGCCGGCCCCGACCCAGAGCCACTGATTGTCGGTCCGCCTCGCTCAGGGCGACCAGCGAAACCCTCGAATCGAGCTGACTCAGGGCGTGTTCTGCACTCTGGACGTCGACGGAGTGCCGGGTATCGTCGATGGCTGCACTCCCGAAGGTGGCCAGGGCACCGACGCTCAGCAACGTGATGCCGAGCAGCAAGACGACACCGAGGGTCTCACTCTGACTCCGGGTCCCCTGCCCTTTCATGGTACCTACTCGGTGATGAATCGGCAAGAAACTGCCGGAGATACGGGCTATCGTATCTCTTCGAGCGCGATTGCGTGGGTAGTATCGATCGTGAGCCAGCGGGTCGCACTTCGTTCATCGACTCCTGGTTGGAATATTGTTACCTCGGTTGGGTCGTCCTGGTCATCGAAGAGGTAGCAAAGTTCGAACTCGGGGAGTTCGTCCAGTTCCGCCCTGTTCGTATCGTCGATTTGACCGATTGCACTCATGTCATCGGGTCCGTTCGGTGACTACGTCACCACGACGTTCGTACGGCGGTACTGTTCGAGGACGACGCATCTAGAGGTTCACCGGTTCAGCATAAATACATTGTGTAGATGACTCGGTACTGAGAAAGACTGGCGAAACCCGAGTCTCACCGACCGGCCTGGCCAGTCACTATTCAGCACCCTCGTCGTCCCCGTTCGAGCGGAATCTCCGCACGACCAGGGTGACGACGATCGAGAGACTGATACTCACGACGAGCATCGCGATGGCCATCGTCTTCGGACTGACTCGCCGCGTGGACGTCTCCTTTTTCGATGATCGGTCCGCGCTCCGGTCCGGGCGAGAGACGGGCGGAAGGGGGGCCTCCTCGCTGGTGTGCAGGTGCAATTCCAGGGCGGTGACGTTCTCGAATACCATACTGGTCCATGTGTGCTCCAGCATAATATTGATTGTGTGACACGTAAGCACGCAGGTCGCGGTTAGCCTACCAGCAACAGGAGGGCGGAGGCGATGGCATCGACAGTGGTCTCCCACAGCGAGAACCCGGCGACGACGGTCAGCATGCTATCGATTGCGAACACGGCGAACAGCGTCGCGCCGGCGAGGTGTGCGAGACGCCGATCGAGTTTCGGCGAGAACGAGTGGAAGAAGGCCGCGTTCGCCATGCTAACCGGGATGATCGCAGCCATCTCACCGAACCAGATAGCTGGATGGGCACCGTAGGTAGCCGCGAGACCGATGGTCACGAGTTGGGTCTTGTCCCCGAACTCGCCGGCGGCCATCAAGAGAAAGATCGGAACGAATCCACCGAGGTACTGCGGAACCTCGTAGCCAAAGAGCGAGAGGTCGAGCTCGTCGACGCGGTCCTCCGCATCGCCACTCGATCGAGAGGATTCAGCTGACGCCCGTGGGGCCGACCGATAGAGCCAGATGGCGAACAGGGCGAAAAGCCCCCCGGTGAAGGCCGTGAGGTACACACCGGGGAGGACCGTCCTGATCGCGTTGCCGACCCAGATCTCGAGGACGGTCCAGAGTCCGAACGCCAACCCTGCTGCACCGACGACCACGGAGGGTCGATACTTCGTTGCAAGCCCGGCGATGATGAACTGGACCTTCTCGCCTGGGAGTGCCGCGAGCTGAGTGGTAAACGCGACGATGAAGACCTCTTCCCAACCGATCACGTCCTGGTCACCTCCTCACTGGGCTCCACGGATGCTTCGGAGAATACGTGAGTCGCTTCGGCGATGGACGCGGGAAGCTGGACACGTCCCTCCTCGTGGACAAGCGAGTACAATCCGATTGGTGCGACGTCGATGACCGTGACCGTCGTTCCTGGGACGATGCCCACGTCGGCGAGATATTCGAGTTCGTCCACGTCCCGGTCGCGGACTCGAGCAATTACGACGGTCTCACCGGCGTCGTGGTCGGCAAGTGGATCGGTGTCGACGGTGACGGGTTTGGACAGTTCTGCATCGGGGATGGGGTCCCCGTGCGGATCCACTGTCGGATTATCGAGTGCCTCCGCGACGCGTCGCTCGAAGGATTCACTGATGTGATGCTCGAGGACGTCGGCCTCGTCGTGAACCTCGGACCATTCGTAGTCGAGGTACTCGGTGAGAAACGACTCGATCAGTCGATGATGACGGAGAATTTCGAGAGCTTTCCGTTCACCTGCATCGGTCAACTCCGCACCCGCATACTTCTCTCGAACGATCAATTCACGCTCTTCGAGCGACGAGAGCATACTCGATACTGTCGGTGGGGTCACGTCCAGGTGCTCGGCAATAGTTGACGTTCGCACTGGGGCACCGACGTCCTGCTGGAGGGAGTAGATGGTCTTGAGATAGTCCTCCATAACGTCACTGGTCATCTGATTACGCTAAAGATTAGACGGCTCTAATAATATAGTCGTGTCGGTCTAAAGGGTAGGGACTGCCAAGCACCGCACGCTCTGTGGTCGTACCCGAGCGGCGACCGCTGACGGGATGGGAAAGCGCACTCCACTGCCACGGAAACACACGACCCGAATAGCCCCGTGCGGAATCGCACCCCGTCAGGGAGCAAAAATGGTCAATGGGTTATCTCCTGCCATCGAGTGGACAACACGGAGTCCCTGCCTGCTATCTCCGTTGCGACATCGACCTGAAACTCCCCGTCCTCGTTCAATTTCACCGTGACCTTCTCGAAATCCGCCTTGTATCGGGTGGTGTGTTTGCCCGGCTCGCTCACGTCGATCCGTTCGGACACCAACGATGCCTCCGAGAGGACGTTCAACTTCCGATACGTCGTCGAGAGCGGGATATCACACACCTCCGCAATCTCCCTGGCAGAGAGTGGATCGTTCAGGCTCTCGAGAATCCGCCGACTGTCCTCGTCCGTCAGTGAGGTGAGCACCGTCTGCAAGGGCGGATTCTCATCTACGGTGGGCGGGCGCGAATCCATACATCGAAGGTTCGGGGTGCGTAATCATAATTCCATTGCTAGGTCACCTGACCTTCGATTGCGACCCAACTACTCGTCGATGGCCTCGAGCACCGAATCGAATCGGGCACTTACCCCCTCGGCCGCAGATTCGAGGTCCCGATTGCCGGTGAGGCCAACGAGCGCGGTCGGATCGACCGTGCTGACCGCAATTCGCCCGCTCTCCATCTCCTGGACGACCACGTTACACGGGAGGAGAGCTCCGAGTTCGGGTTCGGCATCGATGCCCGCGTGCGCGACGCTCGGGTCACAGGCACCCAGAACTCGGTACTGGCGCATGTCTTCGCCTAGCTTCTCGGCCATCGTCGACTGGATGTCGACGTCTGTCAGGACGCCGAAACCCTCCTGTTCCAACGCCTCGGTGGTCGCCTCGACAACTTCGTCGAACTCGCCGTCTCGTTCGATTCGATGTGTGTACGTCATTCTGTACGCGCGAAGGTTCGGGCCGGGCTCATAGAACGGTTCGGGCCGTCGTACCCGGATACGACGTTCGGAACAGTTCGGCCAACTCACCGACGGACGCCGTCACCGGTGAGACTTTCCGTGGAGGAGCGGTACTCTGTGTGTGGATGCATCAGACGTCCGTGCACGGTGGGCATCACGTACCGGAGAGTACTCCCCCCGATACTACGCCTACTACGGCCCGGACGAAGTGAGCGAAGCCCTCGAATCGACCCTCGAAGAGCACGTTTCTCAGACCGCGTCGATACTCGAACTCGGGTGTAGTTCGGGCCGCCACCTCAAGTATCTCCACGACCACGGGTACGAGGACGTCGCCGGGGTCGAGATCAACGATGAGGCACTCGACGTAATGCGCGAAGAGTATCCGGTCCTCGCCGACCGTGGCACGTTCTTTTCTGACTCGATCGAATCGGTCGTCGAATCACTGGCGGACGACGCCTACGATGTCGTGTACTCCGTCCAGACACTGCAGCACATCCATTCCGAGGCCGAGTGGGTCTTCGACTCGCTCGCCCGGATCACGGAGCAGTTGCTGATCACCGTCGAAATAGAAGGCGCGGACCGCCGTGATGGCGATGACGTCAGCGTTCGCGACATCGATGGGCTTCCGATTACGTACCGGAACTGGCGAGACGTCTTCGACGACGAGAGGTTCTCGCAGGTCCACGCGAGTGATATTGGAAACAATACCATGCGAGTCTTCGCGCGGAACGGCCGATGACGTCGAGCGAACCACCTCGAAGTCACACGGTTCGATACACCTCGAATCTCGTCGTCCCGGAACGCTCCGATTTCTATTTGACGACGATACATTCGACTCGCTCAGCTGTCGAGCGGTCTCCTCGCCGGTAGAGCGGATCTTCGGTCACCAGTTGGGAGACATCTTTCGCCAATCCCGGAGCCCTTATCCATGAGAGGGGACAATATACGGACGAAATGGTACCTGACCCGTCGTCCATTCGAGATGACAGGTACCGCTCCGCTCACCGACCCACAATCGATGGTACCGGTCGGGTTTCGGAGTCGCGCCCGATGCCCGAAACAAGAGAGTCCGAAGTCCTTCCAACCGGTGTCACGGGATCAGGTCGTCCGTTTCGATCCCACCGGCCGACTTCCGGACGAGCGCCTAACCCGTCCATTTCCCACACATAATGTCCGACGAAATCCCCCCGACCGTCTTCACGCTCCGATCGAACATCAGTCTTCCACTGGAAGACGTATACGACTTCTTCGAAACGGTCGATCTGCCCCCGGAGATCGAAGACATCCAGATAGAGCGCCGCAACAACCGGTTGCTCATCAGTTCCGTCGCCAGTGACAAATCACTCAGCAAGTACACTCCCACAGCCCAGTTGAAGGCGAAGGTCTTCGAGAAACGGGTGTACGAGGAACCACCAGAGGACCACAAGCCCTACGCCAGTCGCGCACCAGACGAGGAGGAAGAACCGATCCCCTCGGAACTCGTCGAATATGCGCGGTTCGCCGGACGCGGTGACGAAGTCCTCCGCAACACCGCCATCCAGTATCCGATGTTCACCGTCCTGAGCGAACTCGCACTCGAAGCCGAGGAAGGAGAGTTGACGGCGATATCGGCGGTCGATGGAGAACTCGAGGCGACTCGCGTCGTCGATGGCGACGACAGGCCGGCGACGGTCGAGGTGGTCGAAGAACAGACCGAGGCAGACGACGCACCAAGCGGTGTCGACTGGCGAGAGAACGAGTACATAAAGTAACCCGTCTGCCGTTCGCGTCGACGAACCCAAGGACGTATCCGCCTGGGTGTTCGCCTATTCACATGGCAATCCAATCCGGCGATACGGTTTCACTGGAGTATATCGGACGCATTCCCGACGGCGACATCTTCGATACCTCACGCGAAGCGGTTGCGACAGAGGCGGGCATCGCGGCCGACCAACCGGACCGTGAGTTCGTTCCTCTGACCGTCGAGGTCGGGGCCGGCCAGATCATCCCGGGTCTCGAAGACGCACTCCTCGACATGGAACTCGGAGACACCGACACCGTCACCATCCCCCCAGAAGAGGCGTATGGAGAGGAGACAGACGAGCAGATTATCGAACACGAGCGAGACGAGTTCGAGGACATGCTGCAGGGAGAGGCGCCGGAAGAGGGAATGCAAGTACAGACCCAACAGGGACAACTCGGGACTCTCGTCCACGTCGATGACGAGACGGTTCGTGTCGATTTCAATCACGAGCTCGCCGGTGAAACACTCGAGTTCGAAGTCGAGATCGTCGACGTCCAGTAATCGTCGGTCGACTTGACGCTCTCCGTCTCGAGTACGTTCACGAAAACGCCTCGTGAGACTGTTTAATCGCAGCCGAAGGTCACCAGGGCCCAATGGTGGACGTAGCGGCCAGCACATTCACCCCTGACCTCAGTGTCGTGTTCGAGGTTACATCGGCCCATCTCAAACAATTCGAACTGAAACGTTTACGGTCCGAGGGGTACCCGTCATAGGCATGCCAGAAAATACCAACCGCGGTTTGGTCCTCTCGATGAATGCGTACGACGACATCGACGCAGCCGTCGATACGGCTCAGCTGGCCGAGAAACTGGGATACGGGTTCGTGACCATGGGCGAGACCAACGGGCGAAACGTTCCGCTCGTCCTCGGACTGCTCGCAGAACGTACCACCGACATCGGAATCGCCGACGACGTCCTCTCACCGTTTTCCAGAACGCCGACGACGCTGGGGCAGACCGCCGCGACACTGCAGGAGCTGAGCGGCGGTCGGTTCCGGCTCAGACTCGGCGCATCCTCGCCAGCACTCGTCGAGCGGTGGCACGGCGTCGATTTCGACCGGCCGCTGCGACACGTCCGCGAGGCTATCGAGATCGTCAGACAGGTACAGTCCGGAGACCGACTCGACTACGACGGGGAGATATTCTCACCGAACACGTTGAAACTCGAATCCCCGCCCCCGAAACCACCCGCACCGGTAGATGTCGCTTCACTGGGCCCCAAAGCGACCGAGATGGCCGGCCGATTCGCCGACGGCTGGGTGCCGCAATTGCTCACCATCGATGCGCTCGAGGAGCGACTGACCGACCTCCGGCGTGGTGCCGAACTCGGCGACAGATCCGCGGACCAACTCCTGGTCACCCCACACCTTCGAGCGGGTGCAATCGAGGATAGCTCGCGAGCACGACGGTATGCACGCCAGCACGTCGCGTTCATGATCGCTCGGTACGGACCGTATTACCGCAAGGCAATCGCCGATGCAGGATGGATGGACGTCACGGAGGCGGTTCGAACCGCGTGGGACGATGGTGACCGCGACGTGGCCCTCGCGTCGATTCCAGACGAACTACTCGACGACCTCGTCGCAGCAGGAACGCCCAACGAAGCTCGTGAACAACTGGAGCGATTCGAAGCAGTGGACGGCGTTGACGCCGTCCAGGTGAGCTTCTTCGGACCGATGGACGAGGCTGAACGCCGAGAGACGATGCGGGCGCTGGCCCCGCGGGAATAGGGACCTGTGGAATTACTCCACGGGAACCACCCTATAGTTTAATAGTTGGCTACCTCGTATGTTCATCTATGAGTAATATACTCGTTCCTGTCGACGGTTCGGAACACTCCGAGCGAGCAGTGGAGTACGCAGTCAATCACTTCCCGGACGGCGATATCACCGCTCTCCACGTCGTTGAACTCCCGGAGGGGTACTTCTCGGCGTTCATGGAAGATCTCGAGGACCTTCCACAGGTCGAGGACGAGAAAGCGGAGGCACGAGAGATACTCGATACCATTCGAGCCACCGCGGAGGAGCTGGGAGCCACCATCGATACGGCATACGTAACGGGGAAACCGAGTAACCAAATCCTGACGTATGCAGAAGAGAACGACATCGACGAGATCGTGATCGGGAACCGGGGCTTATCCGGTGTCGGCCGTGTCATGTTCGGAAGCGTGGCCGAACAGGTCGTCAGACGCTCGGAGATACCCGTCGTCGTCGTCCATTGAGGGTGTCGAGCGGTCGCGGCCATCTCGCCCGGGCGATGTCGACGAGATAAATCGAAGACGGTTGAACGGTCCGCTCCTGTCAAGGCGACGGCACCGTAGTTGAAAGTGTCCACCGATTCAATCTGTGAGCTGACCGAGGTCCACGCACGTATCCACGTACGTCGTCTCAGGGTCGTACGAGATAACGCCCATTTCGGCCAGCCTCGGCAGATGATTGTGATGGAGCCCGATCGCGACGTTCGCGATGTGATCGGTCTCTCGCTGGGCCAGTTCCTCGGTCCGGTGGTCGACTCGAGCCGCGAGGGCGTCGAGCGAAATCGGCGTCGAGGACGCTCGCAGGACCGCAATGACGGTCCGACGGCGATCGTTGGCCAGTATCCGATGCCGGTCTCCTTCAGCGATACGGGCATCGTCACCCGAGTCCACGCTGTTTAATTCAGTAACCATTGTCTTCCCCCCACCGACATCGATCGGTGGACACCTCCTCCTATGCGCCGTATCCCGATAAGATGAAGCCCCAACCCATTGGGTTCTACACGGAGATTCCCACGATCCCTCATAACCAGATGGAAACGGCGTACGATACTGTTTATCGACCGATGATAGCCATCCAGTGCCGGAATCACTTCCGACCGGACCTCCGCCAGCGGAGGGTTGAAGGCTGTCGGTCTCCAGTAGACGGCAATGAGTGACAGTTCGTTGACCGAACCGCTCCTGGAAACACTCGCGGTCTTCGACGAGGCTTTCGAACCGCTCGGGACGAACGAAGTCGCCGAACGACTCGACTTGGGGCGACGAAGCACCTACGACCGACTCACCAGACTCGTCGACGAAGGGATGCTCGAAACCAAGAAAGTCGGTGCCAGCGCACGCGTCTGGTGGCCACCTGGGACAGCCTTCGAAGCCCGCGATTCGCCACCGAATGACTGGCCGTTCACCGAATCAGAACGCGAGCGATACGTTCGCCAGGAGGAGGTGATCGCATCGCTCGGTCAACGGGCACTGGAAGATCGCAATCTCGACGCGCTACTGGATACGGCTGTCGAGCACGTCGCGGCGGTCCTGGATCTGGAGTACTGCAAGGTGCTCGAACTCGACGCAACGGGGACGGAACTCGTTTTACGACAGGGAACTGGATGGGAGGACGGTGCAGTGGGCTCCGCCACTGTTTCGGCCGTCTCGGATGATACACAGGCGGCCTATACCCTGTCGACCGAACAGCCCGTCGTCGTCGAAAATCAGCAGGACGAATCCAGATTCTGTCTTCCAGAGCTACTGGCGGACCACGATGTAGAGAGCGGCATCAGCACCATCATCGGCTCCCCTGACGACCCGTGGGGCGTCCTCGGGACGCACGACACGAGCCCGAAGGAGTACTCCGAGCGAGATATCGCCTTCGTGCAGTCGGTTGCGAACATCCTCGCAAACGCGATCGACCGTCGGCGTTTCGAACAGGAGTTGCTCCACCAGCGCGAACAGCTCACCGCCCTAGACAATTTGAACACGATCGTCAGGGAGATCACCGATGCAGTCATCTATCAATCGACGAGAGAGGAGATCGAGACCATCGTCTGCGATCGTCTCGCTGCCTCCGACTCCTACCTGTTCGCCTGGATCGGGGACGTTGACATGCACTCCCAGACGGTGTCGCTCAGAGCGGAGGCGGGAGTCGAGGGATACCTCGATGGAATCACCATCTCGGTCGATCCTGACGACGAGCGCAGTGCGGGACCGACGGGACGGGCCATCTTGCAACGCGAGATTCAGGTCACGAATGACTTCGATACCGAGCACCGTCACGATCCCTGGCGCGACGACGTTTCCAAATACGGCTTCCGGTCTTCGGCAGCGATTCCCATCATTCACGACGAAACCCTCTATGGGGTATTGAACGTGTATGCCGAGCGACTCAACGCCTTCACATCCCAGGAACGGACGGTGATCAGCCAGCTCGGCGAGATCATCGGTCACGCCATCGCCGCCGTCGAGCGCAAGCGTGCGTTGCTCTCCAACGAGGTCGTCGAACTGGAGTTTCGACTCCAGCACCTGGCGGACGCACTCGGGATCGAGGGTGATTCGACGGGAACGGTCGATTTCCATCAGACGGTCCCCCTCGATAATTCAGAGTATCTCGGATATGGGACTGCGACCGGTAACGGCCTGGCAGTCATCGAAGCGCTGACCACTTCGGAGAAATATCCGCAGTGGGACTCGGTGTCCATCCTCGAGACGACAGACGACGAGAGCCGCTTCGAGGTCGTATTTACCGATCCACCGGTCCTCGCCACTATCGCATCACAGGGTGGCGACATCCGCCGGTCTCTCATCGAAAACGGCGATTACTACATGCAGGTCCACCTTCCGACCACCGTCGACATTCGACAGGTCGTCGAAGCCATCACCGATGCGTATCCCGGGATGGAGATGGTCACCCAGCGAAACCTGAAACGCAATCACCACTCGGAGCACACGCGTCGGGGAGTCGTCCTCGAGGAGTTAACCGACCGCCAGCGGGCCACCATCCAGGCAGCCTATCACGCGGGGTTCTACGAGTGGCCCCGCAGCACGAGCGGCCAGGATCTAGCCGCGTCGATGGGGGTCGATTCATCGACCTTCCATCAACACCTGCGAAAAGCCGAGCGAAAGGTGATCGGTGCGACACTGACGGATTGATGGGTCAGCTATTGGCCCCCCATTCCCCAGCTGAATCCGGGTGCGCTTGCCGCCTCGGGCCTACCCGACAACGATTGGGCGGACACCTTGGGCCATTTCTTCCGGAGCGACCGGCGTACTCGGGACGAACACCCTTCTTTCGATCTTCGGGGGAGACCTGTTCGTTGATGACAGCGAACCTTTTTGACCGCGTTCGGGTGTAGTTACTCCCAATGACCGGCGACGCATCCGAGTCGGTGCAGTGGAGAGACGGTACCCCCGAACAGTCGACCGTCATAATCGTCGATGACAGTGAGTTTTTTGCGAATATGATGGCTCGGGAGATCGAAGAGCAGTCCGACTTCGAAACGAGAGCCTACTACGATGGAGAGACTGTCCTGGAGGACCTCCCTCACCAGGACGTCGCTTGTATCGTTAGTGACTATCACATGCAGCCGATGAATGGAATCGAGCTGCTAGGAAACGTCCGTGAAGCGCAAGGGGCGCTTCCATTCATCATTCTGACTGGACAGGGTGGTGAAGGGGTCGCTATCGATGCGATCAGACTGGGCGCGACCGATTACGTGACGAAGGAAACCATCGTCGAAGGGAGTGAATTTAGCCTCCTACTGAACCGTATCGAAAAGGCAGTCTCACACGCACAGGCACTGACCGAACTGTCCCACCGCAAAGAACTCCTCGAAGAACAACGTGATAACCTGGATATATTGAACGAAGTCTTGCGTCACGACATTCGTAACGACCTCCAGATCATTACGGCCTACTCGGAAATGCTCGCTGACCACATCGATGACGATGGCGCAACGTACCTCCACACCGTCCAGGAAAGTGCGAAAAATGCCATCGAATTGACTATGACTGCTGGTCGTATTGCAGACGTGATGCTCACTCAGGGGGTCGAGCGCCAGAAAATGAATATCAGGACCGTTCTACACGGAGAGATCGACGCGATTCGATCCTCGGATCAAACCGCCACCATCGACGTGGAGGGGGATCTATTCGACCAAACGGTATTCGCCGACCAGATGCTGGACGCCGTTTTTCGGAACCTATTGAAAAACGCCATCCAGCACACCGAGGCGGAGAGGCCCGAAATCGTCGTCGCTACGACAGTACAGGATGACATGGTCGAGGTCCACATATCGGATAATGGCCCGGGGGTGAGCGACGAGCGGAAGGACGCGATATTCGGGAAGGGAGAGCAGGGATTGCAAAGCAACGGAACCGGAATGGGCCTCCATCTCGTGGACACGCTCGTCTCTGAATACGGCGGCGAGGTGTGGGTAGAAGACAACGATCCACAGGGTGCTATCTTTATCGTCGCGCTCCCGATAGCAGACTGACTGGTTCGCTACCGAAGCGGACGGCAATCGAAACGGTGACACACCATCTCCCTGATTGCAACGCCAGTCGACGCCGACCCGCCACTCGGAGTGGGTGGAACTCGATTTTCGAAGGGGGCCCGAAATTACCTGCTGTCGAAAATTCGGATAAATAGAAGCTTCTCGCGGAGGAATAGAACATATGAACACGAGTAAGGTTCCGGCATGGACTCGCCGGGATTTGAACCCGGGGCCTCTCCCATGCCAAGGGAGTGATCTACCACTGATCTACGAGCCCTCGAACGCATCCATCCTTTGCACAGGTCGAGTGATAAACCCCTCGATTCGACCCAGGGCGCGGGGCTCCTCGCGCTCGACGATCAGACCCCGACGGGAGCCAGGGGAACGAAACCCTTTAGCGGTCGCCGCCAGTGGCTTTCCATAGGGAACCGCACGACCGCAAATCTGACTCGTCCACCCACGTGGACTCGGGATTGCGGTAGTGCTCGCCGGCACGACGCCGGCCCGCTATCCTGCGGTACGTGCAGTTCCAATCCGACAGCTATGGCACGAATGCATACCCGTCGCCGGGGAACGTCCGGTTCGGACAAACCGGCGACAGACGAGCCACCGGAGTGGAGCGACGTCGACGCGGACGCTATCGAAGCGCGCGTCGTCGAACTTGCCGACGAAGGCCACGACCCGAGCCAGATCGGGCTCAAGCTTCGTGACGAAGGCGTACAGGGCACGCCCGTCCCGAACGTGAAGGCTGCCACCGGGAAGAAGATCACCGAAATCCTCGAGGACAACGACGCAGCCCCTGAACTTCCCGAGGATCTGTACAACCTCCTCGAGAAGGCGGTCAACCTCCGCCAGCACATGGACGAGAATCAGCAGGACCATTCGAACAAGCGTGCCCTGCAGAACACCGAGTCCAAGATCCGTCGGCTCGCCAACTACTACCGCGGCGACGCCATCGACCAGGACTTCGAGTACACCTACGAGAACGCGAAGGAGCTCGTGGAGTAACCCCAGATGGCGACCACCGGTCGAACCGCCGCAACCGACCCGGACGTCTCGGCGCTCACCGCCACGCTGCGCGAGGCCGACTTCGTCCACGTCGTGAGCCACGCCGACGGCGACTCGGTCGCCGCGGCGGGGATTCTCGCGAACGCGCTCGAACCGGCGACGCCCTACCAGGTTTCGACGGTCCGAACGCGCGCGGCGGCCGACCGACGGATCGAATCGTCGACCGAGACGACCGTCTCTGTCGGTATCGAGGGCGAGGACGCCGACTCGGTCCTCTTCGCCGAATCCAACGCCATCGCAGCGTTCGAGGTGGCGAGCGAATTCGGTGACCCCGACGCCATCCTGGCCATTGCGGGGGCTCTTGCGGCGGGGACGGTCCCGCACGGTGAGGCCCTCGATGCAGCCACCGAATCCGGCGTCCACCGCCGCCCGGGAGTCGGCATACCGACGGCCGACCTCGGTGATGGTCTCGCCCACTCGACGCTGTTCCACGCCGATATCTCCGGCGACGAACAACGTGGAGGAGCGCTGCTCGCCGAACTCGATCTGCCGGCGGCCATGGACGAGGCTGCCCACCGACGCGTCGCCTCTGCCGTCGCGCTCGCCGCGACCGAGCCACCGGCACCGGAGAGCGCCGTCACGGCCATCGAGCGGGTCCTGCGCCCACACGTCCTCTCGGAAGGCCCCTTCGAAACCGTAGAGGGGTACGCGGACGTCCTCGCCGTCCTCGCGCGTACCGAACCGGGTCTTGCCACCGCACTCGCACTCGACCACGCCGACCGAACTGACGTTCTGGAGGCCTGGCGCGAGCACGCGAGTGCCGTGCACGACGCCGTCCGACTCGGCGATAGAACCCGCCATTCTGGGTTCGTCGTCCTCGAGACGGACGGTGCGGACCCGTGGACGACGGCTCGACTCGTTCGAGATTTCCGCTCGGCGGAACCGACCGTGCTGGTCGTCGATGCGGACGAGGTCGCGCTGGCCACGTCGGACCACGATGCGAGGGACCGACTCGCGTCGCTCGACGGCATCGATTCCGTCGGCGGCCACGCGGGGCTCGCGAGTGCGTGGGCCGAAACGGAGACGGATGCGCTCGTCACGAGTCTGGAGGGGCGAGAATGACGCGGACGGCGATCATCAGAACCGACGTGTCGGACCCCGAGGCGGTCGCCGCCTCGATTCGCCCGGACAACACGGCCTCCATCACCACCACCGTCGACCGACCGGAGAACGGTCCCGACCAGGTGGTCACGACCATCGAACGCGATTCGACCAGTGGTCTGCGATCGACACTCGACGATTACGTCGTCAACTGCGCCGTCGCTGACGAACTCGTACAGCTCGCCGAACGACACACCACATCAACACATGAGTGAACGATCAGTCTCCAAACGGAGTCAAGAGAAGCGGTGGTACACCGTCCTCGCCCCGGAGCAGTTCGACCGGGCGGAGATCGGCGAGACCCCCGCTGACGAACCGGAAAAGGTACTGGACCGAACCATCGAAACGACCCTGGGTGACGTCACCGACGACGGTGGCGAGAACAACATCAAGCTCACCTTCAGGGTGACCGACGTCGGCAGCGACGCCGCGTACACCGAGCTCATCAAGCAGGAACTGACCCGCGATTACAATCGGAGTCTCGTCCGTCGTGGCTCCTCGAAGGTCAAGGCCATCCTGACCGTCCGCACCGCGGACGATTACCGCGTCCAGGTGCAACCGGTGGCCTTCACCACGAAAGTCGCGGACCGCAGCCAGAAAGAGGCCATCCGTCGGACCATGCTGGACCTCGTCGAAGAGGCCGCAGCCGAACGGACCTTCGAAGGACTCCTGGACAGCATCGTCCAGGGGCGACTCTCCAGTGCGATCTACAACGAAGCGAAAACGATCTACCCCCTCCGCCGCGTCGAGGTCGAGAAGACGACCCTCGAGGCACACCCCGAGGAAGTCCACGCGGAAGAGGAAGCGGCAGCGGACGTCGACGAGTAGTCCCGAGGAACCAACCGAGACGTCTTTTTCACTGTCGAATCCACCCACCGACGGTGCCGCGAAGTATAAACACGTAAGGAGCCGTTCCGCTTTCCTCGGCGTATGCGGCCACGGTTCGCCGGACGACTCGGACTCGCCGACCACGTCACCGTCACGAATGCTGCCGTCGGGTTCGTGGCCGTCGTCGCGGCGGCGGTCGATCCGTCTCTCGCCGCCAGGGTCATCCTCCTGGGCGCCATCCTCGATGCGATCGATGGAATCGTGGCCCGGTGGCGCGGGGGGACACAGTACGGCCCCCATCTCGATTCGCTCGCCGACGTAGCCACCTTCGGCGTCGCACCGGCGTTCACCGTCGTCGCTCTCGGCGGAACGATCGGGTCGTCGTCGATGCCGTGGTGGGAGCAAACCGCGTGGATCGGTATCCCGGCCGTTTTTGTCGCGACAGCTGTCGTCCGCCTCGGACTGTACACCGCCCTCGACGTCGGAAACTCGTCGACAGAGGGTGCGCAGACGACGCTCGCGGCAACGCTCATCGCAACCGGAATCCTCGCCGGGCTCGGTCCGGTTTCGATCCTCACTGGGACGGCACTCCTCTCGCTCGCGATGCTGGCGCCGGTCACCTACCCCGATCTCTGGACACGGGACGCACTGGTCATGGGTGTCGTTCAGGGACTGGCCGTCCTGTTCCCCAGCGCGCTAGATAGGGTCTTCCCGACCGTCCTGTTCGCGTGGGCGCTCGGCTACCTCCTTCTGTCACCACGGTACTACCCGCGCGACGAAGGGAAACGCTCATAGGATTTCTCGCGGAACATCGAAGGTATGAGCGACGGGGACGAGGAGTCCGACGCGACTCCAGACGAGAACGACGTAGATCCGCAGGTTGCGGAGTTCGAATCGAGACTCGATGAGGCCGAAGCAACACTCCAGGATGCAACAACGGAGCCGGATCTCGACGAGGTCGATGAAATACTCGAGGAGATCGAAGCCGACCTCGAAGACGCGGACATCCCATTGATCGAGCCGGAAGACGAAGACGAAGATCCCGAAGATCCGAAAGACGACCTCGAATCACGACTCGAGGACCTTCGTGACGACGCCGAGGATCAGCGTGGTCCCTACGGTTCGGACGTGGTCGACGCCATCGACGACGTTCGATCGACCATCGCCGACACGCGCTGGGCAAAGGAGGGGACTGACGAACTCCTTCCGGTCGTTGAAACGTATACGGATGGGTTCACTCAGCACGTCGACGCCGACTTCGGCGAACCGGTTCCCGATCCGTCGGAACTGGCAAACGAACTGGAGATTGCAATGCAGGCAGTCGAAGCCGCGGACCTCGACGCCGACGACGACGCAGCGACGATCGCCTCCCTCCTCGATCTCACGGACGAACTCGCTGACGACGTCGACGCGTCTACCGCCTGGTTGGACCTCGAGATTCGCGAGCAACTCAGACGCGAGGGCTTCTACGAACCGATCGAAGGCCGGAAGTTCAAGGACTTCCCACCGGAGTGGAGCGCGCTGAAAACCTGGGAGAAGCGTGGCAACGTCGAGATGGTCCTTTTGCTGTTGGAGAAGATGGGCGATTCCGACTTCATCCAGCGCCACTGCGTCGAGTCCCTCCTTCGGATGGGCGACCCCGCCGGCCTCGAGGAACTGACCGGACTCGCCAACCGCCGGAACGAACTGGCCATCGAAGCCATCGGCAAGATCGGTGCCGAGGACGGAGTGTCGGCGGTCAAGAAACACGCCGAATCCGAAGGGAATCCGTCGTTGCAGACGGTCGCGCTCAAGGCCCTCGGGGCGATCGGGAGCGAAGAGACGACCGAGTCGGTCGCTCAGCAGCTCGTCGTCGACGACGAAAGCGTCCGAAGCCAGGCAGCCCGCTCGCTCGGCCTGATCGGCGATACGCGGGCCATCGAACCGCTTGCCGACGTCCTCGACGACGTTGACGAAGACAACCTGGTCAGAGCGAGTGCGGCCTGGGCGCTCGTCCAGATCGGCACCGAACGTGCGCTGGAGACCGCTGCGGAGTACGCCGACGACCAGCCCTACATCGTCTCGGTCGAGGCATCGAAGGCGGTCAAAGCCCTCGATGGGGAAGTACCGGCCTAACCCAGAAATCCTGCCAACAACTGAAGGCTGAAGGCGACCGCCAGCGCGAGTGCGCCAATACGGCCGAACCACGTGTATTCGCTCGCTGTCGCCGGTGATATCTCCAGGTTGTAGCTCTCGAAGTCCGTGTCGTAGCGGACGTAACTCGGCACCTGGAAGAACTCGATGAACAGGAGGATGGCTCCGACCGCGCCGATTGCGGCCCCGGCCAGTCGGAGGGTTGCTGCGATACCGTTCATACCACAGTTCGAACGGGCGAACACCAAAAACCCACGCGACTGCCGACCGTTTATATACGAGGATCCGACCAACCCGGCACGTGATCTGGCGTCTTGCGCTCGCACTCGCTCTCGTCGCTTCGAGCGGTTCGGTATCGCTCGTTGGGGTCTATCCGAATCCAGCGACAGACGGTGACGAGGGAGAGTTCGTCGTTCTCGAGATAAAGGAGAACGCGGCTCTCGACGAGTATTCTCTCTCCGACGGCGAAAATACGATCGACCTCCCGGACAGATCGGTCGATGGCGCGGTCGCCGTCACCGACGACCCGCGGGTCGCTTCTCGGTTGACCGATCACGAGACCGTCGTCGTCGATGATGGACTCGCCTTATCTAACGGTGGTGAGACCGTGACCCTCCTCCGGGAGGGGGAGCCGGTATCGACACTCACGTACGACCGTGCCCCGACCGCGGAAGTGTGGGATGGAGAGTCCTGGACTCCGCTCGGATCGACCGACCTCCCGGTGGTATCGTCGACGAACGTCCCGGTGACGGCGTTCGCGCTCCCAGACACGCCCACCGTTCCCCTCGACCGCATCGAGGCCGCGGACCGACGCATCCTCCTCGCGGGATACACCATGTCCTCGTCGGCCGTAGCCGACGCGCTCCTCGCCGCCCATCGGCGAGGTGTCGATGTGGCGGTTCTCGTCGATGAATCGCCAGTCGGTGGGACGTCGGCGGCGCAGATACGCACGCTCGATCGGCTGAGCGCCCGCGGGATCGAAGTCACCGCTTCGGGAGGCCCACGCGGCAGATACCGATACCACCACGCGAAATACGCGGTCGTCGACGACACGGTACTGGTGACCTCGGAGAACTGGAAACCCGCTGGCGTCGGCGGCAAGGCCAGTCGTGGGTGGGGTGTCGTCCTCGAGGAGAGGCAACTCGCCGATCACCTGGCGACCGTGTTCGCCGAGGACTCCGAGTGGGTAGACGGTCGGCACTGGGATAGTCTCTCACCGGACGGACAACCCGACGCAGTCGCAGACGGACGATACCCTACTCGATTCGCGCCTGTGGAGTCCACTGCGGCGTCCGCGCAGGTCCTGGTGGCCCCGGACAATGCCGAGTCGGCCATGTTAGATCGCATCGACGACGCGGACGAATCGATCCGGATCCAGCAGGTATCCATCGACGAGGACGGGCCACTCCTCAACGCGGCCGTCGACGCCGCGCGCCGTGGCGTCTCGGTTCGGATCCTCCTCGGCGGTGCCTGGTACGTCGACGAGGACAACACGGCGCTCGCGGAGAACCTCTCCCGCCAGGCCGACACGGAGGACCTCCCATTGACAGTCAGACTCGTCGAACCACGGTCGCGGTACGACCACCTCCACGTAAAGGGGATGGTCGTCGACGAACACCACGCCGCCGTGGGGAGTCTCAACTGGAATCCCACCGCCCTCCGCGAGAACCGGGAGGTTGCGGTCGTGGTCAGCGACCCGGCAGTCGGACGGTATTACACGCGACTCTTTCGGGCAGACTGGCGGGGTGCGGCCTGGCGAATCCACTGGTCGATGCTGGCCGGGCTAGCGACAGCCGTGATCGGGGCAGTCGGGTTCGCGAAAACGTTCGATTTCGACCCGGCGACCGGGGATTAACGGTCGAGGGTGCTGGACAGTGCCTCGTCGATCTCGGCACTCGCCATCTTCTCGATGAGCGCGTCGAGAACCGCTTCGCGCATCCCGGGAACGAACCGGATGCTTCCAACCACGAGGTGGCCGCCACCGCTCACGCCTGCGCCGGGCAACTCGTCGTTCAGATCGGTCACCATCTGGGGGATGTCGAGGCGGACCCCGTCGCTCCGAAGCACCGCGAAGTCGGGACCGTAGCCGATGGTAATCACGGGTTCGCCCGTCTCGACGACCTTCCGATCGTGAATCTCGCCGGTCGTCTTCCCCGGTGCGGGATAGGTAAATCGATGGGCGTGGTCGTCGAGGTCGATACGGTAGAGGTGGGCGCCGTTCGCGACCCGCTCGTGTTCCACGTGGTCCATCGCGTCGCCGAGTTGGGAATCGACGTCGCGTGCCGCCCGATCGGCGAGGAATTCGATCAATTCGCGGTGTCGTGGTTCGTCCGCGTCGTCGATGCCGAGGACGTCGTAGATGAGACTCCGACCGTCGTTGTATCGAAGCATGTACGCCTCGTAGTCGAGGGCCTCGCCGATCTCCTCGAGGGCGTCGCGTTCATACCCCGCGTCCTCGGCCAGCGCCAGATAATCGTCCATCTCGTCGGCCTTCGACCGGTCCGAGAGCCCGGCGACTGCTGGCACGTGTCGGAGTTCCTCGGTCATTTCGGGGTCGATCATGCGGGCCAGTTCGACGCTCAACATCCCGGCCGTGATCCGGTAGTCCTCGCCGTGCAGGTACGGGTTGACGTGCTCCTCGACGAAGGGCTCCACGGCCTCGTGGTCGGGATGGTGGTGGTCGACCACGAGGATGGGGATGTCGTAATGATCGAGGGTCCGATACGCCGGTCGGTCCTCTTCGGTGCTCCCATTGTCGAGCATGAGCAACAGCGGGAGTTTCTGGCCATGTCGGTCACGGTCACCCAGCGAGTAGTTCAGATCGCGTGTGGCGTCCTCCATCTCGTAGTACGGTGCCTTGCTGGGCAACCGCTTGAGGAGGTGACGTTTCGCCGCCGGTTCGGCGTGGGTCTTCTCGATGAGGCGTTCGAGGGCGAGCTGAACGGGAACCGCGGCGCACATCCCGTCACCATCTGCGTGATGTCGGATCCGAATCGGTCTGCTCTCGAGGACGGTTCGACGGAGTCGGCGGGCGACCCGTCGGAGGTCGGGAATCATCCCCTCGAGTGCCGGCCATTCGACGAGCGGGTCGAGTTCGGGGGGTTCTGCCTGTTCACTGACGGCGGCCTCGAGTCGCTGTTCGACCGACCTCCCGCGGTCCTTCGCCAAACGCTCGAGGTCCTCGATCTCGACCTGGACGCTGTCATCCCGGGTCTCGACGGTCCCACTGACGTGGACCAGATCGCCCACCGCGACAGACGGGTGGGCCCTGACCCCCGCCTCCTCGAAGGCGGTACAGGGGACGATCGCCGTCTCGTCTCGCACGCGGAATATCGTCGGGCCGCCGGTCTGCTTGGCCTGGACGACTTCGCCCTCGAGATGAACCGTCTCGCCGACCTTCTGGGAGAGAACACCGGCAGCGGTCCGGTCGTAGCTCGGGTGTCGTTCGACTGGATCGGTAGGCTCGACGGCGACCGGTTCGAAGCTCAGGTCGCCGTTCTCCCTGATCTCCACGAGTTCGACGACGAGTTCGTCGCCCACATCGTACTGCCCAGAGAGCGTGGATTCGTGAACGAGACCCGAGACGTGCTTCGATAGATCGACGAAGATGCCGTAGTCGACGACGCCGTTGACCCGGGCGACGTATCGTTCCCCCTCCGCGACGTCGTCCCGGGTACACCCAGGATCGAGGCGAACGACGGCCGGCCCATCACCGGTGTCGTCGACCGAAGAGACGTTATTCATTGCTGGTGGATGGTATCCGTCGGTCCGGTTAACTCTTTACGGGTTCGGTCCAACGGACCGTCGTTCCGGAACCCTTAGAACGGCCCAGCGGTCAACAAGGAGTATGCGTATCGGCTCGCGACCGCCCGTCCTCGGTATCGCCGCCGAGACGCTGGATTTCGCCCGTGAGGCCGCGAGAGATGCACATCCAAACGAGTACCTCGGGATCCTCCAGGCGACGCCGGCCGGGGATCTCGATGGATTCTCGGGACGGGAGGGAGTCGTCATCACCGATATCCTGGTTATCCCCGGGACGAAATCCGGGCCGACCAGCGCGACGATGAAACGACACCTCGTCCCGAACGACAACCGAACGGTGGGGTCGGTTCACTCCCATCCGAACGGCGTCCTGCGGCCGAGCGACGAGGACAGGAGCACCTTCGGTGCCGGCGTCGTCCACGTTATCCTCGGAGCACCGTACGGCCCCGACGACTGGCGTTCCTTCGACAGCGAGGGAGAACGGCGGTCGCTGTCCGTGTTGGACGTCGATCTCCCCGACCCAGAATCGTTTTTCGACTTCACCCAGGAAGACATAGACAGAGAGTTGTGAATGACACGCGTCGTAGCCCAGGGTACCTTTGACATCATCCATCCCGGTCACGTCCACTATCTCAGTGACGCCGCCGAGATGGGAGACGAACTCCACGTCATCGTCGCCAGACGAGAGAACGTGACGCACAAGGAACCACCGATACTGCCGAATCGACAACGAAGAGACGTCGTCGCAGCCCTGGAGGTCGTCGACGAGGCCCACATCGGAGACGAGGACGACATTTTCGTCCCGATCGAGGATATCGACCCGGACGTGATCGCCCTCGGTTACGACCAGCACCACGACGTCGACGCGATCGAATCCGAACTCGCCTCCCGTGGTCTCGACTGTATGGTCCGCCGTGCCTCCGGTCGAGACCCGCGCTACGATGGAGAACTCCTCTCCACACGGAAGATAATCGGCCGCATCCTCGACGACCGGTCCTGAGCGGCGGTCTACCGGGCGCTTTATAGGCCCAGTTGGCGCCCGATGACGAGTTGCTGGATCTCGCTGGTCCCCTCGCCGATCTCCATCAACTTCGCGTCCGCGAGGTGGCGTTGGGGGGCGAACTCCGTCGTGTAGCCGTAGCCGCCGAGCGTCTGGACCGCTTCGTTCGACACCTCGCGGGCGGCCTCGCTGGCGTCCCACTTCGCCATCGAGCTTATTCGGACCGCCTCCTCGCCGTTATCGTAGGTCGACGCCGCCTTGTGGGTGAGCAGGCGGGCGCGCTCTATTTTCCGGTCCATTCCGACGAGTTTGTCGCGGATGGCGTCGAACTCCGATATCGGTTGCCCGAACTGCTCGCGTTCCTGGGCGTACTCCGTCGCGACGTCGAACGACCCCTGGGCGATGCCGACCGAGAGGGCGGCGATGGAGATGCGACCGCCAGTCAGTGTTTTCATCGTCTGCTTCCAGCCATCACCTGGTTCGCCGAGAACTCGGTCGTCGGCGAGCCGTACGTCGTCCAGGTGGATCTCACATGTCGGCGAGGCGTTCAGTCCCATCTTGTCCCAGACGTTCGCTATCTCGAACCCGTCGTCCTCCGCAGGGTCGACGATGAACGTCGTGATACCGCCGTACCCGGCCGTCGGGTCAGTTACCGCCTTGACGAGGACCGAGCCGGCGACGTTGGCGTTGGTGATGAACTGCTTCGTCCCGTCGAGCACCCACTCGTCGCCGTCCCGTTCGGCCGTCGTGTCCATATCACTCGCGTCACTGCCGCTCTCCGGTTCGGTCAGGGCCCACGCACCCATGTGTTCGCCCGTCGCGAGTGGGCGAAGCCACCGTCGCTTCTGCTCGGCGGTCCCGAACATATCGAGTGGTTTCGACCCCAGTGAGACGTGGGCCGCATACGAAAGGCCGACCGATCCCGACACACGACCCAGTTCCTCCACGACGAGTGCGTACAGTAACTGACCGCCACCGAGACCACCGAAGTCCTCGTCGATCGGGACACCCATCACGTCGATATCGGCCAACTGATCGAAGATCTCCGCTGGAAACCGCTTCTCGTCTTCTATCTCCTGGGCGATCGGTTCGATTTCCGCCTCCGCGAACGCTCGGACGGCGTCGCGAGTCATGCGATGGTCGTCCGGCAGGCTGAAATCCATGGTATGTGGTAGCGTCTAACTATCATAAATTTGTCGACTAATTCTGCGAAGGGTCTTTCGGGGTTCGCGCCCTCCCGTCAATCGATGGACCTTCGTCAGTTGATTCGTGGAACACTCTCCTGGGAGCAGATCGAGGAGGTCGCCCACGATATCGCCGACAGGTACGATCGGCCGGTCGTTCGCGTCACGTTCCTGGAGGCGGACAACTGGCTCTCGACACCACTGGTCGTCGACGAGACGTGGTTCGTCAAAGTCATCACCCCACAGAACGCCTTCGTCCACGCGCTGTTCACTGGTGCACGGAACCTCGGCGCGTTCACGGCGGGTGGTGAGGGTTTCTTCGAACGCTCCGATGGGCCGGTCGAGATGGCTCGCCACGAACTCGAGGCGACCCGTCGAATGGCGGATATCGGAGTGAACGCGCCCGATCCCGTCGAGGCGTTCGCAGTCGGCGGTCTAGGGGTCGTGGTGATGGAGTACCTGGATGACTTCGTGACGCTGGATCAACTCCCCGCCGAAGACGTCGAGGAATACGCCAGCGACGTCTTTCAGGCGCTCTCGACGATGCACGCGAACGACCTGGCACATGGAGACCTCCGAGAGGAGAACGTCCTCGTCCACGACGGAGACCTGTTTTTCATCGATGCGACGAACGTCGACGAGGACGGGATCGACGACGCGAGGGCCTACGATCTGGCGTGTGCACTGGCCGCACTGGAACCGCATATCGGCGCCGAAGCCGCAGTCACCGCTGCGGACACGTACTATTCGCCATCGGCACTCGAGGAGGCGACGAGTTTTCTGGCATTCGTCAATCTTCGTCCCGACCACGATTTCGACGCCGAGGCCGTGGAAAACGCGGTCGCAACGCTGACGAGGGTCGAAACGGGCGAGGATCAGGAATAGCCGATTCACTGCACGAGTTGTGAACGAGGAGCGGACCGGGCGGAGTGTCCAGGCGGTGCCCCGTGTCGCTTGGACACCCGGAGTCGGGCCGTCGGGCGCCGCGTGTAGGTTTTGTTGCCAGCGTATGACGAGAAAAGCGTCAGTTGCCGGCACTTACCGGTTGTTCCTTCTCACGTATAAACCTGTCCGCATTCATTCCCGCCGGTCGTCGATAGCGGGGAACTCCTCTCGGACCGCCGTCACGCGTTCCGGGTCGATGTCCGCGAAGACGAGCGTCGGTTCGTCCCCGGAACTCGCGAGTTCGGTTCCCCAGGGGTCGTAGATGGTCGACCGGCCGAGGAGCGTCGCTGCGTCGAACGTCGCTGCACCGTTGACCGTCGCCACGTAGAAGAGATTCTCGACGGCTCGTGCCCGGGGAAGGGTCTTCCAGTGTTCGACCCGCGGGTACGGCCAGGCGCTCGGGACGAGTACCAGCGTGACGCCTTGCTCGAGGAGTGCACGATACAGTTCGGGAAAGCGAAGATCGTAGCACGTCGTCATTCCGACGGTGAATCCCTCGAAGGACGCGACGCCCAGCGAGTCGCCGGGGACGAGGAGCTGGTTCTCCGCCGATTCGTAGCCGAAGAGGTGCTGTTTACGGTACGTGGCGAGTCGGCTCCCGTCCCGGTCGTAGAGGACGGTCGTGTTCGACAGGCCCGTCTCTGCGGGGCCATCGGCGTCACTCTCGGCCAGGTTCTCGACGATGCTCCCCGCGAGGAGACCGACGTCGTTCGCTGCCGCGGTCTCGCGGACGAGCGAGAGCGACGGCCCATCGAGTGGTTCTGCGAGGGTCTCGTAGCTGTCGAACGCGAAGAACCCGACGTTCCACAGCTCGGGGAGGGCCACCAGGTCTGCACCACTGGCCGCAGCCGATTCGATGGCCTGGACCGCGAGAGTGCGGTTGGTCTCGGGGGCGGCTTCCGCGACGTCCAGCTGTGCGAGTGCGAGTTTCATTGCTCTGCCAAGTAGCGTCGAAGAGCTCGCTCGAGATTGCGAATCTCCGATTCGAAGTTTCGCTCGAAGAATCGCTCGACACCTGGAGCCCTGCCATCGACGACGAATACGTTCCTGACTCGCGAGGCCTGTCCCTCCACGGAGATCGTGTGTTCTCCGGTAACGTCGAAAGCCGTCGAACGACCCTCGAACTTGACGTATTCCGGCGGTTCTCGCACGACGTCTCTGGTCCTGACGCGGATAGTGGTGCGGACGAACGGGATTGGAAGGGCGATATGCCAGACCGTCGTCTCGCCGTGCTGGTCGAAACGATCCACGACGCTGATGGCCCTGGCTCGGTGGGCGGGATCGGCGATGAACTCCCAGATATCCTCGGGCGTAGCGTCGACATCGAAGCTCCGTTCGACCCGAACGCTCATGGAAGACCTTCCCCCGGGCCCGTCAAAAAGTCGCCGGTCACGCCGGTTCGACGCGCCAGGTCGTAGAGCGCGACCGGCCCCACTTCTGGATGTCGACGTCGTCGGATTTCTCCGACAGGCCAGCGAGTCTGACGCCGACCTGTTTCGCGGAGAGGCCCAGGGCTTCGGCGATGTTCTTCGCACGGAAATAGCGCTCGCCACCGGACACGCTGTCCCGAAGGTATGCGAGGATCTGGCGTTCCTCTTCGGTGTATTCGGGCATCACTCATCATTAGCTCTGGACACGGTTAACTGTTTCAGCTGGTTCGAATACCGTACCATCGACACAGTTCAGCGGTATACGTGTAGGGAGACGACGAGGAGGATGCCGAAGACGACGGCCGCCCCGAAGCCGAGACTCCTGGGGAGTCCCTCGACGAACAGGGCGACGCCCGCCGATGCAGCGGCGAGGAGCCCGAACAGTATCCCGAACCCGGTATCGATATCAGTTTCCGTATCACTCGTCGTAGTCGCCATGATCGATTCTTTCCAGCGTATCCCTATAAATGTACACGAACGACTGCTTCGATGCTCGACGGTCTTTCGGACGGGAAGCGGAGCCGCTTACGAGATGGTCGTGTAATCGGATTGCTCGTTCAGGGCCAGGTTCGACGCGATCTCGACGTTCCGCATGGCGTATTCGGCGGTCTGCTGGAGGGCGACGAGGACGTCTCTGACCATGAGTAATTCGCAATTTTCCATCTCGGGGAGGTCCTCCAGAATGTCTACCTCGCGATCGCCGATCTCCCGGAACAGCGACCGGGCCTCGATCGTCTTGTCGTAATCGCGCTCGACCACCGCCTCCACGGCGAGCTGTGAGATCTCGTCGACCTGGTCGTTGAATTCACGGATGCGGCGTAACGTGGCCGAATCCACGGCGAGTGTCCCCTCCTCGCTCTCCGTGACGATGTCCGCGATGTCCTCGGCGTTGTCCGCCGTCAACTCGAGGCTCTTCGCGACCGAACGGTAGGCAATAAGGGGAAAGCCGTCGGAGAGCCCGACCGCGCGCGCCAGGCTCGGATTCTGATAGGCGGTGAAGATCAATCGCAACAGCAACACGAAGATTTTGTTGGCCTGCCGCTCGCGGTTCTTGGCGCGCTGGGCCAGGTCCCGGTTGCCGTGGGCGAGGGCCTTGATCGCCTCACCGCGCATCGTCCGCCCGGTGCTTTCGAGCCGTTTCAATAGATTGTCGAGCGTGAAGTCCTCGGGGTCGACCGAACAACGAATCGTGATTCGGTCCGGCGTCTCCTCGATGACACCCAGTCCCATCAGTTGGGTCTCTGCGTTGTACACCGCGTTGATGTGATCGCTCCCCAGCGTCCCGTCGGCGGTGACGTGGATGATGCGTCGCCCGAGCACGTACTGTCCGATGATCGCGCGTTCGACGGCGTCGACGTCGAACTTCTCGACGTGGATGGTCGCCTCGCTCTCCTCGCCGTGTGCCGATTCCGGGGTAATCGTGAGCGTCCCCTTGCTACTCTCACGAACGGTGACCGAATCGCCCTTCTCGACGTCCTGTTGCCGGGCCCACTCGGCGGGCAGCGTCATCGCCAGGGTCGATGGACCCAACCGCTGTACCTTCCTCGTATCCATATAGGCTCTTTAATACATTAGGGGCCTTAATCTTATCTCTACGTCAAACATTGGCCACTAGTGGCTGGTAGCCACACACCACATCCTGTCGACGAGACGTACTCAGACGATCTTGATCATCCGTTGTTCGAATCGACCGGTTCGGACCCTGACCCATCCCCTGAGAGCATCGTCGAGCGATTCGTCACCCGTATCGACACGGAGGACACCGGTGGATTCCAGTTTCTCACGCGAGGCCACGATCTCGAGATCGCAGTCCCGTATCACCGCCGGCGATAGTTGATCGTTCCCCCGCCCGAAGACGAACCCCTGCCCGCCGATCGGTGAGACGACGATCACGTTCTCGGGCCCAAGTTCGTCGAGTATCTCCGCTTCGTTCGCATCGCGGACGACGACCGCTCCATTACGGTAGACGTCCACACCGAGGGGGCTGCCCTCGAATCCAAGTGCGTCTTTTACCGTCTGCAACGTCCCACCGGGGCCGAGGACGTACGTGACGCCGGGTTCGACGGCGTCCGCCACGCCGCGCGCGAGGGATTCGACGTCACCCCCCATGACCTGCTTCGATGACTGGAGCTCGCCATCGACGGGTACTCTCGCAACACCCTTCGGAGCGGCACGAACCGTCCCAGCCCGGTAGGCTTCCTCGTCGATATCGTTGACCTCGCGTCGCTCCCAGTCTTCGAAGGTCGCGGCGAGTCGCCCCGCGGCCTCGGGGCTGACGGCAAAGACCGACGAGAAGACCTTCACACCAGCCGGTACGCCGAGGATCGGGATCGTGCCGCCACCGTCGTCGAGCGTGGTCGCGACGTCGACCGCGGTGCCATCGCCACCCACGAAGAGGATGAGATCGACGTCCTCGGCGACGAACGCTTCGACCGCCCGGTGAGTGTCGGCGGCAGTCGTTCGGTCGCCATCGGGCCGACCCAGGATCGTGGGTTCGAACCCCGCAGCGGTGGCTTCGTCCTCCCCCATCGGGGACCCCCAGGTAACCACGGTGATCTCGGATGCACGGTTCCGGAGCGATTCGAGGGCCCGAACCGCACGGTCCGGAGCCCGGGGTTCGGCGCCCAGTTCCCGGGCCCGTTCCACCATGCCATCGGTGCCTTTGAGCCCCACTCGTCCGCCCATGCCGGCGATCGGATTCACCACCAGCCCGATGCGTCGCATACCGTCGGGTTCGCGGCGGGCACGAAAAAAGCGACCGCTCGACGTTCGTCAAGAGTTAAGGGAACTGACCGGGAATTCGCAGGTATGTTCGAAATACTCAGTGCCGCATCTGACCTTCCCGTCGACGCCGTCGGGTGGACCGTCCTGTTGCTCAGTATCCTGGTCACTGCCATCTGGGTCCGGTACCTGTACCGCTAGACGCGCTGGCGGAGCCAGTCTGCTGCGGCATTGACTTCCTCCGGATCTGCGGCCGTCAGTTTGAGCCGGACCCCGTCGTTCGGGTAACTTCCCACCCGAACGTCGAATCGGTCGTTCACCTCCGCGATGATCTCGATGAGCGAACTCTCCGGTGCGTCGGAGTGGACCACCTCGGTCGTCAAGCGGGTTCCTTCGAAATCGTCGGCGACTCGGTCGAACATCGCACGCATCTCGTCAGGGACGCCCGGAAGCACGTAGACGTTCTCGACGATCGCACCGGGGGCAACGCCCTCGTCGTTCGGTATCATCCGTGCTCCCTCGGGGAGGTCCATCGTGCCGGAGACCAGGTCCTGCCGGGAGTACTCGGCGTGTTCGTCGAACCAGACCACGACGTCCTGGTGTTCGACCATCGCGAGGTCGAACGCGGCGGCGACGCCGTCGAGGGTCACGTCATCGTGGGTCGGCCCGACGCCACCCGTGACGACGACTGCATCGAAGTCGTTCGCATATGCCGAAACGGCCTCGGCGATGGCCTGAGTGTCGTCTGGGAGGACCAGCATGCGCCGGACCGTGGCGCCACGTGCAGTCAATCGACGTCCCAACCACGAGGCGTTCGTGTTCTCCGTCTCGCCGGCGAGTAACTCGTCGCCGACGGTGACCACGGCTACGTCCATGGTCGAACGTGGTACCCGGGCCGCTTAATTCCCGCCGGTTACTCTTCGTCGAAGTCGAGTCCCGCCGCGGTTCGCTCTTCCTCCAGGCGCTGGATCTGGGACCGATAGTACGCGATTCCCCCACCGGAGACCAGGACCAGGAGCCCGAGCAATCCCGCGAAGAGCAGGAGGTCGCGTTCCTGGTAGTAATCGATGGAGATGCGCTCGGCCTCCACCGACGACCAGGTCAGGTGGACACGGTCGTCTCGGATCTCCGTCTCGTAGTCGCCCGGGTCGGCCCCACCGAACACCGGCACGGATATCCGCATGCCTTCCGGGAGGATCACCTCGTGCGTCCGGTTCGTCATCACGGGTATCATCAACGACCGAGAACTGCTCCGGGCCGTGTACGCGAACTGGCCCGCCTCGACCGGGAACTCGACCACGGTGCGCTTGTTTCGCTCCTCGACGGTGAGCGCGCTGGCGTTCGCCACGGTTCCGTTCTCGTACCGGAATTGGACGGCCGAAATCGGCACGGGCTGCCGTCCCAACAGCTCGTCGCGGATCGACAGTTGCACCTCGCTCTCCTCGTCGAGCGTGTACACCGTCCTGTACTCCGATCCTTCGGCCGTTACCGTGACCGCTGCGGTCGTGTTCCAGTCGTACTCGGCGGATTCGTTCAGGGCGGCGTCGTCGACAGCCGTCCCGCCACACCCGGCCAGCAGGACGAGGAACCCGAGCGCGAGGATGGCGAGGAGTCGTCTCATGGAACGACGGCGAGCAGTTCTGCTTGCAGATGTGAGCCGATACTCGAGAGCAACCCGGGCGGGTCTGTTCCTTCTCCACAGATGATACTCTGTTCGAGCAGCCCCAGGCGTTCGACGGTGACGATGTCCTGTGCGTGACCGGCACGGTTCACCGTCGACCTGACCTCAGCGCGGGTCGCACTGTTCACGTTCACCCGGCCGACATCCTCCCGTGTCCAGTCGTACAGGCGGTCCCGCTCCTCGTCGGCGAGTCGCGGGGTTTCTCCGTAGGTGAATCGCAACGGCATGTGCTGGACGAGGCCGAATCGAGTTCGGATCTGCCCCGGTGTCCCCGCTCCCAGGCCGAGTTCGCTCGACGGAATCCGAATCTCGGTGCCAGCGTCCAGGACGAAGCCGTCGTCGTCCCACTGTTCCAGTGTGCCGACGTACGTCTCACCCGCCTCGAATGATTCGGTTATCTCGCCCCACGTCTCGCGGAGGACGTTTCGGGCAACGGTCGCGTCCGCTCCCTGGACGGTCACCGAAGGAAACCCGTCGTGTCGAAGACCGACGGACCACTCGACGTCGAGATCCCCGATGTCGTTTCGCACCAGCGAATCGAGCGAATCGAGGGTCCGGTCGCGAGCATCACCGGAGACGTAGACCTTGGTGGCGAGGACGACCATCTATGCGGTGATCCCCAGGTCCGAACGGAGTGCTTCGATGCGTTCGTCGATGGAGTGGATGATCGCTTCGTTCTCCATCGCTTCGACCTGTGAGCCACACTCCGGGCACTCGAACCCGAGGTCCATCGCCTCGCCGAACTCGAAGCGGATCGAACAGACGTCACAGAGGTAGAACTCGTTCATCGCCTCGTACTCGCGGCGCTCCTCCAGTGCCTCCAGCAACCGCACCATCTCGTCGTGGAGATTGCCGGGGATGTTGTCGTATTCGAACGTCCAGAGATACGTGAGCCACCCGGAGTCCTCGTCCCGGACGCGCCGGTATGTCGCCAGGTCGTTCTCGTAGAGGATGAACAACGCCCGTCGTACGTCGTTCAGCTCCAGACCCAGCCTCTCGGCCAGTTCCTCGTCGGTCACCTCACCGTCCGGGGGGGCCGCCGCTACGGGCATGCCCTTCGGCCCCACCAGTTCGTTGAGATATTTTTGGACCACGGGGTCCTCCAGCAAGTCCTCAAAAGCCATTACGAGTAACTCCCAGTCGGACGAACATTAACCTTGTGAGACGGTTACTCGGCGTCGACGACCTTCTTTCCCGTCGCCTTCGGCACGACACGGCTCTCAGCCCCCTCCCACTCCCGGTCGAGTTCCCGCCCTTCGAAGAGGTGGTCCAGGAAGACGGCGAGCCCCGCGACCTCCGAGTGGGGCTGATTAGTCACGCCGACGTTCCAGTCGGCGGCCTCGTAGACCGAGAAGGGGACCTTCTCCGAACCGACCACGACGAGGAGCGCCGTTTCGGCGTGCGCCTCCCGGATGTCCGCCTCGACGTCCTGAACCTGCTCTCCGTACATCGTGAGGTGGACGACGCTTCCCGGCCAGTTTCGGATGGTCGCGTGTGGTTCCTCGGTCGTCTCGACCGCGAACGGCCCGCCGAATCGGTCGGTGATGTCGGTCACCGTCTCGACGGCGTCAGTGGCGTTCTCGGGATAGATGACGCGGTTCGCCCCCAGCGCGCGTGCAGTCAGCCCCACGTGTGTCGTCATCCTGTCGTCGCGACCCGGACGGTGCCCCAGGCGCAGGACCACGACGTCGGATTCTCCCTGCATACCGGACACTACGGGGAGACCCCGTTAGGGGTTTCGTTCCGCCGACGGACGGCCCGAGCCAACACTATGACCGTCCATGCAGATGACGAGATATGAGCAGTCGCCCTCCAAGAGAACAGTCGAACTCCCCAGACGAAAACCGCTCGGCGTCGACCGTCCTCGTTACTGGAGCGACCGATGGCGTCGGACGAGCGACCGCTCTGGAACTGGCACGACGCGGCGCAACCGTGATCGCCCACGGGCGATCCGATGCAAAAGCTCAATCGCTCGAATCAGCGCTTGCAGCCACCGGGACGGCCGATTACGAGACCGTCATCGCGGATTTCACGGAGCTGGACGATGTCCGGGAACTCGCCGACCACGTCGCGTTCCGGTACGATCGGCTTGATGCCCTCGTCAACAACGCCGGCGCGTTCTTCGAGAGTGGCGAACTCACGGCCGAGGGCGTCGAGCGAACCATCGCCGTCAACCATCTCGCTCCGTTCGTCCTGACCGATCGCTTGCGAGACCGTATCGAGGCCGCTAACGGACGCGTCGTCACGACCGCCTCGGCCATCCACCACCGCGCCGAGTTCGCCATCGCGGACCTCGAAACGACGACCGATTACGACGGGATGGACGCCTATGCCAGGTCGAAGTTCGCGAACGTCCTCTTTACCTACCAACTCGCCGAACGGCTCGACCGGGCGACGGCGAACTGCTTTCACCCGGGATTCATCCCGTCGAGCGGCCTGTATCGGAACGCCTCGCTCCCGGTTCGGCTGTTCATGGCCGTGCTGTCCGCACTTCCCAGTGTACTCACCGATCGGTTCACGGCTTCGGCCGAAGCGGGCGCCGAGACCGCAGTGTACCTCGCGACTTCTGGGGAGGTCGCCGACGTCACGGGGCAGTACTTCGATGGGACCGAGTCAGCGGAGTCGGCACCAAAAACGTACGACGAAGCCCTCCAACAGCGGTTATGGGAGTGGAGTGAATCGGTCGTCGCCGATGTCTGATATCGGAATGCACTTGCTCGGCCCACCGTATGCTCTCCCATGGAACTCTCCGGCAAGCGAATCGTCGTGACCGGTGGGGCAGGTCTCGTCGGCTCGCATCTCGCTGCGGCGCTCGCCGACGAGAACGACGTGCTGGCGGTCGACGACCTCTCGAAGGGGTCACGCGAGCAGGTCCCAGACACCGTCGAGTTCGCGAAACGCGACGTTAGCGTCTCGGCCGACGTCGCCGACGTCATCACCGAGGACGTGGACATCGTCTTCCACTTCGCCGCATATACGGACACCAACTTCGACGACCCGCGCACCCTGTTCGAAGAGAACACCGAGATGACCTACACCGTCCTCGAACGGATGGACGAGGTCGGCGTCTCGAACGTCGTGTTCACGTCGTCGTCGACCGTCTACGGCGAGGCACCGATGCCCACCCCGGAGGATTTCGGTCCGCTCGAACCGATCAGCATCTACGGTGCGGCCAAACTGGCCGACGAGGGACTCGTCTCGACGTACGCACATTCCTACGACATCGACGCCTGGATCTTCAGATTCGCCAACATCGTCGGTCCCCACCAGCGCGGCAACGTCATCCCCGATTTCATCGAGAAACTCCTCGACGACCCAGCGAGACTCGAAATCCTCGGGAACGGCCGCCAGGAGAAATCGTACATGCACGTAGAACAGTGTGTCGACGCCATGCGACACGTCGTCGAACACGCGACCGACGATTGCACCATCGTCAATCTCGGAACGAAGACGACCACGTCGGTCACCGACATCGCCGACATCGTCGCAGACGAACTCGGCGTGGACCCGGAGTACGAGTTCACCGGCGGTGACCGCGGGTGGACCGGCGACGTCCCGAAGATGCGACTCGCGACCGAGAAACTCTCCAACCTGGGCTGGGAGCCGACCGAAACGAGCGACGACGCCGTGAGACGAGCCACGGAACAGTTGGTAGCTGAACTCCGTGCTGAACGGGACCGAAATCAGTGACCGTCCCACTATATCGACGAGCCGACATCTAGCAAGCCTTTTTGGTCGTACTCGCCGGAATCTAGGTATGGACCACGAAGCCACGGTGCGGGGGGTCGCCGTGACGGACGAGGACGAGCGAGTGCCGGCCGTGCTCCTCGACGTCCGTGACGAGATACTACCGGTGTTCGTGACGGGGGACCAGGCACAATCGATCCAGATCGCACTCTCTCCGGAGACCTTCGAGCGGCCACTCACCCACGACCTGTTCGTCGAGATGCTCACCGAGTTCGGTGCGGCCATCGACCGCGTCCGCATCGACGAGTTGCGGGAGGGTACGTTCTACGGGAAACTCGACGTCGAACAGTACGACGACGGCAATCGAACGGAGATGACCTTCGACGTCAGACCGAGCGACGCGATCGCTATCGCGGTGCGGGTCGACGCTCCCATCTTCGTCTCCGACGAGGTCGTCGACGCTGCCGGTCAGGAGCCCGATTCGGTCCGCTTCGAAGAGGAGTGATCAGGTCGGAACGGCCGCGACGACGAGGAAGGTTTCCGGTCGGCCACTCCAGTTTTTCACCTCGAATCCCGCATCTTCGATGCGCTGGGCGGCCTGCTCGGGACCGTACCGGGCAGTCAGTGGTGGGCCGCGTTCGCCCTCCCCCTCGGCCGACCAGTCCACGACGACGAATCGTGCCCCCGGTCGAAGGACCCGTCTGACCGCCGCCAGTGACGCCTCACTGACGATCTCGTGAAACGTCATCGTGGAGTAGGCAGCGTCGAACGTCGAGTCCCCGAAGGGCATCTCCGCGATGCCGGCCGAGACCACCTCGACGTTGTCTGGGACCCCTTCGGCGCGGAAGTGCTCGTGCATCTCCGGTTGCAGGTCGACGGCGCGAACGGTCCCGACGTAGGGAGCCACGTCTCGCGTGTAGAACCCGGTCCCGCTCCCGAGGTCCACCACGTCCTCGTCACCAGTTGGGTTGAGCGCGCCGACGAGTTCGTCCCGCGAGAGATATCGATAGCGAACGACCTCTTCCAGGGATTCGGCAGCATCGGCGTCGAATGTGTGCTGTTCGTCCATCGTGGTCGCTCACGATAGCGACCGGGAAATGACTTCTGAAGCGGGAACTTCCCGCACATTCGACGACGAAACGACGGAGCCTCCGGGTGGGCGCTCACTCCGGTGGGCTCTCCGGGGCGTCCTTCCACTCGCCGATTCCGGACGGGTCTAGATGGACGTGCACGTCGCCGACGGCCGGGAGCTCCATCACCCGGTTGCGAATCTCCGTTTCGACCGCATGGGCGTCGTAGAGTGAGAATTCGCCGTCTATCTCGGCGTGGAACTCCACTTCGATCGTCGGCCCGACGTAGTGACATCGGAGGTCGTGGACGCCCTCCACGGCCGGATGGGCGTAGATCTCCGACCGGATGCGTTCGAGTTCGTCTGCCGGTGGGGCACTACCGACCAGGTAGTCCACGTTTTGTCGGGAGATGGAGATCCCCTCGCGGAGAACGAGGGTGCTGACGAGGCCACCCGCGATGGGGTCCAGGATGGGGTAGCCGACTGCGGCACCGAAGACCCCGACGACTGCCGCGAGCGAGGTGTAGACGTCGTTAAGCGCATCCTTGCTGAGGGCGTCGAGTGCGGGCGACCCGAGAGTCCGATTCGACCGCTGGGTGTACCAGTACACGAGGACCATGTCGACGATGGCGAAGGTCAGTCCGAACACGAGAAACGGACTGTACACGACCGAGGGCCCCTCGAGGATTCCCGTCGTGGAGTCCCATAACAGTTTAAGGGCGAGGAGGACGAGCGTCGCGCCGACGAACAGCGCAGTCAACGGTTCGACCCGTTCGTGCCCGTGCGGATGGCCGGGGTCGGGGCCCTCGAACGCGAGTCGACCCCAGACGAGGACGATGAGACTGGCCAGGAGATCGGCGACCGAATGCGCCGCGTCGGCGATAAGGGCGAGACTTCCGAACGCGAGACCGATGGACCCTTCGACGACGATCTTCGCGAGGTTCCCGACGACGTTCACCCACGACGTGCGAAGAAACGTCGATAGGTCCTCGTCCATCGACCGTGACTGGGGGCCGCTTCGATTTGAGCGTTGTGTTGGAACAGCGACGGCACACCGAATCGGGCCCGCACCTGTTCGTGTCACTATTCATTACACTCGAGGTCGGTCGGGATCGGTCGAGCTGGACGACCGAACGATGGAGCCACTGCGTGCGACGGACACCGCTGCCGAACAGCAGACCCCATGGTTGCGAGCGTCGTCACCTGATCCGACATCGCAAGGTGTAGACCGACCCAGGACGAACACTGGGCCATGCCCGACCGAGTGGCCCACGATCACCCGACCGTCGAGACTCTCGACGGGACGCTGGCACGGTATGGCGCGACCCACCGCTCTGAGATACGTCTTCCCTCGAACGACGCCATCCCGGTCGATGAGGTCCTCAGAGTCGTGCTCGACGGTGTCGAATATCGCGCCGAGATCGCGGCCCGGTCGAACGGCGACCCAGTGATCCGGGGTGCGTACGAGACGCCGCGACAGGCTCGCAATCCCGGCGCCGCGACCGACCATCTCGACCCCTGGGTCGAGGACCGTGATCTGGCGTTCGGACGGACCGTCCACGTCGATGTCGTGGACGCGGGTCACAAAGTGGGTCTCCGGGCCCCTGGCGAATCCGCCACGTACACCGTCGTTGAACCGCCGAAGGACAGTCTCGCAGCCATCGCAAAAGATCTCGAAGAAGACTGAACAGAGCTGCAACGATACGACAGTGCCAGCTTTCGAGATAGCACACCTGGACCAGTACCGGCCCGGGGACTCGTGATTTTTTCCAGCACACCGAGGACCCACTGACCGGGGCTGATACTACCAATTATATGGAGGGAGTATCCCGGATCACCGAGCTGCCGGGAGCGGCGGTCGGTAGCTCACCGAAGACCACCGGTACGTTTTTATGGATATCGTTGTGCCATGGTAAAGGTACGCATAATCTTAGGACACCCAAAAGTGGCGCTAATCGCCGCTTTCACGTCCCAATAGTGGTGTCTCTAGTGAACGTTCGGGTTGGATATTACCGAAAGCCTTATGTGGTTTACGGTATTACTGTTGCTAAGGAACCAACGGGAGGGCGTTTATAGTTTCCTCCCCGATTCCGCCCAGCCCCATCATGAGCGATACCAAAATCAGGACGTTCAACAGCGAAAGCCAACGAACGGACACACGCGCGGAAGAAGAATCGGCACGGGAAGACGAATCCACCTGCCCGGAGTGCAGCGGCCACCTCATCCTCGACGAAGAGCGCGGCGAGACCGTCTGTGGTGAGTGCGGACTCGTCGTCGAGGAAGACGAGATCGACCATGGGCCCGAGTGGCGAGCGTTCGACTCCAAGGAGAAGGACAAGAAATCGCGGGTCGGTGCCCCGACGACCAACATGATGCACGACAAGGGCCTCTCGACGAACATCGGGTGGCAGAACAAGGACGCCTACGGTCGTGCCCTCTCGAGTCGGCAGCGCCAGAAGATGCAACGACTTCGAACCTGGAACGAGCGCTTCCGAACCCGAAACTCGAAGGAGCGGAACCTCAAGCAGGCCCTCGGCGAGATCGAACGGATGGCCTCCGCTCTCGGCCTCCCCAAGGAAGTACGCGAGACGGCGTCCGTCATCTATCGACGCGCCCTCGAAGAGGACCTCCTTCCGGGCCGATCCATCGAAGGCGTCGCCACGGCGGCCCTCTACGCGTCCGCACGCCAGATGGGGACCCCCCGAAGCCTCGACGAGGTCGCCACCGTCAGTCGGATCGGCGAGATGGAGTTCAAACGAACCTACCGCTACATCGTCCGCGAACTGAGCCTCGAGGTCCAGCCGGCCGACCCGGCCAGCTACGTGCCGCGGTTCGCCTCCGAACTCGACCTCAACGAGGAGGTCGAACGTCGGGCCCGCGAGCTCCTGACGACCGCCCAGGACCACGGCGTCACCAGCGGCAAGAGTCCAGTCGGCCTCGCGGCAGCCGCCATCTACGCTGCATCGCTACTCACCAACCAGAAGGTGACACAGAGCCAGGTCTCCGGTGTGACGAATGTGAGCGAAGTGACGATTCGGAACCGGTACCAAGAACTCCTCGAAGCCGCCGAAGTTCCGGCCTAGAGCCGTTCGCCGGCCCGTACGGCGACATCCAGTTCGTTCTCTTCGGGCGGTAGCGCCACCAGGTACTCGTCGTCGTACACACAAAAGGGGTGGTACGCGAGATTGAAGTCCAGGACGACGTCGTCGCCCGTCTCCACGTCTTCGAGGGATAGGGTGACGTACCGCCCCTGGCGTGCGGTTTCCTCGCCGTTCGTCCTGTCGTGAAACGGGACGAGCAGATCGTCGACGTTAGGCGCCCTGAACGCGGCGAGCACGTGGTGATCGCCCTCGTACGTGAATCCCAGCGTCGCGACCCGCTCGTACTCGATATCGGGTCCCCGATTTGCGGGTAGTTCGACGGTCTCGGGATCGCGAACCCACTGGAGTCGAGCGATGACGCGGGCCGCGGGGTCGAGCGAAAAATACGAGAGACCGTCGAACGAATCCCGCTCGTCTGCCGGGATCGGCGATTCCTCATCGGTCGACAGATAGGCATCCTTCTGTGACCGATACTCCTGGAGACGGTTTTGCCACGCGTCCTCGTCGAGTTCGGACTCCGGCATGGCAGGGGCTATCGGACACGGCGTGGTAACCGTTCCGATGACCAGTGTGGACTCCGGGTTTATCAGGCAGGCCGACCCACGTCTACCCATGCGAACGGTGGACGGTCGAACGGGGGGTGGGCAACTGGTCCGGACGGCCGTCGCCATGAGCGCGGTGACGGGTGACCCCATCCTGATGGAGAACGTCCGTGGCGCACGCGATCAGCCAGGGCTCCGGGCCCAGCACGTCGCCGCCGTCGAAACCGTGGCTTCGCTCGCCGATGCGACGACAGCGGGTGTCGAGATTGGCTCCGAGGAGTTCCGATTCGATCCTGGAGGCGTCACCGGTGGAGAGGTCGAGCAGTCCATCGGAACTGCAGGGAGTGTGACGCTCGTCTTCGACGCCGTGCTCCCACTCGCGACGCGTCTCGACGAAACGGCGACAGTAACGGTGGCTGGGGGAACCGACGTCAAGTGGGCACCCCCATTCGACTACTTCCGGTCGGTAAAATTGCCGACCGTAGACTCGCTGGGGATCGGAGCGACGGTCACTCTGCATCGCCGGGGCTTCTATCCAGCAGGTGGTGGCGAGGCCACCCTTGCCGTGGAACCCGCTTCGATGACGCCTCTCGAGTTCGACGACCGGAGCGACCTCGAATCCATCGTCGTCCACTCGGTCGCCTCGACGACACTGGAATCAGCCTCGGTCGCCGATCGACAGGCCGACGCCGCAGTGGAATCGCTCGATGCACTGACAGCGGTACCGATTACGACCGATATCTCGTACGTCGAGGCTGCAGACAAGGGTTCGGCCATCGTGATCGCGTCCCGTTTCGAATCGTCGATCGGCGGGTTCACCGCCCTCGGAGAGCCCGGAAAGCCATCCGAGGCGGTCGCGAAAACTGCAACGAACCGCTTCCAGACGTTCCTGTCGACAGATGCCGCGGTCGACGCGCACCTCGCCGACCAGCTCGTCCCACTCCTCGCGCTCGCGGGCGGTCGCATTCGGATCCCCCGAGTGACGAACCACGTCGAGACCCATCTATCGCTCGTCAGAGCGTTCGGCTTTCCGGTCCGAATAGAACGACTGGATGGTGGCGAAGCCCGTCTCGTTGCCGAGGTGCCAGGCGATCAGGGGACGATGCCGTAGACCTCGCCCTCAGGCGAGGCTTCCGGTGCAACCGTGACGTTCGTCTCGTACAGCAGGTCCGGTTGGTCGACGGAGACGTGGACCGTCGCGTCGAATATCGCGGCGTCGATTGCCGGCACACTCCCATAGTGTCCAGGATCGATTTCGTCTGCGGGCCTATCGACGAACAGCACGTACCTGCCGTACCCATTGTCGGCGTTCTCGAACGCGATGTCGTAAGGCCCATCGACGGTCGAAGCGAAGGCCAATCCGTCACATTGCTCGCCGTCGACGGTCCCCTCGGTAAGGTCGATGACAGCCGATGCGGCGTCGACGGAACACACGGTCTCCGTATCGTTCGCGACGGTAATGTTCGTCCCATCCGTCCCGATTTCGGCCGTCCAGTGGGCCGATCCGTTCGAGACGTTCACGGTGAAGGGATCGGACGCGTTGAGTTCCGCTCTCGTCACGTTCATCTCGAACCGTCTCGTCTGCGACACGTTAGTCGCGAGTGTCCACGCCGTGTTCGTATTCGCATCCGTGAAATTTCGCTTTTCGTTCTGCGAAATCTGGGCTCCCTCGGTCGTGTTACTCACCGATACGGTGGCCAGGTCACCGTGACGAACCGATTCGAGTTCGGTCGCCGTACTCAGGTTCCCGACGTCGGACTCGAACTGCGTTTGGATAGTGGTGTAGTTCGTCGCGTTGTACCGATTGGCGAGTGCGAGCAGCCCTCCCGCCCCCTCCTCCATCGACTGTTCGAATGCGATGGCGTCCTGACCGCTCACGGTCGAGCGCGTCGCCAGGTTCTCGGTGTAGATAGCCGTGTTCGTGATCAACGCCAGAGCGACCAGGGTAACGGCGATGCCGAGTGCAGCGACGAGAATGACCTGCCCCCGTGATCGGGCCATCGACTCTCGGTTGGTCGGCACCGGGGAAAAACGTTCCCTACGTGGCCCGTCCAGCGGTACTCACCACGTAGATACCCACTGCCATAACGAGGCCCCCGGCGATGAAGGTCGGACCGAGCGATTCTTCCAGGATGACGGTACCCAGGAGGACACCGACGACAGGTTGCGCGAAGAAGAACACCGCAACGACCCCGGCCTCGAGGGACTCGACGCCCCGATACCAGAGATACCACGCCGCCGCGGTGCTGAGCACGCCGAGATAGAAGACCGCGGCGAGGACGGGGGCGGTCGTCGGCAAGGTGAGTGGTGAGCGCCCGAGTGTCCAGAGTTCGGCCACCGCGACGACGAACAACAGCGGGACCGCCCAGACGGTCGAGTACGTGGCCGTCTCGAGCGCCGAGTACCGACGAACCAGCGGCGTCCCCCAGACGGTGTACGCGGCCCACCCGAAACTGGCCAGAAGGAGGGCCGAGATGCCGATTGCACTCCCCTCCCCCAGTCGTGTGAGGTCGTACTGGCCAGCCAGGACGACGACGGTCCCCACCGTCGCGATGGCCATCCCGCCGACCTTCCGGACGGTCACTCCCTCCTCGAGGACGAGGATACCGAGAAGCAACGTGAACACCGGGGTGAGCACCGTCAACAGCGACCCCTGGCTGGCATTCGTGAGGTCCGTTCCCACGAACTGCGTGAGGAGGGTGATCGCGACCCAGATCCCGAGGAGCGCGAATCGTCGGTGTTCGGCGAATGAGAAGGTCCGAGACTGGCCCTGCAATCGGACGACGAGGACGAGCGTAGCTGCACCGAGCGCCACGCGGAGAAAGGCCAAGGTCGCTGGGGGTATCGACGCGAACCCCCACTTGCTCACCACGTACATCCCACCCCACAGGGACGCGGCAGCGAGGGGGGCCAACACCGCACCTCGTCGTGACATCACCCCCACATTTCAGTTCGGTCTTCCTGAGTCTACCGAAACGGTCCAGAGTCCCCGCCCTTCATCTTCCCTCCCGACTGAGATGGACGTATGCACGTCGCGGTCCTCGGAGCGGGTTCTCTCGGGACGCTCTTCGCAGCCAAGCTCCGGGCTGCCGGCGTCCCAGTGACTCTCATCGGACGCCCGGGTGGCCATCTCCAAGCCATTGAACGCGAGGGGATACGAATCCACCAGACCGACGAAACCGTCGAGACCGTTGCAGTCGAGGTCACCGCGGACCACACCGCGGTTGTCGACGCGGACTGGCTGCTGCTCGCCGTAAAGAGTTACGACACCGCGTCAGCCATGTCGGACGTCGCGGACCATCTCGACGGGACCACGGTGCTCACCGTCCAGAACGGCCTCGGCAACGCCGAAACCATCGCCGAATTCGTTCCACCAGAGCGTGTGCTCGTCGGAACCACCGCCCACGGTGCGTCCATCCTCAGGGCGGGCCACGTCCATCATGCCGGAGCCGGTGAGACGGTGATCGGTCGCTACGACGGCGACAACGGCCCGGAAGTCGACGACATCGCATCGACCCTTACCGAGGCCGGTATCGAGACAGTCGTTACAGACACCCCTCGGGACGCCCTCTGGGAGAAGGTCCTCGTCAACGTGGCCATCAACGCTGCGACGGCTCTCGCCCGTGTCCCGAACGGTCATCTCGTCGGCTATCCCGCAGGCGAACGTCTCGTCGAGCGAGCCATCGAGGAGGCGCTCGCGGTGGCCCGGGCCGACGGTCGGTCGGTCGGCGACGAGGTACTCGAGACCGCGAAGACGGTCGCCCGCGAGACCGCACCCAACCGGTCGTCGATGCTACAGGACGTCGAAGCAGGATCACAGACGGAGATAGAATCGCTGAACGGGGCCATCGTCGATCGTGGCGAGGCAATGGGCATCGAAACGCCGGTCAATCGGACGCTCGCCGATCTGGTCCGCCTCGCCGAAACGCTTGCCGAAGACTGACACTGCTAAGGGCCCCCGGGTTCTGAAAGAATCCATGGACCACGACGTACTCATCGTCGGCGGCGGGGTGGTTGGCCTCTCGACTGGCCTCCACGTCGCTCGTCGGACCGACCTCGACGTCGCCATCGTCGAGAAGGAACATCACCTGGCGAGCCATCAGAGCGGGCGCAACTCGGGGGTGCTCCACCCCGGATTCAACTACGAACCTGGGTCGCTGAAGGCGCAGTTCGCGACCGAGGGAACCAGTCGGATGAAAGAGTACTGCCACGAGAACGGCATTCCCATCGAGGAGTTCGGGGTGGTCGTCAGTGCCCTCGACACCAGGGAGGAAACGCGACTCGAGGAACTGAAAGAACAGGCGGACGAAAACGGCGCGGAGGCGAGGATCATCGACCGCAAAGAGTTAACCGAACGCGAACCGAACGCTCGCGGCCGCTCCGCCCTCTATGCCCCGGAGGCCGCCTCCGTCGACTCCCAGCAGTACGTCTACCAGCTCGCACGCGACGCACAGGCTGCAGGCGTTGCGCTCTATCTCGGTACCGAGGTAGAACGGATCACCGATCGTGGTAGTGGCTACCGGCTCGGAACGACCCACGGCCCCCTCGACACCCGGTTCCTCGTCAATGCGGCAGGACTGTACGCCGACAGACTGGCCCAGCAGGTCGGCGTCGGCGAGGACTATCAAATCGTTCCGTTCCGCGGCGAGTATTACGAACTGGTGCCGGACAAGCGGTCGCTCGTCAACACGATGATCTATCCGACGCCGGACCCCGAATTGCCCTTCCTGGGTGTCCACTACACCCGCCGGACCGACGACAAGGTCATCATCGGCCCCAACGCTGTCCCGGCCTTCGGGCGCGAAGCCTACGACAACACCGACTTCGACCTCGGTGATCTGGGCGATACCGCGCAGTACGAAGGCGTCTGGAAACTTCTCGCGTCCCCGAAGATGCTCCAGGTCGCCGGATCGGAGCTCCACAAGTCCTACCGGAAGGATCGGTTCGCCAGAGCAGCGAAGCGACTGGTTCCCTCCGTCACGGCCGACGACCTCGTCAAGTCGTTCGCCGGTATCAGAGCCCAGATCGTGAGTAACGACGGCGAACTCGTCAAGGACCCACTGTTCGTCGAAGAAGCGGACGCAATCCACGTCCTGAATGCGGTCTCACCCGGACTAACAGCGTCGCTCCCGTTCGGCGACCACCTGGCAGAACGCATCGAGTCGGCCTACTGAACATCGCTCTATCGGTTCGGCGTTTCAGACGTCGTCGGCACTCCGGATAGCGAGCGCCAGAAACAGCACTGCCAGAAAACTCCCGGCGGCGAGCACTCGCCATCCGATTTGAAACCCGGTCGAGTCGACAACGAGACCGAACGCGGGCGGGGCGACGAGTCCACCGAGGTTGATCATCGTCTGCCCCCCAGCCGTCGCGGCACCGGTCTCGTCGTCGGGGACCAGTCGGACCAGCGTCCCGTGATACAGACCGGTAACCCCGAGCATCGAAACGCCGAGGATGGCGACGAGCAGGAACTGGGTTGACACCCCTGCCATCGGAAGCGCGATGAACAGCGCTCCCGCGGTTCCCATCTGGGCGAGCATCATCCGAAACGCTCCTTTCTCGGGCGATCCGGGCAGTCGGTCGGCGAGTTCCCCAACGCCGATGCGGCCGGCGCTCCCCGATATCTGCATGGTCGCCAGCGCGAGTCCCGCGAGTTCGACGCTCGACCCGGCGTCCTCCAGGTACGGGACCATGTATCCGGTCGTCGTGAACACCCCGGCGCCGACGAAGAAGCCGGCAGCGGTCAACAGGACGAACGTTCTATTCGCCCGGAGGCCACGGATATCCGGGAAATCCATCGAACCGGTCCCGCCGATGCCTCGGTACCGGAACAGGTAGCCGACGGCGACGATACCCGCGACCAGCGAGACGGTGAAAAAGGCCGTTCGCCAGGTTCCACCGACGCGGGTGGCGTTCGTCACGGAGATCGACGCGATGGCACTCCCGCCAGTAACACCGACCTGTTTCACGCCGATGGCCAGATTGTACCGGCCCTTCGGTGCACGGGCCGCGATGGCCTGATTGGTTGCGGGCATCGCACTTGCATACGAGGCACCGAGCACGAAGACCGCGACGAGGAGGATCTCGTACGAGGGCGCCAAGGCGATGGTCAGCGCACCCAGCGAGAGCAATCCCAGGCCCAGAACCATCGTGATCCGATCACCGTAACCGTCGACGATGGCGCCGGCAGGGAACAACATCAGCGTATAGCCCAGCGTCATCACGGCCAGCAAGATGCCGATCTGGTACTGCGAGGCCTGGAACTCCGCCGAGACGGCCGCCGTCGCGGCGAACACGGAATAATAGGTTGCACTGGCGACGACCTGCCAACCGCCGACGGCGCCGACACCCATCCAGGACCGTTCGACCGACACGTCAGCTCACCGAGCGTTCTCGGTGGGCACGTTCGGTCGATCCGTACTGGCGGCTGCTCATACGCTACTCAGTGCGGGCCCCGCGGAAAAACGGGGCGGTTCCGGCAGAACGGTCGACCGCATCGAGGCAATTTCGACAGGAAGGTCGCATGGACGGACGATGGTCGACTGGTCGAGCTATCACCAGACGGACGTACTATTGTCTCGCGGCTGGAACACGACCACATGACACAGCCCTACGTCGACAGGACAAGACGGCTCCAGGACCGTCTCGCGTCGCACGACGCGGATGGAGTCGTTCTGACGGCGAGCCCGAACCTCTTCTATTGCACCGGATTCTGGGAGACGCAGATGGAACGACACCTCCTCGGTTTCGTCGCGGAGTCCGGCGATCCGGTGCTGGTGGCCCCCTCCATCTACAGCGGCCAACTCGCGGAAGAGACCTGGATAACGGACGTCAGAACCTACGGAGACGAGGACGACCCCACCAGCGAGATTCGGGATGTGGCCGCCGACCTCGGGTTGACGGATGGTCACCTCTTGCTCGACCCGACGATGTGGGCCCGCTTTACTCACGACCTTCGTTCGACACTCCCCGATGCCACGTTCGGCCTCGCCGAGGACGCGTTTGCCTCACTGCGGATCACGAAAGACGCCACCGAACTGGACGCGATTCGACGGGCGAGCACCATCGCAGACGGCGTGATCGAGGACCTGCGTCGGATGGGCGAGTCGATCCTCGGTACGACGGAATCCGAACTGGCGACGACCATCGAGACGATGCTCTCTGAGGGAGGGGGCACCGAACCAGCATTCGACATCATCGTCGGTGCCGGCCCCAATGGCGCCAGTCCACACCATCACCACAGCGACCGAGTGATCCAGCCCGGCGACCCGGTCGTCCTCGACTTCGGCACCCGCGTCGACCACTATCCGAGCGACCAGACCCGTACCCTGATGTTCGGTGGAACGCCGCCAGACGGATTCGACGACGCCTTCGAAGCCGTCCGCGAGGCCCAAGAAGCCGCGATTCGAGCCATCCAGCCCGGCATCACTGCCGGAGACGTCGACGACGTCGCCAGGTCGATCATCGAGGAACACGGGTACGGCGACCGATTCATCCATCGGACCGGCCACGGGGTGGGCCTCGACGTCCACGAGCAGCCGTACATCGTCGGGGGGAACGACCTGATCCTGGAAAAGGGGATGGTGTTTAGCGTCGAGCCGGGCGTCTATCTCGACGGCGAGTACGGTATCCGCATCGAGGACCTGGTGGCCGTCACCGGGACGGGCAGTGAGCGATTGAACACGACTGACCGTGGGTACCGGACGACAACGCAGTCGTAAAAAAGGACGCCCACCCAGTGACGACCATGGTTCCCCCGCTGGCCGTCGACATCGACGGCACGCTGAGTCGAGCAGATCGTTCTATCGACCCACGGGCCCTCGATGCGCTCAGAGAGTGGCCCGGTCCGGTCGTCATCGCCACCGGGAAGGCGCTCCCGTTCCCCGTCGCGTTGAGCCAGTTCATCGGGATCCAAGCGCGGGTCATCGCCGAGAACGGCGGCATCTCCATCGTCGACGACGAACTGCTCGTCCACGGCGACCGGGCGGCCGCGGACGCCGTGGTCCAGGAGTACGAAGCCGCGGGATACGACCTGGGCTGGGGGAGCCTGGACCTCGCGAACCGATGGCGCGAGACCGAGATCGCCGTCAGCCTCGATTCGCCGCTCGATCCGCTCACTACCATCGCCGAAGCCCACGGTCTCGAGGTCGTCGACACGGGATTCGCCTACCACGTCAAGTCCCCAACCGTGAGCAAGGGTCGGGCGCTCGTCGAAGTCGCCGACCGACTCGACGTCGACCCCGCGTCGTTCCTGGCCATCGGTGACTCCGAAAACGACGTCGGGATGTTCGAGACCGCCGGGGTTTCGTACGCCGTCGGGAACGCAGACGAATCGGCGAAACGTACGGCCGACGCCGTGACAGACGGCTCGTACGCCGATGGGTTCCTCGAGGCACTCGAGAAGGCCAGCCGCTGACTGCCGATGGTTTTTCTTCACGTGGAGTTATCATGTGACGTATGCGAGATATCCGAGACCGACTCCGGGAAGCACCGACCCCGACGATAACGGTCCTCCCGGACGGGAGCGTCGACCGACGGTCGGCGGTGGTCGACGTCGAGGGGAATTCACTCTCCCGTGAGACCGTCGGTACGGAGATAGCCGGCGACGCGAAGACCTTCCTGACCGAGTGGCACGGCGTCGAAGCGGGTGGTCAATCGGTCAATGCCGCCAGACAGGTCCACGAACTCGGAGCATCGACAACACTGGTGGGTCACCTGGACCATCCGATCTTCGATGCGTTATCCTTTCGGACTTACTCGATGGGCGAACCGGCCGAGATCCACGTGTACGAACTCTCGGACGGGGTAACGATGTTTGCAGCGGAGTCGACGGACATCTCCACGTGGACCTTCGAGCGGTTCACCAGTACCGTCGGGCCGGACGCGGACTCACTCTTCGCTGCGGACGCGGTGCTATGGACGAACTGGGCGGCGTTTCCCCATGGAACGGCCGCGATAACGCGTCTCGCGAAGGAACTACCCGACGATGGCCATCTGGTCATCGATCCTGGGGCCGTGTCGACCCGGCCAGAACGTGATATGGTGGAATTCCTCGACACCCTCGGTTCGGTTCCGTTCGAGGGTGACGTCGTGTTGAGTCCCAACCAGCGGGAAGCAAATCTGTTGGTGGACGCGTTGGGAGAGAGGATAAGCGATCCGGACGAGACCGCCATTGCACTGCGAGACTACGCCGACATCGATGCCGTCGCCATCCACGCGCAGACGACGGCCACCGTCGCAACCAGCAGTGACTTCGTCGAGGTACCGACCGTGAAAGACGTCGAACCGACCCGACACGCGGGCGCGGGAGATAGGTTCAGTGGGGCCGTCGCCTACGGAGTGGCACTCGATTGGGGCTGGGACGAGACGCTCACCCTCGGGAACGCCTGTGCGACGCATTACCTCATCCACGGCCGGAGTGGGGATCGCGAGGATCTCCGATCGATGAACATCGAGTACGGACTCGGGTAACGGACCAGACTCGGCTGGCGGCTAGGTGCGGTCGACGACCGTGACGGAGACGGTCCGGGTCCGCGGTCCGTCGCCATCGAAGAGGAGTATCGACTGCCAGGTTCCGAGGGCGAGGTCCCCAGCGGTGATCGGGACCGTCACGTTCGACCCGAGGAGCATGCTCTGCAAGTGTGCGACGGCGTTGTCGTCTATCTCGTCGTGACAGTAGTCTCGCTCGTCAGCGAACAACGCGGACACTGCGGTCTCGATGTCGGTCATCAGGCGTGACTCCGCTTCGTTGACGGTGACTCCGGCGGTGGTGTGGGGAACGTGAATTGTACAGAGTCCCGCTTCGACCTCGAGGGGAATCTGCTTTTTCACGGGGTCGGTGACGTCGGTCACCGATACAGTGCCCTCGGTCTCGACGGTAAACGTCTCGGTCATGCGTTCTCTCTGTGCACACGCGGGCAAAAGTGTTGATCGTACTACAGGGGAAGCAGTCGTCTGAGCCAGACCCGGAACCCGCCGCGTTCTCGAGCCTCCTCGAAAACCGGATGGAGCGCGTTCAACAGTTCGCGACGCGACTCGAATCGGGATTGATCGGCCCGTTCGATGGCCTCGGAGAGCCGAATGGACCGACCGCCAGGGTCGTAGGGTATCTCGGGGTCGTCCAGTGTCTCGACGAGCTCGTCGGCACTGAGTGGAAAGTCGACGTCGGCACCACGAATCCGGTCGTCGACGGCGGGGATCCCAAACGCGATGGCCTCGGGGTCCTCTCCATCGTCGTTCGACGGCGGTACGGCTGCCATGGTTTCCGCTGGAGGCTCCGCTTACAAAATTCCCGCGGGTTCACCGTTCGATGGGTGGCGGCGTTTCGCCGTCGTACTTCGTGCGGAACTCCGAGATGAGTTGGCCCATCTTCGCGTACCAGTCGTTGAGCAGTCGTTGCATGTCTTCGGCGATGGCGTCCGGGTCGGTCGGTTTGTAGACGTGATAGTAGCCGCCCTGTTCGTAGTTGACCTGTTCTTTGGTGATGAACCCTGCAGAAAGGAGTCGCTGGACCGCGCGATAGGCCGTCGAACGCTCGCGGTCGACACGGTCTGCAATTTCGTCGACGGTGAGGGGTTCCTCGGCGTTCGTCAGTGACTTGAAGACCTCCTTATCGAGTGTCTTCAGACCGTGCATACACTCAAGTAATCCCTCACACTGCATATCCCGCGAGAGATATTCGCTCATCGATTCGGGCATATACGCTCTCTACGGGGGGGATACCAAAAAGGGTTGTGTGGTCAGTTCACTATCTTGCACATCGTTTACAACGGGTCGAAGACCGGCAACGTACCGGGACGTGTCGATTGTATATTCGGACGCTCGTCTCCCTCGATGCGACCGATCCGTCTCTTACTGGGCGTTGAGTAATTCGTCGATGGCGGTCAGTATCACGTCGAGATCGGCGGTTTCCGGATCACAAACCCTCGCGAGGATCCGTCCCCTCACGGCCGATTCTTCGATGTCACCTACCAGGACCTTCGGGACGTCTACCGATTTGAATCCTTCGGCAAGGACGTAATCGTACTCGTCGCCGAGGAGGTCGAGTCCACGGTCCAGGCTGTCGTCTGGGTCGCGGTCGTCATCGGTCCCCTCGACCCGTACCTGAAAGGATAGTGACGGAGTCAATCCGACCACGGCGTCGGCCCCGGCTGCGCGGTGGCGATACGTGTCCTTGCCTGGCGTGTCCACCTCGACGTCGTGATGGATGGATTTCACCGTTGCGACGGTGCCTCGGTCGGTCAGGGTAGCGACGAGTCGTTCCATTAACGTTGTCTTCCCGCTGTTCTGGTACCCGGTTATCGCGACGGCGGCCATCAGCTCGACGTAGGGCCCGAATGCCCTTAGCTGGGTCGGACTCCCGTCTGCCGAGACGGGGCGAATTTTCCCACATGACGTCCACTATCGTCCAAAACCACGGTGTTTGCCAGATACCGTTTAAAGCGCATTTCGGCCAGTCTCAGGTGTGTATAATCTGGTTGCACATTTTTACCGACACCACCCCGTACGTGTACGTAGCGTTCACAACAGGTGAGACCATACATGTATACCACCGCCGCAGTCGTGGATGGATCACTCGCGAACTCCGAGATTCCGGGCCGGCCGCCGTGCTGTGAAGGTGACAGACGATGACCGACGACGAACCGTCTGTCGAGGAACTCGAAGCACAGATCGAGGCCCTCGAAGCCAAGGTCGATGGACTGGCGATCGAAAACGAGGAGGATGGGACGACGAAGATGACAATCGTCGCCGTCAGCGGGACCCTCGATATGGCGTATCCGACGCTCATATTGAGCAGTATTGCCGGTGCCTTCGACTGGGACGTGACGGTCTTCGCCTCCTTCTGGGCGCTCGACATGCTCCACGAGGACAAACACGAGGATCTCAAGATGTCCTCGGTCGGCAATCCGGCGATGCCTATCCCGAACCTGCTGGCCGTCCTCCCGGGAATGGACGCCGCGACGACCTGGATGATGCGAAAGCAGATCGACGAGGTCGGCACCGACACCGTTCCGGAACTCATCGAGCGGGCGATGGCCGTCGGCGTGGAGTTCCAGGCCTGCCAGATGACGATGGATCTCATGGACTACGAGGACGACGACTTCATCGAGGGCGTGACAACCGGCGTCGGGGCCGCCCACGCCCTCCGTAACATGGCCAAATCGGACGTCCAGTTACTCGTGTAACCGGCGTCGATGCTCCGATAGCTCGCCACCCCCGGTCGTTATCACGGCCCCCGTCGAAACCCGGGACATGCCGATCACCGTCTCCGACGACGACGGACTCCGTCGTATCACGATCGACCGGCCCGAAGCCCGGAACGCCCTTACGCTCGGGATGGCCGCCGACATCGCCGATGCTATCGAGACGGCCGAGCCAGCAGACCACTACGCGATCCTCCTCGAAGGCGTCGGCGAGTCCTTCTCCGCCGGTGGTGACGTCGTGGCGATGCAGAACAGAGGGACCGATGTCAGAGCGGAGTTCGAGCGGATCGCCGACACCTTCGGGCGAGTAGTCGAAGCAGCTATGACGGCAGACGTCCCCATCGTGGCGAAGGTGCAGGGCGACGCCATCGGGGCTGGACTCTCACTGGTCGCCGTCAGTGACCTCGCGTACGCGAGTACCGATGCCCGATTCAGCGTGGCCTTCGTCCGGGTCGGACTCGTCCCCGACACCGGTGGATCGGTCCTCCTGCCCCATCTCATCGGATTGCGTGAGACGAAACGGCTGGCGTTGACCGGCGAGTTCTTCGACGGTACCGAGGCCGCAGACCTCGGTCTCGTCACCGACGCCGTTCCCGCGGACCAACTCGACGATATCGTCGATGACATGCTCGATACGCTTGCGGACCAGCCCACGAGGATCGTGGGACTCATCAGAGAGGCTATTCACGGCGGGATCGGCCGTGACTGGCGGAGCGCACTGGAGCACGAGAACCAGATCCAGGCTCAGGCACGGGACACCGTAGAGCACGCTGAATCGGTTCAGGCGTTCGTCGAGCGATGGGGACTCAAGTGACCACCATCCAGAGCATGCGGTCGTCTGACAAACACCGGCAACAGCAAAATCTTATCAACCATTCCGTACGCACGTAGTTCCATGAAACGGGGGAAGGTACTTGGGGTCCTCGTCGTGTTCGTCGTCCTCGCAGCGACGGTCGCCCCCGTCGGAGGCGCCAGTCAGGGTGCAGTTGTTCAACAGGCCGATGTCGATCCCGACTACGTCCATATCGGCATTGACCTCCAGTCTGACGGGAGCGCACAGTGGACGATCGAGTATCGCGTGCGGTTAACCGACGAGAACGAGACCGCAGCGTACGAGGACATCGTCACCGACGTGGAGAACAACTCCTCGGCGTACGTGGACAGATTCGCAACGCGGATGAACTCGACGGTAGCGAACGCCGAATCGGAGACGGGCCGGTCGATGGACGCCAGGGATTTCGAGGTCACGGCCAGCATTCAGGAATTGCCCCAGACATACGGCATCATGACGTATACGTTCGTGTGGAACGGGTTCGCGGCCACCGAGGGTGAGACGATCCGTGCTGGCGATGCCCTGCGTGGGCTCTTTCTCGACGAAGAGACGACGATGACGATAACGTGGCCCGAGTCGTATACGGCGACGACCGTCTCGCCGACACCCACCGATCAACGTGCCCAATCGGCAACGTGGGAGGGGCCAATCGAGTTCTCGAGTGACGACCCAGAACCACTGGTCGTCGTGGAACCGAGTAGCGCCGTCACGACGACTGTGACGACGGAGGCACCCGGTGTGACGGACGGCTCGACGGACGCGATGTTGCTCCTCGCGATGGTCTTCGGTGTCCTCCTCGCGCTGGTCTTCATCGTGGTCTGGTACTACCGATCACAGGAGACCGATGGAGAGGGACCATCCACACCGACTGCGACAGCACCCGGTCCAGACGACGGCGTGACACCGCCCCCAGCGGAGGATACGGAGGATACGCCGGAGGAGCTGCTGAGCAACGAGGAGCGTGTGACGCGCTTCCTCGTCGAGCACGGTGGCCGCGCGAAACAGCAGGAGATCGTCGACGGTCTCGGCTGGACCGAGGCCAAGACCAGTCAGGTCCTCTCCTCGATGGCCGACGCGGAATCGATCGAGAAGTTCCGGATCGGTCGGGAGAACGTGGTGAAACTCCCGGAGGATGAGGACTCATGAGCGAAGGCGTCGCCCGGACCGTCGTGGCCAAACTCGGCTTAATCGGCCGAAATTCGCGCGTACGGACGTTGATATATAAGAGGGGAGGGGACAAAGCAACTTCCATGAACCGAGTGGTTGTGCTGTCGACGGCCATGTTGATCGTTGCAGCGATGGTTGGGGGAGTCGGTGCCGTCTCGGCCGCGACAGCCATCTCGGGGTCGCCGACACCGGGGCCACTGTTCGCCGAAGACGAGACGCCGACCGAAGCGTCGAATGTGACGACCACAGGTGAACCGAACGGAACGACGAACGATTCGCCGAACGTGACGACGAGCGACCCGACCACGGAGACGGACGGTGAATCGGCTGGCAATATCGCGCCCGGGGCCAGACTGGCCGGCGTCATCGGTGCGCAACAGGCCGAACACGCCGCGACGGTCGAATCGAAGACGTTCGAGAAGTCCTTCGACACGGCAGCCTCGAACGAATCGAAGGCGACAGTCGTCGCCCGGTCGAGTGAACGGATCCAGGACCGTCTCCAGACGCTGGAGACCGAAACCGAGACCCTGGAGGCGGCGTACCGGAACGACACTATCTCGGATGACACTTATCAGGGGAAGATGACGTCGCTTACGGCCCGGATCCAGTCGCTAGAGCATTTGGCGAACCGGACCACCGTCAAGAGTCGAACCCTCCCACCGGCCGCACTGGAAGCCCGAGGGCTGAACCGGAGCGACCTCACCGAACTCGAGAATCGGACTCGCAACGCCACGAGTCCGCGAGCAGCCGACATCGCAGCACACGTTGTAGGGCCGAGAGCGGGCCAACCGACAGGACCGCCGAAGACCGTCCCCGGCCACGCCGAGGACGGCCCTGGAAACGGTAACGGACCGCAGTCGAGTGCCGAACGGGGCGACGGCCCGGGACAGACACCGGGACAGAACGAATCCACGGAGGGGTCCGGCCCTCCGAATGCGACGAACGCGACGTCTAGTCAGCCGTCCGACGATTCATCCTCGTCACCAGGCGGTGACACTGCGAACCGTTCGAACGAGCGAGCCAACACGGAACATTTCGGACAGGGCGCGGGCTCTACCGATAACGAGACGCGTGGGCAGAACGGGCACCAGGGCAGTCCGGCCAGTTCCAACGGGAACGACCACCCCGTCTTCGGTAATTTGTCGGCCGTCGAAATCGTTCTCGGATTCTTCGGATAGCTACCCGTTCGACCGCCGATGCTCGTCGTCGCGATGTTTCCACTACCGCCACGATGACGAGGACCAGCGGGATGACGTATATCCACGAGAGCGACACCACGAGACGGCCCACGTTCATACCCGTTTGATCGACCACCGTACGGTTGGGGCACGACGACGGTCCGTGCCCGAAACGACCGAGTAGGAGCGGTGTGTCGTCTCGACTATGCGCGTCAGCGTTATCGGCGGTTCGACGGTCGACGAGGAAACGTACGAGTCCGCTCGAACACTCGGCAACCGACTCGCGGATCGTGGTCACACCGTCCTCTGTGGCGGTCTCACGGGTGTGATGGAGGCGACCGCACGTGGGGTCGCCGAACGGGGCGGCTCGACGATCGGCATCCTCCCCGGAGCGGATAGGGAAGCAGCGAACCCCTACGTCGATACCGTCATCGCGACGGGACTGGGAAATGCACGAAACGTCCTGATCGCGCTCAACGGCGACGCCGTGGTCGCCGTCGACGGCGGCCCGGGAACGCTCTCCGAAATTGGTCACGCACTGGATTTCGGGAAACCCATCGCGGGTCTGAACACGCACGACCTTCCGGGGATCGAACACGTCGAGACCCCCGAGGAGGCGGTGCAATACGTCGAGACGACCGTCGAGATGGACTGACGGGGCGAGACGGACCGAACACTCGTCTGTCGAGATGGATCACCGATCGTCGGCGCCGGACGATTTGTCGATGACGCGGAATCCACCTGCCTCGCGGCGACCGGTGAGTTCTCGCTGGGGATACGGGATCTTGATGTTCTCCGCCTCGAACGCGGATTTTACGGCCCTGACGGCGGCGCTCGTCGCCTTCGCCCGACGGCGGGCACTCGGTTTATCGATCCAGAACCGTAGTTCGAGAACCACCGCCGAATCGCCGAGCCGACTCGTCACGGCGACGGGGCGCGGTACCGAGAGGAGTTGATTGACGTCCGAGAGTGCATCGACGGCGACGTCCTGTGCGTGTTCGGGATCGGCGTCGTAATCGATGCCGACCTCCACTCGAAGCCGGAGGCGTCCCTTCATCGACCGGTTGATGAGAGTCGAATTACTGACCGTGTCGTTCGGGAGGACGACCATTTCTCCGTCGAAGTTCTCCATGCGCGTGTTGACGATGGTGATGTCCGTCACGATACCCTCCTCTTCACCGATCTGGACCCAGTCGCCGATCTCGAAGGGGCGCGAGAACATCAACACGAACCCGGCGAGCAACGACCCGAGCGTCTGCTGTGCAGCGATACCGACGACGATACCGAGGAACCCGGCCCCGACGAGGAGACCGCCGAGGTCGATTCCCCACATCGTGAGCGCACCGAGAGAGACCCCGGTGAAAAGGACGATCTGGATGACTCTGAATGCGATCTCCTCCTGGTGTTTGCTGAACTGCTCGGATCGCTCGGTGACGTGATCGAGCCACGAGTCCAGGAAATCGACCGCGATCCACGCGAGGATGAACAACAGGATGGTGATACCGATCTGACCGAGGACCGGTACCGAAAGTGAGAGGGCCGTCACCGCGCCGAGCACGAGGTCGTATTGGCCCCAGACCAGGAGGACGCCGATTGCCGTACCGACGGTGAGGACTGCCTGAAAGAACTGAACGAGGAGGCGTTCGGTCGCCCACCAGGGGGCCCATTTCGCGAGTCGGTCGACGCGGTTCCGAACGGGCCCTCGAACGATAGTGGCCGCGACGAGACGTCTGCCCAGCGACACCAGCCCTGGGAGGGCCAGTTGGGAGAAGACGACCGCAGCGACGATGATGCCGACACTCACCGCCAATCTGCCGTCGGTGGACGTGATACCGTCGAAGACGGTGAGACTTCCGAACGACGACGGGGCACTCATCGACGGCTGTTCTCCCCCGAAACACGTAGGCATTTGGGTTTGCAGTCCCGTGGCGAACGATTTATACGGTGAATGGGCCACCGTGAGGATATGCAACGGGTGGACGTAGCCATCGTCGGCGGGGGACCCGCAGGGTCGTCCGCGGCCCACACGGCCGCTGACAAAGGCGCCGATGCGGTCGTCATCGAAAAGGGGGTCCCGCGCGCTGACCGAGACCGGCTGGGACCGGACTCGACCGATGCGGCTGGTTTCCTCGATTACTGGGTCGACATCGCAGACCTCGACGTCGAGGCATTGCCCGACGACGTCATCCTCAGGGTGCTCGACAGTGCCGAGTTCGTGGGACCGAACGAGCGCGTGTCGATCGAACGAACCGGTATCCCTTCTTCGTACGACGAGTTCGGGTTCACCTTCCACCGAGCTCGACTCGATGATTACCTGCGTGATCGAGCCGTCGCGTCGGGGGCGGAATACCGAGTGGGAACGGGTGTCAAATCCGTGGACACCGACCTGACCGGCACGCCGGAACATACCCTCCGTCTGGCCGACGGGTCCGAGATCGTCGCCTCACAGTTGATCCTCGCCGACGGACCACAGCGACAGGTCACGATGCCGGTCCTCGACCAGTTCCTTCCCGCGCACCGGAAGGCATCGACCGTGTTGAACCCCCGGACCGCCAATCACATCGCCTATCAGGAGTACCGGGAGTTCCCCGAGGAACTGTTCGACCCTGCGAGTATCGTCTTCTGGTGGGGGTGGATGCCGGGAGAGACGGCCTACCCCTGGGTATTCCCGAACGAAGACACCGTCGCCCGTGTCGGTCTGACGATGCCGATCGGAATGGACATCGACGCGCTTGACGACCGGGAATCGTACAAATTGTTGCACGCCGACGACGAGCGGATACCGAACGGTCGCGTGTACGTGCGCCGACTCCTCGAGGAACTCTACGGAGACGAGTACGACATCGAGACCGATTTTCCCGTCGTGGAATCGGGCCACGGCAAGACCAGGGGGACGGAGACCTATCCGATCTCCTCGACCCAGCCAGTCGATTCACCGACGGACGCGAACGTCGCCGTGGTCGGTGGTGCGATGGGTGCGACCTCGGCGTTCCACGAGGGCGGCGACCACGTCGCCATGCGAACCGGCAAGATCGCCGGTCGCCTCGCCGCGACCGATTCCCTCGACCGGTATAACCGGTCCTGGAAGTCGGCGATCGGCGAGGAGGTGCGCCGAAACGTCGCGATGGCGTCGATGGTCACCGGATTTTCCCCGGACGACTGGGACGAGATCATCCGCACGACGGGCGACATCCTCTCGTATCGGGACGACGGATCGCTGATCGGATTTTCGAGTGCGACGACCGGATACGACGCGTTCAAACTCTTCGTTCGCTATCAATGGCGTCGATTCGGCCTCCGTGGCGACAGATGTGCACAGATTCGAGAGGCCGAGTACAGCGTCAGATAGGCGTCCCCGGACGTCCTGCAAGGCCGCCGACCGTTAGACGTCCGTGACGGGGGTCCCCGAGAAGTATCGCTCGGCCTCTCGAAGGTCGTGCGGGGAGTTGACATTCTTCAGCGTCCACCGATCGTCCGCCGCGGACGCATCGGCAACGGATATCGTCTCGATATCGAGCCGACCGATTGCCGTCGCGGGACTGGTGATCCCCTCCTCGAGGGCCCGCCGCGCCACTGATAGCGTTCGCTCGGTGTCGTAGACTGCCTGTAACGGCTGTAGCCACTGCTCGTCACCGCACTGCTCGATGGGGACCGCAGCATCCGCCCCTGCAGCCCGATCGAACAACGTTTCGACGAATCCCTGCTCCACGAAGGGCATGTCGCACGCGACGACGAGTGTGTAGTCGGCAGCCGCGGCCTCGAATCCACGCACCATCCCGGACAGGGGCCCACGATCGGCGACCGCATCGAATGCGAATCGATAGGAGAACCCGGTGTCGACGAGGGCTCCGTCGATGACCGATCGCTGTTCCTCCCTCGCGTTGACGACCACTTCGTCCACGACGGGGGCGACCGTCGAGACGATGCGTCGTATCATCGGCTCACCGGCGACGTCGGCGACGGCCTTGTCGGCATCGCCGAACCGGGTGGAGTATCCGCCGGCGAGGACCACGGCCCCCTTCATACTGTAGCCGATGGTGTACGTGCCGAAAAGCCATTCGCTCGTTCCCATCGCGTGGCGAGTCACGGACTTTGTCACACTGTAAACCATGTCCGCCACCAAGGAGGGGGGGGGGCGAGCCGGTCGGTTGTGACGTCTCGAGCCATCTCGAATCCTGACGGCTCTCAGCCGGGGATCGATAGCTACTCCTCGAAGAACTCATCCACCAGCTTTCGCTTTGCAGCCTGGAGGTGCTGGTGATAGGTGGACGGAACGATGCCCATCGAATCTGCGAGTTGTTCACCATCCGCGCGGCGGGGCCACTCGAAGAAGCCGCTAACGTAGGCCCGGCGGAGCGCAGTTAGCTGGCGTTCGGTGAGTCGGGCGCGCAACTTCTCGCGGAACCCCCGATCCGTCTGTACTGGGTCGTCAACCTCGTGGAAGGCCAGCAGTTCGACTCGTTCGTAGGTCTCCCGGAGGGCGGTAATTGCCTGCCGGGCCATTCGTTCGGTGCCCACTTGGAACTCGATGTCGAGCGATGTGCGATGGGCGTCCATCGACATCTCCCGCGCCCCCGTCTCCACGAGCACCGAGCACAGCGGCGAGTCCGTCAGCTGGAACTGCACGACGCAGCCGCGATCGTCCGCAACTATCGTCTTGGCGGCGACGACGTCGTCGTATCTTTCGGCGGTCTCGACGAGTTTCTCGGCGTCCTGGTAATCGGTACGCGCAAGTGTGAGCATGTCTCCCCCATCGACCGTCGTCGCCCTGTGTTTGAAGACGCAATCCAGTTCTGCGGACAGGTCGATCAGGGAAAGACCCTCGTCGTGGATTCCAGCGGCGACGTTGAGGACGGTGTCCGTCGCCATCGTCTGTTTTGTCAACACGCCATTGATGACGGCGCCGATATAACAACCTAGCTGCTGCAGCAGGCGCCGCTCACGGTCCACGAGATCGTTCTCGTCGATAGAGACCACTAAAACGCCGTAGGTCGTCGATCGATAGGATAGCGGGACGACGACGGCCCGCTCGTCCGCCCGCGACACGTCGGGCAATCCGCTATTTTTCTCGACGACACGCGCAGTCTGGTTCTCGATGGCATCACGGAGCGCCTGGACGGCGTTCGTGTTCTCCCCGAGGTCGATCGGTTCGTGGGCGTTTACCTGGTCCCCAGACGCCTGGACCACCGTCAGGCGGTCGTCGACCTCGTCGTAGCGACCCAACCAGACCGCCCCGTACTCGTTCCCGCTGGCGAACCGTTCGGCGGTCAACGCCTCTATCTCCTCGCGGCTATTGGCACGCACCAGCGCCTCCATGATGTCTTCGACCAGCCCCTCGATTCGCTGTAGCAGCCGGTCGAGGGACTCCTGGAACGTCTTCAGTTCCCGCTCGCGCAGTTTTCGCTCGGTGATATTGACGTGTGCGACGGCAGCATAGCGTCGCTCGTTCGCCGTGAATGCGACGGCCCGCATCAAGAACCAGCGAAATTCGTTCGGGCCATGACAGGGATATTCATGTTCGAATTCTTTGATTTCTCCCGACAGGAGGGCATCGAGATATGCTTCAGCCTCACGGCTGTACGTGGTCTCGGCGTTCGCTGTGACATCGAGATAGTTGACACCGACCATATCTGTAGCCATCCCGACATCGTTCTGTGTGGCGAATTCCCGCCACGCACTATTGGTCCACCGTATCTCGCCGCATTCGTCGAGAATTGCCAGGTTCAAGGGGAGGGAGTCGACTGCCGACTGAATGAGCTCTGGTATCTCCGTAGCTGTCGAACTCATTGTATTGATATCCGCGTTGTATCTATTTAAATTTACATTTGGGACGCACTACGGTATCCCTGCGGTGTCGGTACTCTCGAACGATGTTTGGGGACCAGACGAATTGCCTCAGTCGTACCCCATCAATTGCCCATTATCCTTATTCACCAATGGTTTGACATACTATTCGAAGATGTCATCGAAAGAGCAGGCGGTCGCCGACGTGGAAGCGGACATCGACAAAGACGCGAACTACGACGACGATACGGCCAGTGAGGTACAGACGGCCATCGCCGAGTTGGAGAAGGCGACCCAGGAGATAGCGAATCGCTCCGGCGAGGTCGTCGAGCTAGCCCGCGAACAGCGATCCGGCATGGACGAGGTCGTCGACGAAATCTCCGATCTGAGCGCCTCCGTCGAAGAGATCGCATCCTCGGCCGAGGAAGTCGCCAGCGAAAGCGAGAGCGTCAGCCAACTCGCGACCGAATCCCAGGAGTCGGCCGAGTCCGCCCTCGACGCGATGAACGAAATCGAGGATTCCTCCGACGACCTCACCGAACGATTCGAGGAGATTCAAAACCGCGTCGGCGAAATCGACGACATCGTCGAGGTTATCAACGACATTGCCGACCAGACGAATCTCCTCGCGCTCAACGCCTCTATCGAGGCCGCACGGGCCGGCGAAGCCGGACAGGGTTTCTCGGTTGTTGCCGAGGAGATCAAAGACCTCGCCGAACAGTCCAAACAAGAAGCCGAGGACATCGAAGCGATGGTCGACGAGATACACCAGAGCGTCGAAGCCGCCAATACGAGTCTCCAGAAGACCAACGAGAACGTCGACGACGGCGTCAGCGAAGTCGACCGCGCCATCTCGAATCTCGGCGATATTACCTCCTCAGTCCAGGAGGTCTCCGCCGCCATCGAACAGGTCGCCAGTGCGACCGACCAACAGGCCGCGTCCTCCGAAGAAGTAGCCAGCATGGTCGAACAGACTCGCGAAAACGCCGATCGGATCACTGACGAGATCGACGAGATCGGGTCGGCCATCGAGGAACAGACCGCCATGGTGAATGATGTGAACCAGGGACTCGACGAAGTCGTCGAGGAGCAGTGATCGTCGATGGCCGTCGCCACCGAATCCGGATACGAAGTCCTGGAGTTCGACCTCGAAGGCAAGCGATACTGCGTCACCCTCGATACCGTCGACGAGATCGTCACCAACGACGGCGCGATCACCGAGATACCGAACACGTCACCCGAGGTAGTGGGCGTCATGGACCTCCGTGGCGAGACGACCACGATCGTCGATCCGCGCGTCTCACTCGGCCGAAAGACCGGCTCACGACCAAAATACGTCGTCGTCTTCGAGTCCGAAGACCGACCCGTCGGGTGGCTCATCCAGGACGTCTACCAGGTGACCACCGTCGACGGCGACCACCTCGACGAGACGGTCGGCGAGGGCGCCGTCAACGGCGTCTTCAAACGCGACGACGAGTTTTCCATCTGGGTCGATCCCGACGCCATCAACGCCTGACTGCGGATACGAACACCACGGCAGCGGCGTATCAGATGGACGAAACAGTTGCACGAATTCGGTCGGGCCGAACCAGCAACCGACGACCCGGCTGGTTCAATCCATGGTGAAACATTCGGGTCGATGTACCACGAACTGCGCGGAGCCCGAACTCGACCTCGACGAACCGTTACCAACCGTACCGACGTGCTGGAGTGTGGGCGCGTCGGTGATTGCGAGCATTCAGAGGACTGAGAATGGACGAAGCGAAACTGGTCGACGAACTCTCGAATTTGGATCGACGACAGACCACCGGGCAGAAGACTGTACAAATCCTGACACTCGAAGACACGTTCGCCCGGACGGTATCCGAGCTACTCGCAAACGACTTCCAGATTCTCACCACCGACCACGTTCGGGACGCAGACCTATTTATCGTGGATAATCGGGCGCTGCCGACGTATATTCAGCCGCTCAGAGGGCATGTCGAGGCGGCTCACCCGGTCTTCGTTCCGGTGGTGGTCATTCGACAGCCTGGAGCATCCCTGTCCGTCGACCTGTCTGAGCCAGTCCCGTCGAACGAACCCCTCCTCGTCAACGTCGAACTCGAGAGGCCAGTCACCAAACGAGTCCTCGTTCGGTGTGTCTATTCGCTGCTCGGACGGCGGAGGCAGTCGGTCCAGAATCGGACCCGCGAACAACGCATCAAAGACCTCCTCGAGGCCACACGCTCGATCATGAACACCAACGATCGAGAGGACGTCATGCAATTTACCGCCGACGTCACGAAGGACATTCTCGGTTTTTCGAATACCGTCATTCGGCTCCTCGAAAGTGACGTTTTCGTCCCGAAGGTCGTCTCCCAGACGGCGTCTACCCTTATGGGATCCCGCCAGAACTATCCCCTGGATCCGGACGATAATCCCGTCGCTCGGGCCTTCGGTCAGAGGGAACCGATTGTGTATCCGGATTTCGATCGACTCGACGACGGCTACGACCGGCAATCGGCCGCGTCGGGAATGTACATCCCAATCGGCGAGTACGGCGTGCTCAGCGTCATCGAAACGGAGGTGAATGCGTTCGATAGATCGGACGTCGGCATGGCGTCCGTTCTCGCGGCGAATGCGAAGTCGGCCCTCGATCGAATCGAGTACGAACAGCAGTTGGAGCGACGCGAACGCACCCAGCAGATCGTTTCGCGCGTCCTCCGTCACAACATACGGAACAGCCTGACCACGATCACCGGATACGGAGAGATACTCGAAGACGAACTGTCGGACAATCGAGCCCAACACGCTCGGACCATCATCGATTCGGCGGAAAGTCTCCTCAAGACGAGCACCAACACACACCTCATCAGCCAATACACGGGAACATCGGAAACCGAGGTGCGGGACCTGGCTACAGTCGTCGATGAGTCGGTAGCGTCTCTCCTCGAACGATATCCCAGTGTCGACGTCGAACTGGACGTCGTGTCACCGTGCCGGGCCCGGGTCTCTGATGGGTTCTCACTGGCCGTCGACAATCTCCTGGAAAACGCAGTCGAACACAACGACGCTGCTGACCCGTGGCTGTCCGTTCGTGTGACGTGCACGGAGGAACCCACCTTGATCGTCGAAGACAACGGTCCCGGCATCCCCGACAACGAATTACAATCACTCGAATCCGACGAAGAAGCACCCCTCGCACATCTCAGTGGGACGGGTCTGTGGCTGGTCAAATTACTCGTCGAAAACGCGGATGGTACCATCGCGATCGACGAAACGTCGTCGGGAACTCGCGCGACGATCCGTCTCGAACTCCCCGAAACCGGGCAACGGAGGACATCGTTGACCGGTATGGAGATTGCCGCGAACCATTCATGAACCGGATCACAGACACGAGGACGTCCGCGAAGTGGTATATTTCAGCGGTGAGTGTTCCGAATCCGTTGTCCAACTAGCCGGTGGCGATTTGCGCTCCTGGGCCAGATTCCTCCCCCGTCTCCCACCGCTCCCCGACAGGTCGAACCGCGAAACGTGTCCCGATAGCGGAGATCAGTCCCGGTCTGCACCCTCTGCAAGTGATCCTCGATAGCAAGTGGCACATCGAGAACCGGAGCTGTCGAATTCGATCAGTACAGTCAGCCCGAGCGGATGCACGACCGCTACGACGGACCGGACGGTACCACAGCTATCCGACGACCGTATGTCGCTTCTCTCCACCAGATCCTGCGAGAAGGATGATTCGATGGTGCGCAGGAACGGTCTTCCAGTACTGGGCTGGCCGATAGCCAAAGTATCAATAGCGTCGCCCCGAGATGGTTCGACGATGATTACGGTCGAGGGGTTGGAGAAACGGTACGGCGACGTCCAGGCCGTGGATGGCATCGATTTCGCCGTGGACACTGGTGAGGTGTTCGGCCTCGTGGGACCGAACGGAGCAGGGAAGACCTCGACCCTGAAGACGATCGCCGGTCTCGTCGAGCCGACGGCGGGGACCGTCACGGTCAATGGTTTCGACGCAGCCGACCCCGCCATGCGGGAGACGCTGGGCTATCTCCCCGAGGAATCCCCGCTCTACGAGGAGATGACGCCACTCGGGTATCTGCACTTCTTCGCCGACCTCTACGACGTCCCCCGGTCGATCGCCGCAGAACGGATCGAACGAGCGCTGGACAGACTCGACCTCGAGGCCCGCGACCGCCCGGTCGGGGACTTCTCGAAAGGGATGAAACGCAAGGTCGCCATTGCCCGTTCACTGGTCAACGACCCGGACGTCCTCGTCTACGACGAACCAGCGAGTGGGCTCGACCCCGCGACGACACACACGGTCGTCGAGTTCACCAGGGAACTCGCCGGCGAGGGGAAGACCGTCGTGTTCAGTGCGCACGACCTCTATCACGTCGAGAGCGTCTGTGACCGCGTGGCGATCATGCGGGACGGCCGGATTGCGGCTGGTGGAACGCTCGCGGAGATTCGAGACCGGCACGGAACCATCGAGTACCGCGTCTTCACCGACGTCCCCCTGGACGGGGCGGAGGCGGTGGGCGACCGCTGGCAATCGCGGGTCGAATCGATGGACGCCGTGGAGACCGTCCGCAAGCGAGCGAACGCCGCCGGTGGAGAGGTAACCGACATCCGAACGGATGAATCGACACTCGAGGACCTCTTCCTGGAGGTCACCGGACACGGTCCACGATGACGCCGCGTCGAATCTTCCGGATCGCGCGGTGGGAGATCGCGAAATCCGTCGGTGGCACCGACAGACGTGCCGCAGTTGCCATCCTCGTCGTCCTGGTGTCCCTGGGTGGGATGGCACCCATGCTCGTCGCATCGAGCCCATCTCCGGGCGAGGACCTCTATCGGGTCGGAGTCGAGCCCTCGAACCCGTACTACGAACCAGTTCGGGCGTCGTCCGAATTGCGCGTCGTATCGGGGTCCGACGATGACCTCCACAGCGGCGACATCGAGGTCCTGATCGACGGGAAGATGGTCAAGGTACGGGATTCGGCGTCAGGTCAAGCCGCCGGAGCGGCTTTTCGTGAGGCCGTGATCAGCTACAACGACCGAGCGATGCGGAGTGAGTCGGACGAGGCGGCCGCGTTTCCGGTCGTGGTGAGTCTCAGTTATACGTCACGAGACGGGGCTGCAACCTCGCTACTCGATGCAGCCGGTAGCGGTTCGGTCGACGACGGTGGTGCGGACGATGCTGACGGCGGCGATGCCACCGCCACCCAGCAGTCCGATCAGTCCGAGGACGTGGCTGGTTCTGCTGACGAAGACCCATCACCGACGGCCGACGAAGACACGTCGGATGCGAACGACGATGACCGCGGTACGGAGGCCGAACGCACCAGTGACGGAATCCAGGCCGGAGGCGCCGACGGCGTTCGAAGCGATAGCGGGCCGCTCGATGGAATCCTCGGCACGACGCAAACGGGCACCCCATCATCGATCTCACCGCCGTTTCCGCTTCGGTCGCTACTCCTGGCCTTCGTCTTCCTCTTGCCGTTCAACGTTGTCATACAGGCGTACGGCAGCTCCATCTTCGCGGAGCGAATCAACCGTCGAGCAGAGCCACTGCTGGTCTCGCCTGCCTCGCGGGCCGACATCGTCCTGGGGAAGACGCTCCCGTATCTCGTCGGTTCCGTCGTGATCACCGCCGTCATCGCGTTCGGTATCGGTGCCGGAATCCGCAGCGTGGCTGCCATCGTCCCGCTCGCCGCTCTCTTCCTCGGTGCCAGTTTCGTAGCGGGCTTGCTCTCCCGCTCCTACAAGGAACTCACCTTCGTGACGGTCACCATCTCCGTGGTGGTGACGGGATACGCGTTCGTGCCAGCCGTGTTCACGCAGGTGCATCCCATCGCCGCCATCTCCCCGCTATCGGTGGTGGTGAGCGACCTGCAATCGGCGCCGTTCTCGCCGGGAGCGTTCGTCCTCTCCACCGTCCCGGTGACTCTCGCCGCCGTGGTCCTGTTCGTCCTCGGAACGGGGATGGTGCGAGAAGAACACATGTTCACCCGGCGACCGTTACCGGCAAGAACGCTGGACGCGCTCGCCGCGCCACTCGGTGCGCGGTGGACGGTCGGACTCTGGACGGCGCTGTTCGTGCCGTTCGTCTTCGTCGCGGAGTTGTTCGTCGTGTCCGCCCTCTTCGTGCTTCCCGCGGCGACGTCCATCCCGGTGCTCCTCGCTGCCATCGCCGTCATCGAGGAGGTCGCCAAGAGTCTGCACGTCTACGCCGGGTTCGAGCGCGGCCGATTCCCGAGAGGTAGTCGCACGGCAGTCGTCCTCGGCACGGTCTCAGGCATCGGCTTCTTCCTCGCCGAGAAACTGATGGCGATCACCCAGCTCGTGGGCCTCCCGCAACTCGACGTCGGTCAGGTCGCCTTCGGCCCGGCTATCGGCGGTTTTTCCCCTGGCCTGCTCCTCGTCGCGCCGCTTTTCTTGCACGTCACGACGGCGACTATCTCCGCAGTCGGCGCGGCACGTTCGCGGCTGGCCTACCTTCTCGGCCTGAGCGTCGCCATCCTCGTCCACCTGGGATACAACCTCGCGGTGGTGAGCGTCCTTGCGTAGACGTCTTCGCATCGCGCGGCGGACCATCGGGTCACTCAGGTCGGAGAAGACCATCCTGCTCGCCATCGCCATCCAGCTGTTCGTGGCAGCGTTCTCCTCGTTCATGGTGGTCGGTCTCGTCTCCCTGACCGATCCGGGCGCGACCGAGGGCGGGTACGAGGTGGACATGGCCGTCAGCGGGAACGCGAGCGACGACCTCCTGGCTGCCGTGGATTCGGGCGAGTCCAGAGACGCGATGGAGTTCGAATCCAGGGAGTCGGCCGTGATCGCCCTCTCTAATGGCCGGGTCGATGGCGTCCTGCACGCCGAGTACATCGAACGGGGGAGGATCCACGTCGACGCCGTGGCACCGGAGGGCGACTTCGAGACGACCCTGGTCGTCGTCGAGATGAAGGACGCACTCGGGGAGTTCGAACGCCAAAAGCGGATCGCGATGTCTCACCGACTCACGAGGCAGCCACTCGCCGTTCCGGAACCGCCACAGTCGAACCCATACTTCGAGTTCACGTACACCGTCTTGATCCCCGTCCTCGCGTTCCTCCCGGCGTTCATCAGTGGCAGCATCACTGCCGACTCGCTCGCCGAAGAGATCGAACGCGGGACGCTCGAACTCCTGCGTGTAGCACCGGTCACTCCGGCACAGATCGTCGATGGAAAGGCACTCGCGATGGTGGCGATCGCACCGGCACAGGCGGCACTCTGGTTGGGACTGTTGGCGTTCGACGGAACGTCCATCGCTCGTCCGGGCGCGATACTGCTCTTGGTCCTCGCTACCACGACCATACTCGTCACGCTGGGTGCGGGGCTGGCCCTGCTCATCCGTCGACGAGCGGAGGCACAGCTACTCTACTCGCTTACCGCGTTGGCGCTGTTCGGCCTCGCCCTGTTCGCCCCGGAGGGACCGCCGGCCGCCATCGCGAAACTCGCCGTGGGAACGGCTACGCCCATCACAGACGCGACGGTAATCGCCTCGTTCGTCGTCGCCGTCGGCGCCTACTGGGGGCTCAGAACGGTGCTCGACCGGACAGTGTCTCTCGAGTAATCGGCTCACGAAGGTTTTTGGAGGCCGATGATGTGGTCGGGTCCATGGAGTACACCACCCTCGGCGACACCGGGATGACCGTCAGCAAGATCGCACTCGGCTGTATGAGTTTCGGGTCTAGCGACTGGCGGCCGTGGGTCCTCGAGGAGGATGAGGCGCTCCCACTCATCGAGCGCGCCATCGACCTCGGCGTGAACTTCTTCGACACCGCCAATATGTACTCCCGTGGCGAATCGGAGCGGATCCTCGGGAAGGCACTCGAAGGCCACCGCGAGGAGAGCGTGGTAGCGACGAAGAGCTACTTCCAGATGGACGACGAGAATCCCCACTCCGGCGGTCTCTCCCGGAAAGCCATCGAGCAGGAACTCGAGAACAGCCTGGAACGACTCGGGATGGACACCATCGACCTCTACCAGATCCATCGGTGGGACGAGGATACGCCGATCGAGACGACGCTCCGGGCGCTCGGCGACGCCGTCGACCGCGGAAAGGTGCGCTACATCGGCGCGAGTTCGATGTGGACCTACCAGTTCGCGGGGTCGCTTGCGGCGTCGGATCGGCTCGACCGGCCCCGGTTCCAGACGATGCAGAACCACTACAACCTCGTCTACCGCGAGGAAGAACGGGAGATGCTCCCGTATACTCAGGAACGGAACGTCGGGGTCATTCCCTGGTCACCCCTCGCCAGGGGGTATCTCACCCGGCCACACGAAGACGTAGACGCGACGGATCGTGGCGAAGCCGAAGAGCATCTCTACGAGCACCCCTACCGCGAGGGCGGCGGTCCGGAAATAAACGAACGTGTGCAGGAACTCGCCGCGGAGAAGGACGTCACGATGGCCCAGATAGCGCTCGCCTGGTTGTTCCACAAAGACTGGGTCGACGCACCCATCGTGGGGACGACGAGTATCGAACACCTCGAGCAGGCCGTCGAGGCCCTCGATATCGACCTCTCATCGAGTCAGATCGAATACCTCGAAGAGCCGTACGAACCGGTCCGCGTCTCCGGCCACGACTGAAGAGTCGATCCGCCAGCGCCCGCTCAGTAGCCGGCCGTCAGATAGACTGCGATGACCGCGAAGACGATGCCGAGTCCCTTCCGGGCGGTGACCGACTCGCCCAGAACGACGAAGCCAACGAGTGAGCTGAGCACGAGGAACATCCCGAATATCGGCGTGACGACGCTCACCGGACCGAGGGAGAGCGCCTTGTAGTAGGCGAGGATGCCAACAGCGAGCGCGATGCCGGCAGCGTAGAGATAGGGGGCACGGGGGTGGCTCAGATACTCGATCGTGGAATCGTTCGTCACCAGGACCAGTGCAGCCGCCGCGACCACCAGCATCGTATTGGAGACCATCACCGCCACGTTCGTCGGAATCTCCTCGGTAGCGACCTTCATCAACGGCGCCACGAGACTGTACGCGATAAGGGCGAGCAAGGACCAGCGCAGATATGCCATAGGACGGTGTGTCGACCGCTCGCGGTAATCAGTTACGAACCGGAGCCAGAGCGGTCGATCGAACACGAACCGGAGCCAACCCGTTCAATCGAGTGCGACCCACTCGGTCGGCGACGGGGTGACCCCTCGTACCCGAGCTTCACGACCACCGTCATCCGGAACGCGGATGTCGACGACGCCGTCGAAGAGCTGACTGATCGTACTGACCGTCTGTTCTTCGTGAGAACTCGGGTCGATGGCGAACAGGCCCAGCCAGTCGTTGGACTGGATCTGGCTCGTGAACACGTGCAGGAAGCGGAAGAGCCGCTGGAGGTCGACGTACATCAACAGGGGTGTAATCGAGTCGAACCCGATACGCAGCCGTTCGACACCGTTCCCGCCGGCTTCCTTTGCGATCTCCGAGAACTCGATGCCGATACCGGTGAGGTCCCCGGGAGAGGAGACCGACTGCACCATCGCGTTCCCGATTTCGCTCCCGCTCTGGGAGCTCACACAATCGATCAACCGGAGAAACTCGTCGTCGCCGTCCCGGAGTGCCCGGTAATCTTCGACGATGTCAGTCGCCGGGTCCTTCGTCGTGACCACGACACCACCCTCACCCAGTGACGCGCCGTGGGCCATCATCCGCAGCATCAGCTGTCGCTTCCCGGACATCGAGGGACCACTGACCAGGAGGTTGGTCCCGGGAGCGACTTCGCTGACCAGCGCCGGGGGGAGGATCGAATCGAGGTCGTACATCATTCGTTCGGAGTTCGCCGACATATCGGGCCCCGCCTAACCGTTCGTATGGACCTATTAAACGACACTGCATAAGTATATGCTGGATGGCTCCGACCGATTCGGCCAGCCCGCATCCGCTCGGACCACTCCGCTGCTGTGATGGGCGTCGGTGCAGCCGACCGCTCGTCAGACGTATCTGTCAGGAGGATAATCGACTCACATGCGCGACCTCGACGACATCGACATCGAGATCCTCGGGTTGCTGGTCGAGGATGGGCGGCGGCCCTATCGAGAGATCGCAGACGAGGTCGGACTCTCGCCACCGGCCGTCTCCGATCGGGTCCAGCGGCTCCGCGATCAGGGCGTCATTCGGCGGTTCACCGTCGCGCTCGACAGGGAGCAGCTCAGAGAGGGGACGCCAGTGCTCGTCACCCTCGAGGTCGACCCGGCGAAACTCGACACCGTTCGAGCGTCCATTCGCGAGGCGGAGGCCGTCGAACACTGCTTCGTGACCGTCGACTCCCGGCTGGTCGTGCAGGCGAACGCACCGGCGGACGTCAGACAGTGGCTACTGTCGATCGTCGAACCCGAACACGTCGAGGAGATGGCGGTCGATCTCCTCAGCAGTTCGGAGTGGACCCCTGCAGTCGGCGCGACGGAGTTCGCTCTCACCTGCGACGAGTGCGGGAACACGGTGACCGCCGAGGGTGTGACCGCACGGATCGGCGGCGAGGTGAAACAGTTCTGCTGTGGGTCCTGTGAAGCACGGTACCGTGAAGCATACGAAAACCTCGCGAGCGATGTCTGAAACCGTCCGTTCATTTCAGATCCTTCGGTTGAAGGCCCAGCTCACTTTGGTTCGTTAGGGGCAATCGGCATCAACCTGGAGAGCCTTTCTACAGATAGTGAATTCGATGCGCCACGCCCGCCTGGAGATAACCGGTATGAGCTGTGCGAACTGCTCGGCCGCCATCGAGGACGCCGTCGGTGACCTCGAGGGCGTCGACGAGGCGACGGCCAACTTCGCGACCGACGAGGGCTCGGTAGAGTACGACCCCGAGGAAGTGCGCCTCGAAACGATCTTCGATGCCATCGAGCAGGCCGGCTACAGCGCCGCCACTGAGACGGTCTCCATCGGCGTCTCCGATATGTCCTGTGCGAACTGTGCGGAGACCATCGCCGACCGCCTCCACGATACGGCGGGGGTCATCACGGCGAGTGTGAACTACGCGACCGACGAGGCCGCCGTGACGTACAATCCGGCCGACGTCGCACTCGAAGACCTCTACGACGCCGTCGAGGCGGCGGGCTACTCCCCCGTCCGAGAGACTGAGGGCGACGAACAGAGCGATTCGGATAGACGACAGGCCGCCCGGAACGAGGAGATAGCGAAACAGCGACGACTGGTGCTCTTCGGGGCCGCACTATCGCTTCCGCTCCTCGGGCTGATGGTCGAGCATCTGTTTTTCCCATCGCTGTTGCCGGATGCCATCGGACCGGTTGGCGTCGGATGGTTCGCGTTCCTCTTCGCGACCCCCGTCCAGGTGGTCCTCGGCCGCGAGTTCTACCGCAACTCCTGGAACGCACTCGTCCACAACCGGACCGCCAACATGGACGTGCTCATCGCGCTCGGGTCCACGACTGCGTACACCTACAGCGTGGCCGTACTGGCCGGGCTCATCGCGGGCGGGCTCTACTTCGATACCGCAGCCCTCATCCTGGTGTTCATCACCCTCGGTAATTTCCTCGAAGCCCGCTCGAAGGGCCAGGCCGGCGAGGCCATCCAGCAACTCCTGGAGATGGAAGCCGAGACGGCGACCGTCATCGGCCCGGACGGAACGGAACGCGAAGTCCCCCTGGAGGAGGTCCAGGTCGGCGACATTCTGAAGGTCAGACCCGGCGAGAAGATTCCCACGGACGGCGAGGTCATCGACGGTCAGAGCGCCGTGGACGAATCGATGGTGACCGGCGAGTCGGTCCCCGTCGAGAAATCCGAGGGCGACGAGGTGGTCGGGTCCACCATCAACGAAAACGGTATGCTGACCGTCCAGGCCACGAAGGTCGGCGCCGAGACCGCCATCCAGCAGATCGTCGACCTCGTCCGGGACGCGCAGTCCCGCCAGCCCGAGATCCAGAACACGGCCGACCGCATCAGCGCATACTTCGTCCCGGCGGTCATCGTCAACGCGCTGTTCTGGGGGTCGATCTGGTACCTGTTCCCCGAAGCGCTCGCCGGATTCGTCGGCGCACTCCCACTCTGGGGGGTCGTGGCCGGTGGCCCGGCGGTCGCGGGCGGGGCAGTGTCGGTCTTCGAGTTCTCGATCATCGTCTTCGCCAGCGCCGTCCTCATCGCCTGTCCCTGTGCGCTGGGACTCGCCACCCCGGCCGCGACGATGGTCGGTACGAGCATCGGCGCCCGCAACGGCGTCCTCTTCAAGGGTGGCGACGTGCTGGAACAGGTCCGCGACATCGATGCCGTCGTCTTCGACAAGACGGGGACGCTCACCAGGGGCGAGATGCGACTCACCGACGTCGTGGCCCTCGACGACCAGGCCGTCGCCGATGGCGGCGTTCTGCAGACACGGATCGACGAGTCGTTCGTCCTGCGGATGGCTGCGAGTGCGGAACGCGGGAGCGAGCACCCGCTTGCCGCGGCCATCGTCGATGGCGCGACGGATCGTGACCTCGAGGTGAGCGAACCGACCGACTTCGAGAACGTCCCCGGACACGGCATCCGCGCGACGGTCGCAGACACGGAGGTCCTCGTCGGCAATCGAGCGTTACTCGAGTCGAACGACGTCGACACAGAACGGGTATCGGAGACGCTGCAGACGTTCGAATCGGCGGGGAAAACGGCGATGCTCGTCGCCGTCGATGGCCAGGTAGTCGGTGTCATCGCGACCGCGGACGAGATCAAAGAATCCGCAAAGCGGGCCGTCGCGACACTCACCACGCGCGGCCAGGACGTGTGGATGATCACCGGTGACAACGAACGGACGGCGAAAGCGGTCGCCCAGGAGGTCGGTATCGACGCCGACAACGTCATGGCGGGTGTGCTCCCCGAGGACAAGGCGAACGCCATCGACGAGATTCAGACCGATGGCCGTCGGGCAATGATGGTTGGTGATGGCGTCAACGACGCGCCCGCACTCGCGGCTGCTTCCGTGGGGACCGCCATCGGGAGCGGGACCGACGTGGCGATCGAAGCCGGGGACGTGACGCTCATGCGGGACGACCCCCTCGACGTTGTGAAGGCGATCCGCATCTCCGAGGCGACCCTGGAGAAGATCAAGCAGAACCTCTTCTGGGCACTCGGCTACAACACCGTGATGATCCCTCTGGCATCGCTCGGGTTGTTGCAGCCAGTGCTGGCGGCGGCCGCGATGGCGTTTTCGAGCGTAAGTGTGCTGACGAACAGCCTACTGTTCCGCCGCTACACCCCGGACACCGACTACCACGTCCTCGGTGGTCTCCGACGATAGCGCCGGTACAACCCGAAACGCCCTAAACCTCCCCCCTCCAATCCCGTTTCATGTCGATTACGGTTACCGTTACGGACATGTCCTGTGATGGCTGTGAAGAGATCGTCGAAGGCGCCGTCGCAGACGTCAGAGGCGTCGAATCGGTCGAAGCAGACCGCGAAGCACAGACGGTCACGGTCGAGGGCGATGCCGACGTCGAAGCGGTCAAAGAAGCTATCGACTTCGCGGGGTACAACCCCACCGAAGGGACGACCACGGCAGACGACGAAGACGAACCGACAGAAGAAGTCGAGTCGAGCGACGAATCTGACGAAGACGAGGAGTAACGACCCGGACGCCGTCGAAGACGGGCAGTGTGACGAATCGGGCGCCGCCGTCGCCGGTCCGTGACACGGGCGATGAACCGAACTATTCTCCGCCGTAAACCGCCTCGTGGTCGAGCCCCGGGGGACTCGGCCTGCTCAGCCTGCAGATTACTGGGCAGGTATCTCTTCCAGGCGGTGTGTTGTGACGAGGAGACCAGCGGACTCGTCGTGTGGGCGCTTTCGAGGTCGAGCCGACGTTCCAGTTGAAACTACCCGCGCAATGTTGGGAAGTTACTAATAGTAACCAGGTCACGGCACCGATACCTAATATATAATATCCCCCAGTTCTTTGGTGCACCTAGAATGTCCCAGTCCGAAGACACCGTCCGAGACCTGCCCCCGAGTGGAAAGCTAGTCCTGAAGGTTCTCGAGTACAACGGCGGCCTCACCCAGAAACAGATCGTCGAGAAGTCCCGCCTCTCTCAGCGGACCGTCCGCGACGCCCTGGACCGACTTCAGGAGCAGAGCATCGTCGAGAAGAACATCTACGTTCCCGACGCCCGGCAGAACCTGTACACCCTCACCGTCGAATCAGAGGCCCCCGTCGAGGCCCACGCTTCCCTCGACTGACGGTTCCGCGTTTCAGCCACCGAACTGATCCGTCTCTGCAGAGCGGAGTTCGATCCGACGGATCTTCCCACTGGAGGTCTTCGGGAGTTCGTCCACGAAGTCGATGCGGCGCGGATATTTGTAGGGTGCCGTCTCCGACTTCATGAATTCCTGAATCTCGTCCACCAGTGACTCGCTCGGTTCGTACTCCTCGGTCAGTACCACGTAGGCCTTGACGACGTTCCCGCGATCATCGTGCGGACTCGCGACGGCTGCGGCCTCGGAGACCGCATCGTGGCTGACGAGGGCGTCTTCCACCTCGAATGGACCGATCCGGTACCCAGAGGAGATGATGATATCGTCGGCGCGTCCCTCGAAGAAGAAGTAGCCGTCCTCGTCCTGCCGTGCCAGGTCGCCTGTTCGATAGTACTCGCCCCGGAACGTCTTATCGTCGAGGTGCGGTTTCTCGTAGTATCCATCGAAGATTCCCGGATTGTCGACCGGGACGGCTATCTCACCGATCTCACCCGGTTCGACCTCCTCGTCGTCTTGCGTGTCGATGATGGTCGTCTCGAGACCAGGTGTCGGCTTCCCCATGCTCCCAGGTTTCACGTCGATACCGGGATAGTTCGTGACGAGTGCGACGGTCTCGGTCTGGCCATAGCCGTCACGGGGTGTGACACCGAATGCGTCGTCGAACGCTTCGATCGGTTCGACGTTGAGTGGCTCCCCGGCGGAGAGCGCGTCGGTCAACGCCAGGTCCCACGAGTCCAGATCCTCCTGAGACCACATACGGTACTGGGTTGGAACGGCACAGAGACGCGTAACCCCCTCCGACTCCATCACGTCAAGGAAGATGTCGGGTTCGAACTCTCCCTCGTAGACGAGTTGTGTCGCACCCGTCGCCAATCCGACTCCGACGGGACTCCAGAACCACTTCGCCCACCCGGTGCCAGTGGTTGCCCAGAGCAGTTCGTCCGACAGGTCGTCGTCGACCGAGACACCCCACCAGTACGGCCCGTTCACGCGACTGAACGCGTACAGCCATCGGTGGCGATGCAGTACCGGTTTGGGTTTTCCGGTCGTTCCGCTGGTGTAATTGATCGACATCGGGTCCTGTGCAGAAAGGGACGGGCCGTCGTGGGTCGTCGATCGATCCGAAACGAGGTCCTCGTATCGTTCCCAGCCGTCGACGTGGCCGTCGACGACGATTGTGCGCTCGATGGGTGTGTCTTCGAGGATAGGATCGACCATCCCGGTGAGGGATTCGTGGGCGACGATGGTCGTCGCATCGCAATCGGTTGCCCTGAACTCGATGTCGTTCGGTTGGAGCATCTCGGAGGAGGGGACGAGCAGTGCCCCACGTTTCAAGGCCCCTAACTGGATGGCGAAAACGTCGGGATGGCGGGGTAATAGGTGCAAAACACGGTCACCCTTCCCCACGCCCATCGATTCCAGGGCGTTCGCGAAGCGATTCATTCCATCCCGCAGTTCTCCGAACGTCAGAGTCTCGCGTCGTCCGGCTCGGTCCAGGAACCGAAGGGCCGTTCGGTCGCCGAACTCCGCCGCATGTGACTCGACGACCGAGGGAATGGCGAAGTCCTCGGGGATGTCCCAGTCGAACTGGTCGACGGCGGCATCGTAATCTACTGACATGAATAGGCCATCTACCGAATTTATCATAATTGTTCGCCCGCTATTGTGTGGGCTGCCGTTATCGCGGGCCCTATATTCGACGGCCGCCAGTCATTCCCTGTGGAGAACATCACGGACCGCACACGGAACCCCTTCGGGATGGAACCACCATGTGACCGGTACGTGCCCGGCTATGGGGATGCCAATGCCGACGTGCACGTCATCGGCGATCACCCCGGGCGTCACGGCGGCATCGAGACCGGCGTCCCGTTTACCGATTCCATCGCCGGCGAACGCATTCAGCGTGTACTCGAGGCAGTGGGCCTCTTGTCCGATCCTGGCGACGCTCCGACCGCCCAGAACCTGTTCTGCTCCTATCTACACATGTGCGTGTCGGACGAAGAACCGACCTCGGAGTCGTATTTGGAGATGGAGCGGTACTTCGATACGGAACTACGGGCGATTACCGCCCACGTCCTCGTCCCCGTCGGCGAGCGCGCAGTCCGGCACGTCCTCGAGCAATTCTCGACGTACCCGGTGGCGAACCTCGATGTCAGGGCAGTCCACGCGACGGAGATATCTGGCGGTGCGTGGCTGATCGTCCCTGTCACGGATCCGATCGACTGGACCGATGACGACGCCGACGAATTGATCGCAACACTCGAAGCGGTCCTGGACCGAGATTACGCCCGAGAGAGCGACCTGGGTCGGTTCCTCACCGACCCGGACCCGTATCTCGTTCGGTGACGGACTGAAACCCTCATAATAGTTCGGAGCCAACGGGGACCCGTGCAGCACATCCAGTTGACGAACAACGCGTTCGAGGGACGCAACAGCGTCTACCTCGTGGGGAGTGACGACGACGGACCGACGACCCTGGTCGATACTGGTGTGGCGACTGGCCCGGTCCGGGAGGAACTGGAGAGCGCGCTCGAGGGACATGGCGTCGCATTCGCAGACGTAGACCAGGTGCTACTGACCCACTGGCACCACGACCACGCGGGTCTCGCGGGCGAGATACAGGCGGCAAGTGGTGCGACGATATACGTTCACGAGGCCGATGCACCCATCGTCGAGGGCGACGAAGCGACGCTCGACGCGCTGAACGAGCGACAGGAACGCTATTTCGAACAGTGGGGAATGCCCGACGACGAGCGCGCCGAACTCGTGACCTTCCTCGACCATCACGAAGGCCTCCGCGGCGTCCCAGCCGACGTCACGAGGGTCACCGATGGAGACGTAGTGGACGTCGGCGACCACTCGATGTCGGTCGTGCATCTACCGGGCCACGCGGCGGGTCTCGTCGCGTACGTCTTCGAGCGCGAAGGACGAACCGAGGGGTTCGTCGGCGATGCGATCCTGCCGAAGTACACCCCGAACGTGGGCGGTGCCGACGTCCGCGTGGACGCACCGCTGGCCAGGTACCTCGACAGTCTCGACCGTATCGTCGACCTCGACCTCGACCGGGCGTGGCCGGGACACCGCGGGCCGATATTCGCCCCCACGGAACGTGCCCGAGATATCGCCCGCCACCACGAGTACCGAACAGAACGTGTAGTCGACGTCGTCCGTAACGCCGGACCCCTGACCACGTGGGAGGTCAGCGACGCCCTGTTCGGTGATCTGGAGAACATCCACATCCTCCACGGCCCTGGCGAGGCCGACGCACACCTCACCCATCTCGTCGACGCCGGTATCCTCTCGGAGGAAGACGGCCGTTACGAGATGGCCGACGAGACGCTCTCCTCGACCGAGGTCGTCGAACGGGCCAACCTGGCCAGTCGCTGAGCGGCCCCAATAGATTTTGCCGCCGCACCCGAACGTGTCTCTATGGCAGAAGAATCGATCCAGGAACTCTCGACGGGTGACCCTGCCCCGGAGTTCTCACTGCCCGGCACCGATGGCGAGACGTACACGCTCTCTTCGTTCGAAGAAAACGACGCACTCCTCGTCGTCTTCACGTGCAACCACTGTCCGTACGCGAAAGCGAAGATAGACGTGTTGAACCGACTCGCCGGGGACTACGACGAGGTCGCAGTCGTCGGCATCAATCCGAACGACGAGACGGCGTATCCCGACGATTCCTTCGAACGAATGCGGGAACTGGTCGAAGATGAAACGATCCAGTACGACGCCTACCTCCGCGACGAGGACCAGACGGTGGCAACAGAATACGGTGCCGTCTGCACGCCCGACCCCTTCCTCTTCAGGAACGATGACGGTGAGTTCGTGCTGGCCTGGCAGGGTCGGCTCGACGACGCGCTCAACCCGGACGACGAACCGAGCCAACACGACATGCGAGAGGCCATCGAACAGGTCCTGGCCGGTCGGCCCGTGGACAAGGCGTTCCTCCCATCCAGAGGGTGCTCGATCAAGTGGCGAGACTGATCGTGGGGTCAGGTAGATGACAGACATCCTCGCTGACCCGGTCGGAGCATTGCTGGAACTCGGAAACGGTGACCTCGATCCGGTCGTCGAGTCGATGGAGGCCTACGCGCGCGAACAGAATTTTCCGATCGTCGGGGCCGACGTCGGCCGGTTTCTCCGGGTCGCGGCCACCATGGTCGATGCGGAGCGGGTCTTCGAATTCGGCTCGGGCTTTGGCTACTCCGCTGTCTGGACGGCGAGTGCGTTGCCCGACGACGGCGAGATAATCCTCACCGATTACGACGAGGAGAACCTCGACCGGGCACGGAAATTCGTCGAGCGTGCGGGCTATGGCAAGCAAGCGAGCTTCGAGGCTGGCGATGCGATGACCGCATTCGCGAAGACCACGGGACACTTCGACGTCGTACTGATCGACCACGAGAAGATCCGATACGAGGACGCCTTCGAGCGGGTCGCTGATCGGGTGACCGACGGCGGAATCGTCGTCGCGGACAACATGATGGACGGACCGGTCGACCCCGAACACGTCTATGGGGCACTGGCCGGCGAGGACCCCAAAGACGATAGGACCGCAGGAATCGTCGCATACATCGAACGAATCCGTGAGGACCCGGACTTCGAGTCCGTCCTCGTGCCGCTGGGGCAGGGCATCGCGGTCAGCGTCAGGCGTCCATCGCGGTGAGACTAGTCAGTCCATCGGCGCAACGAGCGTGGCGTTCGCTTTCGTCCGCTGATAGAGCTCTTGTGCCCACTCGACGGCTACGCGGCTCTCCGAGCGGATGAACCCGGTCACACCCTGATCTCCGTACGTGACTATGGAGACCTCCGTCGTGTCCGTCTCCCCGATCTTCAGGCTGTACGGCGGTTCCGCGGACGTCTCGAAGATGGTGAGCCGCCCCGTGGACAGGGCATCGTTCATGGATTCCCAGTAGGTCGCGAGCAGTTCGTCGAGAACCGACGACAGGACGACGAGTTCCACATCCATCTCGTGGTCGACGACCTGGTTGTGGTAGAATTCCACGTACTCGGGAAGGAGGGCCGTCGCGATGCTCTTCACCGTCGATGCGTCCTCGAGGAACTGCTGTAAGCCGACGATCGGACGATGTGGCGACTGCCGATTGGCGTTGATGATGTCCGCTCTTTCGAACAGTTCGAACGGAATCTTCTCGTCGGATTCCTGTGAAGAGACGAGCGGACGGGCCAGATCGAGCCCCTCCAGACCGGTCCTGAACTGGCGGTACCCGTCGAGTGCGATGCGTCCGAGCAGCGTCAACCTGACCCCATCCATTCCCCGAACGACGATTGACTCTTCTTCGAGTGAGCGCACTGCCCGGTCGATGGTCGATCGAGAGACGCCGAGGGACGATTCGAGTTCATTTTTCGTTCGAGGGTCGTCGGTGAGCGCTTCCAGAAGGTCGTACCGACGAGAGAGGAGACCGATCAAACACTCGACATCGTCACAACCCATCATACTGCCATGGTTGGTGTCGTCAGAAAAACCCATCGGTGTTATTTAAATGGCCGACACATTTTTATATGAAAACCGATCACTGACGAGAGCGTCAGTAAGTGACCTAATTATACGCCAGCATCTATGTTGAAGTGGCGGGTGGCTTGCCACCGGCTGTGCCTCTGACAAGCCTCTGGCGGGTTTCCGCCGGGGCATTTCGTACGGCGGACTGTTCGATAGGGACGGGGAGTGCCCTATCGTGGGGAATGGGTTCCCCACTGGTCGAGTGCCACCGCGAGTTCGTGGTGATCGTCCGCATATTCGGTCGGTTCGATCCCGTCTTGATACGCGTCTACGGCCTGTCTGAACGCCCGAGCGCCCGCCTCGGTGCCGTCGGGATGACCGTGGACGCCACCACCAGCCTGAACGATGACTTCCGTCCCGATGCGGTCCAGGAGCGGTTCGACCGTCCCGGGATGCAGGCCGCCGGAGGCGACTGGCACCACGTCGTTCATGCCGAACAGATCGCTGGCCAGCCAGTCGTTGATTCCGGCCGTGTCCTCGTTATCCAGTTTGCCGAGGTTCGCGGTTCCCGTGTGAATGTGATCGACACCGACGAGCCGTGCGACCTGCGCGAGGACTCGCATCGATACCCCGTGTGATTCGATACGGTCGAACGCTGCGTGCATCGCGCGGTGGGCGTGGATCGCCATCCCGAGGTCCTCGGTGTGTTCTCTGACCGACTGGACGGCCGCCCACCCGGTCGTGATGACGTCGACCATGACGAAGCGACCGCCCTGATCGGCGACGAGGTCCGCCCGGCGTTTCATCTCGTCGACGTCGGCGGTGATATTTACGAGGTAGTCCTTCCTGTCACCAGTTTCCTCCTCGGCGCGGTCACGCATCTCGAAGGCACGTTTCACCCGCTCCTCGAACCCGTTGAACGACTGGTTCGTCAGGTTCTCGTCGTCCTTGAGGAGGTCGATACCACCGACCCACGCCCGATAGCCGACCTCGGCGTGGTCGGCCGCGGAGAGTCCCACCTTGGGTTTCGGTACCGTCGCCAGGGCCGGGCGGTCGGCAGCGTCGAGAAATCGTGACTTCACCGACGAGCCGAACTGCGGGCCTCTGAAAGAATCGACGAGGGCCGCCGGCCACTCCACGTCCCGGAGACGGATGGTGTCGACCGCCTTCATCCCCATAATATTCCCAGCGATACAGGACAGCACCTGCGCCATGTTACCCCCCTCGAACAGCTCGAGTGGATAGGCGACCGTTATCTCCCCGTCGCCGATTTCGAAGGCCGTCGCACTCAGGTCGGTTATCTCGTCGGTAACGTCGAGGGTCGCCCACGTCCCGTTCGAACTCTCGGAAGCCACGCGACCGGCCGCGTCCACCATGTCGAGTCCGTCGGCCGGAGCGACCGCGAACTCACAGACGAGATCGCCGCCGGTCGGTTCGTAGTCCGTGTCGACGAAGTCATCGTACGATATCCCGGGCATTACCCCAGGAGATACGTCGGCGAGTGAAAAGAACGTTCGGGGAATCGATCCGGGCGTCGGTTACACCGTCGCCTCGAGACGGTCGACGAGGTCGGCGTTGCCGACGAAAACCGGGGTCCGTTGATGCACCTCGGTCACCTCGACGTCGAGCAACGACCGTGTCCCATCCGAGGAGGAGCCACCGGCGCTCTCGACGATGTACGCTATCGGCGCGCCCTCGAACAGGATCCGGAGTTTTCCCGAGGAACGCGATTGCAACATCGGGTAGGCGAAGATGCCGCCGTAGGTGAGTACCTGGCTCACGTCCGCGATCATCGCCCCGCCGTATCGGAGTTTCAACTCCCCTTCGATGGTCTCGACGTAGTCGGCGACGCCCGCCGGCCAGTCGGGGACCCGCCCTCCGAATCCATAGACCGTCGGCTCTTCGGGGAGGGCGATTTCGCCCACGTCCCTGCGGTCTCCCGCTTCGACAACGTATTCGGTGGTCGATCCGTCCCGAGCCACCACCATCGTGGTGATCGGCCCATAGAGCACGAATGCGGCGGCGACGAGCGAACGGCCAGTCGTCGGGAGGTCGTCGTCGTAGACTCCGACGACCGTCCCCATCGGGTTGTTGGATCGCAGGTTGGACGATCCATCGAGTGGGTCGACCGCCACGAGGTAGCCGTCGCCGACGTTCTCGACTTCGTCTCGTTCTTCGCTGGCGTAGGCGCCGACCGAATCGACCGCGGCGAGACGGTCGCCCAGGAGTTCGTCGGCCCAGACGTCGGCGGCGAGCTGGCGTTCACCGCTGCGGTTCTGTTCGTCGATCTTCGTGCGTCGGCCCGGTAGCCCGGAGCGGATCTCCGGCGCCGCCGTGGCGACGACGTCCAGGATCTCACTGACGCTCATTCGAGATACGTGAGGGCCTCGTCGACGCTCTGCTCCTCGAAGATGAGGGCCTCGAGGGCGTCGAGCATCGCCATCGAGTTCTCGCGCTGCCAGACGTTCCGCCCGACCGCGAGTCCACTGCCGCCCGCCTGGAGAACCGCGTCCACGCTCTCGAGGAACGAACGGTCGTCGGTCTTCGACCCACCGCTCATCACGACCTTGACGGGGCCGGCGGCGTCGACCGCCCACTCCATCGCCTCGGGGCTCCCCGGGTACTTGATCTTCGCCACGTCGGCGCCGAGTTCGAGCGCTAACCGGGAGGCGTAGGCGATGACGCCATCTTTGGTGTCGTTTTTCACGCCCTGTCCGCGCGGGTACGACCACATCACTACCGGGAGGTCGTGCTCGCGGGCGCTCTCCTGGGCGTCGCGGAACTCCTCGGCCATCTCGACCTCGTTGTTCGACCCGCCGTAGAGGGTGAAGCCGATGGCATCGGCACCGAGGTCGGCGGCATTGTCGACCGTCCAGTTGACCGCACTGTCGTACTCGCCCATCCAGAGGTTCGAGGTCCCGTTCACCTTCGCCAACAGACTGACGTCGTCCTCGTAGGAGGGGTAGTACGCTTCGGCGATGCCCTTCTGGACCGCAAAGGAGGTCACTGCGTCGTGGGTGGCGATGTCCCAGACGGTCTCCGGGTCCATCGTCTCTGGGACCGATTCGAAGTCGGTCGGACCGTGTTCCAACCCGTGGTCGTACGCGAGGATCAGTATCTTGCCGTCCCGCGCCAACGGCGAATCTGCAAGAGGTACCATGGTGAAAAACTGTGGAGACGCGTATAATAAGCTAACTGAATGTAGAGACGAGTGGGCACTCCCAGGGTGGAAAAATCAGTTCGTCTCTCCTCAGCGTATTCGGGACCGCGCCGCGTCCCGCCACACACGTATCGTCTCGACGTCGATATCGAGGGATTCCCCCACGTGCTCGGGGTTCGCGGTCGCGAGTCGGCGAACCGACGTGATACCGGCATCGGCGAGCAGGACGGCCGCCGTCTGATCGATCTCCTCGAGATCCGAGACTGGCGTCGGAAGACTGGCCTCTCGCCACGCAATTTCGTCGGTCTGAACGTCGTCGGTCGCGGGATGGGTCGGCCACGACCGGGACTGCCAGAGCGATTCCGCATCGATGTCGTCACCCCGGCCGTCGGTACTCGCCGTCTCGGTCGGCGATTCATCCTCCCAGGAGCCCGAACTCGCGGCGACCCAGGCGCGTTCGTCGTCCTGGAGGCCGCGAACCTGCTCGGCCCGCTGGTCGAGATCCTCGCCACCGGACATCGACCAGGCGAGCGAATGTTCGCGCCGGATGCGAGCCGCCACACCGGGATTGACGCCCGAGCGGATCATCTCGGCGTGAGAGACCCGCCGTTCGACGACGTCCGTGGGCGTGATCGCCGCCTCCTCGAGGACGTCAGCCGTGGCCGGACCGATGAACTTCAACGCCTGGAGGTCGTCGGGGACGTTCCGGGATGTCACCGTATGGGGCGATACGTCCCGAGGTGCTTCAGTGTTTCCCGTTTTCGGCAGTGCTAAGGGCTCGGCCCCCACAACTCCCCGATATGCGCGGACTCCAATCAGTTGACACGATCGGCGTCGTCGGTGCGGGAACGATGGGCAGCGGCATCGCCCAGGTGGCGGCGGCGAGCGGATACGACGTCATACTGCGCGACATCGAGCAGGACTTCATCGACAGCGGATTCGAGTCGATTCGTTCCAGTCTCGATCGGTTCGTGACCAAGGAGGCGATGACCGAGTCCGAAGCCGACGACGTGGTCGATTCGATCACCGGGACGACCGAACTGTCCGACCTCGCAGCGGCAGACGTGATCGTCGAAGCCGCTCTGGAGGACATGGAAGTGAAACAGGATATCTTCAGTGACCTCGACGACGTCGTGCCCGAGGACGTCGTCCTCGCGACGAACACGAGCACGCTCTCGATCACCGCCATCGCGAGCGTCACCGACCGGCCCGAACTCGTCGTCGGATTGCACTTCATGAACCCGGTCCCCATCATGGACGGCGTCGAACTCGTCGTGGGCGAGAAGACCGACGACGACGTCGTGCAGTTCGCCCACGACCTCGCCGCGGACCTCGGGAAGGAGACCTGGGAATCCGACGACAGACCCGGGTTCGTCACCAACCGGATCCTCATCCCGTGGATCAACGAGGGGATCCGCGCCTACGACGAGGGCGTGGCGTCGAAAGAAGACATCGACCGGGGCATGAAACTGGGGACGAACGTTCCGATGGGACCGCTCGAACTGGCCGACCACATCGGGCTCGACATCTGTCTCGACGCTAGCGAAACACTCCACGAAGAACTCGGCGACCGGTACAAACCCGCCTATCTCCTGAAACGAAAAGTCGAGGCCGGCGACCTCGGCAAGAAGACAGGAACCGGCTTCTACGACTACTGACCCGGTCGTCGGACGGCCCAGATAGGTTGCTGGAACCTGCCAGGACACCGATCCGGGGACGGGTCGTGTCACGGTCGCATGGATCTCCAGACCTCGGGACAGGACAGGAAAACTAAAGGAAAGACGGTGGGAGATTTTGGATATGGATCTCAGTCTGACCCCCGAACAGCGCCAGATTCGGGAGATGGTCCGGGAATTCGTCGACGAAGAGGTCGTTCCGGTCGCCGCCGACATCGACGAGACCGACGAGGTGCCGTGGGACCTCATCGAGCAGATGGGCGAACTGGGCCTGATGGGAATGCCGTTCCCCGAGGAGTACGACGGGGCCGGCCTCGATTACCACGCCTACGCGCTCGCACTCGCGGAGATCGCCAGGGGGAGTGGCGGTCTCGGCACCATCGTCGCCGCACACACGAGCCTCGCGGGCAACATGCTCTACCAGTACGGCTCCGAGTCGCAAAAAGAGAAGTTCCTCTCCCCACTCAATCGCGGGGACGACATCGGTGCCTTCGCACTCTCTGAGGCGGGTGCGGGTTCCGACGTTCCCGCGATGACCACGACGGCCGAACGGGAGGGAGACGAGTACGTCCTCGATGGGGGAAAACTCTGGATCTCCAATGGATCGATCGCGGAGACCGTTACGGTGTTCGCGAGGACCGACCCCGAGGCGGGCCACCATGGAATCTCCTCGTTCGTCGTCCGTCCCGAGGAAGACGATGGCTTCTCCGTCGAGAACACCGAGCACAAACTCGGCGACAAGGGGTGTCCCACCGCGGAACTCCGCTTCGACGACCTCCGTCTCCCCGCAGACCGGCTGCTCGGCGAGGAGGGTGACGGATTCATACAGGCACTCGAGACGCTCAACGCCGGCCGGATCACCATCGCCGCACGGAGTGTCGGCATCGCCCAGGCGGCCCTCGACGAAGCCCTCGAATACGCCCAGCAACGTGAGCAGTTCGGCCAATCCATCAGCGAGTTTCAGTCGATTCAACACAAACTCGCGGACATGGACACGAAGATTCAGACGGCGCGGCTGTTGATGCACCAGGCCGCCCACAACAAGATCGAGGGCGAGCGGTTCATCAAGGAGGCGGCACAGGCCAAACTGCACGCCTCGGAGGTCAGCAGAGAGGTCGCGAACGAGGCGATCCAGATCCATGGCGGGTACGGGTACACGAAAGACTTCCCCGTCGAACGGTTCTACCGGGATGCGAAACTCAACGAGATCTACGAGGGGACGAGCGAGGTCCTCCGGAACACTATCGCCAACGAACTCCTGGACTGACCGACGTCGACAGGATTTTCGTATCCCTTTTACCCGTTCTTTCCGTAGGTGAATCTATGGATTCCGTGCGAATCGCTGGCGTGGGACTGACCCACTTCGGCGAACATCCCGAACGGACGAGTCGCGATCTCTTCGCCGAGGCGGGGCTCGCCGCGCTCGACGATGCGGGTATCGACCCCGACGACGTGGCATCGGTCTTCTACGGAAACTTCATGGGAGAACTCGCCGAGCATCAGGGCCACATGGGGCCGCTGGCTGCCGAGGCCCTGGGTATCGACGCGCCGGCCACCCGGTACGAGAGCGCGTGTGCGTCCAGCGGCGTGGCCGTCCGCGAGGCCGTGAAGAACGTCCGGTCGGGTGAGAGCGACGTCGTGCTCGTCGGCGGCGCCGAGCGCATGAACAACCTCGAGACCGCGGAGACGACCGAGTCGCTGGCCATCGCCGCGGACGACCTCTACGAGGTCCGGGCGGGGATGACGTTCCCTGGTGCGTACGGCCTGATGGCCGACGCGTACTTCGAGGAGTACGGGGGCGGTCGCGAGGATCTCGCACACATCGCGGTGAAAAACCACGCGAACGCCGTCGACAATCCCTACGCCCAGTTCCGTTACGAGATAGATATCGAGGACGCTCTGGACTCCCCGCCGGTCGCCGAACCGCTTCACCTGTACGACGCCTGCCCGATCACCGATGGGGCGGCGGCCCTCGTGGTGGTGAGCGAGAAGTACGCCAAAGACCACGACCTCGATGCTGCCGTCGCCGTCACGGGTACCGGCCAGGGTAGCGACAAAATGGCGCTCCAGGACAGGACGACGATGACCGAGACGCCGGCGGCGGCCGATGCCGCCGAGGAAGCCTTTACAGAGGCCGGCATCGACGCCGACGACGTGGGCCTCGCCGAAGTCCACGACTGTTTCACCATCGCAGAAGTACTCGCACTCGAGGCGCTCGGCCTGTTCGATCCCGGCGAAGGGATCGGAGCGGCCCGGCGCGGCGATACGCTTCCGGACGGGGACGTCCCGGTCAACCTCTCCGGCGGTCTCAAGGCCAAGGGCCATCCGGTGGGAGCCACCGGCGCTGCACAGGTCGTCGAGATGACGCGGTTGCTCCGCGGGGAGCATCACAACAGCGAATACGTCGAGGACGCCACCGTCGGCGTCACACACAACGCTGGTGGGACCGTCGCGAGCACGGTGGTCCACGTGCTGGAGGTAGCGGAATGACCGAACGCGTCCGCGATGCTGGCTACGACGACTTCGTCGATTCGCTCGAGGACGGAGCGGGCTACTACCTCCAGTGCGCGGAGGGACACGGCTCACTACCACCCCGGCGCGTCTGCCCACACTGCGGCGATCGGGACTTGACAGAGAGGGCCCTCCCGGAGACCGGCGAGGTCGTCGCGCACACCGTCGTCCACGTCCCGACACCGCGGTTCATCGACGACGCCCCGTACATCACCGCCGTGGTCGATTTTGGCGAGGTGCAACTCACCGGACAGGTCGTCGACGTCGAACCCGACTCGATGACCGACGGGATCAGTGTCTCGCCGTCCGTGAGCAGAACCGAGACCAACGACGACCGCTTAATCGTCTTCGAGTCCCGGTAACGAGGGGGCGATCGCCTCGAGGAATTCGTCCGGATGTTCGTCGTGTGGCAGTAACCGACTCCGATCCAGGACCACGAGTCTCGCATCGACAGCGTCCGCCAGGTCGCGACCAGCGGCCAGTCGAGGGGTCACGGACTCTCGACCCCAGACGAGGGTCACCGGGCCGTCGAAGGCGGCCAGCGACGTTTCGAGCGGTTCTGACGGGTCGAGGAATCCGGCCAGTGCCGCGGTAGGCGCGAACCGGGCGTTCCGTCGATGGGCACTCCAGTACTGCGCTTCGACGATGTCCTCGGTCACCGCATCCGGGTCGTAATACGCTACTTCCCGGTCGAAGTACCGAATGGCTGGTTTCGAGACGAGGAGCGCGAACGCCGCATCCCCGAGAATCGGCGCTCGGACGAGCTCCCGGACGACTGTTGATGGAGCGGAGCCGGTCTCGTCGATGGGATTGACCAGCACCAGCGAAGCGACATCGGCCTGTGCGGCGACGGTCGCGACCAGTGAACCGGTAAGCGAACTCGCGACAACGATGGCGTCGTCGGCGACCTCCGTGAGGAAATCACGGATGAGCGCCGCGTACAACGACCCGGAGTATCTGATGGCAGGACGGTCCGAGCCACCGAATCCCAGGAGGTCCACGGCGATCACGTGATGGCGACCCGCCAGCGACCCGAAGATACCACGGAACTCCCGATTCGAGGCCGTCGGATGAAGGCCGTGCAGGAGGACGACGTCCTGGCGGTTGGGATCGCCGGCAGTGACGAACGAAACGTCGAAACCGCGCCACCGAAACGTTTCGCGGTCTCCGTCGACGGGGGGATGGGTGGGTTGGACCCGGCTGGAACGGAGTCGGTTGGCTGCGGCAGCCGCGACGATACCGCCAGCCAGGATCCCGGCTATCGATCGGGTTCGCATACGAGATCTGTCGGTCGGCGTCCGCTTAGCCATTGTGCCGTTCGACACACTCCTCGAGCGGTTCGACGATGTCCGCTGCGATCGCGTACGGGTCTGTCTCGTTCGCTTCGACGGCGTCGACGAGAGCGTCCATCCCGCCCGCGTTCGCTATCTCCCGTTCGAGCAACCCGGACGCATCGTCCCGGAGGAGCGTCCTGATCTCTGCGGCGTACCGCTCACGTCGTCGCTCGGAGAGTTGGCCGGTGCGTTCGAGCCACGTCGTGTGGGCCTCGAACGCCTCGAGCAGGTCCTCGAGCCCCGTCCCGTCGGTCGCGACGGTCTCGACGATGCGGGGGTCCCAGTCGTCTTCACGTCGGTCACGCATATCGAGCATCTGGCGGAGTTCCTGGACGGTCTTGTTCGCCCCCGCCAGGTCGGCCTTGTTGACCACGAAGACGTCGCCGATCTCCAGGATCCCGGCCTTGAGCATCTGGACGTCGTCGCCACTCGACGGTGGGACGAGAACGGCGACGGTGTCCGCGGTCTTCACCACGTCGACCTCGTTCTGGCCGGCCCCGACCGTCTCGACGAGGACGACATCCTTCCCGAACGCGTCCAGTGCTTTGACTGCATCAGCGGTGGCCGTCGAGAGTCCACCGAGGTTCCCACGGGCACTCATCGAGCGGAAGAAGACGTCCATATCGCCCGCTGTCGCCGCCATACGGATCCGATCTCCCAGCACTGCGCCGCCGGAGAACGGCGAGGAGGGGTCGACGGCGATGACGCCGACGGTCATCCCTTCGTCTCGGTAGTACTCCGCGAGTTTGTCCACGAGGGTCGACTTTCCGGCCCCTGGACTCCCGGTGATGCCGATAACCACTGTGTCGCCCGCGTGCCTGTACAGTGCCGAGACGAGGTCACGGTACCCACTCGACCGGTTCTCTATCGTCGTGATCGCCCGCGCGAGCGCTGCGTGGTCCCCAGACAGGAGGTCCTCGACGAGTTGCGGACTGGTGGGTGTCGACATCTTACCGGTCGACGTGTTCGCGGACGTAGGAGATGGTCTCTTCCATCGGCGTCCCTGGGCCGAAGATGGCGTCGACGCCTGCCCCCTCGAGCGCCGCTCGATCCTCGTCCGGGATGATACCGCCGACGAGGACGAGCGTATCCTCGGCGACGCCGTACTCCTCAAGCCCCTCGATGACCGCGGGGACGAGCGTCTTGTGGGCACCGGAGAGGATGGAGATGCCCAGGACGTCTACGTCCTCCTGGACGACCGCCTGGACGATCTCGTCGGGTGCCTTGTGGAGCCCCGAATAGATCACCTCGAATCCAGCGTCGCGGAAGGCGCGAGAGATCACGTGGGCGCCCCGGTCGTGACCGTCGAGGCCGACCTTGGCGACGAGTGTCCGGATTTTCCGCTCGGTCTGCGTCTCGCTCATACTGGAAAATCGTCGGTGGAGGCTTTCACTCTAACGGAAAACCATTACAATTAATTTGGATTACACCAACCAGAGTTGTCGTTCTCGGTCGCGAACGGACTACCGCCTCGCCCGGACACCCAGAACACCGGCTGTCGATTCAAATCTCAGGTGGGTATTTGTGACATTAGTCACAATGAAGCCGTATGGACGTTCGCAACGCGACGCCGGCGGATGCAACAGCGATCAAGTCGGTCGCCAGAAAATCGTTGCTCGGATCGTACACCGGAGCCCTCGACGACGACACGATCGAGGAGGCAGTCGAAGAGTGGTACGGTGGGGACCGCCTGCAGGACCTCCTCGAGCAGGAGACCGAACACTTCCTCGTCGCCGAGACTGACGACGACGTCGTCGGATTCGCCGAACTGACGGTCTCCGACGCGACCGACGTCGGCGCCATCCAGTGGCTCCACGTCGATCCGGAGTACCGCGAGGAGGGCGTCGGTTCGGCACTACTGGAGGCCGCCGAAGTGGACCTCCTCGACCGAGGGGTCGCTCGCGTAGAGGGAGCGGTGCTGGCCGCAAACGTAGACGGCATCAACTTCTACGAGGACCACGGCTACGTTCGCGGCGCCGATCAGGAGACGACTATCGCGGGTGACACCTTCACCGAACGGCGCTACCTGCGGTTCCCCGAGGGCGAACCCGCAGCGCTCATGGAGGCCAAACAGACCGACGAGGGTACCTACTACGTCGCCCTCGACGAACACGAGATCGGCTCGCGCGGGGACTTCTACGTCGCGTACACGGACGTCGGTCGGAACGAACGCTACGGCTACTACTGCGACAGCTGCGATACCATCAACACCTCGATGGACTCGATGGGCCGAATCATCTGCAACGACTGCGGCAACAAGCACAAAGCCAGCCGCTGGGATGCGGCCTGGCTCTAATCGGTCGCCATCGGTTCGACTCGATACCGTAGAGCGAGAACGACTGCATGCAGTCACCGTCTTGCCGGCGGCATGCCCCACGGCGACCACGGATCCGACGCCACCGCGACGGGTACCCTGGCGGTTCTCCGGAACGGCGCCCCGCCGTCTCCTTGCACGGTCCAATTCTGGTCAGTGACCGATAGCTGACGAACATGAAAGTTGCACGTTACCGAGGGCTAATGATACGATTTACAATCTGTCGTGGCTGCATCGTTCGCGCATGACGACAATCCCACGGCGACGATTCGTCCTCTACGCGAGTGGTGTGTTGGTCACACTCGCTGGCTGTAGTAGCAACGGCGGTGATGGTGCCGACGGATCCGACGGCGAGGACGGTAGTGAGGGTGCCGACGATGGCGGCGAAGAACCCACGAGCGCAGACGGGGCGGGACAATCAGACGACGGCACGGCTCCCCAGCTCGGAGAGACCATCGAGTTCCCGGATTCGTATGCGATGACGGCGACGATATCGATGGACGGAGAGAGCACCGAAATGGACGGACGGTTCTACCAGGGAGACGTATACTGGCAATTCGAACAGGACGGACAGCAAATGGAATGGTACCGTATCGGCGATGCGAGCTACGTCGTCACCCAGGGCCAGTGCTTCCGCGGGACGATACACGGCGGAATGAACGAGGACGCGACCGACCCCGAGGGATTTTCGTCGGACGCCGCTGCACACCCGGATATCGAACCGGTCGGGAGAGACACGATCGACGGGGACGCGGTATGGGTGTACGAAGTACGGGCGGACGATGCCGCACCATCGGGGGAGGTCATGAAATACTACGTGTCGACCGACACCGGGTATCCCCGTCGCATCGAATCGACATCCATGCAGTGGGACTTTCACTCGTGGGGCGACGTCGATCCCATTCAGGCGCCGGACGGGGATTGCCAAGAGATGCCCGGTAGCGGAATGTCGACGACTGGCGGGTACTGAGCGCGCTCGACATGTCCCGGCCCGTCGATCGTCCTTCTCTCGGGCCCTTCGCGACGATGGTCTTTCCGGGCACCGCTTGACGCGATCGCGGGCACCTCCACGAGGAGGAAAAGACTGCCCGCCGCTCGATCAGGCGACGCCGAGGGTCTCCTGATAACTGCCGTATTCGGTCTCGAACACCGTCATGATCTCACCCATGGTCGCGTAGGCCTTCACCGCGTCAACGATGTACGGTATCGTGTTCTCGTCTGACCGGATCGCCCCCCGGAGCGACTCGAGAGCTGTCTCGACCGCTTCGTCGTCGCGGTCCTCCTTGACCGACTCGAGGCGGTCGAGTTGGCGTTCGCGGGTGGCTGCTTCGTCGACCTTGAGCAATTCGACGTCGTCGGCCTCGTCCTCGGCCTGTTCGTAGGCGTTGACTCCCACGACCGTTTCCTCGCCCTCGTCGACGCGTTCCTGGTACTCGTAGGCCGACTCCTGGATCTCGCGCTGGAAGAATCCCTCCTCGATACCGGTCAGGACGCCATCGCGGACCGACCCGCCACCCATCTCCCGTATCTCCTCGATGTAGGCCATCGCCTTCTCCTCGACCTCGTCCGTCAGCGCCTCGACCGCGAACGATCCGCCGAGAGGGTCGACGATGTCCGCCGCCCCGGACTCGTCGGCGATTATCTGCTGGGTGCGCAACGCGACTCTGACGGCCTGTTCGGAGGGGAGCGCGTGGGCCTCGTCGTAGCTGTTCGTGTGGAGACTCTGGGTTCCGCCAAGCACCGCCGCGAGTGCCTGGATGGTCACCCTGACAACGTTGTTCAGCGGTTGCTGGGCCGTCAGCGACTGGCCGGCGGTCTGGGTGTGGAACTTCAGTCGTTTCGACGCCGCCGTTTCGGCCCCGTACCACTCGTCCATCACGTGGGCGTAGATGCGTCGGGCGGCCCGGAACTTGGCGACCTCCTCGAACAGCGAGTTGTGTGAATTGAAGAAAAAGGAGAGCTGCGGGGCGAACTCGTCGACGTCGAGACCACGATCCATCGCGTCTTCGACGTACGCGAACCCGTCGGCGAGCGTGAACGCGAGTTCCTGGATGGCGGTGGATCCGGCCTCGCGGATGTGATACCCGGAGATCGAGATCGGATGGAACCGCGGCGTCTCCTCCGCACAGAACTCGACGACGTCCGTGACGAGGTCCAGCGAGGGCTGTGGGGGGATCACCCACTCCTTCTGTGCGATGAACTCCTTGAGCATGTCGTTTTGCAGGGTGCCCCGGATCTCGTCGCGGGAGACCCCCTTCTCGTCAGCGAGCGCGACGTACATCGCGTAGATCACGGGCGCCGAGGGGTTGATCGTAAAGGAGGTCGATACCTCACCGAGATCGATACCGTCGAAAAGCACCTCCATATCGGCGAGCGTGTCCACGGCGACGCCCTCCATCCCGACCTCCCCGAGGGACATCGGGTCGTCGGAGTCGATGCCCATCAACGTCGGCATGTCGAACGCGGTCGAGAGGCCCGTCTGGCCCTCGTCGATGAGGTAGTGAAACCGCTCGTTGGTCGCTTCGGCGGTACCGTATCCCGCGAACTGACGCATCGTCCAGGGTCGCCCACGGTACATCGTCGGGTAGACGCCGCGTGTGTAGGGTGGTTCCCCGGGGAATCCGAGGTCTGCGTCGTAATCGAGGCCGGCGACGTCCTCGGGCGTGTAGAGGCGGTCCACCTCGAGGTTGGAGACCGTCGCGAAGCGGTCGGCACGCTCGCCATGGGCATCGAGGAACGGATCGAGTGTCTGCTCGGTCCACGACTCCCGCGCCTCGCGAATCGCTTCGAGGTCGTCCTCGTCGAACATAGTCGTCTAATTCTGCCTGACAATCTATTAAGGTTCGTATCGAATCCAATCGCCCCGGAGACCGCCTTGGGCGCTGTGGACCGGTCACTCGTTCAGTCGTTCGATCGTCTCCATGAGCGGATGTCTGGCGTAGTCGACGATCGAGATATCATCGAGATGCTCCAGCCCCTCCTTTTTGGCCGTTTTGGCCATCCCCAGGTCGACGCGTCGGTCGAGGACGATAACGTAGGCGTCCATCTCGTCAATTCCAGCCTGCTGGGCTGCCATTACGCGATGGTGGCCGTCCGCCAGCAGCAACTGGCCCGCGTTGTCGATGACGACGAGTGGCTCGGTCAACCCGCGATCGAGTTCGTAGCTTCGCCCTTCCAGTTCGTCCGCGTAGACCTTCCCCTGTGTCGGCGTCAACCTCGACAGGTCGATAGTCCGTCGCTCCTCTCGGGCCTCGATACCGTGGATCGATTCGAGCGTCCGCTTGAGTTTCCCCACCTTCTCGGGGGTTGCCCGTTCGATCTGACTCCGGATGACGTCGGCATTGGAGATGATTCCGACCAAATTCCCGGCGTCGTCGACCACTGGAAGTTTCTGGATGCCCGACCGCAGGATGACGCGAGCGGCGTCGGTCACCTTCATCTCCGGGTGGGCCACGATGAGTTTGTCGCTCATCACCTTGAATATCGGCTCGCGCTCGTCCTCGAGCAACAGATCGCGGGCACTGACGAACCCGCGCACCTTCCGCCCTTCCGTCACCGGAAATCCGTTGTGATCGTCGCTCTCGACGATCCGCGTCGACACCTCACGTACCGTCTGATCCGGTGAGACCGTCGACACCTCCCGAGTCATGTAGTCTTTGACCCTGGGTTTCCCACCGTCGTGATCGAGGGCCTCGTCCATCGGTGCCGTGTATGCGCGCCCCCCTCAAAAACCCGTCACTCTTCGATTTCGTCGGGATCGAGGACGTCGAAGAAGTTCGTGGTGACGACGTCCTCGACCATCGCCGTCAGCCCCTCTTCGGCGTCGACGCTCTCGAAGAGCCCCAGTGGGATCTGCATACCGGCCATATCCGGATGCCCGCCGGCACTGCCCAGGTCATCGAACGCGATTCTGAGCGTCTCACCGAGGTCGATGTCGACCCCTCGGGCACGACCGGATGCCAATATCGTCCCATCCATGTAGCCATAGACGAGTGTCACGCCGATGTCCTCCATATTGAGCAAGCGATCGGCGGCCTGAGCGAGGGCATCCCGATCCGATATCGAACCGACACACGAGGTCAGGACGCTGCCATGACGATCGCGATTGCGAATGGCGCGGGCGATGATCTCGAAGGTATCCGCGGAGATGGACGGACTCTCGATGCGTTTGAGAACGTCGATGTCGGCGTAGGATATCAGGAATGCCGCCGCGTCGAAATCCGACGCCGTGATGCCCCGTGCGAAGTCGTTCGTATCCACCCGAATGCCATAGAGGAGGGCGGTCGCGACAGCGATGTCGATGTCGATGTGGAATCCTTTGAGGTAATCCACGAGGAGCGTGCTCGTCGCCCCGACCGACTCGCGGACGTCGACGAAGTCGGCCGTCACGGTCCGTTTCGAGGGATGATGGTCGAAGACGATGTCGACGACCGTGTCGGCCGGTAGCTGATCGTTGACGCCAGGGGTCGAGTGGTCCACGAGAGCGATGCCATCGAAATCGAGTGGTTCGCCCGGCTCGAACTGCTCGAGGCGGAGGTCGAGGAGATTGACGAATGCACGATTCTCCTGGTGAGAGATGCGGCCGAAGTACGCTGGCTGGGCCTCGACGCCGTGGTAATCCGCGATCTCTGCCAGGGCAACGGCCGACGCGATTGCGTCTGGATCCGGATTGTCGTGCGTGAAGATACCGAGCCGACCGTCGATACCATCCAGTGTCGCGTGGAGATCACGAAGCCGCTTCGCCTGACCGTCTTTGACGACCGACGAGAGATGATCGAGGAATGCCTCCCCAGGGTCGAAGACACGATCGGCGACCGCCTCGATGGCGGCGACGTCCGCCCGCGTGGGTTCCTCGCCCGCGAACGCGATGATGTAACTGTCGGGGAAGACGGACCTGGCCACAGTTGCGGCGACTCGGTTTCGACCCACGTCGGCACTCGCTACGACGACGATAGCCGGATCGACACCGAGACTATCGATCCGCTCTTCGGACGTAATGTCGCCACTGACCGCGTCTATCTTCTCGGTTCGCAGCTGTTCGACGTGTGCTTCGTCGGGGTCGACGACCTGGAGAGACCCGCTTCGATGACCGATGCTATCGACGAGGGCATGCCCGACCCCGCCAGCACCGAGCATCAGCCAGGTCACCATGTGCGTAGATGTTGTCGTGATGCGGTAAAAAGGGCGGTGCGATTCTGCTCAGAGCAAAATCGCGGCCGCGTCGATGGCCCACTGGGCCACCGGGTCGAACACGAACAGCAACGCGACCGTCATAACACCGGCCCCGATGACCGCCAGGTACAGGCCCGTGGGGGTCCCGTCGACGCTGAAGTCGCTGGCCGGTTCCTCGATCCAGATGGCCTTGACCACGCGCGAGTAGTAGTAAAGCGACAGGGCGCTGTTAACCGCGGCGATGGCGGCGAGCCACCAGAAGCCGGCCTCGATGGCGCCGGCGAACAGGAAGTACTTCGAGAGAAAGCCAGCACCGACCGGTAGCCCGGCCAGGCTGAACATGAACACCGTCATCGCGACCGAGGCGAAGGGGGCCACCGACGCGAGACCGTTGTAGTCCTCGAAAGTACGACCCACACCCCAGTACTCCGCGAGTGCGATGTACAGGAATGCGCCCGTGTTCATGAAGCCATAGACGAGCAGGTGCATCATCGCTGCACCGAGTACGAGGGTATCGGCCTGCGTCGTTCCACCGCCGATGGCGGCGAGACCGATGAGCACGTAGCCCGCATGGCCGACCGAGGAGTACGCGAGCATCCGCTTGACGTTGTCCTGAACGGCCGCGGCGAAGTTACCAAGCGTCATCGTGACCGCCGCGACGACGACGAACAGCCAGGTCCATGGAATGGTCGCTCCGACGACGTCGATCGGGAAAGCCTCGAGCAGGACGCGGAACGCGACCGCGAACCCGGCCGCCTTGGAGGCCGACGAGATGAAACCACTGATGGGGGCCGGGGCGCCCTCGTAGGCGTCCGGTGCCCAGAAGTGGAACGGGACGGCGGCCGTCTTGAACAGGAAGCCACCGACCATCATCACGACCCCGAGACCGAGGACGCCGAAGAGTCCGGCCTCGAGGTCGGCGACCGCGTCACCGATCGGTCCGAGGAGCAGCGTCCCGGTCGCCCCGTAGATGAGACTGATCCCGTAGACCATGATCGCCGATGAGAGCGCCCCGACGAGGAAGTACTTCAGCGCTGCCTCGACGCTCCCTTTGTTCGTCTTGAGGTACGCAACCAGCGCGTACGACGGAAGGGAGGCCAGTTCGATGCTGATGAACACGGTGACGAGACTGTTCGCCGCCGCCATCAGTGCCATCCCGGTCGCCGCGAGCGCGACCAGCGAGTAGTACTCGCCGATGTGTGGCTCGTCGGCCACGTAGTCGTAACTCGCGACGACGACCAGTGACGTGACGCTCCCCACGATGAACGTGAAGAACAGACTCATCTGGTCGACGACGAGCGTGTTACTGAACGCTTCCGTCGGCGTGAGCCCGGTTCCAGCCGAGAGGAACCAGGCGCTCGTCCCGGCAGTCAGGAGCCCACCAACCGTGGCGATGCCTGCGAGCACCTCGTTTCGGCGGGTGTTCGGTGCGATCGTGTCGTAGAGCAACAGCACGAGCGCGGTGAGACCGAGCAGGTACTGCGGCGTCAGATAGGGAAGTTCGACCATCTACAATCCACCTCCTGCGGCGAGTATCGGGCGAACCGCGTCCTGGATCATCCCGTAGAAGAGGTCCGGTGCGGTACCCAGCAGGATGACCAGGAGGATGAGCACGACGATGGCGGCCGCGTCGTGGAACGCGGCAGGCACGATCTCGTGCTCGGTGTCGGCCCGGAACGGACCGAACAAGACCCGCTGCATCGCGAACAGCAGGTAGCCGGCCACGATAACGATACCGAACATCGCCAGCGCGGTGAACAGTTGGGCGCCCGGCAGTGCCGTCGACTGCATCCCACCGAGGAAGATGAACAGCTCTCCAGCGAAGCCGGCCATCAGCGGCAGCCCCATATACCCGAATGCCGCGCCGACGAAGACCGCGCTCGTCACCGGCATCCGGTCGGCGATTCCCGAGAGGTCTCCGACCATGCGCGTGTGGGCGACGTTGTAGATGACGCCGACGCTCATGAACATCAACCCCGAGATGAGGCCGTGGGCGACCATCTGGAAGGTCGCGCCGCCGACTCCGTACATGTTCCAGGCGATCAGCCCGAGGATGACGTACCCCATCGACGAGATGGAGGAGTACGCCACGATGCGCTTGAGATCCTCCTGAGCGAGTGCCAACATCGCGCCGTAGATGACGCTGATGACCGCCAGTATGGCGATGGGAACGGCCAGCGCGTTGGCGACGTCCGGCAACATGGTGAAGTTGAATCGGAGTAACGCGTAGGTCCCCATTTTCAGGAGGACGCCGGCCAGGATGACCGACACCGGTGTCGGCGCCTCGACGTGGGCGTCCGGGAGCCACGTGTGGAAGGGGACCATCGGGACCTTGACCGCGAAGCCCGCGAACATGGCGATGAACGCGACGAGTTTGAGCGTCTCCGGCGCGATGCCGGCGAACGCGGTCACTTCGTCGGCGAGCAGTGCCTGTGCGATGGCTGGCATCCCCAGCGACTGCACGGGCGTCGCGAACACCAGCGCCATGAATCCGATGAACATCACCAGACTTGCGACGTTGGTGTACACGAAGAACTTGATCGCCGCGTACTTCCGTCGCGGACCGCCCCAGATGGCAATCAGGAAGTACATCGGGACCAGCACGAACTCCCAGAAGACGAACCAGACGAAGAAGTCGAGCGCCGTGAATACACCCAGGAGGCTCGCCTCCATGAAGAGCATCATGCCGTAGAACTGTGAGCGACGCTCCTCGATAGGTGTCCACGCGCTCAGCAGTGCGAGCGACATCAGGACCGTGGTCAACGTGACCAGCGCCATGCTGATGCCGTCCATGCCGACGTGCCAGGTGAGGTCGTACTGGCCGAGCGTTATCCAGGGTACCTGCGTTTCGAAGGCCAGCGAACCGCCCAGCAGGGCGTTCCCCGTGCCATCGAAGACCCGATACATCCAGAGACTCCCGAGTAACGGGAGGAGACTCAACGCGAAGGCCAGTTTCGCGGCCCATCGTTCCGGTGCCGCGAGGACGACCACCGCGCTCAGGAGCGTTACCGCGATGAGTGCTTCGATCATCATCTAAAACCACCCCCCTGCGACGCCGAACGCCACGAGGAGGACGACCAGTCCCAGGGTGAGCAGCGCCGCGTAGTTCGTCACGACGCCGGTCTGAACTCGCTGGATGCGCGATCCACTCGACAGGCTCACGCTCGAGATGCCGTCGACGGCACCGTCGATAACACCCTGATCGAACCGATCTGCGACTTTCGCGATGGGGTACGTGAACCCTTCGGCGAGCCAGACCTGGTATTCGTCCTGGTAGTAGTTGTTGTACAGGAGATCCTTGACCGGCCCCAGTTTCGCCGTGTGCTCTTCCGGTTCGGGGACGTTGTAGAGCACCCAGGCGAGTCCGGCACCAGCGAGTGCCAGCCCCAGCGAGACCGCTCCCGCCGCGAGCGTCGTCGCAGTCGGCGAAAGGCCGAGAACGGCGTCCGTCGTGTACCCCGCCTGACTGGCGAGGAGTTCGTCGTAGTGGTGAACTGTCACGCCTTCGAGTCCGCCACCGAACCATTCGTGGAGGAACTCGATGTGAAGTCCAGTCACCTTCGCGACCGGAGTCATGTTGACGAACCCGACCGTCGCCGCCAAGATACCGAGCACGACGAGGGGGAACTTGACGTTCCATCGGACGCCGTGGGGGTCCTCGGCCGTCTCCGTCCGGGGCTCACCGTGGAAGGTCAGGAAGACCATTCGGAAGGTGTAGAATCCCGTGAAGAAGACCGCGAGGAGTCCCATCGCGAACGCGACGAGGATCATCGCGTTGTCCATCCCGTGCACGAGTGCAGCGTGGAGGACCTCGTCTTTGGACCAGAAGCCAGCGAACGGGATGATGCCGGCCAGCGCCAGCGACCCCGAGAGGAACGTCCAGTAGGTTACTGGCATCTTCTCCTTCAACCCACCCATGTCCCACATGTTCTCGTTGTGGTGCATGGCGATGATGACTGAACCGGCCCCGAGGAACAACAGCGCCTTGAAGATGGCGTGTGTCATCAAGTGGAAGGTCGCCGCGACGTACCCACCGGCCCCCAGCGCGAGCATCATATACCCGTACTGCGAGATGGTGGAATACGCCAGCACTTGTTTGATCTCGCGTTTGACCACGCCCATCGTCGCCGCGAACAGGGCGGTGAAGCCACCGACGAGGGCGATGAACGCCAGCACCTCCGGCAGGAGGGCGTAGAACCCGAACATCCGGGCGACCAGGTAGACACCGGCCGCGACCATGGTCGCCGCGTGGATAAGCGCCGAGACCGGGGTCGGGCCCTCCATCGCGTCCGGCAACCAGGTGTGCAGCGGGAACTGCGCCGACTTGCCGATGACGCCACCCAGGACCAGCAGTCCCAGGATGGCGAACCACGTCTGGGGATCCAGACCGACGACGCCGAGGAAGTCCCCGACGACGGTCGGTATCTGGCCATCGACGAGCACCTGTTCGGCGATCTGCGGGAAGCCGAGTTCCCCGCCGCGGGGCGCGAACAACGAGGTTCCGAAGGTGGCGAAGACACCGACGACCCCGATGAGGAAGAAGTAGTCACCGAAGCGGGTGACCAGGAACGCCTTCTTCGCGGCGCTCGGTGGCCCGTCCTCGCGGAACCAAAAGCCGATCAGGAGCCAGGAGTTCAGTCCTACGAGTTCGAAGAACATGAACGCCATCAGGAGGTTCGACGATGCGACGAACATGAGCATCGAGAACGTGAACAGGCCGAGGCCGGCGTAGTACCGGGGGAGGCCCGTCTCGCCCTCGTCGTTCATGTACCCGAGGCTGAACACGTGCACGAGGAAGCTGATGAGCGAGACGATGAGCAACATCATCGCCGCCAGCGGGTCGAACAGCATCCCCAGGTTGAGGCTGAACGTGTCGAGTCCAGTCACCCACGTGTACAGCTCCTGATTGTAGTACTCGGTCGTCCCACTCACTGCAACGAACAGCCATGCCGAAAGCAGCAACGACCCACCCGTGGCCAGGATTCCCGGAATCGCACCGCCTTTCGGCAGCAGCCGTGGGGCGAAATGCCCCACGAGCAACGCGATCAGGAACGAGGCCAACGGCAGGAGCGGTATCGCGACTGCGTATTGGAATACCTCAGCCATCTTACCACCTCAACGATGTCGGCGTGGTCACGTCCACGTCCTTGAAGTTACGATACAGTACCAGGATGATGCCGAGGCCGACTGCGACCTCGGCAGCAGCGATGCCGATGGTGAACAGACTGAACGTCTGTCCGGTCAGGTTCCCCCAGTAGTGGGAGAAGGCGACCAGGTTGATGTTGGCCGCGTTGAGCAGCAACTCGACGGACATGAGGAACAACAGCGCATTCTTGCGCGTCAGGATCCCCAGCAGTCCGATGGCGAACATGCCTGCGGATAGTAACACGTACCACTCGACCGGAACCGCCATCAGTGCTCACCCCCGTCGCGGCGAGCGAGCATCACGGCCCCGCCCAGTGCCGCGTCCAGAAGGAACGCGATGGTTACCAGCGCGGCGAGGAAGCCCTCGCTCGCGACGGTGGCGGCAACGCCCTCGAGATCGATGAGAGCGTACCCGATGCTCGCCGTAATCGGCGCGTCCGTCTCGAAACCGGCAGCCCCGGCGAACGATGCACCCAGGACGACCACGGCCAGCACGCCGAACAGCCCAGCAGCCAGCAGTCCCGGGAACAGATCGATGTCTTTGGCAAGTTCTGGTCTCGTCGTCATCGCGTGCTCACCTCCGGATCACGTGTCAGCATCACGGCGAAGGAGATGAGGATCAACACCCCACCGACGTACACGAGGATCTGAATCGCCGCGAGGAACTCCGCCTGGAGCATGACGAAGTGAACCGCCACGCTCAGGAGAGCGGCCCCGAGGAACAGTGCCGAGTGCCAGACGTCGTCCACGACGACGACGCCGAGGCTGCTCGCCAACGTGATGAAGGCAAACAGCGCGAACGCGATGGTCTCAGCCACCATCGGCTGTCACCTCCTCGAGTCGATCGGAACCGCTGTTCATTGATAATCGACCTCCCCTTCACCCTCACCGACCCACGCGTCGCGGTCGGGTTCGCGTGCCTCGAGCGGGTCGATATCCTTGTACCACGGGACGTTCTTGAGTTGTTCTTTGTTGAACGCCAGATCGTGTTTCGTATCGCCTGTGAACTCGAAGTTCTGGGTCAAGAGGATGGCGTCGGTCGGGCAAACCTCCTCACAGAGACGGCAGTAGATGCACTGGCCGATGTGGAGGTTGTACTGCTCGCCATTACGCTCTTCGTCCATGACGATGTGGATGGTGTCGTTGGGACAGACGCTCTCGCACTGGCGACACCAGATACAGCGCTCCTGGCTCCACTTGTGGACGCCACGGAACCGGGGACTGACCTCCGGCGCCTGTTCGGGATACTCGACGGTGAACGTCTTGCCGTCGAGTGCGTGTTTCATCGTCGTCGCGAGCGATTGGAGTACGCCGATCATGCGATCACCCCCACGATGACTGCCGTGAGTAGCAGGTTGGCGAAGGCGAGAACCAACATTCCCTTCCAGCCAACGTCGAGAAGTTGGTCGGGGCGGATGCGGGCCACGGCCGAGCGTGACCACTGGGTGAAGAAGAACACGCCCCAGATCTTCAGGATGAACCACACGATTCCCGGAAGGACCGGCCCCGCCGGTCCGCCGAGGAACAGCGTCGTCACGATACCCGCACCCAGGAAGATGTGGAGGAACTCGCCCAGGTAGAACAGGACGAAGTAGGCGCTCGAATATTCGGTCTGGTACCCGGCGACCAGATCGTTGGGCGCCTCGGGCAGGTCGAATGGGTTCCGACCGATCTCGGCCAGGTTAGCCAGCATAAACAGCCCGAACGCGAACGGGTTGACGAACCCGTACCACGACGGAATCGCGATGGCGCCGATGGAGAACAGCGTCTCCTGTTGGGCCGCGACGATCTCGGACATCTGTAGTGTCCCCGCGAAGATGACGACGGACGCCGCGGTCACGATGAGCGGGATCTCGTAGGCGATGTTCTGTGCGACGGCACGGAGACCGCCGAGCATCGAGAACTTGTTATTCGAGGCGTACCCACCGGTCACGAGGCCCAGCGTCGCGATGGAGGAGACGGCGAACACGTAGACGAGCCCGTTCTGCGGGTCCGCCAGGTGGATGCCGTTCCCCATCGGGATGACCGCGAAGCCGAGCGTCGCGGACAGAACCACGAGGAACGGGGCGAGGTCCCAGGCCGGACGGTCGACGTTCTCGGGGATGATCTGCTCTTTCCCGAGGAGCCTGAGTGCGTCGACGGCGATGGTGAGGATACCGTACGGACCCACCCGATCGACCGCGATGCGGTCAGTAAAGGACGCGGTAATCTTCCGTTTCATGTACGGGCCGGCGACGGCGGCCATGGCCAGCATCAAAACGGCGACCACGACGGCGCCGAGGAGCCCACCGACGAGATCGCCGACGAGCCCTTCGAGGCCCAGCAGTCGGGAGATGGAATCGGCGAGTGGCGCGGTGGCCATCAGCGGTCCACCTCCGCGAGAATGATGTCGAGACTGCCGAGCGTGGCGATGAGGTCCGAGATGAGTTCACCCTCGGACATCACCTGGAGGGCGGAGAGGTTGTTGAAACTCGGGCCACGGATCTTGAAGCGGGCCGGTTTCGCCGTACCGTCGGAGCGGATGTAGATGCCGAGTTCTCCCTTCGGCGCCTCGACGGCGCGGTATATCTCTTTGCCCGCGTCCGGTTTGAGGGTCCGCGGGACGTTCGACTGGATCTCGCGGTCGTCCTCGGGCCAGTCCTCGAGGATGTCGACACACTGCTCGATGATCTTGGCGGACTCCTCCACCTCCTCCATCCGGACGAGCAGTCGGGCGAGATTGTCGCCTTCCTCGCGCGTGCGGACGTCCCAGTCGAGTTTGTCGTAGTACCCATAGGGGTCGTCGCGACGCAGGTCGTAATCGACGCCGGACGCCCGGAGAATGGGACCGGTGACACCGTAGTCCTTGGCCATCTCGGGGCCGATGTAGCCGGTGTCCACCGTCCGCATCTGGAACAGTTCGTTCTGCGTCAGCAGGTTGTGGTACTCGTCGATGCGCTCTGGGAGCCCCTCGAGGAAGTTGCGGATGTTGTCGAAGAACTCATCACGCGGTTCGGGGAGGTCCCAGACGACCCCACCGATGCGGAAGTAGTTGAACATCATCCGCTGACCGGTGAGGTCCTCGAGGATGTTCTGGACGATCTCCCGGTCGCGCATCGCGTACATGAACACCGCGGAGAAATCGCCCACGATGTCGAGCCCGAACGTCGCGAGTGCGAGCATGTGCGAGGCGATCCGGGTCAGTTCGGTACCCATGGTCCGGATGACCTGGGCGTACTCCGGAACCTCTACCTCCGCGAGGTCCTCGATGGCGCGGGCGTAGGCCCACTCGTTCGCCAGTCCGGACGGGGCGTAGTCCCACCGGTCCGGATACGGCATGATCTGGTGGCGGTAGGTGCCGTTCTGACACATCTGCTCCTGACAGCGGTGGAGGTAGCCGATGTCGGGGTCGAGGTCGGCGACCTGCTCGCCGTCGAGGACCGTCTTGACGTGGAGGACACCGTGGGTCGCCGGGTGGTGGGGACCGATGTTGAGGAACATCGTGTCCAGGTCCTCCTCGCCCTCGGTCTCCTTGTAGTGTTCCTCCAGGGGGTTCTCGTGTTCCTCGAAGGTCACGATCTGCGGTTTGTCCTGGTTGTAGTCCAGCCGGAGCGGATGGCCCTGCCAGGTCTCCGGGAGAAGAATACGGCGGAGATCCGGATGCCCCTCGTACTCGACGCCCACCAAGTCGTAGGCCTCGCGTTCGTGCCAGTCGGCAGTACGGAAGACGGGTTCGGCCGACTGCTGGACCGGGTTGTCCCGCGGCATCGGGACGACGACCGAGACCTCCTGTGTTGGATCGTCGAACTTCTTGAGGTGGTAGATAGATTCGAAGCGGTCCTCGTACTCCTGTGCCGTGAGCATCGAGAGGTGGTCGAACCCGGCCTCCTGTTTGAATGTCGAGAGGACGTCCGGTACCGAGTTCGCGTCGATCCGGAACGCCTCGGCGTTCACGTGCGACTCCCGACCGGTCACGTGCTCGGAGACGAGGGATTCGAGGTAGTCGTAATCCACGCCGTCGTCGACGGGTTCGACCGCCGCGGCGTCCTCCTCTTCCTGGGAACTCATGGTGAATCAGCCCAGTTGTATCGCATGACGAGTGTCTCCGGATCTATCTCCCTGGAGAGTTTCTCGACGATCTCGTCCCGCTCGAGGTCGCCGAACTCCTCGAGTTCGTAGGGCTTGACCGTGACGGGGGAGGATTCGCCATTGGCGATTCGCTCCTGGAGTTTCGCGACGCCATAGACTAGCGCCTCGGGTCGCGGTGGGCAGCCGGGAACGTGAATGTCGACCGGGATGACCTCCTCGGCGCCCTTCACGACGTTGTACCCCTCCTGGAACGGCCCACCGGATGCCGAACAGTTCCCCATGTTCACGACGAACTTGGGTTCTGGCATCTGGTCGTAGACCCGTTTCATCCGCGGGGCGAACTTCGAGACGATGGTCCCGGGAACGATCATCACGTCGGCCTGTCGTGGTGACGCGCGCGGGACGCCCGCGTGAAAGCGGTCGAGGTCGTGTTTCACCGAGTACGTGTGCATCATCTCGATGCTGCAACACGCGATACCGAACTGGAGCATGAACATCGACGACCCCCGGGCCCAGTTCATGAACTGGTCCAGTTTCGTCAGCAGGAAGGGGGTCGATCCGAGCGCCTCCCGTAGATTCGAGTTGAAGCGCGCGTCCATCCCCGACCCCAATCTCGCGTCCTGGGTCTTGGTACTCGGGTCGTCTGGTTCGACGATGTCGTCTCGTGGTGTGTCACTGCTCATGGCTTTTCCTCCCCCTGCGGTATCCCTCGGTCCGCACCCACCGGACGGCGCCGTTGCGCCACGCCCACGCCAATGCGACGAGCAAGACGAGGATGAACGCGAGCATCGGTGCGAGGGCCCGGACGATGCCCACCGACGCGACGGCGTCTCGGTAGATGACGGTCCACGGGAAGATGAGGACGGTTTCGATGTCGAATACGACGAACAACAGTGCGACCATGTAATACTGGATGTTGAAGCGGACATGGGTGTTGCCCGTCGGCACCTCACCGCTTTCGTACGTGGTCCGTTTTCCTTGTTCGGGCACGCTAGGTCGGAGCAGCCACGATACCGCTACCATCGCGAGCGGTATGAGGATGCCAACGAGTGCTAGCATACCCACAGCGATCCATGGATTCATAAGTGTCTCCGTAACGTCTCTGGAATTGTGGCGCACCCCCCATAAACGTTGATTCTTGTCCGTTCCCGCCGACCAGCTGGTACGGAGCGTAAAAATGCCCACAAACCAGGTGTTAGGAGGTCTCTTTACCGTTTCGCGATGAACTTATGAACCCGTGTTAGTAGTGGACACGAGTCACCGCTGTCGCCGAAATTCCTCCGTGCCTGCTGCGTGCAGTGACATGGACACGTCGGCGACGGCGCCCTGTCGTTCGTCGTGCAACTCCCGAAGCCGTCGGTCGAGGTCGTCGTGCTGGCGAGCGAGTATCTGGACGGCTGAAAGGGCGGCATTGTACGATTTTCCAGCGTCGACGGCGGTGAGTGGGGCACCGATGGGCATGCCGATGACCGAATCGACTGACTTCTCCTGAACGGGAACGCCGATGACCGGCAGCGGGTAGGCGATAGAGGCGGTCATGTTCGGGAGATCTGCCGATTTACCGCCGGCCCCAGCGATGATGACCTCGAGCCCTCGATCCACCGCGGTCTCCGCGTACGCGTACAGCAACTCCGGTGTCCGATGAGCGGAGACCACCCACGTCTCGAAGGTGAACCGGGAGTCGGGTGGGTTCTCGTAATCGGTGATTTCGTCGAATCCCAGCGCGGTCAGTGCGTCGTAGGCCCCCACACGCCCCGATTCGGACCCAGCCATCACGTCCAGGTCGGAGTCGCTCCCCATGATGATTCCGACGTCCGGCGTCTCCGCTGGCGGTCGGTTTCGTTCCGCCTCCGTCTCGAACAGGTCGATGAGTTCGCTAACAGTGGTCATGGATTTCACTCGAATTCGATCGCATCGAGGGCACTCATCGCCGTATTCCGCGCGGCCGGCAGATTTTGTCCCCTCGCCGTCACGTGTCCCATCTTCCGCAGCGGGCGCACGTCTCGTTTCCCGTACCAGTGAAGGTGAGCCCCGGCCATCGACAGCACCGCGTCGACGCCAGTGATCGAGGCCGCACGAGTCGTCTGACCGGTGCCGAGGAGGTTCACCATCGCCGTCGTCGTCCAGAGCCGGGTGTCACCGAGCGGCGCACCGAGGATGGCGCGCACGTGTTGTTCGAACTGTGACGTGACGGCCCCCTCGATGGTGTAGTGGCCCGAGTTGTGCGGACGGGGCGCGATCTCGTTGACGAGCACCTCGCCGTCGCTCGTCTCGAAGAGTTCGACCCCGAAGACACCACGACCGTCCATCTGTTCGAGCACGTCCCGAACCACGGCGTCTGCCCGTTCTTTGACGGAGTCCATCGTCCTGGCCGGGGCGAGCGTCTCGCGGAGTATCTCGGCCTCGTGCACGTTCTCGACGACGGGATAGGTCGCGATCTCTCCCGCTCCTCGGCTACCGATGACCGAGAGTTCGCGTTCGAAGTCGACGAGCCCCTCCGCGACCAGGTCGTCGAGCGTCCCGAAGTAGTCCGTGGCCTCGGCAACCGACTCCACCACCGAGTTCCCACGTCCATCGTATCCGCCATGACGGGCCTTGAGCATGAGTGGCGAGCCGAGCGCATCGAACGCCGACTCCAGATCCTCTGCGTCGTCTACCTGTCGGAACGGAGCGACGGGAATGTCCGCCTCGTCGAGGCGCCGAGCCTCGAGGAGTTTGTCACGCGTGATCTCCAGGTCGGCAGGGGCGGGATGTACCGGCGTCCCGGTCGCTTCGGTCGCAGCCCGGAACCCCTCCGGGTCGGCGAGTTCGATCTCGAGAGTGAGGACGTCGACGCGGTCCGCAAGGTCCTCGATTGCCGATTCGTCGTCGAAGTCCGCGACGATCTGGTCGGCAGCGGGCGGGTACGCGGGGCAATCAGGTGTCGGGTCCAGGACGACCACCTCGATCCCGAGTGGGCTCGCCGCCTCGGCGAGCATCCGTCCGAGTTGGCCGCCCCCGACGACACCAACGGTCGCGCCAGGAACCAGTTCCGACATCGTGCCCGCTGATTGTGGATACACCTGCATAAACGTTCTCGTATCGGAGGCTGGTTGTACACGACCGTGGGCAGCCTGGACGGTGAATCTGGGGTCACCGAACTGGGGGCCGAATCCCGATCGGCGTCTACGCCGTCGAGTTTTCGAGCGCCGAGCGGTCGATGAAGAACACCGTCTCGGTACCGCGGGATGTCAACTCGTACGTCAAGGACTCGTAGCCATCGAGACTGTCGTTGACCGTCGAGTAATCGCTGGCACGGGCGATGACCACGGGCGGCGGGTCGTCCAGATCACCGGGCCGTTTTGTACTGGCAAGGTCCGCATCCGCCCGGTCGAGGTACCACGTCAGCGGGAACCGGTTGGTCCAGTTGGGCCCCTCCTGCGGTTCGGATTCGTTCGCCACGTAGAAGTGCTCGCCGTAAAACAAGACGTCAGTTCCCCCATTCGAGGCCGCAATCGATTCGACATCCTCGAGGGTCGCCTGCATCTCTCCGGCCGGTTGGCCGTACTGGACAAGCGGGTTGTCGTACGCCTGGGGTGAATCGAAGGACGTGTCGTACGCGGTGACCCCGACCTGGACGGTCGCCACGAGGAGAAGCACGGCGATGATGACCGAGCCGACCCGGTCTTCGTCGCGAACCAGCCCACCACCCTGTTCGATGACGTATCCGAGGCCGACGGCGGCCGGTATCGCCAGCGGGACGACCGTATGGACCAGTCCCCAGGCTGCGGAGATGTCCGTGATCGCAGGGTAGATAACGAATATCGCAGCCGCCCAACCGAATCCAACGGTGACCACGTCCCGGGGGTGTCGCCGTCCATACCGGTCGATGACGAATCCGAGGAGTCCAAAACCAACTATCGCGACCGCCGTGGCTCCGAGCCGTCGGACGTCCTCGACCAGATAGTCGACGTAGCTGTGTTCGTGTCCGCCGGCGACCCATGTCCCCCAGAGTTCCTGCCAGGCGCCCACCGTCGCCGCCTGGAGAACCGCCGGGAGTTGTGTCGGTGCCCCCAGTGCCTGATACAGGTCGGGCCGGGGGGCGTAAAAGAACGTGACGATAGCGAGGAATTCGACGGCCGCGATGCCAAGCGGAATCGTCCACTCGGCGAGGAAATCGGTGGTGGCCGACCTGTATCGCGTGCCGACAGAATGCCAGGGTTCACCCCGATGACGAGCGGCGACGAGTCTGTTATCCAGCAGGAGGATGACCGTCCCGACCCAGACAGCGAGGTACACTACGAAGATCTCCTTGGTCGTCGCGGCGAGCGCGAACGCACCGGTCCCTGCATAGAGATAGCGACGACGACCAGTGTCGTGGAGTCGGACGAACGAGCCGAGTGCGACGAACGCGAATGCGGCGACCAGCACGTCGTTCCGCATGAACCGCGAGTAGTACAGGAGGATCGGATTGAACGCGAGGAAGGCGGCGACTGCCAGTGTCTCGAGTCGTTTCAATCGGTCCCGGAACAACAACGCGGACAGCGGCAACAGAGCGCCGACCAGTGCGACAACGGACCGAGCAACGAAGTCCGTGGGACCGAACAGCCCGAAGGCGACGTCGTTGACGTGAAAGAGGAACGGACCGTGAACTATCGGGCGATAACTCCAGACACCCGTCTCCATGTACTGCAAGATCCAGTATCCGACGCGAGCCTCGTCCCAGTGGAAGACGCGACTCCCGAGACCCACGAACCGGACGGCAATCGCAAGGAGGGTAATGACCAGGACGCCGATCGTGGTTCGGCGACGATTCAGCGCGGGGACATCCATGGCGGAGTCCTCTTTCCCGGTGGGCAAAAAACGGACGGGTTCGGGTGGGGGTGTGTCGATTCGACCGGTAACCTTGGCGAACCTTCATGTCCTCGCGCGACATACTCTAAAACGATGGCGTCCATCGAAATCGACCCCGACCTCTACGAACGGCTCGAGTCGCATACCGACGAGGGCGAAACAGTCGAACAGTTCATCGAGGAACTCGTCTCGATGTACGAGAGCGAGGGGCGATTCCTCCAGGAAGGCTATTCGGAGTGAGCAGATGGACTGGTGGAACCGCCGCCAATAGGTAGCGGATGGCATGGCTCGTCGATTTCAGCCGCGAGCGGTACCATTTTGTCAGGGGCCACCGACGCATTCCACATGGTAGCCCTTGGGCTGGTGGTCGCGGAGTTCAACCGCGAGGTCACCGAAGCGATGGAGAACGCCGCCATGGAAGCGGCGCGAGCAGGCGATGCGACCGTCGTCGAGACCGTCTACATTCCTGGCGCGTACGACGCGCCCCTGGCGGCGGACCGGCTCGCGCGGCGCGACGACATCGATGCGGTGGCCGTCGTCGGTGCGATCGTCACCGGCGATACGGAACACGACCGGACCATCGGCCATGCCACGGCACAGCGTCTCTCAGACGTGAGCCTCGACCGCGACACCCCGGTAACCCTGGGTGTCAGCGGTCCCGGGATGTCCGGCGACGAAGCGCGCGCCCGGACGCACAAGGGTGCCGATGCAGTCGAAAGCGCGATCCAACTTTTCGAACAACTATGAACTACGCAGCACGCGTCGAACGAGTCGAACCGAGCGCGACGCTCGCCGTCAGCAACCTCGCGAAGGAGCTCGAGGCCGAGGGCGAGGACGTCGTCGATCTCTCCGTCGGAGAGCCAGACTTCGATACGCCCGAACACATCAAAGCCGCAGCGAACGAGGCGATGCAAGCGGGCGAGACCGGGTACGCCCCGTCCAACGGCATCCCCGCACTCCGAGAAGCCATCGCCGAGAAACTCCAGGGCGACGGGATGGCCTACGAGTCCGACAACATCATCGTAACGCCCGGCGCGAAGCAGGCGCTCTTCGAGGCGTTCCAGACCCTCGTGGACGACGGCGACGAGGTGGTCCTGCTGGATCCGGCCTGGGTGTCCTACGAGGCGCAGGCCAAGATAGCGGGCGCCGACCTCACCAGGATCGATCTCGGACCGTACGATTTCCAGCTCGAACCAGCCCTCGACGACCTCGCCGAAGCCGTCTCCGACGAGACGGAGATGCTGGTCGTCAACTCCCCGAGTAACCCGACCGGTGCCGTCTACTCCCGGGCGGCGATGGAGGGTGTGCGCGACCTCGCCGTCGAACACGACGTGACGGTCATCGCGGACGAGATCTACCAGCACATCAACTACGGTCGCGAACACGTGAGTCTCTCGACCCTCGACGGGATGTACGAGCGCACGGTCACCATCAACGGCTTCTCGAAGGCCTACGCGATGACCGGCTGGCGCCTCGGCTACCTCGCCGCACCGGAGGGACTGATCGACCAGGCGGGCAAGATCCAGTCGCACTCGGTCTCCTCCGCCGTGAACTTCGTCCAGCACGCGGGCGTCGCCGCACTCGAGGAGACGGACGACGAGATAGACGAGATGGTCGACGCGTTCGAGAACCGTCGAGACCTACTGCTCGAGTTGTTCGACGAACACGACGTCGACGTCCCCCACCCCGACGGCGCCTTCTACATGATGGTGCCAGTGGACGACGACGATCAGGAGTGGGCGACGAACGCGCTCCGCGACGCAAAGGTGGCCACGGTGCCGGGGAGTGCCTTCGGAACGCCCGGGTACGTCCGCATCTCGTACGCCGCGAGTGCGGAGCGACTGGAGGAAGCCGTCGAACGGTTGACCGACGCCGGGTATCTGTAACCCACAGGACCCCATTTCTCAATTCTTTCACCCCGATCGTTCATCAGAAACAGCAACGGTCCGCCATGAAGTCGTCTCAGCAATCGAATGTCTCCGCGTGCGAGAAGCGTTAGGCAGGCAGTCGACGACATCGAACCGCGAGTCGCCACACTCAGACCGTTGATTCGGCGTCCGAGCCTCCCGTATCGGGGTCGAGCACCACAGCATCGGGTGACTCGGGGTCCGGCTTTCGGCCCAGGGTCAACAGGCGTTCGGTGAGGGTGAGTTCCTCGGGTCCCGGGTTCGGCTTCTCGAACTCCTCGTACGCGACTCGTATCCGACCCGACTGCTCTACCGCGATCTTGACGGCGCTGAGCTGGTAAGTGGGATAGAACACCGGCGGGAGAATACCGATAATACCGTCCCGTCGATGGAGCCGTTTGAGCCACGTGCCACTGTTGACGAGCAGGCCACCGTCGGTCTGCTGGAGTCTGGGGCGGTGGGTGTGCCCGTAGCAGAATATCCTCGTATCCGGCCGCTCGTCGAAGACCTCGCTTGCGGCCTCCACGTAGGGCACCTCCTCGTCTATGGTTATCCCGGTCTCGAAGATGCCAAAGCGATCGATCGTCTTCTTGATGTCCCGGCGGAGAAGGGACAACGGGATGTAGACGAGTAACAGCAGACCCGCGACGGACACGTTGATCGCGAGGAGGAACCACAAGGCCGTCCCGGCGGTCCCGAACTGTCCGAGGAAGGCGGTGAACCACTCGACCGGGGTCGACCAGACCCCGGCGATATTGAGGCCGGCGACCACGGCGAGGACCGCGCTGATGTTAAAAAGCAAGAGAAAGGGGAGCAGTGCGTACCGGAGAAGCGGGTTCATCTCCCGATAGAAGTACTTCGAGAGCAGCCAGACCGGCATCCGCTCGGTCGGGGTGATTGCCTGAACGTCTTTCAACCAGTTGTACCGACCCCGATCCGACAGCTGACCGGCCCGACTGGTGACGATAGTGTTGTAGTAGTATCCAAGCGGCGTCACGTTCGGATCGCCCCACTCGTCGATCCGATTGTTTGGGTCCTGCTGGTGGCCGTGTTCGAAATGGATTGCTTGCCCATCGAGCCGACGTGTGATCGACTCCTGCTGGACCAGGTCGACGTTGTACTCGGCGAACCGGTCTACGTACTCGTCGTACGCCGCGAGTTCGTGGTCGTGATTACCGGGAACGAGCGTGATCGGGACGTTGCTCCCCGTCGCCCGTAGCTGTTCGAACAGTTCCGGGTAGGTCCCCTCCAGGACGTCGAATTTCGCCATTCCCTCGACACCCGTAATCTCCCAGAGACCGAATGCATCGCCGTTTATCACGAGTTCGGCGTCCTCGTCGGTTCGCTCGAGCCGGTCGAGGAAGGAGAGGAGTTCGTCGAGGAACTCGACCTCCTCCAGTTGCTCGTCGCCGCCGATGTGGAGGTCACTGATCACGTAGTAGACGCGATCATCGGCGTCTTCGCCCATCGGATTAGCATGCCCAATCCTCGGGTAAAGATGTTGTCCCGAGCGAATCGGCAATCGTGGTCACCACAGCCAGGGAGTGGTACTCTCCATACGGAGCGGATCGCAACCGTTCGTCGAACGGTCGGTTGCTCACGCTTCGTCGTCACTCGCTTCGAATCACCAGTGAGTGGCGGTTAGTCGCTCCATACTAATGTCGCCCCGATTCGTGGGAGTTCGTGTAGCACCCATGAGAAAGCGACTACTCGCCAGCCTCGCAATTGTGGTCGGAATCGTCACCGTGAGCGTACTGCGAAAGCGACGGTCGAATCCAGCGGAAGCCTGACCGAAGCACTGACGGCAACGGTCCCGGAAGCCACCGTCGGTCGACACACGACAAGCCCGCTAGTCTGGAGGCCGACCCTGAAGGGAGTCGCTGCGGGTTCCCGCCCACCCAGTTCCATCCGCCGATACCACTTGGAATCGCCACAGATGTGACCGATCGATGTCTCCCGCCACCCGACAACCGGTCTCGATGCTAGCCGCACCGATTCTCGACAGCGTGGTCCTCCAGACGACGACAGCCCAACCCGAGACCGGTCCGGCGGGACTGATCCATTATCTCCCCAGTTTCGTCCGGCTCGGATGGTTTCTCGTCGGCTTCTTCGCCGTCATCGTCATCGGTCGCGTCTTCGTCGAACCGACACTCCTTCGGATAATTCGCCGTCGGAACCGGCACAACCCCACGCTTCGGGAGGGGCTCCGACTGTACACCCGTGTAGTCATGTTGCTCCTGGCTATCGTCGTCGGCGCCGGGTTCGCTGGGTACGTTAGATTCCTCACCACCTCCGCCGTCGTCGTCGGCGCGGTGACGCTTGCCATCGGCGTCGCAGCACAGGGTGTCATCGGATCCATCGTCAGTGGAATCGCGCTGGTGTTCGATCCGGAGTTCAACGTCGGAGACTTCATCGAATGGTCGGACGGGAGTGGCGTCGTCCAGTCGATCACGCTTCGCGTCACCCGTGTGCGGACGCAGAATGGAGAACTGGTGACGATCCCGAATACGATATTGACCAGCCAAGCGATCACCAGACCGTACCGGAAGGGGAACTATCGCGTCGTGGAGACCATCGGCCTCGCCTACGAGACCGATATCGAAGTTGCGTTGGACCATCTCGAAGCCGTCGCCCTCGAACTGGACACCATCCTGGATGCGCCGACACCGCACGCGTACCTTCACGAGTTCGGCAACGACGCGGTCATCGTCCAGGTACACTTCTGGATCGAAGATCCGGACCGGAGTGACGTCTTCAGCATCAGGTCGGCCTATGCCAAAGCAGTAAAAGCTCGTCTCGAGGAAGCGGACATCACCCTCAGTCCGGCTTCCAAGCGTTACCTGGAGGGACGAATCGACGTCGACGAGTCGGGTTGAGAGGGGAGTCAGTCTCCGTTACGGCCAGTTACCGCCTTCGCTGTAGGAGTTGATGACCCGTTGCATCGCCACCACGTACGCCGCCGTTCGAAGGTTGGCCGTGTCGTTCTCCTCGTACGCTTCGATCATGTCGTCGAACGCCTCGACGATGATCGCCTCCAGTTCCTCGTTCACGCGTTCCTCGGACCAGTAGAAACGCTGCCGGTTCTGCACCCACTCGAAGTAAGAGACGGTGACACCGCCGGCGTTCGCCAGGATATCGGGGATGACGAGGACGTCTTCGTCTTCGAGGACCTCGTCTGCACCGGGTGTCAACGGCCCGTTTGCCGCCTCCGAGATGACGTCCGCCGAAACCTCCGTCGCGATTTCCGCATCGATGGCGTTCTCCAGGGCCGCGGGAATCAGCAGGTCGACGTCGAGGGTGAGCAGTTCCTCGTTCGTGATCATCTCGTCCACGGCAGTGTACTCCACGACGGACCCCTGGTCGCGCTTGACGTCCTTGATCGTCGCCGGATCGAGGCCCGCCTCCCGGTAGATACCGCCACTCGAATCGCTGACGGCGACGACGGTCGCCCCCATCTCGTCGATGAGTTTGGCCGATATCCAGCCAGCGTTGCCGTAGCCCTGTACGGCGACGGTGGCGCCCTCGAGGTCCTTTCCGAGGTAATCGAACGCCTCTCGTGCGGCAAGGACCACCGAGCGACCCGTCGCTTCGACGCGTCCCTCGCTTCCGCCGGAGTCGAGGTCCTTTCCGGTGATGACGCCGGGTTCGGTGACGTTCTCCAGCGTCTCGTAGGTGTCCTTGATCCAGTTCATCTCCCGTTGGCCGGTGTTCACGTCCGGTGCGGGGATGTCCTGGTCTTCCCCGATGATCGGTCGGAGTTCGACGGCATACGATCGAGTGATGCGCTCCAGTTCCGCTTCGCTGTACTCGGCCGGATCGATGACGATCCCGCCTTTCGCTCCACCGAGCGGGATGTCGACGATGGCGGTCTTGTACGTCATCCAGCCGGAGAGGGCTTTCACCTCGTCGCGACTGACGCCCGGATGGTACCTGATGCCGCCCTTGTAGGGCCCACGGTCGTCGTTGAACTGGGAGCGAAATGCCCGGAAGCTACCGATACTGTCGTCGTCTAGCTCCACGGAGAGGTTCAACTCGAGGATCCGCTGTGGATGTTTGAGCCGTGTGAGTTCGTCGTCTCCGATATCGAGGTGGGCCGCCGCCGCGTCCAGTTGCGACTGTAGACTTTCGAATGGGTTCTCCTCGGCCATGACGGTTAACAATTCACCCATCGTGAGATAAGAGTGACGACGATAACAAATACCAGGTCAAATGTTAACAATCAGGAAGAATCTGCTGCGTCGGCCCGTTCGAGGATGCGCTCGGCCTGGGCAAGCAACGGGGCGTCGATCATCTCGCCGTCCACGCTGAACACGCCCTGGCCGCTCTCTTCGCGGGCGGCCACCACGCGACGAGCCCACTCCACGTCCGCACCGTCAGGAGTAAATGCCCGATTGATCGGGTCGACCTGATCGGGATGGATCGCCAGCTTTCCGTCGTATCCGAGTCGAACGGCGAACCTGGCATCCTCCTCGAGTCCCGCCGTGTCCTCGAAATCCGTGAAGACCGTATCGATTGCATCCACACCTGCGGCCCCGGCGGCGAGTACCACGTGTTCACGTGCATGAAGAACCTCCACACCCTCTTCAGTTCGGGTCGCGCCGATATCTGCCGCAAGGTCCTCGGCACCGAACGCGATGGCGACCGTCGCATCCGCCGCGGCGATGCCCTCGGCGTGGAGCACGCCACCAGCGGACTCGGCGAGGGGGATGATTCGCTGGGGGAAATCGTGTTCCTCGAGCATTCGCGCCCCGGTGGTCACATCGTCGGCGTCGCCTATCTTCGGGAGCATCACGCCGTCCGGGCGACCATCGGCCTCGGCAAGAACGTCGAGGTCCTCGTCCGCAGACAGCCCAACCGGATTCAGTCGGACGAATACCTCCACAGCGGGATCGAAAGATGGATCGCTCAAAACGTCCCGGACGGCCGCCCGGGCCGCATCCTTCGCGTCTGGTGAGACCGCATCCTCGAGGTCGAATACGAGGACGTCCGCACCGGCTTCGGGGGCCTTGCGCATCATCGACGGTCGATCGCCAGGGGTGAACAGCAGCGAACGACGTGCCATAGGGCACAGACGAACCCCCCTGTCTTGTAGATTGGCCCGTGGGACGGATGACTATGGTCGTCGGCGCAAGGAGGTGATGATCGCCCCGGAAGTTATGCCGGTCGACCGCGAGGCTCACCACATGCCTGGACGGTACTACGAGGAGTTCGAGATCGGCGAGACGATCGAACACGCCGCGCGTCGAACCGTCACCGAGAGCGATAACCAGCGCTTTTGCGATATGACGATGAATCAGCAACCCCTCCACCTCGACGCCGAATTCGCGGCGGAGACCCAGTTCGGCGAACGAGTGGTCAACGGTCTCTATACCATGTCGCTCGCGGTGGGAATCTCCATCCCCGAGACGACCGACGGAACCATCGTCGCGAACCTCTCCTACGACGAGGTCGAGCACCCCTCGCCAGTCTTCCACGGCGACACCATCCACGCCCAGTCGACGGTCACCGAGAAACGCGAGACCAGCGATGGCGAGCGCGGCATCGTCGTGATGCACGTCGAGGCGTTCAATCAGGACGACGAACTCGTCTGCGAGTTCGACCGGACCGTCCTCTCGTTGAAACGCGAGTTCGCAGACTGACCGGCCTGGCGTCCCAGTCTCAGAGGACGGTCCCATGTTTTTTCGTTGGGCGCTGTTTGTCGACGTCCTCGTAGACCTCGAAGCGCTGGATCAGTTCGCTCCGAAGATCGCTCGGCGGCACGATCTCGTCGATGACCACCTCGCTGGCCATGCGATGGGCGTCGATCTCCTCCCGGTACGCCTCGCGGAGTTCCCGCTCGCGTTCGGCCCGTTCGTCCTCGTCGTCGTACTCGGCCAGTTTGTTCGCATAGACGGCATTGATCGCGGCCTCCGGCCCCATGATGGCGATCTCACCACTCGGGAGCGCGAGGGTACTCTCGGGATCGTAGGCCGGTCCGCTCATGGCGTAGATACCTGCTCCGTACGCCTTTCGGACGACCACGCTCTGCTTCGGGACCGTCGCCTCGGAAGTGGCGTAGATCATCTTCTTGCCCTGCTCGAGAATCCCCTCCTTCTCGACCTGCGATCCGGCCATGAATCCGGGCGTATCGGCGAGATAGAGCAGTGGAATGTTGTACGCATCCGACTTCCAGACGAACTCTGCGGCTTTCTCCGCAGAGTCCGGGAAGATCGCTCCCGCTCGTTCGATCGGCTGGTTCGCGATGACTCCGACGGGGCGACCGTCGATCCGAGCGTATCCGGTGATGATCTCGGGACCGTACGCAGGTTTGAGTTCGAAAAAGGAGTCCGCGTCGACCAGTCGGTCGATCACCTCGTGCATGTCGTAGGAGCGATCTGGTTCCTCGGGGACGACGGCGTCGATGCCTTGCGGGGAGTTCGTCGGGCGTTTCGAGTCCACCCGTGGCGGTTTCTCGTCCGCGTTGTCTGGCAGATAACCGATCAGCTCAGCGACCAGTTCTCGGGCGTGTTGCTCGTCATCGGCAATGCGGTCGGCGCTGCCAGAGTGGCGGGTATGGATGGACGGGCCGCCGAGATCCTCGACGGAGATGTCCTCACCCGTGACCATCCGCACCATCCGCGGACTGGCGATGGCCATCGAGGACATCCCTTCGACCATGATGGTGAAGTCGGCGAACACCGGGGTGTACGCCGCCCCGGCGAAACACGGCCCGTAGAGGACACAGATCTGCGGGACGGCACCCGACAGCCGAGAGTGATTGTAGTAGTACTTCCCGATCCCCTCCCGATTCGCGAAGAACCCGGATTGCTGGTCGATGCGTCCCCCCGAGGAGTCCATCAGGTACAACGCCGGTCTCCCCGATTTCAACGCACGCTCTTGCATCCGGAGGAACTTCTCGACGCCACGCTCGGCCATACTGCCAGCCTTGACCGTGAAGTCGTTGGCCATGAAATGGACCGTCCGCCCCTCGAAGTCGCCAGCACCCGTGATGAGGCCGTCTGCTGGCAGTCGGGTATCGGGGTCGTACTCCTCGACGGCCGGACTGTCCGGATGCCAGGCATCGAAGTTCGCGAACTTGCCGTCCTCGAACTTGAGCCCATCGTCGCCGAACCAGAGATCGATCCGGTCCCGGACGAACAGTTTGTCCTGCTCGGGAAGCCGCTGCCGGTACTTCTCGGGGCCACCCTCCAGAATATCGTCTATCTCCTCGCGCAAGGCCACCTCTCGGTCCGTCGGTTCGAGCGGCTCGTCCTCCAAACCATCGGCCCTCACGGCTTCTGCCGATTGGGGCCGACTCGCTGTCGCGCTCGGTGTGTCCTCGTCGCCGACGTACACCTCGACGTCGTCCCCGACGTGCACTGCGAGGACCCTCGCAACCGCCTCGGCTTCCGGATCGGTCGCGTCTTGCCCGATTCGGACCTTCATAATCCTTCACTCGTCGTGACGTGCTAACAATGTTTCCCACACGGTCGGAGTCGGCGAGCGGTACGGCTATAGGGGCCGACGACCCACCCCGGAACGTGCAGATCATCGGGTACGAGACTGCCGCAGGGGACGGGCCAGCGACCCTCGTCATCGGTACCGACGGGACCGTCAAGGAGCACCCCCTCCACACCGGTGCGGAGCTCTCGTTCACCCTCGACCATCGTCACTGTGCAGGCGACCGGTCCGATGGCCACCACGAACCGTGTTCACGCGACGATGCGCCCTACTGCGAGGTCCACACGAGCCACTGGCCGTGTGCCGTCTGCACCGGAACCTGTGCGATGCCGGTCGCGGCGTGCCACGAGGAGCACGCCGTCTATCTGGCCGCGTTCGCCCCAGAGACGGTCAAAGTCGGCGTTACGCGATCCTGGCGGTTGCAACGACGACTCCGCGAGCAGGGAGCCGACCGGGCGGCACACATCCGGACCGTGAAGGACGGTCGGATCGCGAGGCAACTGGAGGCCGACCTGGCCGATCGCTTCCCAGACCGGGTCCGCGTTCCGACGAAGATCGAATCGCTCCACCGGACAGTCGACGGCGACCGCTGGAACGCGATCGTCGACGAGTTCGACCCCATCGAGACCTTCGACTTCGATTATGGGTTCTCACTCGACACCCGTCCAGTCGCCGAGACCGTCGCGAGTGGATCCATCGTGGGAACGCAGGGTCGAGTTCTCGTCCTCGAACGAGGCGGAACCGCCTATGCAGTCGACCTCCGGGACCTGGTGGGCTACGACGTCACGACTGGGACGTCGACACGGTCACTCCAATCTAGTTTCGGCTCGTTCGAGTGACCGCAAACCGGTCCTTTTTCCGACCGGACGCCCAACCGCGAGCCATGGTAGACGACGACACCACCGATGGAGACGACGAGGAGAAATCGTTCCGCGAACGCGTCGAGGAAATCCGCGAACAGCGCGAGGCCGACCGCGATGCGGGCGAAGAAGGCGAAGAAGATCCCCGCGAGCGGATGCAAGAGATGATGGGTGGCGGCGGTGGCCCCGGTGGCATGGGTGGCGGAATGGGTGGCAATCCCTTCGCCCAGATGATGAGCGGGATGATGGGCGGTGGCGGAGGCCCCGGCGCCATGGGCGGCGGCATGGGTCCCGGTGCCGAGGGCAGTGACGAAGGCGGCGTCGATACCCGACGCCTGGAACGGCAGATAGAGGAACTTCGCCGGGAGGTCGGCGACGTCACGACACAACTCGAGCGTATCGCGGACGCCCTCGAAGCAGACGACTGACCGATCGCCGCAGTTCTGGGTTCTACCCGAGCAATCGCTCGTAGGTTGACTCCAGTCGATCGATCGACCGCTCGAGACTGATATCGTCCCGTCGTCGAAGAGACCGTCTGGAGAGCGAGTCCCCCGCCTCGAGAGCCTCGACGATGGTGGCGCGGAAGTCGTCGGTATCGCCGTGTTCGAAGTGGAACCCGGTCTGTCCATCGTCGACGGTATGGGACAGCGCGCCACTGTCGACGGCGACGACCGGTGTCCCACAGGCGATAGACTCGAGAGCCACCAGTCCCTGCGTCTCGACCGGACTCGGGAACGCGAAGACATCGAGCGTCGAGTAGAACTCCGGGAGTTCGTCCCGTTCCAGGAAGCCGAGGAAGATGGCGTCGATGCCCAGTTCCTCGGCTCTCTCCTCGAGGGTTGCTCGGGCCGGCCCGTCTCCGCCGAACAGGACGGTCACCTCGAGGTCGACGGCCGCGTCGAGTATCGCGTCGAGGTTCTTCTCGAAGCCGTGTCTCCCGGTATACCCCACGATCGGACGGTCGGTCGGGATGTCGTGTCGCCGAATGAAGGCGTTCGGAAACGTCGGGCGAAAGAAACCCACGTCGACGCCGTTCGGATGCGATTCGACCGGTGAGTCGGTGAACGCACTAACCGTCTCGGCGGTCGACTCGCTCGGCGTCAACACGAGGTCGGCCCGATCCAGGTACCAGGATTCGTAGCGGCGACTGACCGACGACACCGCCGGAGTTGCCCAGGCCGGTGCGACGTACTCCGCGTATTCCGCGGTCGGCGTGTGATAGGAGACCACCAGCGGAATATCCGCCCGACGCGCGAGTCGATACGCGGCGAGTCCGAGGGAGAACGGGGTGTGGGCGTGGACGACGTCGACGTCCTCGACTGCGTCGGGGATCCGAGGGAGACCGAGTCTGAATCCGTCGTAGAACGGGAAGGCAACGCTCCTGACCGGGAACTCGCCGTCTCGTGGGTCGTGGGAGGAGCCCGGATACACCACGTCCATCCGGCCGCCGCGCTCAACCCAGCGGTCTCGCCAGGAAGAGACGGTGTACGTCACTCCGTTCACCGTCGGCAGATAGGTGTCGGTGAAAGTGGCGACGGTCGGTGGCGTGGCCGTCCCTTTCACAGTCATCAGTTCAAATCCACCCCATCGGAAACGAGTCGACGGTAGATCGATTCGAGGCGGTCACCGACGCGATCGAGGTCGTGTTCCCGGGCGGTCTCCATGGCGTTCTCCCCGAGTCGCGAGCGCAACGCGGGGTCCGCCGCCAATCTGTCGAGGGCCGCCTCGAACTCCCCTTCGGTCGACGCTTTCAGACAGTCCTCGCCGTCGGTAAAGAACTCCTCGAAGACGGGAATATCCCGGAGGACGACGGCGTTTCCGGTCGCCATCGCCTCGAGGACGGCGATGCCCTGGTTCTCGTTTTTCGTCGGAAAGAGGTAGACGTCTCCCGCCCCGTAGGCACCACGAATATCGTCGATCCACCCGGTGAACGTGAGATTCGATGGCGGATTCGACGTCCAGTTCCTGACGGCCGTCGACGCCTGTGGACCCGTATCGTACGGCCCGAACCAGACGAAGTCGTAGTCCGTCCGGCGAGCGAGACGACCGAACGTCGAGAGCCCCTTCCGCTCGAAGACGTTGCCGACGGCAAAGACGACCATCCCCTCCAGGTCGTACCGATCTCGGTACTCCTCGCGGAGATCATCGTATCCGGAGAGCCGTTCGATATCGACCCCGTTCGAGACGGTCTCGATGGGAGCGCTCACTGGATACGATTCGAGGACGCCCTTCGTGTACCGACTGGGCGTGAGTACCAGGTCGGCCTGCGAGTAGAACCAGCGGAGATAGGCCCCGAGTGGGACCGCTAGCTGCTCCGAGAAGCGAAACGATTCCGCGAAGTCCTCGCGGGTGACGTGGGCGTGGAGGACGAGCGGAATATCGTTCCGCTTCGCGTGACCTGCGACGGCCAGAGAACCTGGACCGATGACGTTGACGTGAGCGAGATCGAAGGCCGCGAAGAACCGTCCGCCAGAGATGGTCGATGCGATCGCCTCGAGAGGCGATCCGTCCACCCAGGGTGACGTTATCACCTCGAAGTCGGTTCCCGCCAGTGCCTTGCGCTGGTGGCGAGCCGAGGTCCCGATACCGCTACGCTCCAGGCGGTCGGCGAGTTCGAGGTAGTTGAGGACCTGCACGAACCGAGGAACTTCACCGCGACCGATAATTGTACCGGAACCACTTTGAGCCATCGTCGCCGACTCGGCGAGTGATGGGCATCGCCGGGGAGCGCATCGAGCGGCTGACAGAGCTCGCCAGAGCTGCGGCCAGGGAGGGCGACGACGACCGAGCCAGGGAGTACGTGCGACTCGCGCGGCGAATCGCCGAACGACACCGACTCGAACTGCCCCGGCAACTGAAACGCTTCTCCTGTACGCGCTGCGACCGCTATCTCGTTCCCGGGCGGAATGCCCGCGTACGAACCCAGGATGGGCACGTGGTGATCACCTGCGAGTGCGGTGGGCAATCCAGATACCCATACGAGCATTCATCCGACGACTGACAGTCGGCCCTTGGAACCGACGCCTGCCGTTGTCGTTGCCATACAGAGGTGAACATTCAAAGGTCCCGGGTGTAAAGACTCACAGAGATGACCGAAGAGCTACGGAAGAAGGCACACGAACTGGACGTGACGGTCTGGGTCGGGAAAGCGGGGATCGATTCCGTCGTCGACGAGCTGAACGACCAGCTAGCCGACGCCGAACTGGTGAAGGTCAAGTTCCTTCGTTCGGCCCGAGGCACCGACTCCACCGAAGCACTCGCGGAAACCCTCGCCGAGCGGGTCGACGCCGAACTGTTCGAGACGAGGGGAAATACGGCCGTCTACCACTGATCTCACGATGGTTACGCCACTTCCAATCGTACGTGACCTTTTGCCCGAACAGTACGCACTCGTGGCGACACAGGCGCTCTACTTCGTCATCGCGTTCCTCGCCATCACGTTCCTCGGACGGGCGGTCTTCAGCCCACTCGTCGCCCGACTACTCGACCGACGTGACCTGGACGAACACGCCAAACGCCCGTTACTCAAACTGACGAACGCGGTCGTCTATTTCGTGGCCATCTCGGCGGCCTTCGGATTCGCGGGATTCACTGGGTTTCTCCAATCGCTCGCTACCATCGCGGCGGCCGGGACGCTCGCCGTCGGGTTCGCCCTTCAGGACGTCATCAAGAACTTCGTCGCGGGCGTGTTCATCTACACGGATCGCCCCTTCAAGATCGGCGACTGGATCGAGTGGGACGACAACTCGGGAATCGTCGAGGACATCAGCCTCCGTGTGACTCGCGTGCGCACGTTCGACAACGAACTGCTCACGGTTCCGAATTCGACGCTCACCGACGGTGTGCTCAAGAACCCCGTCGCCAAAGAGAAACTCCGCCTCCAGTTCCTCTTCGGTATCGGCTACGACGACGATATCGACCAGGCCACCGAGATCATCGTCGACGAGGCTGAGGCCCACGACGAGATCATGGACGACCCGGGCGTGACCGTCAGACTGACCGAACTCGGCGACTCCTTCGTCGGTCTCAAATCCCGATTCTGGATCGACGACCCCTCTCGATCCGACTTCGTGAAGACCAGAAGCGAGTACGTCCAGTCGGTCAAGGAGCGATTCGACGAGGCTGGTATCGACATACCCTATCCAATTCGAACCCTTGACGGCGAGGTAGAGATCTCGGGTTCCCCGTCGGTCGACCACCTCGAGTAACGGGCCGTTCTCGGTAGAGACGCCACTCGCGTTTCGTATGACAGCCAGATGAATGTGGACGGCCGGGGTTGCCCGACGTTCCAGCCCGGATAGTCCCGGTCGCCTCCTCCACCCCGCGACCCTACGAGCGACGAACGTTCGGTGGTCCGCTGCTCACTTCCGTGCCTGGCGGGTTGCCACCGACGAGACGTGGGCGCGACGCCCCTGCAGGCGTCCGCCACGTACCGCCGTCCCCGCAGGACGAGGCTTCCACGTCGGCTCCCGGGGTCCGGACCGGTCTGACCGGACGCACCCGGTATTCGGTCCCCGCTAATGACCATAGAGCGGGTGACGGGCGGGGCCAAACCGCCCGACCTAGTCCAACCGGATGTACTCGGGTGCCTCTTAAGGGCCTTTCGGGTCGAAAACGCCAGGACGGCGATCGATCCGCACCGGTTGCTGCCAGGTCGAAACGGCCAAAGGCCTCCGGTTCGATTGCCCACGTATGGGATTCGGGAGCACGGCAAAGAAGCTGCAATCGGTCGTCGACATGGCCGACAACCTCTATCAGAAACTCAACGAGGTCAAAGAACAGATGGCGGCCATCCGGGAAACGATCGACACCACGAACGATCGGGTCGGCGCCATCGAGACGGAACTCGAAGAGCAACGAGAGATACTCGAGGCACTCGCCGAAGCAGAAGGTGTCGAAGTGCCGGATGCGACCGTCGAGACCGACGACAGTACCGAGGACGACGCCACCGACCAGGCCACCGGGGCCTGATCAGGCGACGAGTCGCTCGTGCTCGATTTTCATACACCGGTCCTGGACGAACGTGAGTCCCGCGGCTTCGGCCCGGTCTCCGGCGTCGTCGTGCTCGATGCCGAGCTGAAGCCAGAACACAGGAGCGTCGTCGCGTTCCAGGACGGCATCGAGGATCTCGGGGACCTCCTCGCTCGGCCGGAAGACGTCGACGATATCGACCTCCCCGGGGACATCGGTTACTGCATCGTAGGCGGTCTCGCCGAGTATCTCGTCGGCGAAGGGGTTGACAGGAACGATCTCGTAGCCATGGTTTTGGAGGTACTTCGGCACGTCGTGTGCCGCCTTGCCTTCGGTCGTCGAACAGCCGACGACGGCGATACGATCGCTGGCGAGTATCGATTCGAGTTCCGCGTCTGAATCCACGGGCATACCGGCGTCTTCGCCAGCCTGGGACAAGAAGCTGTAGGTCGTCGAACCCCGGCCAGTCACCCGAGGACGACGGCGAGACGCCCGACGACGAATGCCATGGCCGCGAGGAACATCCCATATTTCAGGAGTTGTTGCCCGGTCGTGGGATCGTCGAAGGCGAGTACCACCGCCGCGACCATCACGACGTCGGCCGGCACCACGACGACGAGATAGGGAAGGCCGAAGATGCCCCAGAGGAATGGCATCGGACTCGCTGCGACCGCTATCACGAGGACGAAACCGGCGACGAGAAGTGATCGACGTTCGCCCACGACGATCGGAAGCGTACGCAATCCCTCGGCGCGATCGCCAGCGATGTCCTCTACATCCTTGATCACCTCGCGAGTGAACGTTGAGAGCGCCGCGAGCGCGAACAGGACGGATCCTGCCCGGACGTCGCCCACAGCAGCCGCACCGAAGAGGAACGTACTCCCGCCGAGATACGCAACGACGGCGTTCCCAGCCCCCGGGAGTCCCTTGAATACGCGGGTGTATGCCACAAGTGCGACGAGGTTGATCGCTGCGATAGCAATGGCCAACGGGGGCAACAATACTGCAAATACGACGGCTCCAGCGAATAGCACGCCGCTGTAGACCAGCGCCCCTCGTGGCGATACCGCACCCCGTGGGATTGCTCGATCCGGGGCGTTGATGCGATCGATATCCCGGTCGAAGTAGTCATTGATCGCGTTCCCAGCAGCGGTTGCGAGCCAGGTCGCGAGGACTGCCGCCCCCGCGAGTATCGGACGAGTTACCGCTCCTCCCGCGACGAACGCACCGACGAACGTGAGCACGCCCGCCACGAACGTGTTGGTAGGACGGGCGAGTTCGAAATAGCCACGAAGGGCGTCGGTGTCCATGTCACCGAAAGTCCAGCGCGGCACAATAAAGCGGTCGAATCCCGGTCGGCGACCCGGCCGAATCGCAGTCCCGATTCACTCCCGTCGCTGTTCGATGGCCTCGAGAACTTCCGTGGCGTGTTCCTCGGGATCGACACCTTCGAATGTCGCTACGATGGAGCCCTCCGGCCCCACGACGTACGTGTTCCGGAAGACGCCATCGAAGGTGTTTCCGAACATGTTCTTCTCCCCGTACGTGTCGTACCGGGCGGAGACCGACCCGTCCTCGTCGCTTAACAGGTCGAAGGGGAGATCGTATTTCCCGGCGAAATCGGCGAGGTCCTTCACCGGGTCGTCGCTGATGCCGACCACGCCCACGTTCGCCTCCGCGTACTCGTCCCAGGAATCTCGAAATTCACAGGCTTCGGTCGTACAGCCGGGGGTGTCTGCCCGGGGATAGAAGTACACGACGACGTACTGCCCGTCGAACGCTGAAAGTGAGACGGTTTCACCGTGTTGGTTCGGGAGTTCGAATGGTGGCGCGGGCGTCTCAGTAGTGAGCATAGCAGGTATTTGCGGGCGCGAGGCAAAGACGTTGGTCTCGGGGCGGTGAATGCCGGTCGGTCCAGGGTGTCGCAATCTCGCATCGGGAAGTTTAACACCCATCTCGGCTTACGTCGTATTGCGGGCGCTTAGCTCAGCTTGGACAGAGCACTTGGCTTCGGACCAAGGGGCCGCGGGTTCGAATCCTGCAGCGCCCGTTGGTTTATCGAACGTTCCAAATCCGACAGACAGCAGTGTATCGTTTAATTACCGAAATTGACTCGTATAGTGGATTTCGTTCGATTACCGACCGATTCTGAATCGTGGCTTCTCAGTCATGCGATTCGCTACATCTAAACTAGCGATATGTGGACTGTTGAATGTAACACTGGTCGAAATCCATTTATATATTAGTTTCGTGCTATGTTACAACGTGCTCCGTCGCATCGAACTCGAGGTCCTCGCCACGGTTAACCGCGGCGACACGATCTCCGACCTCGCAACGAAGCTTGACCACAGCGAGAGTTACCTCTCTCGTGCCGTCGGCGACCTCGTCGAGAAGGGGCTCGTCTACACGGAACGCGACGGGCGGCGAAAACGAGTCGTCCCGTCGGATGCTCGCGCCGTCGAACTCTACCAGGACCTCGTCCGCCAGTATACCCACATTGACTTCCCCGAACTACTGACCGGCAAAGCACTCGAGGTGCTGTACTACCTTGACCAGCCGCGAACCGTCTCCGAGATCGCCGACCGCAGCGACAACTACCGCAACACGGTCAACCGAGTCCTCAAGCGGTTTCGCGACCGGGGTCTCGTCGGGACGGCCGACGGCCACTACGATTTCAACGGGGACTTCGACCGCCTCCACGAGTTCGCCTGCGAACTCGCACACCATCTGCATCGCCAACGCCTCGAAGCCGTCGCCCCGAAGGGTACGATTCTCTGGGAGGACTACGACGAATTTCTCGCTCAGGCCGAGACGGAGATCGACGCGGAGGCGTTCCACGAAACTGGCCTCGCTCGGTTCGCGGCCTTCGACCTCCAGTTCCTGCTTACCGGCCACCGCTACTACGTCTACTCCGAGGAGCTCGACGCAGTCTCGCCGGCGGAACTGTGCTGTCACACGCTGCTCATCGACGACGGTAGCCGCCACCGTTCGTACTGCCTCCTCCTGCTCAGCCACGTCGACGTCGACGAAGCGGATCTCCGAGAGCAGGCGGCGAAGTATGAACTCGAAGACGAAATCGACGCCCTGCTCCGCTACCTTGAGACGCGCGGCGGGGTTGACGACGACAGGGTCCCGGAGTGGGACGTGTTCCAGGAGTTGGCGGCTGAATACGAGGTGCCACTACCACAATGAGACCAACATTTGGACGCGAGTCCATCGAGAACGAATTCCAGCGAATCGGGGACGGGCTATCTGAACCGCTCACGGTCTACCTGATCGGTGGTGGCGCGATGTCGCTGCGCGACCTCAAGGGAGCGACGACGACATCGATGACATGAATGGGCTCGTACGGGCCGGCCTCGACTACGATGTCGTCCTGAATGAGCTCGAAGCCCAGATCGAACGCCTGGGGGACGATCAGTTCGCCACGTTCGCGAACGAGGCCGTAGTCGAACTCGAGGAGCGGTACGGGGTGACCACACCGATTGAGACCCGCATCCAGGAGCTCACGAATAGATACTACCGGGGGCTCGAAGTCCTTCAGGTACTCGACAAGTCGATGACCGTCGACGAACTGATCGCTGAACTGGAACTGGATGCCGACGAGATTCACGACCGGATCGCGTATCTCTCGACGTTCGACCGGGTCCAACGAGACGGCGACCTAGTCCGGCCCGTGGAGTAGTCCGGTCGCGACGATGGGGACCGGAGCAAGCTTTGGATTTACATCGCTGTGGCTCAGTTGGTATACTCAGGAGTCGATAGAAATGCCGTGCTGGATACAGGACGCGAATCCTGCAATGAGTGATTCTCAGATGACGAATCGGATTGGTGGGAAATACAGGTAACATACTTCCCAGTGCCGGATGTAGCCGAAAAGGTGCAACGCCGCCAAGTCCTCCTCGGCGCGACCGCCGCGTTATCCGGACTCACTGGCTGTATAGCTCCGTTCACGTCCGACGGGTCCCTCAGAGAAGTGAATGTCGAACTCCGGAATACGGACGACCGGGCACGGACGTTCCACCTCGCGCTCGAAACCGAGTCTGGTGTGCTGGACTGGGATTCATACCGTGTCGATGGGGGCGTTGACCAGCGAGTGACGATGACCCCGGACGAAGATATCTCTCCAGTCGCGTTACATGGAGCCGTCGAGGACTTCGCAGGGGGCGTTGAGATTCTTGGTGTGAATAATCTCGACGAGGACTACTGTCTCCGGTTCCATTTCTGGTATGCACATCCCAGTGACGAGCGCCCACAGTTAGCCCAGGTCGCTGACATCGAATGCTGATCATAGACGCATTCTACCGATAGATTCGCACCCCTACAGAGCGGCTGTTTCACTCAACGCAAATGGTGCTAATCCGCCTTGATGTGGTGAGTGATTTCGGTAAACACAAAGAATTAGGTATATTCGCCAAGATTATGGGGCGATGCGTATCCAAGCGAGCTGGAACGTTTCCTGTTTTTTTGAGCGGAAAGGCGAGGGGCGTCCTCCAGTGGATATTCTCGGTCTCGTAGCTGTGTTAGTGGTGTTCGCAGTCGGTTCGTTTTGGATGGCGATTCTGGCTCAACTTTCAGGGCCGGTCGTTGAAGCTGGAATTAACCCACAAACGGTCGCCAGTTTACAATGGGGAGCCGTGGGAGTTGTACTCGGTGTCTTAGCAGTCTTTGTATATCAACGGAGGCTTATCGGCTGGTACGGAACACTCACAGCCGCGATGGTCGGGGTAGTTCAGGCTGTGAGAGTAGGTATGATGGCCGACCTACTTATACTTGGAGCGGTGTACGTGGCAATCCCGTTGGTAGTAACTGCCGTTCTACTACGCCGTCGTGGGAGATTTCTTCGGTTCTAGATTCGCATACTCGCTGCGTGGATAAAATCACGTGAAACGAAATACAATGAATCGTTCCTGAGGGCTATAAATGGCACATGGCGCGCAGACATCGTAAGATCCCCCCAAGTGGGATAACTCGCCACCCATTCACAGTTCTGGGATGGATATTACTCGATATCTGATCCCTCCACCGAACTTCCTAATAGTGACATCGCCATTCGTTCGGCGACATACCCGAAGCCATTAGCCAGGTGCAGTACGAGAAGTACGAGAATCGCACCGGTTCCCATTGCCAGAGCGGTCTCGGGGACTGTTTCGATCGTCCAGATTACAGGGTTACCATTCACCTCACCGAAACTGACTTTGAGGGGACGGCGAACCACTGCCGAGAGTAATGTCAATCCCTGCACCAACCCATAGGCAAGCATGAGCCCGATGATACCGAGGAAACCCTTCAATGACAGAAATCCGAAACCACGCCAGGTGCTCGCCGCCTCGATATATCCACGAATGTTTCTGCCAGTCCCACTCCTGAGGGTGACATCATCTGGCGCCTCTAAAGAAACCGTAAGTAGGGAGTTCGCAAGCCACCGTTCCAGAGTGACGAGCATTCGCACCACGAAGACCATCAGGACCAAGATGACGATTCCCACAAGCACAATTGAGAGTAGGGTCCCGAGAAACAGGCCAAAGCCGAACAGGGGCCAGTACAGCATCATGAGAGGGAACGCCAAGACCAGATAGGACAGGTTCCTGTAGGTCTGTCCAGAAAGTATCGGACCAATTACAGCGGCAATAACACCTGGAACTGTGTGTTTCCGATCGCCAGTGGAGGGCATCAAGAAATTATTGAACAGTCCGATATTAAAAAACAGGTTACAACAATCGGGTGTGTTTGAACCACTGTAACAGGCAAGTCTTCGGTTGTACTTTCACTGACCACTTCCCTTGGAAATTCCTGTACTCGGACAGTATGCTCCGATCCCGCAGTTATAATGCGCTTTGAAATTCCACTTCGATTTGTTACTGCCTGGAGCAATAGAATCGACCTCATGATCAATACAAGCCGCAGACGGTGTTTAAGCGCAAGCGAGAAGTTGATTATTGTCTATATACGGCCTATTGAATCTGCAGAAAACGTCGGAATTCTGTGTAATTAGCACTCCGGATTCCCGGAGGAATCAGTGTTTGCTGGTGAAGAATACATCTTAATCGTAGAAATTGTCCTTGAGTGCTACATTTGTAGTTCAGTCACCCCACACTCAACAACCTCGACCGTTCGAATTCGTCCCTATTCCCACGCCTTCACCGTATTCAAGCGCGGATAGCACTTACTCCGAGGTGGATTCCTTCGCACGGTAGTCGTCTTCGGTTGTGACTTCGAGGAAAACGTCTTCGAGCGTTTGATCTTCCTCAATTGCTTTGCGGTTAGTGAGTTCGCTGGGGTGGCCCTCCGCGACAAGGTCACCCTCGTAGAGGATGCCGACACAAGTCGCAATATCCTCGACGACGGGGAGAATGTGCGTCGAGAGGAACACTGTGGTATCTCCTGTGGCCAACTTCGTAATCGTCTCCTGTACTGTTCGGGCGGCACGCGGATCAAGCCCGGACGTTGGCTCGTCGAGAAAGACCACTTCCGGATCGTGCATAATCGCCTGAATTAACCCGGTTTTCTGTCGCATCCCTTTTGAGTACGTGGCGATCCGCTCGTCGGCAGCGTCGGTCAACTCGAATCGGGCGAGGAGTGTTTCGATCCGGTCGTCGATGGCAGCTGGAGTCATATTGCGTAGCCCGCCGTGGTATTCGAGTTGTTCCCGGGCAGTGAACTCCTCGTGGATCGGTGGTGACTCGGGCAGGTAGCCGATGTATTCAATGAGTGCCTCGCGGTCTGTGATTGATGCCCCCTCGACGCGTCCGGAGCCACTGGTCGGAGGCAGTAACGCCGTCAGCATCCGAATTGTCGTCGTTTTTCCCGCACCGTTCGGACCGAGGAATCCGTACACTGCTCCCTGTTCGATTGTGAGATTGAGGCTATCGACGGCTGTCGTGTTGCTGTACGTCTTCGTCAAATCGTCCGTGCTGATTGCTGGTTGAGTATCCATTCCGGTGCGAGGTTCTCGTTCATCCGCACTCGGCATTTCGTTTGTTATGTTACTCATAGTCTGGAGGTCACCCGAGTTGATAGTCTCGGAACCGCTGTACTGCAGCCCTGAATGCAATTCTCGTGATGATGGCGGCAAGCAACAGTGTGAGGAGAAGCGCGCCGATCTGGACGACGACGGTCGGCACCCCGTGGGCTGCAATGGCCCCATAGATCGGCGGAGCGGTCCCCACGAAGGCTGGTATACTGACGAACACTCCGATGGCAAGAACCAGTCCGTGACGTAGGAACGCAGCAGCGCCCACTTCCGCGTAAATCGGCACGTCGGTGAAGAAAAACGGAACTGGAGCGTAGTTGAACCGCTCGACGCCCAGCCCGACCATAGTGGCGACCGCCGCCGTACACGTACAGACGGCACCGCCGAGGAGTGCGATCAAGAACGTCTGTCCAAGCCCAACGGGACCGACGATGCCAAGTGGAACGATGATGAGGGCGATAAGAGGGATACCGACTACGGTCGCTGCGAGGAGTAAGCCACCGACGAATTGCCGGCCGGTGACCGACGTGAACAGCATCGCCAAGGCGCGATATTCGGTGCCGATTGGATCCGAACTGAAGGCGACACCACTGACGAGGCCGAGCGTAACTGCGAAAAACACCAGCAAGCTGGTTGTACCACCAGCAAGTGCGACCACTGGGAACCCAACTACGCCCATGAATAGGAGGGCATAGCCCGTGGACAGAAGTCCCTGTGGAACCCGGCGTTCCATCAGCCATCGCTCCCGAGCGACGGTGTACATCGCTCGCGGGATGCGTTCACCGACAAATCGCTCGACCACCCCTGTTTTGAGAATTGAGTGTGAACCGCGAGTCCCTGTCGATCTGGTGGAATCGTGTTCCCAGACCTGGCGAGCGAGGAGCGTCGTCCCGGCCGTGAAAATCGGGACTATGGTACCAAGGAGAGCAACCACACGTCGCGTGTGACGAAGTGAGCCGACCGTCTCAGGCGGAGTGCCGATGAGCGCGAGGTCCACGAACCATGCCAGCGGTAACGCACCGAGGAGTCCGGCCAACGGGGTAAGCGAGAATGACAGCTCTTGCAGAAGCATTGCAGCGATGATGAGCGGAATCCAGCCGAACACGATGAAGAGATCTCGATAGTACCGTGCTCGCACGAGTCGAAGCGCGACGAGTCGACCGGCGAGTCTACTGGTGGCTCCGAGTACAGCGGCGAGCACAGCTACGCACACGCTTGCGAGAGTGATCGTGAGGACGACCGTTGGCGACCGGAGTCCAATTGCGGTGCCCATTGCGATCCCGAGCGTCGGCACAACGAGCGTAGTGAGCAGTCGCGCGTAGACGAACCCCAGCAGACCCAGAGCAGCGGTTCTGGCGGGAACAGCCGTCAACAGGAAATTCGGGTTCAGACCCTCGAATCGAACGTGCGTGTACTTCGAACTTCGCCAAACCATCCAGATGAACGCAGCACTGACAAAGAGACTTACCACGCCATCTGGAAGCGGCTGTCCAGCGATGAGGTCGCGTCCCAGTGAGAATCCGAGCCACCCGAGAGCACTGGCGATTCCGACCAGGATGACGAGCATTACCGGACGACCAGTCAGTGGAGTTCCGAATTCACGATGATGGCGTATCCACTCCGCTCGCGCGATTTTCATTCCCTGCCGGACGTCCGTCGGTATGTGAGTTGGTCGGATCATCGTGTCTCTCACCCCGCAGTTCAGCGGGATTAGTCGTTAGATTCACCCATTCTCCGGACCGCCGATATGATTTCCCAACCCGCGGGTGGACGCCGAGTTGTCACCGCCAAACGCACTGAAGTCCATGTCGTCGAAAAATTCTGGCGCAGTGCGTTCAGTCGCGTAGATGTACAGCGCTGTCTTGGCGACGCCGCTGAGTGCTTTCCCGAGCAGGAGGCCGAAGACGAATGCGGAGCCACCGATTAGCACTGTCGCTAATAGCTGGATACTCGTGCCACCGGTCACAGCAAATGTGAGGAAACCGAGTCCGAGACCGACGAGCGCGAACAGGAACGAGAAGATGTCGATAGCGGCCATCGCACCAATAGACTCCCCCCACGTGTCTTTGAACGTATTAGCGCTTTCCGAGAACATCTCCGTGACGGATGGGTTACGAAAGACGATGACGGGGACGACGAAGTAGGTCATGACGCTCCATGCCACAGCGAAGACGCCAGCGAGGACCTGCGCCACGAGGTTATCCTCAGATTCGATGAGCCGGATGAGCACGCCAACGAGAGCAGCGACGAGCGACCAGGCGAACAGCGGCAGCTTCCGCTGCCAGGCGGCGGCCAGAGACCCGCGAATCGACGGTTCTTCGCCGTGGAAGACCGTGCGTGTCGCTGCGACGAGGGCCGCAGTGAAAAACGACGCGACGAACGTCTCGACGAGGTAGGCTACGAACAATGCGACATACAGCACCAGCCCGGGGTCCTGAATAGAGTCCGTAAGGAGAAGACTCCCGAACAATGTTACGATGAACGCGATACCCGAGAGGCCACCAATCAGCGGGAACACCAGCAATTTTGGATGGGCTCTGAGCACGCGGCCGCTCCGGCGTGCCATACCGAATCCAGTTTTGAGACGACTAAATATCCTCATATAACTGATATCACTCATTCCCTTACACTTAATACCATGCTTGCGTTCTGAGCCAGCAGTAGGGCGGACGTTGTATCGTTCACCGATTTGGCTCCCTCACCTGCTCATCCTCCGTTTCAGAGCCTCTATAACGAAGTAGTCGTCCATATGGAGACGAATCAATCGTCCTCTTCCCCGCGTCGTGTGTATCCCCAGTTGAGGAACAACGAGATGAATAGGAGTGACAGAACTCCAGTTAACAACCTCGAGATGAAGTCTGGTAGAGATAAGAATGCTGTAAGATCTGCTATTGAATAAGCGATCCAAGCAACGGATGCGACCAGCACGAACAGTAGTTCGGACCGTGAGTGGGAACCGTGAGAGTAGCCGCGTAGGCCAAGCACGATCACCACGAACCCGAAAACCACCAGTACGAAGTGGAATTCGGGGCTCCCGACCCAACTCAGCAAATGTCCTCACCCCGTTCTATCGTCGCATACGTTGAGAAGATATTCTGGAAAGATACATCATCGTATCGTGTCAGGGGACGACGCAACTGGCTTCGATCGTCTCGCTGCCAGCCCAGCACGACGCTCATCGCACGGATTACACCTTCAAATCGGTGAAAACGACTGCTTTTGTTAATTGCTGGACGAGTAAAATATTCGATATAGATTGCTCGATGAGACAGCCACACGATACACTAATCGGCTAGCAGGTGCTGAAACGAAATCTCGATCGGATAGATACGATCGCTGCTGACGAAGGGTAAGACTGGGATGAATTCCTGCAGTCTCTCTGCGAAGAAGGCGTCAGACCGTATCAAGCACCGGGAGTTCAGCCCGCTCGACGCGACTCATAGCGCACGGATCGACGACGTAACCTATCATCGTCGATCGGTCGTCGAATCGTCGAATCGGATAATATGTCACCAGAACAAAGAGATGAGCTCGAGAAGCCTATCGATGTACGTGTCGTATTTTCCTTCGTATTCATCCGATTGTTCGGTATCCGGAGATTTATCCTCGTCCTGATCGGTCATATTTTGAATCTACGGCAACCGGAGTCTTGAAATCTCGTTACGTGAAACATTCGAAACAGGCTTAGCGCGTCCGGGGTTAGACCGAAGGTCTCTCATATATCGAAGTTACTTTCGTGATACAATTGGTGGTACAGACAATGGCCCCTTATGAAGCGTTTGACCAGGGCGTAGAGGTGAACGGTCAAACGATACTGACGATCGTCGAAAAGGCAATGGGACGCTTCTCTGAAGCCTATACGGAACAGGCGCTCCAGGCACTTGCTGCAGAAGGGATCACAGACCCGGAGCCCGACGAATGGTACCCTCAACAACGATGGTTGAATGCCTTCGAGACGATTGCTGAGGAATTACAGCCGCATGTTCTCGATCGACTTGGAGAACAACTCCCGACAGTTGCCAAGTGGCCAAACGACTTTGATAGCGTTCCCGAGGGACTCCAATCGATCGATACAGCCTACCAACAGAATCACCGTGGTGGTGACATCGGTTACTACGAATTCGAACAGACAAAGGATCAGACCGGTGAAATTACGTGTTACAATCCGTACCCCTGTCCATTCGATCGAGGGCTTATCCGTGGTGTCGCCAGACAGTACGCGTCTGTCGACGCGTTCGTCTTCATTGAGGAAACCGGGGACACGTGTCGTCGAGACAGAGACGATACCTGTACATACACCGTATACTGGTAGCTAATGATCGTATGATTCGAGAGCGTCTCGGAGTTCCTCGGTTGTAAACTCCGACGCGAGTGTGACGATCTCTTGTAGATCTTCGTAGGTTTCTTGGAGCTCTTCGATTCGTTCGGTCTCGGTTTCGCTATCCTCAGAGAGTTGTGCCTGCGCGCGCTGAATCGTCCGTAGCGTTGTTTGAATCTCCCGCTGAACGTACTGTTGAAATACATTCTGGAGGATGAACCAGATTTCACGCTCGGCCGTATACCGCACACGTCGGCCGCCCCCCTCCGATGATCGACGATGAATGAGCCCGACCCGGGTTAGTGTTCGGGTGACGTTGCTAATCGTCGATTTCGCGTAGCCAGTCTCGTCGACGAGTTCCGGGATCGAAAGTGGCTCGTCTGAGAAGTATAGCACCCCGTAGATACGGCCTGCGCTTCGACTGAGACCGTAGACTTCTGCCGACTGTTCCATCGACTCAACGACACGTTCGCGCGCTATGGCGCGATTATCTTTATTCATAGCAGTATGTGTTCCTCTCGATATGATGGGTAATCTGTTGAGTCATGCTTCAACGATGAATTTCGCAAGCATTAAATTGTTTGATTTGTTTGTTCGGAGTGTACCGAACAAGACGAATAACCGGTCCCCAGCTTGTCAATCCAATGGCCAGCGCCTTCCCACACCAGCCCCCAGTCACCCACGCGCCCCGTAAACAAACGAACATCGTCGTTGACCGAGACGAGCCAGCCGACGTGCTCCAAGTCCTTTCCTCCGAGTCAGCACAGGAGATCCTGGCGACCCTCAAATCGGGACCCAGAGCGGCATCAGAGATCGCCAAGTCAGTCAACCAATCGGTTCAGAACGTTTCATATCACCTGGACCGGCTTTGCGAAGCGGAACTTATCACGGCAATTGATACTTGGTACTCCGAGAAAGGTAGAGAAATGACTGTATACGCTCTCGCCACCGAACAACTCGTCGTCCAATTCGACGATAGTTACGATTAAGAAGCCATCTACTCCCGAAATGCGCACTGTATGTTATAATCGTAATTTAATGTTCGGTGACGTTGATGTAGCTCTCAACAGGTGCTGATCTATTTTGGCTACTGTTACCACCGCTGGATGCGACCAAGGTATGCAACCCGCCATGTTCTCCTCGGCACCAACGCTGTGGTCTCCGATCTCGATAGCTGTATACGCCTGTTCACGTCGGTTGACTCCCTTCAAGAGATGACTATCGGACGCCGAAATTCGGTCGGCAGAGCAAGAACGTTCCACTATGCACTTGATACCGTTGATGGGATGATAGATAGGGATCTAGCCGTTTCGATCCGGACAGCGATGAAGGAGTCAGACGTACACTAAAGCGACCAGCCGTTTCGGATGAAACTGTATCTCATCAGTAGGATTACATTGGAGACGACTCAGTCTGATACAGCGGTTCCTGCTCCGTTTTCTTTCGTGTAACCGCTCACGGCAGGTACGTTGCGAGAAAATTTATGATCCGGTCCAGTGGTTCGTTAATATCTTTTTCCTCGATGTCAACTTCGTCTTCGTCTGCAGAGGGTGGCCGAGTCATATCTAACTCTTTGAGTTGTATCGTTCTGTATTTTTGCCTGGATGGCAGGTACCAGCGGGGAGCGTTGTTCGAGAATTATTGCGCAATATTGAGCTTCCCACATTTCTCATCCAGTTGAGGTGGCGAGAATAAACGCGAAGGCGGATTCATTTGTCCGTGGACCACCGACCTACCGGCGTCTCTTTGTTACCAGCACGTTTCTCGACGCCTTCGACGACGGGACTGCCACCGCATTACTGGCCATCGAGGCGGGGAAACTTCGAACCCACGTCTTTAAGGTCAGAGTGGGGACGGTTCTCGTGGCCGGTATTGTACTTATCGCATCCGTAATCGGTAATGGACCGCTGTGAACGTTACTCGGGCTTACACTACTGGCGGTTCTTGGCGGATTTTGGCTCGCTCGAAGACGGTTCCGCGCGGCCGAAAAGTACGCCTCTCAACAGGTCGGCCGAACGGCTGTTGCTGATGCGCTCTCAAAATACGCCGATTTGCATAGACTTGAACCGACACGAAGACGCATCCCGAATCCTCTCTCAATCAAAGTCGCATTAGGAGACCGAATCGACCGGCTTCGCAAGCCTAACGATCCGTGAATAACTTCCCCACCCTTCTAGAAAAACCAAAACATTTCGATTGCACCGAGGGCTTTCTTCTCGCCATGCCCCAGACTCCAAGCTGTGACAACTATAGGCAACGGCAGCGAAAGTGCCGATGCCAAGGTCGATACCCGTCGCCTAAGATCTGATATATTAAAGAATATAGTTGTGCTCCTGATGAGGTCATGTGTATGCCCTCCATCTTTGACAGTCCAGCCGTTCGGTACGGCATAAGCCTCGTTAACGCTGGTGTAATTGCCGCCATTGCGATCGTTCTCCTCACGGGAACCATCCGATGGGTTGCACTCGGAATTGCTGCCCTCGAGGTCATCGTCACACCACAGATCTTGAAACACGCAGATTGACATCCTCCCCGCGCTAACACGCGAGGATTTGCGCCTGATTATGCCATAACTATTCATCTAGCGCGAACGTTGATTACGGAATCCACATCACCAGATGCTTCTCCGCAGGAAAACTTCGATCGATCGGATGCCAACGGAGCCCGAAAGGATTGTGAAATCCTCCACCCGATCACCGACGCGGCTTCCCACAAGTGGAGGATGCTATCGGGACTTTAATACAGTCATCTGATAACGTACTTGTATGTCCGAGCCCTCCACAATCGACCCAGAAACTGCAGACTGGTTAACGCTCGACGAGGACGAAGAGATTGTTTGGTCTGGAAAACCACACGAGAGTAGCTTGATCCCGGCGCTTGTCGTCGGAGTGCCTCTTGCTATCGTGCTCGTAGGGATATTCATCATCGCCGGGTCCTATCTCCAGCGCGAGAATACGCAATACGTTGTGACGACCGATGGGCTATACAAGAAGACGGGAGTCCTCTCACGGGACGTCCAGCGCATCGATTTCGGAAAAGTCCAGAACACGTCCTACAGTCAGGGATTCTTCGGTTCTCGATTCGGCTACGGAAACGTCGATATCTCGACTGCTGGCGGCTCCGGTATCGAGATGCAGTTCCGAGCAGTCCCCGAACCGCGCGAGGTTCAGGAACGCATCAACAAACGAGTGAAGGGTAGCCGTGGTGAACCGACGACGGAATCGGGTGAAACCAAGCGTGACGTTCTTGACGATATCCTCGTCGAACTCAGAGAGATCCACACGACCCTCGAAACACAACAAGAGAGTGCAGGAGCCTCAACGGCCACGGCGTCCAACATCGGCACTGCGTCGGACGAACAATCGGCTGGTGATGACGACACCAGCCAAAATGCGACCATACGTAGCAACCAGAAAGACGAGAACTCTACTGCCGACCAAGCGTCTGATGATGGACAGTAGCCAGCCATGACGGAGTCGATCGACCCGGCTATCCCGCTCGATACCAACGAATCGGTCGAGTGGACCGGCCGTCCACGGATCACTACCATTCTTCCAACAGTCGTGACCGGCGTTCTCCTCGTCGTGATCGGGATTGGCGGCAGTGTCACTGGAGAGTCTGCGCTCTTCCTCGCACTCATTCCACTCGGAGTGGCGATACCGGTCTGGAAGTATTTCGCTCTCCAGGGTATACAGTACGTGATTACGGACGAAGCACTCTACGTGAAACGTGGCGTCTTGACCCGGTCTGTCACACAGTCGAACCTCGAAACCGTCCAGAACAGCTCCTTTGGCCAGGATATTACTGGGTCGATCTTTGGATACGGCACAGTCACGTTCGAAATTGCTGGGGGCGGCGACATTTCGTTCCGGGCGATCGAAGACCCTCGTGCAATTCGAGCGCTCGCGGACCGAACCGCATCGAACGACGATGGTATCGGTGGAGGCGAACAGAGCGAATCCGTAATCCCTGGAGATATGGCCCAGTGGAAGCAAATTCGAGACGAGATACGTGCGATTCGTCGCTCTCTCCAAGGATAGTCGTGGGGAAAAACCCCAATCGATTGATTTCAACAGAGTTGAGTTACCACCATAGCCCTCCAACCACAGAAAAATCAGAGTTTTGGATGCTGTACTCGTCAAAATGGCCGATGTCAAGGAAACAATGATTGACCAGATTATTCATTCTCCATAGAGGTCGGTGACTCAGCGGGATAAGCCGACGAAACGGGCGAGATATCCGATATCTTAAGTGACAGACCGAAAATTTCTCTCATACGTTTGGAGCCCTCTCTCGGTGGGTGAGCGCCAAGCCCTTCCAACAACAGATTATCATCCTCGCAGTGATTCTTGACCCGGTCGGCTTCGCAACCGGATATCTGCTTGCCCCCTTCGTTGAATGTTGAACCTCTGATGGGTGGTGTCTAAGGACTGATCGCAGCGAGTCTACCGCTGTCGTTGTTTGTCATGTGGCAAAACGCTTGAAAAACTCGCTGACTCCTCTGGTCAATTCTGTTGTTTGAGGCACGCAGAATGATGTGCTTCGGGAGTGTTTAGCGGTGTGGGAAAATTCGAGGGATAGAGAGGCCGTTTTGCGTGCCAGAGGGATCGCCTTCTCAGTAAAACGGGGAATTTGCGACTATTGGGGTACTACAAACTCGTTCCTTAACTGGATAGCCGCCCATCCCTCAATGATTTTAGTGCGTGTTCCGGGAATGGGGTAGATATGATCCCCCTCCAAACGGCGCCGCCCTCGATTGGCACAACTATTTCTATGTTCGTCGGTCTCGCACTCGTTGGTGGTCTTCTCGGCGCTATCGGTAGCGCGGTTGTCCGACAGCTCAAAAACCCCGTTGGAAAGTACCGATTGTTGTATGCAGCTGTCCTTTTCCCATACGCACTGCTCGCCTATGGAGTGTTCTCCCTCACCGGATTCGGTACAGCCGTCCTCACAGCGCTGCCCTCCACTCCCGAACTCGTAACGCGAGTACTCGCGGAATTCGTCACGTTCCTCGCAACCGGCTGTGTCTGGATTGTCTCGTATCTTCCAACGGTACGGGGGATCCGCGACGTGCGTGACGTAGAGCTTGATACCAGAACGTCGATTCGGAAGATGACTCGGTATGTCATCGGGTTGAGCGCCCTTCTCACCGTGGTGTTGGCACCACTGCAGGTGGTCTCGATTGAGTCCTCACCACTCATCCTTGCCGTTGGACTCCTAGCACTCGTTCTCGGGATGCTGTACGCGGCACCGTGGCTCATCGCAGTGCTTCGTTCGACATCGACCCCGACTGGAGACACTGCCGATCGCGTGCATAGCCTTTCTGATCGCGCAGGTCTAAGCGTTCGAGACGTGCGCATTCTCGACAGCGAAAACGAGCAAACAGCGGACACGCTCGTCCGTGGCCCACCGACCTATCGGCGTCTTTTTGTAACGAGTACGTTTCTTGACGCCTTCGACGACGATACCGCTACCGCGTTGCTGGCGATTGAGGCAGGACAACTTCGAACCCACGTTTTTGAGATAAAGGTCGGGACTGTTCTCGTAGCTGGCATCGCCCTGGTCGCTTCCCTCATCGGTACTGGCCCTCGATGGCCGTTACTCGCGCTCTCATTTGGTGCGGTGCTCATTGGCTTCTGGCTCGCTCGGCGGCAGATTCGCGCGGCTGACGAGTATGCCGCCCAACGGGTCGGGCGAACGGCCGTTGCTGATGCACTCGCTGAGTATGCTGACGTACACGCGCTCGAACCGACACGAAGACGCATTCCGAACCCGCTTTCAATCAAGGTCGCACTCGGAGACCGAATCAATCGACTTCGCACATCGGGGGGTGCGTAAATTCACGGCTCTGATGAAACCATCATCTACTGAAGATTTTTCGAGGCTGTTCTGATACTGTAGCTGTCTGGTAGAGCCTCCACACTGTTCGCTTGGAACAGACGTTGGTAACTATTCTCCCTTTTCACCTCGGTAACCGTCAATGGCTGTATGTAGTTATATAATGTCGAAATACTGGAGGCCGGCAATCAGCAGGATAGCACCAATCAGCACCAGTTTCATCATCCAAGATGGAACATCTTTTCGAATTCTGAAACCCCAGTCCATAGTGGTCAATGAAATGCCCGATTGTTAAATCCCCAAGGCCAGGTATCTGACCGAGAGACACAATCGAATCGTCCGCTACGTGTGTAACCTTCTCCGACCAGTAAACAAGCGTTCCCGTGCTGGGTAATGTTTCTAGTTATTGCTCGGTTGCTTTTCCCAACTGCTGTATTTATCGATTGCTTGCAAATCGCTGAACAAAACCTGGGAGTTCCCCCCCGGCCAGAATATACAGCCCAACGCCAAGGAGGAAGAGGGGAAGAACGAATACTACACCCGGTGTGGACGAGGTCAGAACTACAGCGAGAAGGAAAAAGGCCAGCATCGGCGTCACGAGTAACACGCCGAACACGAGAGTCGCTCGAAGCACCGATCGAGGCTCTTCGGTCCGATATACGGCTACGCCAGCGGCAGCAGCAAGAACGACTGCCACAATTCCGAGGAGGGCCAGAAGCATATGGGTAGAACTCTCGTCATAGAGTATGTACGTTTGGGAACTGTATTTCTACCAAGAGTACGCTACAACGATTACAGATTCAGTATATGGAACTGAACTTCTCGCCTTCACCGCTGACGTATCAAACCACGGAGATGGCAAGACCGACTACTCCTGAAGGGAAACATAGCTGATGTATTTCTCGTTCGTGAACTGTGCCCCCAACGCTTTATATCCACAACAAGATGCTCGGAACGCTACACATGGCCGTCCGGGTCCAGCGGCGGCCTCTCACCCCACGAAACGTATCGGTCAGCGATGTCGACCCCACGCTGATGTCTGCGTGATAGAGTGCCTGACTCCGGAAGGCAGTTCTGCTGTGTTACGGAGCGAGAAACAGCCAAACACCATTTACTATTCTCGAATTTCTACCCCCAGATATGGAATTCAGTTTCAGTGGCCCGTCCGGTCCGCTGCGGATAGTTCTCGCTATTATCGTAGGACTTGGTGCAATGGGGTACGGAGGATACATGTATACAGCCCAATCCTCGGCAGTAGAATCGACAGAGACGGTCGAGGCAACCATCGTATCGACATCGATCGAAGAAATCGATAACCGAAAAGGCTCCGACGAGTACAGTCCCCACGCGACGTTTACCTATACCTATGAAGGGGAACAATATACGTCGTCAGACATGTATCCCGGTGACGTCGCTCACGAATTTCCCACGAAAGAAGACGCACAGGCACAGTTAGATGGATATGACTCCGGGGCAACCGTCTCTGCGTATGTCCCAACTAACTCTCCAGGAGACGCGTTTCTCCAGGATGAAACCAGTAACAAACCACTGTTCATCGCTGGACTCGGCGCCTTCCTTGCATTTGGGACGGTGATTTCGGTGTTCAGGAGCTAGTGGCAGTTGAAGACGAGATCTTTCAACCAACAATAGTCGCCAGGTTTGTCCAGCGTGTTCCTCGAAGAGTTGGACGATGACGTAGCCGCCGTCACCGGCGAAATTCATCGGGCACGACAGTAACGGTAAGAGAGTACGGTTCGGCGATATCTTACAAAGCGGGACCGACCGCACTTACTCGAATTTGATTCCCAGGAGGGCCTCGTGCACCTCCCAAATTGCCGATGTCGGCGACGATGCTTCGATGATCACGGTCCACCCGTCGCGTTCGATCGACTCCAGGTCGAGGGCCGACGTTCGGTCTGCGGACTGAGAAGCGAGGTCCATTATTGTCTCGATGGACATCACGTCTGGATCGAATTCAACGCCGTACCTGAGATTGCTCCGATCACCATCGACGTCGATCCCACATCCGAACTGGGTTGCCGTCTCCAGCAGAGATTGTGTCCTGGTGGCGCCGTCTGGAAGTCGATTGCGTAACGCCGAACGCGTTTGGTCACCCAGCGAGGCCGTTGCAAGTGACGTCGTCCCGAGCGAACGAGCCATAGCGTTGTGAGCGTCAGTCGTTTTCGTGGAAGTGGTGCTGTTGACGGCTTTTGCATGGGACAGTGCCTGGTCCGATGTGTCCCCAAAGCCGAGTACCACAGTCGAATCATCGACACCAATAGCGTATGGGTGACGACGCGCCTGGTAATACGCGTAGTTCCGGGGTTCTGATGGCGACGAGCGACCGATATACTCGAAACTGGCGGCTTCGATGTCCGTCTCGAAAGACGCTTTCTGGAACTCGCCGTCGATGGTGGCACCACCGCCAACAACTCGTTCGCCCTCGACTGCGAGACTTCCGCGTGCCAATCCTAGCGATTCGAGTGTGACCGACTCGAATCGTTGCTCCAGCATCGAAAGCCGCGAGTGAAACGGGTCCTTTTGCGGAATCGCGTTCGCAACCCCCGGATCGACTCGAACACCGATCGTCGTCGCGGCCCCCACTTCCCGACCGGCATCGTACGGGAAGATGTCATCCGTCTCTGCCTGGCTACTCGCGGAACTCGCGGTCCCAGCGAGCGCACTGCCCGTGACCAGTGCAACGGTCGTTCGGATGACTGATCGTCGGTCGATCATGGCGCTGCCTCGGTCGTCGGTGGTGGACTGCCACCACCGGGTGGAGACTGACCCCCATCGGGAGTCGACGTTTCCTTATCTGATGGCGGGGTGTACGGGTCTTCAGGCGTGTCCGTCAGGAACTCGAGTACGTTGCCCAGGAACACGTTGTTGTCCGCACGGTTGTAATCGAGGGGCGTCATGAAATCGCTATCGCCGATCACGACCACGTTTTCTGTCTGTGCAGCTGCCGCGAATTGCTCGTTTTCGCGCGTTACTGAATAGCGGGTTTGATCGCCGACAGTGACAGTAGTGTTGCCATCGTGAGTGGTGACCGGCGCGGCCGTGTCGAGGACGATTCGGTCAACATTTTCGCCGATGCCATCAGATGCACCGGCTGCGTAGACACGTTGGTAATTCGCATCGTTTTCGTGCATGTTGTAGAGGTAGCCCTCGCCAACAGAGATGCCGAATCGGGCAGTCAACCCATCGCTAACAGTACCCGAGAGGCCACCCGAGGGATCCGTCGCCAGTACCACTGACCCCTCTTCAGCGAAGGACTCGATGGTTTCGTACTCCTCGTCGCTGAACTGCGTACCGCCTATCGCCAACACCGCATCCACGTCTCCAAGCTCTTCTTCGAGTCCGCCATCAGTCGCGGAAACACGCTGTGTCGCCGTCACCGAACCGGTAATGATTCCACTCATCGGTCGAATCGAACTGCCGCCACCGTGGACTCGGACCTCGTGTCCGTTCGCAACGAGCGCCTCGATTACCGGTTCGAGTTCGCTCACCTGTCCGTCGGTGGAGACGAGGATCGTGCGGGAATCCTGCTCGGACAGTTCGACCTCACCCGAACGATCGGTCAATTCAGCGTCGGCAATCAACGACTCGTCAGTGAAATAGTTCTTTTCGATCGTTGCATCAGTCCGATCTGGCGGCGTTTCTGCCATCGCATAGCCACCAATGGCGGCCATTCCAACCACAGCTGCAACGACCAGTACGAACACGCCGATCCGCTTTGCCGTTCCAGTCATGTTGCGCCCTCCGACTCGGTGTCGACTCGTTGAACAGATGCGTCACCGGCGGTCGTCACGATAATCTGTTCGTCCGGTAGTGTACCGTACATCGCAAGCGCCACCGGCGTCTCTACACCGGGGGCTGGATCGATCATCGCTTCGACCCGTTCACTGCTCGTGAGATTGTCGTTCTGTGCAGAGAACAACGGTATCTGAGTCAGGTCGGGCGTCGTATCTAGTTCGACCACTTCATAGGTGTCGAGACCTGCCTGGTCAGCCGCGCGTTGGATTGCAGTATCGAGTGTTCCGATTTCGTCTATCATGCCGTTGTGGAGGGCCTTTTGACTCGGGTACACTTTCGCGTAGGCGAGTTCTTCTTTACTCAACTCGATTTTGTCGCCGCGGTGGTCAAGGACGGTCCCATAGAACCCCTCGACCATCATGTCGGCCATTTCGATGGCCTCTTCTTCGGTGTATCCGCCGGATTTATCCGGGCCAGATTGAATCGCAGTCCCAACCGACCCTGCGTTGAAGTACGCGAAGTTTACCCCAACACTTCCGACCATCGCACTCGGGTTTGCGACGATATGGTCGGCGGGCGCACTCACGTAATATCCACCCGAAGCAGCCATCTGGGTGACGCTCACAACAACGGGCATCACTTCAGCCGTCCGTTCGACTTCTAGCGCCAGCGACTCGGTTGCCGACAGTGCACCACCTGGCGTATTAACCTTCAGTACGACGGCTTTGATCGAATCGTTCGAGCGGGCGTTCTGTAATTGCTCTTTGACCGGCGCAGCGGTCGGTTCGGCGATCGTCGACCCGACCTCGATAACTGCAACGGTATCTGTCTGTTCACCCATCTCGTTCGCCATGCTGAATGCCGTCGGTGCAACGGCCGCACCAACGAGCAGTGCCACGACGAAGATGACGGTGTACGACCTACTTGCAGATCGCACACGAGATAGTATGTCCATACAAACAAATCGACCGAGAGAGAACACAAAGAAACCGCTGATAACTATAATTGAATTTTGAGTTTCTTCTAGCCGTTGTCGAGGCTAGTTCGCTGCAATGGGAATTCATCGACTAGACGCGATATTACGAGCTTCGAAGATTATTTTCTTAAAAGAGTTCCACCACAATTAGCACATTTGGAGGATTGACTGATGAATTACGATTCCACCAATTTGGTCGTCGTAAAACTCCCAATCGGTGATATTCTTCAGCAGTACTGTTCAATACAGGAGTCTGAGTTCAGCAGTCGGATTGTAACAATATCTGACATATATTCAGTTGACCATCCCGAGGTTGATCCCGGATTAGGAGGTATAGATTAGTTGCCCACATCAAGGACGGAATTGTTTAGCAAAACAGCAACGCCGGTAATCGACACTGACAACCCCAGTAGAATTATCCCGAGGTACCCAACAGCTATCGACCCAATATCACCTATCGCCGAATGGTACTCGTCGGTCACATGCATAAACAGTCGTAGCGTTCCTCCGAGACTAATCAAAAGCCCGACTACGTTGACCCACAGTCCAAATTTTACCATACTATCAATTCACCCGCTACAAGAGTCAACCAATGTGCCATACAGGTATGGAAAAGACAGGGTTAGTGTAAGTAATTTTGCGAAGGTCAAATCGGAATTGAATGCACGGTCTATATTCAGCACAGCCAATGAAATATATCATTTGTAAAGGGATTCAAAAGTGCCCTAAAGGCATATGCCACGCGTCACGAGGTCTCAATACAATAACAACAGCCAGACATGAAATGAGTGGTTTATTAGTGGTTTGATAAATACGCTCGCCGCTGTTCCATCATTTCCCGTTCAGTTCGCTGATCGTTGTGGCGGTCCAAGACGCCCTCCGAAACGTTGGCCCGGTCACTGACTGCTGGCTTCGGCCAATCCCGATTCAGAGCGTACGTTATTGTCCCGCGACGAATTGCGTGGGGACTTCGACTGATAGGACACTTGGAAGCAGTGCCGTAGTTCGTTGCTGAACACGAACCATTATCCCGTTCGTCGGGACACTCTGCAACAATCTCGCACGGGCGAGAATATCGATAGCAATCTCCACGAAGTGTCGTCGTATGCGCTCGCCCTTTCCTCGTTGTCAATAACGGTCGACGACTGGACTCCTCGATGATATCTTCTCTAGTAGTGGCAATCCAGTCGTCAAGAACCGTACAGACCTCGTCAAAGAGTGCGATGAAGCGTTGGCCAGCCACCTGGCTTTTGACCGGTGTTCCCGTTTCAGGCCGATGCACGACCTGGAGATATTGTTCATCGCGATTATTATCATCTACATCGAGCGAACGGGCTGCCCCGACTCGCATCATTGTGTGCCATAGCAGTGGAAACACGACATGTGGACGTGAGGCATATTCGAACTTGAAAAGATGATCGCGAGTCGCTGTTGCCCTATCTGACTCGACCAATATTATTCGCACATTTTCATCGTCACCGAGAGTGGGCGAGAGCACCTTCGTGTGTAAATCTTCGCTGACTCCGTCAATTGATTCGAGCCAGCGGAAAAAACACGTAGCGTGTCCATCTGCGTCTTCTCTGTAACAGGTTCGAGATTGCCCTCCTCACGTCGCCAAATCCGGAATCGATGGAGAACCCGTCCGGTCACGTCGGTTAGATTGTTGCTGTCCTCGTAACGACACCAACGGACGAAGTGACCGAATCGGGAGCTATGCGAATAGATGGTTGCCTGGGAGACCTCGTGGTCCCGATCGATGAGATAGAGGTCGAGTGCTGTTTCAGGGTCGATTGGTTCGAGCGACATGGGCTGGTAATCGCGGACCTGTCGAGCGCCATCGAGTCAGATGTCTGAATTCGGGCGTCTACTCTCCTGTGTGGGAGTGCGTTCGACAGGCGAACTCTAGCCTGCAGCGCCCGTACATTTACCACGTTATAATCGCCATACAGCAATGGGATTAGTGGTCGAACGGCCACAGGTTTGCTTTCGTTCGATAATCGAACGATAGTGATTGTCACCGGTGTTCGAATACAGCCGAACCCCCTACTTCCAAGAATTATCAAGCGGCATTGATACGATTTTCTCATGGTCTATCATTATGCGAGTGCTGGATATTGAGTATCCGTCTTGCAACCGTCGTCTTGCGATATTCGAGAAGGTAAAAGAGAAGTGTGACCATTCCGAGGATTTTTCAGGTGACAATGTAAGAAATACGATGTGCGTCACCGTTATCGATACGTCATCCTAAGTGTCCTTGTCGGGTTGCTCGTCGTCACTGCGGGCTGTTCGGGGATTCTTAGCGACAATGATACGAGTCGGGAACTGAAGCTTGTCAACCAAGATAATACGGATCACGCGGTCGTCGTGGAGATCTCGGATGAAACTGGACTCGTCTACTCTGACGGACGAACTATGGAGGCGGAATCCGATCTCAATTTGGAACAATTTAACCAAACGGGCGAATTTGACGTGAAAGTGACTGTCGACGGTAATTCCACCACCATTACCCACACCTTCCAATCCTCCGACGATCCGATCCACGTGACAAATATTGGTATTGACAATGACGGAACCGTCACGATCGAATAAGGAGAGTACTCACAATTCCCGGATCATCTCCATCAATCCCACGTGCCGTTCACGGGAGATGCGCGCGGTCTATTCAGCAGGGCCCTACGTTTTTATCAAATGTACAGAATCACTCATATCCAGTTGAGTCAACGTGTGTCGAACAACTGGACCACATCAGTCGTCGAATATCGCTCGACCAGTTCCTGTTCGTCAAAGTCAGAGTCGTCACTCCAGATAGCCGCATCACATGCAAGCGCACATGTTAGATAGAGGACATCGTCAGGGTCGGTATCTTCGATTGCTACGTCTGCACGCTCGATAGCCGGATAGAAATCGTCAGAATGAACGACTTCGATGTACTGGAAGAGGAGATCCATGAACTGTGATACTCGGTCCGATTTCATCCCAGACTTCTCCACGATCAACCCCTCGTAGTTGTCGATTTCGTCGTAGACGTACCCAGGAGTTAGCAAGTCGGGTTCGAGCGTGACGACGAGTTCGCGTGATTTCGAGTCGGCAATGAGCGCAGTGATGACGACGTTGGCGTCGACGACCAGCTTCATTCTGCCCCTTTACGCCGATTCCTCGTCGACACGGTCGCGGCCACGCTCGTTTATCTTGTCGGCAATTTCCTGCACGTCGCTCTCAGTAAGTTCGCTCTCGCTGGTGAGTTCGTCCATCACTTCGAGCGTCTCGATCTTCTCCTGGATAGCCTGTCGCGTGACCTCGCTCCAGTTAATTTCCGGGTGGTCCTCCATTCGCTCTTTGAGGTCATCGTCTACGTTGACCGTGATCGAGGGCATACAGAGATCTTTGTGCCCACAGAATACTGTGTCTTTCGGTGCATTTTGAAACACCTGATTTCGACCGCCTCACGCCTGAAAGGTCGAGTCGTTCGACAGTCGAACTAAAGCCTGCAGCGCCCGTTCGTTTATCGAACGTTCCAAATCCGACAGACAGCGGCGCATCGCTTAAATATTGATGCTGTGTCGTGTATTGGATTTCGTTCGATTACCGACCGATTCTGAATCGGGGCGTCATGCGGTTCGCTACATCGAAACTGGCGAGAGGAGGACATGATCTGTCGGCCGTTGCGGGTCAGTAAATCGAACATTCACACTGGAGGTTGCCGACATTTGATGTCAGTACGAAAACCGTCCGAACTCCCGTTCGGGAACGAGAGGATGGCGGTTGCTACGCTTCATTTTTGTTCGACGATGCCGTACTCTACGGAATGGGAACTTCGTGGATAGAAGACGAAGACGAGCGTCGACCCGCCGTCATCGACCTACACGATCACCTGGCCGCAACAGCCGAACTCCCGATAGAACGCGCGGCGAGCCGCTGGATCGGCGAAGCAGAAGCAATCGCAGCCGACCTCGTGGAGGCGCCGAACGATCCAGAATTGATACGCAAACGTGCAACTCATATTGCAGTCCTCCTCGACGAGGTCGAAGACATAGAAGACTCAACTGTAAACGAACACGTGGGAGACGCCGCACGACTCGCCGACCAACTCCGCGGTATATAGCCGGTGGTGACACACGAACCTCATTTGACGTGCCGCGAAAGAATACGACCCCGAACACTAACTCGTGGATAAACCCTTCCGAAATCAGGCACCACCGTCACTCACTGCAATGCTCAAACAGCGGCGACGATGGATGAGCGAGACGATCGAAGTGCTCGAGGTTACAGAGAAAGTCACGGCAGATACTATCGGGGAAGTCAACCACCTCGAAGAAAGAACACTTCAGGAACACGGGAGAACAGAACGGTTGCTCCGTGAATCCAGCAACGAGTTCGAGACGAGTGTGTTCGATGATTGAACGTCTCGAGTGTGAGGACGGTGAATCGGACGTGAAGGGACGTAGTGGCTCCGGAGCGCTACAATCGCGATCTGTAAAACCAAAGGGGGATTTTTGCTGGCTTGCGTCGTGACCGACTCGGGAACGATTCAAGACCGTCCACGACGATCAGTCGTACGGTAAGCGGTTTCGGCATCACGGGCAATCGTCGGGGGTTCGCTTTACCTCTCCGAGACGCAACTCCTCCGAGATTCTATTAGATGATTTTAGTGAGTGGAACAAAATGGATAGATATGAACACACGACCATCGAAAGACAGCATTTTCTGGGGTCACCAATGGTAAACGTCGCGCTATCGGCGGCACAACTCGTCTTAGCGCTGTTTCTCGTCGTACTGAACGGCTTTTTCGTCGCTGCAGAGTTCGCCTTCGTTCGGATACGTGGGACCTCGGTCGATCAACTCGCCGAGGAGGGACGGGCGGGGTCGGGGACACTCCAGGAAGTGATGACGAATCTCGATAACTACCTCGCCACGACCCAACTCGGCATCACTATCGCCTCGCTCGGACTGGGGTGGGTCGGCGAACCCGCAGTCGCAGCACTCATCCAACCCGTTCTGGAACCGATTCTCCCCACGAATCTCATCCATCTCGTCGCGTTCGCGATCGGCTTCAGTATTATTACATTTCTTCACGTCGTCTTCGGCGAACTCGCACCGAAGACCCTTGCGATCGCCCAGACCGAACGGCTTTCGCTGTTCCTCGCCCCACCAATGAAACTCTTCTATTACCTACTCTATCCCGGGATCGTCGTATTCAACGGGGCCGCGAATGCGTTCACGCGGTCGCTCGGTGTCCCGCCCGCCTCCGAAACGGATGAAACCCTCGGTGAGCGGGAACTCCTTCGCGTATTAACCCAATCCGGCGAGGGTGGAGACATCGACGTGGCGGAAGTGACGATGATCGAACGCGTCTTCGATCTCGACGACACCATGGTGCGGGAGGTCATGGTTCCACGACCGGACGTGGTGACCGTTCACACTGATGACACGCTATCCGATCTCCACTCGACCGTGTTCGAGGCCGGGCATACGCGCTATCCGGTCCTCGATGCCACCGATGGAGACCAGGTGGTCGGATTCGTGGATGTCAAGGACGTGCTGCAGGCAGAAGTCGACGATGGGGATGCCGAGACGGTCGATGACATTACCCGCGAGATTCTCATCGTTCCCGAGACGATGACGATCAGCGATCTCCTGATCCAGTTCAGAGAGGATCGCCAACAGATAGCCGCAGTTATCGACGAGTGGGGTGCGTTCGAGGGGATTGCAACGGTTGAAGACATCGTCGAGGCCCTCGTCGGAGACCTTCGGGACGGGTTCGATCTCGATGAGCGCGAACCGACGATACGCCAGCGTGACGATGGGGGATACGATATCGACGGAAGCGTCCAGTTGTCGCAGGTTAACGACGCCCTGGCTGGAAACTTCGAAAGCGAAGCGGTCGAAACGATCGGTGGAGTGGTGCTCGAGCAACTCAACCGCGTACCAGAACCTGGCGACCGCGTCGAGATCGCCGGCTACGTCGTTGAGGTGACGAGCACCGATGGGGCCCGGATTTCGACAGTATGGGTGCACGAAAGGGATTCCGATGAGACGTCCCAGGACTGAGTGACAGAGAGCAATTGTTCGATCGAGTGAACCACATACCGGTTCCACAGTCGGATTGTGGCGACGGCTATCATCGGTCCGACTCGTGATCGAGCAGTCTGATCGGTACCTCACACCCTCCGGTTTCCAGTGGTGACTATACACCCTATACAGCATGAGCGTGCAATCGTATCAAACGAAGAGGAATGTGTCCCCCCCCCAGTCAACCACTCGAATTCGGTTGTCCCACGCAGTAACAGTCGAATCGCTCGTCAGTCCCACCGGAGCTTCTAACACCTGAATTACAGGCCACTAATCCGCCGGCAGCATGTTGATTTTGCAGTCGGACGACCGGGTCCACTGCGTTCGACCGACGGCCGAATGAGTGAGTGATAGTCCTGAACCGTCCAGTGACAAACGGTAGCAGGCACCATCTACAAGCGCCTGTGAGGTGTATCCTTAGAGGATGGCTGATTACCAGCTCGGATTCCAGTCCCTTCAGGAGGAACGATCCGACCGCCGCCTCCCCATCGAGGGGGTTGTTCCGAACTGGCTGGCCGGAACATTGTATCGGAACGGGCCGGGGCTGTTCGAGGTCGGGGGCGAGCAGTTCGACCACTGGTTCGACGGGCTGGCGATGGTACGCCGCTTCTCGTTCCAGAACGGATCGATTGCATACTCGAATCGCTTCTTGCGAACGGAGACCTACCGACGGGCACACGAGAACGGAACACTCGATTCGCCCCAGTTCGGAACCACCGCCTCGGGATTTCTCTCGACAGTCAAGACCGTGCTCCGGCCGACCGCTACAGATAATACCAACGTCAATATCACGCGAACCGGCGAGACATTGCTCGCCCTCACGGAGACACCACGGTACACGGCTTTCGAATCGGAGACACTGAAGACAATCGGTGAGTGGACGTTCGAGGACGACGTCAGCAGCCACCTCACGTGTGCCCATCCTATCGTCGATCCGGCGACGGACACGACACTGAACCTCCATACGACGTTCGGACGGACCCACACGTATCAGATCACAGAGCGTCCGACCAATACGACGAGTCGAACCCTTCTCGGTGAAATCGATACTGATACCGTCGGGTACATGCACAGCTTCGGAGTCACACCCGGGTACGTGATCCTCGTCGAGCCGCCACTGGTGGTGGATCTCCGCTCACTACTGAACCCATTCGTCGGTAGCTCCTTTCTCGACGCCCTCACCTGGCGACCCCAGCGCGGGACTCGATTCCTGGTCGTGGATCGTACCGATGGGAAACTTGCCGCTACGATAGATGGGGCGCCGTTTTTCTACTTCCATGTCACCAATGCGTTCGAGGTCGCCGAGGGAGAACTGGCGATCGATCTGGTCACCTTCGAGGACGCCTCGGTGCTCCAGGCGCTTTCGCTCACGGACCTCTCGGCCGGGAATTTTTCCCATCCGATGGGCGACCTCGACCGGTTTCATGTCTCGATTCCAGAGACAACTGTCGATCGCGAGCGTCTGGTTGACGGTCATCTTTCGCTCCCGAGAATGAACGACAAATACGTGGGTCGACGGTACCGGTACGTCTACAGTCAGGGGGCCGACGCGGACGACCGCAGCGAGTTCCCCACTGGACTCCGTAAAATCGATAGCGAGACGGGTGAGGTCGAACGGTGGTCCACCCCGGACCGCTACTTCGGCGAACCGATCTTCGTGGCGCGACCCCGGGGAACGACGGAAGACGACGGCGTGATCCTGTCCGTCTTTCTCGATACGGATCGAGAGCAGTCCGGACTACTCATCCTGGATGGAAAATCGTTCGAAAAACGTGCAACAGCCTGGCTGCCGCACATCGTGCCGTTCGATTTCCACGGACAGTACTTTCGAAGATGACTCTCACACCGCAACACCGCTCGCCTCGACGACGATGGTACTGAATGATAAGCACACCTATAGAAACGGAACGGTGAGTCCAGCCGTAAGACAATTGATCACGAACCAACCGACGACGTTCCACCACGAAACATCCCGATAGCCGGGGTCAGGTAGGTCGTCAGTATACGTCCAGTCGCCGTACCGGACGCCCAGATTATCTGTAAGTCCATGCCCGCGTCGCAAGTCCGAAAGGGTGAACGAAGGGATGGCCCAGAAAGGGGCTCCGGTCGCCGCGTGCTTTTAGTTGACGTCCGTGGTTCCCGTGTTGATCGACATGAACAGGATCCACAGTGCAACGAACAAGACGACCCCGAGCGTGGTGATGTATTCGCCGACACCTGTGGAGAGCCACCAGCCGAAAACGAAGGTGATGGTCAGTAGGGGCACGCCCAGGACGGTCAACGATCGACGCGAACAGGTCGTTCCAATCTCGAAGGTGGGTTGGCTCATGGGTGGGTCTCCGTACCAAGGTAAACGACCGTATTGTTAATGTTAGTTTATCCCAATTCCTGGGAAGTGAAAATGGTGCCGTGGTTTATATATGATGTCGAAAACAACGGTCTTAGAGCCGCTACAGGTGCCAACGAAACGCGGAGTGCGGTTTCGAATCTCACGTCATACACAATACTCCACAACACCGACCGGAAGACACTCTCCTGCGGAAGCCGCTATCGATCGAACGGTCGACGCGATCACGAAATCCCCGCCGATGCAATATACAGGTGCGTCCTCGGCTTCGCGATTCACGTGGGTCTGTCACTGGTGGCCCACGCCGAGAGTTTCTTCGGGAGACAGGAGTGATCGACGGTTCCGACGTCGGTGACGATGATCACCATCCACCGGATATTCGTACGCGTCGGTGCACCGTTCCTCGACGAACGATTTACTTCTCGTATGTTCGCCGGGATACCCATCGGGGGCACGGGGATTCACACCCTGGGCGAAGTCGTTCTCGACACCATGGTCGGCCGCGGCGACATCATCGCGACACTCGCCACATCGGTCGCCGATACCGTTGCCCGATTCGACCGCACCGTCATCGCGCTCGAGAGGCCCACCGACGCCGCCGACGGCGCCAGCCTGATAGGTCGGGTTCACCGACCTATCGAACGACCGCCGTTCTGCATCGCTGTTCGACCACTCGCAGACAGCCGTGATGGGCGGTATCCGTCAGTGGTCGAAGTGCACGAATGTCCCAAATATCCTGGCTAAGATCGCGGGAATTACGCAGACCACGAGTGTCCCTCCAGTACTGGCGATTTTCACGTCGGCGATGGAAGGCGAACCTGAAATCACTACGTTCTCGGGGCAGTTTCACGAAACCGGGATCCCCCTGAAGTGGCGAGCCCATCAGTTGGCCTGGAGCTACCTCTTGGCCGAAGAGGGGGCTCGGAATCCATCGATCCGATCCGATTGGGAACGAGCGGTCAGGCACTGCTTCGAGGAGACACTCCATTCATTGGTTCGGTCGCCGGTCTATTGGTGAACGAGATGCCGTGGAAAATCGTTATCCACCAGGTTTCAGGTCTGCTTAGATGCCCCGAACGGTGTGAATGACTCCGATCGACTCGAGTGTCATCCAGACGAGGAACAGGACGTACAGTCCCAGAAATCCGTAGGCCTCGCGATCGGTCAGTTCGAGGTCGGTACGGGTGAAGACGATGAACACGAGCGAGGCGAACGTGAGAAATCCCATCGTCGGGATGGCCGTGAGGAAGTTGATCGTGGCCGACCCCGCCAGGAGGATACCGATGGGGATAGCGACCAGGAGATTGAATATGTTGCTTCCGAGGACGTTCGTGAGACTCGTGATGCTGTCGTTTTCCTTTGCGGCCTTGACACTGACGAACGCGTCGGGGAGACTCGTCGCGGCCGCGATGACGGTGAGCCCCCAGAGGAAACTCGGGGTCTCGAAGATGGTTCCCAGCGAGAGTGCCGCGCGAACGAGCCCTTCCACGCCAACTGCGATTACGAGCAACGCGACTGCCAGCGTCCCCCACGCCCGGCTCACGTTGATACCGTGTGTCCGCTCGGCGACGTGGTCGCTGGCGTCCTGCTGGTGTAAGAAAATATAGACACCGTACGTGGCCAGCGGGAGAATGGCCAGCGACGGGGTCAAGATAGCGGCGCTGTTCGTTCCGCCCGGAACGTAGGTCGCACCGAGTGCGAAGACGATGAACAGGATGAGAACGCTGATGATGTAGAACTGTGCGTCTTTGTGAATGAGGCTCCGGGTCGTCTCCAGTTCCTCACTGGAGAACGCAGAGAGTGCCGGGATGACGAGGAGATTGAAGATAGCACTGCCGACGATGGCCCCGACACCGAGGGAGAAATCGCCATGGAAGACCGTACTGATGACGATCGAACTAATCTCGGGGAAACTGGATCCGACGGCGACGACGATGGCGCCGTGGAACGCGACCGGCAACCCGTAGTGGTTGCTCAGCTGTTCTGCTGACCGCTCGAAGAATCCGCTCCCCTTCCAGATGACGAGAGTGGAAACCGCGACGAGAACGAGGGCCCAGCCGAGAGCAGACATCGGTCCGCAGTTGTGGCCACGGAGTGATAGGTGTGTATCATCGGTGGTCACGAACGTTCCAAAATGCTAGAGAGCGTTCTCCAGCAGCGGTCCCGATCCGAGGGTATTCGTCCGTGACTGCCTCGATGCGGAAAGAGACGGCCGATCTGTGTAGCGAAGACCGTCCATCAGCAGGGGTGAAATTCGAACCTGGCGCCGCCTTCGGGACTCTCTCCGAGGTCGATATCCCATCCATGTTCGTCGGCAATCCGTTGGACGATCGTCAACCCGGTCCCCGTCCCACTATATCCCGTCGTGAAGCCATGCTCCATCACCTGCTCTCGGAGATCGGGGGATATCCCGCTCCCCGTGTCCTCGACGATGAACCCAGCATCTGTCGGGACGACCCGAACCGTCACATCCGACCCGCCGTGACCGACTGCATTCTTGAAGAGATTCTCCAACGCCGTCTGGAGCATCGAAGCGTCGGCGTCAATCTCGGCCGGTTCAGTCTCCAACTGTGCATCGCGGGTATCCACGGTCACCCACGCCTTCGTGGCGACGGCATCCAGGTCGACGGAATTGATGGCGACCGAATCGTCCCCGTCCCTGGCCAGTGCCACGAGATCGGTCGTGAGTTCGTCGATCCGATCAAGGGCCTCTTCGACCCGTTCGAGGCGTTCTCTATCCTGGGTCTTCTCGTAGAGTTCGAGGTTCGCCTTGGCGACGGTCAGGGGGTTGCGAATGTCATGGGTGATCATGCTCACGAACTGGTCGAGTTGATCGACCCTGGTTTCGAGTTCCCGTTCGCGGGATTTTTGTTCGGTGACGTCCGTGGAGATGCCTGCGAATCCGATGACGCCCCCGTCGTCGACGATTGGGACCCCGATGGTTTCGAGCCAGTGTTCGGTATCGGTTCCGTCGGTCAGTCGCGCTTCGAATGTATACTCGGTATTCCAGGTCCCGTCGCGGATATCCTGTTGAATCGTTTCGAACCATTCCGCTGCCCTCGCCGTATCCTCGGGATGGACCAATTCCTCGGCATCGACTGGCCAGTCGGGTTCCGAAGTTATCGTCTCCAACAGCCGACGATATGCGGGATTAGTGTAGAGGGTCTCGTCCAGATCTTCGTCGAGCAACCACACGACCTCGGGAAGGTGCTCGACGAGTTGCCGAAATTTGTCTCCCGCTTCGCTCATTGCCGGACACTGCATGCTGGCTCATGTAAAAGTACCCATAGGGCTCGCAAACGAATGGAATTGACATCCGCCCATACGATTCACCAGGCCAGCACCCCGTAGCCCCTGTTCGCCATCGCCGGCAACGCACACTGGCAACCGGTGACGACCGGCGAATGCGTGGATTCCCTCCTACCGGACCACCGTGACTGGAACCGGGGCGCGCCGGGTCACCGTCTCGGCTACACTTCCGAGCAAGATTCGCGACACGGGTGACCGACCGTGACTCCCGATGACGATCTGATCGACGTCCGCTTTCTCGGCGAAAGCGACGATTTCACGGGCCGGATCGCCAACTGCGGTCGCTGTCTCGAACTCCACGCCTCGGTCATCGACGATCGCCGCCGCTTCCTGGAAAAGGGCGTCGGCGCGCTCTTCGGCCCGCTCTCTGAGTTCCTTAGCCCCGATAAGGGCCCTCGCGCTGTAACTCTCTTCGACGTAGTCGATGACGTGAAGGACCGTTATCTGGCCCCCGGGATGCATGGAGAGGGCGTGTTCGAGTGCACGCTTCGCCATCGGGGAATCGTCCATCGGAACGAGGACGTGAACTGTCATGGGTTTGGTACTCGTGTCGGTCGTTTGAGTGGTCGAGTTTCGGTCATACGTGTGGGATTGCGAGCAGGACAATCGGAAGGACGATCAGAGTAGCGGCGAAGGCGACGAAGAATCGGCGATCCTCGAGCAGTTTGTCCTGACAGGCATCGACGACACGCAGGTACGGAGAGTACCCGACGAGGACGACCACCGTCAGAAGCGTCGCCAGTCCCATCACGAGGGCGACGATGGCGACGCCGACCATCGTCTCGAGAACGAATCCCACGACGAGCGTGTCGAACAGCGTGCCGATGTTCGCGCCGAGGATGTACGGTACCATCTCACCACGGCGGACGAACCGTCGATTGTACAGCGGCACGATAACGCCGAGCGAAAAGGCGACGCTCGTCGTGAGCCCCGTGATCAGTAGCCCGATTCCGAAGGCCATCCACCGCCGTTTGAAGTGCCGAAACACGTACTTTCGGATAGTCTCGGTGTGGACACGTTCGAGGAGTGAATCGAAAAACCAGAGACTCCCGAAGAGCAACGCGATGGCCACACCCAACGTGATGGTGGGGCCGAGCGCTCTCGTCACTGCATCGGTGACGGGTTCCAGGAGCTCTAACGAACGGATCGACAGGCCCAGCCCCGTCGTCGCCTCGAACACCGTCGAACGATATCGCGTCAGGACGACGGCACCGAGTGCAGTAACTGGAATGTAGATGCTGAACGTGATCACGAACGTCAGCAGGCCGAGACTGGTTCCTTCGGTCAGCGACTGGCTTCGACGGTTTTGCAGGTAATCAATCGCTCCGACGAGGACGATGACGGCGGTCCCACCGAGACGGGTCCCGGCGATCATGAAATAGGTCTCGGACGGGCTGACGAGGCCAGAGCGGAGAAGCGACAGCGAGAGGGCCGCGACGACGGATCCGTTCGTCAATCCGTACGAAGCGGCCCACCCGAGGCCGAGTGCGGAGGTGTCATCGACGACGATACGTCGAAGGATCCGTTCGATCACCGGTTGGGCGGCTTCCGTCGCGGTTCCGAGTAACTGAACGGCGACCAGAAACAACAAGACCGTCCCGACCGCACCGGCCCAGAGCGGCCCGATCTCGAGAAGGCGCTCACGGAGTGCGCTCCAGTTCCGGGTCGCCGGGACGCGCCCATCCCCGTCAGTCATCGCGGTGACACCCCCTCGAATCCCCCTGCATTGGTGAGTCCGTAATTGCCGCATGGGAGTGGTACGACCGGTTCGGATTCCGACAGACCGAGTCGACGCGGCCCGCAGGTCGAACCAGCGCGCAGAAACGACGACGCGTGATCAGGGTGCAAACGTTCCTTCCAGTTGCGTCTCCTCCAGGATCGTTCCCGCCATTGCGTCCTCGAGGCGGTCCTTCGTCGCACCAGTATCGATATCCAGCTTTTCGTCCAGTGCGTATAGCTTGAACCGATACGTGTGCTCGCGGTCCGGCGGATTAGGTCCCCCGTATTCCGGGTCACCGTAGTCGTTCATTCCCTGTGTCGCATCCGAGGCGTCCCAGTCCTCCGGAATAGTGGTTCTATTGGGATCGATATTCCAGACGACCCAGTGGTCCCATACCTTGCCCGCCGGTTCCACAGCGTCCGGGTCGTCGACGATCAGCGCGAGGGACGCCGCCGATTCGGGGACGCCCGCGATTTCGAGGGGCGGGTTCAGGTTATCTCGGGTATATCCATACCGCTCGGGAATCGAACCGCCATCAGCGAACGCCGGACTCAAGAGTGTCAGGGTTGCCATCGGCCCGATTCAACAGTGGACGCCCTAATATTGATAATCTACTATCATTTTCAGTTTGTAGGAATTATAACTACTTCTGGCAGAACCCTCGAGAACCGTCCTATCCCTCTATGAGCGCGTCCGACGACATCGAAACCGCCGTCGAGGGTCTTCGAGATGGTTTCGACGACGCAGTGACCGTAGCCGATGAGCTGAGCGATACTGCACGGGGAACCGTCGAAGAAACTATCGACGACCGCGAATCGCGAATTGAGGACCGCCGGAGCGGACTGCCGACTACCTCGTCACACCCAGACGAACGCCTAACTCAGGGTGTCACATACAGTTTCGTATGCGACACTCTCGCATAGTCGGCCTCATCAGTGGACCGACAGTGTTCGAAGACCACACGGGAGACCGATCGTCGTTCCCGCGCGGAATTCGATAGATGCCGCGAGAGACGACACGCCGTCGCGTACTCGCGGGGATACTCGGTGCAGGAGTCGGGGGGCTAACTCTCTCATCGGCGTCCGACCTTCTCGACCAGTTCGCCCCGCTCTCCGGTGGACTGTGGGACGCCGCGGACCGAGAACTTCCGTCGACCGTCGAAAGCCCTCACGGCAATGCGACACTCCAGGTCGACGACTACGGCGTCCCGCACATCGACGCGGCGTCAGAACGGGCCGCGTACTTCGCCGTCGGTTACGTTCAGGCGTTCGACCGACTCTTCCAGATGGATCTCCAGCGGCGAGTAATGGGTGGACGGCTGTCGGAGGTGGTCGGCGAGGCGACGCTCGAAAGCGACGAGTTCCACGTCGCCATGGATTTCACGGGTGCCGCTGAAGCCACGTGGGACCTGATTCAAGCGGGGCCCGTCGGCCCCCTCGTCGAAGCGTTCGCGGATGGAGTCGACGCCTCGATGCAGAGCGACCAGCTCCCCCTGGAATTCGAGCTTCTCGAGTACGAGCCACGACGGTGGACTCCGGTGGATACGATGCTCATGGAAAAGCAGATATCGTGGGGGCTGACGGGGAACTTCGGTGCGTTACGTCGGGCAGTCCTCGCCGACCGCCTCGGGTCGGAGCTCGTACAGGAGCTCTTCCCAGAACGGCTGGATCACGATGTCCCCATCCTCCGAGACGAGCTGGACACGACACGCAATCAGGGTTCGATGGACGCCACCATTCGGAACCTCGACGAGGCGTCGAAAACGGCGGACTCAGAGGCGGTGACGGGCGGGAAGGCTCTGATCGACTGGTTGTCGATGTTCGAATCGGCGCCCGGTATCGGCTCCAATAGCTGGGTGGTCTCGGGGGATCACACCGCGACCGGGTCACCACTTCTCGCCTACGACCCCCATCTGGAGTTGATGGTCCCGCCGGTCTGGTACGAACAGCACGTCGAAACGCCCGAGAACTCGGTTCGCGGCGTCACCTTTCCGGGCGTCCCGTTCGTGATCGCTGGCAGGAACGGCTACGGCGTCTGGTCGTTCACGAACGTCGGTGCCGACGTTCTCGACGTCTACGACTACGAGATAGACGAGGACGGCGAACGATACCGATACGAGGGCGAGTGGCGTGATTTCGACACGGAACGACGGAAGATACGAGTCTCGGATGGCGAGGACAGGAGTCGAACGATCCGGAAGACGGTCCACGGACCAGTTCTCGAACGAGAGGGACGACGGGTCGGCGTCGCGTGGACCGGCCACTCGGCGACGCGAACGACAGAAGCGATCTACGAGTTCGGACACAACGAAGGACTCGATGCGATGCTGGAATCGACGAAGAAATTCGATCTCCCGACACAGAACCTCGTCTACGCCGACGCGGACGGAAGAACGATGTACTACGCAACTGGGAAGTTGCCGAGACGCCGCATCGATGGTGAGGTCGTGCCCGGTAACCGCATCTTCGACGGCTCCGCCGGAGCGGGAGAGTGGGAGGGATTCACTCCGTTCGGTGAATCGACCTGGGAGGGATTCGTCCCCTTCGACGAGAAACCACACGCTATCGACCCAGCGGTCCTCGCGACCGCAAACCAGCGGGTCGTCGACGACCCTCGTCACTACATTGGGACGGCGTATTCGACCCCATACCGTGGTGCACGCATCTACGAGCGCCTCGAAGAACGACTCGAGTCGGGAGGACCGATGGACCTGTCCTTCTTCCAGGACCTCCAGACCGACGTCTACGATGGTCGCGCAGCGGATCTCGTTCCCGAACTGGTCGACGCCACAACGGGTACGGATCTCTCTTCGAAAGCGACGGCGGCAGTCGATGCCCTCGACGACTGGAACTACCTGATGGAACGCGACTCGTATGCTGCACTGGTCTTCGCGCGCTGGATCGATGCGTTCGTCGAAGCCACGGTCGAGCCGACGTTCTCCGAGGCCGACCTCGACGATAGCTACTATCCGAGCGACTGGGTCGTGGCGAAACTCTCACCCGATAGCCCGCTCTACGAGGACCGGTCACGGAAGGACACGATGGTCGATTCGTTACGGACCGCTCTCCAGGAGATCGAAGAGAACGGATGGTCGACGTACGGCGACTGGAACACGACCCGAGCAGTGTCTCATCCACTGGGGAGCGAGGCCGGATTTCTCAACTATCGGGAAGAGCCGATGGGCGGGTCCCCAGTCACGGTGAAGAATTTCCGCGTGGAGGACGACGTTGGATCCTCGTGGCGGATGATCGTCACCCCTGGCGGCGACGCCGGGAGTGTGCTGCCGGGTGGGAACTCCGGGGATTACTTCTCCAGCCACTTCGACGATCAGTTGGATCTCTGGATCGAAGGGGAACTGAAACCGATGCGGCGTACCCACGACGGCGACATCCGTGTGGCGTTCGAGGAGGGATCGTCGTGAACGACGACCATTCTGGCGGCCCGGAGCGGGACCGAATGGCGCTCGATATTGGAGACCGGCGTGGAATTCTCGATCGCATCAGACACCGGCGGAAGTTCCGCATCGCGGCACTGCTTGCCACGTCGGCCGGCGGACTGGTCTTGGTCTGGGTACACTGGATCGGGTTGATCGTCGCGGGCGCGCTCGTCGGCCTCGTTTCACCGGATCTGCGTGCAGCGGTGGTCTCCGCTGGAGGATTTGGTCTGCTGGTGCTCGCCGTCTTCATCCTTCCCCGTGGTGCAATTGCCCCACGCGTCGTCTCCATGGACCCCATCATCTACATCACGGTCGGTGGCGCCCTCCTCCTCCCGGTGCTGGGGTCACTCGTGAGAGGGGTGGAGTCGTCCGCCTGAGTGAGAGACAGCATTCGCGAGATTGCTTTCGGGTCGAGTAACTGACGGCTGGGCCACCGTACCGCCGGCCCATCCGCCTGAGCGAAACAACAGTCTCGATTTGACCTTACGGCACTGCTAATAGCCGAGCGGCCGTCTTTGCGAATGCAATGTCCCGCCCTGTCCAATCGCTCATCGTCGGCGTCCTGGTGATCCTCGCGGCCGTCACCAGTGCCGGCGCCGTACTGGCCCTCGACGACGGATCACAGTCGAATCAACTGGAGAACAGCACCGCCCAATCGGGCGAGACCATCACGGTGTCCGCGAGTGGTGAAGCCCAGGCCCAGCCCGACAAAGCCGTCCTCAGGATGGCCGTCGAGGCCGACGATACCGACGTGACCGAAGCCAGGTCGACTGTAGCCGAGGACGTCTCGAGCGTGAAGGAGGCCCTCGTCGAGATGGGCATCGAGGAGGAACAGATCCGGACGACCGATTACCGCATCTACGAGGACGACCGCCGTACCAAACCCACTGAAGAGGACAGCCAGCCGATCTACCGCGTTCGACACGTCCTCACCGTCGACGTGAACGAGACCGACCAAGTCGGCGGGGTGATCGACACCGCCGTCGACGCCGGCGTGACGAGCGTCCACGACGTGCGGTTCACCCTCACGAGCGAGACGCAACGAACGCTGAAGAACGAGGCCCTCGAAAACGCCATGGACGACGCCGACACGCAGGCCGAAACCCTCGCGCAAAGTGCGAACCTGCAGATAGACGGCGTCGCGACGGTCGAGACCGGGAGCAGTGGCATCCCGCGACCAGTCTACGCGATGGAGGCGGCTGCGGGTGGCGACGCGGCAACTGATATCTCGTCCGGCCCGGTCACCGTGTCCGCACAGGTCAGAGTGACGTACGCCGCGAGTCGCTGACGGCAACCAGCCAGTCGATTTTCTCAATCCATGACGGCATCGACGAGAGCTTCGACCTGGTCGTACTCCGCCTGATTGACAGAGTGACCCATCCCCGCGTAGATCTCTTTCGTGACGTCCCCATCGAGGGCCTCGAAGACGCTGGCGGTCACGTCGACTCGTTCCACGGGAATGTGTGGATCCACGTCGCTACAGCCCAGGAAGACCGGCGTCCCCTCGAGTGAACCGGTGAACGAGTCTTCGTCGACCGTTTCACCGATGAGTCCGCCACTCAACGCCGCCAGACCGCCGTACCGGCGTGGATTCCTGGCGACGTACTCACTCGCGAGACACGCGCCCTGGGAGAAGCCCAGAAGCACGATGCGGGACGGCTCGATATCCGCAGCGGTGGCCTGCGTCACAGCACGGTCTATCGCGTCGAGTCCCGACGACCGGCCCGGTTCGTTCTGCTCGACCGGTACGAGAAAGGAATTCGGATACCAGGTATTCCCCGCTGCCTGCGGGGCGAGCATGGCGAGACCCTCGCGCTGGATCGGCTCCATCGACCGGACGATACCCCGTCCACTGGCACCGCGACCGTGTACCAGTACCATCGCGGCCGATGCCGCGTCCAGTGACGTGCCGGCCGTCACGAGTGGCCGGTCGTCGTGTGGGCCAGCCATCGATCACTCCACGCCGGTACCGGTCGCGGCGTCCGGCAGGTCGTGTTCCACGATGGGCAATCCGAGTTCCTCGAGGGCGTCTCTGAGATGGTCGTCCTGGGCGTATTCGGCACCAGCTTCCTCGCGAATACGCTGGGTAGTCGCGAGCACCTCGGCGCGGCGATCGTCGGGTATCTCGTAGGCGTCCGTGGTCAACTCGATGACCAGCCCGTCGTTGTCCCGCGTGTACAGCGAGTGAAAGATGCCTCGATCGAACTCGTTGTATCCCCGCCCGTCCGCATCGAGTGCCGCCGCGACGTCCTGGAATCGGTCCGGATCGAACCGGAACGCGAGGTGGTGGACGCCACCGACCTGGGTTCGTTGCGGTCCCCGGTTGGCGTCACGCTCGTCGCTGACGAAGAAGGTGAGCATCCGGCCGTCACCGGTGTCGAAGAAGAGATGGGTCTGGGAGGGATCGTCGAGGTTCGGTTGCCGGAGCACGAGGGGCATCCCGAGCAGGTCTCGGTAGAACGCGATGGTGTCCGCGGCGTTGCTTCCCCAGATAGTCACGTGGTCGGTGCCGGTCGTCTGCATGGGGCTGTTCGGTTGCTCGGCGGTGATCGGATCCTCGTGGGTCATTAGGTACCGTAGGGGACGAAAGAGGATATAGGCTGTACCAGCGGCGGATTCGTGGGTGAAATCGCCCGGGAACGCCACCAACCTGCCGAAAGTCGTCGATGTGAGGGCGACCACGGCGGCCCGAAACGGTTCAGACGGGCTGGGAGGACGTGGGCAGTCCGGTGTTCACGGACGGCGAACTGTTCGCCGTCGTTGCCGACGACCGGGGCGTCGACGCACACTGGACGGGAAAACGGCTTTGAGCGAGGTCATACTTGTTGTTACTGTGTCAAAAATTCCGTCGGTGAAGGGCGTCGAACTCGAGGACGAGTACTACCACGTTCGGTTTCGGGACCCCGGCGACTTCTCAGAGATTCGCACGCCGGAGTGGGCGAGAGACGCCGCCAGGGACGTCTCCGAGGGAGCGAAAGTCAGGATGGGACATCGCAGCGAGAACGATTCCTGGGTGGTTCAGTCGGTGCTGATCGCAAAGACCGTCGGCAAGACGAAAGCCCGCGAGCAAGCGGAGAAGATCGTCCGCAAAATCGAGGAGTGAACGCCACGGGTCCTCTTCGGGGACATTTCTATCGACGACATGTAGTGATGACGACGTCTTCGCGGGGCAACACACGCTGTTTATGTACAATCGGGGCGAGGCCCACCCATGGACCAACGCGAACGCGCAGTCGACGACGGACGGGGACGGTTCTCCCCCGATACCGGATCGTGGACGTCGCGACGAGCATTCCTGGCAGGAAGTTCCGCCCTCGCCGTCAGCGGACTGGCCGGCTGTCTCGGCGGCGGATCGGAGACGACGTCCGAACTGGACCCGGACGACCCACCAGAGAAGCCGGACTCGATCACCGTGCGGGCCTGGGGCGGCGTCTGGCAAGAGTCACTCGCCGCGGCGATCGGTGACCCGTTCACCGAAGAGACCGGCATCGACGTCGTCTACGACAACAGCGATATCCAGGTGACCCAGAACAACATCCGATCCGCCGTCGACCAGGGACAGGCACCACCGGTCAACGTCAACTGGACGGTCCTCGTGTTCATGCACCGCGAGTACCTGCAGGGGTTGGCCGAACCACTCCATCCCGACGTCGTGCCCCACACAGAGGAAATGCGAGAGCTAGCCCGCCCCGACGTCGACGGCCGCCTTCCGTACATCGGGTTGTACCCCTACACGTACGCGCTCGGCTACAACGAGGAGGTCCTCGAGTCCATCCAGGGGGACCCCGAGCCGGTCACCTCGTGGGAGACACTCTGGGACGACGTCTACGAAGGGTGGCTCGGAATGTACAACGACCCACCGGCAGACGGGTTCCTCCCGGTGCTGGCGGAACTGGCCGACGTCGACCTCGGGCCAGCCGACGAGATGGAACCGCTGTGGGACCTCGTCGAAGACCTCGCGCCGAATCTCGGCTACCTCGGTAGCGACTCCTCGATTTTGCAGAACTTACAGGAGGGTGAAATCGCCTACGCGGCGGGGTACCTCCCGAGTAACTTGCTCGCGGCACAGAACGAGGGTGTCCCGGTCGGGTGGACGATACCGGACGAGGGTGCGACAGTGCGGACCGACTGCATGTACACCCCGAAAAACCAGCCACTCTCCGAACGGTACTGGAGCCAGGTGTTCATCGACTTCGCGCTGCGAGCCGAGAATCAAGCGCAGTGGATGGAGGGACTCCAGATGCCCATGCTCAACGAGAACGTCGACCCGCTCGACTGGATGGCGGACGATCCGGCGTTCCCCACCGCCGAATCGGATTTCGACGCCCTCATCGCACCCGACCTCGACGTGTACGCCGAACACAGCCCGGACTGGTTCGACAGAATTTCCCAAACCCTCGAATAATCCCGGCGTGAGACGGGTCGTCGCCGTATCGCGGGTCGACGACCAGCGCCGACCGACATCCCATGATATCTGACACCCCGGCCGTCCGACTCGACCACGTATCCAAGCAGTTCGGAGACGTCACGGCGGTCGACGACGTCTCTCTCGAGATCAGACAGCAGGAGTTTCTGACCATCCTCGGCCCGAGCGGCGCCGGCAAATCGACGCTGTTGCATATGATCGCCGGGTTCGACGAACCGACGAGCGGTCACATTGCCATCGACGGCGAAGACGTCACGACCGCGCCGCCGTACGAGCGCAATATCGGGATGGTGTTCCAGAGTATGGCGTTGTTCCCCCATATGACGGTCGGCGAGAACGTCGCCTTCCCCCTGAAGATGCGCCGCATCGATCCGGCGCACATCGAGGATCGGGTCGCCGAGATGCTCGAACTGATCCGGCTCCCCGACATTGCGGACCGGAACGTCCAGGAGTTGTCGGGCGGTCAGCGACAGCGGGTCGCGATGGCGCGGAGTCTCGCCTTCGAACCGTCGATACTGTTGCTCGACGAGCCGCTGAGCTCGCTCGATAAGAAACTCCGCGAAGAGATGCGCCGAGAACTGTTGCGGATTCATCGCGAGACGGACGTGACCACCGTCCACGTCACGCACAACCAGGAGGAGGCCCTGGTGATGGCCGACCGCGTCGCCGTCATCCAGGACGGCGAGGTCGTGCAACACGCGACCACCCAGGAGCTGTACGACCGGCCGACCTCGGCGTTCGTCGCCGACTTCGTCGGCAATACGAACCTCCTCGCCGGTCGAATCACCGCCCTGGCCGACGCGACCTGTCGGGTCGAACTGAACGGCGCCGACACCATCGTTGCGTGTCCAGTCGACAGTCAGGATGCCGACCTCGCCGTCGGCGACCCCGTCGACCTGGCCATCCGATACGAACGCTTGCGAGTCGGCGACGACCTCGCGACCGACACGACGTTCAGCGGCGAGATTGCAGAAGTCACCTTCGAGGGCGATACGATCACCTACGAGGTTGACGTCTCGGGCGGCGACCTGACCCTCTCGGTCACCGAACTCAAGACGGCCCGACGCGATCTCTATCAGCGAGGGGAGGCGGTTCAGGTCGGCTGGAATGTCGACGCTGCGACGATCTATCCGGCGTCCAACGCCCACCACCAGACGATCGATACATGAGCGACGGCACCGACTCCGAGCGACACCCATTTCGATGGACGGTCGCCGATCGCGCTATTGCACTGAAAGAGCGGCTGCCCCGACGGGTCTACCAGGACCCGCCCAACTGGATGGGGTATCTCCTCGTCGGACCAGCAGTGACACTGGTGGGCGTGCTGTTCGTCGGTCTCCTCCTCCTCGCTGGCTACAGTCTGCTCACCTTCGACGCCATCGAGTACGTCGTCTACGAACTGACGGCGACGAACTGGCTGGCGGTGTTGACGACCGGCGCGTATCACCAGATATTCCTCCGGACGTTCGTCCTCGCGACGCTCGTCACCGTCCTCGCGGTCGGACTGGGACTGCCGTACGCCTACCTGACCGTCCGGGCGCGGTCCCCGGTCGTGCGCAAACTGCTCCTCGTGAGCATCTTCGTCCCGTTCTTCACGGGCGTGATCGTCCGGGCCTACGGCTGGTTGATCGTCCTGGGACGGAACGGGGTCGTCAACGCCGCACTCGGTCTGGTCGGCGTCGGACCCGTTCGGTTTCTCGCGACCGATTTCGCGGTCCTGGTCGGACTCCTCCAGATCATGCTCCCCTACGCCATAATCATGATCGCACCGGCCGTCCAGGACATCGACCGCTCACTCGAACTGGCGGCGAGCAACCTCGGTGCGAATCGCGTTCAGACATTCCGCCACGTCGTGGTGCCCCTGGCCATGCCGGGTATCGCCGGTGCGAGCGTCGTCGTGTTCACGATTACGGCGGCGACGTTCGCCATCCCCGACCTCATCGGTGGCGGACGCGTCGATTTCGTCGCCAATCTCGTCTATCGGACGATGTTCAACTCGAGCAATCTCCCGCTCGCAGCGGCGGTGAGCGTCCTCCTCGTTGCGGTGACGTCGGTCGTGGTGCTCACGATTTTCCGGACGGTCGGTCCGGGAACGTTCGGCTTCCAGGGAGGGGACCACGATGCGTAGCGATGGCGGCAGGTCGCCGACCGACTCGCTGTCGGCACTCGCCCGTCGCCTTCCCGGCGAACGACCGCTCCTCTCGACGCTCGTCGCCCTCGAAATCGTCTTCTTGCTCGTCCCGACGCTCATCGTCCTGCTGGCCTCGTTTCAGCCCGGCGACATCATCCAGTTCCCGCCCGACAGCCTCTCGCTTTACTGGTACACGACGCTGCCGGGACAGGAACGCTACTTCGGCGCGTTCGCCAGGAGTCTCTTCGTTGCGCTGTTCGCGACCGTCCTGTCGATTCCCGTCGGCGTCGCGACGGGGCTCGGAATGATGCGCTACGACATCCGGTTCGAGTCCGGGCTCCAGATCTACCTGTTGCTCCCCTTCACCGTCCCGCTGGTCGTCTCCGGCATGATCCTGCTGTTGGTCTTCCGCGAAGTCGGCGTCCTCGGTCAGTTGTGGACAGTGGGCCTGGCGCTCGCCATCATCAACCTCCCCTTCATGATCTGGAGCGTCTCGGCGAGGGTCAACGCCCTCGACCCGGAGCTCGAGCGGGCGGCGATGAATCTCGGTGCCGAAGAACTGCAGACCTTCGTTCACGTGACCCTCCCCTCGCTGCTACCCGGCATCGTCACGGGGTCGTTGATCGTGTTCGTCCTCGGGTTGAACGAGTTCCTCGTCAGCCTCCTCATCACCACGCCCGACATCGTGACCCTCCCCGTGCTCATCTACACCTCGATTCGAGCCAACGTCAGCCCCGTGATCGCCGCCGTTGCCAGCGTCTACGTCCTCGTCGCGTTCGTGGCTGTCCTCGTCGCCGACCGGCTCGTCGGTCTCGAAGCGTTCCTGCGATCCTGATCGCACCGCGTCGCCCTCGCCACCCGCCGATTTATGCCAGCGGCGACCGACCCCCTACACATGACAGTGGAATTTGACTTCGGCGGCGACGTCGCTCTCGTCACCGGCGCCGGTGGCGCACTCGGCAGTGCCGTCGTCGACGCATTCGCCGCGGCTGGTGCGACCGTCGCCGCCAGCGACGTCGTCGACATCGACAGCGACGATTCGCTCCTCGACGATCGGGAGGGAATCCACTTCTACCGGGCCGACTTCACCGACGAGGCTGCCGTCGCCGAGACCGTCGACCGGGTGCTCGAAGACCACGGTCGAATCGACCACCTTCTCAACGTCGCCGGGACGTGGCGCGGTGGCGATCCCGTTGAGGCGACCGACACCAGCGAGTTCGACCTGCTGTTCGACGTCAACCTCAAGACGATGTTCCTCGCCGCCAAGCACGCCCTCCCGGCCCTCCAGGAGACGGAGGGATCCATCGTCAGCGTCTCGGCCCGGTCGGCCCTGGAGGGCGGGGAAGGCGACGGACTCTATCGAGCGACGAAGGCCGGCGTCAAGATCCTCACCGAGTCGATCGCCGAGGAGAATCTGGGGACGGTTCGCGCCAACTGCGTCATGCCGAGCGTGCTCGACACGCCGATGAACCGCGAGATGATGACGCCCAAAGACGAGTGGGTCGCACCCGCGGACGTCGCATCGGTCGTCCTGTTCCTCTGTTCGGACGGTGCCGACGTGACGAGTGGCGCGGCCGTTCCCGTCTACGGCGAGGCGTGACCTCCCACCGGTGTGGCGCACGTTCGACGTTCGAATCAGGGCCACACCCAGGCCGTATCGCCCGCTCGTTCGATAGGGACCCCGACGTCGAGGTCCGCGTCGACGAACCAGATCGGACTCTCGAGGAGGACGTTCGTGGCGTTGATCGCGACGTACTCGACGGCGTGGTCGGTGCGGTCGCCGTCGGCCTCGCTCACCGCCACCTCGTAGTGACGGGGGGCTTCCGGAGTGATGACGATTCGGACGTCCTCGTACGTGACCGTCTCCCGAGCGAGTGGATTCGTGGGTGGTGCCGGTGTCAAGTCTGACATTCGTGTCTCCTGGCGTTCGGACGGCAGCCACGCGTCCGACGTCGGTGGTGACGCCGTCCAGCCCCATTGTTATAGATCGCTTGAACCACCGTACGGCGACACCGTCGACCGGCGAGGCCGACGGTCCTTCGGGCCTCCCGTACTAAGCGGTACACTAACTGCCACCGAATCGAACGAGAGAACGGAATCCGGTCGTCGGTCACCCGCGAGACCGAACAGTCCCCACCCGCCGACGTTACGAATCGACGGCCGTCCGCTCCGTGAACGCGGTCAGGTCGGTCGAGGTCGTCTCGGAGAGATACTCGCGGATCCGGTCGCGATCCCAGCCCAGCGGCGAGACGACGCTCTCGGCGGCCCGGATGGCGCGGTCCCGGTAGAACGCCGCGTCGTAGGTATCGGGGTCCTCGTGGGCGAGTTGCACCCGCTCGCGGGAGGCCTTCTCGTCGTCGACCACCACGTACTCGACGTCCTGGCCGGGGAACGTCTCCAGGCCACGGGCCGCGGCGCGCTCCAGGGCGGCCACGTTACGGGTCGCCTGGGCGTACTCCTCCACGCGCCTGGAGACGCGATTGGTGACGACCAGCCGCGTTGGATCGACCACGCCGCGTTCGAGGCGGGTGAGTGCGACCGAGAGGCGGTCGACGACCGGTTCGGCGCGTCGGTGCTCGTCCAGCGTGGCGACGAGCGTCTGCTGGAGCGCTGCGACCCAGTCGCAGGTGCTGCGCTGGCGGGCCTCGATACCGCGGTACTTGAAGGCGGTTCCGTCGGGTTTCGGCGTGGCGTACTTGCCGAAGTACTTCGTGAGCGCGCCGCCATCCATCCCACGGCGAGGGACGAACGCCACCCAGTCGTAGGCAGCCTCGTACTCGAGGTCGATACCGACCGCATCGGTGACCTCGGCCGCCACCGATGCGAGGGGGACCTGGGGTTCGTCCGCCCGCGGCGTCACCCAGATGCTGTCGACGATGCCGTGGACGACCCGCCACCCCGCTTCCTCGAGGGCCTCCTTGGCGGTGAGGAGGATGTCCCGGGCGTAGGCGTTGATGGCCTCGTGGGCCTCGATGCGGCCGAACTTGGCGTTCGAGAAGCCCTGGTAGCCGAAACACGAGACGAGAATCCACTTGATGGCGTCAGAACGACCCTGGAGGTCGCGACGCCGGTCCGGATCGTCAGTCTCTCGGATGGCGGCCTTGATGTCGTCCCGGTCCTCGATGAGGGGCCCGAGGACGTCCGCGAGATACCCCCGTTCGGTGCAGACGTCGTAGCCGAGCGTCGGGACGGTCTCGGCCGACTCACAGTCGCCGCGGATGGTCTCGGGGGAGATGTTCTTCTCGACGATGATGTTCGGGTACAGCGACGAGAAGTCGAGTTCGTGGACGGTCTCGTGGAGCCCCACCTGCGGTGAGAACGTGTGCCCCCCGCGGTCGGCGTCGTCGAGCGTCCGCATCGACTTGAACTGCTCGTGGCGCCAGGACCGCCACGGGACGAGGACGTCGCGGTCCAGCGCCTCGTGGATCTGCATCGCGGTGAGGACGTTCCCGATGGAGGCCCACGCGAGTTCCTGCAGCGGCTTCCCCGAGCGGCCGACCAGGTCGAGACAGCCCGCGAGGTTCGTCTGGTGGTAGAAGAACGTGTTCGAGCGGTCGACGATGGCCCGCCCGGGGACGTTGTACCGGGCGGGCGAGTGGCCGACCCGACCGTAACTCTCGAAGGTCGAGCGACCGGCGAGTTGCTGGTAGCCCGGCCGTCGGCCCAGGCTGATCGGTCCCAGTTCGTGTGCGTCGGCCACGTCGAACAGCGCCGGGACGAGTTCCGCACTGCTGAGGACCAACACGTCGGGGTCCCGGTGCTGGACCCGGTCGAGGACGGTGTCGAGGACACCCACCGGGTCGCCGGTGACGGTCTGGCCGTCGACGCTAGCCTCGCGCACGCCGGCGTACTCGGCGGCGAGTTCCGTCGGCGGTGTGGACAGCGAGAGCGTCGAGAGGTCGGCGTCGCCCGTGGGTGCGCACTCGGTCTCCAGACAGTAGCGAAACTCGCGGGAGAAGTCCACGTTGAACAGGCGGCGGTCACCGGCCCGTTCCAGGGTCGAGAGCTGACGGGCGACCGGCGTCACCGCGTCGATGTCGGCCACGTCGACCCGAAGCATCGATTCGTGGTCGTGGCGGAATCCGCGACGCCAGGGCTCGCGGGCCGTCTCGACGACCTTCGGGTGGTCGTCGACGAGCGGCCGGTTCGCCGCCAGGGTCTCCCAGTCCTCGGCGGCCAGATAGATGGTCGGCCGGTACGTCTCGTCCACGGTGGCGATCGCACCGTCGTCGGTCGACTCCCAGGTGACGACGCCATCGTCGAGGTAGTCGACTGTGAACGTCATGCCGACCCCTCCCGTGAGTCCTCGTCCCCGACCGCGTCCTCCAGCGCAGCCACCCGCTCCGAGAGGTCGGCGATGGTCTTCTCCTGCTCCAGCGCGACGGACAGCAACACGGCCGCCATCGGGTCGTCGTGGTTCTGCAACCCGCTCGCGTCGGCGTGGTCGCGCGCGTACACGAACAACTGGTCGAAGTGTGGCTTGTCGTCTCGTCGAAGCCCCCGACGGTAGGTCCCCCAGCGCTCCTCGACGCTCGCGAGGAGGTCGCGGTAGGTCGGATTAGTGCGACCCACCGGACACCACCCCTTCGATGGCCGGCCCCCGCGGCCCCTCGGTCGGCCCCGTCGCGTTCGCGTACAGCGGCTGGCGAGCCGCCAGCACCCGCCGCCAGAACGCGAGCGTCGTCTGTACCGAGCCACGACCCGCCGGGTACACGAGCGTCTCGAAGGCGTCGCTCTGGAATCGAGGACCGAAGCGGGTCCGCTCGACGTCGACCGTGTGCTCGGCGACGGTGGCCACCGGTGCGCCGAGCCGATCCGTGCCCGTCCGCGTGAGGATGACTGGAATCTCGTACTCGCGGGCGAAACGGGCGAGTCGGGCGAGCGTCCGGAGCAACAGTTCCCGTGGCTCTACCCCGCGGACGTCGTCGTCCCGGTACATGCTATCGACGGCCGGCGCGACGAGCAGGCCCGTCCCATCGTCCACGACGTCGGCGGCCGTCTCGACGAGTGCCGCGTGCTGGAACGCCGTGAACCCGCGGGCGATCTGGATGCGGTCGAGGACGCGCGGTGCGGGCGCTATCTCGCGGAGGAGTTGTGACCGACCCCGGCCCCTGGCGTCGATCCAGACCGCAGACCCGTCCTCGAGCAGCAGGTGGTCGACGACGAGCGTGTGCAGCGAGGCGAGGTCGCGGTCGGCGGTCTCGAGGAGCCAGACGCCGGGCGAGAGCCGCGGTAACTCCGGAACGTCGGTGGTCGATCCGGGTGCGAAGCGGGACATACTCGATAGCAGGACGCCCGGTCGGGAAAGTGACCTAGCGACCCTTCCGTCCCTTCCGGACCGGACAGCACCGCGCGGAACGCGTCGGTTTCGTCAGCGACGCGGCGGCTACCACCTTCCGCACCGTTTCCGGAGCGGGGGTGTGTCGGTGGTCGGCGGCGAGCGCCCGGTCGTCGCCCCCGGGCGATTCGATGCCCGAATCGTCACAACTTAGGCGACCCCCATCGTAGCCGGCGTTGCGCCGCGGTAGCTCAGCCTGGCCAGAGCAGTCGATTTGTAATCGACTGGTCGGGGGTTCGAATCCCCCCCGCGGCTGTAAGCTTCTGGCCGGAAGAGTTCGACATATCGATCGACCTGCCCGCTGACGGTTTTGAGAGGGTTCTCACACACTCGAACCTAGAAAACCGACAAAAACCGGTATCGCCCTCGACCGTCGATCAATCGTCGGCGTCGCTCGTCGCCTGGACTGTCGGCTCGGTAGTACCGTCAGAGGGCGTCTCCTCGCCGAGCGCCGGCGACCGGCGGAAGTCACCCAGGTCGGCGGTCGTGGCCTCGTGGTCGCGCAGCTCCGTTCGGCCCCGGCGGACGGTGATCTCGTCCTCGAGGTGGAGCTGGATCGCTTCGAGCAATGCCTCGGCCTCGAGGGGCTGACCGAGGTCGCGGACGTCTTCGACGCCGGCGTCCGGTGGCACGGTGAACGCGCGCTGGGTGATGATGGGGCCCTGATCGAGGTCCGTGGTCACGTAGTGGGCGGTCACGCCGGCGATCCTGACGCCCTCTTCGAGCGCCTGTCGGTACGCCTTCGCGCCGGGGAACGCGGGGAGCAACGAGGGGTGGATGTTGATGATACGACGTTCGTACCGGAAGACCACGTCCGGGCTCAGGATCCGCATGTACCGCGCCAGGACGATCAGATCGGCGTCGTACTCGGCCAACAGGTCGAGTAGTTCCGCTTCGTCCGGATTACCGTCCGCGTCGCCGATATCGTGGAACGGGACGTCGTGGGAGCTGGCAAGCGGTTTGAGGTCCGGATGGTTTCCGATGACGACGCTGACCTCGGCGTCCAGCTCGTCGTCCGACCACGCGTCGAAGATCGCCTCGAGGCAGTGATCCTCTTTGGTCACGAGCACGGCGATCTGTCGGGTATCGCGGTCCGCCGGGTATCGGACCTGAACGTCGACGCCGAGGTCCGAACCGAGTTCGTGGAGATCCCGGCGAAGCGTCTCCTCGGTACAGACCATCTCCGCGGTGTCGACCTGCATCGTCATCCGGAAGACGCCGTCGCGAACGGCCTGGTCGAGATCCTCGATGTTGATTCCTCGCTCGAACAACAGCGACGTCACGTTGGCGATCAATCCGGTGTCGTCGTCGCCGACGACGGTTATCTCGGTAAGCTCTCGAGTCACGGACACCACCTGGTCACGGCACGCATATATCCAGTTCATCGCGTGAACCGAGGAAACGGTTTCGGCATCGGACCGTGTCGACCCATCGCTGAATGGGTCCGCAGAACGGTTAGCGATCCCCCACCCACGCTTCGACGTCGTCGCGTGGATCACCGATCGACTGACCGACCCGGTACGCCGCGAGGGCGAAAAAGAGAACGACGCCCCACAACCCGGGCTGGAGCAGTGGGTAGACGAGATCAGGCGCCCCGCCCAGCACGTCCGCCACGATTCCGCCGAGGAATCGTAGCCCGTAGGCGTGCACCTGCAACGAGAACAGGACGACGATCGGTATGGAAGGGACGCCGTCGCGGTCCAGTTCCACCGCGAGCAACGCGATCAGGGCCGGAAGTGCGGCCACGAAGTAGTAGACGTACGGCAGCGGTGTGACGAGGAGAAACGTGGCGACGCCCAGCGCGAACACCTCGCGGTCCGCGTCGCTAGAGAGGATTGCACCGACCGTTACGAGGGCTGCGATGCCCACCCGGACGAAGAGTGCCCCGGGCAGCCAGTGGAGTTGCCGGAAGTACGGCGCGAGCCAGAGACTGGGTTTTGGCACCCGACTGCCGCTGCCACGTTCGACGCCCCAGCGAAGGACGTCGAGGTACGCGAGATTCTCCGCGAAACCAAACAGCGCGATCGACAGGCCACCCAGGAACAGCCCGGCCCCGAGTGCGCCAGCGAACCGGCGCCTGTCGACCAGCAGGTGTGCCCCCACCGGTGCGTACGCGAATTTGAACAGGCCGACGACGGCCGTTAACGCACCACTGAGAGACGCACTGACGCGGTCGTCGCCGAGGAGGCCAGCCAGTGCGACCGTGAGCAGCGCGCCGAGGAATCCAGCCGTCTGCCCCAACTTGACCGAGAGCACCAGCGGGTGGAAGCCAACGAGCAACCAGAGTCCGAGGAGCCGCTCCCACCACTCCAGGTGAACATCGAGACGCGAGGCGACCACCTGGAGGGCGAGCCAGAGGAGCAACACCGAAAAGACACCCCATGCCAGTCCCGCCTCGTAATGGCCAAGACCAGAGAGCGGCCTGAACAGCACCAGGAACACCGGTGGATAGAGATACTGGCCCCAGAAACCACCATCCTCGTTCGGCGTGTAGATCGGATCGCCAGCCAGCCAGTCGTCGACCGCCTCGGCATAGACGCTGTAATCCTGGTAGTTCCACGGCTGGACGAGTTCGATCGATCTGAGGGCGGCCTCCACGACCGGGTAGACGAACAACGTGAGCAACAGCAGGAAGGATAGCGAGACGAAGACCGGTCGGTCCCCGCGAAGCACCCACAACCGTCGAAGGATGCCCATACACGTTCAGCCGTGTCGTACTGCAAATATCTTGTCGTACCCTTCGGGCGCGAGTCCAGTCACTCACCGTCCCCGTGCCAGCCACCGCTGTCGATGACGCCGAAGAGTTTTCCCCAGTTCTCGTCGTCCTCGCTCTCGGGCAGCTGATCGCGGAGTTGCTGGAGGTCGGAGGCCGGGACCATCTCTGCGACGAGGTCCATCACGACCTGCGCGTGATAGGCTGCATCGGCCGGATCCGATCGCTCGATATCACTCACGCGGGTGATGAACTCGGACCAGTCGAAGCGCTGCCCGTGCTCTGTAACCGCTCCCGTCATGTACCACTTGATCTCCATCGGGAGCGAGGCGGCGAGGTCCTCGGCGGCGCCCTCCGGAATCCGCGACCCGAGTGTCATCAACGTCGCTCGAATGGTCCGCACGGCCTCCCCGGTACCGGGCAGTTCGAGGCGATGCTGGACGGTGCCGGTGAACTCGTCGAAGTTCATGTGTAATCATTGACCCGTTCGGGGCATCAAAGCGGTCGGCCCTTCCCACCAGTTGGGAATGCATCATCACCGACGCTCACTCGACCACCCGGTCGAACACGAGCGATGCCAGGAAGGTCACGACGAGAACGACGAGTACGCCACCGAGCACGCGCGCCCACCCCGCCCAGCCGAGGGCGACGACGCCGAAGAGGTCCGCAACCGGGGTGTACAACACGAGCACGTGCAGAACGAGCGACGCCACGATGGCACCCAGGAGGTACCGATTCGACCCGATAGACTGCCCGAACCGCCGTCGAATAACCTGGATGATCGACATCTCGGTCACGACCAGGAAAGTAAAGAGGACCGTCTGGGCGGCGACGAACGTACCCACGGTCGCGAGCGTCTCGAAGAACAACACGAGGCCGACGACGGTCGCCGTCACGCCGATGGAGAGGACCGAGGCAACGACGCGGCCATCGATAACGGACTCCTCGCTCGACCGCGGCGCTCGTTCGAGGACATCGTCTGCCCGGGGGTCGACTCCCAGTGCGATGGCGGGGAGGCCGTCCGTGACGAGGTTGATCCACAGCAACATGACGGGCGTCAGGATGAGGGCCTCCGCGTCGACGGCGAAGCGCTCCGTGAAGAGGAACGTCCCGACCAGTACCCCGAAGAACACGGTGAGCACCTCCCCCGTGTTCGCCGAGAGGAGCAGATTGACGAATTTTCGGATGTTGTCGAAGATGCGTCGCCCCTCGGCGATTGCCTCGACGATGGTGGCGAAGTTGTCGTCCTGGAGGACCATATCCGATGCTTCCTGTGCGATGTCCGTCCCCCGTACACCCATGGCGACACCGACGTCTGCCGAGCGGAGACCGGGGGCGTCGTTCACGCCGTCACCGGTCATCGCGACGGTGTGCCCGTTCGCCTGGAGCGCACGCAGTATCTGAACCTTGTGCGACGGTTCGACACGAGCGAACGTATCGACCGTTTCGACGGCCTCGCGCAGCTCGTCGTCGGTCCGCGTTTCGACCTCCCGCCCGGTCAGCACGGTGTCGGATTCGATGCCGACGTCGGCACCGATGGCACGGGCCGTCTCCGGCGTATCGCCAGTCGCCATGACGACGCGGATGCCGGCATCGTGGCATCGCTCGATGGCTCCGTCGACTTCGGGACGGGGCGGATCGAGCATCCCCTGGAGACCCAGGAAGACATGGCCGGATTCGAGTGACTCCGCATCCGCGTCGGGGTCGGCGACGTTGCGCCGCGAGAATCCGAGCACGCGAAGAGAATCCTCCGCAAATCGCTCGGACCGTGCGAGAATCGCCGATCGCTTCTCGGGCGTGAGTTCTCGGACGGACCCGTCCTCGAGGACCCGATCGCACCGCTCGATGACGGTCTCGGGTGCACCTTTCATGTACGCGGTCGCCGAGTCATCTTCCGGAACCACGACGGTCATCCGCTTCCGGTCCGAGGAGAACGGGATCTCCCGGAGCCGGTCTCGACCCTCCTCGCGAACGATTCCGGCTTTCTCCGCAGCCACGAGGAGGGCTATCTCGGTCGGATCGCCGAAGTACGCATCGTCGGCCGACGCCGGAGCCCGCTCTGCATTGTTACAGATCATCCCACAACGCAGGAGCTCCTCGGCCACTCCAGGTGTGGCGGTGCTGCCATCCTCTCGGAACTCCCCCTCCGTTCGATAGCCGGACCCGGTCACGGAGAGTGTCCGCCCCGAAGCGGAGACCCGACGGACCGTCATCCGGTTCTCGGTGAGCGTCCCCGTTTTGTCGGTGAGAATGACGTCGACCGAACCCAAACTCTCGACGACCGGGAGTCGACGGACCAGTGCGTTCCGGTCGATCATCCGTCGCGCACCGAGCGAGAGCGTGAGCGTCACGATGGCGGGAAGCCCCTCGGGAACCGCGGCGACGGCGAGCGTAACGCCCGTCAGGAAGACGGCGATGGTGTCCGCCCCGGTAAGCAGGAACTGGACGACGGCGATGAACACGATCACTGCCCCGATGCCGTACCCGATATGTCTACCGAGGACGGCTAATTCTCGCTGGAAGGGCGTCTGTTCGTCTTCTGCCTCCTGGATGTGCGTCGCGATGGTCCCGATCTCCGTGTCCATCCCGGTCGCCACGACCACCGCGAGTCCGTGGCCACTGGTGACGCTCGTTCCCTTGTAGACGATATTGGTTCGCTCCGCGAGAGGGGTTCCCGGATCCACCGCTGCGGTCGATTTCGAGACGGTCCCGCTTTCGCCCGTCAGCGAGGCCTCCATCGTCTCGAGCGTCTTAGCCTCGAACAGCCGGGCGTCGGCCGGAACCGCGTCACCCTGCTCCAGGGCGACGACGTCGCCGGGAACGAGCTCGCTCGCGTCCACGACCATCTTCTCCCCGTCACGAATCACCATCGCATCAGGGGCCGCGAGTTCCCGCAACTCCCGCAACGACTGCTCGGCCCGATAGTCCTGGACGAACCCGAACACGCCGTTCGCCAGCAAGATGGCGACGATGAGTCCGGCATCGACGTATCGAGGCTCGACGTCGGGGAGGACGCCGACCAGCACCGAGAGCAGGGCGGCGAGCAACAGGACGTAGATGAGGCCGTTCCGAAACTGCGCCACCAACACGGCGAGTGGCGAGACAGCTTCCTCCTCCTGGATCTGGTTCGGCCCGTGGACCGACAGACGCCGCTCGGCTTCGGCGGTGGTGAGCCCCGCCGGTCCGGAATCCATGGTTTCGAAAATGGCGTCGACAGTTTCGGCGTGTGCATCGACGTCTCTGGTGGGTTCGGTTGTCGACGTCGCCTCGCTCATCGCCGGTCCCGACGCCCCACGACGGCCACGACTTCGGGAACCGATCCATCAGACGGCACACGCATAACTCGACAGACACGTTCGAGGACAATAATATCGATGGCACACCCCCACACCGCTATCGCAAAAGCGATGCATTCCGGTAGAATATCGCCGACTGCCCGTTTCCCCCCCCCCCACTCACACCTCCACGTTCTCCTCCCCCACCCACTCACACCCCCACGTTACCCCCCACCCCCGGGCCGACGCGTTACTCCTCGGTGACGGGTGCTTCGAGAACCCCGACGTCCACCCGGAGCTCCACCGGGGAGTCGACGCGAACGACCTCACCGCCGACGACCAGATTCGTCCCGGGCGTCGGCCCGATGAGCACGAGGTCACCGACCTCGTATCCCTCGATCGGTTCGTCGAAGAGGATGTCGGCGACACAGGATTCGGCGTCGATGACGTTCGGGAAGTCGATACTTCGAACGACCATGTCCACCCGGTCGTAGCCCTGGACGAGGAACAGCGATTCGGACTCGTCGACGTCCTGTCCGTCCAGGACACCGAACGCCTTCGCGGTCGGTCGGTAGCCGCCCTTCTGCCCGCGCAGCGAGACCACGAGGCTCAACGAGCGGAGTTCTTTCATGTACTTCGAAATGGTGCTCGGCGACCGGTCCGCTTTTTCCGCGATGTAGCTCCCAGAGACCGGTTCCTCGGTCTCACGATAGCGCTCCAACAGGATGGAGAGCGCCTCGCACTGGGTGTCCGTCAACTCGATGTCGTTCATGTGGGGGGAGTAGGACAGGGGGCTTTAAAATCTGCACCATCGATACCAGGACGGAGGAACCTGTCGGCGCTATTTCGAATCGTGGTCGATAGAGACCGGAAAAGACGTAAGTCGTTCGAACGGTGGGTCGCTACCGGTTATGGCCGAACGGTCCGGTCAACGATCAGCTGGTCGGATTCAGTGTGGACGATCTGGACGGTGTACGAGTTTCCAGCACTCAGATTGATTGGAGTGTCGCCTGACTGAGTCCCGTTAACCGAATTAGCCCACTCCAAATTGTCATCAGTTGTATCAATGACTCCTGTGTCACCAACTGTTAACTCCTCAGTCTGATTGGAGTATGGAGTATAGGTCCACGTATCGTCATTAGATTCGTTAGTTACACTGACTTTGATCGCAGACGAGGGGACAGCATCCCCACCTTGATGTTCGACTGAAATGTTCCCACCTGCATCAGCACTCAACGTCAACTGTGCTTGCGGCGTCGATGTACTCACGTTCTCGCCGAGTCCCAGCACAAACGTTCCGATAACCGCTGCCAAGATAACCGTTATCGCGACCATCAGAATGACCCCGATAACCGGCGATACGCCACGTGATTCGTCCGTTCCGAACAACTCGATAGTCTTACGTGTCATGCTTTTGATTTCCGAGGCGCCTTCGGCCGGACCAAATCGCTCCCGCTGCCACTACGTTTGGTTGCGACCGTTGCCGACCAGTGGCGCATTAAGCGTTACTTAGTAAGGCGGGGGCTTAAAACAACCGCCGTTTCACATCGATGCACATGCAGTAAACACGTTGCGGGAACTAAACAACGCAATATCGGTATACCCGTTCCTTTGCCGAAAACGAAAACAATCGGAGAATTGATTATAAATTTAGGGCCGGACTGTCCGGTCCATGATCAATTGGTCAGACGGTTCGTGGACGATCTGAACGGTATATGCGGTTCCAGATTCTAAAGTTGTATTTCCGTTGGTATAGGCCACGTTATTTTCTTGATCAGGCCAATACAGGCCCATGCTTTCGATGTCCAGGGTACCAGTATCACCGACCGTCAGCTCTTGAGTCGCATCACTGTTCGGATCGAATTCCGCAACGCTCGAGTTCGAACTACTGGAGACGGTAATCGAGATCTCCTCTGCAGGAATTGCATCTCCACCCTTGTGCTCCACCGAGATATTGGATTGGTCAGCACTCAGCGTCAACTGCGCTTGTGGCGTCGACGTACTCACGTTCTCGCCCAGTCCCAGTACGAACGTCCCGATGACTGCAGCCAGGATAACCGTAATCGCTACCATCAGAATCACTCCGATGACCGGCGATACACCCCGTTCGTTGTCCTTCCCGAATACCTCGAATGTCTTACGTGTCATTATTTGAATCCCGTAGCGTCCTGGGCCGGACGGGATGCCCCCTTCCCCACCGCGTCGATTCGCGATAAGCCGACCCTGGACGCATTAGGGTCAGCTTAGTGATGAGGGGTATTAAAATAACCGCTGATTTTCACCCCCAATGTTACATTATTGTCATACGTGAGGTGACGACGAAAATGGCACCCATCGCGGCGATGACGATAAATCCGCGATCGAGGATGTTAGAAGAATTGATTGCCGTCAGTAGATACCGGTAAATCTTGCACACCCCGGGAGATTATTTACGTTATACGCTAGCAGACCACGCTCCCGTCCGCGAATCACAACCCTTACTCCTGTCTGTCGAATAGTGGATGATAGCGGGATAGGATAGCCTGGAGATTCCGCCGGCCTCATGAGCCGGAGATCGGTAGTTCAAATCTACCTCCCGCTATATTCCTTCGCGACTCACCACCGAGCAGCCGTCAGGCTGCGAGGTTGTGCGGAGCGAAGGATATATCGAGGAGATGTGAACGCAGGATCGCAGCGACCTGGGGAAACGAAGTGATTGAAGTTCAAATTACCTGCCCGCTCTCGCGAACGATCGCTCACCGAGCAGCCACCGTCACACCCGTCGTTCCAGCGCCGCAACCCGTTCTTCCAGCGTCTGTATCCGGTGATACGCCGCCCCGCCAGCGATGCCCAGGGCCCAGCCAAGACCACCGCCGAGCGGCCCCATCACGACGGCACCGAGGACAGAGAGGGAGATACCTGGCACCAGCAATCGAGCGATTTTCGCGTCCATGTTCGGGGTCACGCCCGAATAGTACCGGCCGCCGGATAACGATTCGGAGACCGAATCGCACGCCGTCGAACCACAACGGACAAGTGTTAGTGTTCTGATATACATCTACCATGGACGTCGACTGGCGGAAGGTGGCGACGTTCCTCTCGCTCACGTTCGCCATCGCGTGGACCACTGCGCTCGTGCTGTTCCTCTCACCAGTTCAGTACGGGTCCGCCGCGGCGACGGTGCTCGTGGTCGCGGGCTACATGTGGGCGCCGGCCATCGCTGCCCTCCTGACCCAGTGGCGGTGGGGCGAGTCGCTTCGGACTGGGACGGGGCTGTACCGAGGGCGAGTCGGGTGGGTCGCGCTCGCGTGGCTCGCGCCCCTTGCGGTGCTCGGCGGTACGATCGGCATCGGTGCCACCTTCCCTGGCGTCTCGTTCACCACCGATTACGGCGTCTTTCTCGCGGAGATGGGACTCCCACCGGAGCAGATCGAAGCGTCGATAGCGGCACTGGAATCGTTCCCGGGGCCACCAGCCGTCGTGCTGCTCGGGCAGGCGCTCGTTTCGGGGCTCACCGTCAACGCGGTGGCTGCACTCGGGGAAGAACTGGGCTGGCGCGGATTGCTCCTGAACGAACTCGCTCCGCTCGGGTTCTGGCGACTCTCGTTCGTCACGGGGCTGGCCTGGGGTCCCTGGCACGCGGCGCTCATCGTCCAGGGACACAACTTCCCCGGTGCGCCGCTTTTGGGCATCGTGGTGATGACGGCCTGGACGGTCGCCGCGTCGCCCATGTTCACGTACCTGACCCTGCGGGCTGAGACGGTACTGGCACCGACGTTCTTTCACGGGTCGTTCAATGCGGTAGCGTCGCTCTCGCTGGTCTATCTCACCGGGGCCAGCAATCTGTTGCTCTCCCCGGTCGGGGTGGCGGGCATCGGAGCGGCGATCGTCGGGACGGTCGTCTGTTCGATGCACGATAGATTCGTCGCCGCCCAGCGAGTCACGACCGGTAAACCGGTCGATCAGATTCCCTCGAAATGATGGCTGCACTTCGAATCCACAGCAGGCACGGAAATCGAAGGACACTTTGTATACCCGTAACCACGTTGATACGAATCGAGGCACCCACCAGTGGCAAACGAGGACACAGCGGAGACACCACAGGGAGAACAAAAGACGACAAGCGACGTACTGGACTCGCTCATCGAGAGCGCCGTCCACGAGATGAACCGCGAGCGGTCAGGGCTCTTGCTCTCGGGGCTCTCCGCGGGCCTCGACATCGGCTTCGGCCCGTTGCTGATGGCGGCGATTCTGACGCTCTCGCCAGGAAGTTTCGGCGATCTGACGACCGAGATACTGCTCGCGAGTGCCTACTCCGTCGGATTCATGTTCGTAATCCTGGGCCGCTCGGAACTGTTCACCGAACACACGACGCTGGCGGTGATGCCGGTTCTCGATGGACAGGCTTCGATCAAGCAACTCGGACGACTCTGGGGTCTCGTATACGTGGGGAACATCGTGGGCGGTATCGCCTTCACGGTCCTCGCCATCATCCTGATGCCGGAACTCGGCGTCATCGACCCGCAGGCGTTCGAGACCATCGCGCTCAAGCTCGTCACCCACGACCTCCTGTGGCTGTTCGTCGCGGGCGTCTTCGCGGGGTGGTTGATGGGGCTGCTGGCGTGGTTGATCACCGCGGCCCAGGAGACGACCAGCCGATTGCTGATCGTGTGGGTCGTCACGGCGACCATCGGTATCTTCCACCTCCCCCACTCCATCGCGGGGAACGTGGAGGTCCTCTTCGGCCTCTTCATGTCGCCAGCCGTCACCGTCACCGATTATCTGGCGTTCCTCCTGCTGGCGACCATCGGCAACGCCTTCGGCGGGGGGTTCTTCGTCGCCCTGATGAAGTACTCCCACGTGGTCCGCGGGGCAAAATAATCCGTGAATGGGTCCTTCGTCGTGGCTACTCCCAGAGCGCGTACAGGTCGTCGCGAACGGGTTCGGCGATCTCGCGGTCGTCGAGGAACAGCGGGACCTCGGACTGAGCCTCGACGGTCCCGACGTCCGCCGCCTCGATACCTGCTGCCGCGAGCGATTCGAGCATTCCAGAGACCGCCTCCGGCGGAACCGATGCGACGAGTGCACCGGAGCCGAATATCTGGAGTGGATCGACCTCGGCGGCCTCGGTCACGGCGATCGTCTCGGGGCGGATCGGAATCGCGCTGGTGTCGATTCGTATGGAGACGCCCGACGCGCTCGCGAGTTCGATGAGTCCGTCGACGAGACCACCTTCTGTGGGGTCGTGCATCGCAGTCGCCACATCGCGGAGGATCGCCGACTCCGGGACGACGCTCAGGTCGTCGTAGAACTGACTGGCACGCTCGATGACCCCCTCTTCGACGCCGGCGGATCGAAGCGCTTCGGTGAAGTCAGTCGCCAGGATCGCAGTCCCTTCGATCGCCGCACCCTTGGTGAGGATGACGTGATCGCCGGGAGTCGCCCCGCCGGTGGGGACGAATCTGTCGGCCATTCCCATGCAGGTCAGCGAGAGAAGGGGTCGTTCGAGGGAGGTGTTGTACTCCGAGTGGCCCCCGACGATTGTGACCTCACGTTCGAGCGCCGTCTCGTGGAGCTGGGTGGTTATCTCCTCGAGGACGACGCCGGTATCCGATTCACCAGGGAGGAAGATCATGGCCGTGAGCCACTGGGGATCCGCCCCCGAGGCAGCGACGTCGTTGCAGGCGACGTTGATGCCGAGGGTGCCGACGTGGCCGACCGCGAGCGATATCGGGTCGCTGTTCACCACCAGCGTCCCCTCCGGGACCGAGATGGCGGCGGCGTCCTCGCCGTACGCGGGTCCCTGGATCACCGAATCGTCCGGTGCACCGGTCCGCCCGAAGACGTGTGCCGCGAGGTCCTCGGGACTGACCTTTCCGAGCATGCCTGTCAAATCGGTGGCTTCGTCCCTTGTACCTACCGGGATGGACTCGATCGGAGTGGAGGTTACAGAACGACGTCCTTCTCGCGACCACACTGGCAGGGCTCCGAGAGATCGGTTTCGATGGATGCCTCGAAGCCCCGCCGACTGATCCACGTCTTGCCACAATCGGGACAGACGGTATCGCTGTACCTCGCTCCGGGAACGTTACCGACGTAGACGTACTCCAGACCGACGTCCGTCGCGATGTCGTGTGCCCTCTCGAGCGTCTGTATCGGCGTCGAGGGGCGGTCTTGCATCTCGTAGTCGGGGTGAAAGCGGGTGAAGTGAACGGGGATGTCCGGGTCGAGTCCGAACGCCCACTCGGCGAAGTCCCGGATCTCCTCGGGGTCGTCGTTGAGGTCCGGAATGGTCAGATACGTGAGTTCGACGTGGACGTCGCGGTCGACGAGGTACTCCGCGCCCCGAAGCGTCGGCGCCAGTCTGCTGCCCATGTACTTCACGTGCGGGCGCTCACGGAATCCCTTGATGTCGACGTTCGCGGCGTCGAGGACCGGCGCGAGGAGGTCGGCGAACTCCTCGGTGAAGTAGCCGTTCGTGACGATGACGGTCCCGAGACCCTCGTTCTGGGCAGCCTGTGCCCCGTCCCGGACGTACTCGGCGTAGATGGTTGGCTCGTTGTAGGTCCAGGCGACGCTCTCGCAGTGCTGGTCGGTCGCACTGTTCGCAGCAGCTGTCGGCGAGACGTCCCTGAGCTCGAGGTCTTCGGGTTTGGCGAACGCGATACGATGGTTCTGACAGAACTGACAGGCGAAATTGCACGACGCCCCGCCGAAGCTGAGGACCCGGGTACCGGGTTTGTAGTGATACAACGGCTTCTTTTCGATGGGGTCGACCGTCCCCGGTCGTCCGAGGGGGCTATCGGAGACCTTCCCGTAGGTGAGCAGCCGAAGTTCACCGTCGACGTTTATCCGGACGTCACAGATACCCCGCTGTCCAGGATCGAGAGTACACCGGTGGGCACAGGCGGTGCACTGTACGCGCCCGTCACTCGCCGACTCCCACAACTCCGCGAGGACGCCCGTCCCCAGCGAACCGGTAGCCATACTCGTCGGTAGGTGTCCCAGTCGCAAAAACTAATCGCGGAACCAACAGCTTAGGCCAGTGTGGGTCCTACAGGAACCCATGGGGGACGCATCGAGCTGGAACGAAACGACCCGAGCCGAGCGCGAGCGACAGGTCGAACGACTTCGCGACCGCTACGAGGATTGCGACTGTTGTCCCCACGACTGCCACGTCGACCGAACGAGCGGTGAACTGGGACGCTGTCGTGAAGACGATACGGCGTCGGTCGGTTCCCAGGGACCACATTTCGGAGAGGAACCGCCGCTGAGCGGCACCGCCGGCAGTGGCACCATCTTCCTGGGGAACTGCAATCTCGACTGCGTCTTCTGCCAGAACTGGGAACTCAGCCAGCATGCTCGGGACACGACCGAGCGGACGCCCCGCGAGATCGCCGATATCGCTCTCGACCTCGAATCGCAGGGGTGTCACAACGTCAATTTCGTCACCCCGACCCACGTCACCCCGAATCTGGCCGAAGCGATCGTTCTCGCCCGCGACGATGGGCTGTCAATCCCGGTCGTCTGGAACTGTGGTGGCTTCGAGAACGAGGGGGTCATCCGCGATCTCGACGGCCTCGTGGACATCTACATGCCCGACGTAAAGTGGGCGGACGACGAGGCTGCCCGACGGTACTCGAAGGCGAGCGGCTACTGGGACGCCGCGCGTGCGTCCCTCCGCGAGATGCATCGGCAGGTCGGTGACCTCCAGATCGACGATGAGGGACTCGCAACACGCGGCCTCCTCGTCCGCCATCTCGTCGTGCCCGGCTTCGCGGAGAACGCGAAGCGGATCGTCGACTTCCTCGTCGAGGAGATATCGCCGGAGACGTACTGCAATCTGATGGCGCAGTACCGCCCGGCCTATCAGGTCGGTCGGGACGGACGCTACGAAGAGATCGACCGCCGAGTGAGCGGCGAGGAGTACCGCGAGGTCGTGGAGTACGCCCGCGAACGGGGGATGACGAACCTGCTCACTGACGAACCGCTGTTCCCCTAAAAGAGGGCTTCGGTCTCGTCGAGGATACGGGCCGGCCCGCCGACCTCCCAGGTCATCGTGTCGACGCCCTGGGCGGCGACGACGTCCTCGACGCGGTCCACGTAGTCGGCCTTCGTGTTCACGTACACCGTCGCTCCGGTATCGGTAGAGAAGTAGACCGGAACGCCGTCCTCGCGGAGCTCCCGGACGGCCTCGAAGATGGCGAGTGTCTCCGGTTGCCAGTAGACCCATCCGGCGGGCCCCGTCATCGTCGTCGCCGCGAGGCTCAGGGTGTCGTGTTCGGCGAGTGAGAACGCCCGATCGAAGTCGTTCGAGCGGATCGCATCGCGCATGTCGGCCAGTTGGCGATGGACGTGGGCGAGACGTGCCTCGAACATGTGACTGTCCTCGGCCTCGTCGTGAGCCTGCTGGGTCTCCTTGTACGTCGGTACCAGGCCGATGACGATCCGGAGCTCGTCTTCGAGGGGCGTCTCGATGCGGTGCGAGCGGCAATCCTCGTCGTTCATTCCCGCTCGAAGGTCCGAGAATCCACCCGTCACGGCCCGCGCAGCGGACGTCGACCCGCGACGGGCGATGGTCGATATCTCCGGTCGGCTCAGGTCGAGGCCCGCCGCCTCGACGAGCGCCATCGCTGCCGCCGCGAATCCGGACGAGGACGAACCGAGGCCGACGTTGGCCGGGAACGAGTTCTCGCTCTCCAGGCGTACCGGGGCATCCACGTACTCGGCTTCCGCACGACTGCGAACGTACTCGACGACCGCGTCGAGACGTTCCGCACCGTTGCCCGCGAGTTCCTCGCCATCGACGAGGTAGACGTCTTCGTCGAGGCTCGGGTCGAATTCGACCGTCGTCACCGTTGCACTCGGGGCCGTGGAGACGCTGATGCTGTCGTGATAGGGCACCCGTAACTCGTCGTCGCGAATGCCGTGGTACTTCACGAGCCCCTGGATCGGATGTGCACGGGCGGTGGCTTTCATATCACAGGGCGCGGGCGTCGGTCGCATAAGTATCACGGGTCGCACATCCACGGCGAATCCCGCCGGTGCCCCGGCCACCGGCTCAGGACCAGCGCTCGAAACCGTCGTATGAAAGGTCGAACCGATCGAGGATCTTGCCGACGACGTGGTCGACGACGTCGTCGATGTCGTCGGGATCGTAGTAGAAACCGAGCATCGGCGGGACGATGGTGACACCCCGACTGGCGACCGTCTGCATGTTCTCGAGGTGGACCTCGCTCAGCGGGGACTCCCGCGGAACGAAGACGAGTTGACGGTCCTCCTTGAGCGTCACGTCGGCCGCCCGCGTCAACAGCGAATCGGAGAACCCCGCCGCGACCTTCGCCAGAGTGTTCATCGAACACGGAACCACGACCATCCCCTCGGTCTCGAAGGTCCCCGATGCGATGGACGCACCGAAGTCGTCCTCGTCGTAGACCGCCGTCGAGAGGGATTCGAGGCGCTCCATCGTGGCTTGGCGGGTGTCGGTCTCGTACTCCATCACCGCCTTCGCACCGTCCGTGACGACCGTGTGAACCTCGACGTGGTCGGCGAGAGCCGCGGCCGTTCTGAGGGCCAGTTCCGTCCCCGAGGCGCCGGAGACGCCCAGGACGATCCGCGCCACGCTCACTCCTCCAGGACGGTCACAGTGCCGGCGTCGGCGTCGACGGTGACCCGGTCGCCGTCCTCGAGTTCGCTCACGTCGATACCGTCCACACAGGGGATCTCGCCCAGGATGGCGCCCGTCGCGACGATCGTCTCCGTCTCGGTGTTGACGATAGCAGCAGGGGCGTTGTCGCGTTTGGCGAGCCCGTAGAGGACGTACGAACCGACGGTCGACCCCTTCCCGCGCGGGAACACGAGCACTCTATCGGCGACGTTCTCGCCTTCCAGCTGATGACCCTCCTCGATGAACTCGCCTGATTCGATGTCGACGGCCCCGTAGAAACTGATGGGTTCAGTCGATCGGAGGACCGTCCCAGTGGCGGCACCGTCGGCGATCGTTCGTCCATCGTACGTTTCGGCGCTCATTTCGTCACCTCCTCGAGGAGGGAGAGCTTGTCGCCGAATTTGACCTGCTGGTTGCCGAACCCTGGGAGATAGGTCGCCGCCTTGGCCGAGTCGGTCGCGGTCGACTCGTAGCCCATCTCCTCGATGGGCGCGACGACGTTGCAGGTGTCGCTGAGGACGGTTCCCCCGGCCGCTTCGATGGTCTCCGTGTAGCCCTGGCGGTCGGCCCACGTCTTGTTCGAGCGACTCGTGCAGACCCACATGTCGCCCTCGATGGTCTCTCCGTCGACGCGGTCGGCGATGCGCTCTATTTCCTCGACGGAGGAGTGCGGACAGCCGAAGACGACGAGGTCCGAATCCTCGGTGTCGGTGAGGTCGTCGTATTCGTCCGCCAGATCGCTCGACTCGAACACCAGCGATTCCACGGCCGCTGGCGGCGCGTCGTCGGTCGTGATGTCCTCGACGAAGTAGAGCGCGACCGCTCCCGTGGCGGCCATCGCCGCGCCGAGCGCCTTGAGGTCGTCGGTGGTGGCGTCGTCGATGCCCGAGAAGTAGGGGATCTCGTCCTCGACGATACGGCCGGTCCAGGACCCGAGCGCCGCGAAATCCGCCTGGGTGTCGAGGGACGCGTCCACGTCGACGTGGTGGGTCGCCCGCCGGTTCTCGGGCAGGTGGAGTCCGTATTTCGGCGTCCGGCCCGTGATGGCTGCGGCGAGCGCGGACGGGCCACCCTCGCGGTTCGTCCTGGCGCCGACGACGGAGTTGGCGAAGGAGACGGCCGACGACTCGGCCCACGCGATATGCTGGTTCCGCCGGGGGAGGTTGCCCGACAGGTACGGCGTGCAGGTAAAGGAGAGGGTGACGCCCATCTCGCGAAGGGCGGTGAGGATGCGGCGCTGGTTCTCGGCGAACTCGGGACTGACGCCCATCTCCTCCCACCGATCGATGTCCATCCCCGCCGGATTGGCGAACGTCTGGACACTGACCTCGGCCCCCTCGTCGGCGAATCCTTCCAGGAACTCGACGCCCGGGTCTCCGATCGACTTATAAGAGATGCCCGACGCCTGTGCCGAAGCGATCTCGACCATCTCCTCGGCACCGTAGATGTCGCCGAGGCGGACGAGCAACTCCATCGACTTTCGGACGGCCGGATTGTCGGATTCGAGCAGTGCCTCTTCGTCGGCGGTTAGATTCATTGCCATGGTATCACCGATAATCCTCGATGTCGACGTCGTCGGTCCCGGGGACCCGTACCTCGCGGAAATCGTCTTCGTCGCGATGCTCCGGCACGGTCGCGTCGACGATCCACTTCGTGAGCACGCCCTCTTCGTAGTCCTGTGACGGATCGAGAGAAGAGCCCTTCGCGTGCTCGATGGTCGTGATGTCCCGATCCGGTTGCATCCGCGTCGCTTCGGCCCACTCGACCTGCTGGGGGTCCGCCGGGTCGACGTCCCTGTCCACGACGGTCACCTTCTTCATCGACGGATGACCGGCCAGGGCGGCCATCCCGGCGTTCTTCGGGTCACCCTCCCGACGCTTGTCGATCTGCACGACGCCGTGGAGCCACGAACACCCGCCGGGCGTAAGGACGACCGACTGCACCGTCGGGATAGCGTTCTCGACGATGGTGAAGATACGTGGTTCCTGGGGCACTCCCATCAGGTGAGCGTGCTCGGTCTGCCCGGGGACGATGATCCTGACGTACGGGTCCTCGCGCAAGTAGAGTGCCGAAACCTCGACCACCGGTTGCTCGCGCGTGCGGTCCCACGTACGCGAGAGGTCCACGAACGGGCCTTCCTCCCGATATTCGTCCGTGATGTGTGCCCGCAACACCATCTCGGCGTCCGCCGGGACCTGGATCCCATCGACTTCGGCGACCTCGAGACCGCCGTCGAGGAGCGCGTTCGCCATCTCGAGTTCGCTCATCTCGGGCGAGAACGACGTCGCGGCGGCCAGTTCGACGGCCGGATGCACGCCCATCACGATGGCGATATCGAGTGGTCCCTCGGTCCGCGAGTAGATGTCGTGCAGGTGGCGTTCGACCATCCGCATCACGAGTTCGTTCCCGCCATCGTACATCGTGCGATGGAACGAGAGGTTCTGGACGCCCGTCTCCGGGTCCACGACGGCCGCGATGCTGGAGGCGAAGTACTGTCGTTCGTGTTCGTCGTAGAAGACGGGGATCGGCACGTGGTCGTCGAGCACCGGATCCGTCGCGACCAGATCGAATCGCGGGTCGACCGGGTCGTCGAGTGCTCGCGGGTGGTCCATCGCGGTGCTCATCGCCTCGATGATGCCGTCCCGCTCGACGCCGAGTGCGTCGGCGAGCAAGTCACGCGAAGAGACGAGGTTCGAGACCGCCCTGACCTCGGGGTAGCCCGCGACGTCCTCGAAGACCATCGGCGCCGACTCGTCGGCGGTCGCGAGCGCCGGGAGTTCGAATCGCGGGTCCACCGATTCGGTGAGGACGGTGGTATCGTCCCGGCCTGCCAACAACTGTCGCAATCCCATACGAGTCTCTCCGGGACCGTGTCCTTTAACGGTTCGTGGTTTGGGGCTGCCGGCTTCGAGGGGTTGAAACCACACAGACACCATCCACGCGTATGGCCACGCCGCTCGACACTCGCGAAGCCCAGGTCGCCGAGGTCGTAGAGCGCCTCTCCGCTGCGTATCCTGATGCGACGATCTCACTCGAATTCTCGAACCGCCTCGAACTGCTCGTCGCGGTCATCCTCTCCGCCCAGTGCCCCGACGAACGGGTCAACGCCGTGACGGAGACGCTGTTCCAGCGGTTCCCGGACGCCGAGGCCTACGCCGAGGCCGACGTGGACGAGATCCGGGAGGTCATCTCCTCCATCACGTACCCGAACAGCAAGGCGGAGTACCTCCAGGGCGTCGGCGAAACGCTCGTCGAAGACCACGACGGAGCGGTCCCAGACACGATGAGCGACCTCACTGACCTCCCGGGCGTCGGCCGCAAGACCGCGAACGTCGTCTTGCAGCACGGCCACGACCTGACCGAGGGTGTCGTCGTCGACACGCACGTCCAGCGTCTCTCCCGTCGGCTCGGTATCACCGAGGAGGAGCGCCCGGCGGCCATCGAAGAAGATCTCATGGAGGTCGTCCCCCGCGAACACTGGAAGCTGTGGACCCACTGGCTCATCTCCCACGGCCGGGCGACCTGTACCGCCAGGAATCCGGACTGCGAGGACTGCGTGCTCGCCGACGTCTGTCCCTCCTCGAAGGTCGACGAGCCGATCGACCTGGCGAGCGGGACGGCGTGGAACTGACGGCCACGCTATTCTCGTCGTACTCCCGACCAACACAACACCTTTGCCCGCGCTGACAGACCGTTGGAGCATGACCGCGTGGATCGGCGACCTCTTCCGGAGCGACGTGGGCTGGAATCACCTCGAGACGCTAGTCGACGGGGGATCGAGGATGGCCGGCACGACTGGCGAACGCCAGGCGGCCGAGGCGACAAGGGACGCACTCGCTGAGTACGCTCGAGATGTGCGTCTCGACGAATTCCCCATCCAGGGATGGGAACGCGGATCGTCGACCATCGAGACACCGGCCGGCGAAGAGGAGTGTATCGCGCTCCCACGGAGTCCCGCTGAGGAAGTATCTGGTCGGTTCGTCGACCTCGGCCACGGGCTTCCACGAGACTTCGAACAGACCGACGTCGAGGGCGCCATCGTCATGGTCTCCGCGGACGTCCCCGACTGGTACGACCGGTTCGTCCACCGCCGAGAGAAGTACTACTATGCAGTCCGCGATGGCGCGGTCGGGTTCGTCTTCAAGAACCACTACGAGGGCTGTCTCCCACCGACCGGGAGCGTCGGCAACGACGACGATCCGATCGGCAGCATCCCGGCCGTCGGCGTCTCGAAAGAAGTCGGGCAACGATTGGGCCGTCGCTTCGATGGAGAGACGGTCGACCTCGCCGTCGAGGCCGACATCGCCGACGCGACCAGCCAGAACGTCCACGCCGAACTGGGACCGGATACCGACGAGGAAGTCCTCGTGACGAGTCACGTGGACGCCCACGACATCGCCGAGGGGGCGATGGACAACGGGGCCGGAACGGCCATGGTGGTCGAACTCGCCCGGGCGCTCGCCGACCGCGAAGACGAACTCGATAGAACGGTTCACTTCATCGCGTACGGGTCCGAAGAGGTCGGGTTAGTCGGTTCCGGCTACGACGCCAGGAACAGAAACCAGGACCGAATCACGGCGATACTCAACCTGGACGGTGTCGTCCAGGCGCGAACCCTCTCGTTCTATACCCATGGGTTCGACGCGTTGCGCGCCGTCGCTGAGGACGTCGCCGACGAATTCGGACACCCGATACATACCACGCCCGAACAGGGCCCGCATAGCGACCACTGGCAGTACGTCAAATGGGGCGTCCCCGGCTACCACGTCACCAGCAAGACCGACGACGAGGGACGGGGATGGGGGCACACCTACGGCGATACGCTGGACAAACTCGAACGGCGCACGTTCCGCGAACAGGCCATCCTGCTCACGGCGCTGGCCATTCGACTCGCCGACGACGGATTCACCGTCGCGCACGCCTCCCCAGACGACATCGCCGCGGCTCTCGAGGCGGAGGACAAGGCAGAGGGCATGAAAGTCACCGGCGACTGGCCGTACTGAACCCATCGGGCTTTTTGTGACCCGTCTCCTTTCCGAAGACGATGAACAGCGAGCGCCGGACTGATCCACAGTCCGAGATCGGCGTCGTCGGCGACGACGCGGCGGCTATCGTCGATAGCGTGCGAGAGGCAGGTGGCCTGGGTTCCGTCGTCGAGACGCCGACGGCCACCGTCGACGTGATGGTCGTGGCGGGCGAGTCGGCACTCCTCTCGTTCGTCAGAGCCGACGTCGACGTTCCCGTGCTTCCGGTCGAGGTCGGAAGCGGCGTCGAGGACGTCGCCGCCGCGGATCTGGACGAGGCGATCCGGTCGCTCGTGACCGGCACGTTGCAGACGACAGAACGGCCGCTGCTCGTGGTCACCGTCGAAGACGACAGCTATGCGGCGCTGATGGACGTCATGGTCGTCACCGAAGAGCCAGCGAAGATCTCGGAGTTCGCCATCGGAAACCGGTTCCGCGGCGGAACACAGACGGTCGATCAGGTTCGGGCGGACGGGGTCGTCGTGGCGACCTCGGTGGGGACACCGGGGTACGTAACGGCCGCAGGGGGCCCCGTTCTCGGTCCCGAGACGTCTGGGGTAGCGGTCGTTCCGATCGGTCCGTTCCGAATCGAACAATCCCAGTGGGTACTCGAACCCCCGATCTCACTGACCGTGGCGAGAGACGACACGGGAGTCTCGCTGCTGATCGACGACGAGGAGGTCGGGCCGGTCCCCGCACACGAACCGATCGAACTCGCGTGGGGCAAGCCGCTCGATATCGTCAGGACACCGGTGTCACGGACGACGTTCGATCGCGAGAACTGAGCCGGAATCAGACGATGTCTTCTTCCTCGAGGGCGCTCATGACGTCCTCGACCAGACTGTCGACGTCCTCGTAGGGGAAGTTCGCCTCGCTGCCCAGTTTCGTCGCCAGTTCCATCGCAGTCAACGAGACGTCGTCCGACGTGAACTTCGTCGAGGGACCGTCCGGCAGGGCCGGAACGAGGTCCATCTGGTTGTTTACCGGGTAGTCGGCACCTTCGAACGCCTCGGTGAACTGCTCGCGGAGGTCGTCTTTGACGGACATATTATCACCCTCGACTGGGCGACCGAAAAGTATTGTGAAACTTCCGGGTCCAGAATGCAAGTTTTTTACCCGCAGCAGGCGTCTCCACCGGCATATGCGGGAAGCGCTGTCCACGTGGCGGCCGATCGTCGACGAGGAGATAGAGCGGCTACTCTCCCGTGAGATGACCGCCGAAGATTTCGGGGGGCTGTTCGGGGAGCCACGGTTTTCCTACGACACGGAGGCGTTGAACGAAGGCCTCGTGAAGCCGACCTGGGATCTACTGGACCGCGGTGGGAAGCGCTGGCGACCGGTGCTGTTCGTGAAACTCGTGGAGGGACTCGGCGAGGACCCCGAGGACTACCTTCCCTACGCGACCATCCCAGAGATCCTTCATACGGGAACGATCATCGTCGACGACGTCGAAGACGGTGCGACCTTGCGCCGTGGGGAGGAGGCCATCCACTTGCGGTACGGAACCGACGTCGCACTCAACGCCGGGAACGCCCTCTACTTCATCCCACTGAAAATCGTGGCCCGGAACCCGGCCGACCTTCCGCCCGAACGCCAACTGGCCGTCTACGAGATGCTGAGCCACGAACTGAACCGAACCCATCTCGGTCAGGGCACTGACATCGTCTGGCACAACCGGTGTACGATCGACATCACCGAAGACGAGTACATGGAGATGAGTGCGTGCAAGACGGGGTGTCTCGGACGCATCGCCGGTCGCCTGGCCGCACTCGTCACCGACCAGTCCGACGAGGTCGAGACGGCACTGGCGGGTTACGCCGAGTCGCTGTCGATCGCGTTCCAGATCGGCGACGACATCCTCGACGTGAAACACTCCCTCGACGAGGCCGGCGAGTTCGGTAAAGCCTTCGGAAACGATATTCGCGAGGGGAAACGGACCCTCCTCACCATTCACGCGGTCCAGGCGGGAACCGACCAGCAGTCCGACCGGCTAGAGGCGATCCTCACTGCCGATTCGGTCTCCGACGCCGAGATCCTCGAAGCGATCGACATCTTGCAGGCGACGGACAGTGTCGAATACGCGAGAGACCGGGCCCTCGAGATGGCCGCCGACGCGCGCGACCATCTCGATGGCCTCGACCTCGAATCCGGTGTCGAAGACGACCTGCGAGCGTTCACCCGGTTCGTCATCGACCGGGAGACGTGAACCGATCGGGAACGCTGATTTGATAGCGGTGGCGACACGAAACGAGGTCATGGTACGCGACGTCGACCTTTTCCGTGAATTGACGGAGACGAGCGGTGCGCCGGGGTACGAAGACCGGATCCGCGATATCGTACGACGGGAGTTTGACGGCGTCGTCGACGAGGTCAGAAGCGACACGATGGGGAACGTCGTCGGGACTATCGAGGGAGCGGATCGACCGGAGTACGAGGTCGTCGTCGCGGCCCACATGGACGAGATCGGGTTCATGGTCCGTCACGTCACCGACGATGGCTACCTCCAGGTCGACGCGCTCGGTGGCTGGGACGCACGCATCCTCCGCGCACAGCGCGTGACCGTCCACGCGGACGAGGGCGACCTGCCGGGCGTCATCGGGTCGCCACCCCCACACACCCTCGACGAGGAGGACCTCGACGAAGACGATGCGGTCGAGGACGTCTTCATCGATCTGGGGATGAGCGCAGCCGCGGTCGAGGATCGGGTCTCGAAGGGCGACCTCGTGACCATGGCCCAGCGGACCGAACGAGTTGGTTCGACCCTCACCGGGAAGTCCATCGACAACCGGGTGAGCCTGTACGCGATGCTCCAGGCGGCCAACCGGGTCTCGCCCGCGGTGACCGTCCACTTCGCGGCGACGGTCCAGGAAGAGGTCGGTCTTCGGGGGGCGACCGCCCTCGGCGTCGACCTCGACCCGGACCTCGCCATCGCCGTGGATACGACGGTCGCGAACGACGTGCCACAGATCGAGAAAGAGGCCGACTACGTGACGGTCCTCGGCGAGGGCGCCGGAGTCAAACTCAAAGACTCGAGTGTCATCACCAATCCGAAGGTCCACAGACGCATCCAATCGGTCGCCGAGACGGCGGACATCCCCTACCAGATCGAGATCCTCCCCGCCGGCGGCACCGACACGGCTGGGTTCCAGACCACCGCGGGAGCGAAACCGGTCGGCGCCATCTCCGTCCCGACGCGGTACCTCCACACGCCGGTCGAGGTCGCCCACGAGGACGACGTCGTCGCGGTCGTCGACCTCCTCACTGCGGTGCTCGATTCGGAAGACGGCGAGCACGACTACACGCTGTAGTATCGTCGCCGTCAGTGATATTCGACGGTGAGTTCGACGGGGCGCGCTTCGCCCTCCAGATCGGCGACCACGCGTCTGACGACGCGACGCCCCTCCGCCTCGATCAATCCGATCGCCTTCTCGACGACCCAGTCCATCGGGACCAGCGCCGGAACGTCGATCATCCCGGCCGAGACAGAGCTGGGATCGTAAGTGACGACGAAGGAGACCGTCGACCCCTCGCCGTCGTCCGTCGCTTCGACGACCCACCGACCGTTGGCGTCGAGGTCCCTGATGACCTCCCACTCGAGGACGTTCGGTGCTTCGATGCCCGTGACCGTCGTGTACGCGTCGTAGGTCAACTTCCACCAGCCGAATCGGAGTCGATACCGCGTCCCCACGCCGCCGTCACCGTCGACCACCACCCCGCGGAGGTGCTTCGAGTACTTCGCATACCCCGTGAAATCCTGGAGGAACGGAAAGACCACCTCGGGCGGGCGGTCGACGGTCGTAGTAACCTCGATGGTTTTCACGGTCCGCTATTTTTGCGGACGGGTCAAAGCGATATCGGCCGCGGCGGGTACTCACCTTTAAAGTACGTCGCGGCAAAGTGCAAGGCGAATGCTCGAGGGAACGAACGTGGCGCTCGGGGTCACTGGGAGCGTCGCCGCCGTGCGGACCGTGGAACTCGCCCACGAACTGCGTCGCCAGGGGGCCAGCGTACGGGCGGTGATGACCGACAGCGCCCGCTCCATCGTCCACCCGTGGGCCGTCGAGTTCGCCACCGACAATCCGGTGGCGACGGAGATAACCGGGGCCGTCGAACACGTCGAACTCTGTGGACGGGAGGGCTGGGCCGACGTCTTCCTCGTGGCCCCGGCCACGGCGAACACCATCGGGAAGATCGCCGCAGCCATCGACGACAGTCCGGTCACGACGACGGCGACCACGGCGCTGGGGGCGGACGTCCCTGTCGTCATCGCACCGGCGATGCACGAGCCGATGTACGATCACCCGGGCGTCCTCGACGCCATCGACCGCGTGGAGTCCTGGGGGGTCGACTTCGTCGACCCTCGTCTCGAAGAGGGCAAAGCGAAGATCGCTTCCGAGGAAGCCATCGTCCTGGAGACGGCGCGAGCCCTCGGCGACCGACCGCTGGCCGACAGACGGGTCGTCATCACGAGCGGTGCGACCTCGGAGCCGATCGACCCGGTCCGGGTGCTGTCCAACAGAGCGTCGGGGAAGACGGGGCGGGCTGTCGCGAAGGCCTGCTACGCCCTTGGGGCTGACGTCGTCCTGGTCCACGACGGGCCGGATGTCCCCTATGCCGATGTTCGACGGGTTCGGACCGCCGCGGAGATGCTCGACGCGGTCTCCGACGCGGTCGAGAGCGCTGACGCCCTCGTCTCGGCAGCGGCCATCTCCGATTACACCGTCGACGCCGCGACCGAGAAGATCCGGTCGGGCCAGGAGATCACGCTCGATCTCGAGCCGACGCCGAAGCTCATCGATTCGATCCGGGAGGCCCACCCGGCGCTCACGATGGTCGGGTTCAAGGCCGAAGCGAACGACGACGAGGCGACCGTCGAGGTCGCGAGAGAGCTCCTCGAGCGAGTGGCTCTGGAGTTCGTCGTCGCGAACGACGCCGCAGTCATGGGGGAAGACGAGACGCGCGTCCAGTTCGTCCACGCTGACGACGTGGAGTCCTTCGAGGGAACGAAGGCCGAACTCGGACGCCGCGTCGCGAGCGAACTGGCGGCCTGTTTCGACTGACCCGGCAGATCAGTTCAGGACGCCGACCAGCACGCCGCCCAGAATGACGACCATCAGGAGGATGCTGGTGCCGATCGTCGCCTGGAGACTACCCGGGAGCACCGAGACGTCTTCTTCGTCCAGCGACCGGGCGACCCGTTCGAGGAACGGATACGGATTCACGATAGTCCCGGCGAGGGCATACGAGCCACTGGCGACGACCCGGTCGACGGCGGCGTAGGTCTCCGTCAGCCCACGAACGACCGTGCGGGTCCCGTAGAAGACCAGTGGGTTCAGTATCGCGTCCACGTCGGGGACCGCACCGACCTTCGAGAGCGGTTTCTTGAGGACGACGAAACCCACCAGGCCGAGGCCCGCCAGCGCGAAGCCCTCGAGGAGGTGGCTGGTCGTGAACGGATGGGCGTCGGCCGTACTGCCCGGGAGGATACTGAACAGCAGGTCCGGGACGAGTCCGTACACCACCAGCAGTGCCGCGACGCCGAGCATCGCGATTGCCTGTCCCGGGTTGGCCGTCGAGACCGAGAACTCGCGGTCGGTGTTCCGGTAGAACGCGTAGTAGCCGAACTTGATGAACGACATGAACGTCCCGACGCCGGCCGCCAGAAGGAGATAGTAGATCCCGGTGAGGTGCTCGTAGTGTGCCGCAGCGGTGATCATCCCCTTGCTCACGAAGCCGTTGAACCCGGGGAACCCACTGATGGCCAGGGCCGCGGCGGTGAAGGCGATGGCGGTGATCGGAAGTCCCGTGCGGAGCCCGCCCAGGTATTTGAGGTTCTCTTCGCCGGTGCGGGAGATGACGACGCCCGCGGTCATGAACAGCAACGCCTTGTAGAGGATGTGGTTGTAGACGTGGGCGAACGCGCCAGCAGTCGCCAGCGCCGTGCCGATGCCCACTCCGGCGACCATGTAGCCGACCTGGGACTGGATGTGATAGGAGAGCAGCCGACGCATGTCGTTTTGCAACAGCGCGTAGGTGACCCCCACCACAGCCATCGCCGCGCCCATGTAGGCGATAGCGATACTGCCGTCCGGGAACACACGATACAGGCCGTAGACGCCCGTCTTGGTCGTGTACACCGAGAGGAAGACGCTGGCCGCGACGTGGGGACGGGGGTACGTGTCCGGCAGCCAGGTGTGGAGGCCGACGAACCCGACGTTGACGCCGATGCCCAGCGCCGCGAGCGTTGCCGGGATTCCAGCCACCAGGCCATCCGTCGCCGAGAACAGGAAGGACCCGACCTCGACGTAGTGCCAGACGATGGCTACCATGAACAGACTCCCGCCGATGCCGTGGAAGATGGCGTACCGGAAGCCCGCACGGACTGCCGGGCCACCGTGGTGCCAGACCAGCAGCGTACTGGTGACGGCCATGAGCTCCCAGAAGAAGATCATGCTCAACCAGTCGCCAGCGAAAACGGCACCCAGACTGGTCCCCACGTAGCCGAGCGCGAAGGCCGTCTGCAGGTTCTCGGCCGCCGAAGAGTACGAGTAGAGCACCGCGGCGGCCCCGATCAACCCGAAGATGATCCCCATGAGCCGGGAGAACTCGTCGACGTTGAACAGGACGGCCTCGAAGCCGAGGAACCGTACCGGCAGGTGTGTGCCCGCGGGAACCAGGTAGGACCAGACCGACACGCCGGCCGTCGCGAGTAGACCGAGTCCGTGGCCGACGCGCCGCGAGGCGAACGGCAGTAGCAGTGCCGCGAGGAGGACGACGAACGCTGGCGGAACGAGTGTGAGCGACTCCGTCATAGCGCCACCCCCAGAACGTCGACGACGACCTGCTGGACGAGTTCGAGGAACACCATGCTATACGGGACGATGCCGAGGGCGACGGCACCGCCGACCGCGATCAGGATGGGGCCGATCATGAACCACGTGCTCTCCTCGCCGAACCCACGCTGGTCCCAGCCACCGACCGGTGGTCCACCGTGGTGGTCGTCGTGCCCATCGTGGTCGTGCTGGGAGTGGTCGTCGTTGTCGCTCTGTCCGCCTCCTTCCTCGTCGTTGGCGCCGTTGTGTGCCGTCTCGACGTCACTCGGGTTCTGGTCGACGGCGTACGTCCCCTCGACGGTGTCGGCGGGTTCGGGCCGCCCCCCGTCCGTCTGCGGAGTCGGGCCCCCGAGGGGCCACTCGAGCAGGGGCGTCCGGTCGGCGCCGTCGGCGGACTGGAAGAAGGCCCGGTAGACGATGGGCCAGAAGTACCCGATATTGAGCAGCCCGGAGAGGAACAGGACGACGGCGAAGATGGTCGTCCCGGCGTCGAGGCTCCCGATGAGGAGGTACCACTTGCTCACGAACCCGGCGACCAGCGGGAGACCTGCCATTCCGACGCTCGCGATGCCGAACGCGATCATCGTCAACGGCATGCGCTTCCCGATGCCGGCCATCTGAGAGATGTCGTCGGTGTGGGTCTCCACGTGGATGGCGCCGGCCGCGAAGAACAGCGTGAGCTTCATGAACGCGTGGGCGGGGATATGCAGCAGTCCCCCCACGATGGCTGCCGGCGAGAGGATTGCGAGCCCCAGGACGATGTACGATAACTGGCTCACCGTCGAGTACGCCAACCGCCGTTTGAGGTTATCCTGCCGGAGGGCGATGATACTCGAGGCGAGGATGGTGAATCCAGCCACGGCCGCCAGGGGAAGCCCCATCCCGAGGTCGCCGACGAGGTCGGGACCGAACACGTCGAGGATGACGCGTGCGATGCCGAACACCCCGCTCTTGACGACCGCCACCGCGTGGAGGAGGCCGGAGACCGGGGTCGGCGCGACCATCGCGTCCGGAAGCCACGAGTGGATGGGCATCAGTGCCGCTTTCACGCCGAATCCAGCGATGAGCAGGGCGAACGCCGCCCGGCCGATCAGTGGGTCGGCGGTGGCGAGCGCTCCGATACCGCCGGACGCGAACTCGACGGTCCCGGTCGCCCAGAAGACGAGTGCGGTCCCGGCCAGGACGCTGACCCCGCCACCGAACGTGTAGAGGAGGTACTTCCGGCCGGCCGTTCGCGCCTCCTCCGTCTCGTCGTGTGCGACGAGCGGGTAGGTCGCCACGGTCAGCAGTTCGTAGAAGACGTACAGCACGATCAGATTCGACGCGAACGCGACGCCCAGCGCCGAACTGATGCTCGCGGCGAACGCGGCGAAATAGCGCGTCTGGGAGTGCTCGTCGAGGCCGCGCATGTACCCGATGCTGTAGAAACTGGTGATCAGCCAGAGGAAACTCGCGAGCAACCCAAAGATCATCCCGAGCGGATCGGCCCGGAGCACGAACTCGATGCCCGGCACGAAGGTCCCGAGATCGGTCACGTAGGCGTCGCCCTGGACGGCTCCCGGAACCATGCTCGCGACGACGGCGAGGGTCCCGACGGCCGTCGCGATGGTGAACCCTTCCCGAATGTCCGGTCGACGATGCGATGCGAGGATGGCGATGATGCCGAGAGCGGGAACCGCGACCGCACCCAGCGGTCTCAGCGACAGGATTTCACTCATGCAAAATACACCTCCACGACGGGTTCGAACGTGGCGATGAGGTCGGTCGCCACGATTCCGAGGGCGACGGCGGTGACGGCGACGAGAACGACGATGGCCCGCATCGCGAACGAGACGTCGGGTGCGACACCTCCGTCGGTCGCAACCGATTCCGCGGCGTCGGCCGGTTCGGTGAAGTACATCTTCTCGACGAGCCGACCGAAGTACGCCAGCGTCAGCAGCGTACTCGTCACGATGACAGCGGTCAGCGCCCACGCACCCGCCTCGACGGCGCCGAGGAGGATGGTCCACTTCCCGGCGAACCCGATGGCCGGCGGGACGCCGACCAAGGAGAACGCGAGAACGGCCAAGGCCCCACTGGTGACCGGGGCTCGATACCCGATGCCAGCGTACTCCTCGACGGTGCGGGCCCCCAGCGACGTGGCGAGGACCCCGACCGCGAGGAACAGACCGGCTTTCATCACGGCGTGCCCGACCAGGTGGACGAGACTCCCGAGAATGGCCGTCTCGTTCGCGATGGCCAGCGCGGCGACGACGATGCCGAACTGCGAGACCGACGAGTACGCAAGCATCCGCTTCAGGTCAGACTGCATGACCGCGAGGACCGCCCCGACCACGACACTCACCGACGCGAGCAGGACCAGCATGTCCTGTGCGAACGGCACGGCCGCGAAGAAGTCCACGGTGAACACCGCGTAGAGGAGACGGAACAGTGCGTACGCGGCCGCCGTCGAGACGAGCGCGGAGATGTACGCGCTAACGGCGTGCGGCGATTCGGCGTACGCATCCGGCTGCCAGGTGTGCAACGGGAACAGCGCCACCTTGACGGATAACCCGACGACGATGAGCCCGAATCCGGTCAGGACGAGTGGCGTTGCGTAGCCGACCGACGGAAGCGAGGACGAGAGGTCGGCCATGTTGAGCGTCCCGGTGGCGAGGTAGAGATACCCCACGCCGAACAGATACAGGGACGCGCCGATGGTCCCGATGAGCAGGTACTTGAGACTGGCGAGGGCCGCCTCGGGAGACCTACCACTGGCGACGAGCGCGTAGGTCGCGAGCCCGGTGATCTCGAGGAACACGTAGAGGTTGAACACGTCGCCCGTGGCGACGACGCCGGAGAGCCCGGTCATCAGTAACATGAGTTCGCTGTAGAACTCGTTCCCGTGGGGGCCGATCCGGTGCGCGTAGGCGACCACGCCGACGGTCGTCACGGCGATGAGCACGAGCAGTGGGGCCGAGACCCCATCGGCGATCAGTTCGATGCCGAACGGGGGCGCGAATCCACCGACCTCGTACGAGAACGGACCTGTCGCCTGGACCTGACGGAACACCGTGAGCGCGAGAGCCACCTGGACGAGCGAGATGATCGCCGCGACGATCCAGCCCGTTCGATCGGACAGCAGGCCGAGGACGATCGGCACCAGTGCAGCGACGATCGGAAACGCCACCAGCAGGACGATAGCATTCTCCTGCAGGGTGGCGATGGGCTCAATCATTGACCCGCACCTCCTTGATGACGTCTTCGTCGAGTGATCCGTAGCCGTCGTAGATCCGGACGATGAGTGCCAGAGCGACAGCCGTCAGACTGACACCGACGACGATGGCCGTCAGGATGAGTACGTGCGGCAACGGACTGGACAGAGGACCAGAACCGTGGCCGACGACCGGCGGTCCCGCGCCGTCGACGTACCCCGACGTGACGAAAAAGAGGAAGATGCCGACCTGGAAGACGTTCATTCCGATGACCTTCTTTACGAGGTTCGGACTGCCGACCACGACGTACAACCCGATGCCGACGAGCAAAATCGCAGCCAGATAGACGTGGTGTGTCGCGAGCAGGTCGATCACGCCGACTCACCTCCCTGTTCGTCGTCGCTATCGAACCCGGCCGCGAGACTCATGAACAACGAGATGATGACGCCGGAGACGACGGCCCCGATACCGAGTTCGACGAGTTCGATACCGTACTTCACGCCGTGGTCGATGCCGTACGCGATGTACTCGAGGAACCGGCCCTGGAACGCGAGCGCACCGAGGCCGATGAGCGCGAACAGGCCGACGCCACCGCCCATGGCACCCCGGATCAGGGAGTCACTGAGCCAATCTCGCGTCGGTTCGATGCCGAAGGCGAAAGCGATCATGATGATACTCGAGGCCAGGATGACGCCACCCTGGAACCCGCCGCCGGCCGACTCGGCACCGTGGAGCATGACGAACAGCCCGAAGGTGAACACGAACGGGCTGATTATCCGAACGGTCGTCATGATGATGGTGCTCTCGACGTACGTCCGCGGTGGAAGGTCCGCGCTCATACGTAGGCCTCCTGTCTGAGGACGAGCACCACGGCGACGCCGGCCGCCAAAACGACGACCGCCTCGCCGAGCGTGTCGAACCCACGGTAGGCGGCCAGGACCGCCGTAACCGCGTTCTCGACGCCGGTCTCCGGATAGGCGTTCTCGAGGTAGTACCGGGTGATACGCGAGGTCGCGACCATCGATTCTGGGTCGCCGACCCGCGGGAGCGACCGAACCGTGCTCAGGAGGATACCGGTGAGGACGCCGACCAGTGCCACCGCGCGCCACCGGACGTGTTCGAAGACGCGGTCACCGCCCGGCCGGACGGTCCTGACGATGGTGAGCAAGAACAACACGGTCGTCACGCCCGCCCCGACAGCCGCTTCGGTGAGTGCGACGTCGGGCGCAGCGAGAAGGACGTAGATTATCGCGACGCCGAAACTGAAACCGGCGAACGCGATGATGGCGCTAAGAATGTCTCGGAGCATGACAGCCGCGATGGCAGTCGCGACGACGAATGCGAGCAACGCGGCGTAGAGGGCGAGTTCCATCTCAGTCACCACCCTCCTCGTCTACCGTCCACGGTTCGATTCCCTGATCGTAGGCCGCACGGGTGATGGCGTGCGCGGCGGTCGGATTCGTGAGCAACATGAATACCAACAGGAGTGCGGTCTTCGCGGCAGCGACGTCGACCCCGAACGCGAGGATGACGGCACCGAGCGACAGCACGGTACCGAGGGTATCGCTCTTCGAAGTGGCGTGTGCTCGCGTATACAGGTCGGGAAGACGGATGATACCGACGACAGCCACCAGGGTGAAGAAGACGCCACCGGCGGCGAGCGCCACGATGGCGTACTCGAGCGGTGTCATCTACAGGACACCTCCGCGTTCGACGATGAACTTCGAGATGGCGATGCTCGCCAGGAAGTTGAGCAGCGCGTACACGAGCGCGATATCGAGATAGCCCGGTTGGCCGAGCGCCGCCGCCACGAGCGACAGGACCACCACTGTCGAGGTCCCGATGGCGTTGATCGCGATGACCCGGTCCTCCATCGTCGGGCCCTGGACGACCCGATAGAGGAGGCCGATGGTGAACACGACGATGATCGTTCCCGCCCCGAGCAGGACTAGTTCGAGAGTACCGACTTCGGCGACCGACATCAGGAATCCTCCTCCGGATAGACGACCTCGTCGTCGATGGCGTCCCGGTCGATCGGCGTCGGGATATCCGCGGCGTCCCTGCCGTAGAACACGAACCGGACAGCACGCTCGAGCGCACCACCCGCCAGATCCACGCGGGCCTGCTCGGTCAGCGTGTGGATGTAGAGACTATCCCGCACGTCGACGGTGAGCGTTCCCGGTGTGAGGGTGATGCTGTTCGCGAGCGTGGTGACCGGGAGATCACCCCAGACCGCCGCGCGAAATCGACGCATCCCGGGGTCGATCGGCATCCTCGGGTGGAGGATGATGTAGGCGACGGCGATGTTCGCCTTGGCTATCTCCCAGAGCAGATACGGGACGTAGAGCGCCCCGCGAGCCGACCGGCGGAGCGTCTTCGAGAACGACGGAGAGCTGACGAACGCGATTCGCGAGAACAGTGCGGTGGCGAGCGTCGCGACCACCAAGCCCGTGGCGAGGTCGAAGGTCCCGAGGGTCCCACCGATGAGCAGATAGAATCCGTAGGTGCTGGCGAACGTGACGAAGACCTTCGAGAGCGTCGTTCGAGAGGGGAGCCGACTGCGCTGGACGGTCCGCTCGACCGGCGCTTCTTCGACCTCGAAGCCCTCCCTTTGTAGCTCCAGTTCCAGTGGCTGGAGCATCGGTGCGTTCCCGCCTGGCTGGAACTCCGGGTCGATGACGAACCGGTCCAGGTCGTGTTTGCGAGCGTAGTCGGACAACGAGGAGGCGTAATCGCCCGGCGCGAACAGGTATCGATCCTCGCCGGCGATGGCCGTCTCGATGTCGATAGGAAGGTCTCCGAGGTCGGGATCCTCGTCATCGAAATCCAGGTCCTCGGTCACCCAGACGATGGTCCGTTCGAGCAGGTCCTCGACGTCGTCGGCCGCCGCCTGCCCACGATCGGTGAACCGTCGCCACTGGGCGGGATAGACGAAGTGGACCGCGCCACGGACGTCAGACGATTTCGCCGCATCGAGTGCCTCTCGGACCGCGTACGCGACCGTGTTCCGATACGTCGGCGATGGTCCGACGGGGACCAGTATCCGAGCACTCTTCTCGGACATCAGCCACCTCCAGACGTGGACCCGCCGGGATTGCCTGACCAACTGGTCGTTCGCATAAGTACTATGGGTCCCTTACGAGTGGGAGACAAAACGCTTTCCGCTATCGATCGACTGCACGGCCACAGATACGTCGAACGGCGGATATTTAGCATCCCCACTGCCTGGGCCGTATTGCCATGTCCATTCACGACAGGTGCGTATCGTGCACAGGGACTCGAAGAATCGCCACACTTTATGCAGAACCGCGGATACGGTCTCCATGGACAGGTTGAAGCAGTCCCTTCTCGACGCGCCGATCATCCAGAAAGGCGATTATCAGTACTTCGTCCACCCGATCAGCGACGGGGTCCCGATGCTCGAGCCCGGGCTGCTCCGCGAGATCGTCATCGGCATCATCAGAAAAGCCGAGATCGATGACGTCGACAAGATCGTCACGCCCGCCGCGATGGGCATCCACATCTCCACCGCCGTCTCGTTGATGACCGACATCCCCCTCGTCGTCATCCGAAAGCGCCAGTACGGACTCGACGGCGAGGTCGCGCTCGCCCAGGAGACCGGCTATTCCGAGAGCGAGATGTTCATCAACGACGTGGATCCGGGAGACAAGGTGCTCGTCCTCGACGACGTCCTCTCGACGGGCGGGACTCTCCGCGCGATCGCCGAGGCGCTCGATTCCATCGACGCCGACATCCGGGACATCGTGGCCGTCATCAAGAAAGCGGGGCCGAACGAGCTCGACGACACCGATTACAACGTCAAGACGCTCATCAACGTGACCGTCGAGGACGGCGAAGTCATCATCACGGACGAACACGGCGACGGATAGCCTGGTTCGCGGGGTTTGGTGGAGAGTGGTCACGTGGAGTTCGAAGAGCGTACCGTTCGATAGGGGACCTGCGTCGAATCTCACAGCCGGCGTCCGAATCACAATTCTTAACTGCGGATATGGGGTAAGCGATGGTAGCGGGATGGGATAGCCAGGAGATTCCGCCGGGCTCATAACCCGGAGATCGGTAGTTCAAATCTACCTCCCGCTATCTTTTGCGAGCGTCAATCCGTCGAGGAGCCGTCAGGCTCCCAGACGTCCGGTGCGAGCAAAACGTATGCAAGGGAGATTTGAATAAGGCAGGGCGCGCGCAGCGGAGCGAGCACGTCCTGACGTAGTTCAAATCTACCTCCCGCTATCTTTTGCGAGCGTCAATCCGTCGAGGAGCCGTCAGGCTCCGAGACGTCCGGAGCGAGCAAAACGTATGCAAGGGAGATTTGAAGTAGACCGAGGTTCTGCGCTCTGCGCAGGTTCTCGGGCGTAGTTCAAATCTACCTCCCGCTATATTCCTTCGCGACTCGCCACCGAGCAGCCGTCAGGCTGCGAGGTTGTGCGGAGCGAAGGGATATGTCGAGAAGATTTGAACCCTGCCAGATGCAGCGCGAACGGAGTGAGCGACCGTCTGGATCCGGTTCAAATCTACCGCCCGCTATTTTCTCGAGCGTCAATCCGTCGAGGAGCCGAGAAAACGAACGAATGCAGTGTCACCGAACGACGGTAACAGGCACTGGGGACCGGCGAAAGACCTTCTTCGCAACGTTTCCGACGAACAAATTATCGGACACGGATCCGCCGTGACTGCCGATGACCACGGTGTCGAAGTCTTCGGCGCGGGAGACGATTTCTTTTGCCGGGCTCCCCCAGGAGAACGCCGTCGATATCTCGATGTCGTGGGACTGCGCGATCTGTCGTGCGCGGTCGAGAATATCAGCGGCCAATTCTTCGGCAGCTTCCTCGATGTCCTCTTCGAGAGCGAGACTGACGGCACCACCCATCATCGCGGAGGGCTCTCCAACGACGACGAAGACCGTAATGTCGCCGTCGGGAAAGAGGTCGAGGGCATACTCGAGGGCGGCCTCGGCCATCTCTGAACCGTCCATCGGAACGAGAACGCGTGTGGGCATACGGAACCATTCGTGAGCGACTCTGATAAATGATAAGTGGGACCGAAGCATACAGTCGGACGCCTCGGACTACCCGTAATCCATACCTCGGACCACTACGGAAGATATAGAATGGATTTATTGTTCGGTATCCTCTCCGTCCTCGCTGCCATATTCGTCGGCTTCAACATCGGTGGATCGTCCACTGGTGTCGCCTGGGGACCAGCCGTCGGCGCTCGAGTCGTCGACAAGACCACCGCAGCGGCGCTCATGACGCTGTTCGTGTTTCTCGGCGGCTGGACGGTCGGTCGCAACGTGATCGAAACGCTCGGCAGCGAACTCGTGCCCACCACCGCGTTCACCATCGAGGCGAGTATCGTGGTGCTCGTCTTTATCGGACTGGGGATGCTATTTGCGAATCTCTACGGCGTTCCCGTCTCGACGTCGATGACTGCCGTCGGCGCGATCGCGGGTCTCGGACTGGCGACCAACCAACTCGATTTCGCCGTCGTCGGTTCGATCATGGTCTGGTGGCTCATCGCCCCGATCCTCGGTTTCTGGGCCGGAGGGTTCATCGGTCGGTACCTCTATCCCTACCTCGAACGAGAGTTCGCTATCGAGCGATCGAGTGGTCCGCTCCTTACACTCGATCCGGAGAAAACACTTCCCCGACCGACCCTGGGCCCCGAAACGACCGCACGAGAGGTAGTAAGTACGGTCCTGGTCTTCGTTATCGCCTGCTACATGGCCTTTAGCGCCGGTGCGAGTAACGTCGCGAACGCGGTCGCTCCGCTCGTCGGAGGCGGCATCGTCGCTACGGAACGGGGGATAGTCCTCGGCTCGCTCGCCATCGGTCTCGGTGCGTTCACGATCGCCCGGCGAACGATGGAATCGGTCGGGAACGACCTGACGGACCTGCCACTGCTGGCCGCGATGGTCGTGATGGTCGTCGGTGCCACGATCACGACCGTCGCGTCGTGGCTGGGGATCCCGATCAGTCTCGCGCTGTCGACGGTTATGACCATCGTGGGTCTGGGATGGGGACGGGCTACCCGCCCGGCGACCGTCGCCGAACTCGTGCGAGGGGAATCGGAGACGAAAGTGACGATGGGGTCGCTCACCACAGAGCCCGAAGACGAGGTGCCCCGAATCGGCGAGGAGGATCCGGATTCCATCGAGGACGTGAAACAGCTATTCGACCCATCGACGGTCGCCCGATTCGTCGCGTTCTGGATCATCGGCCCATCCGTCGCAACCCTTCTCTCCTACGTCACGTTCCGATTTCTCACCCTCGCCTGACGGCGGAATCGAGACGAAGAACTAGTTCGAGAGGACCCGCCAGGTGACGATGCTCTCGGCCAGATAGTTGATCGTCATCCCGACCCCGATGCCGATGACGTTGGCGACGGTAGGCCAGAAGTCCGCGCCTGCCAGCACGAGTCGAACGTCGGTCCACGCGGTGAGGACGTAGAGGGTCGTGAACGCGACGGTCAGCCCACCGAGTCGGACGGCGTGGGACTTCAGGTACCGTCGGACGACCGCGGACAGGCCGGATTTGCCCACTTCGGCGAAGGTCCAGCGGTCGTTGAGGAGGAACATGAGAGAAATCGACGCCTCCGCGCCGACGGCTTTCGCCGGAAGGGGGGCGACGGTCCAGAGGCCGGTAAGGATGAAGACGATGACCGTCTCCAGGGACGCTCCGGCGACACCGACGGACACGAATTGACCGATACGATCGATTCTGGCCAGCGGGCGAAGACGGCGCTGGATGACCGACACCCACGAGTCCGAACCCGTCATTTCTCGTCGGTTCGGGAGACGAGTGGAGCGGTTCGGTCGCGGTACGAATCGATAACCTCGTAGAACGGATCTTCGGCGATCAATCTGGCACGGTGGCGGGCAGCGAGCAGGCCACCGAGCATCTCCACGACAGCCGATCCCGTGGAGACCGTACTCTCCGGATGGTCTACCCAGGTGACTGGCACCTCCTGGATTCGGTTGCCGGTTGCGTGTGTCATCGAGACGACCTCCAGGTCCCAGGCGAAGCCGGGTTCGTAGAGGTGGGTACGGATCGATCGCCAGGTCTCGGCAGACAGTGCCTTCGCACCGCACTGATAGTCGTACAGGGAGACGTCCAGTGACCGTCGGGCGAGCCAGGCGAAGGCGTCCCCGAGTCGGCGGCGGAAAAACGACTGATGGGATTGAACGTCCGCGTCTGGGTGCCGACGGGATCCGACCGCGAGGGCCGCTGCCCCGGTTCGAACCGGGTCGATGACGTCGTCGATAGACTCGGCTGGGGTACTCCCGTCTGCGTCGGCGAACGCGAGCACGTCGGTGTCGAGACGTTCGAATCCCGCCGTTATCGCGGCCCCCTTCCCTCGACGCGTTTCGACGGTGTGCACCTCGGCCGGCCCGTCCGAGAGGGCCCTCACCGTGTCGGGCGTCGGATCGTCGAGTTCCACCCTGATCACCTCGGGATCGACGACGGTCTGGAGAGTGTCGAGGTACCGCTCGAGGGCGTGGAGGTCCGGTCGGTAGGCCGGGATCACGACGCCCACACTCGACCTCATTGGATACGACTCGGGGGGTCCATCGGGTAAAGCCATTCGAATCGCGTCGCAAAACTCCACAAGGAGTATATCGGTACGGCGGGGTAGACCCGGGTGTGGAATACGGACTCGTCGTCATCTGGCTCGGCCTCTTCGTTGGTCTCGGAGCCCTCGCGCTCCCGGCGAGTAGCCTGGTGTTTGCGACGCTCCCGGATCGCGGGGCGGGACTGGCGATCCCGTTCGCCTTCGTGGTGCTCACCGTCGTCGGCTACCGACTCGGCCAGGTGACCTTCGGAACGGGAACCGCCGTTGCGGCCGTCCTTGTGCTGGCGGTCGTGTCGGCGCTCGCCGTCCGGTGGGGCGTTGCGATGCGCTGGAACCGGTACCGTGATGCGGTCCTCGTATTCGCGCTCGCCTTCCTGTTTTTCGTGGGCATCAGGGCACTGGATCCGGGTGCCCACCCAGGCGGTGGAGAGAAGTTCCTGGACATGGGGTTGCTCGCGTCACTTCTTCGCGCGGGGAGTCTCCCACCCGATGACATGTGGTTCGCCAACGAACCAGTCCAGTACTACTACGGCGGCCACATGCTCGCCGCGATGTTCGCCCAGCTAACCGACACCGCAGCTCGATACGCCTACAACCTCGCACTCGCCGGCTACTACGCGGCATTCGTGACCGCGGCCTGGGGTATCGGCGCGGTGATAAGTGCTGGCTCGGGACGATCCTATCGTCGGGGTGGGGTCGTCGCCGCGTTCTTCGTCGGGATAGCCAGCAACCTCTCGACACCGATCCGGCTACTCGTCTGGACGCTCCCAGAGGGTGCCGGCGAAACACTCGCTGCCGTCGCGAATATCGAGATGAAAGGCCTCGCGACGGGCGTCGATTCGTTTCACTACTGGCATGCGAGCCGGGTCATCGACGCCGGACCACGGGGCGAGTCGACGTACAACCTCGCCACCGAGTTCCCCTTCTTCGCCTTCCTCAATGGAGACCTCCACGCCCACATGATGAGTCCGATCTTCCTGTTGGTGGGTGTCGGTCTGGCCTACACTTACTGGCGCACACCCCCTGAGGCGCTAGTGCGCCGTGCGGTCCTGATCTTCGCGTTCATCCCAGCCGCCGTCGGGGTACTGATCGTCGTCAATACCTGGAGTGCCCCGGCCCTCGTCGGAGTTACCTGGTTGACGCTCCTCTTCGCGCCCGGCCCACCCTGGAGTCTGTTCCCCGCTCGTCTGGAAACGATGATCGACCGTGCGACCGACGGGCGGGCAGTTCGAACCGAAGGTGCCCGAATCGTCGTCGCGACAGTTCTCGCGGTCGCCGTCGCCCTCATCGGGGCCATCTCGGTGGCCTCGTTCCTCTCCGGGACCACGAGTGGGCGTTCGATCGGGTTCTTCTCGGAACCCACGAGCCGACTCCCCGATCTGCTCGTGGTGCACGGCGCGTTCCTCGCCGTCACGGTGCCATACTTGCTTCGGAGATGGTCTCGTGATACCGTCGCACTGGTCGGCCTGCTCGGAGTGGCGGCAATTGCGATCACGGCGGTCCTCACCGCGCCCGCGGTCGGTCTGTTCGTCCCACTGCTCCTCGGAGCGTGGTACCGCCTCCGGACCGATTCTGGGGTGGACTTCGAGGCGGTCCTCCTCGTCGGCGCCATGGGGTTGCTCGTGCTCGTCGAATTCGTCTTCCTGGTCGAAGAAGCCGGCCCCGGACGGTTCAACACCGTCTTCAAGATATACTCGCAGGTCTGGGCGCTGTGGGCGGTCGCGGCCGGTGCGATGACGGCTCATCTACCACCACTACGCGCGAGCGTCGAACGGATCGGTCGCGAGGTTCGCCGTGGGTTGCCGCGGGGTCGACCGTCGGGAAATGACGACAAAACGTCGGACGATGCCGAGGAAAAGACGATCAGTACCATGGGATCCATCGGTGCGGTTCTGCTCGTCGTGCTCCTCGCGTCGACGTCCATCTACGGCGGGTTCGCCGTCGCGTCGACCGCCGGAGCCCAGTCCGGAACACCGACCCTCGATGCACACCAGTACATCGAGGACGACCACCCAGAGGAGGCAGGAGCGATCGAGTGGGTAAACGATCTGGAGGGGCAGCCCACGATGGTTTCGGCACCTGGAACGGACATCTACCAATGGGTGAACGCCCCGTCGAGCATGACGGGTGTTCCGACGGTTGCCGGGTGGAGACACGAGATCGGTTACCGGGGCGCTGACGACTACCGCTCCCGAGTCAGAGACGTGGACGCCATCTTCGAGACGGTAGATCCCCAGACGCGGTCGGCACTGCTAGACCGCTACCACGTCGAGTACATCTACGTCGGTCCGGTCGAGCGGGATCGCTACGACGTCAGGGCGTACGACGAGGAACAGGGAATCTCGGTGGCCTACGAGGACGAGGCAGTGACGATATATCGCGTCAACGACAGCGAACTGCTCGGGTAGACGTCGCCACCCGAAAGTGGGGACTCGCCGATCAGATTGCGAGGTCGCCAGCCCGTTTTTTCACCGTGACGTCGTCGGCGTCGACGGTCTCGACCTCCAGGAACTGAGGGACGTAGTTCCGTCGGTCGAAGTCGTCCCACTCTTCCGGCTGCCCGGCGATACACCAGAGTTGGACCCGATCCGGGCCGTGCCAGTCGCCGTTACGGGTCACCTGGAACAACGTGTACTCCTCGCCATCGACCTCGACGACGCCTTCCTTCCGCACGTCCGGATCGCCGTGGATGATGAGCCGCTTCATACACCGTCCTTCAGCGTAAATGGGAGTAAACGTTTCGGACGGCCTCGCGGAGGTGAAATCGGGGCTGGGGCCCGTGGGTCGGTGCCGTCGGCGGCCGACGAGACCGCAGAAGGACAGCGTTATGCCGGGCCGGAACCAAACGGATTTTAAGCACCCCTCCCAAAGCGAGTGCTAACAGGTTGGTTCGCTATGCAGATTCCACGACGCATCAAAAGCTACTGTCCGAATTGCGACGCGCACACGGAGATAGAGATAGAGAAGGTCCGTCGCGGTCGCCAGACCGGGATGAAATGGGCCGCTCGCCAGGAGCGGCGCGGCAAGTCGACCATCGGGAACGCCGGCAAGTTCTCGAAGGTTCCAGGTGGCGATAAGCCCACGAAGAAGACGAACTTCAAGTACCGATGTAGCGAATGCGGCAAAGCACATCTCCGCGAGGGATGGCGCGCCGGTAAGGTCGAGTTCCAGGAATAACAATGGCAGGAAGGTTCATCACCGTTCAGTGTCCGGATTGTGAGAACGAACAGACGCTCTTCGAGAAGGCGTCGACCGAGGTCGCCTGTGCCGTCTGTGGCAACACGCTCGCCCGCCCGACCGGTGGCCTGGCCGATATCGACGCCGAAGTCACCGAGGTCGTCGAAGCGCGATGAAATACGAGGGATGGCCCGAAGAGGGCGAATTGGTCGTCGGAAAGGTCGACGAGATCGAGGACTTCGGGGTCTTCATCGACCTCGAAGAGTACGAGGGAAAACGCGGGCTGTCCCACGTCAGCGAAGTCGCTTCCGGGTGGATCAAGAACGTCCGCGACCACGTTAACGAAGGGCAGACCGTCGTGGCGAAGGTCCTCGACGTCGACGAGTCCTCCCAGCAGATCGATCTCTCCATCAAGGACGTCAACGACCACCAGCGCTCCGATAAGATCCAGGAGTGGAAAAACGAACAGAAGGCGGACAAGTGGCTCTCGCTGGCCTTCGGCGAGGACATGGACGACGAGACGTTCAGACGGGTGGCGAACGCCCTCCTCGCCGAGTTCGGCAGCCTCTACGATGGATTCGAACAGGCTGCCATCCACGGTCACGAGGTGCTCGAATCGGTCGATCTCAACGACGAAGAACGGGAACGAATCGTGGAGACCGCCCGCGAGAACGTCTCCGTCCCCTACGTCACGGTGACGGGATACGTCCACCTCGAATCGCCGAACCCCGACGGCGTCGACGACATTCGCCGGGCACTCGAAGCCGCCGAGGGAGACGGGGAGATACCGGATGAGATCGATCTCAAGGTCACGTACGTCGGATCGCCCGAGTACCGAATCCGCGTCCAGGCACCGAACTACAAGACCGCAGAAGACGAACTCGAGGCGGCAGCGGAGCGCGCCATCACGTCCATCGACGACGCCGGCGGCGATGGTGCCTTCCATCGCGAGCGCCAGACCGAGAACGAATGAAGTCGGACATCCGGGTCTGTTCGTCGTGGGAGACCGAACACGAACGCCCGGTGTACACGCTCTCCTCGCAGTGTCCCGATTGTGGCGCCGCGGCCGTCAACAGCGCCCCAGCCCCGTTCGATCCAGCCGATCCGTACGGCGAGTACCGACGTGCTCTTAAGCGCCGCGTTCGGGAGTAGCCGTATGGACGAAATCGAGGTCGAGCAGGTCGCCGAGGTAGAACTCGACGACCCCGTCTTCGTCGAGGGATTGCCGGGCGTCGGCCACGTCGGCAAACTGGTCGCCGAACACCTCGTCGAAGAGATGGAAAGCGTTCTCGTGCGACGAATATACTCCGAGCACTTCCCCCCACAGGTGGGTATCGACAACGATGGGGTCGGCACCCTGGCCAATGCGGAGTTCTATGCTATCGAGACGGCGGGACGGGATATGCTCGTCCTGACCGGAAACCACCAGGCGAACGACGTTCCCGGACACTACAGGCTCACCGACGTCTTCCTGGACGTCGCCGAATTCTTCGGCGCGGCGGAGGTGTTTGCGCTCGGCGGTGTCCCCACGGGAGAACTCATCGAGGAGTACGCGGTTATCGGGGCAGTCTCCGACGAGGACCAAAAGGCCGAGTTGGAGGACGCCGGCGTCGAATTCCGTGCCGAAGAGCCCGCGGGTGGCATCGTCGGAACGAGTGGGCTCCTCCTGGGCATGGGCGGTCGTCGTGAGTTCGAGGCGGCCTGTCTGATGGGGGAGACGAGTGGCTACGTCGTGGACCCGATGAGCGCTCGTGCCGTCCTCGAGGTCCTCCAGGAGTTCCTCGACTTCGAAATCGATTACGACGCCCTCGACGACCGGGCAGAGGAGATGGAGGAGGTGCTGGGACGGCTCAAGGAGATGGAAGAAGGGCCGAGCCCCGGTACCGAAGACGACCTCCGGTACATCGGTTGAGCAGTACGGCCGAATCTCTCCCGACGGCTATTCTACGGCCAGTCCGAGACCTCGTACGAAGTCCCGGCATCTCTGAGGGGGTCAGTCACTCGCCCGACGTCGTCCGCAGTAACGACCACGACGACCGCCACGCCTCGCTGAGCGGCTGCTGCAGCCACCGCGCCGGCGGCAAAGGTCGACTGAGGCTCGATCTCCGCCTTTCGAAGCGCAACCACTGCTTCCACTCCTTCGGCGAGCACGAGTGACGCGTCCTCGCACGCCGCAGTGATCGCGTCCGTCTCTACCGCGGCGCTCCCACCGGATCGGGCCGGTGGGACTTGGTAGAGAGTTACCGACCCGGGGCTGAAGTCGATGATGCCCTCGAAGCCGCTGACGCCGACGTCCTCACCTGCCACGGCGTCGGTGGTCGCTACCCCGGTCGCCGGTCCGGCGTCGCCGGGTGACGCGTGTAAGAGCCCCTCGTTCATCGAGAGGCTGACGACATCGCCAGCATCGATATCGGCAGTCGCGACGGCTGCATCCTCGTAAACACCGCCCAGAACGTCGTCCGTTACGCGATCGGCGAACCGACGAACGTCGCTCGCCGTGCGTAGCAGCCAGTCGACCCCCTCGTTGGTCACCCGATAGCGAGACCGTCCCTCCTTCTCGACGAACTCTTCGTCGACGAGGTCGCGGATGTACTCCGAGACGGCCTGGCTCGTGACGCCCACGGCGTCGGCGATCTCGCCCTGACTGACGGCCGGTTGCCGGTCGGCTATCTCGACCAGGATGCGAAATCGTGTGGCGGTCCGTTTATCCTCCAGGACCTCGGTCATATCTTCGGGAAGGCCCGGGACGGGCAAAAACCCCATCGGTCGTCCGACACCGCTTTTGACCTCGACCGCCTGGCCTCGACCGTGTCAACTGGCGGCGTCCGGATCGTCGACCGAGCTGCGTACGTGACGGCAGCGGACGCGCTGATCGTCGCGGACCTCCACCTGGGCCAGGACCGGAGCTCCGCCGTCGAACTCCCGGTCGGGGAACACGATGACATCCTCGGCCGGCTCGAAACGACCCTCCAGGACGTCGAACCGGCGACGGTGGTGCTGGCCGGCGACCTCCTGCACTCGTTCGATCGGGTGCCAACGGGAGTCTCCGAGACACTCGGCGACATCCGTCGAGTCGTCGACCGATCTCCTGCCGACCTGGTGGTCCTCGAGGGGAATCACGACACGATGTTGTCGACCCTCGTGGAGGCACCAATCCAGTCCGCGCACCGATTGGCCGACGGGACGGTCGTCGTCCACGGCCATCGCGAGCCGATCGAGACCGCGGATAGATTCGTCGTCGGCCACGAACATCCGGCGATCCGGATCGAGGGGCGTCGGTATCCCTGTGCACTCGATTGCTCGAACCAGCAGGCCGGAAACGACGTCTTCGTCCTGCCGGCGTACACCCGACTCGCCAGAGGAACGCTCGTCAACGATCTCGACGCTGGGGAGAGTCTGTCGCCGCTCCTCACTGACCTCGGGGAGTGTCGGCCAATCGTCAGTCTCGACGACGAGCCACTCGAGTTTCCCCCACTCACCGAGTTCAGATCACTCCTCTAGGTCTCGGACGACGGCGCGGGCTGCCGTGGTGGCACTCTCGATCGCGCCGTTGATCGACGAATCGTGGGTGTAATCACCAGCGAGGTACACCGAACCATCCGGATCGGTCACGTTCGGCAGCGACTCGTGCACGCCCGGCGGTTGTGAGAACTGGGCGAACGGACACCGGATCGTCTTCTTCAGCGAGAGGGATGTGAACGATGCCTCGGGATACCAGCTGGCGAGGGTCGATCGGGTCTGCTCGAAGAGTTCGTCGGGGGTGTACTGTGGGTCTCCGAGCGAGGTCGCACTCAGGAGTATCTCGTCGTCGGGGGCGTATTCCGGTGCGACGACCCCGATCGGAGCGATCTGGTTCGGGACCTCGCCGACACTGTTCACCATGATGAACCGCTGCGATTCGATGGGATTGCCACTGGGAAGGCTGAGATACTGGGTGACACACCCCTTCCCCGTGGTGGGTATCGACTCGATATCCGTCAGTTCGGCACTCGTCGGCGGGTCGGTGGCGACGACCGCCGCATCCGCCTCGACCGTCCGTCCATCGACGGTCACAGACACACCATCTCCTGTGGACTCGACTCCTTGCACTGGTGTTCGGGTTTCGATACTGACGCCCGCCTCCCGTGCTGCATCGGCGAGTTGCGCGGTGATGGCACCCATTCCATCCGCCGGGACCGCAGCATACCCCTCAGAGAGCATCTTGAAGGTGTACTCGAAGATGCGCTTCGACGTGGCCAGCGACCGGTCGAGGGTGATACCACCGTAGAACGGTGCCGCAAAGCGACGGACGAACCGATCCGAGAAGCCACGATCGCGGAGGTAATCGAGAATCGACTGGTCCGGTCCGGTGAACATGTCGTCGACGGACCGGCCACGGAGTTCCCGGCGGAGCGAGACGATCCTGACTTTGTCGCCGACGGTCAGATCGCTCGCGAACGCCGTCTCGAAGAACGTCCGCGGAGCCCGAACGGGATCTGCGACCGTCACACGATGGTTGGGCCGACAGAGTGTCGCCCCGGGCGGAAATCGTCGGAGGTCCAGTGCGTCAAGGTCGAGGACGTTTTGCACTGCTGGATACGCCGTCAGCAAGACCTGGAATCCCCGGTCGAATCGATAGGGGCCCTCGCGCACGGACCTGACGCGACCCCCGAGGGTCGGTTCTCGTTCGTACAGAGTAACCTGAAAGTCGGCCGCAGCGAGTCGTTCGGCCGTCCGGAGGCCGGCGATGCCGCCGCCAGCGACGACGACGGTGGAGTGGTTCATGTCTCACGATACGGGACCGATCCCAAAAGGTCCACCTTCCTCACCGTGTACGCTGCTGGCCGAGGCCGGGTATCGCCACACGGTCGTTGACGTAGTCCATCAGATTGGACGCCGTGATGATGATTCCCAGGTAGAGGATGGCTACCAGCGTGAAGATGGCGGTGTACCTGAAGTTAGCGGACGCGATGCGTTGGGCGACCTTGAACAGCTCCGGGACGGTGATGAACGCCGCCAACGAGGAGTACTTGATCAGGTAGATCAGTTCGTTGGACCAGGCAGGGATGGCGTATCTAAGCCCCTGGGGCAACACGACGTATCGAATCCCCTCCAGCTGGTTCAATCCGATTGCACGAGCGGCAGTCAACTGTCCCCTATCGACGGAGAGTAGCGCCGACCTGATGTACTCGGCCTGGTACGCGGCGCTGTTGATCGTGAAGCCGATGATCGCTACCCAGAACGCCTGTCCGGGGATCGGGCCCACGCCAACGAGCGGGAGTTCCCTGATCCAGCTGGATAGGCCCAGGCCGTAGTACAGGACGAATAGCTGAGCTAGAAGCGGCGTCCCCCGGATGAGCTCCGTGAAGGTCAGCGCGAGCCACTTCGAGTAGCGACCGTACACCCTGGCGACGCTGAGCGGAACCGCGATGACGAAGCCCAACACGATGGCCACCACGGTCAACACGATGGTCATCCACGCACCCTTCGCGAGAGCCGGAAGGTAGGTCAACGCAAACGCGAGCGATTCCGAGACCGGTTCGATTAGCGCCGGCTCGACGAACGGCTGTCGGTCCCCGATGCCGGTCACCGACGTGAAAAACCAATCGTTGAGCCACCGGGCCAGCAGCCACCCCCAGAAGACGACGTAGAACGCCCGCCAGGCCCAGCCGCTGGTGGAGACCGAGATGCCCGGGTCCTGGACGTCCCGCGAGGAGACCATCGGTTACAGTGAGCCCTCCGCCTCGGCTTCCGTGAGCCGTCCCAGAAACTCCCTCGTCCGCCGTTCTTTCGGATCCGTGAATAACTCGTCCGGCGGTCCGATCTCGACGAAGCGGCCACCATCGAGGAACATGACGTTGCTCGCCGTGGACCGGGCAAATCCCATCTCGTGGGTGACCACGAGCATCGTCATACCCTCCTCGGCCAGCTCTCGCATCACCTCGACGACCTCACCGGTCAGTTCAGGATCGAGCGAACTGGTCGGCTCGTCGAAGAGCATGAGCTTCGGGTCCATCGCGAGTGCCCGGGCGATGCCGACTCGCTGTTGTTGCCCCCCAGAGAGCTCTGCCGGGTACGATTCGGTCTTGTCCCCCAGCCCGACCTGCTCCAGTTGGGCCAGCGCCTTCGCCTCGGCGGCATCGGCATCCATATCGAGGACGCGTTTGAGACCGAGCGTGACGTTCTCGAGCGCCGTGAGGTGGGCGAACAGGTTGATGTCCTGGAACACCATACCAACGTTCCGCCGAAGTTTGTTGACGTCGTAATCGGGTGCGGACGTCAACTCACCGTCGAGATAGATGTCCCCGCCGTCGATCGACGTCAGTCGGTTGATACACCGCAGCAGGGTCGACTTCCCACTGCCACTCGGTCCGATGATGACATTGGCATCCGTTTCCTGCATCTGGAAGGAGACGTCGGCCAGGACCTCCTCGTCACCGAAACTCTTCTTGAGATGTTCGACCTCGAGTAATGGTTCGGTCATCTATGACTCACCGGTTGGAATCTTGAAAATTTCTGCGACGTAGTCCAGCGCGCGGTTCGTGGTGAACGTGACGACGAAGTAGATGGCGCTTACGAACAGAATGACCTCCAGTACGGCCGTCGTCCGCTGGACGAACAGGTCGTAGCTTCGGGTGAGGAGTTCGGCGAATCCGATCGCGAACGCGATGGAGGTGTCCTTCAGGACGATGGTGAACTCGTTCTGGAAGGAAGGGATGCTCCGTCGAAGCGCCTGCGGGACGATGACGTGATAGATAGCTTCGAGTTTCGTCATCCCGATGGCACGTGCGGCCTCCATCTGTCCTTCCCCGATGCTCTTCAGCGCACCCTTGAAGATCTGACTCTGGTAGGCTGCACTCCGCAGGCCCAGCCCGAGGACCGCGGCGATGAAGGCGGATCCGATGGGAAAGACGAAGTACGCGAAGATGAGGATGACGAGCAGTGGCGTCCCTCGGAGAACGGTCCCCACTACCTTGACGGGCGTGGCGCTGTACCGGCCGCCGTACACCTCGATGACGCCCGCTGGAAAGCCCGCCAGGAAGCCCACCAGGATGCTCGCGACCGTCAACTGAATCGTCAACCAGAGGCCGCCCGCGAGATAGTCCGCGTTCTGGAAGACGAACCCCCAGTCACCCACCGGCGCCTGTGCGAGGACCCCGAGAATCCCTTGCATTGCCGTCGATTATTCGGCGAACCACGTCGCGGTGATATCCTGGTACGTACCGTCGTCGCGGACGGTCTGGAGGCCGTCGTTGAGTGCCGACTGCAGATCCGACTCGCCATCGCGGATGCCGAATCCGTAGTTCTCGCCGGTCTCGTACTCGAAGGCGATAGTGACCGGTCTGTCCGCGGCGAAGGTCTGTGCAACCGGCGTATCGAGGACCACCGCGTCGATGTTGCCGTTGACGAGGTCCTCGACCGCCAGCACGTAGTTCCCGTAGCTGTTGTACTGACCCTCTGCGATGATGTCGTTCGCGATGAGTTCGTCCTCGACGACCCCCTCGCCGGTCGTCCCACCCTGGGCACCGAGGGGCCGGTCGGCGAGGTCCTCCAGACTTCCGGGCGAGAAGTCCGCGTCGTCGGCCACGAGGATGGCCTGGTCGGCCGAGTAATACGGATCCGAGAAGTCGATGGTCTCGTCCCGGTCATCGGTGATGGTCATCGCTGCTGCGATGACGTCGATGTTATCGTTCGTCAACGCCGGGATGAGCGAGTCGAATTCGAACTCCTCCCACTCGCCGAGTTCGTAATCGGTCTCGGCGACGACGGCTTCGAGAAGGTCGATATCGAAGCCAACGAGTTCACCTCCTTCTTTCATCTCGAACGGTGGAAACCCGGGCGCCGTCGCTGGCGTCAACGTCGTCTCGTCACCGCCACCCAGACAGCCTGCGGTGGCAGAGAGTGCGACGGCGCCAGTTGCGCCGACGGTCTTCAGATACGCGCGCCGGTCCATCGAAGTGCGATATCGTTCCATGGTCAAACTATCGCGAATATTACGCATAAAGGTTATCGTACAGTAGCCGCACACGACACAACGATTTTTACCCGAGGCCGTGAACAGTTAGGTTCAATGGGCCGAATCATCGTCGCCCTGGGTGGGAACACCCTCCTTCCGATGGACGACGAGACGATGGAGGGGATGCGAGAGCGCGTCAGCGAAGCGGCCGAGAACATCGCCCAGATCGCAGACGAGGAGACCGACCTCGTGTTGACACACGGCAATGGCCCGCAGGTTGGAAACCTGATGCTCCAACAGGAACAATCGGACGCGGGCCCCCGATTTCCACTCGACGTTCTCGTGGCCGAGACCCAGGCACAGCTCGGCTACATCCTCCAGCAGGAACTCGGGAACGTCCTCGAGGAGACGGTTGCGACCGTGGTCACGCAGGTCCGGGTGGACGAACACGACGAGGCCTTCGAGCGTCCGACCAAACCCGTCGGACCCCACTACTCTGAGGCCGAAGCGCTCTCGAAGGCGTTCCAGACCCGACAGGTGACGAAGGCAGACGGCCGAACGATGTACCGTCGGGTCGTCCCGTCACCCGATCCCGTCGAGGTGGTCGAAGCCGATCGCATCGAGACGCTCCTCGAGGACGGGCAGACAGTCATCTGTGCCGGGGGCGGCGGCATTCCGGTCGTGCGCGAGAACGGCGTCCTCCACGGCGTCGAGGCCGTCATCGACAAGGATCGAACGACGGCCCTCGTCGCCGAGGACATCGGTGCGACGACCTTCCTGATCCTGACGGACGTCGAGGCGGCCTACACCGACTTCGGTACCCCCGACCAGGAGCCGATCCGCGAGGCCACCGTCGCTGAGCTGCGCGAATTGCTCGCCGACGGCCAGTTCGCCGAAGGAAGTATGCGACCGAAGGTCGAGGCCGCAATCGAGTTCGCGGAATCACAGGGGGAAAAAGCGATAATCACGTCCGCCGAGAGGGTGGACGAAGCACTCGCCGGCGAGGCCGGCACACAGGTACTACCATAAGATGCAGGACGTAATCGACATCCACGACCTCACCGAACAGGAGATTCTGGACATCTATGCACTGACAGAGGAGATGAAGGCTGATCAGCCGGCATACCACGACGCGCTCTCCAACCGGACACTGTTGATGTTCTTCGCGAAACCGTCGACGCGGACGCGCGTCTCCTTCGAGGCGGGGATGACCCATCTCGGCGGCCACGCTATCTACTTCTCCGAGGAGCAATCCCAGCTATCCCGGGGCGAGTCGCTCGCGGACACCGCGAAGGTCCTCTCGCGGTACACGGACGTCATCATGGCACGGCTCTTCGAACACGAGACCATGATCGAGTTGGCCGAGCACGCCGACGTCCCAGTGATCAACGGCCTCACGGACCTCCTTCACCCCTGTCAGGCGCTCTCCGACGTGTTCACGATGCGGGAATACGGCATCGAGGACGGCCCCCTTGCCTTCGTCGGCGACGGCAACAACGTCGCCCACTCGCTGATGCAGATCTGTGCGACGCTGGACATTCCGTGTCGCATCGCGACACCCGAGGGCTACGAACCCGACACGACCATCACCGACCGCGTCGCCGGCGCGGACGTGACGATCACCAACGACCCGGCCGAGGCGGTCGACGGGGCGAGGGCCGTCTACACGGACGTCTTCGTCAGCATGGGCGAATCCGCGGAGAAGAAGGCGGCCTTCGACGGATACCAGGTCACGCCCGAGTTGATGGCCCACGGCGACGACGCGAAGTTCATGCACTGCCTGCCGGCCCACCGTGGCGAAGAGGTCGCCACAGCGGTGATGGACGGTCCGAACTCCATCGTCTACGATCAGGCCGAGAACCGACAACACGTCCAGAAGGCCATCCTCTACAGCCTGCTCACCGTTTAGAGGCCGAGGACGTCGGCGTGTTCGTCGAGGACGTCCTCGAAGGTCGGGGAGCCGCGTTCCTCGATGTCGTACCGGACCCGGACGACCGGTTTCTCGACGTCGACGACCTTCGTCAGGTCGATGGGAGTGCCGGCGAGCACGACGTCGCAGTCCACGTTGTTGATCGACGCCTCGAGTTCGGCGATCTGGGCGTCGCTGTACCCCATCGCGGGGATGACGTTCCCCAGATGGGGATAGTCCGCGAAGACCTCCGCGATGGAGCCGACGGCCCCGTCACGCGGGTCGACCACTTCTGCCGCCCCGTACTTCTCGGCAGCGATGCTGGCCGCACCGGTCGCGGTCCCACCGTGGGTCAACGTGGGGCCGTCTTCGACGGCGAGGACGCGTTTCCCCTCGATGGCGTCCGGATCGTCGACCGTCACAACCGAATCCGCGTGAATGATCTCGGACTCGGGGTTCGCCTCGGCGACGTTGTCCACGACGGTCTGGATGTCGTCCCCCTCGGCCGTGTTCTCCTTGTTGATGACGACGTAGTCGGCGATCCTGAGGTTCGTCTCCCCCGGATGGTAGGTCAGTTCGTGCCCGGGGCGGTGTGGGTCAGCGAGGACGAAGTGGACGTCGGGGTCGAAGAAGGGCAGTTCGTTGTTCCCCCCGTCCCAGAGGATGACGTCCGCCTCGTCTTCGACCTCGGCCAGGATGGCCTCGTAATCCACGCCAGCGTAGACGACGTGTCCCTGTTCGATGTGGTGTTCGTACTCTTCGCGTTCTTCGATGGTCACGCCCGCGGCCGCGAGGTCCTCGACTGACTCGAAACGCTGGACTCGCTGTGCTTCCAGGTCGCCGTAGGGCATCGGTTCGCGGACGACCACGACGTCGACACCGCGATCGCCGATGGCGCCGGCCAGTTTCCGCGAGGCTTGTGATTTCCCACACCCGGTTCGAACCGCGTCCACGGCGACCACCGGGGTCTCCGACTCGAGCATCATCTCCGTCCCGATGAGCCGGAAGTCGGCCCCGGACGAGAGCGCCCGCGATGCCTGATGCATCACGTACTCGTGTGAGAGGTCGGAGTACGAGAGGACGACCTCGTCGACGTCGCGTTCCTGGATGATCGTCTCGAGTTCGGCCTCCGGGAGGATGGGGATACCGTCCGGATAGCCCTCACCCGCGATGGACGCGGGGAAGGTTCGTTCGGGCATCTCCTCGAGTTCGCCGATGTTCTGTGCGAAACTCTGGGTGAACGCGACGACCTCGTATCCGCTCTCACCGCGGAACGTTGAGACGAAGTCGTGGAAGTCCCGACCAGCCGCGCCCATGATGACGGTTCGTCGTGGCATGAGTACATGTCGACCGACGGCGACATCCGGCAAAAATTGTTGGGTCACGTGGGAGACTACCGCACACATCGACACGGTTTTTCATCCACCGGTCGTCTGCCCGGGCATGAACACGACCGAGGCGTTCGTCGGACTCACCTGCAGGGACTGCGGTGCGAGCGTCGACGCCGAGACAGGGGCGCATCGCTGTCCCGAGTGCGGCGGCGCCCTCGACCCCACGTACGACTACGAGAGGCTGAATCTCGCCCGCGAGACGTTCGGCGACCGCCGATTCGAGTCGATGTGGCGATACGAGGAACTGTTGCCATTCGACGGCGACGCCGCTGTGACGGCCGGAGAGGGGGCAACCCAGCTCGTCGCGGCCCCCTCGCTTGCGGAGACGATGGGTGTCGGTCACGTGCTGATCAAAGACGAGGGTCGCAACCCGACCGGTACTGTCGCCGACCGGGGGTTGTCAGTCGCGGTCACGGCCGCAAGCCAACACGGAGCCGAGACGATCGCACTCGCGACGACCGGGAACAGTGGTCAGTCCGCGAGCGCGTACGCGAGCGTCGCCGGCCTCGACTCGGAGGTCTTCGTGCCCTCACGGACCGGCTTCACGAACAAGGCGATGATCAACGTGCACGGCGGAGAGATGTCGGTGGTCGAGGGGCGCATCGGTGACGCAATCGCGAATTTCGAGGACGAATACGGCCGGAACGAGGAGTGGTACCCAGCCCGTCCGTTCCAGACCCCCTATCGACACGAAGGGAAGAAGACGCTGCTCTACGAGATCGTCGAACAACTCGGCTGGACCGTGCCCGACGCGGTCGTCTACCCGACCGGTGAGGGTGCCGCCCTCGTCGGCGCGTACAAAGGAGCCTCGGAGCTCCACGATCTGGGTCTCACCGACGACGTCCCAGCACTGTACGCGGCCCAGGCGGAGGGCTGTGCACCCATCGTCCGGGCCATCGAGGAGAACAGATCGATCCCCGAGCCGTGGCAACAGCCGGACACGATCTGTGGTGGGATCGAGATCCCCGACCCGCGTGCGGGCGAGTGGCTTCTCGAAGCCATCCGTGAGACCGACGGCGGTGCCGTGTCGACCGACGACGAGGCCATCCTCGATGCCGGGATCGAGATCGCTCAATCCGTCGGCCTGGAACTGTCGCCGTCGGCAGCGGCCAGCGTGAGCGGGGCACTGGAACTCGCCGAGCGCGGGGCATTCGACGAGGGCGACACCGTCGTCCTCGTCAACACCGCCGCCGGGAACAAGGAGTCGGACGTCCTCCGGAGTCACCTCATGCGGAAGGGTATCTGAGGATTGTGAACAACGACGCACTTTTCTCGCGCTGACCTGCTATTGATACGCAGATGCTCACCGCCCTGGTATCCGTCGTCGCCGGACTTCTGCTGGGGCTCTCACTCGCAGCGCCCCCGGGGCCGATGAATGCAGTCATCGCCGAAGAGAGCGTCAACCGCAGCTGGCGTGCCGGGTTCGCTGCCGGACTCGGTGCGATGTCGGCCGATGGGCTCTTCTTCGTCTTTGCTCTGGCCGGTCTGGTGACCTTCGTCGAACAAGCACCCACCCTCAGGGGCGTCATGGTCGGTATCGGTGGCCTCTTGATGCTCTATTTCGCCTACGGTGCAGTCAAGAATGCTGGGTCGTTCTCCGACAGCGAAGGGAGCGACGCGGCCGGGTTCGGGAAGGCCTTCGCGCTCGCACTCACGAATCCGTACCAGATCACCTGGTGGCTGACCGCCGGCATCGGACTGTTGAACCCCGGACGGATCGAGGCCTTCGGAATCTCGCTGTCCGCGGGGAGTGGCCTCTTGACCATCGGCGGGTTCTTCCTCGGGATCTTCCTGTGGATAACGAGTTTTCCGGCAGCGCTCCGGGCGGCCGGCGAGCGGGTCGACGAACTCGGGACGGGTATCGCCTACGTGAGCGCGTTGGTGCTGGTGTGGTTCGCCGGCGTATTCACCCTCGATGCGGCGGGGACGCTCGGACTGGTTTAGGGTCGCTCGTCGTCGACGTCCAACTCCGCGATCTCGCCTTCGAGCCACTCCTGGAACCACTTCACGCGTTTGAGACGCTGGTGGGCGATGCTTTCGGCGGCGTCGCTCTCGATTCGACGCTTTGCCTCTCGCCCCCGTGTTAGGACACGCTGAACCATCTCCCCCGCGTCCATGTGCGTGCGCGCTTCGTACCCCATTCGAAGGAGCATCAACGCCGTCCCGTTCGCCCCGATCTTATCGAGCATGTCCGCCTCCACGAGACACTGTGCCTCGAGGGGCAACTCGCTCAGTTCGCCCTGATGGGAGTGCTGTTCGATCGACCGACTCACGCGGTCGATGAACGACGGGGGGTAGTCGCCGTGGGTCTCGAGGTACTTGCGCGCGATCCGCGCGCCCTCCTCGGCGTGGGCGTCCTGTTCGGCCTCGAGTTTGGCGATGTCGTGGAAGAGCGCCGCGACGGTGACGACTTCGACGTCCGCCCCCTCGCGTTCGGCGATCTCGGCGGCCAGTTCGACCACGTTCATGATGTGGTTGAACCGGTATTCGGCCGAGTGCCAGGGGTACCACCGCATCCGGCCGCCGTTCTCCTCGTTCTCGACGCTCGCGTCGAGGTAATCGAAGACGAACGTGGCCATCGCGTCCAGTTCGGCGTCCGAGACCGACGGTTCGGCTACTTCGACTCCCACGGTATCACCTCCGTTTCCGGGAACTCGTTCTGTGTCATTGTTGTGTTACTGAAAGTCGGTTTCGCTCTTTAGCCTTTTGCAGGCCCGTCGGCCCGGATCCGTCCGACGAACCGGTCTCTCGCTTACGCCTCGGTATGCGCCTCGATCGCGTCCTCACAGGTCTGGAGCGCGGCAAACCGCTCCGACCCGGGACCCTCGATATCGACGCGTTCCACCTCGATCCACCGGTCTTCGTAGACGAGTCCGGCCACCCACGTGTCGGTCGCCAGGATGAGTTGGTCGGTGATGGTGACCTGCTCGCGGTCGTCCGTCCGCACGGCGTCCTCCTGGGTCACCGGAACGGCCATCGCGAGTCGCTCGGAATCGTTGAGCGCGGTCACCTCCGCTTGCGTGACGGGGCGGTCTGGCAGCGAGGAGAGGGTACGCATCGACCGGAGACAGTGGCTCGGTGGGGATAGCCCTTGTCGTGTCCGTCTGGTCGTCGTTCCGAAAAAATGCCGTGCCGCTAACGAGCGGAACGGGGCAGTTTACAGGCGCGTGAGGTTCGTCGCTCGCGGGCCCTTATCTGCTTCTTCGATTTCGAATTCGACTTCCTGTCCCTCTTCGAGGTCCGGACCACCGACGTCTTCCATGTGGAAGAACACGTCGTCGTCAGCGTCTTCTGTCTCGATGAATCCGTACCCCTTCCGCTCGTTGAAGAATGCGACCGTACCGGTTGCCATTTACAGTAACTCCATTCGTCGATTCGTTCCGAGACCACTTAATCGCTCCGCTCGTTTACGGGGTGTGGATCACTCGAGGCCGAGGTCCGCGAGCGAATGGGTGTGCTGCCACGCGCCCGTGACCTCGTCGACGTCGAATTTCAGGACGCCGTCGGTCAGTTCCAGTCGGACGAATTCCTCGTCGATCTCAGTGTCGTGGAGGTGCAGTTCGAGTGGCTGGTCGAACTCGCTCACCGTGACCATCAGTTCACCGTACTCTGCGAGCATCGCTTCGAGGTCGCTTGCGTCCATGGTACATTTCACAGTACGTCGAGCCATCGAATAAAAATACTCCTTTGCCGTCGGGGCAGCGCACGCAGACGGAGTTACCCCCGACGGAGAGGCCTCCTCCAGCAACGCCGGCCACCACCGCAGGCCGCGAGAACGGCAACGGACACACCCTCGATTCCCGGCGAGACGGGCCACTTTTCGGTAAGCCTAAAAGATTGTGCCACCAACCCTCACTCGATCGGTGTTCCCGGAAGAACGCCGACGAAGGAGAACGCATGTACGTCGAACCATACGACACCTGCCAGGAGTGTGGCAGCACACTCGATCGCACCACGATGTATCGCCGCCACGCCGTCTGCGCGACCTGCGAGTCGACGGTGACCGCCTGAGGCGACCCATCCAGAACGACTCCCAGATCACGGCGCGGAGCCGTGCAGACGTCTCGATCCGATAGAAAATTACCGTGCGCTTACTGTAGCCGTTCGGCGGATTCCTCGATCTGACCGATGCTGGCGGCCTGTTCCTCGGTGCTCGCCGCGACGTCTTCGATCTCGTCGGCGACCTCCCGCGATTGATCTCTCGCCTCGTCGACCATCGCTGCGATCTCTTCGGCGCTGGCGGCCTGTTCGTCGGTCGCATCCGATATCTGGGCCACACCGGCGACGGTCTCGTCGACCTCACCCACGATGCCCTGGAGTAACTCCTCGGTCTTCTGCACGTCTTCGGAGCTCTCTTCGATGCCGTCCTCGATGCGACCCAGCGTGTTGATCGTCTCGGACGCGGCGTTCCGGACCTCTTCGATCATCGCCTCGATGTCGTCGGCGTGATCCTGTGTGTCCTCGGCGAGGGACTTGATCTCGTCGGCAACGACCGCGAACCCCTTGCCGGACTCGCCCGCGCGAGCAGCCTCGATGTTCGCGTTGAGGGCCAACAGATTGGTCTGGTCCGCGATGTCGTTGATGACGTCGATGACGTCGTTGATCTCCTCGACCTGGGACTCGAGTTCGTCGACCCGGTTCTCGATGACCACGCGGGCACCGTCGAGTTCGTCCATCTCCGTTGCCGCTTCCTCTGCGGCCGTCATCCCGTCTTCGGCGAGGTCGCGGGTCTGGTTGCTCTGCCGTTCGACCTCGTTGGCCGACGAGGCCACCTCCTCGATCGTCGCCGAGAGGTTCGACACCTCGTTTGCCACCTGGTCCATGCTCTCGTGCTGTTCGCGAGCCAGGTCGCTGATCTCCGAAGAACTCCCCGCGACGTTCTCGGAGGCCGCCGAGAGCTCGCTCACCGAGGTCTTGAGTTGGGAGGCGATCCGCTGTTGCTGTTCGAGCGTCTCCTCGATCTCCTGGGTGTACGAGTGGATGTACGTGTCGGCGACCACCTGCATGTCCAGATTGATGATCTTCAGGATGGAATGGAACTCCTCGAATCCCTCGGCGATGGCATCGTGGGCCGCCTGCTCGATGTCGATCTGGGGTCCACCAGCGTTCTGTCCTTCGGGTTCGACGGTAACGCCGCCATCCGCGGCCGCGTCCTGGTCCGCCGCCGCGATGGCGTCTGATACTTGCTCCTGGACGCGCTCGGTGATTAGCGGGACGAGCAGGTCGTAGTAGACCCCGTACTGGCCGATGTACTGTTTCATCGGCATTTCGAGCATGTCGTGGAGCTTCCCGACCCGGGCGCGATTCCGGAAGTAGTCCGCGCCGTATTCGCCCTCGGCGAGCGTGACGAGGTATGCCTCCTGGGTCTGTTTCAGCTGGTCGACACCCTTCGGAGACCGCGATATGACCTCTGTCGTTTCCGTGTACTGGGTGAGGTTCTCGTAGAACATATCGGCGACGTCCTCGCCGTGTTCTTCGAAGAGCCCCTGGTACCGGGTGAGCCGTTCGACGTCATCCTGACCAAAGTTGATGAAATCCTTTCGCCACGCGATCTCTTCGGCGTCGAGTCCGATGTCGTCCAGCAATGAGCCGACGTCGAGTTGGGCATTGAGCCCACCACGACCGAACATTGCAGAATATTCAGACATAGATACCAGAATACGACCCAGATGGATAAAGTTACGTACCAATAACGGGCAGGTACGACCGATTTCTCCACGCGCCGCTGATTGAGAACGGGCGTACTCTCCGAGGCAACCGGACCCGATAAGTACGTGCCTGGACCACTTCGGAGGTGAGAACCAACGGTGACGACTCGATGGCGATATCAGGAGACGGTCCTCTCGCTGGTCACGGTCGCCTTCTTCGTCACGATGGTGGGTCGCCTGGCGATCAGTCCAGTCATTCCCGACGTCGTGAGGACCTTCGAGGTCTCGAACGGGCTCGTGGGACTGGCACTATCCGGGATGTGGTTGGCCTATGGTCTCGCACAGTATCCCAGCGGGGTCCTCGCCGATCGGTACGGAGAGCGGTGGATCATCCTCGTCGCCGTGGGAGGCACGACGATCGCCGCGGTGATCGTCTCCACCACCCCCATCTTCGCGGTGTTTTTCCTTTCGACGGTGGTACTGGGCGCCGTCGCCGGCCTCCACTACAGCGTCGCCACGACCCTGCTCTCGCGAACGTACGACAACGTGGGAACGGCCATCGGCGTTCACAACACGGGTGCCACCATCGCCGGTCTCCTCGCCCCAGTCAGTGTGGCCTGGATCGCGGTCCACTTCGGGTGGCGCATCGCCATTGCCGTCGTCGCTCTGGTCGGCCTCCCTGCGACCGTGGTCTTCGCCTGGAAGATTCGATCGACTGCCCCACGACGGCCAGACCGACCCCTCCGGAAGAGCATCCGTCTCGACGTGCTCCGCAAGTTGCTCTCCCGACCCCCGATCGTTTTCACGCTCGCCGTGGCCATCGTCGGCGAGTTCGCGTGGCAGGGTGCGGCGTCCTTTCTCCCGACGTTCCTCATCGCCCACCACCAGTATTCCACGACGGTCGCTGGCGGCCTCTTCTCGCTGTACTTCGTCGCCCAGGGCGTCGCGCAGATCGGCGTCGGCGCGGCCTCGGACCGCTTCGGCCGGGACCCGGCACTGGCCGGGTGCATGCTCGCCGGCGTGGCAGGATTCGCCACGCTGATCGAAGTATCTGGGCCTCTCTCCGTCGTCGTCGGCGTCTCTCTAGTCGGCGTGGGCATGAGTTTCGGGGCCGCCCTCATGCCCAGATTCCTCCGGGAGTTCACCGCCGAAGAGCGAAACGCTGGCTTCGGACTAGTTCGAACGATCTACATGGTCGTCGCATCGCTGGGATCCGTCGCAGTCGGTTCGCTCGCCGACGGCTTCGGCTGGACGGCATCGTTCGGGTTTCTCGCCGCGCTGCTGGCGGTCACGTTCGTCGCACTCGTCGCCAACCGGGTCCTGGCTCTCGGTTACTGACACCAGTAACGACCGACGAGAGCTCCAGGGGACCGCGGCGCACCAGCCAGTCGGTCACTCGTGGGGGTGAAACCGCTTAACAGCTCGCTCGACGGCGACGGCGTCACCCAGGAACGTCACCTTGTCGCCGTACTCGAGCACCTCGCCCGGGTCGGGGACATGAGCGTCGGGCCCCTCGCCGACCTCGGCGATCAGACACCCCCCAGGGATCGCCTCGTTGAGGTCGCGTATCGACGTCCCCACCACCGCGTTGGAGGTCACCGTCACCTCCTGGACGTCGTGGCCGTCGCCCGGGTCGTACATCCAGTGGGCGAGTTCCGATCGTTCGATCTCGTTCTCGATGGCGAACGCGGTCGCGTCCGGTGCGTTGACGGCCGTGACCGAAAGCGACTCGAAGGCGTCGTCGTTCTCGGGGTCGTTGACCTTCGCGTACAGGTCGTCGATACCGAACTTCGTCTTCGCGATCTGCGCGACGAGGAGGTTCACGTCGTCCTCGCCGGTCGCCGCGACGACGACCTTCGCGTCCTCGATGCCCGCGTCCCGAAGCACGTCGCCTTCGGTTCCATCGCCCAGGACCACGGTGAATCCCAGTTCCTCCGCTTTGATCTTCCGTTCTTCGTCACCCTCGACGATGACGACGAACTCTCCACTGTTCTCCAGTCTACTGGCGAGGGCCCGCCCGACGCGGCCCCCACCGACGATTATCGTTCGCATAGGTGTCACTCCGAGTCGGTCGCCGATCTGTCGTGCGAATCCAGCCTCGATCACGTCGGTCGCCAGGATGACGACGAACACCGTGCCGAGCAGGGTCTGTGCTGCCGTATCGTTTCCGGCCAGTTCCAGTTCGATGGCGAACAACGTCGCCACGCTCGCGGGGATGATCCCGCGTGGACCCATGGCGGCCAAGAACAGCCGTTCGCGCAGCGTAAACTTCTCCACACCGATGGTCGAGACCAGCGCCACGGCAGGCCGAATGACCACCATGATAGCGACGACCAGCAACAGACCGCCGACGCCGAGGCCCACGACCGCGCGGAGATCGATGAGCGCCGCGAGCGAGATGAACACGAACCCGAGGGCTATCAGCGTCGCATCCCGACCGAACTGCTCCATCGTCTCGCGGTAGGAGAGATCCAGATTGCCCACGGCAATGCCCGCGGTCGCCGCGGCGGCGATACCGGCTTCGGCAGCGAACACCTCGGCGACCGCGAACGAGCCGATTGCAGCACTCAATAATAGGAACCGGGCAGCCTGCGGCCCCTCCTCCGGTGCGATCTCGTACCGTAGCAGCAGATAGATGAGAGCCGTCGCCAGAAGACCGGCGGCGACACCGATACCCAGGCGCTGCATGAACGACGCGACCGTCGCCGGGACGCCCAGGTCGTCGAGCAACAGGACTTCGAAGATGACGACGGCGGCGATGGCGGCGGTCACGTCGTTGACGATACCTTCCGTCTCCAGAGCCGAGGAGACGTGCTCTCTCACGCGGACCACCTCGAGGATCGGCGTGATGACCGTCGGCCCGGTCGCCACCAACAGGGCCCCCACCAGGAGGGAGAGTTCCCAGGTCACGCCCTCCAGAAACCGGACAGCGACCGCGGTCCCGACGAACATCACGACGGCCCCGACGGTCACGAGGCGCAGCGAGGTCGTCGACGCCTCGCGAATCCGATCGAGACGTAACTGGAAGGCCCCGTCGAAGACGATGATCGCGACGCTAAGTCCGACGATAGTCTCCAGCCCGTCGCCGAACGTGTCGATGGTCACGAGACCGAGACCCTCCGGTCCCAGCACGAGCCCGATCGCCAGGAAGAATACCACACTCGGCACTCGAATCCGCTGGGCCAGCAGTTGCACCACGAGCCCGGAGACGAGGATGATCGCCACGGCCGGGAGGAGCGTCGCCGCCACAGTGTTCGCGAAAACGATTGGATGCCTAATATGCTACCGGGTTACTGACTCCTGACCGGACAAGTTGCTGGGACGTCATCCGATTGACCTCCTCCCGCGCTTGAAGACGCGGGAATCCCGCCACGGGATTTCAGGCCGAGCGTTTGCCCGACCCAACGGTTTCAAGACGCATACGTTCCAAGCGTCAACTGCTGGATTTCAGCATCGTCATCAGAACTCGGAGAGTTCTGATTGGCTCGAAAATCGCCTGACGATTTTCGAACGGCTTGGCTGTCTTGTGGCGCGGTCAAATGCGCCCCATCCTCAGCCGAGTCATCGTCGTCCTCGTGTTCTCTGGAACGACTCTCTCCGCTGAGGTAGCGGTCTGCGATGTTTATCGCCCCGTTCACGTCCGCTTGGTACTCGCCCATCCAACAGTCGTCGTTCGTGCATTTGAACGTCGCCTGCTTCGGGCGATACCCAACTTCACCGCACGCATGGCACTCCTTCGAGGTGTTTCGCGGATTCACCGTCTCGACGGGAATCCCCTTCTCGACGGCCTTGTACCGTATCTGCGCGTGGAGTTTAGCGAATCCCCACCCGTGGAGACGGCGATTCATATACTCGCCGTAGTCCATCGACTCCCGAATGTACGTCAAGTCTTCCAGAACCAGCACGGGGTTCTCGACGGATTCGGCGTACTCCACGACTTCGCGGGTGACACGGTGAAACACATCGTCTATCTGGTTCCACAGGTCGTCACCGAACGACTCGGCGATACGGTCACTTCCGCGTTCTTGAAGCCGGCGCGTAGCGGTGAAGTAGGTCTTGCGGAGCCGACGAACGATTTTGCCTTCGTCAGCCCATAGTTCGGGCCGAGTCGGAGAACCGTGGTCGTCGCGGTGACATCTCGAAAACACTTCACGTTTTCGACGACTCATCGGAAATCTCCGATTTCCGAGACACCGTGACGAGTGACGCTTCTCCGATGTCCACTCCGATAGCCGTCCGTTCATCTTCGGACGCCTCGGAACAATCCTCCACGTCGCGGGTGGCGGTGACGTGAAGATACCACGTCCCGTCCCGCTGGAACAGCCGACTCTCACCCATCTCCGCGTCACCAGCCTTCAACGCTTCCAACCAGTCCCGCTGGTCGGGGTTCGGCTGTGCTGGCATCCAGAGATGGTAGTCATCGTGGTGCGGGATTTTGACGTACCACTCGATTGCGTTCTCGGGCTTGTGGTCGAGGCGTAGCCCCTCATTCGTGAACCGAACAGGGTGGTCGTCCTGAAGGTCGCCCGCGTTGTACGTCGTCGTCAACTGCGGGACGTACTTTTTGAGGGCGTTTTTCGCGTATCCGCTCAGGTCATAGTTGACCACCACCTCATTCGCTTCGGTCTGCGTGGTGCAACCAGCGTCGAACGCATCTCGAAGGGCCTGCTGGTAGGCGTCCCGCGTCTCACCGGGTTTTCGCCTTTTGTGTGCGTTCGGGTCTACCAGTTTCAGTTCCAGCGTCTTGGTGAGTTCCGTCATGTGTCGGCCTCCTCGTGACGTTGGATGTAGTCTTGTACCGTCTCGCTGGAAACGTGACCCGCCGTTCCTGCGTAGTAGCCCCGCGCCCATCGAATCTTCTCGCCCTCGTTGTCGGCATAGCGATGGTTGTATTTCCGCGAGGAAATACCCTTGAACCAGTTGGCGAGAAGTGACGGTGCGTGCTTTGGTGGACTACTGACGAACAGGTGGATATGGTCGGGCTGAACGGTAAGGTCGATAATTTCCAAGCCCTTTTCGTCGGCGATTTCGTGGAGGATGGTTCGCACACGGTCGGCGACCTCGTTGACGAGTACCGACTGACGGTACTGAGCGGAACCCTGTTCCGCGATGTCCGCAGAACCATCGGTTCTGCGAGACTTCGGCAACCACACTATGTGGTAGTTGAGGTTGTAGGTCGCATGCCGTGTGGTCTTCATCCGTGTTGCACACTATGGTTCGTCGGTGTGTTAATACCTTCGGTGAAGCGTGGGAAACCCAGTAATAGCGGGATTCGTGGATTGACGCACTATGCCTACCGCTTGACCTCCGCCTGAAGACGGAGGTATGCGCTATCGGTCGTCAATCAGTCGCCAACGTACGCATCGACTCACGTCTTGCGCTGTCGGGTGCAGCCCGCAGGTGCCACTTTGCCTGTTCCCACTCTTCGATCGGCCCGATTACTCTGACGATTTCACTGTCCGAGAACGATGGCCCAGTGCGTCCCCGCCCGACGACCGCAGTGATGTCGTGCTATACTGTCGAGAGTGGTTGCCACGAGTGACTATCCAAAATATATATAAGACCAAAAACTATGATGGACCTATGGCAAAAGAAAGCCAATTCCTCGACAGACGCCGATTTTTACAGGCAACTAGTCTCTCGGTCCTCGCCGGCTTGGCCGGGTGCGCCGGCGATGATGGCGGCGATGGCGGCGACGGCGGCGATGGTGGAGACGGGGGCGACGGCGGTGACGGTGAAGACGGTACCGATCCAGCACCCGAGACGTCGGAGGACGAATCGGACTACACCATCGGCATGGCCGATGCGTTGACCGGGTCGCTCTCGGCGTTCGGCGAACGGAACCAGCGGGGCATGGAACTCGCTCTCGCCGACGTCAACGATGCCGGGGTGAAAGGCGGTGAATTGGACATCATCGTCGAGGACACCCAGAGCGAATCCCAGCAAGGGGTCTCCGCGGCGCAGAAACTCGTCAACCAGAACGAAGTGCCACTCATGGTCGGTGCCGTCGGCAGTGGCGTGAGTACGGCGATTCACACCAGTGTCATCCAGGGCACCGACGTGGTGCAGATCAGTCAAAACAGCACGAGCCCCAAGCTAACGGAGTACCCGGATCTGCTCAGGATCTGCCCGCCAGGTGGCGGGCAGGCGCAGGTCATCGCCGATACGATTTCCGGGGACGGGCACGAGTCGCTCGCCATCGCCTGGGTCAACAACGACTACGGGCAGGGCATCGCAGACGCAGTGGCAGACCTCTACGAAGGCGAGGTCGTGTACAATGACCCACACGATCAGGGACAGTCCTCGTACAGTAACGTGATCACGTCGATGAACGATGCGGGTGCCGATGCGTGGTTGTTCGTGACCTACCAGCCGGAGTTCGCGCAAATGGCCCAGGAAGCCTTCGACCTGGGTGTCCTCAACGCGGAAACTTGGTATGGCGCCGACAGCGTCAGGGGAAACACCGTCCTGGAGCAGGTTCCAGAGGGTGCCATCGACGGGATGAAAGCCGTGGAGCCGAGCGCGCCGGTCGAACAGGACAACTATCAGGAGTTCGCGACCCGATTCGAAGAGGAATACGGCGACCAGCCAACGTCCTGGTCGACGTATACGTACGACGCCATCGTGACGGCGGCACTCGCTATCGAGGCGGCCGACGAGTTCACTGGGGCCGCTCTCGGCGAGGTCGTCCGGGACGTGACCCGGCCCGAAGGCGAACAGGTGACCACCTACGCGGACGCCAAGGCAATTCTCGAAGACGGCGGATCCCCATCTGACGTCGATTACCAGGGCGTGAGTGGCCCCATCGATCTCGACGAGAACGGTGACCCGAAGGCCCTCCTCCAGATCATCACCGTGGAGAATCACGAATACGTCAGGAGTTCGTTCGAGACGGCCTAACCCGAACTCGAACGCCACTCATGTCCCTACTCCTTCAGCTCGTTGCGAACGGTATCGTGTACAGTGGAATCATCGTTCTCGCGAGCGTCGGCCTCTCGTTGGTCTACAGCATCGGCGATTTCGCGAACTTCGCCCACGGCGATACGATGGCCGTTGGGGCCTATGGTGCCCTCGCGATGGTAGGGGTGTTCGGTTCCGTGGGCCTGACCGCGACCATCTGGGGGTTTCCTATCGGCTTCTTTATCGCACTGGTCGTCGGCATGGCCATCGCCGCGCTCGTGGCAGTTCTGACCCACAAGGTCGTCTACGAACGGATGGACGTCGGCTCCATCGGTATGCTGATCACTAGCATCGGGATCGCGTTCATCTACCGATCGGTAATCCAGATCGGCTTCGGTCCGATTTCACAGTCCTTTGGCGTACCACGGTTCGGACCGATTCCCGTGCTTCAGGACGCGCTTGGCGTCGCCGTGACGCGTCGGGACCTCCTGATCGTCACCGTATCGCTGGTCCTCGTGATCGGACTTCACTTCCTATTGCAGTACACGACCCTGGGCCGGAAGATGCGGGCGACAGCCGACAATCGATCCCTGGCCCGCGTCAGCGGCATTCGAACGGACCGGGTGTTGATCTCGATGTGGGTCATCGGCGCCGCACTTGCCGCCGCAGGTGGCGTCTTCATCGGACTCAACGCCAACGTGTATCCGCGAATGGGCTTCGACATCCTCCTCCTCGTGTTCGCAGCGGTTATCCTGGGCGGCATCGGGTCGGTCTATGGCGCGATGCTCGGCGGGTTCGTGATCGGGATGATCCACGAACTCACCCCGCTCTTACAGGCACGAATGGGGATTCCGATCGGGACTGAATACGCCCCGGCGCTGGCATTCCTTCTGATGGTCGCCATTCTCCTGTGGCGACCCAGTGGGATACTGGGAGGTATCGGCTCATGACAGCGGACAGTATGCTCCCCGGGTTCGGGTCGTTGAACCGGGTGGAGCGGTTGGTCGCGTACGGCGTCCTCGCCGTCATCGGACTCCTCGGCGGCGCCGTGCTCGCAGGGGTTATCGAGCCAACCTATCTGCTGTTCTTGCTCTCACTGGCCGGGATGTACCTCCTCCTGTCGATGGGCCTGAACGTCCACTGGGGGTACACCGGGTTGATCAACTTCAGCGTCGCTGCCTTCTTCGGCATCGGTGCCTACGGCACGGCGTTGCTGACATCGAATGCGTCCCCTCTGGTCCCGGGGCTCTATCCTCCCATATTCGGCCTCGTAATCGGAATGCTCGGGGCCGTGGTACTTGCCATACTCATCGCGATCCCGACCTTGCGATTACGGGCCGACTATCTGGCTATTGCATCGCTCGGTCTCGCAGAGGTGGTGCGATTGCTCATCCTCAACGAGCGCCAGTGGACCGCCGGCAGCCAGGGTATCTCCGAGATGCCGCGGTTCTGGTATCCATTCTTCTCGGGATCAGCGCCAGGGTGGGCCCCTGCATCCCTGGATGGACTCTTCGTGACGTCGTTGAATCCGCTGCAAACGGCGTTCGCCAACTTCCTCCTGATCATCGTACTGATCGTCCTCGTGTACTGGGTCCTGAAACGGCTCCACCGCTCCCCATGGGGACGCGTTCAGCGAACGATTCGGGCCGAAGAGGACCTTGCAGAGGCACTCGGTAAGGATACGTACAGCTTCAAAATGCAGTCGTTCATTCTCGGGAGTGTCATTATGGCTATCGCCGGGGCCTACTACGCCCACCTCAATCTCTTCATCGCCCCAGGCGACCTGAACCCCATCCGAACGTTCTACGTGTGGGTGGCGGTCATCCTCGGCGGCAGCGGATCGAATCGTGGCGCTCTGCTCGGCGGGTTCGTCATCGTGTTCATCATCGAGGGCACCAGGTTCGTCAACGGAATCGGATTGATCCCATTCGATATCGCGCCGTTCAGACTCTTCCTCATCGGCCTCCTGATCGTGCTGATTATGAAATTCCGGCCGCAGGGAATCCTGCCGCCACAGAACGAACTGATCGTTCCGTCTGCAATGAAGGGTGATGGTGATGAATGAACCAATCGGCCAACTCGGATCGGGAGCTACCACCGGAAAGGGGGACGTCGTTCTCAGGACCGAAGGAATTTCGAAATCCTTCGGTGGGCTGCTCGCAAATGACGACGTCAGCCTCGAGGTCGAACGCGATTCGATCACCGGGCTCATCGGTCCCAACGGGGCCGGCAAGTCGACGTTGTTCAACATCATCAGCGGCTTCTACGAGGAAGACGCGGGGTCTGTCTACGTCAACGATACGGACGTCACGGATATGGACCCCCACGAAATCGCCGGCGAGGGGCTCATTCGTACCTTCCAGACGCCACGGAAACTGGAGGGAATGACGGTCCGTGAAGCCATGATGTTGGGTCCACAGAACCAACTCGGCGAGTCGATCACAGCGCTGTTCACCTCGCCGGAAACCGTCAGCGGGCAGGAACGACGAAATCTCGAAGCGGCCGAGGCGATGCTCGAACGCTTCGAAATCGGTGACCTCGCCACATCGCCCGCGACCGAAATTTCGGGCGGCCAACTCAAGCTCGTCGAGCTGGCCAGAGCGATGTTGGCCGAGCCCGACATCCTGTTGCTCGACGAACCGGTGGCCGGGGTCAACCCCACGCTCGCGAACAAACTCTCGTCGTTCATCACCGACCTCAACGACGAAGGGATAACGTTCCTGATCATCGAACACGACCTCACATTCCTCATGGACATCGCCGATCCGATTATCGTCCTCGACCAGGGGGCGGTCCTCACCGAGGGACCGCCCGACGCCGTGCGCAACGACGAACGCGTCCTCGACGCCTATCTCGGAGGGGCAGACCAATGAGCGTCCTCGAACTGGTCGACGTCGAAGGCGGGTACGGAGAAGTGAAAGTACTCGAAGACGTATCGATGCACCTCGACGATGGAGAAGTCGTCTGTCTGATCGGTCCGAACGGGGCTGGCAAAAGCACTGTACTGCGAGCAATCTTCGGCCTCATCAAACCCTGGAGCGGAACCGTCCGCTTCCAGGGCGGCGAAATAACCGGAATGGAACCCGAAGACGTCGTCAGAGAAGGGATCGGATACGTTCCCCAGATCCAGAACGTCTTCGGATCGCTGTCGGTCGACGAAAACCTTCGAATGGGTGGCGTCGCGCGTACGGACGACATCGACCCAATCATCGAGAGTCTCTACGATCGATTCGAAATCCTTCGAAACAAGAAGGGAAGTACCGCGGGCTCACTCTCCGGCGGTCAACAGCAAGTCCTCGCGTTCGCCCGGGCGCTCGTCATGGAACCGGATGTGCTGTTGATCGACGAGCCCAGCGCGGGACTGGCGCCGAACACCGCCCAGGAAGTTTTCGATCACGTAGAGGCCGTCAACGAACTGGGGACCTCGATTCTGATGGTCGAGCAAAACGCCCGACAGGGCCTATCGATTTCGGATCGGGGCTACGTCCTCGATCAGGGAACCGTCGAATTCGAAGACGACGCGGACGAACTACTGGAGAATCCCGAAGTAGGGAAGTTGTACCTCGGCGGGTAGCCGGTTCGTCGACGATCGTAGCGGGTATCCACTACTTTTCACTCGTTCGCTTTACTCGAACCGCGAGACGATGCGACGCTCACGGAACGGTTCGCCGCAAAATAGTCCCGGGCGGATTCGATATCGGTGGTATCGAATCCCAATACATTAAATAGATGGTTAGAGTTTGATAAGCAGATGCCCTTAGATGACCCTCAGAACTTCCGTGCTCAACTTCGAAGTCAGCGAAAGGAAGTTAAAAAACTCGATAGTGAGAGTGACATCGACGCCATCGAGGATTACATAAATCGAGACAAGAACAAAGAAACCAGTACCATCATCAATCACGTATCCTGTCTCCGTATACTATCCCAGAATGCAGAGAAGCCCTTACTCGAACACAACGGGGTAGAATTGGACGAACTGATTATTAATGTGTCAAAAAAGCGTGGGTGGAGTGACGGAACCCAACGTAATTATGAAAAATCTGCCCGCGTGTTCCTCGCCCATCACGGGTTCCAAGATGAGGCCGAAGAAATCGAATTTACAGAGGCTGAGCAAAATGAAATCAAAAAGGAGGACACACTCTCTGCTGAGGATATCAAGAAATTGCTGACCGAATGCGCACGGATGGACCGCGACCGAGCGATGATATACCTCATGTACGAGACAGGCGCTCGACTGTCCGCTATCCTCTCATTGCGAATTAGCGACGTGCAGTTCGGAGAAGGACCTGGGAACTCCACCCTTGTTCAGTTTCCCGAGGAAGCCAAGGGTCTCAAGGGCGCAGGTGGGCACTCTGTAATCGTCAAACCATCCGAAGTGTATTTGGAGAATTACATATCGAGAGAGCACCCTGACCCCGAAAACCCCGACGCCCCATTCTTCGCGGTGACCAAAGACCACTACGAGGAAGACAAAGATAACAGTCTCATTCCTTCGTTCTTCCGCCGACGTATGCGACGCCTCGTGAAAGATTCAGATATCCCTGAAGAGAAGGTCAACCCCCACTCATTCAGGCACTCACGAGTTACCCAAATGCGCCTTGAGGGATATACAGACCGCCAGATTAGTGACCACATGAACTGGGGTCCCAACAGCAACCAGTTAGACCTCTACGACCACACAGAAGACGAAGACCGCCATGCAGAGATGGCGGAAAAAATGGGCCTCAATGTAGAGGATGCGGATATTCGGACGCCGATGCTCGATGAGTGTCCACGATGTAACTACAGTATCGATGATTGGCTCAACTGGACACAATGCCCTCGGTGTCAAGCCCAATTAAAACTACATCGGGAACCAGAATGGTTCGAGACATATATGGAGCTGGTAGACGACGACCAAGATGACCCAATTTACCGCCAATTCCTCCGTAATCCGCACGAATTATATGACGATTTTTTCAAAATTGAAGAAGAAACCAGAATTCGGATTTCAGAGCGTGTCGCAAACATATGCGGTGAGGAAGGCATTGATATCCCAAATGAGTTCCAGCGTGATGATGTGATATCAGACAATCTCGCCGATGAAGAAATCAATCACATGAAAGACGACCCGATGTTCCGTCACGAGGACTAACGCAGTTCACATTGTTCTCGGTGCCGAAGGGCCTCAATTTTATTTTTATTGCTGTAATAGACTTCTGCGCCGCAAAACTGGCAGATATGGGCCGCTGGGTCGTCCTTATTTGGGTGTTGGTTGTAATTAGACGGCTCCCAATAAAATTGTATATTTGACATAATGTAGAAAGTGAGATGGGAGTGCAAAGGTTTTGTTCACAGAGGGGGAGTGGGTAAGATAATTATTGATTTAATAGAGTATCAGCCGTCAAATCAACCAATGACTATTTTCAAGGTTGGTCCGTTTACCGTCGAGGTGAGTTCGTACGAAAACGGGGAGTGGACCGAGGCCTCGTGCGAGTGTACTGATTACGGCAACCAGGCGATGGCTCCGGTGGACAGAGAATGTAAGCACATTCGTCAGGCTCGGATGTATCAGTATTTTTCGGATAAGGTCACCGTCGTCGATAAGGAGATGGTCGATGTTCCGTAGAGATAATATTCTGTATCAAGTGGCGCAACAAATAATCAAAATGGTGATTGGTCGCAATTTTTTGCTACAAGATACGGCGATTGAAAACTGAGCAAGTGAGTAAGTAGTGCGATGTGTATGTGTATATGGGAGTGTGTATACACATGGAAGGAATATATTTGCTACAATATTTGCCGATTTAATCAGAGTGGGTGTGTGATTTGACGTGTGTAGTGTGTATGTTTGGTGTGTATGTGTATAGTAAACGTTCTAGAGATTAGATAGGAGTGCTACAAGATATGTGGTATACCGATATACAATGTTACTGGTTGTCAACAAAACGCTTACCCCATTCTTCTTCGAATTTCGATTTTTCATCAGGGAGCATTTGACTACTCAACCACTCCTTGCAGGACTCATCGTAAAATGGTGATATTTTGTATTCGAGTCCTGCTTCATCCACCGCATCAATCATCCTCTCATAGTCTTCCTCCCGTCTCTCTCCATTACTACTGCAGTAGTGGAGATTGACGGCATCAACAATATCCATCACTTTGACCGTGGGAATCTGAATGTCTGACTTCATTACAAACTTTTCTCGCCTTTCCGGAGAGACCGAGACGAGTTTATCCAAGAGGTTACGAACAGACTCGTACCGATTCTCACTCGCTTCCTCAATTTGATTTAGCCGTTCCCGAAGTTCTTCGTTCTCGGAGCGTAACTCATCGATTTCTGCTTTTTTCTCTGTAATGGCTAACTCGTTTTCCCTAATCTGACGTTGTAGACGCTCTCTGTTGCCGGTATGGCGGAGTTGATAATCTTCAACTTTTTCTTGAAGTAGTTTTGAGAGAGGGATTTCATATTCATCTACATACTCTGCGAGTTCGTCAGGAAGGTAGACATTTCGTCGGTTATTGCTCATCTCTCAATACCTTCGCGGTTGTCACGGGTCATACGAGCGCGGCGCTCGTCGTAATCGATGTTATCTAGGGCGGTCAGTGTACTTGCGGCCTTTCGCTGCTTTTCATCAATTCGCTGAAGGTACGTATGTACCGTGCTAATCCGGATATTCATCTCAGTTGCGATTGACCGGGTATTCAGCGTCCGTTGTAGATTATCGAGGACTTCTTGCTCTCTATCGGACAGCATTGTTTCCGATTGGTCCATAATTTATAATATAAAAGAAGGCCTATTAGTTTTACTACAAATTGTGTGGCGTCTTTAGAAATCATTGCAATGTGATTACATTCCCCTGGATAGAATGACAGTTTGCCCGATGACCGCCACATTAGGTCGGCACCGACCGTCATGTAGCAGTACTATCCTTTGGACGCCACGAATCTCTTGCTTCGATGGTTCTGTATACATTTTCGTTGTCAAGAATGCGCTTAATTAGAGCGAGGTTACAGCCCGTCTCTGACTCGATTTCGCGATATGTTTTCCCGGTTTCGCGAAGGTGAAGAACCTCAATAGCCGTTTCAAACTCACTCTCACGAACGAGCGAAGTTTTGTCTTCAGAATATTTCGTTCCAAATTTTGGTGCACCGTGGTAATCTCCATTCTCGACTTTTTTCTCGATAGCTTTGGTGAGACGTTCCACCTCAGCACCTTTCCCCTCATCATCACTCAATGAGTGGAAAACCTCCATCAGGATGTCTTGGGGAAGATTTGGGTCTACATAGCCCCTCTTGACCGTGTGAAACTCCACTCCCCACTTGTTCGCGAGGTCCGTGAATCTGTCCAGTCGCTCCAGTTTGTCCCGGCCAAGGCGAGAACCATGAGCGACGACGAGCACATCGAATTTACCTGCTTTAGCGTCGTCCAGCATCTGCTGGTACCATTTACGTGATGCGTCCCATCCGGATGCGTTCTGTCCCTCGTTGTATATGTAGTCCAGTTCTAGGTCTACGTGCTGTTCACAGTAGTTTTCAATGTCATCTATCTGGTTCCGGATTGAGGACTCGGATTTCTGGGAAAGCCTGACGTATCCACGTGCCTCCTTACTCACCGTCTTCACGAGCGACTACGCTCACTTTCAGACTATCTGCACTTCTCACCTCCCAATTTATTTTTGCCCCGGAGAGATTCATTGCTTCTACGAGGGCCTTCGGGACGGTCGTTCGGTACTGGGTCACTTCTCGGGAAGAGCCTTCTTCGTTTTCAACTTCATACGAGGTCTCAGTTACCGTAGATTTCGCCATAGTGTAATTAGTACTACTAATTGCACTACTATTAGCTTTACTAACATGTGTTTCAGGTATCGGGATACCTGAAACAGAAATCAAACTAAATGCCTGAGAGAGGGGAGTTACGGACTATCGTAGTCTGAGTTGTCGATACACATGTTTGATTGCGTCGAGGTAGCCCTCAGAGTCCTCCATTGCCCCAATTTGTTCCTCCGAATACTTCTGAATTGCAGAGTACGGGTCCCAATACGGGGTTCGAGAAAGTAGCCAGAGTACAGAAAACACGGCAAGTAGTTTGATTGCAGCACCTCCATTAAGCGAAGAATTCCAGAGAGTGATTCCGACTAATTGGTCTTTGTTCCTCGTCTCGTAGTTTATGGGGCCGAACCTCAGGTGTTCATTCAGAGTTTGAATAACGGATGTGCTCCCAGCCATTGATTCAGCGTACACAAATACGAGTGCCAATAGTCCAGCAATTATCGTTGGTCCAGTTAGAATAACCTCAATAACACGACTTGATGGAGAACTGAGCAAACTTAATAAACCGCGAGACTCTGCCAAGAGGAACGTTCCCCTAGTTAGAACTCCAAACCCAATTCCGAGAAAAAGGAAAAATCTCACCAACCGCCAGAGACCACCAATATATTCTCTGGCCTGATTGAGCTCTACATGTGGGTCGTAATTTGGCGCTTGAACTGCATATTTCGCAGCGATTTCTTTCAGTTCTGAATTCGAAAGTGGGGAAAACTTCTTCTGGGCAGTGCGGGTTTGCCGATATGCCGCAATGTAGATATTCACCATATCAGCCCGGATTTCCCTATAGACTTCCCATGGGAGGAGGAGTTCCAGAATTCGTTTCCACATTTCTGCATGTTTACTTGACGAAACTACCTCCTTAAGACTTCCAATACAGCATCCATTAGGGGGATTTTCAGAGTACGCTGACTTACCCTTGAGCGTTCATTGCGGCGGGAAAACCTATTTCAGACTAAGAGTAATGTTGCAGAATGCGACATGGGATTCCCCCTCGACCTGACTACAAGTCAGCCCTCGTCGGAATGTTCGTTGGCGTACTGGAGTGCCTCCTCAATCTCCTCCTCGGTGATTCTAAGCTGTTCTGCAGCTTCCCCTACGCCTCCAAAATCTTCGACCGCGGTCACGACGTGAAAAACAGTGATTCTTCTGCCTTCTATACGGGGTTCACCCGCCATCTTCTCGTCTTGTACGATGGTCATCTTCCCCGACCGCCGCTAATTCCGGACATGGACCACCGGAGAACACCTATTCCCGTGGGAATTGCAAGTACCAAAGCCGCCACTCCAAGCGTTGTTACAGTATTCCACGCATCATAGAGTGGATTATTCGGTTCCAAGGCAGCGGGAGATGAGACGATTGCCCCAATAGACATCAACATAACGAGTATCACGATGAACGTCCACCCAATGTCGATTATTTGGTCAAAGATTTCATCACCTCCCATCTGTTGCCCAAACCTACGATAACAACCTTCTAATTCCTTCTGCTTGTTGAACAAAATTTCGAGACGAGGAATCATCGCGAATCACCTGCCGTAACCAGCCCAAGGTCATCTACGTATCGAGCACCGCATTCTGGACAGGTATAGGACCCGCCGATATGTCTGAGTAGCAATGCATCACAATCTCCACAACTATAGGCCGAAATTGTCGCCATATTCCAAATATCTCAAACTAAAGGCAAGGGTGTTTCCCGATGGGGGGGTTACGAGATTAGAACTCCCCGACAATCGTGGTTCAGCCCATCAGAAATATACCGTCCAAAACCACAACAACTCGTACACTTGTAACTCTCGTCAACCCCGTTCTCAACGTCTCTCACCTGGGTTATCTTCAAATACAAATCGGTATTACAAACCCCACACTTCATATCAAACACATTTATTTATTGGTATAAATGGTTTATGAAATTCAGAACAACATTCGAACGAAAATTAGCTCGGGATACGTAACAAAGGCGATACACAACCCGACGAGATACGGAATCGAGATGGCAATAACCAGACCGCCACTAATCGCCTGACCTAAAAGCCCATCGGCAGCGGCACCGGAGACCATCGACATAAACAAATCAGGGACAAGAAGCCAGAGGTCGATAAACGCAGGCCACATCGCTTCCGACACATCCTGCGCGGAAAACTCCGGGATGATGGCGTACATCAGGTAGACGATGATGCTGGCAAGTCCGCCCCATAGGGTGATTTTGACCGTCAGCCAGCCCATGAGAAGGACTGAGATGCTGACGACCAACACCTCGACGATGATATCAATCATACGTTGACCGACACAAGTTAAGGTAAAAATGGTACCATCTAATTCCCTATTCCATCCTAAGAAACAATCCGCAAAAAAATCTCTAATGGGCCAGGGTGCGGATTTATATCCTAATATGGATGACCCTGATTTTGACCAATACCACGGTCGAGAAGGGGCTCTCGTGGATGTTATCCGGGAAGCTTCTCCAACACCTTCGACTGGAGACTCATGAACCCGTTGTGTTCATCTGCTACATCTTGGTAAATTATTTTCTCATCTGGCTCATCCGATAGACCGTTGAAGCCGAGGGGTGTATATATGAATGTTGTCGTGGACACACCGAATTCGCACCGTAGAACCTATCATGGTTGCATAGAACAGTTCGGGTATGACCCTCTCCTTGGAAGAACTGGACTCACATCTCTTCAAATGTGCCGACATAATTCGTGACGCTGTAGACCCGACCGACTACAAGGAATACATCCTGCCCCTCGTCTACTACAAGTCGATTTCCGACGAGTTCGAGAAGCAGTACCAGCAGAACCTCGAAGAGTATGGTGAGGACTTCGCCCGCCGGGAAAACCTGTACGACATTCCGGTTGTCCCCGAAGGCTACCTGTGGGAAGACCTTCGGTCGGTTTCGGACAACGTGGACAAGGAGCTGAACGAAGCGTTCGACGCGCTAACTAAAGAGAACCCGGAACTTCAGGGCCTCTTCCGGGCTGATTACATCGACGCCGACGCGCTGGACGACGACCGGCTCGGGAAACTCGTTGAACACCTCTCGAAGTACGACCTCGACCGGGACAGTATCCCGCCGGACATGCTTGGGGAGGCGTACATGGACTTGGTTCGCCATTTCGCGGAAGAGGAAGGCAAATCCGGCGGCCAGTTCTTCACCCCGCCCCACATCGTCAATCTCTGCGTTCGCCTCGTGGACGAGTTCGAGGACGGCCACACGTTCCACGACCCGACGGTCGGCTCCGGTGGCATGCTCATTGAGGCCGCCCGTTACTACCGCGAGGAACAGGGTGGCGACCCGTCAAAACTGACCTTCTCCGGGCAGGAAATCAATCCGGACATAGCGGCGATTGCGAAGATGAACCTCTCGATTCACGGCTTGAATGGCACTATCGAGCGTGAGGACTCGCTGTCGAGTCCGGCGTTTACTAACGAGGACGCCACCGAACTCACGCGCTTCGACCGGGTGCTGGCGAACTTCCCGTTCTCTGTTGATTGGGACAAGGACGGGCTTCAGGACGACCCATATACTCGCTTCGATTGGGCCGAGAAACTCCCTCGCGCAGACCGAGGGGACTACGCCTTCATTATGCACATGGCCGAGCAACTGAAAGACCCCGAGCGGGGCGACGACTCGGGTGGAAAAGCGGCCATAGTCATTCCCCACGGTGTGTTGTTCCGAAAACATGAGAGCAAATTCCGCAAGCCAATGCTCGAAGACGACCTTGTAGAAGCAATCGTCGGACTTCCCGAGAACCTCTTTCAGAATAACGCAATTCCGAGCGCGATTCTCGTGCTGAACACCGACAAGCCTGACGAACGGGCGAACGAGGTACAATTCGTCCACGCCGCCGACGAAGACTTCTACCGCGAACTCTCGAATCAGAACGAACTCACGAATGATGGTCTTGACCACATCATCGGGAACTTCCGCAGCTGGACGACTGAAGAGCGGGTCAGTCGAACGGTGTCGCTGGACGAGATTCGGGAGAACGATTACAATCTGAATATCGCGCTCTACGTCGATACTACCGAGCCAGAAGAGAACATAGACGTACAGGAAGAACTCGGGAAACTACGCGATTTACAGGCTGAGCGCGACGAGATAGAAGCGCGAGTGGATAGCCACATGGGGGCGCTGAATTATGAGTGAGGAAGTCGGACTGGACGAGTTTCAGGACAATATAGAGGGCGAACAGGGCCAGAAGTGGCGAGAGGTACGGCTTGAAGATGTGTCCCGAAAGCGGTCGGAGAACGTTGACCCGCAGGAGTTTAACTTGGATAGACATGTCGGACTCGAACATATTGACCCCAACACACCGTACCCGGAATGGGAACCGGTTGACAGCCTATCAAGTACTAAACGACGTTTCGAGGCCGGAGATATTCTGTTCGCAAAACTCCGCCCCAACCTTGAGAAATCCGCCCAACCAGGCTTTGAGGGGGTCGCATCGACCGACATATTCCCAATCATTGCGGAAGAGGGCATTAATTCAAAGTACTTGCTGTACCGATTGAGTTCAAAATCAGCCTACGACTACGCCCGACGTACTTCTGCTGGTACCCGTATGCCACGCACCTCGTGGAACCTCTTCAGCAACTTTGGGTTTGACCTTCCACCGCTTGAAGAACAACGACGAATCGCTACCGTACTTGACGATGTTGACCAAGCGATTCAGAAGACCGAGGAAATTATAGAGAAAACAAAACGGCTGAAGAAAGGAGTCGCTCAAAATCTCTTCCACTATGGTGTTGACGAAGAAATCACAAAACAGACTTGGCCGGGTAAAATCCCCAAATCGTGGGATGTGATTCAGTTCTCGGAAATTGTGGAATCTAATCGGAACGGGCTGTACAAGTCTGAAGACGCCTACGGAGAGGGTTATCCGATTGCCAAGATGGGCAATGCCCTCGAAAACCGTGTTCTGGATATGTCCTCTGCCGATAGGCTTGAACTGACAGAGAATGAAGGAGAAAAGTACGGATTGCAGAAGGACGACCTAATATTTGCCCGCCGAGCGCAAGAGGTGTCTGCGGCAGGGGACTGCTGTTATGTCCCCAAACTTGACGAACTCACGGTGTTTGAGTCTTCATTAATTCGTGTGAGGCTCACTGAAGACGTGAACCCGAAGTTCTATGTACAATACTTTGAGGGGCCAGTTGGCTCTAACTCTATTGAACGAATTGTCACGGAAACCAGCATATCGGGGATTGCGACTAGCGACTTACTTGATTTGAAAGTCGCTCTTCCCTCTATCGAAGAACAGAATAAGATTGCTTCGATTCTATGGGATTTCGATGAACAGGTGAAAGCACTCCGAAATGAGGCAGAGCAGTATAACTACTTCAAGCAGGGCCTCATGCAAGACCTGCTATCGGGAACAGTCCGAACAACCGACACAAACATAGAGGTGCCGAAAGAAATCGCACAGCATGGTTAGTGATAGGGGACTGAACTACGCTGTTGGGAATCTTCTCGCCGGGCCAAGTCAGTGGCGTAACATGTACTCTACTGGCGCGTCCGTCGCTTTCATCGTCAATGTCTCACTTGCGTATCTGAATATCCTCCCACCACTCTACTCTGGCTCAACTTCTAAAATGGCCGACGCGCTCGGGGTATTCATACTGGAACTGGTCAATGCGATGTTACCGATAGTCGCGTGGGCGATGGACAGGCCGATTAAGGCCGTACTGACGGTAATTGTGTACGTATTCGTTGGCCTGTCTGTGTGGACTGTAAAGTATGAAGCGGCCACGGGAGGCTTCTAATGACTAGAGCGGCATCCGAAGAGGGCGTTGAACACTCGCTTCTGTCGTGGCTCAATACCGTCGGGTGGGACACCTATGGAGAGGACGGCGACCGTGGTGCCAGCGCCCTCGACGCCGCGTATGACCGTCAGAGTCACGAAGTCGTCTATTGGGACTTACTGGCCGAACAGGTCATGGCGCTGAACAAGGACGTGACCGAGGAAAACGTCGAGAAATTCATTTCATCCCTTAAGCGCGACCTCGACAGCGAGAACCTGATAGACAGCAATCGAGCGTTCTACCAACTGCTGACGAAGGGTAAGGCCTTCTCCGTCCAACGCCCGGATGGGGTGACGAAGACGGTCTACGTAGACCTGATAGACTACGAGAATCCCGAGAACAACACCTTCCACGCCGTGAATCAGTTCTCGATATCACGGGAGACGACCATCCGCCCGGACCTGAACCTCTTCGTCAACGGGATTCCGCTCGTCACGATGGAACTCAAGAGTCGGGCACAGGACAACGACTGGCACGACGCCGTGAGCGACCTGCTGGCCTATCAAGTGGACGTTCCCCGGCTGTTCGCCCCCGGTCTGTTCAACGTCGCCGCCGACACGATGGAACTGCGCTACGGCGCGGTCGGTGCGCCCCGAGAGTTCTACGAGCCATGGAACGACGCCCCGGAGAAGTTCGAGGACGACAACGAAATGCGGCAGGCCGTCAAGGCGCTGTGCAACCCTGGCACCCTTCTCGACCTGCTGAAGAACTTCGTCTTCTACGAGCGGCGAGCCGGAGGGGACGCGAAGATTGTTCCTCGATACATGCAGTATTACGCCGTGAACGCGATTCTCGACCGCGTGGGCAAGGGCGAGGACAAGACTGGCCTTGTTTGGCACACGCAGGGGTCGGGCAAGTCCTTCACCATGCTCTACGCCGCCGAGAACCTGCTGGCCCGCCATATGGCCGACAACCCGCAGGTCTTCATTATAGTGGACACGGACAAACTGAACTCCCAAATGCGCGACCAGTTGGCGAATCTTTCCCTCGAACGCTGGACGGAAGCCGGCTCTATCGACCACCTTGAGCAACTCATTGAAGAGGGCCAGAGCGAACTCGTTCTTACGACAATTCAGAAATTCCAAGATGTAGAGCCGGACGAACAGGGCAACGACGAGGTAATCGTCATGAGCGACGAGGCCCACCGGTTCATGGAAGCCGACCTAGGGAGTCGTCTCGACAACGCGCTTCCGGACTGCCATCACTTCGGATTCACCGGTACCCCCGTCAGGGAAGGTGAGACACAGAAGGCCCGAAACACCTTTCGCGAGTTCTCGCCCGACGGCGAAGACTACCGAACAGGCGAACGATACCTACACCAGTACACGGTCAAGGAAGGTATCGAGGACGGCCTGATTCTGCCCGTCTACTTCACGCTCCGGCACGAGATGGAATGGCGTATAGACGAGGCCGGACTTGACGAGGAGTTCGACCAAGAGTTTCGGAGCTTCACCAAAGACGAGAAGCGCGAGTTCATCCGCGAAGCCGTCAACACGACGACCCTCGCAGAAATCGAACCCCGTGTGGACAGGACAGTCGAGGAAATCGACCAGCACTATACCGACCACGTTTCCCCGAACGGCTGGAAGGGAATGGTCGTCACACCGAGTCGTCGGTCAGGGGCTATGTACGGCGAGCGACTAATCGACCGTCGCGGCGAAGACGAGGTGGAAGTTCTCTACACCACGACCAACGACGACCCCGAGCTGATTCAACAGTTCCATACCGACCCTGACGAGCGCGACAGTATCATCAAGTCGTTCAAAGAGGACGAGAACCCGAAACTACTGGTCGTCCACAACATGCTGTTGACCGGCTTCGACGCCCCGATTCTGAAGACCATCTACCTCGACCGGAACCTCAAGAACCACACCCTCATGCAGGCTATCGCCCGGACAAATCGGCCTGACGAGGGCAAGAAGAACGGCGAGATAGTAGATTTCCAAGGCGTTTTCGAAAACATTGACGAGGCACTGGACTATGACGACGAGACGAAATCCTATGCCGCCCGCGACAAGAGCGAACTCTACGACGACCTAAAAGACCAGTTGGGAACGGTCATGGGAATTTTCGAGGGAATACCGAAGAACGACACCCAAGAAGCCGCCTACGAGGCTGTGGAACGCGTCAGTACCCACCCCGAACGCCGCCAGTTCAAACAGGGCTTCCGGCGACTCCAATCGCTGTACGAGGCTGTCGCGCCCGACAAACGGCTCATTCAGGATGGTATCGAAGACGAATACAAGTGGTTGAGTCGGGTTCACGTCGCGTTCAAACGAACCACGTCCGGGGACGATGACCCCGAAGAAAACATGCAGGAAAAGACCCGTGAGATAATCAGCGAGAACGTCGAAATCGGGGAAATCAAGCGAGACTTTCCGACGTACAAACTCGGTGAAGAATACCTCGAAGACGTGGAAGGGCTGGACAACCCCGGCGTGAAGGCGTCACAGATTGCGCACGCAACCCGTGAACACCTACACCCTCGGGAGAACCAGAACCCCCGCTACAGGCGTTTGAGCGAGCGCGTGACGGACATAGTGGAACGCTGGCAGGGAGACGGAATAGGCGACCCCGAGGCAGTTGAAGCCCTCAAAGCCGTCGAGGAAGAGATTCTGGAGGTGGAAGCCGAGGCCGACGAGAAGGGGATGGAAGCCGCCGAGTTCGCTATTTACACCCATCTGACCGAAGAGACGACCGAGGCAATCAACTCCAAAGAACAGGCCGAAGAAGTGGCCAAAGAAATCGTCTCACAGTTCCGCGACCGCGTTGACCGAGGATATCACGGGTGGAAGACGAACCAAGAGGCCATCGCAGAAATCGAGCGAATCCTGCTGGACGTGCTGGTCAAACAGTACGACATCGGGCACTTGATTAAGGACGACGAAGACTTCGTAGACGCGATTCGGAACTACCTCATTGCGAACAATGGCTAAAACACAACCTCGGAAAATCGACCTGTTGGGGAACCCAATCGAGTACGAGGTACGCCACAGCTACGACGCCACCGAAGCCCGAATTGACGTAGATATTCACGGCGTGACGGTTGTCGTTCCTGAGTCCGAGGATGTTCGTCCGATGAGGTTGCTGAAAGAAAACGCGGCGTGGGTAGTAGACCAGCAACGAAAGTACGACACTTACCGCGAGCAAGTCCCCGACCGAACTTTCGAGGCGGGTGCGTGCTTCCCGTTCCTCGGGCAAGACCGAGAACTCGTCATAGAATCCCGCCGAAAGCACGAGGTAGACGAGGATTCGATTCGGCTCCGGAAGAGCGCCGTTGAGCAATCGACGGTCAAGCAAGCTCTCGAAAATTTCTACCGAAGCCGGGCGCGAGACTATCTTACCGACCGCACCGACCACTACGCCGAGCGTATGGGTGTCGAGTACGAGAAACTCGAACTCCGAAACCAGCGTACACGGTGGGGAAGTTGCTCAACCAGTGGAACGATTAGCCTGAACTGGCGGCTCATTATGGCCCCGCCCGAGGTTGTTGACTATCTCGTTGTTCACGAACTCGCCCACCTGACCGAACAGCACCACGGTCGAGAGTTCTGGCAGTTAGTCGGGGAACACATTCCTGACTACAAGGAGAAGGCAGAGTGGCTTGAGAAACATAGCTCTCGACTTATTTTCACAGAATCTGACCTATGAGTCGGCTTAGTATACGTGAACGTATAAAAAGTATAGAGAAGGGAGTACTGCTAGCTGTTATTTTTTCACTCGTTGGGTTTGTGCTAGTGGGATTAACACTGCTCGCAATAGGTGTCCTTACTGATTCTGCGGTCAATTCCATTTTCCCGAATGCAAGCCCAAGTGAAGCCGGGAATATCTCACTTTCCGTTGTCTCACTTATCCTGAATAGTATCCTGACAGGCGGTTTGATATGGATATATCTTCGTCAGACGAGAGTCTTGGAAGACCAGAGAGACATTAGCGAGGAGCAAACATCCATAGCAGAAGAGCAAACCTCAATCAGTAAAGAACAGACTTCGATTCAAGAACGCCAACAGGAGATAATGGAGGCAGAGTATATTCCTGCTGTCGATATTTCGGTATCAGATGTCTCTGAAGATTCAGTCACTATCCACTGTTCAAACCAAGGAACAGGCCTCGCCAAGCAGTTTGAAGTTGAGGTGGAGTTCTACGTAGGTGAAGAGGCGATGGATGGCCCCGCTCATTATGATATGGGCGTAAAGTTGGAGCCGCTGTCTGACAAAGTGTTCACAAGCACCCAACAGGATACACCGCGAGGTGAAGTGACATTCCGCGCTAACTACGCAGGCGGTGCTACCACCCCAAAGAGGGTGGGTGCTGAAGAAGACCTACCGCAAACACGTACAGAAGAGATTCTTTGGGAGGGTGATGACCAAGACTTAAAATTCTCACTCTATTTTGAGCGATACGTAGACCCCGGAGGGGAACGCCAGAGCCGGTTTTCCTTTAGCAAAGGAATCGAAGAATTGGGCGACAAAGGGGTCAAAACGCTTGGATTCAGTATCACCATCTCGTATAAGGACATATTCGATAATCAAGTAGCAGACAGGTCATTGGCCACGGGATGGTTTGATATTCGAGACGGGGGAAGTGTGGAAGAACTGTTTGAGGACGCAGAGAATAGAACGATTCTCACTCACAAACAGCCTTCATTCGATGATGAAGGGAACCTCTCATTACGAAATGGTGAGAAAGTTCACCGAACAGGGCACTACTCTTACCTCTAGAACAGTTTCACTTCCGGTCGATAACCTTCACAGAGACGAGTCACCCCGACCAGTAGGCTGCCTTGGCAACCACCCCGCCTGCAACGTCGGTCGTGAAGCCGATTGTAGTGCATTCAGTCCAAACCCCACACACGTCGAATGACCCAACCGTCGGTGCCTTAGTAGTTGGCGGGCTGGATGGCTAAGTCCCCGGTTCGGATACCCCAATTGCCCGGTCGCAGATGTCCCCTGTTCCAGAACCGTTGAGAGTCACCTGAGGGTTTGAGTGACTCAATCGTTGTCCCCGACGTGTTAGGGTTCGGTGATTCGAAGCCGTCTCTGCAGCTCGGCGAGCAAGGTTCGTCTTCCATCGAGGGACCGCACCCACAGTCCCTCGGTCTTTCGTCGTCACGGTCGTCGGCCCGAACTCATTGAGGATGGTGCCATGGTTAACAAGGGAAAATAGTGGATATTCTAAGGATGTCGGCGGTTCTGTAACTGACCATAAGAGTAGTTTATGAATCTCGGAGTTAAATTTGAGCCTGGGGTCACCATCGATTTTCGACATCGTGATATCCGGGAGGCCATCAATTAGTGAAATCATTGTCCCGCCTAATGGGGTCTTGGCTCTGATTATCGTCGCTCGCCGTCTGGATGACTAATTGAAGGGGGTGATGGCTCAATTGGGTCGTTATCAAAAATTGGAGGGATTGAATACCCGTTGTAATCGGTCGGCCCTCTTTACTGGTTAATGCGGGGTTCAGTGGGGGTAATACTTTTGCACTATAATATCATAATTTTGACTATGGGCACAAAATTTCGCCATCAAATTGATGAGAAAGCAATGAGGTTCTTGCGGGCAGTGAGGGATTTTGGCGGTTCGGCCTCAACGACCGAAATTCGGAGGCAAACTGGGCTGACTAGACCTGAAGTCAAGTACCGATTCGACCGGTTAGAATCTCTCGGTTTAATCGAAATATCGTACGCTGAGCAAGGTTACGGAGACCGCGACCCTCCAAAAGTAGCACGTCTGACGGGAGATGCAAAAAGAGAAATTGAATGGGGATTGGTTGATAGCAAATTTTCGAAGGCTAAAAACAAAGTAGATTCTGAAGCAATTCAAAATCTGAAAAATCGCATCGACAGGTTAGAATCGAGGGTCGACGTTATTTCTCACAATCCAGAGATTGCAGAGCTCAATGGCAGGTTAAAGGAACTTGAGGATAGACAAGATGCTCTCAAGACAAATACTTTGAATTGGTTCAAAGAGACTGAGTTCATTATTGGCGGAAACCAGCTTGCACTTTTGGAGACGGGTGTTGACTTGGACTCCTTTGTAGAGGAGGCAAAAGACCGCATTGAAAGTAGAAGGTCAGGAAACCAATAGGGGTACATAAGATTAAAAATACATGAACCGAGATGAGATGGTCATCGATGTATCCATTACCACTTGTGAAAACAAGACCGAATTATGTCCGGAAGTGATGTCGATTCACATTGCCGTGGAGATTAAATCGCCAGTGGGGGAAGAGGTATGCACTCGTGAATCTAAGACATCAGCTGACAATATTGGTTGTTCAGACGTTGTAAGAAGCAATTTTCCAGAACGACCCAAGAGGTCAAAGACGGAGTGCGGTTGAAATCAAATTTGAAGAAACGTAATCGACACGGGTTGTACCCACTAGACTAGGATTCGCGTTACCGACTTCCTCAGGGAATTCAGATGAACTTGTATATATTCCGACTAGTCCATCCCCAAGGACGGGAGAACCACTTAATCCATTGTATAGATAGGCCGAACTACTCTCCTCATCGATAGCAGTACCTATGACATTGCTAATCGAATCAAAGCCATCTGCTGGGAGGGGGACCGCCGATAGTGTTAATTCTTGAGGAGTCTTAATTTCATATGGGTACTCTGACACGGTATAGTCTATACTCTCATCGGGAAGTGAATTTTGCCCATATCCATATGCGACAAGGGATTCATTCGGCTCAACATCCGTCTGGATATCTTCAGGAGTAAACGAGGTAGCATCGTGAATCTCTATGTTTTGGGGCAATTGTACAGCTAGTAGGTCTGATTCAGGCGTGGTGATTATTTTATGGGGAGGGAGGTTGCTCAGTTGGATTCGGTGATGGGACCAGTCTCCCCCATGTGGGAAATATACGTCTAGAATGTTTGCTTGGAAGTCCGCATTGTACCTAAGGTATGAACCTCCCGTTCGCGGATTTGGAATGTTAACTTGGGTTGGAAATACATTATGTCTTGCTGTTACGAGATATCGGTGACCATCAACATCGACTATGAATCCGGTAGCCCGCATATATTCTTCCGCGACAATTGGAATGCTGACTTTTGGATTGTACTTGCTTTGACGAAGCATTTTCGAAAATCACACAGCATACAGGGACCGTTGTTTGTTCGCTGCTTCTGATACCTTTAGTTGAGTATAGTCTTAAGCCAAGTCGGAGATTGTTTGTTCTCACAAATACATATACGAAATTATTAATTTAAATCTTGGCATGTTGCATGCTATAGACTAGATAATATTCTCATCCATCTTCTGTCCAGGCTCAATAGCCTCCTGATGTTCCTCATTCCACTGAACCCATTCATTCTTTTCCATAGCTTCAACGACCTCCCGGACCTTTGATTGGGAAATCCCAGTTACTACAGAAATATCGTCTAACTCCAATTGTTCATCTCGTTTTGCTAGGGCTACGAGAACAGTAGTCCAGACATCTGAATGTGCTTTCGGGAACGATTGCTTACTGTCGGAATTATTTTCTTCCATAATCGAACCCACGAAAAACGTAATATAAATAACTTATCATATTGTAGAAGGAATTTATGCTGTGGTGTTGGCCATGACTCCCATGCGACTTGTATTCCAATTCTGCCGGTTCGGTCTTTCGCAGGTGTCGTGAAGTTCGTTATAACTTCTCAACCGTTGACTTCTCTGAAATTAGAATCTGATTCTCATTTCCTTTCTCGTATCTATGGTCTTTGACGTTTTTGAAGAAATAATATTCGCCCTGTTCGAAGTAGGGGTGTAAAACATCTTTATTTACCACAAAGGGTACCTGTTTGGTTGATTTATCTTCAACTAACACGCCTTTTATGTCCGGCATATCTAGCCTATCTTTTTCTACATATTCTATATAGAATATTTTTGCCTTTACATTAATGTAGTCTCCCGTTCCCCGAATTTGTGTCAACTTCCGCGTTTCTCTTTCAGGCATTCCCCTAGACTCTCTAACATCATCGTCCTCATTGGAAGGGGTGAAGAGGCTCGAAATGTCTGACAAATGTTGCCCATCGTCGTCCAACAAATCGACTGTAAGATAGTTGGTGTTGTCTCCTATTCCCTGTCTGAATTTTCCGACATTTACCGGGACCGTCGTTGAAACGTCCCCACTCTCTGCAATTTCTCCCGAATTGATTATACAGACAGTTTCCCCTTGAATGGGAACATTTTTCGCTACCAAATCTCCATTTTTGCGTTCAATCTCAAGTAAGCCCTTTCTGTCGTTCTCCCTCAATTTTCGAGACATAATTCAGAATGTATATGGAAGTATAGTAATAGTTTCCCTCTAACAAATACATCTTCAAGCACGGAGAATCACCAGTCAATCCCCAGTATACTACGTGCAATTGTGGAACATCGGATAGTGTTAACTACCCGACTGAGCTCTCCTATAAGTCCCCATGCTCTCTTCGGAATTCAGCAGCTCCTTCGTAACCCAGCTGAGGCCATTGATGATTTAAATCGCTTGTTCCATTAACATGGAGGACGACTGTTGGTACGGTTCCATTGAACCCACATTCATCTACTGGGCAGGATATTTCCTTGCCCTCTGAATCCTGTTCTGTAGTGAATTGTTGAATTGTAGTTGCCATTGTGTCGTCATCGTAGGGACCTTGTACATCTCTCGGTGGTGCGGGGAACTCCACAATAGGCTCTTCCTCGCTGACTGAATCGATAATTTGCCTAATCTCAGTAAATATTGGGGAATTTCCTGTTCCAGTTACCTCACACCAGGCTCTGGTTCTAGTAATGGCTACGAATGCTTCATTTCGCGGAGTAATATCGCTATCATACCACTCGGAATTCACCACTTCTTCCAGGCCCACAACATAAACCATTGCTGCCTCATTCCCTTTGGCACGGTTTATTCGAGATATTGTCACCTCGCCTTCCTTTTTGAAAACGCTAGCATTACCCGCCCATGCAGGGTTACTGGGGATGGATTCTTTGGACAACGATTTTTCTACCTTCTGGCCTATTTTTTTAGCCTTCGTCGGAGAGCCAAGGCAGATGATTAAAATTTGCTCCGGATTAAGCCCTTGGTCATTAATATCATTGTAGACTGCTTCGGTAACATGTGAAATTTCTTCAGACTTTTCATCAAAACTTTTGAATTTCATGAAGGGCTGAGCTTTGCTCGACTCTGCTAACGGATGCGGTGAATTCTCCAAAGGCCTAGTGATTTTAATTGGAGTTCCAGTCTCTCGGAAGTCACCGCTGACTAGATTGTACCCGATATCTGACCAGTTTTCCTTTCTAGTAATCGCCTGAACCGCACCACTTGGAGATTTAAGGCCCATTCCAAGAACATGGGCAGTCATCAATATCTCTCGTGGTGAGCGATAGGCTTTCCTCATGATTTGGCTTTTCAATATTCCCCCACCGTACGACCCCCTCAGGTCAACTACTGGGTCTCCATCATCATCAGTTCCGAAAATTTCCTTGGGAGTCGGTGCAGACAAACTACTCAAATTTTGAGCTTCATCGTATGCCCAAATCAGCCGCTTTCGGTCAGGTTCTTGGCCATTTCCCACTGGTTTCAAAGCAGCATGACACATGTTAAAGAATGAAGGCCGAAGGTCTTGGGCTTCATCAATGAGTATTGCATCATATTCCTCTTGGATACCCCCTATGTTGAGAAGCTCCTCGCAAGATTTATTCAAAAGATATGCTGGGCTTCCAAAACCGAACTTACTCCTGGCATCATTTACAGTGTTTGGAGATATTCCTGCCGACTGAGCGATTTTGTAGTACAGGCCATGCTCTGACTTTCCTCCCCATGCATGAAGGACATCTAACCGTTCCCAATCTGGGTCTTGGTCTGTGAAGTGCTGAGTGAATCGCTCGACTGTAGAGCGAATATTATCATACAAACTTCTTGTGTTAAAAGTAATGGCAATTTTCCATTCCGGGTGGGCGGCATGCATTGCAGCAGCTTTCATCCCTAAGAGAATCGTTTTTCCAGAGCCTGCAATTCCCCGAATTTGTTGCTCACCATTTGGTATTTGCAGACCAACTTCTTCTTGGCGACGGTCTAGACGATTGAGCCCGTATTCGACTTCCTCGTATAGTTCTCCTTTTGTTTCGCCATTGCTCGTTGGTAACCTTTTCCCGCTAATTACTTCCCCACCACTGAGAGCAGCTCTCGCCGCTTGGTATTCTGTGGGTGATAGACTCTTTCCGGGAGTATCGAAAAATATCTCCCTCAATGATTGTTGCCCCATCTCGTCAGATAAAATCGCGCGTACCGAGGGGAGTCCGTCAAATCCTCTGTTTTCCCATTCATCAGATGAAATATTTGGAAGTGCTATGAAGAAATTTAGTGGCACCTTCGTATTTCCACGGTCATCTCTAAGTCGCTCTTCACCCATGAAATAGCGATTGAGGAAAAATGCCTGTTCTCGTGCCTGTGAATACGGAGCAGCGTGTTTCTGATTAATGTTCTTTAGTTGCCATTGCTGACCTTCAATTGAATCTATGTGGTCTATTTTATAGCCCTTACACTCGACTACAACCAAACCAAAATCCGGATGTAAAATGGTGAAATCAGGTTCCTTGTCGAACCGTTTTCCGGCTTTATCTCGGACAGGGAACCGATAATAGATTACGCCCTTATCATCAGGGCCGAATGCTCTTTTGAGTCTATCCATCACCGATTTTTCTGCCATAGCCCCTTGTGAAGAGGTGTTGTCAATTGATGTTGGGATGAATTCCATGGTTATTCTGTTTTAGCCTTGTATATCCTACATCTGTAAAACCGATTCGAGAGTGGGGTATTCTTCTTCGATGTCGTTGATAGCAACCGTTCGAGAACTATCAAATACTTCATATTCATTTTTCACTTCTAATTGGTTTTCTGCTCTTAGATACATATCAATCTCCAAGAAATCGCTGCAATGGGGTTTCAGGTCTTCTAAACCACCTGGGAAACTACTATTCCTTGGCTCATTTCCAGGAATAGTAATGCGAAGAGCGGGGTCTGCCTGATACTCAATTTTCGAAGTATCCGCTTTTATCACATTCGGACCAGCCATTGATGTGTCATCATCTATCTGACGAAGCGGTTGATAATTTGGTGTTGTATAGCAATCTTCCCCATCTACAATTACCTCAGTCGCAATTTCCAGGTTTTTCCCAATTCCTCTCCCATAGTTTGATAGTGTGACCTGTATCGTATTACCAACCGCCTCGTAATCATGGGCGATTATTTCGGTCGCAAATTCTCGTTCCATTGCACTGGATTGGCGTTCGATTTCTTTTGATTGTCGCTCAATTTCATCCCCCTGCCTTTGTTGTTCTTTGTACTTCCGATATGACAATACCACCGCGAACAAAGAGAAAACCCCAGAAAGCACAGATATGGAAATTGAGACCCAAAACCCACTACCTCCAGAAGATGCAGTGGTGACAACTAACATAGATGCTCCACACGTCTCCCAGGATTAAATTATATCTTTCGGATATGTATTTTGGGACAGTAAATTGGTATATGTGGGAAGCACACTGGAGCTAGAAGTTGTTATTGGTGTGATTTGATTTGAGCAATTTTGAATTTAAGACTGGCCACCGTTCACAGTGCCACTTCAAAATTCTGCCGTTCCGGACGTACCCGGGAACATACGACAGGTTTCAATAACGGTTGTGGGCACCGGAGTCCAGTAGTGACTTGAGTTCTGCTCCAACGCTCTGATAGTCTTGGACCGTCTCCGAATTCTCCTGAAGTACCACCTCAACGAATTCATTAACAAGTACCTCTGCCATCTCGAAATGATTCCTCATGAGCTCAGGGAGGTGAATAAAGTTCAGCTCTAAATGTTCATAGAATTGGTCTGGAGATTGGCGATATTTTTCACCCTTCTTTTCCCTAACATCGTCAACGAGTACTCCAATTTTTCGCCGCACTCCGTCACCACTACCGATATTGCCACCAAAACCATCGTCGATAATTCTTACTGGAAGCCGATTACCGTGATGGGAATATATTCTCAAACCAATCACTGTCTGGCTATCGTCTTTGTATTGTTCATACAACGACTCGGAGCTATCCGACTCAGGTGCGTGGTCAATTATGAGTGATTCGAGCGTTTCACGGAGAGCCCATGCTGAAGAGAGATACCCATCATCAACTATCTTCAGAATATCGATGAGGAGGTCCTCCCGCATCATATGTTCTTCATCTCCTTGTGGGAGAAGAGCCCATTCTACCTCCTGAATCTCATCTTCTAATTCCCTCACGTCATCAACCGCGTCACTCATTGCTCGGACCCGGGCGAGAAGTCCACCAATATCGTTGCGGAGTTCGTTGTAATCGTGGTCACGTACCGAGCGAAAAACCTCAGTTACGTCATTGATGTCTTTGTCCATAGTTAGTGAATGTCCAATAGAGGCCCGATATGACAAGGAATTTGCGGTCGTACGGGTAGGGGGTACAAATCCCTCTTTGAAATTCAACTTAGGGGGTGAATGAGGCAATCCTACCCGGTGTCGATTTTATGCCCGTCGAGTTTCTGTTACTATCACAAACCAAAGCCAATCCACCCTTTGGCGGGATACGCTTTTCAAATGTCCGCCTGTGAGTCCTCACATGCCAGAGTTCGCCCTGTTAGATTTATCTCGATTAGGTGGTAATATCCGGAGAACATTTCCACGAGGTGTTCTACGACCGACTTCAACAACTGTAACTAGTCATTCATGATTGACTTCATGGCTTTTGGGTTGGCATTGGATGCTATCGGAGCCGTCGTCGTTTTAGCGCCGAGTCTCCCATCATTGATGTCGCGCCTCGACTACATCAGGCCCTTTTCTCGGATAGAGACGGCAAAGGAGCAGTTGTATCTGGAAGGCGAGATAGAGCGGTCCGATGTCGGATTTAGTCACTTGGCATCAGCAGTCGAGCTTGCTGGACCCCCTATCCAATCGGCAGAGACAATGGAGGAAGGGCCGGAAACCTCGATTCACGTCGAGATTGGTGGTGAAGAGATTCACATTGAGAAAGAAGGATACAATCTGATTGCCATTGAAAAAGCGGATGATGCACCGCTCGCAACTGCTGAATTTAGGTTTAAGTACCGTCCCCGAGCCGCCGATGAGTCCGGTATCGACCTAATTCGAGACTCAAGTCCATATCTGGCAATGACAAAACCTCCAGGTGAATTCCCTCGGTTGCTTCAAGAGCACAAAGAACGCCTGACCTTTCGTATCGGTGCGTCCCTTCTGTTTCTCGGCTTTGTAATCCAACTGGCTGTAAGACTCCTCTAAGGCCACCCGCTAACAGGAAAGAAAATACTACCTGCCAGGGCTAAAAAGTCCAACACAAGAATGATTCGAGACGAGAACCTCGATAAGTTCTACTCCTTGCTCGACGAATTGGAGGAGACAGTCGGTGGGAAGCGGAAGCTCAAAAACTGCCATGGTCGTATGGACTGGCCCAACCGAGGCGTCTACTTCTTTTTCCATCCAAGTGAAACCAGAGAGTCAACTCATCAGCTACGGGTAACGCGAATCGGAACCCACGCTGTTTCGGCAGGTAGTGGAACCTCACTCTGGGACAGATTACGAACCCATAGAGGAGCGAAACGTGGTACCTACGAAAACGGAGGTAATCATCGGGGGTCCGTGTTTAGGAAACGTATCGGGGAAGCTCTGATAGAACGGGACGGACATCAGAGGGAGTATCCTGAATGGGGCGTCGGGTCAAGCGCCGCACGTGAATTACGATTGGAAGAACTGGAAATGGAACGACGCGTCAGCGAATACCTTCGTGACCTTCCGTTTCTGTGGGTTAGGGTCGATGATGAACCCAGCCCGGAGAGTGACCGCGCCTACATTGAGCGAAACGCAATTGCGATGGTGAGCAACGTCGGTGGGAAATCAATCGATTCCAGGAACGAGAAGTGGCTTGGTCACTACAGTCCAGTACGTGACATCCGAGAGTCCGGGCTATGGAATATCAACCATGTTTCAGAGGAGTATCGGCCAGAGTTCCTAGACTCCCTCGCCAGATACATTGAGACTACCCCGAACCTCGACTAAATCCGTTCGTTATACCAAGCGAGTGTTTCCCCAAAGCGCAGGCCGTCTGTCGGCGTCTCGACATTTACTTGGGCATCCACTAAGAGCGGTAGCAGCTCATCGTAATAGTCCCGACCGGCGTGGAACACTAACCGATTCCCATCGGCAAGCAAGTTATTCTCTTGTAGCTGGTCATATACGGTCTGTGCCCAGTTTCGCTTTTTGTCTACTGATGCTCCACTCAGAGTATCGTCATACGGTTCAATGCGTGGGCCGTTAGGGTCCAGGAGATGGTGTCTAGCAGAGAGAATGTACCAAGATTCGTGATTCGCTTCGGCATATTCTCGGGCCTTCCTGAAAAACGCCGATGCAGTGTAGAGGTCTGCTGGCTTCGTGGCCCTGTCTTGCTTCCTCTTCGTGCAACTCACCAATCCAATTTCAGTCATACTTCAACTCCTCAGAGGTCATCAATCGTAGTTGCCTCTTTGAATTTGCCTAGTGTGGTGTAAGTCATACCACGAACAGTTGCCTCTCCCTCACCGAACGGTATTGCATCCTCCAATTCAACTACTTCGGAAAGAGTGATGACGTACTTCCCATCATTTTGTTGCCTCAACGTGTCGTCGATGCCGGAAAACTCTCTCACCGGAACTACGTCTTCAATTTCACCGACATATTTTACTTCTTGGACGGGAGAACTCACGTAGAGAGCAAGCATTACTGGGTCGCGACGTGGATGTTTAACGAATCCCCAAGCGGAATTTTCTCTGAGAAATTCGATGCCATTCGGACGAGAAGACATCCATACGACTCGTGTGTCCTCTGCGCCATTGAGAGCCTGCCGTTTTTTGGAGAAAAACGTATTTTGTGGACGCCCGCTAGTATGAGTCGCCTTCGCTTCAACCACGAGCCGTTGATTTAACGTCTTAATGAGCATCTCCCCAACCTCAGATGCTTCGTTATCAAGGTCTACACTGTTTATCGCTTCGCCAATCAAAGTTGGTTCATCCTTTAGTACGTCAATCACACCCATACGACTCTGGAGGTCATCACCGAGTTGGTTGGCTTCGCCAGATTCCATTGACCCCTTGCTCATAATGTCCGGTAGATAAGATTCAGAGATACCCTCAAGCCCGACATCAATCAGCACCTGTAAATTTGGCGCACCATCCGTTTGTGGTGTGAGCCGAACAAGTTGATACTGGCGTCCATTCGTCAGCAAACCCCATTCCACCCATTCTTGTCGCATGTAGCTCCGTAACTGTTCGAGATGCTCACCCCGAAGTTGGCGTTTTTCGGGTTTGGCTTCAACGAACGCTTGGGGTTCATCTTCATCTCCAAGAAAGAGAGCGTAATCGACTTCCTTCGTCTGGCTTCCCATCTGGACCTTAAATGGACGTTGTTTGTCTACTTCGTCCCATCCAAGCGTCGAGATGAACCTGGTTATGATACTCTCACACGTCGCTTGTTCGGTTAATCCTCGTTGCCCCCCTGAATTAGCGGCACGTAAAATCTCCTCAGTTGAGTCAACGTATTCGGAGACGTTATCGTACATAGGAAGAAAATTGACAGACCTCCCTAAAAAGTGTATTCAGAGATGTTTCAGTGAACTAATAAATGGAGGAGATTTGCTGTCTATAGTTTGTTGATATATGCTACTAAATCACAGTTTCAAAACCTCGTTCGGTAGCGAGGGTGACGGAACGACAACAAGGCGTTATACTTCTCGCTCAGCAAAAATTGAGAGTGATAAAACCGAACCCCTCGTGACCAATTCATACGGATTATTACCTTCGTTCGGCTCAGGATTTACCCAGAAAGCTTCAGGAGCAGGACTGTTTCCCATTCCCTCTGGCTTTTCTCGCATAATGAGGTATTCGCCTCCCTCGGGCCCTTCAAGATATATCCGATAATAGCCATCCTCAATTGATGTACTCTTTACTCGGACTGTCGCTTCGTCCCGTTGTGTCGTTTTGTAGGAGATGTCATCGCCAGGTCGGAGTCTCGTGAGAAGTTGTTTCACCTTTTCAGAGTCAATGTCGTCGTCCTGCATGGCTTGCATTACGAATAGTCCCCTCAAAAGAGTTGACCGTAGAGAATCGACGAACTCACAACGCCTGTGCGTCGTTCTGAAAAGATTTTAAGAGCGGCTGTACCCGCTGACGCGCTCACATTCAATAGAAGGGGTCGTACGAAGTTCGCCCTCCTTTCACCTAGCTATGAAGCTTGGAACGGTCAAAATGGGATTCGATACCTCAGGTCTATAGTCCCGGGCGGATTCGAACCGCCGTCATAGGCTGTCTTCCCGGTACGGAATTCCGCACTGGTCCAAAGGCCCATATGATTGGCCACTACACCACGGGACTCCGTCTAACGGTTCCGGTCGGAAATACAAAGACATTGCTTTTTGCGAGTGCCAGATGGAGGCGACATCCTGACCGTCCGGGGTGACGGTCAGTGGTCGCCGATTTCGACGGTTCTCGCAGACGCGCCCCTGGGAGGAGAGCGAGAAGACGCGCCCTCAGTCCTCGGTCGCGACGGTTTCGACTTCGAGGTGCGTACACGAGTCACGCTCGAGGTCGAAGCAGTCGGGGCATTCCGGCTCGCGGTCGATGATCATATCGAGGCGATCGGCCACCGTCTCGTCGATGACCGGTTCGAGTTGCCGTGCTTCAGTCCGGTAGTCCTCGACGCCCAAAACGTTCTTGAGGAACCGTTCCAGGATGCAGTACGTCTGCAGCGCGTCCCGACCGCGGTGCTCGCCATCGGAGGTCAACTGGACGCCCTTGTACTTCTCGTGTTCGACGAGCCCCTGGTCCTGGAGTTTGCCGATCATCTCGTTGACACTCGCCGGACTCACCTCGAGGTGCTCGGCGAGGGCACCGGTCGACGCCCGACCGCCCTCGACCTGCTGGACGACGTAGATCGCCTTGAGATACTGGTCCGCCGTGTTCATCTCGAACACCGCCTCGTGATGGTCCCAGTACCGCGGGACTGCGCTAGATCGCGTCTCACGTTCGCTCACCCATGAGATTGGCGATGGCTGCGACGCCCTCTGCCTCGTCTTTGCGGATATCCCGAAGGACCGCGAGGAGCCGATCACGCTCGATGGAAAATTGCTTCTCCGACTCTTCGATGGCGCTGATGAGGTCGTCGTAGAACTTGTAGGCGGACTCCTCGCCGTGCAACTGGTCGTAGAGGACGCCGTCGAAATCCGCGGCGCTCGTCTTCGCGTACTGTTCGCCGACCAGGGCCTCTATCTCGTCGAAGGCGACGCTGCTCGCATCGAGTTCCTCGATGAGGCCCTCGATGCGTTCGCGATGCTGGGCGGACTCGGCACTCACCGATTCGAGCAGGCTTTCGATGGCCGCGTCCCGTTCCGCTTCGGGGAGTCGCCGGTACTGTTCGTAGGCGCGCGCCTCGACGACTTCCTCGAGGACGACGGCGATCTGGAGCAATCGAGCGAGATGATCGTCCGATTCCACGACTGGCGTGGTACTCACGTCGAGCACCCTCCCGGCAGCCGTGGTCCCGTGCGTCTCGACATGCACCATCATCTGGTCTGGGTACCCTTAAGCAGTTCTCTCGCGGAGACGATCGGTGGAAGCGGTATGGTCGACGCTCAGTCCTTCAGACGGGCAGCGATGCCGGTCTGGAGGTCGTCGCGGAGTTCCTCGACGTCGACCTCTTCGAGGACGGGGACGAAAAAGCCCTCCACCAGCATGTTCTTCGCGGTCTGCTCGGGGACGCCGCGCGTGACCATGTAGAAGAGGTCTTCGCGGTCGATCTGACCGACTGTGGCCGAGTGGGAGGCCTCGGTATCGTGATTGTTGATGATGAGCTTCGGCGACGCGTCGGCCTCGCTCTGATCGGAGAGCATCAGCGTGTTCTCGCGCTGGTAGGAGCTGGTGTCCCAGGCGTCACGACCGACGTCCTGGGTTCCCTCGTAGACCGAGCGAGCCTCGTCGTCGATGACGCCCCGGGTGACGAGGTCTGCTGTGGTGTGTTCGCCGCGGTGCCACACCTTCGAGTCGAGGTCGAAGTGCTGGTCGTTGTGGCCGAAGAACGCGCCGACGATCTTCGTCTCCGCATTGTCCGCACCGAGCAACGTGCTGACCTCGGTCTTGGTGAGCCGCGATCCGAGGTTGCCCTCGAACCATTCGAGCGTCGCGTACTGCTCGGTCTCACCGCGCTTGAGGGTGTAGTTGTACGTCCGCTCGTCGAACTCCTGTAGCGAGCCATACTGGACGTAGCTGTTCTCACCAGCGACGACCTCGACGATGCCGCTGTAGTAGCGTTCGTCGTCGACCGATTCGTCGCTCGCTCGTTCCACCGTCCCGCTCTCCTGGCGCTCCAGGATAGTGACCGAGGCGTTGTCCTCGGTGACCACGAGCGTGTAGTTGAACAGCGAATGGCCGTTCATCGTCGTCCGAATCGTTACGTCCTCTGCGTCCACACCGGCCGGGACGTACACGACCGTCCCGGTGGTGAACAGCGCCGTGGAGAGGGCGGTGAGACGGTTCTCCTGGGGGTCGACGGTGGCGCCGAAGTAGTTCTCCAGTAGTTCGGGGACGGCCTCGAGTGCGTCCTCGAAGGGAAGAACCGTAACGTCGTCGGGGCCGACCTGGTCTTTCTCCTCGGTCTGGGAGAGTGGTTCGACAAGGGCTTCGTAATCGAGGTCCTCCAGATTCGTCCAGCGACGACCGGGCGTCTGGATGACCGGTGGGTACTCGAGGTCGTCGAGGGCCGCGAGTGCCTCGAGACGCGTTTCGAGAAGCCACTCCGGCTCGTCGAGTGTTTCAGAGATCTGTCTGACCGTATCTTCCGAGATGTCTGCGTGTAGCTGCGTACTCATTCTTACCCGAGGCTTCCCTCCATCTCGAGCTCGATGAGACGGTTGAGCTCGACGGCGTATTCGATTGGCAGTTCTTCGGTGATGGGCTCGATGAAGCCAGCGACGATCATCTGTTTGGCGTCGTCGTCGTCGAGGCCGCGACTCTGGAGGTAGAAGACGTCCTCGTCGCCGATCTTGCCGACCGTCGCTTCGTGGGCGACGTCCACCTTCGACTCGTTGATCTCCATGTACGGCATGGTGTCCGAGGTGGATTCGTTGTCGAACATCAGGGCGTCACACTCGACGCTCGTCGAGGAGTTCTCGGCTCCGTCGCTGATGTGGACGAGGCCGCGGTAGTTGGTGCGACCACCGTCCTTGCTGATGGACTTGGATTCGATGGTGGACTTCGTTTCCGGCGCGTTGTGGTAGACTTTTGCCCCAGTGTCGATGTCCTGTCCCTCGCCCGCGAAGGCGATGGTGATGTGGTTGTCGGAGGCGCCCCGGCCCTTGAGAATGGTACAGGGGTAGAGCATGGTCGCTTTCGAGCCCATGCTGCCGGAGACCCACTCCATGCGGCCACCCTTCTCGGCGATGGCGCGCTTGGTGTTCAGGTTGAACGTGTTCTTCGACCAGTTCTGCACGGTCGAGTACTGGACGTGTGCGTCCTCCTTGACGAAGACCTCGACGGCCCCAGAGTGCAGGTTGTGGATGCCGTACTGCGGGGCCGAACAACCCTCGATGTAGTGGACTTCCGAGCCGGGCTCAGCGATGATGAGGGTGTGCTCGAACTGCCCCATTCCCTCTGAGTTCATCCGGAAGTACGCCTGGATCGGCATCCCTACCGTAACGTCTTCGGGAATGTAGACGAACGAGCCGCCGGACCAGACGGCGCCGTGGAGGGCGGCGAATTTGTTGTCACTCGGGGGCACCGCCTTCGTCATGAAGTACTCCTTGACGATCTCGGGGTGCTCCCGGACCGCCTTGTCCATGTCCATGAAGATGACGCCCTTCTTCTCCCACTGCTCTTGCATGTTCTGGTAGACGATCTCCGACTCGTACTGCGCGCCGACGCCGGAGAGCGCCTCTTTTTCGGCTTCGGGGATGCCGAGTTTGTCGAAGGTGTCCTTGATGTCGTCGGGAAGGTCGTCCCAGGAATCGGCCCCACCGCGGGTCTCGATATCGGGGCGGATGTAGGGAACGATCTCCTCGACGTCGAGTTCGGACAGGTCGGGTTGGCCCGGCCAGTCCGTCGGCATGGGCATCTTGTGGTACTGTTCGAGGGCACGCAGACGGCGGTCGAGCATCCACTGTGGCTCGTCTTTGTCCTCGGAGATCGCACGGATGGTCTCCTCGGTCAGCCCCTTCTCTGACTGGAATGCCGAAGCTTCCTCCTTCTTGAAGGCGAATCGCGCTTCGGTATCGGTCTCTTGTAGGTCGTCCTCGGAACTCATGATTGTGTCTCTCCTTGATTATGCGGTGCTGTAGACTTCGTCACGGACCCAGTCGTAGCCCTTGTCTTCGAGTTGCTCGGCGAGGCTGGCGTCGCCCTCCTTGACGATGCGTCCGTCGAGCATGATGTGAACGGTGTCGGGTTCGACGTAGTCCAGGATCCGCTGGTAGTGGGTGATCTGGAGGATTCCCGTGTCCTGTTCGTCGCGGAGGGCATTGATGCCGTGCGAGACGTCCTGGAGTCGGTCGATATCGAGACCGGAGTCGATCTCGTCGAGGACGGCCACCACCGGTTCGAGGAGGGCGGCCTGGAGGACCTCGTTTTGCTTCTTCTCGCCGCCGGAGAACCCGGCGTTGAGGTATCGTTGCGCGAACTTCGCGTCCATGTCGAGAAGCTCCATCTTCTCCTGGAGTATCTTCTGGAACGAGGCCACGTCGATGGCGCCATCGTCCTGGATGCCCTGTCGGGGGTCGGTATCGTACCCTTCTCCTTCCGCTTCGTCTTCGGCCTCGTCCTCGCCGTAGAGGAGCTCCTCGCGCTCTTCGATCTTCGCGTTGAGCGCTGTGCGAAGGAAGTTCGTGAGTGTGACGCCTTCGATTTCGGCCGGATACTGGAAGCCGAGGAACACACCCAGTGCCGCGCGCTCGTGCGGTTCGAGGTCGAGGAGGTTCCAGGTTCGCGCATCCTCGGGAATCTCGATCTCGTCGAAGTCGCCGTCCTCGAGGTGCAGGAGGATCTCGCCCTCGGTAACCTCGTAGGCCGGGTGTCCGGCGATAACCTTCGCCGTCGTCGACTTGCCACTCCCGTTGGGACCCATCAACGCGTGGATCTCGCCGCTCGAGACGGTCAGATCGACGCCGTTGAGGATCTGTTCGTCCGCGTCTTCGACCGTTGCGTGGACGTTCTTGAGTTCTAAGGTAGCCATTGATTAGGTCATCCTAAACCAGGGGAGAGTGACGTTTAATGCTTGCGCATGCGGCGATACCATTTTGGAATTTGTGAATATATTTTGGATAGGTGAAAAGCCTGCACGCAACGAGGGAAGTGAATTCATCACAAAACACAAGCCTCCCCCGTGTATGAGTTGGAGCATGACACGCGAGAATCCCCTCGACGAGAAGACGGCTATCGTCACCGGAGCCTCAGCGGGAATCGGTGCGGAGACCGTGGACGCCCTCGCCGAAGCGGGAGCCGACGTCGTTCTCGCCGCCCGTAGCGAGGATCGACTCGAGGAAATCGCCGAGACGGTAGCGACGGACCACGACGTCGAAACGCTGGTCGTACCGACCGACGTCACGGACGAGGACGCCGTCGCGTCGCTCGTCTCGGAGACGGTCGACCACTTCGGTGGACTCGACGTCCTCGTCAACAATGCGGGACTCGCACGGGGAAGCGACGTCGAACGTCTCTCGACGGAACGCTACCGGCACATGATGGCCGTCAACACGGACGGGCTGTTCTTCACGACGCGCGAAGCGCTTCCCCATCTGCGTGACTCGGCCGGCCACCTCATCTTCATCGGGAGTTTCGCGGGCAAGTTCCCCCGGCCGTTCAATCCCATCTATGCGGCCACCAAGTGGTGGACTCGCGGCTTCGCGAAGAGCGTCTCGGCGGATGCGGGCGAGGACGAGGTCGCCGTGACCGTCATCAATCCGTCGGAGGTACGGACCGAGTTCTACTCGGAGGACGGCGACCCCTTCGAAGAACAGTTCGACGAGGGCGAGGTCTCCGAACCGGAGGAAATCGCCGCGGCCGTGGTCTTCGCCGCCGAACAGGACCATTCGATGGTATCAGAACTGGACCTGTACCGCCGCGACAAGTTCTCGTTCTTCTGATCAGTCGTCAGCGGCCACGCCCAGCGGCCCCTGTTCGATGTCTGTGCCGAGCATGTCCAAAAACTCCGCCAGCCACTCGGGGTGGTCCGGCCAGGCTTGTGCGGTCACCAGGTTCCGGTCGCGAGTGACCTCGTCGACCCAGCTACAGCCGGCAGCCTCGACTTCGGGTCGAACCGCCGGATAGGACGTCATCTCGTAGCCGTCGAGGACCCCGGCCGCGGCCAGGATCTGGGGCCCGTGACAGAGCGTCGCCACCGGTTTCTCCGTCTCGAAGAAGTGCCGGACCACCTCGAGGACCGCGTCGTACGTCCTGAGGTACTCCGGCGCCCGTCCGCCCGGGACGACGAGTGCGTCGTAGTTGGCCGGATCGATCTCGTCGAACGTCGCGGTAACCGCGAAGTCGTGACCGCGCTCCTCGAGATACGTCTGGTCGCCCCGGAAGTCGTGGATCGCGGTCTTCACCGTGTCACCGGCCTCCTTCTCCGGACAGACCGCGTCGACCTCGTGGCCGACCATCTCGAGTGCCTGGAACGGTACCATCGTCTCGTAGTCCTCGCCGAAATCGCCGACGAGCATGAGTATCTTCTTGCCAGTCATTGGTGGAACACGGCGATATCTTGTATCTCAGCCAACATAATTCTGCTGGCGAGGAGACGGGCTGGGCCCTGGCCGACAGCGACTGCTACATGTAACTACCGAGGCCGGTCTGGGTCTGCCCGTTCTTGACCTCCTGCCACGAGATATCCAGCGCTTCGAGGACACGGGCGATGGGGCCTTTGAGCGTCTTGTCCAGCATCTTGTCCCAGTCGATCTCGAACTCCTCGGGGATCTGGTCGGCGAATTCGTAACAAATGACGTCCGGATCCCGCTTGAAATCGAGATAGAGTGGGTCCTCCTCGAGGTCCGGCCGCTCCGATTCGAGACGTCGGAAGTACTCGGGATGGACCTTTTCGAGATAGAGGCGTTTTGGCTTGCTGCCACGCTGAAAGTTCGTCCCGAGTAGCAGGTTCGCGTACTTCGCGCCGCGCACGTGTGCAGTATCCGTATCGTAATTGTTCAGGCGCTTTCCGATACCGCCGGGGATGCCGATTTCCTCCAGGTCCACGTCCCCGGACCGGAACCGTTCGATGATCTCGTGGACGTACTCTTTCACCCCTTCGATGTCGCCCTCTCTGACGATGCGTTCGATGACCGTCTTCTGGACTTCCTTCGTGATGGGAGCGATGTCCGAGCGCTTGTACTCGAACCCGGTGATGTCGATGTCGTCGACCTCCTTTCCCTCCTTCCAGATGATGTGGCCCGCGTACCGCTTTTTCTTGCCCGCCTGGAAGAACCGGCGGTAAAGCTTCTCGAACTCGATCTGAAAGCGGTGGTCCTCGGCGTTCAATCGGTCGCTCGCGAAGTCGTCGTAGGAATCGTTGATGTACTCCTCGAGGTCGAAGGACTGCTCGATGGCCGCCTCGGGCGTGACGTCGTTCCCGAGTTCCAGCATGACCGAATCGGTGTCACCGTAGATGACCTCCTTGTCGCGTTCGTTCGCCGCGGTCTCGGTGTACTCGATCACGTCGCGGCCAGTGGCGGTCACTGCCGCGCCCATCTCCTTGTCGTAGAGGCGGAACCGTTCCCAGCCCAGGACCCCGTAGAGGCTGTTCATAATCACTTTGACGGCGGCCTGCTGGCGGTCGTAGACGTCGTATTCGTCGCTGTCCGGATCGTATTCGTTCCGGAGGGCCTTCTTCTCGTCCCGTTCGGCCAGTAACTCGTCGACCATCGCTCGAATAACTCCGTCTGGCTCCTTCCGGAAGTGGGTTCCATTGGGTGCCCGGTACGTCGCACCGTCGTAGGCGTCGGGGTCCACCTTGGTCTCCGGCGAGGCGTTGATGGTCACCATACACATCGGGTACAGCGATTTCAGGTCGAGGACGGTCACCATCTCTCGGACGCCCGTGATGGGATCGAAGACGGCTCCGCCCTCGTAGGCCTCGCTCTCCTGTTGGCCCTTCGATGGAAGGACGAACTCGCCGTGGACGTTGTGGAGGACGTACATGTCCACCGCGTCACCAGGAGTGGTCGCGTCCTCGAGTTTACACCCGACGAACCCGGCGACTTCCCGCCAGAACTCCACGATGTCCTGTTTTCGGTCGATTTCGACGCACAGTTCCACGTCCCGGACGTTGTACTCGAGCAGTCGTTCGGGGTCGTCTTCCCAGAGGGTGCCGATATCCCCGGCGTACCGTTCTTTCCCGACGCCCAGTTCCTCCTCGGCAACCGCGTCCAGCCGGTAGGAGTCGAGTTCGGAGAACTGCGTCCGCTGGTACCCGTACAGCAGGTCGAAGACGACTCGCCCCTTGACGTTGGGGCCCTGCCAATCGCTGCGCCACACCTCGTCGACCCGGGAGAGCCGGTCGGGATCCATCCCGAGGACGTCCATCCGGTCGAGAAGGTACGGGGCGTCGAAGTCCGCGAAGTTCCACCCCGTCATGACGTCCGGGTCGGTCTCGTCGAGGTACTCGAGGAAGGCATCGATCATGTCGGTCTCCGCCTCGAACGCCCGGACGTCGATCTCCCGGTCCCCATCGAGCAGATCCAGGTCGGTGATGGTATCCGGTGCGGCCGTCCCTCCCTCGGGCGCCTCGAACAACCAGGCGACGTATTCGTCGCGGAAACTGTCGTGGCTCGTCAGACACACGATGGGCTCCTCGCCGTCTTCGGGGAACCCGGACCTGTCGTCGACCTCGATGTCGAAGGTGTTGATCCGAAGGGCCGCGTCCGCCTCGGTCGGTTCCACTTCCTCGTGGTGGACGTAGATGGACCCGTCGTCCGCCCGACGGTCCGGGACGCGGATCCCGGTCGTGATGTCCTTGTCGATAAGGAACCGATTCGGAAAGAGAATGTCCGCCTCGTAATGGTCGAAGTAATCCCGGACGCTGCCCACGTCGCGAGGCGTTTTACCGAATATCTTCGTGAGGGGTTCGCCGCGGATGCTCTCGTACCCGTCTTCGCTTCCCGTCAGGCCCTCTCGTGCGAGGTCGTCGTCCGTGACGGAGTCAGACGGCGCGTAGAAGTACGGCCGGAACCCGTGGACGCGAACGTGTTCCGCTTCGTTCTCACCAGTGCGACCGAAGACGTGGATGACGGGGCGTTCCCGTTCGCCCTCCCCCTCGACGGTGTAGTTGACCTGCGTCACCGCGAGGTCGACGGTCTCCGAGACCGGGGGCAGTGCATCGGCTTCGGCCGTCAGGATCTCGTTGACGACCGGGTCGGCGTCTCCAGCGACGGCGACCGCCTCCGCTTCCCGTTCGTCCGTCGTCGAGTTCCCCTCGTCCGTCTCGGTGAACGCCGAGAGGTCCGCGTTGCTCATTACCACCGCATTGTCGTTGGGCACCTAAAAGGTGGCCGTCACGCCATTGGGGACGACCGACGGAAAGACCTATACCATGTCATTACTTACCACGGCCAGAGGTGACCTACTGTGAGTGATTCCGCAACGGGCGGCGAACGCCCGAGCGACGTGCCCCAGTTGCCAGAACCGAACGACCCGGTCGACCGGGTCGAAGGCTACCGGACCGAGGACGGAGTGGTACTCTACGACTCGCGGAATCCGCTCGCGTGGATCAAATCAACAGTCTCGACGTCTGTCGGCGAGATGAACTAAGTGCAGAGCCACAATCCTTTTCGCGACGGAGTGCCGACCGACGGTCGTGCAACCTGGGTCAGGGACGCCAGAGTCGGACGTGGACACGTCGACGGCGAGCGTCGAGGAGTCACCAGGACCCGAAGCACTCTCCGAGGACGTCCGACGTCGTTTCCTGGCGATCGTCATCCTGCTCAACGTCGGCATCCTCACCGTCAGCCTCGGTCTCATGCTCGCGGGATTCCGTGGTCGGTACCGAGACGCAGCGCTCCTCGTCGCTGGCGGGGGGATCGTCCTGGCGAGCGCCTATCGACGCTACCGGACCCGCCACGAGGTATTCGAGTCGAGTGCCTGATATCAGGCGGCGTCCAGGGTAGCGGTCGTGACGCGGTCGACGTGTGAACGGTTGGTCGTCGCGTCCTTCTCCACCCGGATGACGTCGTCGGCCGCGCCCACGAGTTCGTCGTCGTGGCTCACCACGATGATCTGCTCGACCCCGAGTCGTCGCATCGACTCGACGAGTGAGACGAGTTGCGAGACGTGTCCCGAGTCGAGAAAGACCGTCGGTTCGTCGAGGATAAGCGGCGGCATCGGGGCGGCACCGTCGATCCCCTCGGCCAGCAACCGATAGATGGCGGTGCGGAGACTGAGGTTGAACAACGCTCGCTCGCCGCCGGAGAGTTGCTCGGGTTCGAGGGGTTCGCCGTCCTTCTGGTAGACCGTGAGTTCGTATCTGCCGTTCAACTCGATGCGCGCGTACGAGTCGTTCTGATAAATGAGGTCGAAGGTCTCGTTGAGGAGGCTCTCGAGGCGGGCGACGTTCTGCTGGCGGAGTTCCGCCCTGAGGTCGCCGTACATCGATTCGAGGTCGCTGTTCTCCTCGTAGAGCGATTCGAGGGCATCGACCCGTTCGGCCACCGACTCGCGTTCCTCCCGGAGCGTCTCGAGTTCCTCGATAGCGTTCTCGACGGCACCGATCTGTCCCTGGAGGCTGTCTCGTCGCTCCCTGAGCGTCGCCAGTTCCGATTCGACGTCCGCCAGGTACTCCTTCGCTCGGTTCCGCTCTTCGCGCGCCGTCTCGATTCTGGCCTCGTCGAAGGTCTCCTCAAGTTCCAGTTTGCGTTCCCGTGCCGTGGCGAGATGGTCACGCCGCTCCTCGTTTCGGTCAGCGAGCGATTGCCGTTCGTCTCGCAGTCGTTCGATGGCGTCCTCGTGGTCGGTACGACTGTCGAGCGCCTCGGCGATGTCGTCGAGGACGTCGATCCGTTCTTTGCGGCTCGCCCGGGCCTCGTTCAGTTCGCCGATGCGTTCGCGTGCTTCGTCGGCGTCCTGCTGGGCCGCCTCGGCCTCCGTTCGGGCCTCCTCGGCTGCCGATTCGAGTTCGTCGGCCGCCGCTCGCAGTTCCGTCGCGCGGTCGCGCTTCTCCTCGACGGTCGCGCGACGGTCCTCGAGCATCGACTCGACGTCCGCTTTTTCGTCCTCGAGTCGGTCGATATCGCGCTCGGCCGTTGCCAACGCTTCCGCCCGGTCGAGTCGATCTTCGGTGGCTTCTATCGCGTCCTCCACCTCCGAGATGTCCGCTTCGAGTTCGTCGACACGGTCTTCGTAGTCCTCCAGCGATTCGACGTGAGGCGATCCCTCGACCGGTTGGCCACACTCGGGACAGTTCCCCTCTGCGAGGAGTTCCCGTGCGTCCTCGACGCGGGAACGGGCCGTCGCGAGTGACTCCCTGAGTTCGCCGCGCTCCGCCTCGAGTGCCTCGAGTTCGTCCGCGACCGATTGTACCAGGTCGTCCGCCGCACCGACCTCGACCGGGGCGTCGTCGAACTGCGCTCGTCGGTCTTCGATCGACTCGGTGACGTCGTCCAGTCGCGACTCGAGTTGCTCGATGCGGGACGCGGCCGTCTCCGCTGTGTCGGCCAGTTCGGCGGCTTCCTCGCGTTTCTGCTCCGCCCGCGATTCGCGTTCGTCGGCCGTCTCGCGGAGTCGCTCGGCACGCTGGACGTTCTCGGTGACCGCGTCGCGGACGTCCATGATGTCCTCCTGAAGCGTCTCCCGTTCCTCGACCAGCGTCTCTCGTTGCGCTGCGATGGCCGATTCCGAGACTGTTTCGAGATCCGTTTCTGCGACGAGTGCCTCGATGCGTCCGTCCAGGTCGTCGATGGCCTCCCGATGCTCGATCACTTCGTCTTCGAGATCCGACCGTTCCGCTTCCGTCTCGGCGATTGCCTCGCGGATGGTTTCGATCCGTTCGCGCACCTCCTCGAGGTCCGCCTTTGCCTCCTCGGCGGATTCCAGGACGGACGTCGCCTCGTCGAGGGTGGACTCGGCTTCCGCCTTGTTCTCCTCGAAACGCTCGATCTCCGCGTCGACGTCGGACAGTTCGCTCTCGAGTCGGGACTTGACCGAGAACAGCTCTCGGTCTTCTTTCTCGGAGATCTGGGCGTCGAGCGATTCGAGTCGGCCCTCCCAGTGGTCCAGGAGGGTCCCGACACCGAGTCGCGCCTCCGCCGCCCGCTCTCGGTAGGTCTCCAGCGTCCCGAGTTGCAGGAGACGGTCGATCATCGCCTGCCGCGAGGAGGGGGTCGCGTTGATCAGTTTGTTGATTTCACCCTGCCGGACGAACGCCGAGTTGACGAAGGCGTCGGCGTCCATCCGGAGCATCCGGGTCACTGCCGCCTCGACGTCGTTCACTCCGTCGAAGGTCTCATCAGGGCCCTCCAGCACGCAGTCGGGTTGGGTCGCCTGCTCACCCGTCGCGCGGATCCGCCGGCGGAGATGATACTCGGCACCGTCGTGAGCGAACCAGAGTTCGATCTCCGCTTCCTCCTCGCCGATGGTGACGATATCGTCGAGCGTCCGATCGATACCACCCGTCCCGTAGAGGGCGAAAAAGGTCCCCTCGAGCAGGGAAGATTTGCCGCTGCCGTTCAACCCGTGGATGACGGTCACTCCCCGGTCGAGGGTGACGTCCGCGTCGTGATAGCACTTGAAGTTCCGCAGGCGGAGACGCTGGAATCTCATAGGAAGTCCTCCATCGTCGTGGGCTGGTGGTCGCTCTCGTCGGCGGAGTCATCTTCGCCGAGACCGTGATCGGCGGATTTCTGATCAGCAGAGCTTTCCTCGGCGGATTCCGCATCAGCGGGGCCTTCCTCGGCGGGTTCCTCATCGGCGGATTCCCCGTCAGTCTGACCGGATTCCCCCGTCGATTCGGAACTGTCGACCGCCACGGCGGAATCCTCGGCGACAGATCCATCGTTCGCTTCCGACAGATCACCTCGTGCCGTGTCGACATCTCCGTTCCCAGCCTCTTCGAGGGGCACATCGTGCCCGTCCTCCGACGAGTCTTCCTCGTGGTCAGCCGGTGACGGGTCCGCGGACGCCGTCTCGAAGGCGTCTGGTTCGTCGAGCAGCGATTCGACCCTGGATTTGACCCGATCTCTCACGTTCGCGTCCGCCACGTCGGCATCGCGGACGGTGTCGTCGATGGTTCTCGCGGCATCGCTGAGACCCATCTCCCGGATCCTTTCCCGGACCGCGTCGTCCGGGTCGGCGAAGGACACCTCGATGTCGGCCTCGTCGTCGAACTCACGGCGGTCGTTGACCCGGGTCACGAGCGCCCCCCGATCCTGTCCGAACTGCTCGATGTCGGCCGGGGTCACGTCCCCGCCGTCGCCCTCGATGGTCACGACGACCACGGCGTCCTCGACGTTCGCTTCGCGGATGCGCTCGCGAACGAGCGCCCCACCCTCGGATTCGGCCAGTGTCAGATCCAGAAAGACGAATTCTCGCGTTTCGAGGCCCCGGCGGGTGATGTTTACGCCCCCGTCGAAGGTCACGAGATTGTATCCTCGGTCCGCCCGCTCCGAGGCGCTCGTCCGCTCGGTCGAGCCACAGTAGGTGGCCCAGACGCCATCGAGGGTCTTCGTCTCGGGCGTGTGATCGTCACCCAGCAAAACGGCGTCGAACTCGACGGTCGCGGATTCGAGAACGGTCTCGAGGTCCCAGTCGCCGTGTGGAAACGGGGCGAACAGTCCGTGGCCCACGAGTGCCGCGTGCTCCGTCTCGGCCGGCGCAAAATCGTACTCGAGTCTGTCGCGTCGCGATTCGGGGACGTAATCCAGTCCGTAGAAGGTGGTATCACCGACGACCGTCCCGTCCTCGTCCAGGTGGATGGCCAGATCCAGGGTCTCGAAGAGGTCGAGCCACTGACCGCGGCGGGCGTCTTCGTGATTGCCGACGATGGCGAGAAACGGGATGTCGGCGCGGTCGAGGTCGCGGAGAATCGAGATGGTCTCGAGGAGATCAGGGAGGTCGGGGCGGCGGTCGTCGAACAGGTCCCCGGCGTGGACGACCGCATCGACCTCCTCCGCGACGGCGTCCTCGACGACCTGCCGAAACGCGTCGAGATAGTCCTGCCGACGCACGGGAGAGTGATACTGCCGGTAGCCGATGTGGGTGTCTCCCGTGTGGATGACCCTGCTCATGCTATACACCGGATTGGCTGCCATTCGCAAAAAACGCGCGGTCCTGGTGGGCCGCCACTCGACCAGCGGTATACTGTCCCTCGATCACCAGTATCAGTCACTCGGCGAGTTGATACAGTCGTTTCCGCGCATCGGAGAAGGAGTGTCTCGAGGTCACGACACCGTGGTCTTCCAGACGGCCGATGGCGTACCGCACCGTGCGAGCCGGGAGGAGCGTGCGCTCCGCGATGGCCGACTGCGTGAGGGTCCCGTTGTACTCCAGTACCTTGGCGACGAGTTTCGCACTGGGGGGCAGTTCGCGCAGTTCCTCGTGGTGGTTCGCCGATCGTGACGACGTCGTTGCACTCATTATCACCCCGTATTCGATGTTGGGTAATAATATTTGCGGTATTGTTTGATTACTATTAGGCATATGTGATGGAGAATGTGTCCACCCGAAATCTCTTAAGAATTAGCGACGTACCGAGGAGCAATGACCGATACCGTCGACGACATCGATCTTCCCTACACGGAGGAAGCCTCCCACCAGGAGAAGGTCGAAGCCCTCCAGGAGCGGCTGGAGGTTGTCGAACAACAGAACGAGGAGATGCGGGACAGACTGCTGGACGCGAACGCGGAGAACAACAAGTACCAGCAGAAACTCGAGCGGCTCTCCCACGAGAACAAGAAGCTCAAGCAGTCGCCCCTGTTCGTCGCGACGGTCCAGGAGATCGGGGATCGGGGCGTCATCATCAAACAGCACGGAAACAACCAGGAGGCGCTCACCGAGGTCACCGACGAGATGCGCGAGCAGATCGAACCGGGCTCCCGCGTGGCGGTCAACAACTCGCTTTCCATCGTCAAACGCCTCGACGACGAAGCCGACGTTCGGGCCCGCGTCATGCAAGTCGAGGAGAGCCCGGACGTGGGCTACGAGGACATCGGCGGCCTCGAAGAACAACTCAACGAGGTGCGCGAGACGGTCGAGATGCCACTCAAGAAACCCGACCTCTTCGAAGACGTGGGCATCAACCCGCCGAGCGGCGTGCTCCTCTACGGCCCACCGGGGACCGGCAAGACGCTCATGGCCAAGGCCGTCGCCCAGCAGACCGACGCGACCTTCATCAAGATGGCCGGATCGGAACTGGTCCACAAGTTCATCGGCGAGGGGGCGAAACTGGTCCGCGACCTCTTCCAGGTCGCTCGCGACCACGAACCCGCCGTCGTCTTCATCGACGAGATCGACGCCATCGCCTCGAAGCGGACCGACTCGAAGACCTCTGGCGACGCCGAGGTTCAGCGGACGATGATGCAGCTGCTCTCCGAGATGGACGGCTTCGACGAGCGCGGCGAAGTCCGCATCATCGCCGCGACCAACCGCTTCGACATGCTCGACCGCGCCATCCTCCGCCCCGGTCGGTTCGACCGCCTCATCGAGGTGCCGAACCCCGACGAGGAGGGTCGCGAGAAGATCTTCGAGATCCACACTCGCGCGATGAACGTCTCCGACGAGGTGAACTTCGAGGTCCTCGCTCGGGACACGGCGGGAATGAGCGGGGCCGATATCAAGGCCATCTGTACCGAAGCAGGGATGTTCGCCATCCGCGACGACCGGACGACCGTCACCGGCGAGGACTTCCGACTGGCCCGTGAGAAACTGGAGACGGACGACGCCGACGAGGAAGTCTCGCGGACCTTCGCCTGACCCGTCGGCAAACTATACCCCCACCACACCGTGGATCTGTGGATTCTCGAACCGATAGAACGTCCGTCCCGAACCGCGGTCAGAGGAACAACAGGTAGGGGACGATGAAGAACGCGAGGAAGACGATGGCGAGGAGGATCCCGTATCCCACGACGAGGCCGACGATGGTCTGCCAGATCGGATGGTCGAACGTTACGGTGAGTTCGCTCATACGTCGACCATACCGTTCGAGTGGTAAAACTGTATGCCAGCGGTATTCGGGTGCCGCCCTACCCGGAGCGGTCCCGACGAAGCTGCCGTCCAGACCTCACGCGAGGATGTCCGCGATACGCCGCGGTTCCCCGGCGAGCGAGGGGTTCGGTTCGACGAGTTTGAGCACTTCGTGATCGGTCACGTCGGTGTACTCCTTCTCGGTCGCCTCCTCGATGAGGGCGCGCTCCATGCGGAACTCCGTCCCCTCGTACACGACGTCGACGCCGTGCTCGTCGAATGAGAGTGCGGTCATCGTCTCCGGCTATTCGGTCAGTCGATATAAGCCCCGCGTCGGACGCCCGTCTGCCGGTCTCGGGGAGTTTATACTGTTGTGGGTGTTCGCAGGAGATGTGTTTGGACGCGATCCGATCGACCGACTCGCCATCCCGGACGGGACGACGGTGGAGGAACACGACCTCGTCACCGATGGGGACGTCCTCGTCGGTGGGCAGAGTACCGTCGAGTTCGGGGTTCGCGGACAGGACCTCATCGCCGGTGAGCGCGTCCACTTCGGCGGCGACATCGAGATAGAAGGTGATTGCCGGCTGGACATGTGGTGTTCGGTCGACGGCAACGCGCTGGTCGGTGCCGACGCGTATCTCGGCGAGCGCGTCCACGTGGACGGCCGTCTCGTCGTCGGCGGCGACCTGGACATCGGCGACGACGTCCAGATAGATGAGGGCTTCGAGGCGAGTGGCTGGATCGTCATTCGCAATCCGATGCCGACGATCACCTTCTTCGTGGTCTATCTCACACACCTCCTGCGCATCGGCGAGGAAGAGGAAGCCGAGGAGCTCGTCGAGGAGTTGGCCCACGAACCCGATGCGGTACCGCTGCAGATCCCCCGCGGGTCGCGAGTCAGCGACGAGACGTGGCAGGTGTCCGCACCCGCGACCATCGGTGACGACTGTCGGCTGCACGGGAACATCCGTGCACACGACATCGAGGTGGGCGAGGGGACCAATCTGTTCGGCAGTCTCCGGGCTCGCGACGACATCGTCGTGGGATCGGGCACCAAGGTCCACGGCGACGTCACCTCGCGTGGCGGGGACGTCACCGTCGAAGACGAGGCCCTGATCCTGGGCGACGTGGTCGGCGAGGACATCACGATCCACCAGGACGCGAACGTCGACGGGACGATTCGGGCGCGCGGGGCAATGCGACTCGGCCGGCAAGCCCAGCGACGACCGGAGTGACGCCCCATCACCGCTTCCAAGGTGCTGGGAATCGGTGGAACGTTCTTGGTATGGCCGAGCATTGACCCAACTGCGCCGGCGGACGAACGCGAGGGATCGATGCCTGGGCGGGCGCGACCCCTCGTACCGCCGGCCATCAGTTGTGGGGCCTTCCGATCTATCCCTCTCTTTCGGATGACATCCCCCGGTGACCGGCGCGGAACCGAAAGGTAGTTTCCCCGGTCCCCGGTACCTCGGTACATGATTTCGCTCGCACTTGCCGGGAAGCCGAACGCCGGCAAGTCGACGTTCTATACCGCAGCGACGATGGCAGAGGTAGACGTGGCGAACTACCCGTTTACCACCATCGACGCCAACCGTGGGATCAGTCACGTCCGTACCAGGTGTCCCTGTCTGGATCTCGACCAGCGATGCGGGAACGAGAACTGTCACGGGGGAAAACGCTACGTACCGATCGAACTGCTCGACGTCGCAGGCCTGGTTCCAGGTGCCCACGAGGGCCGCGGTCTCGGGAATCAGTTCCTCGACGAGTTGACCAACGCTGACGCGATATTGAACGTCGTCGACGCCTCCGGAGGGACCGACGCGGAGGGCGAACCCGTCGAGATCGGCTCGCACGACCCGGTCGAGGACATCGACTTCATCGAGTCCGAGATGGACATGTGGCTCGCCGGCATCGTCGACCGGAACTGGGAGAAGATCGAACGACAGTCGCGCTCCCCGGGCTTCGACATCGACGACGCACTGACCGACCTGCTGACCGGATTCGGGGCGACTGAGTACGACGTCGCCGCGAGTCTTCGGGACCTCGAGTACCCGGAGACCCCGATGGCGTGGGACGACGAGCACCGGGAGGCGCTGGCGACGGAGATACGCGCCCGCACGAAACCGATCGTGGTGGTCGCGAACAAGATAGACGTCGCGCCGGCGGAGAACGTCGATCGGCTGCTGGAACTGGACAAACCGGTCATCCCGGCCACTGCCCAGGGTGAACTCGCCCTCAGGCGCGGGGCCGAACACGACGCGGTCTCCTACGACCCCGGCGACGAGACGTTCGAGATGACGGACGCCGTCTCCGAGCAGCAGCGGACCGTCCTGGCCGCGTTGGGAGAGACCATGGATCGGTGGGGTGGGACCGGCGTCCAGGCCGCCCTCGATTATGCCGTCTACGACCTGCTCGACAGGGTCACCGTCTACCCGGTCCAGGACGCGACCCACTGGACCGACGGCCAGGAGAACGTCCTCCCCGACGCGTTCTTGCTCCCCAGTGGCGCCACCCCGCGCGACCTGGCCTACGCCGTCCATACCGATATCGGAGAGGGATATCTCCACGCGGTCGACGCACGAGCCAACCGCGAGGTAGGAGACAGCTACGAACTCGAAGAGGGCGACGTGATCAAGATCGTCAGTACCGCGAGATAACGGCGGCGATTGGCCCAGTCGACGCGGGCGATTTTTCCAGACTTGTTGTGTCAGCTACATTTAGATAGGCTTACATCCTGTGGCGGCATATCATATACTTGCCGCGAGGCGCGGAGACACACTGGACGCCAACGGTCCAGATCGTCTGGCTATCGCCGGACGAGACGTTCCGAGGTAGGGGCGATAACCGAAGCACCGGTAACACGGTTCCAAGGAAACAGCTCCGAAGGAGAACCGCGCCATCCCACTGCCGGACCACCATGGTGGTTCGGGATCAAGGCAAAGTACCGGAATACGCGTAAGCGAATTTCGGGAACCACCGATGGCAAGGCCGGTGAAAGACCGGTACAGCGAGGACGGCGAAGGAACGTCGACACACCGTCGACGTCCGCGACACTCGACGAATCATTCGCTGGGTGTCGTCCGAGTCGTCGTCGAAGTCCCGGTGCGATTCCGGGTAAAGCCATCGACGGCCGCGCGGGATGGGGAAAACGTCTCCCGTCCAGGTCTATACCGTGTTTCGTGGGTTTCGTCGACAACTATTCCTGAGTCACTGCACTGCGCGGGTCGCCGACCGCATCGCCTCGAGCGCCGTCTCTATCTCGTCGAGACTCGCCGCGTAGGAGATTCGAGCGTACCCTTCCCCGTGTTCACCGAAGGCGCGACCCGGGACGACCACGACGTCCCGTTCGATGACGGCATCGACCCATCCCTCCGGGACTGCGGGCATCGCGTAGAATGCGCCCCTGGGCGTCGGGACGTCCAGCCCCATGTCGGTGAGACCATCGAGCAGGACGTCCCGCCGCTCCTCGAAGGCAGCCACCATCTCCTCGACACGGTCCTGCGGGCCCGAAAGTGCCGCTTCCGCTGCGTACTGGGCGGGCGCGCTCGCACAGGCCTGCACGTACTGATGGACCCGCAACATGCGCTCGATACGTCGCTCGCTCCCAGCGACCCAGCCCAGGCGCCAGCCTGTCATCGAGTACGCCTTCGATGCGGCGTTGACGATCACGACGTTGTCCGACTCCGCGAACTCCATCGGTGAGCGATGTTCGCCTTCGAAGACGATCCGCTCGTAGACCTCATCCGAGATCAGGAGGACGTCGTGTTCGTCGGCGATGCGGGCGAACTCGCGCATGTCGGCGACCGATTGAACGGCGCCGGTGGGGTTCGCCGGGCTGTTGACCACGAATGCAGCCGTGTCCTCGGTGATGGCTGCCTCCACGGTCGCCGGGTCGAGTGTGAGGTCGTCACGAAGCGGGAGCGGGACCGGGGTCCCACCGGCGAGTTTGGTCAGCGCATCGTAGGAGACGAACCCGGGGTCTGGGATGAGGACTTCTTCGCCCTGATCGACGTGTGCTTCGAGCGCCAGATGAAGTGCTTCGCTCCCCCCAGCGGTAGCGATGATCTGGTTCGGGGCCAGGTCCAGGTCGTCGTCCCGAGCGTGTTTGTCCGCGATCGCTTCGCGGAGCGACTGGGTTCCGAAATTCGACGTGTAGCCGTCGGCATCGCCTGCCTCGATGGCGTCGATGGCCGCCTGGCGCGCGTGTTCCGGCGTGGGGAAATCCGGCTGGCCAATGCCGAGATTGATGGCGTCCTCGCCGGCGGCCTCGAAGACCTCCCGGATACCGCTGATCGATATCGCTTCCACCCGTTCGGAGAATGCCGTCATGTGCTATCCCGCGTCGCAGTGCAGGATAAGTGTAGGGATTGTGCTGTTCCGGCGGCCACAGTCGAAACGGACAAACACGTACCCCGGCACTGTACATCCGATGGACGCGCTGGACCGGTACGAATCGATCGTCGACGACTACGATGCGTTTCGCGAGGCGTGTCTCCGACCGCTTCCCGCCACGGTCCGGGTGAACACGATCAAGGCCACCCCGGAGCGAGTCATCGCGGCCCTCGAAGCAGCGGGCGTCACAGCCACACAGCGCTCGTGGGAGCCAACGGTTCTGGCAGTCGATACCGCCAAACCAGGCAACACGTGGCCGTACGTCCACGGCTGGATCCACGGCCAGGAGGAGGTGTCGGCCATCCCACCGATGGTTCTCGACCCACGACCCGGCGAGGTCGTCTGGGCCGCTGCCGCTGCCCCCGGGAGCAAGGCAACCCAGCTTGCGGCGTTGATGGACGACACCGGACTCGTCATCGCGAACGACGACAACCTCGATCGCCTCTCTGCGCTGCGTGGGAACGCGGACCGACTCGGCGTCACCTCGATGGCCGTCACCAACGAGGACGCCAGGTTCCAGACGTTCGACCCGTTCGGCATCGACCGCGTCGACCGCGCCCTCGTCGACGCACCCTGCACCTGCGAAGGGACCGTCAGAAAGAGCCCGGACGCACTCGATGGCGCCGGACCGGCGAGTAGCACGAACATCGCGAACGTCCAGCGCGATATCCTCGCCCACGCGGTCGCGAAGACGAAGTCGGGCGGGACGGTCGTCTACTCGACGTGCACCTTCGCCCCCGAGGAGAACGAAGCCGTGGTCGACGCCGTCCTGGCGGGGGGCGACGCGACGGTCGTCCCGTTCGAGGTGCCACTCGAGCACACCCCCGGGCTCACCGAATGGCAAAGTGACACCTACGCAGATGCCCTCGCGGCGACCAAGCGGTTTTACCCCCACCAGAACGACACCGGCGGGTTCTACGTCGCGAAACTGGAGGTGACGAGATGAACGGACCACGCCGGCGACTCGTCGCGGACGGCAGTGGCAGAAACCAGGGGTCCCAGAACCGAAGCGACCGATTCGAACGACTCCCCGCGACCGAGGAGGTCCGATCCGTCCCGGGCAGACCGACCAGAACCGCCGTTCTCGAGTGGTGGAGGGAACGATTCGACATCGACAGGGAGACCTTCGCTGACTTTACGTTCTGGGAGAAAGGGGCCGGCAGGGTGTGGGCCCTCCACCACGACCTGGTCGGGCCGGTCCAGATAGAAGCACTCGGATTACCCATCCTCCGCACCCGCCAAGAGTTCTGGAAGCCGACGACCGACGCCGTCCAGCGGTTCGGTCGAACGGCGACGAAGAACGTGATCGAACTCGACGAACGGCAAGCGGACCGGTTCGTCGCCGGCGAGGATCAGGACCTTGAGTGGGACGGCGACTGGGGATACCTCATCGCCGCCCACGAGATTGCCGGTGGTCTGGAACCCATCGGAGTCGGCCTCTTTACGTACGGTACCTTCCAGTCGATGGTCCCCAAGGGAAGACGACGGGAATTTTAGCGACTCGGAAGGTTCTTGCGGAGGTACTCGGTGGAGGTACACATGAACCGTCGGACGTTCCTGATCGGGGCGGCGGGGCTCGGGACCACTGCTGTCGCCGGGTGTCTCGGGCGCGAGGAAGACAGATTCACGCTCCGCGTGGCGGACTACAACTTCGGCGAGAACGACGAACGTTACCTGGAAGCGTGGGCGATGGTCTCCAACGTCGGAAACGATCCGCAAGAGGGGACACTCTATTTCACCGGCAAACTCGAGGACGACACGATCGTCCGGGTTCGTGACGTCGCACTCGAGGCGCACAGGACTCGAGAGTACACCGTCACTTACGACGTCCTGTGGGACGACGTCAGGAATTTCTCCCTCGACGTGGAGATCGAACCGCCGGACTCCTGAGCCGGTCAGGCTGTGTGGCAGTATCAGTTTCCCGGCAGGCCGTCGTGGTACCACGACCCTCGGAAGGGTTATCCCTGTATCGGCCCTGTGATATATTGTAATGGCAAACGGTACTGTGGATTTCTTCCACGACACTGGCGGTTACGGTTTCATCACGACTGAGGACGCGGACGAAGACGTATTCTTCCACATGGAGGACGTTGGCGGAGCGGACCTCGAAGAAGGACAGAACATCGATTTCGACATCGAAGACGCCCCCAAGGGCCCGCGCGCGACGAACATCGTTCGCAACTAAGTCGACGTCGCCCATCACCATTCGGTGAAGGGCCGGTGCATTTCTTTCGAACCACACTGTCGCATAGATACATCGCCGTCGGTTCGCTCGTCGCGACCCTGAACCAGCAATACACAGACTCACAGCGTCTGAAAACCCCGTATCTACCGCGACGAACAGGGTTATCCCCGCGAACGTCGTATACCGTTGAAATGATAGACGCCCAGCCCGCCGAGACCGACCCGCCCGAGAAAGCGACACTGATCTGCCGCGACTGCAGCCACGAGAGCGACGTCGACGGCGATTGGATCGTTCACACCGAACACGAACGACAGATGTACGACTGCCCCATCTGCGGAACGACGATCACCGCGCGATACGAGCGCGGACAGCCACTCACTATCTGATCCGATACGCCGTCGATACCGATTCGTTGCCATCGCTGGACGATGCTCGAACAGCCCCATTTCGAGGGCTGATCGACGAGCGGTCGCCTGTGTCTCCCCCCTCTGCCAGGAACCGAGGAGATATCCGGCAGAGAAGGTCGCTTCGATGCCGCGCAGTCATTCAATAGGACCCGGACTGGTACGAATCCCGTGGATAGCTAAACGCCTTCCTCGGGCCATCTGGATGCCAAAATCGGCAACTTCGTCGCCGTATCCCCGGAGTGAAACGTTAGCTATAAAAATAGTAACGTGGAGTACGAGATAATGGCAGAGTCAGATTGCATCGCGACGGGCCCACACCACACGGACGTCTCGGTGGGAACGGAGGACATGACAGTACAGTATGATATTTCCCAGACGACACCGGTTCACGCTATCGTCGAAGCGCTCTGTGTCGCCCGAGACGAAGCGTACGACGAACTTCCACCGCTGCACGAGTTTATCGATACCGACGCACTGAATTCATTGCTCCAGACAGACAACGACGCGAGGGTCATCTTCGACTACCAGGGCCACACCATCGCCGTCCGTACCGATTCTGTCACCGTCGGGCCAGCAGTCTGAGCTGCCACCGATTCACTGACGACGGACTTGCCCCACCGACGTTGGACCACGGTCCTGCCACCACAGTCGGAGCGAGTTCTATACGCTTATACCGCTTCGTCGGTTTTCTGGACCCATGACAGCGGCCGACGAGCACGCCGAAACCGAGCAATCGCTCGACCTGGTGGGGGCGGTCACGGCACACGACGAGGAACTCGGAGCGGCCGTCGCAGACCTCCAGGATCGCATCGAGGAACTCGAAACGACCGTCGAGGAGAAAGATTCGGAGATAGCGACGCTCACCGAGCGACTCCAGCGGACGCAAGCGGACTTCCAGAACTACAAGAAACGGACCAAAGAGCGCCAGGCGGACCTCGAGCAACAGGCCAAAGGGGACGTCATCGAACGGTTCCTCGAGGTACGGGATAACCTCACCCGTGCGATCGAAGACGAGTCCGACGACCTCGAATCCCTCAAAGAGGGGGTCCGGGTGACGCGAAACGAGTTCGATAGAGTCCTCGACGCCGAGGACGTCGTACAGATCGACCCGGAACCCGGTACCGCAGTCGATCCGAGACGACACGAGGTCATGATGCGCGTCGAGAGTGACGAACCCGAAGATACCGTGGCGAGCGTCTTCAGAACGGGGTACGAGATGGGCGAGACGGTCCTGCGAACCGCCCAGGTGACGGTCAGCGACGGGCCGGAAGACGACACGGACGCGGCCGAGCAGGAAGCGGACTCAGAAGACGTCGAGAAAGAAGAGATCGCGGATACGGCGGACGGCACCGACGACGAAGCGACGACAGACGCCGAATAGCGGCCCCGACGCCGCACTGGCGGGAGCTCCGGCGGCCCGTTGTCCTGACGGATACCGGCACAGTCACATCGCCGTCACCGTGGGCACCAGGTCGAAAAGCCGTCGCACCGTGATCGTTCCCCGATGAAATTGCGGTCGTAATATATGCTGTGGCGGTGAACGACCGAGTTGAATGGAATCGCAAGCAAGCGTCGGGTCGGTAAATCGTGGGTGCCGGTCTCACTAGCAAGGCTTAAAGGCTACAAGCCGATAACAAACGCTCAAGATGGCGAGTGAGAAGATTCTCGGAATCGACCTCGGGACTACGAATAGCGCGTTCGCGGTGATGGAGGGAGGAGACCCGGAGATCATCGTCAACAGTGAAGGCGACCGGACGACCCCGTCTGTCGTCGCGTTCGACGAAGGTGAACAACTCGTCGGGAAGGCGGCCAAAAACCAGGCCGTCCAGAACCCGGAGGAGACCGTCCAGTCGATCAAGCGACACATGGGCGAGGACTACTCCGTGACGATGAACGGCGAGGAGTACACGCCGGAACAGGTCTCCGCGATGATCCTCCAGAAGATTAAGCGGGACGCCGAGGAGTACCTGGGCCAGGACGTCGAGAAGGCGGTGATCACCGTCCCTGCATACTTCAACGATAAGCAGCGCCAGGCGACCAAGGACGCGGGCGAGATCGCCGGCCTCGATGTCGAACGCATCGTCAACGAGCCGACGGCGGCCAGTATGGCCTACGGGCTCGACGACGAGACCGAACAGACCGTCCTCGTCTACGACCTCGGAGGCGGAACCTTCGACGTCTCCATCCTCGACCTCGGTGGTGGCGTCTACGAAGTCGTCGCGACCAACGGGGACAACGACCTCGGTGGGGACGACTGGGACGACGCCATCGTGGATTGGCTGGCCGAGGACTTCGAGGACGATCACGGTATCGACCTCCGGGAGGATCGACAGGCGCTCCAGCGGCTCAAGGACGCCGCGGAGGAGGCGAAGATCGAACTCTCGAGTCGCAAGGAGACGACGATCAACCTACCGTTCATCACGGCAACCGACGACGGCCCGGTCCACCTCGAGACGGATCTCACGCGCGCGAAATTCGAATCGCTCACGGCGGACCTCATCGATCGCACCGTCGACCCGACCGAGCAGGCCCTGGCCGACGCCGACCTCTCGAAGAGCGATATCGACGAGGTCATCCTCGTCGGCGGGTCCACCCGGATGCCACAGGTCCAGGAGAAGGTCGAGGACCTGACGGGCCAGGAACCGAAGAAGAACGTCAACCCCGACGAGGCGGTCGCGCTGGGCGCGGCCATCCAGGGCGGCGTCCTGGCGGGCGACGTCGACGACATCGTCCTCCTCGACGTCACGCCGCTCTCGCTCGGCCTCGAGGTCAAAGGCGGCCTCTTCGAACGGCTCATCGAGAAGAACACGACGATCCCGACCGAGGAGTCGAAAGTCTTCACCACCGCCGCCGACAACCAGACCTCCGTACAGATCCGCGTCTTCCAGGGTGAGCGCGAAATCGCCGAGGAGAACGAACTGCTCGGGGCATTCATGCTCACGGGCATCCCGCCTGCCCCGGCGGGCACTCCACAGATCGAGGTCTCGTTCAACATCGACGCCGACGGTATCGTGAACGTCGAAGCCGAGGACCAGGGCTCCGGCAACAGCGAGGACATCACCATCGAGGGTGGCGTCGGCCTCGACGACGAGGAGATCGAGGAGATGAAAGCCGAAGCCGAAGAACACGCCGAGGAAGACGAGAAGCGCCGCGAGCGCATCGAGGCGCGCAACGAGGCCGAGGGCGCCATCCAACGCGCCGAACGACTCCTCGAGGAGAACGAAGAAATGGTCGACGACGACCTGCGCGAGGACATCGAAGTCGAGATCGAGACCGTCCGCGAGGTACTCGAAGACGAGGACGCCGACCTCGAGACCATCCAGGAGGCGACCAGCGAACTCTCCGAGAAACTCCAGGAGATCGGCAAACAGGCCTACCAGCAGCAGGCGGCCCAGCAGGCCGGCGCGGCCGGAGCCGGCCCGGGTGCCGCGGGCGCTGGACCAGGAGCCGCCGGTGCAGGTCCCGGTGCCGGCCCCGGTGCGGCCGGCGGCGAGGCAGGCGAGGAGTACGTCGACGCCGACTTCGAGGACGTAGACGAGGAGCCATCGTCGGCCGGGCAGACGGGAACCGACGACGAAGACGAGTAACCGAATCGAAACCACACATCACTGATGCCCGAGGACTTCTACGACGTACTCGGCGTAAGCCGGGACGCGGACGAGGACGAGATCAAACGCGCCTTCCGGAAGAAAGCGGCCAAGCACCACCCGGACGTCAGCGACGACCCCGACGCCGAGGAGACGTTCAAGAAGATCCAGAAGGCCAAGGACGTCCTCACCGACGACGAGAAGCGTCAGATGTACGACCAGCTCGGGCACGAACGGTTCGTCGAGGCCGACAAACAGGGCGCCACCGACCGCGGCGGAGCCAGGGGCAATCCCTTCGGCGGTAGCGCCGGTGGCGGCATGGGCGGGTTCGGCGACATCTTCGACCAGTTCTTCGGTGGTGGCGGACGTGGCGGCTCACGCCCCTCCAAGGGCCAGGATCTCCGTACCGGCCTCTCCATCGACCTCGAGGAGGCCTACGAGGGCGTCACCAAACAGGTCACGATCCGACGTCCCGAGCGGTGTGAGGACTGTGACGGCAGCGGCCATCCCCCCGGCGCGGAACCCCGAACCTGTCCCGAATGTAACGGTCGTGGCCAGGTCCGACAGGTCAAGCAGACGCCGTTCGGCAAGATGCAACAGACCGGAACCTGTCGGCGCTGTGGCGGCGAGGGCGAACTCTACGAGGAGACCTGCTCGACGTGTCGCGGCCAGGGTACCGTCCGCAGAGAGGCGACGCTTTCGGTCGACGTCCCTGCCGGCATCCGGAGTGGCCAGACCCTCCGGATGGAAGGCGAGGGCGCACCGGGCGACCCGCGTGCGCCGAACGGTGACCTCCTCATCGAGGTCGAGGTCGACGATCACCCGGACTTCGAGCGTGATGGCAACGACCTTCGCCTCGATCAGCCCATCTCGTTCCCACAGGCGGTCTTCGGCGATACCATCCAGGTCCCCACCCTCGATGGCGGGGCCCAGTTCGAAGTCCCCGAGGGCACACAGAGTGGCGAGACGTTCCGCCTCCGTGGCAAGGGTATGCCGCGACTCCGCGGCCACGGCTACGGCGACCTCTACGTCGACGTCCAGGTCGTGACCCCGGAGTCACTCAACGAGGAACAGCGAGCGGCGCTGGAACAATTCGCGGAGGCCGGCGGGGAATCCGTCGAGGTCGAGGACGGGTTCTTCGAGCGGATCCGCAACAGCCTGTAGTCTCTCGAACGACGACGAGATAGCAAGCGGTTTTTCGCTGGACGACGGACGGACGAGCATGGACACCGTCGGCGACCTGCTCGACCTCCCCCACCCCGACGAGGAACCCGCGTTACGGAACGGGAGACGAACGTACGAGTACCATCGGTTCAGGGCCACCGCGTACAAGACCGGGAACTACCTTCGGTACAACGGCGTGGGCCAGCAGGCGACCGTCTCACTCCTCGACGACCTTGCGCCCGAGGCGATATTCGGCGTCCTCGGGACGGCACTCCTCGGTGGCCGTATTCGATTCGACCCCGAGACCGACGTCGAAGACACCGTCCTCTTCGGGCCGACCGACGAACTCGACGGCTACGACGTCGCCGGTGGCTGCAAACGGATCGGCTACGGGGCGAAGCCGACCGACCCGTCGTGGGCCTTTTTCGAACGCGAGATCTGGAGCGAGAATCCCTTCTTCCCGCCGACGGACGTCGATGGCGACGCCACACTCGTCGACGGGTGGACCCAGACGGTCGCCCTGCGTGCGGCCCGGAACGCGGCAGCGGACCTCTCCCCCGACGACGTCGTCGCGATTCGCGGCTCGTTGACCGACCCGTCCACGCTGATCGGCGGTGTGCTCGCCCCGCTGGTGGTCGGCGCGACGATACTGCTGCCCGAGGACGGACAGGAAGGAACGGTCGTCGTCGGTGCTGAGAAGGGGCCAGAAGAGCGGGTCCTCGACACGCCAGACGCCCCGCCCGCGAGCGAGTGACCGGTACGAAGGGATTTTCAGCACTCTCGGAAAACTGCAGATGGTGTTGCGACATCGGCTCTCGACGCTGGACGTGTACTACGGTTGGATCGTGGCAGTCGCGGGATTCGCGGCCGCGACCGTCCTCTTCGGTCTCTCTTATTCCATCGCCGTCTTCTTCGACCCGCTCCTGGAGGCGTTCCCGGTGGGGACCGGGATGGTCTCGCTCATGTTCGGCGTCCAGACGTTCATGATCTACGGCGGTTCCGTTCCGGGCGGGACGGTCGTCGACACCATCGGCGCCCGACGATCCGCATTCCTCGCGAGCGGGCTCGTCGTCGCGGGGCTGGGCGGCGCGAGCCTCGCAGGAACCTTTATCGTCCTCCTGACATGGTACGGGGTCGTGGCCGGACTCGGGATGAGCCTGCTGTACGTCGTCGCCTACACGGCGGTCCCGCGCTGGTTCGGTCGTCACCGTGGTCTCGCGACTGGTATCGCCAGTTCGGGCCTCGGTATCGGGCTGCTTCTCATCCCGCCCCTGGCCGCCTGGCTCGTCGAACTGGTCGGCTGGCGTGGCGCGTACCGGGTGCTCGGACTCGGGGCCGGGGTGATATTGCTCGTCGCGACATCACTCATCGCCGACAGTCCGCAAGCCGTCGGGGCCGACACCGAGGCCGAGTTCCCCTACGGGCCCCCACCAGAACCGACGCGGACACCCCTCCGCGAACAGCTACACGCCGTCGGCGACGTCGCCGCATCCCGTCCGTTCGTTGCCGTCCTGGTCGGCTGGCTGTTCGTCTGGACGCCGCTGTACATCTACATGAACCACGTCGTCCGGTTCGTCTCGGAGACGGCCCTCCCGGCCGGCACGGGCGTCGCGGCCATCAGTCTCGTCGGCGTCACCACCAGCCTGGCCCGGGTCGGCGTCGGGTCGGCGTCCGATCGGTTGGGACGGGTGCACACGTTCGTCGCCTCGGGCGCCCTGGTGGCCGTGGCAGTTCCGGCGATGACCCTGGTCACCGGTCGTCTCCCCTTCTTCGCGCTGACGGTCATCTTCGGCATCGGGTACGGCGGCGCCGGTGCCCTGTTGTCCCCACTGGTCGCCGAACTGTTCGGCGGCGAGAATCTGGGCACAGTTTTCGGCCTTGCGTCGGTTTCGTTCGCCATCGGCGGTCTCACAGCCCCCGCCGCGGCCGGCCTCGCATTCGACGCCGTCGGCACGTACACGCCAGTCTTCTGGGTCGCCGGTGCCGTCGGGATGATCGGGGCCGGACTTATCTGGGTCGCGGGAAAAACCGCAGCGCATAGAAAAACAGCAGTCGCCGAGGCCTGACAGCGGTCACACGTCCCGGAGCCGGTCGATCGCCTCCGGATTCTCGATGCTGCTGGTGTCGCCGATCGCCTCGCCCGTGTAGGCGCTGGCGATGATCCGGCGAACGATCTTCCCGCTCTGGGTCTTTGGAAACGCCTCGACGAAGTGGATCTCCCGGGGGCGGAACGGCTTCCCGAGTTTCGCACCGACGTGCTCGGCCAGCGCCGACTCGAGGTGATCGCTCGGGTCGACCTCCGGTTCGAGGATGACGTACGCGACGGCCGCTTCGCCGGTCGTCTCGTCTGGCACGCCGACGACTGCGGCCTGGTTGACAGCCTCGTGGTCGATGAGGGCGCCCTCGACCTCCGCCGGACCGACCTTCCGCCCGGCGACGGTGATCGCGTCGTCCGCTCTGCCGAGCAAGAACCAGTACCCGTCCTCGTCGATCTGTGCCCAGTCCCCGTGATTCCACAGGTCGTCCCACCGGGACCAGTACGCGTCGAGATACCGCTCGTCCCCTTCCCAGAGCGAGCGAGTCATCGATGGACACGAGTCGCGGGCGACCAGATAGCCCTGTTCGTGTTCGCCCGCGATGCTCTCGCCGTGTTCGTCGACGATGTCCACGTCCATCCCGAGGCCGGGGCTGCCGACGGTCGTCGGCTTGAGCGACTGGACCGGCGACGGCATGAGAAAACAGCCGAGTATCTCCGTCCCACCGGTGATGTTGATGATGGGCGCCGAGCCACCGCCCACCTCGTCGTAGAACCAGCGCCAGGATTCGGGATCCCACGGTTCGCCAGTCGAACCCAGAATTCGAATCGAGGAGAGGTCGTGACCCTCGAGCCACTCGTCGCCCTCCTTTCGAAGGGCCCGGATGGCCGTAGGTGAGATGCCGAAGGTGGTCACGCCGTGATCGTCGATGAGCTCCCAGAAGCGGTCTGGCGCTGGATGATCCGGCGCCCCCTCGTACATGAGGACCGTGCCGCCGAAGGCGTGATTGCCGATGAGCGACCACGGCCCCATCATCCAGCCGATGTCCGACACCCAGAAGAACCGATCGAACGGTTTGTGATCGAACCCGAAGTATATCTCCTTGGCCGGTTGGACCAGCGACCCCGCGTGCGTGTGGACGATCCCCTTCGGACGGCCGGTCGTCCCCGAGGAGTAGAGCAGCATTGCCGGGTCGCTCGCGTCCATGACCGCCGTCTCGTGGTCGCCGTCGGCGCCACCGATAGCGTTCTCCCACCACTCGTCCCGGTCCCAGTCCCACGGGATGGCGTATTTCCCGGTCGCGTCGTTGCTCCCCAGGCGATCGTAGACGATCACGTGTTCCAGACCGCCCACCCCTTCGACCGCGGCGTCGGCGGTACGTTTGAGGGGGACCTCCGAGCCCCGGCGGTAGAACCCGTCGGCGGTGAACAGGACGTCGGCACCCGACTCGTCGAGTCGGGTCGCCACCGCGTCGGTGCCGAACCCGGAGAAGATGGGGACGGCGATAGCGCCCACCGAGAAGATGCCGTACAGGATGGAGACGACCTCGGGAACCATCGGCATGTAGAGCGCGACGGTGTCGCCGCGACCCACGCCCCGATGCTCCAGGGCGTTCGCGACGCGGTTCGCCGCCTCGTGGAGGTCGTGATAGGTCATCTCGCGAACCTCCCCGGGTTCCCCCTCCCAGATGGTCGCGACGTGATTTCGCGTTCCCGCGTCGACGTGAGCGTGGCGATCCACCACGTTGTGCGCGACGTTCAGGGTCCCGCCCACGTACCAGTCGGTGAACTGGGGACCCTCCGCGTCCACACGGACGGCGTCGTAGTCGTCGTAGAACTCCAGCCCGAGGTACTGGACGACCTCGTCCCAGAACCACTCGATATCCTCGCTGGCTTTCGAGACGAGGTCGTCGTAGTCCTCGATGCCCTGGGCCTGCATGAACGACCAGACGTTCGTCGACTCCACGAACGACCGATCGGGTTCGTGGACCACCTCGTCCACGTCGGCGAACGAATCCATAATGGTAACACTTGACACGAACCGCCAAAGATATTTCGGCGATCTGACGCGGGAACGCTTTTCAGTCCCCCCATCCTTCGGTCTCGTATGTACGTCCGGGAAGCGAAAAAACGAGAGGAGGTGTGGTTACTCGACCGACTCGAGGAGTTCGGTATCGACGACCCCGCGTTTCGCTCCCGAGACTACGTCATCGCGCTGGACGAGGATGCGGGCCGGAAGGTCGGTTTCGGGCGTTTCCGCGTCCACTCGACCGATCCCGAGTTCTGCGAGGTGACGGCCATCGGCGTCCTGGATGCGTGGCAGGATCGGGGCGTGGGCGCGCATATCCTCCAACGACTGGTCGAGATCGCTAACGAGCGGGGCTTCGATACGGTTTACGCGTTCACCTCGCTGGTCGGGTACCTGGAAAAGTTCGGCTTCGAGACCGTGAGCGAGGACTCGTTGCCGGGTCCACAGCGCGATCGACTCGACGCGGTCCGCAAAGTGGCCGACCCCGATGCCGTTCCCCTCAGGGTAACGGCCGAAGAATTCTCGGTTCCGCGGCGCCTTCGACATCGGTTCGAGGACGACGACTCCGAGGAGTCACCGGAGGACTTCGGTATCGACCCGGAGTCGGCGACGTACAAGTACGATACCGGTCGCTAGTCCTCGAAGAGACGCGAGCAGTGCTGGGCCTCGTGATCGTAGCAGTCGGGACACTCCGGCGGGAGATCGACGAACGAGTCCAGCCGACGAGCGATGTCGTCGCTCATCGCGTGTTCCAGTCGACAGGCCTCGTCGTGGAACCCCTCGGTCACGTCCAGTTGTTCGACGAGGAACCGTTCGATTCGACAGTGTTTGCGAAGGATACGTCGTGCGGCCTCCTCCCCTTCGGGGGTGAGCGTGGTGCCCCGTCGCTTCTCGTGCTCGACGAGGTTCCGGTCCTCGAGGTGGCCGAGACGGTCGGTCACGCTCGGCGGGGAGACACCGAGGGCGTCGGCGATGTCGCCCGTCGTCGCCGGCTCGCCGTCCCGTGCGAGCAGGTAGATCTCCTTGAGATACATCTCCACGCTCTCCGTGTACTGTTTTTCGCGCTCGTGGCTCATGGCGTCACTCGGTCCGCATCGCGGATCCGAACGGCCGTACCTACGAGTCCCGCACCAAGATAGTTGTGCCCGACGCCCGCGTTTTCAGGTTCGTGGAACTGGCGTTTCTCTTATAAGCAGCCCTCGTCCTATTGTTAGGTAGGACTAAATTAGGTGCGCCAAAATGAAAACGACATTACACGATGTCGAGCAGGGCGAGGCGTTTCGCATCGACGCCGTCGAGGACACGGAGGTGCGCGCACAGTTGCATCGGATGGGGTTCCTGGATGGTGAGGTCGAATGTCGACAGCATCTCGACGCCGGCCCCGTGATCATCTCGCGTCGCGGAACCGACCTCGCCGTCGGCGCACCCATCGCCAGGGACGTCGCGATAACGGTACCGGATCGATGACTATGGACCACGAGACTACCGAACAGGTACCCGAAGACGGGCCCCTCGTCGGTCTCGTGGGCGCCCCCAACGTGGGGAAGAGTGTGATCTTCAACGCACTCGGGAACGAGACCGTCGATGTCTCCAATTACCCCGGAACGACGGTCGAGACGACGTTAGCCGACGCCGACGGGTTCGCGCTGACCGACACCCCCGGCGTCTACGGCATCTCCTCGTTCAACGAGGAGGAACGAGTGACTCGGGACATCCTCTTCGACCTCGACGCGGTCGTCAACGTCGTCGACGCGACCCATCTGGACCGCGACCTCTTCTTGACCCTCCAGTTACTGGACATGGGTATCCCGACCGTCGTGGCGCTGAACATGATGGACGAGGCGCGCGCGGACGGTATCGAGGTCGACCCAGAGACCCTCGAAGCCCAACTCGGCGTCCCCGTCGTTCCCACCGTAGCGACCGAGGGCACCGGCATCGAAGACGTCGAGTCACGCATTCCCGAGGCGACGGCCCCCGACGAGACGGCCATCGATGCCTGGTTCGAGGAACTCCCCGCGGACCTCCCCGCGACCCGCCTGGAGAAGACCCTCCTCGTCGAGGGTGACGAAGCCACCGCTGAACGGGTACTCGGCCGGGAGAACGAGGTCGTCGCCGACGGTGGTACGACGGCCCTGGTGCCCAACGACCTTCGCGATACGATATACTCCCATCGCCGTTCCCGAATCGGCGACATCGTCGACGAATCACTCTACGAACGGCCCGGGGAGAAATCACTGGGTGACAGATTCGACGACCTCCTGTTGAATCCCCTGACCGGGACGCCCATCGCCATCGCCATCATGGGCCTGATCTACTTCCTCATCGGCGACCTGGTGGCACAGCGTCTCGTCGACGTCATCGAGGTCGAACTGTTCGGGGAGTATTACGTCCCCTTCGTGACGACCGTGGTCGGGGACATCGTCCCCGGCACGGGGCTCTGGGAACCGGTGCAATTCGTCCTGATCAACGACAACCTGGGCCTGCTCACCGTGACGGTCCAGTACATCCTCGGCGTTCTCTTACCGCTCGTCGTGTCGTTCTACCTGGCGTTGGCCGTCCTCGAGGATTCCGGGATCCTTCCCCGCCTCGCCGTCCTCACGGATCGGGGCATGTCGCGCATCGGGTTGAACGGTCGGGCGATCATCCCCATGATCGTCGGTGTCGGCTGTGTGACCATGGCGGTCATCTCGACGCGGATGATGGGGACGAAACGGCAGCGAACCATCGCCACGGCACTCCTTGGCCTCTCGATTCCCTGTTCCGCGCAGCTCGGCGTCATCCTCGGCCTCCTCGCGGGGCTCGGAATGGGCTGGTGGCTTGCCTACCTCGGCGTCATCCTCCTCGTCTTCGGTCTCGCCGGGAAAGTCCTCGATAGCGTCCTCCCGGGGACTGGACAGGGGCTGCTCACGGAACTACCACGACTCCGCCGGCCGAGCACGAATAGCGTCCTCTCGAAGACCTGGACGCGTACGAAGATGTTCCTCCGGGAGGCCGGCCCACTGTTCGCGGCAACGGCGATCGCCGTTTCCGCACTCGATTACACGGGGTCGCTCGCAACCATCGAGCGCTGGCTCGAACCGCTGGTCGGTATCGTCGGCCTGCCAGCCTCGTTCGGACAGGTGCTCATCCTGGGGCTCATCCGGCGGGACTTCGCCGCTGCGGGGATGACGGACATGGCACTGTCGGCGCCACAGGTCTTCGTCGGCCTCGTGGTCGTCACGCTGTTCGTCCCCTGCATCCTCTCGATGATGATGATCGTCAAGGAGCGCGACCTGAAGAGTGGAGTACTCATGTGGATCGGGTCGTGGGTCGTCGCGTTCACCGTCGGGGGCCTGCTCGCCCTGGTGTTACTATGAAAGTCGACTGTCCGACGTGTGGCTACGAGTTCGAGACCGCCTCGGGACTCGGCTGTCCGCGGTGTGGCGATCAGATCAGCTGTTCGTCGGTCGGCTGTAGCGAGTGTGACGCCTGCTCGACGTCCCTATCGCGGATCGGTCGGCAAATCCGCTCGCGGGTCTCCTTCGACCGGAGCGACCACGCCCCGGGCGAGGACTCGTAGCTTCGATACCGGCGTGGGAGGTCAACCATTATAGGTTCGCTGGCCGCAGGTACTGACAATGTTCGACGAGGACGACCTCGAGGCGATCCGCGAGGCCAAGGCGGACTGGGAGTCGGAGACGGTCGCACCGACCATGGAGCGCTTCGGGGAGCGCCAGGAGACGTTCACCACCGATACCGGGGGCAACGAGGTGAAGCGCCTCTACACGCCCGCCGACGTATCGGACCTCGACTACCAGGCGGATCTGGGCTTCCCCGCACAGGAACCGTACACCCGTGGCGTCTACTCCACGATGTATCGCGGACAGCTCTGGACTATGCGCCAGTACGCGGGCTTTGGCACTCCGGCGGAGACCAACGAGCGATACCAGTACCTCCTCGAGCAGGGGCAGACCGGTCTCTCGATGGCCTTCGACCTCCCGACGCAGATGGGCTACGACTCCGACGACCCAATGGCCGCTGGGGAGGTCGGGAAACAGGGGGTCGCCATCGACACGCTCGCGGACATGGAGACGGTCTTCGACGGGATTCCGCTGGACGACGTCTCCACGAGCATGACCATCAACGCCCCCGCGAGTATTCTCCTCGCGATGTACATCGCCGTCGGCGATCAGCAAGGCGTCCCCCGCGAAGAGTTGCGCGGGACCATCCAGAACGACATCCTCAAGGAGTACGTCGCGCGCAACACCTACATCTATCCGCCCGAGCCGTCGATGCGAATCATCACGGACATCTTCGAGTTCTGCGCCGAGGAGACGCCGAAGTTCAACACGATCTCCATCTCGGGCTACCACATCCGCGAGGCCGGGTCGACGGCGGCCCAGGAAGTGGCGTTCACGCTCGGGAACGGCATCGAGTACGTCCAGGCGGCCCTCGAGGCGGGTCTCGACGTCGACGAGTTCGCGCCACAGCTCTCCTTTTTCTTCAACGCCCACAACAATATCCTCGAGGAGGTCGCGAAGTTCCGGGCGGCCCGACGGCTCTGGGCGTCCATCATGGACGAGCGCTTCGATGCGAACGATCCGAAATCGAAACAGCTCAAGTTCCACACCCAGACCGCGGGGTCGACGCTCACCGCCCAGCAGATACAGAACAACGTCGTCCGGGTGGGCTACCAGGCGCTGGCCGCGGTCCTCGGCGGCACCCAGAGTCTCCACACGAACAGCTACGACGAGGCGCTCTCGCTCCCGAGCGAGGGAAGTGTCAGGACCGCACTGCGGACCCAGCAGATCCTGGCACACGAATCGGGCGCGGCGGACACCATCGACCCGCTCGCCGGCAGTTACTACGTCGAATCGCTGACAGACGACATCGAGGCCGAGGCACGGTCGTTACTCGAGGAGATCGACGATCGCGGGGGGATGCTCCCGTCGATCGAGAACCAGTGGGTCCAGCGTCAGATCCAGGACGTCGCCTACGAACGCCAGCAGGAGATAGAGAGCGGCGAGCGGATCATCGTCGGCGTCAACGAGTTCGAGGTCGACGAGGAGGACAAAGCGGTCGACCTCCAGGAGGTCGACGAGGACGACGAGCAACGAAAGGTCGACCAGCTAGCGGCCAGGAGAGCCGACCGAGACGAGGAGGCTGTGGACACAACGCTCGAGGCGCTCCGGGACGCGGCCCGTGGCGAGGAGAACCTGATGCCGTACATCGTGGATGCCGTCAAGGCGTACGCGTCCGTGGGCGAGATAGCGGGCGTCCTCCGCGACGAGTTCGGCGAGTACACGCCGGGCGCGTCGGTGTGAGGGCTAACAGGCGACACGTCGCTACCGAATCACGGCGTGTCGCACACCCGCGGGACGTGATCCGGCCGAGATCACCGCATGCCACGGGGTGGTCCGGGCATCCGTGATAAACCGTGGGACGTACCCTTATGTGAGTGCCGGCGGACCCTCGACTATGCACGTCGACCACATCGGCATCGCCGTCGAGGACGTGGACGCATTCACCGAACTGTACGCCTCGCTCTTCGATCTCCAGGTCGCTCACGAGGAGGAGTTCGACGGCTTGAGCGTCGCGTTTCTCGACGCCGATGGCGTCTACCTCGAAATACTCGAACCGCTCGAGGATGGGACGGCCATCGGAGATTTCCTGGACCGAAACGGACCGGGGATGCACCACGTCGCGTTCACCGTGGAGGACATCGAGAACGCACTCGAGAACGCTCGCGCTGCAGGCGCAGCGCTCATCGACGACGTACCACGGCCTGGCGCGTGGGGCCACACCGTCGCCTTCCTACACCCGAAATCGATGGGTGGTGTCCTCGTCGAATTCGTCGAGCACTAGCGTTCGGGCCCCGGGCCGAAGCTCTCGATTTTCGCTTCGTCGGCGTCGATACCGACGGCTTCGAGCGCGTTCGCAACCGCGGAGACGAATTCCTCGAACCCGTAGACGAACGGGGCACCGTCCACGGCGGTGACCGCTTCCTCGACAGCCCCTTCGAGGTCGTCCTCGAAGGTGACGATCGTGGCGCCACCATCGGTCAATGCCGCCATTCGGTCACGATGTATGGGATGCCCCTCCGGATAGACGATAGCGACGCCAGTTCCCTCCCGGAGAGCGCGTTCGCCGATGCCCACCGCAGGACCGATCCCCGGGCCCGCGGCGATGACCACGACGGCGTCTTCGCCTTCGTAGTAGTGATCGCCATAGGGACCACTCACCGTCACCGTATCTCCCGGTTCCCGGTCGGCCAGCCACGGCGCGAGCGATCCTGCCGGATCGACCGACACGGTGACCTCGAACGTCTCCTCGACATCCGGCGAGGAGAGCGTGTAAAAGCGCTGAACGACTTCGTCGTCGATGGTCGCAGAGAGGCGGACGAACTGTCCGGGCGCCCCGTCGAACTGGGCGGGCGTCTCGAAGGTGATGGCCACCGCGTCGGCGCCCGCCGACTCGACGGAACGAACCGGAACCGCAACGTCTTCCATGGCGACGGCTTCGGTCCCGACCCACAAAGGCAGTTCCCCGCCGGCGAGCACGGCCGGGACACGTACCCAGCCCGCGCTAATCCAGACCGACAATCGCACAAATCATCGACGTCGGACGCATACAGTAGCAGTGTACCCGTCGATGGGAGCCCTCAGTGGACACACGTCCAGCTCTTGGAACTAGCGGCAACAATCGCCAAACCCCGAGAATCCGGCGTGTCGTGTGTTTAGAAGGCTTTTTGCGCGTTCCCGTGTAAGGCCGAGACACATGCACGAGGACCTGAACTGGGCCATCGGCGGCGAAGCCGGCGATGGAATCGATTCGACGGGGAAGATCTTCGCCCGCGCACTCGCACGATCCGGGCGACACGTCTTCACGTCGAAGGACTTCGCATCGCGAATTCGCGGTGGGTATACGGCATACAAACTCCGGACGAGCGTCGACGAAGTTCAGTCGGTCGTCGACCGTCTGGACATCCTCATCGCGTTGACCGAACGAACCGTCGAGGAGAACCTCGACGAACTACACGACGACAGTGTCATCATCTACGATGGCGAGCAGGCCGGGATGTCGAACTTCGAGGCACCCGAGGGGATGACGGGGCTGTCAGTTCCCCTCTCCGACCTCGCCGAAGAGGCCGGCGGCGCCATCATGCGAAACGTCGTCGCCCTCGGTGCCGTCTGTGAGGTCGCCGGCTTCGACGTCGAGTTCCTGGACGAGGCACTCGAGAAGCGATTCGGCGACAAAGGCTCGAGTATCGTCGAGAACAACAAGAAAGCCGCCCGTCTCGGCGCCGAGTTCGTCGCCGAGGAGTTCGAGGAGACCTTCCCGTACGACCTCGAGACGACTGACAACGATTACCTCCTGCTCAACGGCGACGAGGCGATCGGTCTCGGCGCCATCGCCGGGGGCTGTCGCTTCTACGCCGGCTACCCCATCACGCCGGCGACGAACGTCATGGAGTACCTGGTGGGCCGCATCGAGAAATTCGGCGGCCACGTCGTCCAGGCGGAGGACGAACTGGCGGCGGTCAACATGGCTCTCGGTGGGGCCCGCGCCGGTGCGCGCTCGATGACCGCGACGTCCGGCCCCGGTATCGACCTGATGTCGGAGGCGTTCGGCCTCGTCGCACAGAGCGAGACGCCACTGGTCATCGCCAACGTCATGCGCTCTGGCCCCTCCACCGGGATGCCGACCAAACAGGAGCAGGGCGACCTCAACATGATGCTCTACGGTGGCCACGGCGAGATTCCACGTTTCGTCATCACGCCGACCACCATCGCCGACACGTTCCACAAGACCGTCGAGGCGTTCAACCTCGCCGAGAAGTATCAGATCCCGGTCTACCTGTCCATCGATCTGGCGATGGCCGTCACCGAACAGACGGTCGACCCAGACGAGTTCGACATCGACGCCATCGAGATCGATCGCGGCAACTTCGTCCGCGAGGACGAGGTCGAACAGTGGCAGGACGACCAGGGCCGCTTCCAGCCCCACCTTCCGACCGAGGACGGCATCAGTCCGCGGACCGTTCCGGGGACGGAAGGCGGCATCCACATGAGCACGGGCCTGGAACACAACGAACTCGGACGGCGGACAGAGGACGTCGACGACCGCGTCGAACAGGTCGACAAACGCGAACGCAAAGTCGAGACCGCCCGCGAGCGAGAGGACTTCAGCCCCCGCGAGTTCGGTGACCCGGACGCCGACACACTGGTCATCGGCTGGGGGTCGACCGAGGGCGCCATGATCGAAGCCCTCGATTTCCTCGCCGAAGACGACATCTCGGTCCGGTACCTCTCGGTGCCGTACATCTACCCCCGTCCCGATCTCACCGAGGCCGTCCAGGAGGCGGAGACGGTCATCGTCGCCGAGGCCAACGCGACCGGCCAGTTCGCCGATATCGTCGAACACGACGTTCTCGAGCGGGTCGACCGCATCAACAAGTACACCGGCGTCCGCTTCAAGGCGGACGAACTCGCCGAGGAGATCAAAGATATCCTCTCGGAGCCCTCTGAAGTGATAGCATGAGCACCGACGTCAACTTCACCGAATTCAAATCAGACGAACAGCCGACCTGGTGTCCGGGCTGTGGTGACTTCGGCACCATGAACGGCATCATGCGGGCGCTCGCGAACAAGGGCACCCCGCCGAAGGATACGTTCGTCGCCGCAGGTATCGGCTGTTCCGGTAAGATCGGCACGTACATGCGAGCGTATGCACTCCACGGCGTGCACGGTCGCGCCCTCCCGGTCGCCACCGGCGTCAAACTGGCGAACCCGGACCTCGAGGTCATCGCCGCTGGCGGTGACGGGGACGGGTACTCCATCGGGACGAACCACTTCATCCACGCGGTCCGTCGGAACGTCAACGTCACCTACGTGGTGATGGACAACCGCATCTACGGGCTCACCAAGGGCCAGGCGTCGCCGACCTCTCACGAGGACTTCGAGACGGGGACGACACCCGAGGGACCGAAACAACCCCCGGTCAACCCGCTCGCTCTCGCCCTGGCGGCCGGCGGGACCTTCATCGCCCAGTCCTTTTCCTCGGACGCCCGGCGCCACGTCGAGATCCTGGAACAAGCCATGGAACACGACGGGTTCTCACTGGTCAACACCTTCAGCCCGTGTGTGACGTTCAACGACGTCGACACGTACGACTACTACAAGGACGCCATCGTCGACCTCGCGGACGACGAGGACTTCGATCGAACCGACTACGACCAGGCCAAAGAGAAGATTCTGGACCGGGACGCGGAGTACATCGGTGTCCTCTACGAGGACGAGGACCGTCCCTCCTACGCGCAGGCACACGACGTCAGCGGTGATATGTCCCGACTCGACGAGACGCCGCCAGATGGCGTCAAGGACCTCGTCGACGAGTTCTACTGAGTCGCGTCCCGCTGATTTTTTCGTCGTGTCAACTGGGGAATTCGACCTGCCGGATTGTGTTCCGTGGACGAGGGCACATCGTCCCGCGACCTTTTTGGTGGCGTACCCGATATGGTGTACAAGATGACCACGGAATCCCACGACGTGGTCGTCGTCGGCGGGGGAACGGCTGGTGCCTTCGCCGCGGCGACCGTGGCCGACGCCGGCCTCGACGTCGTGCTGCTGGAACGCAAACCCGAGGAGGACGCCGGCGACATCGCCTGCGGCGATGCGATCAAGGGCAAGAGCACCTTCCCCGACGTGATCGACCGGGAGTACCTCCGCGACGAAGCGTTCACGAACGAGAACGTCCGCAAAGCCCGCTTCGAGAACCCGCAGAACGGCGAGGTCCTCGACATCCCCTTCGAGGAACCGGGCGCCGTCGTCGACCGGAAACGGTACGGCGAGGTCCTCATCGAGGAGGCCGACCGCGTCGGTACCGACATCCACTTCGAGACGGTCGTCCAGGACGTCCTGCAAAGAGACGGGCGGGTGACCGGAGTGACGGGGATGCGAAACGGTGACCCCGTGACCTACGAAGCCGACGTCGTCATCGACGCTGCCGGAGCCCTGTCCATCCTGCAGGACAAGGCCGACCTCGACGAGGCAACCTTCGACACCAACGTTCATTTCGAGCAGTACTGCTCGGCCTACAGGGAGATCATCGCAGTCGAGGAACCGGTCGACTACGAGGACGCCATCGTCTTCATGCCGACCGAAGAACTGGGCTACCTCTGGTACTTCCCCCGGGACGCCACCACCATCAACGCGGGGCTCGGTTTCCAGATGGACCAGGAACCGATGGCCCTGGTTGACGTGCTCAAAGACGACCTTGAGCAGCGGCCCGAGTTCGAGAACGCACGGGTCGTCGACAAACGTGGGGCGGCACTCCCGACCCGGCGGGTGTACGATTCGGCGGTCGCCCCCGGCTTCATGGCCGTCGGCGACGCGGCGGCCCACGTCAATCCGGCGACGGGCGGCGGCATCCCGGGCGCGGCGAAGGCCGGCCACTGGGCCGCTCTCGAGGCCATCGACGCCGTCGAGACCGGCGACGCGAGCGAGGACGCCCTCTGGGGATACAACCAGAAAGTCATGGAGGACTTCGGCAAGCGCTTCGCGGCTATCGACGCCTACAACATCTGGGCGACGGGCCAGGAGGTCGACGAACTGACCAGTATCATCACGGCGATGCCCGGACAGGCCCTCATCGACGCTCTCGCACAGGGAGGCACGTCGTCGATGGGACTGTCGATGAGACTCAAGACGCTCGTCGGCACCTTCGGTCACTGGGGGACACTCGCCAGTCTCTACCGGGTCCACCAGAAAGCCACCGAACTGAAGTCCGTGTACGACGACTACCCGAGCGATACGTCCGGATTCGAGGCCTGGCGAGACCGACGCGACGCCGTCCTCGAGGACGTCTACGAGATCAGCGGCGCCGACCCCAAGTACTGACCGGGACCCTAATCGCTTTTCCGCACGGAGGTACACTTCGATATCGATGACTCGCGATGCAGCCCGGACAGCGATGGGTGGTTCCGTCCCCACCCCCGGAATCGGCACCTGGCAGAACACCGACCCACAGGCCTGTGCGACTGCGATCGAGACGGCCGTCGAAATGGGGTATCGCCACGTCGACACCGCACAGGCCTACGGCAACGAGGCCGACGTCGGGCGCGGTATCGCTGCCGCTGACGTCGACCGCGACGACGTCTTCCTCGCCACCAAGGTCTGGATCGACAACCTCGCGTACGACGACGTCATCGAATCGACCCACGAGAGCCTCGAGAAGTTGGACGTCGAGTACCTCGATCTGCTCTACGTCCACTGGCCGGCGGGAGCCTACGACCCCGCGGAGACGCTCCCCGCGTTCCAGGCCCTCCACGACGAGGGGCTGATCGACCGCATCGGGGTGAGCAACTTCGAACCGCGCCATCTGGACCGTGCCCGGTCGATTCTCGATGCCCCCATCGCGGCGAATCAGGTCGAGATGCACCCCCTGCTCCAGCAATCGACCCTCCGCGAGTATGCCGCCGCACACGACATCGAACTGGTCGCCTATTCACCACTCGCACGGGGTGCCGTCTTCGACGTCCCGGCGATCCAGCGGGTGGCCGGGAGACACGACGTGAGCGAGGCGCAGGTCAGTCTGGCGTGGCTTCACGAGAAGGGGGCCGTCTCCATTCCGAAGGCGACCGGCGAGGACCATATCCGCGATAACTGGGAGAGTCGAGACCTCGAACTGACCGAGGCCGATATCGAGACCATCGACGGTATCGACCGCCAGGAGCGACAGGTCGACCCGGACTTCGGCCCCTGGAACTGACCGAACCGGGACCGAGTCACTGCAATCTTTCGATTGAATAGATCGGGAGGTCTATCGGCTCAATGGCTGGGACGAGAAGAACGGTCGGCCGTATCGCCAGACGCTCGCGTCCGTCGGACTCGACGCGGTCGCGACCGAGCTCTGGGCCTGAGTCGGCCCAGTCCCGGCCTTACATGTAGCCCAGGTCGCGGAGCCGTTCCATCAGATCCTCTTTGTCCTGTGCACGGCCAGCCCGCTCGACGGTGTCCTCGAGGTCCTGGAGCCAGGCCGGTTCTTCGTCGGCCTTCTCCGTGCTGATCTCGCTGCCGAGCGAGCGGAAGCCCTCGAAGTACTTCGGCGAGATGGGGATGGCCTCGTGCGTGAGGCCGTTCGGCAGGTCGTCGTAGCTCTGGGGGACGTAGCCCTCGTCGGGGAACTCGGGGACCGTCTCCGGGACGACGTAGTGCCAGAAGACGTCCCAAACGTCGCGCTCGGTGAACTGAAGGATGGGCTGGATGCGGTCGTGCGGCGGATAGATGTCCGGGTCGTGACGCGGGCTGAAGAACGTCTCGTCCGCCCTGGCTTCCTGTTCGTCCCAGCGAACCCCGGAGATGACGCCGTCGATGTCGTACTCCTCGAGGGCGTCGTTCAGCGCGACGGTCTTCAGGAGGTGGTTGCCGACGTACGTGTCCAGGAGGAAGGGGAACGTCTCCTCCTCGTACTCGAGAATGTTCCGCACGTGGTGCTGGTTGTGCTCCGACAGCGCGTCGATGGGGATGTCGTCACCCGGTTCGAGGTCCTTTTCGTCCACGTAATTGCCCACATCCTCGTTACGGGCGTAGATGACCTCGAGCGCCCACTCGTCTGCCCAGCGCTCGACGAACCCCATCAACTCGTCGAAGTGTTGGAAGTGGTCGATGAAGACCGCGGGCGGTTTCTCGAGGTCGAACTTGCGGGCGACCTCGTTGACGAAGTACAACGTCAGGGTGGAGTCCTTCCCTCCGGTCCACATCACGGCGGGTCGTTCGTACTCCTCGAGACCGCGGTGGGTCACGTCGATGGCCTTCTCGATCTTTGCTTCGAGATCCGGGAAATCGTCCGGTTCCTGCCCTTCACCGTCGGTATAGTCGACGTCGACGTACTCGGGAAAGCCCTCTCGCATGGATAGCCGAACGGGGTTTCGTCGGATAAAGACGACGGTATCGGTCACGGATTGGGCGTCGGCGCCGCCTTCTGTAAGGCCGTCTCCGCGATGTTGCCGCCGTAGTCCGCGCTCCGCGAGAGGGAGTCGACCACCAGACCGATCCGCTGTGCTTGCCGCGGGTCGAGATCGCGAAGCTGTTCGTCGATCGAGCGCGCGGTCGCGTCGATGTCCGCGACTCGACGACGAGTCTCGTTGGCCAGCTCCGTTGCGCGATCCGGATCGTCCGTGAACAGCGCGTCCATGGCCGTATCGACGATGTCCGATGCTTCGGCGAGCAGAGCGTCGAGGTCGGCACCCACCGCTTCGGACACCGCCTCGTCCATCTCGAGGGTGACGTGGCTGATCTTCGCCGCGTGGTCGGCGATACGTTCGAGCTGACGAGCGCTCGAGTGATAGTCGAACGCTTCCTCCCTGGAGAGGCCGACTTCCTGGGCGACCTTCGGCGACCGGAGGGCGCTCCGGAAGATGCGGGAGACGACGTACCAGAGACGATCGACGTCGTCGTCGCGCTCGATGACGTCCTCGGCGAGATGAGTATCGGCCGTCCTGAGCCCGTCGATGGCGTCCTGGAGCATCGACAGCGAGATCAAGCGCATCCGTCTGACGGCGTTGTGAACGGAGAGTTCCGACGAATCGAGGAGGTCCTGGACGACGACCCGCTCGGCCGTCTCCTCCAGGATCTCGATGCCTACCAACCGCTGGGTCGCGTGACGGATTACCCGTCGCTGCCCGGATTCGATCCGGTCAGCAGAGAGCGTGATGACGTCGAAGCCACTCACGTACATCGTCATCAGCGCGCGCATGAGTTCGTCCTCTTCCAGACCGGTGATATCGAGCGATCCCTCGTCCACCTCGCCGCCGGGGGATGGTGTGAGTAGCAACGATCCACTGTCCGCGAGGAATCCGATCTCGTCGCCTGCGGAGAGGTCTTGCTCTCGCGCCCACCCCTTCGGGATCGAGACGGTGAACGTCGAACCACCCGTAACCTGCACCTTTCGACGGTCCATACCCGGTGAAGAAGCGCAGCGAATATAGTTTTATGCATCATCTATATAGATTTCCTATGACCTCCTGGATGAGAGGTCGCCACAGAAAATCGTTCTATCGGGCACGCTGAAGCGGCCGCGCTGAAGTCGTATCTATCAGCCTACAGGTGAACGGTGCCGACCGATCGAACGGCGATCGACGGTCAATATTGATATCTATATAGATATCATAGCAGGGTATTTATCCGAACCTGTATTCGAATCAGTTGATGACAGGAACCGGTACTCGGCGCATGTCCCGACGACAGTTCGTAACAACCACGGGTCTCGCGGGAGCGGTCGCACTGGCGGGGTGTACCTCCAGTGAGGAGCCGGGTTCGGACGACGGCCTCTCGGGAGACATCCGTATCTCGGGGAGTAGTACGGTCTACCCGGTCGCCCAGGAGATGTCCCGGCGGTTCGCTCAACAGAACGAGAATGTCAACTTCGACATCACCCGCGATGGCAGCAGCGGTGGATTCGAGAACGTCTTCATCCCGGGCGACAGCGACATCAACAACGCGAGTCGCTCCATCACCGAATCGGAGATCCAGGCGTGCAAGGACAACGGATTCGACCCCGCCGAGTTCTTCGTCGCGCAGGACGCGCTCACCATCGTCGTCAACAACGAGAACGACTGGATCGACTCGATTAGCCTCGAGGAACTGGGCGAGGTCTGGTCGCCGGATACCAAACCGGAGCTGTGGTCGGACGTCAACGACGACTGGCCCGACGAACCGTTCGACCTCTATGGACCTGCGACGACCTCCGGCACCTTCGATTACTTCACGGAGGCCGTGACCGGTGAAGCGGGCAAGATTCGATCCGACTTCGAGGGGACCGAAGAGGACGACCTGATCGCCCAGGGTGTCGAGGGCAGCGAGTACGCGATGGGCTATCTCCCATTCGCCTACTACACCAACAACCCCGACGACGTCAAAGCGCTCTCGTTGATCGAAGACGGTTCCGACCCCGTCGAACCAAGCCTGGAGGGTGCACAGAGCGGCAACTACCCGCTCGCGCGTCCCCTGTACTTCTACGCGAACAGCGAGAAACTCCAGGAGAAAGCACACCTCGAGGCGTTCGTCCGATTCTACGTCAATTCGGCAGCCGAAGACTTCGTCGCCGACGAGATCGGCTACGTGCCGAGTTCCCAGGAGATGGTCGACGAGAACCTCGCGACGCTAAACGAGTACGTGGACTGACCGGTCGGATTTCGCTGTCTATATTGGTATGAACTCGCTTTCACCAAATAACAGATGAGTGGGACCCCACAGACAGACACGATATCGCTCTCGCGCGAGGATTTCGTGATACGTAAAGAGCGGCTCTATCGGCGGTTATTTGCCACGAGCGCGCTCCTTACGATACTGGTGACCGTCGGCATCGTCCTGTCGCTGTCGGGTCGCGCCATCACGTTCTTCCTCGAAGTATCCCCGGTCGCCTTTTTCACGGGAACGACGTGGAGTCCAATCATCGAGGGCTCATACGGAGTGCTCCCACTCGTGAGTGGGACGCTCCTCGTGACCATCTTCTCCGCCCTCATCGCCCTGCCCGTCGGACTCGCAGCCGCCATCTACCTCAGCGAGTACGCGAGCGACCGGGCCCGCTCGTACCTCAAACCCGCCCTCGAGATCCTCGCCGGCGTTCCGACCGTCATCTACGGGTACATGGCCCTCGTCTACATCACCCCGGCCATCAGGGAGGTCCTCCCGATATCCATCCCCATCATCCCGCCCGGCATCGGGTTCCTCCCCGAATTCACCCTCTATATGCCCGAGCTCCGGACGTTCAACGTGCTGTCGGCGAGTATCGTCGTCGGCATCATGATCATCCCGATGGTCTCCTCGATCAGCGAGGACGCCCTGAACGCCGTGCCGGACAGTCTCCGACAGGCCGGCTACGGTCTCGGGTCGACGAAGTTCGACGTCTCAACGAAGGTCGTCGTCCCCGCCGCGACCTCCGGTATCGTCTCCTCGTACGTCCTCGCGATTTCCCGGGCCATCGGTGAGACGATGGCCGTGACCATGGCGATGGGGATGAGCCCGAAGATGCCGTACTTCCCGAACGTCCTCCGGAACCTCGCCGAGTCCGGCCAGACCATCACCGCCGCGATGGTCCAGATCGCCCAGGCCGACTCGCTGGGCGGCGTCACTTACGAGGCGATGTTCGCCCTCGGCATGACGCTGTTCGCCATCACGCTCCTCATGAACGTCCTCGCAGAAGTCGTCCGACAGCACTTCAGGGAGGCGTACGAGTGATGGCGGCACCTGCCGAAGAAACCGCGGATTTCACTGGCGATGCCGCCCTCCGTCTCGCCAAGCTCAAAGGACGACTGTTCGAAGTCGGACTCGTCGCGGCGACACTTATCGGAATCCTCTCGCTTCTGATCCTATTCGTCCAGATTTCCATCGACGCTATCGGCCCATTCGCCGCCTCTCCACAGTGGTATCTCATCTACCTCGGAACGCTGCTCGCCCCGACCGCAGCGTACACACTGTACATCCGCGAACAGCCGGCGGCCAGGGACGCGAACGGGCGGGCGTTCGCCGCGGCCGTCGGTGGCCTGGTGCTCGCCCTCACGGCGTTCGTGGTCATCGACGCCCTGAGCCCCTACGACGTCCTCATTTACGCATTGTTCGCCGCGGTTCCACCGATCGCGGTCTGGACGGCCGGACGACGGGTCGAGCGTTCGACGTACATCGGGCCAGCGATTCCGGTATCCATCGTTGTCGGACTCGTCGTCGCGGCGGTGACATACGGTGTGATCCGGCCGATGGTTGGGATCCTCGCGACGTGGATCGCGTACGTTATCGTCATCTCGGTACCCGTTTCGGCTATCCTGGGCGTCCTCGTCGCACGACGGTTCTCGCGTCGCCGGGGGCTGCTCGGTGGAACAGTGGTACTGAGTGGTGCACTGTTCATCGCCATCGGCGGTATCTTCACCAATACGCCTCCGTCGTTCTGGATCGTGCTGTACTCCCTGACCGGTGTCCCCGTCGCGTACGTCGTCCTGGACCAACTGACGGTTCGTCGAGAGGGACGGATCGGTATCGCCGGTCCGTTCGTCGTCCTCGGCGGTATCCTGGCCGGCGCGTCTCTCGAACGCGAATTCGCCATCCAGGGCCTGGAGGGATATCTCACGCCCACGCTCCTGTTGAACTCGTGGGACGGGCTGACTGCCTCGAACGCCGGCGTCTACCCACAGATCGTCGGGTCGATCATCATCGTCGGATTCATGGGCCTCATGGCGTTTCCCGTCGGGACCGGTGCCGCCATCTACTTAGAGGAGTACGCGCCGTCGTCCGGTCTCGGCGGCTGGCTCACCACCATCCTCGAAGTCAACATCTCGAACCTCGCCGGTGTCCCGTCGGTGGTCTACGGCCTGCTCGGTCTGGCCCTGTTCCGGAACGCACTCGGGTTCGGCCCAGGACTCGTCGTCTCCGCGGCGGCAACCCTCGGGCTGTTGATCCTCCCGATCGTCGTGGTCTCCGCACAGGAGGCCATCCGCTCGGTCCCTGGATCCCTGCGGCAGGCGTCGTACGGGATGGGGGCGAGTCGGTGGCAGACGCTCCGAGAGGTCGTCATCCCGGAGGCGATTCCGGGCATCCTCACCGGGACCATCCTCGCGCTGGGACGCGCCATCGGTGAGACGGCACCCCTCGTCATCATCGCCGTCGCGACGACGACCTACTCGGCGCCGACGGGGCTACTGGATGGGGCGACCGCACTACCACTGCAGATCTTCGCCTCCGCATCGAATGCCAAACCGGAGTTCCGGACCGGGGTCGTCGCAGCCACGGCCGTGGTCCTGCTCGCGCTGATGTTGACGATGAACGCCATCGCCATCGTCATGCGGAACCGATATGAAAGCGAACACTGAATCCAAGGACAACGAACAATGAGCGAACAGGACGGGTCCCCGGACCCCACGTCGAATACCTCGGTACAGTCCCCGACGGTCTCGAGCGAAGCTGGACGCACCGAACGACCGGATCGGACGGTCATCGAGTCCAGGAATCTCGACGTCTACTACGGGGATGAACAGGCCCTGCAGAGCGTCGATCTCGAGATCCCCGAACAGAAGGTCACAGCTATCATCGGCCCGTCGGGGTGTGGGAAGTCGACGTTCCTTCGGAGCATCAACCGGATGAACGACCTGATCGACGCCGCACGGGTCGAGGGCGAGTTGTTCCTCCACGGAAAGAACGTCTACGAGGACGACGTCGACCCGGTCGCGCTGCGACGACAGGTCGGGATGGTCTTCCAGAAGCCGAACCCGTTCCCGAAAAGCATCTACGAGAACGTCGCGTACGGACTCGAGATCCAGGGCAAAGAGGGCGATTACGACGACATCGTCGAGACTGCCCTCCGACGGGCGGCCCTCTGGGAGGAAGTCGAGGACCAACTCGACCAAAGTGGTCTCGACCTCTCCGGCGGTCAACAACAGCGGCTGTGCATTGCTCGCGCCATCGCGGTCGATCCCGAGGTCATCCTGATGGACGAACCGGCCTCGGCACTCGATCCGGTCGCCACGAGTCAGATCGAAGACCTCATCGAGGAACTCGCCGAGGATTACACGGTCGTCATCGTCACGCACAACATGCAACAGGCCGCACGCATCAGTGACAAGACGGCGGTCTTCCTCACGGGCGGGGAACTCGTCGAGTTCGACGACACCGACAAGATTTTCGAGAACCCCGAGAGCCAACGCGTCGAAGATTACATCACCGGGAAATTCGGATAACAATGGCACGGAAGAGCTATCAGGACCAGCTGGACGAACTGCACAACGACGTCCTCTACATGAGCGAGGTCGTCATCGACCGCCTCAGGATGGCCCTCAACGCCATGGAGCAAAAGGACCGCGAACAGGCGAGGACGGTCATCGAAGGGGACGACGAGATCAACGAACTCTATCTCGAACTGGAGGGCGACTGCGTCAACCTGCTGGCACTCCAGCAGCCGGTCGCCAGCGACCTTCGTTTCATCGCCGCGACGTTCAAGATCATCACCGACCTCGAACGCATCGGCGACCTCGCCGTGAACCTGGCCGACTACACCCTCGACGCGGAACGGGACATGTTCCCTGAGGTCGACATCCAGTCCATCGGCACCGTGGTCCTCGAGATGGTCGAGGACGCGATGATCGCCTACGACGAAGAGGACCCCGAACAGTGCTTCGATCTCGCCGAGCGGGACGACGACCTCGACGAGCAGTGCCGGGTGGCCTCCGAGTCGGTCGTCCGGGACCTCATCGAACACGAGATAGCAGGTGACACCAGCGAGGAGGAGATCGAACGGTTGATGGCCGACGTCTCACGGCTTCTGCTCACGGTCCGCGACCTGGAACGCGTCGGGGATCACGCGGTGAACATCGCCGCCCGGACGCTCTACATGGTCGAGAACGACGACGCGCTCATCTACTGATCTGCATTCGGTCCGACCGTCGAATCACGCTGTTCTGCAAGCCTAAGCGAACCCGCCTCAATCGTCCGCTGCCGCCGTGTTCCCGGCGGTCGCGTCCGTTTCGATACTCGGGGGATACTTTCCCCGTTCGAGCTCGAGATCGCTCTCTGGACGGGCCATACAGGTCAACGCGTAGTCCTCGGCTTCTTCGTCGGTGAGCCCTCGAGCGGCTGGCTGTGTGACGTCGCCGTCGACTATCTCCGCACTGCAGGCCAGACACATGCCAACCCGACAGGAGTACTCCTGAGCGACGCCCTCCCGGATCGCAGCGGTGAGTATCGTCTCGGTCTCGGAGACCTCGATCGTCTCGCCGGTCCCCACGAACTCGACCGTGTGCTCTGTCATGCACCCGGATAGAACGACCGATACTAAAACTCTTGTTCCACGGCGTCGGCGAGGATCCACGCCACCAGACCGGTTCAGACGGTGTGGACCGGGACGTCGAGACTCCCGATGAGCCGCTGGGTCAAACTACCGAACAGTGGCTTGTCGGGGTCCGAACGGCCACGCTTCCCGACGACCAGCAAGTCGATGCTCTCGTCGTCGATGTACTCCCGGATCTCGTCCTCGGGAATCCCCGACCGGATCTCGGTGACGTAGTCTACACCGGCATCGACGGCCAGGACCTTGACGTCGTCGGTGTACTCCTGGCCTTTCTTCTCGAGGCGGCCACGGGTCTCGCTGATGTCCGACGGCGTTGCGACGAACGCCGCATCGCCCATGTCCATCACGTAGAGCGCGTGGACGGTCCCCCCGTACTGGGTCGCGAGATCGACTGCGTGTTCGGCCGCCCGGAGGGCGGCATCGCTACCGTCCGTCGGAACCAGGATCTGGTCGTAGGAATGTTCCACCATACATCCAACATGTTTCGGATATATTATATAGATTGTGGCAAATCTGGCGATGACAGTCCGCGACCGCGTCACGAGTTGGGACGGTTTCACGTCGTTCGCCGCTGCAACAAGGATTTTTGACCGTGGACGTACTGGAGGTGGTATGTCCACACAGGAGTACGACGTGGTCGTCGTGGGGGCGGGGACCGCAGGCAACTACGCGGCCGCGACCATCGCCGACGCTGGCTACGACGTCGTCATCCTCGAACGGAAGAACGCGACGGAGGCCGGACACATCGCCTGTGGCGATGCCATCAAGAGCGCCGACGCGTTCCCCTCGGCCATCCCCAAGTCGAAGATCGAACCGGCGATGACGAACACCGACGTCGATCACGGGCGATTCGAGATTCCTCAGGAGGACGTCGTCCTGGAGATTCCCGTCCCGGGTGAACTCGCCGTGGTCGATCGATGGGAGTACGGCCGAAGGATCATTCAGGCCGCCGAGGAGGCAGGCGTCGAGTTCCACTACGACACCGTCGTCAAGGACGTCGTCCAGGAGGACGGCCGCGTCGTCGGTGTCGAGGGGGTTCACGAAGGCGAGTTCGTGCGCTACGAGGGTGATATCGTCATCGACGCCGCAGGCACCCTCTCGATTCTCCAGGATGCCACCGATTTCTCCGACACCACCTTCGATACGAACGTCAGGTACAGTCAGTTCACCTCGGCCTATCGGGAGGTCGTCGAGGTACCCGAGCCGGTCGAGTGGTCCGACGCACTCGTGTTCAAGCCGACCGATCGCGCCGCGGGCTACGTCTGGTACTTCCCGCGGACGGAGACGACGATCAACGCCGGCCTCGGCTTCCAGATGACGGAGTCACCGATGCACCTCGTCGACGACCTCAAACGGGACCTTCGCAATCGCCCCGAGTTCGCCGGGGCCGAGGTCCGCGACAAACTCGGGGCCGCCCTGCCGACGAGACGGCCCTACGATTCGGCGGTCGCTCCGGGATTCATGGCCGTCGGCGACGCCGCCGGACACGTCAATCCCACGACCGGTGGAGGTATCGCCGGGGCCGCCTACGCCGGCGAGTACGCGGGGGAACGAGCGATCAGCGCCATCGAGACCGGTGACGTGAGCGAAGCGACGCTCTGGGCGTACAACGAGCGCGTCATGGACCACTTCGGCGCCCGCTACGCCGGCCTCGACGTCTACAACATCTTCACGACCGCCCTCGACGTGGACACGATGATGGGGCTGCTCGCCTCACTGCCGACGGACAAACTCTCCGAAGCGCTCTACTCTGGCACGGCCGAATTCGACATCGCGCTCAAACTCAAAACTGTCTTCGGCGCGCTCGGCTATTGGGACACCGTCCTCCAGCTCTACCGGACCAAACGCCACGCCGACACGCTCATCGATCACTACGGTGACTATCCGGACTCGCCGGCGGGGCTTTCGGCGTGGCAGGACCGTCGCGATACCATCATGGACGACGTCTACGCCGTCACCGGAGCCGACCCGAAGTACTAACGTCGATCGGAGAGGGATGTCTCACCGGTCACCGACGGCGAGGACGGCGTCGGTCAGGACCTCCACGGCGATGGGGATGGTCTCCTCGTCTACGTCGAAGGTGTCGGTGTGGTGACCGCCCGGATGGTCGGTCCCGACGACGACGTACGTCGCCAGTCCGCCACGTTCTTGGACCGCACGCATGAGGTACGTCGCGTCCTCGCTCCCACCGAGCGGTGCGCGCTCGACCAGGTCCGTGACGGCCGAGTGTTCGTGAGCGACGGCGGACACCAGGTCGATCAGTTCGTCGTCGCTCTCGGCACTCGGCGCCTGGCCGACCGTCTCGACGTCGACGTCGCAGTCGTGCATGTCGGCGGCGTTCTCGAGGATCACGTTCGCGCGTTCGCGCATGTATTCCATCAACTCGGTCGTCTCACCGCGGACCTCTCCCTCAACGAACGCCGTCGCTGGAACGATATTGGATGAGGACCCGCCGCCGACCGGGCCGACGTTCACACGCGTCGCGCCGCCATCGTGCCGGGCGATGCCGTACAGGTTCTGCACGGCCGTCGTCATCGCCTGCACCGCGTTTCGCCCCGCTTCCGGGTGGGCGCCGGCGTGTGCGGATTCGCCGACGAAGTCCGCATCGAAGTGATTGACCGCGAGGAACTCGTCGATACCGGCCACGACCGTTCCCGTCGGATGGTCTAGCCCGACGTGGAGCGCGAAGAGATACTCCACGTCGTCCAGGTGACCGCTCTCGGCCATCGCTTTCCCACCGCCAACCTGCTCTTCGGCCGGCTGGAAGAACACCTTGAACGTCCCCTGGAAGGACGACTGGGCGACGGCCTCGAGGACGCCGATACCGATCGTCGCGTGCGCATCGTGTCCGCACGCGTGCATTGTCTCGCCCGTCTGCGACCTGAAATCCAACTCGGCGGGGGCGTGTGCGCCATCTACCGACTCCTCGATCCAGAGCGCGTCGATGTCGACGCGGAGCGCGACGGTCGGGCCCGCCCCCCGTTCGAGGACCGCGATGGCGCCGGTGTGGCCGCCGGTCGTCGCCTCGAGGACGTCGTATCGGGCGTCGTTCTCGCGAGCCCGCTCGAGCCACTCAGAGCGGGCCGCCTCGTCCGGGACGGCCATTCGATCGGGCGACGACAGGACCGCTCGTCCCACATGGTAGTCGTCGACGCCGATACGTTCGAACTCATCGACGATCCGACTCGTCGTCCAGAACTCACACCATGCCGGTTCGGGATACCGATGTAGCTCCCGCCGAAGGTCGATCAGTTGCGACCGCGTCGTTGGGTCCATGGTCGATACTGGAACGGAAAACCCATGAAGCCACCCCTCGGGTTTCTCCTGGGAAAGTCAGGGTTATTTATACCCATGTGGTCGATGACTCCGATAGGTGAGAGCTAGCAATGGCAGGCAGCGAAGACGACCTCGATGAGGATGTAATGGACGAATTTTCAGACGTTCAGGAAGGAGGAGACGAGCCCGACATCGAGTTCTACGGCGGAAAGTGGGCGAGCGGAATCCCCCTGGGACTGTTCATCGTCTGGGCCATCTTCCAGAGCGGCGTATTACAGATCGGTGACACCAGAGGACTCGTTGCCGGAATGCTGGTAGCACTCGTCATCGGCATGTTCTTCGTCAAGGGCTCCTGGGCCGGATACGCGAACACCATCTTCGAGGGCATGACACAACGCGTCGCGGCCACCGCGATCGTCGCGTGGCTGTGGGCAGGTATGTTCTCCGAGACGCTTCAGGTCGGCGGCTTCGTCGACGGGCTCATCTGGGCTGCCGATGCCCTCCAGGTCGGCGCCGAGCTGTTCCCTGCGGTGACCTTCGTCCTGGCGGCCGTTCTCGCAACCGGTATCGGGACCGGCTACGGGACGACCATCGCGTTCGTCACGCTCTTTTTCCCCGCCGGCGTCCTGCTCGGGGCGAATCCGGTCCTGCTCTTCGGTGCCATCCTCTCGGGGGCGGTCTTCGGGGACAACCTGGCGCCAGTGAGTGACACGACCATCGTCAGTGCGGTGACCCAGGACTCCGACATCGGTGGCGTGGTCGCCTCACGGTTCAAGTACGCCATCATCGCTGCAGTAATCGCATTCGCCGGCTACCTGGTCGCCGGGTTCACGATGCCAACGCTGTCCCTCGAAGGGGCGGCCTCTCTCGAGGGGACGCCCCTGGGTCTCGTCCACCTCGCGTCCATCGCTATCGTCATCGCGACGGCGGTCCGTGGCCGTCACATCGTCGAGGCCATCTCGTGGGGTATCGTGACCGCTATCGTCTTCAACGTGGCACTCGGTCTCTCCTCGGTCGCCGACATCCTCGCGTTCGAGGCGCCGGAGGGGCTGGCCACTGCGCAGTCGCTATCGTGGCTCCCGTTCGTGACGCTCGTGCCGGGGACCGAGACCGGCGTCTCTGGAAGTCTCTACAGCGGTGCCGTCGGATTCTTCCCGCTCATCGTCCTGACACTGCTCATCGTCGCCGGTGCCCGGATCATGATCCGCGGCGGCGGTTTCGAGGCGTTACAGGACTGGCTGCTCAACAGGGTCGCGACGAACGTGACCCGTGCCGAGACCACGATGGTCCTCGGGACCGGTGCGATGAACGCGATGATCACGATCAACACGGCCGCAGAGATCGCGATCGCGCCGTACATCGCTCGTATCGGTGAACGGTACAACATCAACGGCTACCGGCGCGCCAACATCCTCGACGCGAACACCTCCGCACTCGGGTACATCTTCCCGTGGGCGGGCGGCGTCCTCGTCGGCTACGCACAGATGCCTGGACTCGTCGCAGAGTACGGCGTCGACCAGTTGCTGGTCCAGCCCATCTCGGTCGTCCCGTTCGTCTTCCACGGCTGGCTGCTCGTCGGTGTGTTCCTCTTCGCAGCCCTCACCGGCTTCGGGCGGGAGTACACCACTGATCGCGCGTCCGAGGAGGTGGCTCGCGTATGACCAACCCCTTCTTCGCCGGATTCAGCTTCCGGACGAAGACGCCGTCCTTCGACGTCGGAGACGAACTCGAGCTGTTCGTCACCGGCCAATCGGACGAGGGGTTCGTCGCTCGCGTCGGCGATACGATCTTGCACGTCGAAGGCGCCCCGAGCGGGTCCGTCGATACCCGTATCCGGGCACGCGTGACGGACTTCGACACGGAGTCCCACCAGGGGACCGTGGAGTTCATAGAGAAGATCGGCGAGAGTAGCTTCTAGGGGACGCCCCTTCTGCTCGTTTCGACGGGTCTACGGCAGAACAGGGACCGCGACGCGGTCATTTCACTTCGGCTTCGATCTGGATGCTGTCCGGATAGTCCTTCTCGAGGAAGTCTCTGGCCAGTTCGTCGTATCCCCGAAGGTCGATCCGACGCTGAAACACCGTGTAGGTCCAGTTGTCCGACCCGGCGTCGGCGTCGCCATCGAGACGACGGTAAAGCGTGACTTCGTGGTCTGTCGGCGGGTCCTGATGCGGTCCTTTCATCTCCGCGCCTTTGCGGCGACTCGTCTCGACGATGTCCTCGACCACCGCGTCGAGAGCCTCCCTATCGCCGCTCTTGAACGAGAATCGGGTGACGACGGTCATTGATATACCGGGAAATCGGTGCCGACCAGCAAAAACCGTGTGTTTGGCTTCCCCCGTGCCAGGTCGTCGCGTACTCCGACATTCTCTTATTGCATGGCAGTATACCATTCGTCAAATGACGGTCGAAGCTACGAGCGCCGGTGCGATCCTGTTCCGCGACACGCGGGGCCGGCGCGAGTACCTCCTCCTCAAATCCCGACCAGGGGACTGGGAGTTCCCCAAGGGTGGAGTGGAGGGGAACGAAGAGTTACAACAGACCGCCATCCGCGAGGTCATGGAGGAAGCCGGCATCGAGGAGTTCCGCCTCATCGACGGCTTCCGAGAGGACTACGACTACGTCTTCGAGGCGAACGGTAACCGGATTCACAAAACGGTCCACCTGTTCATCGCGAAGTCCTTCGAGGCGAGCGCAGAACTCTCCTCCGAGCACCGAGACCTCCAGTGGCGGGACTACGAGCAAGCGATCAACACCATCACCCAGGACGGGCCGCGGGACATCCTCCGCGAAGCCCGTGGGTTCCTGGAAGACGAGGGCATCTGAACCGGGTCCGGAACCCATCCGAGCGCCCGATCGGCCCACGGATAGCCGCCGCCAAACGGTTATCTCCCCGGAGCGTCTGCAATCGACCGTGAACGCGGAAGCCGACCACGAGTTCGGGTTCGAACTCCGCGTCTGTGCCTGGGCAGAACGCAACTGGCCACCGGAGACGGCCGACGAGCGACCGGTGGTCGTCGCCAGACAGCTCGGCACCCGTGGTCGTCGCTGGGACACCATCGTCGTCGAGGTCGACCCGGACGCGCTGGAACGACGGGGCCAGTTCGGCGAGAAGCGACTGGACGGCGACCTCCTCCACGTGGTACGGAACGCGCCCGAGAAGTGGGCGTACTATCGCGATGCGCTCCCGGATCCAGGGTATCCATGGCGATACGTCCGGGAGGCGATCCACCGCGCAAGCGATAGGGGAATCCTCGAGGAGCGAAAGCGCGGAAACCGCATCGAGATCAGACGCATCGCTGCGTACCCGGACTGGGTGGACCGACTCGTGGTCATCGAGAACAAACCCGACCTGGACGCGAGCGCGGCCCGGGCCCTGCACGATCAACTCGAACGCGACGTCGCATACGCGCTGGCGGACGAGGTCTGGCTGGCGACTACGCGGACCGACGACCGCGTCGAACCGGCACTGCTGGAGGACCTCCCGGTCGAAGCGGGTATTCTCGCGGTGGGCGACGGCGAAGCGGACGTACTGTGGCACCCGCGCACGCTCGCGGTCGGCCACACGGGCACGGTCATCGAGGAACGCGGCGATAGCACGACCTACGGGGAGTCGGCGGCACGGTTCAGCTACGTCGAACCTGCGGCAAAGCGGGAGAAACGGCTCGAGATAGCCGAACGGGCGTACGAGCGGGGCTGGCGGTCGTTCGTCGAGACGATGCGGCCGGACTGCAGACACTTCGCACTGGCGCGCGCGTCCGAGGACTTCGTTCCCTCGTGTCGGGCCACGGGGCACGAACAGACGGCCGCAGAATGCAGACAGACATGCCCCCACTTCGAGCCGGAGCCGCCCGCCTGGCGACAGCGTGGGTGGCCCATCGACGGCGGCCCCGGCAAGGCCATACAACGAGTCCTGACGGCACGACGAAACCGACGGCGGTAACCGGGCGCGGTCGACTCAAGCCTCGGCGTCGATGACGACCGCGTCCCGTTCGACGGCGAGTCGGAACGTCGGAACCGTCCGCTGGACCTTCTCGACGACCCCCTTCCGCGAGAGCGTCTGCAACGCACGGCGGACCTCGCCCACGTCGTACGCCTCGTCCCCCTGGTCCTGGAGGACGTGCAGCACGGACACGACGCTCTGGGAGCGCTCGTCCGGTCCGGCGAGCACGGCGAAGATGTCGCGTTCGAGGTCGGACATGTGGACCGCCAGGGTGTCGGCCATCTCCTCGCCGGTCGCAATGGCGACGCCCTCGGCGGTCGCACGAATCAGGGAGTTCTCGTCCCGATAGTAGTAATCCCTGAGTTCGTTCTCCAGGTACTGGTGCACCTCGCTACCACTCTCCATCTCCCATCGTCGTTGCAGTTCCTTGTTCTTCGTCGGCTGTAATTCGACGATGTCGGCGAGGCGCTCGCGCGCCGTCTCGGAGAGGGACATGCACGTCGATTGTGTCCCGAGCGTATTTCGATGTTCTGTATCCCGGACGTTTATGCTCCGAACGGTCGTGGCGACGGACATGAACGACACTGTTCGATACGAGATCGACGGCGGCGTCGCCACCATCACCGTCGACCGACCCGACAAACTCAACGCCCTCAACGTCGAGACGCTCCACGCCCTCCGGGACGCCCTCGACACAGCAGCAGAAGACGAGGCCCGCGTCCTCGTCATTACTGGAGCGGGCGAGAAAGCGTTCGTCGCGGGCGCCGATATCAGCCACATGAAGGATCTCGGTCCGAGCGAAGCCCACGAATACGCGACCCTCGGCCACGATCTAATCGAGGCCATCGAATCGTTCCCTGCACCGGTCATCGCGGCCATCAACGGCTACGCGTTCGGCGGCGGTGCGGAGATCGCACTGGGCTGTGATATGCGCGTCGCGAGCGAACGCGCCATCATCGGCCAGACCGAGATCGACCTCGGCATTATCCCCGGTTGGGGCGGAACACAGCGACTCCCCCGACTCGTCGGCGACGAGGTCGCCCGTCGACTCATCTACTTCGGCGACCGGGTCGACGCGAGCGACGCGAACGAACTGGGACTCGTCGGCGAGGTCGTCGCTCACGACGAGTTGTACGATCGGGTCGACGATCTGGCGGCGGAACTGGCCAGCCAGCCCGCGTTCGCGCTCGCGGCGGCCAAAGAAGCCATCAACCAGTCCCACGAGGGGCCACAGGCCGCAGGCCTGGCGTTCGAACGCCGAACGTGGACGAGCCTCTTCGGCACCCACGACCAGCGAGAAGGGATGGAGGCGTTCCTGGCGGACCGAGAACCGGACTTCGAGTGATCAGTCGGCGGTCGACACGAACGGGATCCCCCGCGAGTCCGACAACGTCTCCTCCACCTGCGAATACACGATACCGAACGCCGCGACCGAGAGCGCGCCCCCGACCACGAACGGGACGGCGAACCCGTAGGCAACCAGGAACCCGGAGGTCAGCGGTCCGATCGCCGTCCCGAGACCGAACGACATCGTCAAGACTGACAGCGTCGCCCCTGAGGCGCCACGTTTGGCGAGATCCCCGGCGAGCGCTAACGAGGGGGCGAAGACCAGCGCGACCGCGACACCCTGGATGAATCGGACCACCACCATCCCGGCCGTCGTGAACACGTAGCCCTGGATCGCGGTCGAGGGAATGAGCAAGAAGAACCCGAGGAGGATGAACGGCCGGCGGCCGTAGACGTCGCTCGCCCGTCCGACGGGGATCTGTGCGACGACGTTCGCGATGGTGACTGCGCCGAACTGAAGACCGAACATGTAGGTAGGCTGGGACAATCGCGTGTTGATCTGGGCTTCGAGCGTGGCAAACATCGCGATGGCGATGCCCATCACGATGGTCCCGAGACCGAGCGCGAACACCGGGTCCAGTAGGCGGTCACCCGCACCACGGATGGCGATCGAGAGGTCCTCGCCGGCGTCCGCTTTCGTCTCCTCGGTGTCGGAGACCAGTGCCGCCACGAGCAGGAAGCTGAGGAACGCACCCGCGACGGCGACCGCGAACGCCGCGTGATAGCCCCACCACTCGATGACGACGCCGGCGATGATCGGCCCGAATCCGAAGCCGATGAGCCGGAAGGTGTTGAAGACACCGAAGTTCCCGCCGCGCTCCGACGCCGAGGTCGCGAGTTCGTTGACCAGCGCGACGGTACTCGGGATGGTCAACGCCGCGCCGATCCCCTGGAGGGCTCGCAGGACGACGACGGCCCAGTACGAGGAGACGAAGATGAACGCCCCGCTCGCGAGCCCGAGCAACACGAGGCCGACGAGGATGAACGCCTTCCGCTTCGCGAGACGGTCGGAGAGCCGGCCCGTCAGCGGTTGCGAGAAGCTGTTCAGGAAGCCGAACAACGACAGTGCGAGTCCGATGAGCAGTGATTCCGTGACCGGGACGCCGAGGATGGGGAGCCTGGTCCCCACGATCGCATCGATCGATATCTGGCCCGAGGCGATGTACAACGGGAGGACCACGATGAGAAACGAGTTGCCCAGCGCGTCCGCCATACGGGCGAACGCCAGGACGAGTACGCGTCTGTCGGTGCCGAACACTCCCATCGGAGTGGCGTTGGACGGCCCCGTCCTTGCGTGTTGTGAAACGAGAGGCCGGTAGCTGGAACATCGTGTTGGGAGAACGCAAGGCGTTTATCGCCTCGGCGGTGTGAACCGACACATGGAATTCTGCGACGAATGCGGCTCGATGATGCGGGCGACGGACGGGGTCTGGGAGTGCAGTAACTGTGGGAACACGCAAGTCAAGGACCCCGACGCCGAGTACGTCATCTCGGAGGAACAGGAGGTCAGCGAGATCATCGAGACCGGGGAGGGTGACTCCGGGCTCCCGACGACCGACGCCCGGTGTCCGGAGTGTGGTAACGACCGCGCCTACTGGTACATGCAACAGATCCGCGCGGCGGACGAATCCGAGACGCGCTTTTTCGTCTGTACCGAGTGCGAGCACAAGTGGCGCGAAGACGATCACTAAACGCCCACCTTTTTACACGAGGGGTTTCCTCGCTCGCGTCCGCTCGCTGCGGGAACCCCTCGTCCAAAAATCTGGACCAAAAACGTCCCGCGCCTTCGGCGCGGGGGGTCCCGCGAACAACCGTGAGCGGGACGTCATCAGAGCTTTGCTCTGATGGAAAACCGCTTCGCTCGGGTCCGTCGGACCACTCGCTCGCGGATGCTTTACTAACAACCCCGAGCGCCTCAACCCAGACAAACCTTCAAATACCGAGCCACAGCCACCCCGTGCTATGCTGAGAGCATTGCCACGAGGGCGTGGCGGGAGTGCGGTGGCCCCCTCGTGGAGCGCGTGCCACCGCCTGTTCGCTACAACTTCCGCGCGAAGGTGAGATAGCCGGTGTGACCCACGCCTTTCGTCGTGGGCCGCGACCCCCGGTCGTCGAAGTCCATCCGGCGCTGGATGGTCTCGATCGTCTCGATGTCCTCGAGATCGGCGTCGCGAGCGGCGAGTTCGACCTCGCGAGCGGACTCCACGAAGGGAGAGTAGACGGCGACGAACCCACCGGAGACGAGGAGAGAGGGGGCCTGCTCGACGACCGTGGCGGCGTCGGCGGTGTCGAGTGTCAGCAGGTCGAATCCGGAGAGTTCCTCCAGGTGATCGGTGACGTCTCCCGCCCGGACGGTCACCCGTTCTGCTACCTCGGCGAGTTCCATATTCTCGCGCGCCACGTCGGCAAAGTCGGGGTCCTGCTCGAAGGTCAGGACCTCCGCGCCCGCTCGGCCCAGGTACGCGGCGAGGACGCCAGTCCCGGTTCCAGCGTCGAGCACACGGTCGCCGGCGGCCACGCCGGTGTGCCCAACGACGAGCCCGATGTCCTTCGGCATCATCGGCGCGCCGGTTCGCTCCAGGTGTTGGAAGAGGTCTGGCCCACGGAGGGCCCGCACGCTGAACGCCTCGCCCAGGTGGGACTCGACGACGTCGCCCGGAGCGACGTCGGTGGGAACCTCGACCACGCCGAGGTCGGTATGCACCTCGTCGCCGGGGGCGCAGAGGAACTCCCGGTCCGCTCTGACGAGAAGGATCACTCGAGGTGGTCGATGGCGGCGGCCAGGTCGCCATCCGTCGCTTCGAGGGCGTCACGAGCTTCGTCCTCGCTGACGCCGGTCCGCTCTCGGACCAGATCGACGTCGCTCTGCGGGATGTCGTCCGCAGCGGCGGACTCGGTCTCGGTCGTCTCGGGTTCGGACCCCTCCCGCTCGGTCGGTTCGCCAATGACCTGGTAGGTTTGCTGGCCGCGAGCGTCCATCCGCGTGACGTCGGGGTCGTCGAAGACGATCTCGGTACCGTCTTCCTGCCGGATGATGACCTCCGTCGCGTCGATTTCCTCGACGTCGATCCCCATCTGTTCCATCATCTGTTCCATCTTGCGTGGGTTCATGCCGCCGCCTCCAAACATACCCGAACAGTCGACACCGGAGGAAAAAAGCGTGGCGAACCCGGTCAGTCACCGCTCGGCCCGGCCGCGTCGCGGACCCGTACTGCCATCCCGGTCTCGAAATCGACCATTGCGTCCGCGTCGAGTTCGGCACGACCTACCGCGAGCACGTCCCCGCGCTCGTGGACGACGACCACCTCGTCACCGCCACGGACGTCACCATCGACCGTGTCGACGAACTTGTTGAAGACGTTCTTGCCGTCGCGGACGTATGGTTCGCTCTCGTCGCCGACCTCGACCCGGTAGGCGGGGAAATCGAGGGACTCGACGAGCCGTCGCCCCCCTTCGATACCAAGGGTGAATCGACCGTCGAGCCCCAGCGAGACCAGTCGCCCGTTCGCTGCCAACACCTGGCGTGGCCGGCCCGAACTCGATCGCTGGATTCGCAGAGATTCGTCCTCGGGGAAAAGATCCTCGCCGGCCCCCGCACCGAACTGGTAGTCGGCGAGGATCCTGAGCGCGGGGAGATCGGCGTCGTTCATGTGTAGACCGTCGAGCCGGCGACACTAAAGCGCCTTCGAGAGACGACCGGGAAATATCGTTCCCCGGTCACAGGAGGAACGTCTCCGTCCGTTCACCGAGGTCGATGAACGAGTCGGCGGATGCCACGAGTTCGTCCGCCGTCGAGGAACGGAATCCCATGACCTCGACCCGGACGCCCTCGTGGCGGAGGTGCGAGCACAGTCGCGAAAAGTCGCCGTCACCCGTCACCAGTACCAGGGTGTCGACGTGGTCCGCGAGTGTGACGGCGTCCAGGCTCATCCCGACGTCCCAGTCGGCCTTCTTCGTCCCGTCCGCGAACGTCTTGATCTCCTTGATCTTCGTCTCGAACCCGATATCCTCCAGGGCCTCGAAGAACGTCTCCTCGTCCGGCGAGTCCGCACGGATGACGTAGGCGATAGCCCGCGTGAGTTCACGGCCCTGTACCGCCTTCTCCAGGAGGGCCGCGTAGTCGACGTTCTGGGAGTACTGGCTCTGGGCGGAGTGATAGAGATTCTGCGCGTCCGCCAGAACGGCGACGCGCTGGCCCGGATGGATCGAAACCATACGCACGCCTTGCGGGCCCTCGCCTAAGTACCTAGGTAGAACAGTTACGCAGAGGGCGTTTCGTGGCGGGTGACTTCGAGGGTCTCCGGGTCCAGCAGGTAGTACGATTCCCACGCCGGAGCGAGCGTGACGACACGCGTCGATCCGAACGTGCTCTCGGTGTGCTGGTGATGGTGGCCCGCGAGACAGAGGTCGGGTTCCAGCGCCTCGAGGATCTCGTCGATCGCGGTACAGCCGACGGCGTACTCCTCGTGGACGGGGGTGCCGTGGGGTACCTCGTGAGCGAGGAACACGTCGACGTCCTCCAGCTCCTTCGCTCGTTCGACGTCCTCCTCGACGAAATGTCGACGCCGCTGCTCGTAGAGGGCATCTCGCGGTTTCTCGTACTGTGTGGGTGCGTAGTTCCCCGAGAGGCCGGCGACCCTGAGGCCCTCGACCTCGACGACCTCGCTCGCGATGAGGGTGACGTTGTGCACGGCGGAACTCTCGAGTCGACCGTACCGGAGCGCGTCGATGACGTCGAAGTCCTCGTTGTTGCCGGCGATGAAGTAGGTCTCGACCGGAAGGTCGTAGTAAAACAGGTCGCCCGCCTGCAGGAGGACTTCCTCGTCGGCGTCTCGGATGGCCGCGAACAACGCTCGTCGGCGGGCGGAATCGTTCGCGTGCGCATCACCCAGGACGAGCATCGAGAAGCAGTCTGGACCGGACCGAGAAAAAACCCGGTGAAAGCGGCCCCTATCGGGGTCGGCATGGTTTGCAGCCGTCGGAAGGCATATAGTGGCCGACGTATAGCATCTGGGTATGAACGTGGTTCCCGAAGACAGTCCTCGTCGGACGGGGAGCCACGTCGTTTTCTCGGGTAAACGCGGCAAACGGGAGTGAACCGCTCGTTGCGGAAGTGGCAATTCCGTCCCGGGCGTCCGCGTCGACCGTCCGATTTCCGACCACGCAGTCCGACAGATCACAGACACCAGCGACATGACACCCGACGACCTCACAACCGGCGTCTTCCCCGCGATGACGACGCCGTTCGACGACGATGGTAGTATCGACCACGACCAACTCGCCGCAGACGTCCGCCGCCTCGAAAGCGCAGGCGTCGACGGCCTCGTCCCGGTCGGTTCGACCGGCGAGAGCGCCACGTTGACCCACGACGAGCACATCGACGTGGTGGAGACGGTCGTGGAGGCGCGCGAATCGGTGCCGGTCATCGCCGGTTCCGGTTCGAACTCCACCCACGAGGCGGTCTCGCTCTCCCGACGCTCGGCCGAGGCGGGCGCCGACGCACTCCTCCTCATCTCGCCGTACTACAACAAGCCCGAACCCGCCGGCATGGAGGCCCACTACCGTCAGATCGCCGACGAGGTGGACCTGCCACAGATCATCTACAACGTCCCCTCACGCACCGGCCGTAACATCGCCGTCGAGACGGCCGTGAATCTCGCGTCCCACGAGAACGTCGTGGGCTACAAGGCCGCCAGCGGCGACCTGGGACGCATCGGCGAAGTCGCCGAGCGCACCGCCGACGAGGAGTTCTCCGTCATCTCCGGTGACGACGGAATGACCCTTCCCATCCTCGCGACGGGTGGAACCGGGGTCATCAGCGTCGCCGCCAACGTCGAACCCGAACGCGTCACGCGAATGACGTGGGCGGCCCTCGAAGGCCGGTACGAGGAGGCCCGATCGCTCCACCACGAACTCGGCCCGCTGTTCCGCGAACTCTTCGTCCAGACGAACCCCATCCCCGTCAAGGAGGCGATGGCCATCCGCGGGTACGGTCCCGCCGAACTCCGCCTGCCCCTGACCCGCCTCGACGAGGAATACCGAGCAGGCCTGGAATCCGTCCTCGAAGACCTCGAGGAGGCCGCCACGGTATGAACGTCGGCGTCACTGGCGCCACGGGCCGCATGGGCCAGGAGGTGCTCGACGTCCTCGCGGAACGGGACGCCGACGTCGCCTTCGCGGTGGCCAGAAGCGGCCCGATCGAAGGAGCGACAGCATCACCAATCGAGTCGGCCGACCAGATCGACAACCTGCTTGCAGCGCGGGACACGGACGTTGTCGTCGACTTCACCGTTCCGGCGGCGAGCGTCGAGTACGCGAAAGCGGCCGCCAGGGCGGGCGTCCCGTTCGTCACCGGGACGACCGGCTTCTCCACCGACGACGTCGCTGCGCTCGAAGCGGCCGGGGAGCACATCCCGGTGCTCGTTGGCGCCAACTTCGCTCGAGGGGTCCAGGCGCTCATCGGCGCCGTCGAGGCCGCCGTCGGTGCGCTCCCCGAGTACGACGTCGAACTCACCGAGACCCACCACAACGCGAAGCGTGACGCCCCGAGTGGCACCGCGAAAGTCATTCTGGACCACATCGACGAGGCACGAGACGACGAGAGCACCCGCGTCCACGGTCGAGAGGGGGAGGCACTCCGGAGCGACGGCGAGATCGGCATTCACGCTCGCCGCGCCGGCGACGTGACCGGCGAACACGAGGTGCTCGTCGCTGGGAACCAGGAGACACTCTCGCTGACCCATCGCGCGGGGTCGAGAGGGGTCTTCGCCGCCGGCGCCGTCGACGCGGCCGACTGGCTCACTGGACGGGAACCGGGATACTATCGATTCACGGACGTCGCAGAGGAACTCGCATGACACTGGAATCCGACATTCGCGACCTGCAGCACCGCTACGAGACCGACGAGATCGATGCCGATTCGGCAGGAGCTGACGCCCTCGACACCCTCGATGCGTTCCTCGCATCCCTCGAACGAGGGGACGTGCGCGCCGCCGAGAAGCGAGACGACTCCTGGGAGGCGGTCCCCTGGGTAAAACGAGGGATCCTCCTGAACTTCGCTCTTCGCGAGACCGAGCCCAGACAGTACGGCGACGTGACCTACCACGACGTCCTGGGCTTGCGTGGTACTGACGACCTGCTCACGAAGGGCACGCGCAACACGCCCGACGGAACGGTCATCCGCCGGGGTGCGTACGTCGGCGAAGACGCCATCCTAATGAGCCCGAGTTTCGTCAACATCGGCGCCTACGTCGGGGACGGAACGCTCGTCGATTCGGCGGACACGATCGGGTCGGCCGCCCAGATCGGTGACGACGTCAAACTCGGGGCAAATACGGTCATCGGTGGTGTCCTCGAACCCATCGAAGACGCCCCCGTCGTCGTCGAGGAGGGGGTCGCGCTCGGGGCCGGATCGCGAGTGACCTCCGGATTCGTCGTCGGGGCGAACAGCGTCGTCGGCGAGAACACGCTGCTCACCCCGCGAATCCCCATCTACGACCTCGTCGAGGAGGAGATCGTCTACGGCCACCTCCCGCCCGAACGCCGGGCATTCACGCGGTTCGTCGAATCGAGGATGGGCGAACACGACCTCTTCGAAGGCGGCGCCTACAAGCCAGCGGTCGTGGCGACCGACCTCGAAGCGACCACCCTCGAGGGGGCACAGCGCGAGGAGGTACTTCGGTCGTGAGGACTGGGCCACCGATCCGTCGTCTGGCCGACTGGGACGCGGGCGAATTACAGTCTCTGGTCGATGAGCACGGATCGCCGCTGTACGTGATCGACCTCGACAGGGTCGCGGAGAACGCCGCGCGCATCCAGGACGCATTCCCGACGGCCGAGGTTCACTACGCCGCAAAGGCGAACGCTGGTCGGGCAGTCCTGGAACGGCTGGCCGCCGAAGATATCGGTGTCGAGTGTGCCTCCGCTGGCGAGGTCGTCCGGGCACTCGAGGCGGGTTTCGCGGGCGAACACGTCCTCTACACAGCGGTCAATCCACCGGCGACCGACCTCGACGCGGTCGTCTCGCTCGCCGAAGACCACCCCGGCCTGACGATCACCGCCGGTGCCCGAGACACCGTCAATCGACTCGACGAGCGTGGGTATTCGGGACGCCTCGCCATTCGCGTTCACCCGGGTATCGGTGCCGGACATGGCGACGCGGTCGCCACCGGTGGCGACGCCTCCTTCGGCATTTCCGCTGCAGAAGTGCCGGCAGTGTTGGAAGGCGCCGAGGCTCGGGGATTCGACGTGGTCGGTGTCCACGCACACACCGGAAGCGGCCTCTCGAACGAAGACAACGAGGCCCATCGTGCCGTCGTCGAGACGCTCGCGGACGTGGTCGAAGCGACCAACGTCTCGCTCGAGTTCGTCGACGTCGGGGGCGGATTCGGTGTCCCCTACCACCCTGACGAACCGCCCATCGACCTCGATCCGATCGCCGAGGCGACCCGCAACGCGCTCTCGCACCTCGACGTGGACCTCGCGGTCGAACCGGGCCGGTACGTCGTCGCCGACGCGGGCGTGCTGGTGACCGCCGTGAACACGGTCAAGCGGGCTGGCGAAGATCACGTGTTCGCGGGCGTCGACGCGGGGATGACGACCCTCCTTCGTCCCGCCCTCTACGACTCGTACCACCACGTCCGGAATCTGGCATCGGACGCGAGCGAACGTGGCGACACCACCGTCACGGTCGTCGGTCCCGTCTGTGAGAGTACCGACGTACTCGCGGAGGACCGACGACTCCCGGAGCCGATCCGGGGGGACAGTTTCGCGATCGGCAACACCGGTGCCTACGGCATCGAGATGGCGAACCAGTACACTACACGACCACGACCCGCCGTCGTCGCACTCGAGAACGGTGCCGCTCGCGTCGTTCGACGGCGCGAGGAGTTTTCCGACGTGACTGCGATGGAGGACGTATGACCGAGGTCCCGTACCAGAAATACCACGGCACGGGCAACGACTTCGCCGTCGTCGAGGGCCACGAAGACGTTCCGGACCGCCCAGCCTTCGCAATCGCACTCTGTGCGGACCTCGACGCCGACGGGGTCCTATTCCTCGAACCCGAGGAGACGGACGGAGACGGCGAGGAACCACCCGTCGTGGACATGACGCTATATCAGCCCGACGGGAGCACCGCCGAGATGTGCGGCAACGGCGCCCGGGTCGCGGGACGCTGGGGTTCCGAACGAACCGGTGCCGACGAGGTGCTGCTCGAGACCGACGCCGGCCCCCGACACACCCGGATCCACGAGGACTGGAGTGTCACCGTCGAGATGGGGACGCCATCCTTCGATCCGGCGGCAGTCCCCGTCGAGGCAGACGAGCCGATGGTCGAGACCGAACTGGAGGGATACGTCGTCACAGCCGTCAATACGGGCGTCCCCCACGCGGTCGCCTTCGTCGACGACGTCCAGGCGGTCGACATCGACGCCGATGCCCCGCCGATCCGACACGCCGACGTCTTCCCGGAGGGCGCCAACGCGACCTTCGCCGCCCGTACCACCGAGGGATTCGACCAGCGAACCTTCGAGCGCGGCGTCGAGGGCGAGACGCTGTCCTGTGGCACCGGCGCCGTCGCCATCGCGGCCGTCGCCACACACCTGGGCGAGATCGAGCCCGGCGAATCGACGGTCGTGAGTCCACCGGGAGGTGACCTTACCGTGACCGTCAGGGAGGACTGGACGACGACCCTCCGGGGCCCAACCGCGTTCGAGTTCTCCGAGACGGCCCCTCGCGACCCCGACACCCCGGCGGTGGTCGACGGATGAGCTTCGATCCGATCTCGTTTCTCGAACGCGCCGTCCAGACGCCCTCCCACGAGGGCGTCGACGAGATGCGAGCACTGCTCGTCTCGACCCTGGAAGAACACGGTGCATCCCCTACCATCGACGATGCGGGCAACGTCGTCGCGTCGAAGGGGGAGGGACAGCCACACGTCGTCCTCAACACGCACATCGACACGGTCCCACCGCACGTCCCCTTCGAGCGAACGGACCACGAGATACGCGGTCGTGGTTCCTGCGACGCGAAGGGGCCGCTCGCAGCGATACTCGCGGCATTCCTCGCTACCGAGCCATCCACGGGCACGCTCACGCTCGCGGTCACGCCGGACGAAGAGACCGCGTCGACCGGTGCAGCGCACCTCGACCTCGATGCCGACGCCTACATCGTCGGCGAACCGACCGGTCTCGACGTCTGTGTCGCGGCCCGTGGCCGATTCCAGGGAACGGTGACCATCGGCGGGACGGGTGCGCATGCCGCCGAGCCATCGGCGGGCGTCAATGCCATCTCGGGGGCCGCGCAGGCCATCGCGGCACTGGACTCCTTCGACGCCGAATTCGGCCCGGCACCCCACCCCAGACTGGGACCGCCGACGCTCACCCCCACGCTCGTCGAGGGGGGTGAAGCGACCAACCGGGTTCCCTCGCAGGTGACGATCACCTTCGACCGGCGGAGCGTCCCGCCGGAGTCCGCCGATCGGTTGTTCGACCTGCTCGGCCAGCACCTCAGGGCACACACGCCCGACACCCTCTCGATCGACGTCGAACCCGAAGATCGGCCGACGCCGTTCCTCGAGGCGTTCGAGACCGACCCGGAGGCACCCGTCGTCACCGCCCTCCAGACGGCGAGCGGCGGGGAGGTTAGAGCGTTCGGTGCCGCGACGGAGGCATCCTACTTCGCGAAGGACGCACCGACCGTCGTTTTCGGTCCCGGGCATCTCCAGGACGGTGCGGGACCGGTGGCCCACGGCGAGCGAGAGTACGTCACGATATCGGCCGTCGAGGAGGCAGGCGTGGCGCTCGAGGACGCACTCGAAACGCTGTTCGATTCCGAATGACCGGAGACTACTGCACGTCCTCGGCCAGGTCGCTCGCGACGCCGGTGTAGGTCGCTGGCGTCAGCGCGCGCAGTTCCTCTCTGACCGACTCAGAGACGTCCAGGTCGTCGAAGAGGGCACGGAAGTCCTCGAGGTCGACGCGCTGTCCCCGGGTCAGCTCCTTCACGTGTTCGTAGGCGTCCGATTTGCCCTCTCGACGGAGGATGGTCTGGACGGCCTCACCGATCACCTCGGGCGTCCCCTCCAGGTCCTCTCGCATGACCGCTTCGTTCGGGACGACCGTCGCGAGTCCATCGCGGAGCTTGACGTACCCGAGCAGACAGTACGCGAAGGCAGCGCCGATATTCCGCTTGACCGTCGAGTCCGAGAGGTCTCGCTGGAGTCGGGACGACGTGAGGTATTCGCCGAGGAACTGGAGGTCGCTGTTGGCCTTCGAGAGATTCCCCTCGCTGTTCTCGAAGTCGATGGGATTCACCTTGTGCGGCATGGTCGAGGACCCGGTCTCGCCCGCGGCCGCCTCCTGGCCGAGATACCGGTCGCTGACGTAGCGCCAGACGTCGCGGTCGAGGTCGAGGAGGACGGCGTTCGCACCGCGAACTGCGTCGAAGAGGGTCGCCAGGTCGTCGCTCGGGTTGATCTGCGTAGTCGGTTCCACGTGCTCGAAGCCGAGCGATTCGACGAACTGCCGAGAGAACGCCCGCCAATCGACGTCCGGATAGGCCACCTCGTGAGCCGCGAGCGTCCCCGACGCGCCGCCGAGTTTGCCCTGGAGCTCGTCGACGGCGGTCTCGATGCGACCGATGGCCCGGCCCAATCGGGTGGCGAAGACGGCCATCTCCTTGCCGAACGTCGTCGGCGTGGCTGGCTGGCCATGAGTTCGCGCGAGCATCGGCAGGTCGGCGTGGTCGTGGGCCATCTCGACGAGTTCGTCACGGATTGCGCGCAGTTCGGGAAGAAGGACTGCCTCCATCGCCGGTCTGACGAGGAGCCGATGCGCGAGATTGTTCACGTCCTCGCTGGTCAGCCCGAAGTGGATCCACGGATGGACCCGTTCGGGTGCGTGTTCGCGGACGAAGTACTCGACGGCCTTGACGTCGTGGTTGGTCGCCGCGTACCCGCGGGCGCCCTCCGTCTCGATGCGTTTGACGAGGCGAGCGTCCTCGTCGTCGAAGTTCTCGTAGACCGACCGCAAGGCGTCTCGTTCGTCGGCCTCGAGCGAGAACGGGACCGCCGGGAGGTCGGCGAGGGCGATGAGGTACGCTATCTCGACCTGCACGCGTGTCCGCATGAGCGCGGCCTCGCTCGCGTAGGGCGCCAGCGGGGCCGTGCGACCGGCGTATCGACCGTCGAGAGGTGAGACCGCGTCGAGCGGACTTCGGTCGGGGTACATACAGCGCAAAGACGGCGGTCGGCGCAAAAACGTGTCGGTATCCACCCACAGGCGTGCATACCAACATGGTTTTTCGCCCCGAATTTGGCCGATTCAATCCGCAATCGTGGATACAATCCGCTTTACAACCGCAATTCCTTTGCCCCTCGCAGACGGTGGTCTCAGCATGGTACGGATTGCCGGCATGGCGAGCAATCGGGGACGGAACCTCATGCATATCCAGGACCGCCGACCGGGCGGTGCCGAACTGGGCGTCGTTCTCTCGAACGACCCGGACGCGCCGGTGCTCGAGACGGCGGAGAAACGCGACATCCCCACCGAAATCGTGGAGCAGACCGACGATATGGACCGCTTCGAGCACGAACGGGCGGTCCTCGAGGCCCTGTCGGGGTACGACTTCGACCTGGTCGTTCTCGACGGCTACATGCGAATCCTCTCGAGTACGTTCCTCGACGAGGCGCCGACGACCATCAACGTCCACCCGGCCCTGCTCCCCTCGTTCCCAGGGATGAACGCGCACGAACAGGTACTCGAGGCCGGCGTCGCCCTCACCGGGTGTACGGTCCACGTCGTCACGAACGCGGTCGCCGAGGACGGCAGCCTGCTCGAATCCGAAGTGGACGCCGGACCGGTCATCACCCAGGAACCCGTGCCGGTCTACGAGGGCGACGACGAGAGCGACCTCAAAGATCGCGTCCTCTACGAGGGCGAGTTCAAGGCGTACCCGCGGGCAGTCCGGTGGTTCGCCGAGGGTCGCGTCACGGTCGATGGCGACACCGTCACCGTCGAGGGCGATGGTGGGGGGTCGTTCCCGGATCGTCGCGTCGTCTCCGACGACCGCGTCCGCGAACTCAGATACGGCGAGAACCCCCATCAGGACGCCGCGCTCTACGCCGACGCCACGGTCGAGGAGGCGAACGTCGTCGACGCCGACCAACTGAACGAGGGGGCGAAGGCGCTCTCGTACAACAACTACAACGACGCCGACGGCGCACTCAACCTCATCAAGGAGTTCGACGACCCCGCCGCGGCCGTCATCAAGCACACGAATCCGGCCGGCTGTGCGGTCGCCGATTCCGTCGCCGAAGCCTACGAGAAGGCGCTCGCGACAGACCCGATGAGTGCGTTCGGCGGCATCGTCGCGCTCAACCGGGAGTGCGACGCCGCGACCGCCGAACAGATCACCGATTCGTTCAAGGAAGTCGTCGTGGCGCCCGGCTACACCGAGGAGGCACTCGCCATCCTGCGCGAGAAAAAGAACTTGCGCGTCCTCGACGTGGGGGACCTCGGAGAGGTCACCGAGACGCTCACCGAGAAACCAATCGTCGGCGGACGTCTCGTCCAGGAACGCGACCAGCAGGAGATAACCGCCGAGGACCTCGAAGTCGTTACCGAACGAGAGCCGACCGAGGAAGAACTCGAGGCCATGGTGTTCGCCTGGCAGACGATGAAGCACGTCAAGTCCAACGGCATCCTCTTCGCAAAGGGCACGGAGACCGTGGGGCTGGGCGTCGGCCAGGTGAGCCGCGTCGACGCGGTCAAGATCGCCGCGATGAAAGCCGAGAAGGACGCCGAGGGCAAGACTGCCGAGGGCGCCGTGATGGCCTCCGACGCGTTCTTCCCCTTCCCGGACGGGATCGAGGAAGCCGCGAAGGCGGGAATCGAAGCCGTCGTCCAGCCGGGTGGCTCGGTCAACGACGATGACGTCATCGAGGCCGCGGACGAGCACGGGATGGCGATGGCGTTCACTGGCAGTCGTGCGTTCAGACACGACTAGAGGGGCGGTTGCGGTCCTGGCGGAATCTCCAAGGGGGAGCGAGCGAAGCGAGCGAGGGCTTGGATGGCCATCGCGTTCACTGGCAGTCGTGCGTTCAGACACGACTAGAGGGGCGGTTGCGGTCCTGGCGGAATCTCCAAGGGCGAGCGAGCGAAGCGAGCGAGGGCTTGGATGGCCATCGCGTTCACTGGCAGTCGTGCGTTCAGACACGACTAGAGGGGGGGGGCAACCGCCCAGTCCAAACGGGCGCAAACCGACGACACCGAAGCCTATACCCGGGGTCCACCCGGAGATGAAGCCATGAACGTCGGCGTCGTCCTGTTGAACTTCGGCGAACCTGCAACGCCGGATCGTGCGGAAGTGACCACGTATCTCGAGCGGATCTTCTTCGATAACGCGGACCTCGAGCGATACGATACCGAAGCCGAGGCCAGAGAGCGTGCCCGGACCCTGGCGGAGCGGCGGGCGCCGGCCCTCATCGAGGAGTACGAGGCGATCGGCGGGTCGCCGCTCCAGGCGCAGGCGGAAGCACAGGCCGAGTCCCTCCAGGCCGAACTCGAAGGGCGCGGCTACGACGCGAGGACCTACCTCGGCTATCAGTACACCGAACCGCTCATCGGGGACGCCGTGGAAGCGGCATTCGACGACGGCGTCGAGCACCTCATCGGCTTCCCGGTCTACCCGCTCAGCGGCCCCTCGACGAACGTCTTCGCGGTCGACGACCTCGAAGCGGCCGTCAGGGACCGCGACCGTGACGTGCAGTGGAACGCGGTCACGGGGTGGCACCGCCATCCGACCTATCCACGGATGCGGGCGGAGAACGTCCAGTCGTTCGTCTCCCAGTCCGGCCTGGACCTCCAGGATCCAGACACGGAACTGCTCTTCTCGGCGCACGGGACGACCCTCCACTACCTGGAGGAGGGGAGTCGATACGACCAGTACGTCGACGAGTACACCGAGACGATGGCCGCGCTCCTCGGTGTGGACGACTATACGCTGGGATTCCAGAACCACGAGAACCGCGATATCCCCTGGACGGAGCCGGAAGTCGAGGAAGCCATCGCAACGGTGGACGCCGAGCGCGTGGTCGTCGAGCCAGCGAGCTTCCTCCACGAGCAGTCCGAGACCCTCTCGGAACTCGACGAGGAACTGGCCGAGGAGGCCGAGGCGGCGGGACTGGAGTTCTACCGGGTACCGGTTCCCCACGACGAACCGCGCCTCCCCGGCATCATGGCCGATCTGGTCGAACCGTTCATCGCCGACTTCGACCCGCGCTACTACCAGCTCCGACAGTGTCAGTGCCGGGACGAACCGGGAACGTACTGTCTCAACGCCGATCTGTAGGCCAGAACGAGGTCACCGTTCGATCGATTTCGCCGTCCTGACGAACGCCTCGACGGCCAGCGGATCGGTCCGCCGGTCGACGCCGTGGCCCAGGTTGAGGATGTGTCCGGCGTCGCCGGCCCGCTGGATCAGCTCCCGGGTCCGTTCGGCGACGAAATCCGGGTCGCCGAGGAGGTACGAGGGGTCGAGATTGCCCTGGACCGGCACGTCGCCCAGCGTCTCCCGGGCCTCCTCGATGTCCACCGTCCAGTCGAGGCCGATCACGTCTGCGCCGCTCTCCCGTAACTGCTCCAGTCGGCCGGCCATGTTTCTGACGAAGACGATAGTCGGAACGTCCACAGTCTCGAGGATACGCTGGTGGACGGGCAGGATGAACTCTTCGTAGTCGTCGGGGCCGAGCAGTCCCGCGTACGTGTCGAACAGCTGGACGACGTCCGCTCCGTGGGCGACCTGATACTGCAAGAACTCCCCGACCACGTCGGCGAAGGTCTCGAGGAGATTCGCGAAGGCGTCGGGATGTTTCGCGCGGAACCCCCTGACGGGGACGTGCGACCGAGACGGCTTCCCCGCGACGGCGTAGGAGGCGAGGGTGAACGGCCCGCCGGCAAAGCCGATGACGGCCGCCTCGTCACCGACTCGGTCGTGCAGCCGTTCGAGCAACTCGCCGACGTAATCGAGGGACTCCGATACTGGCGCCTGGCCCTCGGGAACGTCTCTCGGCTCTTCGATCGGCTCCTCGACGACCGGTCCGACCCCGGATTCGATGTGGTACTCGAGGTCGAGCGGTTCGAGCGCGACGAGGATGTCGGAGTACATGACAACACCGTCGACGCGGTAGCGCTCCCAGGGCTGGAGGCTAATCTCCTCTGCGACGTCCGGGGTCGAGATGGCTTCGCGAAACGTGTAGTCGGCGCGGATGTCGCGATACTCGGGGAGGTACCGTCCCGCCTGGCGCATCAGCCAGACCGGTGGACGATCGGTCCGCTCGCCACGGGCGGCCCGGAGGAACCGTTCTTTCATTGGGTGTGGGTTGGACGGGCGGGGTAAAGTAGGTTGGTCGTCCCGGACGCGGTTCGACTCCGACAGGCCTATGCGCGACCACCCGGACTCTCCCATATGCGTTACGACGAGGCGGCAAACTTCCTCCTCGACTTACGCCGCTATCGACCCAAGCCCGGGACGGCGTCGACGGCGGACCTTCTCTCGTGGCTCGACGACCCCCACGAGGGGCCGGCGCACGTCCAGATCGCCGGTTCGAACGGCAAGGGGAGCACGGCACGGATGCTCGAACGCGTGCTGTCCGAGACCGACCTCGACGTCGGACTGTACACCTCTCCACACCTCGACGACTTCCGCGAACGGATCCGGGTGAACGACCGGACCATCACCGAGACGGCGGTCACCGAGTTCGCCGAACGCATCCGACCCCGCGTCGTCGAGCGCGCAGCGGACAACGACGCCCCGACCTTCTTCGAGGTGATGACCACGATGGCGTTGTGGTACTTCGACCGCGAGGACGTCGACGTCGCGATCCTCGAGGTCGGGATCGGTGGACGCTACGACGCGACGAGCGTAGTCGACCCGGTCGCCAGCGCGGTCACGAGCGTGACACTGGAGCACACGAGCGTCCTCGGAGATACCATCGAGGAGATCGCACGCGACAAGGCAACCGTCGCCCCGGCGGAGAACCCGCTCGTCACCGGCACCACCGAGAGCGCTCTCGAAGCGGTCTCCGAGGTGGCCGACAGCGTGACGACTGTCGGTGACCAGGACGCCGACGTGACCGCCACGTACGGCGGCATAACCGAAACGTACGAGGCGTCGATCACGCTCGAGAACGCGGACTGGACCGTGGAGACCGTAATCCCACTGCTGGGAACCCACCAGGCGACGAACGCCGGTATCGCCGCCGTGCTCGCGAGACAGGTCACGGACGTCGACGAATCGTCCATCGCACGAGGGCTCAGGAAGGCGACCTGGCCGGGGCGCTTCGAGGTCGTGGAGACGGATCCGGCCGTCGTCCTCGACGGCGCGCACAATCCGGGCGGGATGGCGGCGGTCGCCGGGACGCTCGCCGAGCTACCGTACGACGACCTCCACGTCGTCGTCGGATCGATGCAGGACAAAGACCACGTCGGCATGGCCTCGGCCCTCCCGACGCCGGACACCGTCACGACCTGTCGGCCGGATACGGACCGCGCGGAGGACCAGAGCGTCCTCGAGGCGGTCTTCGACCGCGTCAGTGACGACGTGACGGCAATGAGCAGCGTGGCGGCCGCCGTCGACAGGGCCATAGACGAGGCCGACGCCGACGACTGCGTGCTGGTCACTGGCTCGTTGTTCACCATCGCCGAGGCGAGACGGCGGTGGACGCGCCGATTCGTCACGCGAAATGTGGATTCACTCGCCGATGCGAGGCGGACACTCGAACGGGCTCACGTCACCCCACCGGGCGTCTGGCGGATGCGAGCGAAAGGACACCACCGGGTCGTCTCGACACGGGTCCAGAACCGCCAGGCGCAGTACCTCAAAGAGGAGATGCTGTCGCTGGGCGGGGAGTGTTCTATCTCCGGTCTCAACGACCAGACGGAAGGATACCTGGACGTCGTTCTCATGGGGACGCTCGCGCAGTTCAATCGGCTCGTGACGAAACTCGACGGGCAACCATACGGTCTCTCCGTCTTCGCCGACGACCTCCGGAGGGCCCTGGACATCCGTACACCGTCTCGAGAGCGGGAATATCCGTGGGAGGACCGGCCGGCGATCATGGGCATCCTGAACGTCACGCCCGACAGTTTCCACGACGGCGGCCAGTACGACACCACCGAGGCGGCCGTCGAGCGGGCACGGGAGATGGTCGATGCCGGCGTCGACATCATCGACGTCGGTGGAGAGAGCACCCGACCGGGAGCGGAGCCAGTTGCGCCCACGGTCGAACGCGAACGGGTTGTCCCCGTCATCGAGGCCCTCGCGGACCTCGAGGTAGCCGTCTCCGTCGATACCCGCGACGCCGACGTCGGCCGCGCGGCACTCGAGGCCGGTGCGGACATCTTGAACGACGTCACCGGGCTGGACGACCCCGAGATGCCCTTCCTCGCCGCAGCGTTCGACGTCCCACTGGTCGTCATGCACAGCATCGATGCACCCGTCGATCCGACGAGGGATGTCGAGTACGACGACGTCATCGACGACGTCATCGACGAACTCGCTGAAGCGGTCCACCGCGCCGAACGTGCGGGCCTGGATCGCTCGCAGATCATCATCGATCCGGGGCTGGGGTTCGGCAAGTCGGCCCGAGAGAACTTCGCCCTCCTCGACCGGATCGACGAGTTCCACGCACTGGGCGGGCCGGTCCTCGTGGGTCACTCCCACAAGTCGATGTTCGCCGAAATCGGGCTGGACGCCGACGAACGGGGGGCAGCGACTGTCGCGGCGACCGCCCTGGCAGCCGACCGTGGCGCGGACATCGTTCGGGTGCACGACGTGAAAGCAAACCTCGATGCGGTGTCGACGGTGCTCGCGACCAACCGAGAAGACTGAGGGGCCGAGGCCGAGCGCTGCTCAGGACTGCAGGTCGCGGTATCGTTGGAGGTATCGTTCCAGGACGGACCGCCGATCGAATTCGGCGAACTCCTCGTCGATCGAGAGGCGTTCCAGGTCCCCGGCCTCGACCAGCCGACGGGTGAGTTCCTCGTCGTTCGTGGCGGTGAATCCACGACTGCGCTGTTCGACGAGTTCGTGCGCGCTCGAGTCGGCGTGGTACTCCACGATGCCGACACAGCCCGCTGCGAGCGCCCGAAGCAGGTCGACGGCGAAGGGGGTATACTCCGCGGTGTGCACGTAGACGTGGGCGTTCTTGAACAGGGCGATGCGCTCCGCCACGGAGCGGTCGCCGACGAAATCGACGCGGTCTTCGATTCGGAGGTCGCGAGCCTGACGTTCGTAATTCTCCCGCTCGGGCCCATCGCCGATGATCGTCGCCGTCCAGTCGTACTTGCGGAACTCCGCGAGAGAGAGCAACAGGGTCTCCAGGTTCGCCGCTTCGTCGAGCCGTCGCGAGAAGACGATGTCGCCCCCGTCGGCAGGCTCGACGTCTCGGACGACGTCCATCTCGATGCCCGTCGGAACGACGTCGATACGGTCGATTGGAACCCCGAACTCGCGGACTCTCGTGCGGACGGTCCGGGAGGGAGTCACCACACTGTCGGCCGACCGAACGGCGAACTCGGTGAGCGAGCGGGCGAGCGATCCCTGGACCGCCGGCGGATCGTAGCACTCCGCGAGCAGGGGCGCCCCCGTAAGCGACGACCCCACTCTCGCGGCGAGGAGGTGGCTCGCGGGGTGACAGGTGGCGTGGATGACGTCTGGCTGAAATGCACGGAGGTCGCCCGGGAGCCCGAGGGGAAACGTCCAGTCGTCGGCGTGGCGGGTGACCGCCCGATACTCGATATCGTCGCGTTCGAAGACGTCAGGTTCCCCGTCCCACCACTGCGTCGAGAAGACGACGACCTCGTGGCCCCGTGCAACGAGGTCGGCGGCGAGAGCGTGGAGCCGCTCGGCGCCATCGGTCGCTTCGTGGTGTTTCGTCGACGCCGACACGAACGCCACGCGCATACCATCGGCCATGCAATGGGCGGTAAAAAAGGATACCATTTGTCCGGCGTCCTGCGGGCACCCCAAGGACTATCGGGTGTCCTGCGGTACCTCTGGCGATGAGCTTCGACATCGAACGCTACCTCAACGTCCGGAGCGCGTACGGGCCGTCGCTGGGGGTCGACGGCGGGCTCGCGTTCCTCATGGACACCACCGGCGTCCCACAGGTCTGGCGGCTCGACGAGCCGGGCGAGTGGCCAGCTCAGTTGACCTTCGACGAGGAGCGCGTCGCCTTCGTCGCCGCCTCGCCCACCCGTCCCGAGTTCGTCTACGGCAAGGACGAGGGCGGCGACGAGAAGGTCCAGCTCTTCAGGCTGGCCGCGGACGGATCGAAAACGACCCCACTCACGGACCGGCCGTCCGCCAAACACCGGTGGGGCGGCTGGTCGAACGACGGCGACCGGTTCGCGTTCGCGTCGAACCGGCGGGACGAGTCCGTCTTCGACGTCTACGTCCAGGGACGAGACGAGCGTGGGGACGACGCCACCCTCGTCCACGAGGGCGACGGCTGGCTCTCTGTCGTCGGGTGGAGTCCCGACGACGACCGGTTGCTCGTCCACGAGGCCCACTCGAGTTTCGATCACGATGTCTTCGTGCTCGAGGTCGAGACCGGACAGTTCGAACACCTGACCCCCCACGAAGGCAACGTCAGATACGGAAGCGTCGAGTGGGGACCGGACGGGGAAAGCGTCTTCGTCTGTACCGACGCGAACGCCGACACACTCGAACTGGCCAGGATGGACGTCACGGAGGGTGAAATGACCGTCGTCGAATCGGGTGGGGACTGGAATGTCGAGGCGGTGACCATCCACCAGGAGTCCGGTCGTATCGCCTACTCCAGGAACGTCGAGGGCTACACCGAACTCACAACCGGGCGGGTCGACGGGGCCACCGTCACCGAACAGCGACCGTTCGACCTCCCGACGGGCGTCCTCGGCGGGTTCGATTTCGGTCCCGACGCGCAGCGACTGGCCGTCTCGCTCACCGCGAGTACCGACACCGCGAACGTCCACGTCTTCGACCTCCCGAGCGAACGCCGCACACGCTGGACCCGGGCCGCCACCGCCGGTATCCCCCGGGATACCTTTCGGGAACCGGACATCGTTCGCTACGACTCCTTCGACGACCTGACCATCCCCGCCCTCTTCACGACCCCGGACGCGTCCACACCCCCCTATCCGGTAATCGTCGACGTCCACGGGGGGCCGGAGAGCCAGCGGCGTCCCTCGTTCAACCCCGTCAAGCAGTACTTCCTGGCACAGGGCTACGCCTACTTCGAGCCGAACGTTCGGGGGTCGACGGGCTACGGCAAGGCCTACACCCACCTCGACGACGTTCGAAAGCGGATGGACGCCGTGCGAGACGTGCGAGAGGGAGCCGCCTGGCTCCGCTCCCGGGCGGACATCGACGAGGACCGCATCGTGGCGATGGGCGGATCCTACGGCGGGTTCGTCGTCCTGGCCGCTCTGACGGAGTATCCCGACGTGTGGGCGGCGGGGGTGGACATCGTCGGCATCGCGAACTTCATCACCTTCCTCCAGAACACCGGCGACTGGCGGCGCTCGCTCCGCGAGGCCGAATACGGCTCGCTCGAGGCGGACCGGGAGTTCCTCGCCGACATCTCGCCCATCAACAACATCGAATCGATCGAGGCGCCGTTGCTCGTCCTTCACGGTCGCAACGATCCCCGCGTACCAGTGGGTGAGGCCGAACAGATCGCCGAGGAGGCCGCCAAACACGTCCCCGTCGAAACCCGAATCTTCGACGACGAGGGCCACGGGTTCACCAAACTGGAGAACCGCATCGAAGCCTACCGCACCATCGTCGATTTCCTGGGTGAGTACGTCTGATCGATCGGCTCGACGACAGGCCCGTTTACCGTCCCGCTGGGTCCGGTCACGGGGACGTTATGTTCGACGAGACGAACGTATACCCGTGGTCGGGAGAATCGCCGACGGTCTGGGCCGGCTCCGAGACGCGCTCGCGATAGAAGACACACCAGAGGGGCTCCGGATCGTCGTCACACGGCGGATCGATGCGCCGCCAGAGCGGGTCTGGGAGCTGCTGGTCGACACCCGCCGCTGGCCAGACTGGGGGCCAAGTGTACTCGACGTCGAAACACGGTCCCCGCGGATCGAAGCAGGGGCCAGTGGTCGGGTTCGCACGTTCTTCGGCCGCTGGCTTCCATTCACCGTTACGAGAGTCTCCGAGTGGTCGTGGGCCTGGCGAATCGGTCCCGTCCAGGCGACGGGACATCGTGTGGTTCCACAGGGTGATGTGTGTCGAGCGGGGTTCGAGGTCCCGCTGTTCGCGTTTCCGTACGTCCTCGTTTGCTGGTGGGCACTCGCACGGATCGAGGTGCTCGCCACAGCGTCCTCGGCCGACAATCGGCCCGGACGGTCGGATGCCACTGACCGTTCGACAGACCAGGCAGACGGGCCGAAAGGGCGTTAGATCACGCCGGTCGTCTCCGCGACCTGGAGCGCCGCCGGTTCGCTGATACCGCTGCCGAGGATGGTGTACCGGTCGCGAATCTCGTGGGCGGTCGTCAGCGCCTGGATGACGTCCTCCTCGTCGACGCCGAGTTCCTCGGCGGTCGTCGGCGCGTCGATGCTCTTCAACGCATCCCGAACCGACCGCCAGGTGCCCGATTCGCCGCTGTGGAGGTACTCCGTCATGATGGCGCCGACGCCGACCTGGTGACCGTGCAGCGCTGCTCCCGGCGCGATCCGGTCCAGCTGGTGGCTGAAGAGGTGTTCGGCACCGCTGGCCGGGCGGGAAGAGCCGGCGATGCTCATCGCGACCCCGGAGGAGACCAGGGCCTTGACCACGACCCACGCGGACTCCTCCAGGCCCGGTTTGATGGACTCGGCGCGATCGACGAGCATCTCGGCCGTCATCTGGGAGAGCGCGCCGGCGTACTCGGAGTACTCGACGTTCTGGAGACGGTTGGCGAGTTGCCAGTCCTTCACGGCGGTGTAGTTGCTGATGATGTCCGCACAGCCAGCGGTCGTCAACTCCCAGGGTGCGTCGGCGATGACGCTCGTGTCGGCGATGACCGCGATGGGTGGGTCCGCGGCCACGCTGTGGCGGGTGTCGCCTTCGGGGACCGAGCCCCGCCCGCTCACGATGCCGTCGTGGCTCGCGGCGGTCGGGACGGAGATGAACCCCACGCCGAGTTCGTCGGCGGCCATCTTTGCGATATCGATGGCCTTGCCACCCCCCACGCCGACGAGATAGGAGACGTCGGCCAGGCGGGCGTCCTCGAGCACCTGCTCGACGGACTCGAAGGTTGCCGTCTCGACGATCGTCAGTGCGGGATCCAGGCCGTCCGCCTCGAGTTGCTCGACGATCGGGTCAGCGGCGACCCGCTTCGGCGTCGGACTCGTGACGATGAGTGGGCGGCCGGTGAGGTGCGTGTCCGCCAGCACTGCACCGACGTCGTCCAGGGCGTCGTGGCCCACGACGACGTTCCGCGGGAGGCGAATCCACGTGGATTTGTCGAACATACCGGAACCAGCGCGGGGAGAGGGGAAAACGGTTCGGGACTCAGATCGTCTCGAGGACGCCGAGCACTCGCTCTTCGGCCTCGCGTAACGGCCCCTCGTCCCTGCCGTCGCGGTCGCTCTCGCGGTGGTCTTCGACGGTTATGGCCATCGCTTCGTCGACCGGCGTCGACTCCCAGCCAAGTCCCGCCAGTTTCGCCGTCGAGAGGAGGTGCGGATACGGCCGATACAGCGGGAAGTCCTCGAGGTCGAGGTCGGCGATAGAGAGTTCGCGTTCGCTGGCGTGGACGACCTCGACGGAAGCGTCCAACGCTTCGACGGCGAGGGTTATCATCCGGTCGAGTGAAACCGCGTTCTGATCGGCGACGTTGTACACTTCCCCGGCCGTTCCCTCCTCGGCGACGAGTCGAAGAGCGGTCGCGAGGTCCGGGGCGAAGGCACGATGCCAGACGTTCGTCCCATCACCGGGCACCACTATCCGATCGTACGTGTCGATTCGATGAAGCCAGTAATCGAGTCGTTCGCGGTAATCGTGTGGGCCGTACACGACGGGCGGCCGCACCGACATGGCACGAACGCCACGCTCCGCGGCTCGAACCACGGCTCGGTCTCCCTCTGCCTTCCGGTTCCCGTAGGTCGCGAAGGTGTCGTCGGTAGCCTGTTCGTCGGTACAATCGTGCCACGGCGTGTCGTCCTCCCGTTTCGGGATGGCGTCGACGGCGTATGCCTCGCCGCTCGAGACGTAGACGTAGGCGTCCCCGTCGGCGAAGATTCTGGTCGCGCTCTCGACGTCCCGGGGATGGTAGGCGACAACGTCGAAGACCACGTCCGGGTCGACGGCGTCCCGGGCAGCCTCGAGTGCGCCGTCGTTCGTCCGGTCACCTTCGAAGTGGTCCACGTTCGGGTCGTCTGCGAATGGATTCTCGTGTGACCCGCGGTTGAAGAGCGTGACGTCGTACTCGTTCTCGAGCAGTTCGACGACCAGATGCCGGCCGATGAATTTCGTTCCGCCGATGACCAGGGCACGTTCCATGACCACCCCGACGAGAGAGCGGACCAAAACCGTGCTGTTTGGCAGCCTTCGATTCGGGTCAGTCAGCGCTACCGACCGCACCGGGGGACTTCGCGGCCGCCCGCTCGGGGAGGGACTCCCGGACGTCTGCGTCGGGCCGTTCGGCGATGGCGTCGCGGTAGGCGTCGGGCATTACCTTCACGAAGGAATCGCGGACGTCGTCCCAGTTCTCGAGGACTGCGTCGCCCCGCTCGCTCCCGGTGTGGCTCACGTGGTTCTCGACGAGGCGGCGGATGGCCCGTTCGTCGGCCGGTTCGAGGGTGGTCTCGACCGCCACCATGTCCCCGTTGACGTGGTCGACCACGTCACCGTCGGTATCGAGTAGGTACGCGACCCCGCCGCTCATCCCCGCGGCGAAGTTCCGCCCGATGTCGCCGAGGACGACGGTGATGCCGCCGGTCATGTATTCGCAGCCGTGATCGCCGACGCCTTCGACGACCGCGTTCGCCCCGCTGTTCCGAACCGCGAACCGTTCGCCGGCGACGCCGTTGACGTAGAGTTCGCCGCCGGTCGCGCCGTAGAGCGCCACGTTCCCGACGAGGGTGTTCTCCGCTGGATCGAATCCGGGCGCCCGGGGCGTACTGACCGCGATAGTTCCGCCGGAGAGCCCCTTACCGACGTAGTCGTTCGCGGGCCCGTCGAGTTCGAAGGTCACGCCCCGTGCCAGGAACGCCCCGAAACTCTGGCCGGCGGTCCCCGTGAACCGAACGGAGATGGTGTCCTCGGGCAAGCCCTCGCCACCATGGCGGTCGGTCACTTCACTGGAGAGCATCGCACCGACGGTTCTGTCGACGTTCGTGACGCGCTCGTCGAGCGCGACCGATTGTCCCGATTCGAGTGCGGGCGTGGCTCCCTCGATGAGGGTGTGATCGAGATGCTCCGACATGTCGACCGGCTGTTCCCGGGTCTTGTACCGATCGTCCCCGGCCGGTTCGGCGATGACCGCCGAGAGGTCCAGTGTCCGCGCCTTCGGGTGGTCGACGTCCCGCTGGGCAAGGAAGTCGACCCGACCGACGAGGTCGTCGACGGTGGCGACCCCGAGATCGGCCATGATCTCGCGGAGCTCCTGTGCGACGAAGGTGAAGTAGTTGATGACCTCCTGTGGGGTCCCAGGGTATCGCTCCCTGAGCTTCTCGGCCTGCGTCGCGACGCCGACCGGGCAGGTGTTCTGGTGGCACTGGCGGGCCATCACGCAACCACCCGTGACGAGGCTCGCGGTACCGAAGGCGAACTCCTCCCCGCCGAGCAGGGCCCCGATGGCGACGTCGCGGCCAGTCCGCAACCCACCGTCGACGCGGAGAGTCACGCGGGAGCGGAGGCCGGTCTCCCGGAGCAGCTGGTTCGCCTCGGCGAGCCCGAGTTCCCAGGGAATACCTGCGTGTTTGATTGACGTCTTCGGGCTCGCACCGGTCCCCCCGGAGTGACCGCTGATGTGGATCTTGTCGGCCTTGGCCTTCGCACAGCCGGCCGCGATGGTCCCGATCCCGGCCTCGGAGACGAGTTTGACGTGGATGTCGGCCGCCCTGTTCGCGGTGCGGAGGTCCGTGATCAGCTGTTTGAGATCCTCGATACTGTAGATGTCGTGCTGGGGCGGCGGCGAGATGAGCGGGACACCCGGCGTCGAGGAGCGCACGTCGGCGATCATCTCGTTTACCTTCTCGCCGGGGAGGTGCCCGCCTTCGCCCGGCTTCGATCCCTGGGCCATCTTGATCTGGAGTTCCTCGGCTGCACCCAGGTACTCGCTCGTCACGCCGAACCGACCGGAGGCGACCTGCTTGATGCCACACTCGCGGTCGGTTCCGTAGCGAGATGGCGGTTCGCCACCCTCGCCCGTGTTGGCGTTTCCGCCGAGCGCGTTCATCGCCATGGCGTTGTTCTCGTGCGCTTCCGGTGAGAGCGACCCGAGACTCATCGCGGCGGTGGAAAACCGAGTGACGATGTCGGTTACGGGTTCGACCGCCTCGATGGGGATGGATTCGTGCTCGTCGGTGCGGATATCGAGGAGGCCACGGAGCGTGTGCCCAGACTCGTTTTGGGCGTTTACCAGGCCGGAGAACTCCTCGTAGGTCTCCCACTCGCCGGTCCGGACGGCTTGCTGGAGTGTGTTGACCGTCTGTGGATTCCAGGCGTGGTTCCGCCCGTCCTGCCGGTTGCTGAACTCCCCCTGGATCTCGAGTTCCGGATCCGCCTCGAACGCCGCACGATGCCGTTCCCGGAGGTCGGCTTCGATCTCGTCGAGGCCGATACCCTCCGTCCGGTTGGGCGTCCCGGTGAAGTACTCGTCGACGACCGCGGAATCCAGCCCGACTGTCTCGAATATCTGGGCGCCCTGGTAGCTCTCGACCGTCGAGATGCCCATCTTTGCCATGATCTTCAGGAGCCCCTTCTCCAGCGCCGAGAGGTAGGTCCGGGCGACGGACTGGTCGGTCATCCCCTCCGGTGCACCGGCGAGTTCGGTGACGGTCTCGATGCCGAGGTACGGGTTGACAGCACCGGCCCCGTACCCGATCAGGGCGGCCACGTGGTGGGTCGTCCGGGGTTCGGCCGATTCGACGACGAGGTCGACTCTCGCTCGAAGTCCCTCCCTGACGAGGTGATGGTGAACGCCGCTCGTGGCCAGGAGACTCGGGATGGGTATCGCGTCCTCGCCAGCGTTGCGATCGGAGAGGATCAGTATCTCGGCACCGGATGCGACGGCTTCCACCGCCTGCTCCCGGACCCGGTCGACCGCAGCTGCAAGTCCCCCCGAGGGATCGAAGGTGACGTCGATGGTCGCCGTCGAGAACGTGGAATCGCGCACCGATGCCACCGCACCGTCGCCCAGGACCGGCGAATCGGCAACCAACTGCCGGGCGTGCGCGGCGGACTCGGCCAGGAGGTTCCGCTGGCGGCCCAGTCGGGTCTCTAGACTCGTGACCAGTTCTTCGCGGATGTAATCGATGGGCGGGTTCGAGACCTGGGCGAACTGCTGGCGGAAGTAGCTGAACAGCGGCCGGTTGAACGCCGAGAGCACGGACAGCGGCGTGTCGTCGCCCATCGATCCGACCGGATCCGAGCCCGACTCGACCATCGGTTTGAGGAGTTCGTCGAGTTCGTCCCTGGTGTAGCCGTGGAGCACCTGCCGGGATCGGACGTCTTCGACGGTGTCGCCGAACGGGTCACCGTCGGTCGGGAGCGAGGCCTGTTCGTCGGCCAGCCACCGTCCGTATTTCTCGTCGACGAGATCGGCGAAGACCTCGTCGTCGGAGCGAATTCCCGCGTCTGGCCCAGCCATGAACAACTGGCCGGGCTTGAGCCGACCGCGGCGCTCGACGTCCGCCGGATCTGCCTCGAGTGCGCCCTGCTCGCTGGCCATCACGAGCGTCCCGTCGTGGTGTACCTCGTACCGAAACGGGCGGAGGCCGTTGCGGTCGAGAACGGCGCCGACGCGTTCGCCGTCGGTCCCGATGACGAGTGCCGGGCCATCCCACGGTTCGATTAGTGACGCGTGGAAGTCGTACCAGTCCCGACGGTCGTCGTCCATGTTGTCGTGGCCCTGCCACGCTTCGGGCACGAGCATCCGGAGCGCGTGGGGGAGGTCTCGGCCCGACGCCAGCAGTAACTCGAGGGCGTTGTCGAGTGACGCCGTATCGCTCTGGGACTCGTCGCGGATGATCGGCGTGAGCGTCTCGAGGTCAGATTCGGAGAAGGCCGGCGATTCGAGGTCGGCCTCACGAGCTCGCATCCAGTTGACGTTCCCCTGGATGGTGTTGAACTCGCCGTTGTGGATAACGGTCCGATGTGGATGGGCGAGGTGCCAGCGGCCGAGCGTGTTGGTCGAGAATCGCGCGTGGACCATCGCGAAGTTCGACCGGACGCGCTCGTCCTGGAGGTCGGGATAGTACGCGGCGAGCTGTGAGCCCTTGAGCAGTCCCTTGTAGACGAGCGTCTCCCGATCCAGCGAGACGACGAAAAACCGCTCCTGGTCGACAGCCTTCTCGATTGCCCGACGGGCCACGTAGAGGCGCCGATCGAACTCCTCGTCGGAGACGTCCGTCTGCGGCGCGACGATGGCCTGGACGACTGCCGGTTCGGAATCGAGTGCCGTCGTCCCCAGGTCCGAACTGTCGGTCGGGACGTCCCGCCAGTGTACGACGGAGAGTCCGTGGTCCGCAAGGAGCGTCTCGACGGTTTCCTCAACTGTCTGCCGGGCCGCATCGTCGCGGGGCATGAACAGTGCCCCCACGGCGTAGATCTCCGGAAGCGTGTCGACGACGTCGGCGAAGAACTCGTGGGGAGTCTGGAGCAAGATGCCCGCACCGTCCCCGGTGTTCTCCTCTGCGCCGGTCGTCCCGCGATGTTCGAGGTTCTCGAGGAGTTCTACGGCATCGGAAACGATCCGATGCGTCGAGTCTCCATCGAGGTCCATCACCGTCCCGACCCCACAGTTTGCCCGTGCCTCCTCGGGAGACGCGAGAAGACGGCCGCCGCTTCGGGTGTCCCGTTCGTGCATGTCGCATCATGGCACACATCCACATATAACATTACTCCTGAGACTGTTAGTGTATATTAGTATCAACTAAGGTCGTAGAAGGTAATTGTTCTCCAGGCCGTCCGTCCCGAGAGCCGAACAAGCGAACATCCGGAAATCCGCCGCTGCCGACGCCTTCTTTGTGGCGTCTCCCGTTTCTTTCCGAATGGACACCGACGACGGAACAACGGAACAGGTGGAAGGTGGCGATGGAATCGCAGCCCTCGGCGTCCGATTCGACCGTCTCGATCGGCGGATTGCGACCGCGATGGGGCGTCTCGGAGTGCCGACGCTACGATTCGCTCTCGGTGTCGTGTTCGTCTGGTTCGGGGCGTTGAAGGTCATCGACCAGAGCCCGGCGGCGAGCCTCGTCGCGGAGACGGTCGTCTTTCTGCCCCCAGAACTGTTCGTACCGATCCTGGGCGTCTGGGAGGTCTTGATTGGCCTCTTTTTCCTGTACCGTCCCCTGATTCGAGTAGCTATCCTCCTGTTGTTCCTGCAGTTACCCGGCACCTTCCTTCCGGTCGTCCTGCTCCCCGAGGTCGTCTTTCAGACGGTCCCGTACGCGCTCACCGTCGAGGGTCAGTACATCGTCAAGAATCTGCTGATCATCGGCGCCGCACTCGTCGTCGGATCGACCGTCCGCGAGGAGAGCGTATCGACGAGAGACGAACACCACTCAGACGTACTCGAGTAGCTGGGAGAAGATCTCACGTTCGGCCTTGCGGAGGCGGGTCGCAAACGCGGAACTCGAGATGCCGGTCATGGCCGCCAGCTCTTCGACCGTCGTCTCGCTCGGCATCTCGTAGTAGCCCTCGAGCATCGCCATTCTGATCGCCTCACGCTGTTTGTCCGTAAGCCCTGCCAGATCGAGCTGGGCACTCCACTCCTCACCGGCCCCGATCTCCCGGTAATCGATCACCTCGAAGGACGACGAGACCTCGCGAAGCGCCGCAGTGATCTGTTCTGCACGCTCTGGGCTCTGGACGTACGTCGTCAAACACAGATCGCCGTCGGTCCCGGACCGGGCCGGTCGAACCCGTGGAATCGCGTCGTTCTCGAAGACCACCGCACAGGGACAGTCGGTCGTGTCCGACTGGCTCGCGTGATGGACGGTGATCTCGCCGTCGGCGTTCCGGGTCACGTAATCGCAGTTTATCGTCCCGTCGTTCCAGAAGACGGAGATGCCGGTCACCTCGACGTCCAGTTGTCGAATCGGGCAGCGTTCGGGTGCGCGGACCCGGTACTCGACGCGATGTCCCCATCGTTCGAGTTCACGGTCCCGGTCGGCACCCATTCGTGATCACACCACGTTCGTTCGTGCCCGGTCGACCATCCGATCGATACGTTCCTCCGACGGTCCGTCGACGTCGAGTTCGGAGCGTAAGGCCGCCATCGCTTCGACCAGTGTCTTCACGCTCCACCGGTGGAACGGTGCCTCGGCAGCGGCATCCTCCACGAGTCTCGCGAAAGCATCGATCCAGTCCAGCTCGGACTCGACGAACCGACGGAGTTCCTCGATTTCGCCCGCATCGAGCAGGATGCTCGCGTACTCAAGCTCGAGGGCCACGTGATCCGCCGGGTAGGCCTCGGGAACGTCGGCGCCGATCGCGGCGTACCGTCGTTCCATGGCGGTCGCTGGCGGCCCCTCCATGAGTCCTTCTCGCCCCTCGTACCACTCCTTGTACGGCGACGCGGCCGGTGGCGCGAAGGGCGTTCGGAACGCCCCGAAGAGCCCCTCGTACTCCTCGGTGAGATCACGGTCCTCGATCGCGGGTGCCGCTGGCGGCTCGACGCCAGCCCGTTCGATCGACTCGACCGCCGCCGAGAGGCCGGCCGGTGAGGAGACGGCCTCGCGGACGGATTCGTCGGGATGGCGCAGACAGTTCGAGAGCACGATCACGGCCTCGGACCACGCTGCTTGCGTCTGGTCGTCCATAGCTTACAGTCCAGGTACGACCAGGGGGCTCTTGACGGCTGCCATCAACACCACGTAGCGCAACAGGAACCCGCCGACCAGCACCAGCGCGTACTTCGCCGCGTACCCGCCCGTCAGCAGCTCCTCGCCCCACGGCCGCTCCTCGAAGCTCGTGAACTGATGTAACACCGTCACCGTCAGCGACAGGATCACCGGCACGACCGTTCCGAACACCAACACCCCGCCCACGAACAGCAGCTGGTAGCTGTCGAACAGCGCCGTCAGACTCGCCTGCGAACCCATGTTCGGCGTGTTCGCCAGGAACGACAACAGCAGCCCGATCGCCACCAGCTCCGCGACGATGATCGCGTCGTCGGTCAGACAGAACCGGTGGTTCACACGCGAGAGCGCCCCGCCGCTCAGGACCGTTCCCAGCAGCGCCGCCGAGATCCCCGTCGAGACGCCGCTCAACAGGAAGATCACCGGCAGGTACGGCCGCGTCCAGAACTGCACGACCGTGACGTCGCTCAACAGCATCGCCGTGTATCCGATCAACGTCAGCGACAGCACGCCGCCGACGATTCGCAACGCGCCCCACAGCTTTCCTGGCGGTCGGGTCACGTCCGCGATCCTGTCTAACAGCCACGTGATGCCCCGCTCCGTACGCCACGGCATTACCCCGTCGATCCACTGCAGGATCTTCCGTGGGAACAGGCTCAGACCCGTCGGGTGAGCGAGATCGGACCCGAAGTGCAGCCACAGCGTCTCGAAGACCGCCCAGATCGCGAACAGCACGATCACCCACGTCCCGATCACCAGCCACGAACCGAAGTTCGTGAACAACACCGGGAAGGTCAGCGCACGTAGCGGCGCGCCCAGGTGGGAGAGCAACGCGACGCCACCCACCGCGATGCCCAGCACGCCGATCAGCGATCCCCACCGCGAGGTCTCCGCACACGCGAAGTGGTGGTGGGGGTCACCCGGGTCCCCCAGCAAGATGTCACCGAGTCGGGAGCCACTCACCATCAGGCTCTTCATGAAACTCGCCCACGCCGAGGTGACGTAGGCGCCGCCGCTCACCCCGCCCAGGAACAGGTACATCGCGATGAACTCCGCCCAGTGAGGCGACTCCAACCACAGCCACTCCGTGCCGCCTGGTATCGCACTCATGGCTCAGTCCCCTGCGTTGAACGGCGTGATGACGTCATTGGTGCCGTCGACGGCGGCGGTACTGTCCTCGAAGGGCTCGACGATCACGCGGCCGTTGTTAGACTTGAATCGGTTCGCCGCCGCCTGGGAGGCCTCCTGGATAACCTCGCTCTGTGGGCCGGCCTTGATCGCGTCGCCGACGCAGTCGGAGACGCAGTTCGGCTGCACGGCGCCGATTCCGTCCTGCTCGTGTTTCGGGGCAGGATCGGCGTCCGCACCCGACCCGGGACCCTGACCGATACACATGTTGCACTTCGACATGAGCCCCTCGTCGCCGTAGGTTGGCGCGCCAAACGGACAGGCCCAGCCGCAGTACTTGCAGCCGATACATTTCTCGCGGTCGATGGTCACGATGCCGTCGGACTCACGTTTCTCGATGGCGTTGGTCGGACAGACCTTCTCGCAGGGCGCGTCGTGACAGTGCATACACGACATCGAGATCGGCACTTCGCTGACGTCCGGGAAGGTACCCTTCTCGTGGTGCGTGACCGTCCGCCAGTCGTCGGCACCGGATTCGCGGTCGTGGTACTGCTTACACGAGACCGTACAGGCGTGACACCCGATACACCGGTTCGGGTCGAAGTAGAAGACCCAGTGATCGCCTTCGGCCGCCATGATCACTCACCCCCCGCCGACTCGACCTCGACGGCGATGTGCCTGTCCACCTGTCCCGTAATCGGATCCATCTGTTTGTCGTGTAGCGTCATCGTGTTCATCCCTTCTCCGTCGGGCGTCGCCGACGTCTCGCCGAACCCGTATTCGGCGGTGACGAATCCGGGGCGTGCGCGTTCGGAGACGACCGCCATGAGTTCGCCACTCCCGGTTCGCGATTCGACGCGAACCATGTCCCCGGACTCGATACCACGGGGTTCCGCGTCGGCGGGGTTCAAGTGGAGGTAGTTACCGCGGTAGTCCTCGTCATCGAGACGGTTGCGCTTCGCGAACTGATCGCGGAGCCGGTCGTGGGGCTGGTTGCTGCCGTGCGAGAAGAACACGGAGCGAACGTCGTAGAACTCGAGCGGATAGTCGCCGCCGATCTCGTCGCCGTACTCGCCCGGCGGGATCCACTCTGGCGCGGTGGTCATCCCGGCCTCCTCGGCCGCCTGGGCGAAGCTCCCGACCTGATCCAGATCGAACCGGAAGGTGAAGTTGTCGTTATCCTTCCACTTCTCGTAATCGTAGGATTCGACCAGTTCGTAGTTGACTTCGCCGCTGTCGATATCCTCGAGCGTGAGATCGAGGACCGATAGCTGATCGTCGATGAAGTCCTCGTGATCGTCCCACTGCTGGAAGACCGTCCAGTCCTCCTCGCCGGTCTCCTCGGCCATCGCATTGGCGATGCCGACCAGGATGTCGAAGTCCGGTTTGGTGTTCCACTGCGGGTCGACGGCGGCCTTCGAGCCGGTGATCCACTTGTGGTTGGGGTACGCCGACCAGTTGCCGGTCCCGAGAGTGTCCTTTTCGAGCTGGGTCGCCTCCGGGAGGACGATGTCCGCGTTGCGCGAGACGCCGTTCCAGTAGGCATCGATGGAGAGAACCAGGTCCATCTTCTCGATTGCCTCGATCCACGCGTCGGCGTTCCCGTCCTTCAGGGGGTCGTCGTGGTGAACGACGATGCCGTTGATGTGGCCGTTGTCGACCATCTCGGGCACGAGGTTGTGAGCGATATCGGTGATATGCCGGACCGGGTAGTCCGAGTACTCGTCGTACTTGGTAATGGCCGGCTCCTTGAACTCGGCCCGATTCGTGTAATCCATCTCACAAACCTCGCCGAACGAGGCAGTGCTGGCGTACTCCCAGAGACGGAGTCCGCCGGGTCGGTCGATATTGCCGACCAGCCCGTTGAGCGCGGTGATGTTCTGGGTTGCCTTCCAGCCGTTGCCCATCTGCGAGGTGCCGGTCCAGACGGAGATGCCGGCCTGCGGTGCGGCCTCCGCGAACCCGCGAGCGACCTCGCGGATCTCGTCGGCGGGAATGCCCGTAATCTCGGCCGCCTCTTCGGGTGGCATGTCCGCGGCCGCTTCGCGGTAGGCGTCGAAGCCGTAGGTGTAGTTCTCGACGAACTCCTGGTCGTAGAGCTCCTCCTCGATGATCACGTTGGCCATCGCCAGGGCCAGTGCACCATCCGTTCTGGGCTTGATCGGGAGCCACTTGTCCGACTTCTCGGCGGTGATCGTGTGCTGGGGGTCGATCGTCACCAGTTTCGCGCCGTTCTTCTCGATGGCTTCCAGCGTTCCCTTCGCCTCGAACTGGCCGGCGAAGGAGTTGAGCTGGTTGCGGCCCCAGGCGATGATGTACTTGGAGTTCTGATAGTCGGGAACGCGGTTGTTCGATCCGACACCCATCATGCCGCCCGTGACGAACGTCGGTCCGGCACAGACGTGGATCCCACGGCTGATCCGCTCCGGAGTCCCGTAGAGCTCGCGCCAAACGGTCGAGAAGATCGGCGTCTCGGCCCAGCTCGTCGCGTCGAGGAGCGTCTCGGCGCCGTTTTGCTCTTTGAACTCGACGAGTCGCTGGGCGGTGTACTGGAACGCCTCGTCCCAGCTCACCTTCTGCAGTTCCCCGTTCTTGCGAACGTGCGGTTCCTTGATGCGCTTGGGATCGTGGGTCTTATCCAGTTGTGCGAGGCCCTTCGGGCAAAGCGTTCCCTCGGTGTCTGGGCCTGCACTCCCACGCGGGTGCCCATCGACGCCGGTCAGGTTGACCACGGAACCGTCCCGAACGTACGCCTTCTGTCCGCAGTTGTGCGAACACATCCAGCAGTTACCGAAGGCAGTCGTCGCCTCGCCACCGGACGGTTCGTCCGCTGGACCGTCCCCGGAGGACAGACAGCCGCCCAATGCCGCGGCACCGGCGGCGGCTCCACCGGCTTTCAGGAGCGTCCGACGGGTGAGGGAGGTCCCGTCGCGTCCGCCCGTACTCATCGTTTACACCCCGAAGGCGCAGTGGGTCGTACCGTCCACTGTCCCGCTTCGAAACCGTGCCGTCCGACCGTACCGTCCGGCGTCTGATCTACGATTAGCGTCATGACTGTTCTACGGGTAAATCCAGGAGACCAACGGAGATAGACCACACTCGGGACCGGTTAAGGCTTTATAAGAGGGTGCGTGACTGCGAACCGTTCAGCCGGAACTAATCGCACGACAGCGACCCGATATGCGGTGCTAACGGTAATGAAAAATATGGAAAATTTGGGACGAGGCGTTCAGGGTCTCTACGAGCCGCAGCCGAAGCCACCGCCGCTCGTGTCGCCGCCCATGTACTGGATGTCGGCCTTCTTGACCTGGTTCGCGTCGATGGTCGCCAGGTCGGTCAACTCCTCGTTGAGATCCGGATCGATCGTCAGCGAACTCTCGCCGGTGTCGCCCACCGTACGGTCCTGCTGGTCGACGCGCCAGGCGTCGTTGGGCACCGGGTCGTTGTTGCCATCGTAGTGGACCCACTGCCGCGAGACGGAGCCGTCCCACAGCGTGACGTTGTCGTATCCGAGAATGCCGTCCAGGGCGAAAAAGCCCATCGCGGCGCGGTAGCCGCTGCCACAGAAGGTGATGATCTTCTGTCCCTCTTCGACGCCCTCGAGTCCCCAGACGTGCTCGGAGATGGTGTCCGCGTCCTGCCACGGGAAGTCCCCGCTGAAGCTGTCGCCTTGCAGGTACGTCGCCGGCGGATCGGCGACGGCCCCGGCGGGTTTCGGCGTCGCGTCCCCGCGCAGGTCGAGGAAGGAGGCCTCCGATTCGCCCGCGTTCTTGGCGTCCACTTCCTGAATCATCTGGTTGAGCCCGTAGCGCAGATCGTAGTTGGGCTCGCCGAACGCCTTGACCGTGTAGTTGCTGGTCGGGTGGTCGGGCGCCTCGAACGCGAGGTCGTACTCCTCGCCGTAGACCGTCGTTCCGCCCTGCAGGACTTTCACACGCTCACGCGGGAAACCCCAGTACCGAAGAGTCCAGTACGCCCGAGCCATCCGCATCGGTGCCTTGCCCGACAGAACGATCGTCGTGTTCTGACCGACGCCGGCGCTCTGGATGACCTCGTCGATGATCGAGCCGCTCGCGACCATCGTCGGCGTCTCCGCCAGTCCCTCGAGACGCGTCTCGGTCAGAACCGCCGGTCCCTCGCCCTCGGAGGTCGACCATTTTACGGCACCGGGGACGTGACCGCTGTCGTACCCGTCCGTATCGATGCGGAGAATGACGACACGGTCGTCTGCAGTGTCGTCGGTGTTGACGATGCCCGCGTCCTGCCACTCCTTGAGTGTGGCGGGCTCGATCAACGCATTCTCGGTGTCCGTCGGATCCGGCTTCTCCGGTTCCTCGGTCGGCTCTTCGGTCGGTTCCTCGGTCGGCTCTGCAGTCGGTTCCTCCGTGGGTGCTTCGGTCGGTTCACCATCGTCGGAACCCGAACAGCCGGCGATCGCGGCCATGCCAGCGACGCCGGTCATCTTGATAAACCGTCGGCGGTTGAGGTTCTTCTCCATACACTGAACCCCACTTGGACAAAGAGGATGACCATAACTCGGGACCTGTTCAGGTTTTATATGGGGGTAGATATTATGTCGTGTCGTTGTTCACGTTTGACCCCGAAAAATATGGAGCTAATCACCAAGCTTGCTACTAATTACCAAGCTTGCTACTAATTACCATCTTTCCCCCATCGGAGCGGTTGCAGGCAAAACCGTCGGTGCTCCATTCGATAGACGTGGTGGCGCCGTCTGCGACCAGCGAATCGACCCGAACGAGTGGGCGACCCCGAACAATCCGGCGAACTACTCGTCGTCGCGGAAGAGTTGTGCCATCACGTTCTGCTCGGCACGGGCGAGTCGCTGTGAGAGGGCGGACGTCGAGATGCCGAACTCCTCGGCCAGGTTCTCGAGAGAGGCATCGTGTGAGAGGCCGTAATACCCGGCGTCGACGGCCCCTTTGAGCGCGTCTCGTTGTTTGTCGGTCAACTGCGTGAAATCTACTTCACCGATGACGTCGTCGAGTTGGCTCTGGCGAACGTCCACGATGCGGAGAATACGGACGAACTCGGAGACCTCGCGGAGGTCTGCGACGAGCTCGGAGAGCTGATCGTTGGACGGCAGATGAACCTGAACGATGAACCCCTTCCGACTCCGGTCCTGGAAGCGGGGGACGAGATCGAACTCGTTGAAGACCGTCCCCGGGCAGTTGTCACAGACATCTCCCTTGTGGTTGAAGACCTCGACACTGCGTTTCTCACCCTCGTCCCGACAGACCGTCACGTCCGAGTGGCATTCGCCCTCGGGGAAGTACAGTTCAACGTTCGAGATCTCGCCCTCGAGGTCGTCCATGAAACAGGCTGCTTTGGGCGTGATCTCGAAGACGACCTGGACTTCGCGCTCGCTAAGGTGTCCGTTCTTCGGTTTTTCGAGGATTTGTTGGGCCATAATCGATTACTCACCAGGCGGCCGGGCACCACTGGTCTCGGTACTATCTTCGAGCATGGAGGGTTTAAGCTGGTCGACTGTTCTCAGGCTTCGAAAACGTCCCCGGTGTGAGCGAGCCGACCGACCGTCAGTACGATTTGGCGAAATAGGCCGTCGTCTCAGCAACGTCACCGCAGACCGCACACTCCTCCCCTATCGGCGGTTCGTCTTCGTCGAAAGGCACCATCACTATCTCGGCGTGGATCTCCTCTTTGATCTCGGTCTCGCAGGCCTCGTCCCCACACCACGGTGCCGTGACGTACCCCCCGTGCTGGCCGATGGTGCCGAGTATCTCGTTGCGGGTCGTGGCCTCGCGGACGTTCGACTCGAGGGTTTCCTCGGCGGTGGCGTAGAGCTTCGCGTAGACCTCGTCGAGATGGTCCTTGACGCTCTCGACGATACCAGACCGGTCGTCTGGCACCGTCTCCCCGTCCGGTCGGTGGACGACAGTCACCGCCTCGTCGTCGACCTCGTTCGGCCCGATCTCGAGGCGAAGGGGGACCCCTTTCAGTTCCCACTCGTTGAACTTGAAACCGGGGTTGCGCTCGTCGCGGTCGTCCAGTTTCACTCGGACGCCGCCCTCCTGCAGTTCCGCTGCGATCTCGCTCGCGTACTGGAGCACCTTCTCCTGGGTGTCCTCTTGCCAGATGGGGACGATGACGACTTGGGTCTGTGCGACCGTCGGCGGGAGCACGAGACCTTGATCGTCGGAGTGGGTCATGATGAGCGCACCGATAGCTCGCCACGACAGGCCCCAGGAGGTCGTGTGTGCGACCCGTTCTTCCTCGTCCTCGTCGGCGTAGGTGATGTCGAAGGCGTCGGCGAAGCTCCGTCCGAGGTGGTGGCTGGTGCCACCCTGTACCGATTTACCGTCGGGCATCAGGGCTTCGACTGTCGTCGTCGTGTCCGCACCAGGGAACTTGTCGTGTTCCGGCTTTCGACCGCGGAGGACCGGAATCGCCAGGACGTCCTCGTAGAGACGCTGATACTGATCGAGACGCATCGTCGTCTCGTCCCAGGCGTCTTCCCAGGTTGCGTGGGCGGTGTGGCCTTCTTGCCAGAGGAACTCTTTGGTTCGGAAGAACGGCTTCGTCTCGGTGGCCTCCCAGCGAACCACGGAGTTCCACTGGTTCAAGCGGATCGGGAGGTCGCGATGGCTCCGCACCCATTTGGCCATGAATGGAGCGATGATGCTCTCGCTCGTGGGACGGACCGCGAGCCGTTCCTCGAGTTCGTCGTAGCCACCCTGCGTGACCCAGGCCACCTCGGGGTCGAATCCCTCCACGATGTCTTTCTCCCGTTCGAGATAGCTCTCGGGGATGAACATCGGGAAGTACGCGTTCTGCGCCCCCGTCTCCTTGAACCACGTATCGAGGTTGTCCTGGATGGTCTCCCAGATGGCATAGCCACGGGGACGGGTGACGATGAACCCTCCCATCGGCGCGTAGTCCGCGAGTTCGGCCTTCTGGACCACCTCGGCGTACCAGTCGCCGGGGTTGTGCTCCTTCGACTCGGTGATACCGAGTTCCTGTTCGCCACTCATTACCCCACAACTGAGCGGAGAGTGGCTTAAATCCCCTGAAGCACACCCGCCTCAAAGCTCGACGTCGGGGTCCACGTACCGGCCCTGCAGGACCTCCGCCGCAGCGTCGAAGCGGAACCACCCCTGGAACGTTCGGTCTGCGAGGAGCAGCGGGAGCCAGTACCGGTCGTCCTCCCACATCTGGTCGTACGGGATCGCGTCGATATCGACCCACCGCGGTATCGCTTCGGGCGTCTCCTCGGGAACGCCGTCGACCTCGGGTGCGCGATAGACGTGGACGGTCATGTAATGGTCGTCGCCGAAGACGAACTCGAGTTCGCCCCGCTTTGAGAGCCTCGGCACCGTCGCCCGGATCTCCTCTCGTACCTCGCGGCGGGCGGCCTCGACTGGAGATTCGCCGGGTTCTACCTTGCCACCCGGACCATTGTACAGCCCAGCACCGATGCCTCGTTTCTTCTCGATCAGCAACACCGAACCGTCGCGAACGGGGTACGTGATGGTTGCCTCCTGCACGGGTTGACCCCGGGGGACATCGCTCATATACTTTCCCCTCGGTGCCGGTTCGAGAGACCGGCGTGAAGACTTATGGGTCATGCGAACGACTTTCACAGTATGGGCGACACGAAGCGTGGTCGCGAGCGCAAGGGCATGGTCAAAGAAGAACAGCTGCGTCGGAAGGAAGTCAAACGGACCCTCGAAGCGGACGACGAGATGCCCGAGATAGAAGACGAAGAGATCGAGATCGACGCCGACCTCGAGGAGTAACGTCCTCTAGCTGTCGACCGGTTTTACGGCAATCTATCGGACCGAGAAGGGGTCGGTCTCGGTCCAGTCCCAGCCGGGCAAGCGAGTCTGAACGCCCGCCGCGAGTGCGGCGTCGAGGTCGTCGAGACCCGCCGGCCCGTCGACGTGGGTGTGAACGTCGGCGAAGTGGAAGGTCGCCTCCGCGAGCATCCGCAGTGGTTGCTCGCCGGCGATCATCGCGGCGATCTCGCGACCCAGTATCTCGTCGACGACGAACCCGGGGTAATCCTCTTCGACGTCGAGATCCCGGAGCAGCGCGGTCATCGTCGCTAGATTCACGGCCCGATCGCCGTCGGCGTACGCCTCGTCGATAGCGGCCTCGTATTGGTTCACTGTCACATCTCCGACGTCGACGTCGAACACGTCACCGAGCCGTCGGCGTACCTCGTTCGCCACCGGGACGACCGTCGCTGCCCGTGCTCTCGTCCACTCGTACTCACGCTCCACGACCGCTCGGGTCACCTGCATACCCGTACTGGGAGGGGCAGGGCTACCAACTTTGCGAAGGCTTTTATAACGTCACGGATATACGTCAAACCAAGCGGGTTTTCCCGTAACATTCCCGCGGAGCCCAGCGAAGGGCGCACCGCTACGAGCGATGACTATTGGAATACTGCGTGTTGTGAACGAGGGCGATACTCGTCGTCTGCCGTCCGGACCGTTCCGGACGAGCAGCGGCGTCGGACCTCGTGACACGACCACCGATCCTGAACCCCTAACCTCTCGACTATGAGTGCTGTAGACCGGCAACTCGAAGAGATCCAAGCGACGATAGAGCACGAAGTACCCCCCGACATCTCCGTAACGGAGGTGAAATACGAGGGACCCGAACTCGTCGTCTACACGCGCGACCCCAAGAAGTTCGCCCGCAACGGCGACCTCATCCGGCGGCTGGCGAGCAAACTGCGCAAACGCATCACCGTTCGACCCGACCCGGACGTCCTCACCAGACCGGAGACGGCCAGAGAGCAGATCATGGCGGTGATCCCGGACGACGCCGGGGTCACGAATCTCGACTTCCACGAGGACACCGGCGAGGTCGTCATCGAGGCCTCGAAACCGGGGATGGTCATCGGCCGGCACGGATCGACGCTGCGCGACATCACCCAGAAATCCGGGTGGACCCCCGAGGTGTTGCGCACACCACCGCTCGAGTCGGCGACCGTCAGCAACGTCCGCAACTTCCTGAAACAGGAACGCGACGAGCGACGGGACATCCTCGAACGCGTGGGTCGACAGATCCACCGCGAGGAGATGTCCGACGACGAATGGGTCCGCATCACGACGCTCGGCTGTTGTCGCGAGGTCGGCCGTGCGGCGTTCATCATCTCGACGCCCGAGACCCGCATCCTGGTCGACTCCGGAGACAAACCCGGCTCTGACGACGTCCCCTATCTCCAGGTACCGGAGGCGCTGGGCGCGGGTGCGTCGACCATCGACGCCGTGGTCCTCACCCACGCGCACCTCGACCACTCGGCGCTCGTCCCCCTCCTGTACAAGTACGGGTACGATGGGCCAATCTACACGACCGAACCCACCCGTGATCTGATGGGCCTGTTGACCCTGGACTATCTCGACGTCGCCTCGAAGGAAGGGCGGACACCCCCATACGGAAGCGAGATGGTTCGAGAGGCGATCAAGCACACCATCCCCCTCGAGTACGGCGACGTCACCGACATCGCCCCGGACGTGAAACTGACCTTCCACAACGCGGGCCACATCCTGGGCTCGGCGGTGTCGCACTTCCACATCGGTGACGGCCTCTACAACGTGGCGTTCTCCGGCGACATCCACTACGACGACACCAGGCTGTTCAACGGCGCCGTAAACGACTTCCCGCGGGTGGAGACCCTCGTCCTCGAGTCGACGTACGGCGGGCGCAACGACTACCAGACCGACCAGGAGGACGCGGAACAACAACTCATCGACGTCATCAACGAGACCTACGAGAAGGGCGGGAAGATCCTCATCCCGGCGTTCGCCGTCGGTCGGTCACAGGAGATCATGCTCGTCCTCGAGGAGGCGATGCGCGAGGGCAAGATCCCGGAGATGCCCGTCCATCTGGACGGGATGATCCTCGAAGCGACGGCCATCCACACGACCTATCCAGAGTATCTTCGCGACGATCTCCGCGAGCGCATCTTCCACGAGGACGCCAATCCGTTCCTCGCAGACGCGTTCAACCAGGTCGACGGCGGCGAGGACGAGCGCATGGACATCGCCGAAGACGACCAGTCCATCATCCTCTCGACGTCCGGCATGGTCACCGGCGGCCCCATCATGTCGTGGCTCGAGCACATCGGCCCCGACCCGAAGAGCACGATGGTCTTCGTCGGCTACCAGGCACAGGGGACCATGGGACGACGCATCCAGAACGGCTGGGACGAGATTCCCATCTCGAACGACGGTGGCCGGGCCGACCGCCTCACGCTCAAAGTCGACGTCGAGACGGTAGACGGCTTCTCGGGCCACGCAGACAGACAGGGCCTCATGGACTTCGTGAAGACGATGAACCCCCGGCCGGAGAAGGTCCTCTGTGTGCACGGTGACGAACGGTCCACACAGGAACTCTCCTCGGCACTCTACCACGAGTACAACATCCGAACGTTCGCACCGAAGAACCTCGAGACGTTCCGCCTGATCTGACTACGAATCCCTTCGTAGCCGGCCTCAGACACCCGGCACACCGAACGCGCTGATACCCAGTCCCAGGACCGTATCCAGGATGAAGATGATGACGAGCGCGGAGACCCAGGCGACGAGACCGATGATCGCCGCGTCCTTCCAGCCACCGGGATAGCGCCACTTGATGACCCATATCCAGGCGACGAGAGCCACGAGCGTTCCGATGAGTGGTATCAGCGAGCCGATGGCCCACGCCACCGCCCCGATGAACGCCGTAACGATAGCGTACTTATAGTCGTCCACGCCCGCGACGACGTTCGCGGCGATGTAAATCGCCAGACCACCGACGAGCAGTGCGACGACGAACGAAACGATGGTTCCAACGACCATGCTCGAATGTCTCTCGGCCAGCACCATATTTCATTCGACACATATATCACTGTGTTGATAATGGTAGTCACGACACCGCCACTCATTGCAATAACACCATGAGAGGATACTGGTAAATCTGCACCGCCCCGTGCTCTACTCGTCACCGATCGTCTCTGCAGGATCGATCACGGTGCCCGTCTGCGTGTCGACGCCGACCCGGTCGCACAGTTCTGACACCGGACACGCATCCGGGCCGTCGAGACACGCGGGGGTTCGGGCAGTGCAGTACTCCCGGCCGAACTGGATGCTCGCGGTGTGACCGAAGCCACACTTCTCCGGAGGGACGTCGGCTTCGAGGACCGCCCGGACCGCCTCGTGATCGCCATCGGGTGGAGCGATACCAAGTCGTCGATAGATACGGTGGACGTGTGTATCGACGGGGAAGACACCCCCACGACCACCGGCGAACAGCAGCACGCAGTCGGCGGTTTTCGGCCCGACGCCTTTCAGACGGAGGAGGGTGTCTCGAACCTCGTGGGCGTCCTCCTCGCGGACGTAGCGGTCGAAGGTGTCGGCACTTCCGTACTCCGACAGCACGTGCGAGGCGACGCGCTGGATGACGGCCGCCTTCTGGTTGTAGAGGCCGGCCGATCGGATGGCGTCGACCAGGTCGTCTGTCGCTGCCGAGGCCAGTGCAGTCGCGAGGTCCCCGTCGTCCCCGTCGAATCGATCCATCAATCGGTCGTGTGCGGGTTGGCTCGCCGCATCGCTGGTGTTCTGCGAGAGGATCGTTCTGACGAGGGAGACGAAGGCGTGTTGACCCCCGTAGGACTTCTGCCAGTAGCGTTCGCCCAGTCGGTCGACGACCGCCTCGGCACGGGTGTCGGCCACCCCCGGTTCGACGTCGACTATCGCTCCGCCGCCCTCGCTGCCGCCGGAGATGTTCCGCGTCGGCTCGGGGTCGTCGCTCATGGATAGCTGTCGGGAGCCGTCCGGTTCAAATCTGACGCTCCGTGCTGTCCGCGCCGCGTCTCAGTCGACGGTCAGCGCCATCGTCACACTCGCCCCGCCGGCCAGTGCGTCGACGAGTTCCCGGTCGATGTCGGCCGCTGCAGCGTCGGCGTCGACCATGATCGTTCGGTCGTCGACGTACGTGCTGGTTCGGCCGACCATGCTACGCTCGTTCTCGAAGGTCAACTCCGGGTCGCCTCGACCCGTGATGGTGACCTCGTACCCGGCCGCCTCGATGGTCGCCGTGATGGTGGCATCCGGATCCTGGCATGCCGCGACGAACCCCTCGGAGAAATCCGCGGGCGAGCGGTCGGCCTCGATGCCGAGGATACAATCGCCCGCCGGCGTAAGGTAATCGTCGGTGGTAAACTCGAAGGTGCTCTCGTGTGCCGCGGACACGTGTTCGTGCCCGGTGGCCTGCACGCGCTCGGTACGAGTCATACTCCCGCTCGACGATGGAGCCACTTGAGAATCGCTATCGCGACTGGACGCTCACGCCCGCCCGGACCCGTCCGCGACGGTGATAGTGACTGCGCCACAGTCGCACTCGTAGGCGTGACGAACGCCTCCTGCCGACTCCATGGTGAGCCGCAGGTGCTCGTCACCGAGCGGAGCATCACAGCGTTCACAGGCACAGACGATATCGGCGAGCATGAGAAAACCCACGTCGCGAGGCATGGTCAAAGCGAGCCTAGAGCGTGGTGAAAGTGAAAGTGCCACCCGTCGGTACCAGTTCTTGGCACGCGTGAAATGTCCACATACCGCCGAATGACGGTGCCTGCTAACGGTTTTCACGATTCGTTCGAACAAAACGTTTAAATCACGCGGTCATGTAGGGTGTATCACCAGAACGCTTCGGGCGTTCGGAAAGCACAGCGCGAGAATGACCGGATATTCTCTCCACCGACGCAGGCACTGCAACCGACGAGCGAGCAGTGCGTGCGTCGTCGCCCGAGCTGGATGGCATCGAGGTACGAACAATGGCTGAGGAAATCGAAATCAGCGTATCGAGCGCAGACGAACTTATCACCGAAGAACAGCTTCAAGACAAATCCAAAGGGCAGCTCATCAAAAATGCTGGCCAGTTCCGCGACCGCCGGAACGAGCTCAACCAGCTCGCGAGCAAGCGAGCATCCAAACGGGACGACCTGAACGCGAAGACCCGCGAGAAGGTCGACGAAGCCCAGGGTCATCGCGAGAAACGCGACACGCTCAACGAGCGTGTCCAGGAACACAAGTCGGTGCGCAACGAGCTCAACGCGAAGGCGAACGAGCTCTTCGAGAAGGTCGAGAAACTCAAATCCGACCTGGAGCTCGACGAGGGCAAGAACCTAGAGCAGCTCAAAGAGGAGATCGAGGAACTCGAATTCAAACAGCAGACCGAGGTCCTCTCCGCCGACGCGGAACGCGAACTCATCGAGAAGATCGAGGCGAAACGCGACGAGTATCAGGATAAAAAGGAGAAACTCGACGACAACAACGACCTCGAGACCTACGTCGACGAGGCCGAAGAGGTCCGCGCCGAGGCGTCGAAACATCACGACAAGGTCACCGAACTGGCCGACCGGGCCCAGAAACACCACAATCAGATGATCGAGGCCTACCGCGAGGCCGACGACATCCGCGACGACGCCGACGAGATGCACGAGGCGTTCGTCGAGGCCCAGGAGGCAGCCGACGCCCACCACGAGGCCTTCGTCAACGTCCAGAAGCGCCTGCGCGAACTGGACAAGAAAGAAGAGGAGCAGCGCAAGGACCAGCGCGCAGAGAAGCGCGAGGAAGCTCGCGAGGAAGCCGAAGAAATCTACGAGCGGTTCAAAGAGGGCGAGACCCTCGACACCGAGGACCTCCGCAAACTCCAGAAGAGCGGCCACCTCTGAAACCATAGCACTTTTCGGGTATTCTCTGGGCCCGTAGCGATAGCGTTCGGCGGGCCTGGCGACCGGACTGGGACCGGTCAACCTTTATCCCGATTGGTGGAGAGAGACAGGATATGTCCAGCACAGCGTCTAGACTGGCGCGTGTCCTGATCGCCGTCGTCGCCGCGGTCGTGGCGGCGGCCCTCGGCTATCTGGTCTTCGTCGATCTCCCCGGCGGCAGTCTCGCGCGGTTACTCGGCGTGCTCCTCACCATCGGCGTTGCGATCCTCGGAATCAGGATGGCGCGCCGATACAGCGAGCACCGCTTCGCCCCGTACAACGTGGGCCAGGTCTCCGTCGAGGGGCCGATCGCGCGCCGTCCCGGGCGTTCGCTCTCCACACCGCCGGTGATGGTGACGGCCGACGACATCGTCGAGCAGATCGAAGCGGCGGACGCCGACGACGCCGTCCGGGCACTCGTCGTCCACCTCGACACGCCCGGTGGTGAGGTGGTACCGAGTGACGACATCCGAAGAGCGGTCGAGGATTTCGACGGGCCCACCGTCGCCTACGCGACCGACACCTGTGCCAGTGGCGGCTACTGGATCGCGAGTGGCTGTGACCACATCGTCGCACGGGAGGGGAGTATCGTCGGAAGTATCGGCGTCATCGCGTCTCGCGTCACCGGCGAGGGATTGCTCGAGCGACTGGGACTGACGTACGAACGACTCGTCGCTGGCGACTACAAGGACGCGGGCGTCGCACTCCGAGACATGGACGACGACGAGCGAGAGTATCTCCAGGGGATCGTCGACGACTACTACCAGACGTTCGTCGACCGCGTGGTCTCGGGCCGAGATCTCGACGAGGACGACGTTATGGACACGCAAGCCCGCGTCTTCCTCGGCGAAGACGCGCTCGAACGCGGTCTGGTCGACGACATCGGCGCGGCGGACACCGTCGAGGAGTGGATCGAAGCGGAGCTAGACGAGGCCGTGACGATCCGCGAGTTCGAACCCCAGATCGGTTTCGCCGACAGAATCGGAATGGGTGCCGAACGGGTCGCGTTCGCACTCGGGGCCGGTCTCTCAAGCGTCCTGGTCGACGATGGTGATGGCGCGACGGACTTCGAGTTCCGCTGAGGGCGGTCGGCAAGGGTGAGTGACCGTGACCGCTGGTGACGGACAGCGAGGGTTTTTATCCCGTCGGAATGAGCCTTGCAGTAGGGAATGCGTACGCTCGTGGTAATCGTGGACAGGTCCGGTGACGTGCCCCGGAAGACGGGGTTGGCGACGCCCATCGCCGGCTGGGAGGCCATCCAGTCGCTCGTCGTGGATCTGGGTATCGCGGATCCGGAGGACTCGACGGTCAACTGTCTGCTCGAGGGCCTGAACGTGACGCGGAGTCTTCGAGACGAGAACGAGGACGCCGTCGTCGCCGTGGTCTCTGGCGGGACTGACAGCATGGTCGGTGCCGACCAGGCCATCGCCAGGGAGATCGAAGAACTCATCGACCGCTACGACCCCGAAACGTCCATCGTCGTCATCGACAGCACGGAGGACGAACGGCTGTTACCTATCATCGAGAGTCGTCTCCAGGTCGATTCGGTCGATCGGGTGGTCGTTCGCCAGGCACGCGACCTGGAGTCCACGTACTACCTCCTCAAGCAGTTCCTGGCTGACGAGGAACTCCGGACCACCGTTCTGGTCCCCATCGGCATCGTCCTGCTGGTCTTCCCGGCGATCCTCATGCTGAGCAGTCTGGCCATCGCGGTCGGATCCATCGCCGCCGTCATCGGCGTCTTCTTGCTCTACAAGGGGCTGTCGGTGGACGCCCACCTGGCGGACCTCTCGACCCAGGCCCGGGAGGCGATGTACTCCGGTCGAGTCTCCATCGTCACCTACGTGGTGGCCGTCGGCCTGGCGCTCGTCGGCGTGTTCGCCGGCGTCCTCGGGATATCGGACCTCGGGCTCGGGAACGTCCAGTTAGTGACAGTCATGGGGTTCACCTACTACAGCGTCCCGTGGCTCGCGCTCGGTGCGCTGGCGGCCAGTACCGGTCGGCTCCTCGACGAGGTCATCCAGAACGAGCAGGTGCGGACCTCGTACCTGAACCTGCCGTTCGGGGTCCTCGCCGTCGGCCTCGTCGTGCGAGGGTTCTCGGGATACTTCATCGAACGGGCCGGCTACGTGAGTGGGCTGTCTGTCCCCCCGATCCAGATGGGCGCGGCGACGATTCGGGGATTCACACTCACCCCCGAGGAACACCTTGCGGTCTTCGTGGTGCTGGGCCTCTTCGTCAGTCTCGCGGGCATCCGCGTGTCGTCGTACCTCGCCGGCGAGTTCGAGGAATCGGGCGACGTGGCCTGAACGGAGTAGTTCCGAGCACCCTTTATGGAGCGCTCGCGAAGTCCAGCCAATGACGAGTGGGCGCTGGGTGAGTCTGTTCTCCGGCGGCAAAGATTCCTCGTGGGCACTGTATCGAGCCCTCCAGACCGGACTGGATGTAGGTCGTCTCCTCACGGTCCATCCCGAGACGGATTCGTACATGTACCACGTTCCGGCCACTGGACTGGCCGGACTGGCCGCCGAGAGTATCGGGATTCCACTCGTGGACGTGAGCCAACCAGCCCTGGAGGGTCACGACTCCGGGGAACGAGGCGACGCGGAGACGGAGACCCTCGAGACAGCCCTCGGGGAGTTGGCACCCGAGATCGGTGGAATCAAGGGCGTCGTGGCCGGTGCGGTCGAGTCCGAGTTTCAGACCTCCCGGATCGAAGCCATGTGCGAGCGCCTCGATGCCGACCTCTACGCCCCGCTCTGGCGTGAGGATCCCATGGCCCTGGGCGAATCCATACTCGAGGCCGGATTCGAGATCTACATCGTCCAGGTCGCGGCCGGCGGACTCGACGAATCGTGGGTCGGACGCCAGCTCGACGCGGCCGCACTGGCGGAGCTCCGCGAACTCAACGACCGCTACGGGGTGCACATCCTGGGGGAGGGCGGCGAGTTCGAGACGCTCGTGACCGACGCCCCGCACATGGACCGACCGATCGAGTTCGAGGCCGAAACCGTCTGGGAGGGGACCCGCGGCCATCTCGAGATCACGGACGCCTGGCTCGGAGACGAGTGAGCCATTCGATGGTCGAAAGCGAGAGCGTCAGTCGCCGTTCGAGATGGTCGTGTGGGCACCGACGAGCGCGCCCGAGAAGTCGATGTCCGCCAGGTGGGTCTGTTCGTCGATGATGGAATCGCGAACCGAACAGTTCCGGAGGACTGCATTCGGGAAGATGACGCTCCCATCCACGTTCGAATCCGTTATCTCGACACCGTCCATGATGTGGACGTTCTCCCCGATATCCACGTTCTCCAGGGTCGCACTGTCGGCGACGACGTTGTCCCCGTCGAGCGCCCACCGTACCGCGTCCAGATAGCTCTCCGGCGTTCCGATATCGAACCACGCGCCGTCGAAGGTGTACGCGCAGACCGAGCCACGCGACTGGAGCCACTCGATGAACCAGCCGGGTTCGTCCGGGTTCTGATCTTCGGCGAGGTAGGTCTCGAGTAGCGACAGCGTTTCCGCGGGGAAGCCATAGGTCGCGATGGAGACGAGCGTACTCTCCGGGTCGTCGGGCTTCTCTTGGAAGTCCACGACCTCGTCACCGTCGAGCGTGACGAGGCCGTACGATTTCGCCCGATCGAGTGAGCCCACGTCGTACGCGGCGATGGTCGGCACGCCCTTCCGCTCGAAGAAGTCGACGAAGTCGCTGATCGCGAAGCTGATCAGATTGTCGCCGGCCACCACCAGGAGGTCGTCGTCGACACCCTCCCGGTCGACGAGCTGGGCGAGCGCACCGATGACGCCGAACTTCTCCGACTCTGCCGTCGTGTCTTCGACGGACAGGACGGGTTTCTCGTAGTCCGACGCCGCCAGGTGCTCCCGGAAGTCGTCGGCGAAGCGCTCGTTCGTGCTGACGTAGACGGTATCGATGCGCGTTTCGGCCTCGAGTTCGGCGAAGATTCGGTCGATGACCGTCGACGCTCCGACGGGGAGAAACATCTTCGGACGATGTTTCGTGATCGGCCACAACCGCGTCGCGTATCCCCCGGCGAGAACGACAGCATCCATGTCTTGGAGGTCTACGTACGCCCCTAAGTCCTTTTTCATGTTCTACAGGCGGCGGATTGAAAGGACAGTGGCACCTTCGCTCGGTATGGAGAACGCTCGCACCACCCGGGAGAAGATCGCCGAGGCCCTCCGGGAGGGGGCGGAGACGGCGTCCTCCCTATCGGAGCGCTACTCCATTTCGAGCGAGTCGGCGCTTCGACACCTCCGACACGTCGCCCGGTCGGTCGACGGGACCGACGAGGACTTCCTCGTGCGACCACCGACCTGTCGCGACTGTGGCTTCGATGGGTTCGACGACCCGCTCAATCACCCCTCACGCTGTCCGGAATGCAAGAGCGAGGCCATCGACGAACCCGCGTTCACCATCGAGTGACCGGGCGCAGGTCGGTGAGCAGAAAGAAAGACGATATCGTGGACGATCGGGTCGCGCGGGGTCGCTCAACGATCCGTGGCCCGGTCGATCCACCGGTGGAGACGCTTCTCGGAGATGTCGGTCTCGGCGGAGAGAGCCGCGGCATCGGCGGCGGCGAGGTCGGCGCCGTCTTCGACGCCCGCGGCCTGTAGACGGTCGGCGTAGGCCGACCCGATCCCCTTGATGTCGGTGAGTTCGATGGGTTCGGCTGATACCGGAGGCTGCTCCTCGCTGGCGGCTTCTTCGGCGGGTTCCGCTTCGGTCGCTTCGGCGGGTTCCGCTTCGGTCGCTTCGGCGGCTTCCGCTTCTTCGGCGGCTTCCGCTTCTTCGGCGGCTTCCTCGGCGGCTTCCGCTTCTTCGGCGGCTTCCGCTTCGGCCGCTTCGGCGGCTTCTTCGGCGGGTTCCGCTTCGGCCGCTTCGGCGGCTCCCTCGGCGGGTTCCGCTTCGGCCACTTCGGCGGCTCCCTCGGCGGGTTCCGCTTCGGCCACTTCGGCGGCTTCTTCGGCGGCTTCCTCGGCGGGTTCCGCTTCGGCTGCTTCGGCGGCTTCCTCGGCGGGTTCCGCTTCGGTCGCTTCGGCGGGTTCCGCTTCGGCTTCTTCGGCGGGTTCCGCTTCGGCTTCTTCGGCGGCTTCCTCGGCGGGTTCCGCTTCGGCTGCTTCGGCGGCTTCCGATTCAGGTTCATCGTCATCCCCTTCCGCAGCGTCGTCCCGTTCGACAATGTCGCCGTCGGAGGGCTCCTTTACGGCACGTTCCGACGAGGCGTCCGGTTCCTTCTCGACCGTCACCTCGACGTCACCGGCCTCCTGGTGACCGTTGGACTGAAGCCCCAGCAACGACCGAATCGTTTCGATCCATCCCATTGTATGGGTCTCTATCGACGCCGGGTGTAAATAGATAGTTGTCTCAGACGTCCTCGTTCCCCGTCAGTTCCGCGCGAACCGTCCGGTTCATCCGTTCGACGGGTGCGGCCAGGCCCGTCCACCGTTCGAAGGCGGCGACCCCCTGGTAGAGGAGCATCCAGGCACCGTCGATGGTCGTCGCGCCGGCCGCCGCTGCCTCGCGGAGGAGCGTCGTCTCGAGCGGCGAATACACCGCGTCCATCACGACCAGATCGGCGTGCAATGCCTCCGATGGAACGGGAGAGACGTCTTCTTCCATCCCGACGCTGGTGGCGTTGACGAGGACGTCGGCGTCGGGCAGCAGGGCTGGGAGTGCGTCGAGACCGTGCCCCGTCCCGTCGACGGCGTCGGCGAGTTCGATCGCCGTGTCCCTGGTTCGGTTGGCGACGTGGACGGTCGCACCCTCGTCAGTGGCCATGAATGCGATCGCTCGGGCCGCCCCGCCGGCCCCGACGACGACAACTGTCCTTCCGTCGAGAGTGACCTCGTGACGGACGAGTGCGCGCCGTGCGCCCTCGGCGTCGGTGTTGAGTCCCACGGGGCGGTCACCGGTGAAATCGATGGTGTTGACGGCCCCGATTCGTGAGGCGAGATCGTCCGGTTCGACGAGTTCCCGGACGGCCTGTTTGAACGGGATGGTTACGTTGAGCCCGTCGATACCCAGCGCGTCGGCCCCCGAGATTGCCGTCTCGAGTTCGGTGGGATCCGGTTCGAAGGTGACATAGCGGGCGTCGAGGTCGAGTTCGTCGTAGGCCGCCTCGTGCATGCTCGGGGAGACGGAGTGTCCGACCGGGTTCCCGACGAGTCCGAAGACGTTCATGCCGCGAGTGACGGGCGCGTCGTCGTAAAACCGACGGTCGAGTGAGACTCTCACCCGATGCATTCCCGAATCGACAGATAAAGAGTGATGGCCTCGAAACCACCATCGACAATGGCATCGCGGTTCCGACACCCCCTTCTCATCCTCGCTGCCGCCCTCGCGATGACGGCACCCTGGATGATCATCTGGGCAACCGGGAACACCGACTCGATGGCGCCGCTCCCCACCGTCGCCGTCGCGGGTTTCGGGATCCTCGGCGCCTCGTTCATGCTGGCCTGGGCCGCAGAGATCGCCGAGAAGGACGTTCCTCGAGCGTTCGCCATCGCCGTGCTGGCCGTCCTCGCCGTCGCACCTGAGTACGCCGTGGACGCGCTCTACGCCTGGCGAGCGGGGGCGGGCGGTGCGACCGCCGAAGCCTGTGCCGTCGCGTCGACGCCGGGCGTCGTTCGGGCATGTCACGACGCCAATCTCGCCGTGGCGAACATGACCGGCGCGAACCGAATCCTCATCGGTATCGGCTGGGCCGGCATCGCCCTCTTCAGCATCTACAGAGCGCTCGCCCACACGGATCGATCGATCGAGCATCGCGACGGGTTCCTCGCGGACGTCGTGCATCTCGACCGGAACATCTCCGTCGAGATCGGGTTTCTCCTGGCAGCCACCGTCGTCGCCTTCTTCGTCCCGCTGAACGGTGGCATCGGCCTGGTCGACACCGCCGTCCTCGTCGGATTGTACGTAGTCTACATCCTCATCGCCATCTCCGGTGAGGTCGAGGAGGTCGGCGAGCAGGTCGGCGTCCCGGCGTACTTCCACGCCAGACCACGGCTGCTACGAGCCCCGACCGCCATCGCCCTCTTCCTGTACTCCGGCTTTCTCATCTACGTGGCCGTCCACCCCTTCGCACACGGTCTCGAGGTGCTCGGGCAGAACCTCGGCCTCCCGCCCTTTTTCATGATCCAGTGGATCGCACCCCTGGCGAGCGAGAGTCCCGAACTCATCGTCGTGGTCTATCTGGTGAACAAGGCCCGGACGACGGCAGGGTTCAACGCCCTCATCTCCTCGAAGCTCAACCAATGGACGCTCCTCATCGGGACGCTGGCGGTCGTCTACAGCCTCGCTCTGGGACAACTCGGGACGCTCCCCTTCGACGCCAAACAGGCTGCCGAGATCTGGATCACCGCGGCACAGAGCCTCTTCGCTATCGCGGTGCTGGTCAACTTCACAATCAGCGGTCGCGAGGCGATCGTCCTGCTGGGACTGTTCATTTCGCAGGTCGCCGCGGAGTTCGCCCTCATCAGACTCCTGCCAGCCGCTCGCGCCGAGGAGCTGAGTATCGTCCTGCTCGACAGTTACGCCGTCCTGTACGTCGTCCTCGCGCTCGGGTTGTTCTACCAGCGGCGAGAGGCGATCGTGGAGATCGTCTCCGATTCGCGGGCAGCGATCCGCCGGGCGACCGGGTACTACCTCGGCTGACCGACTCCGGGGTCGTCTATCGGTCCGACCGCGGGAGTTTTTTACACCCTCCGCCTACCCGGGTTCGTGATAGGAATCGTCGTCAGCACGGCCGACGAAGCGTCGGCGCACATCGGCGAGATGCTCCTCGAAGCGACCGACTGGGAGACGGTCGAACCGGGGGTCTACCGGACGGACGGCTTCGAGTTGCGAGAGTTCGAGGAGTGGCATCTCGAACTCGATGGCGTCGCAGCGGCCTTCGACGACCCCGACTGTATCGTCTTCGCCTCCCGACACTCCGGGGAGACCGGTCGGTTGCTCAGTGCCCACTTCACCGGGAACTTCGGCGAGGCGGAGTTCGGCGGCGACGACCGCGACCTCGCGACACCCTGTCCGGGAGCCCACAAACAGGTCCTCCAGGCCCTCTCGAAGCACGCACCGGCGGGCTGGGACGTGGCGATGGAGTGTACCCATCACGGGCCGACTGCCGTCGGTGCCCCGTCCATGTTCGTCGAACTCGGCAGCGACGAAACACAGTGGCGAGACTCAGAAGGCGCTCGAGCCGTCGCCAGGAGTATCCTGGCACTCGACGGGCACGGAGCCGAGCCCGTCCGCACCGTCGTCGGGTTCGGCGGCAACCACTACGCCCCCAGGCCCTCCAGGCTGGTGACGGAGACCGACGTCGCGATGGGCCACGTCGCCGCCGACTGGAGCATCGAGGCGCTCGGCAGGCCCGAGTCCCACCCCGACCTGATCGACGAGATGTTCGCGGCCAGTGGTGCGGACCTCGCTGTCTTCGACGGTGACCATCCCGCCGTCGAATCGGTCGTCGAGGACCTCGGGTACCGTATCGTCAGCGAGACCTGGCTGCGAACGACTGACGGGATTCCGATGGAACTGGTCGAGGCCGTCGAACGAAAGCTGGCCCCTATCGATACCGGAGTCGCCTTCGGAGAGCGACGGGCCGCCCCCGCCTCGCTTACCGTTCGGCCGTTACCGGACGAGGCAATCGCCGAGGGGCAGACCATCGACGACGATGCCACACGGGCCCTCCTCGAGGAGTACACGGTCGCGTACGAGACCGTCGAGAATGGCAATCGGATCGAGGGGTCGGCGGCATTTGCCACCGACGACGGGGTCGATCACCTCGTCGATGGTCTCGTCGGGATCCTGGAAGACGCGTACGACTCGGTCTACAGGGAGGCCGGCGCGATCGTCGCCGAACGAACGACGTTCGATCCGGAGGCCGCCCGACGGGCGGGCGTTCCAGAGGGGCCGAAGTTCGGTCGACTGGCCGGTGGGGAACCGGTGGACGTCGACGGCGAAGCGGTCAGACCCGAAAACGTCCAAAAACGGGAACGACAGCGGTTCACCGTCTGACACGCGTCGGACGTGGAGGGGAAAGGTAATTAAGCTCGGTCCGGTATCGGTTTATTAACGATGGATTCGATTGTACAGGACGCAATCGACGAAGCCGAAGCGGAGCCACCGGCTTCGGGGGATGGTGCGACACCCACCTCGGACCAGTCGCGGTCCGGGACCATGACCGACGAGGAACTCAAAGACGTTCTCGAGGACCTTCAGACCGAGATCACGGTCGTCGGCTGTGGCGGTGCGGGGAGCAACACCATCGACCGAATGTTCGAAGCGGGCATCCGTGGAGCATCACTCGTCGCTGCAAACACCGACGTACAACATCTCGTGGACATCGAAGCCGACACCAAGATCCTCATGGGCAAGGAGAAGACCCAGGGTCGGGGGGCCGGCTCGCTCCCACAGGTCGGCGAGGAAGCTGCCCTGGAGAGCCAGGACGAGATCCGCGAGTCGATCGCCGGCGCGGACATGGTGTTCGTGACCGCCGGTCTGGGTGGCGGCACGGGCACCGGTTCCGCCCCAGTCGTCGCGAAGGCCGCGAAAGAACGCGGCGCGCTGACCATCGCGGTGGTCACCACGCCGTTCACCGCCGAGGGCGAGGTCCGACGGACGAATGCCGAGGCGGGTCTCGAACGGCTCCGCGACGTGGCCGACACGGTCATCGTCGTCCCCAACGACCGCCTGCTGGACTCGGTCGGCAAACTCCCCGTGCGCAAAGCGTTCAAGATCTCCGACGAGATCCTGATGCGCTCGGTCAAAGGCATCACCGAGTTGATCACCAAACCGGGGCTGGTAAACCTCGACTTCGCCGACGTCCGCACCGTCATGGAGAAAGGCGGCGTCGCCATGATCGGTCTCGGGGAGTCGGAGACCGACAGCAAGGCGACCGAGTCCGTCCGCGAAGCGCTTCGCTCCCCCCTGCTGGACGTCGACATCTCCGGGGCGAACTCCGCCCTCGTCAACGTCACCGGTGGCCCGGACATGTCCATCGAGGAGGCGGAGGGCGTCGTGGAGGAGATCTACGACCGCATCGACCCCGACGCACGTATCATCTGGGGAACCTCCATCGACGACGAACTCGACGAGCGGATGCGCACGATGGTCGTCGTCACCGGCGTCCAGTCCCCGCAGATCTACGGCCGCAACGAACAACCGGCGGGCGCGGCCCAGGGCATGGAAGACATCGACTTCGTCGAGTAATGGCTAGGGGCGGCGATTTCGTCCGCCGATCGGTCGAGATGTCGCTCACGATCTCCTCCTCAGACGTGGACCGGCATCAATAGATAGAAAAACCCGCGTCGCAAATCCCCGTCCATGGAAGTACCGTACGAGCTCTCTGCGTATACCCGCGTGCTCAAGCTCGCCAGCACGCCCGACTGGGAGGAGTTCTCCCAGGTCTCGTTGATCGCCGGGGCGGGCATCCTGTTGATCGGCGTCATCGGCTTCATCATCTTCCTCATCATGAGCGTGCTGCCGGGGGCCTGATCGTGCCGATCTACGCCGTCAAGACCACGGCGAGCCAGGAACAGACTGTGGCCAGCATGATCGCCAACCGCGAGGAGGACGAGGTCCACGCCGTCCTCGCGCCGGAGTCGTTGACGAGTTACGTGATGGTCGAGGCGGACGGGACGCCGGTCCTCGACCGCGTCCTCGAGGACATCCCCCACGCCCGCTCGGTCGTCCCGGGCGAGAGCGGCATCGGCGAGGTCGAGCACTTCCTCTCGCCGAAACCCGACGTCGAGGGGATCGCCGAGGGCGACATCGTCGAACTCATCGCCGGCCCGTTCAAGGGCGAGAAGGCCCAGGTCCAGCGCATCGACGAGAGCAAAGACCAGGTCACGGTCGAACTCTACGAGGCGACGGTCCCGATTCCGGTCACCGTCCGTGGCGACCAGATCCGCGTTCTGGACAGCGACGAACGGTAGAAGACGACGGTTCTCCAGTTATTCGAGGGCTTCAGCCTGGGGTCCGTCCGAACCGTCGGCTTCCAGACGCCGGTGGAGCGCCTCGACGTCTATCTCCGCGGTCACGTCCTCGACGAGTGACTCACGGAGTCTGATGTCGTCCGAATTGGCGTCGTAGAACCGGACGTACTCCGCACGGGTGTGCTCTTCGACCATATGTCTGATGGCGAAAAATCCCTCCGGGACGACCTCGTCACAGACCCGACACCGGTGGGCTTCGTGGCCCGTCACCTGGTGGGCCACGAGCGCCTCGATGTCGTCGAACGACGCCGCACACCCGCCGATCGCACAGGTCCAGGGGGCCATTACTCACCTGTAGTCAAAACACCTAAATAAGGGTTTTCGTTATGTAAAGCCCAGTTCGCCGCCGAACCGTAACCAGCAAAGTGACGAGGCCCCTACTCCTGGACGTGCCGACCCGCGTCGACTTCCACGTGAAGATACTCTCCGAGCGCGTCGTCCAGCGGGCGAAGGAACGGGACATCGACGTCCTCGTCTACGCACCGCACTTCACCCGCCTCCCGACCATCGAGGCGCGGGCGGACCGGTTCACTGACGATGACGTGCTGGTGGTCCCGGCCCGAGAGATTTTTACTGGCTCCTGGCGGGACCGCAAGCACGTCCTCGGGATCGGGCTCTCGCGGCCGATCCCCGATTTCGTCTCGCTCCCAGGGGCGATGGATGCGCTGGACGAGTACGCCGGGGCGACGCTCGTCCCCCACCCGGAGTTCCTCACCGTGAGTCTCGGACAGGCGGCTATCGAGCGCTACGACGGTGTCGTCGATGCCGTCGAGGTGTACAATCCCAAGCATCTGTCCCGACACAACGAGACCGCTCGACGGATCGCCACCGAACTCGACGTCCCCGTTTTCGGCTCCTCGTATGCCCACCTCCCCGGGACCGTCGGCGAGGTCTGGACGACGTTCGACCGGGAGATCACGTCGACCGAGGACCTCGTCGATGCAGTCACCGAGGGCGCCGACCGCACTGTTGCCCACCGACCGGGGTTCGCCCACCAGGCCCGCTGTGCCCTCGAACGCGCCCATCTCGGCTACGAGAACACGTGGGAGAAAGTCGACAGACTCCTCCTCTCGGGGATGGAGGCGACCCACCCCGACCACGTCGCCTACGACGGTGCCTTCGACGACAGCAGCGTCTACTGACGGTCGGGTGAACGGTTCGCAGACGATTCCAGTTCCCGTTCGAGGAGTTCGAGCGACCGCCTGGCGATCGCGGACTTGATCTCCCGTCTGGTACCGTCGAAGGTCTCGTGTTCGACCGTCGCGTAGGAGTCCTGGGTTCCCCACGGCGCGGCGAAGGCGATGGCGATGAAGACGGTGCCCACCGGTTTCTCCTCGGTGCCACCCGCGGGACCAGCGATGCCCGTCGTGGCGACCCCCCAGGTCGTCCCCGCTCGGTCGCGACTCGCCCGAGCCATCTCGATGGCCACCGGTTTGCTGACGGCACCGTGCTCGTCGAGCGCCTCGCGACCGACCCCGAGTTCGAGTTTCGCGTCGTACGAGTAGGTGACGTACGCCCGGTCGAAGTAGTCGCTCGATCCCGGCACGTCGGTCACGAGCGAGCCGATGAGCCCACCGGTGCAGGACTCCGCCGTCGAGAGCGTCTCTCCGGCGGCCGAAAGCGCCTCGCCGATTCGTTCTGCTACGGGCGTCTCCTCGGTCATGGCGTATCCGATGCTCGCCGCCCCTACAAAGCTTGGCCCGTCGTCGAAACACACACGTAGCCGGCGGCGAATGGCCGGATATGGAGTACGAAGAGCCCCTGTTCTTCCGGGTGATGTCCTACGCGGTCCACGCCGAAGGAGACATCATCGAGATGGTCTCCGGAAACCCGGACTGGGGTGCCCCACCAGGAATCGCGGAAGGATTGCACGAATACGCCGACACCGGTGGGCTGGACTTCCAGTATCCACCCAGCGTGGGGTTGCGGGAGTTGCGCGAGGAAGTCGCCAGCCGGAACGACGTCCCGGTCGAGAACGTCGTCATCACGAACGGCGGCGGCGAAGCGAACTATCTCGGCATGGCGCGAGCACTCTCACGTGACGCCGGGCGGGAGGTCATTCTCACCGACCCGGTCTATCCCTACTATCCGGGAAAGACGTCGATGCTCGGGGGTGAACAGGTCTTCGTTCCGGCCGAGGAGGACGGCCAACTCGACCCCGAGCGGGTCGCAGCCGCCGCCTCGGCGGAGACCGCCTGCATCGTGGTCAACACCCCGAACAATCCGACAGGGGCGGTCTATCCCGCGGCGACGATGGAACGACTCGTCGACATCGCCGAGCGACACGACGCCGTCCTCGTGAGCGACGAGGTCTACGACCACTTCGATTACTCGGGTCGCTTCACGAGTGCGCTCTCCGTCGATTCCCCGAACCGCATCGTCACGGGGTCCTACTCGAAGACCTTCGCCATCACCGGCTTCCGCGTCGGCTATGCCATCGTCCCGGACGAGCACGTCGACGCCGTCCGAACCCGACACATGCTGACGAACGTCGCCGGATCTCGACCCGCACAGTATGCCGTCTTACACGCGCTTCAGACGACGGACCCGGCCTACCACCAGGCAAATCGGGACCTGATCGAGGAACGAATCGAGACGTTTACCACCGGCCTGGACCGGGCCGGGGCCGAGTACACACGACCCGATGGAGCGTTCTACGTCATGGCTCGATTCCCCGGTATCGACGGCACCCTCGAGAACACCTTCACCCTCATCGACGAGGCCGGGGTGGCGGGGATGCCGGGCGAGAGTTTCGGCGAGGCCTTCGAGGACTGGTTCCGGTTCGCGCTCGTGACCCCGCGCGTCGACGAAGCGGCCGACCGGCTCGCCGAATACTTCTCGTAAACCGGTGCCAGGGGCCCGTCCCAGGCGGAACCGGGCGGAGACCGACGGATACTCACGGCTCCACCGCCCAGCGCCGACATGGACGAACTGACGGTCGAGGCGGTCGATTCCCTCGAGCCGGCACTGGACGCCGAGACGGCCGAATACGTCCTGTACGGTGGCAAGGGCGGCGTGGGAAAGACCACGATGGCGGCGGCCACCGCGCTCGCGAGCGCGACGGACGGGACGTCGACGCTCGTCGTCTCCACGGACCCGGCCCATTCCCTCTCCGATACGCTGGGCGTGGACATCCCCGACGAACCGACGCGATTGCGCGAGGACGTCCCGCTATACGGCGTCGAGATCGATCCCGATAAAGCGATGGACGAAGCGCCGATATTCGGGGACGACGGGTCGGCGATGGGACCGCTCGGCGACCTCCTCGGTGACGAGGGGTTCGACCCGATGATGGGCGGACAGATGCCGGGCGCCGACGAGGCCGCCGCGATGCAACTGCTCCTGACCTACCTCGACGACCAGCGATTCGACCGCGTCGTCGTGGACACCGCGCCGACCGGTCACACGCTCCGGTTGCTCGAGCTGCCGGAACTCCTGGACTCGATGGTCGGCCGCTTCGTGGCCCTCCGCGAGCGCCTGGGCGGGCTGATGGAGGGCGTAAAGGGAATGTTCGGCGAGGAGGCGCCCGCCGAGGGAGACGGCATGGACGACCTGGACGAACTCGCCGATCGGGTGGAGCGGCTGCGAGCGATCCTCCGCGATCCGCAGCGGACGGACTTCCGCATCGTCACCGTCCCGGAGGAGATGGCCGTCCAGGAGTCGCTCAGACTCCGCTCCCGACTCGAGGAGTTCGGCATCCCCGTCGGTACCGTCGTCGTCAACCGGGTGATGGAGCCGCTCTCCCAGGTGACCGACGACGTGCCCGAGGAGACGTTCGTCTCACCGGACCTGGAACACTGCGAATTCTGTCAGCGCCGGTGGGCGGTCCAACAGGGTGCCTTGCAGTCCGCACAAGACCTGTTCCGCGGCCACGACGTCAAGCGGGTCCCCCTGTTCGCCGACGAGGTCGCCGGCGAACGGATGCTCCGCGTCGTCGCCGCCTGCCTCCAGTGATCACCGGGGAACGACCAGCACCCGCAGGTCGTTGACGTTCGTTCCCGTCGGCCCGGTGACGACCAGCGACGATCGTTCGTCGAGATAGGGAGTGACGTCGTTGTCCGCGAGGGCTCGTTTTGCCCGCTGGTCGAAATCCGCGCCGCCATCGAGAATCGCCCCGGCCGCCGCCGAGTTGCCGTCGATACCGTCGGTGTCGACGGCGGCGACGACCGCATCGGCGTCGGTCGAGAGCGCAGCCGAGAGCGCGAACTCCTGGTTCGGGCCGCCGTGGCCGTCGCCGGTGACCGAAACCGTCGTCTCGCCACCCGAGAGCAGCACCGCGGGTGGGTCGACGGGGTGTCCCGTGGCCTGCATCTCGTCGACGATCGCAGCGTGTGTCGACCCCAGGTCCCGAGATTCCCCTTCGAGTCGGGACGAGAGGATCAGTGGGTCGTAACCGGCCTCGGCGGCGGTCGCCGCTGCAGCCTCGAGCGCGGTGAACCCATCCGCGAGCACGTGCGTGTTCACGCCGTCGAATATCGAATCACCCGCAGTGGGGGTCTCGGCGATCCGTCCGTCGGCCCCCGCTTCGAGTCGATCCCGGACGGACTCCGGAACCGTGACGTCGTACGTGTCCAGGACGGCGAGGGCGTCTGCGAACGACGAGCGGTCGGGGACCATCGGCCCACTGGCGATGACGTCGAGGTCGTTGCCGACGACGTCCGAGAGGACCAACGAGACGACCGTCGCGGGAGCGAGTGCGTCCGCGAGTTGCCCGCCCTTGATGGCCGAACAGTGTTTGCGGACCGCGTTGATCTCGTGGATGGTCGCGCCGCTCCGCAGGAGCGCGTCGGTCGTCTCGCGGAGGTCGGCGAGCGAGAGCCCCGGCGCAGGAGCGGCCATGAGAGCGCTCCCTCCACCAGTGATGACCCCGACGACCAGGGTATCTTCGTCGACCTCCCTGGCCGTCTCGAGGAGTTGCTCGGTCGATTCGACCCCCTGCTGGCTGGGGACCGGGTGGTCGCCGGGGAGGACGGTAACCGACTCGAGGGACACCGGGTCGTCCGTCACGACGACTCCGCCGTCGAGGCGGTCACCGAGGACGGATTCGATCGCGGTGGCGACGTGGGCCGCCGCGTTCCCGCCGCCCAGGACGAGGATTCGCCGGAAGGGGTAGAGGTCGTAGGTGGCGTCGGCGACCTGGAGGCGGCCGTCTTCGACAACAACGGCGTCGCGAATCACCCGTTCGGGGTGGGCGGCGTCGATACCCGCTTCCAGACAGGAGAGGGCTAGATCTCTCGTGGGCGACGTAGCGAGCGAATCGCGGTCGCGTATCTCCGTGTTGGGAGCCGGGGAACCGGCGTCAGTCATGGCAGACGCTGGAGGAGTGAGAAGATGGTGTCACGCCAGCGGTCGGGGACGAACCGTCCGAGGAGGCTGTACCGGGCGACCTGCCCGACGGCATACCGGGGTTCCGGGTCGGTCGAGACGCCGGCCTCGAGGATCACGTCGGCGACCTCGGCCGGTGAGACGGCCCCGACACCGGACATCGCGGTGTAGTCCTCGTACAGGTCGTAGAGGTCGTCGTACGCCGGGTTCGAGTCGATCGTACGCACTTCCCGTCGCGCTCGGTCGTCGAAGTTCGTCTCGACCGGGCCCGGTTCGACCACGACCACGTCGACCCCGAACTGCCCGACCTCGCCTCTGAGAGCGTCGCTCATCCCCTCGAGGGCGAATTTCGAACCAGCGTAGACACCCATTCCGGGCGTGGCGAGTCTGCCCGTCACGCTCGAGACGTTGACGATGGTTCCATCCTCGGCGTCCCGCATGTGCGGGAGGGCGGCCCGGATGAGCCGATGCGGGCCGTAGACGTTCACGTCGAACTGTCGCTGTACCTCCCGCGTTGGCACGTCTTCGAGTGCACCGAACTGAGCGTAGCCGGCGTTGTTCACGAGGACGTCGAGACGGCCCGCCGAATCAACAATCTCCTCGACGACGTCCCGGCACTGCGCCGGCCGTGTTACGTCGAGTTCCCTGGTCTCCGCACCCGCGTCGGCCAGATCGGCGATGTCCGCCACGTCTCTCGCGGTCGCGTATACCGTCCACCCCTCGGAGAGATATGCGCGGACCGTCGCCCGACCGATGCCGGACGAACAGCCAGTGATGAGTACCGTCCGTTCCATACCGTACCCTCGCACGACCGATAGTTAATCCTTGCACACGTCGACGGCCCGATCGGCCAGTCGCGTCGGCTCGGGGAGTTTGTACCCCGCCGACAACGCTCCGACGGCCTCGACGGTCGTCTCGGCACTGATCCGATGGCCCGGACTGACGAACAACGGGTTCACGTGCCGACGCTCGGGATAGGAGAACTGTCGTGACTGATACGCGTGCCCGATGACGGTGTCGAGGTCTGCGTCCACCGAATCGTCGGCGAGGATCGGCACCCGCGTCCCCGCCGGCAGTGGCTCCGCCAGTGATCGGGCCGGCCGTCCGCACAGCAACGACTTCGCCACGCCGATGGCCGGAACGTCGAAGACGACACCCACGTGGGTCGCGATACCGGCTTGCCGGAAGTGGAGACGGCCGCTCCCGTCGAGGACTAGCAGCGTCGGCTCCACGGAGAGGCCCTCGAGCGCGTCGACGATGGCGCCCGCCTCGCGAAACGCCAGCAATCCGGGGATGTAGGGCAGCTGGAGCGGTTCGCGGCCGACCGACCAGTCGACCACGCGACCGTCCTGAATGGCGATAGCGGCACTCACGGCACGTTCCTCGGCGAACGCCTGGTCGATTCCGACGACGATGGGGGCGGTCGTCGCGGGTGACACGGAGACGGTACCATCAGGCAGTTCCAGCGGCTCGTCGATCGTCAACTCGGCCGGGTCGATGCGCCCGTCGTCTTCGAAGCGGGCGTCGTCTGCGATGGCCCGCTGGAGGGCTTCCATCGCTGCCCGGTCGAGGGCAGGGTCGGGGAGGTACTCTGGCCGGACCACCTCCATCTCAGAACCGGCCGCGGCCGCGACGGCCGCCGCCCCGGCCGCCGAACTGGAGTTGCTGGGGCGCCCGGGCCCCCCGGCGCTTCAGGACGACTCCGTACGCCAGCCCGATGCCCAGGCCGGCCAGGTGGGCGAGTTGGGCGACGCCACCGAAGCCGATGCCGCCAGCGGTACTCACCATGATGGAGTAGCCGGCGAACAACGCCGTGGCGACCCACAGGGGCATCGGGATGATGAAGTAGAGGTAGATGCGGAGGTTCGGGTTCAACACCGTCAGCACGCCCAGGAGCGCGGCGATGGCACCACTCGCCCCGAGGACCGAGGTGGAGCCACCGACCGCCATGACCGCGAGCACCTGGGCGAGGCCCGCGACGGCGCCGCTGATGAGGAACAGCGCGACGAACTTCTTCGACCCGACCCGGCGTTCGACCACCGGCCCGAAGAAGTACAGCACGATGCTGTTGAAGAAGATGTGGAAGAAGCCACCGGGGTCGTGGGCGAAGATCGAGGTCACCCACGTCCAGACGTAGGTGACGTTGTCCGAGGAGAGCGTGAACAGCGTCCGGAACAGCACGACGTCGCCCAGGACGAAGAGGACGATCGCTTCGAGCAGGAAGGTGACCCACATCAACGCGAGAAAGAGGTAGGTCAGGTTGTTCCGGAAGTACGCGAAAACGCCCCCAGGCCCGGTATCGATCGGGATCGCGTCCGTCACCGAGCGCGACGATGACCGACTCGAATCGACCGACTCGTCGAACCCCGAATCGAAGACACCACCGGGGTCGTTCCAGTTATCGAGTCCCGGACAGTCGTGGGCCTCGGGCAGTCGGTGCTCCGAACAGAATGTGCCACCGCAGAGCCGACATTGGTAGGGCATCCCCTCTTCGCGCCCACACACGTCGCACGTCGCCATTTGGCCCACGTTAGTCCGAGCGGGGGAAAGTAGTTCCGGTGAGAGTGAATTCGTCGCCCACGATCGCCAGCCCATCCCCTCCGTTCCGGCCCACCGACGGACAGGTATTTTGTGTCGCCACGCCAATATTCGGGCGTGAAGGAGTACGAGCGAAAGCAGCTGCTCGAGCGGATCGGTCGGGACGGGGCGACGGTCGGGGCCAGCGTCCCGGAGACCATCGACCTCCAGGGAGAGCCATTCGAGTTGCAGTCGTTCGTGTTCGAGACGAAACGGCAAGCGGAGGTTCCAGCCAACCACCGCGAACGGGTCGATTCCGTCAAGAAACGCCTCCGTGCAGAACGCCAGGAGCGCCGCAGGCAACTGGAACACGAGGACATCGATCGTGCGCGAGGTGAGGAACTCGTGGAGACCATCGTCGGCATCGACCGCGCCTTGAACGCACTCGAATCGCTCGGCGAGACCGATCTCACCCAGGCGTCAAAATCCGCCGAGACGGCAGACCAGAAGCGCTGGCTGGCATTCCTGAAGAAGGCACTCGGCCACGATAGCGACGACAGCGGACCGGGGGCCCGGGTGCGATGAGTCGGAACGGCGAGGTCGCGGCGTTGCTGGAGGAGTACGCAGCCCTCCTCGAGGCCCAGGACGTGGATTTCAAACCGCGTGCCTACCGCAAGGCCGCCCAGAACATCGAGGATCATCCCGAACCGATCGAGGCCCTGGCAGCCGAAGGACTGGACGCCGTTACCGCTATCGACGGGGTCGGCGATGGGATCGGTGAGAAGGTCATCGAGTACATCGAGACTGGCGAGATAGCGGAACTGGAAGAAGAACGCGACCGACTGCCCGTGGACATGGAAACGCTCACCCGGGTCGAGGGCGTCGGGCCGAAGACCGCCGCGGCACTGTACGAAGCACTGGGAATCACCACCCTCGACGAACTCGAAACGGCCGCACGGAACGGCGAGGTCCGCGAGGTATCGGGCTTCGGCGAGACGACGGAGGCAAACATCCTCGAACACGTCGAGTTCGCCCGCCAATCCCAGGAACGCCAGCTCCTCGGCGACGCCCGTCCGGTCGCCGACGACGTGCTCGCCCACCTCGAGGAGGTCGACGTGGTCGAACGCTGCGAGGTCGCCGGTTCGATCCGTCGGTGGCGCGAGACCATCGGCGACGTCGACGTCCTGGTGGGAAGCGATGCGGGCGAATCGGTCGCCGACGCGATGGCCGACTGGGACCGCGTCGATTCGGTCATCGAGACCGGTCCGACGAAGACGAGCGTCAGAATCGCCGACATGCGAGTCGATCTGCGCGTGGTCACGCCGACGGAGTTCGGCAGCGCCTTGCAGTACTTCACGGGGAGCAAAGACCACAACATCACCCTGCGCAACCACGCCATCGAGAAGGGGTTGAAGATCAACGAGTACGGTATCTTCGATGTCTCGGACGTGGCGGACCCGGACGCAGGACAGCGAGTGGGAGAGCTGCTCGCGAGCGAGACCGAGGAGGCGGTCTACGAGGCTGTAGACCTCCCCTGGATCGCCCCCGAGATGCGGGAGGATCGGGGCGAGATCGACGCCGCACTGGCGGGCGAGTTGCCGGACCTCATCGACCACGACGACGTCCGCGGTGACCTCCACACCCACACCGACTGGTCGGACGGCGAGTTCACCGTCGAGGAGATGCTGGAGGGCGCGGCCGAGTTCGGTCACGACTACCTCTGCATCTCCGATCACGCGGCAGGACCGGGCGTGTTCGGCGATTCCGGCCTCACCGACGAGGAGGTCGCTGACCAACTCGAGGTCGTCCACGAAGCGGGCGAATCGGTCGATATCGAGGTGTTCACCGGGATCGAGGCCAACATCGCGGCGGATGGGACCGTGGGAGACCTCGACGACGAGACCCTCGCGGAACTCGACCTCGTCATCGCCTCGCCACACAGCGGACTCACTGCCGAGGACGATCAGACCGAACGACTGATCGCCGCGATCGAACACCCCGCGGTAGACGTGCTCGGCCATCCGAGCGGCCGTCTCCTCAACCAGCGACCGGGGATCGAATTCGACCCGGCGAGGCTCGGGGCGGCGGCCGCTGAGCACGACGTCGCCCTCGAGATAAACAGCAATCCGCATCGACTCGACCTCTGGGGGAGTGCCGTCCAGACCGCCATCGACGCGGGAGCGACCATCGTCATCGATACCGACGCCCACAGCCCACAGGAGTTCGGAAACCTCCGGTACGGAATCCACACGGCTCGTCGTGGGTGGGCGAGCCCGCCAGACGTGCTCAACACCCGGGACGCCGATGGAGTTCGCGAGTTCCTCCACTGATGCCCACGCCCGAGGATACCCGTCTCTTGCTCGACGCGATGGTCGGGGGAATCCGGACTATCCTCCGGATGGTTGGCTACGATACGGCGTACGCGCTGGAACGGGGCGTCGAGGCGGACGACGCGGTCAAGACCCTCGCCGAATCCGAAGGACGAGTGCTGCTTACCCGAGACGTGACACTCGCGGACCGGACCGACGACGCCGTCCTCCTCCACTCGAAGGACGCCGACGACCAACTCGCCGAGCTCGCGGCGGCGGGGTTCGAGCTGACGCTTTCGGAACCTCGGCGCTGCGCTGCGTGCAACGGTGCGCTGACGGAACTGCCGGACGGAGCGGAGACGCCCGAGGACGCGCCGGATCCCGCGAACCGCCAGTGCTGGCGCTGTCGTGACTGTGGCCAGCTTTTCTGGAAAGGAAGCCACTGGGACGACGTCGCAGACCGGATAGAACGGCTATGAGCCGCTGTTCGTCTCCCACCATTCGCAGGCCTCCATGTCGTCCATCGACTCCTCGTAGAGGCCGCAGTAGGGCTGCATCGAACCGCCATCTCGCTCGTAATCGAAGTGTGTACAGTTCCCGCAGTATCGGTCTGGTTCGACGTCTGCGTGCCGTTTGCCTTTCACGACCTCGACGCCCTCGTCGGGCCGGGATTCGGGCCGTGACCGGTCTTTCGGCGAGGTGATGTCCGCGTTTGTAGCGGTGCCGCCGTCCGAGGCGGAGGTGCCCACGCTGGACCCCGAATCGAGGTAGAGTGGTTCGGGGTCCTCCACGCCACCGAAGACGCCGACCGCCCCGCCGATTGCGGATTTCGCGGCGTGGAAGTCCTCGCGGGCGGCCTCGACGGTCGATGCGGCCCCACCAGTCGTCACCGACAGCGAGACGGTCCCGCCTGGATCGTTCCGGGTCTTGAACGTCGCGACGGCCGTGAACAGCGCCCAGAAGGTGACGATGACGCCGACGGAGTACACGAGCACCGCCGCGAGGGTCACCGACGACGGAATCCCGGCACCGGCGTACCATCGGTCCGGGTACGCATAGCGGAAGAGCATCACGCCGAGGATGGCCATCCCCGACCCGAATACCGTCGCTGCGCGGTGGACCTTCGACGCCGGCAGGACGATGGTGATGCCCACGAAGACCGCCGGCAACCCCAGTGCGGCGAGCGTGGCGCCGATCTCACGGCTCCCCAGCACCGAGAAGCCGTTCTCTATCAACAGGCCCGTCGCGCCAGCGAGGATGCCCCCGACGACGAGCAGCGCCCCCGTCGCGAAGAGCCCCGTTCCCAGGACCACCTGTTTGCGACTGGCGGTCCCGGCCCGTCGTTCGTACGTGTCCCCGAGGCTCGGCATACGCAGGCGTACGTGAGGAAACACATTAACCCTGCGTCAGACGGACGGCATGCATCCGGGCCGACGCGGCGCATCGAAAGCTTGAATCACCGCCACGCGGAAGGCCCAGACATGGCCGACGATACCGACGAGGAGGGTCCTGCCGTCGAACTCGGCGAGGGTGAACCGGTCGAAGGCGCACCGCTCTCCCGTGTCTCAGCCCGGTTGACCTGGGCAATCCAGAAAAGCGAGATCGACCGCAAGCAGGGCGAGACCGTCGTCCGGACGCCCGAAGGCCCCCGAGAGCTCTCGGACATCCTCTCGGAGGTAGAGGAGACGTACTTCGACACCCGACGGGCCTTCGAAGACGCCGTCCGCGAGGTCATCGGAACGGGACCGGTCCCCACCGCCGAAACGACAGAAGAGTAACTAGAGCAGTACCGCGAGTTCTTCTGCGGGGAACTGCTGGAGCGTGACGTACACCAACAGCACCAGCGTCGAGTTGTAGGCGCCGTGGACCAGCATCGAGGCGACGATGTTCCCGGTGTACTCGTAGACGGCCCCGAAGACCAGACTCGGCAAGAATAGGATCGAGATGGCGATGAACCGACCACCGGCACCCCCGGTCAGGGAGAAGAAGTGCAGGACGGCGAACACCGCGGCGGTGATGGTGATGGCGACGGCCGGCGAGAACGCCTCACGGAGCCGACTCTGTACCGTTCCCCGGAAGAGAAGTTCCTCACCGGGAGCGATGACGAGAAAGGAGAGTGGAACGAGCCACAGGAGCAGTTCCGGCCGTTCTAGACCGGCCTCCGCAGCACGGTTGGTCGTCTCCGGGTCCACCTGGAGCGCCGTCAACGCGATACCACTCGCCACCACGAGGGCCATCGCCCCGAGATACCCGCCGACGATCCACTTGAGGTCCTGCCAGTTCGGGATCCGGAATCCGATGTACTGGATCGGGTCTCTCCCCCGATACCGGATGTAGAGGAGGGCGACGCCGACGAATCCGACGCCCCCGGCAAGAAACGACAGCCCGAACGACGCTACTGGAGAGAGCGACAGGGCGAACAGGGAGATGCCGAGAAACACCACGCCGCTGGCGGCGACCGCACCGGCGATCCCGCCGACGGCTACGAGCAGCGCGCCCAGCAAGGCGTACAGCGGACTCTCCTGTTTCTGGACCTCGATCGGCGGACGATCCGCTGGCGACGGCTCGCTGTCGACCGCCACGGACCGGTCACGCTCGGTGGAAGCGATGGCGTCCCGGTCCGCCCCATCCCAGTCGCGGTCACTCGTCTCGTCACGTGACTCGTCGCTCATTGGTCGTCCTCCAGTCGCTCCCTGAGCTCCGTGACCTCGGCTTCGAGTTCTTCGAGGCGGTCCTCGGAGACGGCCGATTCGCCCACTTTGTCCGTGAGCCGATAACCGAGGAACAACAGGATCGTCAATGGAATCCCGAACAGGAGGACGAAGATGAAGAGGATGATCAAGAGTTCGAGACCGCCAGGGATACCGACGACAGCGGGGACGGCGAAGACCATACTGAAAGTGCGGGACGAAAACCGATAATCCTTCTGGGCAGGAATCAGCCGAAGTCGCCGAGACCGGTCTGGAGGCCGGAGACCAGCGTCGATTTTCGCCGGAGGGTCCCCATCGAAATCGGCAGATGCGGGACGATCTGTTCGACGGCGTCGTGGAACGTCTCGGCGACCCCTGCCTCGCCGGCCAGGTCCGCCCGCTCGCCTCGCTGGGCCATCGGCGGCCCGTCGAAGGCGTTCCTGACGCTCTCGCGGACCTGCCAGACGCCGACCGGCGCCCAGTAATCGTCGGAGACCTCGCGGAGGACCAGGACCTTCGCCTGCCGGCCGATCCGGTCCAGATATTCGAGCACACCGAGTCTGGCGGCGTAGTACGCGCCGGCGGTCTCGTCGACGTACCCCGACCGGCCCTCGAACCCCTCGGACGCGCTGCCCAGGAAGACGTCGCCCGCCGGATCGGGATTCCAGATACTGCCCGGCGATTTCATCTCGACGAGTTCGTACTCCCACCGCCCGGGAGCGAGGACGACCCAGTATCGGTTGCCCAGGTACTCGTTCTCGAACACCTGGACCTGGTCCACGCTCGGGTTAGAACGGATGGACCCCCGAAGGAACGTGCCGACCGTGTCGTCGACGGCCGTGATGGACCACCGCGTCGGAACGAGTCGGCGATGCTGGCCCTGACCCAGCGCCCCGACAGAGAGGATGCGGTTGATCTCGTAGACGTCGAATCCCCGCCGATACAGGTAAGTCATCGCACCCTCCGCACGCCAGTCGTCGTCTTCCAAGGTCTTCTCCACGGCCCGGGGAACGTGGGGATTCTCCCGGAGGTCGGCGGACTCGGCGGTCGCGTTGGGACCCGACGGCGCATTGGCCTGCGGCGTCGCGTAGCGCTCCCTGTCGAAGGTCGGCGTCTCGGAGAGGCCGATTTCGACGTCGACCGGCCGATCTGCGATGGCGACCTCGCGCTGGACCCCGACGAAGCCGTCCCAGACGTCGTCGACTGCCACCTTCGCCGACCGACGCGAGTTCAACAGCCCGGTCCGGTACTGGAGGACGTTGTCGATGTCGAGTCCTCGGGCGTACCAGTCACCCGACGTGGCGAAATCCTTCGCACGGTCCTCCTGGCCGACGGGGGCCAGGATGCCGGCGTTGACGTTCGGGTAGGACGACCGACCGACGAAGACCGACGGGGCCGTGCTCCCGACCATCGAGTCGCCGGTGATGGCGGATTCGAAGGCCGACTCCAGCCCCTCGACGTAGTCGAGGATCTCGTAGGACTTCTCCTCCGCGAGTCGCCGCCGGTCGGCGGCCTCGTCCGGTTCGAGTTCCTCGATGTACTCGTCGAGACGCATCTGTAATCGCTACATCCGCTGTCGTAAAAGACCCTCCGGCACCGGCCCGGCGATGCCATCTGCGCCGGCCCAGGACCGACACGGCTCGCCGGTCAGTCGGCCTCCGCCTGCCATTCGCGAACGGTGTCGGCGGTCACGCCCTGCACCGATTCGGCCAGTTCGTCCGGATCGACGTCCGTGAGGTCGCCCACGTCGTCGACGCCCGCTTCGCGCAGTCGTTCCGCAGTCTTCGGACCGACGCCGTCGAGCGATTCGAGGTCGGCATCGTTCTGGGCGGCGCTGTACTCCTCGTAGTTACAGATGGGACAGCCCAGTTCCCACGGTTCGTCGCCGTCGTGGACGACGAGTTCGGGGAGGTCGTGCTCCTCGCAGTGGTCGTCGGTGATCTCGATCTCGCCGCGCCGCGGGAGCGGTAAGGAGTACTCGCAGTCGGGATACCGCGTACAGCCGACCAGCCGATTCCCGTTCCGAAGGCGTTTGATGGCCAGTTCGCCACCGTGGTCCGCACCACATTCGGGACAGTCTCCGATCACCCGGTCTTCCTCGTCGTCGGCCTCCTCGGCCTTGCACAGCGGACAGCCGTGGACGAAGGTGCTGCGTCCCGCGAGCATCTTGACGTGCCGGAGGTCGTGCTCCTCGCAAGTTTCGTCCATCACCAGTGGTTCGCCACTGTTCGGGAGCGGGAGGGTGAACCGACACTCGGGATAGCCATCACAGCCCACGAAGTACGATCCGCGTCGACTCCGCCGGACGAGGAGGTCCTCGCCACACTCCGGGCACGGACCGAGTGTCTTGTCCGCCTTGAGCGACTCCTGGAGGTGCTCGCCGATGTCCTCGCGGGACTCGCCCAGTTCCGCGAAGATGCGGTCGAGGGCTTCCCGGGAGTCGTCGGTGACCTCCTCCAAGGTCTTCTCTCCGTTCGCGATGGCCGTCATCTCCGCTTCGAGTTCGCTGGTCATCTCCTCGCTGACCACCAGATCGGCGAACTCCTCGGCGGCCTCGACGACCGCTCTCGCGAGGCGGGTCGGCCGTGGTGGGTCCTCCTCGATGTACCCGCGGTCGTAGAGTTTCTCGATGACGTTGTGGCGGGTACTCTTCGTCCCGATACCCAGATCCTCCATCTTCTCGATGAGGCGGGACTGCCCGTACCGGCGTGGCGGCTGGGTCTCCTTGTCTTCGAGGCGTACGTCCTCGATGGACAGCGTCTCGCCCTCCTCGACGTCGGGGACGTAGTTCTCGCTCGTGTTGAAGTAGGGATAAACCGCGTGATACCCCGGTTCGCGGAGGCGCTTGCCGTTGGCCTTCAGGCGCAGACCCGCCGTCTCGGCCACGACGCGCAGGTGCTCCCACACGGCGGGTTCGGCGAGCGTGGCGAAAAAGCGCCGGACGACGAGTTCGTAGACCCGCCACTCGTCTCCGGAGAGGTCGCCCTTGTCTGGGAGGTCCGGGGTGGGATGGATCGGCGGGTGGTCGGTCGTCTCGTTGTCCCCTCGGGTCGGGGAGAGCGACTCCGATTGCAACAGCGAGGTGGCGTCCTCACCGAATTCACCCGTTCCGGCGAACGTCTCGAGGAGTTCTTCGGGGTCGAGGTCGTCCGGATACACCGTGTTGTCGGTCCGGGGGTAGGTGATGTACCCCGCCGTGTAGAGGTCCTCGGCGATGCTCATCGCCCGACCGGCGGCGAACCCGAGCGACCCGGCGGCACGGATGAACTGCGTGGTGTTGAACGGGGCCGGCGGATCGTCGCGCCGGGTCCGTCGCGAGACGGACTCGACGATGGCCGCCCGTTCGCCCTCGAGGATCGCCGTCGCCTCGCTCGCGTCTGCCTCGTTCCAGATGCGTTCGGCTTCGGTGCCGTCGTCGTCGCGATAGAAGTATTGCGCCTCGAAGGCATCGCCGTTTTTCGCCAGGTCGGCGAACAGCTCCCAGTAGTCCTCGGGTTCGAAGGCGTCGATCTCGCGTTCCTTCTCGACGATGAGCCTGAGCGTCGGCGTCTGGACCCGACCCACGCTGATGAAGTCGTTGCCCATCTGGCGGGCCGACAGCGAGAGAAAGCGGGTAAGCGCCGCGCCCCAAATCAGGTCGATGATCTGTCGGGCCTCGCCGGCCTCCGCGAGGTCGAAATCCAGTTCGTCGGGATTTGCGAAGGCATTCTTCACCTCGTTCTCGGTGATCGAGGAGAAGCGGACGCGCCGGACCGGAACGTCCTCGTTCTCCTCGCGGACGAGTTCGTATGCTTCCTTCCCGATGAGTTCGCCTTCGCGGTCGTAGTCGGTCGCGATGACGACGTCGTCGGCCCGTCTGGCCAGGCGCTTGAGTGCCCTGACGATGTCGTCCTGGGTCGGTCGTTTCTGGACCGACGCGTGGACCAGTTCGGCCGGTTCGACGTCCCGCCAGTCGGCGTACTCCTCGGGGAAGTCCACCCCGACGACGTGGCCGGACAGGCCGATGACCCGGTGTGTTCCCCAGCGATACACGTCGACGCCGCCGACGCGCTCCGTCGTCGCGGACCCGTCGCTCAGGATCTCCGCGATACGACGTGCCGCGTTGTTCTTCTCGGTTACGATGAGTTCCACGTATCACACCCCGGCGCCGGGCCGGTTACTGCTCGCCTGTAGGCCGAACCGACTTGTAAGGATTTCGTCGTTCGGCGCTACGAGACGGACTGACACACTGGCTTTTATTCCACGCCCGGTCGAACGCCGATCATGGACGATCTGCCCTCCATTCGTCCGCCACATTCGGTCGCATCGTACATCGAAGACGGGGCGAGAATCGCCGCCATCCTCCTCGTCTGGGGCGTCTTCGCCGCGTTCTTCGCGGTCGGCGTCGGGAACATCGGTCCCCAGGGCCGGGGACTCGTCGGCTCACTCGGTGCGCAACTCGGCGCCCTGTTCGCCGTGGTCGGGTTCCTGAATGCCGTCCTCTACGTGCTCTATCGGACCGTCGATTACTGGCACGGCCATCGCTCGTCGGTCGAGAAGTCGGCTGTCGAATAACGTTTCGAAGAACTCTCGGCGGGGTCAGACCGCTTCTTCGCCGAGGTCGCTCACCGCTCGTGCGTTGCAGTAGAGGTACGCCGCGGTCTTCTGATTGTCTACGGCGGCCTGAAGGGGTCGCATCACCACGCCGTCACCGTACGGTTCGATGACGGAATCGGTGTCGTCTTCGGGCGGGTCGCTGGGCGCGTCGTCCCAGTCCGACGGGAGGTTGGTATGCCATTTCGTGGCCATCGGTCGACCGTTCGTAGGAAACCGCCGTATATGAGGGTATCGGCCGTACAGATTCGGGCGTTCGACCCGCGTCGATCTCTCGTCCATCGCGTCGCGTAACAACTCGTTGCCCGTCACTCGTCCATCGCGTCGCGTAACAACTCGTTGACCTCGCCCGGGTCGGCACTCCCACCCGTCTTCTGCATGACCTGCCCCACCAGGAAGTTGATCGCTCCGCCCTCGCCGGCGTGGTAATCCTCGACGGCGTCCGGGTTCTCCTCGATGGCCGTCGCGACGGCCTGGGCCACCTCGTCGCCGCTCGTCTTGCCCAGCCCCGCCGCCTCGACGACGTCGTCCGGAGAATCGCCCTCGTCGAGCATCGTCCGGAGGACGACCTCACGGGCGTTCTTTTCGGTTATCTCCTCGTCGGCCACCATCTCGACCAGACGGGCGAACTCCTCGAGGCGATCCGCGACGTCGGTGATGGACATGTCGCGGTAGTTGAGTTCACCGAGGAGGTCGTCGGCGACCCACGTCGCCGCCAGTTCCGCGTCGAACCGCTCGGCGACGTCCTCGAAGAAGTCGGCGACCTGCTTGGTGGACGTTAGCTTGTCCGCAGCCTCCTCGTCCAGACCATAATCGGACTGGAACCGGTCCCTGCGGGCATCGGGAAGTTCGGGAATCGGAATGGAGTCCGTCCAGTCCGAAACCTCCAGCGGCGGCAGGTCGGCCTCGCGGAAGTACCGGTAATCCTTTTCGGCCTCCTTCGATCGCATCGACACCGTGATGCCACGGGATTCGTCCCAGTGGCGGGTCTCCTGTTCGACCTCGCGCCCCCGCTGGATAGCGTTGCGCTGGCGGGTGACCTCGTAGGCCAGAGCTTTCTCGGCGCCCTTGTGGCTCGAGATGTTCTTCACCTCGGTACGGTTGGCCGCGGCGAGGACGTCGTCAGCGATGGAGCCGTCGGTATCGACCTCGCCCGCGTCGACCATCGAGATGTTCGCGTCGATGCGGAGACTACCGTCGCGCTGGCTGTCGTAGATCGCCAGATACTCGAGCACTTCCTCGAGTTTGGCGAGGAACGCCCGGGCCTCGCCGGGACCGCGGAAGTCCGGTCGTGTCACGATCTCCATCAGCGGGACGCCGGCCCGGTTGTAGTCTACGGTGACGTAATCGGCAGTGTCGATGCTCCCGCCGACGTGTTGAAGACTCCCAGGGTCCTCCTCCAGATGCGCACGTTCGATGCCAATGGCTCGCTTCTCGCCCTCGTGGCTGATCTCGAGCGATCCGTCCTGGCAGATAGGAGCGTCGTACTGGGTGATCTGGAAGCCCTTCGGGAGGTCCGGATAGAAGTAGTTCTTCCGGTGGAACCGGGTTCGTTCGGGGACCTCAGCGTCGATGGCCTTCCCGAGTTTGACGGCGGATTCGACGGCGGCCTCGTTGAGCACCGGGAGCGCCCCCGGCAACCCGAGGCAGACCGGGCACGTGTGCGTATTCGGCTCGGCGCCGGCGGTGTCCGTCGAACACCCACAGAAGATCTTGGTGTCCGTCTCCAGTTGCACGTGGACCTCGAGGCCGATGACGACCGCGAGGTCCTCCTGCGTGGCGGCCTGCGCACTCATTGCACACGGGTTCGGCACGGGCACGCTTAGGAGTAACGAAGGGGCTGGCTGGCGGCGACTGTCTGACGCTCGGCTGACGTTCCCTTTATAGTGCTCGCGGCGACTGGTAGGACCATGAGCGACGAACGGGAGCGACACGAGCTCGAGGGGCGCATCCGCGAACTCGAGGCGACCGTCGAGACGCTGACCTCGGAACTGGTCGACACGACCGAGCGAGTCCGAGAACTGGAAGCGGCGATGGACGCGGAGACTGCCGAGGAGCAGTCCGTCGAGGAAGGGGCGAGCGGGTGGGTTCCTGCGTCCGAGGAGGTCGAGGGCAACGGCTCGGCCAGTTCCTCGGACGAGGACGGTTCGTCTCGAGACAGTGACGAGATCATCGTCGCCTGACCGGGACCACCGCGCCCTCTCCCAATGTACATAGACGAGATCGTCCTCGACAACTTCAAGAGCTTTGGACGGACCACCAAGATCCCGTTTTACGAAGACTTCACCACGATCAGTGGACCGAACGGGTCCGGGAAGTCCAACATCATCGACGCCATCCTGTTCGCCCTTGGCCTCGCCCGCACCAGGGGAATGCGCGCGGAGAAGCTCACGGACCTGATCTACAACCCGAGTCACGAGGAGGGCGAGGTCACCGGTCCGAAGGAGGCCAACGTCGAGGTCATCCTCAACAACGAGGATCGGACGCTCTCCCGGACGCAGGTCGTCAACGCGGCCGGCACGGACGACGTGGGTGACGTCGACCGCATCCGGGTGAAACGTCGGGTCAAACGCACCGAGGACAACTACTACTCTTATTACTACCTCAACGGACGGTCGGTCAACCTCTCGGACATCACCGAGTTGCTCGCGCAGGCGGGCGTCGCACCCGAGGGCTACAACGTCGTGATGCAGGGCGACGTGACGGGTATCATCCAGATGACACCCCACGAACGGCGCGAGATCATCGACGAGATCGCCGGCGTGGCCGAGTTCGACCAGAAGAAGGCCGACGCCTTCGAAGAGCTGGACGTCGTTCGCGAGCGGATCGACGAAGCCGAACTACGCATCGAGGAGAAACACGAACGGCTCGATCAGCTCGAGGACGAACGCGAGACCGCCCTCGAATACCAGGGCCTCCGCGACGAGAAACGCGAATACGAGGGGTTCCAGAAGGCAGCTGAGCTCGAGGAGCGACAGGAGGACCTGACGGCCACAGAGGCCGACATCGAGGAACGGTCGGCGGAACTCGAGGAGCTGAAAGCCGAACTCGACGAGCGACGGGGCGAGGTCCTGCGACTCGAGGAGGACCTGGAGGACCTCAACGCCGAGATCGAACGGAAAGGCGAGGACGAACAACTCGCGATAAAGCGCGAGATAGAGGAGGTGAAAGGCGAGATCTCCCGACTGGAGGACCAGATCGACGGTGCCGAAGAGCGCATCGAGGAGGCCGAACAGACCCGTCGGCAGGCCTTCGTCCAGATCGACCGCAAGCAAGAGAAGATCGAAGACCTCGAGGCGGAGATCCGCGAGAAGAAAGTCGAGAAGTCCTCGCTCGCGACCGAAAAACAGGAGAAGCAGACCGACCTCGAAGCAGTCCAGCGCGAGATCGACGACATCGACACGGAGTACGACGAACTGAAAGACGCCCTCGAGGAGGAGAAGGAGGCACTCGAGGCGGCCAAGAGCGCCCGGAACGACCTCCAGCGCGAGAAGGACCGGCTCATCGACGAAGCCCGACGGCGGTCGAACGACATCGAGCAGGCGAGGTCGAACGTCGAGGACGCCGAGGAGACCATCAGCGAACTCGATTCACGCATCGAGGACCTGCGCACGGAACTGGAGAAGGCACAGGAGAACGAGAGCCAGATCGCGGCGGTCGTCGAGGACCTGAAACGGGAGAAGACCGAGCGACAGGACGACCTCGACGACGTCGAAGACGACCTTGGCGCGGCCCGCGAGGAGTACGCCCGGATCGAGGCACGGGCCGACGAGAACGGCGACAGTTCCTATGGCAGAGCCGTCACGACGGTCCTGAACGCGGGCTTCGACGGCGTCCACGGGACCGTCGGCCAACTCGGCGGCGTGGAAGAACGCTACGCGACAGCCTGCGAGACGGCCGCCGGGGGCCGCATGGCGAACGTCGTGGTCGACGACGACGGCGTCGGCCAGCAGTGCATCGACTACCTCAAATCGCGCAATGCAGGCCGGGCGACGTTCCTGCCGTTGACCGAGATGTACGAGCGCTCGCTCCCGAGCGCGCCGAACGAACCGGGCGTCGTCGACTACGCCTACAACCTCGTCGACTTCGACGAGCAGTACGTCGCCGTCTTCTCGTACGTGCTCGGCGACACCCTGGTCGTCGAGGACCTGGACACCGCCCGCTCGCTGATGGGCGACCGGCGACTCGTCACACTCGATGGCGACCTCATCGAGAAAAGCGGTGCGATGACCGGCGGGAGCCGATCTGGCTCGCGATACTCCTTCTCGAAGACCGGGAAGGGGCAACTCGAACGGGTCGCCGAACGCATCCAGCGTCTCGAGGACAAACGGGCGGACATCCGCGAGGACGTTCGCGCCATCGAGGGTCGCCTGGAAGACGCCCGCGAGAAGCGTGCCGCCGCGGCCGACCAGGTCCGGGATCTCGAGTCGGATATCGAACGCATCCAGGGCGAACGCGAGGACGCCGAGGACCGCATCGAGGCCATGGAGTCCCGTATCGAACGGCTCGAAACCGAACGAGAGGACGTCGACGAGCAGATGCAGGACCTCGACGCGGACATCGCCGAGAAGAGCGACGAGATCGAATCCATCCAGGCCGAGATCGAGGAGATAGAGGCCGAACTGGCCGACTCGCGGGTGCCCGAACTCGCGGCGAAACGCGAGGAGATCCAGGCGGCGATCGACGACATCGAATCCCGGATGGACGACATCGACGGCGACCTCAACAGCCTCAACCTCGAAAAGCAGTACGCCGAGGAGGCCGTCGACGAACTGCACGACGACGTCGAGGCCGCTCAGAACAAGAAGGCGGCCCAGCAGGAGCGTATCGAAGAACTGGAAGCCGAGATCGAGGAGAACGAGGGACTCCTCGAGGAGAAGCGCGAGGCGGTCGCGGAACTCGAAGAAGAACTGGCTGAGCTCAAAGACGACCGCGAGGGGCTGAAATCCGAGCTCAAGGAGGCCAAGGGTCACCGCGACGAGAAACAACAGGAGGTCGAGCGGGTCTCCAACCGCCTGGAGAGCCTGAAACGGGCCAGAGACCGTCTCGAGGAGGAGATCGAGGAGCTCTCAGAGACGGTCGAGGAGTACGACCCCGAGGAGATCCCCGACCTCGAGGAGGTCGAACGGAACATCCGACGCCTCGAGACCCAGATGGCCGAACTCGAGCCGGTGAACATGAAGGCCATCGAGGATTACGACCGCGTCCAGTCGAAACTCGAGGATCTCGAGGGCCGCAAAGACGAACTCGTGGCGGAACGGGACGCCATCCAGGAGCGCATCGAGAAGTACGACCGGCTGAAAAAGGAGACGTTCATGGAGGCCTACGAGGCCATCAACGAGCAGTTCGAGGACATCTTCCAGCGCCTCTCCGACGGGACCGGCGAACTCGTCCTCGAGAATCCGGCCGACCCATTCGATGGAGGCCTCACCATGCGTGCCCAGCCGGGTGATAAACCCATCCAGCGCCTGGACGCGATGTCCGGCGGCGAGAAGTCCCTCACCGCCCTCGCCTTTATCTTCGCCATCCAGCGGTTCAATCCGGCACCGTTCTACGCCCTCGACGAGGTCGACGCGTTCCTCGACGCCGCGAACGCGGAACGAGTCGGCGAGATGGTCGACGAACTCGCCACGGAGGCCCAGTTCGTCGTCGTCTCCCACCGCTCGGCGATGCTCGAGCGCTCCGAGCGGGCCATCGGCGTGACCATGCAAGACGAGAACGTCAGCGCCGTCACTGGTATCGATCTGGCCGCCCAGCGGGAGCTGATCGCCGATGACTGACGGCGTCGACGTGGCCAGACCCCCGGATCCCGATCCCACGAACGAGGACGACGGCGACGTCGAACCCGTCGAACTACTGGTGCAACTGGCGAAACAGGGGGACATCGATCCCTGGGACGTCGACATCGTCACGGTGACCGACGAGTTCCTCGCGGCCCTGGACGACGGGGACCTCCGGACGTCTGGACGAGCTCTGTTCTACGCGAGCGTCCTCCTCCGGATGAAAAGCGACGTGATGCTGTCGGACGACGACGAGGAAGCTGAAACGGACGACGAGATGGAGCCGGCCCCGCCCTGGGAAGAGGGCTGGGACGACGACGCCTTCGACGGGCCCGCCGGTGACCCCATCGCGGCACTCGAGAACGAGATGGAGCGGCGACTCGACCGCAAGACTGCGCGCGGCACCCCGATGACCCTGGACGAACTCGTCAGGGACCTTCGGAAGGCCGAGCGGGGGACCTGGTGGAAGGAGTCACGCTCCTACGACACGAGCGAGTCCCCGAGTGGGTTCAGTCGCGGGGTCCAGACCCTCGATTACCGCTCGGGTGACGACATGCGGATGGAGGGCGAACCGGATACGGACGACGTCACCGGAACGACCCACCAGGAGGACATCGACGCCCTCATCGAAGCCGTCTGGTCGCAACTGGAGCTGGCCTATCAGAAGGGGCGAACGGAGGTCCTCTTCGAGGAGATCGCCGACGCCGCGGGGACGCGTATCGAGTCGTTTCTCGCCCTGTTGTTCCTCTCCCACCGGGGCGACGTCTACCTCCAGCAGGACGACCTCTTCGGCGACCTCTGGATCATCGACCCGGAGGCGGACCCGGACGTGGCGTTCGGCGACGGGACCGCCGCCGAGGACGACGGCCAGAAGGCGATGACGAACGGAGACGGAGCGGACGACGAGACCGACGAGGCGGACGGGAACGAATCCGGCCAGCCTCAGAGGTAGTCGTCGACGAAAAGCGAGACCCGGTCCAGGGTCTCCTCGGGGACGGCAGCTTTCGGCGTGTTGATCGATCCCTCGAGTGCCGTCTCACACCCGCACTCACGTCCCTCTGGCATGCTTCGGATCGCGGCTTCGACGGTTCGCTTGATCAGATCCTCGTTGTGAGCAGCGTTCTCCAGCACCTCCTCGAGGGTAACCTCGCTGTCCTCGTTCCAGACGTCGTAATCGGTGATGCCGGTGACGGTCGCATAGCAGAGTTCGGCTTCGCGGGCGAGTTTGGCCTCCGGGACGGCGGTCATCCCGATGACGTCCCACCCCTGATCGCGGTAGAACTCGCTCTCCGCGCGCGTGGAGAAATGTGGTCCCTCGATACAGACGTACGTGCCACCCTCCTCGACGTGGGCATCCGTGGCCTCCCGGGCTGCATCGGCGAGGATTCCGGAGAGGTGCGGACAGAATGGGTCCGGCTGTGACTGATGAACCACGATGCCATCGCCGAAGAACGTCTGCTCGCGGTGCCGGGTCCGGTCGAAGGTCTGGTCCGGGACGACGAGACTCCGCGGGGGGAGGTCCTCACGGAGGCTGCCGACCGCGTTGCTGGCGAGAACCCGCTCGACACCGAGGTGCTTGAGCGCGTAGATATTCGCCCGGTAGGGAACGTCGGTGGGGGAGTACTGGTGGTCCTTCCCGTGACGCGGGATGAACGCGACGTCGGTGCCGGTATCCTCGAACTCGCCGATGGTCACCGGCGCACTCGGCGACCCGTAGGGCGTTTCGACGGTCTCTTCGCGGACGTTCTGGAGGGGCAGGGCGTCGTAGATGCCGCTGCCACCGATGAACCCGAGCATACCGCTAGTTGTCGGGACGGGCGGGAAAATGATTCCGTTCGGGTGCCTGTGTCGGTACGGATGGGCCAGATACCGGTCAGTCGGCTTGCGGTGCCCAGGCGTCCGGTTCGACTCGTTCGACCACGTCGCGCCGTTCCATCTCGTCGAGGACTTCGCCGAGACGGTCGGGTTGTGCGATCTCCATCTCGATACGTTCGACGTCGTGATACGCCGTGAGGAGGTGTCGGATATCGTCTCTGGTGTACGGCGGGTCGTCGGCCTTCGCCATGACCCCGCTGATGAGGTCGACCATGTCCTCGATGAAGTTCCAGGGGTAGACGATCCAGGCCCACTGTTCGAGGCGTTCGCCGACGAAATCCGGTTCGAACTCGCTGGTCTGCAGTAACTGCAGAGTCGCGGTCTGGACCTCGCCCGCGTCCCGGTCGGTCACGTACTCGTAGGCCCGTTCGATGGACCCGCCGGTGTCTGCGATGTCGTCGACGATCAGGACGTCCTTGCCCTCGACCGACCCTTCTGGCATCGGATAGCGAATCTCCGGCGATCCGCTCTGTTCGGCGGTCCCCACGTAGTGTTCCATCTTCAGACTGGTCAGATCGTCGAGGCCGAGGAAGTCACACAGGACGCGGCCCGCGAACCAGCCACCGCGGGCCAGTGCCACGATGACGTCGGGTTCGAAGTCGGCCGCTTTCACCTGGTCGCTTACGTCCCGCGCGAGGCCGTAGATGTACTCCCAGTTCGTGACAGTGCAGGAGAACTCATCCGGGAGATCAGACATGCTCGGTCACCACGCTCGACCAACGCCACGACTCGCATTAACTGCTTTGACATCCGCCCCATCCGACGGGTTCTGGCAACTCCTCGTTCGCTGTGCCAAAGAGGAGACGGGGGAATACAAAATGGGTGCGTCGGACGGGCGGCCGGAGACGATGGGGGAGTGCGGTGGGAGGGGAGGAGTTCCGACCGGACCGTGCCTCTGACACCCATGTTGACCCGGATTCCGAACCTACTTAGCTATTGTTGTATTCGCCACCATCTGAGAGTACACACATGGACTATATAGTATGTACCTGTACGTCACCCAACTCGATGGGTTCAACACGGTTCCGCCGAACAAACTGCCCATGAACGAGATACGGGGGCTCATCGTCGACGCGTTCACCGACGAACCCTACGCCGGGAATCCCGCGGGCGTCGTCCCGGATGCCGAGGGACTGGACGACGGCCAGATGCAGGCCATCGCGAGTGAAATCGGCGCGAGCGAGACGGCGTTCGTCCACCCTTCGACTCGGGCTGACAGGCGGCTTCGCTACTTCACGCCGACCACGGAGGTCGACCTCTGTGGGCACGCGACCATCGCGAGCCTCGTCCACCTCGCGGAGCGGGGCACGGTCACCGGCGAGTTCACCATCGAGACGAACGTCGGCGTCCTCGACGTGGCTGTCGAGGAGGACGGGACGGCCTGGATGACCCAATCCGAGCCAACGGTTCGAACGGTGGATCTGGACACGGCCGAGGTCGCGTCGGCGTTGGGCATCCGTGCCGAGGCCATCGAAGCGGTCCGTGACGACCTACCACTCGCGGTCACCAGTACCGGGTTGCCATTCCTCGTCGTCCCGGTCAACTTCCTCGAAGAACTCGGGCGGGCGGACCCCGACGACGGGGCGGTCGACGCGCTGGCAGCGCGGGTGGACGCGGTCGGTGTCTACGCGTTCACCTTCGATACGCTCGAATCGAATTCGACCGTGCACGGTCGGGCCTTCGTCCCCGGCGCCGGGGTCTCCGAGGATCCGGTGACGGGAACGGCGAGCGGTGCGACCGGCGCGTACCTTCGATACGTCGGTGCCTTCGACGGCGGCGGGTCGGCACCGGGCGGTAGCGACGTCAGTGTTGCCGACGGGATGCCCGAGGAACTCCGGTTCGAACAGGGCGATTTCATCGACCGGCCCGGACGCGTGCGGGTTCGCGTGGGCGAGACCGTTCGTGTGGGTGGGACGGCGACGACGGCGCTCGACGGCGAGCTGATCGTTCCGGAACCGGACGGCGACGACATCCTCGAAGTGAGCTGAAAACGGCGGCGCGCCACCTACTCGCGCTGAAACTCGAACTCGGATTCGTTTTTCACGTCACGGATCTCGCGGTTGACCGACTGGAGGTCCTGTTGCATGTCGGCGAGACGGTCGTCGAGGATGGCGACGATGTCGCTTTTCACGTGTTCGGTGTCGAACGTGTCACCGAGTTGCTCCTCGACGGCGCCGGTCAGGGTCGCGTAGAGGGCGAACGCCTTCCCGAAACGCCACACGAGGATGCCGACGAGCGCGAGCGCGAGATAGACCGCGACACCCTGGGTTGCCCCCAACGCGTCCCCCGTCTGCTGGTAGATACTCCACGCCTGTAGCCCTCCGTACCCCACACCGACGCCGACCAGCACCGCGCCGACGAGCGCGAAAACCGCACTGATCAGGAAATACCGGGCGGACCACGCGAGTGCGCGTCGTGATTCCATAGCGGTGGATGGGAGGCAGGTCACAAAAAACACCCGTCACGGCCTGGCCGTAGCGGCAATGTTTGTCACTCGCCGTGCGCAACCTTCTTTATGGAGATTGCAGTCATCTAGGATGCCACATGGCTGTACGCTGGCTGGAAGATATCCGAGCCGACGACATCGACCTCGTCGGCGGTAAAGGGGCCTCACTCGGGGAGATGACCGATGCAGGCCTCCCGGTACCGCCGGGGTTCGTCGTGACTGCAGGAACGTATCGTGACTTCATCGAGGAGACGGGCATCGACGAAGAACTGTTCGAGTCCGTCGACGTGGACACGGAGGATTCGGCGGCACTCGCAGAGGCCGAGGCGCACGCCAAGAGCCTCATCCTCGAGACGCCGATGCCGGACGAGCTCCACGAGGAGATCGAGTCCGCGTACGACGCCCTGGGAGATGGCGAGGCATTCGTCGCCGTACGGTCCTCGGCGACCGCTGAGGACCTCCCGGACGCGAGCTTCGCCGGCCAACAGGAGACGTATTTGAACGTCGAGCGCGACGACCTCGTCGACAGGGTGAAACGCTGCTGGGCGTCGCTGTTCACACAGCGGGCCATCTACTACCGCCAGCAGAAGGGCTTCGAACACGACGTCGTGAACATCGCGGTCGTCGTCCAGCAGATGGTCGACGCCGAGAAGAGCGGCGTGATGTTCACCAGCCACCCCTCGACCGGGGCGCCCAAGGTCATCGTCGAGGCGGCCTGGGGGCTCGGAGAGGCCGTCGTCTCCGGATCCGTCTCGCCCGACAACTACGTCGTCGATCGCGAGAGCGAGGCCGTCGAGGACGTGACCATCGCCGACAAGAAGATCATGATGGAGCGGGACCCTGACTCCGGAGAGACCGTCGAGCGAGAGGTCCCCGACGACCACCGAACCGCACGGGTGCTCACGGACGACGAACTCGCCGACCTCGTCGCTCTCGGGCGGCGGGTCGAAGAGCACTATGGAACCCCCCAGGACGTCGAATGGGCGATCGTCGACGGCGACGTGTACATGCTCCAGTCGCGTCCCATCACCACCATCACCGATGAGAGCCAGGCGGCCGTTTCCGAGGACGGTAACGGCGAGGAACTCCTCTCCGGCCTCGGTGCCAGTCCGGGCATCGCCTCGGGTGCGGTCCGCATCGTCGACAAACTGGACCAGCTAGACAAGGTCGGCGAGGGGGACATCATCGTCACCGAGATGACGACCCCGGACATGGTCCCGGCGATGAAGCGAGCGGCCGGGATCATCACCGACGAAGGCGGAATGACCAGTCACGCAGCGATCGTCTCACGCGAACTCGGTGTCCCCGCCGTCGTCGGTTGCGGGAACGGCACTGACCTCCTCAAGGACGACCAGATCGTCACCATCGACGGCGATCGAGGGGCCATCACCGAGGGCCGTCCCGAATCCGTGACCGAACGCGAACCGATCGAAGAAGCACGACCGAAGACACCGGTGAAACCGATGACAGCGACCGAGGTCAAGGTCAACGTCTCCATCCCAGAGGCCGCCGAACGGGCCGCCGCGACCGGCGCAGACGGGGTCGGTCTGCTGCGCCTGGAACACATGATCCTCTCGACGAACAAGACGCCCGAACGGTACATCGCCGACCACGGCGAACGGGCCTACGTCGACGAGATCGTCGAGGGCGTCCGCGGCGTGGCGGACGAGTTCTACCCGCGACCCGTGCGGGTCAGGACACTCGACGCCCCGACCGACGAGTTCCGCCAGCTCGAGGGCGGCGAAGACGAACCCCACGAACACAACCCGATGCTCGGCTATCGGGGCATCCGGCGGTCACTCGACGAGCCCGGCCTGTTCAAACACGAGCTACAGTCGTTCAAACGCCTCTACGAGATGGGCTACGACAACGTCGAGATCATGTTCCCACTCGTGAACGACGAGCGGGACGTGGCTGCGGCCCGCGAATTGATGACCGAAGTGGGGATCGATCCGGAAAAGCGCACGTGGGGCGTGATGATCGAGACGCCGGCGAGTGCGATGATGATCGAGGAGATGGCCGCCGAGGGCATCGATTTCGCCTCCTTCGGGACCAACGACCTCACCCAGTACACGCTCGCGGTCGACCGCAACAACGGCAACGTCTCCGACCGCTTCGACGAGTTACACCCTGCCGTTCTCCGCCTCATCGAACAGACCATTTCGATCTGTCGCGACCACGACGTGGACACGAGCATCTGCGGACAGGCCGGGTCGAAACCCGAGATGGTTCGTTTCCTGGCCGAAGAGGGCATCTCCTCTATCTCCGCCAACATCGACGCCGTGCGCGACGTCCAGCACGAGGTCAAGCGGGTCGAACAGCGGTTGATTCTCGACGCGGTTCGAGAGTAGCCTCGCAAACACAATCGCTAAACGAGACGAACTGCATTTTCCCGGTATGACCGCCCCCGAGATGGGCGCCCGTCCCGAGCCCCAGTCGTTCGAACGCGTGCTCTCCTCGATGTGTACCGAGCCCATCCCCGAGGCACGCGACGCCGCGATGCGGTTTCTCGCGACGAATCCCGGCGATCCAGAGACCTATCCTGGCGTGGCCGAACTGGAACGGGAGGTCGTCGAGATGCTCGGCACACTGGTCGACTTGCCAGATCCGAAGGGGTACGTCACGACCGGAGGGACCGAGGCCAACATCCAGGCCGTCCGTGCCGCCAGAAATCTGGCGAATACCGACGATCCGAACGTCGTCGGTCCGGCGAGCGTCCACTTCTCCTTCCAGAAGGCAGCCGACATCCTCGACGTCGACCTCCGGTTGGCACCGGTCGGCGGCGACTACCGCGCAGACGTCGACGCCGTCACCGAACTCGTCGACGGCGATACCGTCCTGGTGGTTGGTGTGGCCGGGACGACGGAGTACGGCCGGGTGGACCCGATTCCCGCGCTCGCCGACGTCGCACACGACGCCGACGCTCGGTTCCACGTCGACGCCGCCTGGGGCGGCTTCGTCCTCCCGTTCACCGACGAAGCGTGGAACTTCGGCGACGCTGCCATCGACACGATGACCATCGACCCCCACAAGATGGGACAGGCCGCCATCCCGGCTGGCGGGTTGCTCACGACCGACGAGTCCGTCCTGGACGCCCTCGCCGTGGACACCCCGTACCTCGAGACGGCTGGACAGGCGAGTCTCACGGGGACGCGTAGCGGCGCCGGGGTCGCGAGTGCCCACGCCGCCCTGACCGAACAGTGGCCGGACGGCTACCGTGAGAACTACGAACGAGGGATGACCCTCGCGACGTGGCTCGCGAACGCGATGCAGACCCGTGGCTACGACGTCGTCGAACCCCACCATCCGATCGTGGCCATCGATCTCCCAGCGGCAATCTTCGAGGCGTTGACGGACGAAGGATGGCGTCTCTCGCGGACGGCAGCCGGCGAAGTACGCGTCGTGATGATGCCACACGTGACGCGGGAGATGCTCGAAGCCTTCCTGTCCGACCTGGACCGCCAGTCTCGGTGAGACCGGAGACACCGGAGAAGAGAACGATATCGTTTTGCCTGGCCATCCTAGATGAGGGCGTGTGAGCCTGGTCCTCGTCATCGAGTCACTGGGATTCGATCCGTTCGAAGCCGCGATTCGAACGGCCAGTGGCTGGAGCGGCGTGTTCCTCATCTTCGTGTACTCCGTTCTCATCTCCTTTATCCTCCCACTGCCGAGCGAGGTGGTCCTCTGTCCGGTCGGCTACGTCTGTTCGGGGAACACCCTCGCCCTCGGGTTCCCCGGCGAACTGCAGGTCGTGGTGGTCATCGTGGTGAGTGGACTGGGCAAGGCTATCGGGAGCGTCTTCGCCCTGGCCATCGGCCACAACGCCTCTCACTCCGGTATCGTCATCAGGTCGTTGCGACGACTGGGATTCCGACCGAAAGAGTGGTCCCAGAAACAGATGGTCGCCCTCGTCAAGCGATGGGGATACGTGGGTATGGCCATGGGATTGTCGGTGCCATTCTTCCCCGACACGCTCTCGCTGTACGCCTTCTCCATCCTCGAGGACGATTACGTGAAGTTCGCCGCCGCCGCGTTCGCGGGGAGCGTCGGCAGACTCCTCGTCACCATCGGCCTCATCGAGGGGACCTTGTTCGTCATCTGAGCCCAGTATTTTATATCAGGCGGCCGTCGTCTCTCTATGGCCAGTCGTCCCACCGGCCGCCTCGTGAGTGGCCTCCTCATCGTCCTGTTCGGTCTCCTGCTGCTCGCATCGACGACGGACCTCCTCCCGACCGCCTCCCTGTGGTCGTGGGTCCCCCTCCTCTTCGTGGTGCTCGGTCTCTGGGCCATCGTGAAAAGCGGGGGCCGTAACGTGACCGGTCCGGTCATGATCGTCGCCGTCGCCGGCACGTTTCAGTTACGGAACCTCGGGGTCGTCTCGGACGCACAGATCGGTAGCTGGTGGCCGCTGTTCGTCGTCCTGTTCGGGGTGCTCGTCCTCGTCGGTCGGTCACGGCGGCGTCGCTTGCATCTCGAGGAGAGGAGTGCCGACGACCTCTCCATGGTGGCCATCTTCGGTGGCAGCCAGCGGCGGGTGACAGCGGAGACCTTCGTGGGCGGGACCGTGGTCTCCATCTTCGGCGGGTCGGAGATCGATCTCCGCGACGCGGCCGTCGAATCGCCGCCCGCGGTCATCGAGGCGCTCTCCCTCTTCGGCGGACTCGAGGTTCGGGTACCGGAGGACTGGACCGTCTCGATGGAGACCCTGACGCTCTTCGGGGCCAGCGAGGACACGCGTCTTCGGACGGGCGGTGGGGAGACCCAACTCGTCATCACCGGATTGACCCTCTTCGGCGGCGTCGAAGTCCTCGACTAGGTGAACCACCTCGGATCCGTGAAAGGAATTCTTTTCCCGGGGCGAGGAGTACGCCATTACGTACCAACCGGCAGGCCGATCCCGGCGTGTCGATTCCATCACACCACCTATGCGAACACAGAAATCGCGAGCGTTATCCGCTCGGAGACGGCACCGAACACCATGAGCCACGAGGACTTCCCCACGGAATCACCCGCTGTGGTGACCTGTGGGCTTCCCTACGCCAACGGCGACCTGCACGTCGGCCACCTGCGGACCTACGTGAGCGGCGACATCCTCTCGCGCGCACTGGCGACCATCGGCCAGCAGACGGCCTTCGTCTCCGGGTCGGACATGCACGGAACGCCAATCGCCGTCAACGCCGATCAGGAGGGGGTCTCCCCCGAGGAATTCGCCCTCGAGTGGCACGAGACCTACGAGGAAACCTTCCCGAAGTTCGACATCGAGTTCGACAACTACGGGAACACCCACGACGAGACGAACACGGCAATCACCCGCGACATCGTTCGAACCCTGGACGATCGCGGATACATCTACGAGAAGGAGATAGAAGTCGCCTGGGACCCCATCGACGATCAGCCCCTCCCCGACCGGTACGTGGTCGGGACCTGTCCCTACTGCGGCGAGACTGCACGGGGCGACGAGTGCGACGAGGGGTGTGGCCGACACCTCGAACCCGGCGAGATAGAAGATCCGAAGAGTACGCTCACCGGGAATCCGGCGGAGTACCGCACCCGCGAGCACAAGTTCTTCCGCGTCTCGGACTTCCAGGAGTACCTCCAGGGATTCATCGACCGTCTCGAGGGGACCTCGAACGCCCAGAATCAGCCCCGGGAGTGGATCGAGGGCGACCTCCAGGACTGGTGTATCACCCGCGACCTCGACTGGGGCATCGACTATCCGGGCGACGACGAGGAGGCAGACGACCTCGTCCTCTACGTCTGGGTCGACGCGCCCATCGAGTACATCTCCTCGACGAAGCAGTACACGGAGCGCGTGGGTGCCGAGGAGTACGACTGGGAGACGGTCTGGCGCGACGGAGATTCCGGCGGCGGGGAGATCGTCCACGTCATCGGCCGAGACATCATCCAGCATCACACCGTCTTCTGGCCGGCAATGCTGCACGGCGCCGACTACGCCGAACCCCGGGCCGTGATGGCCAGTGGATTCGTCAACCTGGAGGGGCGAGCGTTCTCGACCAGTCGCAACCGGGCCATCTGGGCCGACGACTACCTCGACACCGGTTTCTCGACCGACCTGCTCCGCTACTACCTCTCGACCGCCGGGAGCTTCGAGCGGGACGTGGATTTCACCTGGGAGCGGTTCCAGGAACGCGTCAACACCGAACTCGCCGACGACGTGGGCAACTTCGTCTACCGGGCGTTGCTCTTCGCCACCCGGAACTACGATGGAACGCCCGACGCCGACGTCTCCGAGGAGGTCGAAGACGCCATTCGAGACGCGATGGCCGAGTTCCAGGACGCGCTCAACGACTACTCGCTGCGACGGGCCGGCGACGCCGCCATCGACCTGGCACGGTTCGGCAACGAGTACATCCAGCGCAACGAGCCCTGGAAGCTCACCGACGAGGACCCCGACCAGGCCGCACGGGTCATCCGCGATACGGTCCAGCTGGTGAAGGCCATCGCCGTGTTGCTCGCGCCGTTCACCCCCGAAAAGGCCGAGACCGTCTGGTCCCAACTGGAGGAAGACGGCACCATCCACGACCAGCACATCGAGGCCTGTCTCGAGGCACCACCCGAGACCTTCGGGGAGCCAACCGAGCTTTTCGAGAAGATCGAAGACGAGACCGTCGACGAACTGAACGAGCAGTTGGCAGAACGCGTCGCCGAAGCGGACGCCGCAGCAGCCGAAGCAGCGGGTGATTCTACCGATGGCGATGATGTCGAAACCGATACCACGGACGACGACGAGTCCAAACCAATGACCGAACTCGAACCCATCGCAGACGAACGCATCTCCTTCGAGGAGTTCCAGGAACTCGACATCCGCGTCGGCGAGATACTCGCGGCCGAACCGATCGAGGGCGCGGACAAACTGGTCCGACTCGAGGTCGACATCGGCGTCGAGGAACGCCAGGTCGTCGCGGGCATCAGGCAACTCCACGACGTCGAGGCCCTCCCGGGAACGCGCATCGTCCTTCTGGCGAACCTGGAGAAGGCCGAACTGTTCGGTGTGGAGTCCAACGGAATGATCCTCGCGGCCGGCGAGGACGCCGATCTGTTGACCACCCACGACGACGCCGAACCGGGAACGAAGATCCGATAATCGCCCGGAACATTCGTTCGGTCGTCACGCGGACGCATCTCGTTTTCGACGCAATCGCACGAGACCCCCGACCGACAGCAGCCCGAGGACCGCGCCGGCGGCCATCGTGGAGAACGCCACCGCGTACCCCGCCCGGTCGAGGGCGAGGCCGAAGACGACCGGGGAGACGACCGTCGTCGAGAAGCCGACGAGCGACTGGATAGCGAGGGCCGTCCCCACCACCTCGTCCTCGACGACCTCCGTGACGAGCGTGGAGGTCGGCGCCGAGTCCATCGCCAGGACGACGCCGTACAGCAAGACGACGCCGGCCAGTATCGCGACCGGGAGGTCGCCAAGGAAACCCATGGACGCGCTCACCAGCGCGCTCGCGGCCAGGGCGACGGCGATGGTCCGCGTCCGCCCCACGCGGTCGCTCGAGTACCCACCGACGACGTTCCCCACGCCACTCATGGCGATCATGGCACCCACGATGACCCCCGGAAGGACCGCCGACCCGGTGGCCGCGAAAGCCGGCGCAGCGACGAGGAACGCCAGGAGCCAGTTGCGAACGCCGAAGAGCTCCCAATTGTGCCAGGCGTAGATGCTCACCGACCAGCGGTACTCCCTGTTGGCGAGCACCGAGAGGGAGAATCCCGCCGGTTTGCTGTCGCGGTCCGGTGGGTCCCGCGTGAGTCCCAGCACGAGTGGGGCGACGAACAGGGCACCCACGCTGGTCACCCCGATGGCGACCCGCCAGTCGAGGGCGGATGCCGTCACGGTCGAGAACACGAAGGTCAGTCCGCTCCCGACGGAGAACGTCCCGATGTAGAGACCGAGCGCCCGCCCACGGACCGCCGGTGGAAACCAGTCCGTGAGAAATCGCATCCCGGGGACGTAGACCCCGGCGACGAAGAGTCCCGAGAAAAATCGGAGGACGACACCGATCAGGTAGCCGTCCGCGATGGCCGCGAACGCGAGACTCGGGACGGCCGTTCCCGTGGCACCGACCGCGATGATCCAGCGCGGGGAGTACCGATCCGAGAGCCACCCTGCCGGAAGGATGGCCACGAGATAGCCCGCCTGGAACGCCCCGAAGATGACCCCCGCCTCGGTCCCCGTGAGTCCCCACTCGTCGACGACGAAGGGGAGGACCGCGGAGTAGTTGAACCAGATGAGCACCGAGAAAAAGAGGGCGGTCGAAGTCACGAAGAGGGTCCGACGGCGCTCGCGCATCTGCGAGAGCATATGCGGGAGCGGTAGTAACTGTAGTGGCTCCGGTAGCGACGGCGGGGTTTTTTGTGACGGCATCGAAAGCAGCGGTATGCGAAACGCGAAGGTGGTCTGCACCCTGGGGCCGGCGTCGAACACCGTCGACGCCATACGGGACCTCGCAGACGCCGGGATGACGGTGGCGCGCATCAACGCCAGTCACGGAACTCGCGAGGACCGGGCGACCCTGATCGACCGCGCACAACGGGTAGACGAGGTGACGGAGAACCCGCTCGCAGTGATGATGGATCTGCAGGGACCGGAGATTCGGACCGGCGAGACCGAAGCCCCCGTCACCCTCCAGACGGGCGAGACGGTCCACTTCGAGCCGGGAGAGACGGTAACTGACGAACGGATCGGGCTGTCGACGAGTATCGCGACGGTCGAACCCGGGGACCGGGTGCTCGTTGACGACGGTCGGATCGAGACGACCGTCGAACGCGTCGACGGAGAGCGCGTCGTCGCGACGGTCGACGTCGGCGGTGAACTGACGAGTCACAAGGGAGTCAACGTCCCCGGGGTGGCCCTCGACCTCGACGTCGTCACCGAGAAGGACCGGGCGGACCTCGAACTGGCTGCCGAGACGGACGTGGATTTCGTCGCGGCGAGTTTCGTACGGAACGCCGATGACGTCCTCGCGGTCAATGGGTTCCTCGAATCGCTGGGCGCCGACATCCCGGTCGTAGCGAAGATAGAGCGGGCCGGCGCGGTCGAGAACCGGGATGCGATCATCGAGGCCTCACAGGGAGTCATGGTTGCCAGGGGTGACCTCGGTGTCGAGCTCCCGATGGAGGACGTCCCGCTCATCCAGAAACGGATCATCAGGGGAGCCCAGGCGACCGGCACCCCCGTCATCACGGCGACGGAGATGCTCGATTCGATGGTCCACCGTGGCCGACCGACGCGCGCCGAGGCCTCGGACGTGGCCAACGCCGTCCTCGACGGCACCGACGCGGTGATGCTCTCCGCGGAGACCGCCGTCGGCGATCACCCGGCCAAGGTCGTCCGGGCGATGGACCGCATCGTCCGAGAGATCGAATCGAGTCCCGAATACGAGGAACTGCAGGACCAGCGCGTGCCGCCCGCGGAGGACGAATCGCGGACCGAGGCCGTGGCGCGATCGGCCCGGTATCTCGCGAGGGACATCGACGCGAGCGCCGTGGTCGTGGCGAGCGAGTCGGGCTACACCGCCCGGAAAGTCGCCAAGTTCCGCCCCGGCGTCCCGGTCGTGGCGACGACGCCCCGGGACGACGTCCGCCGACAGATGGGACTCGTCTGGGGAGTGAACGCACAGCTGGCGACGATCGAGGGTGGATCGGCCACCTCCGTCATCGACCGATCCGTTCAGGCGAGTGTCGACGCCGGCATCGTCGAGAGCGGCGACACGGTGGTGGTGATGTCCGGAATGATGACCGAACTCGACGGCGAGGACACCGCGAATACGCTCAAGGTACACGTCGCCGCGGAGACGCTCGCGGTCGGACGAGCTGTCGTCGGCGGACGGGTCGCCGGTCCCGTCGCGAGATTGGACGACGGTGACCTCTCCGCGGTCCCGACCGGTGCCATCGCCGTGCTCGACCACGACTTCGACGAGGAGTTCGACGGCGACGTCTCGAAACTGGTCGGCATCGTGAGCGCGAAGTCCGGGATGACCGGCTACGCCGCGATGGTCGCCCGCGAGGTGGGCGTGCCCATGGTGAGCGGCGCCGAACTCCCCTCGGTCGCCGACGGGACGACGGTGACGATCGACGGCGAACGCGGTGTCGTCTTCGCTGGTGCGGTCACCGGCCAGTGAGCTTTTGCCCGCCCGCCACCAATTCTCGTCGATGAGCGACTGGAAGTACGATCTCGATGACGTCGGCCCGGACGGCGTCGTGGACGAATACGAGCTGCCGCCGGTCGAGAAGGGGACGCCGTCACTCGAGAACGCCATCTTCGTGCTGCTCGGCGTCCTGGCGGCGCTGTACGTCTTCGCGACGTTGCTCGGACTCGGGTAACGGTTTTTGCCGTGCAGTGCCAAGCGTCTGCATGGTAGATGTCCTCGGACAATCGCTCTCGCTTTTGCTCTTCAGTGCTGGCATCGTGATCGCCATCATGGAGGCGCTCGCGCCCGGTGCGCACCTGATCGTCCTGGGGGTTGCCCTCATAACGGCCGGGTTGATCGGGTTGCTCGTGCCATCGCTTGCGAGTCCGCTCATCCTGGCGCTACTCGTGACCATCACCGGTGGAGCAGCCCTCGTCGTCTACCGCCGCCTCAACCTCTACCAGGGGACGGACACCGGCCAGACGAGGAGTTCGGAGGACCTGCGGGGTGAGCGTGGACACGTCGTCGAGCGGGTGACCGAACGGTCCGGTCGGGTCGAACTCGAACGGGGCGGATTCGACTCGACGTACGCGGCTCGGAGCCTCGAGGGTGAGATTCCCGTCGATGCCGAGGTGGTGGTCATCGACCCGGGTGGCGGCAACGTCATCACCGTCGAGCAGCTCTCCGAGATCGACGAGATAGACCGAGAACTCGCCCGGCAACGAGAACGAGAGGAGAGCGAACAGGCGTAACGCCCGCTGGGACACCAACTGTTATTCGGGTGGGGACCCAATGCATCAGGTATGATACCAATCCTCCAGTCACTCCCGGCCGGGTCGTCCATCACCTTCGCGGGATTGCTGGTGCTGGCCCTGCTGATCGTGGCCGTCTATTCGGCCGTCGCCATCGTCGACGCCTACGAGAAGGACGCACTGACGGTGTTCGGCGAGTACCGCGGGTTGCTCGAACCGGGGATCAGCTTCGTGCCGCCGTTCGTCTCCAGGCGGTATACGTTCGATATGCGGACACAGACCATCGACGTGCCCCAACAGGAGGCGATCACGAGGGACAACTCGCCGGTCACCGCGGACGCCGTGGTCTACATCCGCGTGATGGACGCGAAGCGGGCCTTCCTCGAGGTCGACGATTACAAGCGCGCCGTCTCCAATCTCGCGCAGACCACGCTCCGTGCCGTGATCGGCGATATGGAACTCGACGATACGCTCAACAAGCGCCAGGAAATCAACTCTCGCATCCGCGAGGAACTCGACGAGCCAACCGACGAGTGGGGCATCCGCGTGGAGTCCGTCGAGGTCCGGGAGGTCAACCCCTCCCGGGAGGTCCAGCAGGCGATGGAACAACAGACCTCTGCGGAGCGTCGTCGCCGGGCGATGATCCTCGAAGCGCAGGGTGAACGCCAGAGTGCCATCGAGAAGGCAGAGGGACAGAAGCGCTCGGACATCATCCGGGCCCAGGGGGAGAAGGAATCACAGATTCTCGAAGCCCAGGGTGACGCAATCTCGACGGTGCTCCGCGCCAGATCGGCCGAGTCGATGGGCGAGCGGGCCATCATCGAGAAGGGCATGGAAACCCTGGAGGCAATCGGCCAGGGCGAATCGACGACCTTCGTCATCCCGCAGGAACTCTCCTCGCTGGTCGGCCGGTACGGCAAACACCTCACCGACGGTGACGTCGCCCAGGAGATGACCGTCCTCGACAGCCTGGAGTTCGACGAGGACACCCGGGAACTGCTCGGTCTCGACAACATCGACGAGATGATCGGGAAGTTCGAGGTGGACAGCGAGATCAGTCCGAACGTGGCACAGGAGGGGCTCAAGTCCGCCGAAGAGGTCATCGAGGAACTGGACAAGGAACTCGAGGGAGAGGAGACACCACCGGAGAAGTAATCGGGACGAAGGGACCATCTACCGGAGCGAGAACCGAGCGAATACTTTTCCCCTCCCGTCACGTAGCCAGAGTCGAATGGGTATCGACGAGGACAAGCGGGCCACGCTCCGGCGATTCGCCGCGGTCGGGGCAGCGAGTCCACTCGCCGTCGTCGGAAATCGGGATGACGACGACAGCGAGGTCAGAGAAGCGATCCTCGGGTATCTCGGGGCGACCCCGGGCGCCCACTTCTCGAAAGTGCGCGACGACCTCAAACTCGGCACGGGCGAGGCACAGCACCACCTCCGCCGATTGCAGGACGATGGTGCCATCGTGAGCCATCGGGACGGCGACTACCGTCGGTTCTTCCAGGCCGGCCGCTTTTCGGACTACGAGCAGGTCGCACTGGGCTATCTCCGCCGGGACACGCCACGGGGCATGGTCGTCGAGTTGCTCAGAGACCCATCCACGACCGGGAGTGACCTCGCAGACCGACTCGACGTCTCCCGGGCGACGATCAGTACCTACGCATCCGAACTCAGGGGCGTCGGCGTTCTCGAAGCCGCGGACGGGTATCGCATCGCCAGGCCTGAGACTCTCTTGACGTTGCTCGTCCGGTACGCCGATTCGTTCGACGACCGGGCGGCGACCCTCGCGTCGGAGGCGGCGTCCCTCGTCCAGTACGATCCCTAACAGAGAGAGCAGTTTCTGTGACAGCCCCCATCGAGAGGCGAACCCGCGCTGGGTGGCCATCGAGATGGTGAACGCCGACTCCACACCACGAGAACGACCGAACGACGACGAGCGGGAAAGCGTCGATTCCGAGCGTTCAGGCCGTCGTGACCTTCCAGGTCGTACTCGACGAGTACCCCCACTTCTCTATCTCGAGTCCCTCTGCGTTCGAGATGGCGGGCATGTTGGTTCCGACCTCTTTGGCCGAGAGGCCGAGAGCGTCGCCGATGACCCTCGACTTGAAGTACGTCTTCGTCTGTGCCTTCCCCCGGAGGTACTCGAGGATGCGTTGCTGTTTCGGGCTCAGCGTCGCCGAGTTCGTCTGTGGTGACGCGCTCGCGCTCATATCGAAGGGGACGGCGTACGAGCGTATAGTGGGTTTGGTACGGTGGGTTAACGCCACGCTGTACTGCGATTGTGCAGATCCTTCGACCAGGGCGGCAGCGTTAGCCCGAAAGGACCAAGCGTGTTGGTACGACGGATTAACGGGACCACGTTCCCAGTTCCGTTAATAGGAGGTCATTAAAAAGAGTAAGATTCGGCTTCAAGGGAAAGGGATTAATATGAACCTTAGTGAATGATTGGGTATGGCAAAGTATGCTGATCGGCGGACGTTCATCAAGGCAACGGGCGTAGCAGGAATCACCGCACTCGCCGGCTGTGGCGGTAACGGCGGCGACGGTGGCGACGGCGGCGACGGTGGCGACGGTGACGATGGCGGAGACGGTGGCGACGGCGGCGATGGTGGAGACGGCGGACCAGCTGGAGAGCGCATCGCGTGGCACGCTGGCGGTACCGGTGGGACGTACTACCCGCTCTCCGGCGAGTTCAAGACCATCGTCGAAGAGAACACGGACCACACGCTCCAGGTCCAGTCGACCGGCGCGAGCGTCGAGAACGTCGGCAGTCTCGGCAACGGCTCTGCCGACTTCGCGCTCATCCAGAACGACATCGCGTACTTCGCGAAGAACGGCGAGGGTCTCGACGAGTTCGAAGGCGCAGCGATACCCAACCTGATGGGCGTGGCGACGCTCTACCCGGAGACCATCCACGTCATCACGCGACCGGACGCGGGCGTCGAGTCGCTCCAGGACCTCGAAGGCAAGAGCGTCAACACTGGCGACCTCGGCTCCGGTACCCAGGTGAACGCCCTCCAGATCCTGGAGGCCGTCGGCGTCACGACCGACGACTTCGACGAACAGAACGCCAGTTTCTCCACGGCGGCCGACCAGATCCGTGACGGCGACGTGGACGCCGCGTTCGTCGTCGGTGGCTGGCCCGTCGGCGCCATCGAGGAGCTCGCGACGACTTCGGATATCGAACTCCTCCCCGTCGAGGGTGACACGCTCCAGACGGTCCTCGACGCCGCCTCGTGGTTCGCCGAGGACACCGTCCCGGCCGGCACCTACGCCGGTATCGAAGAGGACGTCACCACCGTCTCCGTGCAGGCCATGATCGCGACCCGCGAGGAGTACTCCGAAGAGGTCGTCGAGGAAGTGACCGCGGCCATCTTCGACAACACCGACGACCTGTCCATCAAGGCGGACTTCATCAGCGCCGACTCCGCCCAGGACGGCATGTCCATCGAACTCCACCCGGGCGCGGCCGCCTACTTCGGATAACGCGTCGCCGATCCCAATCGAACCGTTCTTTCCAACGCGCGTTCGACGGGACACGCGAAGAACCGTACCCGAACGGTTACCAGTTTCACGTACAACTAGCCCACCGTGACGCCACCACGTCCGTCCAGGAGGCTGCTCGTCGTCGCAGTCGCCGTACTCGTCGTCGCCGTAGCCCTGGCGACCGCTGCACAGGCAGCCGCGTCACCGGTACTCGTCGTCTCCGGCCAGGAGACCGGCGAGGAACTCCTGGTCACCGAAGTCGACGACGGAACCACGGTCACGCTCGAGTACATGCACAGCGTCGAGAAGACCACCGTTCGAGACGTCTACGTCGTCGAGGGCGACTCTCTCCGCATGACCCGGATGGAGTTCTCCTCGTTCGGCTGGGGACTGCCGGCCAGAGCGGACATCGATGGGCGGACGACTGATGGCGAGTTCTACATCACCTTCGAGGACCGAACCTACGAGCGCCTCGACGTCGTCCCGGGCACCGTCGCCGGACACACGCTCGTCGTCGGCGACGAGGAGTACGACCTCGTCGAGCGATCCGACGCGTCGGCCGTACAGATCACCGTCGAGCGAGACCGGCCACTTCGAACGTTGTTAGCATACACATGAGTGAACCCGATCCCGAACAGACCGACGACGAAGAACCGGACACCGACGAACTGTTACAGGAAGTAGAACGCAAGCGGTCACTCCGCGGTTGGTCCGCGGTCCTGGTCGCCACCGTTGGAATCACGTTCTCGGCCTTCCAGATGTGGCTGGCCGCGAAGAGTTTCCAGTTCGAGTTCGGCGTGCCCTTCTTCGGCACTGTCGAACTGTTCTCCCTCCAGTTGCTCCAGGCGAACGCGGTCCACGTCGCCTTCGCGTTCGTCCTGACATTTTTCCTGTTCCCGACCTCGAGGGGTACGGGGCCAGTCGCGCGCCGATTGGGGAAAATCCTTCCAGCAGTCCGGTCCCAGTTCGGGCCCGATAGCGGGGTCGTCTCGGTGTTCGAACGCCTCCGCGGGTTCGTCCGCTGGGCAGCCGTCGACGCGAATTCGGACCGCGTGACACCGGTCGACCTCCTGTTCAGTTTCCTCATCTTGCTGACCCCGTTCTACATGATCACCGAGTTCGACGAGATCCGCTCGATGCGGGTCCGCGGACTCACGGCGGGCCGACCGCTCCAGGAGGTCTGGCCAATCACGGACCCCATCGTCTCGCTCGTCTCGGCGACCGGCATTCCCCTCGACGAGACGTCGTTCGCGTTCATCCTGGCCGCGATCGGCGTCCTGCTAGTCCTGGAAGCCACTCGCCGAGCGCTCGGATGGCTACTGACGGGACTCGTCACCCTCTTCATCGTCTACGCACGCTGGGGGCACTTCATCCCGAGAGACTCGTTCCTCGGTTCGCTATCGATTCCCCCGACCCGATGGGCGAGCATCCTCCGTGACCTCTGGTTCAATACCGAGGCCGGCGTCTTCGGCATCCCGGTCACCGTCAGCCTCCGGTTCATCTACATCTTCATCCTCTTCGGGGCCTTCCTCGAAATGAGCGGAGCGGGCAAGTGGTTCATCGACTTCGCGTACTCGTTGACCGGGTCCCAACGCGGGGGACCGGCGAAGTCGAGTGTCGTGGCCAGCGGGTTCATGGGCATGCTGTCCGGGTCGTCAATCGCCAACACGGTGACGACCGGTGCCTTCACGATTCCGCTGATGAAACGCTCCGGCTACTCGCCCTCTTTCTCCGGGGCCGTCGAGGCGTCGGCCTCCTCCGGTGGGCAGATCCTCCCGCCGGTGATGGGGGCTGCGGCGTTCCTGATCGTGGAGTTCACGCAGACGCCGTACGCCGAGGTCATCGTGGCGGCGGCGATCCCAGCGCTGGCCTTCTTCTTCGGGATGTGGGTGATGGTGCACCTGGAAGCCGTCAAACACGACATCGGCGGCGTCCCGAAGGAGTCGCTCTCAAAACCGCTAAAGATTCTGAAAAACGGGTGGTTCTACCTGGTGCCCGTCGGCCTCCTGCTGTACTTCCTCGTCGTGGTTCGACTGTCCGTGGCACGGTCTGGCTGGTTCACCATCATCGCGTTGATCGCCCTCGTGGCCTTCCTGGCCGCGTACTCGGAGCGAACCCGGGTGCCCCTCTTCGGCACAATCCTGGGTATATTCCTCGCTCAGGTCGCCACGCTGATGACAACCGGGTACGGTCTGTTCGGGCTTTTCGAGACCCTCGTCTCGGGCGGGGCAGTGGCGGGAGGCATGGTGTTCAGTGAGGCCGTCATGGCCACCATGAGCGACCTGGGATTCCTGGTCGTCGCCGTCTCCCTGAGCATTTTGCTGGTGCGACCGGAGACCAGTTCGCCCCTGCTCGAACTCGACGATTCCGTCGATAAGAGTGCCAGAGCCGGGGCGAAGTTCATCGGACGCCCGGGCCTGGCAGGCAAACCGGCCTACCGTGTCGTCTCGTTCGTCCTCAAATCGATGGAGGACGGGGCGAAGACGGCCACGACGGTGGTGGTCTCGGTCGCGGCAGCAGGCGTGATCCCGGGCGTCATCAGCGTCACCGGATTGGGGCCGAACCTCACGGCGTTGATCCTCTCGGTCAGCGGTCAGTCGCTGGTCGGACTGCTCCTGTTGACCGGTGTCGCGGCCATCATCTTCGGGATGGGGATGCCGACGACGGTCATGTACATCATCCTCGTCGCGATGCTGGGGCCGGCCATCGAAGAGTTCGGCGTGGCGCTGCTCGCCGCCCACCTGTTCATCCTCTACTGGGGGCTCATGGCCGACGTTACGCCACCGGTCGCCGTCGCGGCGTTCGCCGGCGCTGGCGTCGCCAAGGCCGACGAATTCGAGACGGCCACGACGGCCTTCCTGCTCTCGCTGAACAAACTCCTGGTGCCGTTCGCCTTCGTGTTCTCGCAGGGCATCCTCCTGATCAAGGGGAACCAGGAAACCGGCTACTCGATGGTCGGATTGGCCGACCTCGCGAACGTCGGGTACGTGGTTCCCGAGGTCCTCGTCCCGGTCCTCGGGCTCTACCTCGGGGTGTACGCCCTCGGCGTGACGATCATCGGCCACCAGTTCAGTACGGTCAACGGCCTCGAACGGACCCTCTACGGTATCGCATCGTTGTTCCTCACCGTGCCCGAGCTACTCCTGTTACCGGCCGAGACCCTGATCGGACTCGTGGCCCCGGTCTCGCTGACTGGCTTCGCGGTCACCTTCCCGATTCGTGCCACCGGGCTCGCCATCCTCGCGGGTCTCTCGGTGCTCAACCGCCGCCGCAGCGACAGGTCGGGAACTCCGCCCGCGGGTACCCCATCGGCTGACGCCAGCTAACGCTCCCCGCCCCATCGATTTCCTGACCGATTGTTCACCCGTTTCTGTACGAGTTGGCCCGGGGTCCAGAAGGTTCTTACACGGGCACGGCGGATTTCTCGAACAATGAGCGAGCGGTCCGTCGAGGTGAGCGTCGTCCTGCCGGCCTACAACGAGGAGGCGACCATCGAGGAAACCGTTGCCGTCTCGCTGGCGACACTCGACTCGTTTTTGCCCGCCGGAAGTTACGAGGTCATCGTTGCCGAGGACGGGTGTGACGACCGAACGCCCGCTATCGCCGACCGTCTCGCTGCCGAGGACGACCGGGTAAGCCACTTCCACAGCGACGAACGCCTCGGTCGCGGTGGGGCCCTCGAACGGGCGTTCGCCGCCGCCGACGGCGACACGCTCGTCTACTACGACACCGACCTCGCGACCGACATGTCCCACCTGGAGGAACTCGTCGAGAGCGTCCGTTCGGGGGAGTGGGACCTCGCGACCGGATCACGGTGGATACCCGGCGAGGAGGCCGATCGACCGGCCAAACGCGGCATCCCATCGCGGGGATTCAATTTCCTCGTCCGCACGGTCCTCGGCTCGAACCTCCGGGACCACCAGGCCGGGTTCAAGGCCCTCAGTCGCGAGGCGTTCGAGGCCCTCCAGCCAGCGGTCCAGGACGAGCACTGGTTCTGGGACACGGAGATGCTCGTCAAGGCTCAGCGTCGGGGGTACAGGGTCAAGGAGTTCCCGGTCGAGTGGACGCCCAAGGGGGACTCCAAGGTGGATCTGGTGCGAGACGTCTTCGGGATGGGGTCACAGGTACTGCGGGTCGGCTGGGAGTTCAGAGTGAAACCGTACGCCAACCGACGGACCGGGATGCTCGTGGGAATCAGTCTCTCGGTGGTGGCCGTCATGTTGATGTTCCTCTATCTGGACCCGAAGTCGGTCCTCGCGGCCATGGCGGGGGCGGATCCGGTCCTGGTAGCGGTCGCGGCCGCTATCTATCTTACCTCCTGGCCACTGCGGGGTCGCCGCTATCGCGACATCCTGCGGGAACTCGGTTTCAACGAGCGGACCGGCTTTTTGACCGGGGCTATCTTCATCAGCCAGACGGGCAACCTGGTGTTCCCAGCCAGGGCCGGCGACGCCGTCCGCGCGTACGTGGTCAAGGCCCGACGGAGTGTGCCGTACGCGTCTGGCTTCGCCTCGTTGGCCGTCGAGCGGGTCTTCGATCTGCTCACGATAACGCTGCTCGCCGGGAGCGTCCTGGTCGGCCTCGCCGTCTTCTCGCCGGCCGACCTGGCCACTCTCACCGCGACGCTCCTGGGCGGCGGTGACGTGTCGGCCGCCCAGCGGGAGAGCGCGCGGACTGCCATCGCCGTCGCTCTCGGAGTGGGCACGGTGGCCATCGGTGCCGTAGTGGCCATCGTCGTCTCCGCGCGCTCGGAGACGAACCGCATCCGCCCACTCATCGAGTGGGCCAGCGACGACTCGTACGTGGAGTACGTCGCCACCATCATAGAACGGTTCGTGGGCGACGTGCAGACCGTCGCTGCCGACCGGCGTGCCTTCGCCCGGGTCGGCGTGGCCAGCCTCACCATCTGGGGCATCGACGTGTTGACGGCCCTCGTCGTGTTCGGCGCGTTCGGCGTCGACCTGCCGCTGGCAACGCTGCTGGCCGTCGGCTTCTTCGCCGTCAGCGTCGGGAACCTCGCGAAGGTACTCCCACTCTCGCCCGGCGGTATCGGCCTCTACGAGGCGGCGTTTACGGTTCTGGTGGTCGCGCTAACGCCGGTCGGTCCAGCCATCGCACTCGCTGCGGCCATCGTCGATCACGCGGTCAAAAACGTCGTCACGGTCCTCGGTGGCGCCGTCTCGATGATCGCGTTGAACGTCTCGCTCACCGAAGCCGTCGACGGAACGGGAGACGTTACTCCGGACGGGAAGGCCGCCCACCCGTCGGCCGACGAGTGAGTGCCACCGTCAGTCGTACTGCCCGGAGACGAACGGACCGAACCCACCGGCGACAGCCTGGAAGAGAGCGTCCTCTCGAGTGATGATCCGGTCGGTGAGGACGCCGGCGGCACCCTGGTCTTCTTTGATACCAGTCGTGTCGAGAAGGTCGTCCAGCAACGGCCCGAGTTCCGCCCCCGCCTCGAGTCTGCTCGCGACGGTTTCGGGCAATTCCAGTCGCGGACCAGCACCGAGGCCGACCTGCTTGCCATCAGTCACCGCAGCCCACATGATCAAGAACAGCCCGTTAGCCCCGTCCACCGAGGCCACACCACCTTCGATACCCACGCCGAGGTCGTAGTCGTCCGCCGATCGCGCCCGCTCGGCTCTGGTCCTCGCGCCCTCGATCGTCTCCGCTTCCCCCCAGGGCTGTTCGGCCACACCCGACTCGACCGCCACGCTCTCGACGGCGGTCGCCACGTCGGCCAATGCTCGCTCGGTCGCCGCTCGCTTCACCGGATTCTCGCTCCCGACTGCGACCCGCATACCCGAACGGGGCGGCCGACCCAATTGAGTGTTTCGCGACGCGCACCCGCAGCCTATCGTATCGGGCAATCAATCAGACGTCTTTCGGCATCGACCGGACAGTAACGCGGGAGAAAATCGCCACCCGGTGTGGTGATACCTGTACCACGGTAACCAGTCTCCCAGGTAGGATAGAGCGGAAGCTATAAGTCACTTTTGTCCAAACCAGGCGTTCACGATTGTCCGGGAGTCCTCCCGGAGGGTTCGCATGTCCCACGCACTGAGAACAACCGAACGAGACGAGCAGGAGAAAGAATCGACCGACGGCTGCCCGGAGTGTGGCGGCCTGGTAGTAACCGACGAAGAGCACGGCGAGACGGTCTGTGCCGACTGTGGCCTCGTGGTCGAGGAGGACGGCATCGACCGTGGTCCCGAGTGGCGAGCCTTCGACTCCCAGGAGAAGGACAAGAAATCGCGCGTCGGCGCGCCCACCACGAACACCATGCACGACAAGGGCCTCTCGACCAACATCGACTGGCGAGATAAGGACGCCTACGGGAACTCCCTCGGCTCGCGCCAGCGCCAGAAGATGCAGCGACTGCGCAAGTGGAACGAGCGGTTCCGCACGCGAGACGCCAAGGAGCGCAATCTCAAGCAGGCACTCGGCGAAATCGACCGGATGGCCTCCGCGACCGGCCTCCCCGACAACGTCCGCGAGACGGCCTCCGTCATCTACCGGCGTGCACTCGAGGAGGATCTCCTCCCGGGCCGGTCCATCGAGGGCGTCGCCACCTCCTGTGTCTACGCCGCCGCCCGCCAGGCCGGAGTGCCCCGCAGCCTCGACGAGATCGACGACGTCAGCCGCGTCGAGAAGGACGAGATCGCTCGCACCTACCGCTACATCGTCCGCGAACTCGGTCTCGAAGTAAGGCCCGCCGACCCCGCGAGCTACGTTCCGCGCTTCGCCTCCGAACTCGGGCTGAGCGACGAGTCCCAGCACCGCGCCCGCGAGCTCCTCGAGAACGCCAAAGAGAAGGGCGTCCACAGCGGCAAGAGCCCGGTCGGCCTCGCCGCGGCCGCCGTCTACGCCGCCGCCCTCCTCACGAACGAGAAGACCACGCAGGCGAAGGTCAGCGACGTCGCCGACATCTCCGAGGTCACCATCCGGAACCGCTATCACGAACTCCTCGAGGCCGAAGACACCATCCCGGTCTGATGGATTTCGACGGGTTCGTCCTGGCAGCGAGTACGGGCGACCTGAACGAAGAGCCGGCGGCACGCGAGCACGCCGACGCCGTCGAGTTTCGCATGGACCTCGCCGACGACCCGCTCGCCGACCTCGAGGGGTACGACGGCACCCTGCCGCTCCTCGTGACGAACCGACCCGAGTGGGAGGGCGGAGAACGGGCCGACGGACCCGAACGGATCGGCGAACTGGTAACAGCAGTCTCGTTCGACGCCGTCGAGGCCGTGGACGTCGAACTCGATGCACTGATCGACACCGACGTCCACGAGGACGCCTCCGAGGTACTGGCGGCAGCGGAATCGGCGGACGTCCAGACCGTCGTCTCGAGCCACGATTTCGAGCGCACACCCGATCTGAGCGAACTCGCCGATCGCCTGGCGCAACTCTGTGCCCTCGGCGACGTCGGCAAACTGGCCGTCACCGCCGAACACAGCGGTCAAGTCCTCGACCTTCTGCGGGTCACGTACGAGTTCTCCCGGGCCGGCGAACGGGTCGCGACGATGGCGATGGGCCAACCAGGCCGTCACTCGCGAGTCGTCGCACCCCTGTACGGCTCGTCGATCGGCTACGCACCGGTCGACCCGGCGAACGCGACTGCACCCGGCCAGTACGACCTCGCACAGTTGCGGACCCTCGTCGACGCCTTGCTCTGAGGAGTCCGGGTGACATCGTAGAAAGCAACACCTTAACCTGTCCACGGCGAAGAGTGCAGGTGTGCAATCGTCGCTGATCCGCCGTCGCCCGATCATCGCCGGCCTGCTCGGGTTCCTGTACCCGGGGCTCGGACACATCTATCTCCGGGCCTGGCTCAGAGCGATCGCGTGGTTCGCGCTCGCGCTGGTCACCGCGGCGATGGTCGTCCCTGAATCCGCCGTCACCGCGTTCCAGCAGACCGGCATCGACGGACTCATCTCGGCGAGTCAGGATTTTTCGCTCGAAGTCACGGGCAGTCTCCTTGTCGTCAGGGTGCTCAACGTCGTCGACGCCTATCTGACCGGACTCCGGCAGGAACGGGCGACCGACCGCCAGGCCAGTAGCGAGACGCCAACGTGTCCGAACTGCGGCGGCGAACTCGACGCCGAACTCGACTTCTGTCCGTGGTGTACGACCGAACTCTCGGAGCTGGAGACGGAGGTCAGCCCCGAAGAGGACGAGGGGCCCGAGGGACTGCCGTTTCGGTGAGCCGAGTCCGAACGACCGGACCTACTTCTCGATGATGCGTTCGTCCACTGCCTCGCCGAAGTGACGACCGCCGGATTGCCGGAAGACGCACACCTCGTCGCCGACCTCGAGGTCGGTGATGGCCCGCCGTCCGTCCCGGGTCTCGACCTTGATCGTCTCGGCGTTCTGCAACAGCGTCTCGAACTCGTCGCCGTCAGCCGCTCGGGCGCGAACCCGGAACATGGGCCGGCGTTCGATCTTCGCACGCCCGACCACCGCCTCGCGGGTGTTGCCGGCGGTGTCCACGATCTGGACCTCGTCGCCACTTTTCAGTTCCGCGAGGTACTTCGTGTCGCCCGCCGGCGTCCGCGCGTAGGCGTGGACGGCCCCGGCATTGACGCGGAACGGCCGCGACGCGACGTACGGCGATTCTGCGGTCTCGGCGTAGACGAAAAAGAGCCCGCGGCTCATACTCCCGACGAGCATCCCTTCGTCGTCGTCCATGATGGTGGCGGTGTCGACACAGACGCGGTCGGCGCTCCCCGCCGGTTCGACTTCGATGACCTCGGCGTACTCCAGGTCGACCGATTCGCGGGTGGTCGAATCGCGCACGCGGACCGTCTCGCGGATCTCGTCCGGATCGTCCGTGTCGAGGAGGACCCCGTCGGCACCGATATCGAGCGTGTCGAAGGCGGTCTCGGCCTCGGCGGCGGTCTGGACGCCGGCGATGAGGTCCGTCTCGTCGCCGATGCGGGCGATGAGATTCTCGAGCGGGATGATCTTCCAGTCCTCACCGACGACGAGGGTGTGATCGGCGTCGGCGGCCGCGGCCTCGGCGAAGGCTTCGTAGTCGGCGTCGAAGATGCGGACGAACGCGCCGTCCGCGCCGTCCCGGCGGACGGTCGAGAGGTCGGCCGACCCCGCGAAGTCGCTGGGGAGGTCGATGGTCCCGTCGCCTTCGCCGTCCTTGCCGACGACGTAGGCGTCGGCATCGCCCAGGTCCTCCGCCTGTTCGCCGATGACGTCGACGTCGTCGGTGACGAAGGCGGCGACGTTCACCTCGCCGAGTTCCCGGACCTTCGTGACGTCCCACTCGTCGACGAGAATCCAGTCGACGCCGGCCTCCAGGCCGGTCGTGATCCGTCGTTTGCGCGTCTCCCAGTCGCCGACCGCATCGTCGGCTTTCAGCCAGACCGAGGGTGTCATACCCGCACTGTGGCAGTGGCCGTCCTTCAACGTGCCGAAACCGCGGATTACTGACCACCCTCGACGTCCGAACCGTTATCAGAACGCGGTGTGCAGTGTTGGCTATGTCACGAACCGACGCCGTCCTCTTCGACCTCGACGGGACGCTCTGCGTCCACGAGCAGGACGGCGAGGCCCTCCTCCAGGAGACGTTCGAGACGCTCGACGTCGAACCCTTCACCGACCAGCAGCGGCTTCGCGAGGCCATCAACGAGGCCCCCGACGCGGACGACACCGTCTCGTTCATGGCCAACGCGTTCGACATCGCCGCCCAGCGCGCCGGCGCCGAACCAGTTCCCGCCGACGCCATCGCCGAGACGTACATCGGCCGGTTCGACCACACGGCGGTCAGCTTTCGCGAGGGCGCCCGCGAGGCCCTCACGAGCGTCGGCGATCGACCGGTTGGCCTCGTCACGAACGGTGAACGCGCCCACCAGTGGCAGAAACTGGAGACGCTCGGTCTCACCGACGTCTTCGACACCATCGTCTATGGTGGCGACACCACACCGTCGAAACCCTCACCGGAGCCATTCGAGATCGCCCTCTCGGATCTCGGCGTCGAGGCGGACGCGACGATCCACGTGGGGAACTCTCGCTCCGACGACGTGGCCGGCGCGAACCGCGTCGGTGTCAGGTCCGTCTGGGTGCCGACGTCGGTGGACAGAGAAGAGCGGTCGACGGCCGAACCGGTCCACACCCTGGATTCGCTGCAGCAACTGCCCACCGTCTTCTGATCAGGCCTCGACGGCCAGGCCCGCCTCGCGCATCGCCGTCTCGGGGTCGACCTCGTCGTGGACGACCGCCGAGACCGCAGCCGTCATGGCGTAGGGGTCGTCGTGCTGGAAGATGGTTCGTCCCATCGAGACGCCCGCGCCGCCGGCCTCGATGACGCCCTGGACGTTCTCGAGCGTCGCGAGGTCGCCCTGGGGACTTCCGCCGGCGATGATAACCGGGAGCCGTGCAGCGTTCGCGACGTGTTCGAAGCTCTCTGCATCGCCACTGTAGGCCGTCTTTACGACGTCCGCGCCGAGTTCCTCGGCCAGTCGGACCGCGTGACCCAGACTCTCTGCGTCGTGTTCGTCGACCCCCGGCCCCCTGGCGTACGCCATCGCGAGGACCGGCATTCCGAGCCGGTCGGCCTCCGTGGTGAGTTCGGCCAGGTCTTCGATCTGATCGGGTTCGTGCACGCTGCCGACGTTGATATGAAAGGAGACGGCGTCGGCACCGGCCCGCACCGCGTCCTCGACGGTCCCGGTGACGCGCTTGTCGTTCTCGTCCGGCCCGATGGTGGTCGAGCCGTTGAGGTGGACGATGTAGCCCTTGCCGTTCTTGTTCGGATGGACCCGAGACGCGATGCCCTTCTGGGTGAGGACGGCGTCGGCACCGCCGCGGGTCACCGCGTCGATGGTCGCCTCGATGTCGACGAGGCCGCGTACCGGTCCCATTGTTATGCCGTGGTCCATCGGGATCGTGACGAACCGTCCGTCACGTCCGATACGGTCGAGTCGTGCGGTTTTCCCAGCTGTCATTGCCATGGTGTAGCAAGCCCGTTGCTATGTTCGTTCCGGTTCCGACAGGGCGGACTGGTCGGACTCGGCAGCCGCGGCGGTCGCGCCCGCCTTGATGGCGGCGGCGGTTTCTTCGAGACGCGCTGGCACGGTCTCGCCCGATGCGATGATGTCGACGAAGACGCTCCCGGCGACGACGCCGTCGGCACCGCCCTCGACGATGGAACTGGCCTGTTCGCCGCTACTGACGCCGAATCCAACCGCCGTCGGGATGTCGACGTCGGGGAGGCGTTCCAGGCTCTCGTAGGTCTGTTCGCTCACGCTCTCCCGGGCTCCGGTCGTTCCCAGACGAGCCTGAACGTAGACGAATCCGGACGCCTGTGAGACGATCCGTTCGATCCGCGCGGCTGTCGTCGTCGGTGCCACGATGAACACGAGGGCGAGGTCGTGTTCCTCGCAGGCCGCTCGCAACGGCTCACTCTCCTCCACAGGGAGGTCGGGCACGATCAGGCCGTCGACGCCGGCGGCTGCGGCGTCAGCCACGAACGGTTCCACGTCGCCGTCGCCGTAGTGGAAGATAAGGTTGTAATACGTCATCGTGACGATGGGGACCGCCACGTCGAGGTCGGCGACGAGGTCCAGATACCGTGATGGCGTCATCCCGGCGTCCAGGGCCCGGCGGATGCCACCCTCGATGGTCGGACCGTCGGCGATGGGCTCGGAGAACGGCAGTCCGAGCTCCACGACGTCAGCCCCGCCCCTGACGAGGGCCTCGACGTACGCCGCGGTCGATTCGGCGTCGGGGTCTCCGGCGACGACGTACGGAACCAGTGCGGGCCCGTCCTCGAAGGCCCGCGCGATGGCCCGTTCACCCATCGAATACCTCCATCGACGGTGCAGCGGGAATCTCCCGCCGATCGCTCTCCTCGATGACCGTATCGAGGTCCTTGTCCCCGCGCCCGGAGAGCGTGACGACGACCGGGCCATCGAAATCGCCGTCTTCCAGGAAGGCGATGGCGTGGCTGCTCTCCAGCGCCGGGATAATCCCCTCGGCCTGCGAGAGTCGGTGGAAAGCATTTAGGGCCGCGTCGTCGTCCACGTGGACCGGCGTGACCCGTCCTTCGTCGACGAGGTGAGAGAGCTCCGGGCCGACACCGGCGTAGTCGAGACCTGCGCTCACGCTGTGGGACTCGACGACCTGCCCCTTGCTCGTCTGCAAGAGTTTCGTCCGCGCGCCGTGGAGCACGCCGTCCTCGCCAGCCGAGAGCGAGGCGGAGTGTGGCGCGAACCCCGTCGAATCCTCGACCGTGATCCCGTCGCCACCGGCCTCGACGGCGTAGAGGTCCACTGACTCGTCGTCGATGAAGTTCGCGAACGAACCCATGGTGTTCGACCCGCCACCCGCACAGGCCACCACGGCCTCCGGGAGGGCCCCGATCTGATCCAGGGCCTGTTCGCGTGCCTCCTCGGAGATGACCGCCTGGAAGTCACGTACCATACTCGGGAACGGGTGGGGGCCGACGACCGAGCCGATGACGTAGTGGGTGTCCTCGACGTTCGTCGCCCAGTCGCGTAGCGTGGCGTTGATGGCTTCCTTGAGCGTCCCTGAGCCCGCGTCGACGGGGTTGACGGCCGCGTCGTGGATCCGCATCCGGAAGACGTTGGGGCGCTGGCGGTTGATGTCGGTCCGGCCCATGTAGATCTCGCAATCGACATCGAGATACGCGCAGGCCATCGCCGTGGCCGTGCCGTGCTGTCCCGCTCCCGTCTCCGCGATGATGCGCTCTTTGCCCATGTACGTCGCCAGCAGGACCTGTCCGAGGGCGTTGTTCAGTTTGTGCGCACCGCCGTGAAGGAGGTCCTCCCGTTTGAGGTAGACGTCGTCCCCGTAGCGGTCGCTCAGGGCCGCCGCGTGTTGCAACGGCGTCGGCCGACCGCCGAACTCCCGGAGATGGCGTCGCAGTTCGTCCATGAATCCGTCCTCGTTCTCGAGGACGTAGCGTTCGTACGCGTCGGCGAGTTCCTCGACCGCCGGCATCAGCGCTTCTGGCACGTACTGTCCGCCGTACTCGCCGAAGCTTCCCACGCTCATGCCGCGACCAGCTCCCGTGTCCGTTCCCGGACGTCGCCGGCCATGATGGCGGAGCCGACGAGCAACGCGTCGGCACCAGCCTCACGCATCCGATGGACGTCGTCCGGCGTGGCGATGCCGCTCTCGGCGACGAGCGTGACGTCATCGGGCGCGCTCGGCGCTACCGCTTCGAAGGTAGCCAGGTCGACCTCGAGTCGAGAGAGGTCGCGGTTGTTGATGCCCACGAGGTCGGCACCGGCGTCGAGTGCCTCGGCCAGTTCGTCACTGGAGTGCGCTTCCACCAGCGGTTCCATCCCGCGGTCGCGAGCCGCTTCGACGAGGTGGGGAAGGTCCTCGACGAACCGAACGATCAGCAGTACCGCGTCCGCGGCGACGGCGTCCAGCTGGGCCTCGCTGCGGACGAAATCCTTGCGCACCACCGGGACGTCGACCGTCTCGCGGATGCGTTCGAGCGACGCGGTCGACCCGCCGAAGTGCTCGGGTTCGGTGAGCACCGAGAGCGCCGTCGCCCCGCCGGCCACCATCTCGCGGGCGAGCGTCAGGGGGTCGTCGGTCCGGGTTCCATCGGTCGTTGGACTCGTGGGTTTCACCTCGGCGATGATCGGGACCCGCCCGGCCTCGGTCGTCGTCTCGATGGCCGTCACCAGGGACTGACCATCGACCGCGACGCGACCGTCGGGATCGGGACGTTCGTCGGCCGCCCGCAGAATCGAGCGCACCGCGGGGGCCATCGAGTTCATTTCGTCCATTGTTGTACATCAATGCACTAGTCTGTGCATAAGCATTGCGGCTCGGGCCAAACGTTCATGGCCTGGCCAGGACACCATCACTCCATGGAGGCAGCCGGCATCTACGCGCGAGAATCGGCGACGCTGGACCGATACGTCCAGATCGGCGTCGTCGGGTCGAAGGTCATCAGCGTCTCCTTTCCCGAGACACCCGACCAGGACGCCGAAGCCGAGCACGCGCTCCTCGACCGAATATTCGGCTACCTGGACGGCGAACCCGACGAATTCCAGGACGTCGACGTCGCCTTCACTATCCCGACGGACCAGCGAGCGGTGCTCGACGAAGTTCGGACGATTCCGTACGGGAAATCGGCGAGCGTCGAGGCGGTCGCTCGAACGACCGCCGTGCTCGCCGACGTCGAGGAGGGAGAGACCGTCGTGCGAAACGCGCTCCGGGCGAACCCCGCGCCGCTCGTGGTCCCCGCCCATCGCGTCACCGACGGACCAAACAGTGCGCCACCAGCCGTCACCAAACGACTCCGCGACCTCGAAGGCCTCTAGGGGTTCGAGAGCGGCCCCTCGTGGACGACGAACTCGACGGCGTCCACGACGCCATGGGCGACGATGACGACCAGCAGGTCGCCGGTCAGGACGAACGCGGCCGCGAGGACCAGCCCGAAGACCCCCGTGACCACGACCCCAATAGCGCCCTGGGCGCTGTGAGCAGCGCCGAACGCGACACTCGAGAGCACGGCCAGCACCCAGGGCGAGATTTCGAACCCAACCGCGAGTGCCCCGATCAGTGCGCCCCGGAACAGCAGTTCCTCGGCGATGGCGATAGTGGGGACCACGACCAGCAGGAGGGTACCCCACCCACCCGGCGAGGCTGGAGCGAGGAGGCGCCTGACCGCTTCGGCCTCGCGAAGGGCCGGGGCGTCGACGACGCGTTCGAGGAGGACGTTTCCGAGCGCGATGGCCGCACCGAGGACGACCCCTCCCAGGATACTGCTCGCGAGTTCCATCGCAGGAACGCCAGCGAAGCCTCGCCAGCCGAAGGCCTCCAAGGGAACCCCGGCGAACCAGGCGACGGCGAGGACGATCACTGCGACGAGCCCCTGTGAGACGACGACGTTCCACCGGAGCGCCCGTCCACCGAGGTGCGGTGCCTCTTCGGAGCCGATCACCTCGGCCGAGGACCGGGCGAGTACAACGACGCCGATGGTGAGCGTGAGAAGGAGCGCGAGAAACGGAAGCCAGCGGGTCATCGGTCGTGGGTTCGACTGGCGACACCAAAACGCTTCCCGAGAAGAGCAAAACAGCGCCGCGAACGAGTTACTGCGGGCTCGGGCTGCTGCCCGGCGTCTCCGCACTGTCAGCGGCGTCGAGCGCCTTGCCGGTGATGGATTTGAGCCGGTCGACCAGCGAGTCCTTCTCCGGTTCGGCGGTGAGGGCCACGTCGAGGACCTCGGAGATGTGCGAGACCGGAATGATCTCGATCATCTCGTCGTACTCGTCCTCGATCATGACGTCCTGCTCGTTGGCCTTCGGGATGATAACCCGGGAGTATCCGGCCTTCGCGGCGGCCTCGATCTTGTGGGTTACGCCGCCGACCGGCAGGACGTCGCCCCTGACCGAGAGCGACCCGGTCATGGCGAGGTCCTGGGCGATCGGGATGTTCTCCAGCGCGGAGATGACCGCCGTCGCGACCGTGATGGACGCGGAGTCGCCCTCGACGCCCTCGTAGGACTGGACGAACTGGATGTGGATGTCCTTGTCCCGGATGGACTCCCCGGAGAACTTCTTGATGATGGCCGAGACGTTCTCGACCGCCTCCTCGGCGATCTCCTGGAGTTTCCCGGTGGCGTACACCTGGCCGCCCTCGCCCTGTCGTGGCGTGACTTCGGCCATGACGGGCATCACGATACCCGAGTCGCCACCCATGACGGCGAGGCCGTTGACACGGCCCACGGCGTCGCCCTGGGTGACCTTCAACTCGTACTCCTTGCGGCGCTCGATGTAGTTGTCGGCGACCTGCTGCTCGATGGACCGCGAGCGCTTCTTGGCCTCGAGGACGTGGTCACGCCGCACGAACTCGGCGTCTTCGGCCTTGGCGATGTCGCCGGAGACGCGCACCAGGCCACCGAGATCCCGTAGTTTGAGGGTCAGGTGGCCCTTCCGGCCGGCGCGACGCTTGGCCTCGAGGATGATCTCTCGGACGGCGTCCGGATCGAAATGCGGGAGCCGACCGTCCTTCTCGACCTCCTGGGCGACGAAGCGGGCGTACTTCCGGCGCATCTCGGGCGTGTCGTCGATGGTGTCCTCCATGTAGACCTCGTACCCGTAGCCCTTGACGCGGTCGCGCAGCGCCGGGTGCATGTTCTCCATCGCGTCCATGTTCCCCGCGGCGACCATGATGAAGTCACAGGGGACCGGTTCCGTCTGGACCATCGCGCCGGAGGAACGCTCGGACTGGCCGGTGATGGCGAACTTGCCCTCCTGGATAGCCGTCATCAGCTTCTGCTGACTGCGGATGTCCAGGGTGTTGATCTCGTCCACGAACAGGACCCCTTTGTGGGCCTTGTGGATGGCGCCGGCCTCGACGCGGTCGTGGCTCGGCGTCTCCATCCCACCCGACTGGAAGGGGTCGTGGCGGACGTCGCCCAGGAGTGCCCCGGCGTGAGCGCCAGTGGCGTCCTCGAAGGGCGCCGTCGTGCTGTCCGCGTTGTTGAGGAGGAGTTTGGGCACCATCGCGTCGCTCCCGCGATTGCTGTAGCGGAAGGCGAAGTAGATGACCCCCGCGGCCAGCAGGCCGAGCAGCACCTGCCGGGCGATGAGAAGCGAGTAGCCAACGATGATAGCGATGATGATCCACATCAAAAAGGAGCGCATCTGGTTGCGCTTTCTGGCCTCCTCCTTGTGGGCGTCGACGATCTGCTCGCCCTTCCCCGTGGGGACGGTCCTGATCTTCGGTTCGTTCGAGTCGTCGGGGTTGTGGTAGACCAGGACGTCCTGGAGGCTCTCGGGCGGCAAGAGGCGGGCCATCGCCTTTGCCAGCATCGACTTCCCCGTTCCCGGGGAGCCGATCATCATCACGTGGCGGTGTTGCTTGGCGGCCCGTTTGACGATCTCGCGGGCGGCCTCCTGACCGATGACCTGGTCGACGAGGCGTTCGGGGACGGTGATGTCCGCCGTGCTCTCGATCTGGAGCCCACCGAGCAGGTCGTCTTCGGCGATTTCTTCGTTGATTTCCACGTCTCCCGACGCGTCGACGCTGCTGCCCAGGTCCTCCTCGGAGAGATCTCGTGACTCCTCGACCTGGTCGGCCTCGTCGGGTCCGCCACCGGGAGCATCAGTCGTGGGATCGTTACTCATAGAAGTGTTTCGTCGGTTCGAAAAAACGGCGGGTAGATTGATATACTTTCTCCCTGCGGCTCAGCTCACCCCTACGACACCTGCCGATTTCGGTGGAACCGCTGGCCGAACCGGACATAACAACCTTAGTAATGCCACCCGCGGTACGGACGGCAAAGGATGACCCGCGGTCTCTACATCGGACGGTTTCAGCCATACCACGACGGCCACCAGCAAGTCGTCGAGGACATCGTCACCGAGGTGGACGAACTGATCATCGCCATCGGGAGCGCCGACCGGAGCCACACCCAGCGCGACCCGTTCACCGCGGGCGAGCGGATCATGATGATCACGAAGTCCGTCGCGGACATCGACGACGACGTCGTTACCTACGTCGTCCCCATCGAGGACATCAATCGCAACTCGGTGTGGGTGAGCCACCTCGAGAGTATGAGTCCGCGCTTCGAAGTGGCCTACTCGAACAACCCCCTCGTCATCCAGCTATTCGAGGAGTCCGGGACGACGGTTCGCCAGTCGCCCATGTTCGATCGCGACGTCCTCAAGGGCTCGAAGATCCGAAAGAAGATGGCCGCGGACGATGGGTGGCGTTCGTTGTTGCCCCAGCCGGTCGTCGACACCATCGAGGAGATCGACGGGATCGAGCGCATCCAGCGCGTCGGCGACACCGACAACGTCCCGCTGGAGTGACCATGCTCACCATCGCCTCGGACTTCGGGTCACCCTACCCCGCCGCGATGAAGGGGGCGATCCTCCGGCGAACCGACGCCCAGCTCGTCGACGTGGCCCACGACCTGCCCCGCCAGGACGTTCGGGCAGCGGCCTTCTGGCTCCGCGAGGTGGTGCCGGAGTTCCCACCCGCCGTCCACCTCGCCGTGGTCGATCCGGGTGTCGGCACCGAACGGGCCGTCCTGGCGGTCACCGCTGGCGACCACGTGCTCGTCGGCCCGGACAACGGGCTCTTGCTCCCGGCGGCGCGACGAATCGCTCAGGGCGATGTTCAGGTCTACGCCGTGGACTACGAAGACCCCGCGAGTTCGACTTTCCACGGGAGAGACGTGTTCGCACCGCTCGCGGCGGAGATTCACGAGGAAGGAACCGGCCTGTTGCACTCGGACGACCGGTTCTCGGTCACCAGCGAGTTCGAAACGGTCGATTTCCCCGCGCCAGAATGGCACGACCAGGCCGTCCACGGAGCGGTACTCGTCATCGACGACTTCGGGAACGCCATCACGAACGTTCCCGGTGACGCGCTCGACGACTGGTTCGGTCGAGAGATACGGGTGAACGGCGAGCGAGCCCCGGTCCGTCGCACGTACGCCATGGTCGATCCGGGGCACCGGCTCGTCACGGTCGGCAGCCACGAGAACGTCGAACTCGCCGTCAACCAGGGGCGTGGCGACGATGCGTTCCGGGTCGCGGTTGGCGATCCGGTCGTACTGGACCGTTCCTGACGCCGGTCACTCCGCGGCGATGACGTCGTCGATGCGGACGATCATCGTCGCCGCCTCCGTCGCGGACTCGATGGCTTCGCGCTTGACCGCCGCGGGGTCGACGATGCCACGTTCGACCGGATCGGCGATGATACCGGTCTCGCCCTCCGAGACGACGCCGGCGGACCCGGATTCGTTCGCCGCGCGGAGGTCGACCAGCGCGTCGATCGGGTCCATGCCCATGTTCTCGGCGAGGGTGCGCGGGATGACCTCGAGCGCGTCCGCGAAGGCCTCGACGGCGAGTTGACCGCGCCCTTCGACCCCAGCCGCGGCATCGCGGACGGCGTTAGCGACACGCATCTCGGTCATACCCGCCCCGGGGACGACACCGCCATCGGTGATCGTCACTGTGGCCACGTCGAGTGCATCACCCAGGGCGCGTTCGAGTTCGTCGACGACGTGTTCGGTGCCACCGCGGACGAACAGCGTGACGCTCTTCGCGTCGGCGCCACCCTCGACGAAGACCAGGTCGTCGTCGCCGTAGCTCTCGACGCGGACCGACTCGGCGAATCCGAGGTCGTCGGCATCGATGTCGCGGACGTCACCCAACATCGAACTCCCCGTCGCCGTGGCGATGGCGCGAGCGTCGGCCGAGGAGACGTCTTCGAACGCGACCACGCCCGCCCTCACGAGTTGGGCGGCTACCCGGTCGTCGACGTCTTTCGTCGCGACGAGGACGTCGATACCGGCCTCGATCAGCGCGTCTGCGTACGCGCCGAGTTCGGCTTCCTCGGCGGCGATGGCCTCGTCGAGTTGCCGGACGTCGGTGATGTTGTACTCCACGTCCGTGCTGGTCTCGCGGGGTTCGATCTTGGCGTCGAGGACGGCGACCGTCGCGTCGTCGACGCGCCGGGACATCTCGTCGCGCATGGCCTCGGCGTCGACCACGACGCCCTCGACGAGTTCGGTCGCGCCCGAGGACGCACCGACCTGCGTGTGGACGCGGACGTCGTCGCGGTTGACGCCCTCCTCGTCCTCGACGGCGCGGATAGCGCGGACGACGTACTCGGCCAGGGCTTCGGCACTGAGATGGCCAGTTCCCTTGCCGGTCATGCTCGTCCGGGCGACCTGTTGGAGCGTCTCGTCGTCGACGTCGCCGTCGATGACGAGTTCGTCGATTGCATCGAGGGCGATGTCGCGAGCGCGTGCGTAGCCCTCCGCAACCGTCGTGGGATGCACGTCCTGGGAGAGCAACTCCTCGGCACGGACGAGTAACTGGCCCGCGAGCACCGACGCAGTCGTCGTGCCGTCACCGACCGCGTCCTCCTGTGTCTCCGCGACCTCGACGAGCATCTGTGCGGCCGGGTGCTCGATGTCCATCTCCTCCAGGATGGTCGCCCCGTCGTTGGTGATGACCACCGTCCCCGAGGCGTCGACGAGCATCTTGTCCATGCCCCGCGGCCCCAGGGTGGTGCGGACGGACTCCGCGACCGCCTTGCCGGCGGCGATGTTCGACTGCTGTGCGTCACGTCCGGTCGTCCGCTGGGCGTCTTCCCCGAGGATAAAGATGGGGCTGCCCATGCCTCGTTGCGCTTGGGACATACGACCGTCAGGAGGATAGCAGTTCTATATATAGATATCGTGACAGGTGCTATCATCGCGATCGTCTGCGGGGTCGAGGGGCGGCCACGCGCATCCAGCCCCCGCCGCCACGACACCCCGTTTCCAGCCGATATACTGCCGTAAACTCGGTTTAAGTGTGCGAAATTCGTCCGAACACGCGCGAACGCGGTGCCAGCGTCTGGCCGCTTTATGGATAGCCGATGGATAGGCTGACTCGCAATGGAACCGACTCGAACACGAACCCTGGCGATCGCCGCCGCCGCCCTGCTGTTGGTCACCGCCGTGGCCGCTCCGGCAGCGCTGGCAGCAACGGATTCGCTGTCCATCGCCGTCGACCAGCAGTCCGATACCGGCGAGGCGCTCGTCACCGTGACGCAGAACGACACCGCCGTCGAGAACGCGACGGTACAGGTGAACCCCGACGGTAACTACTCCGCCAACGAGTCCTACGTGACGGACGAGGACGGCGAGGTGCGCCTTCCCAATCCCGAGGAGACCGTCGACGTCGAGTTGATCGCCGAGTACGACGGAACGAACGTCTCGGAGAACGTCACACTCGTTCCGCTGAACGAGTCACTCGAGGTCGCCGTCGAGCAAGACGGGGCACAGAAACCGACTGTCTCCGTCACCCAGTACGACGACCCGGTCGAGAACGCCACCGTCAACGTCACGCTCGACGACGAGAACGCGTCCTACTCGGGCACGAATGGCGAATACGAGACGAACGACGATGGCCTCGTCGACATTCCCCACCCCGAGGAGACCGTCGACGTCACCGTGACCGCCACGAGTGGCGATCTGACCGCACAGACACAGGCCACCCTGACCGACCTCGGCCTCCAGGTCGCCGCCTGGCAGGGTGACGACGGTCGCCTCTCCGTCGAAGTGACCGACGACGGTGAATTCGTCGACACGGCGACCGTCAGCGTCGAAGCCACCGACGGCAACTACACCTACGACGGCGGTGGATACATCGCGACCAACGGGACCCTGTCGCTGCCCGCTCCCGACGAGAACGTGACGGTGGCGGTCGTCGCCGATTACGACAACCGGACCGCGAACACGACGGTCGAGATGGTCGCGACGACCGACGACCGCCCGGACAACTTCGGACAGACCCTGGTGAAGTTCATCGATGCGATCAAGAACAACCACGAGGGGCCGCTCGGACAGCAGATCTCCGCATTCGTCCACGAGAACAACCCGGCCGCCGACAAGGAACCCGGTCCGCCAGCCCACGTGACGGACGAGAACGAATCCACCCCCGGCCAGGGCAACGGTGCTGGCCCGCCGGACCACGTGACCCAGAATGACACCGAGACCGACGACGGAAACGAAACCAGCGACGACGACCGTCGCGGCCCGCCCGACCACGCCGGTAACGACGACAGGGGCGAGAAGAAGTCCAACAACGGCCAGGGGAACGGCAATGGCCCGCCCGGACAGTAGTGACCGACTCCTCGAGTTCCCGGCCACGACCCTAACCCAATAAAACGCGTCCGCCCCTGCTCATCGCCCGGCACGGCCCATCCACACTCGCCGACCCGGACTGCCCGCCCACGGTTCGTTCGCTCGGCACGCCGCTGACGACGGCTCTCCAGGACTCGATACGGCCATCCACGACTCGATGTGGTACTTCACCACACCAGTTGGCCCTCCACGATGCGGGTTGCCCCGCCCTTTCTTCGGACCGGTGACCGTCACACCGATATACCAGGCCACGCCACTGGCAGACGAATGCTGGAGCTGGAGCACGGATTCCGGGTGGTCGACGTCCACGCGCGCCTCCACGCCGGCCCGGGACGGCCGATCCGGGGGCGGACCATCGACGCGGAGGAACTCGAACGGGAAGACCACCAGGCGGGCATCGTCCGTTCGGTGGTCTTTCCGGAGGCACAGAAGGGCGAGCAGGGCTACCTTCGCGCCAACAACGCGGTCGCGAGACAGGCCGTCGAACGCCCGTTCATCGCCTTCGCGCGGATCGACGGCCCCTTGGAGGTGGGGACGACCGTGGCCCCGATCCGGAACCTGACCGCGACCCGCCACGAATGGCAGACGTCGCCGGAGGACATCGAGCAGTACGCCTACGACGATCGGTTCCACGGGTTCAAACTCGACCCGACCCGCGACGGACTGCCGACCGAAGACGTCCTCGACGTCTTGGAGGACGTGGGACTCCCCATCGTCGTCCACGGGGGACAACGGTTTCCTCCGCGAGAGGTCGTCTCGACCATCCTCCAGCGGCCGATCCCCGTCATCCTGGGCCACTTCGGCGGCTATCCGCTCGACCGCGAGATGATGGCAGCGGCCATCTCACTGCTCGAGGACCACGACGGCCTCTACCTCGACACGAGCATCGTCCGCTACCGGGATCTCCTGGAGCAAGCCATCATGGAACACCCGGACAGGGTCCTCTTCGGGAGCGGGTCGCCGTCGACGCACCCGAACGTCGGCGTGATGGAGATCCTGACCCTGGACGTCCCAGAGGATCAGATGAAACGGGTCTTCTCGAAGAACGCGACACGAGTGATTCCGGGGCTCGGGCCCGAGGGGTGACCGGTCGCCGCCGGAGCGACTCTGGCCACAGTCAGCGCAAGGCTGGTCGCCCTCAGAGCGAGTACGTCGTGACGGGCCGGTTCGATTGCGCCGAGACGCCGTTGGGATTCCGTGTCGGTGAGCGATCCTTCAACCGGGCCGCGAGCCCGTCCTGGGCCCCCATCGCCAGGTTCGTCACCACCGATCGGCCGGACGCGAGCCACTGGGAGGGCTTGGTCTCGCCGCGGACGACGTTCCACCCCTCTTCGAGCGCCTCGAGAAGTGGATGGCGGAACGCGCTCGCCAGGGACGGCCCACTCAACCCGTAGTTCTTGCCGAGGCGATATCCCAGCGATCGATACTTCAGGCCGAGGACCGTCGGCATATCGTCCTCGCCGATGCGATGGCGGACGTCGTCGGTCTCCGCCCGCATGACGACCATCTCGGCGTCCCACTCCACCGCGACGTCCATCCCGGCGAGCCGATGGGCGGCATCACGGGCGGCCCCGGTGTGCAGGTACTGGTCGAAGCCATCCAGTATCTCGATGGTGGGCCGGGTGAACGCCACGTTGCCCCCGTCGAAGTACTGGACCGACCGCGATCCCATCGAGCGTGTCTCGGGGGACTCGGTGGTGACGCCGCCGTTGACACGGCGGTGGACCGGCCCCGTAACGACGTCGGCCCCGGACTCCATCGCGGTAGCCACGGTGTCGACCCATCCCGATTCGATCTGTGAGTCCTGGCTGACGAACGCGACGACGTCTCCAGCGGTGGCGGCGATACCGGCATTCCGGGCGCTATTGAGGTTCCGCTCGGAGAGTTCCAGCAGCGCATCGGGGGCCGGGTGGTCCCGCACCATCCCCGACGTCCCGTCAGACGACGGACCGTTGACCACGACGATCTCGGCGTCGGGAGCGTGTTCGGCCAGCGCGTCGAGCGACGCAGCGAGCCGATCACGGGCGTTGAGTGTGGGCACCACCACGGACAGGTGCATGGTCGCGACAAGCAACCGGGACGGTAAAAACCGCTCGGGTCGGGTCGGTCACCCGTCGATCGACGTATTCCAGTACGAGACCGACGCGAACCGCTGTCCGACGTCCCGGTCCATCACCGAGGTGTCCACCTCGCGGAGCGGATCGGCGAGCCAGTCCGGGATCTTTCGGTAGAGACCGTACGGCAACACGAAGTCGTGTGCCGATTCCTCGAGTGTCAGGCCCGCCTCGTCGATCAGGTTGGACACCTCGTCGTCCTCGTACAGCCGGGACCCCATCGGAAGCATCCAGTTGTAGGCACTCCGCGTCGAGAAGGCGTTGAAGGTGTCGAAAAACACCTGGTTCCTGGAGACCCTGGCCATCTCGGTCAGGAACGCCGCCGGGGTATCGGCGAGGTGGAAAAATCGCATGGCGAAGACCACGTCGAAGTGGTCGTCGGGGAACGGCAGTCGGCCCGCATCGCCGCGCATGAACTCGAGATGGTCGATGACGCCTGCATTCTTGGCCTTCTCGCGGCCCTGCTGCAGCATCGGTCCGGAGATATCCAGGCCGACGATATCGGCGCCCCGCTCGGCCAACATCACGGTGAACCTGCCGGTCCCACAGGCGATCTCGAGCACGGTTCGATCCTCGACCGGTTCGAGCGCGTCGAGGACGGCCTGCTTCTCGCGTCGGTCGATGAGCCGGCCGCCCCGGGAGAAGCGCTTCTCCTCGTACGCCTCGGCCACCTCGTCTTCCTGATACCACTCCTGGCCCTTCACGTCTCTGTCAACATATACTCACAGCCGGGAATAAAACCGTACTGGAAGGGCGCAGATAGATCGGCGAGCGATATCCCCCAGCTGGCGACGTCCCGGTGGTTCTCAGATTTCGACAACCGGGTGGACGGTTCAAGGCGGGTGATTTCGTACGCGAGAGCATACCCCCCGCCCATGCCTCGAGAAACCGTCCGAACGAGCATCCTCGGTTACGAATCGCAGGTGCCGTATTCGCCGACGCTGGCCGGATACGCGCTGGTCGCGATGCGCCTGTCCGTCGGCTGGGTCCTCTTCGACACGGGAATGTGGCGTCTCTCCAACCCGACCTGGTCGACGGCAGGACTCTTCGGTACCGTCTCGCCGGCGAACCCGTTATCCGGGGTCTTCGCCTTCCTCGGTGAGTCCCTCGCCTGGCTCCTCGACCCGCTCCTCGTCTGGGGACTCGTCGTCGTCGGCGCGGCGCTCATATTCGGTGTGGCGGTCCGGCTGAGTGCAGCCATCGGCGTGGCCATCCTGAGTCTCCTCTGGGCGGCCAGTCTACCGCTCGGGAACGCCTTCCTCGTCGACCAGCACGTCGTCTACATCTTCGTCCTGTTCGCCCTGTGGACCTTCGGCGCGGGGCGCATCGTCGGCCTCGATGCCTACTTCGAGTCCCATCCCGCCGTCAAACGCCGTCCCTGGCTTCGATACCTCCTCGGATAACCGATCCGACAAACCGGCTACGGCGAGGCCGTTCCCCTCGGCAGGTGTATCGCCAAGCGTCAGATATTGTCTGTACAACGTCCTAATATCCTATTAGGGATTTAGTCAGGGGTATAGCTAACCTTTACGTACCCCGGTTTGGGAATGAAAGCCATGAGCACGACCGCCACGCAAGGGCAATCGCCGATCCAGTCGAACGAAGAGTTCCGCGAGCGCCTCCGCGAACTCCCGCCGAGTGCGAAGTTGGTCGCGAAGGTCCTCGAGAGCGACCACCCTCTCTCCCAGGGGCAACTGGCCAAAGAGAGTCTCCTCCCCGATCGGACGGTCCGATACGCGCTCAACCGTCTCGACGACGCGGACCTCGTCGAATCCCGGTACAGCTTCCGCGACGCGCGCAAGCAGGTCTACTACCTCGACGTCTGACTCGACACCCCTTCTTTTCGCTTCCGTCCAGCCATCCATCAGTCACGACGGCGAGCGGGCGGCTTTTCCGCTCCGCACCCCTGGAGAACACATGATGAGCCTGGAGGCGGAACTCGTGGCCGCCCGCGAGGTCGACGTCGACGCCATCGCCGCGTCCATCGAGTCGGTCGGGTTCGAATGTACCCGGTGTGGCGAGTGCTGTACCGCCGATGACGAGCAGGCTCACACGGCGACGGTCTTTCCCGACGAGATCCGCACGCTCCAGGTGGCCACCGATCGCGAATGGTCGGCCGTGGCCCGGCCGCTGCCGTACGGACTCGACGCCGATGGCCAGGGTGAGACCTTCGAGTGGGCCCTCCAGGTCGACGATTGCGGGGACTGCGTGTTCTACGAGGAGGCCGACGGACGCGGGGCGTGCACCGTCCATTCCGAACGACCGCTCATCTGTCAAACCTATCCGTTCAGCCTCGACATCGGCGACGGCGTCGACGCACCTGGCGCCGTCGTCGAACAGGTCGGGGCGCTCCAGGTGCACGAATGCGAGGGCGTCGGGGGGAAGATCACGCATGCGGACGCCCGCGCCCTCGCCGAGACCCTCAAGCGACGGACCATCGTCGAACTCCGGGAGGCGATCGCCGTTCGCGACGGTTACGAATCCGTCGACGACGTCGGAACCGTGGTCCACGACTCCGAAGGGGCGAAACGAGCCGACGGGACCCCGATCGCGGGCCACGGTGACAACTACTAAGGCGGGTGACACCGTCGGGTCTATCCAGAACTATGGAGATCTCCGAGAACCTCCTCTGTCTGTTCAATGCCGAAGTGACCCTGACCGACGACGAGTACGTCGTCGAGATCCCACGCCGCGAGGTCGAGAACGGGATCGTCACTCCCGGGGACGTCTACCGCGTCGCGCTCATCGACAGGGCGGACGAGGCACAGACCGAGTCCACGCCCGACGAGGAGACCATTCCGCCGTCGGAACCCCAGCCACCGGTCGAACAGGGCGAACTCCGATACGTCGAGATCGAGGACATCGGCAAGCAGGGCGACGGCATCGCCCGCGTCGAGCGGGGCTACGTCATCATCGTCCCGGACGCCGACGTGGGCGAGCGGGTCAAAGTCGAGATCACGGAAGTCAAATCGAACTTCGCGGTCGGCGAGATCGTCGAGGAAGAGTTCGCCTGAAACGCGGGCACTCCCGGTCCGGGTTTCGGTGTGACCCTCAGTCGGCCACGAAGGGAGCGAGTGCATCGGCGCCTGGGACCGCCGATAGCGAGTCGTAGGGCCGACCCACGATCACGTCTCCAGCCGTCCCGCTGCCGATGCCGGGGATGGCCGTCAGTTCGTCCATGGTGGCCGTCTCGACGGACAGCGGATAGGGGACCCCGGAGACGGAGCGGTAGCCGTGGTCGGTTATCGCGACGTCGATGACGCGGCCGAGGTCCCGCTCGCCCGGGATGCCGACCAGCAACGGGTAGGTGCCCAGCTGGCGCCCGAACGTCGTCCCCGAGTCGTGGTACTCGAGGTGGACGTCTTCGAGGATCGTTCCCACAGGGGCCACCCGCTGCAGCATCGGGTTGTCGATCTCCTCGCGGACGGCCCGCTTGTACTGTTTGAACTGCCCCTTGTGGTCGGCGGCGAGTTGGGCGCCCGTCTCGGCCATCTCCGTCCCCTCGAAGGCCATCACCTGTCTGATGTTGATCCGCCTGACCAGCAGGTCCGCCTCGAGGATCCGCTCCAGGAACCGGCGGTTGTGCTCGAAGGTCTCCTCGCGCTCGCCCGCGAGCCCGTGGACTAAATTGATACCGGGGAGCAACTTGGGAAGTCGTCGACTCGCATCCGGGCCAGTCGTCGGTGCGTCGGCAGGCTCCTCGCCCGGTCGCCATCCGCCGACCTCGTTGACGATGCGGATCGCCTCGAGCGCCTCGTCGGCGGTAACGAGGAGGTTGTTCTCGGCCTGCACGACGGGGTCCGCGCTCTCGACCCCGAAGGCTGCCGTGTCGCCGGGCGTGTTGTAGGTGGCGATGATCCCGATGGCCTCCCGGGAGGCCTCGGGATACTCCGTAATCGTCACCGGGTTCATGTTGTCGAGGTGCAGCGTCCCCAGCTCCGGCGCCACCTCGCGAATGCCCGTGTACAGGTCGCGGAGCGCGTCTGGGTTCGGAGCCTCGCCGTCGCCGCCGTAGGCCAAAATGTCAGCCTGCCTACCGATGCGGAAGTGACGAACCCCGCGGTCGTACAGGGCGGCAACCTCACTCACTACCGAATCGGGCGACCGAAACGTCGGATCACCGTACATCGGTTCCGTACAGAACGAACAGCGGTAGGCACACCCCCTGGACGTCTCGAGTTCGGCGATGAGGTACTCGGGGAAGTTGGGGTGCTGTTCGACGACGAACGCACCCTTGCGCGCCCAACGCGATCCCTCCTCGACGGTTCGATACCGGCGGTTGAATCCCTCGAGTCCGTTTGCGACGAGATCGTGGATGGCAGCCTCGACGTCCCCACCTGCGACGTAGTCGAAGTCGAGGTCGTCGCGTTCGGTCTCGATGGCACCCGCGTTCTCCTCGCCAACGCCGAACCTGATGGGGCCACCCATTACGGTCGTGCCCGAGGCGGTCCACGCGATCTCGCGGACCTCCTCCGGTTCGGCGGGCGTGCCGCCGACGTACCGTCCCGGAACCGTCATCCCCCCGAGGTAGACGAGCAGATCCGCGTCGTCGACGTCGGCCCACCGCCCCCGCTCCTCGCGGAGGGCGTCGATGGTGTGGTAGGTGACGTTCGCCGGGGGCACGCCGACGTCCACGAGCGCACCCGCGACGTACCGTGGATACGTCGACACGTATGGCGGGACGCCGAAGTGTGCCGGCTCGTCGACGTACCCGTCGACGAGCGTCACCGCGAGGTCACCGGGATCAGTCATCGGGCGGGTTTGGGCACGGATGGATATAAGCCGGGCGTTCCCCGGCCCCCGGGCTTAAGCCCGTGGCGAGCCAACGATTTCCCATACCACCGACGGCGACGTCGTTTCCGACGGAGCGCCGTCAGGAGGTACCCCATGACCAGTAACGTGCCCCTCACCCGTCCCGTCAAACGCATCGGGGACGCCGTCGTCGACACCGTCGGCCAGGTCGCGTCGCGCTTCCACGAAGCAACGCCGCTGCGCTCGGACCTCCTCGAGAACCCGGAGGCCTACCTCGTCATCTTCGACGCCCCGGGTGCCACGATCACCGACGTCCAGGTATGGTACGAGGCCGGTGGAATCGAGGTCCGCGTCGATCGATTCAGGACCTTCCACGAGGGCTACGAGATGCGATTCCCGGGCCGCGGGCTCGCACTGGAAGGACGCGCAGATCTTCCCGAGGACGCTATCGTCGACCTGGAGCGAACGCAGGCGACGCTCAAGGAGGACGGGACACTCCACGTCCGATTGCCGAAAGCCGGCGAGGACGACGTCGACGACAGCGACGCCTGAATCAGCCGACGAACTCGTCGAGGCCCCGTGCGGGGTAGCCGACGACGGTGTCGACGCCGGCTTCTCGCAGCGATTCGACGTGCGCGTGAACGCGCTCTCGCGAACCGACGAGCGCGTAGTCCGTCGCTGCGTCCAGAAGCACCGAGCGAGCCCGTCCCGTCGCGGTGCTGTCGGTGGGTGCGTCGTCGGGCAGCGCCCGGGCGACGGGTTTCCGACGCGAGACGTACGCGCCGACGGCGTCGAGGATCGCGTCCTCGTCGTCGGACAACACGGTCGGCGCGTACACCGCGACGTCGCCACCGAAGCCAGCCGACCGGAGCGCGTGGACGGTCCGCTCGGTGGTCCGCGAGAGGAGTTCGAACTGCGTCGCCCCGGTGGCGAGCGCGAGACGTTCGATACCCTCCGTGCCGACCCAGGCGTTCGAGACCCGTTCGACGGCCGCGCCGAGTCGTGGGGCGACCGCTCGTTGCTGCTCGTGCTCCTCGAGGTAGGCGGGATTCCCGGCGACGAAGACGATCTCGACCGTCTCTGGCAGCGCCTCGAAGGCGCTCGAATCACCGAGCGGGTCGAACCCGTCGGCGCGGACGGGGACCGTTACGCGGACCTCCCGGTCTGCCGCCAGTCGCTCGAGCGTCGCCACGTCGGGGACGTGCTCGTGTCCCTCGTAGTCCACAGTGAACGTCCCCAGCGGGACCTCGTGGGCGCTATCGATGTCGACCTCCGTCGGTTTGAGGGCGACCCCGTCGAGACAGGTTTCCTCGACGAGCGTTCTCGTACCGGTCTCCGCGCAGGTCTGGCCGATGGCCTCTCGGCTACTCAACATCGACCATCACCGCCGAGTCCGTGTACTACCGCCGTAGTGAGAGAATCAGTGCCGTGCCGGAACTCGATCCATCGTCGTTGCGACCATGTGATCCAGTCGTATCCTGGCCACGGGTATAAGTGTACCGTTCACGTCACGGACCGCCGGTCCGGAGGTCGGCCTCCGGATCGACGACGTGTTCGACGCCGCTGGGTGGCCGCCAGTCCGTCGCGAGTTCGAGGAACTGGACGAGCATCCGCCCAGTGGCCCCCCAGACGGTGTAGCCGTCTACCCTGAAGAAGTGAACGAACACCTCGCCATAGCGGGGATGTTCGCGCCGTTCGACCTCGTAGTTCGCGGGGTCGGTCAGCGCATCGATAGGCAGAATGGCGACCTCGGAGACCTCTCGCTCGTCGGGTCGATAGGTGCGGTCCGGGATCCGGGCCACGTATGGAGTCACCGCGTATCGAGACGTCGTCCTGGTATCGTCGAGTCGGCCGACGAACGCTATCTCGTCCCGCTGGAGTCCCACCTCCTCGCCCGCCTCACGGACGGCGGTCTCGCTGAGATCGTCGTCGCTCGGTTCGTGGCCACCACCCGGAAACCCCATCTGTCCGGGGTGTTCCCCGAGGTGATCGCCACGCTTGATGAACAGCAGGTAATGGCCGTCGGGCCGCCGGATGACGGGGACGAGTACCGCCGCGTCGCGGTCCTCGTCCTCGATGATCCGGGGTGTGTGTTCGGCCACCCGACCCAGGTCCATGTTCCATTCCAGCCGGTGGAAGGCCTTAACTCACCCGGGGCCCGCTTCGGCAACCCGTTCTAGCCGTTCACGGACGGCCGCCAGATCGACGTCTGTCCAGGCCTCCGCATCGTAGGTCACGTCGAGCAGTTCGTGGGCCCGCTCGGAGTCTTGCACCTGCGCGGCAGCCTGCGTGAGTCGGTCGCGGATCGGGTCGGCGAGAACCGACCGGTCGACGTCGCGACGTTCGGCGTCCAGGATGTGTGGAAGGTCCTCGGCCCCCTCGGGGAGCATCGGGAACGCCGTCGGTCCGGGAACGAGGACCGATTCGCCCTGGTATTCGAACTGAACCAGGACGAACGAGGCCACGGCGTCGTCGATGGCCGCCTCGGTCTCCGCGGCGTCGAAGGGGACGTCGCGGCGAAAGGCCAGTTCGCGGACGGCGTCCAGGAGCGCCGACCGGGAAAGGAGCCCGAACAGATCGACGATGCCGGCCAATTCGTCGGCGTCGATGTGCATACGAGTGCACTCTTCGTCAAGAGACTTCACTGTGCCCGATTCAGGTCGGAGCGGACGACTTCGAGAAGCGTCGTCGGGTCCAGGTCGGTCGTCGACCAGGCCGGCAACCGGTCGTCCGGTCCGGGCGGCGCTATCGCCTGCGCGTACGCCTCGACCTGTTTACGCTCGGCCTCCTCGTCGTACTGGAAGTCGTTGAATCGGGCGTCGGCGCTGTACTGGCGGACGAACTGCAGGCCCGCTCGTTCGAAGGACGCGACCAGTTCCCCGTACGCCGGTTCGACCCCCTGGTCCTCCAGGACTCTGAACATCGTCTCCGCCACGCCCTCCGCCATCGTCGAGAGCCCCTCTGGACCCGACACCGCCCGGTGGCCGTGTTCGTAGCGCCCGAGATCGACCTGGGCAGTGCCCTCGAAGCCGACCGTCCGGTAGGCCTCGCCCAGCGTCCCGACCTCCAGTCCCCATCGACGCGGCACCCGCATCGAGTGGGCGACGTCGGTCGTCATCGCGAATTCCCCGGCCAGGGCGTACCTGAACGCACCGAGGTAGTCGAGGATCGGTGCCGGACGTGCACGTTCGAGAGTCGCGATCAGCGGTTCGTAGAGGAGTCTGAACAGCCGTCCGTACAGGTTGCCGTCCTCGATCCTGGCGTAATACGCCTTCGTGAACGCGGCGTCCCCCTCGAGCGGCGAGAGGAGTTTCCGGATGTCCCGGGGCTCGTAGCTCTTGACGTCCGCGTCGTGAAAGACGACGTGATCCATCCCGCCAGTCAGTCCCATGCCCACCCAGACGTCGCGGCCCTTCCCCGCGACGCCATCGAGGCCGTGGTCTGCCAGCAGCGTTTCGAGTGCGGGGCCGTTACACCAGATCGGTTGGATATCCACCGCGAACGACTCCACCCACTCGACGATGGACGGGACGCGCGTTTCGGGAGCCCGGATTGGCGCGATGACCGACGCGAGCCCGAGGTCCTCGAGCGAGGAGAAGAGGCGGTCCGCGGTGAGGCTGCCGGCGTCCCGGTCGGTCATCGGGACGACGAGGGCCGCCCGCTGGGGCGCGAACGCCGGGTCCGCGTCGCCGAAATCGTGCAGGGTGGCGACCCGTTCCTGCGTGTACTCCATGTCCTGATACCCGACCGCCAGGAGGATTTACCTTCCGGCGGTGAACCGCCACGGGGCCGAGTGGGCCACAGGTCAGGTCCTGGCCGCTTCCGGGAGCCGGTCCGCCCGGCGCAGCCACACGAGGACGACGAAGATGACGAACAGTCCGACGGCGAAGGACCGATACACGGTGTCGTACGCGAAGCCGTTCTCGACCAGCCACCCGACCACCACGCTCGCTCCCGCCTGGATGAGCATCATCGACGCACTGTACGCGGCGTAGGCGCTCGCTCGGTCGGTGTCCGGGAGGTTGTCGAGGAGGTAGGTGTCGAGCGCTGGGAAGAGACTGTGGACGACGTACCCAAGCACGATGGACACCGCGACGACAGCGAAAAAGGACTGGACGGCCGTCAGAACGAGGAGGGTGCTCAGAAAAGCGATCAGGATAGCGAGCATCAGCGTCACGTGGTTCACGCGGTCGGCGAGTCGGCCGGTGTACCAGAACGCGGGGACGCCCGCGGCGAACACCACGGTCAACAGCGTCTGGGCGGTTCCCAGCCCGATGCCCTTGGTCGCAGTCAGATAGCTCACGTAGAAGTTGAAGAACCCGTTCCAGACGAAGCCGGTCGCGCCGATGATGGCGACCCCCGTGAGGACGATGGGCCACTGGTTCCTGACCGACTGGAGCAACCGGCGCTCGCCCGACTGCACCGTCGGGAGGGTGGCACGCCTCGCCGCGACGTACAGCCCGGCGGTCCCGACGAGCGCGACGATGCTCAACGCCCAGAAGACCATCCGCCAGGTGGACACCGCGATGACCAGACCGATGGACAGCGGTGCGACCACCGCAGCAAGTTGCGATGCGGTGCCGTGAATCCCGATCACTCGCCCGACCCGGTCCGGGAACAGCTCGCTGACGAGCGGGTTGGCGGCGACGAAGTACGCACCACTCGAACTCCCCATGACGAACGCCCCGACGCCCACGTGAAGGATGGACTCCGCGGTCGCGGTGAACGCCGAGGACGCCGCGAGGAGCAGGCCGGTCAGTAACACCACCCGGTGGCGGTCGAGATACAGGAGGAGATAGCCCGTCGGCAGACGAGGGACCGCACTGCCCAGCCAGGCCAGCGTGGCCACCAGTCCGACGGTCGCCTCGCCGACCCCGAACGTGCCCATGAAGGGGTCCAGCAGCGGCGCGAACACGATGCGGCCGAAGTTCACGAGGAAGACGAGCAGGCACAGCGATCCGAAGACGTGGATCCGCGCGGTCTCCCCGTCGGCCACCACTCGCATGCTCACGTCGCGAGGTACCGACCTGGATCGCTCAAACGTTGCGGTTCCACAGCGGTGTCCGAACTGGTGGCAATGACCACGGTATTTTTGCCACCCCGGAACACACTGTCGGTATGGAATCCGTACGCAAGGGCCTCCGGGCCGGCAAACTGGAACGGGATACCTACGATAGACTGGTGTGTTCCGCGTGCGGAACGCAACTCAACCGCGAGGACGACCCGGACGAGATCTACGCCGTGCGTCGGTGTCCGGACTGTGGAGCCGAGTACAAACAGCTCTAGGCGTAGTCGTTCTCACGGCGAATGGTCAACGCGATGGCCGCGTAGGTCGCGAGTGGTAACGGCCGGCGTCCCTCTATCATCTGCTGGATCGTCTTCGCGTCCAGCCCGTCGTCGAGTGCTCGCTCGAGTGCGTCGACGTCGAGGACCGCCGAACTCATCCCTAGCATGATCGAGTCGCGGATCTCGAGCATCACCACGTCCGCGTCCGGCCAGTCGTCGGTCAGCGCCAGTATCGCCGCGGCGTCGTCCAGCACGAGTTGGGGCTGCTCACCGGCGACGAGCGCCGCGAGCGTATCTGCTGGAATCCCCGTCCGGTCCGCCGCTTCGTCGACGCCCACGTCCGAGACGACCGCGGCGAGTTCCTCGAGGTACGCGAGATGAAGGTCCTCGGCCGTCGTTTCCGCAGGAGCGTCGATCGGATCCAGGAGCATGCCCGCCCATACGCTGGCAGGGGTATTGGGGATGTTGCTCCCGGTCTCACCAGCCGGGGGACCGTTCGTCGGCGACCCCGTTCGTATCACCCACACCGGCGGGACCTGGCGGGACCACCACGACGACCCCGGTGTCGGCGGAGAGGTCGATCGGTTCGTTCCGGCCGATAGTCTCCTCGATACCGTCGCCGTCGACGTCGAGTGTCACGGCCGCCGATTCGCGGACGTACGACACCGTCCCGTCGTCGCCGTGAATCGGCGTCGTCCGCGGCGTCTCGACGGTGAATCGGTCGTAACCGCCCTCGACAGAGACCACCCAGACGTTCGCCGTCGCGTACCACTGGCCCGGAACGGGCGTCAGCGGGAGTCCAGCAGGGATCTCGGCCGCGGCCGAGCGCATCGCCCGCCGTTTCCCCAGCGACACCGCACGATGGGTCCCCACCCGAACCGCCTGGTCGACGCCCTCGCGGACGTGGGGGCGCAATCGATCGGTCGCGGCGGAGACGGTAGATTCGTCGACGCTGACCGACGCTGCGTCTCGCGCCTCGGTCGTCGCCACCCGCAGTGCCACCTGGGCACGGTCACGCTCGCTCGCCGACAGCGAGTCGGGAAGCGACGCCGCGACGTCGCCCGAGATCGTCCCCTCGACGATCGCGGTGGCCCGCGCCGCGGTCGAACCGTAGCGGTCGTATCCAGCATCGAGAGCCCTGGTCGCCTCGGTCCGTGATAGTCCAGCGCCCTCCCGAAGCGCCCGTCGCTGTTCCTCGCGGACGGCGTCGAGCGACTGACGGATCGCTTCGCGCAGTCCGTCCCGTTCGGCACGCAACTGCGGATCGGGCTCCTCGGCGAGCGCGCGGTTCGTGGCCACGAGGGTGCTGGTCGCCGTCGAGAGCGACGTCGACTCCTCGTCCCCGCCGACGACTCCCGAGACCGAGTCCGCGACGTCCCCGTAGGGAACCGTGAACACGTTGACGTTCCTGGCGGCGAGGTTGGGCGACCCCCGTTGGGCCTCGAGCGACAGGTACCGTGGTTCGGCCTCGACGGACGAGGCGATGGGAGAGAGCGTGTCGGGTTCTCCCGCAGGTGGCTCACTCGGGACCGCGTGGTCGGCCATCACGTCCCCCAGCGCGTCCTGCATCCCGGCGAACGTCGACGAGTGGTCGTCGAGGTCGGCCTCCATCGCGTCGAGGTACCGCTCTCTGGCGACGAACTCCGCCACCGCGGCGGCCGAGCGATAGGATCGGGGGGCTGCCACCAGCCGGTCGTGGCGCCGATGGACGGTCTCGGACAGCCGAGACGCCGGATTCGCCGTCGACGCCATCGATGCTGGTTCGACCGCGACGTCGACGTCCCGAAGGTCGTCTCGCAGGTCGGCGGTCGAAGCGTACGCTCGCTCACGGGCCCGTCGCGGCGGATCCACGGAAACCGCCCGCCACCGGTACGACGGGTCGCCACGGACGGCGTCTTCGGCAATCGAATCCACGCCGCCGAACCGGCCCGCTATGGCGCTGGCCGCCTCGCCTTCGAGGTCGGCCCGTGCCGTCCCCCCGAATGGGCACTCGCGGGTCACGCGACCGCCCGGAGCGTCGGGAGCGTCGTAGCGACAGCGGACGTCGATGGAGACGTCGTAGGTGCGCTCCCGTTCGGTACTCGTCGTGGCGACGACCGACCGGTTGACCATCCAGTAGGTGTACTCCGTCTCTGTGACCGTGACCGTCCGATCGTATCGGAGCACCGTCGATCCCCGACCGGCCGTCCGGTCGTCTCCGCTGACCGTTCTGTCGGTCGTCGTGTACGAGAACTGAGGCGTCCCGTTCGCCGGTCGACTGCCGCCGTGGCGTACCGAATAGTCGGTCTGTCGAGCCGTGGCCGCCGGGCGGATCCGAGCCCGATACGCCGCCGAGAGCGCGTCGTCCAGCCCGCTTCCATCGACGAAGTCCACGAACGCCTCGTCCGCACCGCGGCCCACGTCATACTCGTGGGAATCGTCCATGACCGACGGCGTATCGATGGCCCCGAGTGACGCGGCACCCTCGGGTTTGGCCGCCTCGTCGTCGGGCCCCATCTCGGCGGAGATGAGACTCTCCATCCCGCCGACCCCGTCGGCGACGGCGACGTCCGCACCCGCCCGGGCCACGCCGCGCCGGCTGTCGGGGTCGGCCCGGCCGAAGGTGGCCACCTGCTGGTCGACGAGGGCGTCGTTCGTGAGGACGCCGACGTGCCGGTTCGCCACGACGTTCGATATCGGTGCGCCGCCGTACTGCGCGTAGCCACGAACCCAGGCCAGTGCGAACAGACGGGTGGTGAGTCCTCGCTCGAGGCCTGCTTCAGTGACCCCCGCCGACAGTCGGCGCTCGAAGGTCCGTGCACGCTGGTGAACGGCCATCGAGGGGAGCGCGACCGTCGTCTCGAGGGCGATGGTGTCGTCGTCCACGACACGCCCATCTCGGTGGACCGTCACGGAGACGTTCTCCAGACGAACGCGGTATCTGTCGTCGGTGAGGTGAGTCGTCGATACTTCCCCGAGCGCGCGGCGGGCGTCAGCTTCGTCCGTGATCGGTGGAACCGTGACATCGACGGTGGACCCGTCGGTTGTGCGATTCGCGACGACGTCCTGGCGAGCCAGTACGGCGATACGGAGTTCGAGGGAGCGTTCGAACGGGTCGTCGGCGAGTAGCCGGCCGAGTCGGGTCGTCGCCACGGTCGTCACGGGTTCGGCCGCCGCGTTCCGATCGGCCGTCTGTGCCACGCTCCCGAGCTGGATGCGAGCCTCGGCGGTCGCCTCCTCGACCAGTCGGGGGGAGACCGGTTCCGCGGGTTCCTCGTGGACGAGGCCGCTCGTGTACGTCAGACTGCTCACGAGCAACAGCGCCGCGACGAGCGCGAACGGCACGCGGCCTCGCTCGTCAGCGACGAAGGTCACGGCGACCAGCTCCGGACGACGACGACCGGCTGGCACGCCGTCGAAGTCGGGACTGCGGACTCGTTCCAGCGATACACCGTCGCGTCGACCGGTGCCCCGGTCGGTGGCGCGGGACCAGCGACGACGGTCCCGGCGTCCTGTCCCGCGTCTGCGCTCTCATGTCTCGTCTCAGGCCCCATCGTCGACGCACGACCGTCCTCGACGCACGCGCCGACGATTTGCGTGCGCGTCCCCGTCTCCGCGATGCGATCGGCGACGTCCGCCTCGACGGCACTGACGTACGGCTCCCCGACGCCCTGGTCCCGTGCGATGGCCGCATCGCGAACGTGGCCCGCGACGGTCCGTGTGACGACTGCCGATCGATCGTCTTCTCGCTCGTACTCCACCGTCATGGTGCTGCCGGCAACGGCGACACCACCGCTCGCGTGGACGGCGGGTTGCTGGTCGACGCCCGTCGCGGGGACGCCGGCGAGGACCGCGACGCTCGCGCCCACCAGGACGATGGCGAATCCCACGTCGAGGACCGTACTGATACCCCGGTTCATCGCCACACCCAGACCCTGATGCGCCCCACCTGCTCACCGCGATCGGTGCCGACGAGGACCTGTCTCGTCGCCGATCTGGCATCGGCCGGGGGTTCGGGGCCCGTGTTCCACTCGCTGCCGTCGGCCCGGACGACGACCGCCATCTCGTGGCCACCCGGGCCGTCGTCTGGAACCGCCGCCGGGTTGAGAACGCCGGCGGTCGACGCGGACTCCACCACCGCCGCGAGCGCCTGCGTCGCGACGTCCCGGTCGGTATCGGTGGGCACGTCGTGGAACGCGACCGCGTAGACCCCCAGTGCGGCGACGAACGCGCTCACCGCGACGAGCGCGGGGAGCGGTTCGACCTGGGCCCTGCTACCCGACGATGACACCGTCGACCTCCCCGAACTGGACCCGACGAACTCGGAGTTCGTCGCCAGCCGTTCGCCAGGTGTGCTCTCGGGTGTGTGCTCGGTCGAGAGCGGCTTCGAACGCCGCCGGGGTGGCATACAGGGCATCGGGCCGCGTCCCCCGTGCCACCGCCGCGAGGTCACTGCCGGGCTGCGCCGGTACGACCGGCCCGAAGTACAGCGACGCGTGGGCCGACCCGCCCGAATCTCGAAGGGCGATCGACGTCGGTTCGATCCTGACCGCCGTCGCATCGATCGGTATCACCGTCTCAGCGGCGTGGTCGGTGGCCGCGACCTCGTCGATGGCGGCCGCCACCCGGTCGGCGTCTGGTGGCGGTGCGGTCGGTACCGAGAGGACGACACCGAGGACGCTCGCGCTGACGACGAGCAGGGCGATCCAGACGAACGGTACGTCGGCGGGAGTCGCGTTCATGGGACGGGGTGGCCCGGTCCTGTGGTTTAAACCTGTACCACGCTGCGGGCCGCGAGGAACGTGATGGGATAGACGGTGCTGGCGGTGAGGAGCGCGATGCCGACCCGGTGGCCGACGATCGCCCCATCGAACCCCCGTTCGAGAACCACGGAGAGCGCCGGGAGGACGACGGCGAGCGCCAGGACGTACCCACCGACGGCGACACCCAGCGCGGGAACCGGGACGGCCTGGCCGTGCTCGCCGAGCGAGCCCATGCCGGTCGCGAGCGCGACGGTGACGCCGGCGATGGCGGGACCGAACACCAGCGCGGTCTGTCGCAAGGTGTCCGTCGTCCGCGACAGTTCACGACGCGCGTCCCGTTCGACGTCGTCCAGATCGCGGAGGTAGCCGGCGATGTCGACGAGGGTCTCGCCACCCGCCGTGCCGTTCCGTGCTGCGGCGGCGAGCAGCGCGACGGCCGTCTCCGTTCGTCGACTCTCGAACGCGGAGAGAGCGCCGCCAGACCCGGTAAACGCCTCGGGAACAGTCACCCGGAGCCGTCGATGTATGCGCGTCCCATCGCGGAACACGCTGGCCGTCTCGCCGGTCATCCGCTCCCCGACGACGGCGATTGCGGACTCCAGTGGGTCGCCAGCCGCCAGTCGGTGCCCGACGAGCGAAACGGCATCGGGGATCCCGGACTCGATGGATTCCACCCGCCGTCGGCGGTTCCGGATCGGGTCGAACCAGTAGATCGCCGCCGTGCCGACGGCGATTCCGGGCGCCACGATCCAGATCGTCCAGGCCGGTAGCACGAGGGTCGCGAGGACGCCTGCCGTGACGCCCGCCCCGGCGGCGAGAAGAATCGTGTGGGTCGCGGATCGTGAAGACGCGAGACTGTCGATACCGGTGGGCGGGCGTGAGACGGCGGGCCGACGAGCGGCGAGCCAACCACTCGCCGCCAGGAGACCGATCGGGATGACCCCATCGTACAGTACGGCGATGGCGGCGGGCGAGACGCCGGCCCCCGCACTCGAGGCCACGGGGAGCAGCCCCACCATCGCGAGCGGCAAGAGCACACCGAAAGCGTAGATTCCCGTCGCCGGAGCCCTGATCGACGCCGCGAAAGTCGCCACTCGTTCTCGGGACCCCGAAAGGGCGGTATCGAGGGCGCGGTCGAGCAGTGCATCACGGGCCGGTTGTGCCGAGTCGATCCCCGCGGTGAGCAAAGCGACCGACCGCGGGAGCGACTCGTCGTACGCGGACCACTCGGCGGCGAAAGATTCCCATCCGGCCTGCCCGGTGACGTCGCCACTCCCCACGGTGGCGAGGTCGTGGCCGAGCAGCCCGCCCGACTGTTCCCCGGCGAAGCGAGCGGCCCGTTCGAGCGATGGCGTCAGCCGCGCCTGGAGCACGGCGTAGGCCACCACTTCTGGCACCGAGCCGACGGCCGTCCTGCGGCGATACGCCTCGACCGTCGACGGCGCGAACCAGGTTCCGTACGTCGCGAGCGCGCCCAGCGCGACACCGGATCCGACTCCTGCAGCACGGGCCGGCCCGGACGCCAGCAGAACACTACCCGCGACGACGAGGAAGGCACCAGCAACCAGGGTCACGCCGGCGACGGTGAGACACGGGTGTCGGGAGAGTTCGGGCGTGTCGTCGATGGGGATCGACTCCTCGACGGCCACCGCCAGCCCGTGGCACCGACGTCGTTCGTCTGTCGTCATGGCGTCACCGTCTCCGGACGCGGCACCGAATCGGCGGCCGGTGTGACGGCCTCGAAGTCCGGCACGCGCTCCCCGATGCTCTCACGGACGTCCGCGTAGGACTCCGAGGCCGTGGCCATCGCGGCGACGAATTCGCTGTTCCCTCTGGCGATCCGCCCGGTCGGTTCGACGCCGTCGTCCGTCAGTTCGAAGAGCGTGCTCGGGCCAGCGTCCGTTATCTCCTCGATGGCCGCGACCCGCCGGTCTGCACCGTCCGGGACGATGGTCACGACGAGGTCGGTCGTTCGAAACGACGACGCCGGGACGCCCAGATCGGACACGACCCGCTCCCGCACGCCGTCGGCGCCCTCGCCGTGGATGGTTCCGAGGACGGCACTGGACGCCGCGCCGACTCGCATCGCCTCGTAGAGGACGGCGGCCTCCGGCCCCCTGACCTCGCCGACGGCGAGGGCACCATCGCCGAGTCGGAGCGCGGTTCGCAAGGCCGCTGCGGGGGAGAGATCGGCGTCGTCCGGTGCCGCCTGGAGTCGCTGTGCGTCCCGACCGGCCGCCTGGATCGATCGTATCGGGAGTTCGGGGGTGTCCTCGATGGCGAGGAGTCGCTTTTCCCGTGGCAGTTCCCAGAGCAACGCGGACGCGAGCGTCGTCTTCCCGGCGCCCCGTGGTCCGGCGACGAGGACGGCAGCGCCACGGCTCATCGCCGTCGCGAGGAATCCGGCCGCTCGCGGCGAGAGCGTGCCGAGATCCACCAGCGTGGAGAGGCGCCACTCGTCGGTCGCCTCGGCCCTGAAGGCGAACGCGAGGCCGTCACTCGCCGGGGGCTGGACGCCGGCGACGCGGACTGCCGTCCGGCCGCCGACGTCCGTGAGCAGGGCGTCGACGGTCGGGTCGGCCCGCGAGAACGACCGGCCGCTCTCCATGCGGATGCGGGAGGCAACGAGTTTCGCACCCCGTTCGGTCAGTCGCACGTTCGTCTGCATGGTCCGTCCGTCGACGCGGACGTGGAGCGGCGTTTCGTCGGCCGGGGCGTTGACGTACACCTCACCCACGCGGGGATCCGCGAACAGGTCGTCGAGGACGCCGTATCCCTGGGTGTGTTTCGCGAGAACGCGACCCAGTGCATCCAGGGGCTGGTCGGCGCCCGCGACGGTGGCGACTGCGTCGTGTGCCGACCGACGCCCGGGTTCCAGCGTGGCGAGTTCGGCGTGGGCCCGTTCCAGCGTCGCGAAGGCCGTCGCTCCGAAGGTGTACTCGAGCGGTTCCAGGTGGTAGCGACGGTCGCCATCCGTCTCGTAGACCCGCGCCGTGGCACCGGAATCGAGTACCCGTGACGCGAGGACCCGGGCGTCTTCAGGTGGTCGGGGATCGAGCCTGGCGGCGGCGATCGACGGCCCGATCGCACCGACGAGAACAGAGTCGAGGTCGTCCAAGTCCGCATACCGGACAAAGCCCGTCTCCGTTGCCAGGTCCCGTACCGGGCCCACTCGACTGGCGGCGTCTCGTGCGGCGGCGAGTGGTGCCCGTTCGGTCCGCTCCGCGAGTTCGGCATCGCGCGCCGCGACGCGGGCGGCGAACGCTCCAGCGGTCGACAACAGTCGGGCGGCCCGGCCCTCGTACGAGACCGCGACGCCGTCGCGCTCCACGCGCACGACCGCGACCGAACGCTCGCGAAGCGAACGAACGACGTGTGCGCGACACGCCGACTCCGTGGCGAGGTCCCCGTCGCCGGAGCACTCCTCGGCGTCGACCACGAGTCGATCGTCCACGAATTCGTGCTCGCAGGCACACTCCGAACCGCCCTCGGACTCGGTGAACATATGGCGGGCTGGTCCGGTCATCCGGGATAAAGTCTCTCGACCGTCACGGTCGGGTCCCCATCGACCAGTTCGTGTCGGAGGACGGCGCGCTGCCCGTCGCGGAGCGCGAGCCCTTCTCCGTCGGGCCGAACCGACCCGTTCTTGACGACGCGAACGTCCGCGTCGACCGCGACGGTGCCCGTGGTCCCTGACGGCACCCGATACGAGATGACGTCGTCCGTCGGTCCGTCCATACCGGTTCGGTTCTCGCTCGCCCCCGACGCGGATCCATTCTCGCTCGAACCTGGTTCGGTCCGCTTCTCGCGCGCGCCTGCTGCGGTTCGGTTCGACTGGCTCCCGACCGTGATCGTCGCCCCGTCGGCTGTCTCGACGGTCACGATCCGCTTCGCGCCGGCGACCCCTCGTGGGGCGGGGTCGCTCGAACGGCGGATGTCGGTGATGGCGGCCGCTATCGCCGTGGCCGAACGGTCCGCGTCCGTCGCCGCCACTTCGTGTCTCGCGTCGTCGATAACGGGCATCGCTGCCCCGAGGAGTGCGGCCGCGACGACCGCCGCGAGGACGAGACGGACGATCACAGCAGCGCTCGCAGCCGATCGAGGACCGCGCGGTCCTCCTCGGCACCCGGCGCTTCGTCCGCCGGAAGCGTCTCGGGAACCACCCGCTCGTCGGTGTCGACACGGGCGATCGGTGGTGAGGGCCCCGAACCGGCGTCCAGTCGGTCGACGGCGGCGACGGCAGCGGAGGCCGTCCGTTCGACCTCCCGGTTCACGTGGCGTAGTTCGCCGACGTAGCCGCGGATGGCCGCGACGGCCGCCTCGAGGTCATCGACCTGTGCCTCCATCGTATCGAGTCGCGACTCGACGCGCTCGATGCGGGCCGTACGTCCGGCCGCGTCCTCCACGTCTGCGACGGGCACCTCCCCGTCCGTGACCGCTCGCTCCACCGCATCGAGTCGCTTCTCGAGGCTCCGGGTTCGCTGCATCGAGACTGGGTGGACCGGTCCCGATACAAAAAGGCTCGGAGGGCCAAACGTTGATAGGCCGGGCCGGCTATCACTCGGGTATGAAAGCCGCGTTGATCGGCCTTGGACAGGCCGGGGGGAAGGTAGCGACCGCCATCCGGGATGCCGATCAGAAAGCGGGCTACGGCGCGATCCGCGGTGTCCTCGCCGTCAATACCGCTCGAACGGACATCGAACCGCTCGACGTCGAGACGATGCTCATCGGCCAGGAGCGCGTCGAGGGCCACGGTGTGGGAGCGGATAACGAACTCGGCGCATCCATCATGCAGGGGGACATCGGCGAGGTGATGGGCGGGCTGGACGGCATCGTCGATCCGTCGACGGAGGCCATCTTCGTCGTCGCCGGTCTTGGTGGCGGAACCGGCAGTGGCGGCGCGCCGGTCCTGGCCCGGGAACTTCGACGAGTATACGAGATGCCAGTCTACGGTCTGGGCATCCTCCCCGGTCGGAACGAGGGCGCCATCTACCAGGCGAACGCTGGCCGGTCGCTCAAGACGTTCGTCCGAGAGACTGACTCGGTCCTCCTGGTCGACAACGACGCCTGGCACGCGAGTGGCGAGAGCGTCGAAGAATCGTTCCAGTCGATCAACGCGACTATCGCTCGGCGCATCGGACTCGTCCTGGCGGCCGGCGAGAACGTCGAGGGCGTGGGCGAATCCGTCGTGGACTCGAGCGAGGTGATCAACACCCTCCGCGCCGGCGGCATGGCTGCCATCGGGTACGCGTCTGCCGAGGCATCCCCAGACCCCGGCGAGAACATCAACGTCGTCACGAGCACGACCCGGAAAGCCCTCATCACGGGCATGAGCGTCCCGCAGACCGCGAGGGCGGAGGCGGGCCTGGTCATCGTCGCAGGCGAGCCGGACCGCATCTCACGAAAGGGCGTCGAACGGGCGCGGCGGTGGGTCGAAGAGGAGACCGAGAGCATGCAAGTCCGCGGTGGCGACCTGCCGCTCCAGTCCGACCGCATCGGCGTCATCGTCGTCCTCGCCGGCATCGCGCGCTCACCCCGCATCGACGCCTTCATGGAGCGCGCGAAAGAGGCCAACGAGACGGTCGAGCGGGAGGACCCGGCCGCCGCCTTCGACACAGAGGAATTGGACGGCCTGTTCTGAGGCGGTGACGCGTCGGTTCTCTCTGGAAGGTTACGTCAGACTCGTCCCGTCGAAATCGCCCCGGTCGTAGTCGACCTCGAGCATGTCGAGGAGCGTGGGCGCGAGGTCGAAGAGGTCCGTTCCGACCGGCACCTCGACGTCGGGGTCGTCGACGAGAAGCGTCGCTTCGGCGAAGGTGTGCATGCCGTTGCGCGGGCCGTGGTCGAAGACGGCATCGTGTGGTTTGAAGCCGGCCTTCAGGTCGAACCCGTCGTTCGGAATCGCGACGAGGTCCGGAGCGATGTCGTCGTGTTCGCCCTCGAAAGCGTCCTCTTTCTCGACGACGCGCTCGACGACCGCCCGACCGTCCGGTCCCTCGAGCCCGAGCAGGGACTCCTTGAGCGAGGCACGGACGGCCTCGTACTCGTATTCGGGCACCGAGCCACGCGGTTCGCGGCCCTCCAGGTTGATGTAGAACCGGCCGGGGATGAACGAGTACGCCGTGGTGTCATCGGCGATGTCCGAGAGGTCCTCGTGCTCGTCATCCTCGTAGGAGAGCCACCCCTCCTGCTCGAGCCACGTGTTGAAGTGGACCTCGTAGTCCAGGGTCGTGAAGCCGTGATCGCTGGCCACCACCAGGGTGACGTCATCGGCCAGCGCCTCGCGGATGGCCCCGATGTACTCGTCGACGGTCCGATAGAATTCCAGGAAGGCCTCGCGATACTCGCCATCGCGCTCGTAATCCTCGAAGAGGAAGTGGTTGACCCGGTCAGTGGTCATGAAGACACCGAAAAAGAGGTCCCAGTCGTCCGCCTCGACGAAGTGCTCGAAGGCCTCGTACCGTGCGTCGAGGGTGTCGTGTGCGTCCTCGATGAACGCCGATTTGTCCGCCTCGTGACCGAGTTTCGCGTCGACGTCGATGCGATAGCCGATGGACTCGAGGTAGTCGGCAAAGTCCGGCGGGTGCGAGGCCGTATCCACTGCCGGCGAGAGGAACCCGGAGACCATCCGCTGAACTTCCCGGGACGGCGGGAACGTCACGGGGACGTTCATCACGGTCGCCTCGCGTCCGGCCTCCTGGACACGGTCCCACAGCCGCGTCGCCTGTACGTCGCGTCCCATCGGGACGTAGGTGTCGTAGGTGCCGACTTCACGGTCCTGGAAGCCGTAAACGCCGGTCTTACCGGGATTGACGCCCGTCGTGAGCGACGGCCAGCACGCCGACGATTCCGGTGGGACGATACTGTCCATCGGACCGCCGGCCCCCTCCTCCGCGATGGCAGTCAGATTCGGAAACGTCTCGGGATTATCCTCGATGAGGTACCACGGGACGCCATCGATGCCGATGAACGCGACCCGGGGCCCGTCCCCACCGCGCAACCTGTCGAATAGACCCATGACCGGGGCTATCGGCGTAATCTACAAGAACTTTCTTGTCTGCCAATCGTCTCGACGCGAGAAGAACGTGGCCGATTCGCCCAGCAGTCCGGTGCCGTGGCTCAGTTCGAATCCATCTCGTCGGACTCCTCGGCCGTCTCTTCGAAGTTGGTCGGGACGACGGTGACGTGGTGTATTCCGGGGCGGGAGGGCGTTGCGGCCATCACGTCTGAACCTATGGTCCCTACCCACATGAAATTACCCATGCGCATAATACATGGTCGGCGCCGGTGGTATTCCCCCCGTGCATACACACAGTCAAGTAGCCCCGGCAACCACGGTCGAACGATGAGCGAGGAGCCCGACTGTGGACGCTCGAAGGGTATGGATCGCCCCCTGCTGTTCGGCGTGGGGGTCGTCTCGATTGTGGTTGGAGTCCTGCCGTACCTCGGTGTCGCCATCATGAGCGAGTGGGCCGGATCGTGGGCGTTCGGCATCGGGGTGGCGGCGGCCTTCCGCGGCTACACCGGGGGGTGTCTGGGCGGATTGCTCCCGGGCGTCCAACAATGCAACGTCGATGCCGAGGGACCGCAGAATCGATAGTCGGTCGATCCGTCAGCCGAACTGTTCTTCGTAGAGATCCTGGGCGTGTTCGATGGCGTCGAGGGCGGTCTGTCTGTCCTCCCATCCAAGCGTCTCCGTCTGTTTGCCCGCCTCCAGGTTCTTGTACGTCTCGAAGAACTCCGCTATTTCGGCACGCGTCTGCTCGGGGATGTCGTCGACGTCCGCCATGTGGTCGAACCGAGGGTCCTCCTCCGGCACGGCGATGACCTTGTCGTCCTGTTCGCCGTCGTCGTCCATCCGCATGAGCGCGATGGGGCGAGCCTCGATGATGCACCCGGGGAACGTCTGGTCTTCGACGAGCACCATTACGTCGAACGGGTCACCGTCGTCGTAGTACGACTGCGGGATGAACCCGTAGTCGTAGGGGTAGTGGACGTTGCTGTGCAGGACGCGGTCCAGGACGACCGCGGGGATGTCCTTGTCGTACTCGTACTTGTTGCGCTCGCCTTTCAGGCACTCGATGACCGCGTAGATAGTCTCCGGGGCGTCCGGTCCGGTCTCGAGGTCCTCCCATAGGTTCGCCATGACGACTGAGCGGTCTCCCGGTATCGAGTTGAACCTTTCGCATCCGCCCGCTCGTCGGCGAATTATCCCGCACCGAACCGACGAAACGGAACGTCGGTACCTGGTAACCAACCCGGTAGTCGTCGGCTACCAAACCTGTGTGTGGAATAAGAAGAACTTAAATAGCCTAGTCTCCTGACAGTATCCATGTCAGAGGCACAAACTGCGGTGCGAAGTACCGCCCGCGACCTGACAGCGTTCCAGAAGAACATCCTGACCGTCCTGGCAGAGCAGCCCCGGTACGGTCTCGCCATCAAACGCGAACTCGAGTCGTACTACGACGACGAAGTCAACCACGGCCGTCTCTACCCGAACCTCGACGATCTGGTGACGAAGGGGCTCGTGGAGAAGAGCGAACTCGACAAGCGGACCAACGAGTACGGACTCACCGACGACGGATACGAGGCCGTCCTCGACGGCATCGAGTGGACCCTCGAGAAGTTCGTCATCGACGACGAACGCGCGACGGCGGTCCAGGAAATCGTCGACGAGAACTCGGCCTGATCGGCGCCGAACGGCTCAGTCCAGCGGATACGGCGTCTCGGTTTTTTCGAAGACCGCACGTAGCGACTGCTCGACGACCGCGCGCTCCTCGTCGGTAGGCCACGCATTCCTGGGATAGTACTCCTCGAGGAATTCTCGGACGTGGTGCTCTCTCGCAGCCGACATCGGGCTCGCGTAGTGATTGCCCATGAAGTCGGCGAACGCACGCGCATTCGCGGCGTGGACCGATCCCTCCGCCTCAAGAACGGCTTCGACGACGTCGCGATTGCGGGCTTCGGCCTCGGCCCACGCACCCTGTTCGCCCGGTCCCGAGAGGACGACCTCCGTCGCCCGGTCCGTGTCGTCGATGGCCTCGAAATCGACGACCCCGTCGGCGTCCAGCCACTCCGCCGGATGGCAGACCAGCGTCGCTCCGTTCTCGTCCTCTCGCACGCGGGCGGTGAACCCGTAATCGTCGAGTACCGCCGAGCGACGGTCGCGGTAGGCGGAGGCTTCTCGGTCGTCCACCGCCTCCCGAGCGAGTCGAGTCAGACGCTCCACTGTCTCGACCGCCTCGCGGGGCAGGTCGTCGGGCGCGCCAGTGCTGGCGTCACCCTCGTCGTGTTCAGGCATCGTCGAGTGCTTCGTTCGCGAGGTCGTCGGCGCGATCGTTTACTTCCCTCGGTACGTGGGAGATGGACCAGTCGTCGAAGCGCTCCAGCAGTTCGTGGACGCGGACCCGCAACTCGCGGAGGTCGGGGTCGTTCGTGTTCCACGCACCCTTGACTTGCTTGACGATGAGCTGTGAGTCGCCCCTGATCTCGACCTCGTCGTAGCCGTACCGATCGGCCATCTCGAGGGCGCGGACGAGCGCCTCGTACTCGGCCTGATTGTTGGTGGCTCGACCGATGCGCTCGCCGCCATCGGCGACGATGCCGTCGCCATCCACGAGCACCCAGCCGATGGCCGACGGTCCCGGGTTGCCGCGACACGCCCCATCGAAGTAGGCGTGGACCCGCCCCGAACGTTCGTCCGCGAGGACGGACGTGCCGTCCGCCGGACGACGTCCCTGGACGACGACCTTTCCCTCGTACGCTACGACGTGGGCCTCGCCGAGATCGGCGTGCCACAGTTCGTGGTCGGAGTTCCCCGCCGCGAATTCGGCACCGGCAGCCTCTAAGCGCTGGCGGGCCTCTTCGACGTCACACTCGATGACCGGCATTGACCAAACGTCACTCCGAACCAGGATATATACGTTGATATTCTGGTTGCTTATATACCCCCAGAGAAGACGGAGTATAGCCCCCAGAAACGCCATCCACAGTATTGTGTCCTCTGCCAGACGTCCCGATTGGCCCAACGGACTTAAGTGGGTAGAAACAACTAATATAAAAGTGCGATGACACGGTCCACTCGCCAGCGGGAGCGAACCACTGCTGAAGAAGAGACCGACGAGGGGGTGCGGGAGTGCCCGGAATGCGGGTCGGAACACCTAGTCAAGAGTTCGGACCGAGCGGAACTCGTCTGTGACGACTGTGGCCTCGTGGTCGAAGAGGAGAAAATCGACCCCGGACCGGAGTGGCGGGCGTTCAACCACCAGGAACGCCAGCAGAAGTCCAGAGTCGGTGCCCCGACGACCCAGACGATGCACGACAAGGGGCTCACGACCACCATCGACTGGAAGGACAAGGACGCCTACGGTCGCTCTATCTCGTCGAAGAAACGGTCGCAGATGCATCGACTCAGGAAATGGCAAGAACGGATCCGAACGAAGGACGCCGGCGAGCGCAATCTCCAGTTCGCGCTCTCCGAGATCGATCGGATGGCGAGTGCACTCGGCGTCCCTCGGTCGGTACGGGAGGTCGCCTCGGTCATCTATCGGCGGGCGCTCAAGGAAGACCTCATTCGCGGACGGTCCATCGAGGGCGTCGCCACGTCCGCGCTCTACGCCGCCTGTCGCAAGGAAGGGATCCCACGGAGTCTGGAGGAGATCTCGGAGGTATCGCGCGTCGAACGGAAAGAGATCGGTCGAACCTATCGCTATATCTCCCAGGAACTCGGTCTCGAGATGAAACCCGTCGACCCGAAGAAGTACGTTCCTCGTTTCTGCTCCGAACTCGAACTCTCCGAAGAGGTCCAGTCGAAGGCCAACGAAATCATCGAGACGACGGCCGAAAAGGGGCTTCTCTCCGGGAAATCGCCGACCGGCTACGCGGCCGCCGCGATCTACGCCGCCTCGTTGCTCTGCAACGAGAAGAAAACCCAACGGGAGGTCGCCGACGTCGCACAGGTGACGGAGGTCACCATCCGGAATCGCTATCAGGAACAGATCGAAGCGATGGGCATCCACGGGTAGCCGTTCTGGACCGCGAATGGTCGTGACGAGGCATGGGATTGCCGACGAACCGGGTTCCGAAGGGGTTTTAGCGCGATAGTTGGTCAGTGAGGATATGAGTGGGCCCTGGGACGATTGGGACCACGTCCTCAAGGTCGATCCGGACAAGGACCTCCCGGACGGAGTCACCTTCGAGGACGTCTGTACCAGCGGGACGGACGCCATCGAGATCGGTGGTACGACCGGAATGACCGAGGAGAACATGCAGGCGGTCGTCGAAGCCTGTGGCACCTACGACATACCGCTCTATCAGGAACCGAGCAATCCGGCCGTCGTCATCGAGGACGAGGGACTCGACGGCTACCTCATCCCGTCGGTGTTCAACGCCGGCGATCCGTTCTGGATAACGGGAGCACACAAGGAGTGGGCACGCATCGACGAGGTGGCCTGGGATCGAACCTGGACGGAAGCGTACATCGTCCTCAACCCGGACGCCTCGGTCGCCTCGTACACCGAAGCCGACTGCGACCTGACCCCCGACGAGGTCGCCGGCTACGCCGCCGTGGCGGAGCGCCTGTTCGGTCAGGAGATCGTCTACGTCGAGTACTCCGGGACACTGGGAGACACGGAGATGGTGCAGGCGGCCGGCGACGCCATCGATTCGGCCACGCTGTTCTACGGGGGCGGCATCCACGATTACGACTCAGCGTACGAGATGGCCGAACACTCGGACGTCGTCGTCGTCGGGAATCTGCTCCACGACGAGGGCATCGATGCCGTCGAGGAGACCGTTCGGGGCGCAAAAGACGCCCACACCGCCGATTGAGGGACTGAAGGAAACGGCGTCACAGTCCTCGGCAACCGACGCGAAAGGGCGGCGTTTAAGGCCGCGCCCCCAATATCGCGACACATGCAGGATCGAACCTTTACTGCCGACGCCGAGCCAGGTGACGACGTCACCGTCGCTGGCTGGGTCCACGAGGTCCGCGACCTCGGTGGCATCGCGTTCCTCATCCTCCGGGACAAGACCGGAAAGATACAGGTAAAATTCGAGAAAGACGAACTCGACGACGACCTCGTCGAGCGGGGACTCTCGGTCCACCGGGAGAGCGTCATCCAGGTCAGCGGCCCGGTCGAGGAGGAGCCGCGCGCGCCGACCGGCGTCGAGGTGACCCCCGATAGCCTCGAGACCATCGCCGAGGCCGACCCCGAGTTGCCCCTCGACCCGTCGGGCAAGGTCGACGCCGAACTCTCGACCCGCCTCGACAACCGCACGCTCGACCTCCGCAAGGACGAACCGAAGGCCATCTTCGAGGTCCGCGCCGAGGTCCTCGCCGCCGTCCGTGACCAGTTCCGCGAACTGGGTGGGACGGAGATCAACACGCCGAAGATCGTCGCGACCGGCACCGAGGGCGGCACCGAACTCTTCCCCATCACCTACTTCGGACGGGAGGCGTTCATGAACCAGTCGCCACAGCTGTTCAAACAGCTCATGGTCGGCTCCGGACTCGAGCGCGTCTTCGAGATCGGCCCGATCTTCCGGGCCGAGGAGCACAACACGCCCCGCCACCTCAACGAGGCCACCTCCATCGACTTCGAGAGCGCCTTCATCGACGCCGACGGCGCCATGGACGTCCTCGAGGAGGTCGTCACGGCCGCCTACGAGTCGGTCTGGGAGAACGCCCAGTCACAACTCGAGACCCTCGGCGTCGCCGACGACTTCACCGTCCCCGACGGCGAGTTCGAGCGGATCACCTACGAGGAGATCATCGAGATGGTCAACGCGACGGGCGCTCTCGACGAGCAACTCGTCTGGGGCGACGACCTCCCGACCGAGGCGGAGAAGGCGCTCGGCGAGGAACTCGGCGAGCACTACTTCATCACCAACTGGCCCTCGGCGGTCAAGCCGTTCTACATCAAGGACACCGACCACGACCCCGACGTCTCCACCGGCTTCGACCTGATGCACCCGCGACTCGAGCTCGTCTCCGGCGGGCAGCGCGAACACCGCTACGAGAAGCTCATCGCGGGCTTCGAGCAGCAGGGACTGGATCCCGACGCCTTCGAGTACTACACCAAGATGTTCCGGTACGGCATGCCGCCACACGCCGGGTGGGGCCTCGGCGCGGAACGGCTCATCATGACGATGCTCGACCTCGACAACATCCGCGAGGCCGTCATCTTCCCGCGGGACCGCCAGCGGCTCTCCCCCTAGGCGGCGATGACCGGCGAGAGCGGTGTGCGAGCGTTCGTCCCGGGCCACATCACGGGCCTGTTCAGCATCCACCGGACCGACGATCCGGCGACCACCGGGTCACGGGGCGCGGGCCTCGCCCTCGAGGCTGGCGTCACCGTGCGGGTGGCCCAGAACGAACGAACCGTGATCCGAGTCGACGGCGAGCACGCTGACGTCGACGCCGTCGAGAGGCTGCTGGACGAGATGGCCGTCACGGCGTCTGTCGACGTGACCTCGGACCTCCCGCTCGGTTCTGGATTCGGGGTCTCGGGAGCGATGACCCTCGGAACCGCACTCGCCGCAAACGCCGTCTTCGAGACCGGAAGCTCGGAGAACGAACTCGTCCGCCTCGCGCACGTCGCCGAGGTCGAAGCGGGAACGGGCCTCGGTGACGTCGTCGCGCAAGCACGTGGTGGGGTCCCACTCCGCCTCGAACCTGGAGCGCCACCGTTCGGAACCATGGACGGCATCCCCGCCGTGGCCGAGGTCGAGTACGTTGATCGGGGTGATCTCTCGACCCCGGACGTCCTCGCCGACCGCCCGGAGCGGATCACCAGCGCGGGGACCGACGCTCTCGAGACCCTCCACGAACGACCCACGCTGGATCGATTCATGGCGACGTCTCGGCAGTTCGCCGAGAACACCGGTCTTCTCACCGACGACCTCCACGAGATCGTCGACGACGTGGAAGCCGCCGGTGGCGTCGCGTCGATGGCGATGCTCGGACGTACCGTCTTCGCCCTCGGCACGGGCCTGAGCGACGCGGGGTACGACCCCGACCGAACGCGGATCCAACGGGGCGGGGCCACCTTGCTCCCGGACTGATTCTCAGCGTTCGAGAGCGCGAAAGTCGTCCAAATTCGGCGAAATTCGTCCGGCAGCGACGCCATACTACATCAGTGTGGCGCCACTGTATGCGAGTATGCAATCGAGTCGAATGGACGGCCGCTCTCTCGTCACGGGAAGCGTCGTCGGGTTCGCCGCGTGGTTGTTCGGCTACGCGTTCACCTACGCCATCGTCGCGCCGGACATCCGCGAATCGCCGTTGAACCAGTTCGTCGAGATGTTCGAGGGTGCCTCGCCGACGTACGAGATGGTCGGCTGGGTCTTCTACAACGCCCACTTCGTCGACATCGTCTTCCGGGACATCCCGTTCGTCGGCAGTCGGTCCGGGACGTTCATCGGCGGGCAGGACGGGTTCACCACCCTCCTGTACGTCATCCCGCCACTCCTGCTGCTTGCGGCCGGGCTGGCACTGTCGCGACACCAGCGGGCAGCCACCCCGAGCGACGGAGCACGGTTCGGGCTGGCGGTCATCCCGAGTTATCTTGTCCTGTCGGTCGCCGGTGCGTTCCTCTTCGATGTCACCGCCCTCGGTGCCAGCGGCGCACCCGACCTCCTCCCAGCGGTCGTCATCGCCGGCGTTGTCTACCCGGTCGTGTTCGCGAGTGTCGGTGGCGCGGTCGGTGGGTTCCTGGAACGGCGAGATCGGACCGCAGATGTCCAGCCGCGTCGGTAGACCGCCACGACCGCTGTTTCGGCGCCGGATACTGTCGCGAGGATTCGTCGTGTCGCTTAGGGGCAGTCGCTCTCGTCCACGGCCTGCGGTTCCGACCCCTGTGCTATCGTACGGGTCTCTCCCGACTCGATATCGACCGTCATCGACTGTCCACCGTACCCGTGGGTCTCGTCGTGACCACGGACCACGACGCAGGTCACGTCACCCGGGATATCGATGGTCGTCGACCGCGTGAACGGTTGCCGAGAGTGGGCGTGGAGCAGGTCGCGCCGACCGAGTCGGCTGCCGTCCAGCCGTTCGACCTGCCACCAGTTCGCGTAGCCCTCCTCGCCATCGTCGTCGTGGTGGAGCGTGACGTCGAACGTGTAGCTCCCGTCTTTCCCGTCGGCCGCCACCTCGACGACGTTCGCCTCCCGGAAGTCGAGTTCCGGTTGCGTACCGGTGCCACCAGTGCCCGAATCCGCTCCGGTGGTCGCTACAGATGCGGCGGTCGTCTCCGTTCTCGCAGTCGTCGCGGTTCTCGCAGTCGTCGCCGGATCGTCGTCACCGTCAGTGGAATCGAGGCATCCCGCGAGGACACCGAATACGGCCGCGCTCGTGATCCCCTGGAGCAACCGTCGCCTCGTGCGTCCCGCCCCCTGTGTCATACCGGTACATACGGCGTCACCCCCAATAACACTCGGGAACCTACCGGGTCGGGATCGGCTCAGCCATCACTGTAGAAGCGTTTTTCCCGCGCCCGCACCCATCCGATGGGTAGTGGCAGACCTCGAGCGCAAGGGCATCGACATGACCACGGGGGCCATCGGGCCGAAACTGGCCTCCCTGGCCTGGCCGCTGGTCCTCGGCAATCTCCTGCAAACGGCGTACAATCTCGCCGACATGTTCTGGGTGGGCCGAGTGAGCGGCGAGGCCGTCGCCGCCGTCTCGTTGATGTTCCCGCTCTCGTGGATGTTCGTCTCGACGGCCATCGGCATCACGGCGGCGACCATCGCCCTCGTCTCCCAGCACGTCGGTGCCGGCGACCGCCGCGAGGCCGACCGGGTCGTCGGACAGACCGTCGTCCTTGCGCTAGCCGTCTCGGCCGCACTGGCCATCGGGGGCTGGCTAGTACGACACGAACTCCTCACGACGATGGGTGCGGAGGGGTTGGTCTACACCGACGCCCTCGCCTACATCGAGATCATCTTCCTCTCGCTCCCGCTCACCTTCCTCTTTTTCGCGTTCAGGGCCGCTCTCCAGGGGGCGGGCGACACGAGGACGGCGATGTGGCTCGTTCTGGTCTCCGCCGGGATGAACGTCGTGATCGACCCCTTCGTTATCCTCGGCTGGGGACCGTTTCCGGCGCTAGGCACCAGAGGGGCCGCCTGGGCGACGCTTGCCTCCCGAGCGTTCGCGACCGTCGTCGGGATCGCGGTCCTCCTGGATGGGACCTACGGCGTCAAATTGTACCGCTCCGACCTCGTGCCAGACCGCCGCGTCATGCGCCAGTTGATCGCCATCGGCTACCCCGCAACTTTCGACGGCTGGGCGCGGAGTTCCGCCGCCGTGGTGATGGCCTCGTTCGTGACGCCCTTCGGAACGGCCGCCATCGCGGCCTACGGTATCGGCGTCAGGATGATGTCCGTCACCTGGTCGGTCGCGGGCGCTGTCGGCCAGGCCACGGCGACCGGCGTCGGCCAGAATCTGGGGGCGAAGACCCCCGACCGCGCGGGACGGGTCACGTGGATCGCGACCGGCGGGACCATGGCGTTCCTCGCGGCAGCGACGGTGGTCGCGATGGCCTTCCCGGAGCCGCTCTACCGTATCTTCATCGACGACCCGACCATCGTCGCGGAGGGCCGGACGTTCGTCTACGTCATCGCGCCGGTGTGGGCCTTCTTCGGCGGGACGATGGTGGTCCAGGGGGCGTTCCGCGGCGCGGGCCAGACCCGCGTCGCGATGGCGCTGTCGCTGCTCTCGCGCTGGGTCTTCCGGGTCCCCATCGCGCTCGTGCTCGCCTTCTCCACCACGCTGGTCCTTCCCTGGGCGACCGACACGACGACGCTCGGATTCGGCATCGGCGTCATCGGGATCTGGTTCGGCTTCGCCTTCGGCGGACTGGCCGCCTTCGTCGTCGCCGTGGTCTGGTTCCGTCGGGGCGGCTGGACCGAAGGAGTGCTGGACGACGATCGGTCACCCACCGAGTCGACCGGTACCGAGACCCCGGATTGAATAGGGGGTACGCCCCGCGGCCGGTCGAACGCGTGATTTTTGGCCCTGGACTGGCGAGAGCAACCATGACCGACGAGGGCGACATCCCCGCCGACCACCCCCGACACGATTCACTCGTGACGCGCCACCGCATCGAAGCAGGCGTGGACGCCGGCATCACGAGCAGGCAGGGCCTCATCGCCGAGGGGCGGGGTGAGGCGTTCGACTACCTGCTAGGCGAGGAGACGATCCCGAGTGCCGACGCCGCCGAGCGGGCGGCCGCTGCGCAGTTGCTGCTGGCCGACCATCCGGTCCTCTCCGTGAACGGCAACGCCGCCGCGCTGGTCCCGGACGAACTGGTGGACCTCGCCGAGGTCGTCGGCGCGGACCTGGAGGTCAACCTGTTCAACCGAACCCCGGAGCGGATGGAAGCCATCGCCGAGCACCTCCGCGACCACGGTGCGACGACCGTCAAGGGGCTGGAAGCCGACGAACGCATCCCGGGACTCGAACACGAACGAGCGAAAGTCGACGCCGAGGGGATCCACGACGCCGACGTCGTCCTCGTCCCGCTGGAGGACGGCGACCGGGCAGAAGCCCTCGCCGAGATGGGGAAGGTGGAGATCGTGATCGATCTGAACCCGCTGTCGCGGTCGCCTCGAACGGCCGCGATTCCGGTCATCGACAACATCCTGCGGGCGATCCCGAACATCACGGCGCACGCCCGGGCTCTCGAATCGGCCGCTCGGGAGGAGTTACAGCACATCGTCGACGACTTCGACCGCGAGTGGGCACTGGACCAGGCAGAAGCGCGGATCCGTGCAGGCGGCGAGTGAGACGGGGAAGCCGCAGTCACCGGAGATCTCGGGCGATTCCTGCGACCTCGCTCGCCGATTCGCCGAGGACGTACACGATCGGCTCGACCCCGAATCCGCCGGTCTGGTAGACCACCGACGCCTCGGGGTTCGACGCGACCGCCCGTTCGACCGCCTCGGGCGCCGGCTCGGTGTCGACGTCGAAGGCGACGGCCTCGTGACCGGTCGATTCGAGCGTCTCGACGATCGACGCGTCGTAGCCGACGTTCAGGGCCGCCCTCGCAGTACTCCCCCCAGCGCGCGCCGCCAGCAGGACCGACGCGACGTGTTCGCTGACACCGAACTCGGGTTCGGCTGGGATCTCCGTCCGACCTTTCACGTCGAAGATGCGCCCGGGAACGCCGGCGACGTCCTCGACCGAGTCGGCGTCGGGGAGACATTCGACGAGGTTCGAGCCGACCGCGGGAATCAGCGTCGCGAACCCGCTCGCGTGTTCCAGGATCCGAAGACCGCGCTTGACCGACGATCGGACGCGCTCGCGGGTCAGCACCTCGCTGTCGTACTCCTCCGCGCGGAAGTCGTAGTCGTACTCGCGGAGTTCCGGGACGAGTTCCTCGTGGAGTGCCGCGATGCGGTCCCCCGGCCGAGAGAGCCGCCGGATCAGGATCTCCGCCTCGATCAGCGCCTGCACCGTCGACATCGAGTCGGTCGCGAGTCCCGCACCGAGACGGTCGACGGTCTCCTGGACGCGCTCGTCCTCCTCGAAGGTCGCCCGACGCGGGATGTCACCGTGGGCGTACTTCGAAACCGCGCTCTGACTGATACCCAGTGCCTGTGCGACCTCGTGCTGGGTGAGACCGCGGTCCCGGAGATCGGCGGCCAGCATCGACCGAAACGTCGGCAGGAACTCGTCGACGACGACCTCCTCGATGAATCTCATCTGTCTCGGGTGAACTCCTCGTCGCCCTGGATCCGCGAGGCCTCGGGGCCCGTCTGGTCCTGGTACTTCGACCCGCGCTCGGCCCCATATGGCTTCCGGGCCGGCGTCTTGAGTTCGGTGAACACGAGTTGTGCGATGCGCATCTCGGGCGTGAGCGCGACCGGTGCGGTTCCGAGATTCGACAGTTCGAGGGTTATACGGCCTCTGAACCCCGGATCGACGAAGCCTGCTGTGGCATGGGTTATCACAGCAAGGCGGCCCAGCGAGGACCGGCCCTCGACCTGCGCGACGAGGTCAGGCGGTATCTCGACGCGCTCTTTGGTCGTGGCGAGCACGAAGTCGCCCGGGTGGAGGATGAACTCGCGGTCGTCGTCGATGACCGTCTCCGTCGTGTAGTCCTCGGTCTCGTTCTCGCTGTTGGGATGGATGCTCGGGATGTTCGCCCGCTGGAACTCCAGGAACTCCCGGCCGAGACGGACGTCGACGCTCGCCGGCTGCACCTGCAGGTCGATATCCCCGATAGGCTCGATGACGAGGTCGCCGGCCTCGAGCCGATCCAGGATATCGCCGTCCGAGAGGATCATACAGCCAAGAGGGAGACCCCGTGGCTTAAAATCAATGCACTGGTCCCGGCACCGACGCGATGCACACCGCTAAAGGGCCCGCGCGTCGATTCCCACCCATGAAACAAGCCATCGTCGCCCGCGCCGACCTCGGGATGGGCGAGGGAAAACTGGCCGCGCAGGTGGCCCACGCCTCCCTCAAAGCCTACGAGCACGCGAGCGACGCGGTCCAGCGTGACTGGAAGCGTGGAGGGCAGAAGAAGATCGTTCTCGAGGTCGACGGCGAACGCGCCCTCTACGAACTCCAGGAGCGGGCGAAGGCGGCCGGACTCCCGACCGGGTTGATCCGGGACGCTGGCCATACCCAACTCGACCCCGACACCCCGACCACGGTCGCCATCGGTCCGGCCGACGATCGGGCCGTCGACGAGATTACTGGCGATCTCTCACTCTACTGACCGTCGACTTCGCGCGACCGAACCGCGCCGGTTTTTCCCGGTGAGCCCCAAGTCGTGGTGAATGCGTCGCGCACACGAGATCGAACGAGCGCTCGGCATGGAATACTACGTCGCCGACGCCGACGGCACCGGGGGTCGCCTGCGGGACCGTCCCGAGGACTTCCGGGTCGTGGAACGAGAGCGGTTCTCGACGGAACCCGCCGACGCCGATCCTGGAGACTACCCCTGGCTCGTCGTGCGCGCGACCCTGCGGGAGATGGACACGAACGACTTCGCCCGCGAATTCGCCAACCGGGTCGGCATCTCCCGGGAGCGAGTGACGTGGGCAGGGACGAAAGACAAGGACGCGGTCACGACCCAGTTGTTCAGCGTCCGCGATCTCGACGCGGACGACGTTCCCGAGGTGTCCAGTGCCGACATCCGGGTCGTCGGTCGCGCCGGGCGGGGACTCCAGTTCGGCGATTTGCTCGGCAACGAGTTCGAGATAGTGGTGCGTGACCCCCCGCGACCGTCGCAGGCGACGGCGGTGACGAACCAGCTCGAAGCCTTCGGTGGGGGCGTCCCCGCCGTCCCCAACTACTTCGGCCACCAACGATTCGGTAGCTATCGACCGATCACCCACGAGGTCGGATTGGCCATCGTCCGTGGGGACTGGGAGGGAGCCGTCATGGCCTATCTCGGGAATCCCAACGAGAACGAACCGGACAGTTCACAGGACGCCCGCCGGTTCGTCGAGGAGACCCGTGACTGGCAGGCGGCACTCGCTGAATTTCCCGGACGACTGCGGTACGAGCGGACGATGCTCCACAGCCTCGTCGAGACGGGCGGTACCGAGCCCGCGGACTTCCGGGCGGCACTCGAGACGTTCCCCGAGAACATCCAGCGCCTGTTCGTCAACGCCGCCCAGTCCTACGCGTTCAACCAGATGTTGAGCGCCCGTCTGGCCCGCGGGCTCCCGTTCCACGAACCCATCCCAGGAGACGTGGCCTGTTTCGCCGACACCGACGCGCCGGCGGCGTTCCCCATCCCGGACGTCGACCGGGAACAGCGGGTCACCGCCGAGCGCGTGGACGTCGTCGGTCGACACTGCCGTCGCGGTCGGGCCTTCGTGACGGCACCGCTCGTCGGTACCGAGACCGAATTCGCGGACGGGGAGCAGGGCGAGATAGAACGCGAGGTGCTCTCGACTCTCGACCTCGCTCCCGAGGACTTCGACCTGCCGGGCGCGTTCGGATCGCGGGGAACGCGACGTGCCATCCTCCTCCCCTTCGATCCGTCGATCGAGTGGGACCCCCTGACGGTCTCCTTCTCGCTCCCGAAGGGGTCGTACGCGACCGTCGCCCTGCGGGAGTACCTCAAGACGAGCCCGCTCGAACACTGAGTGCAACCGCCGACGATATACCGAGCGAGCGTGACCCATCGAGTATGCAGTGTGGCCACTGCGGCCGGAGCCTCGACAGACCGGGCGATTACTGCCTGGTCTGTGACGGGCAGAACGCCGACGCCGTCGTGGTCTCGGTGGCCGATTCACGGGCGACGCTCACCATCCTCGACGGCGAGACGGTGCTGGGCGAGACCCACGTGACGACGGTTCCAGAGACCGACGAGGAGCTGTCGACGGTCCAGCACCGGAACTTCGCCGGTCGTATCGCCGACGAGATCCGACGGAAGCGCCCGGAAGCAGTGTACGCCGCCGGCGACCTCGACGTCATCACCGCCGTGCGCGCGGACCTGCACTACCCGGTCTACCGGGTGCCGAACAGTGACCCGGTGGCTGCTGTCCTCGACCGGCGGGGCGACCGCGACCTGGCCGTCGTCGAGAAACCGGCGGCCGCGAAGATCGGCGGGGCGCATTCGACGGTCATCGGGAACCGCGACGGGGAGCGCGCCATCACCACCATCGCCGGCCACCCCCACGTGAAGAAGATCATCCCCGGACCCATCGACGCGGGCGGTTCCGGATCGCGAACCGGCGTCCGGGCCAAGGCCACGCGGGCGGATAACAACGGGAACGTGCGATTGTTGATCCGCGACGGCTCCTCGGTCCAGGAGAATCGAATCGTCACGACCGCGATGGACCGGGAGACCGGCGAGCGAGTCCGAGACGATCTGAATCGAGCCCTCTCGGAGGCCGACCTTCGCGAGGAAACCTGACCGTAGCGACGGGAGACGGGGGCGTCTCGACTCAACACGTTTTTATGCGCACCGGCGGTACAGACGGGTACTATGGGTGCACGCAAGGGACCAGGGAAGACCGGCAGCGCCGGTCGATTCGGTGCCAGATATGGCCGGGTCGCCCGCCGCCGCGTCTCCGAGATCGAATCCGACATGCACGACGACCACGTCTGCCCCAGCTGTGGGTCCGCTGCCGTCTCGCGGCAGGGTACCGGCATCTGGGAGTGTGGACGCTGTGGATACAAGTACACCGGCGGCGCGTACCGTCCCGAGACGCCCGGCGGTCGGGCCACCCGCCGGTCCATCAGGACCGCGCTCTCCGCCGAAGAGGCCGAGGAATCGGAGAACTGACCATGGCGTACAAGTGCTCCCGCTGTAAACGCGACGTCGAACTCGACGAGTACGGCGGCGTGCGGTGTCCCTACTGCGGACATCGCGTCCTCCTGAAAGAGCGGAGCCGCGACGTCAAAGAAGTCGACGTGCAGTAGTGCATCGCACGACGCTCACGGTTTCCTACGATTCGGTTCGGACGGCCACCATCGTCGAGCGCAGCGTCGGCGTCGAGGTCGGCGATATCGAGGGTGACCGGACCGAGGCGCGTATCGACCGCGAAGGGGCGACCGTAACGGTGGACGTGACCGCCTCGGATCTGGTTGCCCTGCGAGCGGGGCAGAACACCTGGCTCTCGCTCGTCGAGGTCGCCGAACGGGTTGCTGGCCTCTAGCCGTCGTCCACGACTGGCCGCCGGTCCAGCGTCACCTCGACCGTCTCCCGTTGGCCGTCGCGGATCACCGTCACCGAGACTGTCTCGCCCGGATTCGTGTGCAGGAGGAGGTACCGAGATAGCTGCTGGGAGGTGTGGATCTCCTTGCCCCCAATACCCACGATGACGTCTCCGCCGGTCGGGTAGGTGATACCGTCCACGTCACGGGTCTCGGCGACTCGGAACACCGTATCGGACGGGCCAGACGCGTCGGTCTCGACGATCATCACCCCGTACGCGCGCTCCAGGTCGTTCACCGCGGCGAGCTGGGGCGTGACGGGGACGCTTCTGATGCCCATGTAGGCGTGTTCGTACTCCCCGTCCTCGATGAGCTCGGGCACCACCCGGTCGACGACGGCCGCGGAGATGGCGAAGCCGACGTTATCGCCACCCTTCGCACGATTGACACCCACTACCGCCCCGTCGCTCGAGACGAGCGGCCCGCCGCTGTTGCCGGGGTTGATCGGGGCATCGGTCTGGACCGTATCGGGGATGGCGAACCCACCTTCGACCTGCATCGAGCGGTTCACCCCGGAAACGATGCCGTGAGTGATGGTCCCCTCGAGTCCGAACGGGGCACCCAGGGCGACGACGGGTTCGCCGGGACGCGGATCGGTCGCGGCCGTCGGGAGGGGACGGGCGCTATCGGGCATGGCCGGTACCCGGATCACGGCGAGGTCGGTGTACGCGTCGACGCCCACGACGGTCGCCGTTCGATGACTGCCGTCGGCGAACTGGACGCCGACCTCGTCGACGGATCCGACAACGTGCTCGTTCGTCACGATGTGCGAGTCGTCGTACACGAACCCTGAGCCCTGCGAGGAGCCCGCTTCGGCGGTCACCGTTATCTTCACGACCGAGTCGATGGATTGCTCGTACAGTCGCTCGTACGCGGTCGCGTTCTCGTGCGACGCTGTCACTGGTGTATCCCCGACGCCACCCGGCGCCTGGAGGGCCGGGCCGGGCAGCACCATCGAGGCACCGATGACGGCACCGACCGACCCGCCGACGACGATGCCCGTCACCACGAGCACGAGTCCGACCCGAAGGGCACGTCCTGCCATACCTCCACGTATCGGGGGTAGGCTTACCAATCTGTCCGTCGCGGGCGTCGGTGGACCACAGCGCTTTTGCGAGACCGTCGCGGACCGGTAGACGACACGACCGGGCGACGGAATCCGCCCGCCCCAACCGCCGACGCCACGGCTGCTGTCCATCGCGGAGAGACATGACAGCGGGAACCTCCGACACGATCCGAACCGCCGAATCGCTCGTCCTGATAGCGATCGGCGGGTTCGCGGGGGCGAATCTGCGGCACCTGGTGGGCGACGCGGTCGGCGGGGCGTCCGGCACGCTGCTCGTCAACGTCCTCGGGAGTTTCGCGCTCGGATTCCTGCTCTACGAGGCCCGGTACTCCGGGGTCATCTCGCGACGGAGCCGTATCGTGGTGGGGACCGGGTTCCTCTCCTCGTTTACGACCTACAGCACGTTCGCCCTGGAGACGGTCGGGTTCGGCATCTACGGCGTGGGCTACGTCACGACGAGTTACGCGCTCGGCTTCGCGGGGGTCCTCGCCGGTCGATGGCTGGCGCTCCGCCTGGACGGGGGTGACCGCCGATGATCCCGGTCGACCCGGCACACGTCGTCGGAACGGGTGGTGCACTCGGCGCGGTGCTCCGGCACCTGGTCGGCCAGACGATCGACGTGGAGGACTACCCGCTCGGAACGTTCACCGTCAACGTCCTCGGATCGTTCCTGCTCGCTGTGCTCGCGTTCGGCGGCGTCGGCGGCCAGCTCGGCCTGTTCTTCGGGACGGGGCTGGCCGGGTCCTTTACGACCTTCTCGTCGTTCTCCTACGAGACCGTCCGCCTCTGGGAGACGGGCGAACGCGTTCGTGCGGTCGTCAACGCGGTGAGCTCCATCGTCGGGGGCGTCGTCGCCATCGGCGTCGCCCACGCCGTCCTCGCCGTCCTCGGTTAGGTGGATTGCGCCCGGATCACCAGCACCGGCAACTCGGTGCTCCGGATCACCTTCTCCGTGACGCTCCCGAGGAGGAACCGGTCGAGACCGGTCCGACCGTGCGTCGACATCACGATGACGTCTGCACCGATCTCGTCCGCGTACTCGATAATGGAATCGTGGGGGATGCCCCGGTCGACGACCGTTGTCATCGTGACGCCCGCGGCCTCCGCCCGTCGTTCGGCTTCTTCCAGGGCGCGTTCTCCCTCCCGTTCGAGTTCGTCGGCGAGCGAGATCCACTTCGCCTCGGGGATGGTGCTGTAATCCCGAGTGTCGACGACGTACAGCCCCGTCAGTTCGGCGTCGAGCGCCCCAGCGAGCGCCGCCGCCTCGTCGACCGCCTCGAGACTCTCGGGACTGCCATCGATCGGGACGAGGAGTCGATCGTACATGCGTCGACCAACGGTGGCCACCGTCAAAGTGATACCGTCGCTTTAGGACAAGACCGGGGGTTTTTCTGCGGGGACCGCCTCGGGCCAGGTATGCAGGGTAACTTGCCTCCTGAAGCGCAGGAGAAAATCGAAGAGCTCGAAGAGCTCCAAGAGACGGCACAGAAGGTCGCCGTCCAGAAGCAGCAGGCGAACAACCAGCTCAACGACGCTCAGAACGCCCTCGACGAGCTCGAGGACATCGACGAAGACGCGACGATGTATCGCGAGGTCGGCGAACTGATGATCAAGACCGACTACGCCGAGGCCCAGGAGGACCTCGACGAGAAGGTCGACCGACTCGAGGTCCGCGTCCAGACCCTCGAGAAGCAGGAGGACCGCGTCCGCGAGCAGTTCGAGTCCCTCCAGGAGGAACTGCAGGGCCTCCTCGGTGGCGGCGGAGGCGGCGGCGCCCCCTCGCCCGGCGGTCTCGGCGGTCCCGGCGGCGCGTAAGGCGGATGCCGAGCGACGAGACGGTCGTCGAAACGGCAGCAGAAGCGGCCCAGGGATTCGTCTTCTCCCGACTCCGTCAGTCCGACGTCGACGATATCGACGTCACCGTCACCTTCGAGGACGGTGTCCTCACCGTCGACGTCTATCTGTTCGCTCCGGACGTCGAGGAGGACATCGAACAGATAGCAGACGACGCGGCGCTCACTGCACGGGCGGCCGTCGACGACCTGTTCTCGGAGTGAGCGGGTTCTTCCGGTAGCCAGGGATCGTCTCAGGTGACAAGGAACACCAGGAGACTGATCGCTCCCGTCGCGACGATGACGGCGGCTCCCAGCCAGCCAGCCATGGAGATGACCGCGTTCGCCTGGCTGGCGAGGGTCTCCGTGCGGTCGTTACCGAAGACGGTCACTTCGGCCCGCTCGGTCGCCATCCCGGCTTCCACCGGTTCGACGTCCTCGAGTGCCTCTGCGACCAGCGACTCGACGAGGTCGACCAGTGCCGCCTCCTCGATGGCGTCACCGACCTGGTTCGTCGACTCGACCGTGTTAACCACGTGAGTGTCCGTCGTCATCACCTCCATGGCATCGAGATCATCGACCGCCTCCAGGAGTCGGTCGCGAAGTCCCGGTTCCATGTTGTTGCCGTCGATGAGAACGTAGCCGGTTCGTTGCTCGCCGACCTCCAGGACCGCGACGCGTACGCCGAGGGGGCCGATGCCGTCTTCGATACGCCAGGTCGTTCGGTCCCACGCGGTACCGAGTCCCATCGGTTCCGTGTCGGCCTCGACGAGTCGGTCCGCCGCGGCGGACGCCGCCTGCATCATCTCGAACGAGCGACCACTCCCGGGGACGACGTGGCCAAGGTCATCGCCCTCGAGTCCATTGTTACAGTTGTGCGCGTCGACCAGGAGCACGTCCTCAAGGCCCGCGACCCGTGCTTCCGCCATCGTCGTGAGGCCGACCGAGTAGTCGACATCGTCGGTGAACGTCGGCGCGAACGTGGAGACGAGCAGACCGTCCTCGCCGAACCGCTGCCCGAGTATCTTGGCCTCGCCCTCGACCGACCGTATCGCTGGCGTGGCCTCGCCGTGATAGTCGATGGTCTCGAGGGCCGACTCGGCCGCGTCGATGAGTGTCCCGACCTCGCGTTCGGTAACCAGGTTGAAGTCGTGTCCTGCCGTGGCGTGGGGCGGAAACGCCAGTCCGGCGGTCGACTCGGCGACTCGCTGGGGAAGATTCCCACCCCCGATCTCGCCCATCGGGCCGGGATGGATCATCGGCAGCACGAACCGCGCCTTCTCGTCCCCCTTCTCCCGGCGGAACGAGAGGACCGTCACCGGGACGATCGACCGCTCGCCGATCTGCTCGAAAAACGTCTCGAGTTCTCGGGACCCCTCGGCGACGTGGCCGATAAACCCCTGGATGAAGTCGAGAGAACTCACCCCGAGACTCCGCTGCCACGGGCGGTCGATGGCGAGGACGAATCCGTAGGCAACCACGCCGTACAGCACCGACATCGCGACGAGGAGCCCGAAATCGCTCGGGATGAACGCCTGAGTGATCTCCGACGGGGCGTCTTCGGTTCGCGAGAGGATGGCCTGGAGGTAGGGACCACCGATGGAGAAGTAGTTCATCGTCCCGCTGTAGACGAACAGGACCAGCCCCGAGGTCAACGTCTGAATGCTCGCCGGGATCGACGCGAGCAGCGGGGAGGTCCGCGACACCGCCAGGACGACGAGCAATCGGATGGCGAAGACGAGCGCCAGCGCCGCGATGAGGACGTCGAAGACGAAGTTCTGCCCCAGGTCGGTGAAGACGGTGACGATACCCGCGAGACTCACCAGCGCGACCAGGACGACCTCGCCGACGGTCGCGAGTAAAGACGAGCGCGTGAACGTGAGTTGACCGCCGAGCCACCGGTCGATGGGCGTCGTGGCCGCCGCCGAGACGAGCGTGGGCGCACCGATGAAGAAGATCCCCTGCCAGATATCCTCGAGAAGGAACCGGGAGTCGAAGGCCGCGACCCCCGCGAGTGCGGCGATGAGCAGGGAAAAGGGGACGGTGGCCCGCCAACTCGGCGCGCGGAAGATGTACTTCGAAAGCGCCGCGAGTTCGCCCTGCGTCTCCGTCATCTCACTCGCAGATAGCTCTGAAGTTCTCGAAGACCGCCTCGCCCTCCTCGGTGTGAGCGACCTCGGGATGCCACTGGACGCCGTACAGGTCGCGGTCGGTATCGCTCATCGCCTCGATGTCGCAGACGTCGCTCGTCGCCGTTCGTTCGAACCCCTCGGGCAGGACCGTGACCTCGTCCGCGTGGCTCGCCCAGACGCGGGTCGCTGGCGCGAGTGATCCGACGAGCGGATCGTCCTCCTCGACGATGGTGACGTCGACGTCCGCGTACCCGCCGTACTCTCCCTCGCCCACCTCGCCACCGAGAGCCTCGGCCATGAGTTGCATGCCGAGACAGATGCCGAGGATCGGCACGTCCAGGTCGAGGTAGTCCGCGGCGTTACCGGCTTCTTCCATGCTCGGACCGCCGGAGAGCACGAGGCCGTCGGCGTCGATCGCTTCGGGCGGGGTGTCGTTGTCGACGAGGCCGGTCTCCACGCCCTCGAGGTCGCGTAACATGCGATGCTCGAGGTGCGTGAACTGGCCGTGGTTGTCCACGACGAGGATACGAGTCATTGGGACTTGGTATTCGGCACGCCCCTAAAAACTCATCTCATCACCACAACCCGGATCAGTCCTCGGTGTCGAATCGGTCGGCAGCCGACTCGAAGGAGAGTTCGGAGAGTTCCCTGCTCCGGCGTTCCTCGCGGGCGGCCAGCGCCTCGGGATCTGGATTCGTGTCGTCGCCCACACGCGCCCACGAGTCGTGGACCTTGGCGTGACACCACCGACAGAGGTACACCGTTATCTCGTGGCCGACGTCGCGGTCGTCGGCGTAGGCGAGGTGGTGCTCCTCGAGCAGTGGACGTCCGCCATCGTGGGCGTCCCGGCGCTCCGTGAGGCCACAACGCGCACACTCGCGGTCCGTTTCCCGGAACCGATAATGGGGACAGTCGGCCCAGGTCCACTCGTCGTCCGCCACAGGGCACCGGAACTCCTCGGCGCGTCTGGCCGAGGAGAACTCGGGGTCCTGGCCCGGAAAGTCGAAGGCGAACCGGCAGCGCCCGTCGCTGGTCGCGTGATCGCAGACGCCCGCGTGGTCGTACGGGTCGTCCACGCCGACGGAGGTGCCGGTCGGCGTCTTCTTCATATCCGCCCTGGGGGCGCCCGAGAGTAACGCTTTTCGACCGCGCCCCCGACTCCCGGATGTGTACCTGCGCCACGAACGAGCGGGCGAGATCCGACGCCTCGCCACCGACGTCCAGACCGCCGATTCCGTCCTCGCCCAGATGCGTGGGCTGATGTTCCGCCGGTCGATCCCGGACGATTTCGCACTCGTCTTTCGCTTCGATTCGGTCGGGAACCGGGACGTCCACATGCTGTTCGTCTTCGAACCGCTCGACGTCATCTGGATCGTCGACGAGGAGGTCGTCCGGATCGAACGCCTCGAACCCTGGACCGGCATCGCGGCCCACGAAGCCGACACCCTCGTCGAACTGACGGCGGGTGGCGCCGACGACGTTTCTGTCGGAGACACCGTCCGACTCGCCGACTGAGCAATAGTTGCGAAATCTGTCGGACTGACGGATTTATATAGAGGGACCGCCATCACTGTGCTGTGGCAGCGATGACCGCGGATCGATTTATTCGGGGTGCGGAATAGCCTCACCTCCATGGACGACGACGTACAGCTACTAGACACGACGCTCAGAGACGGCGAGCAGGCACCAGGGGTCTCCCTCTCGCCCGAACAGAAGGCCGAGATCGCCCGGCACCTCGACAGGGCCGGCGTCTCCGTAATCGAGGCGGGAAGCGCCTGCACCGGACCGGGCGAGCAGCGCACCATCGACCGCGTCACCGACCTGGACCTAGACGCAGTCGTGACCAGTTTCGCCCGCGGGGTCAGACACGACGTCGACCTCGCGCTCGACGTGGACGTCGACGGGGTCAACCTCGTCGTTCCGGCCAGCGACCGGCACGTCGAAGAGAAGGTCGGAACGACGAAGGCGGGCGTCCTCGAGACGACAGTCGACCTCGTCGAGTACGCGACCGACCACGACCTCTGGGTCGAGGTCATCGGCGAGGACGGCAGCCGTGCGGACCTCGACTTCCTCGAGGACCTCATGGTCGCGTCGATGGACGCGGGCGCCGACCGGTTCGCGTTCGCGGACACCGTCGGGCACGCCAGCCCGGACTACGCCTTCGAGGCCGTCTCCCGACTCGTCGAACACGGCCCCGTCAGCACGCACACCCACGACGACCTGGGGCTGGCGGTCACGAACGCCCTCGCCTCCATCGCGGCTGGCGCGGACCTGGTCCACGCGACGGTCAACGGCATCGGCGAGCGCGCCGGCAACGTGGCACTCGAAGAGGTCGCCATCGCGCTCTGGCACGCTTACGACGTCGAGACGGTCGATACCGAACAGCTCTACCGGTTGTCGAGTCTCGTCGCCGACGCGACCGGCGTGGTGCTCCCACCGAACAAGGCCGTCAGCGGGGACAACGCCTTCGCCCACGAGAGTGGCATCCACACGGACGGGACGCTCAAGGACGAGCGGATGTACGAACCCTACCCGCCGGAGGCGGTCGGCCGTGAACGGCGACTGGTCCTCGGGAAGCACGCCGGCCGTGCCGGCGTCAAGGCAGCCCTCGCCGAACACGACGTCACAGTCACCGACGAGGACCTCGCCACCGTGGTCTCACGGGTCAAGGAGATGGGCGAGCGCGGTCGACGGGTCACCGACACCGACCTGCTCGCCATCACCGAAGACGTGACCGGTCGCGACCGAGAGCGGAACGTCGAACTACTCGATCTGACCACGGCCAGCGGAAACGGGACACCCGCAGCGAGCGTCCGGTTACGGGTCAACGACGTCGAACAGGTCGCCAGCGGGACCGGCAGCGGGCCGGTCGACGCCGCAATGAAAGCGGTGCGTGAGGCGCTTGGCAGTGTCGAGTTCCGCCTCGACGAGTACCACGTCGACGCCATCACGGGCGGCACCGACGCGGTCGTGACCGTCGACGTGACCCTCCGGGTCGGCGATCGGACGGCGTCGGTCACGGCGAGCGACGTGGACATCACTCGCGCCAGCGTCGAGGCCATCGTCGACGGCCTCGACCGCCTCCTGCCCACCGAGGGCGACCGGAACGAGCTACCGGCCGACGACTGACTCGTCTCGGTACCGCCATTTTCGTCTGTCCGGCACCCGGAATGGACAGCAGCGAACAGCGACGAACGGACCCGGCCGTCAACCGACACCGACGTCCGATACGGAACCGTTTTGTACACCCTGCGTAAGTGGCAATCACACGCATGTCATCGACAGGGACAACACCGGATCTCGAATACCCGGCGGAGGGCTGGACCGGGTTCGTCCGCGAGCACCTGGGACCATCGCTCATGTGGGCACTCCTGGGCATCGGCGGCAGCCACATCGTCCTGGCACCGACGCTCGGCGGATTGTACGGGCTCTTCGCTGTCTGGATCGTCGGCCTGGTGTATCTGGCGAAGTACGGCGGGTGGGAACTGGGCATCCGGTACAACTACGGGATGGGCCGCAACCCCGTCGAGGGGTACGGCGACCTCCCCGGCCCGGCCCACTGGGGACAGTGGTTGACGCTCCTGATCTATCTCGTCGGCTGGACGACCATCCTCGCGGCCGTCGGATTCACCTCCGCGACGTTCGCGGCCGCACTCGTCCCGGGATTGACGCCGATCCAGCTCTACGTCGGACTGATCGGCCTCGCGATGGCCCTGACCCTCGCCTCCCGGTACTCCTGGCTCGAGAACCTGATGAAGATATTCGTCGTCACCCTCGGGCTGTTGATCGTCCTCGGCCTGTTCGTCGCGCCGCCCTCGGCCACGGTCGTGAGGGAGACGACCTTTGCCGTCCCGGACGTCACGGCGCCCGGATTCCTGGGGCTGTTCGCCGCCATCGCCGGCTACGCGCCGACCGGGCTGAGTACGACCGTCACCATCGGAAGCTGGAGTCTGGCGAAAGAACAGGGCGCTCGCGCGCTCCGCGAGCAGAACCGCGATCCGCACGACGAACAGTACCACGACTACATCCGCGCGTGGATGGACGTCGGGAAACGCGATTTCCGTATCGCCTTCGGGTTCAGCTTCGTGTTGATCGTTAGCATGATCTTCCTGGCCTCCTCGGTCCTGTATCCGACGCCACCGAAAGACCAGAACGTGGCCCTCGCCATCGGAAACCTCTTGCAGGATAGCTTCGGTCCGTGGTCGTTTTACGTCCTGATCGTCGGCGCCTTCGCCGCCCTCTACTCGACCGTGATCACGGTGATGGATGGTGCGGCCCGCGTCAACGCGGACGTCCTGGACCTGGTCCTCGACCGTGAGGTCGACACCGACCGGTACCGACGGCTGTTCATCCTGGCGATGGGTATCGCGAGTATCGTTCCGATCCTCGTCATCGGACAGTTGCCGGTGACGCTGGTCATCTTCTCGGCGGCCCTGATGGCCATCCTCCAGGTGTTCTTCTACATCGCGAACTACTACATCGTCGACAAACACCTCCCCGAACCCTTCCAGCCGACCACCTGGCAGCGGGTGTATTACGGGATCACCATCGTCCTGGTCGTCGGCTTCGGCGTCATGGGTGCGATGGGACGACTCGGCCTCGTCGGGGGCTGAGACTCGTTTTCGGCGGATATTCGCGTCACTTACCGATGCAGCCTACCTCCATAAGGCCGAGGGAGAGATTTGAACCACGGTCGTTCCGCTCCGCTCCACTCCCTGATTCAAATCACTCCGCCGTTTTCTTCGCAAGACGCTCAGAAAACGCCGAGGGAGAGATTTGAACCAGCGCAAGACAGTCCTGCTCGTTCGCCTCGCTCACTGCGCGGGCTGTGACTCGCTGGGTTCAAACTATGCAGGCGTCCTCGCTCACGGACGCCTCGCTACGCTCGTCGTCGAGTTCGCGAGAACGCCGAGGGAGAGATTTGAACCACGGTCGTTCCGCTCCGCTCCACTCCCTGATTCGAATCACTCCGCCGTTTTCTTCGCAAGACGCTCAGAAAACGCCGAGGGAGAGATTTGAACTCTCGAGTCCGTGAGGACAGTTGCTCTCGAAGCAACCGCCTTGGCCAGGCTAGGCTACCTCGGCTCATCTCGTACTAACCACGAAGGTGGGTTTATCCGTTTCGATTCGGCGGGCGGGAACGACACCGGGGCCGTCGTCATTTCCCCATCACCCGGCCGACCCGAGGGCACTCGAGGCGCCGCTCTGGCTGGGACGGTAACCGGGACATCCCGAACGCCATCGTGTTTTCACAGCGAGTACGAACCTTTTAATTATCGGGCACAGGAGCGTTATCCAATGGCCGATCCGTTACCGGCGACCGTCCCGTCGCCCGCTTCGCCAGGGGCGGCGACGGCGTGGTACGCCCCGGCCGTGCGGGAGCAGTACCGCATCGGCCCGGACATCGTGGCGACCGTCCGAGATGGCGACGATGGATTCGAGTACGAGACCAGAACACCGCCGATCGCGGCCGAGACGCGAGCGGCTGCCACCCGCGTCGAGACCTATCTCGACGGCGTCGAAGACGTGAACCGCCCGCGGACACGTGAAGGCACGGTCGAGCGGCTGGAGTCGGGACTCGCGCGTCCATACCGCCAGGTCGTCGACCGGATGACCGAGACGACCCCGGATCAGCGACGGCGACTGGGCTATCACCTGACGGCGTCCGTCCAGGGGCTGGGGTCGCTCACGCCGCTGGCGCTGGACGATCGCATCCGCGTCGCGGACGCGAGCGGCGACGATATCGTGGTCCATACCGTGGATTTCGCGCCCGCCAGGACCGAGTTCTCTACCGACGATCCCTACCTCGATCGATTTCTGAGCGAGCGACTGGCCAGGTATACGGTCACGTTCCACCACAGAGACGTGCCGGTGACGGTCTATCGGGAACGCGTCCTCGGCGGGGACGTCTTCGAAACCAAGTACCACGTTCACGATCCGGTCCGACTGCCGGGCGACGACGAGCTCCTCGCGACGGTCGAGGCGCGACTCGTCGAGGAATCCGTGGGGAAGGTGGTCGCGGACCGGGTGAGGTACGTCGAGGACCGGGCGCGCCGACTGTTGAAACGGAAGCTCGTGGCTGAATCCACTCGATCCGCGCTCGGAGTCGTGAGACGTGGACTCCGCGGTGCACTCGCGACCATCGGCGTCCTCGATCCACCGGTTCTCGGGCGAGATCTCGACGAACGCATCGACGACCTCGTTTTCCTCGTCGTCCGGGACCTGGTCGGCGAGGATCGACTGACGATCCCCATCAGAGACCCCCATCTCGAACGAGTCGAGGCGAACCGGGTCGGAGAGCGGATCACGGTCGTCCCCAGACCAGGTGCTTTCGAACACGAGGGGAGACTTCCGATGACGGCGATGTTCGAAGCCGAACGCCGCTTCGTCACGCTCGCCAAACGCCTCGCGGGCGCGGGTGGGGTCGAACTCGGCCCGCGAACACCGCATGCATCGGTGTCGTTCGAACCCGAGCCGGGCATGGCGATCGGCTGCTCTGTCGCGCTCCCGTCGGCCAGCGCAGACGGGCCCTACATCTCGATCGACAAACGTGGCCTCGATCCAGTAACTCCGGTCGACGCGCTCGAGGCAGGCACCCTCGAGCCCGAACTCGTCGGGCTACTCTGGCTCGCCATCGAACACCACCAGGCCATCGCGATCGTGGGCCCAGAACGGGCCAGACCGGCATCGCTCGTCGAGGCACACGCACCGTTCGTCCCCCTCGAGGACCAGCCAGTGACGATTGCCGATCGAACCCGATCGGTGACACTTCCCCACGAGACGGACATCTCGCTGACGACCGACGCGCTCGTCCCGGCGGCGGACGGGACGGCCCCGCTGGAACGCGCCACCGACCTCCGCCCGGACGTGACCGTCATGACAGCGCTCGAGCGCGAGGCGGCGTTCCGTCACTTCGGCGACGCGCTCGCGAGGGGGCAGGGACTGCTCGTCTCCGCGAACGCCGACGACTTCGCCGCCTTCGCCCACAGAGCCGTCGGCAAGGGGCTACCGCTCTACACCCTCGGATCCCTCGACCTCGTCCTGACCGTGCGGACCGTCGAGGGACAGACGGCGGTTACGGCGGTTGAGACTCCGACGTGTGATCCGGACGGTGGACGGATCGTCGTCGACAGCACGCAGTGTGGGCTTCGAGCGGTCCGCAACGAACCGGACGACGCCGATGGGGGACCCCAGTTCGCCACGTTCCTCGAATCGCTGGCGTCGAGAAGCGGCCGGTCGGTCGAGGACCTGGCGGCCGCCCACCAGCGTCGCGTCCGCTACGTGCGTTATCTCCGGACGGCGGGCATCGACGAGACGGACGAACTGTTCTCCTTCCTCGCCGACCTCCGCACCGACGAGGCGGCCACCGTCGAACGCATCCACCGGGTGCTATCCGAATGAGCGAACGGTCGTGGACGATGCTGGACGGCGTGCTGACACTCGCGTTCGCCCGAAATCCCAACGCTCCTCGAACCGCGCACCTTCGCCAGTTGTTCCGTGCGACGACCGGGTCGGGAGACATCACAGTATTCCTGGGACGCCTCTACGGACTGTCCTGGATCGCGTTCGCCCTCACCGCGGGCATCGGCTACGCGTTCGGACAGGCGCTCCCGCCGGTCGTCGATCGCCGGCTCGTCGCTGGACTGAGTGCGTTGCCGCTGCTTTCGCCGTCTTTCGTCGAGAAGGTGATAACGCCCCTTCTCGCGCTCGGTTTCGGGCTACTCGGGAAACGGGCGACGATTCGCGGTGCCGTCGTGCTCCTCGAGCGGCGCGCCCGGCGACAGCGCGATCGGATCGAACGGAGTCTCCCCCGGACCGTGCGGTACATGCACGTCCTCGCCTCCGGCACGACCGACGTTCGATCGCTCATCGCCCAGGTGGCCGAGCGCGAGCGCGCATTCGGTGAGACCGCACGAGCGTTCCAGCGTATCCAGGGGACCGCATCGATCACGGGAACCGTCGACGACGCGATTCGGATCATAGCGCGTGATACGCCCTCCAGGCAGCGTCTCGCGCCGTTCTTGTTGACACTCCGCTTGCGAGCGCGCGAAGGCCCGCAGGCGCTCGCTCGGTTCTTGCACCTGGAGAGTCGGATGCTCGCGAGACAGGACGCCCAGCGCGCCGGTACCGCCAAGCGGTATCTCGGGAGTGTCGTCCAGTTATTCGTCGTCTTGCTCGTGCTACCCGCGGTGGCCGTCGTCACGGTCGCAGTCGCCTCGGGGCTATCCGAGACGACGTCGCTCCCGGCGGTCGAGACGGCCCGATGGATCCGAGGACAGGTGCTGGTCTCCCCGGTGAGTGCGCTGGTCGTCCTCGTCCTCGGATTCGGGGCGAGTGGTCTCGTCTACGTCCTGCGCCCGGCGGGGTATCGGTGGTCTCGGTACCGGAGTTCGAACACGCTGTGGCGCGTGGTCGCGACGGCCCACCGGAATCCAGCGAACGCCCTCGTCCTCCTCGTACCCCTCGGGACCGTCCTCGTCGGCTGGTTCGCTAGCCACGGGACACCGGTATACACGGCACTCACCACCGGATACGTGCTGGTGGCCCTCCCAGTCGGACTGATCGAGTGGCGCCGGGCGAAACGCGACGCCGCGAAAGACCGGTATCTGCCGGCGTTCCTGCACGAGGTCGCCCACCAGGTCCACCTCGGCCGGTCGTTCACCGAGGCGGCCGAACACGTCGCCGACGACGAGCGACTCGGCCCGCTCGACCCGGACGTGGCCGATCTGGCGATCGACCTCCGCGTTGCCCAGAACGACCGGCCGGTCAGGGGAGCGGCACTCGACCGGTTCGTCGACCGGGTAGGAACGCCGCTCGCCGAGCGGACCGTCGGTATGATCGCGGGAGCGCTGGACGCGGGCAGTCAGACGGCAGCGGCGTTCGAGGCCCTCCAGAGCGAGGCGGGGCGATTGTACCACCAGGAGCGAGCCGTCAAAGACGAGATGTCGCTCTTTCTCGCCATCGGCTGGGCGGCCTCGCTGCTCGTCGTCGGTATCGTCGTCGCCGTCAACGTGGCCGCGCTGGGAACCACCGTTCCCGTCGGTGGCCAGACCGCGGCTCTCTCTGGTGGGCCGACAAGGCCACCGATGTTCTACCTCCTGACCCAGGCCACGGTTCTCGCCAGTGGCTGGTTCGCCGGTGTCGCCGGTCGGGGGGTCTACGAGGGGCTGTTACACTCCGGAGCGCTGGTCCTCGTCACGTTCCTCGCCTTCGCCGGGTCCGGACTGCTGTGAGCCACCGAGGTCGTCGAACCCCCACGCCGCCGCCTTCCGCTTCGCCTCGGCCCGCGCACGCTCGCGGATCGCCCGAATCTTCTGGTCGTCCTCGAGGAACGCCTCGACCGCGTCGAGGCCTTGCTCCGCAGGTCGCGCTTCGACGGCGCCAGTCCGTTCTCTCGTTCGAGTCGCGAGCGACTCGTCGCCGGCCAGGCGCTCCGCCGGGGCGTCCGGTGGAAGACTCGCTCCCTCGGGACGGACATCGAGTTCGCTGGGCGACAGCGCGACCAGTCTGACACGAAATGGGCCGGTCGCCGCGAGCTCTGCGAGTACGTCCGTCCCCGTCGCTCCGGTCCCGGTGTGCGTCGCGTGTGTCGGAATCCCCGCTTCGAACCACACGACGCCCGAGCCCGATACGTCGAGCAGGAGCGCCGCCTGAGGAACGATCTCCGCGTAGCCGGTCAACTCCCGTTCGAGGGCCGTTTCGAGCGGGTCGCTGAGGCCCGTCACCACGCGGTCGAAGGTCGCCTGTCCCGACGGCAACGTCATGGTGGATCGGGGATGACGGCGTTCCGGAAGCGGTCGGCGAACGCTTCGGGTTCGCCCACGGCGACGTCGATGGCGTCGGCCGCGTCGCGGTACGCGCCGCCGGCATCGCTGTCGGGAGCGTGGGCGAGCAGCGGCGTTCCCGCCCGGCGGGCCTCCCTGGCGGCGTCGTCCATCGGGACGGTCCCGATGATCGGTCCCTCGAAGTACTGACCAGCGCGGTCGACGATCCGGTCGACCGACGCAGGGTCGTGGACCTTGTTGAACAGGACGCCGGCGACGCCGGTCCCGTAGGCCGTCGCGTACTCCTGGACCTTGAGCGCGTCAGTTATCGCCGGGATGGTCGGCTGAACCACCAGGACGATGCGGTCGGCCAGGGCGACGGGCAGTACCGCGCCGCGACTCCCGAGGGTCGCCGGGGAGTCCAGAAGCAAGACGTCCGTGTCCGCGGCGAGGTCGGCGATGACCCCACGAAGGCGGGTCGGGTCCGCCGCCTGGAAGGCCTCGAGACTCGTCCCGCACGGGACGATGCGCATCCCGAACCGGTCGCACGTCGCTTCCTCGAGGGTTGCCTCGCGGTCGGCGACCAGCAGGTCGTGTAAGGTCACGTCGACGTCAGCCAGGCCGGCGTGAAAGAGGAGATTCGCCATCCCGGTGTCCGTGTCGACCACCGTCACGTCGTAGTCACGTGCCAGCGCCATCCCGAGGGCGAGCGTCGCCGTCGTCTTGCCGGTTCCACCCTTCCCCGACGCCACGGCCAGGGCGTCAACCATCGGAGGGACTCCAGGGCGACCGAGGTACTCCGGGAACCCGTCTCATTCGTTCGCCCGTTTATCGAACTGAATGAAAGTGCTTTCGGATGGCCAACGCGCGAAACTCGGCGACCGAGGCGTATCTTTACGTGCCAACCGACCGAACTGTTTCGCATGAGCAGCACCGATCCGGCCACCTTCGATCAGTTGACCCCCATGGAAGCGGCGGAGCCGACGCTCATCGAGGGCCTCCCGGGCCACGGGCTCGTAGCATCCATCGCCGTGGACCAGATCACCCGCCAGCTCGGACTGGAACACCACGGCAACATCTCGGCCGACGAGTTTCCACCGGTCGTGACCTTCGAGGACGGCATGGTTCGTGATCCCGTCCGGGTGTACGCCGGGACCGATCCCGCAATCATGACCCTCCAGAGTGATATGGCGTTGCCGCCGCAGTCCTTCGAACCGCTATCCAAGTGCGTCCTCCAGGATCTCTCGGACGAGTTCGGACAGGCCATCTTCCTGGCCGGTGCTCCCGCCGAAAGCGAATCCGAACGCGGGCAGGTCAACGGCATCGCGACGACCGACGGGATGCGACAGAAACTCCAGGACGCCGATATCGACCTCGCGGAGGAGCCCGGGCTCGTCGGCGGCGTGACCGGTGCCCTCGTGCAGGCGTGTTTCCACGGTGGCGTCCCGGCGGCGGTCCTCATCGTCAAAGCACACCCGTTCCTGCCGGACCCGGGAGCGGCCCAGGAGGTCGTCGAGAACGCCCTCGAACCACTGGTCGACTTCGACATCGACACCTCGGAGCTCGAACAACAGGCAGACGACATCCAGAAGCGGATGTCCCAGATCGCCCAGCAGTACCAGCAGATGGTCGAGGAACAACAGGGTGGCCGAACGGATGCCGGTCAGCCCGGGATGTTCCAGTGATCACGGAACCGCCAAAGTGGGCCGAGAGGCGGGGCCGAGGTCGGGATCGAACCGGCCGACCACAACCGTCACGGATTAGAGGGATGGCTCCAAAGGACCAGGTATGACCGACTCAGTCACCCAGCCGACCCCGTGGCACAACCCACCCGAGATGTCGGCGTTCGGGATCATCATCGCGGCGGGTATCGCGCTCGTACTCCTCCCACTGTGGCCGTTCATCGCGGTCCTCTTCATCTGGGGTCGGATGAAACAGTCCGACGCGCTCCAGAACGTTCTGGGCGAGTGAGCGACGGCGGTTTTCTCCGCTCCCCCGTCCGATAGCGCCGAGCGTCCCCAACAGCTATGGGCCGTTCCATCGACACCACGGTGTGAACCGAACGCCCCTCCGAAAGACGCTCTCCGAGCGCGTCCGATCGCTCGAGTCGACTCCGATGCGCGCGATGGTCGACCGTGCCGAGAACCGCGGCGGTGACGTAATCAACCTCGCCTTCGGCGACCCCGACTTCGACACGCCCGCGCACATCGTCGACGCCGCACTGGCCGCCGCCACGAGCGGACAGACACACTACACGAGCAACTTTGGTATCGAGCCACTCCGGGCGGCGATCGCCCGCGACTACGCCGACCACGGCGTCACCGTGGACCCAGACGCCGAGATCGCAGTGACGACCGGAGCGATCCAGGGGTTGGCCTTCGCTATCATGGCCGTGGCCGACCCCGGCGACGAGGTCGTCGTCCCGACGCCAGCCTGGCCCAGTTACTTCACGCAGATCGGTGTGGCGACCGCCTCGCTCACGACGGTCCCACTGCGCCCGGTCGACGACTTCGCCCTCGACGCGGAGCGAGTAGCCGACACCATCGACGACGATACCGCAGCCGTCATCCTCTCGACGCCATCCAACCCGACGGGCCAGGTGTTCGACGCCGACGCCATTGCCACGGTCGTCGACGCGGCCGCCGAGCACGACGCCTGGGTCATCGCCGACGAGGTCTACTGGCGACTGGTCTACGACGGCGAGTTCGAGAGCGTCGCCAGCCTGACCGACTACGACCGCGTCGTCGTGGCGAATTCGGCGTCGAAGACCTACGCGATGACGGGGTGGCGTGTGGGCTGGCTGCTCGGCCCGGCACCCTTCGTCGACACGCTGGCCCAGCTCCACCAGGCGTTTAGCACCTGCGCATCGAGTGTCTCCCAGCACGCGCTCCTCGCGGCCATGGAGGGGCCTCAGGAACCGATCCAGGAGATGCAAGAGGCGTACGCACGACGTCGCGAATACGTCGTCGACCGGCTCGAATCGATCCCGGGTGTCGACGCGCCGGCGCCTCAGGGCGGTTTCTACGTCTTTCCCGACGTGCGCGCACTGGGGGACTCGAGTCTCGACGTCGCGACGAGACTCGTCGACGAGACCGGCATCGTGACCGCGCCGGGTGTCGGGTTCGGCGACGCCGGCGAGGGGCACCTCAGGATCAGCTTCGCCTCGAGCATGGCGGACCTCGAGACGGCCTTCGATCGCATCGAGACGTTCGCGACGCGGACGATCGAAGACGATCGAGGATCGGAAGACTGACCGAGGACCGGTTCGCTGACCACCACACGATTCCCACGATTGTACCGAACACTGTCACAGTAGGAACGCCTATATCACTCCCATCGCAACCGGTTCGTAACTCCCCACCGTGTCTGGAACCACTCACGACATTCGGACGACGCCGCAGTATCGACAGCGCCAGGTGGTGTGTCGCCGATGAACCCGATCCACGCCGTGTTCCGAGCGTTCGCTCGTCGCTCGCTACTACGACGGCTCCTCCGGCCGATACTGGCGTTCGCGGCCGTGGTCGTGGCCGGTGTCGTCGGCTTCCGGCTCATCGCCGGCGTCGGAATCATCGAGGCGCTCTTCTGGTTGCTCGACCCGACGTCCATCGAGTTGTACTTCCAGCATCACGACGGTCCGGTAACGCTGGTGAAAGCGTACGCCATCGTCGTCCTGAGTGGACTGGTCGTCGCCGGACTGTGGACCGGTGAGACGGTGTTCTCCGCCGCGTTCGGTGGCCGAATCACGGAGGAGGTCAATCGCATGCAGATGCAAAGCTCCATCGACGAACTCGAGAATCACGTCGTCGTCTGCGGGTACGGCACCTTCGGCAAGACCATCGCCAATCGGTTAGCCATCGCCGATCGACCGGTCGTGGTCGTCGAAGCGGACGACGTCCAGTACGAACGGGCCCTGGCGGACGATCACTTCGTGGTCCAGGGCGACGCCCGACGTGAGGACGCACTCACCGCCGCGGGCATCGATCGCGCATCGACGGTCATCGGCGCCGTCGACGACACCGACACGAACGTCAAGGTCGCGGTCACGGCGAGCCAACTCGCCCCGATGGTCCGCGTGGTCGTCAGGGCCGGCGACGAGATGGACGAGGCGGTCGCCCGGCGGGTCGGCGCAGACAAGGTCATCGTTCCGGAGGTCGTCAGCGGCGATCGGGTGTTCGAGACGCTCTGATCGGCCGAGCGACGGTACTGGTCCAGTGATCGCCCCAGTATGGTGGTGTCAGCCCGTGTGAACGAAACGACGTACAATTGCACAATGGTATTGTGCCGATCCGACACGAGTCGGCGGTCAGTCGGTCGGGTTGCCCCGTATGGATAACCAGCCACCATTCTGAGGGGGCCGTTACTTTCCTGTGGGATCCAATACTGGGACGATGAGCGAGAAAACACCGGATCCCGTCTTCGATTTTGGCCCCCGAGATAGTGCAGACCGGACACTCGACGTCCAGCGAGAAGTAGAGTACGAGATGCCGGTCGATCGTCTCGAAGAGAGCCAGCCACAGTGTCCGTTCGGGACGGCTGGTAGCTGTTGTGATATCTGTTATATGGGGCCATGTCGCGTGAGCGACGACGACCAGTACGGGCAGGACAGAGGGGTTTGCGGTGCGACCCCAGGAACGGTCGTCTCGCGCAACCTGTACCGGGAGATCGCCGGTGGCGTATCGGCACACTCCCATCACGCACGCGAAGCCGTCGAACTGCTCTCCGAGATCGCGGACGGCGGCGTCGCGGATTACGAGATCAAAGACGAGTCGAAACTCCGAACGATCGCCGCCGACGTCGGCGTCCAGTCCGACGGAGACGTCAACGAGGTCGCTCGGGCGGTCGCCGACGCGGCAGCCGAGGACTTCGCGCCGGGCGGCGAGACGCTCAACTGGATCCAGCGGATGCCCGCCGAGCAACGCGAACACCTCGACGAGCAGGGGCTGCTCCCGCTCTCCAGCGTCGACCAACAGGCCTCCCGGGCACTCGCCCAGACCCACCAGGGCAACGATTCCGACACCGAACACATCCTCGGAAGCGCCATTTCCGCCGGCATCGCCGACGGCTACGCGGGCCTCACGATGGCCACGGATCTGCAGGACATCATCTTCGGGACGCCGACGCCGACGAACGCCGAGGCCCATCTCGGCGTCCTCGAAGAAGACCAGGTCAACCTGGCCGTCCACGGCCACTCACCGCAGTTGAGCGAGATGGTCGTCAAAGCCGCCCGAGAGCTCGAAGACGAGGCCCACGCGGTCGGCGCCGAGGGGATCAATCTCGTCGGGATCTGTTGTACCGGCAACGAACTCGCCGAACGACACGGGATCCCGCTCGCCGCCCACAGCCTACAATCGGAACTCGCGATCACGACCGGAGCGGTCGACGCCATGGTCGTGGACATTCAGTGTATCTGGCCGGGCATCTCCGACCTCATGGAGTGTCATCACACCCAGCTGATCACCACCATGGATTACGTCCGGATGCGGGAGGCGAAACACATCCCCTTCGAGGAAGAGACCGCACTCGAGGACGCGAAACAGATCGTTCGTGAAGCGATCGAGGGCTACGAGGACCGCCAGCGTCGCCAGAAGTACGACGTCAACATTCCGGACCGCAGCCAGCAGGCGATGGTCGGCTTCTCCGATACGGCCATCCTCGACGTTCTCGAAACGATCGATCCCGAGAACCCGGCCCAGCCGATCGTCGACGCGATCCAGGCCGGCCAGCTCCGGGGTATCGTCGGCATCGTCGGCTGTCCGAACCCCAAGATGCGCGAGGCCGAGATGTCCGAGAAGCTCATCGAGAACCTCCTCGCCGCCGACGTGCTCCCGGTCGTCACCGGGTGTATCGGGCACATCATGGCCCAGGGCGGCTACCTCGATCCGGGTCGGGTCGACGAGTTGGCAGGCGACGGCATCACCGAACTCCTGCACGCCCTCGGGGACGCCGCCGGCCTCGACGGCCCGCTCCCCCCAGTGCTTCACATGGGATCCTGTGTCGACAACTCCCGGATCGGCAACGTCATCCGTGCCATCTCCGAGGGGAGCGGGATCCCGACCCGCGACCTCCCGGTCGCAGCGAGCGCCCCCGAGCTCATCGCCGAGAAGGCGGTCAGCATCGGTACCTGGGCGCTATCGCTGGGTCTTCCACTCCACACGGCGCCCGGCCTACGCATCGAAGCCAGCGACGTCGTCACACAGGTGTTGACCGAGGACCTAAAGGACATCACCGGCGGCCACCTCATTCAGGACGAGACGCCCGATGGCGCCGCCGAGAAGATCATCGACGCACTCGACGAACGGCGCGCGCCGCTCGTCGACGACGACGTCCTCGCCAGCGCCGACGACTGAACCACTGTCCGCTCCCCCACCTACACTCCAATGAAACTCGCAATTACCGGAAAGGGAGGCGTCGGCAAGTCGACGCTTGCCGCAGCACTCGCCAGGTCGATCGCCGATGAACGCTCGCTGATGGCCATCGACGGCGACCCCGATATGAACCTCGCCAGTACCCTCGGCGTCGAACAGCCCTCGCCGATCACGCAAGAGAACGATCTCATCGAGGATCGAGCCGGCTCGTCCGGCGGACTCATCCAGATGCAACCCGACGTCGAGGACGTCCTCGAGGAGCACTCGGCGACCTTCGGCGCGGCTGGTCGGCTCATCACCATCGGTCCTCCCGAAGGCGGTGGGACTGGCTGTATGTGCCCGGAGAACAACTTCATCCGGGCGTTGGTCACACAAGCGCTCGATTACGACGACGTCATCATGGATATGGAAGCGGGAATCGAACACCTCGGACGAGGGACGGCCGACGACATGGACGCCATGGTGGTCGTGATCGAACCCTCCCGGGCGTCGATAGACACGGCCCACCAGATCCGTTCGCTGGCCAACGACGTCGGCATCGAGCACGTGTTCGCGTTCATCAACCGGATCCGAGAACCGGCGGAGACGGAGATGATCCGCGAGCACCTGGAATTGCCGGTCATCGGCACCTTCGAATACGACCAGGATGTCGCCGCGGCCGGACTCCAGGGAACCTCCCCCGTGGACGCCAGTCCCGCGCTGCGGGACGTCGCCGAGACGTTACTCGAGGATCTGGACGAGCGCGTGCTGTAGGGACGGCCACGGAATCAGCTGCGCTCGAAGGCAACACCGGTGCCCGTCCCGCCACTGCCCCCCAAACTCCCGGTCGTCCACCACAGCTGGGACGGTCCGATGGGGCTTTGCCGCTGGTTTGCCGAGGTGATCGTATGGTCGAATACGAGCCGATCGGTCAGTTGCGTACCCCGTACGAGGGCGCAGCGCCGTTTCAGCCGATCCCGGAGCCCGGCGATTTCGCGATCGACCTCGACCCCGCGTACGTGGACGGCCTGGATCGCCTCGAGGCCTTCGAGTACGCGTACGTGCTCTTCGACCTCGACCGGGTGGCGGGCTACTCACTCTCGGTCACGCCCCCGTGGTCCGATCGGACCGTGGGCCTCTTCGCGACGCGAGCGCCACGACGGCCGAACCCCATCGGCCTCAGCGTCGTTCGGATCACCGGGATCGAAGAGGGCCGCGTGGACATCTCTGCGATCGACGCCTTCGACGGGACGCCCGTGCTGGATCTGAAACCGTACGTCGACGGTCTCGACAGCAAGCCGGACGCCGACGTCGGGTGGATCGATCCCGACCACGCGGCCGACGTCGAGCACCTGGAGTTACACATCAAGGGAATTCCGCACTGAGCCGACGGTGCGGCGGAAAGCGACGCCGGATCGACCAGCGCGGCCAACAGCCCCGGGTATGATACCACGACACAACCGAGTGGACACCAACGGAGGGATCGAACCGGGCGACCAGGGGATGTCGTGCATTTCGACCGCAAGACTCGTTCCGATCGAAGATTTCTCGTTCCGGCGGGAACCGCGCGGATACAGCCAGGACCCCAATGCTCTATCGACTGTCGGCGTAGTGGATTGTAGAGTCGTGCGGGTTTTCATAACACCTGAAACCGGTGTTCTACGTTTATTATAGCGAGAATCGAACGATAATGTAGGAGACAATTCATGACTACTCGCCGCAACTTCCTCCGGCTGGCCGGAACGATGGCCGCCGGCGGCGTCATCACACAGTACTCGACCGACATCGCGTCGGCCCTCGAACAGGCGACGGAGGGCTCCGCCGAAGTCGTCTGGTTACAGGGCCAGTCCTGTTCGGGCGACTCGGTGTCCCTGCTGCAGGGCGATTACCCCTCGCTCAGCGAGGTCATCAGCGACTTCCGACTGGAAGTGACCTTCCACCCCACGCTCATGGCCGAGAGCGGTGAGGCCGCGATGGATGCGATGTCGACCGACCCGGACGTCCTCGTCGTCGAGGGATCGATTCCGACGGACATCCCCTCGGCTGCCACGCTCGGCTACGACGAGAACGGCGAGAAAAAACCCCTGGCGGACTGGGTCCAGGAACTCGCCCCGAAATCGGACTACGTCGTGGCGACCGGCAACTGTTCGGCGTTTGGTGGTCTGCCCGCCGCGGAGAACAAGAAGCGACTGTACGACCTCGGCCCGAACGTCACTGGTGCCCGGGGACTCCAGTTCGACGGTCGCGAGGAGGGCGGCGTCCTCGGGGCCGACTTCACGTCCGCGGCCGGGCTTCCGGTCGTCAACCTCGCCGGCTGTCCGACCCACCCCGATTACATCCTGTTGACACTCGCGACGGTGCTCAACGGTCACGCGCCGGAACTCGACCAGTACAATCGACCGCTCGCGTTCTTCGAGGACAACATCCACGACACCTGCGCCCTGCGCGGGTACTTCGACCGCGGCGAGTTCGCGGAGAAACCCGGTGAGGACGGCTGTCTGTACGAGGTCGGCTGTGCGGGGCCGTACGTCCACTGTGACGAGTCCGAACGACTCTGGAACGACGGAACGAGCGTCTGTCGGAACGTCGGTGCGCCGTGTATCGGGTGCATGGAACCGGCGTTCTGGGACCGCTTTTCGCCCTACTACGAACCGATCGAGCAACAGAACGCCTTCGGCGTCGACGCCGAGACCGCCGGCAAGGTCGCGATCGGCGGGGCCGCCGTCGGGATCGGCGCCCACGCCGCACGCAAGGCGGTCGGGTACGGCGACACCGAAGACGAAACACCGGAGCCAAAGGAGGACTGACTGATGCCGGAAATCGAAATCGATCCGACGACGCGTATCGAAGGCCACCACAGCACGACCCTCGAGGTAGAGGACGGAGTCGTCACGAACGCCAAAAGCCACATGGACATGTTCCGTGGCATCGAGATCATCACGCTCGGGCGACCGCCCTCCGACGCCCCCCAGATCACGCAGATGACCTGTGGGGTCTGTTTCACCTGCCACCGCCAGACCTCGATTCTGGCCATCGAGGACGCGGCAAAGCGCGCCGGCGTCTTCGACGGCGTTCCCGAGAACGCCCGGATCCTCCGCGACGTGATGGAGGGCCTGTTTTTCATCTGGAACCACGCGGTGCATCTGTTCGCCCTCGCGGGCCCGGATTACTCAGACGCGGTCGCAGACACCGGCTTCGACCGGTTGAACCCAGCCGCCGTCGCCGGTGGCGAGGGTGGCGAGGGATACAAGCGCGCCCTGGAGGTCCAGCGGACGGTGCTGCAGGCGTTCTCCGAGTTCGGCGGCCGGGCGCCACACCCGCTCACGTACGCACCGGGTGGCACCGCCGTCCAGCCAGATCTCGAGACCATCGAACAGGTCCGTTCGAAGATCAAGGCCGTCAACCAGTGGCTCGGCCCGACCGACGCGGTCCCCGAAGTGATCGAGAACGTCCAGGACGGGCAGGTGGAGTCCGAATACGCACAGGGGCTTCACGACATCGTGAGCCTGCTCGTCGCCGCGAAGCAGGAGGGCGCCGACGAGGTCGGCGTCGGCCCCGACCGGTACTACGCCAACGGGGTCTTCTACGGAACGGACGCGGACTCCCTGGCACTCCCCCGCGGCGTCTACGCCGACGGCGAACTCCGACATCCATCGAAAGCTGACATCGTCGACTCCGTCACCGAGGACGTCGAGTATTCCTGGTACACGGACGACTCCGGGGGCCAACCGTGGGACGAGAAACCGCCGGAGCCGGACCCCGAGAAATCCGGCGCGTACTCCTGGGGGAAAGCGCCCCGGTACAACGGTCGTTCGATGGAGGTCGGGCCCCTGGCCCGTCTGGTCGCCGCCGACGCCGACCCCTTCGACCTGCGGGAGACGCTGGGTGGCGGGGCGACGGCCAGCAACACCCTCAATCGACTCATCGCCAGGGCTCAGGAGACGCTCGTCGTCCGCGACCTCCTCACCGACTGGATCGACGCGCTCGATCCGAACGGCGTCTACAACGCCGGCTGGGACGACGACTTCACGGGTGAGGGCGTGGGCCTCTGGGAGGCCTCTCGTGGCGCCGTCTCCCACTGGGTCCGCGTCGAGGACGGCCAGGTCGAGAACTACCAGATCGTCACCCCGACGCTCTGGAACCTGGGGCCGCGGTCGGCCGACGGTACGCCGAGCATCTTCGAGGAGTCCGCCGAGGGGATGGCCGTCCAGTCGGTCTCGAACCCGATCGACGTGATGCGGACCATCCGATCGTTCGATCCGTGTCTGGCCTGTTCGGTCCACGTCCAGAGTCCCGAGGAGGAGTACGAATCGGTGGTCGAACCCGCGTCCGCGACCCCTGGAGGGAGTATGACGCGATGAGCACCAGCGACCGTCGGGGGCTTCACAAGTTGTTGACCGAGGACATCTGGGAGCGGTACTGCGATTTCGATCCCAGATGTTTCGAGCTGTCAGACGCGGAGATCGTCGGTGAACGCCTCCGTCATTCGCTCGGTTCGCGGCTGGCCCACTGGCTGCAGGTGACCCTGATGACCGTGCTCGTCGTCACCGGGTACGCCCTCTGGTCGGGCAACTACGGGCCGATGAACGTCCCCATCTGGGACGGCTACTACGTCGCTTTCGGCTTGCACATGTGGGCGGGCATCTTCATCGTGGTCGTCACGCTACTCCTATTTCCGTTCTACCACGTTTTCGTGGACGGACATCGCCAGCTCGCGGAGTACTCGGACATCGTACTGGGGATCAACATCGGGCTGGCCTTCCTGGGAGTGCGCGAATACCCGCCGAACTACCACAAGGGGCGTCGCACCTGGGACGTGATCAAAGAACACTGGATGGTCGGCCACCCCGCACAGAAGGCGTACTTCTGGTGGATCTCCATCTTCGTGGCCCTGGTCGCGCTCACGGGGTTCGGCATCTACCGCGAGATGGCGACCGACCCGGTCTGGTGGGTGGTCTGGCTGGGAATCCCGGCGGACTACCTGGCCGTCGAGACGCTCAAACAGCTCCACCTGGTCCTGGCGGCCGTGATCACGGCGATGGTGATCTTTCACGCCTACTTCGGTGTGATGAAGAGCAACTGGGACTTCCTCAAGTCGATGGTCGTGGGGACGGTCCCGTACTACGAGGTCGAGAGCCCGACGGAGGACGGTGATGACTGAACAGGCGGTCGTCGGCGTCGGAAACCAGATCATGCGCGACGACGGGCTCTCGGCCGCGGTCGTCGACGCGCTCAGAGACGCAGGACTGGACGAACATCCGGACGTCAGCCTCTCGCACGCCGGCACGACCGCCTTCTTCGCCCTCGAGGCGATGGACGGCGCCGATCGCGCCATCGTCGTCGACGCGCTCCAGGTTCCCGACGCCGAACCGGGAGACGTCCACCGGATCGTCTACCGGGAAGGAGCGTTCGAATCCGCCGACTTCGATATCAACATGCACGATTTCTCCTTCACGGAGGCGCTGGCCGCGGGCGATCACGCCTACGCGGTCCCCGAGGAGATCGTCGTGCTGGGAATGACGCCCGCGGTCGTCACCGCCGGGCTCCAGCTATCCGAGACCGTGCGCGAGGGACTCGACGAGCTCGTCGCGCTCGTGCGCGAGGAGCTGGTACGAGGCGGCACGGCGATCGACGAGCCGGCGGTCGCCCAGGAGGGGTCATCGTGACGGTCCGATGGATGTGTCTGACCTGTGGCGAGGGCATCGAGGAGTCGGCAGTCGACGAACACGAGGCGGCGGACCACGACGTGAAAGCCCACGTCGTCCCCGACCGCCTGCTCTCGAACGATCCGTGGCAGCTCGGTGCAGAATCACTAACCGACTCGAAGACGACGGAGGATTCGTAACTACATGTGTCTCGGTATACCAGGCGAGGTACTGGAGATCGACGGTGACGAGGCGCTCGCGGAGTTCTGGGACGTCGAGAAGTGGATCCGCATCGACATCGTCGGGGCGGACCTCTCGGTCGGCGATTACGTGTTGAACCACGCCGGCTTCGCCATCAGGAAGATCCCCGAAGAGGAGGTAGCAGAGACCATATCGTATTACGAGGAACTGCTCGGGGCGGACGCCGGCGAGGCGCTCGACGTCGAGTCCCTGGACGGTATCGGGGACGAAAAGACGGAGGGCCGCCCCGAATGACCGACGAGGAGGAACCGATTCTCCGCTTTCGCGACGACGACCAGGCGAGGGCCCTCTACGACCGGATCGACGCGCTGATGGACGCCATCGGCGAGCCCGTCTCCCTGATGCACGTCTGTGGCTCCCACGAGGAGGCCATCGCGAAATACGGCCTCCGGGCCAACCTCCCGGCCGATCTCTCGGTGCGGATGGGGCCGGGCTGTCCGGTCTGCGTGACCGACATGCCGGAGATCGACGAGGGAATCGCCCTCGCGGAGGCGGGCGTGACCGTCGCGACGTTCGGCGACATGTTCCGGGTCCCGGGAACAGAGGGGAGCCTGCGCGACGCGAAACGCGAGGGGGCGAGCGTCGAAGTCGTCTACAGCGCCAGCGACGCCGTCGAGTACGCGAGAGCGAACCCCGAGGAGTCGGTGGTTTTCTTCGCCACCGGCTTCGAGACGACCGCGGCCCCGACGGCGGCGGTACTGGCCGCCGATCCGCCCGAGAACTTCAGCGTCCTCTCGGTCCACAAGTACGTCCCGCCGGCGATGGAGGCGATCGCCGAACTCCCCGAGACGAACATCGACGGGTTCCTCGCGGCGGGCCACGCCGCCGCCATCACCGGCTACGGACTGTTCGAAGACCTCGTCGAGGAACACGAGATCCCGACGGTCGTCGGGGGGTTCGAGCCCCTCGACGTGCTGCGGGCCATCGCCGACCTCCTCGAGATGATCGCGACCGACGACCCCGGGCTGGGGAACGCCTATCCCCGGGTCGTCTCCGAGGCGGGCAACGTCGCGGCCCAGGAGACCATGTGGTCCGTCTTCGAGCAGACGACCCGTGCCTGGCGCGGCCTCGGCGAGATCCCATCGGGGAACCTCGAGATCCGACCGGCGTATGCAGCCCACGACGCCCGCGAGCAGTTCGACATCGACCCCGACGTCGGGCCGGTCGACCCGCTGGCCGAGCAGTGCCTGTGTGGCGACATCATGGCGGGGACCGCCGACCCGGACGACTGCACGCTGTTCGGAACCGTCTGTACCCCGCGGGACCCGGTCGGACCGTGTATGGTGAGCGACGAAGGCACCTGTAACATCTGGAACCGCTACGGCGGCCGACCGGAGGTCTGACCGTGACCGACGAATTCGTCTCGACCGATCACGGCACCGGCACCGAACCGATGCGGGACCTCCTGGCGGACGTCGTCCTCCCCAGATTCGGCGGGGACCACGGCGACGCCGTCGGCCTCGACGCGCTCGACGACGGGGCCGTCCTGCCGGCCGGCGATCGCTCGGTCGTCCTCACCACCGATAGTCACGTCGTCGACCCCCTGGAGTTCCCGGGTGGCGACATCGGCCGACTCGCGGTCGCGGGCACGGTCAACGACCTGGCGATGATGGGCGCGACGGACGACGTCGCGTTGACGAGCGCCCTGATCGTCGAGGACGGCTTCCCGATGGATCGCCTCGATCGCATCGTCGAGTCGATGGGGACGACCTGCGAGGAGGCAGGCTGTCGGATCGTCGCCGGCGACACCAAGGTAATGGGGGGCGGTGACGTCGACGGCCTGGTCGTCAACACGGCAGGGGTCGGCATCATCCCGCCGGGAACGCACGTCAGCGACGCGGCCCTGGAACCGGGCCAGAAGATCGGGGTCTCGGGGACGATCGGCGACCACGGGATCGCCTTGCTCGCCGCTCGCGAGGATATCGGCTTCGAGGACCCCCTCGAGAGCGACGTCGCCCCCGTCGACCACCTGGTCGACGCCGCCCGCGAGGCGGGGTCGATCGCAGCGATGAAAGATCCGACCCGTGGGGGGCTCTCGACGGTGCTCAACGAGATGGCCCGCAAAGCCTCGGTCGGTATCGAGGTCGACGAACGATCGATCCCGGTCGCGGACGGGGTCGAGGGCGCCAGCGAGGTGCTCGGCATCGACCCCTTCGACGTGGCCAACGAGGGGAAGTTCGTCTTCGCCGCACCGCCGGGGGACGCCGAGGCGATCGTCGCGGCCCTCCGCGAACGGCCTGGTGGGGCTGACGCCACGTTGATTGGGGACGTCCACGCGGAGCATCCCGGCGAGGTCGTCCTCGATACGGGCGTCGGGCGCCGCTTCATGACCGAACCGATCGCCGAACCACTCCCCCGTATCTGCTGATGCACGAGGTATCGCTCGCCAGAGCGCTGGTCGACCGGGCTCGCGAGGCTGCCCAGGAGCACGACGCGGAGCGTGTCGACGCCATGACGGTCGCCGTCGGCGAGGCCACACACATCAACCCCGAACAGCTCGTGTTCACGATCGAGACCGTCGCCCGTGACACCATCGCGGCCGACGCGACCATCGAGATCGAGACGGTCGCGCCGGTCGCGACCTGTGCGTGCGGCTGGGAGGGCGAACCGGGGACACTCGATTCGACCTACGTGGTCGCGCCCAACGTGACCTGCCCCGAGTGTGGCGAACGGCTCACCTTCGCGGCGGGCCGCGAGTGTGAACTGCGCAGTATCGCCGTCCCGGACGACCCGGCAGCCACCAATCGAACAGAGAGATGATTTACGATCACCACATCCATCCGAACGCACCGCCCCGAACGATCGAGTTCCTCGTCGACAGCCTGCTCGAAAGGATCCCCGTCGGTGCCGTCGATGGCGGGGTGGTTCCCGCCCTCGGCCCGCTCCGTGCCCACCGCTTCGGTCACGACGAGGACGCCTTTTCCGACGCAGACGTAAACGACGACGTCCTCGAGGCGTACCGCCAGCAAGCGGTGGAACTGCACGACCGATTCGTCCACGACCACGGCGTCTTCGTCGTGGAGTTCCTCGGGAGTACCGGCAGCGGGAAGACCTCGCTCATCGAACGCCTGGTCGACCGCTCCGACGACCCCGCCGCCGTGGGCGTGATCGTCGGGGACGTCGCCGGCGAGGACGACGCCGAACGGCTCCGCGACCACGGCGCGACCGTCGCGACGGTCAACACGGGCCGGGAGTGTCACCTCGACCGGTCGTTCATCGAGGCGGGGCTGGAGAAACTCGATCCCGCGGCCCTCGATACCCTCTTCATCGAGAACGTGGGGAACATGGTCTGTCCGGCCGACGTCCCGCTGGGCGCGCAGGCCCGCATCCTGGTGGTGAGCACCACCGAGGGCGACGACGTCGTCAGAAAACACCCGCTGTTGGTCCAGGCCGCGGACGCCGCCGTGATCAACAAAGTCGACCTCGCTGACGCCGTCGGGGCCGACCTCGACCGGATGCTCGCCGACGTCGAGGCGGTGGCCGGCGACGTGCCGACGTTCCCGACCAGCGTCGAACGCGGCGACGGGCTCGAGAGCCTCTTCGCCTACGTCGACGAGGTCGAACGACGGGGCCACGCCCCGACGGAGGGCGATCACGTCGAGACCCCGGCCCGGCCCTCCGAGGCGGACCCGACGGGCGTCACGCTCGACGGCGATCAGTGATGGGTACCGAGCCGCGTCGAACCCGTCTCACGGTCACCGGGGTCGTCCAGGGGGTCGGCTTTCGCCCGTTCGTGTACCGCACCGCGACCGACCACGGTCTCGCCGGCTGGGTCAAAAACCGCGGTGACGCGGGTGTCGCGATCGTCGTCGAGGGACAGCCCGACGCGATAGCGGAGTTCGTCCGGACGGTCCGCGAGGAGCCGCCGCCCCTCGCCCGCGTCGAATCGATCGACCGGGAGCCCGAACCGCCCGTGGGACTCGATTCCTTCGAGATCCGCGAGTCGGCCGGCGGCGGCGAGGGGTCGGGGACGATTCCGGCCGACACGGGCATCTGTGAGTCCTGTCTGGAAGACATGCGAGATCCGGACTCGCGATATTGCGAGTACTGGGCCACCGCGTGCGTCGACTGTGGGCCGCGCTATACGGTCATCCGCTCGTTGCCCTACGACAGACCGCGGACCACAATGGACGCCTTCCCGCTCTGTACGGACTGCCGACGGGACTACGAGGACCCCAGCGATCGCCGCTATCACGCCCAGACGACGGCCTGCCCGGCGTGCGGGCCGACGCTCACGTTCGAATCTGGTCCCGGTGTCCAGGAGGAATCGGGGCGGGCGGCGATCGATCGCACGACGACGACGATCGAGGACGGCGGGATCGTGGCCGTGAAGGGCATCGGCGGAACCCATCTCCTCTGTGACGCCACGAACCGGAACGCGGTCGCACGACTTCGCGAGCGGACGGGTCGGCCGGCCAAGCCATTTGCCCTCATGGCCCCCTCGATCGACCGCGTCGAAGCGTTCGCCCGGGTCACAGACCAGGAACGCGAGGCCTTCGAGGACGTCCGGCGCCCGATCGTCCTGCTGAAACGCAAATCCGCCGAGTGGCTCGAACCGATCGCTCCGAACCTCCACACCGTCGGCGTGATGGGACCGTACGCCGGGTTGCACCACCTGCTGTTCGACGACCTCGACGCGCCGCTGGTGGCCACCAGCGCGAATCCACCCGGCCAGCCGATGGCGACCGACAGGGAGACGATCTGGGCGACGCTGTCGGACGTGATCGACGGGGCGCTCGTCCACGATCGCGAGATCGTCGCGCGCACGGACGACAGCGTCGTCAGGATGGTGGACGGGAAACGACGGTTCGTCCGTCGTTCGCGGGGCTGGGTCCCCCAGCGACTCCCGCGGTACGCGGACCCGGCGCCGTCGCCCGCACCGGACGTCCTGGCGATGGGTGCCGAGTTCGACGCGACGGTCGCGGTCACGCAGGGATCGGCGGTCGTCCCCTCCCAGCACCTCGGCGACGTCGACGGACCAGCCACCCGGCGGTTCCACCGCGAGACCGTCGACCACCTGACGGAACTCCTCGGTGTGACCCCGTCGATCGTCGCCTGTGACGCCCATCCCGAGTTCGTCACGAGCCGCGAGGCCGAGCGCCGAGCGGACGCGGCCCTGGCGGGGCCGATCCGCGTCCAGCATCACCACGCGCACGCGGCCTCGCTGCTCGGCGAGCACGAGCGCCATCGGGCGATCGTGATCGTCGCCGACGGGACCGGTTACGGTCCCGACGGATCGATCTGGGGCGGCGAGGTGCTCGACGCCACGCGGCGGGACTTCGAGCGCGTCGGTAGCCTGGCGCCGTTCGCGTTACCGGGCGGAGAGGCCGCCGTTCGTCGGCCCGTACGGATCCTGGCCAGCCTCCTCGAGGACGACGACCGCATCGACTCGCTACTCGAAGCAGGTCTCGGCGACGCGGCCGACGCCGCCGTCGTTCGCGACCAGCTCGGTGCGGCTGTCAACGCCCCGCGGACGACCAGCGCCGGACGGTTCCTCGACGCAACGTGTGCCATGCTGGAACCATCGGTCGAACGACGCTACGAGGGCGAACCGGCGATGCGCCTCGAGGCGCTGGCGAGCGAGGGGGCGCCCATCGACGTGCCGATCCCCATCGAGGACGGCGACGATCGACCGGTACTCGACGTCCGCTCGCTCGCTCGCGAGCTAGGGGAGCGTCGGGACGGTCACCCACCGGCCGACGTGGCGGCGACGGCACAGCACGCGCTGGCACGGGGGCTGGGACGGCTGGCGGTCGCGGCGGCGACAGAGCGCGGCGTCGACGCCGTCGGATTCTCCGGGGGCGTGGCGTACAACGAGGCGATCTCTCGAACGGTCGCTTCGACCGTCGAGGACGCCGGCCTCCAACTGCTCGACCACGAGGACGTTCCGCCCGGCGACGCGGGAATCGCCTACGGGCAGACGATCGTCGCGACTGCCCGAACCGATGCGACCGAGGGGAGCTGACTCTCCCGCCTCGACCGCTTCGAAGCGTTTACCGTCGTTCCGACCCAACCCGACCGACACGTGAACGATCCACCGATGGGCACGAACAGACGCGAACTGTTGCGGGCCGTCGCGGGGATCGGGTCGGCTGGGCTCGCCGGCTGTCTGGATACCGCCGCCACCAGCGGCGCCACGACGGAAACGGTGGAACTGACCGATGGGGCAAACCGGACGGTCGCCGTTCCGAGGACGGTCGACCGTCTCGTCGCCATCGGTCCCGGAGCGCTCCGTCAGGTCGCCTACCTCGACGCGATGGATCGGGTCGTCGGCGTCGAACGTGGCGAACACACCGACCACCGGACGTTGCCCTACAATCTCGCCAACCCGCGGCTTCAGGACCTGCCCGTCGTCGGGCCCTCGGGTCCGGACGCCGGCGGAAACGCCGAGGCCCTGCTCGGCGTCGAGCCGGACCTCCTGTTGGTCTCGGCCATCAGCGGTGCCGACGCGGCCGACCGCCTCGAGTCCCAGACCGGCGTTCCGACGGTCGTCCTGTCGATGCCCTTCCCGGTCGACGACGCCTCCCACGAAGCGCTGTACGCGATGTGGCGGCGGCTGGGATCGGTTCTCGGTGTGGAGACGCGGGCGAAGCGCGTGATCGAGTTCGTCTCGCAGACGGTCGCCGACCTGCGCTCGCGGGCTCCCGACCGGGCGGCCGCAACGGCCTTCGCCGGTGGGGTGAGCTACAAGGGCGCCCAGGGTTTCGCGACGACCCGGGTCCCGTATCCACCGTTCTGGTACGCCGGCGCCGGGAACGTCGCGTCGCCGATCGAGTCGGTCGGCGTCTCCGTGAACGTGGACGTCGAACAGCTGTTGGCCTGGGATCCCGACGCCGTCTTCGTCAGCGCCGCCAACGTCGATCTGGTCCGTGAGGACCTTCGATCCCACCCCGAACTCCGCTCGCTGACCGCGTTCGATCGCGAGAACGCCTTCTCGCTGTTGCCGGTCTCCCACTACCACGAGAACGTTGGATCGATGCTACTCAACGGCTACTTCGTCGGCCGGACGCTGTACCCAGCGGCGTTCGACGACGTGGACCCCGCGTCGACGGCGGCCGAGATCTACCGGGCGTTGCTCGGAACCGCGGTCTACGACGAGGTCGTCGCTGCCAGTCCCGCCTACGAGCGATTTTCGCCCGAACGGAGCGGACAGTGACATGTCCGCGAACACGTCGGGGATCGCCGACCGTTACGACCGCCACCGAACCCGGCGGCTCGGGGTACTGGCTCTCGGCGTGCTGGGCCTGTTCGCGGTCGGGGCAGTCGCTCTTCGCACCGGGACGACCGACATCTCGGCATGGACCGCGGCGGCCGCACTGACGGGGCGGGCCGACCCGACGGTCGAGCGGGTGATCTGGCAGATCCGACTTCCCCGTATCCTCGGTGGCGCCGTCGCCGGGGCCGGTCTAGCGTACGTCGGGACGGCGATGCAATCGGTGCTCCGCAATCCGCTCGGTGCCCCCTACACGCTGGGGATCTCCCAGGCGGCCGCGTTCGGCGCAGCGCTCTCGATCGCCGTCCGCGGCGTCGAGAGCGTGGGCGGAGCCGCCTTCGGCCCCTACGTCACGACGGCCAGTGCGTTCGTGGTGGCGCTGTCCTCGACGAGCGTCATCCTCCTGTTGATCCGATTCAAAAACGCCTCCCCGGAGACGCTCATCCTCACCGGCGTCGCCCTGGGGGCGCTCTTCAACGCGGGGATCACGGTGATCCAGTACCTGGCCTCCGATACCGAAGTGGCGGCCATCGTCTACTGGACGTTCGGCGACCTCGGGCGACTGACCTGGCCCGCGATCGCGATCATGGGGGTCGGCGTCATCGCGAGTGCCGGGTACTTCTCGGTGAACGGGTGGCGGTACACCATCCTCGACGCCGGCGACGAGACCGCCACCAGCCTCGGCGTTCCGGTCGAGCGACTGCGCGTGCTGGGGATGCTCGTCGCCGCCTTCGCCACGGCGATCGTGATCTCCTTCGTGGGCATCATCGGGTTCGTCGGCCTGGTCGCCCCCCATATCGCCCGCAAACTCGTCGGGACGAACGAACGGATCCTCCTCCCCGCGAGCGGCCTGGTCGGAGCAATACTGTTGGTCTGCGCGGATACGGCCGCCCGGGCTGCCTTCGCCCCGCTCTCGTTGCCCGTCGGCGTGCTCACCTCCTTTCTCGGGGCGCCGCTTTTCGTCTACCTCGTCGTCGCCGGGAGGGAGCACTGGTGAGCCTCGCGATCAGCAATCTGGCCTTCTCCTACCCCGACGAGCCGGTCTTCCGGGACGTGTCCCTCACCGTCGATGACGGATCCGTGCTCGCGCTCCTCGGTCCGAACGGGACGGGAAAGAGTACGCTGTTGCGAATCGTGATGGGACTTCTCGAGCCTGATAACGGCACGGTGTCACTCGATGGCGAACCCCTCGACGACTTCAGCCGGGCCGAGCGCGCGGCCGCGGTCGCCTACGTCCCGCAGTCGGAGACCCCGACCTTCGCTCCCACGGTCTTCGAGTCGGTCCTGCTGGGCCGCGCTCCCCACACGAGTTGGCGACCGAGCAGGGCTGACCGCGACCGTGTCGCCGAGGTCCTGGACGCTCTCGAGATGGGCGACATCGCGATGCGCTCGCTGGACGAGCTCAGCGGCGGGCAGCGACAGAAGGTCCGAATCGCTCGGCTGCTCGTGCAGGACCCCGCGGCGATGCTCCTGGACGAACCGACCGCGAGTCTCGACCTGCGCCATCGCCTCGACGTGCTGGCGCTGGTCCGCCAGCACGTCCGCCGTCGTGGGGCCGTCGGCGTCGTCGCGATGCACGACATCGAACTGGCCGCCCGCTTCGCGGATTCGGTCGCGTTGCTCCACGACGGGATCGTCCACGCAAGTGGCCCGCCGATCGAGGTGCTCACGGAATCGGCGATCGAAACCGTCTACGGCGTCGCGGCGACGGTGACCGTCCACGACGGTCGTCTCCACGTCGATCCCGATCGTCCGCGCGCCGAGGCGGACTCGACAACCTGGTCCGAACCGCGCTGAGACCACGTGCTCCGGCTGTGGCCGCATCATCCACTGGGCCGAGCCACGCTGAGGGGTCGACGGCCGCAGCCGTCGACGGCAGCTGAAGAAGGCTTTTCCACCCTGTCGGCGTTCACCCATGCATGTCCGGAATCGTCTTTTTCGGCTCCGAGCGCTACGAATCGATCACCGCGTTTTACGTGGACGTCCTCGACGCGACGGTCTGGCTCGAGCAGCCGGCCTGTACCATCCTCGCGTCCGACGGGTTCCGCTTTGGTTTCTGTGACCGCGAGGCGGCCGACACGGCGGGCATCCTGACCTTCGTGACCGAGACCCGGGCGGGCGTCGACGCGTATTACAACCGTCTCGAGGGACGGGCCCGCGGCCCACCGTCGGTCAACGAGGAGTACGACATCTACCAGTTCTTCGCGACGGACCCCGAAGGCCGAACCGTGGAGGTCCAGACGTTTCTGCACGAGACGCCACCGGTGTGATGGGCCGACACTGGCACCAGCGTTGCGAGCACGCCGACAGCGTCCGTCGACGAGTCCACCCCCACCGACGATCCGCCAGTCGGCTCGGCTGGCGACGAGCAGGACCCCTCAATGGGACAATCAGTATTTAACTGCTAGTTGGACCATTGCAGTGTATGACGTCACCGATTGCTGGTGAGCACAGAGTGGTCGGCCCGCAACTATACCTGGAAGCGGACCGAGTCGACGCCTCGATCTGCCCGATCCTCTTTCACGAGGAGAGTACCACCGACTACCGGGTGCTACAGTTGACCTCTGCCGGACGGTTCGAATCACTGCAGGAAGCCCTCCAGGCGCAGCTCGAACGGGTACACGACCCCTCGGAGGCGGCGGTCATCATGCTCACTCCGAACGCCGATCGGGAGATGGCCATGGGAACCGTCGGCGGGTCGACGTCGCTGTACGGGCTCAAAGTAGATCCACAGGACCTGACCGGGATCTCGATCGCCTTCTCCAGGATCCTCGACGAGTGGAGCGAGGTGACGGGGCCGCTGCGCATCTGTCTCCGTGGCGGGGAGTCGTTGTTCGCGTACCACAGCGGCGACCTGATCTACCGCTTTCTCAACACCGTCCTCGCCACGCTGCAGGGGGCAGGTGCCGACGTCCACATGCATCTTCAGCCCTCGGTCACCGAGCAACGAACGCTCACGATGCTGGAATCGCTGTTCGATAGCGTCGCCGAGCCGGACGATCCGAGACCAGGCGAAGCAAGCCCACCGCGACCAGAAGACGACGGGCCGGGCACGGGGGAGGGCGACGGGCCAGCGCCGTCGACGCCACCGGCGGCCGATCCGCAGTCGACCCCGCTCGACGAATCCGACGTGAGTACTGCGGACGACGACAGATCGGCCTCGGCGACGCTGATGACGGACGAGGAGATCGACGCCTTCCTGGCATCGAACGGCCACGGCATCCTCGCTCTAGACGGTGCGACGCCCTACGCGATTCCGCAGTCCTACGGATACGACACGACTGACCGCCTGGCGTACTTCCAACTCGGCTTGTACGACGGGAGTGAGAAGAAGCGCCGACTGGCCGACTCGACGACCGTCTCACTCGTGGTCATGCGGTACGCGGGGCCTGATCAGTGGCGGAGCGTCATCGTCGACGGCCACCTGACGCGGATCGACCGAGACGATGCGATCGACCGAGGGGCGCTCGAAGCGTTCCACGCGGCCGAACTCGCCTCCGTGGACGTCTTCGCTCGCGATCCCGACGTTGCGACCTTCGAATGGTTCGTCCTGGAACCGACTGCGTTCAGCGGGCGTAAGAGCGCCGGGTCGCTGTGACCACGGCAGTCGTCACGGGGCCGTCGACGGGTGCAGCGACGTCGATTCCGTCGCTTGTTCGGCAACCGGGCCTCCGTAGAACGGATCGCCCCACGGGGGTTCGCCTGCCCCGGTTCGTTTCGCGCCAGACGACCTCGCTCACTTCGTTCGCTCGGCTGCGACTGGCTGACTCAAATCGGCTCGGTTGGATTTTTGACGGCTCACTTCGCTCGCAGCAAATTGCTCACGGCTCCCTACGTTCGCCGTTCGCACAAAACAGAGACCTCACTCCGTTCGGTCTCGCAGTCCGCCCTCCCCGATTTGAACGGGGGACAAGTCGATCTACAGTCGACTGCTCTACCAGTCTGAGCTAAGGGCGGGTGTTTACTCGTAGCCCGTCGGTCGAATTTAAGGATTGCCATTCGGAGCGACAGACGGCCGTCAGACATCGGGGGAGAGTTGAAATAGGAGGCCGTCACAGTATCATTCGATAGCGCATGAGCAAGATCACGTTCCGAGCGGACGACGATCTCGTCGATGCTGTCGAGGCGCTCGATAGATCGAAAAGCGAAATCATGCGCGATGCCCTCCGAACGTACCTCGAATCCGATGCCAGGCCCGAAACCGTCGGTCGCCGGCCAGTCGAACAATCCCTCGACGAGATGATCTCCCGTCGAGTGGACGAGGTGCTCTCGGACCGACTGGAAGCAGACACCGACCGTGGATCCGACGTAAACGTGACCATCGAGGTCGACGGCGCCGAGGCCGCGAGAGCAACGACCGACCACGCTGGAGAGCGGGGCACGGGGTCGTCGGCTGCGCCGTCCGACGTCGACGAAGGCCGTCGGACAGACGCCATCGGTCGGCGCACCTGTGCCCAGTGCGGGACCACGCTCGAGGCCGACCACGTGTACTGCCCGAACTGCGGCGACCACGCTGCCCAGGCGTTCCACTGCGAATGTGGTGAACAACTCCAACCAGACTGGTCGTTCTGCCCCGACTGTGGACGCCGGACCGCATCGGCCGAGTTCCTCGAACGGTAATCCTCCGTTTACACTCGCCGAAAGTTATTTACCCTGCCCAGTAATTGGTACGTATACGTAAGACGGTCGTCTTACAGATAAAACGGCGGTAGCGGGCCTCTCCGGCCTGCTCCCAACCGTTGTAAGACGGCTGCGGGAAGGAATAAGGCCGTCTTACGGGATCAGGGGAATACAATATGGAGCGTGTGACACTCCGAATTCCGGCACAGCAGATCGAGGAAGTGGAACAGATGGTCGAGCGGGGGAAGTATCCCAACCGTAGCGAAGCCATCCGGTCCGCCGTCCGCGAGATGCTGGACGAACAGCAAGAACAGACCACCACCAGTCGAAACTGGGCCAAGGTGTAAGCATGCAGGATATCGTTCAAGACGCACTCGACAACGCCGAAGAAGAACAGCAGAACAGAGCCGACTCGTCGGACGCAGACGAGTTCGGAGATCCACGTATCGTCATCGTTGGGGCCGGGGGCGCCGGCAACAACACCATCAACCGGCTCTACAACATCGGCGTCGAGGGCGCTGACACCATCGCCATCAACACCGACAAACAGCACCTCAAGATGATCGAGGCCGATACCAAGATCCTCGTCGGCAAGTCGCTGACGAACGGTCTCGGTGCTGGTGGCGACCCCAGCATGGGCGAACGCGCCACCGAGATGGCCCAGGGGACCATCAAGGAGGTTCTCGGAGACGCGGACCTCGTGTTCGTGACTGCGGGCATGGGTGGCGGAACCGGCACCGGTGCCGCACCCGTCGTCTCGAAGATCGCCAAAGAGCAGGGTGCCATCGTGGTCGGCATGGTCTCCACGCCGTTCAACGTCGAACGCGCGCGGACGGTCAAAGCCGAAGAGGGCCTGGAGAAACTCCGCGACCGCGCGGACTCCATCATCGTCCTCGACAACAACCGCTTGCTCGATTACGTCCCGAACCTGCCCATCGGCAAGGCCTTCTCGGTGATGGACCAGATCATCGCCGAGACGGTCAAGGGCATCTCGGAGACCATCACCCAGCCGTCGCTCATCAACCTGGACTACGCCGACATGACCGCCATCATGAACCAGGGCGGCGTCGCGGTGATGCTCGTCGGCGAGACCCAGGACAAGAACAAAACCGAGGAAGTGGTGAAAGACGCGATGAACCACCCACTCCTCGACGTGGACTACCGTGGGGCCTCGGGTGGGCTCGTCCACATCACTGGCGGTCCGGACCTCACACTCAAGGAGGCGGAAGGCATCGCGGACAACATCACCGAACGTCTCGACGCCTCCGCGAACGTCATCTGGGGCGCCCGAATCCAGGACAACTACAAGGGGAAGGTTCGAGTGATGGCCATCATGACCGGCGTCCAGAGTGCCCAGGTCCTCGGCCCGTCGACCCAGAAACAGGCGGACAAGTCGCGCCAGGAACTGCAGGACGTCGAAGGCTCGGCCGAACCACCAACGTCGAACACTGGCTCGAATAGCTGGTCGGCCACCTCCGACGGTGGACAGGACGAGGTCGAGAAACAGAACGGCCTCGACGTCATCCGATAACCGCGGCTATTCGGTTCCGACGGCGTCTAGAAGCTGACATTTTCTGCATCGATCGCCAGTGGTGGGGGCCCCACACGTCGAACACGAAACCAGTTCCGGCGTCTTTTCCCCTCGATACCGTTCGGCGGCCATCTTCGCGAGCTCCTCGTAGCCGGCCAGTATCGAGTGGCGGGTTCCCGGATGAGCGTCCTCCAGAGACAACAACAGGTCCTGTATCTCGCCGCGAAACGACTCCTCGGCGTGCGGACATTCGGCGATGTGGGACGGAACGTCGAAGAGATGAGCGTACAACGCGACCTCTTTTTCCGGCACGTCCCGGAGCGGTTTGGCTCGTGGGACGAATGCTGGTTCCGCCTGGCGCTCGGGGAACGGACCGAGGCTCGCGTCGAAGTGCTTGGCCATCTGAGAGACGTCGCCTTCCAGGACGTTCATCAGGGCCGTCTCGGCCTCGTCGTCGAGATTGTGCCCGGTGAGCAGGATATCTGCGTCGAGGTCGTCGGCGTACTTCGAGAGGACGTCTCGTCGGAAGACCCCGCAGTACGCACACGGGGCCATGCCGAGTGGATCTTCCGCTGCAACCTCGTCCATACGGACGCCGTATTCGGCCTCGTACTCGACCGTGACGTGTTCCACGTCGAGGTCCGCCACGAGTTCGCGGGCCGCCTCGAGGCTCTCGTCGCGGTACTCCTCGATCCCTTCGTGGATCGACAGTGCCACCAGTTCGACGCGGGGGTCCGATTCGAAGGTCTCTGCGAGGATCTGCGCGAGGACGGTGCTGTCTTTGCCCCCCGAGAGACCGATGACCCACGTTACCGGATCGGCTGGTGTGGCCGACGCCGGTAACAGGTCGTCCTCCCGGACACGTTTACGGACGCGACGCTCGACCGACTCGCGAAAGTGCGTTTCACAGAGGTGCGTCCCGGAGTAGGCCGCGTGCATGACGGCCGGCTGGTCGCACTTCGTACACTCCATCGCCACTCCGTAGTCGGTGACGTCCTTTCACCGTTTCGTCACCGGAACCGCCCGGTTCACGGGACTCGGCCGACGGTCACGAAGAAGGGGACGACGGACTCGCGCTCGTACTCGCCCGCCGCCATCTGTTCGACGACGGCCCGGCCCATCGCCTGCCAATCGTCCTGCAGTGCGTCGACCTCGGCCTGGGTGAGTCCGCCTGACCGGAGTGTCCGCCGTTGCTCGTCGATCCGGGTGCCGCGAGCCTTTCGCTTCGCGGATTCGACGTCGGCCGCGGAGTAGGGGGGCTGGACGGCCCGCCTCAGCGGGTGTCGAATCGTCTCCACGGATTCCAGTCCCACGGTCCGAAATCGGTCCGAGACGGCCGGTCCCAGGCTCACGTCGGTCTCGACGCCCCGGATGTACTGACTCCGGGCGCGGTCGGCGAGTCGCGCCTCGCTATCGACCGTCGATTCGATGCGTACCTGGCTGTTGTCCGGTTCGATGGCCGCGACCAGATCACCGGAGACGCGGGCGAACTCCCGGACGGCCGCCAGTGGGTCGGGGAGGTTGATCAACAGCGCCTGGCAGACCACGAGATCGAACGCATCGTCTGCGAACGGTAATCTGACGGCGTCACCCTGGACCAGTTCGTCGGCTCCTTCCGCGTGCTCCAGGAGCGCTCTGTCCGCGTCGATACCGACGACGGTCGCAGCGGATTCCTCCTGGAGGACGCGACTCAGTTCGCCGGTCCCACAGCCGACGTCGAGGATCCGGTCGTGGGATGACAACTCGAGGGGCGCCAGGGATTCACGGTCCTCCCAGAGGCCGCGTCGCGTATCACGGAGGTATTCGGGTGAGAACCGGCGCACACGGATCGGTACGCACGGTGTTCAAAAAAGCGACTCGGTCACTCGGCGCGAAGCGTTCGGGCTCGGTCGACGTTCCAGGCGTAGCTACGCCCGTCCTCCGTCGGCGTCTCAAGGACGAACGGGAGATCGCGGAGCGCCTCGTGGGTGACGATCGCCTCGATCCCTTCGTCGCCGATCTCACCCTCGCCGAGATGGGCGTGTTCGTCCTTGTGCGTCCCGTGTTCGTGCTTGGAGTCGTTGAGGTGGACACACGCGAGGGCGTCGAGGCCGACCGTGTCCGCGAACGCCTCCATCGCCGTTTCGACCGCCGCCCTCGAGGAGAGGTCGTACCCAGCAGCGAAGGCGTGAGCCGTGTCGAGACACACGCCGAGGTCCTGGTCGGAGCGTTCGAGGACGGCAGCGAGTTCCGCGAAATCCCCGCCGAGTTTGGTCCCACTTCCCGCATCGCTCTCGACGAGGACGGTCACGCCGTCCGGGACGTCGAGTTCGTCGAGGGCACTGGCGGCGTTGTCGAGGCCCGCCTCGACGCCGGCGCCGGTATGCGCCCCGAGATGGACGTTTACGTACTCGACGCCCAGTTGCTCGGCGGCGTCGACCTCCTGTTGCATACTCTCGATCGATTTCTCCCGGAGGTCCGGCTTCGGTGTCGCGAGGTTCACGAGATACGACGCGTGGATCACCCACGGCCCATCGAGGTCGTTTGCCGTTCCCTCCCGGAACGTCGACGCTTTCTCCTCGTCGATGTTCGGTTCCTGCCACACCTGTGGGGAGTGGGTGAAGATCTGTCCGCAGTTTCCGCCGACGTCGAGTTGTCGCGTTACGGCGTTGTCGACGCCGCCGGCGACCGAGACGTGTGCACCGATTCGCATTATCGTATCACAGGTGGGTCCCCGAAAAAGAGCCGTCGGTCCCGGCGAACGGGACCCGGTTCAGTTCGTCGGATCGATGCGATCCCGATTCCACACCGACGATCCATACTTCTGTTCGGCGAGTGCGGTGGCCGCCTCGATCTCCTCGTCGGTCCACGCCCCCTCGTTCGCATCCGCCCAGGCCTCCAGCGCCGACTCGAGCGCCTCGACGGCCGCCGGCCGGTCGATCCCAGCCGTCTCCCCGATGGACGTAATACGCTCTCGAAACGTGGCTTCGTCGACGGGGATGTCCGTAAACACGCCCCGGTGGCGGTCCGGGTCGAGCGCATACGAGAGCGACCCGTGCTGGATGACCGCGTCGCGCTGGCGGTACTGGGCGTTACCGGCGATCTTCCGGCCGTCGACGACGACGTCGTGGGCGGGATGCAGTTCACGGAGGTAACAGGCCGGTTCGTAGAGGGCCGGTCGTTCCGACGAGACGTAGGTGGCCGGAACGTCCATCCGGTCGAAAGCGTCGAAGACGGGTTTCATCAAGATCTCGTAACTCTCCATCAGGTCGCCTGGCAGTTCCTCTGCCGGGGCGACGATGGAATACGAGATATCGCCGTATGCGTCGTGGTAGATGCCACCCCCGCCGGTCTGCCGACGGGTGACGGAGATTCCCTCGCGATCGCAACGACCCCAGTCGACGGTCGCCGGTTCCTGACGATAGCCGAGCGAGAGCGTGCTCGGCGACCAGGAGTACACGCGGACGGTCCGCGGCCCGCCGGCTCCGGCGGTCCGGGCGGCGATCTCGTCGAGTGCCATCTGCATCGGCCCCGACCGTCGCTCCTCGCGAATGAGTCGCCAGTCCCGGTCCTGCAGGTCCATACGGGCCGAAGGCGTGCCGACGGGAAACAGATTACGTTCGAGGCGGGGTCGTATCGTGGTGTTCTTTTAAGTATGTCTCTATCGATCGACCCGACGGAGTCTGTCGGTTTTGGCCAATAGATTTATTAATAGTAAAACCCAGCCGCGAGCGGAAAAATTGCTATCGCGATATGCAGTTTACTATATAAATAACGGCCAGATACGACCATCGCCTGGGCGGGGCCCTTTTGTTCGCTGCGCGTCTACCGCCGCCAGATGGCGAAAACCGTCGCCGAACAGATGGTCGAACTCGAACCCGAGGACTTCCACCTCCTCTCGGGCGTCGAGCACGGGATGCGATTCTCGAAGTGGGTGAGCCAGGAGAAACTCCCCGATTTCTCGGGGCTCTCCGCCGAGGAGGTCGACTACCGAATGAATCGGATGCTCGACCGCGAGTTTTTGGAGCGAAAGACCATCCAGTACGTCGGCGTCCGCCTCACCTTCGACGGGTACGACGCGCTCGCACTCCGAACGTTCGCCGAACGCGACTCCATCGAGGGATTCGGGGCCCCGCTCGGCGTCGGCAAGGAGAGCGACGTCTTCGAAGTCAAGTCCTACAAACCACTCGCGCTGAAATTTCACCGGGAGGGGCACACCAACTTTCGCGAGGTCCACCGAGAACGGGATTACACCGCCGAGAAAGAACACACCTCCTGGCAGTATACCGCCAGGAAAGCAGCCGAGCGGGAGTACGACGCCCTCGAGACGCTGTATCCCGCAGTCCGAGTCCCCAGACCGATCGACCAGAACCGCCACGCGATCATCATGGAGAAAGTAGACGGCGTCGAACTCTCACGGGCGAAACTCGCCCCCGAACAGGCGGTCGGCGTGCTGAATCTGGTCCTCGACGAGCTCGCGACGGCGTATCGAGCGGGGTTCGTTCACGCGGACGTGAGCGAGTACAACGTGTTCGTGAACGAAACGGGCATCACCCTCTTCGACTGGCCCCAGGCCGTCCCAACCGACCACGAGAACGCGCGAGATCTCCTCAAGCGAGACGTCGAGAACATCGTCCGGTACTTCGCACGCAAGTACCCCAGTGAGACCCCCGATCCGTCGTTACCGGCCCTCGCCGACGCGATTGCGACCGACGATTTCACGTCCGTATCCTCGTATTGAACGGCGATATTTCTCGGCGTGCATAATTATTCTGCGAGATATTACTGTAGAATGACAACGTATTAGCCGAGGAAGTTTGTCTTTGTTAATTATGGACGATCCCGACGACCGACGGTTCGAGACGCTCGCTGTGAGTTACGGAGAGCACGCCACGCCGGAGGACGGCCCCGGAGACGTCGTCTCTCCGATACACCTCTCCTCGACGTACGCGCTCCCTGGACTCGACACGGACCTCAGCCTCGAGGACGTCGATCCGGACCGGGGAGAGTTCGTTTACTCCCGTCTCTCGAATCCGACACGCCATGCCCTGGAACGACGACTCGCTGCGCTCGAAGGGGGCGAGACAGCGTTCGCGTTCGGATCCGGTACGGCGGCCATCGCGAGTGCGGTATTGTCGGTGGCCGAACCTGGCGATCACGTCGTCGCATTCGACGACCTCTACGCGGGGACCAGACGCATGTTCGAGGGATTGATCGCCGACCAGTTGCACGTGGACGTCGAATTCGTCGATGCCACCGAGACGGACGCCGTCGCCGAAGCGGTCAGCGCGGAGACGGCCCTCGTCTGGATGGAGACGCCGACCAATCCCCTGATGGGATTGTGCGACATCGAGGCCATCGCCGACATCAGCGAGGATAACGGAGCGATCTTTGGGGTCGACAACACGTTCGCCAGTCCTGCCGTCCAGCGCCCCCTGGAACTCGGCGCTGACGTGGTGGTGCACAGTACGACGAAGTACCTGAACGGCCACAGCGATTCGGTGGGTGGCGCGCTCATCACGGACGATCCGGTCGTGGCGGAGGCCGTCGGGTTCAACCAGCAAATCGCACTGGGGAACATGCTCGCCCCGTTCGACAGCTATCTGCTCCTGCGGGGGCTGAAGACCCTCCCGCTCAGAATGGAGCGCCACCAGTCGAACGCCCGAACTATCGCCGAATACCTCGACGACCACCCCCGGGTCCAGGACGTCCATTACCCCGGTCTGGAGAGTCACCCGCAGTACGACCTCGCCCAACGGCAGATGAACGGCGGCGGGGGCATCCTCTCGTTCGAACTGGCAGGCGAGATGGCCGACGCGAAAGCGTTCCTCGAGGGGCTGGATGAGTTCACGCTCGCGGTGAGTCTCGGCGGTGTCGAGAGCCTCATCGAGGTGCCCGCAGCGATGACCCACGAGCCGATTCCCAGAGAAGAGCGCCTGAAGATCGGGATATCGGACACATTGATCCGTGTCTCCGTCGGCATCGAGCACGTCGACGACCTCCTCGCCGACCTCGACCGCGGGTTCGCGGCCATGGCCGAGGAGTAGGACGAGGGATTTTCGGTCGATCTCCGCCGCGATTGCCATCCTACCACCGATAGCGAACCGTTCGATACCGACGTTATATACCATATATCGCTATAGCAAATGGGGTGCTGCCCCGGAAGGGCGGCGCCGGCCAACCGTAACGGAGATAGCGCGGGCTCTCCCGTAGCCATCGTCGAAAAACCGTAGTCGACCCGAGCGACTAGTCGGAGAATCGCTCCGGACGCACCCGCGACAGGCGCATCGCGTTCCCGGTGACGCCCAGACTCATTCCCATGTCGCCCACGACGACCGCGAGCGCGACGCTCACGTACCCGAAAGGCACGCCGACCGCCAACAGAGCCTTCACGCCGAGACTCGACCAGATGTTCTGTCGAATCACGCCGTTTGCGGTGTGCGACAGCGAGTAGAGGTACGGAAGCTTGCCGAGATCGTCGGTCATCAGTGCGATGTCCGCCGTCTCGAGTGCGGTGTCGGTCCCCGCAGCCCCCATCGCGACGCCGACGTCGGCGGTCGCCAGTGCGGGTGCGTCGTTGATGCCGTCCCCGACCATCGCCACCTCGCCGTAGTCCGCCTGCAACGACTCGACGGCCGCGACCTTCTCGTCGGGGAGGAGTTCCGCTCGGAACGCGTCGACACCGACCTCGTCGGCGATGGCCCTGGCAGTCCCCTCGTTGTCGCCGGTCAGCATCACCACGTGTTCGATTCCCAGTTCGTGCAGTCGGGCGACAGCGCGGCGAGCGACCGGTCGGACCTCGTCGGCGATCCCGATCGCCCCTACCAGCGTCGAGGCGGTACCGACGAGGACCACCGTCTTCCCCGCGGCTTCGAGTTCCTCGAGCGTTTCCATCGGATCCTCGACCGTGGATCCTGCGGTGATCGCGCCGCCATCGGTCGCTCTGTGCGGACCCAAGAACTCGAAACCGAGTTCCTCGAACAACGCTGGCGTCCCTGCATAGTACGTCTCCCCGTCGATATCGGCGCGGACGCCCTTCCCAGGTAGCGTCTCGAAGGCCGTGGGAGTCGGGACCTCGGAAGCATCGACGCCACCGAATCGGTCGAGGATGGCCGCCGCGATGGGATGTTCGCTCCGACGTTCGAGGGCGGCGGCGTGCCCGATGACCGCCTGTTCGTCGTTGTCCCCAAAGGGAACGACGTCCGTGACGGCCAGTTCGCCCCTGGTAAGCGTCCCGGTTTTGTCGAAGGCGACGACGTCGACTGCACCCATCGCCTCGAGATGGTTGCCACCCTTGATCAGGACCCCGTTCCTCGCGGCGCTCGTGATGCCCGAGACCACCGAGACCGGTGTCGAGATGACGAACGCACACGGGCACGCGATGACCAGCAGGGTGAGACCGCGGATGAACCAGATCTGCCAGTGAAGACCGAGGACAAGCGGGGGCAGGGCGGCGGTCAGGATGGCCAGTACCACGACCGTTGGCGTGTAGTAGCCAGCGAAACGGTCGACGAACTGTTCTCGTTCCGTCTTCTTCTCGCGAGCCCCCTGAACCATCGCGATGATGTGAGCCAGCGTCGAATCACCCGCCTTCGACGTGACCGAGACCTCGACGTACCCCTCCTCGTTGATGCTTCCAGCGTACACATCGTCGCCGGACGATTTGTCGACGGGGACACTCTCACCAGTGATCGGTGACTCGTCGACGGCGCTCTCTCCCTCGACGACCACGCCATCGAGTGGTACTTTCTCTCCCGGTCGCACGACGACCGTCTCACCGACGGCGACGTCCTCGGCGGGGACAGTCACCTCCGTCCCGTTCCGACGGACCGTCGCCTCCTGCGGCGAGAGTTCCATCAGTTCGCGGAGCGAATCGCGGGCCCGGTCCATGGCGTAGTCCTCGAGGAGCTCAGCGATGCTGAACAGGACGGCGAGGGTCGCGGCCTCGACGAAGAAGCCAATAGCCGACGCCGCGATGATAGCCGTCCCCATCAGGAGGTCGATGTCCAGGCTCAGGTTCCGCGCCGAGTAGTAGCCACTCCGGACGACCGGTGCCCCGCTGATGACGATAGCCACGAGGAACGACCCATCGGCGACGGTCACGGGATAGCTCAGGACGCTCGCCACGACCACGTTCTGGCCAGCGAGGACGAACTCGACGAGCAAGCCGAGGGTGAGGAAGACCGCACCGATCCACGTCTTGATCGCCCGAGGACTGGACCAGACCGCAGCGGACGGTGCAATAGCCACCTCGGTGGCATCGCCTCCATCATCGTCGTCACGGCCAACGACATCGTATCCCGCACCCTCGATGGCAGCGACGACGGCAGCCTCGTCGATGCGGTCCGGGTCGTACATGACCGCCGCCGTGCCAGTCGTCGGCTGGAGGGTGACCTCGTGGATGCCGTCGCGTCGCTTCAGGCTCTTGTCCACCTTCTTCGCACAGGACGGACAGTCCATCTCCGGCACGGTGAGGCTGACAGAGAGCGATCGCTTCCGACCGCTTTCGCGGTGCCGGCCCATCGCGTTCTCGTCGTCGCTCATCGCGTAGGCGTAGGCCACTCGACTGGTTAAGCCTTGGTTGGAATATTCCAACTTGGGATCCACACGACAAGCGAGGCGGTATCACCGACCCGCTCAGGTGGGGACGTTCGGGCGCTCCCGTGAGACGTACGCTTTCGCCAGATACTCCTCGGCGCGGCGGAGACGGTAGGTTAACGTCGACCGGGGGACGTCGAGGTGTGTCGCCAGTTCAGCGACGTCGACCCGGCGAGGTGACTCGTAGTAGCCGTGCTCGACGGCGGCGTCGAGGGCGGCCGCCTGCGCGGCTGGCAGCGACTCCCCCGCACCATCGAGACCCTGTGAGCCGGCTGTGTCCGTGGACCTGAGCAACTCGAGGCGAGCGCAATTACCGATCGCAGTCTCCAGTTCGTCGAAGAAGGCGGCCACGTCACCCTCCCCAGGGTGGATGATACGCCATGTGTAATGACCGCCCTCGTTACGGGTGTCGAACAGCAGCCCCTCCCCGAGATGTTCGCGTGCGAGATGGGGAACGGAGACGCAGGCGGGCGTGCGTTCCCAGTACGAGTAGAGGACGAGCGTGTCGGCCGAGCGGTCGACGACCTCCGTGGTCTGTGTGGCACCGCAATCGTCGGTAGCCAAGCAGTCGGCGTCGTAGTCGCTCTCGAGGAATGCCACCTCGAGAGCGTCGAGTGCATCGGCTGATCCGGTGGCGTGATCGACCCGCCAGAGACGGTCCGCAGTCGCGTGCAGGGAGAGCGAGCGGATCCGCGCGTCCGGATGCGCAGCGAGGGTGTCCGCCACCCGGTTACAGCCCGGCTCGTAGGCGAGGGCGAAGACGAGTTCCCGCATGGATCGTGGTAGGGCCTGCGAACGCAAAACGCTGCCCACGAGACGACGGCACCGCCCGCCCCATGGCGGAAAAACCCCACCAGTCGACGCTCCCTAGTCCCCGAGTCGATGGTCGAGCGGGTCTTCGAGTTGGCCCATGACCGCCTCCAGAGCGTCGGTCGCCGTGAAGAGTCCGACGACCTGACCGTCGCGAACGACCAGCGCGAGCTCCTGGCCCTCGGCCTGGAACTGATCGTAGGCGTCGCTGACGTCGGTGTCGGCCGAGAGCGTCATCGGTGGGGCGGCGACGTCGGCGAAGGTCGTCTCACCGGCGAGAAGGGGTTCGTAATGGTCGATGATGGACGGGGCGTAGACGATTCCCTCGAAGTCCGTCAGTTCGTCGCCGACGAGTGGGAATCTGGTGTGGGGCGTGTGTTCGATCCGTTCTAGATTCTCCTCGACGGATGCCGTCGTCGAGAGGGCGACGATCTGGTCGGCCGGAACCATCAATTCGGCGACCGGGAGTTCGCCGACGTCGAGGGCATTGAGTACCTCGGTACGACGTTCCTCGGGAAGTTCACCAGCCTCGAGCACCGATCCGAGACGGTTGCGAAGTTCCGCCCGACTCTCCAGGGCATCCGTCTCCGTCTCGAGCCAGGCGCCGGTCATCTCGATACCGAACAGCCGGAGTGTCGCCTTGGCGATCCAGTCGCCCAGCGTGATGAGTGGCGAGAGCACCCAGTTGAACCAGTACAGCGGTCTCGCACCGTATCGGCTCACCAGCCGCGAGCGCTCGACGCCGAGGTAGGTCGGGGTCTGTTCCCCGTGGGTGAGGTGCAAGAGATTGATGATGAGGAACGCGAGGAGTGAACCCGCCCCGAGGGAGGCGAGCGGGGTCGCGGTGAAGTATGGCTCGAACAGGGCGGCGAGTGCTGGTTCGGCAACGATGCCGACGGCGATGGACGAGGCGGTGATGCCGACCTGACAGGTCGTGAGGTAGATCTCCAGGTCCTGGGTCATCTCCCAGGCGCGTTCGAGGCCGGGTGACCCGTCGAGGAACTCCTCCTTCGAGAACTGACGGGCCCGGGTGAGTGCGAACTCGATGGCCACGAAGAAGCCGTTGGCGAGGATGAGGAGGACGCCACCGACCAACCGGATAGAGACTTCCAGCGGGGTCATCTCGACTAGCCTGTGACACCGACGCGGGATAAAAGGTCCACGATGGCGTCGCGGGTACCGGCGAAAAGTGGCCGTCGAATCAGCCAAGGAGTTCGTTGAACCGTCGGATTCCCTCCCCCGTGCCGGCGATTATCAGTTCGTCACCGACCTGGAGTCGGACGTCCGGCCCGACGTCAGTGAGGACCGCTCCCTCCCGGTCGATGCCGATGATGGTACACCCCGTCTGCGAGCGGACCCGCGCATCCCCGATCGTCCTGCCGACGAGCGAGGGTGCACTCGTGCGGACCACCTCGACCTGTTTGTCGTACGCGAGGACGTCGCCGTCCTCCACGATGGTGCCGGCGATCATCCGCCCGCTCACCGTGGCGAGTGAGGAGACGTAATCCGCTCCTGCCCGGTAGAGTTTCGTGACGTTCCTGCTCTCGTCGGCCCTGGCGATAATCTCCGTCGCCGGAAACTCCTCTCGAATGACGAGGGTCGCGAACTCGGTGGTCGTGTCGTCGGGGAACGCGAGGATGACAGACCGCGCCGTCTCGCAACCAGCCTCGTGGAGGGTGTCGACGTCGGTCGCGTCACCGACGACGTCGACGCCGTCGTGCGCTTCCCGGTCGACGACGGTGCAGGGGAGCCCCTCCTCTTTGAGGACAGTGGTGATCGTTCGCCCGACCTGGCCGTACCCGATGACGACGGTATCGCCAGGCTGGTACGGCCGCATCTCGGACAGGGTCCGTTCTTTGAGGTGTTCGAGTGCCTTCTCGTGACCGGTGACGAGGAGCACGGTTCCGTTCGTGATGGTCGCGTCCGGCGGTGGTGGGCTCTCGAAGGTGCCTCGAAACCAGGCACCGATGACGTTGACGCCGGTGCTCTCCCGGATGCCACTCCCCGCGAGCGTCTCGCCAACCAGCGGGCTGCCTCGATGAACCGGCAGTTCGGCGATCTCGAAATCCGCACCGATCTCGATGCCGCTGTCCAGATCCGAGGAGACCGAGGCCGTCACTCGCGAAGCGAGACTTCGACCGAGGAGCGGTCGGGGCGAGAGGACGTCATTGGCCCCCGCGAGACGGTGGTAGTTCGCGTGCTCTGGATCTTCGAGGATGCTGACGATGTGGACGTCCTCGTCGACCTCGCGGGCGGTGAGGACGATGCTCGTGTCCACGCGATCCGAGAGGTCCGCGACCAGCGCCCGTGCCGACCCGAGCCGAGCGCCCTCGAGGGCCGCAGCCGATTCCGGATCGCCGTACACGACGTCGTACCCCTGCTCCAGGAGATCGACGGCCTGGTCGCGGTCGGGTTCGACGATGACGTACTGGACGGCCCTCGATTCGAGTTCGTCGATCAGGGGTTCGGCACGCGGTGTGTACATACAGATCACCACGTGGTCGGTGAGGTCGTCGTCGACTGACCGGGGGACCGTCGTGGAGAGGGCATCCTGGAGGAGGGGGAACACGAGAACGGGGAAGGCGAGGAAGATGAGCGCGACCCCCGTGAGGTCCATCACGATGACGAACAGGTTCATCACATGCGAAGACCAGGGCGCATCGGAGCCGAATCCCGTCGTAGTGAACGTCTCCACGACGATCTGCAGGGAGTGAAGAAAGCCATCGGACCCGCCCTCGTAGACGATCATCCCGACGTGGTAGAAGACGGCAAAGCCGAACATGATCGCGAGCAGCGCGGCCGAATACAGCAACGTTCGGCGCTTCCACTTGTCCATGGCTGGTGATGTATCGTGACCCCTATAAACAACCATCACACCCGGACGGCCGGGACAGGCCCAATGGTTTATTACCGGGAGCAAACACAGATACGCAACGCAACGATGTACGGGCCCGGACATCCCCGACCGCACTGTCGATGGGGGGGCTAAGCTGTGTTCGACGCCATGGACGACCGGGGATTCGTCGAGTTCCTCTCGGAGGTCTGGGAGCAACGCGGCTGGAACACCGGCGTCGCGGAAGAGGACCCGGGCCAGTTCATGATCACCGGCGACAAGGGGAGCGGCGAGCGTGGACTCATGCTCGTCGTCCCGGCCGAGGACGAGACCGTCGCTGGCAAACCCGTTCAGTCGCTGGTCGGCATCTGCGACGCCAAGAACGTCGACGTCGGGGTCGTCGCGACGCGTGGCGAGTTCAGCGACGATGCCGAGCGGATCGCAACGGCGAACGACGTCCACCTGCTCGATACCACAGCACTCGAAGCGACGGTGGCCGAGGAAGGACTCGAAGACCTCGTCGAGGAGTTCTCGACGCAGTCGGACTCCCTGATCGAGCGACTCCCGATCCCCTCGGCCGTCCCGGCGGTCTTGCGCCACCCCTCTCCCCCACCGATCCCCACGCGAGCGCTCACCGTCCTCCTGATCGTCGTCGGTGTCGTCGCCGTCGGGATAGTCGGCGCCCAATCGATGGGGGTCGGTCTCGGCCCGCTCGGGTCGATCGGTGCAGTCCCGGCAGACGCGCTGGGCCTGGGGGGAGGCGGTAGCGGCGACGACTTCACGGTGACCGCCGTCTCGCTCGCCGGGACCGGCGACGACGCCGTGGCGGTGGCCTGGAACGCAGAGACGCGGTCATCACTGACCACCGCCAACGAGACGAAGTACGAGGCGCCGAAGGGGTCGCAGTTCGTCGTGGTTCACATGCGTCTGACCAATCACGGCGAGACGGCGAAACCGTTCGGGGCCGAGATGGTCGGGTTCGCCGCGAACGACACCATCCGAAGCCCGCGCGAACTCGCGGATACCGACGACGGCTTCCCGATCCTGCTCAAACCGGACCAGTCGGAGACGGTGTGGGTCGTCTTCACCGTCGAGGACGACGAACGTTCGGGCACGCTGCTCGGGCTCGCGACCGACGACACCCCACCGCTGCGCTTCGAGCACGATCCGTCGGTCGAGTCGGAGCTCGCCGACGAGTGACCGCATTCCGAAGTCCTTTTACTCGAACCGCCCCGATTCGTTCGTATCTCGCTGGTGAGCGGGCTCCAGCGGGCCCCCGATACAGATCGGGACGGGATGTGATCCGCCACGTGCGGATTGAACCACCAAACGCCCGCGAGCAAACAACCATGGCACGGAGCTTCTACTCCCACATCAAAGACGCCTGGAAGAACCCGGGCGACGGGAAACTCGCAGAGCTGCAGTGGCAACGGAAACAGGAGTGGCGACAGGAAGGTGCAATCGAACGCATCGAGCGCCCCACCCGCCTCGACGCGGCCCGCGAACTGGGCTACAAGGCGAAACAGGGCGTCGTCGTCGCTCGCGTCAGCGTCCGCAAGGGGACGGCCCGCCAGTCCCGGCACAAGGCCGGCCGGCGCTCGAAGCGACAGGGCGTCAACCGCATCGGCCGCAAGAAGAACCTTCAGCGCATCGCCGAAGAGCGCGCGACGCGAAAGTTCCGCAACCTCCGCGTGCTCAACTCCTACTGGGTCGGCGAAGACGGCAGCCAGAAGTGGTTCGAAGTGATCCTCCTCGATCCGAATCATCCGGCCATCCAGAACGACGACGACCTCAACTGGATCTGTGACGACGCCCACGACGGGCGTGCCCTTCGCGGCCTGACGAAGGCGGGTGACCGTGGCCGTGGCCTCCGCAAGCGCGGCACGGGCACCGAGCGGGTCCGTCCGAGCACTGGCGCGGGCAAGCGCCGCGAATAACCGGCCCGGCCGAACCGGCCGAAGTTCCGCTCTGTCAGTCGACTACCGATGGACGGCGGGCGTTCATGTCGGTTAGCAGTCAATTGTGAGAGTTTATCAACCAGATACCCAATATATACGGGTATGGCTGACGGCCAATTGCCGACTGCGTCCGTCGACGAAGCGACGCTTGCATCGGCGGTCCGGGATGCGGGGGTGGCGGGTGCCGGTGGAGCCGGATTTCCCGCGTACGCGAAGTGGGAACGCGTCGACGAGGTAGACGCCCTCCTCATCAACCACCAGGAGAGCGAGCCCAATTTCGTCAAAGACCGGTATCTGGGCCGCGAGCACGCGGGAGAGCTCTCGGCCATCATCGACTGGCTCCTGGAGGAGTTCCTCGACCTGGTCGTCGTCGGGACCAAAGAATCCTACCGGGGCGTGTGGCTCGGGTCACTCGAGGAGCGTACCGACGCGACGGTGTACACGCCCGCGGACCTCCCACTCGATCCGGCGGCCGAATCAGGCGTCGTCATCGCGTGTACGGACGACCGGTACGAGTTCGGCATGGAGAGTGTCCTCCTGCGGATGGTGGCCGACGTCACCATCGGCAAAGACCTCCCGCTCGATCATGGCTGGATCGTCCAGAACACCGAGTCGCTGTACAACATCTATCGTGCGCTGGCCCACGACGAACCCGTCACCCGGAAGTACGTCCACGTCGACGGCGACACCCCACGCCATCGATTCCTCGACGTCCCGGTTGGGACCCCAGCGACGACGTTGCTCGCGGAGGCGGGTCGTCCAGGCGGCCCCGGTGACGGCGAGGTCCTGGCGGACGGCGGGCCGGGCTGGAGTTTCGAGATAGAACGGCGGCCGGATCGGTTCGGTACCCGAAAGCGGACGAACTGTCTCCTCATCATCGACCACGAACTGGCAGCACAGAACACCCTCGGCGGTGGCCGTATCAACATCCTCGGACCGGCGGCCTGGAAGGGCCGGGAGTTCGAGACGGAGCCGGTCCGGGTGGAGCCACCGTACGTCAGGGTCCCCCTCATCACGAACGAGGCTCTCGAGGGCGTCGTCGAGCGGAGCCAGGCCACCGTCTCGCCGGGCGACGAGGTCGAACGTGGCGACGTCATCGCCGAGCCTGGCCCCGGGGGAATCAGCACTACCCAACACGCGTCGGTCGACGGTGTCGTGACGGCCGTGACGGAGGGGCACGTGACCATCGAGCGGACCTGACAGGTGCTGACAGCTATTTAGGGCCAGCGCTCGTTATACCGACAATTCATGGGAATCGACCCGAACTTCCATCACGCCCGGACGGTCGTCGATCAACACGAGGGACACGACGTGTGGGGACCCGTCGACGAGCCGGAACGGCTGGGGATCCACGGGACCCACGTCGCCGTCGACTTCGACGAGTGCATCGCCGATGGTGCCTGCGTCGAGGACTGCCCCGTCGACGTCTTCGACTGGGTCGAGACGCCCGACCATCCAGCCAGCACGCGGAAGGCCGACCCGGCGCGACAGCCAGACTGCATCGACTGCATGCTCTGTGTCGACGTCTGTCCGGTCGACGCCATCGACGTCGACGCGAGCCGCGGAGAGTGAGCGGCGCCGAACCGCGATACCAAACGCATTAAGCGACCGACAGACGACTCTTCGATCGAAACGAAATGCCATCGGACACCGTGTTTCTCGTCATGTTCACCCTCCTTCCACTCGCGGTGCTACTGATCGGAACCGGGCTCGCCGTGACGTTCAGCTACGTGGTCCGGGACAGCCGAATCCTCCTGGCGGCCGTCCTGTTCGGGCTGATGGCGTCGCATCAGGCCGTCGAACTCGTCCTGTGGATCGGTGGCAGCGACCCCCATCAGACCGTCCTCGGCGAGGTGTTCGAGACCACGGTCAACCTGCTGGCCGTCGTCGCCGTCTCCGTCATCGCAGGGAGTCTCACGGAGGAGCGGCTGCTGGCGGATTCGCTGGCGGACGTCCAGCGGTCGCTGTTCGACGTCCGCCCCGGTTCGGCACCCGGTCGGTCGGAGCATCCCGACGACCACGACGGTACGAGGTGGAACCTCCGCGAGCGATGCGCCGAGTTACTGGGGACGGGGAGCACCTCGACGGTCCCGCTCGTGTTCGGACATCGGAGTCGGGTCGACGAAGTCCTCGAACGGGCGGTCGAGAACGCTCGCGTGACCTTCCCGATAGCGACGATCGAGGTGAAAAGCGATACCGGTATCGACGTGGTCGCCGAACGGACTTACCTCCAGGAGATATTCGAGATCCTCCTCGAGCAACTGATCCTCTTCAACGACACCAGCGACCCGGTCATCGAGGCCACCGTGGGGCGGACGAACGGCGCCGTCACGGTCGAGTTAGCACACAATGGCTCCGGGTTGCCGGCGGACGTCCGAACCATCCTCGAATCTGGAGCCGACGACCAGGAGTCGGGGCATGCCGAACTGGTCTTCGTCCAGACCTTCGTCTCGCAGTGGGGTGGGTCGGTCCAGATCGATACCGACGAGGAGCCAACTGTGACACTGACGTTCGCCGCCCCGAGATTCGCCGGCTTCTTCGGTTGATCACAGACCCCAGAAGACGACGATCCCGACCGTCGTAACGACGGCGAGTAACGCGAACAGCGGCGTCCCGACCCGAAGGTAGTCCGAGAACCGGTAGCCGCCGGGACCGTAGACCATGAGGTTGGTCTGGTAGCCGACCGGCGTCATGAACGCGGAACTCGCCGCGAACAGGACGGCGAAGACGAACGCGAGCGGATTGACCCCGAGCGAGATGGCGGTGTCGATGGCCACCGGCGTGAGCAAGACCACGGTCGCCACCGGTGTGATAATCGCTGCGAGCAATCCCGTGAGCACGTAGACCACCCCGAGGATCCCGATTGGTGGGAGGACGATGCCGAGCGAACTGATGAACTCGGCAACGAGCGCATCCCCTCCGGTGTTCGTGAGCGCGACCCCGAGCGGGATGACGCCGGCGAGGAGGAAGATGACGTTCCAGTTCACCGCGCTATATGCATCTCCCGGCGAGACCGCATCCGTCGCGAACAGAACGACCACTCCCGCGAGCGCCGCGATAGAGATGGGGAGCAGGCCGAGGGCGGCGATGACGACGACCAGCGCCACCGTTGCGAACACGGTCGGTGTCGTGGGCTCGAGCGGCGTCGGTTCTCGGTCCTCGCTCAGCTCTTTGCCGAGTCCGCGGACCACCACGAGGTCGCCGTTTTCGACCAGATATCGGAGGTCGCGCTCCCGGACCTGAACGAGGAGGGCGTCGCCGACCCCGATCTCGTACTCGTCGATGTCGGCGGTGCGCACGCTGTCGCCGCGCCGAACCGCGAGCACCTGCGCGGCGTGATAGCCGGCCAGGTTCGCCTCGTGGACGGTATCACCGTGCAGTCGAGAGCCCTCCGGGACGATGACCTCCACCAGACTGCCTCGCCCCTCTCTGACGTCCAGGTCGCCCGCCGTGACGCGTTCGTGGGGCAACTGGCGGAGCCCGAACCGATCGGCGAACCGGTTGACGTTCCGCCGGTCGCCGCGAACGGTGAGGACGTCCCCGACCGCGAGGGGGACGTCCGAGGAGAGCGCGTGCTGAGGTTCCTCGTCGCGAACCAACTGAAGGAGCTTGCAATCGATCGGCTCCGCGACCGAGCCATCGGTCGTCACTGGTTCGGCCAGCAGATCACGAACCGACGAGACGGGGTTCCCCACGAGGGGGGACCCCTCGCGCACGACCACCTGTGCCAGATGTCGTTCCACGTCGTAGGCCTCGACGAGCGTGGTCTCCGGGCTGACCCGCGCGGGAGTGAGCCACCGACCCACCGTCAGGAGATAGCCCACTCCGACCACGAACACCACGATCCCGAGCGGCGTAAACTCGAACATCCCCAGTGCATGCAGTTCGGGCGCTACTCCGGCGGCGCCTGCCCGCCCGGCGACGTCGCTGACCACGAGGTTCGTCGAGGTCCCGATGAGGGTGAGCGTTCCACCGAGCATCGCCGCGTAGGAGAGCGGCAAGAACAGTTTGGACGGGGAGATGTTCGTCTCGGCGGCGATGTCGTGGACCATCGGGACGAACACGGCCACGACGGGCGTGTTGTTGACGAAACCGGCGGCCACGCCGGTCGTCCCCAGGATGCTACCGAGCAGCCGCCGTTCGCTGCCGGCTGCGTCCGCCGCGATCCACTGTCCGACCCGGGAGACGATGCCGGTCTGCCTGACCGCCTCGCTCAGGATGTACATGGCGATAACCGTCACCGTCGCGGGATTGGCGAAACCCCCCAGCGCCGCGATCGCCGAGACGCCCGTGTAATCGCCGAGAACGACGAGTGAGACGAGCACCGCTATGGCCGTCACGTCGGACGATACCACCTCGGTGACGAACAGGACCATCGCCACGACGATGATGGCGAAGACGACGAGGACGTCGACGGTGACTGGAGCCACCTTCGAAGATGGGTGCGCTATCGGCATAAAACGCTGCGCCGGTCGGCGGCCATCGACCCTGGGCAGTCAGTATTTTCTCGTTCGGTCAATATTCGATACGGATCTATGGCCACGATACAACGGGATTGCGATCGTCGAAGACGATTCGACCCGTAGATAACAGCTCTGAAGCGGATGGACGACGATCGGGTGCAGGGATTTCCGGTCCAAGTGGCGGGCAGTATTCCACATTATTGGGAGCGGTATACAATTTTAAGTGCTCCCGTCGACGAATCGTGAACGGGGCGACACCCTCACGAAGCCGCGGTCACCGGCGAAACGACTGGGTCATGGTCGATCCGCCACTTACGCGCTCTGTGTCGGTGTCTCCCATTTCCGTTCTGTAACGGAGCATCCTCCCCCCCCCCTCTGTTCCCGTTCTTTCCCCGATCCGATATCGAGGAGCAACTATCGAGCCTGGGAAACCGAAGTGCGCCGACCGGCCGGTCAGACCGTCGGCGTGGTCAGTTGCAGCTGATCCCAAGCGACGAACGCGCTCGCGAACGAGCAGACGGCTGCATAGACGCCCTCTGCCGAATCACGGTCGACGACCGTATCGGCGAATGCATCGACCCACTCGAGATGGTCGACGACCTGGGCCTGGACGTCGAGTAGGTCGTCGTCGATGGACCTGTCGGGTGCCGCATCGAGGCGACTCTCCCGCGCCGAGAGGACGGCCATGAATTCGAACTCCGCGGCGACGTGGTCCGGAATACCATCACCGCGTTGGGGCTTGAACCCCGTCTGTTCGTACAGTTCGGCGATCGACTCGGCCGGGTCGCCGAGGAGTTCGCCGGCCGATCCAACGTCGTGGTACTTGGAGTCCGACTCGAAGGACTCGCTCGGATCGTCCACGTGTGCCGACGCGAACGGGGGAACGTAATACGGTCCGGGGACGTCGAAGAGGTTGTCGTACCCGATCGACAGCGCCTCGACGTCCAGGTCGTCCCGAGAGAGGGCGTCCGTGTCGAACTCCGCAGGGAGCATCGCCGCGAGATCGACGAAGGCACCGGTCTCGATCGCCTCGGAGAGGGCGTCGACGTCACCGTCGAACACCCGCGACAGGAGGTCGTACACTCGCGAACGTGACCGGGCGAACTCACGGTCGACTTCAGTTATCGACATCGTTGGTCTCCGATTTGCTGAGTTCGACGTGAGCCGTGTACTGGGACTGCGACCCGCCGACCGGGTCGGTCGGTCCGACGTCCTGGGTGGTCGTGTCGACCGGTGCGACGTGGTTGACGGCGAAGCCGGCGTCTCTGCCCTTCGCGTATCCGGCTTCCTCTTTCATCGGCGTATCGAACTCGTAGGGGGTGTGCCCGTAGCCCTCGGTAGCGGCCTCGTGAGTGTCGCCATCGATCGTCTGGTCCGCGGCACCGTCCGCTGAACGACCCCAGCCCCACATGGTGCCGACGACGCCTGGCCGAATACCCTCGGTGACCATCGCGATGGCGTCCGTCTCGCCTCGACCGAAGTCGACCACGATCTCGTCGCCGTTCTCGATGTCCCGTTCGTCCGCGTCGCTCGGGTTGATCCACACGGGGTTCTCCGGACGAACCTCGCGCAGCCACGGGCTGTTCTGGGTCCGAGTCATCCCCTGCGAGCGTGGCTTCCAGTTGATCATGTGGAGAGGGCGGTCGGACGCGGGGGACTCGTCGCTGACCACCGGAGTCAACAGGTCGCCGTTGAAGTGCGTGCCGTCCTCGACTACGGGGAGCGGGTCGAATTGCTCGCCGTCGTACGCCGACTTGCCCACCGGCATGATCTCGTTCCAGAACCGGACCTCACCCTCAAGTGGGTAGCGCATCTTCTCGCCGACGTACGCGTTGGACGGTTCGTAGCGCTCCGCGTAATCGTAGTCGTAGCCCTTCTCCGCGAACGCTTCCGCGTAGTTCGGAATCGGATCTTCGAAACGACCACCGCGATTGAGGACGGTGACGACCTTCCGCCACTCCTCGTCTTTGACCTTTGCCTTCCAGTCGTCGTAATCGAAGGGTTTCTTGATGCCCGCCGCTTCGAAGTCGAAGCCCTCGACCTCGAGGCCCGCGCGGTGGGACTGCTCGAAGATGGCGAGTTCGTCGTCGCTGGCGTCGGGGACCGGCCCCGATTCGTACGGGAAGTCCTCGACGTCGAGTCCCGGTGGCAATGGACCGAGGTCCTCCGGATCGAGGTCCCCGATATCGAGGATCGTCGAATCGTGGGCGATGTTGGCGACCATCTTGAGGTAGAAGTCCTCGGCGTCGTTCATCGGCCAGGTCTCGCCGTCAGCATCGACGATGGCGTCCTCGCCGACGCCGGGCATCGGCTCGCCGGTCGCGGATTCGAGTTCCGTCAGGACGTCGACGTAGACGTCCTCGGCGGCCCGCGCTTCGGGGACCACCTTGACGGCCGGCTGGCTGATCTTCTCGTCCGCGAGCCGCTTGTTCGGATACGTCGAGAAGTTCTCCCAGCGTTCCAGGTACGTCGGCTCCGGGAGCACGTAATCGGCGTTCTTGCTCATTTCGCCGATCACCGTGTCGAAGGCGACCAGCAGTTCGATCGCCTCCTCGTCCTGGAGGGCTTCGGGGATGTTGTCGCCGCCGGCCGCTGCCATGACGTGGTTGTTCGAGTACGGTCTGACGAACAGGGCGTTGATGCTGTACGGATACTCGTCGACGGCGCTGTGGTATATCTCCTGGGACTGGTACTGCGGCGACAGGCGGAACCAGGGGCGCTCGGCCGGGTATCCATCGAACAGGCGGGTCCCCTCGAAGTCCTCGGCGTTGCTCAGGGCACGCGTGATCGGCAGCCCCCAGGGAGTCCGGCCGTCCGGGACGTTCCCGAGCTGGTACCGGCCGTTCATCGTCTGGTAGCCGGCGTACGGCGTGATCTGTCCACCCTTCCAGTCGTAGTTCCCGATCAGGTGCTGCAGCGTCGCGATCGCTCGGGTGTTGTAGAAGCCGTTCGTGTGCATCGCCGGGCCGCGGTACTGCATGATGCCGGCCCGCTTGCCGTGGCTCGTGAATTCGTCGGCGATCTCGACGATGTTCTCGACGTCGACGCCGGACATCTCGGCGTACTCCTCGAGGGTGTGTTCGTAGACGCGTTCCTTGTAGAGCGTCCAGACCGACTTGACCGACGTCCCGTCGATCGTCGTGTCGACGTCGAGAGTCGCGCGATCGACGTCCCCGGCGGCGGCGAGTTCGCCGGTGGTCGAGTCGATCACGGCCCGATTACCGTCCACGCCGAGCGCCTCCGCGGCCGCGGTCTTGGCCTTCGGCGTGGTGGTCGGGTCGTCGTCGGCGACGACGAGGTGTGCCGCGTCGCTGTACGTCTTCTCATCGCCTGCATCGGCGGCGGCCTGGCTGGGATTGCCGAGATACGCCCGGTCGAACCGCTCGTTCTCGATGATCCAGCGGGCCATCCCCATCGCGAGTGCGCCGTCGGCACCAGGCTTGACCGGAACCCACTTCTCCGCCTTCTCGGCGGTCTTGGACAGCCGTGGATCGACGACATCCATGCGCATGCCGTCTTCGATCGCGTTCGTGAGTTTCGGCGCGAGCCAGGTCGGCCCCTTGTTGGAGACCATCGGGTTGGTCCCCCAGACGAGCAGGTACTCCGTGTTGTCGATGTCGGTGTACTGGCGCTTTTTCTTGTTCTCGAACGATCGGACGTTCCCCAGCACGGAGGAGAACCCACACATCCCGGCGTGGTGGTGGCTGTTGATGGTTCCCAACGTGCCGTTGAAGATCCGGGCGCGAATGAGGGCACGCCGGAACCCACCCACGTCGACGATCTGGTTGGCTTTCGGCCCGAGTTCGGGGATGTCCGTGTCGATGAGTTTGTCCTCGTACTTCGCCTCGAACTCCTCGTCGCTGAGGGCCTCGCGGTCCTCCATCACCTGGTCTTCGGGGACGTAGTCCCACATCTCCGCGATACCACGGTGGCCGAGTTCGTCGTCGCCGTGGATGATCTCCTCGATCGCCTGTTCCCAGGAGATCGTCTTCCACTGCTCGCTGCCGCGCTCGCCGACGCGTTTCATCGGCTTGCGCACGCGATAGGTGTCGAAGGCGGTCTGAATGCCTGCCTGGCCCTTCAGACACATGCGACCGCCACCCAGCGACCAGCGATCCATCTCAACGTCGCCGGTGCCCTCGAGAGACCCGGTAGCGACCGCCTGGGGGTCGCTCTCGTAGGGCACCTGCGAGTACGGCTGCGTGTTCAGGAACGAATACGGGTTCCCCGACAGCTTGCGAACCAGGGAGCTGTATTCCGTGTTCTCCACGCTTCCATCGTCGAGTCGGACCTTGATGGGACAGAACGTATTGCACTGCCCGCAGGTCGTGTGGATGACGTCGTTGGCGTCGTACTCGTCGTAATCGGTGCCGACGTAATGTTCGTTTTCGTCCTCCCAGAGGGAAGAGAAGTCCAGTTCGTGGGCCGCACCACCCGCCGAAAGGGTCGTGAACGCACCGGCTGCTTTCACGAAATCACGGCGAGAGAGGTCCGGACCGTCGTCGATGGGTTCGTCAGTACTCATTAGTGTTCGTCCTCCTCGAGCGGGGTCAGTGGCAGTAGTTCGGCGCCGAGCGTGTAGATGAGGAGCCCGACGGCGACGATTCCGAAGCTAGTCGCCCACTCGGTGAACGTGGGCAGGTAATCACCGGCCGGAAGGCCTTCCATCACCGGCGTCACCAGCGGGGGAACGACGATGTTGAACCGGACGCCGACGATACCGACGACCACCGACAGGCCGGCGATGACCATGAGCATCGGTCGACGACGCCAGGACCGTTTGCTGGTCAGGAGCGCCGGCAGGACCCAGCCCATTCCCACCATTACTCCCCAGAACGACCACGCCATCTTACCGAAGGCGATCGTCAGCCATGCCCCCAGGTGAGCGCCCTCAAGCGACATCACGCCGATGAGCGCCTCGATCGCGGTGAACGCCGCGTCGACCAGGACGAAGGCTAGCAGGAGCTGTCCGAGTCGATCGAGAAGGTCCAGATCGATGGGCTTGCCTTCGAATAATTTCCTGCGCAGGACGTAGACCGCCATCACGAGTGCCGTCCCGGAGAGGAGCGCCGAGATGACGAAGATCACCGGGAAGAGGCCGCTGTTCCAGTACGCACGCGCTTTCACGCCGGCGAAGAGGATCCCCGTGCCGCCGTGGACGAAGAAGATGGCCAGCGGGATCCCGAGGATGCCGATGCGCTTGAGCCACTTCCGGTCCGCCTGAATCGTGCCCTCGCTCAGATCAGTCCGACCGAGGGTGAGCAGGCCGGAGAGCCATGCGCGAAGGCCCGAGCCGTTTCGGGACACGCGCACGAGGTCGGCACGCATCGAGAAGTACAGTTCGGCCGTCAGGACACCGACGTAGGCGACGTAGGCGTGTACCTCCCAGGCCAGCGCCGAGGTGACCTGCCGCCAGATGAACGGGAAGTACATCCGCTCCATCCGCCCGAGGTCGATCCAGACGAACAACATCGCGACGATCATCGCGATAATCGCAGCGAACAGCGCGTCGCGGTCTATCTTCTCCATCCCCTCCATCTCGAAGACGTTCGCGAGGGTGCTGACGAGAAACGCCCCGGCAGAGAGGCCGATGAAGTAGATGTAAAAGGCCACCCACGCACCCCAGGGAGTGGTGGAGGTGAGATTGGTCGTCGCCATCCCGCCGACGATACGCCGGTAGGTCGCGTACGCGCCCACGAGAAGCGTTGCTATCAGTATCGCGTACCAGACGACGCGGACGCGGTTGTCTTCGAAGCCCGGGTTGAAATCGGGCAGTGAGTTTGCCGTTGCCATGGTTATTTGAGGTAGTAGACGTTCGGGTCGTTGCCCGTGTGTTCTTTCAGCTGCATCGCGCGGGTCGAGTCGGCCATTTCCGAGACCTCGCTGTTCGGATCGTCCAGGTCGCCGAAGTTTCGCGCGTCGCCGATACAGGTCTCGACACATGCGGGCTCCTCACCACGCTCGAGCCGGTGATAACAAAAGCTACATTTGCGTGCGTTGGCCTGCGGGGATTTTCCGTCCTCCCGTTTCCCGCGGTCGACGCCGTACTCGGGGCTCGTGATCTCGCCGGCACCCATGACTTCGTCGTCGTATCCTTCGCCGAAGTCGAGATATCGCGCGCCGTACGGGCACGCGATCATACAGTACCGACAGCCGATACAGCGATCGTAGTCGATGTTGACGATCCCGTTTTCCATCTTGTACGTCGCGCTGACCGGGCAGACCTGCACGCAGGATGGGTTCTCACACTGCATACAGGGACGGGGGATATTCGTGCGCGAGACGTTCGGGAAGGTACCCTGTTCTTCTTCCATGACGACGTTGTACGCGACGCCAGGAGGCGTGCGGTTCTCGGCCTTGCACGCGACCGTACACGAGTCACAGCCGACGCATTTCTGCAGGTCGATGACCATCCCCCAGCGCACGTCGTCGCCTGCCTCCGCCTTCGAGAGCCCTTCGGCGACGCTCTCCATCGGCCCCGCCGCACAGGAGAGCTGGTCGGCCGTCGGTTCGTCGATCGTCTGGCAACTGCCGCCCTTGTCGACGGCGGGATTCGGCGTCTCGCGGTAGTCGGCGCCGAACTCCCCCGCCGCGGCGTCGTCGTATTTCGCCCAGAACGTCTCACTCGAGATGTCGCCGTGTGAGACGCGCTGGGCGTCCTCGGCCATCTGGATGCCGAGTTCGGTGTCGTACTCCGTCTTCGCCAGTTCTTGCTCCGGATCCGGGATCTCCTCGTCGACCATCGCGTCGATCTGGTCGGCGTCGATCGCCGGAACACCCGGAGACGGACCGGTCTTGCTCATGCGACCACCCACCCAGGTGTTCGCCGAGAGGATCCGCCGTTACTCAGGTCCATCATGCATCTGTATAGAAGATATCCGTCCCCCTCAGGTCACCACCAATACTGTTAGGTACTGAATTCGGGCCGATTTTCGGTGATAAGGAGATTACCAATATGTATTGACTGTCGACCGGGCAACGGTGAGGGATTGAGATATTTTCCGTGGCTATTTCCGAGATTCCGGTGGTTAGGAGTATTATAACGCCGATTTCCCAGTTACTGGGAACGCTCCTGCCCCATATCCCACACTCGCGCGTACAATCGATAGGCTCCCCGAGAGAGACGGTCTCCCGGACAGACACCGGAAGACCGTCGCGCCGGAGTGAGAAACCATGGACGACCTCATCATCTTCGCTTCGATCGCCCTCAGGATCGCCGGCGTCGGATATTCGATTCTTCTCCTCTACCGGGTCCAGGACGCGCGCTTTGGCTTCCTGACGGTGATGTTGACGCTGATGGCGGCACGACAAATTTTCACGCTCCGCTCGGGCAATCCCGGAATCGAGGAACTACCAGGCCTCGTCGTCAGCGTCTTTGCGGTCCTAACCGTCGTCTATCTGGCAAAATACGTCGAACAGGAGGCAAACGTCACTCGCACGATCCGTCGGAAGAACGAACGGCTCCGAACGTTCAGGAAGGCGATCGAACACGCGGGACACGCCATCTTCCTCACGGAAACCGATGGGACCATTACCTACGCAAATCAGGCCGTCGAATCGGTCACCGGCTACTCCAGGGGGGAGGTGCTCGGCGAGGATCCGTCCCTGTGGAAGTCGGGCGAACACGACGATTCGTTTTACCGGGACCTCTGGAAGACGATCACAAGTGGCGAAGTCTGGGACGGGCAGATCGTCAACGAGCGCAAGAATGGATCGCTAACGTGGGTCGACATGACCATCGCTCCCATCGTCGACGAGGAAGGGAACGTAGAGCAGTTCGTCGCGGTCGATACGGACATCACGGAACGGCGAAAGCGTAAAGAGAAGATATCCGAGCAAAAGCGACAACTGGAGGTACTCAACCACACGAACGAAGTGCTCCGGGACGTGAACCAGGACCTCGTCCAGGCGGACACCCGTTCGGGCATCGAATCGGCGGTCACCGAGGAGTTCGCCCAGGCCACACCGTACGAATTCGCCTGGATAGCCACGCGAAACGTCACGAACGAGTCGCTGCGCGCTCGCGAGTGGAGCGGCATCGAACGCGACGAACTCACGTCGCTGTTGACGGGGTTCAACGCCGACGATACCGATCCGATATCCGACGCCATCCGGTCGGGGACCGTTCGGATAGATCAGTGCGGCCCATCCGATGATACCGTGTCGCACGACCTGGACGACGAGCGGTGTCGGGCCCTCGCGGCCATCCCGCTCACGTACGGCGAGACGGAGTACGGGGCGCTGTGCATCGCCACGGAGAACCGAAGCGCCTTCGAGAGCATCGAGGAGGGAGTTTTCGCCGAACTGGGCGAGACCATCGGGTACGCGATCAACGCCATCGAGAGCAAGGAGACACTCATGACCGACAGCGTCACGGCAGTCGAATTCGAGACCCGCGACGCCGACTGCTTCAGTATCGGCATGTCCGCAGCGCTTGGCTGTTCGCTCGACCTGAAATGGCTCTCGCCGAACAACGACGACACCCTCGTCGAGTACTTCACGACTACGGGCGCAGATCCAGCCGAGGTCGTCGACTACGCGACCGACCACGAGGCGGTGACGGCCGTCCAGATGATTGCGGATAGTGACGAAGAAGCGCTATTTCGCTTCGAGGTCGACGACTCGTGCGTCGCACGAACACTGGGAGACTTCGGTGCGGATCTCTCGACAATCCACGTCTCGAACGGGCGCGCAGTCGTGACCGCCCATCTCTCGAGTGGCGGCGACGTCCGGGCCATGCTCGAGGCACTCCAGGCTGAACACGGGGACGTCGAACTTCTCGCCCGTCGGGAAGACGAGCGGCCAAAGCGAACGATCCAGGAGATCCGTGCCACCCTCGACGATGAATTGACGGACCGACAGCGAGAGGCCCTTCAGACGGCCTTCATCGGAGGATTCTTCGAGTGGCCTCGGGACCGCTCGGGGGAGGAGATAGCCTCGGTGATGGGCATCACCCAGTCCACGTTCCTCCAGCACCTCCGTGTGGCCGAGCGGAAGGTGCTTGCGGCAACGTTACAGGTCGATTCCGCGACGACGAGTCTGACGGGACCCGTTGGAACGGAAGTACGGTAGCCCCATCGATCGACCCCGATACCAGTGTCACATTCGTCTGTGTCCAGCAGGCCGGCAGAGAGCCAGATGACAGCGGCGTTCACACTGGTTTCAGTCTTCGTGTACGGATGAGCGCCCGCTTCGGGCGGCACAGCCGGAACCGATCCCGGCCAAACGGCTCCACACTGCCTGACGAGATGGCGAACGCGGACGAGTGGGCCGCTTACAGAAGCTCCTCGACGTCTTCGTGCTCGTGGATCTCGACGCCGTCGGTCGTTATCTCCGCGATCGTGATCCCGTTTCCGGAGGCCGTATCCCGTTCTGTTGCACTCTGTACGGCCTGGGCACCCACCGTGATCGCATCGTCCAGAGAGAGATCGCTGTCGTAGGCCTGTTCGAGGACGCCGAGCGCGAACTGCATACCACTCCCGGTGACGACGTAGTCGTCCTCGGAGAGACCACCGAGCGGGTCGATGCTATAGACGTGTGATCCATCGTCGTCGACGCCACCCAGGACCGGATTGATCCTGAAGAAGGGGCCGCCGCGGGCGAAATTACTCGCGAGGGTCGCGAGTGCGTGGATGCTCATGGGTTCGCCACGACGCGTCTCGTAGAGATTCGCCTCCGCCCGTAACGAGCGGATGTACGACTGGGCGCCCCCGACGCTCCCAACGAGGGTGAGCGCGGCGGTCGGATGGATCTGTTCGACCTTCGTGACTTGCTTGTTGGAGACGACGCGGCCACCGAGACTGGCGCGACGATCGGTGGCGATGACGACCCCATCCTCGGCGGCGATGCCGACGGACGTCGTCCCGGTCTTCGCCGATTCCACGTCGTCCGCCGGTGCCGTCTCCTCCGGAATGGAGCCCAGCTCCGGCTCGTAGGGGTCGGGTGACATCATTCCGATTCGTCCTCGTCCTCGTCCTCGTGTTCGGTGACTTCGTCGAGGTCGTCCAGGTACTCCTGGAGGTCCTCGTTCGATAGTTCGTCGTAGACGGGGTCCTCGACCGAGACGGTCCCCACGCCGACGCCCGACGCCTCGAGGGAGTCCTCGCGGAGATGCGCGAGTGCGCGGACACCGAGTTCGATGCCCTCCTCGAGTGTGAGATCGTCGTGCCACTCCTCCTCGAGGAAAGACTGGGTATCCGAGCGGTCCGCGCCGATGGCGACAGCCTTCCACTCGTTCGATGTGCCACTCGGGTCGGTCTCGAACAGTCGGGGAACGCCATCCGAGACGCCAGCGATGAGCAAGGCCGCACCGAACGGCCGGGCGCCACCCACCTGCGTATACTGCTGGATGTTGTCGGTGACGGCCTTCGTCAACGCCTCCACGTCCATCGGCTCCTCGTAGCGGAGTTCCTCGACCTGGGCCCGACGGCGGGCGAAGTCGATGAGTTGCCTGGCGTCGGCGACGTGGCCGGCGCTGGCGATGGCGACGTGGTCGGCGACCTTGTGTAATTTCTCGATGCTCTCCGGTTCCATCAGGGGGGACCGCGAGCGCTTATCGACGACGAGGACGACGCCCTCCGCCGTCCGGACGCCGATGCTCGTCGTCCCGCGTTTGACTGCTTCTCGTGCGTACTCGACTTGGTAGAGGCGACCGTCCGGGGAGAAGATGGTGATCCCCCGGTCGTAGGCCTGCTGCTGTTGGCCCTGCATGTTCGTTACCGGATATTGTGTGGGGCGCGGTAAAGTCCTGCCGGACTCGGAAGAGAGGAGCTAGAAGTAGTTGATGCTGGCCGGCAGTTCGGTCTTCATGCCTTTGCGCTCGCGGATCTCCGTGATCTTCTCGGGCTGAAGATTGTCGGCGAGGACGCGGAATCCCGCGTTCTCGGTGTTCCAGGAGGCGCGACCTTCGGTGGCCGAGCGGATGTCCGAGGAGAAGCCGATCATCTCCTCGACGGGCGCGATGCCCTCGACGACCATCAGGTCGCCTTCCTGGTACATGTCGTCGACGCGACCGCGTCGACCCTGAATCTCGCCGGAGGCAGCACCCATGTGCTCGGACGGCACGTCGATGCGGACGTCCTGGATCGGCTCGAGGAGACGGATCCCGGCGTCGATGAGACCGCGATGGATAGCCTCTCTGACCGCCGGAATGACCTGAGCGGGGCCACGGTGGATGGCGTCCTCGTGCAGGCGAGCGTCGTGAAGCCGGATGAGCGAACCCTGAACGGGTTCGGCCGCCAGTGGGCCGTCCTCGAGCGCCTCTTCGAGGCCCTCGATGACCAGTTCCATCGTCTCGTTCAGGTGCTGGATACCCTTCGTGTCGTCCACGAAGATGTTGGTGCCGATGATGTCCTCAACGTTCTGGGAGGTGTCCTTGTCCATACCCGCCTCCTGGAGGCTCTCGCGGCGTTCCTGTTCGGGCATGTCCATGGACGCTTCGCCGAGTTTCAGGGCTGCAGTGAGGTCGTCGGAAAGGGGCTCGACCGTGACGTAGAACCGGTTGTGGCGGTTCGGGGAGATCCCCTCGACCTCGTCGGATGCCTGGGTCGGCATCTCGCGGTAGACGACGATGGGCTCACCGGTGCGGACCGGAATCCCCTGGTTGCGCTCGATGCGCTGGGTGATAACCTCGAGGTGGAGTTCGCCCTGCCCGGAGACGAGGTGCTCGCCGGTGTCCTCGTTGATCTCGATCTGGATCGTCGGGTCCTCCTTGGCGACCTGCTGAAGGGTCTTGATAAGGTTCGGCAGGTCGTCCATGTGCTGGGCCTCGATGGATTTCGTGATGACTGGCTCGGAGATGTGTTCGATGGACTCGAACGGCGTCATCTCGACAGAGGACACCGTCGATCCGGCAATGGCGTCGCGAAGACCGGTTACGGCGGCGATGTTGCCGGCCGGAACGCGGTCGACCTCCTCGCGCTCGCCACCCATGAAGAGCCCGACACTCTGGAGGCGGTTCCGACCCGCCGTCCCGGAGACGTACAGTTCCTGGCCCTTCTCGAGAGTGCCGGAGAAGACGCGACCGGTCGCGATCTCGCCGGCGTGTGGGTCCATGGAGATGTCGGTGACCATCAGGACCACTTCGCCCTCGGGGTCGACGGCAGCCATTTCCTGTGCGATATCGGACTCGGGGTCGCCCCGCCAGACGCTCGGGATACGGCGGGGCTGGGCGTCGACAGGGTTCGGGAAGTGCTCGACGACCATGTCGAGAACGACGTCCGAAAGCGGGGTGCGCTCGTGGAGTTCCTCTCGCTTGCCGGCCTGTTCGAGATCGATGATGTCGCCGAAGTCCATCCCCGTCTCCTGCATGGAAGGCATCGAGACGCCCCACTTGTAGAGCGCTGACCCGAAGGCGACGGTTCCCTCTTCGACGGAGACGGTCCAGTCGAGGTCTTTGTCCTTGGTCATCCCGCGGATGAGTTCGTTGACGTCCTGGATGACACTCAGGAGGCGCTGTTGCATCTCCTCGGGCCCTTCCTGGAGTTCCGAGATGAGGCGGTCGACCTTGTTGATGAACAGGGCCGGTTTGACACCCTCGCGGAGCGCCTGCCGGACGACCGTCTCGGTCTGGGGCATCGCCCCCTCGACCGCGTCGACGACGACGAGCGCACCGTCGACAGCGCGCATCGCACGGGTGACGTCGCCGCCGAAGTCGACGTGACCCGGCGTGTCGATGAGGTTGATGAGGCTCGCCTCGCCCTCGTACTCGTGGGTCATCGAGACGTTCGCCGCGTCGATGGTGATGCCCCGTTCCTGTTCGTCCTCCTCGGTGTCCATGGCGAGTTGCTCGCCGGCGGTGTCCTCGGAGATCATTCCGGCACCAGCGAGGAGGTTGTCCGTCAGCGTGGTCTTCCCGTGGTCGACGTGGGCGGCGATGGCGATATTCCGTATCTGCTGGGGGTTATCCATCAACCGCTCGCACTGTTCGACGATTTTCTTACGTCGGCCCATTATGACTGTTGTTCCAATAGCAGGGACAAAAGGGTGCTGTTTCGAATCGGGAGATCCGGGGCGTGTGACCCGTACGCAGGGCTATTCGGGACAGCGAGGCGTTGGCACCGAGGCCGGAACCGACGGTCTCGCTGACACGCTCGAGAGTGTGTCGAAAAGAACGAACGACGGTTAGCGTGCCGCCGCTGCGACGCGCTCTTTTTCCTCTTTCTGTCCGACGGCGTACGTCTGGACGTCGTAGTCGGCCGCTCCGAGGAGCTGCTGAGCGAGTGCCTCCTCGACCGGCGTCGGGGACTTAAAGGAGGCGCTGAACGTTCCGTCCGCGATGAACTTCAGGGCCTGGTCGACCCGGCGCTGTGGGGCGACGTCGACGGCCTTGGGAACCGAGATGCCACCGTACTTCAGGCGGACGGTCTCCTCACGAGGCGCCGAGTTCTCGATAGCACGGACGAGGACCTGTACTGGGTTCTCGTCGGCGGTCGAATCGATGATCTCGAAGGCTTCCTGGACGATCTTGAGCGACTGCTGTTTTTTCCCCGAGTTGTCGGAGTTCTGCATCAGCCGGTTGGCGAGCCGTTCGACGACCGAAATCTCGGACTTCTTGAACTGCTTGGAGGCGTGTCGGCCCATCGTGTGGGCGACCGGGGTCACGGAGATGTAGCGACGGGTGCTCGGGTCCGTGTACTGAATCTCGGTGACGTCCCAGCGGCCGAACAGTTCGGCCACGGTCTCGTCGTCGTCGGTGCCAGCGGGCGTCTCTGGCTCTGGGGCTTCTTCTTCGGACATGTTATCGGACGGGCTTCTCTGCGTTTCCACGGACGAGTTCGAGCAGCGCGACGCCGTTGACCTTGTCCACCTTGTAGTTCACGCCAGACAGGTCACCCATGGCGCGACCCTTCGCGCCACCGATACCGGCGATGGTGACCTCGTCGTGCTCGTCGATGAACGAGATGGCACCGTCGCCAGGGGCGAAGGCGGTGACCTGTTTCCCGTTCTTGATGAGCTGCACGCGAACGCATTTTCGGATGGCGGAGTTGGGCTGTTTCGCTTCGATCCCAACTTTCTCCAGGACGATACCACGGGCCTGGGGGGCACCCTCGAGCGGGTCGGACTTCTTGCCAAGCCCCCGTTCGCGCCGCGCGTACTCGGAGTCGGACCACCGGTGATTCTGGCGGTCTTTCTTGAGCTTGCGAGCGGCGTACTTACCGTTCGGCATATGGAGCGATTTACCCGACGCAACTACTTAAGCCCCTTCATCCACTTTTTGCTGCGGGCCGCGCGGAGCGCGGCCCTGGCAAAAACGTGGGGAAAAAGCCGTCTTCACCCCCTTCGGGGGTTCGTCGGCCCGCGCCTTCGGCGCGGTGAACCGCTTCGCTCGGGTTCTTCGAACCATCCTCAGAAATCGTAGATTTCTGATGTCGAGGCGAATCGAAGATTCGCCGACCATTGGAGAGCTTAGCTCTCGTGAACGCTCGCTCGCGGATGCACGTCCAGAATTTCTGCCATTGAATGTGGTGACGCCATTTCTAACATGCCGTCAAGCGTCCGCGAACGAGTGGTCCGTCAGGACCCGGAAGTGAGCGGTTTCCCGAGCGCAAAGCGCTCGGGCCAAGGAGGGGGCAACGCCCCCGACGCCGGCTTTTTCCCCACGTTTTTGCCTGCGAGGCGCGAACGGAGTGAGCGCCTCGGAAATGCCAGCGGTGACGGAACGGAACCGCGAGCAGGGCCGCGCTTCGCGCGGCCCGCAGGAAAAAGTGGGTTTACGTTAGCTGAATGTCGTCCACGTCGTAGTGCCGGTCGGCGAGGGTTTTGGCAGCGCGGATGTTCTGGCCGTCCGTCCCGATGGCGACGCCGCGGTCGTCGAGGTCGACCTCGACGTACGCCACGACGTCGTCGTTCTCGCTGATGGTCACGTTGTAGACGGCCGCGGGCGCGAGTGCGTTGGCGACGAACGCCTCGACAGTCGCAGCGTCCTCCACCAGTTCCACCGTCCGCCCGACGGTCTCCTCCAGTCGTTGGACGCGCTCCCCATCGGGGCCGATGGCCTGTCCCATCGAGTCCGACGGAACGACGTAGACGACGCGGTCGAACTCGTCGTCCACGATGCAATCCACCGCGGTGACGCTGGTGACGTCCTCGAACACCGAAAGATACTGCCGTGCCTCCGCGGAGAGGGTGACCGTCATCCCTAGTCCGACTTGCTCGCGGACATGCGAAGGTCGACGTCGCCGGTCCCGAGTTTCACGGCCTTGCCGACGATGACGTTCTCGATGACGCCGTTGAGGTCGTCGGCCTCCCCGTAGATGGCCGCATCGAGCAGGTGGTTCACCGTGACCTCGAACGCCGCACGGGCGAGGACGCTCTCCTTGTTTCCGGAGATACCGTGGCGGCCGATCGACTGAATGGTGCCATCGTTGGTCATGATGTCCGCGACCAGCATGAGGTGACGGATGTTCACGTCGCCGAGACCCTGTTCTTCGAGGGTCTCGCGGGTCTCCTCGATGATGGTCTCACGGGCGGCCTCGATGCCCAGCGTACTGTGGATCTCGTGGATGTTGTTACAGGTCGTCCGCGAGGCGTCGACGCCCTCGATGGCGAGTGTCTTCTTGAACGCCGAGCCCTCGGTGTAGAGGACGAACTGTTCGCCGTCGTCCATCTGCTCTTTGCGGATGACGACCCGGGAGATGTCCTCGATGCCTTTGAACACCACGTCGCGAAGCGCTTCGACGAGCTGGAGCAGTTCGCGGTAACTGGGCTGTTCCGGCCCGAACTCGAGGACGGTTCCCTCCTGGGTGACCTTCACACCGAGTGCGTCCTCCATCGTCTCCGCGATCTCGCCAGCGATCTGGTTCGTGCTGTCCAGGGTAGGCCATCGCTCCTGGAGGGTGTCTTCGTTCAGGTTCACGCTGACGATCATGTCCGCCACGTTGGTCGAGATGTCCCCCAGCGCGAGGATCTTCGTCGCCTCGATCTGCCAGACGACCTCGTGGGCCTTCTCGCGATCGGTGGCGTATTCGTCCTCCAGGTAGACCGTCATCATCGGGGTGTCCGGCGTCTTGCGCGCGTCCACCAGCTCGATAAGTCGCGGGAGGCCCTGGGTCACGTCGATCTCGGCGACGCCCGCGTAGTGGAAGGTGTTCATCGTCATCTGCGTCCCCGGTTCGCCGATGGACTGCGCCGAGACTGTCCCGACGGGGTCCAGTGGGGGAACGCGATTGTCGAGATATTCCGCTTCGACTGCCGAAGCGATCTCCTCGATCTGTTCGAGCGAGAGATCGTCTCGGTCCTCGACGGTCTCGTAGACGTTCTCTCGGAGCCTGAGAGGCAATTCCGTGTCCTCGACGACCGCTTCGACCGCGTCGGTGATCTCAGTCATCTGACTCCACCTCCCAGCTCTCGCCGTGTTCGGAGAGATTCGTCGGTAGCTTCGGGCCGCTGAGGAACGCCTCTTTCTCGGCTTCGTCCTCGAACTCAGCCTCGATGACGCGGTCCGCGATCTCGTCCACGTCGATTTCGTAGTCCTCACTCGAGGAGACCTCGACCGGACTGGTCCCGTCCTCGCCGAACTCGAACTGGACGATGGTGTCACTCGTATCCCTGACCGTCCCGTCGTACTGCGTCTCGAGTTCGGAGAGGGCGTTGATGAGTCGCCGCTGGAGGTACCCGGACTTGGAGGTCCGGACCGCCGTGTCGACGAGCCCCTCGCGGCCACCCATCGCGTGGAAGAAGAACTCCTTCGGCGTCAGTCCGCCGGTGTAGGAGTTCTCCACGAAGCCGTGGGCCTCGGAGGACAGGTCGTTTGGCTTGAAGTGACTGAGCGTCCGGTCCTCGTAACCGCGGTTGATGCGCTCTCCGCGCACCGCCTGCTGACCGACGGCGCCGGCCATCTGCGTGAGGTTCAACATGGACCCACGGGCCCCGGAGCGGGCCATGATGACCGCCGGGTTGTCCTCGGCGAAGTGGTCCTCGGCGATGTCTCCCGCGGAGTCGCGGGCCTTCCCGAGGGTCTGCATGATCTTCATCTCCAGCGTCTCGTCGATGGTTCGACCCGGGAGGCTCTCGAGTTCGCCACGCTCGTAGGTCTCGATGAGTTCCTGGACGCGGTCGTAGGCGTTCTCGATCGCCTCGTCGATCTGTTCTTGGGCCTCGCCCGGGATCGTCTCGTCGTCGATGGCGATCGAGAACCCGAAGTGCATGATCGAGCGCACGGCGATGCCCGATATCTCGTTGATGAGAATACGAGCGCGCGTGCGGCCGTACTGCTTCGTGACGGTGTCGACGACCTCCCCACCGAACGCACCGATGGCGTCCTCGTCGATGGTACCCTCGAGAAGTTGGCCGTCCTCGATGACGACCGTGTCACCGGCTGAACTCGTGAACTCCAGGTCGAGTCCGTCGGGCAAGAGCTCAGAGAAGAGCTGTCGGCCGGTCCAGAAGGGACGGCCGTCCTCCTCGCCTTTCGGTGCAGGGAGTTCGTCGATACTCGTCTGGCGCAGGAGGTCCGAGGCCTGCGTCTCGTTGAACGTCGGGTTGTCGTGGGTCAGCAGGTAGGTCCCCGTGATGTGGTCCTGGATGGAGCCGACGATGTTCTCGCCGAAGCGGGGGCTCAACATCTGTTCTTGGACGCGCATGAGCACGCGCGCCTCTGCACGGGCCTCCTCGTTCTGGAGGGCGTGCATGTTCATCTCGTCGCCGTCGAAGTCGGCGTTGTACGGTGGACAGACCGTCGTGTTGAGCCGGAAGGTCTTGTACGGCATCACGACCACCTCGTGGGCCATGATGGACATCCGGTGCAGCGAGGGCTGCCGGTTGAAGATGATGATGTCCCCGTCGATGAGGTGACGCTGAACCTCCCAGCCGGCTTCGACGCGTTCGGCGAGTTCCTCGGAGACCTTGTCGGTCACACGGACCCGACGACCGTCGGGCCGTTTCACGTAGTTCGCACCGGGGTGGGTCTCCGGCCCGTTGCGCACGTAGCGGCGGGCCCGTTCGACGTTCTGGTCGTTGACGACCATCGTCTGGGTCATCTCGGTCGCGACACGGTCGGGCACACCGACCTCGTTGAGCGAGAGGGTCGGATCCGGACTGATGACCGTTCGCGAGGAGAAGTTCACGCGCTTCCCGGACAGCGAACCGCGGAACCGCCCCTCCTTACCCTTGAGACGCTGGGAGAGAGTCTTCAGCGGGCGACCGGAGCGGTGGCGCGCCGGTGGCGTCCCACTGATCTCGTTGTCCATGAACGTCGTGACGTGGTACTGGAGCAGTTCCCAGAGGTCCTCGATGATGAGCTGTGGCGCACCGGCCTCGCGGTTCTCCATGAACCGCTGGTTGATGCGGATGATGTCGACGAGTTTGTGGGTGAGGTCGTCCTCCGAGCGCTGCCCGTTATCCAGCGTGATGGAGGGCCTGGCAGTCACCGGCGGGACCGGCAAGACAGTCAAGATGATCCACTCGGGGCGTGAGAGTTCGGCGTCGATGCCGAGGGCCTCGATATCGGAGTCCGGGATGTCCTCGAACCAGTCGCGGATGTCCGAGGGCATCAGCTTGTTCATGTCTTCGGTCGAGAGGTCGGTGTCGAGTGCCTTCTCGAGCGCTTTGCGGTCCTCGCGCCGAGGGCGGAACTCACCGGAGAGGATCTCGTTGATGCGTTCGAGGGCGATGTCGGTCTCCTCGGCCAGGTCGAGGGGCGCGACGGCCTCGTCGTCGGGGTCGTCCGGGTCGGGCTGCATCGCTTCGGCGATGCGTTCGGAGTAATCGCCCGCCAGGACCTCCTGGACCTCGTAGTAGGTCGTCGGTTTCTCGTGTTTGACGTCGTACTGTGGGGCCTGGCAGTGCGGACACGAGTTCTTCTTCCTGGCCTCGCGGATCGCGGCCTTCGTGACGTCCGAGACGTCCTGGCGGAGGCTCCGCGTGCGATCGATCTGTCCGAGATACTTCTCCTGTTCCTCCTCGGTGAGGAGGAGCCGTGAACATTCCCGACAGGTACCCCGCAGCAACCGGCGGATGAGCTTCGAGAAGCCCACGTGGATGACCGGCGCGGCGAGTTCGATATGGCCGAAGTGGCCATTACAGGATCCGGAGCGTTTGCCACAGGTCTTACACTCCAGTCCCGGGTCGATGACGCCGAGACGGGGGTCCATCAGCCCCATGTCGATGGGGAATCCGTCGTCGTCGTAGGTGTCCGCCGTGATAACTTTCGTTGCGGACATCTCGCGGTACTCCTCGGGGTCCATCAGCCCGAAGCTGATTTCGCCGATCTCCTTTGGGCTTTGTCCTGTCGACATCTTAGACTGCGTCCTCCAGTTTCAGTCGCGGGGCGATACCGAGTGCCTTCATCTCGTCCAGGAGGAGTTTGAAGGCGTAACTCATCTCCAGGCGGTGGACGTCCGTCTCCTCGCCACAGTTGGGACAGTAGACGCGGCGTTGATCGATGTTCTCGACCGCGGCCATCCCACAGTTGCCACAGACGTACACGTACTCCTTGTCGGAGGACTCGACGAGTCGCTCCTTCAGGACCATCGCCGCCCCGTGGCCGATGACGGTGTCGCGTTCCATCTCGCCGAGTCGGAGCCCACCTTCGCGGGCCCGTCCCTCGGTCGGCTGTCGAGTCAGGACCTGCACCGGTCCTTTCGAGCGAGCGTGGATCTTGTTCGACACCATGTGGTAGAGCTTGTGATAGAAGATGGTGCCGACGAAGATCTCCGCCTCGATCTTCTCACCCGTCACGCCGGAGTAGAGGACCTCCTTGCCGCTGGAGTCGAAGCCGTGTTCCTCCAGGGACTCCCGGAGTTCCGCCTCGTTTTCGCCGGTGAACGCGGTCCCGTCGACGGAGCGGCCCTCCATCGAGCCGGCTTTCCCGCCGAGCATCTCCAGGACGTGGCCGACCGTCATGCGCGACGGGAGCGCGTGCGGGTTCAAGACGAGGTCAGGCACGACGCCGTCCTGGGTGAACGGCATGTCCTCGTGGGGCGCCAGGTGGCCGACGACGCCCTTCTGTCCGTGGCGGGAGGCGAACTTGTCGCCCAGTTCCGGGATCCGCTCGTCGCGCACGGACACCTTGGCGAGTTTCGAGCCGTCCTCGCCCTCCATAAGCGTGACCGTGTCGACGACGCCATCCTCGCCGGACCGCATCGTGACGGAGGTCTCGCGGCGCTTCTGGGGCGAGAGACCGCCCATGTCGTCGGGCTCCTCGAGGAAGCGTGGGGGGGAGGTCTTCCCCAGGAGGACGGAGCTCTCGTCGACGACCGTCTCCGGGTTGACGAGGCCGTCTTCGTCGAGATGCGTGTAGGCCTCCTCACCGCGGGAACCACGAACGTCGTTCTCGGGGATCTCGAAGCGGTCCTCCTGACCGCCGGGATACCGCCGTTCTTCACCCTCGTAGGTGCGGAAGAAGTGCGATCGGGCGAGGGCTCGTTCGACGGAACCCTTGTTCATCACGAGTGCGTCCTCGATGTTGAACCCTTCGTAGGACATGACCGCGACGACGAAGTTCTGGCCCGCTGGCCGTTCGTCGTACCCGATCTGTTCGGTGGTCTGGGTGTTGACCATCGCCTTCTGCGGGTAGTGCATGAGGTGCTGGCGGGTGTCCGGCCGGATGCGGTAGTTCGCGGCCGGGAGCCCCAGCGACTGCTTCATCATGCCCGCACCCATCGTAATGCGCGGCGACGCGTTGTGTTCCGGATAGGGAACCATGCCCGCCCCGATGCCGAAGATGAGCGAGGGATCGAGTTCCATATGGGTATGGTCCCCGGTGATCTCGTCTTCGTCGACCGCGACGAGGATGTCCTCCTCTTCTTCGGCATCGATGAATTCGATCTTCCCCGCCTGGACGAGGTCCTGGAAGTCGATAGCGCCCTCGGTGAGTGCCTCCAGCTCCTCCTCCGTGATGAGCAGTTCGCCGTTCTCGACGACGAGCAGGGGGCGGCGAGCCCGGCCCGCGTCCGCGTTGACGATGACTTCGTCAGTGCGGTCGTTCACCGAGACGTTGACCATCTCGGAGACGTCCCCGCGACGGCGTGCTTCTCGAATCTGTTCTGCGAGTGCCTCGGGATCCTGGTGGGTCCCAACGAGGCTTCCGTTGACGTATACCTTGGCGTCTCGTCCTTTGCTCATATTAGTCGTCTGCGGATGTGGCCTCTGTCCTGATACCCGGGATGCCTTCGACACCCATTGAGGCGAGTTCGGCCTTCAGCGTTTGTTCGTCCTCGACGTTCTGTGAGAGTTCCATGGCCTGTGCGAAGTTCTTCACCAGCCCACAGTTCGGTCCCTCGGGCGTCTCCGACGGGCAGATGCGTCCCCACTGCGTCGCGTGTAAGTCGCGTGCCTCGAAGTGAGGTTGGCTCCGCGAGAGCGGACTGCGGAGTCGGCGCAGGTGAGAGAGCACGCCCATGTGGTCGGTCCGGTCGACGAGCTGTGAGACGCCCGAGCGGCCGCCGACCCAGTTCCCGGTCGCGATGGGGTGTTCGAGTCGCTCGGTGAGCACGTCGGAGCGGACGACCGTGTTCACGGTGAGTTCCCGGTTGCGCATGTTCGCCCGTTCGAGCTGGTACTTCACGTCGCGTGCGAGTTTGTTCAGCGCGGTCCGGAACAGGTCTTTCATCAGGTCGCCGGAGACCTTCAATCGCTTGTTCGCGTAGTGGTCCTTGTCGTCGGGCTGACGCCGACGAAGCGCGAGTTCGAAAGACGCCTCGGCCATCCGGCAGAGGTAGTAGGCCTTGTTCATCCGGACCTCTTCTTCCTCGATGCCCTCCTCGTGAAGGTGGGGCAGGAGGTACCGGTCGATGACGTAGTTGGCCCGTTTGAGCTGGTAGTTCTTGCCCTGGCCCGATGCGACGCGACGGCCGAGTTCCTCGATGGCCTCCTCCTGGGTCTGGACCTCCGCCTCCTCTAAGTTCTCCAGCATGAACTTCACGATCTCCGGGTCCTCGGAGACGCGGTGGACGATCTCCTCGTCGGATTCGAGCCCGAGTGCACGTACGAGCGTGACGAAGTCGATCGAGCCGGAGATGGAGGGGAACGAGACCTCGAGGATGCCGCTTCGGTTCCGCTCGACGAGTACCAGCGCACGATAGCCTCGCCGCTGGGAGAAGGTCTTGGCGACCTGGATCTCGTCGCCGTACTTCTCGTCGTACTCCGCGAGGATCTTGTTCGGTGCGAGGTCCTCGCTGGTCATCAGCACACGCTCGGAACCGTTGATGATGAAATAGCCCCCGGGGTCGGCCGGGTCCTCGCCGATTTCGATCAGTTCCTCGTCGGTGAAGCCCGCGATGTTGCATTTCTCTGACCCGACCATGATGGGCATCCGACCCACTTTGGTCTCGGTGGTGTCCAGTTCCTGAATCTCCTCCTCCTCGCCCCCGCGCATGATAGACATTTCCATGAATACCGGCGCGGAGTAGGTGATGTTGCGGAGACGGGCCTCTTGTGGGTAGAGGAGCTCTTCCGACCCGTCCGCCTCGCGGACGCGTGGCGTGACGACCCGGACGTCGCCGAGTTCGACCCACACCGGCTCTTCTTCTTCTTTGTCGCCGATGTCCGTCTCGATGGTCTCCTTCTCGGTGACGACGTCCTGCATCCCCCGGGTGAGGAACGCGTTGAACGAGCGAAAGTGATGTTCTGCGAGCCGTTCTTTCGAAAAGTACGAACGCGATAGGGCGCGTCGATTATCCGGTTGCATTATTCGATTACCAGTCGGTACACAATTGCGTTCTCTGTCGTTCGCGAGTCTCGTACGATCTTGATGACGTCGCCCGGCTCCGCGTCGTCGGGGAGCGCGGGGTCCTTGCGTTTGATCTTCGGCAGATCGGTCGGGGTGATGTCGTACTCCTCGAGTACGCCCTCGACCTCGTCATCTGACAGCACGGTGTGCTCTGGAACGAGTTCGTGTTGGCTTACGTCTACCATGGATGCACCTGGGTGGGGACAGAAGTGCGTCTCACGAGATACTACAGGGACTTATCGGCGGCTCACGGATAAGTCTTGTCAACTGCGGCAGGCTATGCTAGTCGGACGCACGTGGCGAACCCGTCGACACGACGTTGGGTGGCACCTTGACGCATACCCCTTGCGTTTGGAAAGCCTTATACCTATCACCCGGATACCATTGAATGCAGCCAGCCCGGATGGTGTAGTGGCCCATCATACGACCCTGTCACGGTCGTGACGCGGGTTCAAATCCCGCTCCGGGCGCTTTTCCGATTCACTACGAACGAGGAGCGTAGCGACGAGTGAGCGTGAATCGGGAAACGGCCAATGGTGATTTGAACACCAGCAGTCGCACGCCCGGGAGCGCAGAGAAGCGAGCACCCCGGAACGTCTGTACAGGGTTCAAATCCCGCTCCGGGCGTGTTTTCAACATCCTTCGACCGAGGAGCCTTGCGACGAGGGAGTGGATGATGAAAACCGGCCAGGGATTTGAATCAGACCGAGGTTCTGCGGGACGCAGGTTCTCGGGCGTGGTTCAAATCCCGCTCCGGGCGTGTTTTCAACATCCTTCGACCGAGGAGGGCAATGACGGCCCATCGTCGGTAGACTATTATCGGCAGCCACTCGGCCTGGCTGGTGCGAAGCTTCTTTGCGGAGTGCGCAGTGCAACTCCACATGGAAGGCGTCGGACCACCGCTCGTCACACCGTTCACACAGGATGGAGACATCGACGAACCCGCACTGCGCGACCTCGTCGGCTGGGTCGAAGAGCGTGGCGTGGACTTCATCGTCCCCTGCGGATCGAACAGCGAAGCCGAATTGATGACCGCAGCGGAACGAGCGATGGTCACCGAAATCGTCGTCGAGGAGGCCAGCGTCCCCGTGCTCGCGGGAACCGGGAGCCCGGGCCGCAAGGAGACGGTGGATGCGACCGAGGCGGCCGCCGAGGTCGGCGCCGACGCGGCGCTGGTCGTCACCCCGTTCTACTACAATCACGATCAGGAGGCCCTCGAGGCGTACTACCGCGAGGTCGCGGACGCCGCACCGATTCCCGTATACCTCTATTCGGTACCGGCGTTCACCGACGTCCGGATCGAACCGGAGACGGTCGAACGACTGGCGAGTCACCCCAACATCGCTGGAATGAAGGATTCCTCCGGGAACGTCGCCGAACTCGTGCGGACCGTCCATCGGACCACCGAGGAGGCGTTCGACGTGCTGGTCGGCAGCGGGAGCGTCCTCGCGCAGGCGCTAGACGCGGGCGCCACCGGCGGCGTGGTCGCGCTCGCGAACATCGCGCCGGATCGAACGAGCGAGATCTACGAGACACACGCCGCAGACCCCGAAGCGGCGCGCGCACGGAATGCAGAACTCGTGGAGTTGAACCGGGGGATCACCACGACGCATGGCGTCCCCGGATTGAAGTGGGCGATGCGCGAGCGGGGCGCCCCCGCCGGCCATCCACGGTCACCGCATCGGCCCGTCGAGGAAGACCAGAAAGAGCACCTGGCGTCGCTCGTCGACGACATCTGAATCCGGCCTGTCGGGCACTGCTCCCGGTGCAGACAGTCTCCGAACCGCCGGATGAGCGCAGCGTAGCGTCGGGGACGCACCGGCTCCTGGCAGGATAGCGAGGATCACATCAACCAGCCGAAACGTTATTGCCTCGGGTGACCCTACTACCTCCCATGGAGGGGGAGGTCAAACTGAACGAAGTTTCCGCGGTACTCGAATCGCTTGAGTACCCGGTAACGAAGGGTGAGATCGAAGCAGAGATCGCCGACCTGACCGTGCTGTACGCGGACGGCGAGGAGTCGCTCGCGAGGGTCCTCGAACGGGTGAATCAATCACAGTTCGAATCTGCCGAAGCGCTCGAAGCCGAGATACTGTCGAACGTCTCGATCGGTGCCGTCGGGGAACCCGGGCAATCCGAAGGGGAAGGGTAACCGGCGCTCGAGACCGGTCCGTGCGGTGGCTTCCGGGACGGAAAGGTTGACACCGACGACGCGCTTCAACGGTAGTAGTTCACTATGCGAGCGTGTGTACCCACCACGAGCGACGACGGCGCCACTGCCGAACTGTCCGGGCACTTCGGACAGGCACCGTACTACACCATCGTCGACACCGAAACCGACGCCGTCGACGTCATTGCGAACCGGAGCGACCACCGTGGTGGCTCGAAGTTGCCACCCACCTACGTCGCAGAGCACGACGTCGACGCCGTCCTCGTCACGGAGGTCGGTAAGCGTGGAATGCGATTGTTTGACGACTACGGCATCGACGTCTTCCAATCGGAGGAGGGGACGGTCGAGGAGATCGTCGACAGATTCCGGAACGACGAGTTAGCGGTATTCGAGTACGAAGATGCCCACGGGCACGGACGTGGGGAACACGACCACGAACACTGAGAAGGTGGCCACGGCCACGAACATGGAACGGCTACAGAACGAGGCAGATGCCGGTCCACTCGACGGATCGGCAGCCGGCCAGAGTGACCACATCGACAGACGTCGACCTCGATACCGGTCTGGCCGATACGGTATCCGTTGTGACCCCCTGATTCGGTGCTTGTAATTGCGGACAGGAGTCGGCGGAAACGAAAAAAGCGATCCGAATCTAAAACGGGGCTTCGTTGGCGGCCGCTTCGTCCTCGCTGTCGTAGTCCGGAATCCGGATACCGAGCGACTGCAGCTGGGCTTTGCCATCCTCGGAGGCCTCCGCGGGCGACCAGGGCGGTTCGTAGACGAGTTCCACGGACGCATTCTCCACACCATCGACCGATTCGGCGGCAACGGTCACGTTCCGCTTGATGCTATCGGCCACCGGACAGCCCATACTCGTGAGCGTCATCTCGACGTGGACCGCGTTCTCGTTGTCCTCGCGTTCCTCGATGTCGTAGACGAGTCCGAGATCGACGATGTTGACCGGAATCTCGGGGTCGTAGACATCACGTAGGGCCTCCCGTACTGCCTCAGTGTCGACCATGTAGACATCGATAGGAGATGTAGCGTGAAAAGTATTGTTCTCGTGGCGAACACCTGAATCGTGGTATGGGACGCTCTCGGGAGCGAATTTCGCCGGTTTTGGTCGGCCAATACCGACCGCGAACCGCCGTTCGTGACCCGGAGACATCGCTCGTGACCCGGAGACACCGTTTGAGACCTGAAGACACCGTTCGTGACCGAAAGTCGAAACGGGCCGATCGTCATCACGACCGGCCAGATATGACAGGCGGACCCACAACTGGACGGGCGGGCGTAACTATCCGGAATATGGTACATTGAATACGGTACATCACACCCCCAACGGCGTTTCAGCACTTCTACCGGATGTTTTCGCCAGATTTGAACGCTCCAATAATCGCCAATACGTGGGTAAAATCAATGTAAATTAAAGAATATTAAGGATGTGTATACACTTAACCACCCATAAAATACGGGACGTGGGAATATCCCCTGGAGGACACTACAGAAAGACGTGGAATGGCCGCCGGTGCTGGCGGCGGCACCGCGAACGGACTCTCCGTTCGTACACCACGAGGTGACATATCGTGAAACAGATTCGTATCCACGGCCGTGGCGGTCAGGGGTCGGTGACACTGGCCCATCTGATCGCAGAGGCGGCCTACGAAGAGGACAAGTGGGCACAGGCATTCCCGTCGTTCGGCGTCGAGCGCCGCGGGGCACCCGTCGAGGCGTTCGCCCGCATCGACGACGAGAAGATAACCGACCGGAGCCAGGTCGACGAACCAGACTACGTCGTCGTCCAGGATCCGTCGCTGATCGAGTTCGTCGACGTGGCCCGCGGCGTGGTGGACGACGGCGCAATCGTCGTCAACACCGAAGCGGACCCCGAGGAGCTCGACCTCGAAACCGACGCGACCGTGGTGACCGTCGACGCGACGGAGATCGCACTCGAACACCTGGGGAAACCGATCATGAACACGGCGCTCATGGGCGCGTTCGCGAGCGTCACGGGCGTCCTCCAGCAGGAGAGCATGGAATCGGTCATCATGACCGAGTTCCCTGGTGAGATCGGCGAACAGAACGTTGCGGCCACAACCGACGCGTACGCAGAGGTATCCACCGTATGAGCGATACAATCGATCCATATTCCGATCTCGAAATCTCGAAGGGTGCAGTGGCAGAGCCGGGAACGTCGGTGGTCAACAAGACCGGCACGTGGCGCGAATTTATGCCGGAGATCGACCACGACGCCTGTACGGGCTGTGGCCTCTGTGAGACCTTCTGTCCCGACATGGCCGCCAAAGGCGTCGGTGACCGGCGCTACGAGATCGATTACGACTACTGCAAGGGCTGTGGCATCTGTGCAGAGGTCTGTCCTGTCGACGCCATCGAGATGTTCCCCGAGGTGAAATGAGATGGGCGAGCAGAAGATGCTGAAAGGCGACAAAGCCGTCGCCCACGCCGTCCTCTCCGCCCAGCCGGACGTCGTCTCCGCCTATCCGATCACCCCCCAGACCGGCATCGTCGAGAAGCTCTCCCAAATGAAAGCCGACGGCGACCTCCGTGGGGAGTATCTCAAGGTCGACTCCGAGTTCAACGCCGCGTCCTCGTGTATCGGTGCGAGTGGGGCCGGCGCCCGCGTCTTCAGCGCGACGAGCTCCCAGGGGTTGAAGCTCATGTCCGAACCGCTGTTCACGGCGTCCGGGATGCGGCTCCCGCTCGTCCTCGCCGTGGCGAACCGCAGCCTCTCCGGGCCGCTCTCGATCTGGAACGACCACACTGACGCCTTCGCCGAGCGCGACGGTGGGATGCTCCAGTTCTTCGCCGAGGACGTCCAGGAGGCCGTCGACAACATGCTGATGGCCTACCGCGTCGCAGAGGATCCCGACATCTCCCTGCCCGCGCTCGCCAACCTCGACGGCTACATCCTGACCCACGTCAAAGAGCCCGTCGAGATACCGACCGAGGAGGAGACGAACGAGTTCCTCCCGCAGCGCGAGCCCCACGCCACCCTCGACCCGAAAAATCCCAAAACGATGGGTGCGTTCGCGCGGCCCGAGCACTGGACCGAGACCCGCTACGCCGTCCACGAGGCGATGCTCCGGTCGAAGGAGACCATCGGCGACGTCGTCGAGGAGTTCGCCGACCAGTTCGGTCGCGAGTACGGTCTCGAATACGGCGGCCTGCTCCAGACATACGGACCCGACGACGCCGACGTCGCCATCCTCGGTCTCGGCTCCATCGTCGGGACGATGCGTGACGTCATCGCAGAGCACCCCGCGGACGTGAAGATCGTCAAGCCGCGGGTCATCCGCCCATATCCCGCCGAGGCACTTCGCGAGGCTCTCGCGGGTGTGGAAGCCGTCGGCGTGCTCACCAAGGAGGTCTCCCCCGGCCACCAGAGCACGCTGGTCTCCGAGCTGAAATCCGCCATGTACGGTTCCGGCCACAACCCGGCCATCCTAGGCAACGTCCTCGGGCTTGCCGGCCGAGACGTAACCAAAGACGAGATCAGCGATATCGTCGACGAGGTCATCGACGCGAAGACCTCGGGCCCGGCCGGCCGCTTCCGCGGCGAAGAGGACTGGCCACAGCTGAATCGCGACATCCTGCCCGACGAGGTGACCCACTGATGAGTTCAATGGAAGAGACGAGCCCGCCCGAACCGGAGATCAGCCACGACGACGACCTGTTCAAGCCCGGCCACCGGGCCTGTGCAGGGTGTGGACCCGCCCTCGCGATGCGCTTTATCACCGAGGCGACCGGCGAGAACACGATCATCTCGCAGTCGACCGGCTGTATGGAAGTCGTCTCCAGTCCGTACCCCGAGAGTTCGTGGGACGTGAGCTGGATCCACGACGTGTTCGCGAACGCTCCCGGCGTGGCCTCCGGCGTCGAAGCGGCCTACCGGGCTTTCGACAACAAGGAGGGCTTCGAGGAGTACGAGGACCACGACGACGTCAACTTCGTCGTCATCGGTGGCGACGGCGCCACCTTCGACATCGGCATGCGGAGCCTGAGTGGGATGATGGAGCGCGGTCACGACATCCTGTACATCGCGTACGACAACGAGGCGTACATGAACACGGGCATCCAGCGCTCCAGTTCGACGCCGCTCGGTGCCTCCACCACCACCTCGCCGCCAGGCGAGGAGAGCTTCGGGAACGATACGAACAAGAAGAACATGCCGGCCATCGCGGCCGATCACGGCTGTTCGTACGTGGCGACGGCGTCGATCGCCTACCCGACCGACTTCAAGAAGAAGATCGAGAAGGCACTCGAACACGACGGGCCGAAGTACATCCAGGTCTCCTCGCCCTGTATGCTCGGCTGGCAGTTCGATTCCGCCGAGACGGTCAATATCGCCAAGCTCGCCGTTCAGACCGGCATGCACCCGCTCTTCGAGATCGAGAACGGCGAGGTCACCGACGTGATGAGCCTCTCGAACCGGAAGCCTGTCGAGGAATACCTCGAGAAACAGGGACGGTACAAGCACCTCTTCGCGAAGGACGACGGCGACGAGGTCATCGAGGAGATCCAGGCGTACATCGACGAGCAGGCCGAAGAACTCGGACTCGACCAGTAATCGGTCGCTTCGGACCGGCGATCCGACGCTGATTGTAGACCGTTTTCCGCCCCGCGATTCCATTCTCGTGAGCTGTCGACCGCGATTTCGAGCCCCTACCTATATGTATCGGTAACGGCAAATTTCGTGTGTGAGGTTCTCTATCGAAGCGCCGACGAGGAGAAACTATCATATTCTTCAATGGCAACCGGAAGGGTGTACGGGACACGAGGCAGACAATGGTATTTGAAACGACATCCGCTGGCGACGACGGCATCGACGAACCAGATGACTCGGCACTGGCTACGGCACTCCACCAACTGAACACCGCGGCCGAGTACGTCGACGTGGACGAGGGGGTTATCGAACGACTGAAACGACCCACCCGGGTTACGCAGGTAACCGTACCGATCGAACGTGACGACGGCACTATCGAGACCTACACCGGGTATCGCGCCCAACACGACGACGTCCGCGGCCCGTACAAGGGCGGGATTCGGTATCACCCCGACGTCTCGGCCGAGGAGTCCGTCGGGCTAGCGATGTGGATGACCTGGAAATGCGCGGTCATGGACCTGCCGTTCGGTGGGGCAAAAGGCGGTATCGTCGTCGACCCGTACGACCTCTCCAAGCGTGAGACCGAACGACTGACCAGGCGGTTCACGGAGGAAATCCGCGACGTCATCGGCCCGACGGTCGACATCCCGGCACCCGACATGGGAACCGGCCCGGAGACGATGGGGTGGATGATGGACGCGTACAGCATGCTCCGCGGGGAGACCATCCCCGGAGTGGTGACCGGAAAGCCCCCCGTTATCGGCGGGTCCGAAGGCCGAGAAGGGGCACCGGGTCGTTCGGTGGCGATCATCACGCGGGAGTTCCTCGAGTATCAGGGCCGGGACCTCGATGACACGACCGTCGCCGTCCAGGGCTACGGATCGGTCGGTGCAAACGCGGCGCGGGCCCTCGACGACTGGGGCGCGAACGTCGTCGCCGCCTCCGACATGGGCGGGGCGGTGTACGATGCCGACGGCCTGGATACGCATGCGATTCCCTCCTACGACGAAGAACCCAACGCCGTCACCAGCTACGACGCGCCGCGGACCCTGGACAGCGATGCGCTGTTCGAACTCGACGTCGACGTCCTGATTCCGGCGGCCATCGGCGGTGTCCTCACCGATGACAACGCCGACGACGTCGAAGCCGACATCATCGTCGAGGGGGCGAACGGTCCCACGACCACCGGAGCCGACGAAATCTTTGCCGAGCGCGGCATTCCGGTCGTCCCGGACATCCTCGCGAACGCCGGCGGGGTCACCGTCTCCTACTTCGAGTGGCTGCAGGACATCAACCGTCGCCAGTGGACGCTGGATCGCGTGCACGACGAGCTGGAAACCCACATGCTGAGCGCCTGGGACGAGGTTCGCGAGGTGTACGAGGACAAAGACCTCACCTGGCGAGAAGCCGCCTACGTCGTGGCCCTCCAGCGCATCGGCGAGGCGAAAACGATGCGCGGGCTCTGGCCCTGATCTATCGGGCGAAGGACCGACAGGAGAACGTCTCGTCGCCGGTATCGTCCTGGTCGCCATCGGCGGGCCGCGCTATCGTATCACCGGTGCCGGCCGATTTCTGCTGGGACCCGACTGAGGGACCCAAACCCACATACCGACCGCAACCGACTCGACGAGTATGCCCACCGACGCCGAGACCGCCGCCTTCGAGGCGGGAATCAAGTTCGGAGCGCTCTACCATCAGTTCGCCGGGACCCCCGTAAGTGCCGACAGCGCGGACAGTCTGGCGACCGCCATCGAGGAGAGCATCGAGAACCAGCCATACGCGAGAGACGTTACCGTCTCCATCGACACCGACCGCCTCGAAAAGGCGGCCGACGAACACGGATACGTCGAACTGACGGGCGAGTACATGGCAGTCGAAGTCGTAGTCGACTACGACGGAATCGAAGCGGTCGCCGAGATGTCCATGGTCGATGGGTATCCGCTGATGGAACTCACGACCGTGGAAGCGAGGAACGCGAGAGAATAAGACTGTTGGTCCGGTATCGGTGACGAGACGAACGGGATACCGATCGATTCCCAGGGCCGTCTGGTCGACAGCCAGTTCGTCGGCGCGTCACTGAACCGTCGCCGCCTGCCACCAGCATGCCGAGGCACCGGTCGATCCCGCCTGAAAGCCCGGGCCGTCCCACGCAGTGACCGCCGATCAAGTGGCAAACGGACCGGGGTGAGCGAGACCGGGGTCGTCGACGCACCCCATTTCGAGCCGTGCGTTTAACTCATCGCCCGTCGAACCCGAGACCATGAGCCAGACCACCCTCGATGACGACGACCTCTTCGGCGAAGCCGCCGAAGAGGTGCGGGCCGACGTCGAAGCGCACCTCGAAGCCGCGACCGACGAGCTACCCGAGCCGACGGCCATCTGGGACGTGGAATCGGCGAACACGCTCGGCGTCCTCAACGCCCTCCGGTCGGCACTCGATGCGGGCGAGGCCCGCGATCATCTCCGGGACGCGAAGAAGTGGTACACCATGGGCAAGCGCGCGGAGGCGTTCGAGGACGCCGACGACCTCGAAGCGCGGATCGAATCGGTAGAAACGGTCGTGACGACCATCGACGAGATGGCCGAGGCGGTGGGTGACCTGACGGCGTCGGTCCCCGACCTCAAGGGCCAACTCGAGGACCTCCAGGACGAATCGTAAGCAGTTATCGGTGGGCAGGGGTGGTGACGTCGCGCTCCAGTACCGCCTCCATCACCGAGACGAGGGCGTCGCTCGCCTGCTGTTCGAGGGTTTCGCCGATCGCTGTACTCGCCGCTCGTGGATCCCCGACGACGCCGTTCTCCGCGAACTGGACGCTGTCCGGGGCCAGATTGGTCCCACCGACCCAGTCGCCCCAGCGGTCCGCAGCGCCACCTGCGGCCGACTCGAACCGATCCTCGTGGACGAGGTCGGGGAACGCCGCGAGGAGAAACGACGTCTCGAGCGGGCCAGCATGGCCCATCGGCACGTCGACGTCGACCGCGTCGAACCAGGTGAACGGAGCGACCAGTGCGTCGTTGTTCCGGGTGAGTCGGGCAGCGACCTCCTCGATGGCGGCCGAATTGCCGCCGTGGCCGTTGACGATGACGACGCGATTCCAGCCGTGACCGAACAGCGATTCGATCGTCTCGCGGACGTAGGCCCGGAAGGTGTCCGGCGAGACCCACGTGGTGCCGGTGAATTGGCGGTGCTCCTCCGAGATGCCGACCGGGATAGTCGGCGCGACGACGGCCTCGAGTTCGGTGGCGTCGGCAGCGACCTCGGCGACCGCCTCGGCGCTACGATGGTCGGTCCCGAGCGGTGCGTGGGGGCCGTGTTGTTCGGTGCTCCCGACGGGCAAGAGGACGACGTCCACGTCGGCCGCGTCGGCGTCGGTCCAGGGTACGTCCGCGAGGCGCATACCACAGCGTCCGTGCGGCGGATCAATAAACCGTGTCGGTCAGTCGTCGGCGTTCCGCCGGTCCGACTGGCGTTCGATCGCTCGCTCGACGAACTCGGCAGGTAGCTCCTCGATCTCGCCCGCCTGCACCCCCCAGAGGTTGGCGTAGAGTCCGTCGGCTTCGATGAGTTCGTCGTGGGTGCCCCGTTCGGCGATACGGCCGTCTTCGAGGACGACGATCTGATCCGCGTCCCTGACCGTCGAGAGGCGGTGGGCGATGGCGAATGTGGTGCGGTCGGTGGTCAGCCGATCCAGGCTTCGCTGGATGAGCATCTCCGTCTCGGTGTCGACGTCGGAGGTCGCCTCGTCGAGGATCAGTATCTCCGGGTCGGCGAGGACGGCGCGGGCGATAGCGATGCGCTGGCGCTGCCCACCGGAGAGTTTGACGCCGCGTTCGCCCACCATCGTGTCGTATCCCTCGGAGAGATTCGAGACGAACGAGTGCGCCTCGGCAGCCTTCGCGGCCCGGACGACGGCCGCCTGATCCGCGTCCTCCCGACCGTAGGCGATGTTCTCCCGCACGGTCCCGTAGAAGAGGAACGTATCCTGGCTGACGTAACCGATGTGTTCGCGCAGACTCGAGAGACTAACCGCCCGGAGGTCCTGCCCGTCGATGCGGATGGCGCCGGCGTCGACGTCGTACATGCGGAGGAGGAGTTTCAGCGCCGTGGACTTCCCCGCCCCGGTCGGGCCGACCAGCGCGACGGTGTCGCCCCCGTCGACCTCGAAGGAGACGTCCCGGAGGATGGGTTCGTCTTCGTACTCGAAGGAGACGTGGTCGTAGACGACGCTCCCGTCCGAGATGGACAGCGGTGGCGCGTCCTCGGCCGACTCGATGCGGCTGGGTTCGTCCATCAGCCCGAAGATCCGGGCGCTCGACGCGCGGGCGCGCTGGTACATATTCACGATCTGACCGAACTGGGCCTTTGTCTCGACCTCATCTGCACAAACCCGGAAGTGCTATGGTCGCCCCCGGCGTAGTGAGCAGTATGAGCCAACACCAAACCCAGTTTCAGGACACGCTCGACAGTCTCGACCGCCGCGTCGAGGACGGCGAGATTCACCCCGACGACGGCGACGCCATCCGCGAGTTGTGCGCCGCCTACGACGCCGAGGACGCCACCGAGAGCCTGCCGAGAGACCTCTACGACGACCGGAAAGACGGCCACAAAGCGCGGGGGACGCTCGACGCATGGGCCGAACGCCTCTCGGTGGCGGCGAAGGACCTCCACCTCACCGGCGACGAGACCGACGCCGATACCGTCAACGCATGGACCACCGGCCGGGTGAAAGCGAAGGACGGCCCCGGCCTCTCCCGCGTGGCCGATATTGAAAACGCCCTCAAGAAGTTCTATCGCTACCACGCCGACCTCGGCGTCGACCCCGCCGATATTACCGTCCACGAGCGGTCGAAAACGACGCCGTGGACCGAGGGCGATATGCTTACGCCCGAGGAACGGGCCGCCCTGCGAACGGTCGTCGACCACCCGCGAGACGCCGCGATTCTCCACCTCCTCCTCTACGCCGGGATGCGGAACACCGCCCTGCGGACGCTCCGGGTGAAAGACGTGGACCTCGACGCGGGCGTGTGGTCGTTCAACACCGACGCCGACGGCCTCAAGAACATCGACCGACCCGGCGAACCCCGGCCGCTCTCGCAGGCGTATCGGGCCGTCCGCGACTGGCTCGACTTTCACCCCACCGGCGACCCCGAGGACTACCTGATTACGGCGAAGCCGGGGGCGTCGAAGATGGACCCGACGACGCCCGTCACGAAAGAGACGATTCGCTACACGATGGCGCAACTCAAGAAGAAAACCGCCGAGCGAGTCGACGTTGTGACCGTCTCGAAACCGGCCCACCCCCACATGATGAGGCACAACTTCGTCAATACGTGCCTGAAGCACCCCGACATTACCACCGCGGATATTAAATTCTGGTTGGGCCACGCCCCCGCCTCGGACGTGATGGAGGAGACCTACTCTCACCTCACCGGCGACGACCACAACGCCGCCGCGCACAACGCCTTTGGCGTCCCCGGCGTCCGCGAGAATGGCGACGAGGTCGACCCGTGGGACACCGTGTGCGACGACTGCCTGCGCGTCCTCTCGCCCGGTGAGGACACCTGCCCCGAGTGCGAGACTGCGAGAGGGGCGACGCCGTGGACCGACGCGGTGGACGTGCCGGGACTCACCGCCGAGGACCTCGGCCGGCTCGAAGGGCTCCTCGACGCGTTCGCCCCCATGCTCGACGACGAGTCCGGCGGCGGGGGGTTGGTCGGGTTCCGCCCCGACGAGGACGGCAACCTCGTCCCGACCGAGTCGGCACAATACGCCGAGGATTCGGACGGGATGGCGTCGGCCGAGGCGACCCCGCTCACGGCGACCGAGGACGTAGAGCGGGTGGACGAGGACGGTGCGGAGGACTGACAGCGTCGACGGCGTCGAGCGGGGTGGTGTGGTGGTCGCCATGTGTTGATGGCGGGCGTCACACCCCGACGAGTGAGGGGGGGGCCGAAACCCCTATGCCCCACGCACTCAAAGAACGATGTACGACGAAAAGGGGGCCGCGGGGTGTGCAACCCTCCCTTCTCGTCGGGGTTTGTCAACGAGGGGGACGCCCATTCCCCTCTTGCTTCAACCACTCATGAGCGACGGCGGTGCCATGAGTCGTTAGGCGTTCGATTCTCAGTCGAAGATGCCGACGTAAATACTGCGTTGTAGTGGAGTGAAAGTGAAAATCGCGCGACGGCGGGGGGTTTTTACGCTCGACGACTCTATATCATGTGAGGTACGATGATAGACAACACACCTCGCGGAGGAGACCAATGAGTCCCGACATTATCGGCTACGACCCCAGGACCTCGGGAGAATCGGACGAACCCGAGGAGGAGCCGTGGCCCGACGAGACCGCTCACCTGGTCGTCGTAAACAAACCGTTCAGCACGAGTATCGAGAATCTCCCCGACGCCCTCATAGACGAATACGGCGTCGACACCGAGCGCGACAGACACGTCACGTTCCGGCCGGGTGAGGAGATACCCGAGACCCTCGTGACGCCGGCGGTCTGGAAGTCGGTAGGCGGTTGGCGAATCCTCGCCCTCGACAGCGCAGGCCAGCGATTGAACCCCGTGACGACGGCCGAGACGCGGGGCGACGTGGATTACGCCGAGGACCTGGAGACGTGGCGTCAGGGCGCCAACCTCGACTTCTCGCAGGTGTACGAGTGTGGGGAGTGCGGCAAGACGTTCTCGTCCCGCGACGCCCTCAACGGACACGGTGCGGCCCACGCCGACAGGGACGACGACGCCGTCGAGGAGGTGTCCGCAGAATGACCCGACGTGCGACCCGCCGCCAACTATCGGCCCGAGTGGACGACCTCGAACGGCGCCTGGGTATGGGCGACACCGAGACGAACCGCCCGACCGAGGACCGCGTCGACACTGACGGCCTCGACCACGTCGGCGCTCTCTCGGCCATGTCGAAGAAGGACGAGGAGGAGACGCCCGACGACGACCCCGACGGCCTCGGCCGTATCGGGGCGCTCTCCGCCATGTCGACCGAGGAGGAGACACCCGACGAGGAGGACCCGGACGACGGCCTCCATGCGGTCGGGGCGCTCCGGGCCATGTCGAACGAGGACGAGTGAGGGCGCTATGCGTCGCACTGGACGATGCGACCGATACGGGACCCAGTCTTCGATGGCCGACCCACAGCGAATCGAGCGAAATGCCGTGGTGAGACGGTAGGGGGTCATCACCGACGAGGGCGAAGTTCTCGGAGACGACGACTTCTGACCAAAGGACTGACTGAACAATTCAAGTAGGTCGGTGCTATTATCAGGAACTCGTCTGTCGGGTTTTGTATGGTTCAGTATCCGCGACCGAATAGTGAGGAGTTACCCGGATTGTACGAGGAATTGGACGAACTTCTCGATGAAGCCGAGGCCGCACTCCGACGGCACTTCGTTATCGAATCCGACGAGTGCGGAAACGAGAGCGTCGTATTCAGCGAAGCGACTACGTCTGATTATCTGGATGCGTTGTGGGAAAATTCCCACACACTGATGCCACTCTTTCAGAAGATAACGGGGCTTCCCGACCGAGAGTTCGAACGGCTATACGGCGAGAAGAACATCGGAAACCTCCGCGACCGAAAAACGGACTTTCGTGAGGAGGAACAGGCCGTCAAGTTCGCCGACGCACTTGTCGACCTTCTCCCCCACGACCTCTCGCTAGAAACCGTGCTGTTCGGCTTCGTGAAGATGTGGGAGGGTGACCAGCGGCGACATAAACGGTCAAAGTACGAGGAGTACGTCCGCGAGTACCTCGAGGAACACGGCTACCTAAACTTCAAGGGCAACACGCTTCCGGGCGAACCGGACTTCGTCGTCCCGACAGAGGAACCATACGAAGTGGTCGGCGAGGTACGGGTCATCCAACAGCGCGACCAACAAAAGCGATTCAAGGAGTTCGGTTCCGAGGCGCGGGCCGCCGCCGAGAACTTCCCTGACGCGAAGTTCGTCGCGGTCGCCAACGTCACACAATTTAATCTGCGAGAACGGCGCGAGAAATTACGTGAGGAGGTTCACAAGGCGAGTGCGGCGAACATTCACGCGGTGGTGTTTCAGGACGAACTGGACAGACTCGTCGACCACCTCAACGAGTGGGGCGTCACCCGTGAATAGGACTCGAGACACATATAACTTTAAATAACTCGAGGTACCTAACAGAGTGTATGAAGGGGCACGTCCCGACACCGCCCGCACTTGCTGACCGAATTGTTGAAAAGTTGTTTGACGACAGGCAACCGTCTGACGGCGACCGGATTCTCTTTCCAGGCGTCGGAACTGGCCCGTTCGTCGCCGCCGTTCATCGGTATTGCGAAACGCGCGGTCTTCCTGTCCCCGATGGCGTCGGGATGGACACAGACCCGGAACTGTTGAGCGAAGCCCGCGAGACGCACGCCGACGCGTCAGTCGACCTCCTCGAGCGTGACTTTCTCGGCGACCTCTCTGGCCTCGGCGAGTTCCGTTACGTCGTCGGGAACCCGCCATATGTCCCCATCGAGGGGCTGTCCGAGGACGAGAAGGCCCGGTACAAGCAACGCTTCGATACCGCCACCGGGCGGTTCGACTTATTCATTCTGTTCATCGAACAGTCGTTGAACGTGCTCAGCGACGGCGGACGGCTGACGCTCATCACGCCGGAGAAATTCGAATACACCGAGACGGCGGCCCCGCTCCGTCGGCTCCTTGCACGGGACTACCATGTCCGGGAGATACACCACATCGAAGAAGACGCCTTCGACGGCTTCACGACCTACCCGACCATCACGACGGTCGACGCCACCGAACCGGGCGAGACGCGAGTGCTCCGACGCGATGGAAGTGAGGACAACGTCACACTGAGTGCCAACGGGAATAGTTGGGCGAGTACTATCCGAGGTGGCGACACACCGAACATCTCGGGGAACCGAACGCTCGGCGACGTGTGCCAACGCGTTAGTTGTGGCGTCGCCACGGGAGCGGACAGCGTGTTCGTACAGGATGCTGACGAAGTCCCTGAACAACTTTCCGACTGGACGTATCCGACGACCTCAGGGAAACAACTCCGTATCAACGACGGCCCCGACAGCGGCGAGGTGTTCATCTGTCCGTACCGTGAGGACGGTCGACTCCCGTCCGAAAACGACCTCGAAGCGTTCGGTGACTGGGCGAGTTTCCGCCGCGACCGTCTCGAAGACCGTTCGTGCGTCAAGAAGAACAAGTGCCCGTGGTACGGCTGGCACGAGAATCCACCGATGGAAGATATACTACAACCGAAGATTCTGTGTCAGGACGTGACCGATGACCCGACGTTCTGGTTGGATGAAACCGGTGAAGTCGTGCCTCGCCACAGCGTCTACTATATCATTCCCGAAGACCCGGACGACCTTTACGCGCTCCACGAGTTTTTGAACAGCCCGGAGGCTCACGCGTGGTTCGAGGCCAATTGCCAACGGGCCGCGAACGGCTATCTGCGGTTACAGTCGCGGGTGATGAAGAAACTCCCCGTCCCCGATGACGTGAAAGGTGAAGTGTATCAGACGACGTTGACGGACCAGTAGTGAGGCGTGAGAACCGCTAAACTTCGCCCGCGAAACGCACCCGAGATAAAATCAGTTTCTCATTTTCGGCGAGACTACTCGGTACCGCCCATCTATTCGAGGATTGCCGCCTTCACGTCCGGGGCCGGATTCTTTGATGGATATTCTCGGCGCCGACCTCGACGGTTGTCCGAACTGCAACCCCACTTGGCGGGGGGTTGGCCGAACGTGATTGTAGTCGGCGAGACGCCGCGCAATACTTGCGGGTGATTGCGGGGTTCAAACCCATGACTGAGGACAGTATTTACGACCTCGACGCCCTTCTCGACGACATGGCCGAGGACCACGACCTCGACCCCCTTCTCGACGAGTTGGAGGCCCCCGAAATCGATGCCGACCTTCTCGCCGAACTTGAGACTGAACCTGTCGACTTCGCCGACGAGGTGACTGAGCCGCCCGACCTCAGCGACTTCCTCGACGACGTGAGCGCCGAGACCGACGCCCTTCTCGACGAGTTACCCGAGCGGCGAGACGCCCTCGACGCGGTCCTCGACGAGGTGGAGACTGAGGAGGACGCCCTATCTGACCTCGTCGATGAGTTGACCGAGACACCAGACACAGAGACACTCATCGACGATTTGGCCGAGGACGACGACCTCAGTGACCTTCTCGACGACGTGACCGAAGACTGAGTCAGGCGGGGCGGGTGGCGGGCGGTCTCGACCCGGACGAGCGACGTAATCGCTGACGTGCATTGACGTAATCGCCCCGGCGACTCCCGTCAGTCCCGACGAAGACACGCCACTGAAACGTGCATTGACGTTATTTCCGCGTCGATTGACGTGTCCTCGGGACGGCGTCGGCGTGGACGGGTCAGTGTCGAGGAGGGCGGGCGACGCCGAGAACGCCTCGACGCCCGTCGCCCACAGAATCGCCGTTTGGACGAGACCCCGCCGGTCGAGACCGCCGCGCTCGGCCCCCTTCGCCACCTCATGCAGGGCCTCGGCGTTGAGTTCCGTCACCCGACGACGGTCGTTGAGGGCCGCCGCGAGATAGCCGCGTATCGGCGTCCCCGATTCGACCCCCGCGTCGTCGTCGAGAGCGAGCCAACGCCGACCCTCACGAGTGGGTCGGCGGACGAGTCGAGTGTAGTTGACGAAACCGTGACCCTTTGTCCCCGCCCAGTAGTCCCCGAGACCCTCGTTTCGCAGGTGTTGAGGGGCCACGCCGAATACGACGACGTGAATGTGTAGGCGGCCCCGTCTCGTCGTCTCACGAATCACGAGCGTGAGGGGGCGACCCGGCCCCGGCGTGTGCCGGCCGAGCCACGATAGCAAGTCGTCTACGTCGTCGTTCACCGCGGCCGCCACGTCGACGAGGTCGCCATACGACCCCGGACTGTCGGGCGTCAGCGTGACGTGTGTGGCTACGTCCTCCGGCACGACACGCCGGTCGAGGGCGGCGTCCCACGCCCCGAAGTACGTCGCCTGTCGACGAGTGGCGCGGGCCGTCGAGGACACCGTGTCCGGCCGCATACCCTCAGTGTCGACGCCCTGCCGGTGAGCGGCCAGTGCATGGCCGAGTTTTGCCCTGACGCCATCCGACTGTTCGCCCGGCATGATTTGCGCTCGACCCCGAAGGACCGAGCGAGCCTCGGCGGCCGCCGTCCCACCGCCCGCGTGTCCCGAAAGCCACCCCGACGCAGTCGGGCGATTCGGGGTCTCGGGGTCTGGCCGCGAGGAGGTTTGCCTACTTACCTTCAAGTGCGACGGCCGGAGTGTAGGAGGGACCCACTCGGGATGGATGTAGAGGTCACCGTTCTCGCGGTCGCCCTTCTCGACGACGCCGTCGACGACCGAGTAATCGGGGATTCTCTCTCGCCGAACGATACCACGCTCGACGAGGTCCTCGACCGACCGCAATACCCGGTGATAGGCCGCCGTGGCCGCTATCCCGCCGTCTCGGCGCTCGAACGCCGGTTCGCCCGTGACGTTCTCGACGAGGACCGGGAACCGGACGCCGTAGGATACGCCACGGTCGTCGAGGGTATCGGCGACGCGGCGGACGATTCGGGTCGCCCGCTCGGCGTCGGGGACCGTGTCGGGCCACAAGTCGACTGAGGTGGACCCCACGCCGGGGGTTTTGTGCGAGTTGACGCCCTCGCCTCGCGCGCGTTGCCAGTCCGTATAGAAGGCGACGCTCGGCGTCCCGACACTCACGCCGACCACCTCCAGGCGAATCCTGGCCCGCCACAGGCCACGAGAGACGCCCGAGGACGGACCCGATGGGATGGGGCCGGGTCTCGGGAGAAACGCCTTGGTGGGCGTCCTGGGGCCGCCTGTGGAGTCGGGCGGTGCTGTCGGTCGGTTTGGTCGTTACGGGACCTACGGGACCGCCCGCGTCCCCGTCGACGGGACCCCGAACCCGATTGGTGCAGACCACGCCGATTCAAACTGGGCCATCGGCCAGATGAACCGCTGGGTCAACAGGATGAAGGTGACGAACGCACCGGTCTGGAGGGTGCCGGTAAACGGCCCCGGTGCGGTCCCGGAGAACACCCAGACGCCCCCGACGGCGAAGGTGATGACGAAGCCGATCCCCGCCAGCACCCGGAGCGCCGGGAAGAAGGTGATCCGCGTCCTGATGGCGTCCCAGTTCGTGTCGTAGTACTCCATCGAGGCGTCGTCGACGCGCCCCGATTCGTATGATTCGGTGTTCGACGCCTTGATGACCGCGATGCCGCCGAGGTTGTTCTCGAGTCTGGAGTTGAGACTGCCGACGGCCGCGCGCACGGCGGCGTACTTCGGCTGGATGCGCTCGACGAAGAGGTACGTGAACGCCCAGATGAGCGGGACCGGGACGAGCGCGACCAGCGCCAGTTGCCAGTTGATCGCGAAGAGCAGGACCGCGATGGCGACGACCATCACCGAGAGGCGAAACGCCCCGTTCATCCCCTCGTTGAGGAACCGCTCGAGGCGGTTGACGTCGTTCGAGAGGATAGACATCATCTCTCCCGTCTGCTTGTCCGCGAAAAAGCCCATGTTGAGTCGCTGCATCTCGTCGTAAGTGTCGGTGCGTACCCCGTGCTGGACGTTCTGGGCGAAGGCGTTCCACCCCCAGTTGCGCGCGTAGTGGAAGACCGCACCGCCGAAGAAGGAGGCCGCGATGGCGGCGATGGTGAACCAGAGCTGTGCCTCCTGGGTGGCCGGATACCAGCTCGCCGGGAACAACGAGAGTGGAAATCGACTGCCGAAGGCGACGTCGTCCCGGAAGACCGCGTCGATGGCGACGCCGAGTAGCACCGGTGGCATGAGATCGAGCACCCTGGCCACGACGCTCGCGAGGAGCCCGACGACGAAGTACCCCCAGTGGTCCCGGCCGTACTCGACGAAGAGTCGACCCATCGGATTGTCGGTTCGCTCCCGCTGGGTCTCGAACGGGTCGTCCTCGTCACCCGGGAGGGCCATAGTGAATGTGGGGTCGTGGTGGGGAAAAGGATTGGCGAGGAGGCGAGGTGTTCAGCTGGTAGGAGTGGGTTAGGTTGTGGAAATCCTGGCTCGGTTAGCGGGTTTGTAGAGGTGTACGGGAGGAAGACACCACTTCCGAAAGCCCCCGATTCTCAGCTCATCGCGCCACTGGCTCCGGGAACCGCCACGGAGCTACCCGGAGAACAACTACCCCCGAAAGCCCCCTCCCGCTCGGGTCGGTGCGGTCGCTGCGCTCCTCACTCGCTTCGCTCGTCGTGGTGCTTGCGTCCCGCGCCTTCCCCGACCGGTCGGCCCCTTTCGTATTCCCACCCTGGTGGGTGACCGTTCAACTGTTTTCGGGTGGTTACGTGGCTGTCGACCCGGTCGGTTGGTCGGTTTCGTTCGCGTGGTCGATGCGGATCTGGTCGCCGACCTCGACGTCGTGTTCGGTCGTCCAGTTGTATGGGACCTCGAGGACCCACTTCCCCTGGCCGCGGTAGCGGGTTAGTTGACCGTCGTCGTTTTCGACTGGGGCGTGGTGGACCGCGGTGATGGTGCGGTCGGCGTCGACGAAGACGATATCGATCGGGAAGGACATATTGCGCATCACGAAGGCGCGCTCTGCTTCTGAGTCGAAGACGAAGAGCATACCCTCGTTCGGGTCGAGGGACTCGGTGTCGCTGAGTCCGGTGTAGCGCTCGTCTGGGGTATCGGCGACCATGACGGTCACCGTTCCGAGTGGGTCGCCGGACTCGTCGAGGACCGTCACGGTGTCGGCCTCGGTGTTCTCGGTGCCGGGTTCCGGGCCGGCCGCAGGGATGGCGAGGAGGAGTGCCAGGGCCAGGAGAGCGGCGACGAGGATGGCGGTCCGTGACGGCATCGAGTGGGGGTTCGAGCCGGAAGGGCAAACGTTTTTGCCGGCCGCCGGTTGGTTTCGCGTGTGGGTTCGTGGTCTAGTTGGTTATGACGCGTCCCTTACAAGGACGAGGCCGCCAGTTCGAATCTGGCCGAACCCACTACTTCTGCCGCGAGCTATTCCGCAAGCGGCAGACGTACGTGTGAGGGCAGTTCGAGCCCTGCCAGTCGCGCGCAGCGAAGCGAGCACGTCTGGCTTCGGTTCGAATCTGGCCGAACCCACTTCTCACGTACTGAGCGACGAGCGCTGCCTGCGCTCGGCGCGGCACCGTGTGAGAATGGGTGAGCGGATTCGAACCCTGGAAGACGAGCGAAGCGAGTCTTCCTCTGGTTCGAATCTGGCCGAACCCATGCACCTTTTGCTTCGCTTCGCTCGCTAACACTCGCTCCGCCTGCAAAATCTGTCGCGCAGGAGCGAAGCTACTGCTGAATCCCACGAAGCTTCGCTTCGTGAGCACACGAAAAGGCTTCCTCACCCCCTTCGGGGGTTCGTCGCCCGCGAGACGCTCCGAAGGAGGGTCTCATTAGGGTGAACGGCGACGCCGTGACGCCCGAGCGCTTCGCGCTCGGTGGTCTCGCGAACACTGTGAGCGAGACGTCATCAGAGCTTGCTCTGATGGAAAACCGGCGACCCACCGGGTCCTTCGGACCACTCGGTCGCCGGATGCCCCACACTCAACCATATGGTTTCGAACATATGCTTCAGTGGGTCGCTTCTGGGTCTTTTCCTGATGTATCGGGAGCGTAAGTTTCAGCAAGTTCTCGCAGATGTCACCGTTTACTCGCCTCAATATTCCCTCAATCTTTCTCAACTCAGACCTCAAGAGAGCTCGAAAAGCTAGACGTCTCAGTATCACTCTAGACACCAACGCAATTCATACTGTGTCCTTCGAATTCCAAGTTAGAGTCAAGTAACGTATTAAGTGACACTTATAACCGCGGGACGATCCCTTCTGCATTGTCCGTCGCCATGTGGAGCCTGACCACCTCATCGAAATTCAGGAAATCGACACGGTCTCGAATGACCTCGAATCCACTCTGGCCCAGTCGCTTTTCGAACTGGTCCTTCCGCGTCTCGTCGGCGACGATGACGAAGTTCGCGTAGTAGTCCTGCAGGTCGAGAAACTTGTGAAGCGAGTTCTGGAAGTCCGTGGAGAATTCGACCTCCAGCAGGCTGTCCGGCATCCGACGGTGGTTGAAACAGACCACGTCGACCGTCCGGGCTCGACGAACCATCCCCTCGTACCCGAACTCTGGAATGCTATCTAGCGAGCGGACGTCAGCCAGGGTCTGATCAAGAAACGCCTGGTTCTTGTCCTGTGACGGGATCCAGGTCTCCGCAACCCGCATATTCCCGACCTCGGCTAGCAATCCCTGGTAATAGGTGTGATCGTACTGCTGTTCCTTCTCGGGAGAGACCGATTCGGTATTGAGGTGCTCGGGCAACTCCTCGCGGAATTCCTCCAGGCCCCACAGTCCGGGGCGAATCTTGAAGAACGGGTCACGTCGCTGGACAATCCGACGAATGCTGGCGTTCGGTGTCTTCGTCCCCCATTCGCTCCCTTCGACGTGTGGCGCGTGCTCGTACAGATGCTTTAGCGTCGCGTATCCACCGTTATCCTTCATCACCTGCTTCACGGCTTCGTATTGATACATATCCGGTCACACCGGTCCTACGCCCACGACTGGTGCAAGGGATGAAACTCTTTGCCTGGAACGACATTGAAAATAGAACACGGGTTGGGAATTCGAAAGGGGCCGACCGGTCGCCGAACCCCGGCGACGTAAGCACTGGAGCGACCGGAGGGAGCGAAGCGCGCAACGAGCCGCGGGAGGCGAGCGGGCGGGGGCTTTCGGAAGTGATCGAATAGTACCAACCCCTCCCGCTCTTCAGAACACCACAAATACCCGCCCCACATCTTTAACCAACCCACCCACCCAGTCCACCACGTGCCCATCCAACGCCTGCGCCCCCTCCAATCCATCTACGACGACGTCGCCGACCACGACCTCGTCATCGTCCCCAACAATCCACTCGCAGACGCCCTCAACCGCCGCCTCGACGCACCACACTTCGGCACCTTCGCCACCACACCTCGCCGCCTCGCGACGGGCCGACGCGAAGCAAGCGAGGATCGCACCGCGTTCCTCGAACTCGTCGACCGAACGGACCACCCCTGGAAAGCCATCGCCTACGCGGTGGGGAACGTCCTCCAGTGCTGGGAACACCAGGGGAGCGCCACCGCGATCGAAGCGTACCCGGCCTTCGTCGACGAGACGACCGAAGCGGTCATCGACGTCCTCCGCGACCTCCAGACCACCTCCGGGCAACTGCAGGAGTACGAGACCCCAGCAGACCAGTCGGTCGCCGTCGTGGGCTACGACCAGCTAACCCAACTCGAGCGGTCCATCCTCCCGCCGGACGCCGACCGCGTCGCCCTCTTTACCGAGGAGGCATTCTCACTGCCACCATTCCACGTCTTCGACGGCTCCAGCGACATCGTCGACGCCCTCCTGGACACCGTGACCCCGGAGAACGCCGACGACGTGGGGGTGGTCCTCGACCGATCGAGTCGCTACTCCTCGCTCGTGGAATCGGCCCTCGAAGCGGCCGACATCCCCTTCTACGGCGGCCCAGGGTTCGCCGACGACCCATACCACCGGACCTTCCTCCGGCTGCTCCGCGTAGCTCACCGGGGCTCCGACACCACGGTCGGCGACGTCACCCCGATCTGCACCCAACTGGGGATCGACGTCCCGGTCGAACACGACCAAAAGCGGATCAGCGAAGTCGACCATCCGGAACTGGACTGGTGTACCACCTTCACCGGCGGAGCGGCATCGGAAAGCTTCGAGGAGGCACTCGCTTCCTTCGAACGACAGGCCGGCAAGGAGCTCGATGCACTGCGAGCCGAACTCGACGAGCTCGGTCTCCTGGACGAGGAACCCACCGAGCAGCGCGTCCAGGATCTGGCGTACTATCTCCAGACCTACGACGTTCCGATCGATCGGGAGAACGAGGGAGTTCTGCTCGCCGACGCGACGTCGGCCGGATACGTCGATCGGCCCGTCGTGTTCTTCCTCGGCATGGACGACGGCTGGACGCATTCGGCACCGAATCGACCCTGGGTCGACGCCGAGGCCCAGTACGAGCGGTACATCCGACAGTTCCAGCTCCTCGTGCAGAGCGGCAGCGAGCAGTACTATCTCGTGCAGGATACCGCGGGCGGCCAGCCGGTAACGCCACCGCTGTACCTCGGCGAACTCCTCGAAGAGGAGTTCGAGCGCTTCAGCGACCTCGATTCGCTGGCTCACTCGCGGATCGAGAGGACGGAGGGAGCGGGGTTCAACCGGTCGCCGGTCGACGCCGACACGACGACCATCGAGACGATCAGCCAGTCGAGTCTGAACAGCTACGTCAACAGCCCCCGCGACTACTGCTTCAGTCGCTTACTCGAAACCCCCGACGAGGACCATTTCCAGGAGGGGAATCTGTTCCACGACTTCGCCGAGTTCTACGCGAACCATCCCGAGTGCGTCGGAACGGACGAGCTCGACGAAATCGTCGACGTGATGGTCGACACCGTCCAGCCCTTTTTCAGCGACACAGAGGAGCCGCTGCGGCGGAGCAAGTACCAGATTGGTCTCGAAACGATCGTCGAATACCTCGACGAATACGGCCCCGAGGATCACGATTTCCTCACCCCGAGTTCCGGGTGGGGGTCGAACTTCTTCGCGGAGTACTTCGACAAGCCGATCGACTCGCCACTGACCGAGCGCTGGTTCGAGGCGCTCGATATCGGCGTGAACGGGAAGATCGACCTGGTCCGCTCGCCCACGCATAACGTCGATTACAAGAGCGGGTCGAAGAAGTCGGCCTACCAGGTCGTCAAGCGGGCAGCAACGGATCCGCCGGCCGATACCCCAAACTTCCAGGCCGCGCTGTATCTCGCGTACTTCCGAACACAGCAACCGGACGAGCGCATCCAGTTCACCTTCTTCCACTTCCTCGAGACCCTGGACGACGCCGTCACAGGAGAGACAACCCTGGACGACGCGATGACGACCGTCACCTACTACCCCCAGACCTTCGACGAATTCGTCGGGTCTCGAGCGGCGTACGACGCCCTGCTCGATGGCTACAACGATTGCGTCGAGACGTTCTCGGACCTGGGGTTCGAGCAGTATCGCGAGATACTGTCCGACCGCCAATTCCCTGATACGACGGAGAAAGACGAGCTGCGGTCCTCGGATTTCGCCGAGACGTTCACCGCTGCGGTCGATGTGGCGACGAATGACGAGGTCGACACGGAGAAGGGGGCAGACCAGGCCATCCGAGCGCTGAACGGGATCAGGAGGCGGGCGTTTTTCGAAGAGGATCTGGATGCAGTCGAGGAGTTCGTTCAGGACAGAATCGAGGAGATCAACGCGTATCGATCCGGGGAAGGGCGATTCCCGATCGAGGGGCCGGGCGGAGAGCCCAACTACCGGCGGATCGATTATCGGGACCTGCTACTGGAGGGTGAACGATGAGCGACCTCGAACCGAACGAGCAGCAACGGCGGCTCATCGACGAGACCGAAGGGACCTACCTCGTCGATGCAGGGGCAGGCACGGGGAAGACGCTCGCGGTGACGCGGCGGTACGCCACTATCATCGACCAAGAGGATGTCGAACCGGACGACGTCCTCCTCGCCACGTTCACCAACAGTGCGGCCACCGAAATGCGAGAGCGGATCGTCGAGCACTCCGGGTACGGACTTCAGGAGCTCGCCGACGCCCCGATCCGGACCTTCCACTCACACGCACACCACGTACTCGACGAACACGGGTACGCCGCCCCGGTGCATCTCGGCATCGACGACCGCATCACCGGGTCGACCCGACTCATCGAAGACGAACTCGTCGAGAACGAACTGTTCCGGGAGTTCGTCGGGCGATTCCAGGACGACCACCCGGAGTACGCGGATCAGTTTCGTGCAATCGACGACCACCTCGATCTCCTCGATCTCGTCAAACAACTCGCTTCGAAGGGCGTCATCCCCACTCGGGAGGGGTGGTATCGTGACTCCGAAGCCCACCTGGAGGGCGCGTTCGAGGCGTTCGAGCGCCAGTTCGAAGCCGCCAACCAGCCCCGGAACGGGGGCCGGAAGCAATCGGAACTCCGCGAAAAGCTGGGACGCTTCGGGACGAACAAGACGTACCTCCCGGACGCCCCCGACACGGGAGAACTACGCGGAGGGCGCGGGACGAAGCAGATCGATTCGGCAGTCGCAAGGCGCGTGTTCGACGGGGATCGAGAGACGCTGAAAGCGTTCGTCCACGACGTCTATCTCGAATATCTGGAATTCACGCTCGGCCGAAATTACCTGAATTTCGGATTCCTGCAGGTGCTGGCGTACGTGTTGCTCCTGGAAGACCACGACCTCCGAGAGCGACTCGAGTTCGAATACGTCATGGTCGACGAGTTCCAGGACACCAGCGAAATCCAGTTCAAACTCGGGTTGTTGCTCGCCGGCACCGAGAACCTCGCCGTCGTCGGCGACTGGAAACAGAGCATCTACAGCTTTCAGTACGCGGACGTCGACAACATCAGACAGTTCGAGAAGCGATTGCAACGGTTCAGCGCTGCGTTGAACGACGACGCAAAGAGAGTGGGATTCGAGACCCCCGAGGTCACCCCACTCAGGTTGTCCGAGAATTACCGCTCCACCCAATCCATCCTCGACTTCTCGAAATACGCGCTCACGGTCCCCGCAACCGACACCGAAGACGTCGAAGATGTGGAGCTCGGTGATGCGGACGCCCTCTCGAGTACCGCCCCCTTCGACGAGACCCACATCGAAGCGATTCACCACGAGGACGAACACGAGTCAGTCCTCTCGAAGATCCAGACCATCGTCGGAAACGACGACTATCCGGTCGCCGACGACGATGGAAATCCACGGGCCCCGGAATACGGAGACATCGCTGTACTGACCCGGACCAGGGATTTCGGGAGAGAATTGCTCCAGGTGGCCGACCAGTACGACGTCCCGATTGCCTACGATGGCGGTGTCGAGCTATTCCGCACCGACCCGGCGAAAGTGCTGCTCGCCTGGCTCCGGATTCTCGAATCGGACGCCGATCGGGGCTGGGCGGTCGTCCTCGAAGCGGCCGGGTACACGCTCGACGAAATCGACCACATCCTCTCGACGGGGGACTACCCGACCGACATGGCGGCATTCCGATCGACGGTGGCGGAGATGGACACGGTGGCGTCGGTCGCCCGCCGTGTCTTCGATCGGTATGGGTACCACGGGGATTACGCGGACGTGATCCTGGACACCATCGAGTCCGTCCACCAGGCGACGACGTTGACCCGCGGGGATCTGATCCGCTTCATCACCCGAGCAATCGACACCGGGGCGACCCACGAGGTCCACACCAGTGCCGGCGACGACTCCGTCACCGTCCAGACGATCCACGCGGCGAAAGGACTCGAATATCCCATCGTCGTCATGGCCAACATGAACGAGGGTCGATTCCCGCCCTCGACCCGCGACTCGAAGGTCATCCGGTACGAGGAATCCGTGGGACTCAGGCAGCGCAAAGAGTACGCGGAGGTCGGCCAGTATCCCCACGTCTACGACAACTGGCGATACGACGTGCTCCGCCACTGTTTGCCGGACGAGTACGACGAAGAGCGGAGACTCCTCTACGTCGCCATCACCCGGGCGAAACAGCATCTCGTCTTCGCCGGTGGCGAGGACCCGAATAGCTTCCTCGAGTCACTCCCCGTCGCGCTGGAGGCGGGGAATCCCGACGTCGCCAACGTCACCAGGGAGCGGACGACCCAGGCGCAACTTCCCTTCACCGTCTCGCCCCCGGACGGCCCCGTCGGGCTGACGCCCCACGACCTGATGGACGATTCGGTGTTCGACGAATCGGGTGATGGCGAGACGTCCAATGGAGACGGTGGGGTCAATTTTGGTTCCCGAGTCCACGAGTTCGCCGAGCAATACGCCCTCGACGAAGCCGGCGAAGCTGAAAACGAGCACGAGCGACGAGTCCGGGATCTCATCGACTCGTTGGACGGGGAACTGTTCGTCGAAGAGCGAGCGACGGTACCCCTAACGGTTGACGACCAGCGAGTGACGATTTCGGGGATCGTCGACCTCGTCCACGTAACTTTGGATCGCGTGGAAATCATCGATTACAAGACCGATCGGACCCGCCGGGCCGTCGACGAATACAGGATCCAGTTGAGCGTCTACTATCACGTTCTCACGTCTACATATCCGGACCGGTCAGTCGACGCGAGCCTGTATTTCACTGCGGATGGGGAACGGGTATCAGTTGACCCGGTTTCCATATCACAGCTTCAAATGCGGGCCAGAGATCACATGCAACGCCCCGATTGATTGTCAAATTCGAGCGCCCACTATCCAGTTAACAGAGCCGTCGAGCCCTGGGTAAACGGCGTTCAAATGCATCCCCGGAGTGTGTCCGTCTTCGGAAATCGATTTTCTGGCATCGCGACGGATCTCTCGATTCGTTGGGCGTTCCGCGTTGGGGCGACTATGGTCGTTTGTTCTCTCAGCCAGCACACCCATCTGGTCTGAAGTAGCGTCCTCAGCCACTGCACTCATCGTTTGCTGGTACCCCTCGGGGGACAAGGGTGCCCCTGTCTCGATCCGACGACATCGTCATTTTACGTTCTCGATCTGGAAGAGTTCGCCCGATATTCGGAGTTTCAACCCGCGATCCCCGGATATCCCCATGTCGTGATGGGAAATGCCCTCGGACGGACAGCGTCCGGCCCTGGATGAAAATGGAGCTCGCAAAAATCGGATATTGGCTAGCCATCCAAGACATTGCCGACAACGAGAATGCGAGGGACTGCCATCGCCATGCAAATGTCAACTTCGGGCGGGAAAACCGAGTGACGGTTCACCTAGTTGGCGTCAAATTTTTCTCTGATTTATTTGTATACTCGTAATTTGATATATAGTCGTGGACCTGCGCGCTCCGCGTTCTATCGAGGGAGGGAGACCAACGGTTCGCACTCGGCATACCAGGCGAAAGCGAACAGACGTTCGAGCCCTATTAATTAGATTATGGTCATTAATTCGTGGATTTTTGCCTTTGTTTCGACTTTTGTAAATATATTGAGCTTGTTGAACAACCTCCGGTGTTGCTATAGGCCACTTTCAGCACGATCGGTTCTGACATTTGATCACTATTTGTAGCAATTGACCCACATAGGTAGCTAATAAATCGAAGTTTCCTAATATATCCACGATATTCGAGTGGATTGAACATTATCGAGTCAAAAGCCGCCACAAATTTGAGAAGTTCAACCCAGATCGATCTCGGTGGACCCCCCCCCCCCTGGGAAATGGAACCGCCCACTGTGTAGCCTTCGAATGAATCTAGAGACATCTTTTGATTACTTTATCTGATAGTTTTATATTTTTACCAGATTCAATACTATTTCGGGAACTTCGATTCGATATCGAAACGGATGAGGAGTGTAGATAATTCATCGGCTACTACTTGGCAGTCGGCAAGTCCACCCTGGGCCGTTCAGGGAAATGGGCCATACAGCTACTAGCGGATCGTCGAGAGGGACCCTGGCCAGCTACGAGTACACCGTATCAGACCCAAATGACGGCCTCGTCACGATGGGTCACGCAGGGAGTACATCGAAAATGAGTGCTGGTGCGGGACACGTGTACCGGGGGATCGGACGGTGCTGGTGATAGTACATTTTACAATTTAAGCATGGAAAGGGTTCCAGAAGAATCACACCGTTCAAACCCCCAATCTTGAACGAAGGCGTACGGTAGACTCGAAGCGCTCACCCCCAGTATCGAAATGCAGCATGTGGGTGATATCGAAGGGGCAACTGCGTGACTTCCACTCGATTCTCTAACGAAAACGGAGGAGACAGCCATCGGGATACTCTCGTGCGGGGAAAAGACACTGCGGGGATTGGCAAATCCATACGACCGCTGGAAGCGAAGCGAGAAGCCCTGCACACTCAGCACTGGTGAATGGAGACTGTCCGGACCCAACTCCCGGATCTGAACAAACGGGCGAACTCGTGGTAGGACGATCTCGCTGCCGTCCAGGAAAATCTCGCGGTGATACATCTGGAGGGTTACCTGAACCATTTCGGCAGCCAATCAGACGTAGCTTCGATTGTGACAGCCGTCGGAATACGATGATGTGTCGAATGATTTGCAGGTACTGTGATGTATGCTGCGGCGTCGAGCGGCTCTCGTCGCCACACCACAGATCGTCGTATCGCGCACGGACCACCCAGCCGCTACCGCTGGATGAAGTGCGGTCCCCGAAGGCGGAAACCTTTACATGCTAAGATTGGAAAGGTATTTCCTCGGACACGTAGCGGAGCTGAGTCAATAGTGAGAAAACGACCTGCTCAAAGTGAGTCCGCAACGGACGAATCATCCCGGTTGAGATTGATCTCGGTAACGTTTACAGCCTCAAGGACTAATTCGGGGAGTTCGTCTCGGAGATACGCACCGTGTAATCGTGACTTCGGACCGGAGACACTGATAGCCCCAGCGACGGAACCGTCTATGCGCATGATCGGTGCACCCACTGCTCGAATCCCGAGCATCTGCTCTTCATCAGCGATGGCAAATCCGCGCTCTTCGACTCTCTCGAGTTCCTCGAACAACGCTTCACGATCGTCAATGGTATTTGGGGTTTTCGTGACCAATCCCTGGGTCTCGAGTACTTCTTCGACGTATTCTGGGGGGAGCTTGGAGAGTAATGCCTTCCCCGAAGCTGTGCAGTGAAGGTGTCTGACGAGTCTCTCGCGTTTCTCCACGTGGTAATCGACCCCGATGGCACGCTCCCCGAAAACCTCGTAGACGGGAAGCACTCGCCCATCGATTTCGCGAATAAGGTGGGCGGCCTCGCCGGTTTCGCTGGCGAGGTCCTGGATGGCTTTCTTTCCCGCTTCATAGATTGGCTCCTGGCTCCGAGCGCGTTCCCCTAACGTGATGAGTTGGGGACTGAGAAAGAACTCACCGTCCCGTTTGACCACAAAATTGTGCGCCCGTAACGTTTCGAGATGCGTATGGGTCGTGCCGGGTGCAAGACCGACCGCTTCCGCGATCTCCGAAAGTGTAACGCCCCCTGGTTGTTGTAATTCTTCGAGAATTTTCACGCTGTGCACGACCGATTGAACGTGCCGGCGGTCCTTTGCTGGCGTCATTATCGATGTCTACTCAGTGAACCAGCATATAGTTTTGGCCCTTGCAAAACGCAGTAGTGGATTGAGCGTAGATCCATCGTGATACAGGCCGACAGGGAGGCACTCGAGCAAATCGACCGGAAACAGAGCACACTATAATAAATGAACAATGTGGCAGGGGGCTCTCACCGCATGTGAACTGGTGACGTGGAAAATTGGCCAATGCGATCCATCATTTATGTTGGGTTGGAGGAGTATTAATGGTCATGCAATTAGTAAAATTTGGTTTCAGTATTGTACGATGTTTGCGATACGAGTGTAACCTATTGGCGTATCCCTATTTTTGTTATGCCAAATGTTATATACAATACATGTTTGGGGCTGTGGCCGCCGCAGACGGCGGTAGATGTCTGTTACTACTATTTCAGCCGTCCGTCAGCGATATCGGGCGTATTGTTACTAGTAATACGTGAAAATCAATTTTGCGAGAGCAGAATCCGGCCCTACGAAAGAAGCGACGGTGGATTCTCCAGTCGTGTTTTCACGGTCTGGAGGAATTCGACCGCCGTAGCCCCTTCCACGACGCGATGATCGTATGTGAGACACAGATGCATCCGTTTTCTGGGTTCGACCTGGCCATCGACCACACCAGCATCGTCGAATATTTTACACACTCCGAGAATGGCCGTTTGTGGCGGGTTGATCTGCGGCGTGTTTATATAGGCACCCAGGCTCCCCGCATTCGAGATCGAAAACGTACCATTTTCGAGGTCGTGTGGATCGAGTTTCCGCTCCTGAACTTTCGTGGCAACGGATTCGATCGACCGGGATAGCTCTCGAACAGACTGCTGACCGGCGTCATATATGGTCGGTACGATCAACCCGTCGTCACTATTGACCGCGAGTCCGAGGTGAACGTCCTCGTAGATGCGTAGAGCGTTGGCATCTTCTACATACTCGGCATTCAGACGCGGGTATTTCGGGAGGGTCTGTGCGACTGCTCGTGCAACAAAGGCGGTCAAAGAAAGGGAGTCACCCTGCTGTGCTACCCAGCTCTCCTTCAATTCGCCATACAGGTCGAGTAAGTCGGTCACATCAACCCGGGCGGCAGTGGTCGTGCTCGCATAATTGTTCGCCACACGGCTCATCTGATCGAACATCACCTTCTCGCCGCCGGTGATTTCGATCTCCTCCTGGACGGTCGGCTCCAGGTCTTCATCGGGTCCTAGTGTAGATTCACCCGATTCAGGGGCTTGCTGGAGATATTGATGGATGTCGCGTTCACGTATACGGTCCTTGCCGAGAGCCCGACCAACCTGGGGGATCGTTACCCCCTTCTCGTCGGCGACGACTCTGGCCCAAGGGGTTCCAAGGATCTCTTCCCCCTCGCTGTCGGGTGGGAATTCTAGCTGCGCCGCACCAGATGTTCGGTCATCCTCGAGATATCGGTCGATGTCCGCAGGAGTGACGTGATTGACGTTCAGCGTTGTCCCAACTGTATCCACATCGACCCCCGCTTCACGGGCCTTCCGGCGTGCCGAAGGAGTCGCTCGCGTTATGCCCTCAGACCCGTCGACCGGTTGTTCAGCCGGTTTCGATGGTTGGATATCTTCAGATTCGGTGGGTTCGTCAGTAGCCCCTGCAGGTTCGCCTGGTACTGCCGCATCTGCGTCGTCACTTGGAGGAGTCTCACCTTCCTGGCCGATGTACCCCAACACTGTACCCACAGGAACGGTCTCTCCAGCCTCGACTCGCTTATCGAGGACGATTCCATCCTGATTAGCAGTGACTTCGCTAATCATCTTCTCCGTCTCGAAATCCAGAACGGGAGATCCCTCTGTGATGGCCTCCCCCGCCTCGACATGCCACTCGACAAGCGTCCCTTCCGTCATCGATTGACCGCTCTTAGGGAGTGTGAGTTTCTGCATGGAACTACCCCTCAAGAGCATCGATAACGGCTGCTTCAACGTCGTCGGCGTTGGGCAGATAACTCTGTTCGAGATTCTCGGCAAATGGCACCGGCGTGAATGGGGCCGCCACGCGTTTCACGGGAGCATCGAGATAGTACAACGCTTCATCAGCAGCCTCCGCGGCAATTTCGCCACCCATGCCGCCGAATTGAGCGGACTCGTGAACGATCGTCAATCCGTGGGTCTTTTTCACAGATTCCAGTATGGTCTCTTTGTCGAGGGGCATAACCGTTCGTGGATCGATTACTTCGCAGTCGTAGCCCTGCGCGTCGAGTTCGTCGGCTGCCTCCATGGCGACATCGACCATTCCGCCGATAGCCACGATCGTCATGTCCTCGCCACGTCGCTTGATGTCCGCTTCACCGATGGGGACCGTGTAGTCCTCGTCGGGCACGTCTCCCGACACCTCGTATCGCTGTTTGTTCTCGAAGAAGACGACGGGGTCATCGTCCCGAACAGCTGCCTTGAGAAGCCCCTTATAATCGTACGGAGTCGCGGGGGCGACCATCTTCAGCCCAGGAACATTCTGGAACCACGGCATGGGATCCTGGCTGTGATGGAGGCCGAACTGATCGCCGCCACCATACGTCGTTCGGACGACGAGGGGGACACTCGTACCATCACCGTAGTTGAAGTGCATCTTCGCGGCGTAATTGATGAGATGGTCCGCGATCACCGATAGAAAGTCACCGAACATTATCTCGACGATCGGTCGTGACCCGGTGAGAGCTGCGCCGACCACAGTGCCGCCGAGAGTGGTTTCCGAGAGAGGCGTGTCGAAGACGCGATCGTCGCCTAATTGCTCCTGGAGACCTTCGGTTACCTGATAGAGACCGCCGTAATCCCCGACGTCTTCACCGTATAGGAAGACGCGTTCGTCTCGTTCGATCTCCTCTGCAAGTGCCTGGTTGATACTTTCTCGAACGGTCAGTTCGGTCATCGAACGACACCTCCGTTTTCGTCGATCTCGGTGTCCTTATATACCTGATACATTACGTCCTCCGCTGGCATGGGGTCGTTCTTTGCAAATTCGAAGGCCGAATTTACTTCCTCCGTGATCTCTGCGCGTTTGGCTTCGATCCACTCCTCGTCCACGAGACCGTCGTCGAGGATCCGTTCCTCGTGTAGGTGGACCGGGTCCCGCTCTTTCCACTCCTCGATCTCTTTTTCATCTCGTCGTTCCGGGATGACCTCCGCGTGCGGACGATATCGGTATGTTTTGGCTTCAATGAGCGTCGGTCCTTCACCACTTCGTGCCCGTTCAACTGCCCCAGAAACGGACTCGAGCACCACATCGACGTCCTGGCCATCGATGACCTCCTTTGGGATGTCGTGGCCAGCCATCTCACTGATGTTTTCCTCGACAGCGATGACATCCATTGCGGGCGTCTCCTCGATCCATTGGTTGTTCTCCAGGATGAATACGACCGGGAGATCTTCGACAGCGGCGTAATTGATCGCGGTGTGGAATTCACCCCGCGTTGCCGCCCCGTCACCGAAGAAAACACCAGTCACACGATCTTCGTCGAGTTGTCGAGCCGAAAGTCCGGCGCCGACAGCGACGTTTAGATGGCTTCCGATGAGACCGGTGGTTCCCAAGATATGGTTCTCGGAAGACCCCAGATGATGCTGTGTCGTCCGTCCTTCCGTTGGACTGGATTTCGTTCCGTACATTCCAGTAACGACGTCACGCAATGACAACCGCATCAGCATGACCGCCCGGGTCCGGAGCGAGGGGGCGAGCCAATCGTCCGCCTCGAAGGCGAATGTTCCACCAACACCAACTGCTTCTTGCCCGATGCTCAAATGGGGTAGTTCCGGGATCCCGCTATCCTCGTATTCTTCCAGTACTTTCTCCTCGAATATTCGGTTCAACAACAAATACTCGTGAACCTCTTCACGTTCGCTATCACGTGCCATATTCTACCCATAGCAGGACAAACCTAATAACTTTCCACTCAAAAAAGAGCGAGGTCGTTCAATACCGCGCGATGCGCTCGTCTGCCGTTCTCAGGGCCGCGGCTGCGTCGGCGGGATCGACATCCACTGGTTCATTAGACATCGTCGTATTGTCCTTACAGGCGTACTCCGCAACCAACTCGACCAGCTCGTCGTCGACGTCGAAATCGGCAAGACGGCGATCGAGTCCAAGCGTGTGGTACAGATCGAGAGCCTCGGTAATCACGCCTGGTTCGCGATTTTCCAGCACGAGTTGTGCGATGGTGCTAAACGCGATAAGGAGACCATGAGGGGCATCCGTACCAGCCGTGGAGAACCCTTTTCCAAAGGCATGAGCGGCTGCAAGCCCCCCGGACTCGAAACCCATCCCGGAGAGAAGCGTGTTCGTTTCGACGATGGACTCGAAAGCAGGTGTGACTGCATTCCGTTCGCTCGACGCAAGCGCCAGTTCTCCGTTATTCGCCAGGTTCTCGAACGTTGTTTGGGCCAAAGTTACAGCTGCCCCGGTCGGTCGTCCACCGGCGTGTGTGCGTGCCCTCGACCGCTCAACCGCTTCCGCCTCGAAGCGCGTGGCGAAGGCATCCCCCATGCCATACTGCAAGAATCTGGTCGGTGCGTCGGCGATGATCGCAGTATCCACTACGACGAGATCCGGGTCGGTATCCCGATGAACGTACCCCGCGAAATCACCGCTCTCTTCGTACACTACAGCAACCGAACTACACGGTGCATCGGTGCTGGCAATGGTCGGAACAGTCGCCAGTGTGGCACCGATCTTCTCGGCGACTGCCTTGCTCGTATCCAGTGCGACGCCACCGCCAACTCCCACAATGAGGTCCGCGCCGACGGACTCGGCCTGTTCGGCAAGTTCGTCGATTACTGCGTGCGTACAACGATCCACCCCGGATTCTATCGCGGCGACCGTAATTCCGACGGCTTCCAGTGACGACACTAACGCCTCGCTCGCCGATTCGAGCGCCGTCGTGCCGCCGAGAATGACGGCCGTCTCAGCGGACAGCGTCCGGAACGATTGGGGGGCCGACAACACATCACGCCCCTGGACGTACGACGCCGGGGCGAGCAAGCGATTGCTCATACGCCGGATGGGTGAATAGTCGCCCGGTAAGCCTCACCACTCTTCTGTTTCTCGTATGCGGATTCGGCGTCGTCGAAGCCGACTTTGTAGTTGAAGAGTGTATCGAAGGGGATCTCGTCTTTGAGTTGATCGAGAAGAGAGATCGAGGTCTCGAACTGATTCGGTGGATACGCGAGACTCCCCCGAATATCCAGGTCCTTCTGTACGACCCGGGTCGGGTTGACCTCGGTCTCACCACTGTATGCGTAATGGCCGACTTCGACCAGAGTACCACCGTCACGTGGCAACTCGATGCCCTGCCTGAAGGCATCGGGGATCCCGGCGGCCTCGATCACTGCGTCAGGACCAACGTTACCGGGAGTGAGTTCTTTTACCCCACGAATGAGGTCGTCGTCGCCATCGAAGTCGGTGATATCGACGAGGTGGGTAGCACCGAAATCTTCGGCAAGCGATAACCGCTCTTCGATAGCGTCAACAGCAATCACCTGTCCGGCACCCGCGGCCTGTGCAGCGCTCATTGCGAGGAGTCCGACCGGTCCGGCACCCTGGATCGCGACGGACTTTCCAACCCCAATGCCTTCTCTCGCATCCGGGATACCTGGGCTGTAGGCCCGTTCGAACGCTCGAGTCGCGACCGAAAGAGGCTCGACCAGCGCACCGAGCTCGACGTCCATATCATCCGGCAGTTTGTAGAAACTCGAGCGACCATCCGCAATCATGTACTCACTGAACCCGCCGTGGATCCCTTGGCGATACTCGGTACTCATGAACCCGTAGACGTCCCGGTTTTTGCAGGTCGTCGGGCGGGTCGGAACGTTGTTGCAGTACCAGCATTCATTGCAAACGACCCCAGGCACCACAGTGACCTTATCACCCGGCTCGACGGGGCTTCCTCTCGAATCTGTTTCGACGTCCGACCCCACGTCTTCGATAACACCGGCGAATTCGTGCCCGGGAACGACGGGGAACTCGAGGTCCATTCCGCCCTCGTACATGTGGACGTCGGATCCACAAATCCCGCTGAGTTCGACCTTCACGAGGATGTCCTTTGGTTCGAGGTCGGGAACGTCGAGTTGACGGACCGCCAATTCCCCGGGTTCTTCCATCACTAACGCGTCCGATTTCTGTGGCATACAGTCGTTTGTTACAGTTTATCTTACTTGGTCTTTTCCTATTTTCTCGGTCTCCGAGTCAGTTGGGTGGATCGGTAGCTGACGAGAATCAGATCCCCCATAGGATTAATAATGATTACGTTGGAACTAGAGTGTATGCTGCACACACGAGGACCGCTACTGTCCATCGACGTGGGAGAACAAACGTCACACACCGAAGATATCGGCGACATACTCGAGGAATTCATCGGCGGTCGGGGGTTGAATACGAAATTGGCCCACGATCGAATTCCCTTCGATGCCGATCCACTCGGTCGGGATAATCGCCTGTTTTTCTCTACTGGCCCGCTACAGACCTCCACGATGAGTTTTACCGGGCGGATGAGTGCGACGGGGCTCTCACCACTGACGACCGGACTGTTGTCCTCGAATGCAGGCGGTTTTCTGTCGCGAAATTTTGCAGCGACGGGATATGCCGCCGTCGAGGTGACTGGAAAAAGCGACGAACTGGTCGCCATCCACATTACAGACGACGAAATTCGGTTCGAACCGGTCCCGCAACTCAGAGAGGCGAAAATCTCAGATGTAACGGACTACATGGAAAAGACCCATGGCGTGGGTCCGGACCAGATACTGGCGATCGGACCGGCAGGAGAGAATCAAGTCCGATTTGCGTCCATCATGACCTCGGAGAGTAGAGCGTTCGGTCGTGGTGGACTTGGTGCATTGATGGGGTCGAAAAACGTGAAGGCAGTTACATTCGACGGAGACTCGACCCCAACAGTCGAGCACCCTGCCCCGGATACACTGAAGAGCGTAACCCAGGATGCTGCGACCAGTGATAGCCTGATGAAGACCCAGGGCACGACCAGTCTTACCGATATGGCGAACGAGATGGGCTTTTTCCCCTCTCGATACTTCGAAAATACGTCCTTCGACGGATACGAGAAGATAAACGGAGACGTCGTCGAGTCGAAGAAATACAAAAAGGCGACCTGCTCACAATGTGCCTTCGCCTGCAAATTGCCGACTCGAGACGAGGAATCCGGGGTCGAGACGGAAGGGCCCGAGTTCGAAACGGTCATGTCGTTCGGTGGGAACCCCGAGGTAGACGATATCGTTTCCATCATGAAATCCAACGAGCTCTGTGACGAGCTCGGAATGGACACTATCAGTGCGGGCAATACCGTCTCAGCGTATATCGCCGCGGAAGACGAATGGGGCAATGGTGATCTCGTGAACGAGCTGACCGAGAAGATCGCGTACCGTGAAGAGGAAGGCGACCTGCTCGCAGAGGGAGTCCACCGTGTCCACGAAGAGCTCGGTGTCGACGATTGGACTGTCAAGGGCATGTCGTTCTCGGCACACGATGGCCGATTCGCGAATGGCCAGGGACTGTCCTTCGCGACCGCGAATCGTGGGGCCGATCACATGTATTCGACGTTCTATGCCTTCGAGTACCCATTAGTCGACAAGGAACTCGCAGTCGACAACGAGGGACTGGAAGGGAAACCCCCGCTCATCGTAGAACAGGAAGCACTTCGGGCGGTCGAGGACAGCGGTGTCGTCTGTCGGTTCTCCAGGGGAATCGTCACGATGCAAAAAGATCGCCTGGAGGCGATTTTCGACCGGGATTACGACCAACTCGTCGACATCGGCGAACAGATCGTGACCCTTGAGCGACACTTCAATAACGAACGTGGATTCGATCGAGAAGACGATCGCGTTCCCTACGACCTCCCGAAATTCGAGGCGGCCCTGGACGAGTACTACGAGGCCCACGGGTGGAACGACGACGGAACAGTGCCTGAAGAGTTAGTCGCCTGAGGACTCCCTGCGATCGTCTTGCGGATCGCTTTCTCACAGCAATCCATGGGCTCAAATCGACCGACCATAAGCAGTTAAGAAGGAGTCCCAGTCGAGTGGGTGCCCGTAAACGAGCGGCTCCGTAATGATCGTCGCTACGCTCGCTGAGGCCGCAGTGAACCGAAAAAATCGTTCCCTCGAGATCGCTGGACGTCGTTATTGGTTGTGGTACTCGGGCCGTGGGATATTCTTGATCTCGGCGAAGGGAAGACGTCCCTCGTCCGGCCAGAGCGTATACAGGTCGGCCGTCCCATCATCGCGGTCCGGGTGCCAGATGTCGTCAGTGTACACGTCTTCTTGCCACTGATGGCCAGTCACGGTCGTGCGAGTGTTCTGCATCGTCTCCTCGTCGAATTTCACACCCCACGAGGTTGCACTGGTACCGACTTCTTTCTCGTAGTTCAGCGCCGCCTCTTTCATCTCCTCGAGGGTGAAGTCACTCGGGCTGTCCAGACTGGAAATCACGTCAAGGAGAACGTTCGTTCCGAAGTAGTTCGACAGCGAATGACCCGACAGTGGCGGTTCTCCATACTTGTCGTTGTAGGTCTGGACGAACTCCTCGATCCCAGGCGCGTACTCGGGGTTCGTGTTGTACTGGGTGAAGTCCTGATTGATTACACCAAGTGCCGCAGGGTTTCCGACGTTCTCGACGAAGGACTGCAACGAATATCCGCCACCATTACCGATCGCGGCCGGGATGTAGTTGTTCAGGTCCGAACTCTGGTTCCATAGCAGGTGGATGTCCGCGTTGTAGCCAGTGTGATTGATGACGTCGATATCGGCACCTTTCAAATTCTGGATCGACGAGGACAGGTCACTCGTGCCGGCATCGTATTCGATGTCGGAAACGACGTTCATGCCCTCCTCTTCGGACAGCTCGATCACCGTCTCCGCGACGGAATTGCCGTACTCACCGCTCTCGTACATCACCGCGACGTTGAGGTCCTGGGGATCTTTGTCGAGCGCGGGGGCAACGATATCCTTTGCCGATTGGACCCCTGATACCCCAAAGGACGAGGCTGTCGCGTTCGTCCGGAACGTGTTCCCTGGATTGTCTGCAGTAATGCTATCAGCAACTGCACCCAGTTCCCAGTACGGCATATCGAAGCTGGCCGCACGTTGCGTGGACGCTCTCGAAATGGTACTCGAGTAGGAGCCGACGATCGCGTTCACCTCTTCGACGTTCGTCAGATTCTCGACGGTACTGACACCCGCGTCGGCATCGGGAGCGTCCTTTTCGACGAGCTCGATATCCTGGCCGTTTACACCTCCATTGTCGTTCCATTCCTCGACCGCGATCTCGACACCCCGGAAACTCTCCTCACCGAGTTGGGCGAGGCCGCCGCTGAGGGGATACAGCGCGCCGATTTTGACAGGCTGGTCCCCGTTGTTCGTATCGCCGTTACCCTGATTTGTCGAACATCCGGCAAGCCCCGTCGCCAGTGCCACACTCGAAGCGGACACCGCTTTGATGAATTGACGACGATTATGGCTCCCGAACCGGCCGGACTGTGTATCATCTACCATGGCGAACGATGCCACATTATTAGGGCACCAACATAAAAGTTCCTGTAGTTTCCCACACCGTCAGTTGTGGTTCTCGACATGAGTGAACCCAATCTGCCCCAACACGGTGGGGAACGACGAAACGAAGCGTATCGAGAGCGACAGTCGTGACACAGAGACGGCGGCCCCAGGGACGGATTCAGAGCACAAGCCGAATAGCGAATCCATCAGCCCACCATATACGGTCGCTGGGCCGACCACGACGTTACGCTCAGTTCACGTCAATGATCGGTTTAATCACGTCACCCTCGAGGAAATTCCGGAATGCGTCATCCACGGCTTCGACGTCGTACCGTCGAAGCAGTTCGGACATCTCCGATTCGACAGTACCCAGAATATCGATGGCCCGTTCGAAGTCGGCGATCGTTGCACCGTACGAGCCGCTAACCCGTCGCTCACCTCGTACGAACGATGGTGTGGGGATCCCCAGCCTTCCCGTGGGAATCCCAATGACCACTGCATCGCCGCCACGTCGAAGAACCTCGATATTTTCCTCGAGTGCGGCAGTTGATCCAGTTGCGTCGATTAGTATATCGAATGTCCCACCAGTTGCCTCCTCGGACACTGCTTCCAGTGAGGTAACTTCGAGATTTACCGTCTCGATACCGATGGCCGAGATGGTCTCGAACCGGGGTTCGTCGTTGGAGAGACCCCCAATGACGGCGTTACCGCCACTTGACTCGGCAATCAACGCACTGAACGTCCCCATCGGACCCGCTCCGAGCACGAATACGTCATCTCCCGGTGTGAACGAACTCCGTTCGAGGGTCGCCCGTGCCGCAACAGCCATCGGTTCAGTTACTGCAGCATGGTGATGCGGGAGGGATTCGGGAACGGGATGAAGCGATCCAGCCGGGGCAACCGTATAGTCGGCGAACGCCCCATCGAAATGGAATCCGGTAATCTCGACGTCCTCACAGACGTGTTCGTCGCCGTGCCGACACGCAGTACACGTTCCACAGGCGTGCAGTGGTCGCTCCACGACTCGATCACCCTGTGCAAACGAGACAACGTCGTCGCCGACGGCATCGACGACACCGACGTATTCGTGGCCCAAAACCCGTGGTGTCTCGAGAAAGTCATATGCCGGTTTTCGCTGCCATGCTCCGACATCACTCCCACAAACCCCTGCAGAGACCACCCGCAGTCGAACGTCCCCGGGCCCAGGTTCCGGACGCGGCGTTTCCTGCACCTCGAGCGTTCTCTCACTCCCGTTATCACGTAAGGCGATTGATTTCATTTGACGTCGGTGTCCGTCGTTATGAGACGGTCTCGAAACCGTGCTCGTTCCGTACTGAATTGATGTAGGAGACGATTCCACTCCGCAGATCGTATTCCGGGTCGTACCCGAGATCTGCTTTCGCCGCGCTCATGTCCATATGATGATTCCAGGGTGCAGGATCCCCGGCCTGTAACGATATGTCGGCATCGGGAAGATATTCCAAAACGATGTCGGCAATCTCCGCCACTGTAGCACGTTCACCGCACACGTTGTACACCGTTCGGGAGAGGTCCGATTCCGGTCTCATCGCCCCCAGATAAAACGCTTGGGCGGCATCGGCGACGTGTTGCCAGTCGAAGACGTGATCTTTTGGACCGACAGAGACGGGTTCGTTGAGTGCAGGGCCCTCGATCACTCTCGTGTAGGCCGACGCACTCCCCGACTGCCGATATGGTCCATAAACGAGAGTCGGTCGGAGTCCTATCAACGATACCGAATAGTTTTCGCGATAGATGGTTGCCTGATGTTCGTTGTACTCCTTGGCAGCACCGTACAGGGTCTCGGGGTACACGAGGTCTTCTTCGTCGACTTCGGGATCGGCATACCGGTCTGGAGGAGCATACACGGCAGAACTCGATGCCCACGCTACCCGATCGATCTGGTCGTCAAAGGTTTTCGCAGCCTCGAAGACCGTATTGGTTCCCTTGATATTGACGTCGATAGCGTGGCGAGGGTGTTCGTTCGAAAGGTCGGTCAAAAGCGATGCGAGATGGATGATTCGTGTCGCGCCCGACTGGTGAACCGCGTCGAAGACATCGGTCGGATCAGTGATATCACCGGTGATGACCTCCACGGATTCATCGATACCTACCTTTTCCAGAATGGTCGTGTCGTCGTTGATGTCGAATGCGACTGCTGTATTACCACGGTCAATCGCGTGAGCAGCGGTATATGCACCGATAAACCCGGTCCCACCGGTTATCAGGATCGTCTCATCACTCATGTAGAATGCTCAGAACCGGGCCAACTTAAAACCGACCCAAATACGCTACCGTTACTTCCCGGGCATCGCTTCGCTCGCCGGATAAAACTCCAGCGTCGTCCCGAGGTCTGCTCCGATCGCCTTTTCGTACAGCATACTTGCAGCCCCGATCGTTTCGATTCCGGTTCCGCCACTATCGAAGAGCGTGATTTCATCGGGGTCAGTACGACCTGAAGCGGTTCCCTGGACCACCTCGCCGAGTTCCGCGTGGATGTGATCCTCGTCGACGAGCCCGATGTCTTCGGCGTGGAGGAACGAGCCAGCGTCCTGATGGACCCGTTCTCGTAGATCCGGGACGTACTTCGACCGGGCGATCGTCTCCGGTTCGATCTCCTGTTTCGACGGGTCGTACTGTCCCATGGCCGTGATATGGGTGCCAGCTTCGATATTTTCGTCGGCAATCACTGGATCCGAAGCCGTTGTTGCCGTGATGACGATATCTGCACCGGTGATCGCGGCGTCGCTGCTCTCGACGGCACTGACCCTTGCGTCGAGGACTTCGTCGAGATCGGAAGCGAACGACTCCCGATTCTCGACCGTCGGGGAGTAGACACGGACGGTCTCGATATCACGGACGGTAGCGCTGGTGACGAGCTGGCCACGGGCTTGTGCACCAGTACCGATCACAGCAAGGTCAGTTGCATCACGCCGAGCCAATTCGTCCACGGCCACTGCGCCAGCAGCACCGGTTTTGAACGGATTCATGCTGGCCCCATCGATGAGAGCTTTCAATTCTCCGTGGGCGGCATCGAATACCGGCGTAACGAACCAGGCGTCTTCGCTCTCGAATCCTGCAGCGTACATGTACCCGCCCATGTACCCTTTTTCCGGGAGCATTGCGAGATATCCGGTCATCATACCCGGGATGTCATCACGACCCAGTTTCGTCCGGGGCCTGGCATCCGCCCCGGAACCTCGCTCAGCATACGCTTCGCGGACAGCATCGACATATTCTTCGGGAGTCGCGAGCCCAGCGACTTCGTTGCCATCGATGTATTTGACTGCGGTCATACTCCTCATACAGGCATCGACGGTAAAATCGTTATGCTAAATAATTTGCCAGAATCCGACCGCCTGAACTATCAGTGACCGAGATACGCAGACTCGACGACGTCGGTTTCGCGAAGCTCCTCCGTCGGGCCGGATGCAACGACTTCGCCTGTCTGAATGACGTACCCTCTGTCCGAGATATCCAGGGCCAGTTCGGCGTTCTGTTCGACGAGAAGGATCGTCTGTCCCGCGTCCCGGAGGTCCTCGACGATGCCACCGATCGTCGTGACCAACTGCGGAGCGAGGCCGAGGGACGGCTCATCGAGCAGTAGCAGGTCGGGATCCGACATCAGTGCCCGTCCGATGGTGAGCATCTGCTGTTGTCCACCGCTGAGATCGTTTGCCTTGTGGTCGAGGAGATCCGGCAGTTGTGGGAAGTACTCGTAGACTTCCTCGAGGTCCTCCTGAATCTCGTCTTCGTCGCTTCGGTGGTATGCACCTGCGCGGAGGTTCTCTTTGACGGTCAGTTCCGGAAACAGCATCCGACCTTCCGGAGATTGCGCGATTCCCAGCTTCACGATCTCGTCCGGCGCCTTATCAGAGATCACCGTATCCTCGAAGGTGATCGTCCCAGTCCGTGGGTTGATTAGCCCAGAAATCGTCCGCAATGTGGTGGTTTTTCCCGCGCCATTCCCACCAATCATCGTAACGAGTTCGCCCTCATATACGTCCAACGAGACGCCAAACAGGGCCTGCGTCTCCCCATAGAACACCTCGATCTCATCGACTTCCAGGATTGGATTGTTCTCGTTCATGGTTTCACGTCCCCAGGTAGACCTCGACGACTTCTTCGTTGTTCTGTACTTCCTCCGGTGTACCCTCCGTCAATACCCTTCCTTCGTTCAGGACGATGACCTTATCTGAGAGCCTCATCACCACGTCCATCACGTGTTCGACGAGGAAGATCGTGATCCCTTCGTCGTTGAGTTTGTCGATAACGTTCACCAATTTATTTCGTTCCTCGGGGTTGAGACCCGCCACGGCTTCGTCGAGCATCAGGAGGTCGGGGTCGGTCGCAACCGCTTTGGCGATTTCAAGCCGCTTGAGTTGGGCCACGTTCAGATTATCGGCCGTCATGGAGTAATCCCCCTGGAAGTTCACTCTGTCGAGGGTTTCGTGGGCCTGTGCCAACGCCGCTTCACGTCCCTTCCCCTCTCCGAAGGCACCCACAACCACGTTTTCGGTCACCGTCAGGTCATTCAGGGGTTTCGGTACCTGGAATGTCCTGACGATCCCCTTCTGTGTGATCTGATGGGGTTTCAGATTCGTAATGTCTTCATCGCGATAGGTGACGGTCCCATTACTCGGACGATGAAATCCAGTGATTACGTTGAACAGGGTCGTTTTGCCGGCCCCGTTCGGGCCGATCAACCCCACGATATCCCCGTCGGAGATTTCGATACTGACGTCATCTACCGCCACGACGCTGCCAAATCGCTTCGTGATATTGTTAGTCTTCAGCATCGAATGTCACCTCCGGGAAAATCTGGTTAATCTTCCGGCCAACGAACGAGAATCGATTGGCGATCCCTTCCGGGGCGTAGATAATCATCACGATGAGCAACGCCCCGTATCCCATATAGGAGAGCGCACCGATGCTCCCTCCCAGCGATGTCGTCACGTACTGCTGAATCGGCACCATGAGAAACGTCCCAACGATGGGACCCGCAATCGTCCCCATCCCGCCGATCAGCGCGATAAGCGCATAGAGGATCGACAAGTCGAGGGAAAACGCCCCACCCGGCGACAGGAAGGTCACGTAGACTGCGTGCATGCTCCCCGCGAACGCAGTCATCCCTGCGCTGAGTGCAAAGCCATACACCTTGTAGCGGCGAGTGTTGACACCCAACGCCGAGGCCGCATCTTGATCCTCACGGATGGCGAGGAGATAGTACCCCAGTTTGGAGTAGCGTACCCACACCGAGATCAGGATGGCGAGGACGAAGAACGTCAGGAAGAGGTAGAACGTCAGCGTCTTATCGATCATCAACTTCGACAGCCACGGAGGGGTTGTGACCGTGAATCCTTGTGATCCGCCGGTTATTCCGCCGAAATAGTCGGCGAGGAAGAACATTCCCTCGACGACCGCGATCGTTGCCAGGGCGAAATAGTGACCCGATAACGTGAACGTGGGCAGACCGACCAAAACTGCGGCGAGCATAGACAGGACGATTCCGACCCCAATCGCGAGGATTATGCTCATCCCGTGGTCGGTCACCAAAATTGCCGTCGTGTACGCACCGATACCGTAGAAGACGGCGTTTCCGAGTGAGAATTGGCCGCCATAGCCACCGATGATGTTCCAGGCAATCGCACCGATGCCCGTGATGAACACGAGCACGAAGATGTGGACGATATACGAGCTGAAGAGGAGGGGAACGGCCAATGCCAGTACCAGTGCCAGAAGCGACAGGTACACTGTCGGCGTTCCCAGCGTCTGTAGGAGCCGTGTTACGCGTCCCGATGTCGTGGATGCTGAAGTACTCATGTTATGCCTCCCTACTCGCTGAGCGCACGTTTAGCAGACGTTCCAGCAACGTACCATCGCTTCCACCGAGATATCCAGTCGCCCTGAGGACGAGGACGAGGATGAATATGGTGTAATAGACCGGGGCACTCAACGTTGGGTCCCAGTAGAACGAGACCAGGGCCTCGATAATTCCGATCAACACCCCGGCCCAGAGCACACCGAAAACGTTGCCGAGGCCTCCAAGGACGACCACAACGAAGGCGATGAGGACGAAGTTCGCGCCGACCGTCGGCGTCGTCGAGAACATCGACGCCACCACCGGACCGGCAACGCCGACGAGGGCGATGCCGAGTCCGAAGGTGATCATGTATACGAATTCACTACTCATCCCCATCAATTTCGCTGCTTCCTTATCCTGGGCCGTTGCCCGGATAGCGAGTCCAATTTTCGTCTTCTCGAGCAAGAGGTAGAGCCCGACCGCCGCAAGCATCGCGATGAGGAACCCGTAGACCCGAACTTCCGGGACGGGGATGCCGAAGAGGTCGATGCCGCCGTAGCCCGCTCTAATTCCCCTCGGACTCGTCCCCCAGAGGAAGTGAGCGGCGTTTTCGAACACCCAGATCAATCCGACCGTTGCAAAAATTTGTGCGAAGGCTGGCTTGTCGATGATCGGGTGGATGATCAACCGTTCACTGACCACGCCGAACACGAAGAACAGCGGGGCGATGATCAGAATTGAAATGAACGGGTCGAGGCCGAAGATTTCCCACGAGAAGAACGAACTGTACATCGCGAGCATGACGTACTCCCCGTGGGCGAAATTCACCACGTCCATCACGCCGAATATGAGCGACAACCCCATGGCAATCAGGGCGTACACTCCTCCTGTCAATATCCCGTACACGAGTATTTGTACGAGAATGTCTATCTGTACCATATAGTACGCTATCTAAGCTTATCATTAAATATTATTCTATTCAGGATCCGACACCCGCTGCCGTATCGGTGATATCCGACACCCGACAGCGTGGTACCACTGGTGTCAGATCGAGAACTCTACTGCAGAGGCGGTGAAAATCGGCGGCTAGTAATCGGGGAAAAATCTATCCCATCCGGTCGAGGAGGTGAACTATGGAGACTGGACTGGAATCCGCGCATGCGACGTACGATATTCGATCACCTGACCGGATCACGTACGGACTCGGCTCTGTGGGCTCGCTGGGCGAATTCGCCGAGAAGCAGGCGATCGAGACAGCACTGATCGTCACCGACGCCACACTCGTCGAAGTGGGGACCGTGGAGAAACCGATTGCCGCTCTCGAGTCGGCCGGCGTGACGACAGAGGTATTCGACGAAGTCCAGGCCGAACCAACGCTGAAGATGGCGAACGATGCTGCCGAGGCGGTAGTGATGGGGGATCACGATCTTGTCGTCGGGATCGGCGGTGGCTCGAGTATGGATACCGCAAAAGTAGCTGCCGGGATTGCCGACACGTCGAAGGGTGCAAGAGACGTACTCGGCATGGACAAGGTGTCGGACCGAACCCGAAAACTGGCGTTACTTCCAACGACAGCAGGAACAGGGAGCGAGACAACCCATATCGGGGTGTTCGCCGATGAAGATGACGGCGGGACGAAAAAGGTCATCTACGCCGACCCGCTGTTCGCTGACCTGGCCGTGGTCGATCCGGAACTGACAGCGACGCTTCCGGGACCGATTGCAGCACAAACAGGAGTTGATGCATTGACACACGCGATCGAGGCATACGTGTCGACGAAACGAACACCGTATACAGACACACTCGCCCGGAGCGCGATCGAACGCATCGGAGAAAACCTCCGACCGGCAGTCTTCCAGGGCGAAGAAAACGATGGCGCACGGTATCAGATGAGTCTTGCCGCGATGCAGGCAGGACAGGCATTCGTCAATAGCGGCCTGGGTGCGGTTCACGCGTTAACGTATCCGCTGAGTCGAGAGTATCATCTTGGTCACGGCTTGACGAATGGGTTGTTACTCCCGTATGTGATGGCGTACAACGTTCCCGCTGAGCGGAATCGTTTCAGTGATATCGCTCGCTGGTTGGAGCCAGACGACTCGATGGGACCCGAACCAATGGAAAGTGTCGAAGCCGTCTTCAGACTGCTCGATGATGTCGGTATTCCAACAGACATCGCGGGGTATGGCGACCTGGATTCAGACGATTTCGATCGATTCGCCGATATCGCCTTCGAACAGTCGAAACACAACATCGAGAGAAATCCCCGCACCCTCGATCGGTCGGACGTGATCGCCATTTTCGAGAACGCGTATACCGGGGAATACTAGCGACTGAGCCGCCAGTCGAGAACTATTTGCTGCGGTGGGTGATTGCGATCCGCTCGCGGTCCCCGTGCTACGGGGGAGAGACCAGTTCGATCAGATTGCCTTCCGGATCGCGCAAAAACAGGATAGTGGTCCCGCTCTCGGTCGTTACCGGTTCACTGATCGTTTCGACGGCGGCGTCCAGTGTCGAATAGAACGCAGCGACGTCGTCATACTCGAACGCGAGATGCACCGCGCCACGGTCAGTCACAGCGGGAGCAGCTCTGTTCTCACCGTGCGGATCGTATTCGACGAGTTCCAGAAGGACGTCGCCCATAGAGAGACGGGCGAACTGCCCAGTTGCGTCATCTGCTCCGATCCCTTTCTCGAAGGCCTCACCCGTTACCGTGAATTCCTCGACGAGTTCGAAGTCGAAGGTTTGTTCGTAGAACGCACGAACAGCATCGAGATTGGCGACGGCGATACCGACGTGGTGTGGAGTCCGGTCGACCATCACTGGTAACTCGTCGTCAATTGCCATTGTAGCTTTCGGCACCGTCGATCGATCGGTACCCAAACATCCATTACAGATACGGGTGAATATCTCACCCATGCGTGCAGCACGATTACACGAATACACGGACGACATGCACGACGCCTTCGAGATCGAGGAGATTCCTCGACCGGAGATCCAGAGTCCAAATGACGTGCTAGTCGAAATCGACGGGGCGGGTTGGTGTCAAACAGACAACCATATTGTCGAAGGGATGTGGACGAAATACGTCGACATCGACTTCCCACAGACCCTGGGACACGAAAATGCCGGGACCATCGCTGAGGTCGGGGAGGACGTAACCACTGTCGAACCCGGAGACACGGTTATTGTCCATCCGCTCGACACGTGTGGTGAATGTAGAGCGTGTCGGCAAGGCAAGGACACCTACTGCGAGAATTCGGCATTCCCTGGAATGAACAGAGATGGCGGATTCGCGGAGTACCTACGGACTTCGGCCCGTTCCGTCGTCCCACTTCCGGACGATGTCGATCCCACAACGGTCGCTCCGCACGCAGACGCAGGTATCACTGCCTATCACACGGTGAAAAAAGCGGTCGGTGGACTGAATCCCGGTGACTATGCGATCGTCCTTGGAATCGGGGGGTTGGGCCATATCGGCCTACAGGCACTGGACGCGATGAGTGCCGCGAAAATCATCGCCATCGATGTAAAAGAGGCTGCACTCGGCCTGGCCGAAACGTTGGGGGCCGATCACACGATCGATTCGTCCTCCACCGATGTCGGCACAGCTATCGAAGAGATCACGGACGGCGAAGGGGCCCAGCAGGCGATCGATTTCGTCGGTCGAGACGATACACTGGCACTCACGGAGGACATGCTCGCGCTCGGCGGCGACCACCACGTGGCAGGGTACGGCGGGCATCTGCATGAGACATCGCAGACGTTGGTACACGGAGAATGGGCCTACAGGGGTTCGCTCATCGGTCAGTATACCGAATTACAGGAACTCATGGCGTTAGTGGCCCAGGGTGACGTCGAGTTGCAGACCGAAACATACGATCTGGCGGAAATAAACGACGTCGCCGCGATGCTGGAGGCCGGAGAGATCGAAGGGAGAGCGGTACTCGTTCCGTAACGGTGAGTTCCGTTCAAAGACTCAGCGGTGGGACGGATAGAATGGCAATAGCGTCGGTCCCACTCGACAGTTAGTTGACTACCGTCACTGCCTGGTCCGCTTCGAGAATGACTGACTGAGTGACGCTACCCAGGATTGCCTTCTCCGTCGGACTCCGTTTGCGCCCGGAAATGACGATTTCGTCGAAGTTCCCCTCTGTTGCAAGAGAGACGATACCTTCAGCAGGCGGCGACGACACGTCTTGTGTCGCGACCGCGATATCAGCATCCTCTAGAATTTCCTTTGCCCGTCGGACTGACTCGACTCGATCCGGTTGTTGCATCTCCGCCGTGACCTGCTTTTCCCTTCCAGTACGTGCGTGGGTGATCGTTACTTCGATTGCTTCGCTTGCACAGGGAAGGTTCCTGACGTGTCTCGCCTGGCGCTTCGCCCGGTCGTTGTCATCGCCGACGGGGATGAGAATCTTGTACATTTGCGTGCTGATACCTATATGGGTCATCCACTTAAATTAGGTTGTTCGATGAGATGTCGTGTCGGGAGATACGCCTCGAAGCGACCCCTCCAGCGTGGTGCGACGGTTACAGTTCCTCGGCCGTGTCGGCGACCCGACGGCTTCCAGACGATTCGGGGCGTTCCCACGAGCACGATAGCTGTCCCTGTCCACTGATGAACTCGGACCGAGCCGGTAGCTCTCGCACCCACTGTGTCACAGTCCCATCTGCGTATCGAGGCTCTCGGTGTGCCTTCCGCTGCAACCCCCCCCCCCCTGCAGCTAATGTGCGATCATCAGTGCGCTTCATGGGTTGAATGTGCAATCGACGCCGACATCCGACCGCTTGAAGACTCCAGTGTACAGGCAACAGCTATATTGATCCCAGTTGTGGGTGTACCCGGGCGGCCAGTATCGTGAAGGAGAACACGATAGTGAGCCGCCCTGCGATACGACAGTCACGTGAGCCGCCCTGCGATACGACAGTCACTGGTCTCGCCGAGACGGCCCGCACCCCAACTCGAAGTGATGGTTGCCGATAGCGACGCTCACCGACACAACATATCAAATATCCCTAGAAAGAATTAATTCGACTGCGGTAGCATTGGTAACTGGTGTCAGTGCCACCTGCACCGATGGAAGACAAACGTCCCAGCGGGATAGTCCATTGTCAGCCGGTTCACGCCACCACATCCATCCCCCACTGGCACCACGGTTGAACTCCATCTCCCCCCATATCTCCCCGAATTTCCCACGGTCTCTCCCCTTTCCCTCATACCACAGACGCGGAGAGCGTCGGTTGGCGGACGAGTGGATACCTATCAGTACCGATTCGTTCGTTTCAAAGACCCTCGAACGCAGTAATTGGCCGTCGCCACGTTTCGGGGATGGGAACAGATCGACCAGTCTCCCGGTCAATAGCCACGAGAACGACTTCTGCCGTGGCAACCCGTCCATCGTCGGTCCGTATCTCGTAGGCGATGTCAAAACTGGTCGTGCCAATATCGGTTATTCGCTGGGCGACAGTCACGGAGTCCTCTAGTGTGACTGGCGCGATATACTCGATTTCTTGTCGTTTGACCGCGAGCGGCGCAAGATCATGTCGCTCGCCGACCACCTCGGCCCAATAATTCGTTCGTGCCTGTTCAAGCCAGCTAAAATACACCGCTTGATTGACGTGCCCTTGCGGGTCGAGATCTCGATATTGAGGATGTACCGTTGTGGCGTACGCGTCTTCGGCCATGCAGCGAATCCACTCGTCGATCGGCAAAATACCACCGGATAAATCAACAGTGGCACTGCCGTCCTGGACCGCCGTGTAAATCGGGCCCGGGAAAATTCGCCATCTATTTTTCATCCGGGGTCGAAGCACTCGCTATGTCCCGCGAACGCTCCCGTGCACTCTACGACCGGGCTCTCGACGTCCTCGCCGGCGGCGTCAACTCGTCCGTCCGCGCCACCAAGCCGTATCCCTTCTTCGTCAAACGCGGCGACGGCGCCCACGTCATCGACGCCGACGGCAACAAGTACCTCGACTACGTCATGGGTTACGGCCCGCTCCTCCTCGGCCACACCCTCCCCGACCGCGTCGTCGCCGCCATCCAGTCCCAGGTCAGCGACGGCACTATGTACGGCGCACCCACCGAAGTCGAAGTCGAACTCGCCGAGTTCATCGTGCGCCACGTTCCCTCGGTGGAGATGCTCCGGTTCGTCAACTCCGGTACCGAGGCCACCGTCTCCGCCATGCGACTGGCCCGCGGAATCACCGGCCGCGACAAAGTCGTCATCATGCAGGGCAGCTATCACGGCGCCCAGGAGGGGACCCTCGTCGACGGCGATCCCGACGGTGCCGAGCCATCCTCACCCGGCATTCCCGATTCGTTCGCCGAGCACACCATCCCCGTCCCCTTCAACGACGAGGAAGCCATCACTGCCGTCTTCGAGGATCAAGGCGAGGACATCGCCGCCGTCCTCACCGAACCCATCCTCGGCAACCACGGTATCGTCCACCCCATCGACGGCTACCACCAGACGCTCCGCTCGCTCACCGACGAGTACGGCGCCCTCCTCGTCTTCGACGAGGTCATCACTGGCTTTCGCGTCGGCGGTCTCCAGGGCGCCCAGGGCGTCTTCGACGTCGAACCCGATCTCACCACCTTCGGCAAGGTCATCGGCGGTGGCTTCCCCATCGGCGCTATCGGCGGCAAGACCGAATACGTAGAGCAGTTCACGCCCTCGGGCGACGTCTTCCAATCCGGCACATTCTCCGGCCATCCCGTCACCATGACCGCCGGCCTGGAGACGCTGCGCTACGCTGCCGAGGAGAACGTCTACGAGCACGTCGAGGAACTCGGGACCATGCTTCGCGAGGGCCTGGCCGACCTCGTCGCCGACCGCGCGCCCAGTTACACCGTCGCGGGCCGCGACAGCATGTTCAAGATCATCTTCACCCGACGGGGCGGTCCCCAGAGCGAAGGGTGTGCCGGTGGCTGTCGCCAGGACGAGGCCTGCGACCGCTACGAGTACTGCCCGAAGAACGGGGCGGACGTCGATGCCGCCGCCACCGATCGCTGGGAACGGCTCTTCTGGCAGGAGATGCTCGACGAAGGCGTCTTCCTCACCGCCAACCAGTTCGAATCCCAGTTCGTCAGTGCTGCCCACACCCAGGCGGACATCGAGGAAACCCTCGAAGCGTACAAGGCCGTCCTGTAGGGTGGAATAGATCGCGTGGCGGTCGGCGACGACTGCCAACACCGGCGACACGACGACCTTTTCGCCACCAGCCAGAAAAATTACTTCTTCGATAGGTTACCGGTAAGTCGTAGTTGAATTGACAGCATTCTTTTGATTGTCAGGAGACGTAAGATTGTTCGTTTGTATAATTATCTTGCCTAGTAGGTCAAAGATGGGTGTTTTTCTAAATTGCGGTATTATCTGAAAAAGCCCCATAGTATCTGTATTTTCTACAATATAATATAGTATCGACTGCAATCACACTTATTATTGCAGCTTTCGTAGAGGTTTTTGCCAGTAATCCATGTGTCATTAAATTGTATATTGTAAATTTGTAGTAGTGAAATTAAGTAACACGGAGACCGTTATACTGCTATCTGATACGCATTTATGCGGCGATAGTGACTGCCAACGATAGGACATATTCGCTCCAGATGGGGTTCCGGGATCGACCAGTTCCCGATGCCAGTAGTGGTCACTCGAAAAGGGCCAGACCACGCGAGTCCCAAATGACCGATACAAATCCGATGCCCGTGTCGACGGAAAACGAAGAGGATCCAAATCGTGAAAAGAACGGACGGGGTAGCACGGCGAACTCGCCAATTGACCGTACGGACAATGAGTCTGTGTCACCCACCTCCCACCCCACCAATCGTCAGACGCGACAAGTCGGGTTGGTCTGCACGGGTTGGATGGAAGGCCACCGAGGCACCCCACGACCTATTCAGCGTGCTACCCCGACGCATCAGATCACAGGCCAGTATCGACGGAACGCGTGTCGAACGGCTCGGGCGTCACCCCGTAGCCACGACCATTGCCGCCTCCCGATAGTTCGCCAGCGCCAGCACCGTGACACCGGCGACGAGTACGGCTATCTCGCCCCTGGAGATGCTCCAGTCGCCCGGTCCCCGCACCCGTTCGAACTCCTCGCGCCACCGTGGACCGGATTCCTGGTGCCAGAGCATCACTCCACGGGTCGCCACCGCGATGGCGACCAGTGCACTGAGTTCGTATACCCCACTCCGGCCCAAGATCACCGACAGCGAGGGTGCCAGTCGGCCGGTCTGGACGGTCAGCGAGTTCGTGCCCCAGATCACCGCTCCCTGCATCCACATCACGAGAACGACCAGATACCCGAGGGGCGTCCGAATCGACCGGAACGCGTTCGCGGCGACGACGAGCAGGCTGAATCCGAGATTCCAGGCGAATAAGGAGACGAACTCCCGGCCGACCGTCTCGGCGGTTCGCGACGTGGGTCCCGGGCCCCCCGTGCGGCGGAGCAACGCCTCCGGCAGGAACAAATACGAAACGGTCCAGGCCAGGAGGAACAGCACGAAACACAGCGTCCACAGCGAGAGAAAGCGGACGACGACGTGGTCGTGGTTGACGAGGCCGCCGATGCGGCGAGCGATCCGATTCGCCAGAGACGGTCGCGTTTCGCTCGAAGTGATCACGAGGGCCGACACCCCCTGTTCGGTGCAACGATCATGGGTCGTGGTTCGTTCCGTCGTTCGCGGTCCGAGCCGGCCTGGCCGAGGACGGTCGGTGGTCGACGACGTCCTCGTGGATCGATCCGCCGGCGGGTATCTCCCCGATCGATCCGACCACGGGCCACTCCACGATCGGTCCGACCACGGGTTGAGCCGCGAATCCTGCTCCAAGGACGACCACGTGCAGCATCGATGCCGACATTCCCGAGGGGAGGCCCTGGCACTATACGTATTGTTCGTGACACGTCAAGTTAAAGACGGCCCCACTGATCGACGTGGTCCCGACAGTGGATGACCGCGCCATCAGGGCGACCCCGACTCAGAGTACACCAACGAGGACCATGTTGAACAGGACGCCGACGGCGATGCCGATGGCGACGACGGTGGCCGCGTAGATGCCGAGCAGTCGACGGTCGAAGAGTTTGTTCAACAGGATCAGGTTCGGGATACTGATTCCGGCACCACCGATCACGAACGCCATAACGGTGCCGATGGGAATACCCTGTTCGGCCAACGAGTGAGCGATGGGGAGCATCCCGCTGATACTGACGTACAGCGGCGCACCCGCGAGCGCGGCGAGTGGCGTCGCGAGCGGATTCTCGGGTCCGGCGATCCGCAGGAGAACCGATTCGGGGACGGCGCCGTGGATGAGGGCACCGATCGCGATGCCGACGACGATGTAGGGAAGCGTGTCCCAGAAAAAGGAGAGCGCGCCACGGCCGGCAGCGGTGACCCGTTCCGCGTGAGTGCTGGCCGGTGAGCCAGAACAGGCACACTCCGTGGTGCCACCATCGGTCGTGATCTCCCGGCTGCCAGTCGTGATCCGGACGTCCTTGACGTACCGTTCGAGGTCGAGCGTGCCGATAACCAGCCCACCGACGACCGCCGCGAGCAGTGCGGTGAGGACGTAGACGAGGGTCACGGTCGGCCCGAACAGGCCGAACAGCAGGAACACCGCGATCCAGTTGACGATGGGCGAGGCGAGCAGGAACGAGAACGCCAGTCCGAGCGGAGCGCCAGCGCCCAGCAACCCGGCCAGGACGGGCACCGTCGAGCAGGAGCAGAACGGCGTCACGGCGCCGAGGCCCGCCGCGAGAACGTTCCCACTCCCGTGGTCCCGGGAGCGGAGCATCGCCTCGACGCGCTCCGGCGGGAGATACTCCTGGGCGAGGCCTACGAGGAACGAGGCGCCGATGAACAGCGGCGTGAGGATCACCGCCAGGTGGACGAAGTACGCCCAGGAATCCAGCAGCGCAGTCTCGTACCCCGACGGGATCATTCGCCGTCACCGAGTGCGGCGGCGAGATCGAGCATCTGGAGGGTCAACGTATCCGTGATGCGGTAGTGAGTCCACTTCCCGTCCTTTCGGGTACCGACGATACCCGCCTCCCTGAGCCGAGCGAGGTGGGAGGCCACCGTCGACTGGGGAACGTCCAGCACCGCCTCGAGGTCGCAGACACAGAGTTCGCCATCACGAAGCGCCTCGATGATGCGAAGTCGTTTCTCGTTCGCCAGCGCCTTGAACACCGTCTGTTCGGCCTCGATGATCTCGTCCGAGGCCACCCTGTTGGCCGGTAACTGACCCTCACAACAGGCCCCACCGGTCGCCCTGTCGAGTGTGCCACTGGCCGATTCGCTCTCGCTCCGATCGAGCGCGTCTGGAGTGTCGCCCATCGGAGGTCAATCCTCGGATTCGATTTCTTCGATCGTCATCTCACCACAGCAACTCGATTCCTCATTCTCCTCGGTATCCGTCCCGAGCAAGCGGTCGAGTAGTGACATATATATCGAATTATCCCGATATGACTTATGTGCATCGGTGACTCTCCAAACCGTGGAAACGGGGAGAAATCCCGGGGGAAACTCCACCCGAAATCGCTCTCGTGATAGGGCCCGTCCCTCGGGGATACCCGCGGCTCACCAGGGTTACCCGAAGACAGTCGCCCGTCGAGAGGCCTACGTACGGGGCATTTTGAGCGTGAAAACGATAATGAGGACCATCAGCGCGGCGAGAACGAGGTAGCCCTCGTCGAAGAAGCCGCGGTCGGCCAGGATGCCGAACAGGACCGGCCCAGCGGACCCGAGCGTCGCCGCCGTCGTCCTGACGACACCCAGGCCAGTACCCCGGATATCTGCCGGTATCGTATCGGCGAGATACGATTGGGTGATGGCCCCCGACCCGAGCATCGTGCTGACGAGTGCGGTGACGCCGACGATGATCCAGAACCCCTCGATGAACGGCAGCGCCCCCAGACCAAAGACCGGCCCGACGAGCACCGCGAGAAGCGAGCCACGCATCCCGATGCGGTCGTAGGCCGCCCCCGAGACGGGTTTCACCACGACGCCGACGCCGAAGAACAGCGCGAACACGGTCCCGGCGACGGAGGGCGAGAGCCCCTTCACCTCGACGAGGTAGGTCGGGTAGAACCCGGTGAACGACTGCCAGACGAGGATGTAGACGAAGAGGACGACAGTGACCAGTGCCATCGACGTCGTCCGGAGTTCGGCGAGGACCTGGCGGGCCGTCTCCACCGAGAACCCCGAGTCATCGGTCGACTCGCGGTCGGGAACGACGACCCAGATGACCGCGGCGAGGAACACGAACAGCGGGACGAACATCCCCAGACCGAGTTGCCAGGCGACGGCCGCTGCGAGCAGACCGACGAGGGGCGGGAAGACCGTCTGTCCGATGTCACCCGTCGCCATCGTTACCCCGAGTGCGCTCCCGATGTTCTCCGGGTAGATTTCCGTGAGGACCGTGATGCGTGCGATGGGATACAGCGAGAGACCGAGCCCGACCAGTCCGGTCGCCAGGAAGACGACGATGGGGCTTCCCGTCAGGACGACGATGGACAACGCGAGGGCGACGACCAGCAGCGCGACGGTCATGATGTACCGCTCGTTGTACCGATCCGCGAGGATGCCACCCGGCAACTGCCCCAGCGCGGACCCCAGCCAGATCGTGGTCACGAGCAAGCCCGCGATGGAGAGCGAGAGCCCGTAGGCCTCCCGAATGTACGGCAACAAGACGGGATAACTCATCCGCGTCCCGACGAGCAGTCCCCATCCCGACGCCACCGCGAGCAACACCCGGCCGCGTCCGTCACCACGGAGCGCGGACACCGACCGGCCGACGGAGTCGAGTGCGTTCATCGATTGAGTGCAGTTTGGTTCGAAGCGTGAAATACCGTGCCATTGCCGATTCCGATGCCACCCGGCACGGTCAGAAGCCGTCGACGATGGGAACCTCGTCGGGACCGAGATTCTCGGAGAGGACAATGTCGTCCACGATGGAGACGTCTTCGATCGTGAGCATCCGCATCCCGTCGCTAAGTTCCCGTGCATCGATTCGGTCGTCCCCGAGTACGGAATCGGCGAGGAGATAGAAAGTGCCGCTCGTGTCGACCGCATAGAAATTTCCGTCGTCGTCGGTGTAGTCGGGGTGCAACTGGAAGTGGCGTGGTTCGCTCATCGTCGACCCCTTCGGGCGAGGATACAAAAAGTACCAGCATTGCAACCAGCGGACACGGCTCGCCCACTCAGGCAGGATACGTTCTCTCGAGGTATGTGAGGATGTCATCGACGAGCGACGGGTCTTCGGTCCAGAAGCCCGAGAACACGTCGTCACCGACTGCCTGGGCGAGCAGGGCGGCCTTCATGAGGTCCTCGTCATCCCCATCGAAGACCACGAACCACGACGAACCGATCTCGTCCGTGGGACTCGCGTGGACGGTTCCGACCTGTACATCGGATACCGATCGGTCGGGCTGTCCGTAGACGTGGACGTCGATCCCGCTACTCGCGAGGCGACGATACGTCTCCGTCTGTGTCAGCACCGTGGAAAGCTGCTGGAAGCCCGCGTGCAGGCTCCCGGACTGCGTTCGCCACGCGCGATCCTCTATCTCCCGCGAGGCGATCATCATCCGCCGTTTCCCGTACCCGGTGAACGTGGTGTCGTCGACGTGTGTGAGGATGTCAGGGTACTCGATCTGGTCGAGGCGTTTCGTCTGCAACCCGGTCTCCGGCGAGAGGTATCCAGCGAGCGTCTCGATCCCTGCCGCCCCGAGGAACTCGGCGTCGTCGTGGAGGACGGCGAAGTTGCGGGGGAATCCGTCGTCGGTACTCGCCCGTCGGAGATCCACCAGTTGTGGCTCGAAGAAGGCGGCGATATCGCGGAGTATGCGGTCGTCCACGTCCACGTTGTACAGCTTGAGCGTCCGCTTGTTTCCGTCGACGCGGTCGATGATGTCCCCGAGCATTCGTCCCGTGCGAATTGCGTCGGCCCACATATGACGTTTGCCGTTGGAACTTCGACCAGTCGACCGCCGGACGACGGCTGCCTATCGGGGTCGTGGGAACCGCAAGCTACGTATTACCGGTCGTCCTTGAGTGGACTGAATGGACGATCCGGTTCTCCTGACCGGTGCTTCGGGCCGAGTTGGGCAGGCGATCCTCGCCGGCATCGGTGACGACTACGAGTGGCGGCTCCTCGATCGCGAGCCCCCGGTCGCGGAGCACGACCACGAGTTCGTCGTCGCGGACGTCACCGACGATGCGGCGATCCGCGAGGCCATGGAGGGTATCGGTGCGGTCATCCACCTCGCCGGCGACCCCCGCCCCGACGCGCCCTGGGACAGTGTGCTGACGAACAACATCGACGGAACGCAGACGATCTACGAGGCCGCGATCGAGGCCGGCGTCGAGAAACTCGCGTTCGCCTCCTCGAATCACGCCGTCCGTCACTACGAGACGGGCCGCCGGCCCGACCTCTACCGGCCCCACGACGATTTCCTGCTCGACGGCGAGGAGCTCCCACGGCCCGGGAACCTCTATGGCGTCAGCAAAGCCACCGGCGAGGTACTGGGGCGCTACTACCACGACGAGTACGGTATCTCCGTCGTAAACGTCCGCATCGGGAACCTGACAAAGGGACACCCCCCGAAAGACTACGAACGCGGCCAGGCGATGTGGCTGTCCCACCGAGACTGCGCACATCTCTTCGACCGAACGCTCGAGGCGGAGTACGACTACGAAATCGTCTACGGAATCTCCGACAACGACCGGAAGTACTACTCCATCGAGCGCGCCCGCGAGGTACTGGGCTACGACCCACAGGATAACTCCGCGGAGTTCGAGGGGTAGCGGTCCCGAATTCTCAGAACAATTTTGTAAGGGTGTCACATATCCGTAAGAGATGAGTGGCGAGCGTGCCCCGATCCGCGTCCTCCACGTGGACGACGATCAGGACGTCGCCGACCTGGTAGCATCCTATCTCGAACGCGAAGACGACCGAATCGAGGTGAAGACTGCCGGGAACGCGAGCGCGGGGTTGGATATCGTAGCTGAGGTCGACTGCGTCGTCTCCGACGTCGAGATGCCCGGTATGGGTGGGATCGAATTCCTCGAACGGGTGCGCGACGTTCACCCCGACCTCCCGTTCATCATATACACGGGGAAGGGTTCCGAAGACGTCGCGAGTGAGGCCATCGCGGCCGGGGTCACTGACTACCTCCAGAAGGAGACCGGGACCGGCCAGTACGCGCTGCTCGCCAACCGGATAACCAACGCCATCGGTCAGTATCGATCGACGAAGCGGGCGTACACCCTCGATCGGATCCGGCGGGTCATCAGGGATGTCAACCAGGCGTTGATTCGATCCCGGTCGAGACGAGAGCTCGAATCGAGCGTCGTCGATATCCTCAGCGAGGCCCGACCCTACGCGTTCGTCTGGATCGGTGAGCCTGACGACGATGCCGGGGTCGTGACCGCTCGCGTCAGTGCTGGCACCGGTGCTGGGTATCTGGAGGCGATCGATATCACCCTCGATGGCGGTACGGCAGCGGGGCCGACCGCACGGGCCATCGATGCGCGGGAGCTGGTGGTCACCCAGTCGATCCCGGACGATCCCTCCTTCGAACCCTGGCGCGACGCGGCACTGGAGCGGGGATTTCGGGCGAGTGCGGCGGTCCCGATCCACTTCGAGGATACAGTGTACGGCGTCCTGAACGTGTACACGAACGAGGAGGGCGCCTTCGATGCGGCGGAGCGGGACCTCCTCGTCGAGCTGGGCGACGACATCGGGCATGCCATCCATCGGATCGAGAGCGAACTGCAGTACAAACAGCTGTTCGATCGATTCCCGGAGCCCACCGTCGCCGTGACTTTCGACGAGGGGGAGCCGATACTCGAGGCGGTGAATCCCGCTTTCGAGACCGTCTTCGGGTACGACGCCGCGACGGTCCGTGGCCGGTCCGCGAACGAGGTGATCGTCCCGGTCGACAGACAGGACGAGGCACGCGACATCGACGAGCGGTCCCGCCGAGACGAACTGATCGACCAGAAGATCCAGCGAGTGACCGCAGACGGCATCCAGGATTTCCAGCTCCGGAACATCCCGATACCCGGCGCAACCGGCCCGGACCTCTACTGGGTCTACGAGGACATCACCGAACAACGAGAACGAACCAGGGCACTGCAGCGGGAACGCGAACGCTTCGCCTCGCTGTTCGAGTCCTTCCCCGCGTCGGTCGTCGCCTTGAGCTACGTGGACGACGAACCCATCGTCCAGGACGTCAACTCGACGTTCGAGACCGTCTTCGGGTACGACCAGACCGAGGTCGTGGGCCAGTCGCTCAACCATCTCATCGTCCCCGCCGAGCAACGCGAGGAGGCGAGTTCCCTCGACCGGCGGCTACGGGAGCGCGACCTGATCGATCGGGAGGTACAGCGGCTGGCGACCGACGGACTGCGAGATTTCGTGTTGCGGACGATCAGACTCTCCGACGAACACGAACTGGACACGTACTCCGTCTACATCGACGTCTCGGACCGGGTGAACCGGGAACGAGCGATGGCGGCCCTGCACGAGGCGGCGACCGAGCTCGAGAGCGCCGAGACAACCGGCGAGGTGTACGAAGCCACCATCGACGCCGCCGAGGACATCCTCGATTTCGCACTGATCGCCATCGACGTCCACGAAGATGGCGCACTGGTCCAGCGTGCCTGGTCGCTCGACCGAGAAACCGATGGCTACTACTCCCGAACGCCGCTGGAGGAGGACACGCTCGCGACCCGGGCGTACAAACTGGGAGAGACGATACTGGTGGCCGATCTCTCCGAGAGTGACCTCACCCCCGCCGACAGCGACTACCGCTCGGCACTGACCGTCCCCATGGGCGACGTCGGGACCTTCCAGACCGTCTCCAGAAGCGCCGGGGCGTTCGACGAGACGGACCGCGAACTCGCGGAGTTACTCGTCGGGCACGCCATGGAGGCCCTCCGGCGACTGAACCACGCCGAATCGTTACGATCCCAGCGCGAACGACTTCGACACGAGAACGAACGACTCGACACCGTCGTGAACGTCCTCTCGCACGACATTCGGAACCCGATCACCGTCGCGGAAGGGCGTGTCGACCTCGCCAGAGAGGAGTACGAGAGCGACGACCTCGCCGTGGCGGCAGACGCACTCGACCGGATGACGGAGATGGTAGAGGACGTCCTCACGTGGGCCAAAGAGGGCCAGCACGTCGCCGAAGAAGAGCGAGGTCCCGTCGCGTTGGCCAGCCTCACGGAAGCGTGCTGGCAGAACGTGGAGACCAGCAACGCCACCCTGGACCTGCGGACCGACCGGACCATCTTCGCCGACGAGAGTCGTCTCCAGCACGTCTTCGAGAACCTGTTCAGAAATTCGGTCGAACATTCCTCGGGCGAGTTGCGAATCGTGGTCGGCGAGACACCCGATGGGTTCTACGTGGCAGATGACGGCCCCGGGATTCCATCGTCGGACCACGATGACGTGTTCGAGTACGGGTACTCCACCAGCGACGGGGGGAGCGGCCTCGGTTTGAGCATCGTCCGGGAGATAGCCGGGGCCCACGGCTGGTCGGTCAGCGTGACCGAGAGCGACTGGGGTGGTGCCCGCTTCGAGTTCTCCGGCGTCGAGTTCGTGGACTGAGGGGACGGTCGTCGGAGAAGGATTCGGTTCGAAAGATGGTTTTCCAGATTTGAGCAAAACGTCCTGACGGAGTCCCCAGGAGCGAAGCGACTGGGGGCACGTCAGGACGGCATTCGACCACGCGGCGAGCGCGTGGCAGCCGCTCGCCGCGTGACGCTGAGAGAATGACGTCCTGACGGAGATTTGAACTCGCCAAGACGGTCCGGGTCGCTCCCTTCGGTCGCTTCCCGGGCTGCGACTTGTCTGCTCAAATCTCTCGACGCTTCCTTTCAGCGACACTCCTCGCTTCGCTCGTCGTGTTGTGGCTGAAAGGAAGCGTCCTGACGGAGATTTGAACTCCGGTCCCTGGCTCCGCAAGCCAAGAGGATAGTCCACTACCCTATCAGGACTCACTTTCGCTACTCCGCGCCGATGTAAAGCGGTTACGATTGGCGCCGATATCTCAAAGAGCGATGGTACTCTACAGAACCACTATCGGGATGGCCACCGTAGGATGGATATGCAGCGCAGACAGGTCCTCGCGACCGTCACCGCCCTCCTTCCACTCGCAGGATGTGCCAGCCCCGGTTCCCCGACCGACGAGACCACGACGACGGAGCCCACCACGACCAGCGAACGACCACCGAATGGGCCGAAGTACGAGGGGGCCGAAATCGACGTCCTCGACGTGCAGTGTGCGAGTGGCGACGAGACCGCCGCGACGGCGTCGATCGTCGACGCGACCGTGGTCGTCGAGGAGACCATCATCGGGAATAACGGCTGCTACGTGGCCAAACTGGACACCATCGTCCACGACGAAGCCGAGAGCGAACTCCACGTCACGGTCCGATCGGTCGAGGAGCGAGCCGAAGACGAGGCCTGCATCGAGTGCATCACCGCCATCGACTACGAGGTGACCGCCCGGTTCCGTGGCGGGCATCCGGACCGGGTCGTCGTCGCACACGGACGTGACGGTGGAGACGTCAGGGAAGTCGCCTCGATACCGCTGGAGACGACCACGAGCTAACCGGGGTCGGTCCGCCGATACCGGGGAACGAGATTCCCGGGTGAACGACAAGGTTCAAGACCGATACCGGGTCAGTGTAGGCATATACAGATGGGCGATATCGAGGATATCTACGAGGACCTCGACGCCGACGTCTCCCTCGAGGAGTTCCGGGAGGCCGTCGAGTCGAAAGTCGAACAGATGGGTGGGCTGGCCGACGAGGAGACCGCAGCGATGCTCATCGCCCACGAACTGGACGAGGGCGAGGTCGAAGGGGTCGCCGACGTGGACGCGGGCATGGAGGAGGTGAAGTTCGTCGCGAAGGTGACCGGCATCGGCGACCTCCGGACCTTCGACCGCGACGACGAGGAGGACCCCGAGGGACGAGTGGTCAACGTGGAGGTCGCCGACGAGACGGGACAGATCAGGGCCACGTTCTGGGACGAACAGGCCCAGGCCGCAGTCGACGAACTCGAGGTCGGCGACGTCCTCCGAGTCAAGGGCCATCCCCGCTCGGGGTACAGCGGCGTGGAGGTCAGCGTCTCACAGGTCGAGGTCGACGAGGACACCGACGTCGACGTGGCGATACAGGACGAGTACCAGATCGACGATCTGTCGCTCGGCATCTCCGACGTGACACTCGTCGCGGAGGTGCTCGGGACGGAACCGGTCCGCACCTTCGATCGAGACGACGGCTCCGAAGGGCGGGTCGCGAACCTCCTGATCGGCGACGGAACCGGGCGGGTCCGGGTCACGCTCTGGGACGAGCAGGCGGACCTGGTCGAGACGTTCGACGTTCACGACGTCGTCGAGATCGTCGATGGATACGTGCGGGAACGCGACGGCTCGCTCGAACTCCACGTCGGCGAGCACGGTGACATCACGGCGACGGACGAGGACGTCCGTTTCGAACCCGAAGCGACCCCCATCGAGACGCTCGAGATCGACGACACGGCCGACATCGCGGGCGTCGTCCGCTCGGCCGACCCGAAACGGACCTTCGACCGGGACGACGGCTCGGAGGGACAGGTGCGGAACGTCCGTCTGCAGGACGAGACGGGCGACATCCGGGTCGCGCTGTGGGGCGAGAAGGCGGACATCGACCTGGGGCCCGGCGACGAGGTCCTCTTCGTCGACGTCCAGATCCAGGACGGCTGGCAGGACGACATCGAGGCCTCGGCCAACTGGCGGTCGACGGTCATCCCCCTCGAAGACGGTGCCACGACCGACGAAGAATCGAGCAGTGACGGGGGCGGACTCGATGCCTTCGCCGATTCGGACGGCGGTGGCGGCGATGCCGGGCAGAGCGACGATGCCGGTGGCGCCGGTGCGCGGTCGACATCCGACGGGGACGAATCCGCCAAGAGTAGCCCACCGAGCGATATCGGCAACGAGGGGGAGACCGTGGAATTCACCGGCGTCGTCGTCCAGGCAGGCGATCCGATCATCCTCGACGATGGCGAACGTACCGTCACGGTCGAGTCGCCAGTCGACGTCGAACTCGGTGAGGAGGTCACGGTGACGGGGACGCTCGACGGTGGGCGCATCGCGGACGCCTCCTTCGAGTAGGTGCGTACACCCCCCCCCCCACCCAGTCCTGCCAGCGCAACGGAAACAATTAAGCGTGCAACCGTCCCGCATTTGGGTATGAGTGTCGAGCTTCCTGTCGCTCCGGTCGATACGCTCATTCGACGACAAGCAGGAGACCTGCGGGTGAGCAAGGACGCAGCGGAGGAGCTCGCACGGCGGATACAGGAACGGGGAGCGTCGCTGGCGGCCGAGGCGGCCGAAGGGGCACGGGCCGACGGTCGGAAGACGCTGATGGTCGAGGACTTCTCGTCGAGCGCGACGGGCGACGAATCGGTCACCCTCCCAGTGGCACCGGTCGACCGGATCGCGAGACTCGACATCCCACCGGAGTTCCGCGTCGCCGCGGACGCCCGGGTAGCGCTGGCCGCCATCCTCGAGGAGTGGGCGGCCGACGTCGCCGATGGTGCCCGAGTGCTCGCGGAACACGCCGGTCGTCGGACCATCCAGGCAGAAGATATCCAGACCTATCTCCGACTCGTGGAATGAGATTCGGCTTCAGCGAAACCTGCCTCGAACACGACCCAGGGCCCCGTCATCCCGAGAACCCGGATCGCCTTCGAGCGATCCGTGAACACCTCGACGGGCTCGAGAGCGTCGAGTACGTGGCTCCGGAACCGGCACCCGTAGAGCACGTCGAAGCCGTCCACACACACGACTACGTCGACGAACTGCGGGCCTTCATCGAAGGTGGGGGAGGCAACTGGGACCCCGACACGGCCGCGACCGAGACGACCTGGGACGCCGCACTGGCGAGTGCCGGTATCGCTATCTGGGCGGCAGCGGTCGCCCTCGAGGGCGCGAGCGGCCACGAAACCCCTTTCGCCCTCGGCCGACCGCCAGGCCACCACGCGACGCCCGACGACGCGATGGGGTTCTGTTTCTTCAACAACGCCGGTATCGCAGCCCAGTACGCCATCGATACCCGAGGGGCAGACCGCGTCGCGATCCTCGACTGGGACGTCCACCACGGCAACGGAACCCAGGACATGTTCTACGAGCGTGACGACGTGTTCTACGCGTCGATCCACGAGGATGGCCTCTACCCGGGCACCGGCGACATCGACGAGATGGGCGAGGGAGACGGCGCTGGAACGACGCTCAACGTCCCCCTGCCTGCTGGCTCCGGGAACCCGGAGTACGACGCGACCCTCACTGACGTCGTCGGTCCGGCCATCGAATCCTTCGATCCGGATCTGTTACTCGTGAGCGCCGGGTTCGACGCCCATCGACACGATCCGATCTCCCGGATGCACGTGACCACCGGCGGCTTCAGACTGCTCACCAGACGGGTGCGCGAAACCGCCAATGCCACCGATTCGGACCTCGGGTTCATCCTCGAGGGCGGATACGGTCTCGATACCCTGGCAGAAGGCGTCGGAGCGGTTCACGAGGTGTTCGAAGGCCGGAGTGCGTCGACACCGGAGGAGCCAATCCAGTCGGACGTCGAGTCACTGTTCGAAGATGTCCAGGCCGAACGTCAGGGCATCGGCTCGAAGTAACGAGCGAGCGCGCCGCCGAATTCCGGTACGAGCGCCGTCACCGCCGCCCCCTCCAGAACGTCGTAGCCGTCCTCCAGCGCCGTCTCGACCTGTGCACCGAGGGCGACGTCCAGCAATCCCGTCTCGACGAACTCCCGAGCAGCGGTGATCGACCGTTCGCGTTCGACGACGTAGCGGTCGCCGTCGATGAACGGTCCATAGACGGCCGAATCGGCGTATTTCTCCAGGAATCCCCGTGCGTGTTCTTCCACGTGTACCGGCGGCCCCTCGTGACGTTCCACGTCGGGACGAGTGGCGACCGTGAGTTCGAGGAACAGGACCGCCGTTCGATCGGCGAAGACTGTACTCCGGAGGATCTCGAAACCCTGCTGTTCGAGCCCCGTTCTGAGACCCTGAAGCGACCGACGAAGCTGGGGGTAGAGCTGGTCGTCCACGACGTCCGGCGGATCGAAGCGAATGGCGAGTGGCGTCGTAGCCCGACGTTCGAGATGGTTTCGAATGTCCGCCTCGGTGAGCGGATCGAAATCGTCCGGGAAGCACCGATCCACCGACGGTTCCGCGAGGAACTCGCGAGCGTAATGCTGGAGCCGCGCGACGTTCTTCGCGTCGACGACGGCAGCGACGTTCCGGTCGGGGTCGGTCGGATCGATGACGACGAGCGGGTCGTCGAAGGTCGTCGACCCGTGCTCTTCGGGATCGAGTCGAACGGGTGGCTGCCAGGCCGACGCGGCGTCGAGAACGGCCTCGAAGCCACCGTATTCGAGTACGAGTAGCTCAGTCAGGTAGCCCGAGAACCCACGGGTCTTGAGGTCAGAGCCGTACGCCCGGATTCCCTTGAGGAACTGCTTGAACAGGCGAACGTCGCCGGCCGTTTTCGGGGTGAGCCGTGCGCTGAGATACCGATCGTGGAACGGCGTCCTGTCGACGGACGAGCGGATCTCAGTGGCGGCGTCGACCCGATAACAGGGGACGAGGTCGACGTCGAATCCGTCTCGCTGGCCGGAGACGTACGGATGTTCGGCGTACTCCTCGCGACCGTCGGGCAGGACGCGATTGCCCACCTGTAGTCCGTACCGCTCGAGTTCGGCCCTCGTGAGGGACGTGTCGAATCGCACGAAGATGTCGATGTCGCGGTCGCCGCTCACCCACGTCTCGCGGGCGGTCGATCCGACCTGGAGGACGTCGGCGTCGACGTCGAGGTCGTCGATCACCGCCTCGGCCTCGGCGACGAGGGTCGCCGCGGTGCGCTGGAGTCGACGGCGCTCCTCCTCGGCGGGGTCCACCCGTTCGCGGACCGCCGAGACGACCTCGTCGAATCGGTCCCCACCAGTCATATCCCGCTATTTCGGTGGCGGCGTGGAAAACATGTCGATGAGCGGGCCGGCCGGATCAGATCAACGCGAGTGGAGCCATCAACAGCACACCGATCACGACGCCGCCAGTGAGCTCTCGTTTCCCACCCATCGGGAGGTTCTCCCCTGCCTCGAGGGCCTCCGGGAGGAACTCGGTCACGACCAGATAGACCATGGCTCCGGCGGCGAACCCGAACCCGAACGGGAGGAACTCCCGGGCGTACCGGACGAAGGCGAACGCCAGCACCGCCCCGATCGGCTGGGGGAGACTGGAGAAGACGGACCACCACACCATACGCCACTTCGAGACGCCCATCGCCCGGAGGGGAATGGAAATAGCGGTCCCCTCCGGAACGTTGTGGATGGAGATAGCGACGGTCATGAAGATAGCGAGGATCGGGACGGTGAACCCGAGAACGGAGGGACCCATCCCGAGGTTGAGGTCCGCGAAGGAGACGCCGACTGCGACCCCCTCCGGAAAACTGTGGACGGTCAGGATGCCGAGGATCAATACGAGTTTCTTGTAGTCGGCCGCCGCGTACTGCTTCGGGTCGAAATCGTGGCCGTCGATGACGCGATGGCTGACGACGACCAACAGCACGCCCACCACGACCCCCGGAGCGATATCCATCGGCGTGCCGACGGCGAGTCCCTCCTTGACGAGGCCGAAGACCGACGCCGAAACCATAATTCCCGAAGCCAGCCCCCAGAGGACGACGTTCCATCGGTCGCTGATGTCGTCGGTGAAGAAAAAGGGCAGGGCACCGAGACCGGTCGCGATAGCCGTCACCAGCCCGGCGAGGAAGACGAGCGTCAGATTGGCGATGAGCCCCATCGATACACACGCTTCTGGCCCAAGTACTTTAGCACTTGCGAATATTTCTTCGCCATGGCTAAATTAGTCTTGTCTAATGCTAAACTGATGGCCGGGATCGTGTATCCTGTCGAGTCGAAGCGATAGGTCTCGGGTGGGAAACCGATCACGGGTGGTGATCTGGACCCACGGCCAAAACGAAAGCCATATCAAAATCTCCCAAGTACTGAAAGATGCGAGCCGCCTTAGCTCAGTTGGTAGAGCATCACGCTGTTAACGTGAGGGTCCCAGGTTCGAGCCCTGGAGGCGGCGCATTCTCCCCTATCTACGTTTGCAGAACCATCCGTGGATTCGGTCGGTTGCTAACACGTGAAGGTAAGTCTCAAGAGAGGGGCGCGGGTAAGGAGACGTGAGGGCCCTTAGCTCAGTCTGGTGAGAGCGCGCGGCTCATAACCGCGTGGTCGATGGTTCGAATCCGTCAGGGCCCATACACTTACTGCCCGTTTCTGGGCCGTCCCCGATTTCCGGTTCTTAACCCATCGAGAGACCTGAGATCAGCCCTTTTAGGGTTCCCTAAAACCACCCAGTTTGACCATATTCGAACCACCGACTCGGCGGCCCCCCTCGCCCTCTGGCGAAATTGGGAGTCGAAATCGGAGGTTCCTTCATGAGCGCCGACAAATCCCGTCGGGGCTCCGTCGAGATCGCGACCTACGAGCGATCCGAGAAACACTTTCGACTGATCGCCTGCCCGTTCTGCGGCCACGAGTTCGACGCCTTCGAGCAGCGATGGTTGCACTTTCTCGACGAACACGGCCCCGAAGACGCCGGGCTCTCCCCGAGAGGCGTCCGCGGTGACTCCGGAGAACCGCTGTTCGACGATCCCGCCGTCGAGGCAGGTGGTCTTCGATGAGCACCCCGGCCGCCGTCCAGGAAGACGGAGCACTCGAGCTCGTCGACGTCGGCGATCCCTTCGTCGATCTCGATCTCGACGACCAGGTGGCCGTCGAGTTCGTCACCACCGCCCGGCAGCTGCTCACCGGGCGCGTTCGCGAGCTCCGGGCCACCCGATCCGATCACTCGGTCGTTATCGAAGACGCCACCGGCACCACCTATCGGATCGCCGATCACGGCGACGTCTTTCGCGGCGACGAGCACATCGGCGATCGGGCCGACGTCCAGGTGGTTCGGGAGATCGTCGCCGACGGCGGCACCGTTCCCTGCCGTGAATGCGGTGCGGACACCCACATCGAGGGCCTGAACCCCGTGGGAAGACCGATACGAGCCTGTCCCAACGACCACACACAGGTCGGTCCCTTCGGCTCGAAGCCCGAGCTCGCTGCTGACGGTGGTGAGTGAACGTGCGGTCGAGCAGCGGCAGCGCTCCCCTGGAGTTCCCCGATCTAGAAGACAAGTTCGGCCAGGAGCTCGTCAGTAACGTCGCCCACGTCCTGAATCGAGAGCTCATCCAGTCAGGCGAGGTCAAAGACCTGCTGATCCCCGCCCGGATCCGCGGGATCGACCGGCCCGCAGTGCTCGCCGTGTTTCGCGCGATCGAGACGCGCACTCGGAACCGGGATGCCGTCCACGATCTCCTGAACGATCGCGCCGACCAGCTCAAAGAAATCGGGTTTCGTCCCGACGATCTCGACGGCGACGATCTCCCCGAACGGTTCCGGCCTCGACGCGATCCCGAACCTACCTCGACCGAGGTTATCTGGTCCGATCGTGACGGCGGAGTTCGCGATACCGTCTACTACAATTCGGATCTGACCGTCAGCCCATCGCTCGCCGCCGACGGGGGCGATCGCGAATGAAGGCTATCGTGCCCGTTTGCCACGAGTTCCATGCGAATTATCTCTTCAACGAGCACCAGCTAAAACCGTTCTTCGCGGCCGATGCACGGGTGAAGGCCGGCGACGGGAAGGTCGTCGAGCAGTTCTCGTACGACGGCGATGAATGGATCGCGACGCTGTACTACCAGGACTCCGGGATCGTCCATCCCGACGATCACCGCCAGCACCTTCCCGCCGCGATCGACTGGAATCTCGATACCGTCCGCGAGTTCCGCATCGCCGTCGAGCGACACCCCGACCAGGATCCGATCGGCGAGCAGAAGGCGAACTTCCACATCGCCCCCCGGTGGCCGGAGATGGTCGCCGAGAAAAAGAACGGATCTGTAAAGAAAATCAGCGTCCCCGAGCACTTCGGGATCGGCGTGAACGTCAGTGCGAAAGGGGCGAACATCGACTTTCACCGCTACGAACCCCTGCTTCGCGCCGCTGCTGGAGCGGTTGGAATCAATCGCCACTACTTCCAGGACCCGCACGACTTCTCGAACGTCCAGGACGCCGAGCGATACGTCCGACTCGACAAAGACGAGAGCGGGCCAGTCCACGCCCGCGACGGCCCGATCGCCCGTATGAGCCACCTCCTGGAGAACGATCGTGCCGGGTATCGAAAGATAGTCCAGCAGGATCGGACCTTCGAGGGCGACGAGCTGCCGGGATTCTATCACACTGTGACCCTCGATCAGCGCCGCGTCCAGGAGATGTTTCCCGATCACCAGCTGCCCGTCGAGGTTAAACACTACTACGTCCGACACCCGTTTTCCTTCGAGGATGACCACCCGCTTCGGCATCCGAAGCTCGGCGCGTCCTTCCAGGTCTCGCAGTTCGACGGCAAGATCGGTGTCTCCGACGAGGATCTGACTCAGCTGAAACGAGAGCTCGACCGCATCGTCCGGTCGGTCCTCGCGAACGCCGGCCTCGACGTCGCCCCGGAACGTGGAAACGGCCCCTACTTCGAGGATCCGTATTTCCCCATCGACGTCGCCGAACGTGGCCCCGATCCCGTCTCGCTCGATCTCACCAGGATCCGCCAGGAGAGCGAAAGCATCGTCGTGAAACACCTGGCTGATGGGCTCTCGCCCGTTCAGTGGGAGACTCTGGAGACAGCCGTAACCGACGGCGGCCAGCTCTCTCCGGCCGACGTCGCGGAGGAAAACGACCGGCACCTGAACAGCGTCTATCGAGCGCTCCGCGGCATGGACGATCTCCTGGAGCGGGCGTACGGAAAAGTCTCGCTGAAAAACTCCCACGTCGCCGAGCTCGTCCTGGACGCAGTAGAACGAGCCCGCGAGTCTCACCGACGGGCCGTCGAGACAGTCGCGAAGGCCGAGGAAGCCACCGAGCGCGGGATCGACGAGACTACCAGCGCCTTCGTCGCCTGGTGTGCGAAACACGGGATCGACGTCGACGACCGATCCGAGGCCCGCATGAAGATCCGGCTCTCGGACGAGCCCAAGCGAGTCACTCGCCAGCGGATGAAGCGGGCGTACAACCTGTGGGTGGCCTCGAACCGTGATCCAGCCCGCTTCCGACAGGCACAGGTGGTCTTTGACAGGGGACCGAAGGCCACAGCCTCCCAGTACCTCCGGCGATAGCGGGGGGTTGGACAGCGGCAGCGCTATTCTACGACCCGTCTAATACAAGTGAAATGGGGCACTCCCCCGAGTAACACAAGTTGGCTTGTTCTTCGTCAAGCTTCCGATCGTCGAGCCGTCGATCGGCCGATCGTGAATCCGAACGGCGGGGGTTCACTTCCCCGTTAAGGGTGTGGCTAAGGCCACTGTCTCAAAACACTCCGCACCGCCGCGCGAAAAACTCCACCCGAAGCACACGAAACGGAGGTTGGACAGACGGAATTCCCTCGATTTAGACAGGAGTTCGTTGCTGAATACAACGCGCATATTCAGCACGCCTTGAACGGTTGGCGAGCCAAGGTATTCAGACCCTTCAAATTCGCCGAGTCCGAATCGGTCGTTCCGCCATCCTGTTATCTGGCTTCGTCCGCGAACGCCAGGTCGAGGTACGGTCTCACGGCCGCCAGCGAATCCGATCCAGTAACCGTCCCGCGGTTATGGTCGAAATACACCACCGCGGCATCGACCAATGCCGGGAGCTGGGAATGATAGAGGCCGATAAGGATGCGTTCGAGTTGGTCCGGCGACTCTTCGTCCTCCGTGGGCGCCAGGTGGGCGGCAAGTTCCTCGATAGGCACCTCGCCCACCTGATGTGAGAGGTACTGTAAGATATGCCGGCGGTTCGAGTCGGCCAGAAGCGAGAAAATGTCCGTGGGGGTGAGTGTGTGTGTGTGTTCGTTCCTTCCGGTGCGGTGTCGATGGGTGTCGGTTGTCATTTTTGGGGTTATACTCGACTGAGTCGCACTTTCGACGTGCTCATTTCAACCTACCTGTGTGGAGTATGTCTCCTACTAAAAGTAGGATAGTTATATCTGTGGTGACCAGTTGCTCACCTGATGAGAGTCGGCACTTTTTGCCCCTTCTGGCCGACGGGCTCCTCGTTCAAGGGCTGGCGTTCGCGGTCTATCTCTGGCCAGGGAGGTAGTCTTCCTCAAGGGAGTCTGATTGCGGGAACGCAGACCGTCAACCTGTATCGATTTGCTGTATACATCGTCTGTATTCAGCAGTCGCTTTTCAACCCAAATAGAATCTAAAACCTTCGAGAAGGCAACTTCACTCAATCCCAGTTCTGAAAGCCCTGCTCGATCCGCTCCAGCTTCTTGCGCCACACGATCACGTCCTGGAGCCGGTCCTGGATCTCGATAATATCGTCGCCCGTCTCGTCCCGGATCTCCTCGTCGACGAGCCGATGCATCCCCAGCTCCGGGTAGTCCTCGGCTTCGAGCTCCGCGGTCGCCTCCCGGAGCGCTTCGACCGCCTCGACGTAGCCCGATCGCGCCCACTCGTCGAGGTCGTACAGATACCGCTCGTATCCGTGATCCTGCTCGTCGTAGTCGTTGCGCTCCGGTGCGCCAGGTTCGTCGATCAGAATCTCGTCGTAGACCGCCTCGAACACCTTATTCACGCCCTTCGTAGCGCGGCCAGGGATCTGATCGAGACGCGATTCCTCCGCTTCCTCCAGTTTGTCGCTAAACTTCATGCTCGATGGCCTCCAAGATCGGCGGCACCGTCTCCGAGTTCGATTCGCGGGCGTCGAGGATCTTGTCGAGTGCCCGGCGTCTGTTTCGGCCGACGGCTTGCATCCCCGTGATGCGGGAGATCTCCTGATGAGTCAGGTCCGACAGGTACAGGTATCCCACTGCTTCGCTCTGCCTGGTCGAAAGGATCGTCTCGCCCTCCAGGAGCTCGACGAAGCACTCGGCACACCGGACGCCCTCGCTCCCATCGGCGAGGGGTACACGCCCGACGAAGCGATCTTCTTCTGCGTTCGCCGTCGCCCCGCAGGCCTCGCAGACCTGCGGGTTCTCCGCTCCCTCCTGGAGGTCTTCGACGACCGCCCGCACAGTATCGCGCGAGAGGTCGTGAGCCTCCGCAATTGCGGCGATTCTATCTCCGTTGGATTCCATTTGTTCGATCATTGTCTCGGGGGTACTTCTATCATCGCGCCCCTCGGCGCTCGAAGCCCCGCCGCGGAGTCGAACCGCGGGCAGCCCGATCGGGGTCAGAACCATGCCCTACGCAGTCAGGCGCTCATGTCCGAACATTGCCCCCGTCGGCGTCGAAGACGATTGCACACCGGTCGCAGGTGAACGTCTCGCCGGCCTCGTCCATCTGGAAGACGTCGTATTCCCGGTCGCACCCCGGACAGGTCGGGTCTCTCATTGCCCGCCCTCCGTCCCGGCGGAGCAGTACGGGCACGCCCCACGACGCACGTACATCGTGGATTCGACCGCCCGGCAGTAGTGCGAATCTGTCTTCCTTGATGTCGTCTCAGGCTCGTCGACGCCCCAGGTCGGAACGCTCATTCGGCACCACCGTCCCGATCGCTGCCCAGGATGGGGTCGAGGCACCCGCAGGACAGGTCGAACTCGTCGGAATAGAGGCCATCGTCGGCCTTCTGGACGCCCGCCGCCGTCAGGTCGCCAGTGTAGTCCCTGTCTGGCCGCTCCGGGCAGTGACGCTCATGCACCGGGATTGGACCGTCGACGTCGTTCCACTCGTACCATCCGCGGGCTACGTCGCTCATTGACTCACCTCCGCGTCGACGAGCGGGGTAGGCTCGAACACCTCTCTGGTGTTCTCGACGCGATCGATCCAGGAGCTCCCGGCCAGGCAGTCCAGACACACCGGCACGCCGTAGCGCTCGTTCACCAGCTTGTAGGCCCTGCCGTCGGCGTCCCCGCACATCTCGCAGTGGTCTTCTCCCGGGATGTGCTCCTCCTCGACGACCACCGTTCCCCGGATCGGCTCGCCGTATTGTGCGTAGGCCTCGCCCGTCGGACACTCGGTATCGACGGCCAGGAATATCCGCTCGGGAGTGTCCTGGGGCATCATCGTGAACGACTTCATTGTGAGCCCTCCTCGTCTGCCTCTCCCTCGTCTTCATCTGGGTAGACCGTTACGCCGCAGTGCTCGCACCGCGGCTTTCCAACGTCGTGCCAGGGGCCGACGGCCCCACACTCGGGGCACTCGTCCGGCGCGTCGTCAACCTCATCGCCCTCCGGCCAGTGCGTCGGCTTCGAGAGGTCGTCGACTTCACTGACCTCGTTCGCGCCGGTCTGGGGACCAGGGCCGTAGTTCGATCGCTGCTTGTTACGGTAGCGGCCAGGCGTATACAGCTCGTAGCCGGACGAATCGCGGTACTCTGATTCGCCGGAAAATATCGTCTCAGCGTCCAGTCGACGCGATCCGTGGATACTGTCGGCGTCCTCGGGGACCATAACGGATTTACCGCTGCTCGAAACCTCAGCTTCGAGGATATTTGGCGACGTGTTGAGTCCGACCGCGACGTTTTCAATCAATTTCACCGTATCCCCCGATTCGTAGCTCCCCCACTCCTCAACGATCTCGCCGCCGTCGGTGACGGCTCGCTTTTTGCCTCCCGTGTCTGGGGATTGAGTGAGTCCTTCCAGCTCGGCAATCTTTTTGGCCTCCGCTTCGCGACGATCGGGACGGTCTCGCTCCCGATTGATGTATGGCCAGTCCGTGATGTCAGAAAGGGATAATCCCGAGTGGGGAATCTCCCGCTCGTCGACGAGCTCCCCGCCGGATTCGTGTAGCGCTTCGACTTCTGCCGGTGCGATCCATTCGATCGGTTCGTCGGTCGTCGGCCCGTAGTCGTCGAACTCGAAGGGATCGGCCGCTTCGTAGCCTTCGCGAACCAGCGGCACCATCGCCTCGAACCGGGCCGCTTTGTCCGGCCCGATCCCATGAATCTCCTCGAAATCGCCCGACTCCGCAAATTTCAGGAATGCGCCCACCGTCTCGCCGATCGTTTCCCTGACGTGGTGCATGATCGACGGCCCGCTGATTCCAGCCGATCGGATCATGGTCTCGAACCGGCCATGTTCGACGTGATGCCTGACGCGGCCCCGTTCTTCGCCGTTCAGGATCCCGGTTTCGTCCGATTGCTCCGGTTCGGTCGCCGGTTCCGGTTCCTCGACGTCGGCGATCCTCTCCTGGACGGGTTCCGTAGATTCCTGCTCGAAGCGATCTAGTCCGGCCTGGGTGCTCATTGCGAACCCTCCGGGAGTAGACGGTCCTGGACCCGATGCGCAGCGTCTTCGGCATTTGCAGGGGATTGATCCGAGACGCGAATCTCCAGCCAGCCGTCGGCGTAGGTGCCGGCCATCACCAGCGCACCCAGCAGTTTCGTCGATTCGACCGTTTCCGGGCCGATTGCCGTTCCGTCGCTGTGCTCCGCCGGATCCTCGTCGCTTCGCGTGTACATTTTAGTACCCTCCAAGAGTCCGCTGTTCGGTCGTTTGCGCCGTGCTATCCATCGATTCGCGCTTTCCCTGGCGGTAATTCGCCGTGATCGCGTCGATCACCAGCCGGCCAAGTCCCAGGATCCCCGAGTAATCCCGTCGGTCGGCCGTCGCTGGTTCCGGTTCGGCCGTCGGTTCCGCAGTCGTCGGTTCCGGTTCGGTCGTCGGTTCCGCAGTCGTCGGTTCCGGTTCGGTCGCCGGTTCCGCAGTCGTCGGTTCCGGTTCGGTCGCCGGTTCCGGTCCGGTCGCCGGTTCCGGTGCACCGACGTCGCCGGTCGGCGCTTCGAACCCAGCCATCACGTCGGCGAAGACTGTTTCGTCGAAGTCTTCGCGAATGTCTTCAATAGCGGGCGTCAATTCCTCATGATCGGTCTCTCCCTCGACGATCGGGCGGAAAAACTCGGCCGGATCGGCGTCTTCGCCCGCTAACTCAGTCACTTTCTCGGATAACCATTCCCGAGCATGGCGCCGGGATTTTTCGTCGGCCGTCGCTTCGCGGTCTTTTTGCTGTTTTCGGGCGTATGTCTCGAAAGTTACACCATACTCATCCTGGATCTTTGCGACGTTTGCATCGTAGCTGATGAAGGGATCGATGAGCGCATCCCCATCTAATTCGCCCTGGAGCCCAGCACTCGTATCGTAGGCTTTGTTTTCCGCCCGGGATAGCAGGGTTGTGAGATTCCCGAGTAGCACATCCTGAGCTACTTTGGCCTGGGTGGCGATCGGATCGTCGCCCGATCCCCGCTTTCCGTTCGTAAACCGATTACGAGCTCGTTTGATCGTCCGGTCGTCGAAAGTCTGGAGCTCACTCATCGAACCACTCAGGGCCGGCACGGCCCCCGTCCAGGGTCTTTTGATTGAAATCGCCCGTTAGTGCCGACTGGTCGCCCGGATCCTCGTTTTCATCGACGTCGATCCGGTCGTCGGCGAATTGTTCTGAACCCCCGCGGTCGATCCGGGATTCCTTTTCCGGCCGTTCCGGTTCTTTGATGAGTGATTCCTGTTTCGGCCGCTGGTCGACGAAACGCTTTTGCGCGTCAGGTTCGTTTTCTGTCATGCTTCTTGCTTTCCTAAGAAGCGCCGGTCGGGTGCACCAACACCCGGCCGATCACTGCTAACCGGCGAGCGCTTCTTACCCCACCCAATGGTAGGGTAGTACTTAAGTCTTGTTATCAGTATAGTAAGTGAGATACAATGAACGGGCGTGCAGCAGCGCATAATACGCCGCCGGGCAAGCGCTCCCGGTCGCGGGCCAGCCCGGCAGCGTCCGCGGATGTGTGCGCCCGGCCACAGGTACAGTCGTGTGCCTCAGCCGCGGGCGTCGATGTGTGCGTACACGAGTGAATACCAGTAGTACATAGAGACGGTAGGGCTTCGAGATCTCTCAGATATTTTGTGATCCTATTCGGCTTCGAGCGATCCGCTATACCCGGGATATGTGAGTTTCGAGCAAATCGCGCGAATGGAGAAATCTCAGCGAGTTACGCTCGGCGTCGAGGGTCCTGATCGGCGACCGCCGCGAGGGAGAGCTGGGTGCTAGTCATCCACCGAACACTCCCGAGACCACCGACTCGACGCGAGCGATTCCCTCGTCGAGCAGCCAGGAGCCCGCTGCATGGACGTCGGCGAGGAACGCCCCCGGCGAGAGATCGGCGTATCCGAGTGCCGCCGCAGCGCCGAAGCTCACCAGGATCAGCACCGAGTAGGTGACGGCTCGTCCCAGGACCGATGTAGCCCTTCGACCCGCCTGCGCACCGCGGAACAGATACCACGCGATCACGAACAGGAACAGCCACGTCCCCGGATTGACGCCGACCGACTCCAGGAGCTCGGCGATCACCGCCGATCACCTAAGTCGAGTGTGACCGTCGTATCCGGCGCACGTTTTGCCTGGATGTAGCCGTACACGAAGTAGGATCCGCCGCCGAGCAGCACCAACCAGAACAGCGGCGAGATCGTTTCGAAGCCTTCCGAGGCTGGTCCCAGGAGCACGCCCGGCTGGATCGTTTCCAGCATGTAGACCACCGTGACGACTGCGGCCACGCCCATCAGCCAGCGCGGGATCGACTCGGCCGTCCGCTGGTCCAGGAGCCAGATTCCCAGCAGCGCACCCACACCCATCGCGATCGTAAGGAGCTCCTGGAGGGCCGACGCCGACATGGCCGCCGCCGTGAGTGCCGTCTGATACAGCGAGTCGGGCGTCGCCAGCTCCAGAGCGACGATCCCGATGATGACCATGCCACCGATCACGACCAGTCGCGACGTCTGTTCCGTCCGGCTCGACGTCGGCAGCGACGGGAGCGACGGCAGCGACAGCGAGTAGCCACGGAAGGACAGCGACCGGCTCGACGATCTTCCCGTCCGGCTCGACCCTCCGAGACCGCGGGCGATCAACAGCAGGCCACCGAGTGCACCGACGATCCCGACCAGCAGCAGGATCGGCGACGGCGATCCCGAGTCGGATTCGATCGGGCCGATGGGCTGTGTCGCACCACCGTCGAGGGTCGTTTCCACGATCTCGTAGGTGGCGAGCGAGTCGATCGTCGAGAAGTAGACCGGGCTTTCCGCCGTGTCCACCGCCGTCGGATCGCTCGCGTCCGGTTTCTGGAGCGCGTACGCCTGCCCGCTCACCGTGTCGCGGTACTCGATCTCGACGGCATCGCCCTCAGTGCTGCCGGGGCGCACCTCGAAACGGGGAACCGAACCGTCCTCGATCGAGATCTCGACGTCGTTCTCGGTCGTCGCCCACATCGGCAGGTCTCGGATGTGCGTCGTCGAGCCCGGCCCAGCCTCCGGGAGTCGGAGTTTCTGGTTGCCGTTCGCGTCGATCAGGACGTGGGAGTCGGGTTCGCCCCAGGACTGATCGGCCGCGTAGACCATCCGCTCGTCGTCGATGCCGGAGACGTCGAGCGAGAAGTCCGGGCGGTGTTCGGTGATCTCGATCTTCGAGTCCAGCGAGTCAGCCGTCGCCGTCGCTTCCAGCACGCGAATGGCGCCGTTATCGACGGCCACCTTCGAGGCGTTCGCCCGTACCTCGTAGGTGTCGCCCGCAGCTGCGTCCGGCAGGTGGATCGTTCCCGTCGTGTTCGAGACGACCCAGTTATCCGTCGTTTGCCAATCGCCGCCGTTGATCCGGTACTCGGCCTGGCGGATCGAGACAGCTTCATCGGCGAACGGTAGCGTCAGCGTCGGGTCCCCGCGATCGCTCGCGTACGTTTTCGATACCTCGTAGCGCTCGCTGAACTTCTCGGCCTCGTAGGAGACGTTCTGGTCGTCCATCGCGTCGTGGGAGTAATCGACGCCCACCTGCATCGCTGGAGCATCAGCGGAGAGCGACGGCATCGAGACGTTGACCGTGTTCGTCCCCTCCTGGAGGGCCGACTGATTCAGCGTGAGCGTAGTGGTCTCTCCATCCGCGAGCGTCCCCGAGTGCGAGACCGTCTGCCCGTTAAGTTCCACGCCGGGGTCTTGCGTTTGTGTCTTCTCGGTCCCTTCAATATTCACATCGACACTCCCGCCATTTGAGGATGAAGCATCTATCGAGTGATCGCCCGTGGAGACCCCCGAGACCGTCGTATTCCACGTCTCACCGACCGAGAGGGTGGGACTACTGTATGCCTCGCCAGCGATAGAACCCGACACCTCGCCCGATGGGTTTGTGACCGTGTAATTACTCGGGCCGACCTTCGCCTTTCCCCAATTATAGTCGTCTCCACCGTCGCCGTAATAGACCTCAGACTTCCCCTCAACCCGATCGCCCGCGTCGAGATCTAGGGAGGTCGTGTACGTCCCGCTCCTTGAGCCCCCGGCGTCTAAAGTATTGTCGCTAAGGTGTTTTATTTCCGTCCATGACGAGTAAGAATCCGCAGAGGCGTCGTAGGTCCGATAATAGACCTTTGCGTCAATGAATGTATCCCCTTGGCCGGATTGTTCAATAGATATATACCAATCAATCGCCGCTTCATAGGTCTCCGACTCGGTAGCCTCATACATCACGCCAGTTTTTGTCTCGTCTACTAAACTGTCATACATGTCGTGATTGACATACATCCCTGTGCTGTTTTCCTCCGTCCGACTGTATTCTGTCCCGGTCAATTCCAGCGTTAGGTCGGTTGGCTGATTGCCTCCGACCGTGAACGATTGACTCCCCCCATCTAAGAGCGAATAGGTCTTCGAGAGTTGCTCGGTGTTTGTTTTGCCCGTCAACTGTATCGTTGGATCACTCGCGGCGTCGAGGGAGTTCAGATCATAGCTGATCGTCGAGCCATCGACCATCGTATCCCCGATCTGCACCGTTCCCGAGAACGTGACTGTGTTCGTCGAGAAGTGCGGGATCTCGAAGGTGGCATAGCCGTCTGACTGCTCGATCTCCGCAGTCCAGCGCTCGCCCGACTCGTGAACGCCACGAGCCGTCAGCGGCACGCCGCCCATCGTCTCCTCGAAGGCTTCGACCGGGATAGCGACCTCGCCCGATTCGCTCACCTGGTCGTCAGTCACGACCAGTGCCGGGCTCCCGCTCGACGTCGATCCCCACTGAATCTCCATCGTCGAACGAGAGGCCATCACGTTCTCGCGAGCGTGATCCGGCATCTTCTCCAGGGCGTGTGCTGGCGGACCGCCCTGGCCGGAGTTGCCTGGCGGACCGGTCTGGCCCGGCGGACCAGTATCGCCGGTATCGCCGCCGGGATTGCCCTGCGCCTGTTCGGGCAGCTTGTCTTTCGGCGGGTTCGACGGATCGACCGTTTCGTCCGAGACGCCCGAGCCAGTCGTGACGAATCCGGGTGGCCCAGCTGCGGCCGTTCCCGAGATCGCCACCACGCCGCCGATCATCGACAGCACCAGCAGCGCCGACAGCGTGATCGCTCGACCCTTCATCGACGAACCTCCTGGATCTCGCTCGCTCCTGGCCGCGCTCTCGCGTACGCAGGGGGGCACCCCCGCATGTAGTATCTGAGGTTACGCGCGCGTGGAGCCGTCGATCCGATCGCTCCGAAACCGCTGTTTCGCCGGTCTGAACCCGACCCTCGATGCAACTGATCGCCGTTCGATTTTTTTCTTTTTCGAGCTCTCATGTGATCGTCGTTGTTTCGTCTCATGCGACCTCCCCCGTCGCGCGTTGCCAATCGAGAAAGTCGATCGAGACCTCTGCGTCGAGGGTCACGTTTCGTTTCAGGTTCGGCCACCTGATCTCTGCAAAGTACGGTGCCTTCCACACCACCGCCTGACCAGCCTGCATGTTGCTCGTCAGGTCCGTCTCGATCGGGCACCGCCGGTCGCCCGGCAGCTTCCGACCGATCGGCGGGGAGTTGCCCGGCATCGTCACTCGCCAGCGAATTTTTTGTCGAGCGAATTTGTGCACCTCCGAGAGGGCGTGCGCCTGATACCCGAAGGAAACGCCCTTCTTCCGGGCGTCGGCGTACTTGTCCCTGAACCAGCGGATCTTCTCGTAGTGCTGATGGGCGTCTTTCGCCGCGTCCGCGTCGAGGATGTTTCCCGTCTCGTCCAGGTTGATGAACGTCGGGTGGACGAAGACGTCGCCCGAGATTCGATGCGCCGTGAAGGCGAACCACCACTGATCGGCGTCCGTCGGCTCGTCCGGGCCGTCCTCGCCCTTCGGCGTCACCTCACGGTAGTTGTAGTAGTTGAACTTCGAAACCGCCTCAGCGCCGCGGTGAAGCGGATCTGGGTACACCACGTAGAACTGGCCCGGCAGCAGCTTCGACATGAGATCCTGGATCGACTCGTACCGGATCACGTCCCGGGCGACGTCCTCCAGCTCGACGTCGAAGCTATCCACCGAGACGTCCTCGGGGACGATCCGAACCCGGGTGTCCATGCCTTCGGGAACGGCGACCGTCGCGAACGGGGCGAACGCCAGCCATTCAGTCCGCTCGTTCGTCCCTGACTCGTCGACGGACTCTGCCCAGATCACCGTCTCGTTGTTCGCCTGCATCCGCCACAGCGCCACCGAGAGACCGAGTGTCGTCTTCCCGCCGCCCGGCTCGCCGTGCATGAACAGGTCCGTCCCTTTGACGGCACGCACCTCTCGAAGCCGTGCGGGGTCGTCAGCGATCCACTCCAGGATCTTCGCTCTCGGCTGCGTGTACCGCTCCAGCGCCTCGTGTGAGGGGTGGGGATCCCGGAAATCGTAGTCGACGTCGCCGACCAGCTGTTCGAGCAACTGGAGATCGCGATCAGTCGTGTAGACGATCGGATCCACGAACGCTCGCGGGAACCGGGCGACCGCCGATTCGTGGCGGTCGGCCTTCGCGAGGTACTTGTGCAGCGGCGGGATCGAGAAGTGTTTGTGCAGGTACTCGCCGTCGTTGTGGTTCTGCGCCGTCGGATCGCCGAGTGCCTGCGCCGACGTCGTGTGCGGCTCCGTGATCTTTCGGAGCTGCTGGCGGATCTCCTCCTGGGTATCCGCCCGCGACGCGATCACGCTCATGCTGAACCCCCCCAGGTCGGCGGTGCGCCCGTCCCCGAGCTCATCACATCCGCTTCCTCGGCCGTCCGCCCGGCCAGGTCGCGAACCCCGCGGTTGAACGCCGGGAGCAACAGCTTCGCCGCCAGCCACTCCCGAGCCCGTGTGTGCGTCGGGTCATCGCGAGTCAGCAGCGCCGTGTTCGACGTTTCCGGCAGTCGGTCGGTGATGACTCCCTCCGTGTACAGCCGCGTCGCGAACCCACCAGGCAAATCCGGCTGGACCGGCTCGCCGTGGGTCGCCAACTGCAAGCGCTCACCCCACCCGAGCACGTCCGCCGGTTCCTCGAAGCCGTCGAGGAACTGATCGAGTACCGCCGACTGATCCGTATCGAGTTCGTCGATCGCCGGCCGCATCGCGATATACCGCATCTGCGAGACCTCCTGGCTCTCCTTCGACTCGCCGATATACTCACCCGCGTCCTTCCGGAGCTCGCGGAGCGCCCGGTGGAACGCCGGCAGCACCGACCAGGCCCAGAAGTATCGGCGAACGTCGAGGGAGTCGTGATCCGTCTCCGTCTCGTCACCCAGGAGCGCCATCAGGAAGGATCCGGTATCGTGGCCGGGCGTCGGTGGAAACTCCGCGGCGATCTGGTGATACCGGCGCTGGGGGATCTCGCCCCGGGTGCGAACCGTCAGCGACTGCAACCACCGGAGTACCGCCGACCGGGAAGCAAAGCCAGCCTCCAGGTCTTCGCGCATCTCCTGGACATCGACGCGGAGCTTTCGGAGGGCCGGCCGTCGCGACTGGTGTACCTCGTCGTCACTCATCGCGATCATCCTCCTGGTCGTCGTCGATCGGCTCGACGAGGGATTCCCCGCTCCGGTCGACGTCCTCGGAAAACATCTCCTCGATCAGCGTGGAATCCTGTTCCTGGAGCGCTTCCTGGACGTCTTTCTCCGAGCGGGCCTGGAGGGACACGATCGTATCCCGGGCGTCCTCGATCGTGTCCGCGTCCTCCGCTTCGATGTTGAGATACAGCATCCCGGCCCAGGCCGATCGCAAGTGGGCCGGTGCCGGCTCGACGCGGGCGTGCCCGTCTCGGGGTCTGACGACCGCCACGCCCATCGCGAACAGGAACGCCAGGAAGCCCACACCGCCGCCGTAGGCTCCCGAGACCAGTTGAGTGAACGCCAGAATAGTTGCCCCGCCGATCGCGAGGCCGATCCAGTCGCTTCGCGTCTCCGCCGTCGGGATCGAGAGCGTCCACCCCTCCGGCTCGTAGTCCAGGATCTCGTCAGCATCCGGGTGAACCCAGATCATCTCGTCGATCGGCGAGTCCGTCACCTCCAGTTTGGTTTTCAGCTCCTCGGAGCGCTCAAGTCGAGCCGCCCCGCCGAAGATCCGCGACAGGAACGGGATCAGGCCATCTCGGACCACTGCCGTCGATCCATCCGGCATCTGCACCGTCTTCTCCTCGCGTTCCTCCAGGTCGATGATGTCCACCGCATCCTCGCCACTCGGCGACGTTGCAGCGCCCAGCACCGGCCGGAAGAACGCCGTGTGCGAGACGTTCGTGGTGTAGGTCTCCAGCATCACGATCGCGACGATCGCGACCACCAGGACCGCCAGGATCCGCGGTGCGTTCACCAGCAAATCCGTCGTATCCGAGAACTGCGTTCCCAGGATCAGCGCCGAGCTGATCGTGAGCACGAACGCCCACTTTAGGTAGCCCCAGCCCGGTCCCTTGCCGGCGCGGCGGAGTGCCCAGGCCACCAGCCCGCCGAGGAGGAAGACGCCGATCACGACCGGCAGCACGAAGTCGAGCGACGCCTGTAACAGGTAGTCGCCTTTCGTGTTGATCCCCGCCGTCTGACTCGTTGCGACTGATTCGTGCTCGAACGTCCATCGAAGCGTGTCCTCGTGGCCCTCAACCCACATCGTCACCTTTCTGGGTTCGTCCGAGCGCCGAAGGTCGATCTCCTGCATCGCCCACCCTGTCTGAAAGGTCAGGTCGTGGGAATCGACGACCAGATCGTCCACGTAGGACTCTGTGACCGTCGAGTTCGCCCGTTCGACCTGCCGGGTTCCCTCCCGGTAGTACGCCACCTTTACCGTCACGTCCTCGGCGGCCTCGTCGAGCAGGATGGTCCGCAGATACACCGAGTTCCGCTGGACCGTCTCCCCACTGGACAGGAATGTCCAGTCGTCATCGTTGGGATCGCCGGGGTTCGCCAGCATCTTATCCGCCGGCCAGTGGATCGCCCAGTACATCCGCCCGTCAAGTGTCCGCACCGAATCGGGGCTGTTCGGGGCCGTGGTGCCCCCGCGTCGAAGTTCCTCCAGCGTGTAGTCCCCATCGGTCGTGTTCGACGCCTCGGGTTCCTCAGCGGTGTCCTGCGCCGCCACTGGCACCGCCAGCAGCGACGTCACTACCACGGCCGCGAGGATCGCTTTGATGAACGTTCCTGTCCTCATGCCTGAGATTGAATGTACAGCGCCGTGCCCCCGAGGAACAGCGTCACGCCGACCCACTGGACCGGCGTGAACGATGGCACGATGGCAGCTATCTGACCGCCCCATTCACCGCCGAGGCTCACGTAGCCCAGGAACACCGTTCCCAGGTAGCTGAGTTCGCCCGCGAAGGGCGCGAAGGCGTCGAGCACGCCCGAGATTACCGCGAATCCCGCTGTCAAGAACAGCACACCGACGCCCGTGATGAGTTCGGCCCAGCTCGATACCGTCCGGTTAGCCGTCCGCTGGGTGCGATTGATCGCCGTCGACGAGGACGCTACCTGCCGGCGGTGCTGGACGTACCAGTACGTGAACAGCCCGATTACCGCCAGCGGGAAGATCCACCACTTCGACGTCACCAGCTCGATCGGGTTCTCAACGTAGGCGTAGATCGCCCACGCCCCGAGTACGACGCCCGCTGCCTGGATGAGACTCGCCGTCGAGCCCGCGTAGCCCGTCGGGTTGACGTCTTCGCGTCGAGCGGCGGAGTCCGCCAGCAGCGCCACCACCGCGAGCACCGCCGCGATCGGGATCAGCAGCGTCAGTCCCAGGCCGATCGTCGACGATCCAACCAGGATCGTCCCGACGAACACCAGCGCACTCAGTGACCACCGGCTTACCATCGCACACCTCCATGTCTTGCTGCCGGCTTCGAGAGCCGGAGTCCATTCGTACCGTCCGTTTTAGCGTCTCTCATTCGTGTATCTCCGTTTGAGTCGTAGTGTCAGGTGCAGCAGGTACAGCGACGCTACCACCAACATCAGGTCGGTCATCAGCGATTCGTCCAGCCAGTCCAGAGCGGGTGCGATCCGACTCCCGACGATCACCATCGGATACAGCAGATCGACACTTCCGAGGAGCAGATCGAAGCTCCCCAGGAGCAGGTCGAAACTGTTCAGCGTCGCATCGAGCAGTAGCCCAACCGCACCACCGCCCAGCAGCGTGTCTTTCTGGTTCATCGTCTCCCTCCGGTGCCCGGCAGCGCACTCAGCGGCAGGTAGGTGTCCAGGACGCCCCACAGGAAGTACAGCACCGTCGCTCCCAGGATCGCCGGGATCAGCCAGATGCCGACCACGACGATCGGGGCGAACACCCCAGCTGGTTCGGCGACGTCAGCCGCGATCGTCCCCACCTCGATCCAGGCGTCTTGGATGGCCGTTCCTGGCGCTCCGAAGGCCGCCGTTATCGGGTCGTAGATGGCTACCTTCGGGATCGTCGAGAGGGTCGCATAGCCCGCGTCGACGTAGCCCAGGATCGATCCCCACAGGTCCAGGACCCAGCCGACCACCACCGTCGCCAGCCAGGAGCGCGGATCTTTGAGGAACTCCATCGCTCCCGACGAGATCGTGATCGAGTCATCGTCACCGCCGGTCAGCGGAGAGGCATCCTCACGACCCATCACAGCCCCTCCCTCACCCGGCCGAACAGCCAGTTCACCGCGATGAAGAACACCGCGACCACGGCGACGCCGATCGCGTAGTCGAACGGGCCGGCGATCGGGAACGTCTCCGCCGCGATCGTCCAGGCCGTCTCGATCGAGTGCTCTGGAGCACTGAACGCCAGACCGAACATCCCGGCGATCCAGGTCAGCAGGTCCTCGAGCAGTCTGCCGGGGATCGACAGCAGCGCCCACAGCAGGTCGGCGAGCCCGTTGAACACCGCCAGCAGGTACGAGGATACCAGTGTCGCGGCGAGTGCGCCCCACTTGATCGTCGAACCGTCGACGTACTGTTCAGTATCGACCACCGCGAATCACCTCCCGATCGGTGCCATCGCTCACGCGAGTTACCTCCACGGAAGCAGTTTGTCGATGAACGGTATCTTCGGGTCCAGCAGCGTCCAGACCCAGAATCCCAGCGCGATCGATGCGACTCCCACTGCCCAGGTGCCCGGCCCGAAAAACGCCCAGTCGCCGACCGTCAGCGAGTCGGCTGAATACTGGGCCGTCTGGGTCAGGATCACCTCGGGCGACGTGAAGAACGTCGCGACCAGATCGCGAAAGTCCGATAGGACGCCCAGGACCTTCGCGAGCCCGTCGGCGAAGGACTCGCCCAGCGAGATAACGATCCCGAAAAACGCCAGGATCAGCGCCGAGATGCCCTGTTTGGTGGCTCCCGACGGGCTCTTATCTGACGCGCGGGCGATCCAGTCATCTTCGGCCATCGACGATCACCTCGTCGCCCCGATCACGCCAGCTTTCACCAGACCCAGGTAGCCGACGACCGCGCTGATCGCCATGCCCGGGAGGCTGAACAGGTAGTCCGTCCAGCCACCGGAGGAACCGCCGATCGGGCCGGCTGCCGCAGCCGTCGACTCGGCCGCCGACTGCTCGTCTTCCGTGTACAGAATGTCGACGAACACCGAGTCGAAATCGCCGGCCTGAATCGCCGTCGCCAGCTCGACCTCCTCGTCGATCGCTGCGTTTGCGTACGTGTCCGTCCGGCTGGTCAGCGTCACCTCGTCGTCCTGGACGTCGGCGAGGGCGACTGCCTCACTCTGTCCGGTGACGATCCCCGCCTCGACGAACCGCGTCGACGGGAACAGCACTTCGTCGTAGAGACCGGCGAGCGTCCAGGAGAGATCGTAGGCCGTGATCGCCTCGAAGTTGTAGACTGCCTGGAAGCGGTAGGGGTGATCGTAGCGCTCGGCTTCCTTCCACTCGTACTCCAGCATGTCCTCGGGCAGCTTGCTCGCGACCAGCTCGACGTCGTACTCGACGTCGGCGATCTTCGCGGCGTCGAGCGGTGACGCGATCGTATCGAGGCCCGTGATCGAGAAGGAACCGCTTGGCTCCGTGATCTCCTGAGTGTCCAGCTCGTCGTCGCTGTTGGTGTACTCCTCGACGCCGTACACCCACTCGCTCTCCCGTTCGAGGTTCAGGCCGTAGATCGAGACGTCCGCATTCGCGTCGGCGATCTCGATTTCGAGCTCCTGGAGGTTGTTGAACGTGCCGTCGCCGTTCGCCGTGATCGGGAGCTCGCCCATCGGCACCTGATAGACCAGCCCGCTCGCCGTCGCCGTCGCGATGACATCGGCGTTCGTATCGTCGCCCGCCGGGTCGATCACTGCCTCACGAGTGTCGCCGTCCTCGTCGGTAACTCGGAATGCGACGGTCACGCCCGCCTCAACCGTATTCGCGTCGAGCACCAATTGGAGCAACTTTCGATCTTCGCCGCTCGTGATCTCCAGGTAAGAGCTGTCGAAAGACGCGATCGCGACGTCGCCCGACGTCTGACTCGACGTGGACACCTGGAGGCCAGGGCCGTCCGCCGGGCTCGTGGTCTCCGCGACGGTCATGGTGCCGGCCGATCCCGACTCGTCGACCGTCCAGTGAGTCGGGTCGAGCGCCGTTACGTCCGTCTCGGCGTCGCCATCCCCGCTCTCGTCGTACTGTTCCTCGCGGGGGAAGGCGTAGTAGTCCGCCGCGTCGAAGTGAGCGGCAGTCAGTGTAACCGGGTTGTGCGGCGTCTCGTCGTCCTCGCGGGGTGCGATTTCCGCACCGTAGTCCGCCAGGGACGACGGTTCGCCGCTGTCGTTGACGAACTGGAGCGGGTTGAACTCCGGTTCGTGGGTCGCCACCGTGACGGATCCGCGGAGAAACGGAGCCTGGACGTACTCGCCGTCGACGTCGAGGGCACTCGATGCGCCGACCGTGCCGGCCCCCACGCCGATCGTCGCTGCCGTCGCGACCGCGGTTGCCCCGGTCTTCATCGCCGCACGCCGGGTCATCATGGTGGTTTCGCTGTCGGTGCTGTCGCTCGTCGAGTTCGTGGACATAGTAGGTTCTTCGGATTCCTCGTTTTCCGGCCGAGAATCACCGTAGTCAGAGCGCGGTTTCCAGGTCTGGCGGAGCTCGAAAACGTACCTGCGAAATTCATCGCTCGCGTCGATCCCTTCGAGCTCCGGGAGCTCGTCGGGCTCGCTCACAAACAGACCACTCCAGGACCGTCAGCCGCCGAAAGAGTGTTCGGGTACATGGCGGGTTCCGGCCGTCGTAGACGGCCGACACCTCGGGAAATGGACCGGTCGCGGTTGAATGGCGGAAAAAACTAGTCTTTCCGTTGGGTGAGACTCCCGTTCATATCGGTTTTGTATCGATTTCGAGTTGGTGGGAGCATGGCGCAGGCGCAATCCGCCGAACGAGAAGTCATGTACGCTCATCACCGGGATCTCCGTGATCTCGGCCACGACGATCCGGGGCTGTCCCTTCCCCGTCGCACCATGCGGGATCTCGGTCTCCTCGACGAGCAGGGCGTCGCCGATCACCAGGTCTTCGTCACGATCTACTCGGACGGGCGGGTCATCCTCGATCTCCAGGTGGATCGATGAGCGGTAAATCCGATGGGGAAGTCTCGGAGAGATGGAATTGCGACGAGTGCGGCGGCAATGTCGAGCTCGTAGAACATGTCTCGACTGACGCGAGCGCGGTGGAAGGTTACAAATGCATATCCTGTGGTGCTGAGGGGGACGTTCTATTCAGCACTCACCCCGACTCACCCCGATGGTTTGGGAGTGTGGTGCCTCAATGATCGACGAACAACTCGCCCGCGGGGAAAATCACCTGGATCAGGGATCTCGACGTGAGAGCTCGGGGGTGTGGCGCGAGAGAATCGGTTTCCCGAATATGCACACGAGCACTCGAACGACTGTGTGTACGAGCGGGGGGTCACCGGCCCGATCGGGCCGCTGCCGATCCGGGGTCGCCGCCGGTTCCTATATGAATGGTATAAAGAAAACCTCAGTTGAGATTGTCGAGAATCGGCCCGTTTCGGGGGTCGTGTGAACGATGCGGATCAGAACCGACGGCGATTACGCTCATCGAAAGGACATTATCGAGGATGCTGCCGACCGGCTCGACGTGAACAAGACTCGGGCCGTGTTGTTGAGTGCAGATGCAATCGGGTCACTTCTGAACGAACTCGAAGATGCACTCTCGCACGAAGACATTCCTCCTCGTGTAGCCCGCGAAATCGCCGAGCAGGTCGAATCGCGGAAGTGGTCTCTGGAGTACCAGCCGCACGAATTCAGGTTTCGAAAGAAGTAGTCATCTGATAATAGAGAGATCTTCCCAAACTTCGACCGATACAATTCCTTGCAGTCAGCTATCCGAATTGCACAACCCTGACGCTAAGGGTCGGTATTTTTCGTCTAAAAAATGGGTAGCCGTCGTTATTCGCGGCCGAACGCCAGGTAGAGGGCCGCTATCAACGCCAGTACGACCACGAGAACACCGCCGATGAGGAGGGTACCTGGGCCTTCGTCACCGGGGGCTTCGGTCGTGGTCGGTGGTTGTTCAGTGGTCGGTGCTGCTGTCGTGGTCGGCGCTTCGGTGGTCGGTGCTGCCGTCGTGGTCGTCACGTCCTCGTCCTCCTGTGCGAAGACCGCGTAGGTCGAGAAGCCCGCGGAGGGGGCCTCGAGGACGACTTCGAAGTTGTCCTCGCTCACGACCTCGGTCTCGAGTGTCTCCCACTCGCCGTCTTCGTTCAGGTGGTGGAGCACCAGCTGCTCGGCGGAGACGCCGAGGTCGTCGAGGGTGGACTGCTGGACACCCATCTGGACCGTGTCGACGTCCTCGCCGTTCGTCGAGCTGAAGGTGATCTCCGCACCGGTGACGAAGGTCGCACCCTGCGGTGCCGGGGATGGCGTCTCGGTGACCTCGGTGATCGAGGCCGTGTCGTCGAGTTCGACCTCGCTACCGAAGCCGATCATCGAGATCGACTCGCCAGCGTCGATGCGCACCGTCGGGTTGGTGCCAGCGAGGGCGACTGCCTTGGAGGCCGGTTCATCGACGTCCTCGTCGTCATCGTCGTCAGCTGGCTGACCGCCGCCTCCGCCAGTACCGCCGGTGCCGGCGTCATCTCCGTCGTCGCCGTCATCTGTGTCGTCACCGTCGTCTGCGTCATCTTCATCGTCCGGCGGAGCCTCGGCCACCTGGATGTTGACGCGGTCGGAACTCCCCGAGGACCACTCGACGGTCTCGGAGCCGTCCTCCGCGTCGACGACCTCGATGGTGAAGGTATCACCGTCGGGTTCCTCGACGTTCACGTCGTAGTAGCCGTCACTGTTCGTCGTCGTCTCGACGAGCACGTCTCCTGTGTCGTCGTCGACCGCCTGGACGGTCGCGTTCGCGACGGCCTCGCCGTCCGCGTCGGTCACGTCACCGTAGACGCGATGTGGCGGCTGTGGCGGGTCGTCTTGCGCAGCGACCGTCATGGGGGCGGCCACCATGCCAATCGTCACACCGAGCACTACCGCGATGAGCAGTAGGACTCGGGCGCGCGATCTGTGCTGTTCTCCGTGTGTCATCGTGTGTTACCGTGTATCCATTTTGGGAAGTGGGTTTCGTTAACTCGGTGTGGTTTGTGGAGTGTGTCCACCGGGCCCCGTGTTACCCCCGAAAGGCGGGGACCCGTGGAGGCGAATTCACCCTATGTGTGCCAGATTAGGCGACGTTGTTCGTGACCGATTCGTCAGTGAACGTCTGAGCGGCGGAGCCGTCGACGCTACTTGTCACGTCACCGGATCCGTCGTAACTCGCGGTGATCGTCTCGCCGTTCACAACAGAGCGGTCGAGGTTGAGGACGACAGTGTCGCTGTTTTCAACGGCACTGAATCCGTTAACATTCACAGCGTCACCATCGGAGGTGACACTGAAGCCAGTCGCCTGGCTCGCACTCACATCAGCGTCAAAGGTGACACGGAGTTGATCCGCGTTCGCGTCCGTCACTTCGGCTGAACTGAACGCCGGCTCGATCGGAGCGACGTTGTTCGTGACCGATTCGTCAGTGAACGTCTGAGCGGCGGAGCCGTCGACGCTACTTGTCACGTCACCGGATCCGTCGTAACTCGCGGTGATCGTCTCGCCGTTCACAACAGAGCGGTCGAGGTTGAGGACGACAGTGTCGCTGTTTTCAACGGCACTGAATCCGTTAACATTCACAGCGTCACCATCGGAGGTGACACTGAAGCCAGTCGCCTGGCTCGCACTCACATCAGCGTCAAAGGTGACACGGAGTTGATCCGCGTTCGCGTCCGTCACTTCGGCTGAACTGAACGCCGGCTCGATCGGAGCGACGTTGTTCGTGACCGATTCGTCAGTGAACGTCTGAGCGGCGGAGCCGTCGACGCTACTTGTCACGTCACCGGATCCGTCGTAACTCGCGGTGATCGTCTCGCCGTTCACAACAGAGCGGTCGAGGTTGAGGACGACAGTGTCGCTGTTTTCAACGGCACTGAATCCGTTAACATTCACAGCGTCACCATCGGAGGTGACACTGAAGCCAGTCGCCTGGCTCGCACTCACATCAGCGTCAAAGGTGACACGGAGTTGATCCGCGTTCGCGTCCGTCACTTCGGCTGAATCGAACGCCGGCTCGAGCAGATCGACTTCAACTGAATTACTTCGGATATCGAAGTTGTTGGCTGTATCGAATGCCGACACTTGCAGATTGGCAGGGCCCTCAAGGGTGTCTACATCGGCGGTCACTGTAGCATCGAAGGTAATGCCCTGAGAGTCAACGCTAGTGTTCTCTGTCAATTCGAGCCCATCTATTCCGAGCTCCGTAGACCGGACAACAACGCTATCGACCGGCTCCTCATCGGGGTCAACTTGGACGGAGATAGTGATTTCGTCGCTATCAGCAACGGGCTGGCCCGATACGTCAACGTTGAAGATCTCTGGGCCACGGTCACCAAGTTGCGTCGGTGAGTAGCCGTCCTGCTGGTCCGCGTGGACCCACAGCGCATCACCGGGCAAGACGTATGCCGGCTTGTCACCAGTGTATCCGAGCTGGTAGGTGTCGGTGTTCTCGTCGATGGAACTCAGCGCTTCACTGGCAGTCTGGTTGCCAAGCTGGTAGTGACCGACGAGGTTCCAGCCCTCGACGACGGTCTTCTGGTTCAGCACCTGTGGACCGTTATCAGTAGATTTGGGAAGGTTCTCCGCGTTCAGATCAACGTAGCCACCATCTTCACTGACCTTGACGACGTATCCCTCGCCACCTTTGAGGCTCTCCAGATCGTTGTCGTCGGCGTCAGGCGACCAGCCATTCCACTCTTCGTTTTCAGCGTCGTACTCCCAGACGTCCTCGACACCGCTCATACGACCTTCTTCGTACGCCATGTCAAGGTCAACGCTCCCTGTCACAGCCGGAACAGACAAGACAGTAGTTCCGGGCTCAAGACCGAGGGAGAGGGTGAAGATACCTACACTAGTATCATCTTCGTTCAGGTTGCCGTTGAATCCCTCAACTTGGTCTTCAGCGAATGTTATCTCTGGCGTGTCTGCTGTCTGGAATTCTTTGTCGAATTGGATGTCGTATATCCCTTCCACATCTCCGGGGGAAGTGATCCCAATGACCTTGGCGTCAGTGCCTTCAACGGAAATCCCCGCCGGCTTCTCATCTAGAGGCTCATCGAACATCACTCGGACGGTCATCGAGTTGACGTCGTTTTCAGCGCTTGTGGGAATCACGGCCGCGTAGTCGACCGAGGGATCACTCTCTTCATCGACGTCGAAGGTAGCATCGGCCGTGGCTTCGATATCCCCGAGTGAAGCCGTAGCGGTGGCTTTGTAGTCACCGTCACGAGGCAGTTCATCTACCTTGTAGGTGTATTCGTAACCGTCATCGGTCTTCTCTGGGGACAGATCCTCGACGGTATTCGAATAACCATCCCAGTGTTTATCGTCAGTCTCGACTGTGAGACTGAGTGAGTCGAGCTTTTCGTTGGATTCGACGACGATCTCGCTCGGGTTGTCCTCTGCCGTCACACTGAGGCCGGTGTCCACTGCTTCAACCTCAACCCTGACGATGTTCTCCCCGTCGTCTGCGATCAGCGTCGCATCACCGTGGACTTCAGGATCGTAATCAGTTGTCTCTTCGACAGTGCCGTTATCAACCTCGAACGTGGTACCTTCGGGATATTCGTCGAAGACATCTTCACTGAGGTTGATTTCGCCCGTTACGGGCTTCTTTTCGACTCTATCAGCGTCAACTGTTCTGTTGAAGGCAGAGAGGTAATTCTGCTGGACGGTGATTGAGTCATCGTTGTCGAGCGTGAACGCCCCTTTGGCGTAATACTCGTTGTTGTTCTCGTCCTCAACAAGGATGTTCAGAACGTGGTTGCCATCAGCGAATTGCGTGGTGTCGACATCACGTGCGTCATCGTAGGCAGTGCCCCCACTGGAAATTTCGAAGTAGGGGTAGCTGTCGAGCGGGCTCTCAGCCGTTTCGACATCTTCCGCGCCAACGATGATCTGGAAGTCGGTGTACGTATCGACGTCCTCGGTGTTCTCGATGAACGCCGTGAAGTTCACGAGACCCGAGAGCGCGTCTTTATCTTCTTCTGGTGGGATCGGATCGTCGAGTTCAACACTCGGCCGGATTGTGTCGATGTCGAACGTGGTGTTACTCGCGTCCGCATCCGGGTTTGTCAGCTCATTCCCAGCTTTGTCCTGGGCTGCGGTTACGTTGACTTCAACTTCCTCTTCTTCGGCACTAACTTCGCTCAGGTCGAGCTCTGCACCATATTCTCCGGCACCGAGGTCAGTAAACTCGCCAACCTGTGCATCAGCTAGACCCACATCAACGGCTATTGTGGAGGGGGCGACGTCAGAGTTGTTGAATGTGACGTTGACCGTTTGAGTGTATTTCCGAGCGTCGTCATTATTGAAGGTCCCGTAATCACCCGTTGGTGCAGAACCATTTGCGCCACCGAGTATTTCGACTGAGTTGACCTTCTGTGGTGTTCGATCGACCTCGAAATCGAAGCTGTTGTCAGCTTCAATAGTATTCCCGGCGGTGTCGTCTGCCACGCTAACGGTCACCGTGTATTCGCCTTCCGCATAGGCATCAACGTTGTCGTTGTTGGCAGGGTCAACGGTGAACGTATCTGTCGTATGATCGTACGCGTCCGTCGAATTGTCGTACGTGGTTCCGCCGATGTCCAATTCGACTGAATCGTCGTCGATTTCAGCCGCAGAACTACTGAGCGAGACTGAAACCGTAGCATTCTCATCATTCGTTATCTGGCTGGAATCAGCATCAACAGACTGGCCCTGGAATTCGAAGTCAGCTGTCACGTCCGTCTTGTCGAAATCGAAGGACCAACTGGTGCTGTTGAGGTTACCCGCTTCGTCTTCGGCATCTACAGTAACATCAACTGTACCTTCTTCTAGTAAGGGAACCTCGCCGGTACCAGGCGTGATCTTCAATTCACCACTACCTTCGTCGTATTGGATACCGTTATTCACGTCTGACGACGGGTCAATTTCATAGGAATTGATTTCCCCATTGTTATCGACCCAAACCGTCATGAAGAGATCGTCATTTGCCGTTACATCGTCAGTGATGTCGACAGTGATTTCTTGCGTTTGACTGTTTACGACATCACCATCGGTCGGGGCGTTCGGCGTAACTGTGGGTGCATCATCGTCGATTTCAATTGAACCGACGTCATTGTTGTTGAGAGTCTCTTTGTCCGAATCTACTTCTCGAATAATGATGTCGGCGGTGTCACCATTTTCGAGAGTGGTATCATCGTTGATGTTAAAGGATACATCCCACACCTCGTCGTCATCTGTCGTTGAGTCATCAATATTAATTATATCTTCAGACCCATCCCCATCAGTCGTGTTTTCCACGACTATCTGGAGTGAATTCCCAGTTTCTGTTTCATTATACGCATCAACTTCTTCGATAGTCACCGTTGCGTCGGACTGAACTACGGTGTCACTCAGTCCCGTTGCGTTAGGTGCTGCCGCCGCCGCACTCCCTGCAAACGCTACGGTCATCCCGAAGACGGAGACGACCATCAGCGCTGCCAGGAAGACGGCGCGCAATTGTTCTGATTTGCTTGTCATAGTTTGTCTTGGGTTCGGTGCGGAGTTCCGAGGTATCCCACCGGGATTCTCCGTTGCAACCTCCCTTCGCCATATACCATCGGCATACTCCGCTTGCAGTCCAACTATCTAAGTAGATTCATATAAGTGTTAGGGAGATACTACCGGCGTTACTAATTTCCTAATCTGGCGACGGAGGCACTCAAATTGCCCTCAATACAGTCTATACCGACGGTATTCAAGCATGGAATGTCGTAACGCTAGATTCTGTCGCGAATTAGCGCTTCGAAGTCCACATTGGTGTCTTCGTTCTCGCGCCAGTACTCAAGGGCGACCTCCCCCCGCTCGGTGATTTCGTAGAGCCCACTGTTTTGTGCGGGACCCACTCTTCGAACTAACCCATTCGAAGCGAGTTTCGCCATCTCAGAATTGATGTAAGAGCGATTGCGATCGAGAATGAGGCTGATATTCTTTCCCGTGTTGCGCCCTCGCTCCTCGAGGGTCTCCAGGATTTCGAAATCTGTGGGAGCGACGAGCTTCATCGGTTATCGGTTATTTTCTATTGGCGTATACCAACCCTATAATATTTCGGTCGGTGAATCAAGCGCACAGATTCGGTCAATCGTCGCCTACTCGACTCTCGAACTCCTCCAGCGAAAGCTCACCTTTGACGAATTGTCCGAACTCGAATCCAATCCCGTGCTCGTACTTGTCCTGGTAGCGCAGCGCTCGATGTCCAACTTCTGTGATCTCGTAGAGTCCTGAATTCTCTGCGGGACCCACCCGCTCGAGAAGCCCATCCCCTTCGAGTTGCACGACTCGATTGTTGACGTAATTGTTGTCTCGGTCGAGAATGGCAGAGAGGTTCTTCGCCGTCTGGCGTCGACCGTCAGCCATCTCACGGAGGATCTGGAGATCGACGGGGAGATTCAGTCGCATTGGTCTGATTATATCGGTTCGCAATCAGTCGATATGTAATCTACGGGTGTGACACGATCGTCTGAGTGGTACGGAAACCAGATAATCGCTGTACTGCGAGGTGATACTCCGGGTCCGGAAGGTCCGAAAGGGGCGCTACCGAGTATAATTACTACCACCAATTCCTTCCACCATGGGCAGAACGAATCCCACGTATCGAACAGTCCTTGACAATATGGAGAACGGAGAGTGGGAAGACTACCGCCGCACCCTGCGTCGTAGAAACCAACCACTCTACGACGAGCTCTGGAAGATGGCTCGTCGACACGCTGACGCTGCGAACGCAGCGAATCCACGACCAATCGAAGGAGCGATTTTTTCGATGCTCCTGGAGCAGTTGCGCTACATCAAAGACCTGGAAGAAGAGATAGAAGAGCTACAATCAGACGTCGAGACAATGGCTGGGCAGGTTGACGAAGCAAGTAGTCCAAGTGATGATTACTGACGCACGCGCACTCCGCCCGGAGTACCTCCCTCGTGAATTGCACCACCGAGAAGGCCCGATTCAGCACCTCACCGCCGTCCTAAAACCACTGTCGCAGGGGTACAGTGCAGAAAACATCCTCCTGACTGGTCCTTCTGGGGCCGGGAAGACCACACTCGCACGATACGTGGTCGAAAGACTCGAGGCCCAAACGCTCGCCGTCCGGTCTGGCTACGTGAATGCCATGAGTGAGTCGACGGCAGTCTCCCTTCTGTACCGGCTACTCCGAGAAACCGGCCTCGGTGCCGATCTCCGTCCGGAGGGAATTCCACAGGGCGAATATCTGTCGCGTGTGCGTGCATCCGACGATGAACTCGTCTGGATTATCGACGAGGTAGACGTCGTGACCGAGCCTGCACTCCTGGAGGCGCTCTATGAGCAGCCGAATCTAACACTCCTGATGGTCACAGTCGATCACAACGACTTGCTCTCTTCTGTCGACCAGCGGGTCGCCAGTCGGCTACGGTCAGCAGAGCACGTCCGTCTCGAGAAATACACCCATGACGAGCTCGTCGATATCCTCTCCCATCGGGCGGATGCTGGGCTCAAGCCCGGTTCCGTGCCCGAGGATCTCCTCTCACAAATCGCCGAGACTGCTGCAGGTGATGCGAGATTGGGCATCGCCCTACTTCGGCAGGCTGCTCGACATGCTGATCGCGAGGGAGGGAAGCGCCTTTCAACAGGATTACTCAGAGAAATTGAATCCGAAGCACGGGACGACGTGGAAAACCTCCAGGTCGCCCATCTCTCCACCCACCAGCGTCACCTGTTCGACTTGATTCGCGAGCATAGAAATCTCAGTGCGGGGGATCTGCACGAATTGTACGAGGGGCGTGTTCGAGCTCCCAAATCGAAACGGACCCGGCGACGATATCTCGACAGCTTGGAGCGCTATGACCTCATCGAAAAGCGAGGGGCCAAGCGCTCGACTCGCTACGTTTACGAGAGATAATCGACAGCCAAGAGATCTAGAAAATCCCTTTCAGACACTTTCGGACACAATCGGACACTCGACGAGAGTCCGCCTACTGTCTCTAATCGGCCGAAATAGCCCGTTTGTGCCTTCTTTCGGACACGGGGGCTCCCTAATCGTTTATCCGCGGTCGGGGTACCTCAGCGTATGTCGTCTCGACATCGCGACCACAAACATGGTGAGAAGCGCGTCGTTGCGCTTGATCAAAACCGGACTGTCGTGGTGAGGATCGTCAAACAGTTCGGGGATACCATTCGAATCGACATCGAGGAATCACGTCGCTGGCGGATTGACGTCAAGCAGTATGGCGGAATCGAGCTGATCGCATCCTGGAACAGCGATGGGAAACTCGATGATGTGCCGCTCCCGGTCTGGCTGCCCGATCTGCTCCACCGCCTCGGCCTCCAGGGAGTAGTGGTCGAGTGATTGGACAGCGATTTTCCCCTTCACTCGTCGGAGGGGTCGGGAAGATCACCAGCGTCGAGGTCACCGTCCAAGAACGCCTCACCCTGCTCGGTGATAGAATAGGTTCCCCCACCGACGTTCACAAGGAGTCCAGACTTCGCGAGCTTTCGACACCGATTACCAACGTAGACCGGATTGTAATCCAGTTCTGGACTGATCTCGAAGAGGTTCTCGGCGATAGCGCTCGGAGGGTGGTTCCCCATTTCTCGCAAGAACTCCAGTATTCTCTCATCTGCCTGGGTGATCCAGGATGCGTGCTTTCTCATATAGAAATTGCAGTCCCAGTGAATGATATTTCTGGCTTAAAATATACTATTTCTGGTGTTAGTATACTATTTTATTTTGTATTTGATTGTAACAATTGCTCTAGAATAGTTTTATCTATGTATGGGCTATTATCTGCTATTGGAACCACTTGCGGGTCGGCACGACCCGCCACACGCGACGCTCTTCGGGGTGCTGTTCTCCGGAGAAGTTGCGAGCCGGTGCTAGGGACACCGGCCCGCGGCGGTTCCGCTGGAGTAAGCAGCGAAACCATGTACGAAAACGAATCCGCGGGACTTGAATCCCGCGACGCGACCGACGAGTCGGACGAATCAGATATCATCGTGGCCGGGGACGGCGCCGAGATCATCGCCGACGGCGGGCTTCTCGAATGCCCAGATTGTGAGAAAACCTTCGTCAGAGAGTCCTCGCTGAAACAGCATCAGTTTCTCGCAGACCACGGGGGCGACGACGAATGACCGGGCTCTCGATGGCCGATCTGACCGGCTTCCAGCGCGACGTCCTCGTGGCTACCCGCCACGCGCAGGCGTCAAACGGTGCTCCAAACGGCCAGGCCATCATCCCGATCCTCGAGGCCAATGGATACGAGAACATCCAGAGCGGTCGGTTCTATCCGACCCTCGACGATCTCGTCCGCCTCGGCCTCCTCGAGAAGCGCCAGAACCCCGAGGACAAACGGGCGAACCACTACGAAATCACCGAACAGGGCGAAGAGCTCCTGGAGGCACGGCGTCAGTTCCTCGATCGGAGCAGCACCACCGTCCAGGAGGGATCGGCGTGAGTCTCGATTGGCCGACCGGGTTCGACCGGACGCCACCCGTCGAACGCAACCCTAACCGACATTTCAGGGCGTCGATCGCGAACACGACCGAAGAACTCGAGACGGAACTATACCGCCTCGATCCCGATGAATGGCGGGCGGATATCGGAAACCAGCACACCAAATCGAACGGCCTCCCCCAGCACAACGCGAACCCCGACGACCCGGGATTCGTCCTCCGGTGGCGCAAAGACGGCGAGGAGTTCGCGGTCGCCTGTGACGCCTATACCCGCCTTCGAGACAATCTCCGGACGGTCTACTTCTGGGTTCACGAGACGCGGATGCGCAACCAGCGGCCCGTCGAAACTGGGGAAGACGAATTCGCGGCTGCTCGGCTTCCACCTGGAGACGAGGAGGCTATCGCCGTCGCCCCCACCCCGGAGCCACACGAGATTCTGGAGGTCGCCCCCGACGCGCCCGAGGCTGTCGTGCGGGGTGCAGCGCGCTCGTTGAAGGCCGAACACCATCCGGACCGGGGAGGCGACGTGGAACAGTTCAAACGGATCGTCGAGGCCGAGGAGGCGCTGCTCGATGACTGAGCAATACAACTGGAAGGTGACGACCCAACGATGACCGATCCGGTCTTTCACCAACTGATCGATCTCCCTATCGACAAAAAGCTAAATCGCGAGGAAGTCCGGCTTGTCACTGAGGCCGGCGACTATCAGGATCTCCGGAGGTCGAGGTCATGAGCGCCTTCGAGCCGATCGCGACGACCTGGTCCCCGGAGTGCCAACGTGAACGCCTCTCGTGTAGCCAAACCACGGCGACCGAGGAGGTGAGCGCGTAATGGGGGACGGGCTCGAACCGCTCGCTCCCGAGACCGGCCTGAGGATGTACATCGAAGGCCGTCGCGACGAGTTAAGTCCTGAGACCCTGCAGTCTCACGAGTACCGGCTCGAGGCATTCGTTCAGTGGTGCGAGGAGTACGGGATAGAGAGCCTGGACGACCTCTCAGGACGCGACCTCTACGAATACCGGATATGGCGCCGCGAAGGTGACGGCGAGGGACGCGACCCCATCAAGACCGTCACACTGCGGGGTCAACTCGCGACGCTCCGGTCGTTCCTCCGGTTCGCCGCCGACATAAACGCCGTTCCCGAGGCACTCCGCGAGAAGGTCCCGCTCCCGACCGTCAGCGCGGCCGAGGATGTCAGCGATAGCACGCTCGACCCGGCGCGGGCGAACAAGATTCTCGACTACCTCGAGCGCTACGAGTACGCGAGTTTCCGGCACACTCTGATGCTCCTCATGTTCCACACCGGAGCGAGAGCCGGCGCCCTGCGCGGGCTCGACCTCCGCGACCTGGATCTCGACGAGGAGCAGCCGGGCGTCCAGTTCGTTCACCGGCCCGAACTCGACCAGCCGCTGAAGAACAAGGTGAAGAGCGAGCGGTGGAACGCGATCAGTCCACGGGTCGCCCGCATCGTCCAGGACTACATCGACGGCCCCCGGAACGATCACGTCGACGAGCACGGGCACGAGCCGCTTTTTACAACGTCGGTCGGCCGGCCCGTCGTCTCGACGATACGCGATCGTCTCTACTCCATCACCCGACCCTGTTGGATGGGCAAGGAGTGTCCCCACGATCGGGACCCGGACGAGTGTGAGGCCACCTACTACAAAAGCGCCTCAACGTGCCCGAGTTCCCGGTCTCCTCACGACGTCCGCAGCGGTCGAGTGACCGCGTACCGGCGCGATGACGTCCCTCGAAGAATCGTTTCCGACCGACTCGACGCGAGCGGCGATATCCTCGACCGGCACTACGACCGCCGCAGTGCGCGTGAGAAGTCCGAGCAACGCCGCGACTACCTTCCCGACGAATGATGTCACCAACTTCCCCCGACAGTGCACAGAGTCCCGACCACCGACCGAGCGGCAAGCGCAAAGTGCTGTCCCGTCAGGGCCCATACAGGAAGTGCCCGTTTCTGGGCCGTCCCCGATTTATTCCGTTAGACCCGCCCAAGACCAAGGAAATCACGCATTTGTGGGTGCGCGAAATCGGCCATTTTGAGCTAAGTCGAACCACCGACTCGGTGGCTCCGGCATCATGTCGTGGCATAATACAGGTTAATAGCCACAAATCGGCTACTTAGCTAAAGGCTTATTTCAGGGTAGAAGCTGGTTTGACCGCTACGCGGGAATCTCTGCTCATTTCGAACGATTATGCTCGAATACAACAGCTGAGACCTCCAACTCGGAGGTGCCCGTTAGCCGATTTACTCGCAATCACTATAACAACGAGCACGGTCAAGAGGAGGCGTTTCGGGAGAATTCAAGTTCAGTTGGCTACAAGAAGAATCAATATATGCACCAACCGCCCGCCAGGAGTTTTCTACACCAGTATTTCGGCGGGTAAGTGGGCGATTTCACTGTTCAGAAAGGGGCCTAACAAGGATAACGTACCTAATTTATGCCATATATTCAGCAGATATTTCATCACCCGCCTAAATGATTAATAGTATGTCTAACTCTGAAGAAAATCAATCAACGAATCAGGGGCAACCGTCGAGTTCTGAAGGTTCTGGTGAGATATCCCAGAGGAAAAGTGAAGTATTACTTACCGAATATCAGGAGTTACAAGAAAACCTCCGGGGACACAAAAAACGGTGGAGCCGGAGAATTACTCGAGGACTTTTTGGAAGCATACTTTTGATCGGTTATGCATTTCAAACAGAAAACCGCCCACTGTTTGTTTTACTGCCAATCTTGATGACTCCACTCCTAATCGCTCATGTAATCGAGGAAAACACTGTTGTCGATATCATATCGAAATTAGAAGATATTGAGGGTGAATTCCCCGCTGACAATTTCGATTATTTCACCGAGTATGAAACACTTTCAAGAGACAAGCAATCAGAAAAAGAACGCCGGGTTATCTGGTCCATGAATAGTATTATCGGCCTCACCTATATCGGATTCATGGCTGCAGGTCTGGTATACTTTTATCGGACATATAGCATAAAATATACCCTCGCCCTTGGGGTATTAGACATGTTCTTGATTGTTCTAATGGTAGGATTATTCTTGGCAAATGAAGAAAAGTACCACGCTCGTTACAGTGGGTAATAACCGGGCGAAGGCGGAGGTGATCCGCCACTTAGTTCGGAACGTAGAGTTTTGAAACACTACCCGCGTAAAGTCAGTTGATTTGGGTTCGAGCTTTAGAATGACTGGGAGCAGACTCCGCTATCCTACAGAGACTCCCGGAAGGCGACGAGCCTTCGCTTTCAATTTAGTCTTCGAAATACCTCCTGCATCCGCTTGCCGATGGTGGTTTGGACAAAGGACAATCAGGTTGCTCGGTTCGTTTGAGCCACCTTCACTCCGTGGTTCGATGTGGTGCACTTCGAGATGATCGGAACGCTCCCCGCACCATTCACACCGCTGCTCAGCACGTTCGAAGATGAGGGTGTTCTTGGTTTTCTCCGAAGCTGGTGGAGTAGTCTCCACGCCGGAATTTGAACCCGATTTTCGAGATGATGAACCGCTTTCTTCTGACTCAAAGAGTTGCTCCTTTGCTGCCTTCCACCCATTAGATCTACCGACTGCAACACCCCAACCAAGGATCAATAGACCACCGATCCCCATGATCACACCGGCCTGGAATACTGTCTCGCTTGGCTGCCAACCTTGTGTGGAGAGAGTTGCCCCGCCAACGATGACGAGCGCAATCGCGATCACTCCAGGCGGAGCATCGATATCCTCAAGATCGTCACCGTCAGCAGAGACATCTAGTTCTCCATTTTGTCCGAGGTCCGTTGAGATTGACTCCATCTGATTCCCTCCGCCAAGCCCAAAGCCGCCGGGAGCACCACCGTGCGCCTTCTCTTCGAACAACCCTTCGACTTCCGCATAGGAACCAACCTCTCGAACAGGGATGGTATCCATCACTGGATTCTCGAAGTCTCTCGATTTGTATTCAGGAGTCACCACCTTCATTTGGGCGTCGTTTTGGTAGGTAATCACGTAGAGACCGTTGTCCTGTTTCTCGAGGCGCCAGTCTCCCTCGCGTCGAACTACGCCCATGTAACTGACTGACAAACTTTAGTGGTAAATATATTACCGTTTCTGGGTTCTAGTGGAGCCCACGGCCACATGTTCCCTAAAAATGAATAGCATTCGAGAAAAATCGTGCTCAAAATGCCACCTAATTTCACACCTAATAGAAGCATTAGTGTTGGGGATGTCGTGAAAGTCCTCCCCATTAGAATAACAAATGGTGACGACCTTTGGTGTCCAGTCCCGGTAGAAGTGCTAAAAGACAACATTCGAATTGATGTGGACGAGTTCGAAAATCCACAAAATATCATAAATACAGAAGTGACTGTAAAGATTATAAAAATTGGTAGAGACTCAACGAGAGCGATACCTGTATCGGATTCTGATATTAATGATTCCTATGTTACCAGATTTACATCCCATGATGAAACAAGTAAGGAAAGAGGATCTGCTGACGATATACCCGGTGGGGGTGGAGAAGGCGGAAAACGACAATCCACCTAACCTGACTGAATCTAATCCATCACACCCAGAATCCTCCCCCATTGGGAATGATAGAGGTGGACAAAAAACGAAAAACCGGGATTCGAGCGAAGAGAATGGAAATAGACAGAGTGATCTTTCTAAACTACGGCAAAAAGCAAAGAATGAGGAAACTTTGGTGGTTTCAAGTGAGAAAAGAACGAGCCAAAAGGCCTCTCAAGAATATTCTCGGTCTGAAGCTATCAAGGATTATGTAAAAGTGCGCGCCGATGGTCAGTGCGAAGGGTGTGGAGAACACGCACCTTTCGTTAGCAAAACTGGCAAACCCTACCTACACGCACATCACGTTTTCGAACTGAGTGAAGGGGGAAAGATACCATAGACAGTGTTATCGCTCTCTGCCCGAACTGCCATTATCGAGTTCATCATGGATTAGATGGAGAGGAATATAATCAAGAGTTGCGAGAGAAATTACATCAAATCGAGTGAATTATCGGCTGATGTAATTTTGTCTTTATTTCAACTCTTCCAGTAGCAGGGCTCTTACTTGATGCTGTGTGAGATATGCGCCTTGTATTCAGCACGAAATAGAAACCACCTGAATTTCACGTCCGACTTTTCATAGAGAAGTCGGACATTCTGCGGGAGATTCGGCGTCGATCCACGCCCTGGGTAGACCAAATGCATCGGTTTTTGTCCGGGTTGTCGAAGTGCCGGACGTAGATGCAACTCGAAAACTACCGCGACCTCGAGGGGCGACGCGTCCGATTGAACGATGGCGAGCGCGACCAGCTGCTGGAAGTCGTAGAGGACGACACTCGGAAAACACTCGCGTTTGGTTTGATGGCACAATCCGGTCTGCGGTCCCAGGAGGTCGTCGACGCTCGATGGGAGCATCTGTATCAGAGTGAAACGGGGCAGTGGTTCGTTCGTGTTCCTGCAGGGAAGGGGGAAAAAGGAGCGGTCGACCCCGACGAGTGCCACCCTCGCCGGCATGATCCGCGCCTAGGAGCCTGACCTACTCGTCGACGTCGCGACCAGAACGCTTCGTCGGTGGGTTGACGCCGCTGCGGAAGAGCTCAACGAACAGGACAATGACGAACGATGGCTGTATCTCGCTCCGCACGATCTCCGTCGTAGCTAAGGGCACCTCACCCTTGAGGCCGGTGTGCTACCGAGCGTGGTGATGCAGTGGGGAGGCTGGGAAGACTATCCAACGTTCCAGCGGCACTATCTCGGGAAAAACGGTGAGACGGTGCAGAGTCGAGAGGCTGAGAAAGTCGGTTGGCTGTGAGAGCTAGGAATCGGCCTTCGCTGATTTTGGGGTTTGTCGCTCGTTGGATTTTCTCTGATCTAACAAGTTCGGATACCCATCATAGTTTCATCAGGGCATTCAATCATCGATTTCCGGCGAGAATAATGGAGGCTAGGCCACCCTAGAAACCGGAATTCGAGTGAATAACAGAATTGGGATAACGGATGGCTTTTTATGATGGGAGATAGTATACGGTATTGAACAATATAGGCCAACGACATCATCCGACGAAAGAAAGCTCCGAACCTGCCCTAAACAGGTTCGGTCACAGTCCCCTGCGTGTAGCGAGGGAATTGGGACATCCGTATCTACGGGTGTCCCATTGTAAATCTTACTCCACGCAGGTGAGCCAGTAGTCTCAACTACACAAACCGTGAGACTCCAAGAACTCATAAAAGACGTACGAGAACAGCATTCCCATCACCCAAGCCTCGAGGACCAGATTATGGTCTACATGGTCCATCACTGGGTTGGAACAGTACCCGGTGAAGCAGGGCCAGATCTGGGAAAGATGGAAATGGACCAGGCGCTCGATAGTTTGGACCTCGAGCTCGACCACAGCCTTGACACCGCTGTGAGCAATTTGGAGAAGGCTGGCCTATTGGGGAAATATGAACCCGATGGGCCAGACTGGTGGCTCATCCGCCAGAGAGATGGCGAGTTCGTGATGGGCGAAGATTTCCCTCCGGCGGTCCAGGATGAGTGCCAACGAGCAATTAAGCACATCCGTGGGATGGATCCGTCTGACGAGGGCGGAACTCCTGCGGTAGCCGATGGAGGGCATTCTCCCAAAACCAATGACGAGGGCGAGACTCTCCGTCAGGAGGTGAGTCGGAAGTTGGACGTGAAATCCGGAGAGTTAGAAGGTTGGCTCTCTGCAGGAGATGCAAAGACTCGAAGGCAGAAGTTGGAAAATCTTGTCGGGGTGATTTCGGGGAGCGACTACTTCGAGGCCCCCGATTCCTTTGACGAGATCAGCCTCATCCCAAAGGGGTACCGGTACCATCGATCCGAGTTCGCCGTTAATCACTGACCTCCGTCGGCCCGGTTGAAGAGCCTGCACAATGCCGGATTACAAATCCGGTTTTGATTGATGGAGATTGTTTCGGGACGTGAGATGGTTTCCTCCGGAAATGCCAATTCACCAGTAATCCAGGATTTCGACTGATTTTGCGGGGTACAGATATTCCTCGGAAAGTCCGGAAGGGGCGCTACCCAACCCAAGCCACTACGCCCCAATCTCAGAAGTATGCCTCAAGACACACTCTCGAGCCGAGTTCACCGACGATCTCGTCGACGAGCTGGCCGACGTCTTCGTCCAGGAGCGCAGCGTCGACCGAAAGGTGGGCGAGAACTTCGCCGAGAAGTTACTCCGTCGCGATCGGAAGATGCGCAAATGGCTGGTCGGGCTGCGAGCGAACGGAGTCGAGGCCGTCTACCTCAGCCTCTCACGGCAACAGTACGAGTCGTTTCGCGTCCACTCCGTAGAGTACTCGCCGAAGGACCAGAACCGCCGCATTCGCGCGGGTCGCCGCCGTCACCCCTTCGCCAATATCCGACTTGTGCGTCCGAAACGATCAGCCGGAACTGTAAACAGAATACAATCGATGGGGTGTTTACTTACCTTTATTATTAATCAAATGGTTTATTTTTTGAATTATGGTAGATCCACCCATCGACTATGGAGCGCTCGACGAGGGACGGCACGTCAATTACTGGGACGTAAACCCCGTTCTACAGGAGGAAGCAAAACGGCGCTACCCGGACGACGAATTCGAGTGGGCAGAAGAGAAACTCCAGGAATTCGGTCGGCTCGTCGGACATACCATCGCAGATAACGCAGACCGCATCGACAGCCACGGGCCGACACTCCAAACACACGACAAATACGGGGAGTTGCTGAATCGGGTGGAATACCACCCCGACCAGTTCGAGAACGAACGGCTCATCTACGAGCACGGAATCGTCGCCGATGCGTTCGAAGCGCCGGACGGACGAGATGAACCGGTTGGATTGCTCCACACGCTGACCGAGCAACTCCTCCTGTCGTACGCCGATACGGGGCTCGTCTGCGCACAGTCCATGACGTCGGGAGCCGCGCTGACGTTGCGAAACCACGACCACACGGGAGAGTACACCGAGTATCTGAACCGGCTTACGTCCAGAGACTACGAGTCCGCTATCGAAGGGGCGATGTTCCTTACCGAGGAGCAGGGCGGGAGTGATGTCGGATCTGCCGAAACGGTCTCCGAGCCTGCGATGGCGCCGCGTCAGGCAACAGAGTCGTCAGCTCCCCAGGCCAAAGCCACGCAGGACGGTGGTGAGTTGCAAACGCGCGAGTACGAATTGACTGGAGAGAAGTGGTTCTGTTCGAATATCGACGCCCAGGCGACCCTCGCCCTCGGTCGACGTCCCGGAGCCCCGGACGGTACGAAGGGGCTTTCGCTGTTTCTTGTGCCACACGAATTGCCGTCGGGGGAGTTGAACGACCAGCGGTATCGCCGGCTCAAAGACAAACTCGGGACAGAGAGCGTTCCGACGGGTGAAGTCGAATTCGACGGCACCACGGGCTATCTCGTCGGCGAACCCGAGCGCGGGTTCAAGTACATGACGACGATGTTGAACTGGGAACGCGTGACGAACGCCGTCGGCGCCGTCGGAATCATTGGCCGACTATTGCTCGAGAGTACGGTCAAGGCGGCGAATCGTGACGCGTTTGGACAGGCCATTCAGGACTTCCCGCTGATGCAACGTGACCTGGTAGAGATGGCGGTCGACCACGAAGCCACGCTGACATTCGCCATGGAGGCTGCTCATTGGCTGGACCGATACGAGCGTGATCACGATGACGACGACGCATTCCAGTTGATGCGACTGCTGGTCCCGGTCTCCAAGCACGTCACGACGCGGACGGCCGTCGATACCGCGTCGTATGCCATGGAGATTCAAGGCGGAAACGGGTACGTCGAGGATTTCGTCACCCACCGCCTCTACCGCGATGCCCAGGCCCTTCCGATATGGGAGGGGACCGCGAACATCCTCTCACTCGACGTGCTGCGGGCCATGGAGAAAGAGGCCGCACACGAGGCATTGCTCCCGCTCGTCTCGGGGTATCTGGACGACGTCGAACATCCGTATCTCCAGGCGCTCGCAACGACGGTTCAAGGGGAGTTCGAACGATTGCAAGAAGCTCTGCTCGGACTGGCCACAGCAGACGATGCGTCTGCACAATACGCTGCAAAGGAAGTCACCGAGTACATCTACGAGGTCACCACGGCCAGCATCCTCCTGAGTCGGGCACAGGACCACCTGGACGACGGTGACGCTCGCAAAGCGATCGTTGCGAACCTGTTCGTCGAGCGTGAGCTCGCGTCCGATTCGTCTGGAGTACGAACCGATGGGACGCCCGCGATGGAGTACTTCGACGCGATCGTCCGGTATGCCAGTCTCGACGCTACGGAACTTCCCGACCAACCAGTGACGACGTAACCATGCACACCATACCCTCAGTGCTCGACAGAGCGCGCACGCTGTTCCCCAACGGTACTGTCTCCGACGGGGCCACCGTGACGACGTACGAACAGGCACACGAGAATGCCCAGAAACTGGCTGGAGGACTCGCAGATCGAGGAGTGGATGCCGGGACAGTCGTCGCAGTCGCCGACTGGAATACGCCCAAATTCTTCGAACTGCTGTACGCTATCACCGGGATGGACGCCGTTATCTATCCGGTGAACCTGAATCTTCCGCCCGAACAGATCGGCTACACGCTGGAGAAATCGACTTCGACCTATCTGCTTTACTCCGATGACTTCGAAGCGCTCGCCCAACAATTCCCGGGGGAGACACTACATATCGATCGCCTCGAAGACGGCGATCCGGTATCACTCGACGTCGAGGAAGAGAGTCCGGCAGTCACGCTATTTACCTCGGGGACGACTGGGAAACCCAAACCGGTCAGATACACACACGAACAGTTCGTCCACGGCGGATTGAGTATCGCCCACCAACTGGCCGAATACGACACGCCAGCCTCCGTGTCAGGAGAGGACACCCTGTTGCCCAGCATTCCCATGTTCCATCTGCTGGCCTGGGGTTCTCCGGTCATCGCCCCCTATCTCGGCGCAGACCTTCTGATGACCGGCCAGTACGACCCGGAGACAGTCGGGTCGCTGGTCGAAGACGGCGAGGCGACCTGGACGAACATGGTGCCGACGATGGCGCGCCAGTTGCTGGAAACGGATCACTCACTCGACGGGCTCAAAGTATTGACCGGCGGCAGCACGATTCAGCGTGATCTGGTCGCCCAGTTCCGCGACCACGATATCGAATTCTCGACGATCTACGGCGGGACGGACATGCTCGCCGCCTCGATTTCGATCTGGACTGACGAGGCTCGGGAAGAAGGCGGGTACGAGTACCTGCGTCGGGTGACTCACCCGGTGCCATTCGGCGAATTCCAACTGGTACACCGAGAGGGCATGGACGAGGATATGGGTGAAATCAAATTCCGGGCCCCGTGGCTTCCCGACGGGTACTACGACCTCCCAGAGAAAAGTGCGGAAGCCTTCGTCGACGGCTGGTTCAATACGGGCGATATCGGGAGACGGATGCCGGATGGGGGAATTCGGATTCTCGATCGCATCGACGACACCATAAAAAGCGGTGGCGAATGGATCCCGTCGAGCATACTCGAATCGATCATCGTGGAGACACCATCAGTCGCCAACGCAGCCGTGCTCGGCAAACCCGACGAGGAATGGGGAGAACGGCCAGTTGGGGCTGTAACGCCCGTCGACGACGACGTCGAGACGGAAGCGGTATACGACCAACTGGGGGAGGCAGTCGAAAACGGACAGATCAACGACTGGTGGATCCCCGACGAGATCTACACAGTCGAGGAGCTCCCATTGACGAGCACGGGGAAGATCCAGAAGGGAGAGCTTCGAGAACGGTTGGATTTACAACACTCCTGACGCTCACAGGAGGACAACCCTGGCGCCCGACGTACTCCGCTATGACTTCCTCCCGCCCCCAGGAGGGACCGAAGGGAACGAAGTATGTCTGGATCGACGCCGTCTGGGCTATCGCCGCCGGTAACGGACGGCGGTACTGCTACTGTGGACGGACCGACACGCCCGATTGCGTGTCGATTCAGTACCCGCCCCACTTGTACTCCCGCACGGGATCGAGATCACTCCCGCGAGAACACTCGACGCAACCCGGGGACCTGGGAAACAGCGACGTTCGTTCGAACTGCGTTCAGGCCATCTCGGACGAAGGGACCGGGGTCGTCGAGACTGAGGTAGTCGAAGTGGGGGTGCTCGGCCACGGACGACAGGATGTCCCAGACGGTGTCCTGTACGGAGGGCCGTTCGACGAGCGGGTAGTCTTCGGTGAGGACGCTGTGGAGATGGACGAGTTCTCCGCGGAGCAGGTGTGAGGTGGTTCCGACCCTGTACTCCGGGTCGAAACGCTCACCGACTCCCGTCGCCAGCGCCCAGTAGTAGTACGGATGGTCGACGCCGGCGTGGATGTCCATCGGAAGGCTGGCCCAGAAGCGCGGGTTCACCTCCATGAGTTTCGCCTCGCCGGTCTCTTCGTCACGGATGAACCCGACGGAGGCGAGGCCGTGCCAGTCGAGATGGTCGAGCAGTTTCAGGGCAGACGCCTCGAGATCGGGGTCGGAGGCCGCCCGGTGACAGATGCTCGGGCCTCGGGGATACTTGATACCGCGGACGAGTTCCTTGAGGGTCGTCGCCACCGGTTCGCCGTGGTCGAAGACGCCCCTGAACGTGTACTCGGTGCCACGAACGTACTCCTGGACGATGGGGTCGTGATGCATCGCCTCGCGAATCGTGTCCAGCTCCGGCCGCTCACCCGATTCGAGAAATATGGTCTTCGGGAGGGAGACCGTTCCCGCCGTCGACACCGAATCCTCGTGGTCCCCCGTGAGGATCGCATACCGAGACTTGACGATGCGCTGGCGATCCCAGTCGGTGACCGCCTCGAGGAGTGCCGTCTCGGGCATCGGGACGCCGATCTCGTCGGCGATAGCGAACAGACGCGTCCGGTCCTGGACGGCCGTCAACTGGTCGAGCGTCGGCCAGAGTGGCGTCACGTGCTCGGCGAAACGTTCGCGGTACTTCGCCAGGACGTAGACGTCCGCCTCCCGCATCGGGATGATCGCCTTGACCGACTCCCGCTGGGCGAGCGACAGCAGTGCGTCCCGGTACGCGGACACGTCTTCGGTCGGCGAGGGGGCGCGAACCGACTCGTCGCAGTACTTCGAAGCGAACGCCGGTGGATTCCGGTGCTCGGAGACGGCAATGGTGTGTATGCCGCGCTGACCGAGCGACCGGAGGACTGTCGTTGAACTCGCCGACCCCACCGCCGGGACCACGACCGCCGGCGTTTTCCTGGAAGCCATAGAGGAATAGCGCAAGGAGTCGGATAAAGTAACAGAGGTATTACTACTAAGTAGCATTGGCATGTCGAGTGGTGACTCCGCGTGACTGGCAGACGCCGGCCCGTTTCGGGGCGTCAGCGTCGGACGAAACAGACGGCAGCCTAAACGACGTGAAACGACAACCGTCCCACAACTTAATACGGGCCCGGATGGACTCTGCAATAGATGGTCGTCCCCGTCACCGATCCGCTACTCTCTATCGCCGTCCAGCTGTTCATCGCGGTCGGTATCGGGGCACTCGTCGGCCTCGAACGCGAACAGGCAGAGTCCGGCGGTTCGTTCGCCGGGAGCCGAACGTTTCCACTGATCGCACTCTACGGGGCGGTGGTTCAGGCGTTCTTTCCAGCGGTACTCCCTGTCGCACTGGCCGCCATCTCGCTGCCACTGACGGTCGCGTACGCGGGAAAGATCTGGATCGAAGGCGACATCGGCCTGACCACGCTGACCGCCGCCCTGTTGACCGTCCTGCTCGGTGCCCTGACGACCTACTCGTCGCTGGGGACCGTCATCGCGATTATCGTCGCGGGAATCGTGACCGTCCTCCTCTCCGCGAAGGGGGAGATTCACGGGTTCGTCGACCAGATCGAACCGGAGGAGCGGCGGGCCACGATCAAGTTCGTCCTCGTCGCGATGGTCGTCTTCCCACTGCTGCCGAATCGGGAACTGGAGGGTCTGCTGGGGCTCAACCCGCAGTTCGTCTGGCTGATGGTCGTCTTCGTCAGCGGTCTGAGTTTCGCCGCGTACGTGCTGAGTCGGGCCGTCGGCGCAGAGCGCGGCATCGCCCTGACGGGCCTTCTCGGCGGATTCGTCTCCTCGACGGCGACGACGGTCTCGATGGCCAATCGGACGTCGGGAACGCCCGCGCTTTACCAGATCTGTGCCTTCTCGACGGTCCTGGCAGCGATCGTGATGTTCCCGCGGGCCTTGATAGAGGTCGCGGTGGTCAATCCCGCACTGCTCCCCCACGTCCTCGTTCCGCTCGGAGCGATGACCGTGGTCGGGCTGGTCGTCGCTGGCGTGGTCTACTGGCGATCCACCGTCGAACGGGGCATCGAGTCCGACATCGAGAATCCGTTTCGCCTCCGTCCGGCGCTGGTGTTCGGGGCCCTGTTCGCACTCGTATTACTCGTCTCGGAGTACGCGAACGACTGGCTGGGATCGTCGGGCGTCTACGCGACGGCGTTCGTCTCGGGGCTGGCCGACGTCGACGCCATCACCCTCACGTTGAGCAAACTCGCTGCCGATGGGACGATCACGCCCGAGGTCGCGACGACGGGGATCGTTCTGGCCGCAATCGCGAACACCGCCGTGAAGGCCGGATTGGCGTGGATTCTCGGGACGCGAGCGCTCGGACGCCTGGTGACCGCCGTCCTCGGCGTCGTGGCCCTCGCCGGCGTCGTACTGCTTTTCGTATAGTGGCCGGCGACCGGAGCGATAGCCGCTCACCCCAGAGAGATGTCGAGGTAGAGCATGACGATGATCCCGATGATGGTCCCGAGGGTTGCGATCCGTTCGTTGCCATGAGTGTGTGTTTCGGGGACGATCTCGTCGCTAATGACGAACAGCATCGCCCCCGCGGCGAAGCCCATGGCGTACGGAAGCAGCATGGTCATCGTCAGGACGGCGTACGCGCCGATCACGGCGACCGGTATCTCGACGATGCCGGAACGGATGCCCGCGAAGACGGCGTAGAACCGTCGATTCAGGCCGGCGTTGATCGCGGCGACCGAGACGGCGAGTCCCTCCGGGACGTTCTGGATGCCGATGGCGAGCATCAGGGGGATGGCACTCGAGACGTCGCCGGCGCCGAAGGCGACCCCGACGGCCAGTCCCTCGGGCATGTTGTGGATCGTGATGGCCAGGACGAACAAGACCACCCCGGCGAACCGATCGTCGCTCACCGGGAGGGATTCGCTCGGGTTCGCCGCGTCGGTACGTTTCCGACCGGTGACCAGGTAGTGTGCGTGCGGGACCAGGACGTCCGAACGGTCGAGAAAGAGCGCGCCGATGGCCACCCCCACGAGGACCGGGACGGGATTGCCACCCGAATACGTCTCGATTCCCGGGATGATGAGACTGGTGAAACTCGCGGCGAGCATGATCCCCGCCGCGAACCCCAGTGCCCCGTCGAGGGCCCGCTCAGAGGGGTCTCGCCAGACGAAGACGAGGCTGGCACCGACGAGGTTGAACGTCGCGATGACGATGCCGCCGACGAGTGCATTTCGCACCGGATCGTCACCGAATAGCCGGACGAGTGGCTCCCCGATGGCGGCGAGGGTCATTCCCGCAAACACATCACTATCCCTGAACGACGTCCCCCCTGGTAAAAAAGGTACAGTCCGCACGGTCCACCCGACTGCTTCCAGACGGCTGGCCTAGGACCGGTCCGTATCACTCGATATCGTCCAGGACTGTCCACCCCCCTCCACGGTCGAGGATTCGACCGCGTCGGCCGCCGCCGTCAAGGCAGCCGCGAGGTCCCGGGCGTCTTCGGTCGACAGGTTACCGAGGAACACGTCGACTGACCCATCGCGAGCGTCGATCCCGAGATTGATCTTGTCTTTGAACGCACCGACGACGATGTCGGGTTCGAGGCCGTCGGCGACGAACTTCGAGTACTGGTCTTCCAGGAGGACGTCGAGGTGCATTCCCGCCCCGGAGTGCTCGTCGCTCATGTCCGCCCCTGCGGGCACCAGCAGCGTCAACGTTGCGGTGATTACCGTTCGGCGTCCGGGTGTCGCCCGAGCGAGATCAAGATGACACCCACGGCGCCGTACAGGACCATCCAGAGGGCCGTTACCAGGTAGCCGACGCTCGTGGCGAGCCACCAGCCGACGACGAGAGACACGAGGATGAGCGTCACACCCATGATGGTGTACGAACGATTCGAGTCCGCGACGGGCTCGGTGGAGTGGGTCGGGTTCATTTATAGACCCCCAATATCGTGGACCATACTATACCCTGTGTCACCAACCATCATGATTGTTTCCCCCAGTTATCGGATGAAGACACACTGCGGTCGGACGTCCGTACAGGCCGCCCGTACCGTTCGGTTCCCGGACCAGTCGCGTAATTCTCAGAAATCGATATCTGGACCGAATGTTTATGTAGGGTTGCATGGACCGAATACGTGGAGGGTCGCACCCCTCCGTGGGTAAACGGCGGGCTTTCCATCTTCCCCTTCCCCCCATCCCCCCTCCCGTTGATGGCCCTCGTTTACCCCGTTTTCCGCCCCAGAGTGTGGGCGATGTCGATTCGCCATCCGAAACAGCGGTCGGGGCACCGGAATACTAATCATTAATATCGAATGGGCAGTGAGTTAATACATGACCGTCGTCAGCGTCTCGATGCCGGAAGAGCTCGTCGAACGGATCGACGCGTTCGCCGAGGAACACGGCTACACCGGTCGCAGCGAAGTCATCCGCGAAGCGAGTCGCAATCTCATGGGCGAGTTCGACGACCCGAGACTCGAGGATCACGAACTGATGGCCGTCGTCACGGTCCTCTTCGACTACCACGGGACGACCGTCGAAGAGCGAATGATCGGCCTGCGACACGAGTACGAAGGGGTGGTCTCCTCGAACGTTCACAGTCACGTCGGCGACCACCACTGCATGGAACTGTTCGTCCTCGAGGGATGTCTCGAGGAGATATCGGCCTTCGTGGGTCGGATTCGGGCGACCAACGATATCCTCTCGGTCGATTACTCGGTGCGGCCGGTCGACGAGATCGACCCGATCACCTGATCACCGGGGATCGAGACGTTCGATCGGGTGTGTCGGTTTCCGATCGAGCAGGTGGTCGAGCTGGTCCCCGCAGGACGTGCCGCTCGCCAGGACGTCGCGATCCGCGGTCTCCTCGGTCGAGAACTGGTCGGCGAGCGTCTCGCCGACGTCGACGCTAAGCTCGTAGTACTCCCGTTTGTAGCCAAAGGACCCCGCCAGCCCACAGCACTCCACGTCCGAGGTGACGATGTCGTAGCCCAGCGCCTCGAGGATGTCTTCGGTGTAGCCGTCGAAGCCGTACGAGCGCTGCTGGCAATGGCTGTGGTAGGCGATCTCCTCGCCGTCGCCGTCCGGCAGCGCGTCGAGGTCGGCACCGTTCTGGACGAGCCCGGAGACGTACTCGAAGACCTCGTAGCTGGCGTCATCGAGGCGACGATAGTCGTCCTCGGGGAGCAGTCGCCGGTAGTCGTCGCGGAACATCGCCAGGTCGCTGGGCTCGATGGCGACGACGTCTACGCCCTCTTCCATGTAGGATTTGAGCTCGTTGAACACGGCAGTCGCTTGCTGTTGAGCAGTCGCGACCATGCCCTGGGAAAGCGGTGCCCGACCGCTCTCAATGGGTTTCGGTACGCGCACGTGGACGTCCAACGCCTCGAGAACCCGGACCGCAGCCTTCCCGCGATCGGGATCGATGTAGTTGGTATAGACGTCCAGGTACAGTACGGCTTCGCGGTCAGCGTTCTCCGGGTCGACGTGTGACCCGCCGCGGCCGTCGAACCACTTCTCGAAGGTGTGTCGAGTGAACTCCGGCATCGGGCGGCGGCTGTCGACGCCCACGTACTCCTCGAGGAGAGTGCGCGAGACGTCGGCGCCGGCGATCCAGTTCGAGAGGGGCGCGAACGCCGAGCCGAGTTTCGCGAGCGTCCCGAAGTTCCCGAACATCCGTTTGACCAGATCGAGACCTCCCGGTTCGGCGTCCGGCGTCAGCCCCTCGTATACCCAGTCGAGGTCGCTTTCCTTTCCACGGTTGATCCGGTCGCGCACGGCCGTGTTGATCCATGGAATGTCGATTTTGACGGGGCAGGCCTCCGTACATCGCGAACAGCCGGTACAGAGGTCGTTGAACTCGCCGGCGGTGTCGTAGCCGTGTACACCGGCCTCCCAGCCGGTGGCAATACCGCCCGAGTAGGTCTCGCCGCCGAAGCCGTGGCCGCCGACGTGCTGGAAGTTCGCACAGACGTTCGAACAGGCCGAGCAACGAATGCAGTACAGCGTCTCCCGGAGGACTTCGTCCTCGCGCATTTCCATCCGACCGTTGTCGACGAGCACGAGGTGGAAATCGCGGTCGGCGTCGCCGTCGAGCAGTGTGTCGCCGTCGAACGTCGGGTTGTCCGTCGGCGGCGTCAGAAGCGAGATGTACGAGGTGATGTCCTGACCGGTCCCGGAGCGGCCGATGAGCTCGATGAACGGTGCGAGATCCTCGACGGTCGGGATGACCTTCTCCACCCCGGCCACGGCGATGTGGGTGTCCGTCGCCTGCATCGTCTTCCGGGCGTTGCCCTCGCTGGTCACGAGCGCCATGGTCCCGCTGTCGGCGGCCAGGAAGTTCGCCCCGGTCATGCCGATGTCGGCCTCCTTGATGCGTTCGCCCAGGTACTCCCGGGCGAACATCGTCAACTCCTCGGCGGTCTCGAGCGGCGGGTCCGGCGCGAACTGTTCGTTGAACAGGTCCGCGATGCCCTCGCGGGACTTGTGGATCGCCGGGGCGACGATGTGCGAGGGGGCCTCGTCGGCGACCTGGAGGACGAACTCGCCGAGGTCCGTCTCCCAGACGTCCACGCCGGCCGACTCGAGCGCGTCGTTGACCTCGAGTTCCTCGGAGGTCATAGACTTCGATTTCACGAGGCTGTCGGCGTCCGACTCCTCGGCCACCTCCCGGATGTACCGGTTCGCGTCGGCGGCATCCTCGGCGACGTAGACGGTCCCACCGTTCGCCTCGACGGACTCGGTCAACTCGTCGATAAGTTCGGGGAGGCGGTCGATGGCGTCCTCTTTGATCTGCCGGGCTTCCTCACGGAGCGCCTGGTAGTCGTCGAGTTCGCCGGTGGAGTCGTAGCGCCCCTGGTTGAATCCCGTGACGTTCTCGAAGACGCTGTCGCCCTCCTCGTCGAGGAGGCGTCGAATCGCGGCCGCCTTCTGCTCGCGAGCGCTGCTCATCGGTCGGTCACCACCAGTATCTCGACGGCTTTCGGTCCGTGGGCCCCCTTCACGAGTTCGCCCATATCGGCGGTGGCACTCGGACCCGTGGCGATGATGTGACTGTGATTACCGGCGCGGACGTGCTCGGCGATCCCGCCGATGGCCGAGGCCATATCCTGATGGATGGTGCTCTCCGCGACGACGGCGACGTGTGTCTCCGGATAGAGACTGAGCGGTTCCTCACCGTCCCCGGTGCCCTGCAACACGACCGAGCCGTAATCGGCGATGGCCGAGACGGCGGGGGTGATGCCGGTGTTCGCAGCGAAAAGTTCCTCGAGGGTCGGGTCGGTGGTCACGTCCACGGGCAGTTCGGAGAGTGAGAGACCGACCACGTCCAGCGGTGCACCGACCACCGGTGGTTCGAGTACCGATTCGAGCACCGCAGGGGCGTCCGCGGCGGGCGCCTCCATGCAGTCGATGTCGTGGTCGGAAAGCGACGACGCGAAATCTGATACCACAGCGTCCATGGCATCAAGCTACGATGAGCTCCGTTATGAATCTACATATCTACCGGCGATAATTGCGGTGATCTTGCAGGATCAACGAAAGAGCGATTGGACGGACTCGGCACCGGGGACCGTCCCGGCCGTACCGCGTTTGCCGCGGATACTGAAGACCATCGTCGCGACCTGCGCCAGGCCGAACCCGGCCCAGAGCAACGCGCCACCGACGCCAATGGTGGCACCCTCGAGACCCACCTGGAACGTCGAGAGGCCGATGCGAACGAGCGTATCACCGATAAGCAAGGTGCTGAAGAAGCCAAAGAAGGCGGTCGCCCACCACATAATGACGACCCGGGCCCATCCGGGCGTCAGGTGTTCGGGGAGGCGGTTCGTGTTGATAACGAGGGTCAGGGCGATGTACGGCCACATCATGATCCCGGACATGGCCGCCGAACGGACCAGCAGCCCGAACGGGTGGTTGAACGGCATCGCGATGATGACGATGCCCCACGCGATGAACGCGGTCAACAGCCACCAGAATATCTGCGGGAGACTCCAGCCGCGGTCGCGACCGACGAGTTCGAAGAGAATATCCGAACTATTGCGAACGAACGACTCGACGATGGCGTATTCGGTCGTGAACAGGGCCACGAAGAGCACGAGGTAGACGAGGATCCGCGCACCGTCCCCGAGCAGCGGGACGATCTCCTGGAGCCACATCGCGACCGCTCCTGCGGTCGTGCCGGGTGCGTAGGCCGCGGAGACGGTCATCATCGCCGTTGCCACGACGAACAGCCCGAGCGCGAAGGTGACGAGGTGTTCGAGTTGGGCGAGTCGCCACCACGCCTTCCAGCGTTCGAGGTTGATCCGCGTCGGTGGGAAGGCGAAGCCGTCCCGATGGACCGGTTCGGGTTCGTCACCGAGCAGCGGATTCCGGATACGCCCCTGGAAGATGCTCATCGCGTAGCCCTTCTCCCGGACCCAGAGGCTCTGGGAGAGGTTCAGGTACCCGCCCGCGCCCGCGTATGCGAGGGCCCCGAGGAACACGGCGAGGTCCATGTGTTCGGGAAGGGTTCCGATACTGACCGCACCCCGGGGAACGTTGACGAACTCGGTGTACGATCCCACCACTGCGACGAGCAAGAGCGCGAGCACGACCGCGACCACGACCATGGCCGTCTGGGCGGTCTCGACCGCCCGATACATCACACTCGAGAGGTGATAGCTCAACCAGATCAGGAGGAGCAAGGAGATGGCGATGATCTTCCAGACGGGGACGGTGACCCCGGCTACCGACACCACGCCCTCCCCGATACCCAGGCCGACAGCGCCGACCTGCGCGGCACTCGCCGCCCACCCGGGCCAGCCGAGGCTGATGAACCCGCCGACGAGGAACGCCCATGTCCAGCGCTCGCTCACACGTTCGAAGGCGCGAAAGACGCTTTCGCCGGTGGCGAGCGTCCATCGCTGGATCTCCGTGTTCACGAAGTACTGGGTGATGACCCCCACGACGAACGCCCAGTAGAGCGCCCAGCCATTCTGAGCGATGATATACGGCCAGAACAGGGATTCGCCACTGCCCAGGGACGCGCCGAGCATGATGGCACTCGGCCCGACGACGTGGCGGAGTTTGGGTGCCTTGGGGAGGTCGAGGATGCGATACCGCCCCTCGTCGCGACCCCGGTCTGGGTACTCGACTGACGCCGGAGCGACCTCAAGCTCGTCGTACGGACTGGGGATGAACGCAGTCGTGCGATATCGCTGGCCGTCGGTGTCCGAGGCGTAGACCTCCTCGTCTGGCGGTGAGCCGTTCTCGCTGTGGGTGGGTGGTGACATTGCACCGGATTCGGTACTCGGCCGAACGGGCCGATCTCCGTCCATTCGGCCGTCCTCGAAGTGTTTGACCGGTTGCACTCCCGGCTCTTAATTCGACCGGTAGCGGTGGCCACCCCATGAAAACGGGCGTCTCACCCGCCCAGGAAGTGCCAGATGTGGCCGCGTTCTTTCGGCGGATCGACCTGGGGTAGTTCCTTGAGCGCCGGCTGGATGACGTTCCACCAGCCCTCGGCGGTCGAGAAGCCCGCCGGGTGATCCGGATAGACGTCTTCGAGAAAGTCGGATTTCTTCGCCGATGGGTGAGCCCGGAGATAGTCGTAGGCAGCTAGGATGGCGGCCTGACGGTCCAGCAGTCGAGGACCGCTGCCCGGGAGTTCCATGTCGCGAACCCGCTGTTCCACCGCGAGGGGTCGCTGGACCTCCTCCTGATCGGAACTCGTGGACTCCGACCCCCTCGACCCCCCGCCGATCGGGATCCACCAGACTCGACAGCGGGCCCCGATCTTTCGCGTTTCGAGGATTCCCTCTTCGACGAGTTCGTTGAGTTTGTCGTGGGCCGTCCGCCGGGAACAGTCCAGTGCGTCGATCAGGTCGTTCGCAGTGAGGGGACGCGCCCGATCATCTCGCTGTTCGAAGACCGAGAGGACCCTCTCCGGAGGCATCCGATCGGCGAATTGCCCGTGCTGGTTGCGCTCGCGGTCGCCGGAGGCCATGGAATACCCTTCTCACTCGACTGTATAAGCCTTTACACTCGTATAGCAGACCGTACAATTCGTGTGTAGAGGCCTCCTCAGTCGAATGTATAGGACCCCAAACGGCACGGTAGCGTGGTCCGGAACCAGTCTACGGAAGAATTCCTCAACGACCGTAATCGACGTTCTATCCCAAGAAATAGCCTTCACACACGAATGATCCGGGCGACATTTACGTGACGAGAAAAAAGCGCCCTACCGACAAGGGATGTGTGCTCCCCGACCACCCCACCAGTGAGTGCGACGACACGAACCGGCAGAATTCGCGATTACCACGATTTTTTAGCAACCTTTATGAGAGTAGACCGGCGTTAACCGGATGCCAGAATGGGCCTGGCATGATTTCAGTATGAACTACCGTCCGACACCGGATCGATATTCGAGACCGTCTGAGGCGCAGCGGCGTTCAAATCCAAGTAATCCAGCGGAGGTGACAGGCAACGATGGCGTATAGTGTCGCGTCGCTCGCGATCGCGGGGGCGATCCCGATCGCTGCCGCGTTCGCACTGATGGTCGGGCTTCGCTGGTCTGCCGTCAGGGCGATGGGGGTCGGTTGGGTACTGGCAACCGTCCTCGGCTTCGGGATCTGGCAGATGGAGCCGACATGGTGGGCTGCTTCGGCCATCTTCGGTGGGCTCCAGGCGATCAACATCACGCTCATCGTCTTCGGCGCCATTCTCCTGATGAACTACCTCGACGGAAGTGGCGCCATTTCCACGATCAGGTGGCACTTCACCCAGATAGAGGGCGACCGGCGCGTGCAGTTGCTCCTCATCGGTCTCGGGTTCGAGACCATCATCGAGGGGGCGGCCGGCTTCGGCACCCCAGGTGCGCTCGCCGCACCGCTGTTCATCGGCCTCGGTTTCCCGCCGCTGGGTGCGGCGGTTTTCGGACTCTTCTTCAACGCGCCGAACCCGCCGTTCGGGGCGGCCGGAACGCCGGTCATCGGCGGTATCGGTGCCGTCGTGACCGACGGCATGCTGCCTGGTGAGATGACGGTTTCCGCCTTCGAGGTGCTTTCGGGCGCCTGGACCGGGCTCATTACCGGACTCACGTTCGTTTTCTGGGGCTTCCTCGGCGTCGTCCTGCTCGTCTACTGGTTCGGTAGCGAAGACGAGCGGTCGATCGGAGCGGCCCTCCGTACCTCGCTCCCCATCGCCCCCTTCGCCTTCACTCTCGGTATCGTCGCCGGCGTCGTTCAGTGGGGCGTCGCCTGGTTCCTCGGGCCGGCCCTGCCCGACATCGCGGCCGGGTTCGTCGTCCTCGGCGTCGGGATGGTCATGGCGAATCAGGACATTTTGATTCCCTCCGGGACCTGGGACTTCCCCGACAGCTCGAAGTGGAACGATACCTGGCGTGGCGGACTGGATCTCGACGAGATCGCGGGCGACAAGCCGAGCAAGGAGATGTCCGTGCTGATGGCGTGGACGCCGTACCTGCTCGTCGGGCTCTTGCTGTTGGTCACTCGCTGGCCGACGCTGATCATCGACGGTCAGCAGATCGTCAGCATCGTCAGTTCGTACTCGTTCGGCTTCAACGTCCTCGGTTACGAGGACCTCGGCTGGTCGATCCGCTACCTCTACCTGCCAGGCACCTTCCCCTTCCTGCCCATCGCCATCCTGACCGGATTCCTCCACGGCATGGACACCGACGGCATGGTCACCGCCTGGAAGGATTCCGTCGAACAGACCATCCCTGCGGCACTGACCCTCATCGTGGCCGTTTCGATGACCCAGGTCATGATCCAGTCGCAGGTCAACACGGCCGACCTCATCGGAATGATGGACGCCCTCTCACAGGCCCTCGCCGCCATCGCCGGTGGCCTGCTTCCGATGGTCGCCCCGTGGATCGGTGCCCTCGGGTCGTTCATGACCGGGTCGAACACCTCGTCGAACATCCTGTTCAGCGTACTGCAGTTCAACGCTGCGGGTGACGTCGGTCTCTCCCAGACGATCATGGTCGCCCTGCAGAACACCGGTGGCGGCCTCGGGAACATGATCTCCGTGCTCAACCTCGCCGCGATCGGTGGGGTCGCCGGCATCGCCGGCCGCGAAGGTGACATGCTCCGCAAGACGATCGTTCCGACCACCATCTTCGCGCTGTGGGCCGGCTTCCTCGGAATGATTTTCGTCTACGTGTTGCCCAACGCGCCGTTCTAGATCGGGCACCACACCTCCCCGTTTCGGCGTTCGCACCCGACTACCGGATACGCCGTTTTCACTGTTTTTGAGTGCTCTACTACGGTTTTTCAGGAGTTTTATGGTGGTGGCGATACTCCACAGGAGTATGGCATCTCAGTTCGGCGACGTGCCCGAGCCGCACCTCGACACGCGAGCCGATTACGATCACGTAGGCGGAGAGACGGCCGATCCCGACCTCGCGGCCGCCATCGACGAGCGGATCGACGGGGACGTGCAGTTCGACGAGTACTCACGACAGCTATTCGCGACGGACGCGAGCATCTACGAGAAGAAGCCGATCGGCGTCGCCCGACCCAAGACGACGGCGGACGTGGCGGCGATCGTCTCGTACTGCAACGAACGCGACATCCCCGTCCTGCCGCGGGGCGGCGGGACGAGCCTAGCGGGTCAGACCGTCAACGAGGCCGTCGTTCTCGATTTCAAGCGATTCATGGACGGCTTCGTCGACTTCGACCCCGAAGCGAAAACGGCGTCGGCCCAGCCCGGAATCACCATCGCCGGACTCAACGCCGAACTCGAATCGGAAGGGCTCAAGTACGCTCCCGACCCCGCCTGGGGCGATAAATCCGTCCTCGGTGGCTGTATCGGCAACAACTCGACCGGCGCGCACTCGTTGAAATACGACAAGGCCGACGGGTATGTCGAATCGATAACGGCGGTCCTGGCCGACGGGACCGTCACCGAATTCGGCTGGATGGACCTCGACGAGCTCTCGGCGGCCGCCGATCCCGACGGTGACCTCGAGGCGCAGATCTACGACGCCGTCGAGACGATCATCGAGGAGGACGCCGAGGAGGTTCACGAGCGCTATCCCGATCTCAAGCGGAACGTCTCCGGGTACAACCTGGACGTCATCGTCGAGGACGCGGAGGAACGCGGCGAAATCAACATGGGCCGACTGCTCGCCGGCAGCGAGGGGACGCTGGCGGTCATCACCGAGGCGACGGTCTCCCTGGAACCGATCCCGGAGACCACTGCGGTCGCGATGCTCACCTACGACGACGTGCTCGACGCGATGCGCGACGTCGCCCCCATCCTGGAACACGACCCCTCGGCCGTCGAGGTCATGGACGACGTCTTCCTCGAGATGGCCCGAGAGACACCAGAGTTCTCGGACGTCGTCGCGATGCTGCCCGACGGGACCGATTCGACGTTGCTGGTGGAGTTCTACGCCGAATCCGAAGCCGAGGGCCAACAGAAGGTCGCCGATCTTATCGCCGATCGGGTCCCTGACGCGGAGTCAACCGTCGAACCCAGCGACGGGGCTGCGAGCATCACGGACGCCGACCGGAACGCCGTCGACGTCATGGAAGCCTACGACGAGGATCGCAAGGCGGACTTCTGGAAGATGCGCAAGGCCGGCCTGCCGATCCTGCTGTCGAACACCGGCGACGACAAACACTGGCCGTACATCGAGGACACCGCCATCCCCGCGGAGAACCTCGCCGAGTACGTCGCGGAGTTCCAGGAGATGCTGGACGAACTCGACACCTTCGCCTCGTACTACGCCCATGCCGGCCCAGGGGTCCTCCACATCCGGCCGCTGTTGAACCTCAAGACCCAGGAGGGCGTCGACACGATGCTCGAGATCGCCGACGACGTCACCGATCTCGTGATGAAATACGACGGGTCTGTCTCCGGGGAACACGGCGACGGCCGCGCGCGCACCCAGTGGAACCGCAAGTTCTACGGGGAGCACCTCTGGGAGACCTTCCGCGATCTCAAGGAGACCTTCGACCCGAACTGGATCCTCAACCCCGGCCAGGTCAGCGGCGACGAAGCCGGCATCTCGGATATGACCCAGGACCTCCGGTACGATCCGGACTACGACTTCGAGGTCCCCTTCGAGCCGGAACTCAACTGGAACAACGAGAACGGGTTCCAGGGCATGACGGAGCTCTGTCACGGCTGTGCCGGCTGTACCGGATACACCGACACGACCGGCGGCGTGATGTGTCCGACCTATCGGGCTGCAGATGAGGAGATCACGAGCACCCGCGGCCGGGCGAACATGCTCCGGTCGGCGATGAACGGCGAACTCCCCGACGAGATCGTCTCCGAAGAGTTCGTCTCCGAGGTACTTGACCTGTGTATCTCCTGTAAGGGCTGCAAGGTCGACTGCCCGAGCGGGGTCGACATGGCCAAACTCAAAGCCGAGGTGGTCAACGAGTACCACAACCGCCACGGCTCGAGCCTGCGCGATAAGCTCTTCAAGAACGTCGATTCGCTCGCCAGTCTGGCCTCGACGTTCGCGCCACTGGCCAACAACGCGACGAAGATCCCCGGTTCCCGGACCCTCCTCGAGAAGACCATCGGCATCGCCGAGGAGCGGTCGCTGCCGAAGTTCACCCGGAATACCCTCGAAGGGTGGTGGGAGAGCCGCGGCGGCGCGCAGGTCCCCGAGTCGGCTGCCGAGCGGAAGGCCATCGTCTTCGCCGACACCTACACGAACTACAGCCGCGTCGACGTGGGCAAGGCGACCATCCGCGTGCTCGAGGCGGCGGGCGTGCACGTGGAACTGTCCGAGAAGACCGACAGCGGCCGGCCGGCCTATTCGAAGTCCTTCATCGACGCCGCCCGCGAGACCGCACGAGAGAACGTCCACACCCTCACCCCACGAGTGCGCAGGGGCTGGGACGTCGTGTTCGTCGAGCCGTCAGACGCGGTCATGGCCCAGTCGGACTACCTGGACCTCCTCGAGGGGTCGGACGTCCACGAGCTCGCCGAGAACGCCTACGGTGTCACGGAGTACGTGAACGTCTTCGATCTCGACGAGAACGTCGACTGGGACGCACCCGAGAAGACCCTGACCTATCACGGCCACTGCCACCAGAAGGGCACGAACAAGGACCACCACGCCGCGGAGGTCATGGAACGAGTCGGCTACGAGGTCGACGAACTCGACTCCGGGTGCTGTGGGATGGCCGGATCCTTCGGCTACGAGGCCGAACACCACTCCATGAGCAAGGCCGTCGGCCAGGAGGTCTTCGATCTCGTCGAGGAAAGCGACGGCGACGAAGTGTGCGCTCCCGGCGCCTCCTGTCGCACCCAGTTCGAGGACAGTGACGTGGCGGACGGGCAGCCACCACACCCCGCCGAGGAACTCGAAGCCGCGCTTCCCTGAACGAGCCGAATCGCCGCCATTTTTTCCCGCGTTCTACCGGTCTCGGACAGCGACGCCGCCGTGGCAGTCACGTGTCACACAAACGCACAAATACACCCGGGCCGTGACTGTGAACCATGGCCACGGGAAGGACTGGCACGACTGCCGACGGTCACGAGAGCCACGCCGCGGGTGGGAACGAGACAGAGAGCTATCCCGGACTCGCTGCTGCACTCGAGGATGGGGTCAGCGGCGCCGTCCGCTTCGACGAGTACACACAGATCCTGTACGCGACCGACGGAAGTATCTACCAGTCACGGCCGGCAGGGGTGGTCTATCCACGGGACGAAGCCGACGTCCGTGCGGTCCATCGGATCGCCGCCAGACACGACGTGCCCATCGTCCCGAGGGGTGCGGGGTCGTCGCTGGCGGGACAGACGGTCGGAAAAGGCGCGATAGTGCTCGATCTGAGCCGGCATATGGATTCGATACTGGCCGTCGATGCCGAGGAACAGCGCGTCACCGTCGAACCGGGCGTCGTCCTGGCCGACCTCAACGGGCGCCTCGAGCAGGAGGGACTGAAGTACGCACCTGATCCAGCCTCCGAGAACCGGGCCACGATCGGTGGCATCATCGGTAACAACTCCACGGGCGCCCACTCGGTCCGGTACGGGATCACTCAAGACTACGTGGAATCGGTCCGGGCGATTCTCGTGGACGGGTCGACCATCGAGGCGCGCGAAGTCGTCCTGGACAGCGACGAATGGACCCACCTCTCGACTGGCGACTCGCTCGAGGCGGCCCTCTACCGAACGGTTCGGGAGGTGGTCGAGTCGAACGAAGCGGCAATCGAAGACCGGTATCCGGACCTCAAACGCGTCGTCTCGGGGTACAACCTCGACGCGGTCGTCTACACCAACGAGGACGACGAGCGCTGTATCAACCTCGCGACCCTCTTCGTGGGGGCCGAGGGGAGTCTCGGGACGGTCGTCGCCGCGACGCTCGACCTGGTTTCGAGACCCGAGCGGACCGCCCTCGCCCTCTACGCCTTCGACGACCTGCTCGCCGCGATGCGGGCGGTCCCGGTCGCCCTGGAGTACGACGTGAGCGCGGTCGAACTGATGGACGAGACGTTGTTCGACATGGCCGCCGATTCGAACGAGTTCGATCGATACGTGGAACCGATCCCGGACGGCACCACCGCTGCCCTCATGGTCGAATTCGACGACGAACTGGTCTCGGACTTCGAGGCGGCCATCGAACGGGTCGACGATAGACTGCTCGAGCGGGGAGCGGCCTTCGATCGCATCGTGGCCCTCGAACCCGCAGAACAGGCTGCGCTCTGGAAGCTCAGGAAGGCAGCCATCCCCCTGTTGATGAGCCTCCCGGGCGATCCGAAGCCGTACCCCTTCATCGAGGACGCCACCGTCCCGCCGGCAGAGCTGGCGACGTACGTCGCCGAGTTCCAGGACGTCCTCGCAGAGCACGGGACGAGCGCGGCCTACTTCGCCCACGCTGGCGCCGGAACCCTCCACATCCGCCCGATACTGAACCTCAAGGCGGAAGCGGGCGTGGAGACGATGCGCGCCATCAGCCAGGACGTCACCGACCTGGTCCGGGAGCATCACGGGTCGTTCTCCGGCGAACACGGCGATGGGCTCGCTCGGACGGAGTTCAACCCGAAGATGTACGGCCCGGCGCTCTGGGAAGGGTTCAAGGCCATCAAGTCGGCCGCCGACCCCGACTGGCGCATGAACCCGGGGGTCGTCGTGTTCAGGGACGACGACCCGGCGGACATGCGCGAGGACCTCCGATACGGCCCGGCATACGAGTCCATCGAACCAGCGACCGTCCAGTCCTTCGAAGCTGAGGGGGGCTTCGACCACTTGGTCGAACTCTGCAACGGCTGTGGGACCTGCCGACAGACGAACCAGGACGTGATGTGTCCCACCTACCGGGCGACCGAGGAAGAGATACAGTCGACGCGGGGGCGCGCGAACCTGCTCCGGGCCGCAATCAGTGGCGAGTTGCCAGCCGACGAACTGTACACGGAGCAATTCTCGTCGGAAGTCCTCGACGTGTGTCTGGGCTGTAAGGGCTGCACGTCGGATTGCCCGACCGGCGTCGACCTGGCGAAACTGAAGGTGGAGGTGAAACACGAATACCACGAGCGAAACGGCATCACGGTTCGCGAGCGACTCTTCGGCAACATCGAGACCGTCTCCCGGATCGGATCGCTGACCGCCCCGGTCAGCAACTGGGTGACGGAGATACCGGGAGCCAGAAGCGTTCTCGAGTCGACCCTCGGTATCGCGGCGGAACGGTCCCTCCCGGAGTTCACGAGGGACACCCTGGAGCGCTGGGACGAGGGGCGGTCCGCACCGCCCACGGATGCCGATGCCGAGCGGCAGGTGTGCCTCGTTCCAGACCCGACGACGAACTACGTGGACCCGGGGCCAGGAAAGGCAGCAATCGAGGTCCTCGAGGCGGCCGGTTGTCAGGTCGAACTCGCCCCGAACGCAGGGGACACCGGCCGGGCGGCGTACTCGAACGGCCTCCTCGACCGGGCGAGCGAGCAGGCCCGCGACACCGTCGAGACGCTGACGCCGAAGGTGGCGGCGGGATGGGACGTGGTCTACGTCGAGCCTTCCGATGCGGTCATGGTGCAAGACGAGTACGCCGACCTGCTCCCCGACCACGACGACGTCTCCGCACTGCGGACGAACACTTACGGGATCATGGAGTACGTCGACGCGTTCGACCTCGACGATGCCATCGAGTGGGACGCCCCGGACATCTCGCTCACCTACCACGGCCACTGCCACCAGAAGAGCGTCGGCACCGACCACCACGCGGCCCGCGTGCTGGAGCGAGTGGGCTATGCGGTCGACGAACTCGACTCGAGTTGCTGCGGGATGGCGGGTACGTTCGGCTACGAGGCAGACCACTACGAGTTGAGCACTACCGTCGGTGACATCGTCTTCCAGCAGGTCGAGGAAAGCCAGGGCGAGCGCGTGACGACGCCGGGTGCCTCGTGTCGAACCCAGTTCGGGGATAGCGACGTCGTCGAGGAGTCGCCACCGCATCCCGTCGAGGAACTGGCGGCCGCGCTCCCCTGAGCCCACTCAGTGCTGGTTTCGGCGGCGGAACCACCGTTTCACTCGGGTACCGATGCCGAGGTTCCGCTTCGTCATGATGACGGTGCTCTGTGCGCGTTCGGCGACCGTCTCCGGCAGAGCACCGAACAGCAACTGCTGGAACAGCCCCTCCCTGGTCGCGCCGATGAGGGTCAGGTCGTACTCCGCGGTCTTCTCGACGATGGTGCCCACCACGTCGTCGCCCTCGACGACGACCCCGTCGACCGGTACCGTCTCGTCGAATTCGCCGACGGTCTCGTCGATCATCTCCCGGGCGTCGTCACGCGCTGCGCTCGTCGCGCTAGGGTCGACCACGTGAAGGACCCGGATGGAGGCGCCCGTTGCATGGGCGACCGCCTGCGCCACCTCCGCGGCGAGATCCGCGTGGGGCCCGCCCGCCGTTGGCACCAGGATCGATTCGACCGGTTGCGACCCCGATTCGATCCGTTCGACGAGGACGTCACAGCGTGCTCGCGTGACCACGGGGTCGACGTTGCTGCCGAGGACGAAGTCACGCCGTCTCGGCCTGCTTCGCCACCCCATGAGGACGACGTCGACGTCCAGGTGATCGATGGTGTTGAGGATGGCCTGTGAGACGTCGTGACCGATGCGGATGGTTCCACTCGTGGGCACGTCGGCGTCCGCACCGATTGCCATGGCACGATCGAGGACCACTCGCTCTTCGTCGACGAACTGGCGCCCCTCCGAGAGCGGCGTCTGCTGTGGGACGGTAACGACATTCATGACCTGAATCTCTCCGTCGTTCTCCCGAGCGACGTCGATGGCGGTCCGCATCAACTGCTCGACCGTGTCCGGGTTCGCGACGGGGACGAGGACCCGATAGTCCGTCTCGGCCGGGGTGCGCTCGGAGACGACGGCTGGCGAATCCCGTTCGAGTTTCTCAGTCTCCTTCTGCTTCGAGTATCCGAAGTAGACCGTGAGACCGAGACCCATCCACAGCGCCGTCGTGACGAGGGCGACCAACCCGTGGTTCCCGGACCCGACGCCGATGGCCTCCAGTCCCAGCGCCCGGATGAGAAACGGCGTGAGGAGCAACTGGAGCCCGATGCCGATGAGCGGTGGCCACGGCATGTACGGGACCGTGTAGGTGCGCGGGAGATCCGGGTGAGTCTGGCGCATCCGTATCAGCGTCCAGTTCACCTGGACGAACAGGAGGATGAACATGATGTCCGCCGAGGCGGCGACGGCCTCGATCGGGAGCAGGACGGCCATCCCGGAGATGAGCACCGCGGAGAGGAAGATGGCCCAGTGTGGCGTGCGGGTACCCTGGTGGATCCGGTCGAAGAACCCGGGTAACGAGCGGTCCCGCCCCATGGCGAAGGAGACCCGCGAGGAGGAGTAGATGGTCGCGTTCAGCGCACTCATCGTGGCGGTCAACCCGGCCACGAGCAGGAGCGGGATGCCGTAGGGCACGAACTGTCCGGCCGCACGGATGATCCCCAGTTCACCCATCTCCCCGAGCAGTTGCCAGGTGTACTCCGGCGGTGCGCCGGCGAAGGGCTGGGCCAGTTCGAGTGCTTCCGCCGTGACGTCGATGCCGCCGATGGCCGCGAACGCGACCAGGACGTAGATGGGGACGACGATCGCTAACGAGTAGAAGACGGCTTTGGGGATGTTCTCACCGGGGTCGACGACCTCCTCACCCGACTGGACGATGATCTCGTACCCCTCGAAGGCGATGTACGTGAATCCCATCGCCCCGATGATGCCGATGGCGCCCGCCGGGGCGAAACTGGGGTTCGTGAGGAACTTCTGGGGCCAGGTCGGGTTCGCGAGCGTGGCCCTGAAGCCGAAGACGACGAAGACGGCGAGGATGACGACCTTGATCACCGTGACCACGATACCGGCCTTCCCGGTCTCTTCGGCCCCCATGAAGTTGATGTAGGTGAAGGCGACGACGAGCAGGACTGCGAGCAGTTTGTCGACGACCCCCGGCGTGATGACCCCGAAGAAGGTGAATCCGTGGCTCAGGGACGTTCCGTAGATGATGAATTCGAGCAAGAAGGCGCCGAAGGTCACGGCGTACAGGGAGGCGGCGACCGCGTGCGCGAACCAGCTCATCCACCCGGCGAAGAAGCCGTTCGGGTCGACCAGCGCCTCCTTGACCCAGAGGTACCCGCCACCGGCCTCCGGAAAGGCCGCTCCGAGTTCCGCGTACGAGACGGCGGTGAATAGTGCCACGAACCCGTTCAGGGCGAACGCCAGCACGAGCGCTGGGCCGGCGATACCGGCCGCGAAACCGGTGAGCGCGAAGACCCCCGCACCGATCATCGCGCCGACACCGATGAAGGTGATGTCGAAGAGGCTCATGTCGCGGGAGAGCTCCGTCGACACGCCGCCCGACTCGTCCCCGGTCCCCGCCGACGACACCTCAGACACGCGGACGCCCCCAAGGTAGGTGAATCCCGGCCGCCGAATCTGCCATACGTCCAACGCTTTTGGCGACCGTGTTATCTCTTTGGGAGGGTCCCAGGGCCGCGACGCCCCGACCCCCGCGGTACCACGACTCAAGGAAGCCTTATCCCTCGGCCCCGTCTACGGGGTATTGTAATGGCAAAAGGTACGGTTGACTTCTTCCACGAGCGGAAGGGTTACGGCTTTATCGCTACGGACGACGCAGACGACGACGTTTTCTTCCACATGGAGGACATCGACGGCCCCGACCTCGAAGAGGGCCAGGACGTTGAATTCGACATCGACGACGCCCCCAAGGGCCCGCGCGCCACCAATCTGACGCGCCAGTAAGTTCGTTTCGTCACAGTACAGTTCTCAGACTTCCCACGCTCCCAAAGCGTTCGCTGTGGGAGCGACCACGTTTTCATACCCCCGACCCAAGGGACTGGCATGACCGACCTCGATCTGGACCAGCGCCAACTCGATCGATACGCCCGTCACATCATCATGGACGGGATGGGGCCATCCGGACAGAAGGCCCTCCTCGACGCCGAGGTACTGGTCGTGGGCGCCGGTGGACTCGGCTCCCCCGTCATCCAGTACCTCGCGGCGGCCGGCGTGGGCACGTTGCACATCGTGGACGACGACGTCGTCGAGCGGTCGAACCTCCAGCGCCAGACCATCCATCGCGACGCGGACCAGGGACGGTCGAAGGTCGAATCCGCCGCCGAGTTCGTTCGCGGCTTGAATCCGGACGTCGAGGTCGTCACCCACGACGTCGAGTTCACCCCGAAGAACGCCGAGGCGTTCGTCGCCGACAAAGACTACGTCGTCGATTGCTCCGACAACTTCCGAACCCGATACATCGTCAACGACGCGTGCACGCTCGCGGGAGTCCCGTTCTCCCACGGCGCGGTCTTCCGCTACGAGGGGCAGGTCACGACCTTCGACGGTGGCGACGATTCGCCCTGTTATCGATGTCTCTTCCCGGAAGCCCCACCCGAGGGCACCGTCCCCGACTGCGCGACCGCCGGCGTCCTGGGAGCGGTCCCCGGCACCATCGGCACCATTCAGGCGACCGAGGTGACCAAGGGGATCATGGACGTGGGCGAGCGCCTGGATGGCCGACTCCTCTTTTACGACGCCGAACGCATGGAGTTCGACGAGATCGAGATCAAGCGCAATCCCGACTGTCCGGTCTGTGGCGACGACCCGGCGATCGACTCGGTCGCCGACGTCGAGTACGTCGATAGCTGCGCCATCGAGTGACCTACCCGTCGAGCCAGCCGTGTGACACCTGCCAGCCGGCGGCCGTCGGGTCCACCGATTCGATGGTCGGCAGGTGGATGTCGCGTTCCTGTTTCGTGACGACCCTGGTGTCGTAGTTCGTCGCCTCGTAGCCCGGCGTCTCCTCGCAGTCGGCGACAAATTGACGGTGGGCGTCCAGTCGCTCGCGGCTCCGTTCGCTGGCGAGGTGGCACACGTCTGCCTGCTTCGGGTCGAAGCCCTCGACGAGGTCGGCTTCGACCTCGACGCCCACCGACTGGCGAGCACTCGCCATCGCCGCGAGCGTCGTCGTCCCCGTCCCCCAGAACGGGTCGAGGACGGTGTCCCCCTGCACCGAGTACATGTTGATCAGTCGGTACGGGATCGCGAAGGGGAACGCCCCCGTCCGATCCCGTGGGCCGATGTCGAGGGCCTGTCGCTCGCCACGGACCTCCCAGACGTCGGAGAACCAGCGATTGCGTTCCTCCCAGAAGTAACTACTCCGGCCGCGGCGGTCGCTGTCGGGACGGCGCAGCCCGCCCTTCCTGGCCAGCAGGATGTATTCGTGCTCCAGTGTGACGTAGGCGTTCGGCGGGATGGTCCCCGAGCCCATGAACTTCGCCGCGCTGTTCGCGGGTTTCCGCCAGAGGACGTCCGGCAGTGGCGAGAGGCCGACGTCCTGAAGCGAAGAGAGCACCGTGGCGTGGTTCGGATACAGCTGGAAGTCGCCGTTCACCGTCCGCGTCGCGTCGCCGACGTTGATGGCGGCGATGCCGCCGGGCGAGAGGACTCGGGCGACTTCCCGCCAGCCTGCATCGAGGACCTCGTGCATCAGGTCGTAGGCCTGGGCACCGTCTTCCGCCGCGAGAGCGTCTCGGATGGCCGGATCCAGCGCGGAGAAGGTCTCGTCCCACATCTCGATCATCGGATACGGCGGCGACGTGACGACTAGCGCCACCGACTCGTCGGCGAGCGGCAGGTCGCGGGCGTCCCCCGCGACGACGTGATGGTTCGTCTCCACGTCAGAACTGATCCATGTCGACGAGCCGATCGGCGATCCGATACGCCCCGATCGCCGCGGCCGCATCCGGCTCCGCGGGGGCAACGGCATCGACGTCCCGGCCCAGTTCCTCGCCGAGTCGGGTCGCGAACTCGTCGACGATCCCCGGGATACAGGCCATCCCACCGGTAAGAACGACCTCACGATCGAGGGCGTGCCGATAGATCTTGACGGTATCGTTGGCCAACTCCGTCAGGAACACGTTAGCCACGTGGTCGACGACCTCGTCCAGGTAGTCGTCGATAGCGTCCGGGACACTCGTTTCGATCGTGTACTCGTACGTGCCGCCGCCGGGTTGCTGGATCACGTCGTCGAACGGTTCGTACTCGTCGAAACTGGCGTGGGCTTCCTTGTACTCGCGAGCGGTCTGGAGGTCGATGTTGACCCGTCCCTGTGTCTCCTCCTCGACGTTCGCGGCGATGGCCCGATCGACGGCCGTCCCGGTGACGGCCCCCGTCGTGTAGGAGGCGAGTTGCTCACCGCGACGGAACGCAGACGCCTCCAGGTTGGTCGATCCCATGTTGATCGCGACGAACGTCTCGTTGATCGCCTCGAGGTCGTCACCGAGAGCGGGCACCGCCCCGCAGAGCGATTCCGGATAGCTTCGGAGGCCATCACGGCCGATCGGACCGTCCTCGATGGCGGCTTCGAGTCGGTCGAGACCGGCGGGGTTGTCTATCGTCGGGACCGCCAGGACCACGGCGCTGTTCTCGGGGAGCGCGTGTGACTCGGCGAACTCGCGGAGATAGGTGCTCGTCTGGTTCGTCCCCTCGTCGTCCTCCGGGAGGCCAGACCGGAGCATGTACGTTACGCGATCCGGGTATTCGGCGGCAGCTTCCTCGCCGAAGACGACTTCCGTCTCCCCCGTGAGGGCGTCTTCGTACGTCGCGAGACACGTCAAGGCCTGATGCACCGTCGGCTGCTGGCCACCGGCTTCCGCCACGACGGTTCGCGTACTGCCGACCTTCACGCCGAGCGGTTCGACCGTTGGTTCCGCCGTCCCAGTATCCACTGACTCCAAATCGTCTTCGGACATGGACGTCTCTACCAATGGATCGCCCTTAACTGTAGGCGGTCACTCCCGACGACGAACCTGATGTCCCGGATAGTCGCGTTCGAAGCGGTCCTTGAGTTCCTGCTCGGAGAATTCGATGATGACGGGACGGCCGTGTGGACAGGAGAAGGGATTCTCGCAGTCGTCCAGACGGGAGAGCAAGGCGACGACGTCCCCGTCGGACAGCGACGTATTGCCGGTGATCGACGGATAACAGGCGAGATCGGAGATAAGCGCGTCGGCCGCCGAGTCGACGAGGTCGCGCTCGTCCGCTTCGAGGAACGACGCCAGCACGTCCCTGAGCAGCGACGGATCGAGAGCATCCGATAGCACGGCCGGAACGGCCTCGACGACCGCGGTCCGGTCGTCGCGATGGGCTTCGAATCCCACCGCGCGCAGGTCGACCAGGGCCTCGTCGAAGACGCTCGCCTCGTGGGCGGTGAGTGCCACCTCGACGGGCGACACCAGCGTCTGGGAGTCCCGCCGGGTCGCCAGTCGCTTCGCGAGGCGTTCGTAGTTGATGCGCTCGTCCGCCGCGTGCTGGTCGACGAGCACCAGTCCGTCGGGGGACTCGGCCACGACGTACGTGTCGTGGACCTGGCCGAGCACGCGAAGTGGCGGGAGGGTCTCGAAGTCCGTGGTCGATTCGACGTCGGTCAGCCCCGGGTGCTCGAGCGGTCCAGCGAACTTGCGGTCCGCATCGGCATCGCTCGACGGTGGCGCTGGGGCGGTGTCGGTGTCCGTCGTCGGGCCGTCCGGGGAACGATCGGTGGCGTCACCTACCGGTTCTCCCGTGGAGTCGGCGGCCGCCGTCGGCTGCCCCGCCCCAGCGTCACTGCTCGACCGCGTGGGGCCCCCTGACGCCGTATCGGATTCTGACCCCGTGATTCCGTTCGGCGAATCGCCCTCCCTGACGACGTTCTCGGGGTCGGTCGCCCCCGCCGTCGCCTCATCCGCCAGGTCGCCATCGTGGTGACCTTCCGGTCCCACTGGCGTCTCGTCAGGGGCAGAGCGGCCACGCGGTGCGCTACTCCGAACGAGTCCGTGGTCGAGGAGAGCGTCCTCGACGGCGTCTTCGATCGTCCCGTAGACGGCCGTCTCGTCGTCGAATCTGACTTCCATCTTCCGGGGGTGGACGTTCACGTCGACCGTCTCGGGTGGAACGTCCACGAACAGCGTTGCGAAGGGGTACCGGTCGGCGGCGAGCTGTTTGCCGTACGCCGAGACGACCGCCCCACGCAGATCGCCGTCCCTGACATACCGACCGTTGACGTACGTCGAGACGTACTCTCTGGCGCTCCGGGTGGTCTCGGGGTCGCTGACGTACCCCTCCACGGTAGCGACGGTCGTCTCGTGATCGACGGGGATCATCGATTCGGCGACCTCGCGCCCGTAGACGGCGAGCATCGCTTCGCGGACGTCACCCTGGCCGGTCGTGGCGAAGACGCGGTTGCCGTCGTGGGAGAGCGACACGGCGACCGAGGGGTTCGCGAGCGCGTATCGCGTGACCACCCGGTTGACGTGCGCGAACTCGGTGGCGTCGGTCTTGAGGTACTTCTCCCGCGCGGGCGTGTTGAAGAACAGGTCCTCGACGGTGACTGTCGTTCCCGGTGGCCGGCCCGCGGGACTGACCGATTCGACCTCGCCGCCGACCATCCGGAGTTCGGTACCGATGTCTGCACCGTCCTGTGGTCTCGTCGTCACGGTCATCCGAGAGACGGCGCCGATGGTATGCAGCGCTTCGCCGCGGAATCCAAGCGTCCCGACCCCGGCAGCCAGGTCGTCGATGTCTCGGATCTTGCTCGTGGTGTGCTGCTCGACCGCAGCACGAACGTCGGCCTCGCTCATCCCGCGACCATCGTCAGCCACCTCGATGCGGTCGGTTCCGTTTCCGGTCACCGAGACGTCGATCCGGTCGGCCCCGGCGTCGAGGCTGTTCTCGACGAGTTCCTTGACGACCGAGGCTGGACGTTCGACCACCTCGCCGGCCGCGATACGTTCGATCGTCCGGTCGTCGAGTCGGGTGATGTACTCGCTCATTGGAGTCGTCTCTTGAGGTCCTGGACCCGGGAGAGCACCTCCACGGGCGTGAGTTCGTTGATCGGCAAGTCGGCGAGTTCTTCGAGAACGGCCTCGCGCTCGGGATCGAGATACTCGTCGGTCTCCTCGGCGTCGTTGTCGCTCCCGCCGTTCGCGCTGAACTCCCCGGAGCCGAGGTCGAAGACCGCTTGCACCGGTTCGCCGCCGCCGCTGCCCTTCGCCTCGATGGCGTTGTCGGCACGGAGGGACTCCAGGACGCCGGACGCACGGTCGACGACGGGGTCGGGGACGCCAGCGAGGTCGGCGACGTGGATGCCGTAACTGCGGTCGGTCGGTCCATCGCGGACGGTCCGGAGGAAGGTCACGTCGCCGCCGCGTTCGTCCGCGGCGACGTGGACGTTGGCGACGTCCTCGAGGTGGTCGGCGAGGCGGGTCAACTCGTGGTAGTGGGTCGCGAAGAGCGTCTTCGCGCGCACCTCGTTGTGGAGGTACTCCGTCGCCGCCCAGGCGATGGAGATGCCGTCGTAGGTGGCGGTGCCGCGTCCGACCTCGTCCAGGATGACCAGCGAGTCCTCGGTCGCCGAGTGGAGGATGTTCGAGAGCTCCTGCATCTCCACCATGAACGTCGAGCGACCCTGGGCCAGTTCGTCCAGCGCGCCCACGCGGGTGAAGATGCCGTCGACGATGCCGACCGTCGCCGACCGGGCCGGAACGTAGCTGCCGACCTGTGCGAGCAGGACGATCAGCGCGGTCTGGCGCAGGTACGTCGACTTGCCCGACATGTTGGGGCCGGTGACGATGAGGAACCGTCTCCCCGCCGTGAATCGGGCGTCGTTCGGGACGAATTCGGTCGTCTGCTCGACGACCGGGTGGCGACCCGCCTCGACGTCTAACTCGCCGTCGTCCGTGACCACGGGGCGCGTCCAGTCGTTCTCGACGGCGTGGGTGGCCAGGCCGGCCAGGGCGTCGAGTTCGGCGATGGCGCGTCCCGCGTCCTGGAGGACATCGGCGACGGTGGCCACCCGATCGCGGAGTTCCTCGAAGAGTTCGTACTCCAGGTCGGCCCGTTCGTCCTCGATGCGGAGGATCCGGCGCTCTCGCTCGTCGAGTTCGTCGGTCGTGAACCGCTTCGAGTTCTTCAACGTCTTTATCTCGCGGTACTCTTCGGGGGCCTGCTCCGCCTCCGACTTGCCGATCTGGATGTAGTAGCCGTCGGTCTGGTTGCGGTCCACCTGGAGGTGGGTGATGCCCAGCCGGGACTTCTCCCGCGGAGCGAGGGAATCGAGCCAGTCGGTTGCCTCCTCGAACCCGTCGATGAGGGCGTCCAGATCGTCGTCGTAGCCGCGTTTGAACAGCCCGCCCTGCCTGAGCGTCTTCGGCGGATCCTCGACGAGAGCGTCGGCCAGTTCGTCTCGGACGTCCGCGAGCGCATCTCGGTCCGGGCGGTCGACGATGGCCCCGATCGGCGAAGTGGCGAGACTGGGGGTCGATTCGACCGCCTTGGCCACCTCGGGGAGCGTCGCGAGCGTGTCTCGCACGTGGAGCAGGTCGGTCGCATCCGCACTTCCATGGGCGATCTTGCTCGCGAGACGTTCGAGGTCGTAGGTGTCCGCGAGCGTGTCTCTGATGGAATCTCGGGCTAGTGCCGCCTGGGTGAAGGCGGTCACGGCCTCCTGCCGTCGATCGATCTCGTCGAGTGAGCGGCGTGGTCGCTGGAGCCACTCGCGGAGCAGTCGACCCCCCGCGCTGGTGACGGTGTGGTCGAGGGTCGAAAAGAGCGACCCGGACGCGTCGCCGTGCATCGTCTCCGTGAGTTCGAGGTTGCGCTGGGTGGTCGCGTCCAGCTCCACGTGGTCGTCCGCGCGGTAGGGCTGGAGACGAGTGAACGAACGACTCACGCCCAGACCGGTCTCGGCGACGTAATCGAGGGCCGCGCCCGCCGCGCGGACGGCGGGGCTTCCTGGCTCGATGCCGAGGCTGTGGAGCGCTTCCTCGCCGAACTGCTGCTCAAGGCGGTGGGTGGCGGCCCCGGGGGCGAACGCGTTCGCCTCGTGGAGGGTCACGGTCGCGTCGGTCCGCGAGCGGAGTGTCGAGACGGCCTCATCGTCCCCGCGGAGCAGCGGCCCCGGAAGGACCTCGACGGGGTCGAAGCGGTAGAGTTCCGTGTAGGCGTCTCCCGCGGTGGCTACCTGAGTGACGTGGAATCGGCCGGTGGTGACGTCGATGAACGCGAGCCCCCAGGCGTCATCGTCGTCACGGACGACGGTGGCCAGGTACTGGGCGCTCGCAGCAGTGGTTTCCAGGAGCGTCCCCGGCGTGACGACCCTGGACACCTCGCGTTCGTGACCGCCGTCGACCTCGAACTGGTCGGCGACGGCCACGCGATAGCCGCGCTCGACGAGCGCCTTGAGATACGGCGTGAGTTCCGAGACCGGGACGCCGGCCATCGGATACGAGGAACCGTGACTCGACTTCGTCGATAGCTGGAGATCGAGTTCCTCGGCGACCGTCTCGGCGTCCTCGGCGAAGAACTCGTAGAAATCGCCCACCTGCATCGCGAGGAGGTCGGCCGCCGCGTCGGCCTTCAACGAGAGAAATTCGTCGACGATGCCGGTCACGGCGCCCACCCCCGAGTCGGCCGGCCCGTCGATTGGGTCATACACGCTCCGACGCCACCGGCGGATAAAATCCCTGTGCTATCGCCGTTCGGGGGCGCCGTATCGCTGGCGGGCCCGCTCGTAGGCGGGCCAGAAAGGGTCTCGGTCGGGGGCCTCGATGGCCGTGCCGTTCGCGACGACGTCGTCTCCTCCGGTGACCCTGCCGACTTCGGCAGCCCGGATTCCGACTGCGTCGAGAGCGTCGAGCACGGTGTCGACGCCGGACGGCTTGACGGCCATCAGGACGGACCCTTCGCTACTCGAGACCCACGGGTCGAGGTCGAAGTACTCGCATAGTTCCAGCACGCCGTCCCCGATGGGGAAGCGTTCGCGCTCGACCGCGAGACCGACGTCGCTCGCGCTGGCCAGTTCGACGAGTGCGTTGTCGATGCCGCCTTCGGTCGCGTCGTGCATGGCAGTTACCGGGCCGGCGGCCGCGGCGGTGAGCGCGTCCTCGACCGGTGACAGTTCGTCGAAGCGTGCGCGAGCAGCGTCGAGGGTCGAAGCTGGGAGATCGAGTGCGTCACCGAAGACGGTCGAGAGCACGCCCGTCGTCTCGACAGCGGGTCCCTTGGTGACGACGAGGCGGTCGCCTGCGGATGCGCCGGTGGGGAGGACGAGATCCTCGGGCCGACCGACGGCGAGGCCGGTCGCACCCCCGATGGTCGGAAACGCGGTCCCCGCGTAGGCGCCGGTGTGGCCAGTGGCGACGGAGATACCGAGATCACGCGCCTCCCGGTCGAAGACCGACCAGATGGTCGCGAACGTCTCCTCGTCGGTCGAGGGTGGGAGGTTGAAGTCGACACTGAGGTGGGTCGGTTGGATGCCCGAGAGGGCGACGTCGCTCACCACGATGTGGAAGGCGAACCACGCCGCCCGCTCGAGGCCCAGATCGCGAAGGACGAACAACGGGTCCGTGGCGAGGGCGAGAACGTGCCCGCCGACGTCTATCACGCCGAAATCCGCCCCATGCGTCGGGCCGAGTCTGACGTCGTCACGGTCGGCACCCAGCCGTGACCCGATGTATTCGTCGAAGAACGCACGGTCGACTTTCCCCGGTTCCATGCTCGGGACATACGGAGGGATAGACTTGAGTGGGCCGATTCAACCCCGCCAACACCGTCGCCCGTTCGGGTCACACAAACGCCCTCGATACTCGGCGGCTATCGAAATATTCTGTCACTCCCCCCGGCTGGAAATATTTGCCCGAAGGAAACTATTAATACCATGTTCATTGTGAACAAGTACGAACATGGTACGTGAAACCTGGGGAACCCGTGTCGGGTTCATCCTCGCGGCAGTCGGAAGCGCAGTGGGTCTTGGAAACATCTGGCGGTTCCCGTTCCTCACCGGCGAGTCCGGTGGCGCAGCGTTCCTGTTCGTGTATCTCGCGTTCGTCGTCTTCATCGGATTGCCGGTGCTGATAGTGGAGTTCGTGATCGGTCGGCGTTCGAACCGGAACGTCATCGGCGCGTTCAAAGAGCTGGATAACCCGAACTGGCAGTTCGCGGGTTTCGTCGGCGCACTCGCAGGGTTCATCATCCTCTCGTACTACAGCGTCGTGGGCGGCTGGGTGATCCAGTACTTCGTGTCCTCGTTCACGGGCGCGTACGCAGGCGACGCCGCCGCGTACTTCGGTCAGGCCGCCACGGGGACGAACGCCATCGTGGCCCACGCCATCTTCATGGGCCTGGTGGCAGGCATCGTCGCCTTCGGTGTCCGTGACGGGCTCGAACGGGCCGCGAAGTTGATGGTGCCGTCGATCATCGCGTTGCTCGTCATTCTGGCGGGCTACGGGGCCACACTCTCCGGTTCGAGCGAGGCGTACGCCTACTACCTCTCGCCGAACCTCGATACCATCCTCTCGAATCTCGGCTCCATCGCCCCGGCCGCAGCGGGACAGGCGTTCTTTACCCTCTCGCTGGGGATGGGTGTGATGGTCACCTACGCGTCGTACATCAGCGAGGACCGCAGTCTCCTGCAAGACGCGGGAACCATCGTCGTGGTCGACACCAGCATCGCGTTCCTCGCCGGGCTGGTCGTCTTCCCGTTCCTGTTCACCCAGGGCGTCGAACCGGGTGCTGGCGGTGCTGGTGCGGTATTCATCAGCCTGGCTGCGGCGTTCTCCTCGCTGCCGGCGGGAGGCCTCATCGGCGCCGTCTTCTTCTTCACCCTCGGCATCGCCGCGCTAACGAGCGCCTTCTCCATCCTCGAGGTCGTCGTCTCCTACGTCATCGACACCTTCGACGTCGAACGGCGTAACGCGACCCTGGTCCTGGCCGTCATCATCTTCGCGGTCGGTATCCCGACGGCCATCGACCTGACCTGGCTCGACGTCTACGACAAGTTCGCCAACAACATCCTGCTCATCCTCGGCGGCCTGCTGATGTCGCTGTTCATCGGCTGGGTCTACGCGGACCAGGGTGTCGACGAACTTACCAAGGGCGGGCCCAGCAAAGGTCTCGCGACCGGGTGGCTCTGGGTCGTCCGTGTCGTCATTCCGGTCGTCCTGGCGTACACGCTGTACCTCGGCGCGACGGAGTACTGGGCGTTCCTGATGGAGACGTTCTAGTCCCGACGCCGTAACCGTTTTCGAGTGTTTTCGCGGTGGCCTTCGTGACCAGTGCCAGAGCCATCTATCGGTTTGGCGGAGGGCGGCTCCGGCGCCCAAGTCGAAATCCTTTTTTCCATGCTCGGCTTCCGTCTGGATGCGCCGCCTTAGCTCAGACTGGGAGAGCACTCGACTGAAGATCGAGCTGTCCCCGGTTCAAATCCGGGAGGCGGCACTTCTGCTGTGAGCTAGCGAGAACGCAGCGACCGAACCGCGAGCAGCAGGAATACCCGCTGCGGAAAGGAAACGCTCAGTGCCGAAAGCCGCTTTGCGTAATGAAATTGTCCGTCCATGACTGCGATATGGGCATTTCCTCACCAGGTTTCTAGGGGGTATCGGCACTGAGGTCCTTCTCAGGGGCCAAGGTTTCCTAAGGAACGTCTGTGTGGTCACAATGGATATCTGTACGTCGACCAAAGTGATATCACAATGGCCGAAGATGAAGCGAACGAAGGGCGAACGCGGGCCGAGCAGCGGGCGATCAACCTCATCGCCCGTGAAAAAGGCAGGGAGTACGCGGAGGAACACGCCCAGTTAATTATCGCGCAAGCGAAGCTCGTCGGAGACGCCTGAACACCGAAGAGCCGCGAGCCGTTCAGACGTTCGTGATCCGACAAGCGGCGCGAACCGACCATTCACACGTCCAGGTTTGCCAGCACGTGGGCCGCTCCGAATGGTGAGAATTGGCGATCGATCGGGACCGGTTCCAGAAACGAGACGGCAGTCGATCAGCCGAAACCGTTGCTCGGGAGCGCTCTCGCGGAGTCGGTCGAGCGTCCCTGGGCGATCAATCCGTGGATCCAGTTCCTCTGGATCAGCCTCGCCGGTGTCTTCGGCGGCTTCCTGGGCTGGTTCAACATCCAGATCACGTTCCCCACCGCGGAAGGATCGGGGGTGGAGAAGGCGCCCTGGGAGTGGTTCGGCATCGTCGCCACCGTCGTAATCGCCGTCCTCCTGTTCGCCCGCTATCACCCCTGGACGAGTCTGATGCAGGGAACGCCGACGCAGTTCGCTGCCTTCGTCGTCGTCATCGCTGCAGTCGTTCTCGGCGTCGGGGGGCAGGCAATTCGAACGGCCTCCTGAGAGCCCGAATCGTCGGTCTCTCCCACGTTCATTTCTCGGTCACGTCGACCCGTGGTCGAACTGGTCGAGCCGATCGGGCGTCTCCGCGACATCGGAGCTTCCCCACCCCGCCGCCGTCGGTTCCAACAAAAGAGTTCGAATTGGTCCTCCTGTCCAGCGGACCGACGGAGATGCAGTCCGCGTTCAGGACCCGATCCACCGGAACGGCGCGAACGGGTTGTTCATCCCGTTCGGCAGTTCATCGTTCGGCCACCTTCCACGACGACCCCGTACCGACCGTCCCCAGCACCACGAGACCAGTCCACGAGCGCGTCGCAGAGAATCTGAGCACTATCGGGGTACCGCATGCACAGGCGTGAAGAACAGCGAGGAACCGTGGACTCGGAACCAGTGCTCCCGCCACAATACCGCGCCTACCAACTGTTTCTCACGGGGTCCCGACCGACGTCTCCCCCACACCAGCTATCGGAGGAACGCTAAGCGAATCATACCGAGCGGCAGGCCGGCGGCCACGAGGCGACCGCCGCTTTCCAAGGAATGGTGACCGGTTGCGGTCCGAATTGGGACTGTAAGAAATCGTTTCAAACCCATTATTCCCGGGATAGAAGTGCTCTAACCCGTGATTTTGGGCAAAACAACGGTCAGTGTTTATCACTCGTCCAGTCCTGTGAACAAGCGTCCCGTACCCCGGGACAGACGACCAATGTACGAGCAAATGCCAGGCCAGCAGCCACCGCTATCGGGATTCGAACAGTCGGGCACACAGCCGAACCCACAGCAGGTACCGCTCGGCCAACAGCCACCGACTCGAGAACAATCGCTCAGCCAGCAGACGCCCCAGTTCGCGACCCAGTCACCGCCGCAGCAACGAATGGTGTCGACACTGGAAGCGCGTCCCCAGCAGACCTCGACCGAATACCTCCCGCAACGACAATCGACGCCGACACAGCCGGCCGCTCAGCAAGCACCGATCCAGCGCCAGCAACCGTCCCGCCAGGCGTCGACGCAGTCACAGCTGCCCGACCAATGGGCGACGGCCCCCCAACAGCAGGAGCAAGCGTTTGGACCGCAGCAAGCACACCAAACCCCGGTGCAGGGCCAGCAGCCTATCCAGCAGGCGCCAGTGCAGGGCCAGCAGCCCATCCAGCAGGCGCCAGTAGTGGGATGGTCCGAACAAGGACACGCGAGTCAACAGCCATCCGCGATGAATCCGCAGTTCACACAGCGCCCGGGCGAGTTCGGTCAGTACGGGGCCGGCCAAGCGTTCGAACGGCAAGCCCAGCCACGGGCACAGGAGATGCCGACTCGCCAGGCCGTCGAAATGGCCGAGACGCCGGTCATCGCGGAGGTTCTCGCGAGGCGCCTCGGGATGACCGGTGACCAACTGGCGCAGTATCTCCCACAACTCGCCCCGTTCGTCGGCGGTCAACAGCTGTCGGCGACCGGACAGTGGAGTTCCCCGTTCCAGGCCACAAGACCGCAAATCGGCCAGCAACCCAGCACGCTCCAGCCAATCAGCCACCAATGACGTGGAATCCGAACTGGCAACAGGATCCACGGTATTCCGGCTACGAACAGACGGGAACGACGACCGCCCAATCGACATCGGCCATCGGACCGTCGATGGCGTCGACGACTCCCGGTACCGTCCAGCAACCGCGTTACGGTAGCGTGACGAGCGAATCCGCGACGGCCGAATCGGCGATGCAGTACGTCCCACCAGCAGTTCCGCTCGTGGACATCGTCGATTCCCCGGACGAACTCGTGGTGTACGTCGATACACCTGGCTTCGAGGAGAAACACCTGGAAATCCACGCCGACGGGAACACGTTACACGTGAGCGGCGACCGCCACGAAGAACCCGTCGGGGATACCAGCGACGAGCAACTGGTACTCTCCGAACGACCGCTCAGAGTGGAACGCACGATTCCGCTGCCGATGCAGATCGATCCGGAGCAGGTTGTAGCGAAACACGAAAACGGCGTCTGTAACATCATCATCCCGAAAGACGAGCAAAATCAGCGCCACGAGATCGGATTCCAGTAGCTGACCGCACCCCCCCCCCCGGTGACGAGTTCCCCATATTTTTTGCCGGTGAGTGATCGATCGCCGCTCCAGCACCGACCGTCGGATATCGGGAATCCCACGTTCCACAGCGAGCCTACGCACAATCCTTTGAGACGTCTCACGGGACCCACTCTTGGTGATGGGACGACAGTTTCGTGGGGTTTGGGGCCGAAACTGTCTTGGTAGCCAGTACCTTATCGAGCGCAACGGTCGGCCGCCCGGTGTGACCGACCGCAGTAACCCATGACTACCGATACATATCGGCTCGTCACGGAACTCGTTCGCCCCGGCGATCACTTCGACGTGCCAGCAGGCGTCCAACCGGTCGTAGAAGCGAGTCAGCGACCGGGATTCGTTCGCATCACGTATCCCAAGCAGATGCGGGCCGTCCCCTTCGAAGACGCCTCCTCAGTGACCTTCGGCTGATATCACGTTCATCGCCGTTCGTCTGGAGTGTCGCTCCCGACGCAGTGACGACAACGTACTGGCGTCTCATCAGGTGGTACGTCCACCCGCAGCGAACTGAGCAACAGTGACCGAGTCGGCGACTGTCACCAATCGCTTTCGTGCAGTGGTTCCCGACTGATCCTCGCCTGCAGGGTCGCGATATCCTCGCGGCGCATCGACGACGCCGCGTCGAGTACGGCGAACACCTCATTTCGGGTGATCTTTACTCCGGTACTCGTCAGTGCGTCCCGCGGACGTCTTTCGAGTTCCCGCAGGGTGGCGACCGCGAGCAGGTAGGGAACGGCCCACGCGGCGAGGGTGTTCCCGGACCGGAGCGGCATCGCCTCGAGGTACGCGAGGCCGTCGTCGAGATATCCCCGGGCACGGCCGACCACCCGCTCGATCACCCGACCGACCCCCTCCTCGTTCGAGGGGTCGAGTATCTCGTCGGGATCGACCCCCTCCTCGTGGAGCCATTCTGCGGGGAGATAGACGTTGTCCTCCGCGGCGGCGTCCGCGCCCACGTCCTTCGCGATGTTGACGAGCTGGAGCAATCGACCAAAGCCCTCGGCGGTCCGTTCCATCGTGTGCAGGTGATCGGGGGCGACCGCCGCCCCGCCGAGGAGGTTCGTGATGAGCGTCCCGACGGTGCCGGCGACGAAATGGGAATACCGCTCGAGTTCGGCGTACTGCTGGATGCGGATTCCAGGACGGTCGGCGTAGCGCTCGAGGAAGGTCTCCATCCCGACGACCATCTCGCGGACGGACGGGCGGATGGCCGCCTGGGTCGACGCCTCGAAGGATGCGAAGGTCGCGAAGACCGTCGGAGTTCGCGAGACGACCTCCCAGTCGTCGTTGCGTTCCGCTTCCGGGGGGAGCCACTCGTCGACCGCCTCGTCGAAGGCCCGAATCGTCGTGTCGTCGGTCGGGTCGAGGGCCGCATCGAACCGACGCAGCAGTGAGCGCTGGGTCTCGGTGGGGATGTGATTCGCGTCTTCGATGGTGTCCGCGACACGGCAGAGGAGATAGCCCACGCTGATGTAATCGTCCATCGGGGCGTCCAGTTGGTCGACCGTGAGCGCGAAGGTCCGCGAGACGCCGCGAATCGCCTCGTGACAGTACGCCAGGTCGGGATCGGCCTGTGTGATCGATTGATTGGTTACCATCGCAGTGAAGCAGAATACGGCTGGAGGGGGGTCGGATCTCGGCCCCTGTCTCTGCGGCCCACGCGCCCGAGGGTCCGGGTCTCGTCCCCGGGGGCGACGCCGTGGCTATCGCGGAGGTCGGCGACCGTCACCGCCGTGTCCGTTTCGTCGTGAATCATCGGTTCGAATCCGACCCGAGAGGTCCTGTATACACAGTATCCGAAAGTAGATAAATAATTGGTGAACTGCGGCGGGACTCGCCGCGACGACCGTCGCCCCCGTCGAGAGAGCGACGCGGAGGACGACGGCTCATCCGGTGGATCCCCGATCGATGACCTCGACGGCCACCTCGTTCCGCCGGAGGAACGGTGGCGTCCACGGATCGTTGTATCGGAGCAGGAATGGCTCCCCGCGGGTCTCCACCCCAGCATCGTCGAGGGTCGTCAGGAGTGACCGCTCCCGTCGCTCGACCCGCCAACCCGGTGCATACCAGGAGAACCGCGTCACCGCAAGCCTCCGCGGTGGCTCGCCGACGAGTCGAACCGTCGGGTCCGTCGGGGCCGGCGCCGTCTCCAGGCGGTACTCCTCCGGCAGGTAGAACGCCATCCGATACGTGTCCCCGTCCCCGTCACTCCCCGAGCGAACCGGGGCGGTCATCGAAAGGGTCTCTCCACCATTTGTCGCAACGGGCGCCGTCATCGCGATCGACGCCGTTCGTTCGTTCGCCCCCGAGATGTACCGAAAGAGCCGACGGAAGGCCGTGATCTGATCCGGAGCCGTCGTCTCCACACGGACCGTCGCCGGATATCGCCGGAGTTCCACGCCGTCGAGTGCGCGAATCCGTTCGTACTGGATCGATTCCGCCGATCGGATCGAGTAGAGACCCCAGGCGGTCCAGGCGGCGAGCACCGCACCACCGCCGAGGATGGCGGCCTTCGAGGACGTTCGCATAGGAGTTGTTGGGTTTTCGACTAGTTAAACTGAGCGACCGGCCGATCGATCCCCTCCTCCCCCCGGTGAGACGGCCGAGCACGCTGGCGACCCGGGTGCGCAACTGGCCCACGCACATTCAAATGCGCTCGGAGCGTCTGGCCGGCACGTGCGTCGATCGGTCGGACGGGAGCGAGTGTCCGACGGCGGCGGACGCGTATCGTACAATGAACTGGGAACGGCTCCTCGTCTGGACGGTCGGTACCCTCCTCGTCGCCGCCAGCCTCGGCGTCGGCGTCGTCGGAACACCCTACGCCGCGACGCCGGACGAATTGCAGACGGTCGAGAAGAATCCGGCGGTCACGGTCTCCTCGCTGGGGGATGGCTACGTGCTCTCACCTGGAGCGGGGGCCGTCGAGCGGGACGGGGACACACCGACTGCGCTCGTGTTCTATCCCGGGGGGCGCGTGCACCCGAATGCCTACGTTCCGGTGCTTGCACCGGTCGTCGAACGGACCGGGGTGACGATCTTCATTCCGAAGCCACCGCTGTACCTGGCGGTCTTCGACGTCGACATGGCTGGTCAGATCATCACCGACCACCCCGAGATCGAGCAGTGGTTCGTCGGCGGTCACTCGCTCGGCGGCGCGATGGCGTGTCGCTACGTCGCTCGCAGTCCCGGCCAGGTGTCTGGGCTCGTACTCTTTGGCTCGTACTGCGACCGAGACGTCGGAGCGGCCGACGTCAGGGTGCTCTCCGTCCGGGGCGAGCGTGATGGGATCCTCGATGCGGAGTCCGCCCGGAACAACCGGGAGAACCTCCCGGCGGACGGGACGATCGAGGTGACCATCGAGGGGATGAATCACTCGCAGTTTGGCGGCTACGGCGGTCAGGCCGGTGACGCCCGGGCGACGATCCCGGACGAGGGTGCCCACGAAGCGCTGCAGGATGCACTCGTCGAGTTCCTCCGATCGAACGACGGCGAGGCCGTCGCCGGGTTCGCCTTCGGGCCCCTGGGCCGGGCTGACGGCGAGGGCAACGAGAGATAGCGAGGCGCGGACGTCCCCCCCCCCCGCAACCCGACTGGCCGGCCCGACACACCTGTTCTCACGCTACCATTTTGGCCGAGAAAAGCGTACTCGCCGGTATGTCCACAGCGACGACGCTCTCCGCGTCCATCCGGCCGACGACCCTGCTCGCACCCCTCGGTGTCTGGCTCGTCCTGGCGGTGCTGGCGATCGCCAACGGAATTTTCCGCGAGGTCCTCATCATCCCACGCTTCGGCGAGTACCCAGGGCACGTCGCGAGCACGGCGATGCTGGTCACCGTCATCCTCGTCGTCTCGTGGCTGTTCTTCGGGTGGACCGGTGTCGGGTACACCCGAGCCGAACTCATCGTCATCGGGCTGGTCTGGGTCGTTTTAACGGTCGGTTTCGAGTTTCTAGTCGGCTACGTGGAGGGGACGCCCGTCTCGGTGACCCTCGGCCAGTATAACGTCCTCGCCGGGCAGGTCTGGATCGTCGTCCCGATTGCCCTCTTCGTCGCCCCGCTGTTGTTCGGACGGTAGCTGTCACAGCGTTGGGCCATCGGTGACTGCGAAACAGCTACCGTCCCTGGACCCGACCGTCGAGCCATGGCCGACGACGTCATCAGAGCACTCCTGGGCGGGAACGAGCGCCACGTCGCTTCGCTCCCCGAGGGGTACTTCTCGGCGGTCCAGACGGCACAGCAACCACCGGTCGTCTCCGTCTGCTGTTCGGACTCCCGGGTTTCCCAGGAGGGGATGTGGGCGGTCGACGAACCGGGCTGGTTGTTCACCCCGAGTACGATCGGCAATCAGGTGTGGGATCGATACGAGAATGAAACGGTCGTCGATGGCAGCGTCCTGTATCCGATGGCGTACACCGATACCGAGGTGGCCGTAGTGGTCGGACATACCGGCTGTGGAGCGGTGACGGCCGCACTCGAGGCCGTCGAGGAAGGGGACCTCGACGCGCCGCCCGGGGTAAGGAAGTGGGTCGAGATGCTCGTCCCGGTCGTCGAGGCGGGACTGGACGACGACCGCGTCGACCCGGACCGGGCGACGAGCCTCGTCGACCAACTCGTCGAGTACAACGTGGACAGACAGGTGGCCTTCCTCCGTGAGAGCGACGACGTCCCGGACGCGGTGACCGTACTTGGGTTCGTCTACGACTTCCAGCGCGTCTACGGGGACGACGAGGGGCGGACGTACCTCGTCAATCTGGACGGTGAGACGGACCCCGAAACGATCCGAACGGCGATCCCAGACGCGTTCACCGATAGCGTTCGGCGACTGCTGAAATAATCGTGGGCCACGAACGCGGCGGTCATGAGAGCCCGACGACTATCTCCGAGACCGTCACGTGTACGGCGTCGGACGTCACCTCACAGGTGACCGCGTCCGCCGTTTCGGTGCAGTCGAGATCGTCGTTCGAGGTGAAGTACTGCTTCCAGACCCCCGCTCGTGGCGACTCGACGGTGAGCGTGACGTCCTGTGTGGTCGTGTTCGCGAACACTGCGTTATCGTCGACGCCATCTGCCCTGACGCGGACCGTGGCACCCCCGACGTTCGCCCCGTCGTCGTTTCGAGTCTGCACGATCCGAAGGACAGTTCGCGCTTCGCTCAACACGAGGTCGGGCTCCCGGATCATGACGGCGCCATCCGGGTCCGCCCGGATGACCGCACCGGCGGTGTAGACCAGTCGTGACCCGTCCGGTCCCTGGTAGACGATTGGATGAACGGTGACCGATTCGGCACCGCCGCCAGCGACGGCGACGGTGATGGTGACCGGGTCACCGACGAACACCTGTGCCTCGTCGGCGACCATCTCGACCTGCCGACTGGGCGCCCCCTCGTAGGCGACGTCGTCGATACCGTTCGCGAGCACCGCGAAGGCCTGCTCGGCGTTGTGCGACCGCTCGTAGTCGCGGGCGTCCTGGAGACCACCGAATCCGGCCACCGACGCGAGCGAGACGGTGGAAACGACCAGGGCGAACACGAGGACGAATCCGATCACCTCCGATTGGCCACGGTCAGCCATCGGCCACCTCCAGTGCAGTGACGTTCCCATCCGTCACTGCGGCGCGGATCACGACGGGACCGCCTTCGACCGTCGTCTCGGCGACCGGCGTCCGACTTCTGAAGGGCACCGTGACGGTGACCGCCGGATCGCTCGACCGGAGGACGAGTTCCCCCCTGTCCGCGCCGGTGGGCTCTATCGTGATCCGATACGGACTCCCGGCGACACGCTCGGGGAGGTCGACGGCGGCTACGACCTGTCCGTCCCCGTCGGCCGATCGGGCCACCCGTTCCGTGTCCGATAGCTCCCCGGCCAGATCGTTGCCGACGTCCAGGAACTCCGCGCGGATCGCTGTCGACTGTTGACCCTGGACGTAGTCCGTCGCGGCGACGAACAGGCCCGTCCCGAGGAGGGTCACGATACCGAGGACCAGCACGTAGTTCACCACGGCCGAGACGGCACGATCAGTCATCGAACTCCCCCGGAGCGATCCGGTGTTCCAGCGTCGTGTCGATCGTTCGGGAGGCGTAGGTCGTCTCCACGGTCGAATCGTAGATGGCTTTCGTCGCGGTGGGACCGCCGGCATCGCCATCCGCGTGGAACCCGTCTGTATCGAGTTCGCTCGGCCGCCGGTCGACGACGAGCGAGTAGGTCCCGACGGCGCTGTCACCGTTGTCGAATTCCACGGTGTACGGCCCGTCGACGTCGGCGAGCGCTTCGAGTGGCTCGCAGTCGGTGTCCGAGACCGTGGCCGCGGTGAGGTCGATACCGAAACGACCGTCTGGCCCGACCGGAACGGCGCACGACCCCTCGAGGCTCCCGTCACCGCTGTCGACCGAGACGACTGCCGGGTCGTCGTCGGTCCGGTAGACGAACACGCGGGCCGATTGGTCGTCGCCGTGGAGGGTGACGGTGAAGACGTCCTCGTTCTCGAGCTGAGTGACGGTCGGCGACGGAGTCGTGACTTCGACGAGTGACTCGTTGGACGGCGCCAGGCGAATGGCCCGAACGCGGTCGGCATCGCTCACGACCGTCCAGGTCTCGTTCCCGTCCACGTTAGTGAGGGGGCGAGAGGCATTGGTCTGGGCCAGTCTCGTGCCGTCGGTGGTGTCGACGACGGTCGCCCGCACCCAGGTCCCGTCGCGAGCGGTGTGACGGACGGCGAGGTCACTCCACGCATCGACACGCTTCTCCAGTGCGTCTTCGAGGTCGGAATACGAATCCTCGGTCCCCTGGTTCACGTGGTCCATGGCCGTGCCGATAGCGACCGCTGCGTCGGCCTGGAATCGGAGCGCGTTCGAACTCGCGTCGGTCGCCGTCCCATCCGGCCCGACGCCACCGGTGTCGACGGTCGCGTTGAGGGTCGCCGAGAGGACGACCAGGAGGACCGCGAGGCCGATAGCCGTGACGAAGAGGAGCTGTCCTCGCCGTCCATCGGGGCCCCGACCGTCGCCAGCGAGGACGTCCCGTTCGATCAGGACCGCCATACGGTCACCTCCACGCGGATCACGTTGTAGAGATCGCTGTCGGTGTCCACATTGGGGGCGAAAAACGCCGTCTCGGAGACCGTGACGTTGCGCTCTCGCCCGTCGAGACGAGTGAGCCTATCGTCGTCGTGAAGCGTCACGGTTCGGGCGACGCGGGTCGCCCCATCGTTGGGGGTCCCCTGGTCGACGAGTGCCGTGGTTCGGTACTCCCCCTCCGGAGTGAGGTACACGAGGTCGACGTTGTAGGCGACGCTCTCGGCGGAAAGCGTCCGATGCATCGTCTCGCCGAAGGCGGTCGGCGGGTCGCCGGTTACGTAGTATCCCTCCTCGGTGGCCCCGACGAAGCCCCCACTCGATTCGTTCCAGGCCAGCAATGCGCGTTTGGCAGCCCCGTTCGCCACCGTCGTGTCGAGGGCACCCGCGGCGACCGAAGCGCGTTGCACCGCCTCGTTGGTCGTGGACTCGCTCGGGCTGACCGGCGTCACTGCCGTTGCCTGGAGGGCGAACGCCAGACTCGCGACGAGCAGCACCGCAGCCAGGACCGCCTCGAGCGTGAACGCCTGTGCTCTGTCGTCCATCACGACCACACCTGTACGTGAACGATGGCTATCTGGTCGTCGACTAGCACCGTTCGCCGAGCAGTTCCGATGGTCGTACTCGACGCCGGTACCGAATCGCCGATCTGCAGGGCCTCGCCACCAGCGCTACAGGAGTGGACGTCCCCGCTCTCTCCACAGAGCACCTGCAGATCATCCTCGCCGTCGACCGGGCGACCCAGCGACACGGTGATCCCGTACCGCGAGTCGACGCCGGCGCGGTCGGCGAGGTCGGCGGGACCGTCGAAGAACGCCACCGTCTTCGTCTCGTTCAGTTCGCCGGGCTCGTCCACGCCGTCGGTGAGGTCGTCGACGACGGCGTCGGCCACCCGATCCGCGACCTGTCCCTCGGCCTGGTCCTGCGTGAACGGATCGACCATCCCCGGGACGAAGCCGAAGACGAACGCGACGGCGACGATGAACACCCCGATGGCCAGGACGAAATCGAGCGTCGTCTGGCCACGGCGGCCGTCCGTCGCTCGGTCGTCGGCAGGGCGATGGCTCCCGGGCACGTCAGCTCACCACCGTCCACACCACGAGGGCGACCGTCGAGAGGGCGACGACGTACTTCGCGCCCGCGAGGAGGCTGTTGTTCCGGAGGTAGCCGGCGCTGATGCCCGTGAGGACGGCCTGCAGCGAGATGGCGTGGAAGAACAGCAACGAGAGTTGGCCCGTGTCCACCGCGCCACCGAAGCCCAGCGACCCTCGGCCGCTCCCGTCGGTCAGGCCGGCCATGACGTCGATGAACTGTGTCTTGAGAATGACGAGGACGCCGAGCATCGCCACGAAGGTCATCACGATGATGGCGACCTGCATCCGTGTCCGGGACCGGCGCTCGCGATCCAGGTCGTCCTGGTTCTCGCTGGCGGTCGCGGCGGTCCGCAACACCGTGGTGATCTGACTGGACGCCTCCTGGGACTTACTGATGAGTTTCACGGTCCGCGCCAGCCGCGGGATGCGGTACCGGTTGTTGAACTCGACGAGCGACTCGCGCAGACTCATCCCGTAGTTGACGTTGTCGTACATCCCCTGAAGCTCCCGGGCGAGTTTCCCAGAGGAGGTCCGACCGACCGTCCCGATGGATTCGAGCAGGGTCATCCCGGTGTCGTTCACGCTGGCCAGCTTCCGGAGGTCGTCCGTCAGTGTCTCGAGGACCGCGGTGCGTGAGCGGACGTTCCACTCGTGGAACACCGCGAGTGGGAGGGCGATCACGTACAGCGGGGCGAACAGGTAGACGAACGTCCCCCAGATCGGCTGCCGGACCAGGCCGTTCCACGTCGTTGGTACCGCGTTCGTCGCCAGGAGCCCGCCGACCAGTGCGATCGTGGCGGGCACCGTAACGGCGAGCGTGTACAGCGGGTTGTCGCGGAAGAAGTGATGCGGTCGTTTCGCCACCTGCACCACGTCGTAGATCCGTTCCCGCTCGGCGATCCGGCCGAAGATGCGGTAGGTGCCGACGAAGGCTTCGATCAGGCCGCGGTTCCAGACGCCCGTCTCCGTCTCGGCTTCGAGCCACGCGTTCTCGCCCTCGGTCGAGATGGTACCCGTGCCGAATTCGTCACGCGTGACGGTGGCGACGAGCCCCAAAAAGAGGACCGCCGTTATCGGAATCAGCCCGTAGACGGCTACGAACAGGAGCGACGTGGAGAGTTCGCCGAGCAGCACCATCACGACGAAGACGATGATCAAGAGCAACGGGAACAACGAGATGGTGAGGTACATCTCCGCGAACAGTTCGAGGGTCTCGAGGACGTCCTCCTGTTCCTGTCTGGCCGTCCGCATGTGTTTTTCTTTCTGTTCTTCGAGGAACTCCGTCATGTCACCACCACTGTTGATGATCGAGAGCATGTCGATCAGGAACGCCTGCAGGCCGTCGCTGGGCGAGCTGTTCGCCTGCTTCCTGATCGCCGACCGGTAGTCCGTATCGAAGTACTCGGTCTCCTGGACGATGCTCCGGAACTCACGGGAGACCTCGCCGTAGGTGTCGTCGGCCTTCGCCATCTCCTGGATGACCTCTAGCTGGTTCATGCCACCGACCGAGAGCGCGTACATGTACGAGACGGCGTCCGGCAACAGCATGTTGATCTGCCGACGGCGATTGTACGACACCGAGTAGGGGTACGCCAGGAGTGCGCCGAACCCGCCGGCGAAGCCGAGGGTCCCGAAGACGACGCCGGTCGTGAGCACGAGCAGCGGGGTTCGCACGTTCGCGAAGAATGCGAGCAGCCCCTCGTTCTGTATCGAGACGCCGATGAGCGGGCCGGACAGGACGTTCGCGACGACGAACGCGAGGTACCCGAGGAAGGTCCCCACGAGCCACAGCGAGACGCCGGCCAGCAGTCCGACCGCCAGCGACTTCGAGAGGTAGACCTCCACCGGTGTCGACAGGCGCGCTTCGGCGAGTTTCCGTTCGAACTCCTCGGGTGGCGAACGGCCGTCGAACAGGCGGCGGTACAGCGGGTACCCGATATCGGCGAGGCTATCGACGTCAAGGGTCAACGCGGCCACCGGGACCCGATCGAAGACGCTGCGGGCCATCGCCTATGCCCCGTCCGGTTCGGAATCCGCGCTCTCGGCCTTGGTCACCTCGTTCGATTCGGTAGCCGCGGAATCCCCGTTCGTCTCACCGGCCGATTCGGTGTCCTCGAAGATGAATCGACCGCCGTCGGTCACCGATTCGCCCCGCGTCGCCGTGTCCAGGTCCACCCCCTCGAGGGCGGCGACGAGCGCCTTGGTGCGCGATTCCACTATCGGTGCACCGGCCGCCTCGAGGACCGCGGTCAGGTTGTGTTCGTTGATCTCTTCGCCCGTCTCGTTCAGGATGAGTGCTGCGAGTGCGTATTCCATTGGTCTACCTCCGTGGGTCGCTGGTCGATTCGTCGTCCGAGGTCGTCCCGGACGACGGGTCGTTCGTCTCGTCGTCGAGCATGTCGTCGAGTCGGTCGCGGTCGTCGAGCAGGTCCGCGAACAGGTCGCTGTCGTTCATGGTAGTGGATTCGTGATCGTCCGAGGTGGCCTGCGATGGGGGCTCTGCGTCGCTCCCGTTGCCGGCCACTGGTTCTGGTTCCGCTGGGTCGGTACTCGGTTCGACGACGACGTCCTCGGCTGGTCGCACGTCAGAGAGCGCACTCACGAGTGGACTCGGTTCGACCGTCTCGTACGCCGCGAGGAAGCGCTCCTCCGCCTCGGCGAGGACCTCGCGGACCTGACGGCGCATCTCCTCGTCGGCGGTGGGTCGAGGCACCAGGGCCTCCTTCTCCGGCTGGACGTCGATGCCGATGCTCTCCATCTCGCGCAGGTTCTCGAGGCTCCGCTCGAGCGATCCGCGTGCCATTAGCGCCAGGACCGTGTCCGGGTCCTTCATGAAGGCCTGCAGGGTGGCGGCGACCTGTGCGTACTCCGTGAGGTCGTTCTCGATCAAGTACGCGAGGACCGCCTTCCGCTTGGCCCGTTCCTCGTCGAGTCGCGCGTCGCTCCACCCCTGGTCGAAGGTGATGTCGTCGAGGGTGTTCGGAACGCCGTTCTGTCGGTGGCTGTCGGACTCGGGATGCCACTTGTAGACGTCCTGGACGTTGATCTCGTCGTTCTCGGCGTCGTAGTGGTTCACCTCGGTGATGGTCTTCGCCCGGCGGACCTTCCGGCCCTGTACCCGGGTCTGAGTCTGCACACAGACCAGGTCCACGCCGGTGAACATGGTCTTCGAGACGTTGATCGGGTCGGTCGTGAACCGCTTGAGGACCTCGCCGATGGAGTCCGCGTGGAACGTCGTCACCGTGGTGTGGCCGGTCGACATGACCTGGAAGAGCGTCCGCCCCTCCTCGCCCCGGACCTCGCCCATGGCGATGTACTCGGGGCGCTGGCGGAGCGCGGTCTCCAGCAGGTCGAACTCGTCGACGTTACCGGTGTCGTCGTCCGTAAACGAGGGGCGAGTAATCGAGGCGATCCAGTTGCGCTGGGGCAGCTCCACCTCCCGCGTGTCCTCGATGGAGACGATCTTGGTGTTCGACGGGATGAACAGCGAGGCGGCGTTCAGCGTCGTGGTCTTCCCCGAGGCGGTCCCGCCCGCGAAGATGATGCTCTTGTTGTTCTCGATGGCCAGCCAGAGGAACGCCATCTGGTCGAGCGAGAACGTGTTCCAGTTGATCAGGTCGATGGGCGTGAAGGGGACGTCGTTGAACTGCCGGATGGTGTAGTTCGTCCCGTGGTCCGAGACCTCCTCGCCGAGGGTCAACTGGGCTCGCGAGCCGTCGGGCAGGGTGGCGTCGACCTGGGGTCGCCGCTTGCTGATCCCCTTCCCGGAGCGCTGGGCGAGTTTGATGACGAAGTTGTCGAGTTGCGTTCGCCCGTGGCGGACGTTGGTGATGAGGTTCTCGTACTCGGTGTGGTAGACGAACACCGGCTGGTCGTAGCCGTCACAGGAGATGTCCTCGACGTTCACGTCGTGTTTGATGCCGTCGATCCGCTCGTACCCGATGAAATCCCGTATCAGGACGTGCAGCAACTTCTGTACCTGATACGGCGTGAGCGTCTCCGAGTCCTCCTCGACGACGACCGGTTCCGGCCGTGCCGCGATGCCGTCGAGGGGATTCGGCGGTTCCGGCGCCGGTTCGTCCCCGTCCCCGAGAACCGATTCGATGCGCTCGCGTACGTCCGCGAGAATGGACGTGGATTCACTCCGAAGGTCGTACCGGTCGAGCAACCCCTCGATCTCCCGTTCGAGCACCGCAGCTCGCTCCTCGGGCGTCGTCGCGATGCCGACCGCCTCGTCTGCGTTTCTGATGACGGTCCGGAGTTTCCCCGAGAGAAAATCGACGAGGTCGGCTTCGATCTCGTTGAGGTACGGCGTGACGAGGTAGTACTTCTCCTCGTTCTCCTTCGCCGAGTGAAAGATGATGACGAAGGCGTGCGGTTCGTTCACCCAGTAGCGCTCGACCTCCGTGAACTCGAGTTTCCGGTCCATCGAGACGGCCTTCTCCAGGTCGTAGCGGTTGACCAGGGTGGTCTCGCCCTCGGCCGAGGAGAAGAAGTCGTCCTCGTCGATGTCGGGGTTGACGTCGACCGTCCGCCGGTCCTCGAGTTCGAGCGTGGCCTCGGCCCGGTCTGCGAGGTCGTCGAGTCGCGCCTCGATCGACGCGGGCTCGAAGCCCAGTGCCTCGGCGGGGTCGAACTCGATCAACGCTCCATTCTCGTCTCGCGGCAGTCGGCCGTCGTCCTCGTAGAAGTACTCCCACTTGTAGTGCTCCCAGGTGTACTCGTCTTTGGTGACCGGCGTGCGCCAGATCCACTCCGCGAAGGCCGTCCAGACGGCCCTGGCACTGGAGCCGGTCTCCTCGAGTCGACGCGCGGTCGCGTCGGGGTGGAATCCGAGGACGTCCGTCGGATCGAACGCGACGGCCTCCCACGCGTCCCCCTCGGGAACCGGCACGTCCGGCTGCTCGGCTCGTCTGCCCTCGAGCCATCCCGCGGGTTCGTCCCGTTCCGCGGCCGCGCTGTAGAGCGCCTCGATTTCGTCTTCGTGGCCGTGCTCGCGCATGTAGGCGGCCCAGGTGTACTCCCCCAGGACCGCCGGCGGCGTCTCGTCCACCGGTGGCAGCAACGTCGGTCCGTCGCCGCCGGAGACCGGTCGGTCGCTTTTAGCCACTGTCACCCCTCCGTTGGTGTGCCTGTGCGTCCCCCGACGCGTCCGGTTCGTCCCTGGACACGTCGTCCCCCGTGTCGGGTGGGTCGCTCCGGTCGAGTGAACCCCCCGAGTGTGTGCGTCGTTGCATGTGTTTCACCCCGATACACGCCGCGCCGTCGATTGCCGTCCAGCCGGACGAACCGACGGTCGCTTCGGCGTGTCTACCGCTCCTATGGCGATTGTCGGCTTTGTTATGGACAGTATTCGGTACGTAGCTGGCAGGTAGCAGGCTCCTAGCACCTCGACGCCGGCCGTCGATCACTCGTGTTCCCCCCCCCGTCAGATCTCGTAGTGGACGACCCCCGCCGAACAGCCGAACGGACACGCCGCGTCCGGTCCGTCGAGAGTCGTGCCACATCGCCGACACTCGTGGACGACGACCCGGCCGTCCCCCCACGCGAGCATCCGTCCGAAGGTCGCTAACATCGCTTCTCCCCCCGTCCATGGCGCGGTGAGCCGGTCGAATGGCCCGCAAGGGTACGCCGATCGGTGGCCATGGTGGCCCCGACCTCCTGGCCGTCGACCCGGCACCGCACGCGCGTTGTGGTCGTCATTCCAGTTCGACGTCGATGGTGTTCTCCGTGACGTGGAGATACGTGATTCGGCCCTCGCCGGGATACTCGATGTACCCCGAAGAGGCGTTCTCGTTCACCGTATCCGAGGACTTGTCGTCGACGACGATGTCGAAGTCCATCCCGAGCTGGGCGAGGTAGTACCCGGTCAGGTCGCCGACCGGGGCCGACTCGTCGCAGTCGGGATCGTCGCACGTGGCCGCGAAGGTCCCCGGATCGCCCGAGATCTCAGTACCCCCCGACGGCGAGAAGTGCGTCAGGTGACTGCTGGACAGTTCGGTCTGCTCCAGTCTGGTCTCGCCCGTCAGGTTCGCCACGAGGCGGGTCTCGTCCGCCACGCCATCCCCGTCCCGGTCGGTACATTCCGACGTGAACGCGTCGTCGGCGTGCCAACCCTCGTAGGTGTCTCCGCCGGTCTCGCTATAGTACACCGTCGCATCGACGGTCTGGGTCTTACACGCTCCCTCGCCGTGGGCCCGTTTTCCCTGCCTGAGATGGACCTCGAACTGCTGGTCACCCTCCTCGGCGTACATCGACCACTGCAGGTTGTCGAACTGTGCCGCATCGGTATCGTCGGGAGCGAGATCCACGCTGAAGTTCCCGAGCGTCTCGGCCCCCGCGTAGCCACGAACCTCGATGGCCTCCCCCTCGTCGGGCATCTGGAAGGACCCGAGCGTGCCGTACGCGTAGAGGTCCAGATCCGCGGTCCGGTTCGCGTGGTCGACGGAGACCCGTCCCGTGGTGTGTTCGCGCCAGTACCTGGCCCAGCCGTCGTAGTACTCACCCCCGACCGTGACCGTGACGTGGCCGTAGCGAAGCGTATTCTGGTAGGGAACCCCGCTCGCGTAGGTGGCCGTTTCGTTCGGGAACACCGGTACCGTCCGATAATCTCCGTCACGAACCACCGCCCGAACGGCCCCCATCGCACTGTCACTCCCCTGGACGCGAACGACCGGGAATGTGAGTGTCTGATCGCGGTAGTTCATCGCCGGCTTGCTCACCATCACCGTCCCCGCTCCGTCGCTGCGCCAGACGCCCCCTCCCTGGTAGGCCAGCGTCGTCTCCCCCCGCTGGAGCCTGACGGCCCCGAGCGTCTCGTCGTAGATGACCTCGTCGTCATCGCCGTTCGCGTCGTGGTGGACGATGGTCATCCGACCCGCGTTCTCCTGGACGTCGACCCGGAAACCCTTCGTGTCACCGAAATCCGATCGCGCCATGGTCGACTCCCCCAGCGATACCTCGTCCGCGCGGGCGTCGAACTGGACCAGCGACCGCTCGACGTACGTGTCCTCGGCGGACCGCTGTGTCGAGTCGATCACGGACGCCCCCGCGGCGACGAGGGCGACGCTGGCGATGACGGTCACACCGATCAGGATGACGACCCCGATCGTCTCGGTCTGCGCCCGAGCCGGCGCTCCCCCGTCGCCGGTTTGCCGTTCTCTCCTCCCAGTTTCCTGTTCTGTCATTGGTCTGCGTCGACGCGACCGCTCGCGTCCCCTGAACCGAACGGCAGCCTCTCGCGGCCAACCGTTCACGTTCGGAATGGCTGAAAATCGGTACCTCACTCGATGGATTTACTCACTCAGGCGTCCGGGCCGACCCACTTCCCGAGTTGGCTGGTCTTGTCGCTGTCAGGGCTTTCCCAGACGAGACGAACCTTATCGTCATCGTAGACATCACCAATATCGATCTCCGTTCCCGTGGAAACCGAATCATTCACCCTATCCGACACTTCTATCGTATCGGTATTGTTCCCAGACACCCTGACCTCGAGTTGATCAGCGGCAATGGTCGCACCTCCCTCGTGCGTGATGGTGACGTTTTTGTCCGTGTCGTCGTAGTCGAAGTCGAAGCTCGCCTGCGGCGCACTCTCCATCCCACTCCCCATTCCGGTCACGAACGAGGCCACGACGCCTCCGATGATCACCGTCGCCGTGAGCATGAGCACGACGCCGATGACCGGGGAGACCGCGCGATCCTCATCCGAACCGAGGAATTGTTTCAGTTGCATGGTTTCGTATTGTGTTGCGACCGAACGGCACCCCCCACCCCGTCGCACGGGCCGGCCCCGACTCGGGGGCACCCGTCTCCGACAGCGGGTTCAGCTCGGTTGGGTCGTTCGGCACACTCTGTTCAGTGCGCCCCGATGGGTATTGTTAATCACAATATTCCCGCCGGTTAGTCGCTCTATTCTGGTAACTACTCCGACAATGGCTGGGAGCCGTCCCGGCAGTGAGCGAAGCGCTCCGGGCCGGGTCCCCGAACGGACGGTCGACTCGCTCGACAACCGCCGGAGGGGCCGGCGGCCTGTCCTGGCGTTCGCGGTCACGGGGTGACGATAGCAGGAGCAATCGGGAGTCGTATACAGTACACTCACACACGCGAGCGAGGGGTAATACGCGCCATAACAATACGCCGACAGGGCCTTTCTCCCATCGAGACCAGATGGAACGAGTTGCGTCGCCGACCGAAGCCGCTCGCCGGGGGGACCGCCGCGAGCCAGTCGCCGGAGGGCAGGGTCCATGACATCGATGATCGACCGACTACCGACGGGTATCGATTCGCTCGACCGGTTGCTGGACGGTGGGATCCCGCGTGGCAGTCTGGTCAAACTCGCGGCGCCGCCGAACAGTCAGGCCGAGATACTCATCCACGAGATGGTCGCCGCACGCCCGACGGTCTACCTCACGACGATGCGTCCGGCCCCCGCCGTCCGCGATTCCCTGGACCGGGCCGGCGTCCCGCCCGATGGCGTCGCCGTGAAGGAGTTCGGTCCGGCGTCATCGGCGCAGGCGGCAGCGGGGGCGCCGTCGATGCTCCGGGAGGCGATTGCCCTCATCGACGAGATTCCCCCGGAGACGACCGTCGTCGTCGACCCCGTGGACGTCTTCGAGTGGGCGGAGACCGACGACTACCTGGGGTTTCTGAACGACCTTTCTGGAGTCCTGACCCGGACGAACAGCATCGGGGTGCTCCACTGTCTGGACGGGCAGGCGGTGCCCGACCACCGGGACGTCACCGACTACGTCGCGGACATCGCCTTCCAGCTATCGGCAGACGTCACCGACGACGGTATCGACACGCGACTCTCGGTGCCGAAGTTCCGCGGGCGAAGCGCGCCCCAGGAGACGGTCAAACTGGACCTCTCCGGTGGCATCACCGTCGACCTGAGTCGGAATATCGCCTAAAGGTTCTCGAGTTCCCACCCGACGAAGGGCGCCTCGAGGTCGACGGCCAGCGCGTCGAGGACGTGCGCGAGACCGAGGTAGAGCCCGGAGAGCATGCCGATGCCGACGATGGTCGCCTCGTCGTAGTGGGCGGCGAGGCGTTCGTGGGTCTCGTCGTCGACGTCCTTCGCGACGAAGTGTTCGACGTACTCGACCAGCCGTGCGTGTTCGGGGTCGAGTTCGTCAAGGCGATCCATCGAGACCGCGAGGATGGTCTCCGGGGAGATGCCCTCGTCGAGGGCCACGCGGACGTGCTGGTGCCACTCGTAGCGCATATCGGTGTGGTAGGAGGTGGCCAGAATGACGAGTTCGCGTTCGACCGGTTCGAGGTCGCTGCCGTGCCAGACGGCCCCGCCGAAGTCGCGGAAGCCCTCGAGGATGGGGAGGTTCCGTCCGAGCGCGCGGTAGACGTTGAGCGTCCCGCCCTCGAGGTCGTGGTCGACGACGGCGTCGTCGGCGTCCGACAGGGAGTCGAGCAGCGAGCGTTTCTCGGGGGGCAGATCCGCGGGGTCGGCGAGCGTGATGCGTGCCATACGACCACATGACACTCGCCGGATATGACTGTAGGGGGTCACCAGGAGTGGGGGTCGGGATTCATGATGGCCCGGGACGAACGATTGGATAGGTGACAGCTATGGCCCCGACGACCCAGGTGACGATACCAACGGACGACGTGACGCTTCCTGGCGATCTGACGGTTCCCGAGGATCCAATCGGGCTCGTCGTCTTCGCCCACGGCAGCGGGAGTAGCCGGAAGAGCCCGCGCAACCAGTTCGTCGCCGAGCAACTCGTCAACCGGGGCCTCGCGACGCTGCTGTTCGACCTGCTGACCGAAGCCGAGGACCGAGACCGCGAGAACCGGTTCGACATCGCGTTGTTGACCGACCGGCTGGTCGCCGCCTCGGAGTGGGTCGACGATCGCGAGGATATCGGCCACCTGCCGACTGGCTACTTCGGGTCGAGTACCGGGGCGGCCGCGGCGCTGCGCGCGGCGGCCAGGCGACCGGAACGGGTCCAGGCGGTGGTCTCCCGGGGCGGGCGAGTGGACCTCGCCGAGGCGGCATACGGTTCGGTGACGGCACCGACGCGACTCGTGGTCGGCGGGGCCGACCGACAGGTGCTCGATCTAAATCGCGAGGCCGCGACGGCCCTGGCGTGCGAGACGGAGGTGACGGTCGTCGAGGGGGCCGGCCATCTCTTCGAGGGGGAGAGAGAACTCGAGGCCGTCGCCGACCACGCGGGCGAGTGGTTCGTCGAGCATCTCAGGCCCGATTGACGGGCGTCGTCATGCAGTGAAGGCCGCCCGCCCCGTTCGTCAAGGGACCCGTCGGGAGCCCCACCCCGTCTGGTACGATCGTCACGCCACGCTCTTTCATCGCTTCAATCGTCGGGTTGTTCTCGGGGCGGTAATCGCCCGACTCGTCCGGTTCGTACAGCGGAACGACCACACCGTCGTCGATGGCGACGAAGTTGGTGGGCCACCGTTCGGGGTGCGAAGCGGCGATCACGTCGTAGCCCTTCCGGTCGAGATACGTAGCGAGGGAGACGGTCTCGCGACGTTCGTAGCCACCCTCGGTGCGCCCGAAGACGTCGACGTCTGCGGCCCTCGCCAGCGTGGGAAAGGTGACGGCGAGTCCCTCCGCGGCGACGTTGACCCAGCCGAGCAGGTGCATCAACCGGGACGGTGCGTCGTGCTCGGCGGCGAGTGCGCGGTCTGCCTCGATGGGTGCGCGCACGAGGCCGACCTCGTCGTAGCCGACGGCACCGGCATCGAGGAGGGCCCGTCCGGCAGCGTAGCTCGTCCGGATGACGTGCTCCTCGCCGTCGACGACCCCGGACACGCCGAGCAGGGCGAACTCGCCGAGCGGCAGGAACTCGCCGCCCTCGATGGGGCCCGTCGACGCCCGATGGACGACATCGGCGCCGATTCCCTCCCAGGCGCGGTCGACGATGGAGACCTCTGGCTGGCGGACCGGTGAACGCATGGTACAGAGGATGGGGCCGCGGTCACCCAGGATGGTCGTGTCCCGCTGGAAGAAGATATTCGAGATGGGGCGCTCGACGTGGAGACTGGCCGGCGCAGCATCGCCCGGGCCGATGCGGGCACGGGCGAGGGCCAACTGAAGTTTCTCGTGAGGGTCGAGGGTCGCGAGGGTCGCACCCAGGTCGACGGCAGACTCGACGGTCGCATACTCCGCGACCAGGTCGTCGAGGGCGTCTGCCGCCGCGAGGTCGCCGGCGAGCGTGTGGACCGTGACGCCGTTGGCCGCCAGGACGTCGACGTACCGACGGTGCTGGCGTCGGGCCTGGTCGGGGGCGACCGGCGATTCGAACAGGTGCGAGGCCGGGTCGATCGCACCGCTCCAGATCTCCAGGCCGGGCTCGTGAACGCGGACCGACTGAAGGCGATCGAATTCGGCGGACGCGGAGAATCGTGTGGTCATAGCCTAACGGCGGGGGCGACGACCAAGGCTGTACTGGCCGTCAGCGCTGTTGCCACCAGCGGACGCCGAAGAGCACCGCGATGAGGGCGACCCCGACGATGGCGAGCGGGATGTACTCACCCGGGATGTCGGGGAGGCCACCCACCTCCGTCGTCGAGGAATCCGTGGTCGTAGGCTCGGTCGTCGCCGTGGTCTCCGTCTGTTCGGTCGTCTCGTCGCCCGGGGAGACGCCAGTCACCGTCGTCGAGGCGGAGATGGCATCGCCCTTGCTGACCGTGAACTCCTGTTCGCCGGCCTCGTCGATGGAGATGGTGGCTTCGCCCTCGTCGTTCGTGCGGGCGACGACCGAGTCGTCGAGTCGCACCACGGCGTCGGCGACCGGGTCGCCGTACTCGTCGGTGACCGTCACGCGGACCGTCTCACCGACCACGATCTGCTGGTTCGAACGCTCGACGGAGAGCGCGAACTCGCGGTCGACGTCGAAGTGGATGGTCCGTTCGGACTCGCGGACGGTGATCGTGCGTTCGACGGTGACGTAGCCGTCCTTGGAGACGGTGACCGCGGGTTGGGAGTTGACGGGAACGCTGATCTGCTGGGTGCCGTCGGACTGGGTGATGACGCTCCCCGCGCCCTCCACCTCGACGGTCGCACCCGAGACGCCTCGCGGTGGCTCGAAGTAGTCGTCGGTCACGTTGACGGTGAGGGGGACGGTCCCGCGCTCGATGGTGACCGTGGTCGTGGTGTCGTTGGTGATCGCGAGCTCGGTCTCGGTGGTGTAGTACCCGTTCTTGGAGACGGTGAGGTCGTAGGTGCCCGCCTCGATGGTGTCGGTCTCGACGTCGCCCCCAGCGGTCTCCGCGTCGAGGACCGTCTCGCCGTCCATCTCGAGGACGACTCGGGCAGCCTCGACCGGTCCGTCGTCGTCCTCGACGGCGATGGTCGCGTTCGCCTTCGCGGCGACCGTGACGTCGACCTCGCGTTCGCTCGCGTCGGTCACCTCGTAGGGACTGTTACGGACGTAGTCCTCGTGGGCCACCTCGATGGTCACGTCGGCCCCGTCGGGGACGTCGACGAACGCCTTCCCATTCGAGGCGGTCGTGGCGGTCGTCGACCCGTCGTCCCAGGTGGCGGTGAGGTCGGCACCGTCGACCGCGGCCCCGTCCGCCGTGGTGACCGAGACGGTAAGTGTGACTGTCGACTGTGCGCTCGCGACCCCCGCTCCCCCCATCGCCACGACGCTCGTGGCAACCAGCAGCGAGAGAAAGACCCCGATATATCTCATAAGGGCGGGTTAGTCGGCTCCACACTTAGTGATTCCCTCCTTATCTCGCGACACGCCCCCGAAGGGGACACGAGATGGGGGGAAAACGGTCGTCGAGAAATGTGATTCACCATACATCTAAGCCGGTGGCTCCCGTCAGTCCCGGTATGTCCACCACACCCTCCGCGCTCCGCTTGCTCCGCCACGCCACCCTGGTCGTCAGATACGGTGGGGCGACCGTCCTCGTCGACCCCATGCTGGCCGACGAGGGGTCGACGCCGCCCATCGAAAACAGCCCGAACGAGAAGCGAAACCCGCTCGTCCCGCTGCCGACGGTCGATCTGCGGGCTATCGACGCCGTCGCGGTGACCCACACCCACCGCGATCACTTCGACGAGGTCGCGATGGAGACCCTCCCCTCCGACCTGCCGCTGTTCTGCCAGCCGCCGGACGAGGAGACCATCGAGAAAGCGGGGTTCACCGACGTCCGCCCCGTCGAGGACAGCGTCGAGTGGGAGGGCATCACCATCACCCGGACGGGCGGTCGACACGGCCACGACGACCTCGCCGAGAAGATGGGACCGGTCTCGGGGTTCGTCTTCACGGCCGACGAGGAACCGTCGCTGTACGTGGCGGGGGATACGCGCTGGTGTGCAGAACTCTGTAACGCCTTCGCGACGCACACGCCCGACGTCATCGTCGTGAACGCCGGCGGGGCACGGTTCGACGAGGGCAAACCCATCACGATGACCGCGGCGGACGTCGAGCGGGTCTGTCGGGCGCGCCCGAACGCGACCGTGATCCCGGTACATATGGACGCCATCAATCACTGCCTGGAGTCGCGGGCGGACCTGGAACAGGCGCTCACCGAGGCCGGCGTCATCTCCCAGGTTGTCATCCCCGAGGACGGCGAGTGGGTACCGCTCGAGTGACGATACGAACCGGCCGGTCCCCTCCTCGGTGTCGAAATGGGGGGACGGCCGAAGGGCGATGTGGGGGAGGAATGGGGAGGAAGGGTCGACTCGACCCTTCGAACCGTCCACACGTAGTAATTGTCACTTAACCTTATAGTAGTTTCGTCTGACAGCCAGACGGCAGGCTTATACCGATGGTAACTGATTGACCAGCTAACACATGACCGACGAACCGGCGGCGGTCCTCCTGACGTGGTTCGACACGAATCGACGTGGCACTGTCGACGACGTCCTGCGGGACCGCGAGTGCGACAGGGAGACGGCCCTGGCCGGCCTCGAGACGCTGGTCGACCTCGACCTCGTGGCGGCCGAACCTCGGCGAGGCACCTACCGACTGACCGGACGCGGGCGCCACGTCGCGAGCCGGCTCGAATCCGCAGACGGCGACGGCGTCAGGGAGGTCGCCGCCGACGTGGGCCCACGGGGATCGGTCGTGGACGCCACCGCCGGGCCCTGAGCGGATTCGTCGACGTTTTCGGTCGTTCGAGTACGATCATCCTACCCGCACAGTACCTACGGTAGGAACATCTTACTGACCGCTGGTGGCAGACATCTGGATATGAAACAGACCGTTCGGTGGTCACACGGTACTCGAACGGGGGCCGGATATCGGCCAGTCGGTGGCCGATCCGTGATCGAAGACCGGACGGGTGTTGACCGATCGGTGGCGATACGTTGACCGATCGATGACCGGATTTCGACCGGTCGTCGCATCGACACCGCGGAACGTCGACCATGGCCACATTTTATCTACCGGTAGCATATACCTGTAGTATGGGCGTCGGAACGGGTCGGGAACGGAACCACGGGACGACACTGGTATGAAACTGGTCTACCCTACCGACTTCGAGATCCTGGGCTTTCTGGCCGAGGAGGGGCGGAACAACGCCGTGAACATCGCGGTCGGCCTGGACCGCGACCGGTCGTACATCAACACGCGCCTGCGCACGCTCGCGGACAAGGACCTCGTCGAGCGGGTCGGCCCGGCCGAGCGAAGCGGCCTCTACGAGATCAGCGAGCGCGGCGAGGCGGCGGTCGAGTACGAGGAGGCCTACCGCGCGGAGGACGTGGATTTCGATGCGGTCATCGAAGACGCTGTTGACGGAGAATGAAGGCAGGCGAGCCGATCCGGGAGACTACAAGGAAACCCTCGTATCGATGACCTCCGGTCCGTTGACGTAGAGAGACACGTCGACCGGCCCGGAGACGTCCTGGACTGCTTCGGGCGGTTCGTTCACCGTGACCACCGACTCGTCGTTCTCGTCGAATCCGAGATAGAGCGTGTCACCATCGGTCAGCGACCGGTCGAGGCCGGCACTGCCCCGCCGGCGCCCAGCCATCCCGTAGGAGACGTGGAGATTGGGATGGGTGCCACCGTCACCGCCGCTGACATCGACGCGGACGAACGAGCCGTCCTCGCCCGGGGCGACGTCGAAGTCGAATCCGTCCTCGCGCGCGATGGACACCCAGTCCGGCGCAGCGACGGTGGTCTCGCCCACCGAGTGAACGCGAAAGGTCCACTCGGTCATCCCGGAGCCGCGTTCCGGGTCGACGTATTCGAACTCGACGTCGAATTCGGCGATACGACCCTCGGGCGTGAAGGTGAGCCGGCCCGTGTAGGACTCGATGGATTCGTACTGGTGGGCCAGCCGGTCGGTCAGGGTGGCCTCGGTGGCTTCGGCGACGATCAGGGTCTGACCGTCCTCCTCGACGGCCTCCACCGGCTGATAGTCGCCGGCCCGGAGCTGGTCTTCCATGCGGTGAAGGCGAGACAGTTCGGCCAGCGAAGCCTCCTGTGGCCCCTGGAAGTAGGTCTCTCCACCGGCGACACGGATGTACCCTTCACCGTCTTCGTTCCAGATATCCTGCTGGGGGCCGCGCCCGACCTCCGTCTGGAGGAACCTGCCGTCCTCGTATCGAACCGTCCGTTCGAGGAGATCGCCGTGCTCGAGACGGGTGACGTCGATGGTCTGGGAGACGTCTGCGACGGCGCGCTCGTGGACCGCGAGGAGGTTCGCGCTGACCGACTCCTCGCTCACGCCCATCGGGAGCTCGAGGTCCTCGAGCGACGGCGCCGGTTCCGTCGTGGGCGCCGTCGTCGTGGTCTCAGTCGTCGTCTCGGTCGGCTCGTCGGCGTCGTCCGCGGAGCCACTGCAGCCGGCGAGTGCCGCGATACCGCCCGCCGCACCCGCGAGGACTGCGCGTCGTCCCATCGTCGTCTCGTTGGTATCTACCATCGGTAGTTCGTACGACGAGCGACGCGACAAATAATTCTTACTAGACGACAGGAACAGGCAATGCCATCACTGGGTGCGAGAACGCCACCCGCTCGGGCGCGGGAATCGCTCGCTCACTCGTCGAACATACTCTCGAAGACGCTCGGGCCGCGGTCGGCCACCACGACCAGTCCCTCGTCGTCCGCCCCGTGGAAGTGGACGACCAGCGCGTCCTCGCGGATCTCGACGGTGGTCTCGCGAGCGCCGAGGGCGTCCTGGCTGCGCTCGGTTGGCTGTTCGTCGCGGCGGCGGGCGCGGGTCGCCACCTCGTCGACGTGTGGGACGAGGTCCCGGTCGAGGAGGTCGTCGCGGACGTGCGCGAGGGCGACGTGGTCGGCGTCGTAGTAGAAGGCGATGCGGGCGTCGTCGCCCCAGCGGGTGAGGAGTTCGTCGAGGAGGACGTCGTAGGGCCGATCGAGGTCGGCCAGGCGGGTTCGCGATGGCATCTGCATGGCTCGGGGAACGTGCTGGAGGGGCTCTGTTACCCGGGTGCTTCGGCGGTATCGCTGGCTGAGAAGTGGGTAGGCTAGTCTTATGGATCCGGTAAGCGATTCCTAACGAATCTTCAGTCGAGAGGATAGTTTTAAGGTCGTTGGCAGATACCGGTGGTATATGTGAGCGGTATCGAGTGGCGATGTCACTCGACGATGCGGTGGGCGGAGTGGACGAACGCCGCTCGCATGAGAACACAAACACGACACAAACTATGACAGGACACAATAGACGGGCAAAATACGGATCAGTACTCGCCGTGGCGTTAACCGCGGTGATGGTGCTGTCGGTGTTTGCGGCACCAGCTGCGGCCGCGGCGATAGGCGAGATCGACACGGCAAATGCAACTTATACAGCTGATGAAGTTGAGGGTGATTACACAGACTTTGTAGAAGCGGAATTCAATCTAAATGGAACATATAACGATGGAGATAACATTACAGTCGAAATAGAAGATGACGGTAATGAATTTGACATTGAATATGCCGAGGTGAAAAGTACAGATCTAAAAACAGAGGGTCTCACTGGCGCTTCCACGGCCGATCTATCTGACCACAAGGTCAATATTACATTGAACTTAGACAGTGAGACAGATCTGTCTTCTACCGATGACAATGTAACTGTTGAATTCGGCGTAGAAGTCTCTGACAGTGCGAAAGACCAAGCGGCGAAATATTCAGATAAGCCAATTGCAAACGTAACCGCATCCGATGGTTCCAATGAGGACTTCGTTGGTCAGCCAGCGATCAATGCAACTATTAATCCCGCCGAAGCTACGAAGGTGTCAGCTAATTCCAACGCTGACAGCATTAATTACGAAGGTGGGGAAGCAACAATCGATGCGACAATCCAAGATACATATGGAAATACAGTCGACGATTGGGAAGGTGAACTGACTTACACGTTGACTGATCAGGTTACTGAATCTGAGTGGGACACGAAGTCGGTTGATGTCACCAGTGATGATAACGGAGTGGTTGGTGTCGTCGTCAACGAGAGCGGTGACGATGCGCTCAAATCGGGTGTCGGGGACTTCGAGGTGGAAGTCGACAACAGTTCGCTTGAGGCAGGAACGGACACGTTAGAGGTCCAGCCGAATACCGTTGACTTCAGTATAGCAGAGGATGAAACGGATGCTGGAACACCATCGACAGCAACGTTACAATTATTGAACACCAGTAGTGAGCCCATTGCAGATGAAAACATTTCGACAGCGCCGTCCAAAATTTCATTGACTGAGGATCCCGACGACGTATTAGAACGCCCTACACTATCGAATGATAGCGTAGATATTACCGATTCCGACGCGGAGATAAATTCAACGTATGGTGCGCCAACATCAACATTAACCGCACACGTTGAAAGCGGCTCGACGACGTTCGAATTCAACGCAACAACGGCTGGGGATTATAAACTCGAAGCGAGTGAAGTATTGTCGAAAGATGTTGGCACGTCAGATACGGTTAAAGTCCTCCACGTAGATGCTGACGATATCAAACTCTCAACCGTAGGTGAGGACGGCGATGAGATGGCATACAACGGTGGCTCGATCACCGCTGATGCCCAGGTCGTTGACAAATATGAGAATCCCGTTGGCCAGCATGCAGAGGGAACAAATATTGACCTGAAATTCACGCTCGAGACCACGAACGTTGACGAGCGGTCAACCCAGGTCTACACGACTGACATCGCTGGAACTACTTCCATCACAATCGCGAACGAGACTGGCGATATCCAGCCTGCGGTAGGTGCTGATAGTATCCGCGCCGAAGTGGTCGATGCGCGTGATACCAATCTTAACGGCGATGAAGTTGACAGCACGAGTGTGACGATCAAACCGGATTACGTGAACTTCGGCTTCGATGGATCACCCGGCGATTACACGGCTGGAACGAACGAGGCGTTCACGCTTCAGCTCAACGAGAGCAGTACGAACAATATCCCTGAAGAGGATATCGACGAATTCGATACTACCTTCACCCTCAGTACCGCTCCAGATGATCTTGAAAACTATCAAGACCCGAAAATCATTGCTTCGGATGGTACTGAACTTCAATTCAAGGGTGGCGAAGGAGCGGCCATCAAGGTGAAAACGGTTAGTAACGTTACGACAGCTGACCTCCGGGTTTACGCCACGGATGGAGCAAGCAACGACGAGTACCAAATCAAGGTCGAGGCGGACGAATTCGACTCATCCCATTCGACGAACCCCAAGGAGTTCAATTCCGCGGAATACGATCAGCTGAAAATCAGTAACGTCGATAATGACCTGATTGGTGTAGTCAAACAGGACGGTAATTCTGATGTTACTGTAGAGGTCACGGACAAATATTCGAACCCGGTTGTGGAAAAAGTGGACGTGAAACTCGTCGACGAAGACGGCACAGTCGTCGCTGAAAGCAATGAGGAGGCAACTACCAACTCCGGATCTGCTTCGATTTCGATTACTAGTTTGACCAGTGCGACTACATCGACAGGCGAGGTCACATTCAACGTCAGTCTGAATGCGTCGGCAGACCACTATGATACCGAATCGATCCGTCTGGTCCATGAGGCGTATGACCTCAATGAGGGGTATCAGCGCATGTCGCTACCCCAACCCGCAGAGGTCTACAGCCAGAACACGAACGACATTACCCGGTACGAAAATGTTGAAAATGATACCGGCTGGACCGACGTGACTGAATTCTACGATGCTGGCGTTCAGGATCAAGATGAGCGTCTCCACAGTGGTCTCTACGTAAGTGGTGAAAATAGCGACGCCAGAGTTGGCTTTGATTTCGTTGAGGATGATGAGCAGACCGTTTCAGCCGGTTCTGCCGAGTTGAAGGAAGGATGGAACTTCGTTGGAACGAACTACGACATCAGCACCGAGACTGACGTTGCTCTCGCTGACGACCTCGAAACGGTCGACGACATCGATGCTGATCGTAGTTCACAGGAAATCGTGAAAACTGGCGATCTCTCTACCACACTTGATGCCTCTGCGGGTGGCGACAATACGTCGGATCTCGTTGACAGTGTCGGGAGTACCGATGGTGAATATGGCACCTACTGGGTCTACATCGAGAACCCCGATGACCTAACCTCGAATGACAGGTCGTTAGTCGGGGCGACCTACAATCCTAACGATCGTTCTTTCCCAGTAGAATAAAGTAAACCTCCCAACACTTTAATTTATGAGCATGAAACGAATATCAAACGTTGTGGTGCTCCTAGTGGTTATTATAGTCGGAGTTGCCATGGCGATGAGTGGTGCTGCTATCGCACAGTCCGACGAACCGGGTGCACCGATATCGTTCTACGGCGAGGCCAGCTTCGCTGACGGTTCGTCACTGCAAGAGGGTACGACGATTGTCGCAGTGGTTGACGACGAAGAGGTTGTAGATTCGATAACCGTCGGAAGTGATGGAGTCTACGCCACTGATGATCCGGACTCCGAAAAGCTCCGGACTGACACGAATGCCGGCGACACCGTCAACTTCCACATTGAAGGTGTCGACGGACCAGTCGCAGAGGAAACTCACGACATCGGTGAGTCTGGAGTATTCGAACAAGACCTGACCTTCGCGGCTGAAGATGTAGCCGAATCAATCAACCTCGAGGTCGGTGGCGAATCGGGCTCAGTGACCCTTGAAGAGGGAAGCACCACTGATGCGACGGTCACCGCGACGTTCGCCGACGGCAGTAGCGAGGACGTCACTGACCAAGTGACATTGACGAGTAGCGATACCGATGTGGTGAGCATCGACGGTAGCTCCGTGAACGCCGATTCGACCGGAGATGCGACAGTCTCCACCGAGTACCAGGGCATCTCCGATAGCATCGATGTCAACGTTGAGGCTGAGCCAGATACCGGCGGTGGCGGCGGAGGCGGTCAACCAGCCGACGACGATGACGGCGAAGCCACCGACGGACCTCCATCCAAGTCCATCGCTCTCGCTGGCACCAACCCGACGGTGCGCATCGACGCTGGTCAGTCGATCTCGATGATCGGCTTCGGGAGCCAGGTCGAACTCACCGACACGGTCACCGTGACCGAAGTCACCGAGTCGCCATCACCGGCACCGCAGGGTGCAACCTTCGTCACTGGGGCGGAGATCACCTTCGGCTCGTCGAACGGCGAGGACGTCGACACCGTCCAGATGGGCGTCCAACAGACCCGTCTTGACGAACTCGGCGTCTCGTCGAACCAGCTGGTGCTCCACCACCTGAACGAAGACGGCGAGTGGGAGGCACTCGAGACCGAGGTCGTGAGCGAGGACAAGTTCGAAGTCGTCCTCGAGGCCCCCTCCGCGGGCTTCTCGACTTACGCGGTCTTCGCCCAGGAGGACGTGACGACCACCACCCAACAACCGACGACCACAGAAGCACCGACCACGACAGCAGCACCGACTACGACCGAAGATCCGACCACGACCGAAGCACCCGGTGATGACGGCCCCGGCGCCCTCCTCATCGGCGGTATCATCGTGGTCGTACTGGCGTTGATCGCGGCCCTCTACCTGGCGTTCGGCCGCGAATAACGACGACCATCCATTTTTTCGCGCGCGCATCATCACCAGTGGTGTCGCTATCGCGTAGGCTAATCTGGCGAGCGCGCTTCCCTCCCCCGAGCGAAGCCATTAACTAGCGGCTGCAATATACCACTGGAATTTACATGGACCGGATGATGCATCAACCTCGACTGCAAAGGGGCGACTAACCGTATGGACCACCGACGCACGCTCGTCGCGACGATCGCCGTCCTCGTTCTCGCCGTCGTCGCAGGGTGTGCAGGGGGGCCGGTCTCCGACGGCACTGGCGACGAGACCACTACCGTACGACCGACGCCGACCACGGAAGCGACGACCACCATGCCCGACGCCCTCGATAGTACCCTCGCTGGACTGGTCCAGGCCGACGACCGCGACGCGTACGCCGAGACCCACGACCTTGACTACGACGATGGCCGGGTAGCGGTCGTCGTGGAACTTCAGCCAGATGCCGAACTTCCCGAGGGCTACGATCTGAATGTTACGGCCCGCCACGACGAGTTGGTGCAGGCCTGGGTTCAAGTCGAGGACCTGCCGTCGCTCGCGAGTGAGGAGGAGGTCCGGTTCGTCCGACCGCCGCATACGCCGGAGGCCGACGGTCAGTCGGGGGTAAGTGGCTGATGAAGTGGCGACAGGCGTTCCTCGCCGTTCTTCTGGCCACCCTCGTCATCGGGTCGGGGTTCGCGGGGGCGACCGCGCTCGGTGCTCCGGCCCCAGCAACCGACCAGCAGCCCGCGAGCGTTGAGCAGGCGGTCACATATCCGGCCTCGGAGAACGTGACGGAATCGGAAAACGAGTCCAATTCGTCCGGCCCACCGGTTGGTGAGGACTGGGCACCACCGGAGGAGAAGGGGTCGTCCAACGTATCGAGCCAACTCCGCCGGCAACTCGATACGAATCAGAGTGACACAACAGTCGGCACCGATAGCGTTGGCGGCGATGGCCCCCCGTCGACTGTCGAGATCGTCGTCGAAGCATCGCCAGGGCAGGGCGACCGAGCCAGCGACGTCGTCACCAGGGCAGGCGGTGACGTGACCGCGAGACACGGCGATCTCGTCCAGGTTCGCGTGCCCGAATCCGCCGTTCAGGGCATCGCCACGTCGCCGGCGATCGAGTTCGCTCGGCTGCCCATCCGACCGAGCACGAACGAAGTGACGAGCGAGGGCGTCGCGGCGATGAACGCCGACTGGGCGCACGACCGGAACGTCACGGGAGAGGACGTCACCGTGGCCGTCATCGACCTCGAGGGGTTCAACCTGAAGAACGACGAAATCGGAGATCAGGTCGTCGATCACAAGGACTTCACTGGGAAGGGAATCGGTAACGGCACGAGTGGGCGACACGGGACCGCGGTCGCAGAACTCGTCGCCGACACCGCGCCCGACGCATCGCTCGTCACCCTCCGAGCGAGTTCGCTCGTGCAGTGGTACAATGCCGTCGACTACGTCCGCGAAGAGACCGACACCGACGTGGTCGTGATGTCGATGAGCTACTACGGTGTCGGGCCGCTCGACGGCACCAGCGAGATGAATCAGGACATCTCCAGTCTTCGCGACGATGGAATCCTCTGGGTCAACTCCGCCGGGAACGCCGCGAATGGTGAACACTGGAACGGCACGTGGAGCGATCCGAATGGAGATGGCTGGATGAACTTCACTGAGGACGACCAGTGGCTCCGCCTCGATTCCGGTACAGAAGCCGACATCGTCGTGAACTGGAACGACTGGGAGAATACGAACGAAGACTACGACCTGTACATCCTGGATGACAACGGGAATGTCGTCGGTGAATCGACGAATGCACAGAACGACGACCAGGACAAACCTATCGAATGGTACGTCAATACCTCAGTTGACGGGCCGCTCTATGTGGGCATCTACAACGCCGCCGCGAGCGGCAATTCTGACTTCGACATCTGGTTCCGGGGTGACCTGTCGCCGGAGTACTGGACCGCCCAGCGTTCGGTGACGAATCCTGGCGTCGGTCCTGACGCGCTTACGGTCGGTGCGGTCTATTACAGCGATTCCGAGATCGAGGCGTTCTCATCGCGTGGCCCGACGCGGGATGGGCGGTTAAAGCCCGACCTCGTCGCACCCGATGGAGTCGAGACGACCGCCTACGACGGTGCTTTCAAGGGAACCTCCGCTGCGGCACCACACGCGGCGGGAGTCGCCGCACTCCTCGTGGACGTCAACGAGACGATGTCCCCGACCGACATCGAGCGGGCGCTCCTCGACACCGCCATCCACGTCAACGGAACCGAACCCGACACCACCTACGGCCACGGGCTCGCCGATGCCGAGGGTGCCATACAGACCCAGCCGCCGGTCGCGACCCTCTCCACGACTGACGTGGACTACGGAACGGTCCATCTGACACGGAACGAGTCACGAAACGTCTCGATAGTGAACGACGGCGGGAGACCGCTGAACATCACCCAGACCGCGATCAGTGGAACCAACCCATCTGCGTTCACCGTTATGAGCGGTGCCAACGGGACCGTTCAACAGGGAGAAACCCACGACATCCAAGTCGAGTTCAACGCCTCCAGTAGAGGAGGACAATCGGCGACGCTCACCATCGACCACAACGGCACCGGCGATCAGCACTCGGTTTCGCTCGCTGGCGAGACCGTCGCACCGGACGTCTCGGTCACTCCATCCGAGGAGCTCGATTTTGGCACGATCTCACTCCGGGATGGTGAGGCGAACGAATCGGTAACGGTCGAGAACACCGGCTCGGCACCACTGAACGTCACCGACACGTCGGTCAACGGACCGAACGCGAGCGTGTTCTCGATCGAAACGGGCGGTGCAGAGACGCCCAGTGTCCTCGCGCCGGGTGAGACCGAGACGTACCAGGCGACCGCAACCATCGATTCGACCGGGGCGAAGACCGCACATCTCGAACTCGGCCACAACGTCTCCGACGCAGAAACCGTAAATCGGACGTTGAACGCGACGGGTGCGGATCTGCATGCACCCATCGTCACGAACGCCACGGCCAACGGCACCGACGACGACCCATCCATCGGCCGGTCGGATTCGGTGGCGATCGCCGTCCAGGCAGAAGACGAGAGCGGAGTCGATACCGTGACGGTGGACGCATCGGCCCTCGGTGCGGGGACGGTAACGCTGGAGGCACAGGCGAACACCTGGTACAATGCCACCGTTCCGGTCGACTCCAAGAACGCGACTGAGGGAACCCAGACGCTCCCGATAACCGCCACGGACGGACACGGCAACGCGAACGAAACCCAGACTGGCGAGATCGTCGTCGACCTGACCAACGCGAGCCTCGCTATCGAGACCCCGACCACCGACGCCGCACAGAACGAGACGGCGATCAACGTCACCGGCACGGCGGACGATTCCCTCTCCGGTGTCGACAGCGTCTCCGTCCAGATCGATGACGGGGCCTGGACCACCGCGACCTTGACCGGGTCGAACTGGTACCAGAACCACACGTCCCTCTCCGAGGGCACCTACACCGTTTCGGTCCGGGCGACCGACGAGGCCGGCAACGTCGGACCGGTCAAAACGCGAACCCTCACCATCGACCGAACCGCCCCCGTCATCGACGGAGCCTCCCTCGAATCCACGACAGACCTGCTTCCCGACGACGGCGTCCCCGCCTCCGTCACCGCGAGTGACGACGCCCTGTCCGTCTCGTCGGTGACCGTCGACGGGTCGGCGCTCGCAAAGGAGACGGACGCCTGGAACGGCACCGTGACGACGCGACCCGCCCTGGGCAGTCATACCGTGCCCGTCACCGTGACCGACCGGGCCGGGAACGAAAACGAGACCACGGTCAGCTATTCGGTCGGGCGCAACACGACCCTCTCGGCCATCGACGAGTCACGCTATCGCGCCACGCCGGACGACCCCGGCCTCGGGAACGCGACGATCAACGCGACGGTCGACATCGCGGGCGAGAATCTCACCGTCGGAACGGCCAGGAGAAATCCCACGGCCGATTCGGCCCCGAACGACACCGCGCTGGCGTACCCACAGATCGAGACGCCCGTCTCGAACGACGACATCGAGAACGCGTCGGTGGAGCTTCTCGTGAACAAGTCGAGAATCGACGACCAGTACGTACTCCCCGAGACGATGAGCGTCTGGTTCCACAACGGGACTGCCTGGAACCGCTCACAGGCGACCCGGACCGGAGAGACCAGTTCGGCCGTCGTCTTCGAACTGCAGACCACCCACTTCTCGACGTTCGCGGTCACGGGTGACGTCGACGGGACACCGCCGACGATCAGCGGCCTGACGCCAAGTGATGGGGCGACGACTACGGACACGGAACCGACGATCAGTGCGAACTACGAGGACGACCGCGCGGGTATCGACGCCGACTCGGTCACGCTCGCCATCGATGGTACGGAAGTGACGAGCGGGCTGTCGGTCTCCTCGTCCTCGCTCTCACACACGCCGACACTCGAACCGGGCGAACACACGGTCACCCTCTCCGTCGCCGACGCCGCGGGGAACACCCGGGAGGAATCCTGGGCGTTCACCATCGAGGAGCCCGCCGACCAATCGTCCAGTAGTAGCAGCGGTGGCGGCGGTGGCGGAGGCGGCGGTGGCCAGTCCAGTGGGAGTGGCGCCATTGGCGCGAAAGGCGTCTCCACCAGCGTCTCGGGCACCCAGCCGACGATCACCATCAGCGGCGGCATGCCCGTCGAAACGGTCGGGTTCGTGAGCGAGGCCGGTCTCGACGCCGCCGTCTCGGTCGAGGAACTCGGCGGGGCGTCTCACGCCCCACCCGAGGGCAAGACCTTCGTCACCGGCGCCGACATCACCTTCGACACCGGCGACGAGGAGGACGTCACCCACGTCAGAATGGGAATCGAACAGGGCCGTCTGGACGAACTCGGCGTCGAGCCCGCCCAGCTGAGTCTCAACCACTACGAGAGTCAGTTCGCCGAGTGGGAGGAACTGGAGACGACGGTCGTGAGCACCGACGGCGGCGTGGTCGTCGTCGAAGCCCCCTCAGTGGGCTTCTCCGAGTACGTGGTCTTCGCGGAGGAGACCACCGACGAGACGACGACGTCGGCCGAACCGCTGACCACCACGACCGAGACGCCGACGACCACCGAAACGCCGACCACCACCGCAGCACCGAGTACGACGACCGAAGCACCGATCTCCACAGAGGGACCGACCGACGAGGGCGGGGCCGGCCCAGTCCTCATCGGTGGGATCTTCGTGATTGTGCTGGCGCTACTCGCGGCCCTCTACCTGACGTTCGGCCGCGAATAGTGAGATCCCGCCATTCACCCGCCCGAGTCGCGAAGGAAATCGTCGAGAACGTAGAGGCCAAAGGGAACGGTCCCGGCCACGATGGCGAACAGGAGCAACTCCACGCCCGCCTCGCCGAACTTGTCGATGTAGAGCGCGAGATTCCCGTCGAAGACGTACGCGATGAGGACGATAGAGATCAGTAGAAGCGTCGAAAACGCCCCGAGCATGACCGTGTACCACGCGATGAACCGGCGAAATCGGGTGGACCGCGTCGGCTGGGAATCCTGGAGGGACATCGGGAGTAGTGACTCGAATAGAGACAGGGTCGCGGGTCACTTCGTTACGAACAGCGAAAGCGACGGGGCCGACGCCTAAGCCGACCCAAACCGGAGTTTCGATCTGCTGTCTTTGATACGGCGGTAACCGACCGAAGAACCACCGCCACCTCGCTGACTCGACAGCCAGGTAAGTTCGGATTATGCAAACCACCGCGGATCGTTTCGAGAGTACGGCACAGTACGAAATGCACTGTGCCACTCAAGTGTCGTCCAGCTAAGCCTAACAACCGCCCCATCCAGATAAGATACACAATATGTCGGGTGGGGCTTCGAAAGGGGCCGACAGGGTGGTCGGCCTTGCCGACCACCTATAACGTGGCGGCTTCGCCGCCACGCAGGTCGCGTACGCCTCGGCGGGCCCTATCCTGAGCGTAGCGAGGCCGTCCAGAGGGAGGCCTCGAGAAATCGAACGGTGAACGAAGTGAACCGTGAGAAGCGAAGGATATCCCGGCGAGCGTGCGCGAGACGCGACCGTAGGGAGCGTCTCGGTATGAGCGAACGGCGAACGGAGTGAGCCGTGAGCCGCGAGCGGGAGGGGGCTTTCGGGAGTGGTATTGCAGGTTCGACTGACGGATGAACATCACAGCGCCCAAACAATTATACAACCACGACGATATACCGATAGTATACATGCCCGACACGCCCCCGTCCCCCACAGACAGCGACGCGACCGTCCCAGACGTCATGGCCGCCTACCAGCTGCTCCGGGCGGCCCAGGACGCCGAGTCCCGCGCCATGGAGACCATGCTGTTACACCAGGTAGACGGGCAGCGAAACGACATCACCACCGCCGAAAAGTCCCTCGACCGTGCCATCGCCCAGCACCAGGCCGCGAGCGAGGAACTGGCGGCACTCCGGGAGTTCCAGCAATCGCCAAACGACGAATAGACCGAAAACGGGCGATAACACCCCGCGACAGTGCAATCACGAAGGTGTAACCACTCGATGGCGTGATGGGTGTCAACGACTCCCCAAATGGGAACCATTAAGGAATCACCCTGACAAGTGACGGCCGCGATGGGCGATAGCACAGGGAGTGCTGAACAGATTCGTGGCGTACGGTTGGGCGAGGAACTCGACTCCGATCGGGAACTCTGGTGGACGGGCGTACGAGCGCTCCTCCAGGCGAACGAGGCGGAGCGCAGGGCCATCGAAGGGTATCTGCACCTGCTGCGGGCCGAGGACGAACGGAGCCTCGAGGACCGCGAAGTCGACGAACTCATCGACGCCGCGATAGAGAACCACCGCCGCGCGGTAGACGACCTCAAGCTGGCGAAACAGTCGGTCACCGAACTCACGGCGGACCGCTGAACGGGTCTACCGACGCGCCGAAACGAATCCCCCTTCCCGCAGTAGACGAACCCTTTTCCCTCTATTTCGGCCGATAGACGCGGAGTGGCGGCCACGTAGTGGTGGTACACGGCCCACATATCGGTACCTATTAATAGTCCCTATCGTCGAATACGAAACTGCGCGAATGAAACTCGCCAGGCCAACGGACGTCGAGATCCTCGAGGCACTCTCGGACGGGAAGCGCAACACCGCGGCGAATCTGGCGTACCACCTCGAGAAGGACCGCTCGTACATCAACACCCGACTGCCCGTCCTGGCGGACTACGACCTGCTGGACCGGGTGGGGCCGGCGCCCAACAGCGGCCTCTACGAGATCACCGAGAAGGGCAACCTCGTCCTCGAACACGTCGACCGGATGGACGAGGCGGACCTGGACTTCGACGCGTTCATCGACGACCAGCTGGACGGATAGCGAAGCGACGACCGGCTGGACGGATAGGGAAGCGACGACCGGCTGGACGGACAGGGAAGCGACGCCCCGCCATCGACCGGCGGAGAGCAGGCCTGGCGGTCTGTCGGTGCCAGCCCGGTGCTTCGAAGGTCTTATACCCGTTTGCTCCCTGAGCACACAGTAGTAACCATGTCCGATAATCCGGCCTCGATGTTTCGGGACATCGACAAGCCCGCCTACACCCGGCGGGACTACGTCACGGGCATCCCGGGCTCGAAGATCGCACAGCACAACATGGGCGACCTCGACTCGGACCCCGAGGACTGGCCCGTCCAGATCAGCCTCGTCCCCGAGGAGTCCGTCCAGATGCTCCACGGCGCCCTGGAGGCCGCGCGGCTGTCGGCCAACCGCCACCTCATCAAGGAACTCGGCGAGGGGACGTACAAGATGATGCTCCGCAAGTTCCCCCACCAGATCCTCCGGGAGAACAAGCAGGCGACCGGCGCGGGCGCGGACCGCGTCTCCGACGGCATGCGGCAAGCCTTCGGCGTCCCGGTCGGCACCGCCGCGCGCGTCCAGAAGGGCGACCCGCTCTTTACCGCCTACTGCACGGCCGACCAGGCGCCCGTCGTCAAGGACGCCTTCCGCCGTGCGTACAACAAACTGACCCCGCCGTGCAAGATCGACGTCGAGCGCGGCGAGGAACTGCTCACGAAGTAAGGCCGGATTCGATGGTTCGTCTGGCGGTCGCCACGAGAGCGCAGACCTTCGAGCGGATTCGAGGGCCGCTCGGCGACCGCGGTATCGACGTGGAATCGATCGCCACCAGCGAGCGCACCGTCTCCCTCGACGACCCGCCGTTCGACCCCGCCCGCTTCGACGTCGGCTTCGTCTTCCCGGGTCGGCTCATGGAGGGTGGCGTCCTCTCCGTGCTCCTCTCCGTCCCCTGGATCAACGACCGCGAGGCCGTCCTCCGCTCGCGGAACAAGGCGGAGACGCTCGCCCGACTGCAGGCCGCCGACGTCCCCGTCCCGAAGACCACGCTCGTCTCGAATCCCGTCGACGAGTCGGCGACCCTGGACGCGTTCGACAATTTCGATGGACCAGTCGTCGTCAAACCGAACTCCACGACCCGCGGGCGGGGCGTGGTCCGCGTCGACGACCCCGATTCCTTCCGCGGCGTCGTCGATTACCTCGAGTTGCTCCACGACAACCAGGCCGTGGGCGACCGCTCCTATCTGCTCCAGGAGTTCGTCCCCGAGGCGACCGATTACCGGGTGATGGTCGTCGACGGTGCGTACGCCGGTGCCGTCGAACGGACGATCCCCGACGCGGACCGCACGGCGGGCCGCTGGAAACACAACGTCCACCGTGGCGCGGTCGCCGAGACGGTCGACTTGCCAGCCGAGTTGCGGGCTATCGCGGAGCGAGTGGCGTCGGTGATGGACATCCCGCTTCTTGGCGTCGATCTGCTCGTCACCGATGACCGGGTGGTCGTGACCGAGACGAACGCTCGACCGACCGTCGATAGCGCGGAAAAATACGTTTCCGACTTCTACGACCGCCTGGCGCGGCTGATCAGGGAGACGGCAGACTAGTCACTCGACGTCGATGTCCGTCGCTTCCTCGACGCGGTCGAAGACGACCTCAAGAACGCCGTTGTTGTAGGTCGCCGACCCCGATTCCGGATCGACCCGGGCGGGCAGTTCGATGCGCTCGTCGTACTCGCGGACGTCGCTGGCCGCGCCGACGGTGAGGAACTCGCCGTCGCACTGCAGGGAGATGTCGGCTTTCGCGACGCCCGGCAGGTCGGCGACGACGCGGACCTCCTCGTCGGTCGCGTGGACGTCGACGTGGGTGTCGCTGCCGAACCCGGCCGGCCCCTGCTCGTAGCTGACGCCGCCGCGGCCGTCGCCCTGCATCATCTCGTCCATCATGCGCTCTATCTCGCGGAAGATATCGTCGAAGGGGTCGTCGCGGTCGTCGCGTCTCATACGAGTGGATTCGACGAGCAGGCGGAAAAGGATTCGGTTGGGGTCGACCGGCCTATTCGAGACCGAGGGCGTCGTCGGTCGTCGCCATGCTCTCGGCGGCGTCGGCGGTCCCGAGGACGGCCCGGATGGCGTCGACGTTCTCGGGGACGACGTCGGATTCCTGGTGGATGGCCTGGAAGAGATAGAGGTCCCGGCCCTCCACGGTGATAGACTCACTCCAGATGCCGTTCTCCCAGAGGTCGCCGCGGGGCCGACCCATGTCCAGGGCGTACTCCTTCAGCGCCCCGGTCCCCTCGATGTCGAGGTCCGCGTCGAGGAGGAGCAGCCGCGATTCACCCGAGAGGGTCTCGCGCACGTCGTCGGCCGTCGGTGCCGACTCCAGGGTGACGTTGATCGAGTGCATGTGCATCAGCGTCGCGGGCACCTTCAGGCCGAGGGTGTCGATGTCCAGGTCGGGGAAGATGGTGTTGACGTCGGGGCCGTGGTGGGAGGGGAGTGTCACCGGGTTCGGGAGGATGTCGTTGATCGGGCCGCGAGTGCTCTGGGCCGGGTCGCCGCCCCGGCGGACGAGCGTCGCCCGAACCTTCTCGATGCCGAACTGTTCGTCGAGTGGCGCGACGAGACGGGACAGCCCCGTCGTGTTACAGGAGACGACGCGCACGAACTGGGCGTCCCCGGCGTCCGCGAAGTTCGACCGCGCGTTGAAGGAGACGTCCACGAGGTCGTCGGATTCCCCGCCCTGGAAGAGCGCGGGGGTGTCGTACTCCTCGTAAAGTTCCTTGTTCTGCTCGCCGATACCCGAGGGGGTCGCGTCGACGACCACGTCGGCGGCCTCGACGAGGTCCTCGACGGTCCCGGCGGTCTCCAGGCCGGCGGCACCGAACTGATCGAGGCGGTCTTCGATCGCGGGATACAGGTCGTACCCGCGGCGACGGGCCTGTTCGGCCTCGAAGTTGGGTCGCGTCTTCGCGACGCCGACGACCGACATGTCCGGCTGGGCGGCGACCGCGTCGGCGACTCGTTTTCCGATGGTTCCGTAGCCGTTGATCCCGACCTGAATCATGTCTCGACGTCCGCCTGCGAACTGGTTAACGGTTTCGAGGACCGCCGGGCGGTGGCCAACAGGAAGCCGTGAGCAGGCCGTTCAAACGGGAAACAGGCCCGCGACCCAGGGCGATTGCCCGAGGCCAGGTGCGGCGACGAGAATGTAGAATATTCCCAGTTCGAAGGCCGTCACGGCCATCGTCACGACCGTCGCCCACGGGCTGTCGACGGTGACACCCACTGGGACGTCGTACTCTTCGGGCCAGGGGTAGAACAGGGCCATCCCCCGCACGTTCCCCAGCAGGTCCAGCATGTAGTGGGTCGCGACGCCGATCCAGACGAAATGTAGGTTGCCGAAGACGAACGGGAAAGCGGCGAAGGCACCGAGGGTGAGGAAATTGTGGAAGGTCTTGCGGTGCGAGCCGATGCTCGTGTCGATGTCGGGGACCATCGCACCGAGCAGGACCGGAAGGCCCACCATCGCGATCGTTCTCGCGGTCACCTCGTCGAAACTCGGCGCCAAAATGGCGCCCATGCCGATCGCCAACGCCACGGCGTTGAGGACGTGGTCGCGTTTGTTCACGAATCGACGGAGTGGCGGAACGAACAAGAACTGTTCGCCGACGTCTGACGGCCGTCGTGCGATTTCGGCGCTCGGGCCGAACACAAACGCTAACGGAACCGCGGTCCTTTCGGCGAGCATGAGTCTCCACGACGCGGCAGCGACCGCCGTGCACCAGTGTCTCGATCTCGAGGCGGGCGAGCGATGTCTCGTCGTCACCGACGACGAACGCCGACCCATCGGACAGGCTCTCTACGAGGTCGCCGCCGCGGTGACCGACGACGCGGTCATCGTCCAGTATCCGCCCGGCGACCAGCACGGCGAGGAGCCCTCGCCACCGGTGGCCGCGGCGATGCTCGAGGCCGACGCCTTCCTCGCGCCGACGACCAAGAGCCTGAGTCACACGCGCGCCCGCAGCGAGGCGAGCGCGGCTGGCGTCCGCGGAGCGACCCTTCCGGGAATCACCGAAGCAGTGTTCGTCACCGGCCTGGACGCGGATTACGAGGCCATCAGTCGCCACTGTGCGGCCGTCCTCGAGCAGGTCGCCGGCGCCGAAGAGATCCGGGTGACGGCGCCCAATGGAACCGACATCACCGTCCGTCCGGGCGAGCGGGAGTGGAACGAAGACACCGGGATGGTCGACGAGCCGGGCGCGTTCTCGAACCTGCCCGCTGGCGAGGTGTTCGTGAGCCCGGAGAGCGCCGACGGGACGTACGTCGTCGACGGCACCATGATGCCATACGGCCGACTCGACCCCGACCAGTCGCTCCGGTTCGAGGTCGAGGACGGACAGGTCACCCACATCTCGGACGACGAGATCAGCGCACAGGTCGAGACGGCCGCGGAATCGGTCGGCGAGGCCGCCTACAATCTCGCGGAACTGGGCATCGGGACCAACGTCTCGGTGACCGAGCTGGTGGGCTCGGTCCTCCTCGACGAGAAGGCTGCCGGGACGGTCCACCTCGCCATCGGCGACGACGCGGGCATCGGTGGCGACGTCAGCGCACCGCTACATCTCGACGGGATCATCACCGACCCCTCGGTCTTCGCCGACGGCGACCCGGTCGAACTGCCCGGCACGGAGTGACGACAGCGGATATTTACGCGTCGCCCGGCTATTCGCGGCCATGAGCCACCAACAGGACCGGGTCGGGATCGCCTGTCCGGCGTGTTCACCCGACCTCGAGACGGTCCACGAAGTCCTCTCCACCGGGGGCGGACGAGCGACCGTCCGCTGTACGGAGTGCGATCACGTCCACAAGACGGCCATCGAGCGAGAGCGCACGGTCGAACGCGACGTCGTCATCTCACAGGACGGCGAATCGCTCACGGCCAGCGTCGAGGTGCCGGTCGACGAGCGCGTCCGCGTGGGCGAGGAGTTCATCGTCGACACCGACGAGGCCATCATGCAGGTCCGCATCACCGACCTCGAGACCGGCCCCGAACAGCGGGCTACCTCGGCCAAGGGCGAGGCGGTTCAGACGTTCTGGACGCGGGCCGTCGACAACGTGAGCGTCGACATCACCCTCCACCCGCGAAACGGCGACCGTGACCGGACCCGTTCGATCACCGCCTACCTCCCCGGCGACTTCGAGTTCGTCATCGGCGAGACGATGACCCTCGAAGACGAAGAGTTCACGATCACGGACATCCACGTCCGCGAACCGGCCCAGGAACGCTATCCGTTCCCGAAGCTGGGCGAGGACGGCGACACCGTCGAGGCCAAGGACGTAAAGCGGATCTACGGCTACGACGAGTCCTCCGACGCCTGGTCTGCCTGGTAACGCACAGCGCTCGATTCAAGAGCATCCGGCGAGTTGTTTTCACATGGAATACGCCGCGCTCCGCGACGACATGGTCGCGAGCCTCCAGCACGACACCAAAGCGGTGGTCGACGCGGAGCCGGTCGGCCGAGCGATGCGGGCGGTTCCACGCCACGAGTTCGTCGACGAGGGGCACCGAGCGTACATGGACCAGGCGTTCGAACACCGCGGGACGACGGTCCTGGCGCCGACCATGGCGGGGCGGCTCCTGGAAGCGCTCGAGGTCGAGGCGACCGACTCGGTGCTGGTGGTCGGCGCCGGCGTCGGCTACACGGTCGCCGTCCTGGCGGAGATCGTCGGCCCGAAGCGGGTCCACGCGGTGGACATCACCCGCCAGCTCGTCTACGACGCCCGACGCAACCTCCGCGAGGCCGGCTACGACGCCGTGCTGGTCGACTGCCGGGACGGCGCGTCGGGGCTGCCGGAGTACGCTCCGTTCGACCGCATCCTCGTGGAGGCCGCAGCGATCCGACCGCCCGAAGCGCTGGTACGCCAGCTGTCACCCGACGGCCGCCTCGTCATGCCGATCGGAACGGCCGACCAGCGACTCCGCGCCTACGAGGGCGGCGAGGCGGCCGCCGACTTCGGACCCGTCGGCTTCTCGCCGCTCCTCGTCGACGGCGAGCAGACGGGTGCCGTCGAGCGGAATCGGACCCACCGTGAGGATGTCGAGCGGGCGGTGAAGGAGGCCGAGCGGCGCCACGGCTGGGAGCGCGAGTGGATCGACTGGGACCGGACGCTCTAGGCCCCGCGGATCACCAAAATCTCGGAGTTCTGCCGCCGGTCCATGTACTGCGACCCGGCCGGCGGTTTCACCTCGATGGTGAGCGTCCCCTCCGCCTGATTCGGGCCGAGCTGTGACTCGATGTCGACGGTGGCGACGCCGCCCGGCCCCGTCTTTGCGACGGCCACCGAGTCCAGCTGGGCGCTACCGCGTTTCACGACCACCGTCGCATCGGCGACCGGCGAGCCGTCGGCATCGATGGCGGTGATGTCGACGCTGTGGTGACCGGGCGTGACCACCTCGGGCGAGGGCTTCGCGTCGAGTTCTGAGACGCCGAACGACTGGACCCCGGAGATCATCGAGAGCATCACGCTGAGCGTCGCCACGCCGACGACGAACGCGATGACGAGGCGAATCGGCAGGCCTTCGATGGCGCGTTCGTCCTGTCGGAAGTCTGTGAACGGCATGGGTCTGGGTGGACCTCCCTTCGGTGATAAACCCTCTGCCGGCGATTGAAATACCGAGACAGATGAATCGGCGGTATGACCTCCGTCCTCGGTCGTTCGGCCGACTCCGGACAGATCGGTTCGCTCGGACACTACCTCGCCACGGATGGCAGTCGTGGGGCCCCGGTGGCCATCGACCTCGAAGGCCCCCACGTCGGACTGGTCGTCGGCAAACGTGGCTCGGGGAAGTCCTACACCCTCGGGGTGCTCGCAGAGGAAATCGGCACTACTGCTGGCGTCTCGGGCATCGTCGTCGACCCGATGGGGGCGTTCTCCGGCCTGGCGGCGGCCCCCTTCGCCCGCACCGTCACCCAGCCGACGATCCGTGCGGACGCGGTGCCTCCGGCGGGCTGGTGTCAGCTCCTCGATCTGGATCCGGCGGCGGGACCGGGGGCGTTGCTCTGGCGAGCCGCCGCCACCGCCGACACCCTCCGGGAGATGCGAGCCGTCGTGGATACCGCGGGCGTTCCTGCAGAGACGAGACGAGCGGTCCTCAACCATCTCGAACTGGCGGCGAGCTGGGAGACCTTCGACCCCTCGGGCCTGACGGCCGCCGACCTGCAGACCCAGGGCGTCACCGTCCTGGAGACGAGTGGGACGCCCACCGCCGCGCAGGCCGCGATCGTCTTCGCCGTCGCCCGCGGCGTCTACGACCGCGCGTTACGGACGGACGACGAACCACTGCCGTGGCTCCTCGTCGACGAGGCCCACGCCGTCACCGATACGGTCGCCGGCCGCGCCATCCGGACGCTCCTGACGCGGGGTCGTCATCCCGGGGTGAGCCTCGTCCTCGCGACACAGCGCCCCGCCGCCCTCCCCGCGGTCGCCATCTCCCAGGCCGACCTCGTCGTCAGCCACCGACTCACTGCTGGTCCCGACATCGACGCCCTCTCGCGCACCAATCCGACGTATCTCGACGGTGACCTCGCCACACAGCTCCCCCAGGGTGTCGGGGAGGCCCTCGTCGTCGACGACGCGACCGAATCTGCGGTCACGATCACCATCCGCGAACGACGGACCCCTCACGAGGGAGAGACGCCCCAGGCATCAAAGCGACGAACCGACCGCTCTCCCCGACCCGACGACCACGTCACCCCGGACGAGGTCGTCGCACCCGGCACCCGGAGTCCGTAACTTTTTGTCGCGGTGCGTGATGAATCACTGTATGGCATCCGGCGACATCCGTGTCCTCCTCGTTTTGAACTTCGTCCTCTCGGCATTCTACGCGACGATCATCGTCTGGGGACTCTCCTATCTGGACCTGGCCGCGTACACCCTCGAGAACATCGCCATCGGTACGGCGATCGTCGCCTTACTGACCTACCTCGTCGTCCTGCGACCGAGGTGACGAACGGCGGGCGCGCTGCGCCGTCGACGTGCTCACCGCCGGCAGGTTTTCGATGAAAGATGGCGACAGAAACCGCAAGACGGCGTGACGTTTGGCGGGGATTTTTACAGTAACTCTTATTACGTACTTATCGGATTGTAACCCGTGACTTCGTGGCAAGCGCGTTCGACGTTGCAGAATAGATGGCGGAATCGTTGGAACGGATCGAGCAGGGTGTTTCGGTAGCCGATGACCGGGCGCGGACGGCGGGTCCTGGCAGTAGCGGTAGCGATAGCGCTGGTGGCCAGCACGCCGATATCGTTCTTGGGCGTCGCGAACGGGACGCAGGTGACGGCGACCGACGGGTCGGGAGAGAAATCGGTGTATCCGGGACAGACGGTATCCGTGGTGAACGTGAGTGTGGGGAGTGAAGATAATATTTTTTCAACAACAGAAAATCCCGAGTTCGGTCAAACTGGTGAAGGATTTTCTGCCCCGACATCTACAACTCCTGAAATGTATATCGATACAGGGGATGAGTCAAACAAATTTGACCTCAATGATACCGTGATAAGATTTCGGAAGTACACTAATGCGGATGAGGACCCTTCGGGTGATGTATTACGCCAACTACCAGATAGTACAGTCTATATTGATTCGGATAATTCCGACACACTCACCGAAGAAAACCCCATAATCAAAGACAACACTAATGATGAGTTACTAACGGAATCAGACGATATAATTTTCGGAGGCGATCTACCATTAATTTCATTCTCCGAAACCTCTGAAACGGAAATTTTTCTGGACAGTGAGGACGGTAATGATGGGGTACTTGATGTAAATGAACCCGTCTTAGTTTCAAACGATCTTGGTGAACTGACAACTGGACCACTTGATGAGGGAGATACGGAATTACTCCGGAAAGGCAAAGCCCCGATATACGGTTTTGACTCAGTAGACGGAGATTCTTACTATATAAATCAAATCGGAGATTCGAATTCTCCAGATTACGAAAATGGTGAGGCCATAATAATTGATGATGGAGATGGATCAATAGATGAAGGAAAATTGTCGGATCAAGACCGGGTGGTCAAAAATGGAAATGCTAACCTTGAATCAATTTCAGAAGGGGAAGTGTATTTTATTGATGAAATTGAAAGCGATTCGGACCAATACAATCCATCCGAAGCGATAATTGATGACGTCGGAGATGAGGAGGGAAGATTGGATAGTGATGATGAAATCCTATTCAGTGGTGAAGGACACGTAACAGGGATTGGTTCAAGTATCGCCACTTTTGGAGAGGGAAACGTATATATTGGAAACAGTAAAGATGCAATTTACGAGGATTCTGAGTTTTTATTCGTAGAAAGCGGGCAGAATCCAGGATATAATGCTGGGGAAGATCTAGTTCTTTCAGCAAAGGGAAGTCCAAACTTAACAAATGATACGGATTCGGCCACAAAGGTAACTAGTGGTTCATACACTAACATTGGATTTTTAGATTTAAATGGCAACGGCAGGCTTGACACAGTATCTGAGGAAGAGTCAAATCCCGGGTCTGAACCTATTGTGAAATTCGAAAGGTGGACCACGTCCCCAGAAGATGAAATGATCTACCCAAGTACAAATATTCTTCAGCCTTATGAAGATCATTCGAGTGTTCTGGAGATTCAAGGAACGCTATTAGAAGGAGCAAAATATCAAGATATCGCCAATTCTGAAGGTCCATTCGAAGGAGGTGAGATTCTATACTCTGATCAAAAGAATAGTAGAATTGGGAAATTGGACACAGGAGAACTTCTCATCGAAAAATCGACTTCTGGTAACAAATTAACGAGCGAGGATTATGTTATTCGCTTTACAGATATTGATAGTATTGATGCAAATCTGATACCAAATGATATTGAGTTCATTGATTCAAATAATAACGGAAACTTTGACGAAGGTGACCAAATAATCGAATCAGCAATTCCAGACGATAATACTTTAACAAAATATGACAGGATTATCGACAAAGGTTCGGGGGGACCAGTTAATCACATTGGGCACGACTTTGAGTTCATTGATAATGATGGGGATGAGAAATATAGCACGGATGAGACGATAATTCTCTCGGATTCAGTGGGTGATGATTCATTAGATCCAACCGATTCCATTTATATGTCTCAAATTGCACCAGGAAGAGCGGATATCGGAAAGATTGAAGCCGAATTCGCCGCAGATGATTTTGCGGAAGCCTATATTGATTCGGGGACATCGGATGGGGAACTAGATGAAAATGACGTTATAATAGGTGCCACTCTACCGCATACCGGAAATTATGAAAGTTCAATATTTGGAAATGAAGTGAATAAATTTCATGATGAAGTGTCATATGTAGAAGGTTCAGAAGATGGGAAATACACCGAGGGCGATACAATATATACCGAAAAGGACGTATCAGGTTCACCCAAAACCCTTGGCGACCGTCTAACAGCACTGACCGTCCAGAACCGGGGCACCCTCTCCGCAGACGCGATCGAATCGGTCTCCCTGCACCAGGATGGCTCCAGGATCGCTTCGACCACGACCAGCCACGACGGGGTCTGGACGCTCGAACCCGGCCCGGACGAAGGGGTCATCCCGACCGGGGACGCGGCGACGAATCTCTCCGTGACCGCGACACTCTCGCCGGACGCACCGACCGACGCGACCCTGGACTTCGAAATTTCCCCGGTCGAGGACGACGGTCTCGGTGACGAGTTCGACACCGGCGACCGCGGCATGTTCTTCGCGGACGGCTCACCGGTCGGCGGAATCGATAGCGGCCCGACCTACGCGGTGGCCGACCCCGCTGCCATCACCGCCGACGCCACTGCGTTCCAGAACCCCGACCGCGACGGCGCGACCGCCGTCGAACTCGCATTTACCGACGCCATCGACCCCGAGACGACGACGCCAGACGCGTTCGCCGTCGAGACGGTCGCCGAGGAGCCGGCGAACGTGACCGAAGTCGTCGACGACGGTGACGGGCGGGTGGTCCTCGTGATGGAATCCAGTGTGTCGCCATCGGCTGTCGAGTCGGTGTCGCTGGCGAGTGACGAGCTAGCGGTGAAATCGGGGGCCGCGGTCCCCGAGCAGACGCTCGCGGTCGAGTCCACGAGTGTGACCGTCGCCGAGGCCGACGAGCGCCCGCACGTGGTCTACCAGGGGGAGCGGGTCGCGGTGCTCGCCAACGAGGGCGGTGGAGGCGAGAACGACGTCCCGAACCGCGACGAGTCGGTTCGGATCGAGGCGGACACGACCGACGACGGGGACGTGGACGAGTTGTGGGGGCTTACCTCGACCGGCGAATCGAGTCTGCTGACGGGCCTCGATACGAACGAGTCGAACGCATCGGCCTACCGGGTAACCTTCCAGAGCGAGGACGGCGACGAAGGGGAAACCGTCAGGGTCCCGGTCGAGGAACTCTCGCTTTCCGTGACCGCCAACCGGACCAACACGACGGACGTCGCCGGACCGATCGGGGCGACGGTATCGGCTTCGGGTGGGGATCGGGCGATCCGGGCCGAACTGCTCGAAGCGGACAACCAGACCGTCCTGGATAGCCAGACGGTAACACTCGACAGCGAGGGTGACGGCGTCGTCGAGTTCGAGCCACGAGTGGCGAACGTGTCGATTCGGGTGACCGACCTCGGGACGGGCGTCACCAATCGAACCGAGACCGTCGCCGTCCGCAAGGGGTATCCGGGAGCCAGCTTCGACCGATCAGTGTTCGAAGAGGAACGCGGGGACGTGGCTGCCATCGGGATCCGGCTGGTCGATACCGAGAACGCGACCGTCTCGATCGGAAGCGAGGCGGTCAACTATCACGAACGCATCGCGGTGGTCGATCGGGACGGCAACGGCCACGCCGACCTCCAGGTGAACACCCACCGGGCCGGGGCCGGAGCACCTGGACGGGGGATCGGTCTGGCCGGAAACGAGAACCACTCCCTCCCGAACGACCGTGTCGTCGACGTTCGGCGCACGGCCCCCGCAGCGAAGGGGCTCTCGGACCCCCTGGAGACCGGGAACTACACCCTCGAGGCCACCGTCGATGGCGAGGTGACCGACGTTGCGTTGCTACGGATCGTCGAGCGATCGACGGCCGGTGCCTCGACGCTCGTCGCGCCAGCGGGGGTGGACCTCGACGACCCCGAGGACATCGAGAACTGGACGACGCCACGCGAGACGGTCGCGGTAGGCGACCAGGCGGTCATCGCGGTCGACGCGACCGGCATCGACGGGTTCCTGAACGACAGCACTGACCTCCGGCGAGGGTCCGCTGCCGCTGCGCGCACGGGTGCCTACGTCGACATTCGACGGGCGAATCCCCCACAGAATCAACCGGCACGTGGGCTGAACGTCTCGAACGCCTCGACGCTCGTCGACGGCGAGCGAGATGGGCTGTACGTCGTCGTTCCCTCCGAAGGCGGTCCGTACGCGATCGAGGACGGTGAGGAGTTCGACGCCGCCTTCGTGTTGAACGAGAGTTCACCGTACGTCCCTGGCGGGTCGGGGTCGGACGATAGTGAGCCGGAGTCCGCCGAGACGGTGGTCGCCTTCGAAGCCCCCGACGGCCGCTTCACCGGTCTGGACGAAAACGAGACGCTCGACCTGCAGGCGACCGCGAACGCGACGATAGCCGGCGAGACGAACGTCGCGCCGGGGACCACCGTCACGATCACGGTTCGGTCGGACGACGACAACGTCACCTTCCAGCAATCTGACGAGGAGGTCGTCTCGGATGACGGCACCTTCGACGGTTCGGTCGACCTCGAGGACTATCAGGAAGGGACCGAGTACACGGTGGTCGCGACGGCCAACGACGACGAACTCACGGCGGTCCGCACGGGCAGCGTCGTCGAGGAACCGATCACGGTCGCGCCAGCTAAGGATACCGGCTCGTCGGGGCAGTCCGCGGGTGGAGGTGGTGACGACCCGGAGGACGAAGTGACGACGGCGGAGCCGACGACTACGAGCACCCAACCGACGACCGAACCGGATTCGGGGGGTTCCGTCGAAGAACGGGCGGCCACGTTCGTCACCGAAGACGTCCCCGAGTTCATCAGAACGCAGGAGACGAACATCGTCATCGTGCTCGGTATCGTGGCGTTCCTCTACGGACTCCTCGGCCTCCGCCGATTGACGAGATAATCCGGGACCGACACCACTATCTGGCGGACGCCCTCACAGTCGGTTGGAATGTCGGCACTGACTGACGTGCTCGCGTGGGTCGTCGTCGCGGGGTTCCTGGCGAGTGCGTTCTTCCAGCGACGTGAGGAACACGGCGGCGTCGGAACCTGGTTGGCGACGGGTTCGTGGGTCACCTTCGGTATCTTCTGGGCACTGCTGGTCCCCCACTTCGCGTTCGTGCAGAAGAGTCCCATCGAGGGCGTGCTCAGTGCTATCGCAGTCCCGGCCTCCGCATACGTGGCGTATCTCATCTGGACCGACAAACGGGACTTCGAGACGCTGACCCGTGCCGTGGCCATCATGGGCATCCTCTATCTCCCCTTCGAGATGAGCGCGGTGCTCCAGCGCACCGCCATCGAGACGGTGACGGTCCACGTCGAGATGCTCATGACCTCGGTCGGGTACGACCCGAACGTCGTGGCGGGGCCGGATGGCCATCGGAGTACGTTCCGGTTCATGGGCGAGAGCGGCCACGTCTTCCTCACTACCGTCGTTCTCGCGTGTACGGGCGTCGGGAGCAGTGCGACCGTCAGCGGCCTCGTCCTGGCCCTCGATGCCCCGCTTCGGCGACGACTCCTCGGCGTGGCCATCGCCGTCCCGGTCATCTACGGACTGAACCTGATCCGAGTCGCGTTCATCGCCCTGGCCCACGGCTACCAGTGGTTCGACGGGTTCCGGGACCCGGTCTTCCTCCTGTTCGGCACGGACAATCCCTACATGGTCTCCTACCTCGTCGCGGACAGGGTACTGGCCCAGTCGCTGTCCGTCGTCGCGCTCGTCGGGTTGACGCTGGCCCTCATGCGACTGCTCCCCGAGATATCGACCATCATCGAAGACGTGCTCTACCTCCTGACCGGCGAGTCCTACGACGTCCGCTCGCTGTTCTGAGGGCGAATTTCGACCGTCCCCCGGAACAGATTCCCCGGCACTGCCCTAGTTATCTCCACGATACGGGCGATTTGCGGGGGACCGTTCGAGGGGCCAACGGTGTTGACCGGTCAGACGAGTCGGGAGTGGGCACCTTTCCGGGAACGGGACGTTCTTGGCCCCGGCCACCCACGTGCGGACGTGAACCGTCAGGAGTCGTTCGTCCACGGTGCCCGCGACGTCGCGCCGGCGCTGGTCGGCAACGTCCCGTTCGGGGTCATCGTGGGGGTGACTGCGGTGAAGACCGGATTCGACCCGGTCGCGGCCGTCGCGATGTCCGGGCTGATGTTCGCCGGAGCCGCCCAACTCGCCATGATGGAGCTGCTGCGCGATGCCGCCCCACTGGCCATCGTCGTGCTGACGGGACTCGTCGTGAACCTCAGGTACGTGATGTACAGTGCGACCTTCAGTCAGTACCTCACCGACTACGGTCCACGGTGGCGCGGTGCGATCGCGACGTTGCTGATCGATATCACGTTCGCGATGTCGGTCACCAAAGTCGACGAGGAACCCGCCATCGATACGGCAGGCTACTACATGGGGGTGGGGATTCCGCTGTGGGCCACCTGGGTTTCGGCGACGGCGGCCGGCGCGATACTCGGTGCCGGCGTTCCGGCCAGCTGGCACCTCGAGTTCGCGGTCCCGCTCGTCTTCCTCGCCCTGCTCGCGCCGGCGGTCAAGGATTCCTCGACGGCCGTCGCCGGTGGCGTGGGTGGCTTCGTCGCCATCGCCCTCACGGGGATTCCCTTCAACGCGGGCCTGCTTGGTGGCGCCCTCGCCGGCGTCGTGGCCGGAGCGGTCGCCGGGAGGTGGCGGCACTGATGGCGACGCTCTCGACGACTACCGTCTGGTTGGCGATCGCCGGTGGCGCCATCGGCTCGTACCTCTTGCGCGTGTCCTTCATCGCCATCTTCGGTCGGGTCGACTCGGTCCCCTCGCGGGTAACCTACGTCCTCGGGTTCGTCCCGGCCGCCGTCCTCGCCGCGCTCGTGTTCCCGCCCATACTGGCTCCGGACGGGGCACTCGCCGTGTCGATCGGAAACGAGCGGCTCCTCGCCGGTGGCCTCGCCGCGGTCGTCGCCTGGCGGACCGAGAGCATCCTCGCCACCATCGCGGTGGGTATGGGTGTACTCTGGGTGCTGACGTTCGTGGTGTGAGATCCACGACGGCCGCTATCTGGTACGCGGGGCATACCACACCACCGCTCGTGGTAGGAACGGTCTCCCTCGTCTATGCTGTCCATTACTTCCTCGCTGGTAGACGATCGGCTACTCATGGGAGACAACGAATTGCCGGCGGTACGACGTCGTGGCGTCCTGCGAATGATCGGCGTCGGTGCACTGATGGGAGCGGGCGGCATCGGGGCGTTCGCCGGGAGTGCAGCGGCGTGGGAACGCAACGACGTTGAATTCAAGGGCTGTTCGGCGGTCTGGATCATCGTCGAGCCCGAAGACGTCCACTGGAATCCGCCGCCGGTCGTCGCCCGTATCATCTTCGCGCTACCGGATGGAACCACTGCGTGTCGAGACGTCGAATTGACGCCGGACAACACGGCGCCCATCCCGGGCCAGTACGGTGATGCACCCGTCCGAAAGGTCCGTGCTGACCACGGCGAGAAGGTCCTCGGCGTCATCATCTTCCGACACGATGGAGTCGATCCGAAGGCCTCGCCGGCGTATATATTCAGCAATACCCATCGGTGTGCGAAGACGCCGGATACCCCGTCGATCGAGGAGGCCGATTGCTACCAGGAAGCCAAAGAAAACGGTGGCTGGGACGCATCGAGCCTCTCGGACGAAGCTGACGACAACCACGGTCGCGGACCGGCATCCAAAGACAAGAACGAGCGGGGAAAAGACCCGAAGAAGTGAGAAGCGCAGACACCACCAGTCTCGCACAGTGAAACGGTCGACGTGGTTCGACTGGCTCCTTACCAGCGGTCGGGAATCAAGGTCCCGTCGTGGTGCTGGAGTGCCAGGGACGCGACGATGCCGACGAGGAACGCCACGCCGAGGTTGACTGCCACACCGAGCACGCCAATGGCGACGACCAGCACCGTGGCGTCCGCCTCCCGGATGCTCGTCCGGCCCAGTTGCACTGCGATGAGGACCAGGATGACGCCGAGCATCGCGGTCGGGTAGGCGGCGACGAGACCCACCGCGAACACCGAGAGGGCGAGATAGACGATTCCAAGGACGACGTTCGCCCCGGCGGTCCGCGCTCCGAAGGCGTACTTGCCGGCGATGCCACCACTCCCGTGACACATCGGAAAGGCCCCGAACGGGAGGGCGGCGAGGTTCATGACGCCCATGCTGTTCGAGAGGGCGTCCGCCGAGATATCCCGGTCGAAGTAATCCTGCAGGAGGACCGACGCAGCCAGCGCCGCGTTTCCGACGGTCATGGCCAACTGGGCGAGGGCAGCCTCGACGGTGGGCATCGTCGGGGTGACCCCACCGACGAGCATGACGCTACCGAGGGCTGGGAGCGTCGGTTCCGGAACCCCCACCTGGACGCCGGCGACGACACCGCCGACGGCCAGTACGGCGAGTGCCGTGAGATTGTAGTACCCGAGGGCGACGAGGAGGAACGCGACGCCACCGGCGAGGGTCGCCAATCCGAGGTCGGCGACGCTCAGACGCACGCCGGTCTCGAGGAGGACCAGCGCCACGCCGAACTGGACGCCACGGACGACGGGGCGTCCGATGTACCGCTCGATACGGGAGAGCGTCCCCGTCGATCCGATACCGAGGAGGACGACGCCCAACAGCAGTCCGGCGAGCAGCAGTTCCCCGGTCGATATCGCACCCGCGAGGACGAGCGCGGCGAGTGCCTTCATCGGTTCGACCGAGACCGGGACGCCGTAGTAGAGCCCCCAGACGATCTGGAAGACGCCGAACCAGACGAGCATCAGTCCGAGCGAGAGGTCGGTTAGGACGGCGACGCCGACGAGGATGGGGAGGACAGTAACCGAATCCCCTATCGCACCGGTGACCTCGTTCCAGGCGATATCGAGAGTAGTATCCGCCCGATACGACACGGAGAGCCCCATTAACCGACAAATTGACCCCCGGAGTAATGTATCTGGCGAGTAACTGATATCAGTTGCGCCCCTGTCCCACTGGGGTGGCCTCAATTCACCCGAAGATGGAGCGAGGAGATCATTCCCCCTCCACCCGGACGGCGATCAGTCCTCGACGACTTCGATGCCCCGATTGTTGACCGCGTTCGGGTCGAGGCCGACCTCCTCGAGGAAGTTGCGGTACTCGCGTTCGGCCTGTTCGGCCGCCTTCTGGCGCTCGCTCGCCCGGTCGCAGAGTTCGACGAGGGTTTCCGGAACGTCGTTCTGGTAGACGATCCAGTGATTGATTAAATCACTCATCCGCCGGATGGGGCTCGTGAAGTGCCCGTAGATCTCGAAGTTGAGCGCGTGGTGGCCTCCGAATGGGTCGTTCATGTACTTCGCGCGCGGCATGACCTTCATCACGGCCCACTGGATCTTCCCCAGCTGGCGCTCGGGGGCCTGTTCCAGGGTCGCGTTGACCGCCTTTCGGGGGTCGTCCCAGGAGTCGCCCGGGATGGATACGCCCTCGAGTTCCTGGATCTCCCTGAGCGCCTCGTCCCACTCGTCGGGGGTGGGCTGGGGGTGAACGCGGTAAACCGCCTCCACACCGCGGGACCACATCAACTCGTGGGTGACCGCTTTGTTCGCTTTGAGCATCGACTCCTCGATGATCGTGTGCGCGCGGTCGCGACGCGGGTTGAGCACGAGCGACCCGTCCTCCTTTCTGATCTCGTGCAGTCTGTCGGCGACCTCCCAGATCAGTTCGATCTCGTCGTGCAGCGGTGCATCGGGATCGTCGAGGCGGTCTTCTGCCTGCTTGTAGGTCAGTCGCTCGTCGCTTCTGATGACCGACTTGTAGATGTCGATGGTGTCGAACGAGAGGGTCTCCTTGTCGAGGTGCATCTCGACGGTGTGCGCGAGTCGGTCCTCCTCGGCCACCAGCGAACACACCGTCTCCGCCAGCACGGGCGGGAGCATGTGGATGGTGTACGCCGGCAGATAGACCGTGTTGCCACGTCTGATGGCCTCGTCCCACATCGACGTCTCGGGCGTGACGTAGTGCGTGACGTCGGCGATGTGGACCCAGAGAACGAACTCCTCGTCGCGCTCCTCGATGGAGATGGCGTCGTCGAAGTCCTGGGCGTCGACCGGGTCGGTCGTCCAGGTCGTCATCTCCCGGAGGTCGGCACGCTCTTCGGCTTCCGCCTGGATGTCCGCCTCCACGTCGGCGGTCGCCGCTTCGGCCTCCTCCAGGACCTCGGCGGGAAAGCCGTCGCTGATCTCGAACTTCTCGAAGAGGTCCTCGCGTTTGTTCTCGAGTTGTCTCGCGAGGTCCTCGTGGACCTCGACCGGCCCCTGAGCCTCCGCAGTGCCGGCTTCCGCCTGGGCGTCGTTCGACATACCGCTTCGTACTTGGGTGAGCCAGTTAGTCGTATCGGCGTCGCTCGCAGTCTTCGTCGTCGGGTTCGACGTGATCTGCGAACCGCCGCAGGAAGGTCTCGTCGGCGACGCGACCGGCCCCCGCTCGCTCGAGGAGGGACTCGAGACCCTGGCGGTGCTGTTTGATCAGCCCGCGGAAACACGGTTTACAGAGGTACTCGAAGGATTTGCCCTCCCGATCCCAGCGGTCCCCGTATTTGTCGTATTCACGGGCCGCAGCACGCTCTACCCGATCACCGCAGGCGACGCAAGTGACCTCGACGTCGGGCAGATCGTGTCCCATAGTGACACGGTTTGCGTCTGCGCACTTAACCGTTTGCCGTGCCCCGCGAACAATCGTTTTAAGCGCCGAGCGACCGTCGATTGCCGTATGAAGATCGCGACTCGCCATCACCTTCGAAGCGACCAGGTGGACGCCCTCCACGAGATGCTCAGGACGGATCTCGGCGTCGAACTCGACGCCGACACCTACGAACTCGTGGAGTTCGCAGACGAGGACTTCGACGTGGTGCTCGTCGACGGCGAACCACTCATCTGGTACCCGGCGGGAGAGCCGTTCGTGACGGTCAAGGGCGCGAACGTGGCCCAACCGGAACGACACGTGGTGACCGTCGACGCCGGGGCCATCTCCTTCGTCAGCGACGGGGCCGACGTGATGCGACCGGGTATCGAGGAGGCCGACGGGGACATCGACGAGGGGGACCTGGTCGTCATCGTCGAGGAGACCCACGGGAAGGCGCTCGCGGTCGGTCGGGCGCTGACCGACGGGGAGGACATGGTCGGCGAGCAGGGGAAAGTCGTCGAGTCGTTGCACTACGTCGGCGACGACCTGTACGAGTTCGAGGCCTGAACGCCCCCAGCGGTCGGCGTCTGGCTGTCGAAGGGGCAAGAACTATGATTACCGCGGAGTGTTCTCTCCCCTATGGGATTCATGGACCGCATCCTCGGGGGGAAATCCCAGACGACCGAGGATTACGTGGAGTTGGACCTCGACGACGTGGACACGCAGACCGACGCCCGCCTGCAAGTCCACATCGCCGAGATCAACGGCCAGGAAGACGTCATTGCGATCAAGGATGCCGTCTACGACGGTGACATCGTCATCGCCGATATCACCCGGCTGCGCATCGAAGACCGAACCACCGAGCACGTCATCGACGAACTCCGGCAGACGGCCAAGGAGGTCGGCGGCGACATCGTCCAGAAGGGCGACGACCAGATCATCGTGACGCCGAGCGGCGTTGGCATCAGTCGCGAGAAACTCAACCGGTAGGCGAGTCGTCCGGTATCCGCGCGTCTCAGACGTTATCGGGGACGTCGTCTTTCTCGACATCCCGCTTCAACGATTCGCGACGGGACTTCGCGTCGCGACCGGTTGCCTCAAGCAGGAAGTCGTTTTTCACGTCGACGGCGTCCGCCGCAGCGTCGGCATTGCCTTCCTCGATGACCTGTTCGGCCGGTTTCTCCTCGAAGTGGACGGCGAGTTTGTCCTTCTTCGAGCCGTAGGTGGCGGCACCGACGAGGATTCGCTCGAAGACGGGATTGTCGGGTTCGCCGACGACGAACATCTCGACGCCGTCCATTTCCTCGGTGCCGGTGATCGGGCCGAAGTACTCCTCGACCGTTCCCTCGAGGTCTGGGACGCGCTCTTCGAGATATTCCCCCCGGCGCATCTTGTACTCCTTCATGCTCCGGGAAAGCAGTGGGAAGGCTATAACCCCTTCGTCACCGGCCTGGAGTCCCTGTCGGTCGATCGTGAAAACGAAAACCGTGATCGGCGATTCCGGGTAGCCTCAGCGTTGTTCGGCGAGGTAGCCGGCGTGACAGTCCGGACAGATGTCGCCCGCGCGATTTGACGACCGGGCGATGGCCACCGAGTAGCCACAGGCCGGACAGTGGAGGATACCGTCCAGACTCCCGTCGGGCGGACCGGTGAGATCGATCGGGCCGGCGCTTTTGATCCCCGAGGAGGGATCGGTTCGCGACCCGTCTATCTCGTCGCCCCCCGACGATTCCTCGAACTGGAATCCGGCTCCCGTCGGTGATTCGGCCGCTTCCGACGCCGAACGGTCCCTGTCCGCTTCGGAGTCGGGGTGGTCTGGCCATTGCTCCGGCCCCGAACTCGGTTCGGGGTCCGGGTCGCGGTCCGACGAATCGGCTGGCCACTCCTCGCCAGTCGTACTCGGCGTCCCCGTCGCCTGCCCACCGTCGCTGTTCTCGGCGTCGTCCGCTGCGACGAGCGAATCGTCCGTGGACTCCTCGGTGTCGGGTCTGCGATCCATCGCGTCGTCGGTGGCGCGTTCCCGTTCGGCCGCGCTGGCCGCTGGATCCGTGTCCACCGTCCCGTCGCTTAGATCGTCGGCTTCCGCCGCCGATTGGGTGTCCGCTGCTGGTTTCCCGGCTGTGTCCGGCCGGTCCTGGGTGGGTTCCGGTCGCTCTTCGGTGGTATCCGGCCGGTCCTGGGTGGGTTCCGGTCGCTCTTCGGTGGTATCCGGCCGGTCCTGGGTGGGTTCCGGTCGCTCTTCGGTGGTATCCGGCCGGTCCTGGGTGGGTTCCGGTCGGTCTTCGGTGGTATCCGGTCGAGACTCGGCGGCCTCCGCTCGAGACTCGGAACCGCTATCCGGAGACACGACAGCATCGGCGGAGGAGTCATCGAGGATGATCGCGTCTTCGTTGGCGCGTTCCCGTTCGGCCACGCTGGCCTCGGCCTCCTCGACGCCACTCGCTGGGTTCTCTGCCTCCTCGACGAGGCGCTCAGGATCGTCGGCCGCGGCGTCGGTCGCTTCGTCGGCTGTCGACTCGCCCGCCGCCAGTCGGTCGTCCTCGGGGCGGCGACGTCGGACCTCGGTGTTCTCGCTGACGATGGACTCGGCACTACAGCGGCGACACTCCCGGAGTTCGCGGACGGTAACGACGATCTCCGAGCCTCGTTCGTCCTGCTCGCGTTCGACGACGACGTCGCCGTAATCGTGTCCCAGCAGAGAGCACCTCAGACCCATTCACACGGGATTTTCAGGTGCATCCGCAAAAGGCTACCGCTCGGGGGTACCGATAAATCCCCTCGGGTGGTATCGACGGCTATGAGCATTCGGCGGGAATTCCGCCAGCGGGATACGATCGAGGTCACCATCCTCCACGCACTGGCCGACCGGCGGGAGGAGGGCATGACCGTCTTCGAACTTCGCTCGCACGTCGATAGGGACATCGACGACATCGAGCGCGCCCTCGCGAACCTGAAAGCCGACGGCCTCATCGACGCCGAGGAGAACGGTCACCGGACGGTCATCCTCGTGGACGATCGAGTGATCCCGGACGAGCCGATCGACGAGGACGACGAGTCGATACTCGATTCCATCCTCGACCGATTCGGCCTCTGATCAGCGAAAGAGCGCTTTGAGTTGCTCCACGGAGAACAGCGAGGTCGGTTCGTCCATGTGGACGCCGATCTCGCCGGCGAACGTGGCCAGACCGGCGCGCTGTACGGGTCGAGGCGCCGAATATCCTCGTCGGAGCAGTTTTCCGAGCGAGATCTCTCTGCCGAGTTCGTCCCGCCAGGCCCGCTCGTAGTTCGCAAGCGTCCCGGGGACGTCTGGGTCGACCGTCCGCGCCGCCGCGTCGGCCGCCCGCAACCCGTAGAGGATCCCACCACCCGTGAATGGTTTCGTCTGTCCGGCCGCGTCACCGACGAGGAGGGCCCGGTCGGTCGTCACACGGTCCGGCGGCCCGATGGGTATCGCACCGGCGTGGCGGTCGTCGATGGTCGCTCCGTAGTCGGCGACGAATTCCTCGAAGGCCCCGGTGGCGTCGTAGTCGGCCGGCGCGGCGAGGCCGTACTCGACCCCCGCGTCGCCACGCGGGATGCGCCAGGCGAAGAAGGTCGGCACCATGAGGTGGACGTCGACGAAGTCGCCGTCGTCGGGGTTCGGGTCGAAGCCGAGGACGCCGTGGAGGAACTCGGTCGGTTCCGGCACGTCGAGCGACCGGCGGACGCGAGACCGGGGACCGTCGGCCCCGACGACGACCTTCGTCTCGACGGTCTCGGGTCCCTCTGGAGTTCGAACCGAGATCGCCACCCGGTCGGCATGCTCCTCGACGTCGACGACGGTGTGATCGTCGCGGACGTCCGCGCCCGCCTCGCCGGCGAGGGTGGCGAGTCGTTTGTCGAGTCCCACCCGGTCGATGACGTTCGAGACGGGTTCTCGCTTGTAGAATCGGTACGGGGTGGCCTCGGGGCCGCCCAGTCGGAACCGGGCGCCGTAGACCTCGTTCTGGAGGAGGGCAGGACGCGCGTCGTCGGGGAGATAGGACCAGAGGTCGCGGCTGACGTGACCGGAGCAGGCGAGCGGGGGGCCGATCTCACCGCGTTCGAGGGCGAGCACGTCGTATCCGTTCTCGGCAGCGCGACGGGCGAATCGTGCACCGGGCGGGCCGACGCCGACCACGGCGAAATCGTACATCGACCGGGACAACGGGCTGGACCGGCAAACCGGTTTCTCTCGCGGAAGTGTCTGGCTCGCGGGTCGTTCTGGTCTCGCGGGTCGTTCCTCCCCGCTCGACGTTTCCGTGGACCTCCGGTCCGCGCACTCCCCGCTCGCTCATCCGGTGGCTCTCTTCGGTCGCCACCCGGCTCACGCATCGCTCGTCCCTCGCTCCGCGTTCGCTCATCTGGCGGTGCCTACCGGCACCGCCCGTCACTCGTCGATGGTCCCACCCTCGAGGTAGTACTCGATGGAGTCTCTGGTCTTGTCGGTGACCTTCACGAACTCGACGACGCGCTGGTCGTCGACCGTCCGATCGGCCTCGATCTCGAGTCTGATGCCCTGGGCTCTGATGTGGTCCAGCGTCGCCTCGACCGTCTCCGCACTCCCCCGGATGGTGTGTCGTTCGCCTACCAGCTCCCTGGCCTCGACCTCGCGGATCGTCTTCACCATCGGGTAGAGGAGCGCCTCGCCGAGACGATGGGCGCGCTCTTCGAGGTCCGCTGCAGACTCGTCCCACTCGACGGCCTGGAATCCCTCGCGGATGAGCCGAGAGAAGGAGAAGTCCCGACCGTAATCGAACGGGAGCGAGAACGCGAAGGCGAGGTCGTCCGCGTGCTGGGTGCCCGTCGTGTACTTGAGGAGGTCGCGACCGTCCGCCGATTGCATCACGACGCCCTCGCGACCCCGGTCGTCGAGGTCGTCGACGATCTCGCGGATTGCCGAGGGGGCAGACTCGGGCTCGAGGGTCGCAAAGCGGTCTGGCTGGGGAAAGTCGTACTCGGCGAGCAGGTCCCGACGTTCCTGAACCGGCAGCGGTCGGCCGGTCTGCCGGTCGCGCACGTCGAAGACTCGTACGTCGAGGGTGTCGATGTCGGGGTACTCGTGGGGCGTATACGGGTTCTCCGGGCCGACGAACTCGGCGCAGAGCATCTTCTCGGGGTGGTCGGCGAAGAAGGGCTCGAGGTCCAGCAACGCCCGGGCCTTGGGCGTCGAGAACGGACAGGCGATCCCACCCCGGGTGAAGGCGACGGGGTCGCCCACGTCGACGATGCGAACGTTGTAGCCGTTGAACTTCTCCTCGACCGCCAGCGGGCCGGAGAAGAAGGTGGGAACACCGGTCTCCAGGACGAGCACCCGCGGGATGCTCGGGAACCCGCGGACGATGGTGTCCTCGAAGATGACCGTCCCTCGCTCGACGCCGCGCCGGGCGTCGGAGAGCCGACGATAGGTCGTCCCCTGGAAGGTGTCACGCTCGAAGTGCTCGAGCAGCGCGTCCGCCTCGTCCGGTGGCACGCCGAGGAGGGCTGGAACGTCCATATCCGAGTAGTTGGACCGCAGTTGACAAAAACGTGGCCCGGGTGTAGTTCTTTAAGCGAGCCAGTCCTATCCTCACTCATGTCGGTCCCGGAACACCCGCTCAAACAGCGCTTCGTCCTCGACACCTCGGTGTTCATCACCGACGAGATCCGACGGGGAGACGAGGACGTGGAGGCCGCCGTTTTGCGCCTCTTGGACCTCATCGCCGACGCGAAACTCCAGCTGGGCATCTCCTGTTATCTCCCGCCATCCATCCACGCGGAGCTGACCGGGATGCTCGAGGACCGCGAGGTGAGTGATACGGTCTACGAGAAGCTCAACACCTGGGTCATCCGCAAGAACCCGGCCCACTTCGAGGTCATGATCCCCGCGGACGTCGTCTACCAGTTCGTCCACGAGATGTCCGACCGGGTGAATCGGGGCCTGCGCCTCTCCGAACGGGCCGTCCGGGAGGCCCAGGAGCTCGACGACACAACCCTCGAGAACCACGACTACAAGACCGAGGTCGACAAACTGATCGGGGATCTGCGGAACAAGTACCGGCGGACGCTCCGCCAGGGCATCCTCGACTCGAAAGAGGACTTCGACCTGCTGGTGCTCGCCAGGGAACTCGAGGCCGGCGTCGTCACCGAGGATCAGGGAATCATCAACTGGGCCGAGGACTTCGGCCTCCGCTACATGTACGGCCGCGAGTTCCCCGCGCTGCTCGAGGAGTATCTCGATGCGGGACAACGCAGTGCGTACTACACGGAGACGGAGGAGTAGCGAGGCGGGTATCACAGAAGCTGCTCAGGGGACGACGGCCAGCCCGCTGACCGTCTGCGACTCGAGGTCCTCCGGGAGGGCCACGTCGAGTCGATCCCACGAGTCGCCCGCGTCGGGCGTTCGGAACAGCCCCACGTTGCTCGCCGCGAAGAGCTCCCCGTATCCGCCGCCCGGCGCGAGGTCGTATCTGAGCACCCCCGCACCCGTGGGCAGGTCACCCGCGAGTTGCGTCCAGGGATCGTCACCGCGTTTGCGGAAGACGAAGGACTCGGCACGAGCGCTGCGGTGGGCGGTGATGGGACCGGCCGCCGCGGAGAGGAGGACGGTGTCGGGGTCGCCTGGGTCCACCGCGACGCTCCAGCAGTATCCCTTCGAGAGCCCGTCCTCCGGATGGGACCAGGTGTCGCCACCGTCGGTCGATTCGGCGTAGCCGTCACCGGCGGCGGCCCAGAGGTGGGCAGGTGCATCCGGGTGCGTCGCGAGGGAGTGAACGTCCCACCTGGCAGAAGGGACCGTGTCCGTCCAGGTCTCGCCGGCGTCGAACGACCGGACGAGCGCCCCGGCTTCGATGCTCACGTGGAGTCGGCCAGGGTCGTGAGGGGCGACCTCGATCCAGCGAACGTGGTGGGTGTGCGGTCGAGGCGGGAAGGACCACCGTCGGGACGACCGGAGGTCCGTCAGGCCGTCACGGTGCTCCCACGACTCGCCGGCGTCGGTCGAGCGGTAGACGCGACTGGGTTCGGTTCCGGCGTAGACGACACCGGCATCGGACGGGTCGACGGCCACCGCCGTGATGGTGTCCGGATTGATCCCCTCGCGGCCCACACGCTCCCAGGTATCGCCGCCGTCCGTGCTCCGCTGGAGCCCCCTGTCGAAGGTTCCACAGAAGACACGCGATGGCGCCGCCGGGTGGACGGCCACCGCCTCGATGTCCTGCTCAGCGAGGACCGTTTCGGCCCACCACGACCCGTCATCGCGCTCCTCGACGCGCACGAGGCGGTCCTCGAAGGCCACGAAGAGCCGCGTCATAGCAGTGAGTAGGGGTGCGGGGGCAATAAGGCCGACTGGGAATCGCCGCCAGTTAGAGGTCGAAGAACTCGGCCGCCTGCTCCATGTCCTTGTCACCGCGCCCGGAGAGGTTCACCAGGATGGTCTCGTGCTCGCCCTCGGCGGCGAGTTGTTTGGCGTGGGCGATGGCGTGACTCGACTCCAGCGCGGGGATGATGCCCTCGGCCTCGCTGAGTTCGCGGAACGCGGCGATGGCCGCCTCGTCGGTGACGGCGGTGTACTCGGCGCGTCCCAGTTCTCGGAACCGCGCGTGCTCGGGACCGACACCCGGATAGTCGAGCCCGGCGGAGACGGAGTGGACTTCCACGTCATCGCCGATGACCCGGGTCTGCATCCCGTGGATGACGTCGTCCTCGCCGGCGGCGAGTGGTGCGGCGTGGCGGGTGGAGTCGCCCCCCTCGCCGCCGCCCTCCGCACCGAAGAACTCGACCTCCTCGTCGTCGCGGAAGGCGTGGAAGAGCCCCATCGCGTTCGACCCGCCGCCGACGCAGGCGACCGCTGCGTCCGGGAGGTCGCCCGTCTTCTCGCGGAACTGCTCTCGCGCCTCCATCCCGATGACGCTCTGGAAGTCCCTGACCATGCGCGGGAACGGGTCGGGCCCGACCACGCTCCCCACGAGGTAGTGGGTGTCGTCGATGTTCGTCGCGAGGTCCTCGAGGGCCACGTCCACCGCGTCGGCGAGGCCGGCGTCGCCCCGGGTGACCTCGTTGACGGTCGCGCCCATCAGGCGCATGCGGAAGACGTTCATCTTCTGGCGCTCGACGTCCTTTTTGCCCATGTAGATCTCCGTATCGAGGTCAAAGAGCGCGCCCACCATCGCGGTCGCGGTGCCGTGCTGGCCGGCCCCGGTCTCGGCGATGAGCCGTTCCTTGCCGGCCTTCTTCGCCAGGAGTGCCTGCCCGAGCGTGTTGTTGATCTTGTGGGCACCGCCGTGGAGGAGGTCCTCGCGCTTGAGGTAGATGTCGGCACCGTAGGCCTCGCTCAGGTTCTCGGCGTGGTAGAGAGGCGTCGGCCGGCCCGCATAGTCCTCCAGGAGCCCGTGGAACTCCCGCGAAAATTCCTCGGTGCTGGCCACGTCGTCGTAGGCGTTCGCCAACTGTTCGAGGGCGTCGTCGAGTGCCGGTGGTACGTGCCGTCCGCCGTAGGAGCCGAAGTCGCCGCTCATACTATCCCAGCGGTCCCGGAGCTGCATAAGAGTAGCCGTCAATGTCCAGTACTGTACAGCAGGGGCCGGAACCGCCCCTCAGTCGCCGCTCGCGGGAGCGACCTCGCGGTTTTCACGCGGTCCCTCAGCCTCGACGTCCGGCAGCTTATCGCGGAGGTACCGTCCGGTGTGAGAGTCCTCGACCTGTGCGACCTCCTCGGGCGTTCCGGTCGCGACGACCCGGCCGCCGCGTTCGCCACCCTCGGGGCCGAGGTCGATGATGTGGTCGGCGTTCTTGACCAGGTCGAGTTCGTGCTCGATGACGGCGATGGTGTTGCCCCGGTCGGTCAGTCGCTGGAGGACGTCGATGAGTTTGCGCTCGTCGGCCTTGTGCAGGCCCGTCGTCGGTTCGTCGAGGAGATAAAGCGTGTCACCGGAGTCCTTTTTGCCCAGTTCCTCGGCGAGTTTCACGCGCTGGGCCTCGCCGCCCGAGAGCGTAGTCGAGGGCTGCCCGAGTTTCATGTAGTCCAGCCCGACGTCCACGAGGAGTTCGAGGCGGCGACGGATGCGCTGGTCGGCCTCGAAGAAGTCGTAGGCCTCCTCGACGGTCATCTCTAGTACGTCGGCGATGGTCTTCCCCTTGAGCGTCACGTCGAGGGTCTCGTCGTTGTACCGATCTCCACCGCACTCCTCGCAGGGGACGTGGACGTCCGAGAGGAAGTTCATCTCGATCTTGACCGTCCCCTGGCCGCCACAGGCCTCACAGCGACCGCCCTTGACGTTGAACGAGAAGCGGCCCCGGTCGTACCCGCGCTGTTTGGCGAGTTTGACGTCGGCGAATCGCTCGCGGATGTAATCGAAGACGCCGGTGTACGTCGCCGGATTCGACCGGGGCGTCCGGCCGATGGGCGACTGGTCGATGAGGCGGACCGATTCGATCCCCTCGATGCCCTCGATGGCGTCGTGCTCGCCCGGATCGACGGAGGTGTTGTCGTTCATCCGGCGGGCGAGGCCCTTGTAGAGGATGTCGTGGATGAGCGTCGACTTGCCCGACCCGGAGACGCCCGTGATCGCGGTGAACGCGCCGATGGGCAGTTCGACGTCCTCGTCGTCGAGGTTGTGCTGGCGGGCGCCACGGATGGTGATCGCGTCCGTCCAGTCGCGCCGGTCGGTCGGCACGGGGATCTCTTTGCGGCCGGCGAGGTAATCGCCGGTGATCGAGTCTGCCGACGCCATGATCTCCTCGACGGGACCCTGGGCGACGACCTCGCCGCCATGGCGACCTGGTCCTGGTCCGAGGTCGACGACCTCGTCAGCGCGGCGCATCGTCGCCTCGTCGTGTTCGACCACGATGAGGGTGTTGCCGAGGTCCCGGAGGTCCTCGAGCGTGTTCAGCAGGCGGTCGTTGTCGCGCTGGTGGAGGCCGATGGACGGTTCGTCGAGGACGTACAGCACGCCCACGAGACCGGAGCCGATCTGCGTGGCGAGGCGAATGCGCTGGCTCTCCCCGCCGGAGAGCGTCGACGCCTCGCGGTCGAGCGTGAGGTAGTCCAGGCCGACTTCGACCATGAATCCCAGACGCGCACGGATTTCCTTCAGAATCTCCTCGGCGATCGTCCGATTGCGGTCGGAGAAACGCGTTTCCATCCCCTCGAAATGCTCGAGGGCGTCGGCGATACTCATCCGGTTGACCTCGGTGATGGCGGTGCCATCGACGAGGACGGCGCGACTCTCGGCCTTCAGCCGGGTTCCGTCACACACGGGGCAGGTCGTCACCGACATGTACTCCTCGATGTGATCGCGCACGCGGTCGGAGTCCGTCTCCACGAAGCGGCGCTCCAGGTTCGGGATGACGCCCTCGAAGCGCTCGGTCTTGTGCCGGACGCCGTTCTTGGTCCGCTTCTCGAAGTGGACCTCCTCGTCGGTCCCCCAGAGGAACGCCTCCTGGACGTCCGCGTCGAGCTCCTCGAAGGGCGTCTCGACGCTCACGCCGAAGTGCTCGGCGACGTTGTCCAGCTGAGTCCGGTAGTACGACCGGTTGTAACTCCAGGGCTCGAAGACGTGTTTGATCGGCTTCGACGGATCGACGACGACCAGGTCCTCGCTGACCTCCTTGGCCTGACCGATGCCCTCGCACTCGGGACAGGCGCCGTGCGGGCTGTTGAACGAGAACGATCGGGTCTCGATCTCCGGGAGGTCGATGCCGCAGTGGGTGCAGGCGAGTTCCTCGGAGAACTCGACGGCGAGCGCGTCGCCCTCGGCGTCGTCGGCGAGATCGCCCGTCGAACGGGCCTTCGACCCGAGTTCGACGCCTTCCGGCGGGTCCGGAAGGATGACCTTCAACACGCCACCGGCCTCCTCGAGGGCCGTCTCGACGCTGTCCGTGATACGCGAGCGCGCCCCCTCGGATATCTGCACGCGGTCGACGACCACGTCGATGGTGTGGTCGTAGTTCTCGTCCAGGTCCGGGCGGTCGTAGGCCAGGTCGAACGACTCGCCGTCGACCTCGACCCGGGAGTATCCCTCGCCGACGAGTTCGTCGAAGGTGTCCTCGAACGCGCCCTTCTGGTCGCGAACGATGGGGGCTGCGATCTTCGCCTTCGTTCCCTCCGGGAGTTCCAGGATACGGCGGACCATCTGCTGGGCCGACTGTTCGCCGACCTCACGGCCACACTCCGGGCAGTGGGGCGTCCCGACGCGGGCGTAGAGCAATCGGAGGTAGTCGTGCAGTTCGGTCACCGTGCCCACGGTCGAGCGCGGGTTGTTCGCCGCGTTCTTCTGATCGATGGAGATGGCCGGTGAGAGCCCTTCCACCGACTCGACCTGGGGTTTGTCCATCTGCCCGAGGAAGTTGCGAGCGTACGCCGACAGCGACTCGATGTATCGGCGCTGTCCCTCGGCGTAGATGGTCTCGAACGCCAGCGACGACTTGCCGGACCCGGAGAGTCCGGTCACCACGGTGAACGATTCGCGGGGGATCGTGACGTCGAGGTCCTTGAGGTTGTGTTCCTGGGCCCCTCGGACCTCGATGACGTCCTCGCTCATGCCCCACACTCCCGTTCGACCGCGACGGTTCCGTACCGACTCATTGGTGTGTTCCAGTTGCTGGTCGCACTTACTCACGTCGGTCGGGGACCGACCACGCCCGGCGGCTCCCGGGTCAGACCGAGACCTGGACCGGCGTGGCGTCGGCCAGCTCCCGAAGGTGGTCGGGGCCGACTGGCCAGACGGTGTCCGGGGTCCCCGCTGCCGCCCAGACGGTGTCGAAGTCGAGGAGGGTCTCGTCGAAGAGCACGGGAACGTCGCTCTCGTGGCAGATGGGCGGGACGCCGCCGATGCTCCACCCGGTCGCCTCGCTGGCCTCCTCGGGCGTCGCCATGCGGACCGAATCGGCCTGCAGCGCGTCGGCAACCTGGTCCTCGTCGACGTGGTTCGCGCCGCTCGTCACGACCACGACGACCCGATCGTCGGCCACCATGACGATGCTGCTGGCGATCTGGGCGACATCACAGCCGATAGCATCGGCGGCGTCGGCGGCGGTCTTCGTTCCCTCGTCGAAGGATTCGGCCTCGGGCCGGAGTCCATACCGGTCTTCGACCTCTGCGACGAACTCCCGGGCGGTCGGGTGCATGTGACCGTGTTGGCTCGGCCTCATTGATAAAGGCTCACTGCTGCCTCGGCTCGGCAGCGCGCTCGAGGCGAACTCGTCGCCCGACGATTGGGGGGATCACGGTCGGGTCGAACGGTCACCGCCCCATCCGGTTCTCGAGCATCGTCGCCAGTCCAGGCGTCCCGAATCGCCGACGGTACTCGCGCTCCAGTTGTCCCGCCACGAGTGGGAGGAGGCTCATCCCGAACACGACCAACCAGCCCGTTCGTCCGATCGGGGTCGTCTGGAGCGCCAGTGAGACGCCCGGCAGGTAGACTACACCGACGAGGATCAGCGTCGAGAGCGCCAGCGCACCCCAGACGAATGGGTTCTTCGTGACCTCGTTGACGGCGATACCCGAAGTAATGTCTCGCACGTTGAACACGTTCCACAGCTGTGCGAACGCCAGCGTGAGAAACGAGACGGTGACAGCTTCATTGGTGTTCAGACCGCCGGCGTACAGCCCACCGGCGATCACGAATGCGCCGATGGTCGCGGCGGCGATGAACAGCCCGTAGAGTCCCAATTCGGCCCACTGCGTGCGCCCCATGATCGGTTCGTCCGGGTCCCGTGGTGGCCGCTCCATGATGTCCTCGGTGCCCCCGGTCGCCCCGAGTGCGAACGCCGGGAAGATGTCCGTGACGACGTTCAAAAAGAGGATCTGGAGGGGGAGCAAGGGGAGGGGGAACCCGAGCAGGGACGCGATCAGGATGGCCAGGAGTTCGCTCAGGTTACACGACATGAGATAGAGCACGAACTTCCGAATGTTGGCGAAGATGATGCGGCCCTCCCTGACCGCGTGGTAGATGCTCTCGAAGTTGTCGTCCTGCAAGATCATGTCCGAGGCCTCCTGGGCGACCTGTGTGCCTCGCTGGCCCATGGCGACCCCGATGTCGGCGCGCTTCAGCGCCGGGGCATCGTTGACGCCGTCGCCGGTCATGGCGACGATGGAGCCGACGGACTGGTGGAGGTCGACGAGGTCGAGTTTGGCGGTCGGGTCGACCCGCGCGAACACCGACGCGGCCGCGAACCGGTCCCTGTCCGCCCGGGAGATGGCATCCGGGTCGTCGAGTCGCTCGCCGAGGACGACGTCGACGTCGTCCTCGTCGACGAGACCTACGCTCCGTGCGATGTTGACGGCCGTTCCCGCGTGATCCCCGGTCACCATGACCACGCGCATCCCCGCGTCCTGGCACCGCTGGATCGTCTCCCGCACCTCCTCGCGTGGTGGGTCGATGAACCCGACCAACCCGAGCAGCGACAGGTCCTCGTACGGTTGAGTCGCCGTGTCGTCCACCGTCTTCCTGGCGACCGCGAGGACGCGCAACCCGTCGTCCGCGAGTCGTTCGCTCTTCTCGATCCACCGGTCGCGCTCCGCCGACGAGAGCGATTCGACGCCGTCGTCCGTCACCACGTTCGACGATGCGTCGAGGACCGCCTCCGGCGCCCCCTTGACGGCCACGAGATAGCCGTCGTCGACGTCGTGGTAGGTCGCCATCATCTTGACCGACGGATCGAAGGCCACCTCGTGGGCCTCCGGCCGGGACTCGAGCAGGTCCTGGCGGTCGATGCCGGCCGTCGCCCCGGCGACCAGCAGCGCGACCTCCATGGGGTCGCCCGTTCCCGCCAGCTCGTCGCCGTCCTCCGTGATCGAAGCGTTGTTACAGAGGACGCCGATGGAAAGCGCCTCCGTCGCGACAGGATCCTCGAGGCCGCCAGACACGTCTTCGCTGGCCGGGGCTCCGTCTTCGGTGTCGGTCTCGGTGAGCGCGACCGACCCCCCGGGTATCTCGAGGACGGAGACCGTCATCTCGTTCTCGGTCAGCGTCCCCGTCTTGTCGGTGCAGATGACGGTGGTGGACCCGAGGGTCTCCACGGAGGCGAGGTTGGTGATGAGCGCGTTTCGGTCGGCCATGCGCCACATCCCCCGGGCGAGGACGAGCGTGGCGACGATGGGGAGCCCCTCCGGGACCGTAGCGATGGCGAGCGCGATGGCCGTTTCGACCATCAAGAACAGATCCTGGCCCCTGACCCAGCCGGAGATAAGGACGATGGTGGCGACGACGAGCAGGAACGGGACCAGCGTCCGGCCGAGGTCGTCCATCTTCTCCTGGAGCGGGGTCTGTTCGTCCGCCGTCGCCTGCAAGGACGCCGAGATCTGCCCCAGTTCCGTCTCCGGGCCGGTGTCCACGACGACGGCCTCGACGCTGCCACGGGTCAGGTACGTCCCCTTGTAGAGCATGTTCTCCCGGTCGGCCAGTGGGACGTCCTCGTCGAGCGCTTCGCCTGTCTTCCCGACGGGAACCGATTCACCCGTGAGCGCGGACTCGTCGACCTGGAGTCTCGAGGGTTCGACCACTCGGAGGTCGGCCGGGACGATGTCCCCCGCTTCGAGGACGACGATATCACCCGGAACCAAATCCTCTGCGGGGATTGCACGGACCTCCCCCGCCCGCCGGACCCGGGTCTCGATTTCCGTCATCTCCTGGAGGCTCTCCATCGAACTGATCGCCCGCATCTCGGTGACGAACCCGATGATACCGTTGATGGCGAGGACGGCACCGATGGCGACGGCCTCGATGGTGTCGCCGAGTGCGAAGGCACCCACTGCCGCGACCGCGAGCAAGAGCACGATGACGCTCGTGAACTGGTCCACGAGCACCGAGAGCCAGCCTCGTCGCTCGGCCTCGTGTAACTCGTTCGGGCCGAACTGTGCTCGGCGCTGCTCGACCGCGTCCACCGACAGCCCTGCGGCTTGCGAGACGTCTGCGCGCTCGAGGACGTCTTCGACCGACTGGGACCACGGCGGTCGACGGTCGCGACTGTCTCCTCCCATCGATCGGCTCCCATGAGAGTTCCACCGCCGACACCAAATGGTTACCTCTTTGAGATCTCCACCCGTCGCCGACCGGAACGACTACGTGCCAATCCCGCCACTGCCGGACCATGCGGGCGGAGGTACGCAACGGCGATACGCACCCGACCCTCGTGATCGGTCTCGGCAGCGGCGACGCCATCACCGCCGAGGCGGGAACGATGATGATCGTCGGCGACGGCGTGACGATGCAACGGCCCGAGGAGGGGGGTGTCCTCGACTCGATCCGGAAGCGGCTCTCCGACCGGACGCCCATCCGGGTCGTCCGGTACGTCGCCGAGACGGCGGGCGAGGTGACCCTCGCGCCACCCCTGCCCGGCGAGATCGTGCGCATCCCGGTGACCGACGACCCGCTGTACGTCGTCCAGGCCGGGTCCTTCATCGCCGCTCACGACAACGTCTCGCTCCGGTCGACCGCCGACAGCGAGCACACCCTCCGGGGAGAGGAACTCTCCTTCCTCCAGCTCGTGGGTTCCGGTCCGGCGTTTCTCGCGGGATACGGCGCGGTCGAACAGCGGACACTCAACCGTGGCGACCGTCTGACGGTCGACGCGGGCCACGTCATCGCGTTCACGGGGGTCGCCCACGAACTCGAGACGGTCGAAGGGGTGAAATCCGCGGTTTTCGACGACGAGGGGGTCGTCTCCCGCTTCACCGGTCCGGGTCGCGTCTGGCTACAGACGCGGAGTCACGACGCCCTGCTCGCGTGGTTGCAGCCACAGCTCGAGGAGCTGACCTGAGTCCCACAGCCGGCAGTCACCACGTCGAGCGGAACGCTTTCACGCTTCGCCGCGCTACTACTGGTAATGAGCGACGACGCCACCGAGTTGCGCGAGCGCATCGAATCGTGGCTCTCCGTCCAGATGCCGATCATCCAGATGCACGGCGGGGAGAGCGCCGTCAAGTCGGTCGACCCCGAATCGGGGCGAGTGGCCGTCGAACTCGGTGGCACCTGTGCCCACTGTGGCATCAGCCCGCGGACCGCCGAGCGCGTCCGCGAGAACCTCGCCGAGGAGTTCGACGACGTGACCGAGGTCGAGGTCGTCTTCCTGGACGACACCGAGGCCCTGGGCGTCGACCAGGCCGAGAGCATCATGGGCATCGACCGGACCCAGGGCGGTCGCGGTGGCGAGGGGAAAGGACACCTCCCGCCGGAGAACTACTTCTAGCCGGCGTCGCCCGACCGGTTACTCCTCGAGGGCATTCGCGACCTGCGAAGCGACGTCCATCGCCTTCTCGGCGAGCGGTTCCGAGACGGTGCCGGCGTCCACCGACGCAGCGAGTTCCGCTTCGTCCACGACCTCCACCGTCCCGTCCGCCCGTTTGATGACGTCCACGTGGAGGTCGACGTATCGGATCACGTCGGGAAAGACCTCGACCGGCGTCGAGACGTTGACGTAGGTGCCACGACGCTCGCCGTCCTCGCTGCGGTAGACCGTTGGATACCACCAGCGTCCCTCGGTGAACCGGGTCGTGGCGACGTCGCCGTCGACCCGTGGCACCCCCAGTGCGTCGTAGGTCCCGCCGCCGGTCATCGCCCGCTCGACGGTGACCCGTTGTGTCTCCGGGTCGACGGCTGTAACCGCCCCCCGGCCGAGCTCCACGTAGCGACCGTCCGGCTTGCCGTGGCCGATGGCGACGCGGTCACCCTCCGTGGGCCCGAACGACGCGGTGACCGCCTCGAACGGAAACTCGTTCGCCTGGACGCCGAGGTGTTCGGCGAAGTCGACGGCACCGCTCGCCCGTTCGTCCCCAGCCTTGGTTCGGTGGTGACCGGGCATCGTCGCGGTCACGTCCCGACGGAGGGCGTCGAGGGCGAACCGCGACGACCGACCGAACCAGGACCAGACGAGGTGCGTGGGTGTCGCGAGCTTCCCTTCACCTGCCGCGGTATCGAGGGCTTCGTCGAAGTCGTTCGCGCGCTCGACGGCGGCTGCCAGTGCGGCGTCCAGGTCGGCGACGGCGAGGTCCTCGGCCCCCCGTTCCCACACCACTCCCCAGTCGTCCGGGACCGTCGTCGAGAGGAGTTCGGTCGTCCGGACCAGTTCGTGGGTCGGTGTCCCATCGGGGGTACCAGCGACGAGCGAGTCGACGCCCGCTTCGAGGGTCACGACGTCCCCCGGAATCCGGAGGGCCGTGTCCAGGACGGGGCGGCCGCGGTCCCACGGGGCATGGGGTTCGGTCACCTGGACTCTGATCTCGTCGTCGACGTCCACGTATCCGTCCGCGTTTCCGAAGGGCAGAAACCCCTCCCGGTCGTCCGCGAGCGAGACGATGGCGCCACCACCGTTCGTGTCCGTGACGGTGCCCGAGAAGACCGCCCCTGGGGCGGCGACGTCCGACCAGGTGAACGTGTCGATGGCGAGGTCGTCGACGGCGGCGCGGAGATCGGCGACGGCCGACGGATCGCCAGCTATCTGGAGGCCGTGACGGTCCCGGGTCATCTCGACGGTCACGTCGGCCGGTTCGGCGGGAAACTCCCGGTCGAACCGCCGCTCGATAGGGGGTGACGCCTGGACCACGTCGAACGGCGGGTCGCTCGAGAGGAGGTGGTTCGTGAGTGCGGTGGCGTAGATTCCCCGCACCCGGGCCCGCGGTCGCGGATCGGCACCAGCGTCGGTCGACGCCGACGGCGGGGGTGTCATACGAAGGCGTTACGACCCCGGGGCTTTCACGATTGTCGATCCTGTCCGGGAAAGGGCTTAGTCCGTTCCAACGCTATCACGTCGTATGGACGACCGGAATCGGCCCGACCCGGTGCAATGGGCCGCCGATGAGGGGACGGACCTCTACGATGTAGTCACCTGGGAGGAGCGCAGTCGGCTCGATTCGGTCTCCCGATCGGTGTACGGGGCCCTCGTCGCGAGTTCGCGAGCGATGGTCGTCAGCGTCGCCCTTCTCATCGTCCTCAGTCAGGCCGCGCTGACCGTCGCCGCACTGCAACGCGACCCGATCGTCGGCGCCTACATCGTCGCCTCCATCGTCCCCGCGCTGGTCATCGCCTTCTACGTCTGGCGCTCGGACGTGACGATGGCCCAGCCGCTGGACTCACTCGCCATCACGTTCCTGCTTGGCATCCTCTTCGCCAGTTTCGCGGCCGTCGCGAACTCCTCCCTGGAGGGTACTTTCGCGGCGTTCGGCTCGATCGGACTGGTCCTCTTTTTCTATCTCGTGGTCGCGCCGGTCGAGGAGACGGTGAAGCTGCTCGCGGTCAGAATGTACGGCTATCGCCAGACGGAGTTCGCCGCGGTCGTCGACGGTGCCGTCTACGGCGCCGTCGCGGGCCTCGGCTTCGCAGCCATCGAGAACACCCTCTACATCACCCAGCAGTACTTCCAGACCGCGGCGATCGGGGGCGAGACGCCACTCGTCGCCACCCTCCAGACGGCCGCCGTCCGAACCTTCGCGGGTCCTGGCCACGTCATCTACTCCGCCATCGCGGGCTACTACCTGGGCCTGGCGAAGTTCAACCCGGCGAACCGTGGGCCCATCGTCGTGAAGGGGCTGCTGATCGCGGCGTTCATCCACGGAACGTACAACGTTCTCGTCTCGAATCTGGGGACTGGTCTCGCGGTACTCTCCCCGGTCGTCGCCATCCCGCCGGCTATCGGGTTCATCGCCTTCGTCGTCGTCTTCGACGCCGTCGTCCTGTTCGCGCTCGTCGTGAAACTCCGGTCGTACGCCCGAGCGTTCCGAGAGACGGGTGCCGCGGCCTTCTACGGACGGTTCGACGGTTCCACCGCCGATGCCGCGGCGGCCACCGGCGGCGGGACGTCGACCGAGGGGTCCACGGCCGGGGAACAGTCGTCGAGGGAAGGTTCCTCGGCCGGCGAACCGACGGCCATAGATAGATCCATCGTCGGCGAACCACGGTCGATAGAAAGCGAACGGGCCAGCGAACCGCCGTCGACTGACGAATCGGACTGAGAGCCGCGTGGTGTCGGCCTACGCGACCTCGGCCATTCGTTCGACGTACTTCGCGATGACGTCCACCTCGACGTTGACCGCCTCGCCCGGGTCTCGCTCGCCGAGGGTCGTCTCCTCGTACGTCGTCGGAATGATGGCGACGGAGAAGGTGCCGGCGTCGTCGTCGAGGTCGGCGACGGTCAGGCTGATGCCGTCGAGAGCCACCGAGCCCTTTGGCGCGAGGTAGCGCTCGTAGCCCTCTGGGAGCGCGAACGTGAACGTCCAGTCCTCGCCGACGGACTCCACGTCCACGACCTCGGTCGTGGTGTCGACGTGGCCCTGGACGATGTGACCGTCGAAGCGGCCGTCGGCCGGCATCGGTCGTTCCAGGTTGACGCCATCACCCTCCTGTACCTGGTCGAGGGTCGTCTTCGCCAGCGTCTCCGCCGCCGTGAACACGGAGAACCAGCGGTCGCCGGACTCCTCGACGGTGAGACAGACGCCGCTGACGCCGACGCTCTCGCCGGCTTCGAAGTCGGTCATCCCCTCGGTCGCGATGCGGAGTCGTCGTCCGCCCTCGTCGTCCGTCACTGACTCGACGATGCCGGTCTCCTCGACGATGCCGGTGAACATACGCTCGACTACCGGGCGACCGCGCAAAGACGTACCGGATTTCTCGTTGACGGGACTACTGCAGGATGGTGACGCTCTCTTCGCCGGCCAGGGACTCCTCGAGGGTGTTCCCGGTGGGTTTGCCGTAGAGCAGGACGTCGATGGGGAGGGTCGGGGCGCCGTCGATGAGGTTCTGGAGCAACACGAGACGCTCGCGGGCGCGACTCATCCCGACGTAGAAGACCCGGCGTTCGTTGTCGGTGAGGACGGGGACCGGGGAGGACTGGCGGGTGAACTCGACGCCCGCGGGAATCTCGCGGTCGGTCGCCGTCGCGACCATCTGCTCGACGACCTTCTCGGTGAGGTCGGTCGCCAGAAAGACGTGGTCGGCCTCGCGGCCCTTGGCGCTGTGGATGGTGCCCACGCGAACCCGGTCCGGGTCGACGTGCTGGTAGTCGCCGCGGAAGTAGGCGTCCACGCTCCGCCGCTGGTACCGGGTCACCTTCCGGAGCATGTCCGCCGCCGACGCCGGTGCCGGGACGAAGGGGGCGTACTCGCGGATCGTTTCGGGGTCGACCTCGATCTCGGTGAGGTCGACGTCCTCGCCGGCGGCCTCTTCGCGGTCGTCGAGATAGTCGCGGAACGCCGACCGCTCGTTCGTCCCGAAGGCGGAGGACTGCAGCATGTCGACGAGTCGGCGCGTCTCGAGACCGTCGATGGGTTCGTCCCGGTCGAGGGCTTCGACGGCCGAGATGTACTGCTGGAGGCGGTCGGTCCACAACCGCTGGTCGGTGAGTGCCTTGAACGGGATTCCCTCGCCGATGAACTCGTCGACGAACTCGAAGAGCTGATACCGGGCCCGGAAGAGCACCATCACCGAGTCGTCTTCGGAATCGCGGATCGTACTCCGCACGTTCCGAACGAGGTCGAGGACCGAAGGGCTCTCGACCGCCTCGACGGCCCCGCCCTCCTTGCGCGGACGGAGATCCTTGTCCTGGCGTTCCTCGATGTGGGCGACCTCGCGGTTGACGACGTCGAGCACGTGGGAGGGGAGCCGGTAGGAGTTCTCGAGGATGACGTCCTCGTCGGTCACCTCGTCGAGGAGGAGTTTCGGGTCGGCACCCTGCCAGGCGTAGACGACCTGGTCGTCGTCGCCCGCGATGAACACCGTCTCCATGTGTGGTTTCCACTCGTCGTAGACCGCGTACTGCAGCTGGGTGATGTCCTGGAATTCGTCGATGACCAGGTGGTCGACCCGGGGGACGAGTGAACGTTGCTGTACCCGCTCGAGCATGTCGGCGAAGCCGACGAGGCCGTGTTGGCCCTTGTAGGAGCGCCACCCACGGATGGCCTCGGGGATGTCGAAACGGTCGTCGCTGGTCGGCCAGGTGGGCGTGTACTTGTTCCCGACCTGGGCGTTCTCGTCGATCTCCGGTGGGAGGCGAACCTCCTCGTCGTTCCAGCGGAACGGGACGTCGTACCAGTCGGCGACGTCGCGCTGGGTCCGCTGGAGCCACTGGCTCGTCGCGATGATCTTGTTCCCAAGGGTCGTCGAACGGGCCGTGCGGCGGGATCCGGATGCATACTCGTCCTCGTAGGGCAGGCCGAACTCCTCGCAGAACTCCTCCTTGTCGTTCTCCCCCACCACGTCGCCCCGCGAGAGGTTGAGCAGGTCGTAGGCCTTCGCGTGCATCGTCGAGACGTTCCCGCGAAGCGCTCGCGGGTTCATGTCGAGACGGTCTGCGAGCCGCTCGCGGACCTCGGCCGCGGCCGCCCGGGTGTACGAGACGACGAGGATGTCCTCGACCGCGACGTCGTCCCGTTCGAGGAGTTGGTCGACTCGGTCCAGCAGTGCTGTCGTCTTCCCGCTCCCTGGTCCCCCGAAGAGGCGCGTAACCTCCGGGTCCGTTTCAGTCATTGTCCAGTTACTGGGGCCGAAACCCTATAAACAACCTGAAAAGCCAGCGCTAGGGGTTCGACGCGGATCCAGCCCCGTCCTCGCCGGGCCGTCGCGTCGAACGCCGCCCGGGACGAGCGACTGGAATCGACGGATCGTCGGTCAGGACCGCCGCGTCGAACGTGCCTCCCGCACGTCCGCCCCGTCGCGGATCTTGTCCTCGCAGTTCGGACATACCCGCGGTTGGGTCACCCCGTCCGGCGTGAAGACCCGGACGTACGCATCGGTTACAAAAGAGCCACAGTTTTGGCACTCCGGCATGCGTTCGTCTGGCCGTTTGATGCCATCCATCTTAGATGTGCCGGATGCGTCAATCGAGAAGACTATGGGGTCGTCGGGCACACCGACCACGCATGACCGCCGCCACCATCTACGCGCTCGCACTTCTCCCGGCCGTCATCTGGGGGTTCACCCCGATCCTCTCGAAACGCGGCATGGCCGGTGGCGGATCGTCCTTACAGGCCTCCCTGGTCGTCGTCGCCGTGGACACGACGCTGTACCTCCTCGTCCTCCTGGCCACCCGGGGCACCGAGATATTCGTCGACCTGCCACTCGCGGCCATCGCCCTATTCGTCCTGGCAGGCGTCGTCGGGACCGCCCTCGGCCGCCTCGCGATCTTCACGGGGGTCGACCGGGTTGGGGCCGCGATCAACACCGCGGCCGTCTCCATCCGGCCACTCTTTGCCACCATCCTCGCCGTCTTCTTGCTGGGTGAGAGCGTCGGTCTCCACACCGCCATCGGTATCCTGGTCGTGGTCACCGGGCTGGTGGCCCTCACCCTCTCGAAGGGTGGCGATATCACGGGCTGGGAACGAGCGGATCTGCTCTACCCGCTGCTCGCAGCGCTCTTATTCGCCATCGGGAACGTGGCCCGGCGGTACGGGCTGGTGAGCTTTCCCGACGTCAGCCTGCTGGAGGCCGTGGCGCTGAACGAGTTCGGCGGGATGGTCGCACTGGGGACGTTCGCGGTGGTCGCCGGTCGCCGGGACGTCCTGTACGCACCGCGAAAGACCTACGCGTACTTCGCGGGCAGCGGAACGCTCACGGCCGTCGCGTTGCTCTCGCTGTTCGCCGCACTCCAGGCCGAGCGGGTCGCCATCGTCGATCCGCTGTCGGCGACGGCGCCGCTGTTCACCACGCTCTTCGCGGCGGTCCTCCTGCGGGACCTCGAACAGGTCACTCGCCAGGTGGTCCTGGGAGCCGCCCTCATCGTTTTCGGCGTCGTCGTCATTACCGCATTCTGAGCCGCGACACGCTCCTGGCTGCCGGACGCGTCGCTTTCGGGGGAGTCTGTGAAAAAACGGGGAGAGTCCCCGAACGCTGTATCGGTCCTACGGCGACCAGCCACAGACCGAACAGCGCATGGCGTCTACGTCGTGGATTCCGCCACACTCCGGACACTGCTTTTTGTTATAGCTTCGGTCCCATGCTGCAGTCGTGTGGCCGTTGTTCTCGAGGAACTGGTCCAGGACAGCGTCGTCCGAAGTGTCTGCAGTCGCCATACGGGCTATGGTATTACGTGGCACACTATATTCCTTCCGGTACGACAGCCCCTCACATGGTAAGCGATCGGTAGCCACCTCGGAGCCAGGATCGTTACAGATCGTACAGCTCGCCGTACTTCTCGGTGACGTACGCGAGGAAGTGATCGGCCGCGTACGACTCGCCGGTCGCCGATTTCACGAGGTCGTCGGTGGTCATGCGCGAACCGTGTCGGTGAACCTGGGTGGTGAGCCAGTCCCCCAGCGGTTCGAACTCGCCGGCGGCGAGGTGCTCATCGAGGTCGTCGATGGCTTCGTCCGCGGCCGCGTACAGCTGGGCGGAGAGGACACTTCCCATCGAGTACGTCGGGAAGTACCCGAAGTTGCCGTGACTCCAGTGGATGTCCTGCAGGGCGCCCTCGCTGTCCGTCTCGGGTCTGACGCCGAGGTACTCCGCCATCTTGTCGTTCCACACCTGCGGAACGTCCTCGACGGCCAGGTTGCCCGCGATCAGGTCGCGCTCGATCTCGAAGCGGAGGACGATGTGCATGTGGTAGGTCAGTTCGTCCGCCTCCACGCGGATGACGTTGTCCGGGTCCACCCGGTTGGCGGCGGCGTAGAGATCGTCGACGTCGACCCCCGCCAGATCCGGGAACCGATCGACGAGGGCCGGCAGGAAATGCGCCCAGAAGGCCCGCGAGCGGCCGACGTGGTTCTCCCACAGCCTGGATTGTGACTCGTGGACGGTCATGTCCCGGGGCTGGCCCAGCGGCGTCCCGTACTGGTCCTGGGGCAGTCCGAGGGTGTACCTCGCGTGTCCGAACTCGTGGATGGTGCTGTACAGCGAGTCGAGCGGGTCGTCCGGTGAGAACCGCGTCGTCACCCGGGCGTCGAACTGGGTGCCCATCGAGAAGGGGTGTGTCGAGGTATCGAGTCGGCCACGCTCCCAGTCGTAGCCGAGGGCGTCGAGGACGTCGCGGGCCAGGTCCTCCTGGGTCGCCGGATCGAACTCGCCCGCGAACGGCCTCGGGAGGTCCACGTCGCTCTCGCGGATATCGTCGATGAGCGGGGGGAGTTCCGCCGCGAGTTGTCCGAGGATTCGCTCGGCGGTCTCGAGGCCGAGATACGGTTCGTAGTCCTCGAAGAGGACGGCATACGGGTCACGGTCCGGGTCGATGTGGGCGGCGTACTCCCGCTTGAGTTCGATGAGGTCCTCGAGCGCCGGCGCGAAGGCGTCCCAGTCGTCCTCGGCCCGGGCGGACTCCCAGACCGGGAGCGCCTCGCTCGCCGCCTCCGAGATGCGTTCGACGAGGTCGCGGGGGACGCGCGTCTCGCGTCGGTACTCGCGGCGTATCTCTCGGACCGCACCCGCCTGCTCGACGGTGAGGTCCGCGTCCTCGAGGTCGTCGAGGAGTTCGCCGACGCGGTCGTCGGTCAGGAGGTCGTGGGAGAGCGAAGAGAGCGTCGAGAGCTGTTTCGAGCGGGCCGGCGTCCCGCCCTCGGGCATCATCACTTGCTGGTCCCAGCTCAATAGACCGCGCGCATTCCCGACGTTGACGATCCGTTCGTATCGGTCGAGCAATTCGTCGTAGGCGGCGGGTGGGTCGTCGGGCATACGTCTCACTCGGGGCGCTCCACCCATCAACCCTCGCGTTTTTCGTCCCGGCCGGACCGTCACCCGTCCTCGGCCGGCCAGGACGTCGCGACGGTCTCGTAGCACCGACGAACGCGGTCCAGCACCGCGAGCGAGACGCTCTCCGCTTCGGTGTGCGCCTCCCCCGGTTCGGCCGGGCCACAGACCACCGTGCTCGTTCCGGCCGCCGCCAGCCACCCCGCGTCGGTCGCGTGGGGTTTGACGACCGCCTCGGGCGTCGATTCCTGGACGTCGTCGGCCGCCGAGACGACCGCCGCCGCGAAGTCCGAATCGTCACACCGCATGGGTGGCAGGTCCTGGTCGACGCGCCACTCGACGCCGGGAATCTCCTCGACCTGCTCCAGGGGGGCTCTGTCACCCGGCACGGTCCGCTCGTCGACGGTGACCTCGCAGGCGTCCGGTATCACGTTCCACGCAGTCCCACCCTCGATACCGGTGACCGCCAGACTGCCGGTGGTTGTCTCCCCCATGACGGTCGTCTCGGGGGCCGAGAGGTCGCGGATGACGGCGACCGCATCGGTCGCCCGGTAGACGGCGTTCTCGCCCGTCTCCGGCTCGGAGGCGTGGGCCGAGGTTCCGCTGGCTACGACCGTGCTCCCACGGCGCCCCTTGTGAGCGACGGCTACGTCGAGAACACCAGGGGCCGAATAGCCCATCGATCCCTCCCCGACGACAGCATAGTCGGGGGCGAACCCGGCGTCGATGGCGGCCCGGGCACCGACGCCGCCGTCCTCCTCGCCGACGAAACTCGCGAAGACGAGTTCGCCCGCTGGCTCGGCGTCCCGGAAGGCCAGGAGCATCGCAGCCAGCGCGCCTTTCATGTCCGCGGTTCCGCGACCGTAGAGCCGACCGTCGCGCTCCTCGACGACGTACTCGTCGCCGTCCACCTGGGAATCCGCCGGTGGAACGACGTCGTGATGCCCGACGAGCGCGAGGGACGGGCCGGTCCCGCGTCTCGCGATGACGTTGCCGGCGTCGTCGCTCGTCACTCGCGCGTCGGTCTCCGCGCGAAGCCACGATGCGATGGCGTCGCCGGCGGCGGTCGCGTCCTCGTGGCTCGGAATCGAGACGAGGGTGGCGGTCAGGTCGCGGAGGTCGGTCATGACTGAGGAGTCCGCCCGTGACCCCGTAAAACCGGTGGGACCGCAACCCCACCTGCCAGAAATACGTCCACGACGGGGCGGGGTGAACACCCTTTTTTAGTGGCCGTCCGTAGTGTATCGTATGAAGATCGTCCCGGACACGAGCGTGGTCGTCGACGGCCGCATCTCCGAGAAGGTGGTCGACGGCGAGTACGCCGGGGCCACCATCTACCTCCCCGAGGCAGTCATCGGCGAGATCGAATCGCAGGCCAACCGGGGACGCGACATCGGGTGGGACGGCATCGAGGAGCTACAGCGTCTCGCCGACCTGGACGCCGACGGGGAGATCGAGGTCGAGTACGTCGGTGGACGGGCCAGCGAAGCAGAGATCCAGCGGGCGAGCGAGGGGGCCATCGACGCGGTCATCCGCGAGGTGGCGGTCGAGTACGACGCCACCTTCGTCACGAGCGACATCGTCCAGGCCGAGGTCGGTCGCGGGAAAGGACTGACCGTCGAGTACCTCGAGCCGAAGGACCGCGAACGCGGTCGCCTCGGCATCGAGGACTTCTTCGACGACACGACGATGTCCGTCCACCTCAAAGTCGGCGTCGTCCCGATGGCCAAACGCGGCGACGTCGGGAACATCTCCTACGAGGCCATCGGCGACGAACCCCTGGACGCGGACCGACTGAAGGAGTTCGCCTCCGAGATCATCGACACCGGCAAACGCGGCGAGGACGCTTTCATCGAGTTGCGCGAGGAGGGGATGATCATCGCCCAGATCCGCGACATGCGGATCGCCATCGCGGAACCGCCCTTCTCCGACGGCATCGAGATCACGGCGGTCCGCCCCATCGTCAAGACGACGATGGACGACTACGACCACGTCGAGGAGCTCCAGTCCCGGCTGAAAGAGCGCGACCGGGGGGTGCTCGTCGCCGGGGCACCGGGCGCGGGGAAGTCGACGTTCGCCCAGGCCGTCGCCGAGTTCCTCGACGACGCCGGCAACGTCGTGAAGACCATGGAGAAACCGCGCGACCTCCAGGTCGGCCCGGAGATCACCCAGTACACCGAACTCGCGGGCACCATGGAGAAGACCGCCGACTCGCTGTTGATGGTCCGCCCCGATTACACCATCTACGACGAGGTGCGCAAGACCGACGACTTCGAGGTCTTCGCCGACATGCGCCTCGCCGGCGTCGGCATGGTCGGTGTCGTCCACGCGACCCGGCCCATCGACGCCCTCCAGCGACTGGTCGGTCGTGTCGAACTCGGGATGATCCCCCAGATCGTCGATACCGTCGTCTTCATCGAGGCCGGCCAGGTCCAGACCATCTACGACGTCGTCACCGAGGTGAAGGTCCCCGAGGGACTCATGGAACAGGACCTCGCCCGACCGGTCATCGTGGTCCGGGACTTCGAGACCCAGCGCCCGGCCTACGAGATATACACGTTCAACCGCCAGGTCGTCACGGTCCCCCTGGAGGAGACCGGTGACGCCACCGAGGAGAGTGGCGTAGATAGACTCGCGAAGAACGAGGTCGAACGCGAGATACAGGCCGCGACGCGGGGGCCCGTCGAGGTCGAGATCCGGAATCCGAATCAGGCGGTCGTCTACGTCAGCGAGGACGACATCTCCCACGTCATCGGGAAGGGGGGCGGCCGGATCAGCGACATCGAGGACCGACTGGGGATCACCATCGACGTCAGGACCCTCGACGAACATCCCGCCTACGGGAGCGGCGGGGGTCCGTCGGGTGGCGGTGGGGGCGGTGGAACCGGCGGCGCCGGTGGCGAGATCGTCACGCCGGAGATCACCTCGCGGCACGTCATCATCCCGGTCGACGGGTCCCGCGCCGGCGAGACCGTCGAGGTCCAGGCCGACGGCGAGTACCTCTTCACCGCGACGGTGGGCCGTGGCGGCGACATCAAGGTCTCGCGCGGGAGCGCCATCGCCGAGGAACTCGAGCGAGCGATCGACAGAGAGACGATGATCACCGTCGAGTGAGCCGAGACGGCGATGACGAACGAATGACGACGATCGGTCAGACGGCGTCGGCTTCGTGTGTCTGTCCGTCGTCGTCCGAGGCGTCGCCCTCCTCCTGGTCGTCCTCGGACGGAGTAGCACAGGACAGTTCGTAGAGGCTCTGGCGGGCATCCGCGAAGTAGATCCCCTCTTCGACGCTGCCGCAGTCTTGGAGTCGCTCCAGGGCATAACGGACGGTTCGGGCGGAGAGCATCGTCTCTTCGACGAGCTGCTTCTGGGTGAGTGGGCCGTCGTACTGCAACACCTTGTAGACGAGTTTGGCGCTGGGCGGCAGTTCCGACAGGCAATCGTTTCCGTCCATCGTTACGAAACGAGACAGTGCACGGGCATAAAACGTGTGGGAACGACAGACGAGCCGGGACGACGGCTGTCGGCGGAACGAACGGCTTTTGCCCGACCACCACAGAAACGTCCGTATGGCTACTGAGACAGCGAACCGGATGGCCGGCCACACGCGGAGCGTGGCGGTCACGACCATCGCGTCCCTGGGTGGCGTGGGGGCCGGCGTGGCCGCCGCGATGCTCGCGAGCGGTCCGACGGACTCCCTGGGCCTGGTCATCGTGTTCGCCGCGTCGGTCGTCGAACTCGGCGTGATGCGGGTCGTCGGCATCGACGTGAGCGAGTTCGGCGCGAAAGACCACATCTACGTCATCTTCATGACGTTCGCCCTGTGGTTCGTCACGTGGGGCATCCTGCTCACCAGCGGCGTGTGATAGGATGGCCGACGACAGCATCGCCGTAGTCGACCTGGACCGCTGTCAGCCCGACCGGTGTAACTACGAGTGCGTGAACTTCTGTCCCCCGAATCGCACCGGCAAGGACTGCATCGTCACTCGCGATGAACACTACGAGGACGAGGAACCCTTCGAGGGCGAACCCGACCAGGTTCGCATCTCCGAGGAGATCTGCCTGGGCGAGACCTGTGGCATCTGCGTCGAGAAGTGCCCCTTCGACGCCATCGAGATCATCAACCTGCCCCAGGAACTCGAGGAGGACCCGACCCATCGCTACGGCGACAACTCCTTCGCGCTCTACGGGCTACCGATCCCCGAGACTGGCAAGGTCACGGGCTTTCTGGGGCCGAACGGCATCGGGAAGTCGACCGCGGTCCACGCCCTCGCGGGCGAGATGGTCCCCAACCTGGGCCAGCACGCCGACCCGCCCTCCTGGGAGGAGGTCATCGACGAGTACCGCGGGACCGAACTCCAGGACTACCTCGAGGGCGTCCGCGACGGCGACATCACGGTCGCCCGCAAACCGCAGTACGTCGACCAGATCCCCGCCCAGTTCGACGGCACGACCCGCGAGCTGCTGGCCAGTACCGACGAACGGGGCGCCCTCGAGGACATCGTCACGCGACTCGGCATCGATCCGGTGATGGACCAGGCCATCGAGAACCTGTCGGGTGGGGAACTCCAGCGAGTCGCCCTGGCGGCCGCGTTGGCCAGGGACGCGGACTTCTACTTCCTCGACGAGGTGACCCCCTACCTGGACATCAGTCAGCGAGTCACCGCCGCCCGTCTCATCCGCGAACTGGCCGTCGAGGAGGATCGCGCGATGCTCGTCGTCGAACACGACCTCGCCATCCTCGACCTGCTCGCCGACTCGCTGCACGTCGGCTACGGGCAGCCCTCGGTCTTCGGCGTCGTCACGCCGCCGAAGTCGGTCAGGGTCGGTATCAACGAGTACCTCGAGGGATACCTCACCGCGGAGAACATGCGCATCCGTCCCGAGGCCATCCAGTTCGAGGCGCACGCGCCGCGCCCCATCGAGAACGCCGACGTCCTCGTCGAGTACCCGGACATGTCGAAGTCCTACGGCGAGGGGGAGTTCTCCCTGACCGTCGACGGCGGCGCGGTCCATCGCAACGAGGTTCTGGGCATCGTCGGGCCGAACGGCATCGGGAAGTCCACCTTCGCGAAGTTGCTCGCGGGCCAGCTCGAACCCGACGGCGGCGAACTCGGGATGGACCTCGAGATCGCCTACAAACCACAGTACGTCGAGGCCGACGAACACGTCCCGGTGGCCGGCTTCCTCAACCGGATCGCCGACGACTTCGGGACGTCGTACTGGAACACCGAGATCGCCCAGCCCCTCCAGTTGGAGCGCATCATGGACCAGTTGCTCACCGACCTCTCCGGCGGGGAACGCCAGCGCGTCGCCATCGCCGCAACGCTCTCCCGCGACGCGGACCTCTATCTCCTCGACGAACCGTCCGCGCATCTCGACGTCGAACAGCGGGTGCTCGCGACCCGCGCCATCCGCCGGTACGCCGAGAACCACGAGACCACCGTCATGGTCATCGACCACGACATCTACGTCGTCGACCTGCTCGCCGACCGGCTGCTGGTCTTCGACGGCGAACCCGCCGCCCACGGGCACGCCAGCCGACCGCAGTCGATGCGCTCCGGGATGAACGAGTTCCTGGCGAACCTCGACGTCACCTTCCGTCGCGACGAACGCCTCGGTCGGCCCCGGATCAACAAGCCGGGGAGCCAGCTTGATCGCCAACAGAAACGCGACGGCGAGTACTACTACACCGGCTGACCGCCGTGGGGCTCGGCCGGCGATAGTGGGCGGAATTCGCCGTAATAGGTCCCTCATTCGGCTGAATCCGGGTGAACGAACGCGACGATTAATCACCCCTGGGTTCCTTGCATACCCCGATGACAATGCTCACTCGACGGGCGATGCTCGGTGGCGTCGCCGCAGGGCTGACCGCGACCGCCGGCTGTGTCGGCGTCCTCACTGGCGACGAACCGCTGGAATTTACGGCTGAACCGGCATCCGTTGGGGAATCGGCACTCGAATCGACGGGCTACGAGCTGGTGACCGAGGAGTCGCCGTCGGTGAACGAGGAGTTCACCGTTGCGGGACAGACCCGGGAGGTTTCGGTCACCAACCATCTCAGAGCCTACGAGAAGGACGTCGACTTCGGGCCGCTGGGTTCGATACGAGCGGCGATGTTCGCGGTGTTCACCACCCCACAGATCGAGTTCGCGGGCCGGACCGTCAATCCCGTCGGCGAAATGTCGAACAGAGAACTCCTCCGGCAGCTGGCCTCCAGATACGACGGGATGTCTGTCGGCGAGAGTATGAGTTCGACGGAAGTACAGACGCTCGGAAAGACCGTCACCGTCGACCGCTACGAGGCGACGACGACCGTCCAGAACCAGGACGTTCCAATCTACCTCCTTCTCGCCCGCTTCCAGCACGCAGGAGATTTCATCGTCACGGTCGGTGGGTATCCGCGTAGACTCACGGACGAGGAGTCGAATCAGTATACGCTCATCGAGAGCGTCCAGCACTGAGCAGGGGACGGCGCCCGCTGCTCGACGGTGCCAGGACGGTCGTGGGCAGTGCCGAATCAGTCCTGGACCTGTCGGCGGATATCCTCGGGGACGCTCGGGTCGCGCAGCGTGGTCGTGTTCCCGAGCTGTTCGTCGTTCGAGATGTCCTCCAGGAGGCGACGCATGATCTTCCCCGAGCGGGTCTTGGGTAGTTCGTCGACGAACCAGACGTTGGCCGGACGAGCGAACGTCCCGATCTCTGCTTCGATGGCACCGACGACGCGATCCCGGACGTCCTCGCCAGGGTCGACGCCTTCGCGGAGCGTCACGTAGATGTCCGGAACGGTCCCCTTCTCCGGGTCGTCGCGGCCGGCGACGGCCGCCTCCGCCACGTCGCTCACCTCGGCGACGGCGCTCTCCAGTTCCATCGTCCCCAGGCGGTGTCCGGCGACGTTCATCACGTCGTCGAGGCGCCCGAGGATCCGCCAGTAGCCATCGCGCTCGTGGACGGCACCGTCGCCAGCCCTGTAGACCCAGTCCTCGGGGTCGTCACTGGACGTATCGGAGAAGGCACGCCAGTACTCGTCGATGAACCGCTCGTCGTTCCCGTAGACCGTCTGGAGCATCCCGGGCCAGGGCTTCGTGATGACGAGATTGCCGGCCTGTCCGGTCGCCGGGTCGATCTCGTTGCCCTGGTCGTCGAGGATGGCCGGTTCGATACCCGGTACCGCGAACCCCGCACTACCGGGTTTCATGTCTTTCAACGCCGGGAGGTTGGTGATGAGATGACCACCGGTCTCGGTCTGCCACCAGGTGTCGACGATGACCGCGTCGCCCCCGCCGATGTGTTCGTAGTACCAGAGCCAGGCCTCCGGCTGGATCGGCTCGCCGACGGTGGTCAGATGGCGGAAGTCGAAGTCGTACTGCCGGGGGATCTCCTCGCCCCACTTCATGAACATCCGCACGGCGGTCGGCGAGGTGTGGAAGATGTCGACGTCGTACTTCTCGGCCATCTCCCAGAGACGACCCTTGTGCGGGAAGTCCGGCGCCCCTTCGTACATCACGGTCGTCGTGCCGAGCGAGAGCGGCCCGTAGACGATGTAGGAGTGGCCCGTGATCCACCCGATGTCGGCCGAACACCAGTAGGTGTCCGCCGGTTCGATGTCGAGGACGTACTTCGAGGTGGCCGTGACGTAGGCCATGTACCCCCCGGTCCGATGCTGGGTTCCCTTCGGCTGTCCCGTCGTCCCGGACGTGTACATCAAAAATAGCGGGTCCTCGGCGTCACGAGCGACCGGTTCGACCGAGACACCCTGCTTGTCCTGGAGGACCTCGTCGACCAGGACGTACGGGTCGTCGCTGTCGATGGAGACGTCCTCGTGGAGTTCGTCCTCGCGCGTGAACAACAGGACCGTCTCGGGGTCCGACTCGGCGAGTTCGAGCGCCTTGTCGGCCTTCTCCTTGTGGTCGAGGAACTCGCCGCGACGGTAGTAGCCATCGATGGTGACGACGACGTCCGATCCGGCGTCGTCGATGCGGTCGGCGAGCGCCTGCGCGGAGAAGCCGGCGAACACCTCGGAGTGCGGTGCACCGATGCGGGCCGCGGCCAGCATCGAGATGGGGAGGCCCGGCACCATCGGCATGTGCATCGTGACGATGTCGTCCTCGGCGACCCCCACCTCCCGGAAGACGGCGGCCATTTCGTTGACCCGTCGATAGAGGTCCTGGTAGGCGATGCGCTCGGTGGTGCCGTGTTCTCCCTCCCAGAGGATGGCCGTCTGGTCCTTTCGCTCCGGGAGATGACGGTCCACCGCCTGGTACGACGCGTTCAGTTTCCCACCGGTGAACCACTCGTAGAAGGGCGGGTTCGAGTCGTCGAGGACCTGGTCCCAGCGTTCGGCCCAGTCCAGTAACTCGGCGAACTCCTCGTACGCCGCCGGCCAGTTCTCCTCGAACCGGTCGTAGATGGACGAGTCAGTGACGTTCGCCTGCCCGACGAACTCCGGCGGTGGTCGGAAGTACTCCTGCTCGGTGAGACGGGACTCGATGGACCCGCCATCACCCGTCGTATGGTGGTTTGTCATCGTTATCCGTGATAGTAGAAGGCGGAAGGCCCCTTAATTCCCAGGTGCCAGGTGGGACACTCGCCGACGGCCCATCGGCTATGGTCTGGAATCATCCATTGCCCGTGGAGTGACGGCCGCCATTGCTGGACAGGTCCGAGGGGGCCGTCAGAAGACGCGGCGCTGGCAGGTGCCACACAGGTGCTGTTCTTTGCGGTCGACCTCCCGCACGGTCGGCGAGAAGTTCATCGCACAGCGGTTGTTATCGCAGTGTTCGAGGCCCAGGGTGTGGCCCACCTCGTGGACGACCTCCTTGCGGACGCGGTCCGCGAAGACGTCGCTCGCCGAGCGGTCGGAGAAACCACCGTCGGAGGACGTCTGCAACCGATACGTCGAGACGACACAGCTGCGACCGTCGAGGTAGGCGAGCCCGAAGACGTAGTTGCGGCGACGGTAGTAGAGATCCTTCGGCGTGATGGCGACGGATTTCTCCCCCCGTCCCGCCGAGGAGGCCACTTCGATGAACTCCTCTGCGAGGTACTGGTCGCGCCCGGCGTCGTACGCCGATTCGGGGACCGGCTGGGCATCCACGACCGTCACGTCACCCTCGTAGACGGAGCGAATGGCCGTCGACGCCTCCCGCTTGACGCGAGGTGCGACGTCCCCGACGGGGACGATGTCGATCCGCATGAGCAGCACTTACTTCCCGTCGGCAATAAACATCCCGCCGTGGAACCAGCAGACCCGCCAGCCACCGTCGACGTGCTCGCCGACTACGAGCGCGTCGTGGAGGTCGGCATCGGGAACCGAACCGACGTCGCCCGCGATCTCGCCGGGCGGGGTGTCACCGTCCTCGCGACCGACGTCGTCCAGCGGGACGTCCCCGCGGGGGTCACCTTCGTCCTCGACGACGTCACCGCACCCGACACTGAAGACTACGAGGACGCCGACGCCATCTACGCCCTGCGACTCCCCCCGGAACTCCAGCGACACGTCTGGCGGGTGGCGAGGACGGTCGAGGCGGACCTGCTGTTCACGACGCTGGGCGGGGACCCCGCGCTCGTCCCCGCCGAGCCGCGGTCCGTGGCCGAGGGCACGCTGTTCGTCGCGAGCCACAACTGATTAGACCAGTCTGGGCGTTTCTTCTGGTATGCAGGTCGATGCCGTCGTCCTCGACGTCGACGGGGTGCTCGTGGACGTCGCGGACTCCTATCGCCGGACCATCGTCGAGAGCGTCGAGACCGTCTACGGCGAGACCATCCCGAAGGCCGGGGTCCAGGCGTTCAAGGACGCCGGCGGCTTCAACAACGACTGGACGTTGACGGACGCCGCCACGCTCTTCGTGCTCGCCCGGCGAGCGGGACTCTCCCTCGACCTCGAGGAGTTCACCAGTGCCATCGCCGACGCCGGTGGCGGATTGGACGGGGCGAAGACCGTCGTCCGTGAGGAACTCGAAGCGGGGGCCGCCGAGCGCGTCCTCGGACAGTGGGACCCAGACCGCCTGCGCGAGGTCTTCCAGCAGTTCTACCTGGGAAGCGATCGATACGAGGAGATCGAAGGCGAACCGGCGACGATGGAAACGCGGGGCTACATCGACGACGAACCCGTCCTGGTCGAGGCGGCGACCATCGATGTGCTCACCGAGGCGTTCCCCGTCGCCGTCTTGACCGGTCGGCCCGAGGCGGAGGCGCTGCTGGCGCTCGACCGCGTCGGCCTCGACGTTCCCCCCGATTTGCGGTTCACGATGGACGACTGGGAGGCGGGAAAACCGCACCCGCGGGCGCTCGTTACCCTCGCAGAGCGGTGTGACGCCCAGCGAGTCGCGTTCGTCGGCGACACGCTGGACGACGTCCGGACGGCGACGAACGCGAACGAGGCCGACCCGGACCGGACCTACTACGGCGTGGGCGTGCTGACCGGCGGACTGACCGGCGAGGCCGGCCGTCGGAAGTACGAGGAGGCCGGCGCCGACGCCGTCGTCGACTCGGTGAACGATTTGCCGGCACTCCTGGCCCTGGACTGATCCGCGGACATCGAGGACCAGGCACCGACGACGGGCAACACGTCGCAGGGTAACAACGCTTATTTCGCCGCCGACGCAGGTTCGGCGTATGCGAATCTCCCTGCTCGGCGGCACCGGCGACATCGGTGGCGGCCTCGCACTACGATGGGCGTACGACACTCACCACGAGGTCGTGATCGGATCCCGAGACCCCGAGCGCGCACGGACCAAGGCCGAAGAGTACGAGACCGAACTCGCCAGTCGCGACGTCGACCGGAAGGTGACCGGCTTCGCCAACGAGATGGCGGCCGACCGGGGCGACGTCGTCGTCCTGGCGGTCCCCCCGTACCACGTCGCCGACCTGGTCGAGACCGTCGCCGACGTCCTCGAGGACACCATCCTCGTCTCCCCCGCGGTGGGCATGTCACGGGACGAAGCGGGACTCCACTACAACCCGCCGGACGTGGGGAGTGTCACCCAGCTCGTCGAGGCCGTCGCGCCAGACGACGTCCCCGTCGTCGGGGCCTATCACAACCTCTCGGCCGACCGGTTGGCCAACCTCGACCTCGAGATCGACCTGGACACGGTACTCGTCGGGGACGACCTGGACGCCAAAGAACAGATATCCCAGCTGACCGCGGGCATCGACGGACTCCGTCCGCTGGACGGCGGTGGGCTGGCGAACGCGCCCGAGGTCGAGGGCATCACGCCACTGCTAGTCAACCTCGGAGCGTTCAACGACGACCTCCACGACGTGGGAGTAAAATTCCAGTAAGACGGGTGCGGAGATCAGGCGCCGGCCTTCTCGAGTGCGTCCTCGAGCGTATCGCGCTGTGTCACACCGACGAAGCGGTCGACGAGTTGCTCTTCGTTCTTGACGATGATCGTCGGAATCGAGCGGACCTGGTACTCGTTGGCGACGTCGGGTTCCTCGTCGACGTCGACGTACTCGAAGGTCACCGCGTCTCCGTAGTCCTCCTCCAGTTCCTCGATGATCGGATCCTGGGTCTTACACGGGCCGCACCAGTCGGCGTGGAAATCCATGAGGGTAACGTCCGTCATTAGTCTACTGGCGATAGTTACGGCCCGCGCATAAGAGTTTCCTCACGTATCGGCACGCCCCGCCGTCACCCAGTCCCCGGGACGGCGGTCGGGACGTCGAAAGGTTTACGCGCGAGCGTGAGCGAGAGGTACTCATGAGCTCCGGTCAGAACTCCGGTGGGCTGATGTCGAGTGCGGGCCTCGTCCGCTATTTCGACGCCGAGAACCAGAACACCATCAAGATCGACCCGAAGACGATCCTGGGTTTCGGCGTCTTCTTCGGCATCCTGGTGCGGCTGCTCACCATCACCGTGTAGGTTCGATCCGACGCCGACAAGGCAACCTTTTGAAGTGCGGGCCCGACGCCTACGTATGAACGCGACCATCGACGCCGTCCGGGTGGCGGGCACGCCGGACGGACCGACGCCGGTCGTCCTGCTCGACGTCGGGGACGCCGACGACGTGCTGCCGATTTTCATCGGATTCGAGGAGGCAGTGAGCATCGCCCGTGGCTTGGACGCCGCGGACATCGGTCGCCCCCTCACGCACGACCTGACCCTCGACATCGTCGAGGAACTCGGCGGGCGGGTCGACCGGATCGTCGTGAACGAAGTCCGTGATGGGACCTTTATCGCCGATCTTCATCTCAATACGCCACGCGAAGACGTGGTCGTCGACGCCCGACCGAGCGATTCGCTCGCACTCGCTGCGCGAACGGGCGCCCGCATCGAGGTCGCCGAGGCGGTCTTCGAGGACGCGCGTCGCGACAGAGCGGACTTCGAGGACCTGGAGGACATCAGGGAGGTCGTGGGGCAATGAGCGATATCCTCGAAGAACTATTCGCCGTGATCGAGGAGCGCAAGGAAACGCTTCCGGAGAGCTCCTACACCGCCTCGTTGTTCGACCACGAGAAGGGACAGAACGCCGTCCTGGAGAAACTGGGCGAGGAGACGACCGAGGTCGTGCTGGCCGCCAAAGACGGCGAGCGTGACGAACTCGCCCACGAATCCGCCGACCTGGTCTACCACCTGCTCGTCCTGCTCTCGATGCACGACATGAGCCTGGAGGACCTCCTCGCCGAGCTCGAAACCCGGCGATGACCGACCGACGCCGGGCGACGAGCGGAGATACGTGCGCTTTTCCGTCGTGGTCTCCTACCCGAGTCCATGATATTCGAAGGCCTCCCGACGACCCCGACGTCGGAGGAACTCCTCGATAAGGCCTTCTCGCGAGCGGCCCGCGCCGGTCGTGCCAAACACGGCGTCGAGGCCCAGGAGTCGATGCTCCAGACCGCCTCGAACATCCTCTCGGACAACCTGGAGAACGTCGTGACCGCCTGGCCCGACTTCGAGACCGTCGACCCCTTTTATTACGAGCTCGCGGACGCCATCGTCGACGTCGACGCGTTGCGCCAGCACCTCTCCCAGGTGAGCTGGGCGAGCCGGAAGACCCACGACCTCGGCCGGGAGTACATGCGGAAGTTGCCCCGCGGCGACACCGACCACGCCATCAAGATTCGTAAACAGGGGTTCGCCCGGATGGGCTCGGTGCTGAACCAGGTCGAAGACGACCTGGCCGTCATCTCCGAGGCCCGCGACGCGCTCAAGACCCTCCCCGATATCCGCCCCGATCAGCCGACCATCGTGGTGGCCGGCTATCCAAACGTGGGGAAGACGGCGTTCGTCAACGCCCTCACGAACGCGCGCAACGAGACGGCCGCCTACCCGTTCACGACGAAGGGCGTCCGTATCGGCCACGTGGAACGCGACCACGTCCGATACCAGCTCGTCGACACGCCGGGGCTCCTCGACCGCCCCGCCGAGGACCGCAACGACATCGAATCGCAGGCGGTGAGTGCGCTCACCCACCTCGCAGACGTGGTGCTCTACGTCTACGACGCGAGTGAGACCTGCGGCTACGAACTGACCGATCAGCAGGCGCTCCACGAGGAACTCACGGCGCGATTCGACGTCCCCGTCCTGACCGTCTGCAACAAGGCCGACCTCTCGACGGCGGTGGACGCCGACCTGTCCATGACCATCCCCGAGCACGCGGACGGCGAGAAAACGGGCGACGGCATCGATGCCGTGCTCGACGCACTCGTCGAGGCCATCGGATACGAACCGGAACTGCCCTTCGACGGATAAGCCGGTCACTGCGAGACGACCGTCCGGACGATCCTGACCTCGACGGTCACGTCGTGTTCGAGGGAGCGATCGATCCGGTCGTCGAGTCGGTCGGCGAGGTCGGGCGGGTCCATCCCCGGGGGAACGCCGACCGTCACAGTTACGCGCTCGGGTTCGCTAAAGATGACCCGCTCGGTCTGGCGAACCGAGACGTCGAGCAACACAACCTCCTCGAACGCTGGTTCGTCGAGCACCGCGTCGATGTCGGCGTGGATCTGGCGCTCGATTTCGGCACTCGAGACCGAGTCGTAGGTGACCGCACCGAGAAACAGCGACAGGATGGCGATGGCGGCGACGAGGACCCCCACTCGTTTGACCGTCTTGGAATACGCCTCCTCCCGGCGGAGGAAGTTGTGCGGCCGGTAGCCAGCGTACCAGAAGACGATCAGCGCCGCCAGATTGATGGAGAGGACGTTGACGAGGGTCAAGACCCCCGAGGAGAGCGCGACGACCGGGAGCCCATACGCGATGCCGATGCCCATCGTCGCGGCCGGCGGGATCAACGCCACGGCGATCATGACGCCGACGAGCGCCGAGGAAACGCCGGCGGTTAGACTCATCGCTCCCGCGACACCCGCACCGAGGGCGACGACCAGCGAGAGGAAGTCGGGGGCCAAACGCGCCTCGACCTGCCCGATGGTGGTGGGGTCGAGGCCCGGCGGCACCAGCGAGGTGACCCTGATGAACAGGGCGAAGAGGGCGGCGGCGACCACAGCCAGCACGAGGCCCAGCACCTGTAGTTTGATGCCGCGGTCGACGAGGTCTGCATCGTCCACGACGGTACCGACGCTGGCGGACATTGCCGGGCCGATGAGTGGCGCGATGACCATCGAGCCGACGACGACCGCCGGCGAGTCGAGAAGGAGGCCCACCGTCGCGATGACCGCACTGACCACCGTGAGGATGACGTAGGTCGGCACCGACCGGACGAGGTCCTCGGCGGTAGCTCGAAGCTCCTCGCGGGCGACCTGCTCGCCGTTGTCTTCGTCCTCCTCGTACCGTTTCTGTAACTTGTCGAATTTCCGGGAGACGACCGTCTCGGCAGCCATGACGACCGTGTACGCTTCGTCGGAGAGCCCGGCGTCCTGGAGGTCGTCGAGGACGTCCTGGACGGCCGCCGAGGGAAGCGGGAAGTAGACGATGGCGGTGTAGCCGCGGTGGCTCGTCTCCTCGGTGACGACGTAGTCGATCTCGTAGTCCTCCAGCACCCGTAACACCGTCTCCCGTTTGCCGGTGGGGATCGTGACTTGGAGGAGTCGCACTCCTGTCCGTTCACAGCACGACCCCAAAAACGTTCAGGCGCGAGGGGGCATGGCGGAGCGCTCGGCGTCACTGGCGAACAGACGACACTAACGGCGGCGACGGGTCGCTGTGTCGCCGATTTCGCTCGGGCGACCCGCCGTCTCGGTCACGTCACGGTCCGGGGTGGGCCGGCCATGCTATTTGAACCCTCGTCTGCAGAGTGGGTCGAACCGTCGCGAAACCCGTAAAGTCGCTGGGCGGATACGACCGGTATGTTCGAGACGCGCCCGGACCGCGAGGCGGAGGTGGTCCTCGTCGGCAGGTCGAACGTCGGCAAGTCCACGCTCATGCGGGAGTTGACGGGCCACTCGTTCGACGCGGGTCGGAAACCAGGGGTGACCCGCGAGCCCAATCACTACGACTGGGCGAGCGAGGACTTCGTCATCACCGACCTCCCGGGCTTCGGGTTCATGTCGGGCGTTCCGGAGGAGCGCCGCGAGCAGATCAAGACCGACGTCGTCCGATACCTGGAGCGGTACGCCGAGAACATCCTCGTCGGCGTGATCGTTCTCGACGGGAAGAGCGCGGTGGACATCATCGATCGTCACTCCGGGGAGGACGAGATCCCCCACGACGTAGAGTTCTACTACCTGCTCAGGGACCTGGACATCCCGCCGGTGATCGCCGTCAACAAGATGGACAAGGTCGACGACCGCGACGAGCGCCTGAACGAGATCGCGGACCGCTTCGGCCTGCTCCCACCCTGGACCCAGTGGCGTGACACCATCGCTCCCATGACCGCCAAACGTGGCCAGATCACGTCCCTCGAGGCGGCCGTCAACGACCACCTCGACGCCGCGAAGCGGGACGACCTGAAGAAGTTCTTCTCGGACTGACCCGACGCCCGACGGGGCCAGGGTTATGCTGTTGGAATGCCAACAGTTAGGCGGCGATACCGATGTCAGAATCCCTGCCGACCTACGAGGTGTACCTCGACACCGAGGGATTGCCCCTCGACCTCACCTCGCCGGTTCACACGGCCGATATCATGTACTACGACACCGGCATCTGGATCGAACGCGAGCAGGACCGCCTGTTCGTCCCCTATCGTCGGGTGCAGGTCATCCGAGAACTCACGGACCGATCCGCAGCAGTCGCCGAAGGAACCGAACCCGAGGCGGAGACCGTGGAAACTGGGGAGACGGAACCGACGGAGACGGATCCCGACGGGCGGACGACTGAACCACCGAGCGATCCGGTCGAGTGATCGGAATCCGGATCAGACTATACGGTTGACCGGGCCCTCGTCCGCGCCGATCAGTCGGAGATTCTCCCGGACGAGGCGAGCGATGTCCTCGTAGTACCCACGCTTCCGGGCGGCGACGTGTGGGGTGACGAGCACCTCGTCCATGTCCCAGAGCGGCGACTCGCGGGGAAGCGGCTCCTCCTCGAAGACGTCGAGTGCGGCACCCGCTATGTTCCCCGCCTCGAGTGCCTCGACGAGGGCGTCCTCCTGGACGACCGACCCGCGGGCGACGTTGACCAGATAGGCGTCCTCGCGCATCGCCTCGAACTCCTCGGGGCCGAACATGCCCGCCGTCGCATCCGTGAGGGGGACGGTCAGGACGACGAACCGGGCGTCCTCGATGGCCTCGTGGAGTTCGCTCGGCGTGTAGACCTCTGGAACGTGGGAGACCCGGGTCGGCGTCCGCCGGACGCCGGTGACGTCCATGTCGAAGCCGGCCGCTCGCTGGGCGACCCCTTGCCCGAGGGTCCCCAGGCCGACCACACAGACCGCCTCGCCGAAGAGGGTGAATGGCTCGTCCCAGGGCGGTGCATCCCACTCGTTGTCGGACTGCGCTTCGACGTAAGTGAACAGACGCCGCGCGATGGATGCCATGAGCCCCACCACGGTCTCGCCGACCGCCTCGCCGTGGATGCCGGTACTGTTCGTCAAGAGTACGTCGTTCTCGCGGAGGTCGTCGAGCGGGAAGCGGTCGTAGCCCGCCTGGATCGAGTGGATCCAGTCGAGGTGCTCGACGTACGCGTCGAGATGGGCGAAGGTGACCACCGCCTCGAGGTCTGCGATCTCGTCGTCACCGACGACGGAGACGGTCGGGCCGGTATCGGCGAGGTCCTGCATCAGTACTTCGGGTGGGAAGACCGCAGAGACGCTCTCGTGGATGCCCAGGTGCTCGATGTCGGGAGCCATGGCGCCCCGTACTCAGCGCTCCCGATTGAAGATTGTGGCAGCGGAAGATGGGGCGACTCGGGGAAAATCCCTCGTCACACGGGGCTCGGTGGGGGTAACGCTTCGTCACCGTCGCCCCGTCGAGTCTACCCGCCCGGTCGCCAAATGGGTTACTCCTCGGACGGGGCATCGAGCGACCATCGCGAGCGAGCGGCGTGGACGGTCGCCATCGACTCGATCTGGCCGGCATCGAGGACGCCCGCCTCGGTCACGACGCCATCGAGCAATCGCTCCGGAACGCGTTCGAAGGTAGGATTCGCCACGGTCACGGGGGCGTCTCCCTCGTACAGGGTCGCTGGATCCGCGGGCTCGATACCGACGCGCTCGTCGGGAGCGATCTTGTCGCTCGAACAGACGGCGAGACAGGGGACCCCGGAATCCCTGGCCGCCAGTGCGAGCGCTCGGCTCCCGACCTTGTTCACGACCGCGCCGTCCGGGAGGACGGTATCGGCGCCGAACAGACACAGGGTCGCATCGTCGACCACGCCCGGGAGATTGGCGTCGGTCGTAAGCGTGACCTCGTGGCCCGCCGCGGCGAGTTCCTCGGCGACCGAGACGCCCTCCCCACCCGGCCGAGATTCCGCGACGGTGACCGTCTCTGGAGCCCCGGCACGGAACGCCTCCAGGACCGTCCCCGACCGGGAGAGCGTGACGACGCGTTCGCCCGCGACGTGTTCACACGCCGTCTCCGCGGCCCGCCGGTCAGCGGCCAGCGCCGCCTCGATGGCATCGCCGGCCGCTCGTTCGACCGCCTCCGGGGACCTGTCGGCGCTCGCGACGGCCATGACGCGGTTGACCCGATTGCGGACGGCCGCCATCGTCGGCCGCGCGTCCAGGAGGCCCTGCGCGGTCTTCGCCAGGTGGTCCCAGTCCGCCCCGCTCCCCTCGACACCGAGGGCGGCGGCATCGCGAAGGACCTCCAGCGACCGCAACGAGACGTACGCCGACCCGTGCTCGTCGTCGGCGCGAACCGTCTCGACCGTCGGGGCGACGCGCCAGTAGGATTCCCACAGGTCGGGCACCGTTTCGCGGCGCAAGATCGCCGTCGGCGGCGCCCACTCCACCGCCGTCGTCTCCTCGTTCGGAACCACGTCGCGGTGCGCCGCGTCGAACAGGTAGGGGGTGACGATCCAGCGCGTTCCGCGGGACTCGTCCTCGACCGAGAAGCGTTCGCCGCGGCGGACGAACGAGACCTCGGCCGGTTCGAGGCCCGTCTCTTCTTCGATCTCTTCGAGCGCTTTCGCATCCGGTGATCCCTCGGCGTGGCCGGCGACCGCGCCCCAGCGACCGGAGTAGGAGCCGACGGCGTCGCTTCGCCGGAACAGGAGGACGTCGGCCTCGTGCCGCAAGAAGACCGTGACGACCCGCGTTTCGTCCATGGGGACACTGACTGGGGCGGAGGATTTGCTTCTTTGGGATGGGCGGGTGGTGGGAACCGGTCGTACGGTGGTACCGCCAGCAATCGTCGCAGGACGACGTCCGTCCCCGACACTCCACCACCGGGACACCCATCTCCGGTACCGGTCGACCTTTTAGGCGACCGACGACAACTGGTGAGCATGCAGGCCTTCGCAGTCCCGGACCTCCCCGAGATACGACCGGGTGACGACCTAGGCGCCCTCCTCGCCGAGCGCGCCGACCTGTCCGATGGCGACGTCGTACTCGTCGCCAGCACGATCGTCTCGAAGGCGGAGGGGCGGACGGCCGACCTCGCCGACTTCGACCCGGGCGAGCGAGCCGTCGAGATCGCCGACGGAATCGCGGCCGCCACCGACGAACAGAAGGACCCGCGGTTCGCCCAGGCGATACTCGAGGAGTCCGCGGACCTCCTGCTGACGAGTCCGTTCGTCCTGGCCGTGACGCAGTTCGGCCACGTCGGGGTCAATGCGGGCATCGACCGGTCGAACACGGGCGGTGCCGAACTCCTTTTGCTGCCCGAAGACCCCCAGGCGAGCGCTGCGCGACTCCGCGAGGCCGTCGATGCGGAGGTCGCAGTCGTCGTGACCGATACCTCGGGACGACCGTTCCGGATCGGGCAACGTGGCGTCGCCATCGGCTGGTCGGGACTGCCCGCGACCCGCGATTGGCGGGGCGAGACCGACCGCGACGGTCGCGAACTCGAAGCGACGGTCGAGGCCATCGTCGACGAACTCGCCGCCACCGCGAACCTCGTCACGGGCGAGGGCGACGGGGGGAATCCCGTCGCCGTCGTGCGGGGATTCGATTTCGACGGGTTCGATGGGTCGGCGACGCTGTTTCGAGAACCGGAGACCGACTTCGTCCGCCAGGCCCTCGAGGAGTGGTCGTATGCAGGGCATTGAACTGACGCCCGAGATTCCCGTCGACGAGGTGGTCGAGCTCGGCCGTCGCGCGGAGGGCGAGGGGTTCGACACCGTGTTCGTCTCCTCGCATTACAACAACCGGGACCCGTTCCAGACGCTGGCGCGCCTCGCCGCGGAGACGGACCGGGTTCGTCTCGGCCCCGGCGTCGCGAACCCCTACGAGACCCACCCGGTGAAACTGACCTCGCAGGTCGCGACGCTCGCCGAGTCGAGCGACGATCGGGCCGTCTTCGGCGTGGGCGCCGGCGACCGGTCGACCCTGCGGAACCTCGGGATCGACCGAGAGCGACCGCTCCGGCGGGTCCTCGAGACGATGCGAGTCGCTCGGCGCCTCTTCGCTGGCGAGCGCGTGGACCACGACGGCACGTTCACCGTCCGGGACGCCGGGTTGAACTACGACGTGGGCGACGTCCCGGTCTACGTCGGCGCCCAGGGCCCACACATGCTTCGGATGGCCGGCAAGTACGCCGATGGAGTCCTGGTCAACGCCTCACACCCCACGGACGTCGCCTGGTCGAGCGATCGGGTGGCGGAGGGCGCCGACGACCGCGATCCATCGCTCGCCGACCCGGACGTCGCGGTGTACGCGAGCGTCAGCGTCGCGGAAGACGAGGCGGCGGCACGTGAAGCAGCGCGTCCCCCGGTCGCCTTCATCGCCGGTGGTGCGGACGAACGCGTCCTCGATCGGCACGGCATCGAGGTGGAGGCGGCGACGGCCATCGGCGAGGCCGTCGAAGCCGGCCGCTTCGATGCGGCCTTCGAGGCCGTGACGGACCCGATGCTCGACGCCTTCAGTGTGGCCGGTCGCGTCGAGACGGTCGCGAATCGGTTCGAGGCGCTCCTGGAACACGCGGATAGCATCGTCGTCGGCGCGCCGCTGGGCCCCGACAGGGCGGCCGCTATCGAATTGGCCGCCGACGCGTTCGACCGCGTCGCGGAGAATCGTTAGTTACCGGCGAGCACCGAGAGGATACCGCCGGCCGCTGACACACCGAACACGCCCAGGGCGACCGTCAGGACGCCGACTGAAGCGAGCAGCAGGAGCGGCGCGACGGGGTCGTTTCCGGCGACGCCGATGAAGAGGCTCACGACCTCTACCAGGTTGTCGATGATCCAGACCATGCCTGACAGTGTTTCCTGAGGTACCTTAGACCCTCCGGGACGATTATGAGCCCCGGGGTGCAATCGGCGTCCGTGACACGGGACGCGAGACTCGACGCTTTCGCCGCGAGAGGGGCGGCCACCGAGGATACGGACGGTGAGGGGGCGACCGAAGATGCTGCCGAGGACGGTGAAACCGAGGTGAGCGACGAGCGGGTAGCAGGCGAGGACCCTCCGTCACTCGTCACCACGAGTGAGTGGACGCCGGATGGGGAGGAGTGCCCCACGTGCGGGGAGGTCGTGGAACGTCGGTGGCGACAGAACGGGGCGCTCGTCTGCCCGGAATGTAAAAATTGGAGCGAACTGTGACAGAACCGTGCGAGCGCGGCCCGAAACCCACTGTCAGCGGGACGAGCGCAGCGATGGGGCTCGCTCTCGGCGAGGGCGACGACGGCGCTCGATTCGGGGTTGCGACAGTGTTTAATAGATTGCTTTCGTAGCACTCGGCGTAATGTCGGAAGTCTGCTCGACGTGCGGATTGCCCGAGGAACTCTGCGTCTGTGAAGACGTCGCCAAAGAGTCCCAGGAGATCACGATCCGCATCGACGAGCGCCGCTACGGAAAAGAGGTCACCGTCATCGAGGGGTTCGATCCGGACGACGTCGATCTGAGTTCGCTGTCCTCGGATCTGAAATCGAAACTCGCCTGCGGAGGAACCGTCGACGACGGCGAGATCGAACTCCAGGGGAACCATCTCGGCCGCGTGGAGGATTTCCTCCGCGATCGCGGGTTCAACGTCGCCTGACCGATTTTCCACCGACGCGATTGCGACGCACGATCACCGTCTCGTCGGTCACTCGCTTGGCTCGAGGTCGCCGTCCCACGCCTCCAGGCCACCCTCGAGCGAGGCCACGCGCGTCTCGGCGTCGATCCCTTCGTAGGAGACGATGAGGCGGACTGCCTGCTTGCTGGCCTGTCCGTGTGGACAGACCGTAACGACGGTCTCGGCCCCGTCGAGCTCCGGGACGTACTCGCTCAGCGAGTGCATCGGCATGTGCTCGCTGCCCGGGATGTGGCCCCGGTCGAAGGCCGGCTTCGTTCGAATGTCGACGATCCGCAGGTCCGCTCCCGACTCGCGTAGCGACGCGAGCTCCCCGGGAGAGATCTCCTCGACCATGGCCGCACTCGGTGGGCCGCGGACTAAAGCACCCCGACCGCGGGGGTCGCTGTCGGCGCGTGACCCGCGCGGGACGGTCCAATCGTCGACTCAGAGGTAGCCATCGGTCGCGGCGACGAGCAGACCCTCGAGGGTGGCGTCGTTCGCCGGCTCCGTGCGGGCGACCTCCACGGCGTCCGCCCTGGGAACCCGCGTGACGGAGAGGAACTCGTTTCGGTCCAGGTCGCGCTCGCCGGGCCGCAGGTCCGTCGCGACGACGTAGCCCCGCTCGTGTCGCAGCACGCCCGTCGCGACGTCGACCGTCTGGAGGTGCGTGACCGAGTCGGCCGTAAAGCCCGTCTCCTCGCGGAGTTCGCGGGCGCCGGCGGTCTCGTAGTCCTCGCCGTCCTCGACGATCCCCGCGGGCAGTTCGAGACAGTGGTCACGGATCGTCGGTCGGTACTGCTCGACGAACAGGACCTCGTCGCCGTCGATGGCCACGACCACGACCGCCGCCGGGAGATCGGCCCAGTAGTAGCGCTTGGTGGAGCCGTCGGGCTGTTCGACCAGGTCGTACCCGCCGTCGTACCAGCCGGTCTCGTACTCGGTCACCGATTCGCGGACCGACCACGCCGTATCCGTCATGGCTGGACGATGGACCGTCGAGTACTATGGCCTTATCCCTCGCCGTTGTCGCTAAAAAGGGTGCGGTAGTGCCGGCCGAATGCCTGGCGCTGGAGCGTGCCGACGGCCGCATCCGGTTCCTGCTGATAGGTCACGGCGGCGACGACCCCCTCGAAGGGGACCGGATGCCAGGCGACGCGGTCGACGTTCTCGTTGCCCTCCTCGTGGGCGTCGAGGTCGGGGTGGTCGTCGAGCCACGCCTCGTACTCCTCGCGCGTGCCGAGGGTGACTTCGAGCAACGAGGCGAAGAGGGCGTCGCGTGCGGTACCGACGACGTCGGTCGTGACGCGCTCCCGGTACTCCTCCCGGTCGAAGTCCATCGACTTCGCGACCTCCTTGGTCACGGTCTGGGCGGCCGGACCGAGCGTCTCGTACTGCTCGCGGGCCGCCGCTGCCGTCTCTGGGTCCAGCAATCCCCGGGTCTCCATATGCAGTCGTCGGTGTCGGGGGTTCTACTCGCTTTCGGAGTCCTCGAGCATCTGTCGGGTCAACTCGCGAGCCTCCTCCAGGACCGCGCGGTCGTCGGCGGACATGGCGTCGAGGTTCGTCCGTTGCTCGATGGCGGCCGAGCCACGGGTGCCGTGATCGTGTTCCGGCTCGGGCGCGTCGACGTCGACCGTCTCGGCGTGCTCGGCGACGAGCGGTCCGAGCGTCTCCGGGTTCATCGCACCCCAGTCCTCGACGCGCTCGTCGAGCCAGGATTCGTGGCCGTCGCCGTGAATCATGGCCGTGAACGCGAGGTGGTTCGCCAGGTGTTCGGCGTCGACCTGTGGTTCCTCGCAGACCGGACAGGCGTATCCCATGCCGTCAGGAAGGCGCGCCGCGGTAAAACGTATCACGGTCCACGGCGAGCGTGGAGGATCAACGCGTCCTCGCCGTCGGGGTAGTAGCCGGGATAGGTCCGTACCGGGGAGAAGTCGTGTCGTTCGTAGAGTGCGATGGCTCGTTCGTTGCTCTCCCTGACCTCGAGACGAACCGTGAAGAGGCCGTGCTCTTCGAGGACCGACAGCGCCCCTTCGAGCAGTTCGGACCCGATGCCCTCACCCTCTCGGTCGGGCGCCACCGCGAGGTCCTTCACGTGGCCCATCGGCTGTCCGTTCACCCGGACGCCAGTCGCGACGACGTGGCCGACGACCTCGGCGTCGAGCAGGTCGTCGTCGGTTCGCGCCTCGGCGACCAAAAAGCCCGGCTGGCCGAGGAACTGCTCGAATGCCTCCGTCCCCCAGGGGTGGGCGAACGCCGCTCGCTCGACGCGGAGGATCTCCAGCATGTCCGCACGGGCCGCCTGTCTGATCGCGATGGCGTCCGCGGGAGAGACGGTCGTCACGGTCCTGTCTTCGGTCGGGGCGGACAAGAGGGTCACGGACGAACCCCACGAAGCTACGACGTGGTATCGAGGGTCATACAGCCCGATGACCTGGAGTATCGGAGGGAAAATCGGAGGCGAACGAAGCGCCGACTGCGGCGAGAGTCTTGTACTGGCGTGGGGATATGGGTAAAACTTTTGAAGGTAACTGTACCCATCAGGCGATAATGTGTGATCGAACGAGCACGATCCAGCGAGTGACGGGCGATTTCGAGCGCTCGGACGGTGATTCCAGATGAGTACGGGGTCGGTCAGCGACTCGCTCGCGCAGTCGATCAGCACCCAGGGCGAGTACTCGGAGGCCGAACTCCGGGCATTCCTCGAAGAGAACGTCGAGAAGGTGATCGAATCCGCCGGGATCCCGATGCGCGTACTCAGTCCGGATTTCGAGGTGCTGATGGAGAACTCCCGGATGGAAGAGATGGGTGGAATCGACGCGGAGACGATGAACAACCAGGGGCTCCACTGCTACGACCAGTTTTCGAACGACGACGTCTGTGGCACCGAAAATTGCACGCTCAAGCAACTCGTCGACGATGACGCTGATAGCGTCACGGTGGAAGTCCCGAAAGAAGCCTACGACGGCGAGGTCTACCAGGTAGAGGTCATCGCCGAGCCAATCGAGGACGACTCGGGCAACGTCGTCGCCATCAGCGAGAGCTTCCGGGATTACACGGAGATCAAGCGTATCGTCACGGACGCGGAAGGGCTCTCCGAACGGATCCAGGACGGTGACCTCGACGCCAGGATGGACGTCGCCGACCTGGAGGACTACTATCTGGAGATGGGCGAATCGCTGAACGACCTGGTCGCGACGATCCAGGACGTCGTCGGGGACATCGAGGCGTCGGTGGCCGAACTCGTCGAGGTCTCCTCGGCGGTCGTGGAGAGCACCCAAGAGATTTCCGAACTGTCGGACGAACAGTCCCACGAGATCTCGACCGTCGCCGACGAGATCTCGGGGCTCTCCGCGACGGTCGAAGAAGTCGCCGCGAGCACCCAGGACGTCAACGACCGCGTGTCGACGATCGCCGAGCGCGCGAGCGAGGGACAGGGAGACGCCGAGGAGGCGCTCGAGATGATGGACGCCGTCGCCACGTCGATCGACGACGTCAACCAGCAGATCGCCGCCCTCCACGATGCGATCGGAGAGATCGGGGAGTTCGTCGAGCTCATCGACGACATCGCCGATCAGACGAACCTGCTGGCGCTGAACGCGAACATCGAAGCCGCGCGGGTGGACGAAGACGGTGGCGGGTTCGAAGTCGTCGCGAACGAAGTCAAACAGCTCGCCGAACAGACCCAGGACAACGCGGCGGAGATCGAATCGCGGATCGGCGAGATCCAACGACAGTCGGCGGAGACGACCGAGAGCATCGAATCGATGACCCACACCTTCGATCGAAGCCGCGAGCAGATCACCGGTTCGTTGGACACCCTCGAAGCGATCGCAGCAGACGTCGCCGAGGTCGCCAACAGCGTCGAAGAACTCTCGGACGCCGCCGACGACCAGGCCGCGAGCACCGAGGAGATCGCGGCGACGATCGACCAGTCCGCGGAGAAAGCCGCGGAGATCGCCGAGGAAGCCGAACAGATCGCCGGGATGAACGAGGAGGAGTCCGCGATGATCCAGCGGATCGATACCGCACTCGACCAGTTCTCGACGGACGACGATGGATGAACAGCGCACGCTCGAAGATCGAGAGTGTCCCCGTCTCCACGGGAACTGGAGCGCTGCGATGGAACTCGTGGACGTCAAATCCTCCCCCGAGTACGGATTCGAATCGGGAATCCGGCGGGGCCTGGAGATCCTGACCGATCGGTCGGGATTCCCGCTCGCCTACCTTGCACACATCGACGATGGACGACAGCAGTTCCGAGTCGTCAACGACGAACTCGGGGTCGAAGCGGTCGACGAAGGGCGAACCGACTCGTTATCGAATTCGTACTGCCGGTTCACGGTGGCTGGAGAACCGGGACTGACCGTTATCCGGGCCGGTCACGACGTGGGCCGTGATGACCCCGCTTACCAGGCATTTGGCTTCGAGGTGTACGTCGGAGTCCCGGTTCGCGTCGACGGCAACCTCTACGGGACGCTGTGTCTTGGCGACGTGGATCCCGATCGCGAGTCGCCGTCGACGGAACTCCGGTCGTTCGTCCAATTCGTCGCCGCGTGGATGGGCGCCCAGATTCAGCGACTCGAGCAGGCACGCCACACGGCGGTCCTCCAACGCGTCCTCCGCCACAATCTCCGCAACTCCCTCAACATCATCAGCGGCTACGCGGACACCCTGCCCGATATAGAACGGTGCTATCCCGCACTCGATATCATCCAGGAGGAGGCGTCCTCACTCGTCCGGTTGAGCCGAGAGGCACAACGCATGGAGGCGATCCTGCACGGGCACACCCAGCTCCAGCGAATCGACCTCGGATCAGCGCTTGCAACGCTCGTCGCGGACGTTCGTCGGAGCCACCCGAACGCCACTATCGAGCTGAACGGCACCGAACCGATCACCGTGTCGGCAATTTCACACCTACGATTCGCCCTGGAGGAACTCGTCCGAAATGCGATCGAACACGCCGATCGGCCGGATCCGACGGTCACGGTGACAGTCGACGAGGACGACGACAACGTCGGCGTCCGGGTCGCCGACGACGGCCCAGGCATTCCGGAAACGGAAGCGGAACCGCTCCGGGGACCGGACGACGTCGATCCCGTCAACCACGGTTCCGGACTGGGTCTCTGGCTCGTCCGACTGATCGTCCAGCAGTCGAACGGGTCGATATCGATCCGGACCGGCGACCCACGAGGAACGGTCGTCGTCGTCCGGCTACACCGATCCAATACGGGATCCGCCTCGAATGAAAACGCATAGGACCGTCGGTCACCGCCCATCAATCGATGTTCAGAAGCGGGGCATTCGTCGCCGACCACCTCGACGGCGTCGGCGAACAACAAATACAGCCCAACGGCGTCGACCTCACGCTCGACTGGATCCTCGAACAGCGCGAACCGGGCTACATCTCCCGGGACGGGACCGCCATCGGGGAACGACAGACCGTCAATCTGGACGAGCGCGACGACGAGCGCGAGACCTACTACCTCACCCCGGGGGGCTACGTCCTCCAGTACGCGGAGACGGTGTCAATCCCCGAGGAGCACGTGGGCTTCATCCTCCCGCGCTCCTCGTTGATGCGTAACTCGGCGATGCTCAACACCGCCGTCTGGGACGCCGGCTACACCGGTCGCGGCGAAGGGTTACTCCAGGTCCACCACGACATCGAACTGGAGCGGGGAGCGAGGGTGGCCCAGCTGGTCCTCGCCGCCGCGGACCACGAGGGGCTGTACGACGGGTCCTACCAGGGCGAACGGGTCGACTGACGGGACTGCTGTCCTGGGGGGACGATTTTTGGGAGTGGGCCGCGAGACGGTGGTATGCACGGTCGCCCGATGCGCCTCGGTCTGGTCAGCACGCTCGTCGGCATCGGTGGCTACGTTCTCGGCCTCGTCGTCGACTACCCGGGGCGAGCCTTCTCGGTCACGCTCGCGATGGTGGGGATCACGTTGCTCGTCATCGGTGACGACTGGGGTGATCGTGGATGACAATCCAGACGGTGGTGTACAGAGACGACGGGACGGCGTCCTTCGACGACCCACTCGCGGCCAAACGGGCGGACGGTACCACCTGGGTCCGCGTGGTCGATCCGACACCGGACGAGCGGGCGACCCTCGAATCGGCGTTCGGCCTCCATCCGCTGTCCCTCGAGGACGTCACCGAGGGTGACGGGCGCCCCAAGGTCGAGGAGTTCGACGATCACACCGTCATCCTGGTCAAGACCGCGCGGCTCCGGGGTGGCGACGTGAGCTTCGTGGAGGAACTCCGCGTCGGCGCGGTGGGACTGTTCGTAGGGGCGGACTGGCTCGTGACCATCGGCGAGCGCGAATCGACCGCCGTCCAGCGGATCTGGGACCGGGTCGTCCAGGGCGAACGACGCCTCCTGACCAGGGGGCCGGATTTCACCGCCTCGCGCGTCGTCGACGCCATCGTCGACGAGTACTTCGATATCCTCGACGAAATCGAATCCCAGATAGAGGTCGTCGAGGAGCAGGCCATCGCCTCACCCGATTCGACGACGCTCGAGCAGATCAACGAACTCCGCCGCGACCTGCTCTCGGTGCGCCGGCTGCTCTGGCCGACCCGGGACGCGCTCTCCACGCTGGCCCGCGGCGACCCGGAGTTCGTCCAGGCGGAGACGGAGAAGTATTTCCGGGACGTCGCCGACCACCTGATCCAGCTCGTCGAACTGGTCGAGACCTACCGCGACCTCGTCACCGGCACGCGGGACATCTACCTCAACTCCCTGTCGACGTCCACCAACGAGGTGATGAAGACGCTCACCGTCGTGGCGACCATCGTCCTCCCTCTGACCTTCGTCGCGGGCCTCTACGGGATGAACTTCGAGGCGAGTCCCTACAACATGCCCGAACTGACGTGGACGTTCGGCTATCCGGCGGCCCTCCTCGGGATGGCGGGAATCGCGGGCGTCATGATCGCGTACTTCCACCGCAAGGACTGGCTCTGAGCGGGGCTGGTCGGTCGAGGGGCCCGATACCCCGCGATTGAAATAGCGTTCGACCGTAGCCCCCGTCGATGACAGACGACGAACCATCCCTCCGAGAGCAGGCGAACGAACTGGCGGAGAACCTCGCGGAGAACGTCGAGGGCCCCGCCGACCGCGAATCGGGTGTCGGTTCAGCAGACGACGAGGAGTGATCAGACCGCGCGGAGACGCAGGAGTCGCGGTTCGTAACCAGCCGGATGGTCCGACAGCGGGAGCACCCGGGGTTCACCTCGGAGCGCGATGAACTTCGCCAGGTCGTCGTCGCCCACCCGGCGCGGCCGCACGATGTTGTACGACAGATAGCGCAGTTCGCCGTCCACCTCGGCGACGACCGGCATCCCCTCGCCCTCGAAGGCCAGGACCAACGGGTCCGTGTCAGCCCACGTGTCGGCGATGCGATCACGATAGCTGCCGACGCTGCTACTTCCTTCGACGTCCGTCTGTTCGTCCATATCCAGGGACACGGACTGCGACCGAAAAGACCCGAGCCAGACGCGGAGTGAAAGTGAAAGTGCGGGCACAGCGTACGGCCCGCGCTGGGACGTGAAAAAGCGGAAGTGGACCGGGTGACTGGCGGCCCGGTCCGCACGAGGTGACTACTGGTTCAGTGGCGCCAGTCAGTGGGATTCGGGTGCGGACTGGCCGCACTCCGGACACATGGATTGGCTCTGGATCGGTACCATCGTCGCGCCGCAGCGGTTGCAGTTCATGACACCTGATGCTGCGAGGCCCTAAAATAAATGTCTTTCTGTATAAGCCGTCATGGTTTGATACACTATGTCCTATTATGGATGCCCAATTCCTTGTATGCCGCGGGACGCGCTCACGCACCACTGACTGAGCGGCCGAGAGGCACGGGACGGGGGACGAGGATTTCGACGGAATCGTCGTCGTCAGTCCATCTCGTCGACGATCGGGGCGGAGTCCAGCCGACGCCACTTCTCGTCGACGTCGGCGTTCGCCAGAACGACCCGTTCCCCGTCGTCGGTCTCCAGGCGCGTCTTCCGCAGGCCGATGCTGGCGACGGTGCCGGTCACCGAGGCCGTCGTCACCTGATCGCCGACCTCGAAATCCGGGTCGCGCAGGAGGTAGACACCGGACACCGTGTCGGCGACGACGTTCGAGAGGGCGTAGGAGATACCCAGCGCGATGAACCCAGTCGCGGTCCCCAGACTCGCGGCGATCTCGCCCATCCCGAGGATGTCGAGGACGACGAGCACCGCGCCGAACCAGAGGAAGATCGTGACGACGAGGACCCCGAGATCCACGACGAGGTCCTCCTCGGACGGGAGGGTCGCGTCGATGGCCCGCCGGGTGAGCGCCCGAATGCCGGTGATTCCCACGGCTGCGACCAGCAGGAACGCGACCGCCGCCATGATCGATGGGAGCGCCTCGAGGACCGAAGCGACGAAGGTATCGACGGCCCGGACGACGCCAGCCACCAGAGCAAACGGTCCGACTGTCGCGATCATGTCAGAAACTCGTCTGAACGGTGGATAAACGTGTCGGCTACTGGACGGTATCGGACCGAATCGGGCCGGCGAGTGCCGGACGCGGAGACGGTCGCTACCTTTTTGATGAGTGCGGTCGGTCGTTAGGTATCTACAGCCAGGTAGCTACCCGTATGCAACCGGTTAACCGTCGTCTCCTCACGGTCGTCCTCCTCGTCGGTGTGGTGACCGCTGCAGCGGCCGGTATGACCGCCGTCGCGGGTGCCGACGATGGTGCCGACGTGACCTTCATCGAGGGGGACGTCACGGGAGACACCACCTGGACGCCCGAAGCAGGCCCCTATCGAGTGATTCGAGACGTCGACGTACAGGACGGCGCAACCCTCACGGTCGAACCGGGGACCGAGGTGCAGGTCGCCGACGGCCGAACGATAACCGTCGCGGGATCGCTCGTCGCGAACGGAACGGTCGCTTCGCCAGTCACGATACGCATGACCCCCGGAGCGTCCACGGCCGCGCGATGGTCGACGCTCCGCTACGAGGGGGCGGCGGACTCGACGCTCTCGCTCTCGAACACGACCGTCCAGGACGCTCGCGTCGGTATCACCGTCGCGAGCGACGCCGGCGACCTCTCGATACACGACGTGACCGTCCGAAACGTCGCAAACCACGGTCTCGCCGTCACTGACGTGACGAGCATCCCCGAGGTCGACGTCGAGGACTCGACGTTCGCGAACGTCGGCGGGCACGGGATCGCCGCGACCCCGGCGTCCGGGTCCCTGGAAGCCATCTCGCTCGGGACGAGTTCGAACGTGGTCGGCGAACGGGCCCGGCATACCCTGACGCTGGAACCCGGCGTCGAGGTGACCACGAACGAACTCCGACTCTCCTACGGCGAGCACGGTGACGTCTCGAGCGTCGATGCGGGCGCCATCCAGCGGTTCGGCGTCGATACCGACGAGGATGGCGCCATCGAGCGGTCGCTGACCCAGCACGTCGGGGCCGTCACTGCCACCGACGGCAGGATAGCCATCGACCTGTCACGCGCAGTCACGATCGAGGGTGACGAACGGCTGGTTCTCGCGGTCGACGGAGTCGGGAATCCCGAGACGCGAGGGATCTACCGGGTCGACGTCGCCGCCGACAGGGACGGCGTCTCACAACTCGCGGACGGCGTCCACGCGCCGCTCACTATCGGCGGTATCTCGAGTGACCACGCCGATACCGACGTAGTGACGCCGACGGCCGTCGAGTCGCTGTCGGTCCGGGAGACGACCTTCGAGGGGATCGGCGGTGCGGGCGTCCGCGTGGACGCGGACGAGCTCTCCCGCCTCCGGCTGGCGAACAACCGTTTCGACGCGGTCGACGGGGCGGGCGTCCACCTCCGAGGCCGGACCATCGACGCTCGCCTCCACGGAAACCAGATCAGTGCCGGGGACGCCGGCATCCGCGTGGCGGTGCGCGACCGGCTTGGCCACCTGACGGTTGCGAGCAACGCCGTCACCGAGAGCGAGAGCGGTCTCGCCATCCGCCAGTCGGGCTCCAGGGCACGCGCCTCGCTCGGTATGACGGTCGAGCGCAACGAGTTCGCGGACAACGACCGGTACGGCATCGACGTCGACGCAGACCGAGGTCGACTGAGTGGCGGGTCGGTGTCCTCGAACGAACTCGTGACGAACGGCGAGGGAGGGATCCGACTGGCGACGGACGGGATCCACGGCGTCACGGTCGCAGACAACCGGATCGCCGACAACGACGGCGACGGACTGTGGGTCCGTACCCGGCGACTCGAGTCGGTCTCCATCGCCGAGACCGCCGTTAGCGGGAACGCCGGCGATGGCCTGGCTATCCGGACGTACGCCTCCGCCAGGGACCTCTCGATCCGGAACACTACCGTCGTGGATAACGGCGGTCACGGCGTGTCGGTCCGGACCGACCTCGTCGCCCATGGCCTGACGGTCGCCGATAGTCAGTTCGCGAACAACGCCGGGGCGGGTATCGCCGTCACCAGCCCGCTGACACACGGCGGATCGGTCGACGTCACGGAGAGCGTCGTGGCCGCGAACAACTACGGGATACACGTTGCGGGGGCACTCCGGGCGAACGTCTCCGAGAACGACATCGTGTACAATACGAACGCCCACGCGAGTGCGGTCCCACTGGACGACGTCGAACCCGGAACCGCGATCAGCGTCACCGAGGGGTCGGCGGGCGTGGTCGTCGACCGCGGCGGCAGCCACGTCTCCCTGGACGACCTCGTCTCGGACCCCCGTATCGACGTGCAACTGGCCAGCGTCGGCCCGAACCCCGAGATAGCGGTGGTCCTCCGGACCGACGGCCAGGGGCACACCCGGTACCAGGAGGCGGCCGCCCTGCCGGTGGCGTCCATCCTCGGTGACATCCCGACGGGCGTCGCGCTGTCGACCCGCGAAACCGCGGGCGTGACCCTCGCCGAGAACGACGTGTACGACCACCCGCGCGGCCTGACGGTCGACGTGGCGCCGCTCATCGACACCAACACGACCGCGCGATTGCTGGTCGAGAACGTCCGGACGGTCTCCGCCGAGCGAACGTACTGGGGTGCTGAGACCGGTCCGTTCCACGACTCGATACTGCCGTCGGGGACCGGCGATCCGATCGTGACGCGAGCGGGCTGGGTCGACTTCGTCCCGTACGCCACCGAGGCGAACGGCGACCGGTACGAACGGCCCCAGCCCGCGCTCTCGGCGCCCGCCGAGGCGGTCCCGAACGAGACCGTCACCCTCGACGGCAGCCGATCGACCGCCCCGAACGGGACGATCGCTCGATATCACTTCGTCGTCGATGGAACGGCCCGGTCGAGACCGGCCGCCACCCACTCGTTCACCATGCCCGAATCGGCGGTGACGACCCGACTCGCCGTCGAGGACGAACTGGGCATCGATAGCGAGGGGGCAGCGACCGTGACCGTCGAACCCGTGGAGCCGGAGGAGACCACCACGGCGACGACGGCACCGGTCACCACGACGGGGCAACCGGAACCGGAAGACTCGGGGCTGCTCGGAACCGTCCTCGCCGTCCTCGGCGGCCTCTCCTATCTGGTGGGGGTGGTGCTCGGGACCTACGGCATGTGGTTGACACTTCGGCAGCGTAATCCCCCCTACGACGGACGGATCGTCCACGGGTTCGCTATCGGGGGTGTCGTGATCTGGGCCGTCGGTGGACTGATCGTCGGGGACGGTCTCTGGCGGCTGGCCGTCGCTGCCGGAGCGTTCTGGACACTCGCCACAGCCATCGCCTACGTACTCGCGAGTCGCTGATAGAGCGGAGACAGTCGCAGTTGCCGTCCGGGAAGTCCACACCCAGGGGGAGGAGAGAACGGATGTGGACCATGGCCCTTGCGGGCCATTTGACCTCTAGGCGAACGACGTTAGTATGTATTCCGGTTCGGAAGACGAGACACTAACTGGTAGCCGTCCGGCATAGCAAGCGGTGCCGTAGACCGATGGACGACGGGGTGGTGTGAACCCGCGAAGTGGAATCGGCCACGGCGTTTCACTGTATCTGCCCAGAATACTCAGTGTTCTGGAACGCCCAGCGGATTGAATCGCGTTGATCGACCGCACCGTCCAACGGGGTCGCCGGTGGTTGGTCGACCGCACCGTGCAACGGGGTCGCCGGTGCAATTTTCCGCGGGCACGGTGAAGCCATTTCCATGCCCGAAACACCAGCCGACGTGGTTCGATCGTACTACGACCGCGTCGACGCGGAGGATATCGACGGCCTGGTGGCACTGTTCGCCCCGGACGCGGTCTACGAGCGGCCGGGACAGAACCGACTCGAGGGTCGCGAGGAACTCGATCGGTTCTACCGCGATGAGCGACCACTCACGGAGGGCAACCACGAACTCCACGCTCTCGTGCACGACGAATCGGGGGTCGCGACCCGAGGGACGTTCACCGGACGCCAGGACGGCGAGGGCGTCAGCCTGGGCTTCGCGGATTTTTTCACCTTCGACGAGGCGGGGTTGATCGAGACGCGGCACACCTACACCGACCGCGATACCGTCTGAGACGAACCGGACAGCGTGGCGCCACGGGTGCCGGCCCGGAAATTGTCACAGAGATATTATTATCACTCACGACGTAGGTGGACGTATGCCGAACGGGACCGTCACGACCTGGATCGACCGGCACCGGATCGCTGGCTTTCTTATCGTGACGTACGCGTTCACCTGGACGATACAGGGACTCCTCGCCGTCTCCGGGATGGAGGCGTCGTGGACGCACTCTATCCTGATCGGATTCGGCGCGTTCGGGCCGCCCGTCGGGGCGGCGGTCGTCGTCTGGGCCAGTGGCGGGTCGCTCCGGACGTGGATATCGCAGATTTTCGCGTGGCGTATCGGTACACGGTGGTGGCTGGTGGCGTTCGGCCTCCCGGTCGTCATCCTCGCGGTTGGAAGTGCCATCTACGTGCTCGCCGGTGGGCCGGTCGACTTTGGAACGTTTCCCTCACCGCTCGTCCTGCTGTTCGTACTGGCCTGGGGCACCGTGTGGGGTGGCGGTCAGGAGGAACTCGGGTGGCGCGGGTTCATGCTCCCCGTCCTCCAGGAGAGATACAGCGCGCTCGCCGCCAGTTTCGCGGTTGGAGGTGCCTGGGCGCTGTGGCACCTCCCGCTCCTGTTGAACGCCACGACGACCCACGGTGGCTGGTCGCTCTCCCAGCAGCTCCTCTGGGGAGTCACCATCTTCGCGGGATCGATCCTCTGGACGTGGATGTACAACAGCAGTGGCGGGAGCGTCCTGGCGGTCGCCGTCTTCCACGCCGGCATCAACGCGATGGGGCTCTATCACCCCGCGGACCTCGCCACGCTCACCCAGGACGGGATTCCGGACCCGTGGCTCACCTTCCTCGCCGAGGCGACCGGTGCCATCCCGCTGGTGGCCACGGCCGTCCTCCTGGTCGTCGTCTACGGTGCCGACCGGTTGGCCAACCGCGAGGTGCCGGGTCCCGAGCACGTGGGACTCGACTGAACGACAGTGGTGTCCGTGGCGGTGACCGGAATGACCCGAAAACTGTGGGATGGTATCGACGGCTCGATCAGTGGTGATGGCCGCCGCAGCCACAGCCACCGCCGGTCTTGGCGACTGGTGGATCGACGGTGAAGCCCGCGCGACCTGTCTCAGAGACGTAGTCCACCGTCGCCCCCTCCACGTACTCGTAGCTCTCGGGGTCGACGAACACCTGAAGCCCATCGTAGCTACTCACCCGGTCCTCTTCGGCGGGTTCGGACTCGAAGCGCATCCCGTAGGACAGCGAGCCACAGTCGCAGTTCTTCTCCCGTGCCATGACGCGCAGACCGTTCTCCTCGGGGTCGAGGGACGCCGCCGCCATCGCCGCCCGTGCCTCCGCGAGTGCCGTCTCGGTGAACTCGATGGGGTTCGTCTCGGACCCGGACTCCGGTTTGCTACTCATACCCACTATATTTTGGATGGAGCCCCTTCACTGTATGGGACACACGTGAACAGAAGGAGTTACATCAGCGCGGCGGAGGCCGTCGAATCACTCGTCTCGTTTCACTGCTGGATTCGTGACGGCGCCGTTCGCTGCTGAGTCGAAGGCGTCCCCGTACTTGCGGAGGACGCCGCCGTCGTAGGGTGGTTCGAAGTCGGGGGCATCGGCGAGGCGGGCGTCGATTTCCGCGTCGTCGAGTGCAACCGAGAGTTCGCGGTTCGGGACGTCCACGGTGATACGATCGCCGTCTTCGAGCGCGGCGATGGGGCCGCCAGTGGCGGCCTCCGGCGCGACGTGGCCGATCATGGGGCCGCGAGTCGCCCCGGAGAAGCGACCGTCGGTTATGAGCGCCACGTCGTCCTCGTGGCCCTGGCCGACGACCGCCGCCGTGACGCCCAGCATCTCGCGCATGCCCGGCCCGCCTCGGGGGCCCTCGTTGCGGATGACGATGACGTCCCCGGACTCGATGTCGCCAGCCTGAACGTACGCCATGGCGTCCGCCTCGTTCTCGAAGATGCGGGCCGGCCCCTCGTGGAAGAGTTCGTCGTCGGCCGTTACCTTCAGGACCGAGCCGTCGGGAGCGAGATTCCCGGAGAGGATCTTGATCGCGCCCTCCTCGTGGAGCGGGTCGTCGACGTCGTAGAGATACTCGACGTCGATTGCCTCGTCGGCGGGGAGGTCGAGTCGTGCCAGTTCTTCGGCGATGGTGCGGCCGGTGACGGTCATGGCGTCGCCGTGGACGTAGCCGCCCTCGAGGAGGCGTCGAAGGACGACCGGCACGCCGCCGACCTCGTGGAGGTCGTTCATCACGCGGTAGCCGCCTGGTTGGAGATTCGCGATCTTCGGGGTTCGATTCGAGATGCGATCGAAGTCCGCCAAATCGAGGGCTACGTCTGCCTCCGCGGCAAGCGCTAACACGTGCAGGACGCCGTTCGTCGACCCGCCGAGTGCGACCTGAACTGCGATGGCGTTCTCGAAGGATTCCTTCGAGAGGATATCGGAGGGACGGCGGTCCGCCCCGACCACCTCGACGGCGAGTTCGCCAGCACGTCTCGCCACGTCGTAGCGCCCCTCGGACTCCGCGGGCGGGCTCGCACTCCCCAGGGGCGCCAGCCCGATGGCCTCGCTGATCGACGCCATCGTGTTGGCGGTGAACATCCCGCCGCAGGCGCCCGCGCCCGGACAGGCGGTCCGCTCCATCTCGCCGAGTTCGTCCACGCTCATGTCGCCCGAGGCGACCGCGCCGACCCCCTCGAAGACGTTCTGGATGGTGACCTCTCGGCCGTCGTGCCGTCCGGGCATGATGGACCCGCCATAGAGGAACACCGAGGGGAGGTCGGTCCGGATGGCGGCCATCATCATCCCGGGCAAGTTCTTATCGCACCCACCGATGGTGACCAGCCCGTCCATCCGTTCGCCGAAGGAGACCAGCTCGACGGAGTCCGCGATCACTTCCCGGGAGATGAGCGAGGCCTTCATCCCCTCGGTCCCCATCGAGATGGCGTCGGAAATGGTGATGGTGCCGAATTCGATTGGCATGCCCTCGGCCTCGTCGATGCCGTCGTAAGCCGATTCGGCCACCTGGTCGAGGTGGACGTTGCACGGGGTGATGTCGGCCGCGGGGTTCGCGATGCCGATCATCGGCGCGGCGAAGTCCTCGTCGTCGTAGCCCATCGCGCGGAACATCGCCCGGTGTGGGGCGCGTTCGACGCCCTCGGTGACGTCGTTCGAGGGGAGACTGGGGTCCTTGTCGTGGTGCATCCGCCCCTCGGCGTCGTTCGGGGACTGCTGGTTCATGGGTCGGACCTCGGTGCGGGGCCGTATAACTCCTTCAGATGTGGTAGCAACCCCCGCTTGTGTCGACTCAGTCGACCCGGAGCAAGCGATACCGTCCGGCGACGATGCCCATCGCGAAGCCGGTGGAGTGGGCGATCAGTGCCACGCCGCGCTCGGCCGTGGCGAGGGTCACGACCACTGCTGCAGCGACGATTAGTGCGAGTTTCGTCCGGTGGCCGAGGTGGAGCCGGGAAAAGAGTCCGTCGACGAGACGGTTGCCCGTGAGCACGTAGCCGAAGAGAGCGAGGATGGCCCCGCTCGCGCCGAGGACCGCGACGGTCCGACCGAGGACGCCAGCGACGAGAACTTCCGCGAGGGCCGCGAGACTGCCGGTGGCGAGGACGAAAGCGTGAAAGCGGAATCGTGTAGTGAATCGTTCGAGGGCGAACCCGACGAGGGCGAGGGAGACGGCGTTGGTCACGAGGTGCTGGATGCTGGCGTGGGCGTAGACGGTGGTGACGAGGGTCCAGGGGCGGACGAGCGGGGTGGCGAGGGCGAACCAGACCGACCCGATGCCGAACGCACCCGCGATCAGCTGGATCGCGTAGACCACGCCGAAGACGAGGAGGAGGTCGATCGTCGGACTGGTGGGGCGATCCATATCGTGGCGTCGGGGCCGCGTGGGCAAGACGTTCTCGGCCGCGGAACGGGCTATCCGCCGGGCCCGTAGTCGTTACTCGGCCAGGTCGTCGATCCAGCTCAGCGCGGCCATCGCCGCCGGAAACCCGATGGTCGGGATCGCGAGGATCGCGACCTGTCGGAGCGCCTCGGGGGAAATCCCTTCGTCAAGTGCGCGACGCACGTGCGAATGGACCGCACCCTCCGATTCGGCGGCGACCGCCAGCGCGAGCTTGACGAGCCGTTTTTCCTCCCCGTCGATCGGGCCCGCGTCCGCGGTCGCCCTGCCGAGGTCGGTGTACGCCGCCCACACGTCCGGGTGAGTGTCGGCGAGGTCACGGGGCGTCGACGGTAGTTCGTCGATGTCGGTGATTTCGTCGGCCATACCACCCACACGGCGCCCACCCGATTAATTGTTTTGAGAGTGACACCTATCGCCGGTTCACTCCGCCGACGGTGACACCTCCGGAGGCTGGCGCACCGCTTGAATCCCCGAATAGAGCACCGTTCCCGTGACAACGGCCGCGGAGCCGACGATCAACGCGACGCCCAGCACCCTGAGTGCTGGCACGTCGAGTCGGATCCCGACCTGTCGCACCGCGACGGCGACCGCGCCGAACAACAACATGACCCCGAAGTACAGCCGACCGGTCTCGGCGTCGACGAGGTCCGTCACGGCCGACCCCAGCCGCGCGCCGAACGCACTCCCGAGCAGCAGGGGCGCGACGACCGCGAGTTCGACGCCGCCGGCCTGCGCCCAGGAGAGACTCCCGATGCCGCCGGAGACCATGATGGCGAAGACGCTCGTGCCGACGGCGATCGGCATGGTCACGCCGACCAGATAGGTCAACGCCGGCACCCGGATGAATCCGCCACCGATCCCGAGAAGCCCGGCGGGCAACCCGGTCAGAAACGTCAGGGGAACGAGTGTCCACGCGGAGATGTTCACGCCGCCGCGCAGCGACAGACAGGGCCGCATCCCGAGCGTGGGGACCCATGGCAACCGCCCCGTACCGTCGCCGTCGTCGCCCGAGGAACCCTCGCCCAGCGCCTCCAGGATGACCATCGCCCCCACGCCCCCGAGTAACAGGACGTACGCAGCCGTCACGATTCCGTCGGCGAGGCCGATCGACCGGAAGTAAAGCAGCCCCCGTTTGCCGACCTCAATGCCGATCGTCGTTCCGACGATCGTGACGATCCCGAGCGTGTAATCGACCTGGCCCATCTCCCGGTGTTTCAGCGTCGCGATGACGGCCGTACCGAAGACGAAGGCGAGTCCACTCCCGACGGCGACTGTCGCGTCGTAGCCGAACACCAGCAGCGTCGGCGTCACCATGAACGATCCCATGCCGAAGTATCCGAAGATGACGCCCACGAGCACGCCGAAGAGACCAAAGCCCACGATGGAGAGCGTAGAGACCCCGCCGACCATCGTCACTCCGCTTTGATCGCGGCTTTGACGGTGGACCCGGTCCGATCGAAGAGGACGCCGGTCACGCCGTAGAGGACGAGCGCCTCGCCGAGAACGAAGGCGACTGGAGACACCGATCGGAGGAATTCGATCGTCGATGCGAGGTCGATCATTCGCGAGCGGCCCCGCAGTGAAGTCGACTCGTGGTCATGTTCTACTGATACCTCGGTATCCGACCACGGCAGATAACACTTTTGGGAATACTGCACAATACCATATCGTCGGTACCACCGGATAACCTATCCATAAGCAGGAGGAAGGTACGGGGTGAAATCCGGGTCGAATTCGGCGGTCGAGAGGGACGACGGCGGGTCCACCGCGACGGTGGGCGGCGTCCGTGCAGTAGCGAGCGAATCTTCTTTACAGCGAGTGATCCTAGGACCGCCATGAGCGAACTCGAAAGCGACGCGTTCTACGAGGCTCACGCAGAGTACTGTGGCATCTGTGCGAACGCGAATCGGCTGAAGATCCTGGACCTGCTCAAGTCCGGGGAGGCATACTCGGTCTCGACGATCGAAGAGAAGACCGACATCCCCCAGTCGACACTCTCCCAGCACCTGAAGATCATGCGTGATCAGGGGATGCTCACCCGCGAACGGGACGGTGTGCGGAACTTCTACTCCATCGCCGACGACAGGATCATCGACGGCATCGAAGTCATCCAGGGCGTCATCCGCGATCAGATGGACGAGTAGAACGGAACGGTGCGGCCGGTTACGCTGCGGTCCCCGCTCCGGGGCGCTCCCAGACGTTTGCCCCACGCCACTTCGAGATCGACCGGGCGAGGAAGATAACGGCCAGCAACGCTACGCCAGCCCCGCCCACGACGGCCCCGAGAGTGGCACCGATTACCGAGAGAATCATTCCCAGCCCGCCGACAGTAAGCAGGCACCCGGCGTATGTTCCCGGCCCACAGAGACAGATCCCATACTGGCCCAAGCCCAGACGCGTGCACGAGTTCTCCAGATCCGTCGCCGCGAGGACCGCGTTGCGAAAGGCGAGTTCGTCCAGTTCGTCGGTCGGAATTCGGACTTCTTCGCTCTCCGTTTCCAGGGAGACGGTACGACAGAGCAGTCCCTCACACCGTAAGGCGGTGACCTCCGCGAGCGAAATCGAGAAGTCCAGGGCGGAGTCGCTATCCACTCCCTCGAGCGGACGAGCGCGAACGCAGTCCCTGGTCACGACGAGTTCGGTATCGACCGTCGAGACGTCGTCGCTACTCCTGGTCCGTCCGGAAAACTGTACCTCCGTGTCGGCTGCGTGGTTGGATGGCGGCATCAGTGTTCGGCTCTAGACGATATTAGTATATCCAAATATTTGAATCTATGGTTGTTTTCCTCCGGGCGCGATCCCTTCGAGGACCTGACCGACCAAGGTCTGGCCCATCGCGCGATGACAGATTTGTTGGATATCCAAGGAGTCATATGACTGCAGGCCCTACGTTACGAAGACTATGTCCGAAACAACGGCCGAAGCGGAGAAAATCGAAGAACCATCTGAATGGTCTGACCTGGCGATGGGACTCTACGAACGGCTAACGGGCCGCCATGCAGAGATCGTTTACGAGTTCGAAGACATGGAGATTCAAGTACCCAATAAAGTCGGCGAGGACGCAGAACACACCCCCTGGCAAATCGACGGGACTGTCAGTATCACGACTCGCGAGCGTGACTGAAACACCGAAGCCTCGCGCGCCGCTGACGGTGACGACGGACCTCGAAATCACGGTCGGAACGGCTCGCATCGACGTGCGATCGACCGGCGATCGGCTATTCGTCGATTTCCCCTCGCTCGGGGCCCTCTCCCGAGCGAAGGGTGGGCTCTCCCGAAGAAGGGTCGAAGGGATATCCGCGCTGTTGGCCACGAGTGATCTTACCGTCGAAATTCGGGCTCGCGATCGGACGGTGTTCGCAGTCGGCGCAGACGCTCCGGCCGGTCCGGTGTCGCGTTGGGCGGGAACCGCTCCGGCGCAGGTTCGAGTTCTCGGCCTTCTCGCGGCTGTCGGTCAGGAACTCGCGAGCGGGGTTCGAGTCATTCGAGACCTGCTCAGATGAACAGCGACGCCACAGGTGCCAGGTTCTCGAACGCATCGCGCCAATCGATTCACCGCTGAACCGACGAAACCGAATTGGGCAGTAGCGACGATTCGGCGTATCGTCGAGGTCTTCGGGGCTCACGTCGGCGAGCCGCGCACACGCTCGTTGCATGGATTGACCGTCGGTGACGTTCGGGACCGTCCCGGCGGCCCATCGGACTGGATGACCTCGAGGTTCTCCTCCGCAACCGCCCCGCCAGTTCATCCCACCCACTGACCGACGGAAAATCGGTAAGTTTTACCACAAATTATGCAAAAGGGTGTACGTACGTAGGAGATGACGGCAAACAGTGGGCCGTCTGTAAGACAGTACGGCTGAGAGATTGACGACGACAAACAGGGAGACGTTACACAATATCATGTCATGGACTGGCGAAGACACCGGCCAGCAGATCAACGACGGGCACCCCGCCTGTTCGGGATGCGGGATGATTCTCGGCGTCCGACACCTCCTCGAGGAGGCGGGTGAGGACAGCACGCTCGTTATCCCGGCCTCCTGTGCGAGCGTCGTCCAGGGCGTGTATCCGTACACGGCCTTCGACGTCCCCGTCGTGAACACGGCGTTTGCGGCGTCCGCGAGCACCGCGAGTGGCCTTAGACAGGCGTACGAACAGCAAGACGAGGACACCAACGTCATCGTCGTTGCGGGTGACGGTGGGTCGACCGACATCGGCCTGGCGTCGCTGTCGGGCGCACTCGATCGCGACGATGACATCCTGTACGTCCTCTACGACAACGAGGCGTACTCGAACACCGGCTTCCAGAAGTCCGGGCGGACGCCCGGCGGCGCACAGACCACGACGACGCCGACCGGTCGCATCGGTCGACAGAAGGACATCGACGAGATCGTCTCTGCACACGACCCCGCGTACATGGCGACCGCGTCGCCCGGCTTCGTGCCGGGCCTCCGTCGCAAGGCCGAGAAGGGGCTGGCGGCCGACGGCATCTCGTTTCTGCACCTGCACGCGCCCTGTCCGCCCGGGTGGCGCATCGACACCGACGAGACGGTCGAGGTAGCGCGCACTGCCGTCTCGAGTGCCCTGTGGGTGCTGTTCGAGCGCGAACGCGGGGGTGAGTACACGCTCAACAACCCGAGCGTCTCCGCCTTCCGAAACCCCGATCCCGTCGCCGAGTACGTCGAAGGACAGGGACGGTTCGACACCGCGACGGACGCGGACGTCGAGGCGCTCGAAGAGCAAGCAGCGCAGAACATCGAGTACTTCGGTCAGTTCACCGATCGGGAGGTATCGCCACGATGAGCGCCGACCTCGACCGACCTGCCGAGCGGCCCGCGGGGACCGAGATCCTCTCCGGAACGGGAGCGGTCGCCCGGGCCGTCCGCGACGCGGGCGTGGACGTCGTGTCTGCCTACCCCATCACGCCACAGACCGAGATCGTCGAATCCATCGCCGAGTACGTCGAGACGGGCGAACTCGACGCGTCGTTCTCGCGCGTCGAGAGCGAGCACTCAGCGCTCTCGGCGGTCATGGGTGCGGCACAGGCCGGCAGTCGGACGTTCACCGCGACCGCCAGCCAGGGCCTCCTCTACATGAGCGAGATGGTGTGGTGGACGGCCGGTGCCCGCCTCCCGGTCGTCATGGCCATCGCCAACCGGGCGCTCGGGCCGCCCTGGAACATCTGGGGGTCGCACACGGACGCGTTGTCCCAGCGCGACGCCGGCTGGTCGCAGGTGTTCGCGGCGAGCGTCCAGGAGGCCTACGACCTCACGCTCGCCGCCTACCGGATCGCCGAGAACGAGGACGTCATGTTGCCGGCGATGGTGAACCTCGACGGGTTCACGCTCGCACACACGATGCAGCCACTCGAACTCGTCTCGGAGACCGCGGCCCACGAGTACCTCGGCGAGATATCGATTCCTCACGAACTCGACGTCGAGAATCCGCGCGGCTACGGGGCGATGACCGGCGGCGAGGATTTCTGGCGGTTCCGCAGACGGATGATGGACGCCATGGCGGCCGTCCCGGACGCCACCCGGGGCGCCCTCGACGACCTGGCCGACGTCACCGGGCGCGAGTACGACCTCGTGTACACCTACCGCACCGACGATGCCGACGTCGTCATCGTCGGTCTCGGAACGATGGCACGCGAGGCCGAGGTGGCCGCGGACCTCCTCCGCGAGGAGGACGGCGTCGACGCCGGGGTCGTCCGGCCAATACTGTACACGCCGTTCCCCGAGGACGAGTTCGCCGCCGCCGTCGGCGACGCGACCCCGGTCGTCCTCGACAGATCGACGTCCTTCGGCCGGGGCGGCATTTTGACCCGGGACGTCGTGATGGCGCTCGACCGCCCTGTCGCCTCGGTCATCGCCGGTATCGGTGGCCAGAGCGTCGACTACGAGGACATGGCCCGCATCGTTCGGCAGGCCGAACCCGGCGAGACCGCGTGGTTCGGAGGTGAGATCCAATGAGCACCGACGCACTCGACGTCACGGAGATTCGCTGGCACAGCCGCGGCGGCCAGGGCGGCATGACCGCGAGTCAACTGCTCGCGGCGGCCGCCTTCCGCGACGGGAAGGAGGCGACCGCCTTCAGTTTCTACGGGGCCGAGCGGCGTGGCGCACCAGTCACCTCGTACAATCGCCTCTCCACGGAGCCGATCAAACTGTACAGCCAGGTCGCCCGGCCCGACGTCGTCATCGTCCTCGACGACTCGCTGGTCGACGTCGAGTCGGTCACCGAGGGGCTCGCCGAAGACGGTGTCGTCGTCGCGAACACCACCGATCCCGAGCAGTTCGACGTCCCCGGACGACTGGTCAGGGTGGACGCGACGACGATCGCCCAGGACCACGGTCTCCAGGCCGACGGGTCGGCCATCGTCAACACGCCGATCCTCGGCGCGGTCGCTCGCACCGACCTGGTGACCCTGGAGACGCTCACGGACGTCATCGGCGAAGCATTCGGTTCGACGAACGCCTCGGCCGCACGTGCGGCCTACGACGACGCCACGGAGGAGTAATATATGGGAGCATTCGACACCGACATCGACACCGAGGTCGACGAACTGCTGGTCGCGGCCAGCCAACCGACCGAGGCGGCCGCGGGCAAAACCGGCGCGTGGCGCACCCACCGCCCCGAACTCGACCACGACGCCTGCATCGAGTGCGGTGAGTGTTACACGTACTGCCCGGACAGCGCCTTCGACACCGACCTGAACATAGACTTCGACTACTGCAAGGGGTGTGGCGTCTGCGCGAATATCTGCCCCGTCGACGCCATCGAGATGGTGCGCGAAGGGGCCGTCTGAGAGCGACGGCTCCGTCGACTCACGCGACGCCGACGGCGACCGCACCGAAGTAGACGCCGGCAATCAGCGCGCCGACGCCCAACAGTCGGATCGCCCATCGGACGCGGTTCGACGACCGCGAATCGGTCCCGTAGTCGCTGCCTCGATCGTGTGGGAGTTTACCGGCGGTCTGGATCCGCACGATGGCCTCGGGATAGACGACGAACAGCGCACCGAGACCGACACCGAGGACGGCCGCGAGAAGGGTTCGAAACTCGGCCATCGGCTGGCTAGCTCCGGAGGCGTTCGATGCGCTTCTCGACCGGCGGATGGGTCGCGAACAGTCGAGCCAGCCCGCGTTCCTCGCCGAAGATACATAGCGCGTTGACCTGCGCGTCGACCGCCGAGTCGCGGGCCCGCTCGGACCCGTGGCTGATCTTCTCGAGGGCTGACGCGAGGGGTTCGCCGCCACCAATCACGGCCGCGGCGTCGCGGTCGGCGACGTACTCCCGGTACCGCGAGATGGCGAAGACGAACACCATCACGAGCAACTGGACGACCTGGCCGACGACCAGCGCGAGGAAGAAGTCCGCGAGGTCGTTGTCGCCGGTCAGCAAGACCGCCCACTGGGCGACGATGGCGACGATGGAGGCCACGCCCTGGCCCAGCACCATCATCACGACGTCGCGATTGCGGACGTGCGCCAGTTCGTGGGCGAGTACGCCCTCGACCTCCTGGAGCGTGAGCGTCTGCAGGAGTTCCTCGGAGACGACGACCGTGCCGGCACCCTTGCGACCGACGGCGAACGCGTTGGGGACGCCCATCCGCGCGATCATGAGACGGGGTTTCTCGATGCCCATGTCCGCGGCGAGCGACTCGACGCGGTCGTGGAGTTCCGGGTGTTGCGTCTCGGACAGGTCCTCGGCGCCCACGCTCCGGAGTGCAGCCCACTTGCCGACCTTGTACTGCACGCCGACGAACGCGACGCTTCCGAGCAGCACGAGCCAGAGCGGCCAGCCGAACACGCCCATGACGACCACGGCGGCGATAGCGTAGAAGGCGAACAGGATCGACCCGACGAGCGCCATTCGGGCCTTCAGGCCTACGTGTCGCATGTCACGCCATATCCTCTGACGACACAAAACGTTGGTGAACCGGGCGATGGCGTCGGGGCCGTGGATCGTCGCCAGCATGAAATCACGGCGAGGAGCGACACGTCCGTTCTCATCCACGCACGATACCGACGATCGACCGGATCGAGTAGCATCGCCAGCGTCTGATTTACGCCAGCTTCTCCGCTGCTTCCTCAATGACGGCCTACCGATGCGCATAGTCGCCGTCAGTTCGGATTCGCATCGTTCACACGACCTCCAAAACGGGCCGATTCCCGCGGTACGAAGACGAAATTTCGAGGCCACGTTACGGAGCGGTACGCACTAGACGGTGCGCGGCCCGCGAGCCGCAGGCTCGCGGCTGCGGGTTTTTAGTGGAGGTTTTTGCGAGGAGGGTTCCCGCAGCGAACGAAGTGAGCGAGGAAACCCGACGAGTAAAAAAGTCCATGGACTCGCTGGGATTTGAACCCAGGGCCTCTTCCTTGCGAAGGAAGCGATCTGCCACTGATCTACGAGCCCGCATCAGGCACTATCTGCCTGCTGTATTTGTGTGTTCTGTTTCGGTCGAAAGACGGGGAGCGTCGAGCGCGTTGCTAGTCCTCGAGGACGATCTCGATGGAGACGTCGTTCGGGACCTGAATTCGCATGAGCTGGCGGAGGGCGCGTTCGTCGGCGTCGATGTCGATCAGACGCTTGTGGACGCGCATCTCCCAGTGTTCCCACGTGGCGGTTCCCTCGCCGTCCGGCGACTTGCGGGCCGGGACCTCGAGGGTCTTCGTCGGGAGCGGGACCGGCCCGCTCATGTTGACGCCCGTCTTCTCGGCGATCTCCCGGACGTCCGCGGTGATATCGTCGAGGTCTCCGGGGCTCACGCCGGCGAGCCGAACACGTGCTTGTTGCATGGATTAGGCTTCGGTGACGTCCAGGACCTTCCCGGCGGCGATGGTCTGGCCCATGTCACGCACCGCGAAGGAGCCGAGTTCGGGGATCTCCGAGGACGGCTCGATGGAGAGGGGCTTCTGCGGGCGCACGGTGACGACGGCGGCGTCACCGGACTGGATGAAGTCGGGGTTCTCCTCCTCGACCTCGCCAGTGGACGGGTTGATCTTCTGGTCGATGGCCTCGATGGTACACGCGACCTGTGCCGTGTGGGCGTGGAAGACCGGCGTGTAGCCAGCGGTGATAACCGAGGGGTGCTGCATGACGACCATCTGGGCCGTGAACGTCTCGGCGACCTTGGGCGGGTCGTCGGCGGGGCCGACGACGTCGCCGCGGCGGATGTCGTCCTTGCCGATGCCGCGGACGTTGAACCCGACGTTGTCGCCGGGGCCGGCCTCGGGGACCTCCTCGTGGTGCATTTCGATCGTCTTCACTTCGCCACCCACGTCGGAGGGCTGGAAGGAGACGTTGTCACCCGGGTGCATCATGCCCGTCTCGATACGTCCGACCGGGACCGTCCCGATGCCGGAGATGGTGTAGACGTCCTGGATCGGGAGGCGCAACGGTGCGTCGGTCGGCGGCGAGACCTCGGGCAGGCTGTTGAGTGCCTCGAGGACCGTCTCGCCGTCGTACCAGGGCGTGTTCTCCGAGTGGTCGGAGACGTTGTCGCCCTCGAACGCGGAGATGGGGATGAAGCTGGCGTCGTCCGTGTTGAACGCGACCTGCTTGAACAGGCCCTTTACCTCTTCGACGACTTCGTCGTAGGTGTTCTGCTCGTAGTCGACGAGGTCCATCTTGTTGACGCCGACGATGAGTTCCTCGATACCGAGGGTGCGAGCGAGGAAGACGTGCTCACGGGTCTGCGGCTGGACGCCGTCGTCCGCCGCGACGACGAGTACGGCGTTGTCAGCCTGCGACGCGCCCGTGATCATGTTCTTCACGAAGTCGCGGTGGCCCGGAGTGTCGACGATGGTGAAGTAGTAGGTGTCCGTCTCGAACTCCTGGTGGGCGATGTCGATGGTGACACCGCGCTCGCGCTCTTCGGCCAGGTTGTCCATGACGTAGGCGAACTCGAAGCCGCCCTTACCCTTCTCTTCGGCTTCTTCGCGATACTGTTCGATGACGTGCTCGGGGACGCTCCCCGTCTCGAAGAGGAGTCGACCCACGAGCGTACTCTTTCCGTGGTCGACGTGGCCGATAATGGCCAAGTTCTGGTGCGGTTTGTCGCTCATGGTGTGATATTCGCGCTGTAGACGCGCTCTGTGGGTTTCCTTCGGCAGTTAGTATTAAAACCATTTCGAAACCCGCTGAGAGCGAACCCGACGCCGTCTTGCGGTTTGTGAGAGAGGCTCGTGCGAACCGGCCCGGGCGAGCGCGGGCGGTCCGAACAGGTGTCAGTCGTGGCGGCGTACCGGGTCAGTCCAGGCGGTCGACGTCGGCAAGCACGGCGCTCGCCGTCTCGGGCCCGCCGGCCCCTCGACCGCTGATGTTGAGGCGGCCAGCGTGTTCGGTCTCGAGCTGGACGATGTTCATCGTTCCAGAGACGGCCAGGGTGTCGTGTTCGGGGACGAGACGGGGGCCGACGTGGACGCCGTCATCGGTGACCTCGACGATGAGGCGAACGGTGCGCCCGTCCTCCGCAGCCAAATCGAGCGCACTCGTCGGCAACTCGGTGATGCCCTCGACCGTCGCGTCCTCCAGCGTGTAATCGCCGCCGTCGAGGACGTTCGCCACGATGACTCCCTTGAGTGCGGCATCGGTCCCCTCGACGTCGAAGGACGGATCGGCCTCCGCCACGCCGAGGTCCTGGGCCTCCGCGAGAACGTGTTCGTAGGAGAGCCCCTCCTTCGCCATGCGCGTGAGGATGAAGTTCGCGGTTCCATTCAGGACGCCCCGAACCGCGGTCACCCGTGACGGGCCGACACCTTCGATGGTGGCAATGGCTGGAATGGCACCGCCGACCGTCGCCTCGAATCGGACCTCGCCCGCCGACTCGGCGGCGAGAGCCATCACCTCGTCGTACCGTTCGGCGACGGGGCCCTTGTTGGCGAGGACGACGTGCCGATCACGGTCGAGTGCAGTGACGAGGTTGCCAAAGCCTGGCTCGGCGTCGCCGAGGGTCGTCGGCGTCGCCTCGACCAGCACGTCGTAATCGGCCTGGAGGACGGCTGCAGAATCGGCCGTCCCGACCGTTCCGGTCTCGTCTTTGGTCGCGAAGACGTCGCCGATGGAGAGTCCGTTCTCGTCGACCACGCTACCACCGGAGTCGGCGATGCCGACGACGTCGTGACCGTACTCGGGGGCGAGTTCGGCGACCGAGCGGCCGACCGCGCCGGCACCCATGATTGCGAGCCGCATCGTCAGGCCTCCCCCACGAGCGGTTCGATGACCCGAAGGTCCTTCGCGGCAGCGACCCCCCGGACGTTCCCGATGGCATCCTCGATCCGGCCGGCCTCGGTGGCGAGTCGAATCCGGGCAGTACTCACGTGGTCGGTTCCCACCTCGCCCGACAGGGAGAGGTCGATCACCGAGACGTGGGCGTTCTCCTCGATGCGCTCGATGGTGTCGGAGAGGTCCGTATCGATGAGGTGGCCGACCAGGAGAAGCGTCACCTCCTCGGCGTAGCGTTCAGTACCCGCCTGGATGACGTTGACCCCCTGGTCGCGGAGTGCGTCGATGATCGTCTCGAACTGGTGAGCTGTCGCCTCCAGGTCGATCTCGACGGGAATCCGTCCCCGTGGCGTGAGCGATCCGCGCTCGTGGAAGATGCTGAGCAGGTTCCCCCCTCGGTCGGCGATCGGTTCGAGCGCCCGCAGGAGTTCGCCCGGCTCGTCGGTGAGTTCGAGCCGGACCGTGTGGGCCTGCCGTGGCCCTCCGGGTTCGTCGTCCATACCCATTCGTCGGTGGTCGCGGCGCTATAAGCCTTCGGCGCCGGAAATACTGTCCAAGAGAGCACGTAGGAGGTTTTATAATGGATACACGAAAAGCACCGCACAGCAGATGGTGCGAAGGGACCGCGGCAACGGGGTAATTTAGCATGTCCGATACGAAGGACACCGTGCTGCTCGTCGACGACGAGACCAACATCACCGCGCTGTTCGAGGCGTGGCTCGAGGGCAGTTACGAGGTTCGAACGGCCAACTCGGGGGCAGAGGCGCTCGAACAACTGGACGATTCGGTCGACGTGGCCCTCCTCGACAGGCGGATGCCCAACCTCTCCGGCGACGAACTCCTCCAGGAGATGCGAGAGCGGGGATTCGGGATCCGGGTGGCGATGGTGACTGCGATCGATCCCGACTTCGACGTCCTCGAGATGGGCTTCGACGACTACCTCACGAAACCGGTGTCGCGCGAGGACCTCGAGGCCATCGTCGACGACCTCCTGAACCGGAAACAGTACGACGAAGACGTTCAGCACTACTACTCGCTCGCCGCGAAGAAGGCGGCTCTCGAGACGTCGAAACCCGCCTCCGAACTCACGGAGAGCGAGGAGTACGAAACGCTCCTCGAGGAACTCGACGCGGTCGAAGAGCAGATGGACGAGCAGTTGACCGTCGACGAGGACTTCATCTCGGCGTTCAAGAACCTCTAACGGTACTCTTCTGCGATGTACGCGCCCAGATAGCCGCCGATCGCACTCAATCCTACGGTGTACACCAGGCCGACCCCCAGAGCGAAGAAGACGAACACGAACCCGAGGGCGGCGCTCGGTTCGAAGAGGGCGCCGAGGAAGAAGATACCGCCGAAGAGTACCATCCCGATGAGCAACGGTATCGCCGCGATGGCACCGGCGTACGCGCCGATCCGGAGTCCTTCCGAGCGGTCCCCACCCTGGAGATAGCCCGCGACACCGCCACCGAGGACGGTCGAGAAGGGCAGGAAGGCGAGGACCACGCTGACGATGGCACCGATCAGGGCGTTGAGGAGGGTGTCGTCTCGTGCCATGGTCCGTGATTCGTCCCGGATTCGGATGAACGTTCGGGCCAGGTTCGTTTCATTGTCAGAACAGTAAGATGGTAGACTGATTGATACGTTTATGGTGTCAGCTTATCAACTATTGGGCGTGGGTTGCGATGCCAACAGAACGACAGCTACGACAGATGTACGAGTGGATGGTAACGGCCAGATACTACGAGGAACGACTCCAGGAGGAGTATCTCGAGGGCAAACAGCCGGCGTTCGATATCTCGGCCGGCCCGATCCCCGGCGAGTTGCACCTCGCAGCGGGGCACGAATCGTCGGCTGCCGGCGTCGTGTCACATCTTCGCGACAGTGACACGGTCACCGCACCGCACCGGCCCCATCACGTGGCCATCGCGAAGGGCGTCGACCTGGATCGGATGACGGCGGAGATATTCGGGCGAGAGACCGGCCTCGGAAAGGGGAAAGGCGGGCACATGCACCTGTTCGACCCCGACGTGAACTTCGCCTGCAGTGGGATCATCGCACAGGGTGTCCCACCTGCCGTCGGGGCTGCGCTGGCAGCGAAGAAGCGGAACACGGACGACATCGCCGTTGCCTTCCTCGGGGAGGGCGCCATCGACCAGGGTGCCTTCCTCGAATCGCTCAACCTCGCGAAGGTCCAGGACCTGCCCGTGGTCTTCGTCATCGAAGACAACGACTGGGCGATAAGCATGCCGAAAGAGCGCATCACCGACGTCCAGGACGGCTCCCGGCGTGGAGAGGGTCACGACATCCCCCACGAACGCGTGGGACACGACGACGCCGTCGAAGTGTTCGAGGCCGCACGGGAAGCCATCGGACGTGCCCGTGACGACAACGGACCGAGCATCCTGGAGGTACAGGTGCACCGCCGGATGGGTCATTTCATGGGCGACGCGGAGGCGTACCGCCCCGAAGAGGATAAAGAGGCCGCACAAATGCGCGATTCGATCGAACGACTCGAGGCGACCATGGAGGACGCCGGAATTACCGCCGACGAACGGGACTCGATCAGGACCGACGCCCAGGAGCGCGTCGACGACGCTATCGCCTGGGCGAAAGATCAGCCCGAACCCGAACCCGACGCTGCCTACGAGGACGTCTTCACCAACCCGCCGTCCGGGGTCACGGACGCCGAACCGGCGACCGACGGAGGTGAAACCCAATGACCGATCGCGAACGCACGATGAGCAGAGCGATGGTCGACGCCATCGCCCACGAGATGCGCGAAAACGAGGAGGTCTTCGTGATGGGCGAGGACGTCGCCGATTACGAGGGCATCTTCGACAGCACGACCGGCCTCCGCGAGGAGTTCGGTTACGATCGGGTCATGGACGTCCCCATCTCGGAGACGGCGTTCATCGGGGCCGGCGTGGGTGCCGCTCAGTCCGGCATGCGGCCCATCGTCGAGTTGATGTTCGCCGACTTCTTCGGCGTCGCGATGGATCAGATCTACAACAACATGGCGAAGAACACCTACATGAGCGGCGGAAACGTCTCCGTCCCGATGACGCTCATGACCGCCGTCGGGGGGACCTACAACGACGCGGCCCAGCACTCCCAGACCCTCTACGGCACCTTCGCCCACCTGCCCGGCATGAAGGTCGTCGTACCGAGCACGGCCTACGACGCGAAGGGCCTCATGCACAACGCCATCCGCGACGACGACCCCGTCGTGTACATGTTCCACAAACGGCTCATGGGACTCGGCTGGATGCCGGCCCCCGACGGCCCGAAGACGCCGGTCCCCGAGGAGGACTACACCATCCCGTTCGGCAGCGCCGATGTGAAACGCGAGGGCGACGACGTGACCGTGGTCACCCTCGGTCTGCACGTCCACCGGGCACTGGAGGCGGCGGAAGAACTGGCCGACGAGGTCGACGTCGAGGTCATCGACCTGCGGACGCTCGTCCCCCTCGACACGGAGACGATCCTGGAGTCGGTCAGGAAGACCGGCAACCTGGTCGTCGTCGACGAGGACTACCAGTCGTTCGGAGTCACCGGCGAGATCACCGCGCGAGTCGCCGAGGCCGCACTCGAGGACCTCGAGGGCGTCAAACGACTGGCGATACCAGACGTTCCGATCCCGTACGCCCGGCCGCTGGAGAACGAGGTGCTGCCGGGAACCGACGACATCGTTCAGACGATCCGGTCGCTCGATCCGGTCCGCTCGCTGTCGCCATGAGCGGCGAACGGACCGCCGTCACCCCGGATGCCGTCTGGCCCGAGGACACCGACGAGGCCGAAGCAGTCCTCGTCGACTGGTTCGTCACCGAAGGGGCATCGGTCACCGAGGGCGAGACGCTCTGCACCATCCAGGTGGAGAAAGTAGATATCGACGTCCCCGCTCCGGCAGACGGCACCCTCGTCGAGATCGGGATCAGCGAGGACCAGGTCTGCGCGCCCGGCGACACGCTCGGCTGGATCGAGGGGTGAGGCCCGGTCGCCAGCAGCGGACCCTGCCCCAAAGCGCCGACCCGCCACAACCGCTTTCATCGCTCGGGACGAAACCCGGCCGTGATCGGAGACGGAACCCGCGGAGCCGTCGTCGCCGACGCGCGCGTCTTCCAGGAGGACTGGGTCCCGGGCGACATGCACCACCGGGACGCGGAGCTCAACCTGATGGCCTCGGCGCTCAAGCCGGTGGTCGAGGGCGACCCGGGCACCGAACTGCTCCTCACCGGACCGAGCGGGACGGGCAAGACGTGCAGCGCGAAGTACCTCCTCGGAAAACTGCGCGAGCGGGTCCTCGACATCGAGACGCAGTACGTCAACTGCTGGTCGGATTACACGCGGTACCGCGTGCTCTTCCGGATCCTCGACGGCCTGGACAGCGCGGAGGCCATCCGCAACCGGTCGTCGGCGAGCGACCTGCTGGAACGACTTCGCGAGGTCGATATCCCGGTTGTCGTCATCCTGGACGAGGTGGACCAGCTCGCTGAATCGGCCGTCCTCTACGAACTCTACGAACTCCCACACGTCGAGATGGTGCTCATCTCGAACGGGGAGGCCGAAGTCCTCGCCGGCATCGACGATCGACTTCAGAGTCGTCTCCGGACCGCGACCCGCGTGTCCTTCGACCGCTACGGGACCGACGCGCTCGTCTCGATCCTCGAACAACGCGCGCAGAAGGGGCTGCAACCCGACGTCGTCGGTCGGTCGGAACTCGAGGCTATCGCCAGGGCGGCCGACGGCAACGCCCGCAACGCCATCGCCGTCCTCCGGTCGGCGGCCCAGTTGGCCGAGAGCCGTGATCTAGACGGGATCGCCGAGGCGATCGTCGACGACGCGGTCAGCGATGCGCAGACACGGGTCAGGCGGACACTGCTCGAGAAACTCAACGACCACCAGCGCGTCCTCTACGACGTCATCGCGAGCGACGAACCGATCGCACCGGGCGACCTCTACGACGCCTACGAGGAGACCGTCGAGGAGCCTCGAACGAAGCGGACGCTCCGAACCTACCTGACCAAGATGGAACAGTACTCGCTGGTTGTCGCCGAGGGGTCTGCCCAGGGCCGGCGATATCGGACTGGCGACCCGGGGCCCGACGACCGATAGCCGCCTGTCGGTCGTGGCGGCCTACAGCGTGAACTCCACCGGCGGCATCTCCAGGAATGCCGTCTCGTATCCCTCGTGGCGGGATACCTGTGGTGGCGTCTCCACGGTGACCGTCAGGTCGGTGCCAGTCACCGGTTCGGCGACGACCGCACCGTAATGGAGGGAGAGCGCCGGGTCGAGGGCCGCGTCGAGGGAGACGTCTGTGGCGGAGCCGTCGCGGTCCAGAGACGCCGAGAGCGACATGAACGGGAGTCCGAACCGATTGTGTGGCGTCCGCGGCGACACCGACAGATAGGACTGGTCCGCCGACGCACCGAATCGGGCGGCGTCGTCGACGATCGTTACGGTGAAGGCGGCGTCCCCGCTCGTGGCCGACCCGAGCGTCCGCCCGGGGAGGTCTCCCATGGTTGGCACCGTCGACGTCGGCGTCATCGACATGTCCATCGCGGGCACCGCACCTGGGTCGCCCTGTCTGTCCGGGAACTCCGTGACCGATAGTTCGTCGCGTTCGGCCCGGGAGAACTCGAAGTCGACCGAGCAGGTCGTCCGCTCGTCGGGAGCGTCGGGCATGGACTCGGATCGGGGGAGCGAGGGCGGTGCGATCCCGATTTCGACGTCGTAGGACCCATCGCCTGGGAGAGTGACGTTGTCACCGAAGTGAAAGCCCATCTGCTGGGAGAGCATGGACCAGGGGTTGAGGGATGTGACCGTCTCTTCGCCGACGGATATCTCCACGTCGGGACTCGCGTCGGGCAGGACGATCCCGGACGCCCGGTCCCAGATCGTGGCCATCAGGTGGACCGAATCGTCCTCCCGGATCGAGACGCGTTCCGTGCGCGTCCCGGTCACCAGCCAGAACCGGTGTGGATACCCGTACGAGAGCGCACAGCCGTACGGTCCCGCCTTCTTCATCCCCGCCATCACCATCTCCTCGGTGTGCGTGGGATGATAGACGGCATCGGGTCGATCCTCGACGACCGGCGGTGCATATGGCGACTGCCACTGGAGGAGGTCCGAACAGCCGGCGAGGCTGGCGGTCCCGACTGCCCCGACCGTGCCGAGAAACGTTCGTCTATTCGTCGTCGGTTCGGACCGGCTGGGGTCGCTGTCTCGTGTCATTGGTTCGGATCCGGCTTCATCGCGTGGATGGCTCGGTTCGTCCTCCCTCGCGTCACTGGCTCACTTCCGTCCCCGGGTTCGCCGGTGGGAGCGCGCGCAAGGAGCGCGGTGGGACGAGGTAGTTCCCTCGGTGGTGGACCGCGATGTACTGGAGGAGGCCGTTGTTCGTGCGCGTCCCGACCGCCGTCTCGGCGGCGACGTCGGTCCCGTTCATCGCCGCCCGGGTCCTGACGAAGTCGTCGATGGTCTCCTGGAGGGCGAGAAAGTGCAGGCCGGGGCGGTCGCCGTCCGTCGAGTCGAAGTCGCGCCGGAGGATGATGGGCGAATCGTCCTCGCGAACCGAGAGCATCTTCTGGGAGTGGCCGGCGATTCCGTACTCCCGGGCGGCCGCTTTCGGATCGGCGCAGTCGTCCATCTTACTCGACGTGCCGAGGTTCTCGCCGACGCCCTCGACCGTCCCTGCTTCGGCGTGCCCCGGGCAGAACATCTTGGCCACCCGCTGGTATCGGTCGTCCTGTTCGTACCACTGTTCGAGGTCGATGGACATGGTCGAGAGGTGTTCGGTCGCCCCGCCGGCGAACGGTCCGGACTCGATGGTCACCCGGTCCTCGCTGGCCTGGTTCTTCTCGAACCCGGACTTGAATCCCATGAAGAACGGCGCCTCCTCGGGAATGGCTCCCTCGGAGACGTCGGCGACGTCCGTGTGTTCTGCGGGCAATCCAGCCCCCACGAAACCGGTTCGCCGGTCGACGGACTGGAGAACGTCTGTCACGCCCGCAGTCACCTCGACGCCGTTGATCCGTCGACTGTTCCCGCGGAGCGCCTGCTCGGCCCGCAACACGACCTCTGGCAGGTCGCTCGCGAGGTGCACGAGAACGTCCGCGTCGTCCATCTCCGGGTTCTCGAACGGCGCGAGGGGTTCGGGGTGGGGCAGGTCGACGCTTTCGGGGAGGGGATCGTCGAACCGGTCGAAATACGAACGGGAGTACCCGACCGTGAAGAGGAGTCCCCGGTTGCTCCTGGCGTACGCACGTTCCAGACTCCCAAACGCCGACGCGACGGTGGACCGCATCTCCTCGGTCGGTGGCCCGGGCTCGGGAAGGGAGAGCAGGACGAGGACGTGGTGGCGCGCGTTCAGGACGTTCCCCGCGTCGTCGGTCGCCAGCACGTCGTTCCAGGCGTGCTGACGCGCCGGCAGCGACGAGCGGTCCTCGGGACCACGAGGGACGTCGACCGTCCCCTCCTGTTCGACGCACGCCGAGAGCCCCACGGCACCGCCCACCGCGACGGCACGCTTGAGGAACGAGCGGCGGGAGACCCCATCGACGCTGTCGCCGGTCGTCATCTACACGTACTGGGAGCGGACGAGAAAAGGGGGTTCTGGTGCGAGTCTCGATACTGGCTTCGCGGTCCCGTCGCCGAGCGTCGTCCGATCCGGCGCACGGGCCCTTTACCGACACCCGACCAGAGCGAAAGCGCGCGAGAAGCAGCGACGATTGCCGAGAACTGGTCGTGGCGGTCCTGGAGCGCGTTCGGCACTTCGAACCGCACACCAGAACGCCGTTACCGTGACCGGTCGAAGTGACGGCCGAGCCGACCCCATGCACAGCGAATCGAGCCATTCCGTGATCGCACTCACCGGCGCCGTGAGTGTGGTAAGCCTCGCACTCGTCCCCGCCGCGTCGGCACACACGGGGACGACCCACGCGGGGACGCCGCACTGGCTGCTCCTCGGGCTCTTCGCCCTGGGGCTTCTCCTGCTCGCCGGTTCTCCGCTCGCTATCGCACGCGGGATGCTTTCAACACGGTGGGGTGCCCCAGCGATGCTGGTGGGCTTCGTCGTGGCCGGCCTCGGTGCCATCGGCCTGGTCGAGATCCAGGTCGTGGCGACCGTCGGCCCGTCGTTGAACCACCTCTATCCGCTCGCGAGTCTCCTCGTCGGCACCACCGTCATGATCGCCAGTCTCCTCGTCACCCGACGCTACTGGCCGGACCGCCCCCGATATGCCGCGCTGGGGACACTCCTCGGCGCCTGGATCGTCTATCCAGTCACCTTCGCGAACGACGGCATCACGAATCCACTGGGCTACGTCATCGTGGTGAGCCTCCCGCTGCTCGTCGGCTACGTCGTCTGGCGAGACGCCAAGCCGGTCCTCCGGTCGGCCTTCGACAGTTCGTTCTCGCGCCGCGTTGGCGTGGGTACCGCCATCTTCACGACCGTCGTCGTCGCGTTCTCCGCCGGCACGGTGACCGTGAACCCCGACCCGGGCGTCAACACCCCGACTGAGGGATTCGTCAAAGCGTTCCCCGTCGCCGACCCGCTGGTAACCTGGCCGGCAATCGAGTTCTTCGTCCCGGCGATTCCCCTGGCGGGGATGGTCTCGGTCGGGACGGTCATCCTCTTCGGGGTGCTCGGCGGGCTCGTCGGCCTGAACGCCGCCGTCATCACCGACCAGTGGCAGGCGGGCCGCGACCTCTCTCTACGGGGGTCGCTCGTCGGCTCGCTCACGACGACCGGCGCGACCGCCTGTTGTTGCTGTGCCCCGGCGATGTACGGCGTCGTCAGCGCCGTCTTCGGTACGGCGGCGACGCCAGTGTACTGGGCGTTCATGGACACCGCCTCGCCACTGAGTTCCGCGTTCCTCACCGCGAGCGTCATCCTCTTGACCGCCAGCCTGATCCACGCGGCGAGCGGCCCTGCCGGGACCGAAGACGACCTCGCAGCCAGCGTCTCGCTGTGAACGGTGAGCGTGGACGTCCCGTCACCGAACGAGGGTCGTTAAGTGTCGGTGGGACAATGTATGGACATGGACATTCGAGACGGCGTGTACGCGTACGACCTGCCGTGGGGATGGGGAGACATCGAGGAGCCACTCTCGGTCGCGATCGTCGAGACCGACGAGGCGACGGTGCTCTTCGGGACTGGCGACGACTCGACGGCCGACGACCTGCGAGCGGTGCTCGAAGACCACGACGTGGACGTCGCCGTCGCCGAGCACGGCGATATCGACCACTTCGGTGGGATCCCGGCCCTCAGGGAGCAGTTCGACCTGACGGTCGCGATTCCGGCCGGCGATACCCAGTTCCTCGACGACGCGGGGGTCCACTACGACGTCGAAATGGCGGCGGGCGAGACCTACTGGGGGTTCGAGACGATCGGGGTTCCGGGCCACACCCCCGACAACCTGGCCTACCTGTACGAGGACGTCCTCCTGGCGGGTGACGCGGTCTGTGGGAGCGACTCCGCGTTCGCCATGGACGGGGACTGGCCCGGTGCACTGGCGCCACTGGCAGACGAGTTGAACGCCGACACGGCCCAGACTCTCGAGAGCGTCTCCCTGCTCAGCGGCCACGACGTCGAGACGGTACTGACGGCTCACGGGCAGAACGTTCTCGAGGACGGCGAGGCGGAGATAGCGACGCTCGTCGAGGCCATCGACGCGATGGATAGATAGGAGAGGGGTCCGCCACGACCGATACACCTTCCAGGGACGTCCCCGTTCGGCCCAGCATGGAGATCGGCATCATCGTGGAGACGAACGACCCCGGAACGATCTGGAACGGGTTCCGCTTCGCGAACACCGCACTGGACGCTGGCCACGACGTGCGGACCTTCCTGCTGGGAGATGGCGTCGAGGCCCCCGACCTGCGAGGAGACGGCGTCAACGTTCACGGAGCCATGATCAAGTACCAGCGCAACGGTGGCGAACTCGACGCGTGCGGGACGTGCATGGACTCCCGCGACCTCGAACCGACCGACCTCAGACCACACTCGACGATGGACGACCTGCTCGACATCGTCGAATCGTCGACGAAGACGGTCACGTTCGGGTAGGAGCGTCGGCAGTCGGCCGGCCGTCCCCGTCAGCCGACCGGTCGGAACTCGTCGATCCACTCTTGGATATGGGCCACCTCCTGGAGCGGCGGTGAACAGGCCTGCCGGCAGACGAACGCGGTCGGGCCGTCTCGGGCCGCACGACCCGCCCAGATCGGCGGTGCCTCGTCGAGTGAGAGTGCTTCGAGCCACTCGGCGAGCGTCTCGTCGTCCGGGGGCCGCCGGGTGAGCAAGCGGGCCTGGACGTACTGCTCGCCAAGCATCTGCCGCCACCCGCGGGGGATGGTTTCGGCGGCAATCGTCACCTCGAGGTGGCCCAGTGCGTGGTCGTCCGCTGCGAGTGCCAGCGTCGAATACTGACCCGGGGCCTCCCGTATCGATTCGGCGTGTGTCCTGAGCACGCGCTCGGCCACCGAGGCGAAGCCGCCGTCGGGGTCGAAGGCGTCGAGCGCCGAGAGCACCGCGACCGCGACCCCGGTACTCGAGGGCGTCGACTGATCCGAGACCTCCTGGGGCCGAACCGGGAGCCCATCACCCTGCTCGGTCGTGAAGAAGAGCGTCTCCTGGGCATCGTCCCAGAAGCGGTCCCGAATGGCTCGGCCCAGGTCGAGCGCGAAGGCGAGCGGCTCGAGGTCCCCGGTCGCACCGTGGAGTGCGAGGGCGCCGCGGGCGAGGAAGGCGTAGTCCTCGAGGTAGCCCTCTCCCGTGACGTCGCCGTCCTTGTAGCGGTGCGCGAGCGTCTCGCCGTCCCAGAGGTGGTCGCGGACGAATGCGAGTGCCTGGGTCCCCATCCTCGCGTATCGCTCGTCGTCGAGTGTGAGTGCGGCCTCGGCGAGCGTGGTGATCAGCAGGCCGTTCCAGCCGGCCAGCACCTTCTCGTCGCGGGGTGGCCGTGGGCGGTCGTCCCGTGCGGCGCGGGCCCGCCCCGCCGCCACCGCCAGCAGTGACTCGACCGTCTCCTCGTCGCGGTCGAAGTCGTCCGCCAGTTCCGCGACGGACGTCGACTGCGTGAGAACCGACTGCCCCTCGAAGTTCCCCGTCTCGGTCACGCCAAAGCGTGCCGAGAACAGGTCGGCGAGCACTCCGGCCGCGGCGTCTGAATCGTCGATTGCGGCCTTCTCGTCCATCGCTACCGTGACCGACTGGGGCGTCCACGTGTAGAACACCCCTTCCTCGCCACGTCCCTCGGTTTCCCGGTCGCCCGGTGGGGGACTCCTGGCGTCGAGGGTGCTGTAGAAGCCACCGTCGGGGTGCCGGAGTTCGCGGTCGACGAAGTCCACGGTCTCCGCGACGACGTCGGCGTAGCGCTCCTCGCCGGTCAACTGATAACCGGCGAGGAAGGCCCGCGGAATCTCGGCGTTGTCGTAGAGCATCTTCTCGAAGTGCGGGACCGTCCAGTTCCGATCGACGCAGTAGCGGTGGAAGCCGCCCCCGAGCTGGTCGCGGAGTCCGCCCTCGGCCATGGCATCGAGGGATTCCGTTAGGACCGCTCGCGCCTCCTCGTCACCGGTCCGGTCGGCGACCCGCGCCAGGGCGAGGAGTCGGCCGACCTGGGGGAATTTCTGCCCCCGGCCGAATCCGCCGTAGGTTCGGTCGGCTTGCTGGACGAACGAATCGGCGGCTCGTTCGAGGAGGTCGCTGCCGGGCGTCTTCTCCGAGGGAATCGGCACGTCTTCGAGTTCACCCTTCGCTGCCGCCAGCCACTGCTCCGCCCGGGCTTCGAGGTCGTCACGGTCGGTCTCCCAGGACGCCGAGATATCGTCGAGGAGGTCACCGAATGCCGGACGGCCGTGTTGTGCCTCGTTCGGGAAGTACGTCCCGACGAAAAAGGGGCGGCCATCTGGGGTGAGCCAGACCGACAGCGGCCAGCCACAGCCACCCTGGGAGACCAGCCGACAGACGGTCATGTAGATGCTGTCGATATCCGGTCGCTCCTCGCGGTCGACCTTGATGGGCACGAACTCCCGGTTCAACCGTTCGGCGACGGCGGGGTCCTCGAAGGACTCCTCGGCCATGACGTGACACCAGTGACACGACGAGTAGCCGATGCTGAGAAAGATGGGAACATCCCGTTCGCGTGCGGCCTCGAGAGCCGCGTCGTCCCAGGGCTGCCAGTTGACGGGATTGTCGGCGTGGGCCTGGAGGTACGGGCTCTCCTCGTCCTCGAGGCGGTTCCGCTCCGTTGGATCGGTCATGGACCATCCTACGATCGCATGGGGTGAAACGGCTGGCCTGCCCGCGGGATTCGCCCCTTCGCGGGCGCCCGCTTGCGGCGGAAACCGAGGCGGTGGCAATCGGTATGTGGGCGGAGCGCGTAGCTGTCAGTATGCCAGAACATGCGCTCACCGCCGGCGACGAACTGTTCGACAAGACCGACGCGACGTTCACGGTCAGCGAGGTCCACGAGGACGGCAGCGTCACCCTCGAGATCGACGACGGCGATCGGATCCAGCGCACCGCCACCTGGGACGAGACGGAGATCACGACCGCCCTTCAGGAAGGGCTCCTGGAGACCAGCGATGGAAAGAGCGCCGAACTCGTTACCGCCTGAACGACGCCAGACCGACACATTGTAACCGCGGGACGGCCTACTGAAGGAGAACGAGGTAGCACACAGTGAAACGACGGACGGCCGACGTCGTCGTCGGTGGCGCCATCGCCCTGGTCGTCATCGCCGGTCTCATCGCCTCCTGGCAGGCCTGGCAGGCGTCCCAACGGGCCAGTTCGGGGATGATGATGAACGGCATGATGACCACCTCGATGTCCACCGGTCCCTCCCCCATCTGGATCCTCTTCGGGACCGTCGCGGTCGTCGCGATCATCGGGGTCGGGTACGTCGTCGTTCGCGAGGAGAGGACGCGACAGACCGCCCCGCGGTTCGAACGGTCACCGTCGGCGGCACACACCGCAACCGATGGCGTGGTGGATGGTGCCGAGAACGTCGCTGGAACAGGGTCCGAGACCGCCACGACCGAGGAGCAGGATGACGGTGCCGACTCCGAATCGACAGCGAATGGGCAGGAGTCGGCCGGGGTGTCGTCCCGGCCGTCGGTGCTGGACGTCCTCCCCGAGGACGAACGACGGATCCTCGAACCGGTGATCGAATCGCCCGGGGTGACCCAGATCGCACTCCGCGACCGCGCCGACTTCTCGAAGAGCAAGGTGAGCCAGACCGTGAGCGACCTGGAGAAGCGCGGCCTCCTCAGCCGCGAACGACAGGGACGGACCTATCGCATCTACCCGACCGACGAACTCACCAACCAGGGGTGAGGAGGCCACTCGACACGACCGGCGGGAAAATTGTCGCGGTTCCGTGATCGGCCGGCGAAACACGACCGTCGGCGGTGGGACGTACCCAATAGAGTCCACCGTCGGTCGTCACTGACGTAAACACCCTCGTGATTCAAGCAACCGCTTGTTGTGGCTGTACCCGAAATCCACGCTGGGGGAGCGCGGGAGGAGAGGATGCTCGCGAGACGAACCGACCGGTACCGGCCCCGTGTCGGCCCCACCGGTTCGGATTCTCATCGTTTTCCGGGTCATTGCCCCGATAGCTCGTCCGCTGACTCGATATCCGGAAGCACGACGTTGGTGATGAGCGACCGGGTCCCGCGTCGGATCCGCTCGGACGCCGCCGTGTCGGAGATATCGAGTTTTTCGCCCAGCGTCTCGAGTCCCTCCGTTCGCGGCACCTCGAAATACCCCAGTTCCAGCGCGGTGACGAGCGCCTCGCGCTGGGCAGCCGTCAGTCCAGTATCGAAGTCGTCGCTCCGCCGCGGTTCGTACACCCGGTCGATCTCGAAGTCGATCCCCTGCTCCCGAGCCGTATCGAAAAACCGGGCGATGGCTGCCGAATCGGCGAATCCGAAGTGACAGTCCCACCCATCGACGGTAACGGTGGCATCACGTACCACACTCGCGGTGTCGAGGAGGATGGGATAGAGGTCGGTGTCGGTACCCGACTCGGTCAGTTCGACCTGGCAGAGGTAGCGGTCGTCGACCGGAATCGTACGTACTACCTCCTCGACAGTCGGATCGTCGGCCACGGCCCGGCGGAAGGCGTCACCGTCCTCGACGGACGCCCAGAACAGGAGTCGAGACCCCGTAGACGTGGGAGTGTTTCGCACCCACTGGAGTTCCGCCTCGGGAACCTGTCGGAGGGTCTCCCGGAAGATGGGATGGTCGAGGCGGAATCTGACGTACACCATGCTCATCTATGGTACACACTCCGCTAGCCTGTATGCCAACAATCATGAAGGTTCTCCCCCGGTATCGGGGCTACCAGAGGTAATCTCCTGCACTCCCCTGGCCCCACCCCCCACCCCGACGAGTTGGACGGTACCCACAACACACACGTCGTCGCCCCGCGAAGGGGGGCATAGATGTTCGTCGGTCACGAGTTCGCCGCGTTCGCCATCGGGGTCGTGGTGGCCCGCCGTCTCGGCGCGAACGACGCGACCGCCCTCGCTATCGGTGTCGTGGCCGGTGCAAGCGCGATACTACCGGATCTCGACCTGCTCGTGGCGGCGGTCGCCTACGCCGACAGCCTCGGGGGACCGGCGACCGCCTCCTGGGACGGCCTGTGGAGCGCCTCGACCGCCATCCACCGTGGTCTCTCGCACACGCTCGTCGGTGGAGTGGGCGTCGCCGTCGTTCTCACGGCCGTCGTCCACGCTCGACGGACGGCGGGGGCTGGATCGAAGACGGGATCACTCGGGGCTATCGGAATCGGTCTCGTGGCGACGGTCGGCCTCGTCTCGGTGGCGCGAGTCGTCGGCGCAGCGAGCGAGATGCTCGCCATCGGGCTGGTCCTGCTGGGGGCCACCGTCCTCGGCCTCGTCGTCGCGGGTCGCACGTCGCTCGGAGTGCGAGCGATCCTCGGTGGAGCGCTCGTCGGCCTCCTCACGCACCCGTTCGGAGACGTCTTCATGGCGACGCCACCCGCCGTGTTCTACCCCTTCGAGGTCACCTTCCTGGCCGATAGTGTTCGCTTCGCCGCCGACCCGACGATGAACCTCGTGGGTATCGCGTTCGTGGAACTGGTGACGGTGTGGGCCGGGGTGGCTGCGTTCGCGAGCGTGACCAGCGTCTCGCTCCGACGGGCAGTCGACCCGCTGGCGGCACTCGGTCTCGCCTACCCACTCGTCATGGTGTTCGTCCCCCGCCCCACGATGGTCGATGCCCACTGGCTGGGGTTCACGCTCGCGCCGTTCGGCATCGTGGGAACCCTCACGCTCCTCGGGAGACACCACCGGCGCCGGGACAGGCTGCTGCGCGCGCTCGTCACCGGACTCGCGACGGTAACGCTCGCCGCCGGCTCGTACTCCTTCGCGTACCTGCTGTTCTTTCGCCCGTAGCCCTGGGCCGGACCCACCACCCGACCCCGTCCGGACGCCGCCGACCGGACGACCGGCCCACAAGGAATTTACCGGATTGTGGCCTTCCAACCTATCGTGCCCTCCACTCCGCACCTCTCCGCACATCTCGCCGTCCTCGTCGTCTCCCTGGTCCTGACGGTCGTCGCCACGGTGTGGGCGATGACCGAGCGGGGATTTCCGGGTGCGCCACTCCGCTGGCCGGTGGTATTCCTCCGCCGGGTCGCCGACGGGTTCCGGGCCGGTGGCCGTGAGACGGTCTACTGGGCCGGAATCGGCCTCTACGCCGTCATCGTGTCCGTCATGCACTTCGGCGGCATCCAGTACGACGTCTACACCACCCTCCACTGGTGGGACCTGCTCACCCACGCCCTGAGTGGCTTCGGCGTCGCCGTACTGTTGTACCTGACCTTCCATCAGCCAGCAACGGAAACGCACGCCCTCCGATGGCTCGTCCCGGCGGTGCTCGCGTTCGGGAGTGGCTTCGAGGTGTACGAGTTCGTGTTCAAGGACTTCTGGTACCGGTGGACGGTCGAGTTCTACCTCGTAGATACCCTCGTCGACCTCGTCGCCGGTGTCGCCGGGGCCGTCGTGTTCGTCGGCCTCGTCGCCGGCTATCGATTTCTCTCGCTCGAGCGGCGCTGAACGGCGGCCGAATGACCGGCGAATCCGGCGGCTCGCCCGAATCCGGGACGTGTGAACGGTCCGAGCGCTCGTGAACGATTAGAGCCGATTAGAAACCGTTTCGGGCAACCTCACCCGTTCGTTTACGCCCAAGGGAGTAATTCCTCCCCGGGCCAAACCCCGGCTGTACTATGAGCGCAGCCCAGATCGGAACGCTCGTCTTCCTCGCACTCGCGGGACTCCCCGTCCTCGCCGTCAGAACGGTGGCCGCCTACGGTAGCCCCGGCATGCCGGGTGGCGGGGGATACGGCATGACTGGAGGCACAATGTTCGGCGGGTTCCTCTGGCCGCTACTCCTGATCGGGGGCGTCCTCGCCCTGCTCTACTGGGCCGGCGATCGCGGTGGCGCGGACCACCACGGCGACGATCGCACGGATTCCGCGATGGAGACGCTCCGGCAGCGGTACGCCCGTGGCGAACTGACCGAAGAAGAGTTCGAAGAGCGCCGGCGTCGGCTGGAACGCTGAGCTTGCAACGAGCCGCGACGTCGACGACTAGTTTTCGACGCTCGGATGCTGGTCCGGTGTCTCCGAGTGCGGTTCCCTGGACGCCTCGGCCATCCACTCCAGCGACTCTCGTTCGCGGTCCAGCCGTTCGGAGTCGTCGATCTCCTCGACGCCCGGCGGGACGTCCCGACCGCGACCGGTGAAGTAGCCTTCCGGGGCGACCCAGTCGTGATAGAACGGCACGTCGGCCGCCTCGAGCAGCGTCACCGCGACCTCGGCGCCGTGGCCCGCCGCGACGACGGTCTGGTGCGGTTTTCCAGCGAGCCGACCGGCGGCGTAGAGGCCCTCGACACCGGTCCGTCCCCGTTCGTCGACAGCGACGAAAGACTTCCCCCGCTCGACGATCTCGACGCCCTCGATCCCCGACAGGTAGCCGGTCTCGGTCTTCGTCGCCGCGATGGCCCGCCGCGCGCGGAACTCCTCGCCCGCCGCGGTCTCGATGGCGAACCCGTCCTCGGTCTCTCGAAGATCGGTCACGGTCGCCTCGCGAAGCGTCGCACCGGCCCGTTCGGCCTGGTCGGCCATCGAATCGAGCAGGAGTCGGGCGTTGACGCCGGCCGGGAAGCCGGGATAGTTCTCGAGGTGGGCGTTGCGCCGGAGCAGCGGGGCACCCGCGTCGAGAACGATGGTCTCGAGGTCGTGACGAGCGGTGAAGATGCTGGCCGATCGGCCGGCGACGCCGCCGCCGACGATAGCGACGTCGTACTGTGGTTCGGTCATGACGGTGGGAACTGATCGGGCCGGAATCATAAACGCCGAGAAAGCGACCGCCGTCGCTGGTATCGACGGTTACAGTCGGGCTGCTGGCTGCCGGCGAGATGCGCGGGAGGCGACCCACACGAGCCACCCGAACGCGACGAGCTGGACGAACAACAGGACGTAGGTCACGACCTCGATAGAGGGGGTGATGATGAAGATGCCGATGACGAAGAGCGCGTTGCCCGTCCCGATGGTCGCGCCGAGGGTCCCGACGATGGCGGCATCGATAGTATCGAGTTCGCGGGCCCAGAGCGCCGCGGCGAGGAATCCGGCGACGGCGAGGTGACCCAGGAAGTGATAGACTGCCTGGACCGAGGGCCAGAACGTGAACACCAGGTCGCGGGCGAACACCGCCTGGATACCGGTGATCCCCACCCCCGCGACGGCGAGGAGATACAGCCGTTCGGTGCTCGCGCCGCGTCCTGTGCGCTGGTCCACCCAGACGAGTGCCGCCACGAGCGAGAGGAAGATGGCGAAGGCCACGACGAAGTGGAGCAACTGGACCGGCGGCGAGTATCCGCCCGGAAACAGCGTCGCGAAGGTGACCGTCACGCCGCCGACGACGACCTGGAACGGGAGCAACAGGGCGGCGAGCCAGGCGGCACGGGAGATACGCGTCCCGGGGTACGCCCGCCAGAGGACGAGAGCGTTCCCCAGGATGACGTACCCGGTGAACATCGCCACGAACCGGTGGAACCACTCGATGAACTGCGGGATGGACAAGCCGATGGGCGAGAGCTGTCCGGCACACCCGGGATAGGTGTAGTTACAGGTAGCGCCTGACCCGGTCGCGGCCGTGAACTCGCCCAGCAGGACGAGGAAGAAGGTGAGCCCGGCCGTGAAGAGGGCGACGCCCCTGGCGTGGTCGATCAGGTAGCCACCCACCCGGTCGAGGAGCGTCCAGCGCGGCAGGCGGTTCGCAAACGAGACCATCGTGACTCGATAGCAACCCACCCTACTTAGGCTCACGTGAAAGGGGCACCCGTCACGCCGAACCGAAGGGCTTTGTCACGGTGGAACCTGCCACTGGTATGGATCGCCGTACGTTCCTGGCGACGGGTGCCGCCACGATGGGGACGGCTCTCGCCGGGTGCCTGGGCCGGGCGGACGTCGGCTACGACGTCGCGATGGTCTCGAACGGCTTCGTCCCGGCGTCGGCCATCGAGGTACCCGACGACGCACCGGATTGGGTCCCCCCGGACGTGCCGACCGTCGAAGTCCGCGTTGGCGAACCACTCGTCTGGGAGAACACGGGGTCTCGCATCCACACGGTGACGGCCGCGACGCGGGCCCACCCCCACGCCCAGGACATGCTCGGAGCGGGCGGCCACGACGGCGGCGATGCCGCCAGCCACGCCGGTGGGGTGCCACGACTCCCCGACGGCGCGACCTTCTTCGCCTCCGGCCAGTTCGACGACGAACTCACCGCCGTGCAGTCGTTCATCGACGAACTCAACGGGGGTGGCGCCATCGCCCCCGGCGAGCGATACGCGCACTCTTTTCACACGCCTGGCTGGTACCACTACTACTGCATCCCGCACGAACCGGCCGGGATGGCGGGGAACGTCTACGTGAGAGAGTAGTCCGGGCGTCGTCCGAGACGACTGATTCTCAGGCCGATTTGATTGCCGCGCCCACGAGGCCGCCGATGGCGCTGTCCAGGGCGAACAGGACCGCGACCGCGAGCGCGACGAGGAACGTCGCACCGCCCAGGAGCGGGCCGAGTGGACCGGCGCCGATGCTGCCCACGAGCGTGACCGCGATTGCCAGGAACACCGAGATCACGATGCCGCCCAGGGCCCCTGCCAGGAGCCCGTGCCAGGCCCCCGTCCCGAGCGACCCGCCGGCGATGTATCCAGCGACGAACCCGCCGATGAGACCCGCGGCCGCGTGGCCGATACCGGGGGCGACCGTGGCGAGGAGGCCGAGGAGGACCTCGACGCCGAAGCCGATGAGGACTGCACGCCAGTTTGTCATACGACGGAATTCGCGCTCACGGCCGAAAAGCCCGCCGCATCGGCGCCACTGGACGCTCAGTGCACGACCGTGACCGGCACCGTCGCCCGCTCGACGACGGTCTTGGCGACGCTCCCGAGCAGCCCCTCCAGCCGGTCCGACATCCCCCGATGGCCGATGTAGATACCGTCCACGTCGTGGTCCTCGGCATACGTCACGATCTGTTCTGCGGGGGGACCGTAGAGGAGGTCGGCGTCCACGTCGACGCCGTGATCGGTTGCCACGTCCATGGCCTCCTCCAGGATCTCCGCGCCACGATCCTCGGCGGACTCGACGCTCTCGACGAGCAATCGATCGTCGGCGTCGCCGGGGCCCGCGAGGGGCTCCATGCCCCCGATCTCGTAGACGTCGGGGTTGACCGCGTGGACGAGGGTGATGGACGCACCGACCGGTTCGGCCACCTCGATGGCCCGTTCGAGCGCCTCCACCGACTCCTCTGACCCGTCGACGGCAACAAGGTACTGCATACGAGAACCTTCGGCCCGGAGCCGCTTAAATGTCAACGGCGGGATGTCACCTGGTCGGGTGGTGTCGGTCATCCGACCGAGTGGCGGAGAAGTTTGATCCCGAGCATGAGCGCGATACCGAGGACGAAGACGGCGAAGTACAGGGCGGCCTTGCCAGTGTCCTCCTCGTGTTTGATCTCCGGGATCAGGTCCGAACTCGCGATGTAAATGAAGTTCCCCGAGGCGAACGCCAGCAGGATGGGGGCCACGTCGGTGACGATGCCACCGAGGACGAATCCCACGACGCCACCGACGACGACACTGACCTGAGAGAGGTAGTTCAACACGAGCGCCCGAACGCGTCCGAATCCACCGTAGACGAGCACGCCGAAGTCGCCGATCTCCTGGGGAATCTCGTGGAGCGCGATGGCCGCGGTCGTCACGAGCCCGAGAGGGACGTCCACGAGGAACGCACCGGCGATGACGAGACCGTCGATGAAGTTGTGCAGGGTATCCGAGACCAGGACCAGGTAGGAGAACGGTTCGTGGTCGTGAGTCGTCCCGTGGTGGTGGTGCCAGTGGATGAACTGCTCGAGGACGTAGAACAGACAGAAGCCGCCGATGACCCAGAGAAACAGCGGGAGCAGCGACGCCTCCGGCCCGACCTCCTCGATGGCTCGGGGCAGGAGGTGCAAGAAGGCGCCGCCGATGAGACTCCCCGCCGCGAGCGCGACCAGAACGAGAAGGAGGCGGTCGAGCAGTGACTCGCGAACGAACAGCACGAGGACGCCGACCCAGGCCGTGAGACTGATACCGATCGTGGTGAGGAGAATCCAGGCCAGCGTGTTCATACCGTTATTGTCGATACGCTGTCATCCGATGTGAAGGTTTGCCTCCAGGGAGCCCCAGGACTGCTGGAGGTGAAGAACGCGGACAGCAGATGCCGACAGGCTGCCCGCTCGAGACGAACTGACGATTATTCGTCGATGGAGATGGCGTCGACGGGGCACGCGGCCGCGGCTTCGCGGGCCATCTCGAGGTCCGCGCCCTCGACCTCTTCCATGCCGTCGACGACGTATGCCTTGCCGTCGGCACCCATCTCGAAGACGTCCGGGGCCGTGGCCGCACACACTTGATCGGAGATACACGTATCCTGGTCGACTTCGACGTGAGCCATTGCAGTTCGTCGTTTTCGAACGATCACACATAAGGGGAACTATTCGCCGGTACTCCTGTACACTGGTAGCACGTGACGAGCCGGTGGGTCGGCGACGATCGGCCCGAGGACCGGTCAAGTCCCGCCCCACGTCCACCGTGCATCGAAGACGAACCGATAGATGCCGGTGAGGATGATAGCGATGGCGTTCGCGTACAGATACGGGACTGACCCCCAGGAGACCAGCGCGAAGAGGATGGCGAGCTGGATGGGGATGGCGCTGCCCCGGACGACGTTCGTCTTGACGAGCCCCGAGAGGAAGTCGGTGCGGCCGACGTTCTTCATCGCGGCGAAGGTCCAGCGGTTGTTGAGGACGTACTGAAGGAGGATGGTGATCTCGATGGAGATGGCCGCCGCGAGGAGGTAGTTCAGGCCCCCGTACTCGACGAACAACCACAGGAACACCAGCTGGACGCCGGACGCGACCGTCCCGACGACGACGAACTTCCTGAGTTGCGGGGCGATGGGGCCCTCGACCAGATTGCGGAGATAGGACCGTATCACGTTTACGTCACCCCACGTTTCGCGATTACGCCGAACCGTTCCCGACGGCACGAATCCGCGGCACCACTCGGCCATAGCCGACCAGATACAGGCCGACGAACAACGCCACGCCGCCCATCCAGACCTCCCACAGACCGATAGCCGCCTGTCCGGCGACCAGGTTCTGGACGCCTGCCCACTCGGCGAGCAGGCCCGCGACCGTGAGTGCACCCGACGCGAGGAGCGAGACGAACGCATCGAAGATGGCGAGGAGGTGCGAGGAGAGGTGGCCGTTCATGGCACGGTTGAGGGGGAAGCCACCCAAATCTCTTACGAACTGCCGATACCCTCGATATAGACTGTTTCAGGGCGTCGTTCATGGAACGAGTTGTCCGAGCCCGAGGTGGTTCGAGATAGTCCCCGTGTCCCCATAAACATTCGTTCGCTGATATGACTGGTCGCGTGGGAGTCGTCCCTGGTCGCGGCGCCGACCGTCAGGAGACGGTCGTCACGAACAGCCCCACCAGGACGACGCCGATGGCGAGCAGATACACGAGATAATCCGCCGAGCCGTGCTCCACGGAGACGAGCGACGTCCGACGGTCGATGCGGTCGAATCCTCTGGCAGTCAGGGCGTCGGAGAGTTCGTAGCCGTACCGGATGATAGCCGAGAGGAAGGGGACGAACATCGGGATACGGTCTCGCGCGTCGTCGACGACGCCACCGTCGAGGGTCAACCCCCGCGAGCGCTGGGCCTCCTCGATGACGGTGAACCGGTGACGCATCGTCGGCACCAGTCGCATCGAGAGCGAGAGCAGGAAGGCCATCGACCAGGGGACCCCGAGATGGACGAGGCCAGCTTCGAACCGCTCGGCGTCCGTCGTGGCGGCGAACCAGGCCGCGACCCCCGCGATGACGAGGAGCCGCAATGCGATGAGACCGGACGTCGCCACCCCGCCCGTGGTGACCCCGACCGTATAGCCGGCGACGGGCACGGTCCAGATGGACTCGCCCCCGGCGTAGAAGAGCGTGTTCAACACGAGCAACACGGGGAGCAAGTAGAGGATCGGGCCGATGGACCGGACCCACGCCACCGGGCCGTATCCCCGACCGAGCGCGACGAAGCCGAGGACGAACGCCAGCAGGCCCACGAGCGGGAGCCAGGTCCTCGCCGCCACCGCGACGACGATGACGGCCATCGTCAGCGCGAGTTTCGAGCGCGGGTCGAGTGCGTCGTGGGCGAACATCGGTCAGTCCTCCCGCTCCTCGGCGTCGAGTCGCGCTGCGGCCGCCGTGACCGTCAGCGCTGGATCGTCCCATCCGCGACCCCGTGCGAATCGAATCGCGCCAGGGGGCCGGATGCCGACGGCCTCGAAGTCGAAGGCGGGATCGGCGAGGATGTCGGACACGGCCCCGGTCTGAGCGATCCGTCCGTCATCGACGATGGCGACGCGGTCCGCGTGGTGCATCGCGAAATCAGCGTCGTGAGTCGCCAGGACGACCGTCCTGTCGAGGCGACCGATCGAATTGCCCAGGGCGTCGACGTGGTGGGAATCGAGCCCGCTCGTCGGTTCGTCGAGGGCGACGACGGCCGGGTTCCCGGCGAGGACGGCGGCCAGCGAGACCCGGCGCTTCTCGCCCGCCGAAAGGGTCTGTGGAACCCGCTCGCGGAGGGGTTCGACGTCCATCTCGGCGAGCGCAGCCTCGACACGGGTCGCGACGTCGAGTTCACGATTCTTCGGAAAGAACGCCACCTCCTTCGCGACCGATTCGGCGAAGAGACCGTCGTCGGGATTCTCGGGGGCGAAGCCCACGGCGTCACCCGCGATGTCGACGGCGCCGGCGTCGGGTTCGTACAGCCCCGCGATGCACTTCAACAGCGTCGTCTTCCCCGCACCGTTCGGCCCCATCAGCGCGAGGGTCTCGTCGTCGCCGACGTGCAGGTCGATCCCGTCGAGTGCAGGCGGCCCGTCGTCGTACGAGAAGACGAGCTTCCGGACGTCGATCATCGGTCCCTCGCGGATACTGTCGAAAGCGGAAGGCGTTCGGGCGATTGGCCCCGTTCGAGACCGACCCGGGTCGCGAAGGGGAGGGTGATCCCCAGGTCGGCCAGCCGCGCCAACTGTGTCGACGGCGACCCACCAGAGGTCACGCGCCCCTCTTCGAGGACGAGCACCCGGTCGGCGAGCGGGAGGACGTCGCGAAGGTCGTGTTCGGTCACGAGCAGCGTACTGCCGTGGTCTCGCAGGGTCTCGATGGCGTCGAGCACGAGTCTCCGGTTTCGGTCATCGAGCGGGGCCAGGGGCTCGTCGAGCACGACGAGGTCGGGTTCCGTGACGAGCGCACCCAGCAGGGCCACGACCGCAGTCTCGCCCCGTGACAGAGCGTCGACCTCGCGGTCGAGAAAGGGTGTCGCGTCGAGTCGCTCGGCCCACTGTTCGATACGGCGTTCCATCTCGTCCCGAGGGACGCCCTGGTTCTCGAGGTCGAAGGCGACGTCGTGGCGGACCGAACGGCGGACGAGCTGGGTGCGCGGGTTCTGGAAGAGAAACCCCACGTTTTCGGGACCGGACACCGTGCCCGCCGTTTCGATGTTGGGACGGCTATCGAGCAACCCGCCGATTGCCTTCGTCAGGGTCGTCTTCCCGCTGCCGGAACGGCCGGCCACCACGACCATCTCGTCGCGCTCGACCGAGAGGTCGACGCCATCGAGCAGCACGGCGCCGGTGGTCGTGCGGACCGAGAGAGCATCGGTGGCCAACAGGCTCATTGGAGTTCGGGGAGACGCGACTGAAGCGCCTGCGAGAGCGGCAGGGCGATGAGCAGCCCGACCACGGCCTGGAGGATGTCGATGGGGAGTTCCTGGAAGATAGCCGCCGGAATCCCCTCGAAGTAGGCGCGTGCCAACACGTACGCGACGATCATGAAGGGGGCGCCAGCTGCAACCGCGATCACCTTGCTCCGTGTCGACGCGCCGGCGAGGCGGCCCACCACGAAGCCCTCGGTCCCCTTCGCGACCAGGGTGATGGGAGCGTACATCGCGTAACCGAGGATGACGTCGGCCGCCGCGGCGCCGATGCCCCCGCCCAGCGCGCCCACGAGGTCCCCGAAGAGGAAAGCAGCAGTGTAGATGACGATCTCGCCGAAATTGAGGTAGCCGATCCCGACCGGAATCGATACCGCCATCGTGGCGACCGCAACGGCGGCGGCGACCACGGCACTCATCGCGACCACGGTTGCGTCGAGTCTGGGTCCGTCAGCGTTCGTCATTCGGCACTATATTGTGCCCCCCGGATACACTAGGTTTCGAAATCGGCACCGTTTGTCCGCGTCGAGCGAGCGCCGTGCTACGCTGTCGGGTCGCCGACGTCACCGACGACGGTCCGGGTCTGTTCACGCATGAACTGCGGCAGGTACCAGTAGCCGCCGGCGAACTTCCCGGTCGTGCCGGAGAACTTCCAGCCACCGAACGGCTGGGCCTGGACGAGTGCACCCGTCGTCGCGCTCTGCGACCGATTGACGTAGCACATGCCGGCCTCGATGCCGTCGAACCAGTCCTCGACCTCGCTCCCGTCCTCCGAGAACAATCCGGCACAGAGGCCGTAGTCGCTGTCGTTGGACTTCTCGAGGGCCTCCTCGAAGTCGGAGACCTCGTGGACGGTGACGAAAGGGAGGAAATGTTCCTCCCGGGCCAGTTCGTGCTCGTGTGGGACGTCGGTCACGACGGTCGGTTCGACGTAACGACCGTCGGGGAGATCCTCGCGTTCGACCTCGGTTCCACCGGTGCGGACGGTTCCGACCGATCGCGCTTGGTCCGTGATCTCCCGGTATCGCTCGAGGGCGCCGTCGTCGATGATCGGCGAGACGTCCGTCTCGCGGTCCCGGGGCCGGCCGATCTCGAGGTCCTCGGTCGCCTCGACGAGGGCCGTTACGAACCGGTCGTACAGCGACGCGTCGACGTAGACGCGCGAGGTCGCCGAACACTTCTGGCCGCTGAAGGAGAAGGCACCCCACAGCACCCCCGAGACCGCCTTCTCGAGGTCGGCGTTCTCGCTCACGATCACCGGGTTCTTCCCGCCGAGTTCGGCGATGACGGGGCCCCGCTTGCCCAACTCGAAGAACGTCTCCTGGATCCCCAGGCCGACCGCACGCGACCCGGTGAAGGCGACGCCAGCGACGTCTTCGTGCTCGACGAGTGGCTGGCCGACGTCGCGACCACCGCCGGTGACGAGGTTGACGACGCCGTCCGGAATACCGGCCTCTTCCAGGATGTCCACGAACTGATGGGCGATGAGCGGGGTGGTGCTCGCCGGCTTGACGACGACGGTGTTCCCCGCGAGCAACGCCCCGGAGGTCATGCCCGTCAGGATGGCCAGCGGGAAGTTGAACGGAGAGACCACGGCGAAGACGCCGTACGGGACGAGTCGGTTGCCGGTGTGCTGGTCCGGCGTCGGTTCGCCGGTGTCGTAGACGTAGCCCTCGTTGCGCTCGAGTTCGCGGCTGTAAAAGCGGAGGAAGTCGATAGCCTCGTCGACGTCAGCGAGGGCCTCGGTCCGGTTTTTACCGTTCTCTACCGTCATCGTCGCCGCGAGGTCGTACTTCCGGTCGCGCATGATCCCCGCAGCGGACCGGAAGATCTCCACGCGGCGCTCCCAGTCCCCGCGCCAGTCGTCGAAGGCAGCGCTCGCGGCGTCGACGGCCGATTCGACCGCGTCGGCGTCGCCGGCAGCGAACTCGCCGACGAGCTCGTCGTGGTCGCCGGGGCTGGTGACGGTGAACGTCTTTTCGCGCTCGACCGCCTCGCCACCGATGCGGAGCGGGTGGCTGTCACCGAGGTCGTACAGAAGCGACTCGACGGCGGATTCGTACCGGTCGTGGACCGACTCCTCGGCACCCTCGGCGCGGTGCGTCTGGAACGTGAGTTCGTTCTCGAAGGGGGCGGGCTCCATGCTACCACGGACGGTCGCCAGGCGGTTATACGTTGGTAAATGGGTAGAATTACAACATTTCTTCGAGACGTGTACCATATGGTAACGACGCCCACGTTCGGTCACCTTACGGACGAAACACTGGCACTGTTCACCGACCGCTACGAGATCCGGATGATGGAGGGGTACCTGGCCGCCGATCACACCCCCGAGGCGACGTTCAGCCTGTTCTTCCGGACCCTCCCACCGAACCGGGGGTACGTCGTCGCCGCCGGTCTCGAACAGGTCGTCGCGTATCTCGAGACGCTGTCGTTCGAGGAACGGGCGCTGTCCTATCTCGCCGACCTGGACGTCAGCGACGACCTCCTCGAGTTCCTCGCCGATTTCTCGTTCTCCGGCGAGGTCCGAGCGGTCCCCGAGGGAACTGTCGTCTTCCCCAACGAGCCACTGCTGGAGGTGACCGCTCCCATCGAGGAGGCACAACTCTTCGAGACCGTCGTCATCAACCAGATCGCCTACCAGAGTCTCATCGCGACGAAGGCCGCTCGCATGCGCGACGTCGTCGACCGAGAGGGAGAGGATCAGTCGCTCGTCGACTTCGGTTCCCGACGCGCTCACGGGACCGACGCCGGGATGAAAGCCGGGCGGGCGGCCTACCTCGGCGGCTTCGACGGTACCTCGAATCTCGCCGCCGGCGAGGCCTTCGACGTCCCGGTGTACGGGACGATGGCGCATTCCTGGGTCCAGAGCTTTCCGACGGAGGACGAGTCATTCGAGGCCTTCGTCGAGGTCGTCGGCGACGACGCCGTCCTCCTCGTCGACACGTACGACACGGTCAACGGGACGAAGACGGCGGTCACCGTCGCCGAGGAAGCCGGGGTCGACCTCGACGGCGTCCGCCTCGATTCCGGTGACCTCGCCGCGCTGTCGAAGGAGGTCGCCCCCATCGTCGGCGACACGGACGTCTTCATCTCATCGGGCATGGACGAGTACGCCATCGCCGAGTTCTTCGAGGACGGCGGCATCGGCGACGGCTTCGGTCCGGGGACCGCGCTCGTGACGAGTACCGACGCGCCGAAACTGGAGGGGGTGTACAAACTCGTCGCCGTCGAGGAGAACGGAGAGATCGTCCCATCGATGAAGCTCTCCACGGGGAAGGTGTCCTACCCCGGACAGAAGAGCGTGCGCCGCGTCGAATCCGACGACGGGTTCGAGCGAGACGTGCTCGCCGCTCGCGGGGAGCCGGGACCGGGCGAGGAGCAACTCGTCACCGTGTTCGAGGACGGCGAGCGTGTCCACTCGCTCCCGGACCTTGACGAAATCCGGGCACGCCGGGCCGAGCAGGTCGCGGCGCTGCCGCTGGGGGTCCGGGCGCTCAGGGACCCGACCGAGTACCCCGTCGCGGTGAGCGACGGGCTCGCGGAGACGACCGAATCGCTCAGGGCCGACCTGGAGGACCGCTATCTCCGGTAGGACGGCCCAACGGACGGTCGGCCGCTCACTCCTCGTCGCGGAGTTCGCGGGCCTTCTCGACGTTCCACGCGTACCCCTTCTCGTCCTCGGGCGTCTCGAGGACCATCGGTTTCTCGCGGAGCGCCGCGTGGTTGATGAACCGCCGGAAGCCCTCCTCGCCGATCTCGCCCTCGCCGAGGTGCTCGTGTTCGTCCTTCTCCGAACCGAGCGGGTGTTTGGAGTCGTTGAGGTGCAGGTAGTGGACGTTCTCGACGCCGATCGTCGCGTCGAGGTCCTCGATCATCTCGGCCATGCCGGCCTCGGTGGTGAAGTCGTAGCCGGCGGCGTAGAGGTGGCAGGTGTCCAGGCAGACGCCGAGGTCGTCGTAGTCGTGCGCGGAGACCGCGACCATCTGGTCCAGGTCCGCAAAGTGGGTGCCGACCGTCGTTCCCTTCCCCGCCGTGTTCTCCAGCAGGAGCGTGACGCCCGCCGGGACGTCGAGTTCGGAGAGTCGCTCGCCGACGTTCTGGATGCCGGTCTCCTCGCCGGCGCCGGTGTGGGCCCCGGGGTGAAAGACGTAGTAGGGAATGTCGAGCGCGGCGGCAGCGTCGAGTTCCGCCTGCACGGTATCGAGGGACTTCGCCGCGAGGTCGTCTTTCGGCGTCGCCAGGTTCACCAGGTACGTCCCGTGGACGATCCAGGGGCCGACGTCCTGCGCACCGGCGGCCTCGACGAAGGCATCGGCGTCGTCCTCGTCGACCTCGCTGACCGCCCAGCCACGGGGCGACCCGACGAATATCTGTCCACAGTTACCACCGACCTCCCGCTCGCGGTCGACCGCCTTCGCGACGCCCCCGCTGATCGAGACGTGGGCTCCGATTCGGAACATGGTCCGAAGTGTGACGCTCTCGTATATAAGAGTGGGCTCCAGGCCAGAACGGACGGGTGCGGCGATGGAGAAGCCGACTCCTTATAAATGACTGTATTTCTGAGGAACGAGTATACGGACTCCCGGACCCGATGAGCAGACGAGAATGAGTAACGAACACGAGCAGACGGCGGCAGATCGACCTTCGACCGAATCGGCGGATCGGGGTGCCAGGGACGAAGGGGCCGGGATGTCCCGTCGTCGAATGATGGCCGCAGGTGCCGCCGGCTGGGCGACCGTCGGCCTCGCGGGGTGTGCGTCGGTCAGCCCCGACTGCGATGCAGCAAACGACGGCGACGGAGCCGGTTCGAACGACGGATCGGATTCCGACGGCGGAGACGGTGACGACGGAGACGGTGATGGCGGCGACGGTGACGGTGGAGCGAACGTCACTGTGACCAGTCAGACGACGACCACCGAAGGCGACACCCCGACCGAAGACGGTGACGGGGGCGACGGCGGTGACGGGGCGACGACGACGGAGTGCGAACAGGCCAGCGTCTTCGCCCCCGGGATGGACGTCGGGTTCCTCGTCAGCGTCTACGACAACCTCACGGGAGACCTGCTGGACGACGAACGACTCTCGAAGGTCCAGATCAGCTTCCCGGAGACGGACCTCGATCCAATCGAACTCACGCCCTCCGGTCCCCACGAGCGACACGTCCGCGACAAGTGGGGCGGCAAGGCCAGTTTCGCCGCGGACGCCGAACCCGGGACCTACCGATACGAGATCGAAGTCGAGCGGGCGTCCGACAACGAGCCACGGGCGGTCGTCGTCGACGAACTGAAACTGGTCGAACCGCGGTACTGACCGACGGCGTTTCCGTTCAATCTTTCGTTATAAATTTACTGGTCACGCGGCGGGCGTCGTGCTCGTCCGAGCGGGGGATACTCGGTATCGATACAGCCCACACTGCGTCTGGGCATGAGAGGGCCTGACACGAGCCCCTATATAAACAACTGTATATCTTACAGGTGCTTTTAGTGTGCTATCCGCTCTGCCTTTGCTCGTAGATGAGTTCCGAGAAAATCGATTCAGAGGACGACACGGGCCCTGGAGCAAACACGACCCGACGCAAACTGATGGCTGCGGGTGCCGCGAGCTGGGCGACGGTCGGCCTCGCGGGCTGCTCCGGTAACGGCGGCGACCCGACGGAAGAACCGACCGACGAACCGACGACGGCCGAACCGCAGCCGGAGGACTTCGTCGTCACCGAGGACATGCAGACGGGCTCCGACGGCATCCCCGCGACCGCCGGCTTCGTCTCCGCGTGCTCGCCGACCCGCACCTTCTCCCCCGGCATGCTCGCGGTCTGGAACGTCGGTATCTACGACCCGGAGACGGGCGACGTCGTCGACGACGCGGAGATCGAGAGCGTGCAGGTGACGATGTCCAGCAGCGACGTCGCCGCAGCGGACGGTGAGAGCGTGGAGATCACCTGGGCGGGCGACGAAGACGAGAACCCACACGACTGGTGGAACGGCGCCTGGACGGTCCCGGAAGACGCCGCCGCGGGGACGGTCGAGTACACCGTCGAGATATCCACCACGGGTGCGGGGACGAACCTCGTCGGTGTCTCGGCAAACAGCTTCGAAATCGTCGAATTCCAGGACAACTACGTCGTCTCGGCGTACCCGAAATCCGTCTCGGACAACTCCACCGACGGCTATCAGAACGGCTGTGGCCCCGAGTGGCAGTTCGCCCCGGGGGAAACCGTCCACTTCGTCGCGGAGGTATTCAACCCGCGCGAGGGGGGGACCCACCTCGGTCCGGACAGTATCGAGAGCGCGACGCTCTCGTTCCCCGACGGCGAGTTCGACGACATCGAGATGGGGTGGCCGATCGAGGAAGATGCCGAAGACGTCGAGGAAGGAGACAGGGTCTGGGAGGCAGCACTCCAGCTCCCCGAGGACACCGAGGCCGGCTCCTACGACTTCGAGGTCACGGTCGAGCCCGCCGAGGGTGGAGCAGACGGCCTGCTCGAAACCACCAGCACCATCTCCAACTTCAACGTCATCGAAGTCTAAGCCCCCGAACTACCGGTTCACGCCACCCTCCACCGCCGCGCCGGTTCCCGCCGGTTCGCGTTGACCATCACTCGACATGGAACTACCAAAATGAGCGACGTCGACCCCACCACAGCGGATGACGCCAGCGACGATTTCGACGGCAAGCGACTCGAGTTCGCCGACACCGTCGCCATCGATACCACCAAGGACGCCCTCTGGGCGGCCATCTCGGACCCCGAGGTCCTGACGGTCGCCGTCCCGGGCGCCGAGAGCATCGAACGCGTCTCGAAGACCGAGTACACCGTCGACATCCGGATCGGCGTCAGCCACCTGAACGTCGCACTGGACGGCGACGTCGAGTTCGTCGAGATGAACGAACCCGACTGGATCGTCGCCAGCGGGTCGGCGTTCGACTCCACGACCGGCAGCGACTTCGACATCCTCGCCGCGATGGAGATGGCGGAGAACGGCGCGGGGACCGACCTCTCCTACACGGCCGAGGTCACCTACACGGGTGGGGTGGCCTCGCTCAGCCAGCGCCTCCTCCGCCCCATCGTCGAGAAGAACGTCAACGCGTACTTCGACAACATCCGTGACGAGGTCGAGTCGCGCGAGGCCGAGTAACGCACTCGACGTCGTGTTCCGCCCCGCACGCACGTCATGACACTCGACCTGACCTACGCCGGGTACGAGTACGAGTGGACCCGCCCACTCCGGGACGGCCGGGTCGCCCCACAGGGCGTCGACCTCACGACCGTCGACTACCCGAATCCCGAGCGATTCACCCGGATGGTCGACCTCGGGGAGTTCGACGCCTGCGAGCTCTCGACGGGAACCTATCTCGCCACGCGCGCGAGTCCGGACCGGTACCCGTTCACCGCCATCCCCGTCTTCCCCTACCGGAAACTCCGTCACTCCTACGTCTTCACCCGCCGAGACGGGGACGTCGAAACGGTGGACGACCTGAACGGGGGTCGCGTTGGCCTGATCAACTGGCAGACGACGACCGGCATCTGGCAACGTGGCATCCTCGCCGACCGCCACGGCCTCGACCTCGAATCCGTCGAGTGGGTCGTCGCTGGGACGGAGATCGTCGACGTCGACCCGGATGGCTACACCGTCACCGACCTGGACGGCGGAACCGGTTCGCCGGTTCCCGAACTCGCGGCCGGACTCGAATCGGACGATCTCGACGCGCTCTTCCTGCCGGTGGTGCCCGAATCCGACGGGGTAGTACGTCTGTTCGACGATGCGCTCGCGGTCGAGCGCGCCTACGTTCGCGAGACGGGCATCTTCCCGATCATGCACACCGTGGTGGTCCAGGATTCGCTGCTCGAGGCGAAGCCCTGGGTCGTCCAGAGCCTCTTCGACGCCTTCGAATCGGCGAAATCCCTCGCACTGAACGCACTCGAGGAGCCGCGCTGGATGCCCCTCGCACAGTCCCGGTTGCTCGTCGAACGCCAGCGCGAGTTCCTCGGCGAGGACCCCTGGCAGTACGGGCTCACCGACGGGAACCGACGCGTGCTCGACCAACTGCTCGAGTACGCGGTCGACCAGGGCGTGGCCGCCGAACGATACGACCTCGAGGAACTGTTCGCGACCGAGCACCTGAACGCCGACTGGTTCGGATCACCGTGACCGCGAACACCGACGCGGACGGAACCGAGACGGACCGTCGAACCAACGATTTGGCGCCAGAGGCCACCGAAAACACCAGTACTGGCGCCCGGTCGGGGCGTTTAGGTACCTCCACGGCGATTGCGGAGACGATGAAACGGTGCATCGACGTCATGAACGTCTCGAAGCAGTACGGGGAGCCACCCGATGGGGTCTCCGTCTTCGAGAACCTCTCCTTCTCCGTCGCCGACGAGGAGTTCGTGGTCATCGTGGGTCCCTCTGGCTGTGGGAAGACCACCCTCCTCGAGATGGTCGCGGGCATCACGTCGCCGTCCGCCGGAACCATCACCGTCGAGAGCACGCCCATCGACCGTCCCTCCCCCGAGGTCGCGATGGTGTTCCAGAACTTCGTACTGCTCCCCTGGAAGTCGGTCCTCGAGAACGTCGCGATGGGGCTCAAGGTCCAGGAGGGCATGGCGAAAGAGCCACGAGAGCGGATCGCCCGCGAGTGGATCGAGAAGGTCGGCCTCGCCGGCTACGAGGACAACCAGCCCGCCGAGCTCTCGGGCGGGATGCAACAGCGCGTCGGCCTGGCCAGGGCATTGGCGGTCGACCCGAAGATACTGCTCATGGATGAACCGTTCGGCGCGCTCGACGCCCAGACCCGCGACGGCCTCCAGAGCGAACTGCTCGAACTCTGGTCGAACGAGCAGAAGACGGTCCTGTTCGTCACCCACGACATCGAGGAGGCCATCTACCTCGCCGATCGCATCCTCGTCCTCTCGGAGAAACCCGCGACCATCGTCGACGAGATGACCGTCGACATCGACCGACCGCGCTGGGGCCGCCGTCTCGAGATCGAGTCGAGCCAGGAGTTCGAGCGGGTCAAGGCACGACTCCGCGAGGACCTGGGCCTCAGCCGGACGTAAGCACCATCACCGACCATGTACGACCTCCGCGACTACCTCGACCGACTGCGCGAGTACGACCAGCTGACCGAACTCCACGGCGCCCACTGGGACCTCGAGATCGGGGGCGTCTCCGACCTGGTCCGCCGGGACGGCCTCGAGACCGCCGTCCTCTTCGACGACGTCGTCGGCTACGAAACGGGGCTACGAGTCCTAACCAACGGGTTCGATACCCCACTCCAGGCCTCGCTCGCACTGGGGTACGACCCGACGACCAGCCTGCGCGAGGCGGTAAGCGCCCACAAGGAGCAAGGCACGTTGACGAAGGCGCTGGAACCCCGAACCGTCGACGCGGGGCCGGTCACCGACACCGTCATCGCGGGCGACGACGTGAACCTGCTCGACTTTCCCGTCCCCAAGTGGCACGCCGACGACGGCGGGCGATACATCGGGACCGCAGACGTGGTCGTCACCCGCAATGCCGAGACGGGCGCGCTCAACGCCGGCACCTACCGCGTCCAGATCCACGGTCCCGACGAAGCGACCGTGTACATCTCGCCGGGGAAGGATGGGCGACGTAACAGGGACTCGTATCTCGACGAGGACGAACCGTTCCCCGTCGTCGTCTCCGTCGGGCACGCACCGGACCTGTTCGCCGCCGCGAACGAGCGCCTCCCGGAGGACGTCGACGAACTCGAGTACGCCGGCGGGCGCCGCGGCGAGGCACTCGAGGTCGTCGAGGGACAGATGACTGGCCTCCCGATACCGAGCGCTGCGGAACTGGTCCTCGAGGGACACGTCTACCCGGAGACCGAACCGGTCGAAGAGGGACCGTTCGGCGAGTGGACGGGCTATTACGGGAGCGGAACGCAGTCGGTCCGCCCGATGACCGTGGAGCGAATCTACCATCGGCCCGACCCGATCATCTTCGGCTACAACGTCTCCATCGCCCCCTCGGCGCTCTCGGTCATCCGCTCGGCAGCACGCCTGTGGGACGAACTCGACCAGGCCGGAATCCCGGGGATCGAGGCCGTCAACGCGTTCATGCCGGGCCCGTACTTCCAGGTCGTCGCGGTCGACCAGCAGTACGCGGGCCACAGCACCCAGGTCGGGATGCAGGCCATCTCGCTACCAGCGGGGGCGTATCACGGCCGCTTCACGGTGGTCGTCGACGCCGACGTCGACGTCTTCGACTGGCAAGAGGTGCTCTGGGCGATCACGAGTCGGTGTGACCCCGAGGAGGACATCCAGATCGTCGCCGACACCTGGAGCACCCCGCTCGACCCCCGGATTCCGCCCGAGCGAAAGCAATCTGGAGACCTGACGAACAGTCGAGCGATCATCGACGCCACGCGACCGTACCACTGGCGCGAGTCGTTCCCCGAGGATTCGCGGATCACCGACGAACTGGCGGCGGCCCTCCGGGAGAAGTTCGGCGATGCGTTGTCCGGCGGAGACGGCGGCGTCCAGTGATACCGGCCCGCGAGCGCTCTTAAAGCCCTCAACATACTCGAAACGGGTGTAAGGTCTATCGGACCCGGTATACCGTATGGAGCGAGAGGATGGTTCGAAATGCCCGTCGGCGCGGGACGCGCCGATCTCGGAAGCCAGCGCAAGCAATCACTCGCGGTCGCGTCGGGCCGTTCTCGCCGCCGCAGGAGCCGGTCTGACGGGAGCGCTCGCGGGCTGTATCGGCGAATCTGCATCGGGTGACCCGACCACCACCGATGGCTCGACGACCACCCAGGACGACGAGCCAACGACGACGACCGAAGCGGACCGGCCCGACATCACGTACCGAGGCCGTTTCGACCGGGTCGGTCTTGCCCCGGCGGTCAACGACGCCGGCGTGGAGACCGGCACCTGGCGGGAAGAGGGGCTGGATGTCTCCTACGAGACGGCATCCGGCGGTCAGGCCGCCGCGAAGTCGGTCGCGAGTGGCAAAGACGAGTTCGGGAACGCCGACGTCGCCGCCGTTCTCCAGCTCATGGAGCAGGACGCCCCCCTCACTATCATCGGCAACATCGCGGGGCCGATGGACGGCATCGTCTCCCTCGAAGAGACGGAGATCACGTCCTGGACGGACCTCGAAGGGGCGGTCGTCGGGATGTACCCCTTCGGGAGCACCGGCCCGGCCGCCAAGGCCGCCATGCGCGAGAAGGACGTCGACGTCGACGCCGTGGAGTTCCGGAACATCCAGCCCGGTTCGGGGCAGAAACTCCTCCTCGACGGGTCCATCGACGCGGTCATTCGCTACTTCCCCCAGATGGTGACCCGCCTCGACGCGCAGGGCGAGTCGACGAACGTCCTGCGGACACAGGACGTCCTCGGTCACCTCGGCATCATGCTGTACGCCCACGACGACCTCGTCGAGAATCACCCCGACCGGGTGAACGGCTTCGTCCGCGGGTGGTTGAAGGCGTTCCAGGTCTGGGCGACCGACGTCGATCGCGTCATCGAACTGTACGAACCGCTCGCCGTCGGCGAGTTCGACGAGGAGCTCGAACGCCAGACGCTGCCCGCACTCTACGCCTCGCAGGCCCCCTCCCGGGACGTCGGCGAAGAGTACGGGAAGGGCTGGATCCGCACCGAGGACATGACCCGGACCATCGATGCCTTCGCGAAGACCGAGCTACTCTCGGGTGACCTCGACGCCGAGTCGACGTACACGATGGAGTTCATCGAAGCGAACCGGGACCTCGCCATCGAGACGGCCGAGGCGCTTTATGGGGCACTCGAGGACTACGACGTCGGTCCCGACTACCTCTGACGGTCTGGCGCCGACCGCCCGTTCGCCAACGACTACACTGATAATCCCCGACTGACTACCTCGACGCAGGATATATGGACGGATCCCCGATGTTCCCGCGAGAGTACGCCCTCCCTGCGGGCGTCTTCGTCGTCACCCTCCTCGCGTGGGAGTTTCTCGTTCCCTTCTTCGGCATCCAGTCGTATATCCTCCCTACGCCCTCGGCCATCGTCGCGGCGTTCGTCGACAGTCGGACGATCATCTTCGAACAACTCCAGATCACGATGATCGAGTTTCTCATCGGCTTCAGCCTCACCGTCCTCACGGGCTATCTCATCGCGCTCGCGATGTCGTACTGGCGGATGGTGGAGGTTACCTTCTACCCCTACGTGGTGATCGTCCGATCGATCCCGGTCGTCACCCTGCTGCCCCTGTTCATCATCTGGTTCGGGTTCGGGTTCAACTCCATCGTGATCATCAGCTACGTGATCAGCCTGTTCCCGATGGTCGTCAACTCGCTATCGGGGTTCAAGTCGACGGACCAGGAGACGATCGACATGCTCCGCAGTTTCTCGGCCAACAAGCGACAGCTCTACTGGAACGTCTACCGCTACTCCTCGCTTCCCTCGGTGTTCGCCGCGCTCAAGATCTGCATCATCCTCGCGTTCACGGGGGCCATCGTCGGCGAGTTCCTCGTCGGCAACCAGGGCATCGGCTACCTGATCCTCTCGTATAACTCCACGCTCGAGACGGCCAAGATGTTCGCGGCGATCTTGACGGTCTCGGTGACCGAACTGCTCATCTTCGGGGCCGTCTCCCGCCTCGAGACCACCATCGTCACCTGGCAATGACCGAGAACACTCACCCCTGGCCCGGGACCGACACACCACCCGCGACGGTCCGCGACGAGATGGTCTTGACGTACTATTCGCGGACGGGCACGACCGCGACCGTGGCGGCGAACCTCGCCGAGCGGTTCGAGGTCCCGACCGTCCAGCGGATCCGCCCGGACCGGGAGCGGCGGTACTGGAACTGGCTGGCGCGCTCGTTCGTTCCTGGGTCGACGGTCCCCATCGAGGGCGTCGAGACCGACCTCCGGGACGTGAACGCACTCGTCCTCGGGACGCCGAAGTGGACGCTCTCCTGCCCACCGGTCACCGGATTCGTGGAACGGGCACGCCTCGACGGCGTCCCGACGGGGCTGTTTCTCACCTACGGTGGCTTCGACGAGCGGCGGTACCTGCACCGCCTCGTTGAGCGAGTGGCGGACGCCGGGGCCGACGTCGTGGCGACCCTCCTCGTGAAACGCGACCGTGTGGGGTCACCGGCGTACCACGAGGCACTCGATGCGTTCGCCGCGGCTGTGCTGGACGAACGCCGCTAGGGACGCTACTCGTCGCGTCGAGGGCCGCGATGCGTTCGGAGTGATGCCGAATCGCGAGACGGTCTGCAGCCCAGGTCGACGACCACGCACAGGTCGTGTCGAAAGAATTTATACAGAATCCGAGAATTACCAACTCGATGTATGGTTTTCAGTTTCATCTACCACTAATCCTCATTCTGTTGGCAACTCTGGTGGGAATGCTGACGACGGTGTACGGGCTGTACTATCTGAGCAAATTCGGACGGACCCTGCAGGTGACGACCTTTACCATCCTGGCCACGACAATTACACTCTGGACGTTTTTCGCGATGGTACAGTTGACGGCGACGGGATTCACTCGGTCGTTCTGGGCGTACAAAATGCTGCACTTCGGCTCGTTCACGACGGCGCCAGCGGTATTCTTCTACGGGCTCTCGATGGGGACGGCTCGTCGCTGGGTGAACTGGAAGACTGGCACGGCGATCGTTCTGTGGTTGGTACCGGTGTTCGTCTGGCTGTTCACCGACCCGATTCCCGTGCTCCTCGAAGACCCACATCTCGTCTCGGTCGGTTCGTTCTCGGTCATCGCTCACGGCAATAGCCCGATCTACGTCGCATACCTCTCTGCGTTCTACGTCCTCGCCACGATAGGACTGTTCTACATCGTCTACCAGACGTGGTCGAATCGGAGTCTCAGCCGGAGCCAGGCGGTGATTCTCGTCCCAGCTATCTTTGCCCCGATGCTGTTGTCCGTCGCACAGACCTTCCAGTTGCTCCCCTTCGAGACGCCAGGCACGATCTTCACACCCGTCTCGTTTTCCGTCGGTATGGCCGGAATTGGCTACGCAGCGTTTCGCTACGAGACCTTCGACACGAAGGCACTCGCCCGTTCCAGGACGATCGAGTACATGCGGGAAGGGTACCTGCTTGCCGGAACTGACGGGGCAATCGTGGATGTGAACGATAGTGCTCGGTCGTTGTTAGCCACCGAATCCCGACTCGTTGGCGAAGGGGTCACAACCGTCTTTCCGTCCATAGCGACCGAACGACTAGACGATGGGGCGACGGTCCCACCGTTCGAGAAGACGATCGAATCGGACGATGAAACGCGGACACTCGAGGTCTCTCCTACGAATTTCACCGCTGGCACGGATCACAGGCTCGGAACGCTGTTCGTCATCCGTGATATCACGCCACGGAAAGCGGCCCAACAACAGATAGAAAGCCAGCGCGACGACATAGCACTCCTGGACCAGATGGTCCGCCACGACATCCGAAATCAGTTACAGGCCGTCATCGGCTGGGCGGACCTCCTCGAAGATGACGGCGAATTGTCGACAGCCGAACTCGAATACGTACACCGGATCACCGAAAACGCAGAACGGGCAGTCGAACTCACGAAATCGGCACGGGACCTCGCAAACGTGATGCTCGATTCGGAGTCCGAATACGAGTCCGTCGATCTGCGACGGATTCTTCTAAACGAGGTGGAGACCGTCCGAGGCTCCTTCGCCGATGCCTCAGTCACGATTGCGGGCCCCCTGCCAGACGTGTCGGTGATAGCGGATGAGATGCTCGGGTCCGTTTTTCGAAATCTGCTGAAAAACGCGATCCAGCACAATGACCTCGACCATCCCGAAGTAGCAGTCTCGGCGACGGTAGACGATGGCCAGGTACACGTCTCGATTGCGGACGACGGGCCTGGGATCCCCGACACCCTGAAAGAGCAGATGTTTTCGAAAGGAGAAACCGGACTGGACAGCAACGGCACCGGGATCGGCTTGTATCTCGTCGAGACCCTCGTCGAGAACTACGGCGGCTCGGTGGTGGTCGAGGATAACGAACCACGAGGATCGATATTCACGGTCTCGCTTCCACGAGCGGACTCGTCCTGATTCCATCAGCGACAACCGGGTTCGGTCGCTCCACACGGTCAGTGCCGTCTGGAGAACCGGTGTGTCTTTCGGATCGAAGGGTGGGAGCGGTGCCAACCGCGAGGTCGCTATCAAGGAGGGCGACACCACGACGTACTATGACTCGATTGCGTGTTGGGGCGGCAGAGAGCTCGTGGACCGTTGCCAAATGCCAAACATTCTATATGATTCGTGGAAATAATACCACTATGGAACGACGGCGCTGGTTACGGGCGATCGGTGCATTCGGCATCTGGGGTTCTGCGGGCTGTCTCCGGAGCGACGACGTCGACGGCACCACGCCTCCCACGTCCGAGGAGGCGGCCGACGGGGACGGGAACGGAGCCTCAGCGACCGAACGACGAGCGGCGCCGTCGGCGCTTCCGCGTCCAGGAACTGTCGAGGGAGATGCGTCCGTCTCGGCGGCTATTGCGGATCGACGTTCGCGACGCAGCTACGGGACCGAGCCGGTTACCGCCGCAGAACTGGGCCAACTCCTCTGGGCCGCGCAGGGAACCACGAAACGGCGTACGGGCAGACGGGATCTGCGCGCCGCGCCGAGTGCAGGAGCCACCTATCCGCTCGAACTGTTCGTCGTCATCGGCGACCCGGGCGTCGTGGAGTTCGACGTGGGCATCTATCACTATGAGAGAACGGATCACGCACTCGAACTGGTCGAGGGTGGAAACCACCAGACCGAGTTGCAGGAGATCGCCGTCGATCAGGACCACGTCGGTGACGCAGCACTCGACGTCGTCATCACCGGTGTCGACGAACGAACCACCCAGAAGTACGGCGAACGGGGACGGCGACGATACGTCCCGATCGAAGTCGGCCACGCCGGTCAGAACATCTACCTGCAGGCCGAATCACTGGGCCTGTCGACGGTCGCCATCGGGGCGTTCCGGGATGACGACCTTCGGACTCTCCTGAACGTGTCGGATTCCCATCGGCCACTCTGCATCTATCCGGTAGGACGGCGGTGGTAATTGGCGTCAGCGGTCGGTGCACTCTCCCATCGCGGTGGTCCAGGCGTCACAGAACGCAGTCGAAGCGCCGATATCGGTTCGCTCGGAACCGGTGCCGTCTACTCCTCGGTGACCTCGAACGCGAAGTGGAAGGCCGGCAGCGGCCGCATCGGGTGGTTGTCCAGGTACGAGAGGTGCGGTTTGATCTCGAAGTTGGGTTCGTCGTTACGCGTCTCGAAGATGCTGGGGTAGGCGTCGATGAAGTGCAGTCCCGGTTCCCCGGTGGCCTCGATCTTGATGTGCGTGACGCCATTGGCATCGTCGTCGTCCACGCCGCAGACGTACCCGAGCGGTTTGTTATCGTAGACGAAGTACGGCGCGTTCTCGTAGATCGTCCAGCCGACACCAGAGAGCTTGATGTCGATCTCCGTCCCGACCGGACCGCTCGTCGGGGAGAACTCGAGGATGTCCGGCTGCATCATGAAGCCCGTGACGGCGACCGATTCGCCGTCGACCTCCGCCGTGATCGGCCGCGTCGATCCCACGTCCGAGGGGACCTCGAACTCGTACTGGAAGTTCCCGTCCTCGTCGGTCTCGACGGTCGGCAGGACGTCCGGTTTGGGGACCGGCACGATCTCGATGCCCTTCACGCGGTGGCCCTGGTGTCGGTGCCAGATGAGGTCGACCGCCGTCTCCGGCGGGAAGTCGCGGCCACGAATGAACGCCGTCGTCCCGGCCTGGCCCGAGGACGGCGTGATCTCCATCGAAGCGTCGGTGTCCCGGTCGATGTCGGGGTAGTGCACCGCGAGCGGCGACTCGTCGAGTTGCGGGTCGACCCACGCCGAGGACGGTTCGGATTCGAGTTCGGTCACGTCGACGGTCCACACGGATTCCCGGCCGCCGGCGACCGGCCCGTACGGCGACTGGGTGTTGTTCTGGAGGAAGGGGACCCCACGGTAGTTCCGCCAGATCTGGATGCCGTGTTTGCCCACGTGACCGGTGGCCCGTATCTGTGCGGTGGCCGTCCCGTTGTTCAACACGCCGGTCACGAACCCGACCATCCCGTTGTCGTAGGTGACCTGGTAGTTGTTGGTGATCGGGTTCGGACCGAGGCCGTAGCCCTTGATGGTGAACGTCTCGCCCAGCGGGGCACTCTCGTTTACGAGTTCGAACCACGGGATGATCTCGAACTCCGTCCGGGCGAGTCGCCCGCCGTCCGGTTTCTGGACCTCGATCGTGTGCGATCCGCCGTAATCCTCGGGGATCTCGTACGTGAAGTCGAACTGGCCGGACCCGTCGGTCTCGACGGTCCCGAGGGTCTCGACGCGGGACTGGTACTGGGCCCCCATGATCTCGTTGCCCTGCAGGACGCCCCAGTTGCCGCTGGTGGTGTGCCACGTGAGTTCCACCGTCAGATTCTCGGGCAGATTGCGCCCGAGAATCATGATCTCGTCCCCGACGTAGCCCTCGTCGTCGCTCAACACGAGTGTCCCACCGCTGCCCTGCTGGGTGCTCCGGTGTCGTTGTAACGTGTCGGCGAGGTCTGCGGAGATGTTGCCTTCGGACTCCATGAATCTATGGCTATACGTGGGAGTCACGGGCACTTACTGCCGTCCCGAGCATATGAAGTCATTTAAGAGAGGGTAGATACATCGATTCGACAGGCTCGTTCAGCTACCGACTACGCGGACTGGCTCTCTTCGGTCGCTTCCAGGAGGTAGAAATCGGACCGGCGGGCGGACCCCCCACAGATCGGACAGCCGTTCTCGAGGAAGTCGGATCGCACTCCCGAGTCGACGACGATATCGATCTCACAGTTCGGGCAATCGAACCGGTAGCGCTCCATCATTGATACGCATCCTTTGGTGGACCGGACACTATCAGTTACCCTGTTATCTTGAAGGCTATAAGCTTGGAGCCGGCACGACGGGCGGAGAACGACGCCCGGAGACGTCACCGACGACGTCCCGGGCCCGTCGTCTACTCGGACAGTTCCGCGTCGTACCGTCTGGCGTACTTCCTGGCGAGTCGGCGTTTGACTGCCGTCAATCGCTGCGACACCGCGGAGGACGTGATGCCGAGTTCCTCGGCGATGTCGTCGAGGGTCGCCCCCCGCGGTCGCTCGTAGTATCCCCGTTCGACCGCGATAAGAAACGCCTCGCGTTGTTTCTCGGTGATGTCGGGGGTCATCTCGCCCTCCTCGCCCGCGGTGAGGATCCGATTCACGGAGACGCTGGCGTCCGTCTCGCGAAGTCCCTCTATAAGAGGGGCGAGTACGGAGCGGTCGGGTATCGTGACCGAGAACAGCAGGCTGTCGTCCTGGACCTCGAGCAACTGGTTCACACACTCGTAATCCTCGAAGGTGGGACACGGACAGAACTGACACGTCGAGATCTCCTCGTAACACGCCCCGCTCCCCTCATCGATGACGAGTCGACAGCGCCCAGTCTTGTCGTCGGCGACCGACAGTGATTGCTGGACCGACTCCGCGTCACAGCGTTTCAGCGGACAACAGCACTCCTCGTCCGGCGTGACTGAGAGCCGGATATCGAGTGGGCCGGCGGTCGTCTCGGGTGACTGGTCGAGCGGAGCGGTACCCTGCATAATGAGGGGTATGTCTCGGAAGGATAAAAATGCCGCTGTGGAATCCAAGGGGTTGAGAACGTGATAGTTATTTGTGGGATACCACTTCCACGTTGGTCGATGTCGCACAGCCAAACGTCGGGCCGTCCGCGTCATCTTTCGGCACCGAGTACAATACATATTTACCTAATGCAATTGGAATAGTAATCATGCACGGCGCGGTGCGCGGCGCAGGGTGGGTGGGGGCCCTCGTCGCCCTCCTCGTCGGAACGGTCGTCGCCAGCGCGGCGGTCGGGTCGGTCACCATTCCGCCGCTCACCACCGCGAAGGTCCTGCTCGAGGCCGTCGTCGTTCCCACCTCCATCGACCTGGCGTGGTCCGCCGCCCAGGGAGGACTCACCAGCATGGTTCCGGCCATCCAGGTCGGCTATTCGCCCGTCGCGACGTTCGCCGTCCCGGAGACGAGCCGGACGATCATCCTCGGCATCCGATTGCCCCGCATCGTCCTCGGCAGCCTCGTCGGGTTCGCGCTGGCCGGAGCGGGCGCGGTGATGCAGGGATTCTTCCGGAATCCGATGGCCGATCCGTCGATCATCGGCGTCTCCTCCGGAGCGGCCGTGGGTGCGGTGGCGGCCATCACGCTCCCGCTCGGCCTGCGCCTCCACACCGCCGCCTTCCTGACGGGGCTGGCGACCGCCTTCGCGGTCTACCTCATCGCGACCGAGGGGGGTCGAACGCCGGTCGCGACGTTGCTCCTCGCGGGCGTCGCGGTCCAGACGTTCCTCGGCGCGGTCATCTCCTACATGCTCGTCCACAGCGGCGAGAGTCTCCAGCAGGCGGTCTTCTGGTTGATGGGGCATCTCCACAACGCGACCTGGGCCGACGTCAGGATCACGCTGGTCACCGTCCCACCGCTGTTCGTCGCGCTGTTGTGGTACGCCCGCGACCTCAACGTCCTGTTGCTCGGCGAGGAGGACGCGCGCACCCTCGGCATCGAGGTCGAGCGGACGAAGCGAATGCTCCTCGGACTCTCGAGTCTGCTGACGGCGACGGCGGTGGCGGTGGCCGGGGTCATCGGCTTCGTGGGACTCATCGTCCCGCACGTCATGCGGTTGCTCGTCGGCCCCGACCATCGACTCCTCCTCCCCACGAGCGCGCTCGCCGGGGCGGCCTTCCTCGTCGCGACCGACACCGTCGCCCGGACCGGGACGGCCGAACTCCCCGTGGGTATCGTCACGGCAGCCCTCGGCGCCCCCTTCTTCCTCTACCTGCTCCGACGACGGGAGGTGCACGCGCTGTGATCCCCGACAGCCTATTCGACTTCCTGGCCACCGTCCGCGCCCAGCCCCCCGACCCCCGAGGCGGTCCCGATTCCGGCGCGGTCGACGTCGAAGGCGTCTCGGTCACCCTCGGCGGCCAGTCGATACTCGACGCCGTCTCACTCGCCATCGAGGAGGGGGAGTTCATCGGACTCATCGGTCCAAACGGATCCGGGAAGACGACCCTCCTCCGTACGATGAGTGGGGTTATCGTCCCCGAATCGGGGCGCGTCCGTATCGGAGGGACCGAGGTGCGAGGGCTCTCCTCGCGAGCGGTCAGCCGACGGGTCGCGGTGGTCCCCCAGGACACGCACCTCGCGTTCGACTTCGACGTTCGAGACGTCGTCGCGATGGGGCGGACGCCTTACCGGTCCCGGATCTCCTTCGGCCAGCGCCCAGACGAGGCGACCATCGACGATGCCATGGAACGGGCGCAGGTCGATCACCTCGCCGACCGATCGGTCGATGCGGTCAGCGGTGGGGAACGCCAGCGCGTGCTGCTGGCCAGGGCGCTCGCCCAGGATACCCCGGTGCTCGTCCTCGACGAGCCGACCGCGAGCCTGGACATCAACCACCAGATCCGCACCCTCGAGATCGTTCGGTCGCTGGTCGACGAGGGGAAGACCGTGATCGCGGCCATCCACGACCTCAACCTCGCCGCGCACTACTGCGACGGCCTCGTCCTGCTCGGCGACGGCGAGGTTCTCGCGGACGGGACGCCGACCGACGTCCTCACCGAATCGCACCTCGAGAGTGCCTTCGGGACGCAGGCCGTGGTCACGAGCCACCCCGTCACGGGGTCGGTCTACGTCATGGCGTTACCCGAGGGCGCGACCGAAGAGACCCGCGAACGCGTCCACGTCATCGGTGGCGGCGCGACGGGCGCACGCCTGCTCTATCTGCTCTCGGCCGCGGGGTTCGCGGTGACGACCGGGGCGCTCAACGAGGGCGACTCCGACCTGGAGACCGCCCGGCACCTGGGCATCGAGGCCGTCACGCTCCCACCGGGAGCCCCCATGGACGAAGCGGCGACGGCGGCAGTACGAGACCACGTGCGCGACGCTGCAGTGACCGTCGTCGCCGACGTAGAGATCGGCGTCGGGAACCTCCCGAACCTCGAGGCCGCAGCGGAAGCCGAGAACCTGATCGTCGTCGAGAAGCGCCCCTTCGCGGACCGCAACTTCGTCGGCCCCGAGGCACGAGCGCGCTACGAGGAACGCAGGCGTGAGGCGACCGTCGTCGGCGAAACAGACGTCATCTCGACCGTCGAGGACGTCCTCGAGGATCGCTCGCCCCGGCCCGACTGAAATCGTAGTTGGATTAGGTAAACTTATGTTGATGAAGCCAGTCCCCTCGTGCAATGACAGCACGGTCGCGGTTGCGAACCATACTGGTACTCGGACTGGTGGTAGCACTGGTCGGCGCCGGCGCTGGACCCGCCCTCGCAGCGGGCGCGGTCACCGACCAGGCCTCGGCGAACCAACTCGACGACTGCTCGTTCCCGGTCGAGACGACCGACGCGACCGGGGAGACGGTGACCATCGATGCGGAGCCCGAGACGGTCGTCACGCTCGGACCGAGCGCCGCTCAGACGATGTGGGAGATCGGTGCCGAAGAGAAGGTCGTCGGCGTCTCGCAGTACGCCTCGTACCTCGAGGGCGCCGAGTCGCGGACGAACGTCTCCGGCGCGAGCCAGTCGTTCGTCGACAGCGAACGGGTCGTGGACCTGGACCCCGACCTGGTGCTCGCCCCCAACATTATCCCGGTCGAAACCGTCCAGAAACTCCGTGATTCCGGACTGACGGTCTACTCGTACGAGCGGGCCACGTCACTCGCCGACGTCGAGGAGAAGACGCGACTGACGGGCCACCTGGTCGGCGCCTGTGAGGGGGCCGAGAAGCGAGCGACCGAGATGAACGAGTCCCTCGAGACCGTTCGCGACCGCGTCGACGGCGAGGACCGCCCGCGCGTGCTCTACTACATGGGTGGCGGCCACACGGCGGGCGAGGGAACCTTCATCGACGGGATCATCGAGGCGGCCGGGGGCACGAACGTCGCCGCCGAGGCCGGGATGGAGGGGTACGGCCAGATGAACGAAGAAGACGTCGTCGAACAAAATCCCGAGTGGATCGTGACCAACACCGACATCGGGGCGATTCCCGAATCGGCCGGCTACGACGCCACGACGGCCGTCCAGGAGGAACAGATCCTGCTGGTCGACGCCAACTACGTGAGCCAGCCCGCGCCACGGACCGTCGAGATCGTCGAGGAACTGGCCGCCGCCTTCCACCCCGCCTCGGAGGACGCGGCGGTCGAGGCGACGGAGACGACGGCGACGGAGACGACCGCCGACTCCGCGACGACCGCCACGACGGCAGCGGCCGACGGGACGACACGGACCACGACCGCGACGACGCCCGGAATGGGTATCCCGGTCGCGCTGCTCGCCATCTCCCTGGTCGGTCTCTCGCTCCGGCGGGAGTGAGCCCCAGACGAGTCCATGCCCCGCGCCGACCGTACCACGGGGGCCGACCCCATTCGCGCCGTCTCGTTCGACCTCTTCGGCACCCTCGTCGCAGCGACTCCTCCGACGAACCCCGCCGATGCGGTAGCGACGGCGCTCCGGGAACGGGACGTGTCGGTCCCGGACGACTGGCGGACGCGATACGAGACAGCGTACGGTCGGTCCGAACCGGGGGCAGAACGGTCGTTGTACGATCACGTCGAATCGGCGCTGGCAGCGGACGCCCCGAACGGGAAGCAGGCCGTTTCCCGACGGACCATCGAATCGGCCGTCGACGCCGCCTTCGACCCGACAGTGGAGACCGTGTCGGGGGCCGAGAGCGTCGTTCGAGCGGTCGGTGACCGATTTCCGATCGCCATCCTCTCGAACAGTTCGGTCCCGGGACTCGCCGCGCGCGCCATCGAGCGGTCGGGACTCCGCAGTGCGGATTTCGACGCCGTGGTCACGAGCGTGGACTGTGGCTGGCGCAAACCCGACCCGCGGGCCTTCGAGACGGTCGCGGGAGCCCTCGACGTGTCCGTCGACCAACTTGCCCACGTCGGCGACGATCCCGAGACGGACGGCGCAATTGCCGCGGCTGGCGGTCGGTACGTCTCCGTCCAGCAGGAATCACTCGAATCGGTGGTAGCGCTACTCGGGGTGGAGCCGTGACCGCGATAGCGACGGCGGCCATCGGCGTCGCACTCCTCCTCGATCGGGTGGGTGGCGAACCGCCCGAACGACTCCATCCGGTCGTCTGGCTCGGAACCATCATCGACTGGTGCGACAGGGAGTGGTCGAGCCCCGGGGCGGTCGGCATTCTCGTCGCTCTATTCGTGCCCCTGGTGGCCGGGCTGATTGCGGCCACCGTGATCGGCTGGGCACTGACACTCGGGCACCTGCCGGGCGTCGTCGTGGCGGGGACCGTCCTGTTCACGACGGTCAGCCTGCGGTCGCTCGTCGGTGCGGGCACCGACGTGATCGCCGCGACCGGCGAAGACGTCGCCGCTGCGGCCAGCGAAGCGCGATCCCTCGTCGGTCGGGAGACGACGAGCCTCGGTCCGGCAGCGCTCCGGAGTGCGGCCGTCGAGAGCGTGGCCGAGAACCTCGCCGACGGTCTGGTCGGCCCGCTGGTCGCGTTCGCGCTCGGCGCGCTCGTTTCGCTGCCGGTCGCCGTCGGTGCGGCGGTCTGGGTGAAGGGCGTCAACACCCTCGACTCGATGCTCGGCTACCGCACCCACCCCATGGGCTGGGCGAGTGCGCGTCTCGACGACGTCGTCGCCTGGGTCCCGGCGCGACTGAGTGCCGTCCTGCTCGCGGTCGCCGCGGGGCGACCGGGCGCGATCGGAACGGCCCGTGGATACGCGAGGGAGCCAGCCTCGCCGAATTCCGGGTGGCCGATGGCGACGATGGCCGCGCTCCTCGACGTGTCCCTCGTCAAGCCGGGCGCGTACGCCCTGAACCCGGGTCGGGGGCTGCCGACAGCGGAGCAGGCCCGCGCGGGCGTGACCCTCGTCCACCGCGCGGGACTGCTCGCATTCTTGCTTGCGGGGGTGGTGGCGTGGTTGTGAGGAGACTCGCGGGCGCCCTCGGCTTTCTCACCACGATCCCACTCCAGATGACCGAGGACGCCTGGGAGGGGTTTCGCCGCGAGCCAGCGGTCATGCCGGCCGTCGGCTACCTCGTCGGTGCGCTGGTGGCCATCCCGGTCGTCGTCTCTCCGATACCCGCTCTCGGTGGGTTCGCCTTGGTCCTCGCGGTCTACGTCCTGACCGGCATCAACCACTTCGACGGGCTGACCGACCTCGCCGACGGGCTGGCCGTCCACGGCTCCGAAGCCGAACGCGTCGGGGCGATGCGCGACAGTGCCCTCGGCGTCGGTGGCCTACTCGTGGGTGCCATCGTCGTCATCGGCCTGTTCGCCGTCGGCCAGGTGCTGACGGGGCGGGGACGCACGGCCTTCGGCGTCGTCGTCGCCGCAGAGGTCGCCGCCAAACTGGCCATGCTCGTGGTCCTCGTCCGGGGCACGCCACGACACGAGGGACTCGGGTCGGCCCTCGCCGAATTCGCGACCCACCGATCGCTCGCCGTCGGCGGCCTGCTCGCCGTCCCCGCGATGGTCCTTTCCTGGCCCTCGCCGGCGAGTGCGGTCGCGCTCGCCGGCGGACTCCTCGTCGCCCTCGTCATGGGCTGGGTAGCGAGGAGCCGTCTCGGCGGGATCAGCGGCGACGTCGTGGGAGCGACCAACGAGGTCGCCCGTCTCAGCGGCCTGCTCCTGGGGGTGATCGCGTGGACGCTCTGGTGATGGCCGGCGGGCAGGGGACGCGACTCGGCCGCGGGGAGAAACCACTCTGCGAGATCGGCGGCGTCCCGATGGTCGATCGAGTGCTCCGGGCGCTCGAAGACAGCGAGATCGACCGGGCACTCGTCGTGACCTCGCCGCAGACGCCGGCGACGGCAGCACACGTCAGCGCCCCGGTCGTCGAGACGCCGGGAGACGGCTACGTCGCCGACCTCGGGGTCGCCCTCGAACGGGTCTCGCTCCCCGTACTGACGGTCGTCGCGGACCTCCCGCTGCTGTCCGGGGCGGTCGTAGACCGGATCCTCGACGCGACCGGGACGGATTCCACCACCGTCTGTGTGCCCGCCGACCTGCCGCACCGACTCGGAGCGACCGTCGATCGGACGACGACGGTCGACGGGCGGACCGCCGTCCCGACCGGCGTCAACGTCGTCGGTGCCACCGATCGAACGGAGACACTCATCATGCACGAACCGACACTCGCCGTCAACGTGAACCGACCGAGAGACGCCCGCGTCGCGGAGGCCCTTGCGTGATCGCCGCGTTCGTCGTCGGGACGACCGCCACCGGCCGCATCGACGGGCTCAGCGCCGCCGGTGCCTCGCCCGCGGTGATGCGTCACACCCCGGCCGCCGACGCCGAGATCGTCACCTACGGGCGACCGGTCTTCGCGCCGTCCGTCCCGGTCAGTCCCGAGGGGTGTCCGACGCCCTCGCTCGTGACCCGGGCCGCACTCGACCGCCTGTCCGTCGAGACGATGGTCCTCGACGCCGGTCTCGCCACTCGGACCGCCGCACCGACGGTGGAGGTCGGGGTCTCGCCGGGCGACGATCTCCGCGCCGAACGTCCCGTTCCGAACGCCGACGCCGCCTTCGAGGCCGGCGCGCGTGTCGGACGGGCCATCACCCACGACGAGATGCTCGTCGCCGAGAGCATCCCCGGTGGCACCACGACCGCGATGGGCGTGCTGACCGCGCTCGGGGAGCCCAACGGCGTCTCCTCGTCGCTGCCCGAGAACCCCCTCGAACGAAAGCGATCGGTGGTCGACGCGGGCCTCGCGGCCAGCGAGGTCGGCCCCGGCGAACTGGCCGGCCAGCCGATCGAGGCGGTCGAGCGGATGGGCGACCCGGTCCTCGCGACCATCGCTGGGCTCGTCACGGGCGCGGCCGCCGAGGGGGTCGCCGTGACGCTCGCCGGTGGGTCACAGATGGTGGCTGCCGCCGCCCTCGCTCGACACGGGGGCGTCGACGCACCGCTCTCGATCGCCACGACCGCGTTCGTCGAGTGGGACGACTCGTTCGATCTCCACGGGGCGGCCGACGCCCTCGACCTCTCGACCCGGGTGACCGACCCCGGCTTCGAGGCCGTCGACCACGTCGCCTTCGAGCGCTATCGCCTGGGCGAGGCGAAAGAGGGCGTCGGGATGGGTGGGGCGCTCTGGCTCGCCGACCGCGAGGGCGTGCCGATGGCCGCCGTCAGGGACCGGATCGTGGACTACTACGACCGCCTGGTGGGAGAGGATGGACCCCGATAGCGTCGACTCGGTGGACCGCGTGCCACACGGCGGTCACGCGGCGGCCTCCCAGATCGAGTTCAGCGCGAACGTGAATCCAGCGGTTCCCGAAGGGGCCAGAGACGTCTATCGAGCGGCCGTCGATGCACTCGGAGCGTACCCACCAGAGCCACCTGCTGATTTCGTGGCGGCGGCTGCCGAGTACGTGGCCGTCGACCCCGAAACGGTGGTGCCGACGCCCGGTGGACTGGCCGCGATCCGCCTCGCGATCGAGACGACGGTCGACCGGGGTGACTCCGTGCTCGTTCCGACCCCGAGTTTCGGCGAGTACGCACGGGAGGTCCGGTTGCAGGGCGGGACAGCGACGACGGTCCCAGAGAGTGAAATCCTCGCTGCCGATCCCACCGACCACGCCCTCGCCATCGTCTGCAATCCCAACAACCCGACCGGTCGGGTCTACGACCGCGATCGACTGCTCGCCTTCGTTCGACGGAGTCGGGACGGTGGGACGCCGGTTCTGATCGACGAGGCGTTCCTGGGCTTTACCGACCGGGAGTCGCTCGCGGGAACCGACGGCGTAATCGTCGCCCGGTCTCTGACGAAGCTCTTCGGTATGCCGGGGCTCAGAGCCGGCTTCGCGGTCGCTACCGGTCGCCAACGGGACCGACTCCAGCGCGCCAGGCGGGCCTGGAACCTGGGAACGCCGGCGCTGCAGGTCGGCGCGTATTGCATGCGACAGACCGCGTTCGTCGACGCGACACGGGAGCGTATCGAGCGGGAACGGAACAAGATGACCGCGGCGCTGGAAGAACGTTACGAGGTGACCCCCTCGGCGGCCCCGTTCTTGCTCCTCGAGGTCACCGAAGAACCGGTCGACGCGGTCATCGAGCGATGCGACCGACGGGGACTGGCCATCAGGGACGCGCGGACCTTCGACACGCTGGATTCACACGTCAGGGTGGCCATCCGGCGGCCCGAAGAGAATCGCCAGCTCGAGGAGGCACTCCTGGATGTTTGACCCGACCGTTCGCGAGGGCGTTCTCCAGGTCCGTCGGTCCGGAACCCGATGGCTCTCGACCGGGTGGGCGGGCGGGTTCGAGACCGCGGGAGCGGCCTACAACGTCTCCGTTCCCGAGGGATGGGAGCGGACCGACCTCGGGGCGTACGTCGACGAGCGCCGCGAGCGGGCGGCGTTCGACGTGGCGGGGCCCGCACTCCTGACGGGGGTCGACCTGACACACCTCAGGGGCGCCCGGAGCGGCCCCGTCGAGGTCTTCGCCACCGCTGGCGTCTCGAATCCGGCCGCACTGCCGATGGCGCCCGAGGAGGGGGCGGCGCCAGCCACCGACGCCGCTCCAACCGGCGACCACGCGGGAACGGTGAACCTCATCGTCGGGACCACACGCGCCCTCGACGATGCGGCGGTCGCGAACCTCCTCTCGGTCGCGGTCGAGGCGAAGACCGCCACGCTGCTGGCGACGACCGGCTACCCGGGAACGACGACCGACGCGGTGATCGTCGGAACGGACCCGGCCGGGGAGCCGGCACCGTTCTCGGGGAGCGCGACCGAGGTCGGCGCCGCGGCCCGCGCCTGCGTCAGGGACGCGATCCGAGCGAGTCTCGACTCGCGGTACGAGGGGGGCGAACTGCCGGCGTCGGTGGCCGAGGCCGACCACGGCGTCGAAACCACGCGACGGGCGAGCGTGTTCGTGCCCTGACTGATTGCATCGACGAGGTTCGATACCAATGGCAAAAGAGACACAGAAAACCGACGGCGGATCGCCGACCGAGGAACCGAACGACGACGAACGAGCCACCGGGACACCGCGAGCGGAGCAGGCCCCGACCGCTCGCGACATCGACGCGAGCGCGCCTCCCACGTTCGGCCTGGTCCAGGTCTGGTGGGGCGACGGGAAGGGGAAGACCACGGCGGCGCTCGGCATGGGTTTCCGGGCCGCGGGCCACGGCTATCGGGTCCACCTCCTCCAGTTCATGAAAGGGGGCACGGCGAGCGTCGAGGACGTCCGGGGCGAGTACAACGCCATCGCGGCCGTCCCCGGCATCTCCGTCGAGAACAGGGGTCAGTACGGCTGGCACGGTCTCGGCAACGGCTCCGACGACGAGGAGCACACGGCCAGTGCGCGGGCGGGCCTCGAGCGAGCGAAAACGTTGCTCGACGCCTCGAGTGACGTCGACGGCCCGGTCGCACTCGACGGCGCCCCGACAGCTGGCGTTCACATGCTCGTCCTCGACGAGGTTCTCTACGCAGTCGAACAGGGCCTCCTCGACCCCGAGGCGGTCGTCGACCTCGTCGAGCGCAAGCCCGAGGACCTCGAGCTGGTCCTCACGGGCGGCCACGAGCGACCGACCTACCTCGACGGGCACGTCGACCTCCAGTCCCACGTCCAGAAGGAACGCCATCCGATCGACGACGGACAGCCTGCCCGAAAGGGGACCGAGTACTGATGGCCACCATCCTCGTCGCCGGGACGGGGAGTCACGTCGGGAAGTCGACCGTCGTCGCCGGCCTCCTGCGGGCGCTCGCCCGGCGCGGGGTCGACGCCGTCCCGTTCAAGGCCCAGAACATGAGCAACAACGCCCAGGTCGCGGTGGTCCCCGGCGAGGGGGGCGACGCCTACGGCGAAATCGGCGTCTCGCAGTTCGTCCAGGCGCGAGCGGCCGGGGTGACCGCGACGACCGACCACAATCCCGTCCTCCTCAAACCCAGCGGCGACGGCGAGAGTCAGATCGTCGTCCACGGTCGGGCGGTCGACACGGTCGCCGCCGGCACGTTCTACGAGTCGCACTGGGAGGCGGCGCGGTCGGCCGCGGTCGAATCCTACGAGCGACTCGCGGCCGAACACGACGTGATCGTCGCGGAGGGCGCTGGGAGCATCGCCGAGATCAACCTCGCCGACCGGGACCTGGCGAACCTGGAGACCGCCCGGTTCGCCGATGCGAGCATCGTTTTGGTCGGGGACATCGAGCGCGGCGGCGTGTTCGCGAGCCTCTACGGCACGCTCGAACTCCTGCCCGATGACGTCCGGGATCGGGTCGTCGGTCTCGTCGTCAACAAGTTCCGCGGTGACCGCTCCATCCTCGAGTCGGGCCTCGATACCCTGGAATCGAAGACCGGGGTGCCGGTGCTCGGCGTCCTGCCCCACGACGACCCCGGCCTCCCCGAGGAGGACAGTCTCTCCGCACCCGACGTCGGAGAGCGAGCCGTCATCGGGACCGAAGATGGGGTTCCAGCATCCCAGCGCGTGACCGTCGCGGTCACCCGGTGGCCGCACCTGTCGAATGCGACCGACGTCGAACCGCTGGCGGCGGTCCCCGGGGTCCGTGTCGCGTTCGTCCCCCTGGACGCCGACCTCGACGGCGCCGACGCCGTGGTCCTCCCGGGAACGAAGAACACGGTCGACGACCTGCTCGCGGCCCGGGCCGCGGGCCTGGGCACAGCACTCCGGTCGTTCGACGGCCCAGTCCTCGGCATCTGCGGCGGCTATCAGATGCTCGGCGAGCGCATCGAGAACGCCGCCGTCGAGGGGACCGGCGACCGGGACGCTGTCGAGGGATTTGGACTCCTCCCGGTAACCACGACGTTCGCGCGGGAGAAACGGGTGACGCGTCGAAGCATCGCTGTCGACGGCGCCGGACCACTGGCGGGTGCGAGCGGGTCGGTCACCGGGTACGAGATCCACATGGGGACGTCGACGATTGACGGCGAGGCGCCCGAACCGCTCGAACCGGGGAGTATCGCGCTGGACGGCGTCGTCGGCACGTATCTCCACGGTCTGTTCGAAAACGATGCGGTCAGATCGGTGTTCGTCGACCATCTGTTCGGGGCGGCCGGCATCGACCATCCCGAGGGATCGAGGGCAAAAGCGAGCGTCTCGCCGTACGCGGCCGCCGCCGATCTTGTCGAAGAACACCTCGAGGGCGTGTGTCCGACGTATCTGGACTGACCGCTGGCGACAACCGAGGAGCCGATCCGGTCGTCACTTCCTGAGTGCCTCGACCGGCGGTTCGTTGGCCGCCTTCCAGGCCGGGTAGAGTCCCGAGAGGAGACTCGTCCCGAGCGCAAAGCCGAACGCCAGCACGAGATAGCGGGCGTTGCGCGCCGTGAACGTGGCGAGCGGGTCGCCGCTGACGTACTGGTTGAGCGCCATGCCGACGCCGAGAGCGAGGACGGTTCCGAGTACACCGCCCACGACTCCGAGAAGGGCCGCCTCCGCGAGAATCGTGCGCATGACCTGGCGCCGATGGACGCCGACCGCTCGGAGGACCCCGATCTCCTGTCGGCGCTCGATGGTGCTCATCAGCATCACGTTCAGAATGCTCACGCCGGCGACGATCAGCGAGATGGAGCCGACACCGACGAGGAACGCGTTGATGAGGCCGAACACCTGGTCGATGCTCTCCGTGATGGTGCCGAGTTCGAAGATGGAGACGCGCTCGGTCCGGCGGTTGAGTTCCTCGCGAATGGCCACCGCGCTCCGGTTGGCTGCCGCACCGCTGTCGGCGGTGACGACGACCTGCGAGTAGGTGTCACCGGCGATCGCCGTCGGTGGGACGACGACCGCCGCGTTCGGGTTCAACAGCGTGATGCCGCCCTGCTCTTCGAGGACGGCGATGACCCGGTAGGTCGTGTCGTCGACCACGATTGCGTTGCCGGCGGCGAGGTCGAAGCGCTCGGCGACCGTCGCGCCGACGAGGACGCCGCGCTGGAAGCGGTCGGGGACACGCCCGTCCGACGCGGCGTAGAGTGCCGCGGGGTTCGCGATACCGTATGCGGTGGCGATCGACTGGGTCTGCCCTCGAGAGAGCCTGACCGTCGTGGACTCGACGGGAACCACGGTCCCCTCGGCCACGCGGCGCATCTCGGTGACGTCGCGGTCAGTGAGGCCCTCGACGCCGGCCTCCCGGTTCGGCGTGACGCTGATCTCGTTGCCGATGTCGCCCAGTTGTTCAGCGGTCCCGGTCTGCAGCGTCGTCCCGAAGATCCCCAGCGCGGCAATGGCCAGGACGCCGATGACGATACCCAGTGCCGCAAGCACCGAGCGGATTCGGTTTCGCCCGAGATTCCGCCGCGCCATCAGGATCGAGGGGAAGGCGTGATACACTCGCGAGACGAGGCCCGGAGACGGGTCGACTGGTGCCTGCTGGCCCTCGTCCCCGCCCGACCGCTCAGTCATCGGTCCACGCCCCCTCGGGAGCGACCTGGCCGTCGACGAGGTTCACCGTCCGGTCGGCGAATCGGCTGACCTGCGGGTCGTGCGTCACGGCGACGACGGCGACCCCCTCGGTGGTGAACCGTTCGAACTCGGTGAGAATCTCCCTGCCGGTCTCCCGGTCGAGGTTCCCGGTCGGTTCGTCGGCGAGGAGGAGCCGGGGCTCGTTGACCAGCGCCCTGGCGATGGCGACGCGCTGTTTTTGCCCCCCGGAGAGCTGGTCGGGCCGGTGGGTGAGGCGATCACCGAGACCGACGCGTTCCAGGAGGTCGATCGCTCGCGCTCGCCCCGCGGGGTCCCGGTCGAACAGCGTCGGCAATTCGACGTTCTCCAGGGCCGACAGCGACGAGATGAGGTAGAAACTCTGGAAGACGAAGCCGATAGAGCGTTTGCGCTCGTCGGTCATCTCCACGTCGGTGAGATCGGTCACGTCGCGGCCGTCGAGACGGACGGTCCCCCGCGTGGGCGCGTCGAGGAGCCCGATGACGTTGAGCATCGTGGACTTGCCGCTGCCACTCGGTCCCATCACGGCGACGAACTCCCCCGCCTCGACCGCGAAGTCGACGTCGCGGAGCGCTTCGACGCGCTCGCCACCGCCACCCTCGTAGACCTTCCAGACGCCCTCGAGTTCGACGATGGTCATCGGCGGCGGTAGCGATACACGGCGGCGATCACGACCGCGAGGGCGATCACCGCACCGCCGACGAGGACGAGCGTCGGCGGACCGCCGCCATCCTCGGGGGCCGGGGCGGGTCTGTCCGCGACCGAGACGTTCGTGGTCGCGGTCCGCCGTTCGCCCCGGACGAGATAGCGCACCTCGATGGGGACGGTGTCGACGTCCTCGTCGACCACGACCGAGAGGTCGAAGGTCGCGAAGTCACTCGCCGGGATCGATCCCACGAAGTAATCGGGGGCGGGCCGTACCGGGTCGATGCCGGGCGCCGAGACGACCCGGACGACGACGCCGTTAACCTCGGTAAGACCGACGTTCGCCACGCTTCCGCTGACGAACACCGTTCCGTCGTCGACCTCGTAATCCACCCCGGTCACCGCGACGCTACCGGGATTCGAGCGGTACTGGACGGTCGTCTCCTCGCTCCCCTGCGTGCCAGCGGTCTCGTACGCGACCCGCACGTCGACCGGTCCCGTCGGGACGTCGGAGACGTTGACACGGAGGTCGCGTTCCGCGTCGGCCGCCACGTCGGGCGCCGGGCGCCTGGTGACGACGGTGCCGTCGACGAGAATGGCGACGGTGACGTCGTCGAGGGGCGCGTTCCCGAAGTTCCGGATGGTGACGCCGATGGGTGGGTCGGCGACCGCCGACAGTCGTCGGGCTTCGAGGGTCACGTCGCGCTCCAGGGGGGCCGGTGCGAGGGGGGTCGTCGACCTGACCGTGCGCTCGTTCCCAGCCTCGGTCGTGTACGTGAGCACCGTCTGTAGGGTCGCGCTGGTGTCCGTCGGCGTCACGGGAACGCCGAGGGTCCGCTGTTCGCCGGCTGCCAGCCCGGTGAGGATGCGGTTCGGCGAGTCCACCGTCACGTTCTGGCCACCGACGGCCAGTCGCACCGTCGAGACCGGCGTCTGCCCCGCGTTGACGACGGTCACGCTGGCTGTGGACTGCGCCCCCACGACCGTCTCGTTGGTCTCGACGAGCAGTTGGGGGCCGCTCTCGCGGACCGAAACCAAAAGTGGATACTGCAGTCGCGTCCGAGTGCCGTTCAGTTCGCCGACGACGTAGACGCGCAGATCGTACGTCCCGGTGTCCTCGAGAGTCATCGGCAGCGGGACCGAAAGTGAACCGCCGGGCTGGACGCCACCCACGTCCTCGACGCGAGCGAAAGAGCGTGCACTCCCCGCTCGCCGCACGTATACGTCCGTGATATCGAAGGCCCCGGGCGCGGACTCGCCGTTCGTGACCGTCGTCCTCACGCGGAACGTCTCACCGGGATTGGGCCGTTCCGGGGCCGTCGTGACGTCGGTGATGGCAACGGTCGCCTGCTGGCCGTCGGCGAGAAGCGATATCCCGGGAGCGAGGACCGAGACCACGAGCAGGACGGCGAGCAAGAGCGAACGGTTCATTACTGGAACAACGGTGACGACGAAGATAAAACCTGTCACAGAGTCTAAACTTGGTGGGCCGACGGCCGAACCGATATGGTGGTCGCCAGCGATGGCCCGTCCATGGACAGTCCGACGCTTGCGAGCGCATTCCGCGAAGGCACGCCGCTGCTCGGCGCCTGGTCGATGACCGCACAGCCAGTCGTCCTCGAGGTACTGGCCGGCGAGGGCTTCGACTTCCTCGTCGTCGACGGCGAACACTCCGAGAACACCATCGCGGATCTCGCGATGGGCGTCCGCACCATCGACGCCGTCGATACGGCGACCGACTCGGTGGTCCGGGTGAGCGGCCCCGACCGCGCCGAGATCCGGCGAGTCCTGGACTTCGGCCCCGCGGGCATCGTAATCCCCCAGATCGAATCTGCCGAAGCGGCACAGCGGGCCGTCGAGGCGACTGCCTATCCGCCAGACGGCGTCCGGGGTGTGGCCGGCGGGCGGGCCTCGGGGTACGGCACCGACCTTTCGAAAGCGGTCGCGACCGCCAACGAGTCGGTGGCGACCATCCTGCAGATCGAGACCGAGGGCGCACTCGAGGACGTGGAGACGATCGTCGAGATCGATGGGCTCGACGCGGTGTTCGTCGGACCGGCCGATCTCTCTGCCCGCCTGGGCGCGTTCGGCGACTTCGACGCCGAACCGTTTCGCGAGGCGATCGACCGGATCGTGGCCGCGGCCCGCGGCGCCGACGTCCCCGTGGGAACGCTCGCGACGGGCATCGATACCATCGAAGCCCGATGGAACGAGTGGGACGTCGACTTCCTGGTCGCCGGGACGGACGTCGGGTACCTCCGGCGCGGGGCAGCGGCGTACCTGGACCGCTTCGATCGGTCGAAAACCCGGTGAGCGTCGGCGTTGGCCCCGCGTTCGTGGCCTACTCGGCCGCCGATTCCGACCAGTCGTCGCCGACCCGGTCGGCGCCCATCATCTGGTGGCCGTCGTGTTCGGTCACGACGACCTTCTGGTTCTCGGTGGGAACGTCGAAGGTCTCGTGGACGAGGTCGATGATCTCGAGCGCGAGCTCGCGCTTTCGGTTCTCGGTGCGACCCCGTCGGATGTCGGCCTTCAAGACCACCCGACGCTCGCCCTCCGCCCGCCCGAGAAAGAGCGAGACGTCGTCGCGCACCGCCACCGCGGTGTAGCTGGTGTCGGCGTCCATCCGGTCGGCGTACACCTCGGCGACGCGCCGTTCGAACGCGGCGGCGTCGTCCGCGGCGATGGGGAAGTCGGCGTCGAACTGGAGATATGGCATGGCTACGCTCTCGAATAGCGGGCGCCCCGATTAAGAAGATGTAGCCTGGTCGGCTGCGTCGGGAGCTGCCGTCGATTCGGTCGCCGCGGTGCAGTCCGCGCACGGTCGCCGCTCTACAGTCACTCGACGGTGGTCATCGGGACAGACGTCCCCTCGGTGAAACGGATGGGATGATGAGCACGAGGTTCCGCCATCCGTCGTCGCAGGTACCCGGATGGGCACGGCGGTGCCGCCGGGTCGTCGGTGGGACAGACCGACGTTGGCTGGACAGGGCGGGACCGAGGCAGTAGTCCGCACCCCCACGCTGGCACCGTGGGCCTGGGCAACGGGCACCACGTCGGCACCAGCACTCGATAGCAGTGGCAGGAAATACATATGTCTTGTGTATAGCGAATACCAACGTCATTTAAGCATATTACGTCCCCAGGGGATGAACTCCTTCGTTGTTTCGTGGTGTTTGTGGACGTATGGTCTATTTCGTCCTCGGTGCCGGTCGATGCGTGCCCGTTCGTGATAAACCGCTGTGAAGGCCCGTCCGCACGGTGTACGAGCGTGAGACCCATACGCCAGCAGCCCCAATCCCGAACGATGACGAACGCGACGCTCGTCTACGATGACGACTGCGGGTTCTGTACGTGGTGGGCGGACTTCTTCGCGGCCAATTCCACGGTCCGAATCGTCGGGTTCTCTCGGCTGACACCCGAACTCGAGGAGCGACTCCCGGTGGACTACGAGCGATGTGCGCACGTCGTCACCGCGGACGCCGTCTACTCGTGCGGCGAGGCGGTGGAAGTGGCGCTCCGTCGGGCGAACCTGGTCCCCGAGTGGATTCCGTGGACGGGCCTCGACCAGTTCGGGCCGTACGTCTGGGTTCGCGAGCGGGGCTATCGGTGGATCGCCGACAACCGCGGGCGCCTGGGGAAGATCGTCTCGAAGCGGCCGCCGGCGAGACGGACGGATCGGTGAGGGCGGGCCCACATTCAAATAGTCGGGGTTCGTTCCGTCGGGACACGTTGATCCGTTCCACGACGAGCGACACCCGCCTGCGTGGTCCCTTTTAACCATGGACCGTGAGTCCAGCCCGAGGATATTCGTCTCCAGGGCCGCGAGAAATCGGTTCATCCTCCACGCCATCGTGGTGACCGTCGTCTTCGTCGCCCTCGTCGTGCTCTTCAGAGCCCGTCTGGGGGTACTGACCGACTCGCGGGCCATCCGGACGACCGTCACCGAATTCGGGCGACTGGCGCCGCTCGTCCTCATCGCATTGCAGGCGATCCAGGTCGTGGTCGCCCCGATCCCCGCCCAGGCACTCGCCGCCGTCGCGGGGTATCTCTTCGGCCCCTGGTGCGGGACGCTGTACAACATGATCGGCATCACCATCGGGAGTACCGCTGCTTTCTGGCTCTCCCGTCGGTTCGGGCGGTCGTACGTCGAAGGCGTGATCGACGAGACCACGCTCGCCGCAGTCGACGACTACGTCGAGCGACACGGCCTCGTGAGCCTGTTCGTCCTCTTTTTGATACCGGGGCTGCCGGACGACGCGCTGTGTTTCGTCGGCGGACTCACACAGATTCCGCTGTGGAAACTCGTGGTCATCGCCACCGTTGGCCGGGCGCCGGCGTTCTTCCTCGTGAACGTCTTCGGCGATATGGTCGCGCAGGGGAACGGCCACTCGGCCGTCGCCCTCCTGGCCGTCATCGTGGGACTCTCGGTGGCCGGGTATCTCGGTCGCGACCGGATCATCCGGTTCTTCGGCGAGTGACCGACGAGCAACGGGCCGACGTGGCGACGTCCGTGGCCGGCCGACGGGGTGGCGCCGTGACCACGCGACTCCGTGAGGGGATCCGGACGAGGACCGAGCCCCGAAAGCGACGTGTCGTTCAGCGCCCGAGGAGTTTCGAGACGAGCGACGCCACCGTTCCGGTGGTCGACCCCGAGGAGGACCGGTCGGCAGGGGCTGCCTGTCGCTCCGCGAGGAGGCGTTCGTAGTGGTCGACGATGGACTGGCGGCGACGGTCCTTCCGCTCGAGGTCGGCCTCGAGTTCGTCGACTCGTTGCTGTAGTGCGGCGATTCGTTCCCGATTTCGTGGCGCGCGTTCCCTGGGCGGGCGGTGGGTGGAACCACCGGTCGACGTCCCACGGGACCGGACGTCGGCCTGCCATCGATTCCACTCCCACTCCTGCTCGCCAGAGACGCTCGCGACTGGGCGGTCGGTTTGCATGGGACCAGGTAACACGTATCAGGCGAAAGCGCATAACTGTACGTCAGACGGATGACATTCCATCGGGCCGGCATCGCGCCCTCGACAACGAAAGTGTGCCGACAGGACGGCGTCGATGGCGACGGTCTCGAGCGCGATTGGCAAAAGCGAGAGCAGCCGTCCCGTCAGTCGGCGTCGAGTGCGGCGGCGATCGATTCGAGTTCGTCTTTGCGGAACGGGCGACCGGTATCGTCGGGCGAATCGTCGTCGGCGCGACCGATCTTCCACAGGATACCGGCTCGCATCCGGGGTTTCGACGGGAGTTGATTCGGATCGATGTCGTACTCCACCGCCTCGCAGATCGCCGCGAGTGACTCTTTGGTGAAAGCCGTCGATTCGATCCGCTCGTACCGTCCCACCGCGAGACGGATCTCGTTTCTGAGGTCGTCGACCGTGTGGCCCATACGGAGCGCGAGGAGTGGGCCCACCCTCATCATTTCGGTCCATCTCACCCCTGCCTCCGGGTTCTCGGCGAGTGAGAGCAACCGGCGACGAGTGACTGGCCGAGCCCCGCGACCAGCGGCTCAGAGGCCGAATTGTCCGCGCACCATCGCGATGCCCGCCTTGAGAACCGACGGGTTCGTGATTCGGTCGTGCTCCTCGCGTGTCAGTCGGAAGTCGAAGACGTCGATGTTCTCCGCGAGATGGGCGCTCGTCGTCGACATCGGGATGGTCATGACGTTCTCGTGCTGGGTGGCCCAGCGGATGGCCACCTGTGCGCTCGTCTTGTCGTACCGGCGACCGATCTCAGCGAGTCGAGGGTTGCCGACGAGCCCGCCGTTAGCCAGCGGACTGTACCCGGTGAGCAGGACGTCCTCGGTCTGGCAGTAGCGCAGGAGGTCGCGCTGTGGCCACCAGGGATGGAACAGGACCTGGTCGGTGACGATCGGTGCCGCGGAGAGCTCCCGCGCGCGGTCGAGGCGGTCGCGCCCGAAGTTGCTCACGCCGATGTGTCGGGTGTAGCCCCGTTCGCGGGCGCGGTTCAGCCCGTCCATCACGGTCTCGAGGTCGGCGAGGGGGTGGGGCCAGTGGATGAGGAGGAGGTCGACCCGATCGACGCCGAGTCGCTCCAGGCTCTCGGCGGTCGACGCGACGATGGCGTCGACCGATCGGTTCGACGGGTGGACCTTCGTCGTGAGAAAAATTTCGTCGCGGTCGACGGCCGACGCCGCGATGGCCCGCCCCACCCCTCGTTCGTTCTCGTATGCCTGGGCCGTGTCGATATGTCGATAGCCGAGGTCGAGCGCCGTCGACACCGCATCCTGGGCCGTCTCGGTCTCCATCTGCCAGGTGCCGAGGCCGACCGCCGGGACCGACTCGCCCGCGTGGGTGACGTACTCCATCGTCCCGTGTCGACGTGTCCGAGCGTTGAATATTCTTCGTGTGTCCAACCGGTCCGGGCGGCGCGATTCGGGACCGGCACACAAGGACTAAGGTGGGGTCTTTCGTCCTGCAATCCATCCGGCCAGCCCGCAGTCGTCGACCTCGATCGCGGTCCCACCCACCACTCATGCCCGAAACCGACATCCTCGTCCTGCGAGAGGGAACGGAAGGCCTCTCGATGGAATCGTACGCCGAGACGCTCCGCGAAACGCTCCCCGACCGGACCGTACGGCTCGCGCGGACGCCACAGCAAGAACGGGCGTTCATCCCCGACGCGCGGGTCGTCACCGGGATCACGCTCGACGACGCCCTGCTAGACCGCGCGGCGAACCTGGAACTGTTCGCCTGCACCTTCGCCGGAACCGACCACGTCCCCGTGGACGCGTTCGCCGCGCGGGGGGTCGCCGTCACGAACGCGGGCGGCATCCACGCCCCCGGCATCGCCGAACAGGCCATCGCGAACATGCTCGTGTTCGCCCGCCGCCTCCACGAGGGGTGGCGCCGCAAACAGCGCGCCGAGTGGCGCCACTTCCAGTCCGGCGAGTTCACCGGGAGTACCGTCACCATCGTCGGTCTCGGGTCGATCGGCCAGGCGATCGCCCAGCGATTGGAGGGCTTCGAGGTCGAGACCATCGGCATCCGGTACACGCCGTCGAAGGGCGGGCCGACCGACGAGGACGCCGGCTTCGAGGAGGACGCGATCCACGACGCACTCTCTCGCAGCGAGTACGTGGTCCTGGCCTGCCCGCTGAACGATCTCACCCGGGGATTGCTCGGCCCCGAGGCGTTCGCGACGATGAAGACCGACGCCGTCCTCGTCAACACGGCCCGCGGTGGCATCGTCGACACCGACGCGCTCGTCGACGCGCTCCAGACCAACTCGATCCGCGGGGCGGCACTCGACGTGACCGACCCCGAGCCGCTGCCCGCCGACCACCCGCTCTGGACCCTGGAGAACTGTCTCATCACGCCACACACGGGCGGGCACACGCCCAGACACTGGGATCGCCTCGCCGACATCCTCGCCGAGAACGTACGGCGACTGGAGTCGGGCGAGGCCCTCCAGAATCGGGTCCGCGCCCCCGATTCGGACTGACGGTCGGCCCCGTTCGGAAGGTCCGGCGCTCGAAGAGCGTTTGTTGATCGTCACGTCAGCGAATCTCGAGTATTAGAGACTCGCGTCTGAGGTTCTTTCATGCTCCCAGCACTGGAGGCCGTTCCAATGGCGTTTGAGATGGTTTCCAAGATGGTCAGTACGGTCGATAACTTCGAGGAAGGAGGATCTGTCTTCGGTTTTTGGGTGGGAGGGGTTCAGCCTATCAGGCCAACTTTGCGGTGATCTCTGGCGAGTACACAGATGAGCGTCGGATCGATAAGGACCCTCAGAACAATACTGCTATCCAAGAAGTCCGCCGCATCGAATCCGAGCTTTGCTACCCATTTTGGAGTACCGGCTACGCCAGCTCCCATTCGATCTCTGCCCGGTAATATCGGCAGGTCTGGTATTCAGTAATTCTTTACGGAAAGCAGGGTTCTCACCGCCACGGATGTCCCTAGGGAACTCGGAAAATCCCATTAGCACTCAAACCGCCAGAGTGTTCCCGTTCACCCTGAGCCATTCTCTGCGATCCTCGTAATCAGGAATGAGCGCGCCAACGGTGTTCCAGAACGAGTCGGAATGCTCATTGTGTACTGCGTGGGCCATCTCGTGAGCGATGACATAGTTCTGGATTCGCACAGGTGCCTGCACGATTCGCCAATTGAGCCAAACCGTTCCATCAGCAAACTCCCCCCACCGGCCATCTATTTCTCCCACCTCTACGGGCACGTTTTCGAGTCCCAACCGTGACTCGAAACGCACTGCTCGTTTGGGAAGTTCCTCTTTGGCACGGTTGATGTACCAGTCCACGACCGCCTGACGTTTTCGTCGGATACTGATATCGTCCGCCTCGGCATCCAAGCGGTGGACTCGAAGTGTAAACGTCTGGTCGTCGAACGCCAACTCTGGTTGGTCGACATCTGCCTCGATGACTTCTAAGGGATACTGTCGACCTCGATATTGAAGCTTCTCGCCAGTCAGGTACTCTTTCGGATACGGTGGCCCTTCCTGCTCTTTCAATCCGTAGAGTTTCTCAAGCAACCAATCATGTCGCGATTCAAGCACCTCCTCGACATCATCCACCGTTGCCGTCATCGGTGCAGTCACCGTCAGCTCCAGCGAATCATCGATCGAGAGGCTCATCGTCTCCCGATTTTCGGACCAATCGATCGTATATGGGATGACCGTCTGGCCGATATGGTGGCGGCGTTGCAGTCGTCCACTCATTGATAGTGAGCCCTCGCGAGTTCGACGACGCGGTTAGTCATCTCCTTGCGTTCATCAGCCGTGAGATCGATTTGGGAGCGGTACAGTTCACGCGTCACTTCCTTCCGCATTTTATTCTGGAGGTGAGTCCGTTCCTTCCATTCTACCTTCGTCACGAATTCTTCAACAGTTCCGACCAAATCCGCAGTGAGCTCAACGAGATCTTCTTCCCCTGCATCGTGTTCCTCCAGAACCTCTTCAACTGCATGGTAGAACGAGAGGTCGGTCTCGTCTCGGAGTCCCTTCCGTCGAGCAACTTTATCCCGCGACCGAATTTCGTCCATCAGTTCCCGAAGCTCCTCGATGGTTTCCCGCTCGCTGAACCGGCCCTCTCGGTACTTCTCGATGAGCTCCTCCAGCCGTTCACGAAGCGACCCGTATTGGACTGGATCCTCGTCGAACCGGACGTTGATCTCGTGCTTGATGGCATTCTGCATCTCACTCGCCCTGGCTTGGTCGTCCTCTAGGTCTTCAAGTTTCGCGTCGTATTCCACCTCGTCCATTATCGAGACAGGCTCGTCGTTCAATATCTCGATGCCCTGTGAGGTGATGTGGTCTTGGATGAGCTTTCGTACCTTGGCTCCTGCACCGTCCAGGTTCATCGTCTCATCGCGGTAGCGTTCCTTTGCTTTCCCGAATATGGTACTCAGTTGTTCCAAGTCGTCGCGGTAGGGATTCGCCATCGGGTCCGGGAGGACGATATCCATCAGTTTCGAGAAGCGCTTGAACGCGTTCTTGAACTCGATGCGGCGATCCTCGGGTTCGAGTGACTGGACACATGCCTCCACGTCGTCGAGGTCGTCGAAGAACGAGACCGCCTTGCTGTGGGCCGCCTCAAGATCCGGTTGTTTGTCCTCGACTGGGACCATCGCTCGCTCGACGTCTTTCGAACTGAACATCGCGAGCGCTTCTTTCAGTTCGTCCGAGACGCCGTAGTAGTCGATGATGAGCCCGTGGGTCTTCTCCTCGAACGGTCGGTTCACTCGAGCGATCGCCTGCAAGAGACTGTGCTCACGGAGGGGCTTGTCCAGGTACATCACCTGTGCCACCGGCGCGTCGAAGCCCGTCAGAAGCATGTCGCAGACGATGAGTAACTCGACTTCCCCGTTCGGGTCGACGAACGACTCCTTGTACTGGCTCTTCTCGGAGTCGCTGGGCGTCCACTGCTTGATGTGTTCCGGGTCGTTGTGACCCTCAGAAATGACGACCCGCGACTCCGGCCCGTTCAGGTCGTCAAGTGTCTCCTTGTAACGGATCGCCGCCTCCTTGCTGGTGGTGACGACCATCCCCTTGAACGGCGGCGGAACGTCGTCCTCGAAATGCTCGACGATGTCCAAGGCAACCCGATCGACGCGCGGTTGCGCCTCGGCGAGGTCCTGCGTGCGGGCGTAGCGCTTCTGAATCTCTGCTTTTTCCTCCTCGGTTTTTTCCGAGAAGATCCGGTCGAATAGCCGATCCAGCGTCTCACCTTCGAGGTGGATATCGGCGAGACGGCCCTGGTAGAGGATTTCGACCGTCGCGCCGTCCTTTAGCGATTGGTCGATGGTGTACGTGTCGATGTAGTTGCCGAACGTCCGGCGGGTGTTGCGCTCGTCCTTCTCGATGGGCGTCCCAGTGAACCCGACGTAGAATGCATTGGGGAGTGCGGTCCGCATGTTGTTCGCGAGTTCTTTGTCCTGCGTCCGGTGGGCCTCGTCGGCCATTACGTAGATATTCTCGTTCCGCGAAAGCACAGGAAACTCGTCTTCATCGTCCTCGTCGTCGGTGGCCTGGAATTTGTGGATGAGCGTGGTGATCGTCTCGCCGGCATCGTACCTGAGGCGCTCACGGAGATCTGGGATATTTTGGGCCTTCTTTGGATTCGGGAAGCCACAGCGTTCAAACGTCGCGTGAATCTGGTCGTTGAGCGCCCGCCGATCGGTGACGAGCACGAGCGTCGGATCATCCTTGAGACGGCGGAGCTTCAGCGCGAGGAACAGCATCGTGAGCGACTTTCCCGATCCCTGGGTGTGCCAGACGACGCCACCATTGGCCTCCCGCTGCCCTCGTTTGTCGATCCGTTCGAGAGCCTTCCGGACCGCCCGGTATTGCTGGTAGCGAGCGACCATCTTCGTCGTCCCGCTCTGGCGTTCCTCGAACACCGTATAGTGTCGCAGTAGATCGAGCAGGCGCTCAGGTTCGAACAACGCATAGAGCATCCGGTACTGATCGGGGAGGTACCCATCGAGGTCGTACAATTCGATGAGTTCGTCGTCCTCCAGCGGGTAGGCGTCACGCCAGGGCTTGTACTGGTCCTTCGGTGTCCCATAGGTACCCATCACCGCCCCCTCCATCCAGATGGCGACCGAGAACAGATTGTACCGGAAGAGTTCTTCTGCGCCTTCCGCCTCGCCATCGCGCTCGTTCTGATAACGGGTGAGCTGGTCGAGTGCTTCGGACTTCGGTTCGGGTATCTGTGGGCTCTTGGCCTCGACAACACCCAGCGGGATGCCATTGACGAATAGCACGATATCGGGCTTGACGATTTCGATAGGGCCTTCGACACGGAACTGGTTGAGCGCGAAGAAGTCGTTGTTCTCGGGGTTCTCGAAGTCGATGTACTGGACCGTCTGGTGTTGCTTGCCGTGTCCGAGATCCTGTTCGACGGAGATGTGACGGATGAGTTTCTCGTGGATCTGCTCGTTCTCATCCATCGTGCTCGTGGCGGCGACCTGCTGGATCTCGCGGACGGCTTTATTCAGGTTGTTCTCGTTGAGCCACGGATTCAGACGTTTGACGGCGTCGCGTAGTCGTGGTTCGAGTACAGCCGAGGACTGGGTCTCGCGGGGGTCAATCCAAGTAGTCCGTTGTTGGTCGACGACCTCCCAACCGAGTTGCTGGAGTGCGTCGAGGGCAGGACGCTCGGACTCGGCGTACTCGTTGGCCATAGTTAGTCGGTATTGACCCGGACTTTCCCAGTAAGGAGGTCTTGCATAAGGCCTCGTTTGAGTTCTTTGAGATTCTGTTTTGTATCCCGTTCTTGGCTGATTTTCTGATCGACAATTTCCAGTATTGATACGATTTTCTGTTGTTCGGCAATTGGGGGGAGCGGAAGAAGAATGCTGGCATACTCGCCGGTGTTGATGTTCTCTTGTGCTCCTTGTCGCGTTATTCGAGATACCCAGCGGTCATAGTTGTCTGTTTGCGTGAAATAAAAAACAAACTTTGGAAGAATACGTTCCTGATCTAGTTGGAACCGAATCAGATACCCCGCATATGCCGCTTCAGGATAGTCTTCCTGATACAATAGCGTCTTCCCGACTGTAGCCCCTGTCCTCGCAAATAGCAGATCGCCGTTTTGTAGTTCGTATCCCTCAGATTGTAGCCGTGAGATGCTTTTTGGGTCATCTTGCTTTAGATGACCATCATCAGCGATATCTGTAATTCGAATGTATCGAGGCTTTTCAGAATCGAAGTCCTCGGCGCTGGCATTTACTCCGTATGCCGAAGCCACAGTAAGTTCACCTAGTCGTTCAGCTTCCCACCTTTCCGGAATCTGTCCGACAGTCGTCTGATCTAAACCGGTGTTGACACCACCTGGCTTGTCGGCCAGCTCTTCTGGACCGAGTATTCGATCATGTTTGACCGCACCGCGATGGAAGAGATCATGAAGCAATCCTTCACGAAGTTCCCTATGTTTCTCAATAATCTCGTCTGTCTGCTGAATCTGCTCGTCTACCCTAGAGAAGATATTGGCAATTCGATGTTGTTCGGAGAGTGGGGGGAGTGGAACGAAGGTATCCTCAAATGTAGACTTCCGGATGTGTTTCATCGTACTCCCCTGAACCCGCATTTCAAGAAGGTCTAAGTTATGATCTAAGAGGTAGTATAGAAAGTCTTCAGAAACCCTCTCCGACGGTGCTACCTTGAAGATATGCTGATTTAGGAGCGCTTCAGGCCCATCCCAGATAAACACGCCTAACGTTGCAGACCATGAAACCAATAGATCGCCCTCATGGACAATATATCGGTCTTTTATCTCACCTTTATAGTAATTCGTTTCTTCACCTGCAGAATTTGTTAAATTCTGGATGCGGATAATTGGCCTTCCCTCATTAGACCAGTCAGATGATTTAAATCCATATCCATTTAAATACTCTCCAAGCTCACCAAGTTGAGTTTTCTCCCAAGCTTCGGGGATTTCTACTTTCCGAGGCCCCAAGTGAACCTGTTTATAGCCCTCAGCAGCACCTTCCTCAGATATCGCTTCATTCATCGGTATTCCAACTCCTCCATGTACTGCTGCAATTCCTCGTCTGTCTTCGCACGCTCCTCGGCCAGCCGGTCCAACTCACGGAGCTTCTGACTCACGTCGATAGGCTCCTCGGGTTCGGTCGTGTCGACGTAGCGAGGCACGTTCAGGTTCCAATCGTTCTCCTCAATTTCTTCAAGATCAACAAGTCGACTGTGATGGTCCTCCTCGCGCCCAGTCTGGTACGTCTCCGCAAGGTACTCGACCCCTTCGTCGGTCAATTGATTCTGGTTCGAGAGTTCCTCGAACACCTGCACGTCCGACTCACGAAGCGTCTGATCCTCGGCGTAAATGAAGTGGACCGTGCCCTCGCGTTCCTCGGGCTTGTCCTTGTTCAGGATAAGGATACAGCCAGGCGACGACGTGTTGTAGAACAGGTTCTCCGGTAAGGCGATTACCGCTTCAACTAGGTCATTCTCCAAGATCGGTTTCCGTATCTTCTTCTCCGAGCGCGATCGGAACAGCACGCCGTTGTCCATGACGACGCCCGCTTTTCCGGTCTCGTTAAGCGAGGCGATCATGAGCTGAATCCACGCCCAGTCACCACGGTTCGACGGCGGCAGTCCGTACGGGAACCGATTATACGGCTCATTCTCCTCGACCCAGTCTTTGTTCCACTCCTTCTGGTTCCACATCGGGTTCGCGATGACCCGATCGAACACCTCCAGTTCGTCGTGCTTGGTGACGAGTTTGGGGTCGGTGATAGTGTCGCCCTTCTTGATCTGGGCGTCGTAGAGCTCGTGCAACAGAACGTTCATCTGCCCGATGGCCCACGTGTTCAGGTTTTTCTCCTGGCCATAGAGCGAGATGTCCTCCATATCGCCGCCCTGCTCACGGATGTGCTCGGCCGAATAGATGAGCATCCCGCCAGAGCCAACACAGGGGTCGTAGACCCGGTCTCCCGGCTCCGGGTTTACGCACTTGACGATGAGGCGAACCACTTCCCGCGGCGTGTAGAACTCGCCACCCTTCTTCCCGGCGTCGTCGGCGAACTCGCGGATGAGGTACTCGTAGGCACGCCCGAAGATGTCGGGGTCTTCGAGATCTTCGTTCCGGTAACGGTGCTTCGAGAAGTGTGAGACGAGATCCGAGAGGAGAGAGTCTGGCAGTCGCTCCTTATCGTTGAAGTCGACTGTCGTGAGCACGCGGTCAGCGATTGCGTCGTTCTCGTCCTCGATCGCGGCGAGGGCCTTGTTCAGTGCCGCCCCAATGTCCGTCTCCTGGCCCTTGATGTGGTCCCAGCGTGCGCGCTCGGGAATCCAGAATTCCTCGTGGAGGTCCCGGTCCTCTCGAGCAGTCGCTTCCGCTATCCCGAGTTCTTCGGCGACCTCTTCGGTTTCCTCGTCGAAGCGGTCGTTGGCCCGTTTGAGAAAGAGGAGTCCGAAAATGTAGTTTTTGTAGTCAGCTGAATCAATACTCCCCCGTAGTTTGTCCGCAGCGGCCCAGAGATGCTTTTCGAGCGTAGCGAGTTCGAGTAGATCGTCGTCCGTTCCAGGCAACGTTGCCTGGTCCCTTCCAGCCATGGGTCAGGGAACACGGTCCGGGGTAATAACACCAACGTCGCAACCCATCAGGAGAAGTCGGATCTATAGGGTCATCGATCAGCCGTGTGCCCACTTCAATCGTGACTGGAACGATGAGGTACGCAGGAGTATGGAATACGGCGATGTCGGTCAGAACGCCCCGGTATAGAATTCATTACATAATACCCGGAGGCCGTATTCAAAAGCATGGCTGAGGAGTGGTTCCAAAGTGGCGATACGGTCGAGGTCGAACTCGCTTTCCGGGACGGGACGTGGTATCTCGATGACTCCGAGGTGAATGGGGAGACGGTTTGTCTATTCACGGACGGAGATGGCCCGGATGAACGAAGTCCGCAAACAGTCTCGGCCCGTGTGAAGAAGTATCGCCAAGGAGTGAGCAGCGACACGAACTACCTAACCCTTCGACGGTTAGAGGAGGACCATGCACCGACTTCCACGAAAGTGCATCCGTCTTCAAAACCAAAACCCAGCAAAGTGAGAAATGAACCGAACGGCGGAGTAGAGGGTTCGTATCCAGAACGACGACTAACCCAGTTCCGTGGAAACGGTGACGCTGTAACTGTCGAAGGAAACATCGAGGGCATCGAATTCGTCAATCAGAATCACTCCAAAATGCCAGCCTTAAAGGGAGTTCTCGGAGAACGCGGATCTGCGAAAAAAGTGCCGTTCGTCGTAGAGAACGGTGTTTCCCATCCGTATTTTGATCCAGGTGGCCGATTTCGTTTCGTTGGTGTCATCGACCACAAGTACAAGCGGGATGGTGAGATTCAGGCACTAATAACGGATACCACGGAAATCCTCGAAATGGATTGATCGCGAATCCGACGTTGGCTACCTTTGGCAAATATGTGTGATGACGGTGTTCGAGAGGAGGTTCGCGGTCAGCGGGCATCAATCGGCAGGAATTTGTTAGTAAATCGACTAAATCGTTTTCTCGGAAGTCCCGAGGAAGGAAGGCCCTGGTCGGATTTCGCACGGATTCAACAAACTGGGCCAAAGGTGATTCCTTCTACCATTAGACAGATGCGATGAAGCAGGCAACCCAACTCATTGTTCAAGGGATAGGGGAATATTGGACTGGAATTGTCACAATTTCACCATCAAATTACCGGTCAAAATTCTATAAGCGATTCGAGTAAACCACCCAATCAGCTCTCGCATCTGGTCCACATCGTGTTCATTGACTATCGCAAATTCCGGTGGTCCCCAACGGAATACGCCCACTCGACCGGTCAGGGCGGGTTGAAAGTACCGCAGTGCTATCTCGTGTTCCCCAATACGATTTGAACTAGCGGAAGACTTCCAAAATTCAAATCCCCGTCCGCTTTGCTGTCCACGGTACGGTCACAGCAAAAGCGGCCCCAAAGAACAGCCCCGATCACCCAATATGGCTCCCCAGAACGGCGCCCCCGACGAGACACCCGAGCAGGGCCCCGTACAGGAGCAGATGCACCGGACTCTCCGGCCGGACCACCACCTCGATCGCGAGCATCCCGCTCCCGTAGGCGAGGAGGGCGCCGGCGACGAACGGCCGAATCGCGACACCGCGCAGGACGCCGACCGCGAATCCCAGGCCGACGGCGAGCGCCCCCACCAGGACCAGCGTGAGCGGCGCGCCGACGATCTCGGCGAGGGCGCTCCAGTAGACCGCGCGGGGCGGCCAGAGGACCCACCCGGCGAGGAGAACGAAGGCCCAGCCGAATCCAGTCTCCCTGAGCGTCCGGTGCATACGGTGACCAAGGAGCGCCATCGTGGTAAACGGTTCGAGCGGGTAGTGGTGCCGATCGTCGAGGCGAGACCCACCGACCGGTGTCGATAGGGGTGGACCCGTCTCGTTCCGCCCCCACGCCGACACCAGACCGAGACTACCGGCGCACCCAATGCTCGACCAGTCCCGCGGCCGTCGCCACGACCGCGATGCCGACCCAGAGCAGGACGTACCACCCGAAGGGCGTGGGATCGACCGGCGTCAGCCCGTCGCGGACGACGGCCCAGGTCCCAGCGGCCGAAAGGCACAGGGAGCCACCGATCAGGAGTGCCGGGGCGACCGACCGCCATGTCGCGTAGCAGACGCCGGGGATGGCGCCCAGGAGGATCATCCCCGAGAGGACGTACGCGAGGAATGCCGGTTCGGTCGCGAGCAGCCGCCCGAACCCTTCGAAGCCGAAGCCCGTCCAGAGGGACGCGGCGATGACCGCGTGGACCGCTCCCGTCGCCACCCCGGCGCGGATCGGACGATCGAGCAGGGAGACCGCCGATTCGCCCGCGATCAGTCGGTCGTCCATACTGGCCCTACAGAGCGGCGGTGGATACCGATTGGGGTCGTTGGAAGCGGGGCGGGATCGACGACGATCGACGGGCCGCGAACGCGGGGGCCACGGTCGACCGCGTTGTGACGGGCCGGCGGCCGTCGGCCACTCGTCCACCCGCCGTCATAGTTCGGGAGCGGGTCGTTGCTGGGGGGCGCTCTCGGCGGCGATCTCCCGGTAGAACGCGACGGCGAAGACCGCCAGGAAGGTCCCGAGGACCACCGTGAGCAGGCCGCCGACGAGGCCGACCCCGGCGAACCAGGCCAGCGGTGGCGTTTCGGTGGTCAGCGTCGCCATCGAGGTGGGCGAGGCGAATACCGAGAGGACGGCGACGAAGAGGCCGAATCCGATCGCGATGGCACCCGCGAGGAGTGAATACCCGAGCGTCGCGAGGAGATTCCGCCGGACGACGCCGAAACTTTGTTTGAGGCCGCCGATGGCCCCGTGCGCGTCGACGACGATGGCCTGCGAGTAGAACTGGACGAAGAAGTTGAACAGGAGATACCCCACCAGCGCGAGCAGGCCGATCGCGGCGACGGCGACCGACGCGCCGCCACCACCGCCGTCGCCACCGACGTAGGCCGCCCCGACTCCGAGGAAGAACGCGAAGAAGACGGCGATGCCGAAGACGACGTTCGCCGCGAGCAGGAGGAGGTAGGCGCCGAAGATCGAGAGATAATTCGATTTGCCGGCCGACAGGAAGGTTCCGAGCGACGTCGATCCGTCCAGCGCTTCGTCGGCCATCCCGATGATGCCACCCTGGAAGAACGGGATGAGGAAGACGAAGACGGCCGTGAGGCCCAGGGAGAGAACGACCGCGAGGAGCGGGTCGAGGAGTTCGGCGGCGAACGACGGCGCCTGCAGGAGGACCAGGGCGATCAGCGGGAGGGCGATGCCGGGATTTCGCCACACGGCACCGGGAGTCTGTCTGAGGGCGGTCAGGACGGCCATGGTGTGTCCGAATCGTCGGCCGTGGATCGCATATAGCCCGAGGACCTGTTTCAGATCGAGAAACCGCCCGCGAGCACCCGACGTGTTTCTGGCTCTGAAACGCTACATCCCCTAATTTATGGGATGGGGACGTACGTTCGATCGCCGGTTCCGCTGACCCGGCCCTCCACCCCCTGCTGTCGGCCCGGTTCGCCCGCCCACGAACGCACCCAAATTCATTTTACGACCGGACGATGAACGGACTCGTAATGGACGACGACGAGGCAGCGATACTCGACGTCGTCCACGACGAATACGCACGGGAGATCCTGCAACTCGTCTCCGAAGAGCCCCAGTCCGGCCCGGAACTCATCGAGACCATCGAGGCGTCCAAACCCACCATCTATCGACGGCTATCCCGGCTGGAAGACCTCGAACTCGTCGCGGCACAGGTCCGGCCACGCGAGGACGGTCATCAACGGAAGGTGTTCGTTGCAGACGTCGACGCAGTCCACGTTCAATTCGACGACGGTCGCGTCTCAGTCGACGTCGATCGGTCCCCGGACGACGCTGTCGACCGCTTCACGAAACTCGTGAGTGAGCTCTCATGATAGCTGCCAGCACCCTCGCCACCGCGTCAGCAACGTCACTCCCGATAGCGATCCTGGCGTTGTTCGTGCTGGGTGGTGCAGTCCTGTACTCGATTCGCATCGCGTCCACGCTGGTGGCGCGGTATCGAGCCGCGGAATCCAGCGAAACCGGATACGTGGCCTTCGGCTTGCTCTTCCTCACGACGGTGCCGATCGTCCTCCGATTCGTGCTGGCGAGCGTGGGTGGAATCCCCGGCGACGTCATCGACATCGTGACGGCACTGAGCGAACTGGCCGGCTTGACGGCGATCCTCGTCGCGATCTACGAACCGGGAGGAAACCGATGATCGAGACCGCACTCACGACCACGCTGGCAGCGATACTCAAGACACTCGTCGTCCTGCTGGGCGCGTTCCTCTCGCTGCAGGCCTACCGCGGCTATCGGCGGCACGGAACACCCGCGATGCGGTACCTGTCGATCGGGATATTTCTGTTGACCGTGATCCCGGCGGCACTCATCTTCGGACTGCAGTGGCTGGCCGTCGCGTCGGACGCGGAGACGCTGTTGCTGGTGGCGGTAACGTACGTTCTCGGTCTCGCTGCGATCGACGCCGCGTTCGATCGCGGTTCACAGTAACACGAGCTTCGCGAATTCGAAGACGGCGACCGGCAGGACTGCGAGAGCGGCCTGTGGCCACGTCACGTCACGGACCGCCCGGAGCATACTCCCCCAGAGCCAGAGCGACCAGACCATCCCCACGGAGTCGACCATCCGGGCCCCGCGAACGAGTGTGGTCTCCTGGACCTGACGGACGAAGATGTCGCTCTCGGCGGGCGTCGTCGGCGCCGGCGTGATCTGGGCGCTCCCGATCATCGCAACGAGCCACACCAGTCCGGTCAAAAACCACGGGAGAAAGCCCCAGCCCGTCAGGAGAAACACGTCTCGGAATTGCCCGTCGTTCGAGAACGGCCAGGTCCCACCGTGGAAAATCGCGGCGTAGCCGACCCAGTAGACGAAGACGTGACCGAAACTGACGAGCGCACCAGCGACGGTGATGGCCGGGAGTTCGACCCGCAGAATCGAGGTGACGTACGCGAGCGTCGAGGAATCACCGATAACGCTCATCGAGACGAGGAGCAACTGCCCGCCGAGCGTGATCGATCCCGTCGCTATCAGGACCAGGAACGGACCGAGAACGCCAAGATCAGCCCGTTCCCGCTCGAAAAAGCGCCGGGGGGCGAACAGGAGCGAAGAGACCCGAAAGACCATGCAGATTTTTTCACGGTTGCTCTCCCTTAGCAATTACTACTCCCGCGACGAATTCCCAGGAGGCCCGCAGTCGTTTTCTGCTCGTGAAACAGCACGCGACACTTCATACCTGAAGACGATGAAGCCTGACGTAGAGTCACCGTGAAACGGGCTCTGTGAAATCATGGATTTCGAACGATTCAAACGAACCCACGCCCCGACGGACAGTCAGGACACGTTCCAACTCGAGAACAGTTACACCCTCGACGTCGCCGTCGACGGCACCATCATGGCCAAAGTCGGGTCGATGATCGCGTACACCGGGGATCTCTCGTTCACCGGCAAGGCGTCGGCCGAAGGAGGAATACGTGGCTTCCTCAAGCAAGCAGCGACGAACGAGGGCACGCCGATCATGGCCGTCGAGGGGCACGGCCACGTGTACCTCGCCGACCACCAGAAGAAAGTCCAGATCCTCGAACTCGGGCCCGACGACTCGGTGTCCGTGAACGGCGAGGACGTCCTCGCGTTCGAATCGGGGCTCTCCTACGAGATCGACACCATCGACAGTCTCGCCGGCGCGTTCGCCGGGGGACTCACGAACGTCTACCTCGAGGGGCCCGGTCGGCTGGCGATCACGACCCACGGGGACCCGCTGGTCGTCGAACCGCCGGTCTCGACGGACCCGAGCGCGACCGTCGCGTGGAGTGGGACCACACCAGCTGTCGAGGTCAACAAGAATCTCTCGGATATGATTGGCCAGGAATCCGGCGAACGCTTCCAGATGAACTTCACCGGTGGTGACGGCTTCGTGGTCGTCCAGCCCTACGAGGAGCGCTGACCGGCCTCGTCAGTCGCGTCCGGCCCCGATCGCTCGGCGACGCTCGGCGACGATATCGACGTCTCCGTTCGTGTCACCGAGAGCCAGCACCACGGGCTAGCTGGCCGAACGAATGAATCGACCTCGAGTAGCAGAGATAATTTATGGGGTGCTCCGACCCAACTTTTCGCGATTCGACCAGAGAGAACGAGCAATATCGGGTCGTGTGGAGAGCCATCAGTGCAGACACGTGCTCACTCGGGCCAAAACGACAGTTGGCACGCGGTACCAGGATCGAGAGACGAGATCGAGAACTCGGTCGGTGCGCTCGAGGGATTCTCTCGCGGCCACCGATTTGATCGTCGCCCGCCGGGAGCCACCCCTCGATGGGCGTGTGAACGGACGACCCACGCGACCGTGAACGAAAAGTAGCGCCCGAAACCGGACGACGGTTGCCGGGCGTTCGAAGCGCGGCCGGCTCTGCCCGATAGCTGACCGCAGGCCATCGAGTGACGTGCAAATGGCACAGACGCACCCGGTCGGGTCGCCGGGAGGGCGAAACCCAATCATCGGCGACCGGTGATCGATTGCCAGCACTACCGAGCACTGTTTCACCGTTTGAAACTGCGGGGGCCATTATAGGTGGCCCTGACCGGATCCGTGATATGCGGAATGAGCAATCGAATCGACACGTATCTTCGGAAGGCACTGTCCTCGTACGCGGTCCTCGCCGTGATAGCCATCGTCCTCGGCGCGATGGTCGTCCCTCCAGCAATCAACGCGGCTGCCGGCCCGGACGGCACCGTGGCAGTAGTCACCATCGACGAACCCATCACCGGTGGGACTGCTGACCAAACCGTCCAGGAACTACGAGAAATACGTCAGAACGATTCCATCGATGCCGTCGTCCTCCGCGTCGATAGCGGTGGCGGTGGCGTCACTGGAAGTGAAGCCCAGTACAGAGCCGTAAAACGCCTCGCCGCCGAGAAACCAGTCGTGACGAGCGTTCGGTCGATGGCTGCCTCGGGGGCGTATTACACGATACTCCCGAGTGACGAGATCTACGCCCAGCCCAGTTCGATGGTCGGCCACGTGGGCGTCATCGCCTCCTTCGGCGGAACCGAGGGCGTCCCGGCGTCGATGACCTCTGGTCCCGACAAGGCATCCGGTGCGACCGCCGACGAATATCGGGCCCAACTGGAGACGCTCAAACAGTCCTTCGTCGGGACGGTCGTCGAGGAGCGTGGCGAGGAGATAACGCTCTCGCGAACCGAGATCTCGCAGGCGAAAATCTACACCGGTGCCGAGGCAGCGACCAACGGCTACGTAGACGAAGTCGGCGGCATCGAGATGGCAACCAACGAAGCGGCCTCCCAGGCCGGACTCGACAGCTACGAGACGACCCATCGTGATCCAGCCTCGATGACTGGATTGCTGTCGCTGCTCGGCGCCGAGGATCCGTCAGAGCGGTCGACATCGCTGTTCGCGACCCCTGGCGTCGATCGGGTCCGGTACCTCGCGATCTGGGGAACGCCGACGACCACCGATAGTTCGACGGAGGTGCTCACGAATGCGAGCCAGTGAAATCGGCAAACGCCTGGGCGTCGTCGTGGTCATCGCCCTCCTCGTCGGGGCTGGACTGTCCATGCCGCTGCACGGTGGACAGCTGACGACGAGCGACGACTCGTTCTCGGTGCCGACTCATCAACCCGATGCGATTCTCGCCACCGAACCAGCTGAAACCGGTTCCATAGCGGTCGACGCCGACGGCGAATCGAAACACGTCGTCGTCGACGTAGGGCACGCAAACGACATCGAACGGGCGTCACTCGCCCCGATGATCGAGGCACTCACCTCGAGTGACCACTCCGTGTCGTTCTATCGAGGTGAGCGCCAAGCGACGCTCAACGACACGCTGCGGACGGCCGATGCGTTCGTCGTCGTCTCCCCCGAAGAGCCGTACACCGCAGCACAACGAGCGGGACTCGAAGCGTTCGCCGACGCAGGTGGGCGGGTGCTGTTGGCTGGGGAACCGCCGAGCCAGGGAAGCGCGTTGAGTTCACTACTGGGGATGTCGAGCATGCAGTCCTCGCCGGCACCGATGACTGGTCTGGCGTCGTCGTTCGGATTCGCGTTCGGTGACGCCTACGTCTACAACCTCGAGTCCTACGACGTCAATTACCGAAACGTCTTCGCGACGCCCACTGACACGGCCGCCATCGGAACCGAGGCCGGACAGGTGACCGTCCACGAGGCGACGACGGTCCAGGGCGGAACACCGCTGTTGACGACCAGTGACTCGACGAAACTCTCGAGCACGCGGGCCGCCGACACCTACCCGGTGGCCGCGCGAAACGACTCCGTCGTCACGCTGGGCGACGCGTCGCTGTTGGACCGGGAGTGGGTGCAGCGGGGTGACAACGAAGTCTTCGTCTCGGCCGTCCTGGAATTCCTCGTCAGCGGCGACAAGGACCCGGGTGCCCCGACTAGCCCCGATTCGCCGTCGTCGTCCGGACCCTCGTCGCCGACTCGAACGCCGTAGGCCGCTCGGCGGTTCCGGCTGAGACACTCGGCCACCGAATCGATAGTCGGGTTCAGCCACTATCGGAGTGAACGATCCCTCGATCCTCCACGGCCCTCCCGGGACAGACGAGTCACTCTGATGAGACAGTGTTCTATCGTGATGACGAACGGCCCGTCGCGACCCCTCAACGCCGTGGCAAGGTGATCGTCACGACACTGCCACGCGGGTCCTTTTCGTCGAAGGTCAACGCACCGTCCGCCCGGTCGACGATGAGTTTTACCAGCCAGAGACCGAGACCACTGCCGTGATACAGCGGTTCGATGTCCTGGTCGATCCGGAGGATATTCTGATCCATGGCCGGGATACCCGGCCCGTCATCGGCCACGCTGACTGCTACCGTCTCGGGCTCGCAGTCGACGCCGACCACGACTTCTGGCTGGTCCCGGTCACAATGTGTTACCGCATTTGTGATCAGTTCCTCGATTGCCCGGATGAGTCTCGTCGTGGTCGTCACCGTACAGTCCGCTGGGGAATCGACCTCGATGGTCACCGCCGGATGCTCCGCGGTGATCGACGAGACAGTGGCCTCGATCAGATCCGTGAGATTGGTCGGCCTGCGGCGGGGGGTTTTCGACAGGATTCGAGTGATTTCCCGCTCTTTACGAGCCGTCGACACGAGGTCTTCACCACGATCCAGGATCGCGTTTGCGTACTGGCAGACGCGGTCATCGGTCGTGTGTTCCCGGATCGTTTCGGCGTACCCGAGGACGACGTTCATGCTGTTGTTTACGTTGTGACGGAGGACGCGGTCGACGACCTGTAATTGCTGGTCGCGGGCCCGAACCTCACTGATATCGCGAATCGCGGCCACGACGCCGATAATCTCGCCTCCAGGGTCCTCCAGCGGGAAGACGATGCTTCGCACCGGGACGGCGGCGCCATCGATCGGCGTCGTCTGGTGTTCGAAGGTGACGGAGTCCCCGTTCAGCGCCCGTTGGATCCAGGGCTGAATCTCCTCGATCGTGCTCGGATCGAGGATCGCGTCCAACGTCATCCCCTTGACGTCGTCGGGCAGTCCGTGGTGCTCGCGAAACCCCTCGTTCGCGAAGACAAGGCTCCCTTCCGCATCCACGGCCACGATCCATTCGCCTGCGTTCTCGATGGTGTACTCGTACTGCTCGAGTTTGCGCTGACGGTCTTTCCGCGTCGTAATGTCACGCTGGTTCACGACGATGCCCTGCACGCTGGGGTTATCGAGACGGTTGCTGCCGACACTCTCGAGCCAGACCCAGGACCCGTCAGCGTGGTGGAAACGGAACTCGACTCTCGGTCCAGGGCCGGACTCCGCGACCAATGCCGCCATCTGGGCCGCCACCTCCTCACGGTCGTCGGGGTGGACGTACTGCAGTGGATCTTCGCCGACGAGTTCCCCCTGTTCGTACCCCAGCATCGCTTCGACGGTCGAGTTATTGTACTGAATGTGCCCGTTCTCGTCGATGACCGTTATCAGATCCCGAGACTGCTCGACGAACGCGTGGAACCGTTCTAGCTCGCGTTTGCGTTCGGTCCGCTCGGTGACATCCCGGACGATAGCGACCGCGTATCGGTCCCCGTCGTCCTCGTAGGCGTTGACCGAGAGTTCGACCGGAATCCGACTCCCGTCGCGGTGGGTGGCGCGGAGTTCCAGCGTCCGTCCAAGTGCCCGCCCAGTCCCCGTTTCGACGAACGTCTCGAAGCCGTCCTCGATCCGGTCTTCGTACTCCGCCGGGGCGAGCAGGTCGTGGACGTCGGTCCCGATGGCGGCCGATTTACTGTGGCCGAAAATGTGCTGGGCACCCTCGTTCCAGAAGCGAATTCGCCCTTCGAGGTCGATCACGACGATGGCGTCCCACGCGTTTTCCGCGACGGCCTGAAGACCGCCCCGGAGCGGTTCCACGCTTGGCGTGTTCTGGGACGCGTCTTGCTCCATCCTATACCGCTCGGGAGGGAGGAACGCAGCCTATATCTTTCCATTGTTCGCGGGCACGACACCGCAGTCCGACCCGAGGGGGCCGCTGCCCGGTGCTACGGTAGTCGACTACGTACCCGACGCGTGGCCGGCCGACCGTTGCCACCCGGGTTCCGGAGCCCGTTCGAAGCTGTTCGAGAGCGGCGCTCTCTCCGCGACCGAGGTCCCACGAGGTGTGTCGTCGCCCACCCAGATAGCGGTCGGCCCGTCCGATCGATTGCCCGTCGGGGCCGGGGCCTCACGTTCTGATTCCCCTGGACGGGACGGTGAGGACCTGGTTTCGAGTCCGTTTCGTTGCACTTCTTGATTCACATCCCCGTTCGCTTCGCTGCTCATGGTGTGTTCACAGCAGAAGCGAACGAACTGACAGGATTTGAACCACGGTCGGAGCAAAGCTCCTCCCTGATTCAAATCCCGCGCGTTGCGAAATTCCGCTCGTCGTAAACCCCTCGCAGAATTACGGACCCGACGGGACTCCCGCGAGTGAAACGAGCGGGAGGTCGTCGGGGAGTGAGCGATTTCGCAGAAATCGCGAACGGACCCGACGGGATTTGAACCCGCGACATCTTGGTCCGGAACCAAGCACTCTGTCCACTGAGCTACGGGCCCTCACCTGTCCTTCCACGGCGGACGCGTTTAACCGTTCTGACTGAGGGGCAGCAGAGAAGTCTGTTGAGAGAACTCACGGACCCGACGGGACTCCCGTGAGCGGCGAGGGCGACCAGCGGGAGCCCTCGAAATGGACGAACGGTGAGCGGAGCGAGCCGTGAGCGCCAGCGAGCGGGAGGTTGTCAGGAGGTGAGCGAAGCGAACGAACTGACAGGATTTGAACCACGGTCGGAGCAAAGCTCCTCCCCTGATTCAAATCCCGCGACATCCTGGTCCGGATCCAAGCACGCTGTCCACTGAGCTACGGGCCCTCACCTGTTCTTCCACGGTGGATGGGGCTCACCGTTCCGACTGAGGGACAGCGGTGAATCGATCGACCAGGCATTGCTGCTTCCGTCGCCGACAGGTGCCGATCCGTGACTGGTCGATTGAACAGAATATACAAAAATATGATACTACAACGGCCGTAATTGGAAATACGCGTTTCAACCGCTAAAGCCGTGATTCTCTTCGCCGATGATTTCGAAGAATTTCCATACGATATCGTAGATCATTCGGCTAGAAGGAATAAATTACGGGCACACCTGATACTTCTCGAGTCGATATCCAGATCGGTAGCAAAGATACGCGTAGGCGCGCGGATCAATATAATACTACCAGCGTACGGATGAATTCAAAAATATACCAATTTTTGGATATAGCTACCGAACCCCCGTCGGCGAGTAGCAGTCCGGGGACGACGAGCGGTGGCGCGCCAATATCCATTACAACCATGACGAGGTAAGTGCCAGCACCGCGGTCATCGTTCCAAGTCCACCCGCAACGCGTATGTATCCGGGCGCGCCCTCTCTATCCAGGCGATGAGCGACGAGCGCACCGAAACGGTCACGAGAAGCAAGGTCGCACGCGTCATCGGGACGTACGACCTCGGCGACGTCGGCGCCGACCTCGAGCGCAAGTGGACCCGCGACGACGATCGATACAGCCTCCGCGATCTGGCCGACGAGTTCAACCGGAAGGTCCTCGCCGCGGCCCTCGACTCGGCCGGCCAGAGAGCGAGCCAGTACGACGTCGCCCACGCGTACTCGGTGCTCACTGGCGACGACGTGACCGAGGGGGCCCGGGTGCAGAAACGCCGGGAACTCGAACGCGAAGGCGTCGACGTCGAAGTCGTGGACTCGGACTTCGTCACCCACCAGGCGATGCACACCTACCTCCGCGACGTCCGCGGGGCGACCCTCGAACGCGAGGGGAGGGACCCGGTCGAGAGCGGGGCGGAGACCCTGGAACGACTTCGCGGGCGCACGGCGGCGGTGACACGCGAGACGGTCGAGCGTCTCCGCGACAGGGGCGACGTCGATGCCGGCGACCTGGACGTCTACGTGGAGATCCGAATCCACTGCGAGGCGTGTGGGACCGAGATGGACGTCGCCGAGTTCCTCGAGGCCGAAGGATGCGAGTGTGGCGGGGGCTGATGCCCTCCCGAACCGGCGGAGTGCTGGAGTGACAACGTTTACCCGTCGGCGGGGCCAGGAGACGGAATATGACGAGCGAACCGGCGACCCTCGAGGGGCCGGTACGGGTCTCGGCCCGGAACGTCGGCGGCATCGACGAGACGGTCGTCGAACTCGAACCGGGACTCACCGTATTGGCGGGACGAAACGCCACGAACCGGACGTCGTTCCTGCGAGCGCTCATCGGCGCGCTGGGCGGGTCCGCCGTCTCGCTGAAGGCCGATGCCGACGAAGGAGTGGCGTCGATCATCATCGGCGACGAGGAGTTCCGACGAACGCTCACCCGTCAGGACGGCCGCGTCCACCGCGGCGGCGAGCCGTTCGACCCGGAGAGCGACGTGGGCGACCTGTTCGCGTACCTCCTCGAGGACAACGAGGCACGGCAGGCCGTCGTGCGGGGCGACGACCTGCGGGAGGTCATCATGCGACCCGTCGACGACGACGCCATCCGCGCCGAGATCGCGTCGCAGACCCAGCGGCGAACCGAGATCGATCGCCGACTCGAAAATTTACGAAATCGACAGGATCGGCGGCCGGGGCTCGTCGAGAAACGCGAGGGACTCCTCGAGCGACGCGAACAACTGGACGCCGAACTCGCGGAGAAGAGAGACGAACTCGACGCCATCGACCGCTCGGTCGCAGAATCCAGGGAGATCGAAGACGAACTCGACCGGGCGGTCACCGAGCGCTCGAACGTCCGATCGGAGCTAGACGACGTCGAGTTTCGGCTGGAGACCGAACGCGACAGCCTGGCGGCCCTCGAAGACGAGCGTGCGGAACTCCGCGAGGAACTCGACGCGCTCGAGGCTGACGACGACGCCGACGTCGAGTCACTCGAGGCCGAGATCGACCGGCTCCGAGACCACAAGCGCTCACTCGACACGACGGTGAACCAGCTCCAGCGCATCGTCCAGTTCAACCGCGAGATGGTCGACGGTGAACACGGCGAGCTACGGGATGCCCTGGGGACCACCCCCGATGCCGTCACGGACCGGCTGGTCGCGGATGCCACCGTCTGCTGGACCTGTGGTAGCGAGGTACCACGATCGAGGATCGAGGAGACCGTCGAATCGATCCAGGACCTCCGGCGCGAGACGGTCGCCGAGCGGCAGGAGATCGAATCGACCCTCGAAGCGCGGGTCGAACGGCGAAAGACCGTCGAGGCCGAGCGCGAGCGCAGAGCGGATCTGGAGCGGCGATTGGAGAACGTCGAATCGGAGATCGAATCGCGGGAGGCCAGCATCGAGGATCTCGCAGACCGACGCGAGGAACTCGACGCCCGCGTCGAGCACCTCGACGACCGGATCGCGGAACTCGAGGCGGCCGACCGGAGCGAGGTACTCACCCTCCAGCGGGCGGTCACCGAACTCGAGTTCGAACGCGACCAGGTCGAATCCACAATCGAGGGCATCGACGAGCAACTCGGGACCCTCGACGAGGAGCGCGACCGCATCGCGGCCCTCGAGGCCGAACGCGACGCGATCGCCGAGGCGTTGACCGAGCTCCGAACCCGCATCGAACGCCTCGAAGACGGCGCAGTCGAGGCGTTCAACGAGCACATGGCGACGGTCCTCGACGTCCTCGAGTACGAGAACCTCGACCGAATCTGGATCGAGCGGACCACCGGCGAGGGACCGAACGGCGAGAAGCGCTTCGACCTGCACGTTGTCCGGTCGTCCGACGACGGCGTCAGCTACGAGGATACCGTCGACCACCTCTCGGAGAGCGAGCGGGAGGTCACCGGCCTGGTGTTCGCCCTGGCCGGCTACCTCGTCCACGAGGTGTACGAGCGCCTGCCGTTCATGGTCCTCGACTCCCTGGAGGCCATCGATTCGGATCGGATCGCCCGACTGGTGGCGTACTTCGAGGAGTACCCCACCTACCTCGTCGTGGCACTCCTCCCGGAAGACGCCGAGGCCGTCGACGTCGCCCACGACTGCGTGACCGATATCTGAGGACCCGGCCGCAATGGTCCCTGCGGGGTTCGCCAGGAATGATGGCACGACCCTGGCGATGGGATGCGACCACTGCCGTGTTTCCGGTCCACAGGAACGGGGCCTGGCGATGGCTGAGGGCGATCGCTTCGACTCGCCGACCGCTATTTCACCTCGTCGAACGGATCGGTCGACTATACAAAACGTTGATGCGAATCGACCCGAACGAACGAGTATGACAGACCAGGCCGACCGGACCGCAGGGGTGTCGACGACCCGTACGTCCTTCGAGATCCTGGAGTTGCTCCGGGATGCAGACGGACGGTCGCTCGCCGACATCCGCGATGAGATCGGGGTGGCCAAGAGTACGGCCTACCGGCATCTCGAGACCCTGTACCGCATGGGCTATCTCGTCGAGGAGGACGGCGAATATCGGCTCTCCCTGCGATTTTTACAACTGAGCGAGCCGCCACGCCTGCGCAAGCAGGGCTACCTCGTGGCGAGACAGAAGGTGATCGAACTCGCTCAGGCCACCGGCGAACGGGCACTGTTCCTGGTTCCAGAACGGTTCGAGGGTGTCTACGTCCACCGGGCCGGTGGTCGTCACCCCCTGCAGAGCGACACGATGATCGGAACGCGCCGTCCGTTGCACGTCCTCGCGGCCGGCAAGGCAATCCTCGCGGAGTGGTCCGAGGCCCGTCTGGAGGAATACGTCGCGGCTGTCGACCTCGATAGCTATACGGACAACTCGATAACCGATCCGGACCGCCTACGGGAGACCCTCGCGGCCGCTCGGAGCCGAGGATACGCGACGAACGTCGGAGAACACATGGAGGGGCTCCGCGCGGCGGGGGTGCCGGTCTACGACCAGCACGACGACTTGCTGGGTGGCCTGAGTGTCTTCGGCCCGGCGGCACGCGTCGAGACCGAGGACCTCGAATCCACGTATCCCGCCCTGCTCGAGGACGCCGTCCAGGAGTTACGGATCGACCTGACCTACGACTGACCGCGGTCGATCGGAGCCCGATCCCATATAGAGGTACAACTATATGCCAGCCCCGAGATGATGCAGGCATGTTATCATTTACCGACTCCGCCGAAGCGGAAGCGCTCGCCGACCGCGCCCGACGGCTGATGGACGAGGTCGTCATCCCGGCCGAACGCGAGCTCTCGGGGGGGACGACCGTCTCTGAAGGGACGGTCCGGGAACTCCGCGAGGCGGCTCGCGAGTACGAGGTCTACGCCCCGCAGATCGGGACCGAACACGGCGGGATGGGCTACGACTTCCGGGACGTCCTCCCAACCTTCGAACAGGCCGGGCGCAGCGCGCTGGGACCGATGGCGATGCGCGTCGACGCCCCCGACGAGGGGAACATGCATCTCCTCGAGATGCACGGCACAGACCTGCAAAAAGAGCAGTACCTGGAACCGCTCGTCGAGGGACGGATGAAATCCGGCTTCGCCATGACCGAACCGATGCAGGGCGGCGGGTCGGACCCGAAGATGTTGCAGACGACGGCCGAACGCGACGGGGACGACTGGATCATCGACGGCCACAAGTGGTGGACCACGCAGGGCATCGACGCGGACGTCCTTCTCGTCTTCGCGCGTTCCGACGCGGACGCCCACCCCTACGAGGGAAGTTCCGTCTTCCTCGTCCCGGCGGACGCGCCGGGTGTCGAGATCGTCCGAAACATCCCACACATGGGCGGGGAGACCACCGGGAAGGGTCACGCAGAGGTCGTCTTCGACGGGGTCCGCGTCCCGGACGAACATATCCTCGGCGAAGAGGGCGAGGGCTTCGCTCACGTCCAGGAGCGACTCGGCCCGGCGCGATTGACCCACTGCATGCGCTTTTCGGGCATGGGCGAACGCGCACTCTCCATCGCGAAGGCCTACCTCTCCGAGCGCGAGGGCTTCGGGGGACCGCTCTCCGAGCGACAGAGTCCCCGTTTCGAGATCGCGGAGATGGAGACGAAACTGCAGGCTGCCCGCGCCCTCAACCGACAGGCCGCCGCCGAGATCGCCGCCGGCGAGGAGGCACGCGTCGCCGTCTCGATGAGCAAGGTGTTCACTGCGAACGTCGTACAGGACGTGGTCGACACGGCCGTCCAGTACACCGGGGGGAACGGTATCGCGAAGGACCTGCCGCTCGCGGAGTTCTACCAGAACGTTCGGCAGTTCAGGATCATCGACGGTGCGGACGAGGTCCACAAGCGAACCATCGCCAGGGAGGCGTTCGCCGACGTCGACCCAGCCGAACTCGAACAGATCTCCCGATTCGGCGACCCCTAGGAGCCCTCGAACTCGGGGTCCCGGTCCTCGTTGAACGCGGCCGCACCTTCCACGAAGTCGTCTGTGGTCAGCAAGAGACTGAACGCCTGACTCTCCATCTCGAGGCCGGCATCGAGGTTCTCGTCGGCGCCACCGTTCATCACGCGTTTGGCCCGCCGTAACGCGATCGGCGGGCCCGCCAGGAGGTCGTCGACGTACGCATCGACGACGTCCTCGAACGCCTCGGGGACGACCGACCGATTGATCAGCCCCCAGTCGGCCGCCCGCTCCGCGTCGATCTGCGTGCCGCGGAAGACGAGTTCCTTCGCCCGCCCCTCGCCGAGTATCCGCATCGCACGCTGTGTCCCGCCCCCACCGGGGAACAATCCGAGATCGATCTCCGGGAAGCCGAAGGTCGAGTCGTCGGTCGCCACGCGCAAGTCACAGGCCAGCGCGAGTTCCAGACCGCCACCCAGACAGTAGCCGTCGATGGCCGCCACCGTCGGTGCAGGGAATTCGTCGACGAGGGTGAATACCTCGGTTGGTTCGGCATACTTTGCCGGGTGGATGTCGCTGAAGCCGCTGATGTCCGCCCCCGCACAGAACGCCCGGTCGCCCGCGCCCCGGAAGACCACCGCCCGGACCGCGTCCTCGTCGACGCTCTCCAGGAGGTCGACGATACTCTCGGTCATCGCGTCGTTGAGGGCGTTGAGCCGTTCCGGCCGGTCGAGTTCGATCTCCAGCAGGCCGTCGTCGGACAGTTCGTAGTCGATTGCCTGGTACTCGCCAGGGTCGTCGTCCGAGGACGCGTAGTCGTAGAATCCTCGGCCGGCCGTCTTCCCGGTGTGCCCCGACTGTACGAGACCGACGAGGTACGGCGCGGGTTCGAACCGCTCCTCGCCGGTCTCCTCGTGGAGCGCACGGAGTTTCTCCAGGATCGTCCCGAGGCCGATGTCGTCGCCGCGACGGCAGGGACCCTCGGGAAAGCCCGTCCCGAGTCGCATCCCGGTGTCGACGGCGTCGGGCGTCGCGACGCCGCCACCGACGAGTGTGGCCGCCTCGTTCACCATCCGCGCCTCGACCCGCAGGTGGTCGAAGTCACCGGCGTCGTCGACGGTGTAATCCGCGCCGTCGCCGTCCTCGTACTCGTAGTAGCCACGGCCCGTCTTTCGGCCGAGCTCCTCGGCGTCGACTTTCTCCTGGACGATCGGTGCGATTGGCTTCCCGGCCTCGTTGCGAACGTGGTAGCCCACGTCGATACCAGTCAGGTCGCTCAGTTCGAAAGGCCCCATCGGATACCCCCGCTCGTGGACCATCGTCGCGTCGGCCTCCCGTATCGTCGCCGCCCCGTCCGAGACCATCCAGGCAGGTTCGTCGACGTAGGGGGCGAGGACGCTGTTGACGACGAATCCGTTGACGTCCTTGCGGACGTAGATGGGGGTCTTGCCCATGGTCTCGACGAGGTCGGAGATCGTCTCGGCGGTCTCGTCGGCGGTCTCCGCCCCGTAGATGACCTCGACGAGGTCCATCTTCACCGGCGGGTTGAAAAAGTGCATGCCGACGACGCGCTCGGGCCGATCGGTCGCCGCCGCGATCTGCGTGATCGAGATCGAGGAGGTGTTCGTCGCGAGGATGGCCTCGTCGTCGGTCAACTCGTCGAGGTCGGTGAAGATGTCTCGTTTGAGGTCGAGTCGCTCCGGTGCCGCCTCGATCACCACGTCGGCATCCGTCACGGCGGCCGCCAGGTCGGTCGTCGTCTCGATGCGGGCCATGATCGTCGCCGGGTCCTCGTCGACGACGCCCTTCTCCACCAGTTTCTCGACGGACCACTCGATGTCCGCGTACCCGTCGTCGACGAGGTCCCGTTCGATGTCGCGCATGACGACGTCGTACCCCGTCAGGGCCGCGACCTCGGCGATGCCGTGCCCCATGTTTCCCGCCCCGAGGACCGCTATCTGGTCGATGTCCGCGAGCTCGACTACCATGGACGAAATCCACCCGGAACCCTCATCAATCTTCGTGATGTCGGAGCAGCGGGCGACGATCGACGCCTACAGCGGGTCCTTGCCGTCCCGGATCGCCAGCGCCCGCTCGGCCAGGGCGGGGACCCGCGTTTCCATCTCGGGGTAGAGCGCGTCGTCGGCGTTCCCCTCGAGGTGGCGCCGGTAGAACATCTCGCCGAGCCCCGCCAACTTGTACACCGCGAGCACGCGATAGAACCGTTCGTGTTCGAAGGTGAATCCGGTCCGCGCCTCCCACCGTTCGACGAGGTCGCGGCGGGACGGATACCCCTCGGCCGCGGTGAACGCGGGGGCGTGAACGGCGTCCCGAACCGCCGGTTCGGTGTCGTCCCGCCAGTACGCCAGCAGCCACCCGAGGTCGGCCCGCGGGTCGCCGAGCGTCGCCATCTCCCAGTCGAAGATGGCGGCGACGGACGGGGGCGTCCCGGGAGCGTAGAGCACGTTATCCAGTTTGTAGTCCCCGTGAACGAGCGATCGCGGGTGGTCGGTCGGGGCGTTCTCGGCGAGCCACGCACCAACCTCCTCGAGTTCGGGAATCGCCCGGACCGCCTCGGTCCGCTCGAACGCCCAGGCCAACTGTCGCTGCCAGCGCTCGACCTGACGTGCCGTGTAGCCCTCGGGCCGGCCGAAATCCGCCAGGCCGACGGCATCGTAGTCGACCGCGTGGATGCTCGCGAGCGTGTCGACGAGGGTCTCGCCCACCTGCTCGCGCAGCGACGGCGTGGCGAACCGCTCCGGTTCGTCGTCACGGAGGACGTCGCCATCGACGCGCTCCATCACGTAGAACTCGCTGCCGATGATGGACTCGTCCTCGCAGGCGAGGACGGTCGGGGGCACCGGGACGGGCGTCTCCTGGAGCGCGTCCATGACCCGATACTCCCTGAGTACCTGGTGGGCGGTGTCGGCGGTCTCCCCCGGCGGCGGTCGTCGAACGACGAGGTCCCGCTCGCCCCACGTCACGAACAACGTCTCGTTGGAGTGGCCCTCGTCGTGCCGGTCGACGCCGAAGGTCGCTGCCGGGCCGAGTTCCGCGGTCAGATACGACGACAGCGACTGCTCGTCGACCAGTCGTTCGAAGTACTCCTCGCGGTCTTCTGTCATGGAGGGCCCTCGACGGCCCACCCAGGAATAGATTTCGGCCAGATCGTAGCGATGCCGATCCATCCGCGTTCCACCGAGTGAGCCACGAAGTGGCATACATTTATGTATAATTCCATAATGATTGTTGAACATGCCAGGTGGCGCAACCCTCAACCTGCGTTCGTTCCTGTGGCGTGCGGAAAACGTCTATCCGAATCAGGAGATCGTCTCCCGAACCCACGAAGGGATCCAGCGGTTCACCTTCGCGGAGTACGGCGAACGAGTACGAAAGCTCGCGTCGGCCCTCGAGGACTTCGGCATCGAACGGGGCGACCGGGTCGCTACCTTCGCGTGGAACAACCACTGGCACCAGGAGGCCTACTACGGCGTCGCCTCGATGGGTGCCCAGGTTCACATGATCAATCTGCTGTTACCCGATGGGCACATCCAGCACATCGTCGACGACGCCCAGGACAGGGTCGTGATCGTCGACCCTGTCATGCTGGAGAAACTCGAGGGTGCCTACGACGAGGGGGCGTTCTCCTCCGTCGAGCTATTCGTCGTCATGGGCGACGCCGTCCCCGAGACCGACCTCGAGCCGGTCGTCGATTACGAGTCCTTCATCGCCGACGGCGATCCGACCTACGAGTTCCCGGTGTTACCCGAAGACCAGCCCGCGGGGATGTGTTACACCTCCGGGACGACGGGCAAACCGAAGGGTGTCGAGTACACACAGAAGATGTACTGGACCCAGGTGATGGCGCTGCTCACCAGCGATGTCGGACTCGACGCCGGCTCGGTCGAGATGCCCATCGTTCCGATGTTCCACGTGAGCGGGTGGAGTCTCCCCTTCGGGACGATCGCCGCGGGGGCGAAGACGGTCCTTCCAGGCCCGCAACCGGACGCAGAAGTGCTCGCCACCCTCATCGAGGAGGAGGGCGTGACCCACAGCGCAGGCGTCCCGACGGTGTGGATGGACCTACTGGAGTATGCGACCGAAAACGACGTCGACTTCTCCAGTGTCGACGTCCTGGTCAGCGGCGGCGCGGCGACCCCCCAGGGCCTCATTCGCGATTACCGCGAGCAACTCGGCCTGGAGTTGCTCTCCGGGTACGGGATGACCGAGACCAGCCCGGTCACGCATCTCGCCGAGACGAAACCCGAATTCGAGGGGCTGGCTGGCGAGGAGCTGGACGCGCTCCGAGCGCACTCCGCGGGCATCTCGCTGCCCGGCCTCGAATTCAAGGTCGTCGACGACGACGGCGAGGAGGTTCCCTGGGACGACGAGAACCTCGGCGAGCTCTGGGTTCGCGGCCCGTGGGTCACGACCGAGTACTACAACGCCCCCGAGAAGACCCGCGAGGTGGTGACCGAGGACGACTGGTTGAAGACCGGCGACGTCGCCCGGGTCAACGAGGACGGCTACGTTGACATCGTCGATCGCGAAGACGACCTCGTGAAAAGCGGTGGCGAGTGGATCGCCAGCGCGGAGGTCGAGAACGTGATCATGGGCGACGACGACGTCGCGGAGGCGGCCGTCGTCGGAGTGCCCCACGATCGGTGGAACGAACGACCGGTCGCGTTCGTCGCCTACCGCGGTGAGGTCGACGAAGAATCGAAGGCCCAGGAGCTCCGCGAGCGAGTCGCCGAGTCCTACCCCAAGTGGTGGGCACCGGATGCGGTGATCCCCGTCAAGGAGATTCCCAAGGGGTCGACCGGCAAGTTCTCGAAGACGACCCTCCGCGAGGAGTACGTCACGGAGGACGTCGAAGCGGAGGTCGCCGAGAACGCCCCGGCCAGGTGAGCGGGACCGGGGCCACGGACCCGTAGCTAGCGGGGAGCAGAACGATCCGACGATACTTTCAAGCAGTGCCGTCCGCCAGAACAGCTATGAACGACGATCCGGGCTGGCAGGCCGTCTTCTGGGACATCGGGGGCGTCATCCTCTCCCTCGAATCCGTCCAGCACGCCCACGCGACCTTCGTCGAGGAACTGTGCGATCGGTATCCCTGTCGTGGGGACGCCGACGACGCACTCGAACGGTGGCGAACGGTGGTCGGCGAGTACTTCGCCGAACGGGACGAACTGACCTTTCGACCGGCACGCGACGGATACGACCGGGCCGTCGCGGCCATCCTCGAGACGAGCGTACAACGCGAGGAGTGGCGACCGCTGTTCCACGACGTGATGGACCGGCTGATACGGCCGAACCCGGAGGCGGTCGAGACCGTGCGAACCCTCCAGGCGTCAGACCGTCACGTCGGCGTCATCAGCGACGTCGATCACGAGGAGGGCGAGTGGATCCTCGAGCGGTTCGGCCTCCTGGCTGGCTTCGACTCCTACACCTCCTCGGAGGCGGTCGGGTGGACCAAACCGCACCCGGCGATGTTCGAGACCGCGCTGTCGACGGCGGGTGTCCCAGCCGAACGCTCGCTGATGATCGGCGACCGGTACAGAAACGACATGAAGGGTGCAACGGACGTGGGGATGGCGACGGTGGCGTTCGGGGCCGAGGACGGCCCCGCCGTCGACTACCGGATATCCAGGCTCTCGGCGGTCCTCGACGTCGTGGACGGCGAACGCCCGGAACCGTGAGGCCGACCGACGGGAAAGGTTCATGCCCGATCCATCAGAACACAGTAATATGCGAGCGGTTGTCTTTCAGGGCGTCGGGGAACCGATGACCGTCGAGGCGGTCGACCGGCCCGACCCAGGGCCCGACGGCGTGGTCGTGCAGACCGAAGCCTGTGGCGTCTGTCGGAGCGACTGGCACACGTGGCGTGGGGACTGGGAGTGGTTGGGCGTCCAGACCCAGAAGGGACAGATCCTCGGCCACGAGCCGGCCGGGCGAGTGGTCGAGGTCGGCGAGGACGTGACGCAGTTCGAGACAGGAGACCTGGTGACCAACCCGTTCAACCTCTCCGATGGGACGTGTCGACACTGTCGGGCGGGCCGGTCGAACATCTGCGAGTCCGCCGTCCCGATGGGGTTGGTCCCCTTCCAGCAGGGCGCGTTCGCCGAGTACTACCCCGTCCCGAACGCCGACCACAACCTGGTCGCGCTCCCGGAGGGCGTCGACCCCGTCGCCGTCGCTGGACTCGGGTGTCGATTCGCCACCGCCTTCCACGGCATCGTCCACCGCGTCGACCTCACCGCCGGCGACTGGGTGGCCGTGCACGGCTGTGGCGGCGTGGGCCTCTCCGCGATCCACGTCGCCGACGCCCTCGGGGGGAACGTCGTCGCCGTTGACCTGAACGAGGAGAACCTCGAGAAGGCCCGCGACCTCGGCGCGGACCGCACGGTACAGGTCCCGGAAGTCGACGACGTGGCCGCAGCGGTCCGATCCGAGACGCCCGACGGACGCGGGGTCGACATCGCCGTCGACGCCCTGGGCATCGCGGAGACGACTCGCAACTCCCTCGCCTCGCTCGACAAGGGTGGCCAGCACCTCCAGATCGGGCTGACCACGGCCGAGGAGGGTGGGACGGTCTCGATACCAGTCGATCAGATGGTCGCCGACGAGGTGGACTTCTACGGCTCCTACGGGATGCCCACCCACGAGTACGAGGAGATCTTTCAGATGATGGCCGAGGACAAGATCGATCCCGGCGCGGTCGTCACCGACCGTATCGCCCTGGACGACGTCCCCGAGACCATCGAGAAACTCGACGAGTTCTCCACGGTCGGCATCCCGGTCGTCACCGACTTCTAGGGTGGCCGGGAATGGGCGTTTGCTCCGGCCCCCATTGCTCGCGGGGATGGAACGGAGCCGTTCGGCCACGGAAATTTCGCCGACAGACCCACTGTGGCCGACGGGGCAGTAACGATGGCGGAACGTGGCGACGACGTCGAAGCACCGTCGAATCGTTCGTCAGCCAGCACGGCTTCCGCTCCATGCTCGGCGTCGAGTGCGAGTCTATCGATCCGGGACGTCACGGTGTGCGTTCCGCATGACGAAACGCTTACGAACCCCGCCCGGAACGGCTGCAACTCGGCCCACGGCGACGTGGCGTCCACCCTCGTCGACACCGCGAGCGCGTTCGCCGTCCGGACGGCGTCCGAGAAATCGGACGCGGTCGGCCTCGCCACCATCCAGAACTCGGTCGCCTCTCTCGGATCCGGTGTCGGCGACCTCATCGGCATCGCCACGGTGATCCGGGCTGGCGGACACGTTGGCGTTACCCGTGTCCCTGTCGAGAGCGAGACGCCGACCGGCGAGGGCCACCCCGTCGCCACCGGGATGACCAACGCCCGGCTGTTCCGCGACGGCTGACACCGGGGGTGTGGAACCGTTCCTGTCGGCCTGGCCCCGCTGGCCGGCCCTCAACCGGTCAAGGTTTATCACGGGCCCGGGCGAACGGTTCCGACACCAGTCACCGACAATGACGACCGACCAATTCTCAGTCGCAGGCCGCACCGCCATCGTTACCGGTGCGTCGAGTGGCATCGGACGGACCATCGCCGAGCAGTTCGCCGCGGACGGGGCGAACGTCGTGGTCTGCTCCCGCGAACAGGAGAACGTCGACCCCGTGGCCGAGGACATCGCCGAGAGCGATCGACCGGGGGAGGCCGTCGCGGTCGAGTGCGACGTCATGGACCGTACCGCCGTGGAAGCCCTCGTCGAGACGACCGTCGACGCGTTCGGCGGCCTCGATATCCTGGTGAACAACGCGGGTGCGAGTTTCATGGCACCGTTCGAGGACATCAGCGAGAACGGCTGGAAGACCATCGTGGACATCAACCTCCACGGGACCTTCCACGCCAGCCAGGTCGCCGGCGAGTACATGCGGGACGCCGGCGGTGGCGCAATCATCAACGTGGCGAGCGTGGCCGGCCAGCAAGGAGCGCCCTACATGAGCCACTACGCCGCCGCCAAGGCGGGGGTCATCAATCTCACGACCACCCTCGCCAACGAGTGGGCCGACGCAGACGTCCGGGTCAACTGCATCGCCCCCGGCTTCGTCGCCACGCCAGGCGTCGAATCACAGATGGGGGTCTCCGCCTCGGCTATCGACAGATCGTCCGTCGATCGACAGATCGGAACGAGCGAGGAGATCGCGGACATCGCGCAGTTCCTCGCGAGCGACGCCAGCTCCTACGTCGTGGGAGAGACGATCACCGCCGAGGGCGTTCCGTCGGTCATGGAAGAACTTCCATCCTGAGGTCGGCCGTCCGTTCCGCTATGTGAAACTCGAGTAGCGGACCGGCTGTCGACGCTGGCGAACCCCACCACCATTACACGGTTAGTTCTGTAATGAAGGGGGACGTTTCGGATGTGGGAACGGCGACGGTACCCGCTTCGGCCCATCGCGACACGCACACTCGAACAGCACGATCGGATCGCAGTACAGGACGGTCTCGTCGTCCTGGTCGACGACCTCGGTCTCGTATCGAACGATCCCGGCGGCGTCTTCGCGGTCGGCGGGCGTCTTCGCAGCGACCGTCGACTCGACGTGGATGGTGTTGCCGACGAACGTATGGCCGGTGAATCGGAGCGAGTCGACACCGTAGAACGCGACGATCGCGTCGCGTTCCTCGCTGGGACGGCGCCCCCACGGCAACCCCGTCGTCATCGAGAAGACGAGCGGCCCGAGGGCGATGCGCTCGCCGAAGGTCGAATCGGCCATGGACGTGGCGTCCGTGTGGAGGCGATTGTCGTCGCCACTCACGCCCGCGAAGGAGCCGACGTCCGCCTCGGTCACCGTCCGCCCCGCCGTCACGAGAGTGTCACCGACGTCGATCGTGTGGTAGTAGCTCACGTCCCACGACATCGAGTGACGAAACCGTACACACATCGGTCCGGGAATCGAGGACGCAAACGTTCGGTACCGTCGGGATAACATATCGGCTATCGAGGATAGTCAATTTCCAATGATAAATTCGCTGTGCTGCCGCTGGTGCTCCGGGCGGTCCGCCGTGAACGCAAAGCGAAAGGAGTTATCTACCCTGTCGAGTCTGCTTCGTTGAACGTCGAATAGAGGCGAGGGCTGCCGAGACGATCCGACGGATCCACTCGAATACGTCGAATTCTGGGCTATCGTCCGAACACACTCGGCGGTCATCGGTAGTCATTCACGCCGACACGAGTGATCAAAGAAAAGAGTAGAATGGAAAATGACCATTATTTTGAAATATTTTCCGGCATCGTGAACGCCTATCGAGTCATAGTGCCAACAATAAAGCGGGACCGCCCCGTATCCTCCGACGATGAACGTCCACGGATCAATCGACGACCTGACCGTCAGGCTGGCCGGGGCTCTTCTCGGGGACGAACGGTTCTTTCGGGACAGTCTCGAGAGCCCCCCGCTCGTCGATGCCGCCGCGGATGCGGCCGTCGACGGGATGGAATTCGACGGCGCGGCCAGGGCGGTGACGGGGGCCGCGACGATCCAGACCGTCGACGCCCAGACGCCGACCGGGGAGTACCAGGCCTGGTACCGGTTCGAGGAGTGGAAGGGCGTCGGCCACCCGACAGTGATCTTCCACCACGGGAGCGGCGAAGACCCGTTCGCGTCAGGGATGTTCGGCGGGACGTCCGTCGATCGTCTCTTCGGTGACGGGGAGGAGCTGCGGGCCAACGTCGTGGTCGTTCGGGCGCCGTTCCACGACCGAACGGCGGGGGAATACGTCCGCCGCATGGGCGACCTCGCGGACTTCGTGGGGCTACTGGCGTCGTCGACCGCGGTCATCGAGGCACTCGTCGCGAGGCTTCACGAGATGGGGACACCAGCGGTGGTGGTCTCGGGTATCAGTCTCGGCGGTTGGGTGACGAACCTCCACCGGGCCGTTCACGGGACCGCAGAGCGGTATGCGCCCATCTTCGCCGGTGCCCGGCTCGGCGAGGTGTTCACATCGTCCGCGTATCGCCACATGACGGCGCCGAACGCCCGGGAGAGCCCCGATCGACTCGAAGCAGTTCTGGACTTCGATGGGGCATTCGACCGGGCGGACGCACAGGTCAAGGGGTTGCTCGCCCGCCACGACCGCATCGTCGAGTACGCCGTGCAGAAGGACGCCTACGCACCGGACGAACTGGTGACGATGAATTACGGGCACGTCACCGGGTCGCTCTCGTCGGAGTGGCACCGGGTCCATCTCGAGAAGGCGCTTCGCGAGGCGCCGGGGTACGAGGGTTAATCTTCGGTCGAGGAGTCCAGTACGTCGACGACCCCCTCAGGACCGTCCTCTTCGATGACCGTCTGTCGCCACGTGCCACGCATGAACCAGCCGACGGCGACGATGGCCCCGAGGATGTTCCCGAGGGCCATCCCGATCCAGATGCCGGTCGGTCCGAGATCCATCACGAACGCCAGGACGTAGACCGTCGGGACGCGACCGATCCAGAGGGCGACGACCGAGAGCACCATCGCGGTCGAGGTCTTCCCCGACCCCCGGAATGCGCCGAGCAAGACCTGCAGGATGCCGATGAACACGAACTCCGTGGTCCGGATGCGCAGGTACTCCGCGCCGAGCGCGATGGTCTCGATGGCGTCGGCGGTGTCCCCGCGCATGAAGACCGCGATGATCGGTTCGGGGAACAGCGCGGCCACGATGGCGATGACGAAGAGGACGAAAGCGGCAGCGCTCGCGGCCAGTTGTACCGCCTTGGCGGCCCGGTCGAACTGCTTCGCGCCCAGGTTCTGGCCGACCATCGTGTTCGTCGCCCGGCCGAGTCCCATCGCGGGGAGGAAGACGAGCGAGATGAGTCGATTGCCCAGGCCGTAGGCGGCGACGACTGGCGGGGAGAAGGAGACGACCATGGCGGTGAGCGTGATCATCGCCATGGCGCTCATGGACTGCTCGGTGGCGCTCGGGACGCCGATTCGGACAATCTTGGTGATCAGATCGAAGTCGGGCGAGAGGTCCGGTATCGAGACGTCGGGACCGACGCCCGAGCGGAACAGGATGTACACGCCGATGACGGTCGCGACCCCCCGCGAGAAGATGGTCGCGACGGCGGCCCCTTCGATGCCCATCGCGGGGAAGACCGACCAGCCGAAGATCAAGAACGGGTCGAGGACCACGTTGATGGCCACGCTGATCACCATAACGCGCATCGGGGTGCGGGTGTTCCCGTACCCACGCATGAGCGAGGAGAACACGAAAAAGCCGAAGAGGAACGGCTGGCCGACGAAGAAGATCTTCATGTAATCGGCCGCGAGCGGGACGACGTTCGCCGCCGTCTCCGGGCCGGCCGGGAGTAGCCCGAGCATCGCGTCGGTCGAGAGGTAGCCCACCACTCCGAGGACGATGGCGAGGAACGTCACGAACGAGAGGGTCTGCCCGGCGACCAGTCCGGCGGATCGCTCACTCTCCGCACCGGTGTACTGGGCGACGAGGATGCTCCCCGCGGTCGTGAATCCGCCCCCGACGGAGATGAGCAAGAAGATGAGTGGAAACGCGAGGCTCAGCGCGCCGACGGCGTTCGCCGACAGGCGACCCAGCCAGAAGGTGTCGGCCAGGTTGTACGCGACCTGCAGCAACTGGATGACGACCATCGGCCACGCGAGTTCCAGCATCGGGCGGACGAGCCCACCCTCGGTGATGGTGCTCTCGACACGCGTCTCCGTCACTGTACGGACCGTGTTCTCCCGACGCTTTGAACGTGTTGCATCGTCGATGTGGGTCGATTGTCAGGTGAACGCATACCAGGTGGCCGGTAACGGAACGCAGATATCCGTCGATACCCTCTCTATCGGTGGCGAGAGCGGAAGCCTGCCCGGTATGGAACCTGCACTCCCGCTCGTTCGCCATCGCGCGTGTTGGACAATTACGTGTCAACGAACAACATTGGCCCCGGTGAAGCTACCAAGTATTACCGCAACCAGTCGTCACGGAAGGTTCACGGCTGAACCCCGGCGTCGATGAGATGTCACTGTCCAGTACCGAAACGATCCAGAAGACCGAGCGACGCGACCGCTTCGCGTTGCAGTCGCGTCGCAGTCGCACCGATCTGTGGGGACGGACGGATTACGTCTTCTTGACGTAGATGGCGTAGTAGTCGCCCTCGTCGACGGTACCGAGGAGTTCGTGACCGGCCTCCTCGACCCACTCGGGGACGTCGTTTTTCGAGCCCTCGTCGCCCGTGAGCAACTCGACGACCGTTCCCTCGTCCACGTTCTTGATCTTGCCGATGAGGTCCATCAGGGGACCTGGGCAGGCGGATCCACGTGCGTCGACGGTCTCGTCGGCTTCGAATTCGCTTTCACTCATTTTCTGTCTCCTGTCATCTCGTATGCACTGGAGGATATTGTAATGTTTCGCCTTTCCAATATTGTGAAAATCCGTCCGTAAACCGTAAGATTTACGTATAAATCCTGGTTTGCCGGCCCAGCGTGTCGAATTAAGAGCCCCCCGCTACTACCACCATCCATGAACGAATCGCGTTCAATCGGCATTCTCGCCTACGACGGTGTCGACGCCCGCTCGCTCGTGGGCGTTCACGACACCCTGACGACGGCGGCGAGGAACGGCTGTGCGATCGAATCGACGGTGTTCAGTCTCGTCCCGAGTGACGGGGTCACCGCAGACGCCGGGATCGTTCTCGTCCCCGACGACGTTCTGATCGGCACGCCCGACGTCGTCGTGGTCCCGGGAGGACGGTCCGCGGCGGACGGCGACCCGACGCCCACCTATCCGACCGAGCTCCCCGAGCGTCTCGGGCAACTGGCCGACGCCGGCGCCACTGTCGTCGGCATCGGAACCGGCGCGCTTGCCCTCGGCGCGGGCGGTCTCCTGACCGAACGGGTGGCGACGACCGCGGAACCGTTCCGCGAGGAACTCGCGAGGCACGCCGCGTCGGTCGTCGAGGAGCCCGTCGTCCCCGCCGACGACGTCGTCACCGCCGCGGGTCCCGAGGCCGCACTGGCGGTGGCACGTCTGCTCCTCGAGGAAACCTGCGACGGCGAACCGGCCGAGCGGCTCGCAGATGGCTCGACGGTCGACTGAGCCCCCATCGGGCCAGTGTTTCCACCGCCCGCAGTCAGCCCTGCGATGACGACGTGCCGACCGAAGAGACGGGAGCGGCGTCCCCATCCGCGGGGAACCAGGCGAGTTCGTGGTCGGCGGTCACCGACACGTCGACACGTTCGCCGAGGGCGAGCGACGACGCGTGATTGTGGATGGTCTCCACCGTCGGGCCGGCGTCGAGTTCCACCCGGTAGAGGACCGACGGGCCGAGATACCGCCGATAGACCACCTCACCGTTCCCCTCGTCCTCGGCCCGACGGGCACCCACGTCGTCGGGGCGGACGAGGACGTCGACCTCGGTGCCCTCGTAGGCCGACGAGAGACCGGTCACCTGTCCCCGGTCGATCTGCCCGATGACCGTCTCGACCGCCTGCTCTTGGACCGCCGCCGGGAGGAAACTCGCCTGTCCGAGGAACTCGGCGGCGAAGCGCGATTCCGGATGCTGGAAGACACGCTCCGGCGGGCCGACCTGGGCCAGCGTCCCGTCGGTCATGACGCCGATACGGTCGCTGATGGACAGCGCCTCCTCCTGGTCGTGGGTGACCGAGATGGCGGTGACGCCGGTCTCGTCGAGGATCCGTCTGACCTCCTCGCGCATCTCGACGCGGAGGGCGACGTCGAGGTTCGAAAACGGTTCGTCGAGCAGGAGTATCTCCGGTTCCGGCACGAGCGAACGAGCCAGCGCGATGCGCTGTCGTTGTCCGCCCGAGAGGGCGTCCACCGTGGAATCGGCCTGGTCGGCCAGGCCCACCAGTTCGAGCATCTCCCGAACACGCTCCCGGCGACAGTCCTCGGGGAGGTCATCGATGCCGAACGCGACGTTCTCGGCGGCGCTGAGATGCGGGAACAGCGCGAACTCCTGAAAGACCACGCCAACGTCACGTTCCTCTGGCGGGACGAACCCGGCGCCCTCGCCCGACGCGACCACCGATCCGTCGATGGTCACGGTTCCGTCGTCTGGCCGTTCGAGCCCAGCGATGAGCCGCAGCGTCGTGGTCTTGCCACACCCGGAGGGGCCGACGAGCGTGACGAGTTCGCCGTCGTAGACCGAGAGCGAGAGGTCACGGACCGCCCGCTCCTCGCCGAACTGCTTGGAGACACCACTGAGTTCGAGGACCGGGTCACCCCGGGGGGCCGGGCTCGTCTCGGTTCGTCGGTCCTGCTGTAAGTCACCGTGTCTCGGCGTCCCAGCGTGATTGACGGTCATAGCAGTCCTCCTGGGGCGGGACGACCGGCGTCGATAGACCGACCGGCACGACGGGGAGGCACAACGCCGATAACCGAGAGCATGTAGCTTCGTTTAGGCCCGCCTAAAACAAATGGGTTCCGCTCCACGACCCGGGAATCCGCGATACCCGTGGACCCTCGCCGGGGTCGGTGTCCGTTCATACTGCGTTACCAGGATTGAAATTAGGTGACGCTAAATACCTGGCGGTACCGGCGGGTCAATCGGCGTCTGCGGCGGTTTTCAGTCCTCTCGGACGACTTCGTGGCGACCGAACCCGTACCGGAGGCGGTTGGCCAGGCGCCGCGAGAAGCGTGCCGCATCGCGGGAGCCAAAGCGCTCGGCGAGCGCCTGGTAGATGAGCGGAAGGGGGACCTCCTGTTCGAGGGACTCCTGTACCGTCCAGGTGCCCGTGGACCCGCCGGCGACGTGGTCGGCGACGTCACCGAGGTCGTTGCCCTCCTCGCGGAACGACTCCTCGGCGAGTTCGAGCAGCCACGAGCGGATCACCGCGCCGTTGTTCCAGGTCCGTGAGACGGTCTCCAGATCCAGGTCGTACCGGCCATTGGCGAGCAACTCGAAGCCCTCGCCGTAGGCCTGCATCAGCGCGTACTCGACCCCGTTGTGGACCATCTTCACGTAGTGACCCGATCCGGTGGGCCCCATGCGTGCGTGCCCGTCGGGGCCGGTGGCCACCGCGTCGAAGACGGGGACCAGTTCCTCGTAGGCCCACTCGGGCCCGCCGACCATGAGCGAGAACCCGAGAGCCGCGCCGGCGGGACCCCCGCTCGTCCCACAGTCGAGGTACGCGACGTCGGTCTCCTCGGCCCGACGGACGGAGTCCTTGAAATAGGAGTTCCCACCGTCGACGACCACGTCGCCCTCGTCGAGGTGAGGTTCGAGTTCCGCGAGAGCCGCGTCGACGGGGTCTCCCGCCGGCACCATGAGCCAGATGCGGCGGTCCTCGCCCAATTGGGCGGCTACGTCGGGTATCGATTCGGCCGGGGTGGCACCCGCCTCCGCGGCCGCCGCCACTGCTTCCTCGTCGATGTCGAAGGCGACGACGTCGTGACCGGCGTCGAGCGTTCGGTCGACCACGATACGTCCCATGCGTCCGAGTCCGATGACGCCGAGTTCCATGGGTGACCCACCAGTGGCGGTCACCTGAGCGTTGCGATGTGTCCGACAGCTGTGGCCGTCAACCGAGCCCCGCCGATCGGCCGACGTTCCAGGGCGGCGGGCGTTCGTCAAATTGCGCACAATGTGTCGAAACTATTGAATAGTTAGAGCCACGAGAGCAGCGCATGCCTGGACCCCGGCGCGACGTCGAACGACGACTGGACGACCCGGAGATCGACGCGGCGATCGACGCGGCCCAGCGCTCGGGAGACGCCTACCTCGTCCGCCGGCTCTGCTTCGTCAAAAACCTCTACGCCGGCGATACGCTCACCGAGGCGGCCGGCCGGGTCGGAATCTCGCAGCCGACGGCCAGTCGATGGACTGCGGCCTGGAACGAAGCTGGCGTGACCGGACTCGAACCGGCGTTCGGCGGGGGACGACCGCCGAAACTGTCTACGGACCAGCGAGAGCGGCTCGCACATCTGCTCGACACCCATCGACCGCTCACTATGGGACAGATCGCCACGCTCGTCGAGGAGGGGTTCGGCGTCGCCTACTCGCAGCGACACCTCGCCCGAATCATCGACGACCTGGTCGATGAATACGGTATCGACCGGCCAGTGCGAGCGGAACGGGCACCAGCCGGGAGCGAATCCCCCGCGGACAATCTCCGAGCGGCACTCGACGACCTCGGGATCGAGGACGCAGAAGGTACCCACTGAACCAGTCGTCGATTCCCCGATAGGCCGAGGGGCCGGTGGCTCGATACGGGCCGACGGATCGAGAGTGCTGGCGAAGCGTCGGTCGGTTGCGAGCGGTGGCGGATGGGGGCCGTCGGCACATCTCCCCAGTCGGAGTATTCATTTATAATGTCTCAGATTGGCGAAAACGTCCACGCTGGACCTCGTAGATTGGACCCCGCGCATCGATCAGTCGGTCCGATCGCTACAGAGTTTTCCACTGTAACGTTGGATAGGGAAGGTGGGTACGCCCAAACCTTTTTTACTGCCCACGGGTTCGTTCGGCTATGACCGTCCCAGCCGGGACTCCAGCGACCGTGGCGATATCCAATCTCGGGGGCATCGAGACGCTCGAGACGACGATCCCGCCCGGGGTGACGATCCTCTCCGGGGAGAATGCGACGAACCGGACGTCCTTTCTGCGGTCGATCGCAGCTGCCCTCGGTGCCGATCGCGCCGCGGCGACCCTGAAATCCGACACGGAGGCGGGCGAGGTGACGGTGACGATGGGGGAGACCATCGCCACGCGGACGTACTCGAGCACCGACGGCGCCGTCGTTCGTGGCGGCGACCCCATGTCCGACCGGGCAGAACTGGTCGATACCTACGCCGCACTCTTCGCGACCAATCCGGCCCGCACGGCGGTCCGGAACGGCGGCGACGGACTCCGCGAGATACTGATGCGCGGGGTCGACACGGCCGCGATCAACGCGGAGATCCGGTCGCTCAAACAAGAGCGGTCCTCACTCGAGGGGGAACTCGACCGGATCGAAGCCGTCCAGCAGGACCTCCCGGACCGTCGCGAACGGGAGCGAGCGCTGGAATCGGACCTCGCAGCGGTCGAGGCGGACGTCGAGGCGGTGCAGGCGGAGATCGACGAGTACGAGACGACCAGCGAGCAGATCAGGGACGCCGAACGCCGACTCGAGGAACTCGAGGAACTGCGCGAGCGGCGACGGCGCACGGAGGCGGAGATCGACGAGACCGAGTCGTCGATCGAGACGTACGAGGACGAACTGGCCGAAATCGAGGCCGAACTGGCGGAACTATCGGTCGCCGAACGGCAAATCGAGGAGTTGAACGCGGAACAACGACGAGTGGCGACCGACATCAGCGCGCTCCAGTCGACGATCGCGGACCTGAACGACATCATCGCCAACAACCGGTCGATTCTCGAGGGGGAGGACGTCATCGGCGTCTTCGATAGCGACGAGGACGTGACCGCCGACCTGCATCCGGAGACGAGTACGGTCCGATGCTGGACGTGTGGCAGCGAGGTCGAACGGTCCCGGATCGAAGGGCGAATCGAGACCCTGGAGACGGTTCGGGCGGAGAAAAACGACCAGCTACAGGAACTCCGAGCCAAAAAGGCCGACCTGACGGCGGAACTCCGGTCCATCGAGGACGAGAAGGAACGACGGGAGCGCCTGGAGGCCGAGCGCCGAGAGACGGCGACCACGATCGAGGCCGAACGATCGGCGCTGGAGTCGCTCCAGGCCGACCTGCAGGACGTAGAACAGGACATCGAAACAGCAGAAGATCGGGTCGCCGAGACCGAGGCGCTCCGGGATAGCGACCTCCCGGAGGCCTACCAGCGGCTCAGCCGACTCCAGCACCGCCGCGGCCAACTCGAGACGCGACTGGCGTCCGTCAGAGAGGAGATCGCAGACATCGAGGAGCAGATCGCACGGAAGGAGTCGATCGAGGAGCAACTGGCGACGGTCACCGCGGACCTCGAGACCGCTCGCAGTACGATCGAGCGGACCGAACGGGAGATCGTCGAGAAGTTCAACGCCCAGATGGCGGACGTGATCGATCGACTCGGGTACGACAACATCACTCGGGTCTGGATCGAACGGATCGCCTCGGAGGGGTCGACGGCCACGGTATTCGACATCCATCTGGTCCGGGAATCGGCCGAGGGGACGGTCTACGAGGACACCCTCGAAAGCCTCTCCGAGTCCGAACGCGAGGTCATCGGGATCGTCCTCTCCCTCTCGGGCTATCTCGTCCACGACCTCGACGAGACGGTGCCGATGGTCCTGTTCGATTCCGTCGAATCGATCGATGCCACCCGGCTCGAACGGCTCTTCGAGTACATCAACGAGTACGCACCGTTTCTGATCACCGCCCTCCTCCCCGAGGAGGCGAGCGCGATCGACCGGCCGACGATCGCGGCCCCCGACTTCGAACGCCAGAGCGCATGACCGACGACGCCTCCCGATTGAAGGTCGCCCGGCTGGTCGACCGGTACGACCTCGACGATCTCGATTCGCGGTTGCAGCGCCGGTACGACGTCGAGGGCGACTCGCTCCGCGATCTGGCGGCTTTCGTCAACGTCGAGGTGACCAAGGCGTTCCTGGGGGAGCGACCGTTCGCCCCGGAATCCGTCTATCGGATCCTCGGCGACCCAGACGGCTCCGCGTCGAAAAGCGACCAGTCCGACCTGCGGCGGCGACTGCGGACCAACGGGGTCGACGTCGAGGCCCTGGAACACGAGTGGGTCACGCACATGACCGTTCGGTCCTACCTGCGGCGCCACCTCGACGTGAACACCGAACGGGACACCCAGACACCCCTCGATCCGGCCGTCACGCTCGAACGCGTCCACGGGCTGCTCGATCGCGAAGAGAACATCCTCCGGCGTAGCGTCGACGCGACCGCGACCGTCGACGGCGACCGCTGGGACGTCCACCAGGAGGTCCGACTGATCGACCGAGAGACGGGCGAGTCCCACGACCTCCGGGCGTTCCTACAGGACCGCGCGGACGACTGGGAGGCGGAGCGCGACGAAGAGCGGTAGGTCCCCCGGACCGTCACCGAGGCGGTACCGTCCGTTCCCCAGGACCGACGCGAGGGCGGACCGAGACGCGTCCGACTCGTTCGTTCTTCCGGAACGGATCGACGGACTGGTCATCTCCCCCAGCATTACGTGGATGGTACGGCCGATCCGCGGAATTCGTCCCGGAACAGCCATTGTTCTATGGTGTTCTGGTGCCCGGTACCGTCGGACAGCGGAGACGACCGATCGAGAACAGCACCGATTCGAGGGCTGGTTATCCAACACTACACTGGAAAGATAGAGGAGGATCCGGTCGACGCCGTGTGGATATCGTCGCGGCGACGCTCGAGGGTCACGGTCGGGACGTGATACGGCCGATTGTGTTCCGTATTGCAGAACAGATCAGGCGTACTTCGCGTTCATCTCGATGACGCGTGCCGCGTCCCGGACGATACCCCCCATCCGTTCCGTGTATGCGTCGTCGAACCGACGCGTGGGTCCGGAGATGCTGATCGCGCCGAGGACGTCGCCGTCCCGGATCACCGGCGCCCCGACACAGCGGAGCCCACGAATCCGCTCTTCGTCGTCGATCGCGTAGCCACGCTCCCTGACCGCCCGGAGGTCTTCGCGGAGGGCCGCCTCGGTCGTGATGGTCCGGTCGGTCCAGGTCGGCAAGCCGTGTTCGGCGACGATCGCGTCGATGCGCTCGCGCGGGAGGTGCGCGAGGATCGCCTTGCCGACGCTCGTCGAATGGAGGTACACCCGGGTCCCGGCGTGTGAATGGGTCCGAACGGCGTTCTCCCCGCGGGATTTGTAGAGATAGATCCCGCGACCGTTCTCCTCGACGGCGATCTTGGCCGATTCCCCCGTCTCCGCGACGAGGTCGTCGACTTCGCCCTTGCCGAACTCGTAGAGGTCCTCGTGACGTCGCGCGTGCCCGCCGAGGGTAAGAAAGTACAAGCCGACCCGATAACGGTCGTCCTCGCGACGGACGTAGTTGGCCTCGCGGAGCGTGCTGAGGTGGTCGTGGATCGTACTCTTCGAGTACCCCAGCGCGTCAGCGAGTTCGGTCACGCCGGCCCCGTCCCGCCGCATGATCTCCTCGACGATCTCGAACGAGCGCGTCGTCGCCTTGATCGGCGCGTCGATCGTCGACGGTCCGTTTGGCATGCCGGCACGTACTCCCCGACCACACATAATCGTTCCCCATAGCCAAACGCCCCCTCCTGTGACCGATGCCGGAACCGGTACGTCCCCTCGGCCGGTCCGGTCGGCCACGAGGCGCCGACGATCGACACCTCACTGGGTCATATAGGTGCCTGCTTGCGGTTCGACGGGGTCGGTCGGGATGCTCACGACCCTCGGCACATCGTCGGTGACCGTCCGGGCGACGTCGTCGAGGTCCGCGATCGTCTCCACGCGGACGGCCTCGAGACCCATTCCCTCCGCGATCGCGACGATATCGAGGGGTGCGTTCCCCCAGCCGTAGGCCCCCTCGCCGAGCGCGTACTCGCGCTCGGCTTCCTCGCTAATGACCGCGTAATCGTCGTTCGTGAACACGAACACCGTAATCGAGAGGTCCTCGGCTGCGACGGTGTGAAGCTCCTCGAGACACATCAACAGCCCACCTTCGCCGGTGAAGACGGCGACCGGGGCGTCCGGATTGGCGAGTGTCGCCCCGATACCGGCCGGAAGGCCGACCCCCATCGTGGCCCAGGAACCCGGGTTGACGTACGCCCTGGCCGCGTACGTGGGGAACGCGACCTGCGTCCAGATCCGGGAGCCGCCCGCGTCCGCGGCCACGACAGTCTCCCGCGGGAGGGCATCGCGCAGTGTGCGGAGCGCGCTAACGGTGGTGAACGGGGCCGTCTCCACCGCCGCGAGTGGGGCCAGGCGTTCCCTCCTGGCCTCGCGAACGGTCGCGGCCCGATCGGCCCCGGTTCTCGACGCCTCGGGTGCAGCCCCGACCGCGGATTCGAGGGCCCGGAGCGTTCGTCCTGCGTCACCGACGATGCCCACGCTGGGATCGTAGCCGCGACCGACGTGCGCCGGGTCCAGGGTCACGTGGATCAGTTCCGTCGGCAGGTCGTAGGACCACTCCCGCGTCCAGACGGCGTCGAAGTCGGTCCCGACCGCGAGCACCACGTCGGCGGCCTCGAGGGCAGTTCGAAGTTCGGTGCTCGTCCCGCCGCCGATGACGCCGGCGAACAGCCGATGATCCTCGGGAACGGTCGCCTTCCCCTTGTAGGTCGTCGCCACGGGCGCGTCGATACGCTCTGCGACCGCCAGAAGGAGGTCAGTGGCGTCGGCGGACCGGACGCCGCCACCGGCGATGACGAAGGGGGCGTCCGCCCCGTCGAGGGCGGCGGCGGCCCGTTCGATGGCGTCCGCCGACGGGCCGACGGGTTTCGGCTCCACCGGTGACGGGACGTCGGCGATGTCGACGTCCATCGGAACGAAATTCTTGGGGATACCGACGCGTACCGGTCCTTTCGGAGGGGTGCGGGCGATCGTGATAGCGCGCTGGAGTGCTGGGATGGTTGCCTGGGGCGATTCGACGAGCACGTTCTCCTTGACGACGGTGTCGTAGGTCTCCGGCGGCGTCTCGTGAATCCCGTCCCCGCCGCGGACGTGCGGCTCGGTCTCGACGGCGATGTGCACGAGTGGCGTGTTGTCATTGAGCGCGTTCTTCAGGCCGTTCATCGCGTTCATATCGCCCGGCCCGGGGATCACCACGGTCGCCGCCATTCGACCGCTGGTCTCCGCGTATCCCCACGCCTGATGGGAGACGTTCGTCTCGTGTCTGGCCATGACATAGCGAACGTCCGGGCGCTGGCCGATGCTCTCGTTCAGCGGAAGGGTCTGCTTGCCCGGAATGCCGAAGATCGTGTCGATATCGTTAGCCCGCAGGGTATCGATCACTGCGTCGCTGATCTGCATACTCCGAGTTCAGTCCACCGCGGATAAAGCGGTTCGAAAGGGGCAGCCACCACGGGAACCCCAGCCGGCGTTTACGAATCGGCGTCCGTCGGTTCGTCGGTGGCCCGGCGATAGACGGCCAGATTGTCCTCGATCGACGCGTCGAGATTGCTCTCGATCGATTCCTCGACGACGGAATCGTCGGCGATGTCGAGGGCCGCATTGAGATAGCCCAGCACGGCCATGTTCGTCGACCGTTCGGTAGCCACGTCGGTGGCGATACCGGTGAAGGGGACCCGCTCCGCGGCCGCTGGCGGCTCCGTGACGCGGTCGGCGTCGACGATCAGTCGGCCGCCCTCGCGCAAGACCGAACGGTGGTCCGCGAGTGATGCGTCCGTCAGGGCGACGAGCACGTCCGCGGCACCCTCGGGGACCTTGGCTTCGTGAATGCGGGTATCGGAGATGATGAGATCGGAACTGGCGACGCCGCCCCGGGCGCGCGAGCCGTACTCTTCGGTCTTGAAGACGTTGCGACCGTTGATCGCGGCGGCCTCGCCGATGATCGTCCCGGCGACGACGGTTCCCTGGCCCCCTTCGCCGGCGATCCGCAACAGCAGGTCGTCGCCGGTTTTCGTCGGTGCAGCCCGATCTTCGGTGACGTGCTCGCGGATCGCCCGTTGCTCGACCGCCTCGCTCGCGGCGACGAACTCGCTTCGGTCCCGCTGGGCGATCGGCCCCACCTCGAGGTCACCGGCTTGCACCTGCGCTTCCATCCAGTCCAGCATCTCGGGGGCGCTGGCCATCTCGTTTCGCCGACCGTAGACGGTCGGACACTGCGAGATCACCTCGACGAGGGAGAACCCGTCGTTCTCGATCGCGCGGGTGAGGGTGCCGATGAGTTGCTGCGGTCGGGAGGTGACCTGACGGGCGACGAAGGACGCGCCGGCCGAGTCCGCGACGGCGGCGATGTCGATGGCGTCCTCGGGATTGCCGTAGGGAGAGGTCGTCGTCATCGATTCGTGGGGGGTCGTCGGTGCCACCTGTCCCCCGGTCATGCCGTACGTGAAGTTGTTGACCAGAATCACCGTGATGTCGACGTTCCGGCGGGCGGCGTGCAGGAGATGGTTGCCGCCGATACCGGCGAGGTCGCCGTCGCCCGAGATCACGACCGTCTCGAGGGCCGGATTGCCGACCTTGGCTCCCGTCGCGAACGCGATCGCCCGCCCGTGGGTCGTATGCAGCGTGTCCGCCTCGAAGTTGGGGCTGGGGATCCAGGCCGAACAGCCGATCCCCGAGACGAGCAACAGGTCGTCCCGGTCGATACCCATCCGGTCGATCGTGGCGGCGAACGTGTTCAGGACCGTTCCGCCGCCACATCCCGGACACATCGTGTGTGGAAGCTGGTCCTCCCGGAGGTACTCGAGGAGGTCGTACGTCGACATCACCGGTCACCCCCGATCTCGGCGACGAGTTCGTCGACCGTCCACGGCTCCCCGCCGATCCGGTCGAGTCCGGTCACCGGCCGATCGGTCACGCGCTCGACCTCCCGCGTTATCTGTCCCAGATTCAGCTCGGGGACGTATATCTCGGTCGCCCCCGCCGCCGCGGCCTCGACGTGGTCTTCGGGGAACGGCCAGAGGGTCTTCAGCGTGAGCTGTCCCACGTCCATGCCGTCGTCCCGCAGTCGTTCCACGGCGCCCGCCGCCGTCCGCGCCGTGATCCCGTAGGCGACGACCACGGTGTCCGCGTCCTCGGCGTGCCAGGCGTCGACCTCGACGATGTCATCGGCGTTTTGCTCGATCTTCTCGTGCATCCCCCTGATCAGATCGTCGTGAACCGCCTGGGTGTTGACGTCCCGCATCCCGTCGGGTTCGTGGGTGGAGCCGGTCACGTGTGCCCGCAATCCCTCGCCGAACTGGGGCATCGGCGCGACATCCTCGTCGCCGAACACCCGCTCGTCGTCAGCCGTGGCGACCGTCCGACTCGCCGTCGACACCGACTCTGGGACGGTGAAACTCTCCCGGGCGTGGCCGATGATCCCGTCGGCGAGCAACACGACCGGCGTGCGATAGCGCTCGGCGATGTCGAAGGCCCGCACCGTCATGTCGAACGCTTCCTGGACGGAGGCGGGGGTGAGCGCCACGATCGGGTGGTCGCCGTGCGTTCCCCACCGGGCCTGCTGGACGTCCCCCTGGGCCGGCAGGGTGGCCTGCCCGGTCGAGGGACCACTTCGTTGCACGTCCACGAGCACCAGTGGCGTCTCGGTCATGATGGCGTAGCCCAGGTTCTCCTGCATCAACGAGAATCCGGGGCCGGATGTCGCCGTCATCGCCTTCCGACCGCTCCAGGAGGCGCCGACGACCGCGGCGATCGACCCCAGTTCGTCTTCCATCTGTACGTACCGCCCGCCGACCTTCGGAAGCTCGGCGGACATCGTCTCGGCGACTTCGCTCGCCGGCGTGATCGGATAGCCCGCGAAGAACCGACAGCCGGCGTAGATGGCTCCGTAGGCGATCGCCTCGTCGCCGGTCATGAACCGATTGCCGGGGGGCAACACGTCGGTCGCCCCCAGCGGAGTGGCGGCGTCACTCATCGACGCCCTCCACCGACAGCGCGAAATCCGGACAGATGAGTTCGCAGATGCCACAGTCCACGCAGTCGTCGACGGCCTCGACGACCGGATATCGCTCCGGTGGCGAGCCAGCCATCCCGAAGACGTCCGTCGGACACTGCGAGACGCAGATCTCACACCCTTTACAGAGTTGCTTGTCGAGCGAGATACGGACGGCCTCACCCGTCGTCGCCTCGAGTACAGCCATACGTTTCGGTTCGTAATACGGGGGCATACATCTTACTGCATGCTGCCCACCAACCGACGGCGGTGGAACTGACGGACCAGGTGCCCAGAACCGAAGCCGCCAGGCAACCGAAGAGCCGAGACACGGACCGGTGGCGTCGAGAACGCCGCGAGCAGACACAGCGTCACACTGCCGGGAGCAGACGCAGCGTCACACTGCCGCGAGCAGACACAGCGTCACACTGCCGGGAGCAGACGCAGCGTCTCACGACCGGGAGTCGACCGCTCACTCCCGGCTGCCCAGGTACACCTCGACGACCTGGGGGTCCCGAATGACGGAGTCGGGGTCGCCGTCGGCGATGACGGCGCCGTCGTGAAGTACCACGAGCCGCTCGACCAGTTCGACGAGGGCCTCGAGGCCGTGTTCGATCACGATGAAGGTCACGCCTTCCTCGTTGAGCTCCCGGACGTAGTCGGCGATGGTCTGCATCGACTTCTCGTCGATGCCGGCGTAGGGCTCGTCGAGCAACAACAGCTCCGGATCGGTAATCAGCGATCGGGCGATCTCGAGGAGTTTCCGTTCACCACCCGAGAGCTGGGCTGCGTACTGGTCTTCTTTCTCCAGGAGGCCGAACCGATCCATCAGTTCGGTGGCTCGCTCGTCGATTTCCGCCTCCCGGTCGTTCATTGCGTCCGTCTGTAACAGTGCGTGTTTCGCCCGTTCTCCCGGATGGTCGAGCGCGGGGAGTTTGACGTTCTCGCGAACCGTCATCGTCCCGTGCGCGCGAGAGTGCTGGAAGGTCCGCACCATACCGCGGTGAGGGAGTTCGTGGGCCGGCAGCCCCGTCACCTCCTCGTCGCGGAAGGAGACGGTCCCGGCGGTCGGCTCCAGGAACCCGGTGACGCAGTTGAAGAACGTCGTCTTCCCGGCACCGTTCGGGCCGATCAGACCGACCAGTTCGCCCCGATCTATCGATACCGAGACGGAGTCGAGGGCGCGGAGCCCGCCGAACTCCTTGGCCAGATCACTGGTTTCGAAGATCGCCATGATTAGCTCACCTCCATCTCCTCGGGGTTACCCCAGAGTCCTTCGGGCCTGTAGCGGATGATGACGATGAGCAAGAGCCCCAGCATCATCAGGCGCAACGAGGCGAACTCCGTCTGTGAGACCGGGAAGGCCTGGTTGAAAAAGCGAGTGAGCAGCCGGAACCCCATCACGATCACCAGCCCGCCGATCACGCCACGATGGTTGCCGGCACCGCCGATCAACATGGCGACCCAGACGGTCACCGTGAGGTCGATCGTGACGAACCCGGGAGCCATGGCCCCGTTGTACAGGGCGAGCAGGCCGCCGGCCAGTCCCATGAGTGCGGCACCGTAGACCATCACCCAGAGTTTGTAATCGAAGGTCGGTTTGCCGAGCGCTTCGGTCGCGTCCTCGTCGCTGCGAATCGCCCGCAATACCCTGCCGTAAGGCGATTCAGTGAGGCGATTGATCACGCCGTATGACGCGAGCAGGAGGCCGCCGAGGACGAGGATCACCACGATTGCGGAGGCCTCGTTCGTCGACGCGTCGAAGATCGTTGGCACCTGTCCGATGCCGTTCTGGCCACCGGTAATGTTTTGCAAGCTGTAGGCCACCCCGTGGAAGATCTCGGCGGCCGCCAGCGTGACGATCGCGAGGTAATCTCCACGGAGTTCCAGTGTCGTCACGCCAAGGAGGCCACCGACGATCCCCGCGAGGACCACGCCAGCGATCAGCGCGACCCCCCACGGCAATCCGAAGGTGATCGCCGAGGTAGCGGTACCGGCTGTCGAGGCGAGCATGGCCGTCGTGTACGCCCCCACAGCGAAGAACAGGACCGGGCCGAAGTTGACCAGCCCCGTGTAGCCGAACTGGACGTTCAGGCCGAGAATCACCAGACCGTACAGGAGCAGGAACGAGAGGACTTCGAGGACGACGAGGCCCTGACTGGGGAAGGCCACACCGACGCCTGCCACTTTGATCGCGATCCCCGCGACCGCCATAAGAGCCGCCAGGACGTAGAGGTGACCGTCACCATCCCGTCCGACGGTCGGAATCGACGGAACGGTCGTCATACGTCACCCTCCGCTACGTCGGCGATTCCCGTTGGTCTGACGAGCAACATGATTATCAGGAGCAGGAAGGCAAACACGGTCCCGAGATTAGAGATGGCTCCGGGAAGATAGGACGATGAGAAAATCATCACGAAGCCGATCACGTACGCACCGATGACCGCGCCATAGACGCTCCCGACCCCGCCCAGAATCGCGGCGGCGATGACGAGCAACACCTCGTCGAAGCCCATCAGTGGGGCGATCGAAGAGGTGAGGCCGAGGAGGAACCCCGAGAAGCCAGCCAGCCCGGAGGACATCAACCAGACGTTCCGCCGGACGCGGTCCGTGTTGATGCCGGAGGCCCGAGCGAGCAGTTCGCTGTGGCTGGTCGCTCGCATGGCGATCCCGGCGTTCGTTCGCGTCATCAGGACGTGGATGAGGACGAACACCACGAACGCACTCCCGATGACCAGCCCGTGGCGGGTGTTGATGAAGAATCCACCGAGCGCCTCGGTCCGGTACACCTGCACGCGAAAGTCGATGAACCGGATGTTGGCACCGCCGACGAGTCGATACCCGTTGCGCAACAACATCCCCAGGCCGATCGAAGCGAGCAACAACGGAACTGCTCCGGCACCCCGCATCGGCACGAAGGTAACACGTGAAATCGCGTAGCCCGCGACCATCGAGACGACGATAACGATCGGGATCGTCAGTAACACGCCGACGTCGAAGAGTTGCATCGAAATGAACGCGGTATAGGCGCCGATCGTCATGTACTCTCCGTACGCGAAGTTGATCATGTTCACGACGCCGTAGATCAGGGTGAACCCGACCGTGGCGACCGCGAGGTACGATCCCGCTTCCAGCGCGAAAATGACCGATTGAGCCAACGCCATCGTTTCGCTCTTGGATTACGACCCGTATTCCGAATCGGTGAGGATCGCCTGGATGTCGTCGGCGTTGACGGTCCCCGTCTGGGTGAAGCCGTCTGGGGTGACGTCGTAGACGCTCGCGTCACCGACCACGTCGCCCTTGTCGGTGAACTCGACGGCAGAGACGGCGCCCTTGAAGTTGATGTCCTCGCCGTTGTCGAGCGCTTCTTTGCCGTCCGCGAAATTCGTCACCTCCGTCCCCGGCGGGCGCGAGACCGGACCGATGTTCTTCTCTACCTCGGTCGGATCCGTCGACCCCGCCCGGTGGATCGCCAGCGCACCCACCGTGATCGCGTCGTACATCGCGATTCCCCAGGGATGAGTGTCCTGATCGGGGTATTCCTCGGTGAACTGGTCCAGCACGGTTTCGGCCGCGGGTCCGGACGTCGAACCGGCCGTCACAAACACGTCATCGCCCTCCAGACGACTGCCGAGCGTGTTGACGAGTTCCGATTGCTGGAGTCCGTCCTCGATCATCACGGGTTTCCCGTAGCCACCTTGTGACCACTCCCGCAGCAGCGTGATGGCGTCCTGGAGCCCAAGCGAGAAGGCCCACCCGTCGAACTCGTTACCGAAGAGCCGAGAGAGGTCACTCTGGTAGGAGTTCTTCCCCTCTTCTACCTCCAGTTGAGTGACGACTTCCAGGTCGTCGATAACGGCAGCGGCGCCCATGAACGCTTCCGCCCACGACCGTTCACCTGCGCTCGTGCCGTTCAATACCGCTACCGTGTCCACTTCTTCGGCCATTTTCAGTGCGGCGCCGGCAGTGTGGACCGAGTCGCTGATGATCGTCCGCCACACCCACTCGTCGTCGCTGAGGTCCCCGGGCGTCCCGTTGTCGCCGCCGAAATCGTCGAGGTCGCGGCTCCCCGGCCACGGGGTGATGACCGGTACCTCGTTGTCGATGAGGAAGTCCTGCAGGGGGGCGATCTCACTCGAGAAGAGTCCGTTGATGACCGAGGCTCCGTCGACGTTCGTCAGTTGCTCGACGACCGTTCTGGCTTCCTGAGGGTCGACGCCGGTGTCCCGGCGACTGACTTCGACCTGCCGACCCAGTGGACCGCCGGCGTCGTTGATCTGTGCGAGGGTCATCTCGGTCATCGCGGTCGCGGCCTTCTGGAGGAAGTCCCACTTGCCGGTCAGACTCGCCGGCTGGCCGATAACGATGCTGTCCTCGCTTACGTCGGTATCTCCCTCGACGGTGGTCCCGTCGTCGGACCCGCCATCACCGCCGTCGCCGCCGTCACCACCGTCGCCGCCCGAACAACCCGCGAGGCCGACCATCGCTCCCGCGCCGACGAGGTGTTTAAGGTACCGGCGCCGATCCAGATCTAGCTGCTTGCCAGGCTGTGGCATGACAACCGGAGATATACCACCCATTGGTTATAAAACTACCCGGTATATCATGAAATATCATTAACTGAAACAGGACGTAGCCCCAGTCGAGATTTTGATAGATTTGCAGTATATTCGACGAGGAACGGTGCCCCGGAGGGCAAGATTCACTATGGCGGCCCTGATTTGGAGTGGCATGGGTAAACATTCACCGCGATTGGGAGTACATCCCACGAACGGAGGGCGGCACTGATGCTACTCGACGTCGAAGATCTGACGGCGGGGTACGGTGATCTGGAGATCGTACACGACGTGAGCGTGACCGTCGACGAGGGGGAGTACGTCGCGCTCATCGGCCCCAACGGAGCCGGAAAGACGACGCTGTTGAAGTCGATCTTCGGATTCGCCGATCGGCTGTCCGGATCGGTCCGGTTACGGGGCGAGGACATCTTCCAGACGGATCCGGAGGAGATCATTCGTCGCGGCGTGAGTTTCGTTCCCCAGGAGGAGAACGTCTTCGCCCCGCTCTCCGTCAAGGAGAACCTCCGCATGGGCGCATACACACGGGACGAGATTCCCGAGGAGATTCTCGCGGAGATCTACGAGCGGTTCCCCCGTCTCGAGGAACGGACCGAACAGAAAGCCGGGACACTCTCGGGCGGGGAACGGAAGATGCTCGCGGTCGCGCGAGCACTGATCACCGAACCCGATCTACTCGTCCTCGACGAGCCCAGTTCCGGCCTCGCGCCCAACCTCGTCACGGAGCTCTTCGACGAGATCGATGCGATCAATGCCGAGGGGACGGCGATCTTCGTCGTCGAGCAGAACGCCGAGGAGGTACTCAAGCGGGGCGACCGAGGCTACGTGCTGACGCAGGGGAAAATACAGATGGAAGACGACTGTGCCGCCTTGCTGGACGCCCCCGAGGTCCAGGAGAACTACCTGGGCGGGTAGGGCCCGTTCAGGCCACGTTCCGTTCGTCGATCAGGTCCCCCGTCTCGAACCGATCGCTGGTCAGCTGTGAGACGTCGACGAGCGACGGCTCGCCGTCGAAGATCAGTTCCGTGACGATCTGGCCCGTCGCCGGCGCCTGCTGGAAGCCGTGACCGGAGAAGCCGATCGCCGAGACCAATCCCGGGATGGTCTCCTCGAGAATAGGATGATGGTCGGGCGTCACGGCGTACAGTCCCGCCCAGCCCCGACGGATTCGGGCGTCCGGGCCGAAGTACCCCGCCACGTCCGTCGCCAGTTCGAGGGCCTCGATCTGCCAGTCCATGTCGGGGCGCTGTGAGTAGTGATCCGGGTCCCGGTCCGGATCGTCTTCGTCGTCGAAGTGCCCGCCGACCAGTGCGGTCCCCTCCCGCTCGGGGCGGAAGTATACGCCCGTCTCCAGATCGATCGTCAGCGGCACCGATTCGGGGAGTTCTCGCTGGGGCTCGACGACGAGCACCTGCCGCCGCTTGGGACGGACGGGCACCGAGACCTCGGCCATCTCGGCCACCCGGTGTGCCCAGGGACCGGCGGCGTTGACGACGAAGTCGGTCTCGACACGCTCGCCCTCGACCTCGACGCCCGTCACGGCGCCATCCGTCGTGAGGACGTCGGTCACCGCCGTCTTCGTCTCGACGGCGCCGCCGACCGCGGGAACGGCCTGGGCGAACCCCTGCAAGGCCAGGTGGGGGTCGGCGAACCCGTCCGTGTCGAGGTACATCCCCACGCGGAACTTCGCCGCGTCGAGTTCCGGGACGATATCTGCCGCCCGTTCCGGGTCGACGAGTTCGGTCGGGACGCCCAGGTCGTTTTGCATCGCCACCGTCTCGCGAAACTGCTCGGCCACGTCCGCCGAGCGGGCGAGAAAGAGATAGCCGGATCGGCGGTAGTCGATGTCCTCGCCGAACTCCTCCTCGAAGCGATCCCAGACTTCGATACTCCGATCGGAGAGTTTCACGTTCACGGGCGTGGAGAACTGTCGTCGAATCCCGCCAGCCGACCGCTCCGTGCTCCCGTTCCCGATGCCCCCCTGCTCGTAGACGGTAACGTCGGCGCCACGGCGTGCGAGATAGTACCCGCTGGCCATCCCGATAATTCCGCCACCGATAACTGCCACTCGCATACTCCACCGTCGATAGTGCAGGACCTTAATTCACTACGCTCCCGGCGACCCCGCGGTAAGAGACCGATCTCGATCGCTCGAAGGGTAAACGATAAGGACCGGAACGGAGAGAGTAGTGTGTAAACGATGCGCATACTCACCGCCTCCGACGTCCGGTCAGTCCTGGAGATGGATACGGTACTTGACGTCATCGAGGACGCCTTCGAGAAGCAACGGACTGGCGATGTCGAACGGCCGGACCGACCACACTATCCGGTCGGCATCGGTCGCAACCAAGCGGCGCCCGACGAGCCGTACGGAACCGGGCTGGTCATGCCGGCGTACATCCACGGCGCCCCGTACTTCGCGACGAAACTGGTGAGCGTCCACGATGGCAATCCCGACCGGGGCCTCCCGACGGTCAACGCACAGATCGCGGTGAACGACGCGGAAACCGGGCTTCCTGTCGCTCTGATGGACGGGACCCACGTGACGAGCGCTCGCACCGGCGCGATCGGCGGGCTGGCCGCTCGGCATCTGACGACGGGCGATCTCGCGATCGGCGTCGTGGGAGCGGGGACACAGGCGCGATGGCAGATCCGCGCGATCGACGCCGCCACCACCATCGAATCGGTGACGTTCTTCGACCTCGACGGGGAGATCCTCGACGCGGCGGTCGCCGAACTCGACGACGAAATCGAGGCGCCGGTGACGGCCGCCGACAGCGCAGCCACGGCTGTCGCGGGGGCGGACCTCGTCGTCACGGCGACGACCAGCCCAGCACCGGTGTTCGACGGGAAGGAACTCGGCGACGACACCGTCGTGGTCGCGATCGGCGCCTACACGCCGGAGATGCAGGAGATCGGGCCGACGACCTTCGAACGCGCCGCAGCCGTCTTCGCCGACGTCCCCGAGGAAGTCGCCGACATCGGCGACGTCCGCGAGGCCCCGATCGACGAAGACGACCTGCTACCGTACGGCGATCTTCTCGCCGGCGCGGTCGACCCCCCAGACGGCATCGTGGTCGTCGACAGCGTCGGGTCGGCCGTCATGGACGCCGCCACCGCCGAGTACGTCTACGACCTGGCGGACGAACGGGACCTGGGGACCGTCGTCGACCTGGCCGATTGAACGGGCGAGGACCTCGGTCGAATGACGGGTTCGAAACGTGGCCGAATCCGGTCGGAGCAGCAACCGACGTGCGCTGCGAACGCCGAATTCGGCGGGCGAGCGGCGGTCGCCGGTTTCAACAGTAAATATAAATATATCTATCTTAAACGACAGAAGTGGTTGCAATGTACACCGTCCTTTTGCCACTGGACAGCGACGAGGCGCGGGCACGGCGTCAGGCCGAATACGTACGGAAATTGCCCTGTTCGGCGGAGGAAGTCCACGCGATCCTCGTCCATACGATGACCGGGGAGGAGCGATCGACACCCGCCGAAATGCAGCGCGCGGACCGAATCGGGACCGTACGGACGGCCAAGCGACTCCTCGAAGACGCCGGGATCGAGACGGAAGCCCGGGACATTTCCCATCCGCCGAGCGAGGGGATCCTCGAGATCGCAGCAGCCGAGGACGTCGACGAGATCGTCATGGGCGGCCGGAAACGAAGTCCCGCGGAGAAGGCGATTCTGGGCAGTATCACACAATCGGTGATCCTCAACGCGGACGTCCCGGTCACCGTCACCGGGAGTGGGTGAACCGATCGGCCACGTCGTCCGTCGCCGACAGTACTGAATCGTGCTCGATCCCGGATGTTCCGCGTCGGTCGTAATTATTTAGTAACTGATTGTTTTTCATTGCTACCAGAATTTATACGATTTACAGCGGGCGTCGACACTTCGATCCAGCGAGTTCCCGTACCGGCGCCAGCACCCAATCTCCCGGCAGTGAAGGTTAACCGGCGCTTCGATGGGGCCGCCAGGTCTCGCCGTCCAGACCCGGCAGTACCCTCGCCAGAAACGACAGCATGCGCCGCCGCGGGCGACTCGAAAGGGCACCACCACGACCAGTTTCCCCGTTAGCGGCCTCGGGCGGAGAGATCGACGGGTTCGGCCGCCGATAGACGCCATTTCGGCCCTTCCTGTCCGGTCGCACCGATCCGCGAAACGAGAGTGTCGGTGGAGTCGGACATCGCGGCGTACTCCGGAACGAGAGGTCGGCTGTCCTCGATGGCGATCACTCGATCCGACCCCTTCTCCGTGTATTTACCAATTCTATGATTGTAATCGTTTTCCGATACGTTTGGCCGACTCCTGGCCGGACGGGGTGCTGACCTGATTCGAACCGTCGGACTGCACCGTCGGTGACGACGGTGCTCTCGGCAGGGGCAACACTGGTGGTCTGTTCGCGTTCAGTCGTCGTGGCTGCCCACTGTCGTCGGAACACGTACCCCCGACAACCAGCCCGACGAGCACGGTCCTGGTCGCCGTCTTGATGAGTCGGCCGCATCGTATACTCATGACCACCCGCAACTGGAGAACGGGGGTCCAGTTTCGGGCAGCCGTGAATCTGGACTGTCCGCGAGGGTCGGTCACGCATGCTGTCCGAACGGGGCCACACCGAGGGCCACGCCTGTCCGAGACGGCAATCTTTATCAGCGGGCGCGCGTGTGATGCGAGTATGCGCGTCGTTGCATCCGCCGTAGTACGTCGATAGGCTCGCGCAGTCAACGGTGACGCGCGATTCTCTCGGGCACTCCACGGGCAGCGACGAATCCGGACCCCTCAATCCATGACTGACGACATTCCAGCCGAGTACGAACCGAACGAGATCGAGCCGAAGTGGCAACGGGCGTGGCAGGACTCCGACGTCTACGAGTACACCGACACGGGCGCGACCGACTACATCGTCGACACGCCCCCGCCCTACCCGACCGGCGACCTCCACATCGGCCACGGGCTGAACTGGTCGTACATGGACTTCGCCGCCCGGTATCACCGCCTCAAGGGCGAGGACGTGCTCTTCCCGCAGGGATGGGACTGCCACGGCCTCCCCACCGAGGTCAAAGTCGAGGAGATCCACGACATCCACCGGACGGACGTTCCCCGAGAGGAGTTTCGGGAGATGTGCGTCGAGCAGACGGAGACCCAGATCGACTCGATGAAGGAGACGATGATCGAACTGGGGTTCTCCCAGGACTGGTCGGCGGAGTTCCGTACGATGGACGACTCCTACTGGGAGAAGACCCAGCGGTCGTTCGTCGCCATGGCCGACGACGAGTACGTCTACCGCGACGAACACCCCGTCAACTGGTGTCCGCGGTGTCAGACCGCCATCGCCGACGCCGAGGTGGAAAACGAGGACCGTGAGGGCACACTCTACGACATCACGTTCCCCGGCGTCGACGGCGAGGACGTCGTCATCGCCACGACCCGCCCGGAACTGCTCGCCGCGACCGGGGCCGTCGCCGTCCATCCCGACGACGAACGCTACGACGGACGGGTGGGCGACACCGTCGAGGTACCCCTGTTCGGCCAGGAGATCGAGATCATCGAGGACGAAGAGGTCGACCCGGACTTCGGATCCGGCGCCGTGATGATCTCGACGTTCGGGGACAAACAGGACGTCACCTGGTGGGCCGAGTACGACCTCGAACTCCGTTCGGTGCTGACCGAAGACGGCACCCTCTCCGCCGAGGCGGGCGAGTACGAAGGGCTGACCATCGACGAAGCCAAAGCACAGATTCCGAAAGACCTCGACGCAGCGGGCGTGCTCGAGGGCAGCGAACCGGTCGAGCAGTCCGTCGGCACCTGCTGGCGGTGTGATACGCCAATCGAGATCCTCTCGAAAGACCAGTGGTTCGTCGAGGTGCGCAAAGAGGAGATCCTCGAGAAGGCCCGGGAGGTCGAGTGGATCCCCGAGCACATGTACGCCCGCCTCGAGGAGTGGACCGAGGGGATGGACTGGGACTGGGTCATCTCCCGCCAGCGCGTGTTCGCGACGCCGATCCCCGCCTGGCAGTGCGAGGAGTGTGGCCACTGGCACATCGCGGACGGGGACGAACTCCCGGTCGACCCGACCGATGCCGAACCCGCGATCGACGCCTGCCCAGAGTGCGGCGGCGAGTCCTGGGCCGGCGAGAGCGACGTGATGGACACCTGGATGGACTCCTCGATCACGCCGCTGCACGTCTCCGGGTGGCCGGACGACCTCGGTCTCGATGAGTTCGAACCGGTCTCCCTGCGCCCACAGGGACACGACATCATTCGCACCTGGGCGTTCTACACCCTCCTGCGGACCGGCGGCCTGACGGGCGAGAAGCCCTGGGAGACCATCCTGATCAATGGGATGGTCTTCGGGCCGGACGGGAACAAGATGAGCAAGTCGCGGGGCAACGTCGTCCAGCCCGACGAGGCCATCGAGGAGCACTCCGCGGACGCCGTCCGCCAGGCGCTCGCCCTGGGCGGCCAGCCAGGGAGCGACGTGCAGTTCCAGTGGAAGGAAGTCACCGCCGCCTCGCGGTTCCTTACGAAACTCTGGAACATCGTCCGCTTCGCCAACGGCCACTTCGATGCGGACACCGCCGACATCCAGGACCCGGCCTACCGCGACGCGGACCGCTGGATCCTCTCGAAGGCGACCCAGGTCGCCGCGGACGTCGAAGCGCAGATGGAGGAGTACCGCTACGACGCGGCCCTCCAGCAGGTCCGAGAGTTCGTCTGGAGCGACCTCGCCGACGACTACGTCGAGCTCGTGAAGGGACGACTGTACGGCGGGCGACCCGGCGAGCGCGACGCGGCACGCAAGGCCCTCTACACCGTCATCTCGGCCGCACTCCGCATGCTCTCGCCGTTCAGCCCACACATCACCGACGAGCTCTGGCACCACCTGCCGGGCACCGAGGGAAGCGTCCATGCCGCGACGTGGCCACAGATCGACGTCACCGACGAGGACGCAGAGGAAGCCGGGGCGATCATCGCGGAGACCGCCCGCGAGATCCGCGCCTGGAAATCCGAACAAGGGTTGCCCCTCAACGCCGACCTCGAACGGGTCGAGGTCTACTTCGACGAACCGCGCGAGCGGGGCGTCGACACCTACGACCTGAGCGAGACGGTCAACGCCCCGATCCGGATGATGGAGGGGCGCCCGGACGTCGAGTTGACGCCGGTCGAGGTCGACCCCGACGAATCGAAGATCGGTCCCGAGTTCCGGTCGAAGGCCGGCGACGTCATGGCGGCGTTACAGGCGGCGGATCCGGCCGAGGTCCAGGCCAGCCTCGATAGCGGCGGTGCCTTCGAGGTCGACATCGGCGACGAGGTCGTCGAACTCGACCGGGATATGGTCGCCGTCGAAGAGGAGTTCCGGGCCGGGAGCGGCGAGGAGGTCGCGGTCATCGACGTCGCCTTCGGGACCGTCCTCGTCTTCCCCTAGTCTGGCCGGTCGCCGACGTTCACCGCTGCCCGCTCACTCTTGTCGTACGGAATCGGATCGCATCGCGATTGAATATCACGAATATTCTATCGAGAATCGCGGCAGAGACGCCGATGTCGCCCCCAGGTCTCGTACAAGACCACAACACCGACGAGCGCCCACGTCCCGGCGTAACGATAAATGGACACGTTTTCGCCGCACTCGACGCATCGTAACTGGATTCGAATGAAACCTCCATTATGATTGGGAGTATTGTACAATATTAACGGGCCGTAGAAGGTGGTGAATCGGAATCGTGCCGCTGTATGGTATTTTCTGCCGAATTTCGTACCGCATATTAAATGACCATTGTATATTGGACTCAATACTATGGGGCGTTAGGCAAAACTAATGCACTGTATGTCGAGTCTCGAACTCGAACGCCGGAACTTCCTCAAAGCGGCTAGCGGTACGGCGCTGGCCGCTGCCGCGGGTAGCGGACGAGTTCTGGCCGAAAGTGGCACCGAAGACGACGACGCGGGCGAGACGGGGTCCGCCGACCCCGAAACCGTCAAGACCATCTGTACGCACTGCGCGGTCGGCTGCGGTCTCAAGATGGAGGTCGAAGAGGACGCGGTCGTGGGCCAGCAAACCTGGAACGACCACCCGATCAACCAGGGCGGACTCTGTGCGAAGGGCGCGAGCCTCGTGGACACCGTCAACTCCGAGACCCGGCTCAAAGAGCCGATGAAAAAGGAGAACGGCGAGTGGGTCCCGGTCAGCTGGGAGGAGGCCCTCGACGACATCGCCAGCGAACTCTCGCGGGTGCGTGAAGAGTACGGTCCGGACAGCACCTTCTGGATGGGGTCGGCGAAGGTCAGCAACGAAGAGGCCTACATGTTCCGCAAGTTCGCGGCCTTCTACGGGACGAACAACGTGGACCATCAGGCCCGTATCTGTCACTCTACCACCGTCGCCGGTCTCGCGAACACCTGGGGCTTTGGCGCCCAGACCAACCCGATCAACGACTTCCAGCACCAGGACGCCACCCTCATCATCGGGCACAACACCACCGAGTCACACCCGGTGATGATGCAGTACGTGCAGGCGGCCCAGCGCAACGGCGGCACCGTCATCAATGCGGAGCCCCGCTTTACGAAGACGTCCGCGCAGTCCGACGAGTTCGTCCGGTTCCGCCCTGGCACGGACGTCCCCTTCATCTACGGCCTGCTCTATCACATCGTCTTCAACCTCGAGGCCCACGACGAGGCGTTCATCCGCGACCGGGTCTACGGGTGGAAAGACGTCAAGGAGACCATTCGCGAGTACGACCTGGAGACCGTCTCCGACATCACCTGGGTCGACGTCGCGGACCTCAAATCCGTCGCCGAGACGCTGGCGAACGCCGAATCGAGTACCGTCGACTGGGCGATGGGCGCGACCCAGCACACCAATGGCACCCAGAACATCCGCGTCTACGCCATCCTCAACCTCGCGCTGGGACACGCCGCGCAGTCGGGCGGCGGGGCGAACCCGCTCCGTGGGCACGACAACGTCCAGGGCGCGACGGACACGTGTATCCTCTCGCATACGCTCCCCGGGTATTACGGGCTCGGGGCGGGCGCCTGGGACCACTGGTCGTCGGTCTGGGACCAGACGCCGAGCACCAGCGGGTCGACGTCCTACGAGGACATGCGCTCGCGGTTCCACAGCACCGATCTGATGGAGAAAAACGGCCTCACGGTCTCGCGGTGGTACGAGGCCGCCCACCCCGACGCCGAGGCGGGTACCGACTTCCACCAGCCGAACCCGCTGAAGGCCGCCGTCATCTGGGGGCACTCGCTGAACTCCATCAGCGAGATGAAACGCATGAAGGAGGCCATGGAGAACATGGATATCATCGTGGGCGTCGATCCCTACCCCGCGTTGACCTCCTCGCTGCCGGACCGGGACGACGGCATCTACCTGTTGCCCGCCGCGACCCAGCTCGAGGCCGAGGGCAGCGTTACGAACTCCAACCGGTCGATCCAGTGGCGCTCGCGGGCGGTCACCCCGCGACACAACTCCCGGACGGACTTCGAGATCATGCAGGATCTCGCCGACCGACTGGGCTTCGGCGAGCACTTCGATTACGAGGAGGTCGAAGACGTCACCCGCGAGTGGAACCTCGGCATGCGGACGATCGGCATGATCGGACAGACGCCCGAGCGGATCAAGGCCCATATGGAGAACGCGGGCGTATTCAGCTCGGACGACCTCAAGGCAGAGGTCACCGACGACCACCCGCTGGCCGGCGATTACTTCGGGCTGCCATGGCCCTCGTGGCACGACGAGCACCCGGGCACGCCCATCCTCTACGACGACAGCAAACCGCCCGCCGAAGGTGGCCTCGACTTCCGTGCCCGCTGGGGAACGGAGGGACCCGCCGGGACGCTGCTCCGCGAGCCCTACGAACCGGACTGGTACGACGGCACCGTCGAGGGCGTTCCGCAGTACCCGATGTGGCATACCGTCCTGCCGGACCCGGAGACGCCGGCGGCCAAGACCATCCCGATCGAGTACGCCGAACGCGAGGACATGTCGGTCTACGACGCCGCGAAGGCCCTCGCCGAAGCGGGCCACGACGTCGACCCCGAGGAGTACAGCGAGTTCGACGCCGAACAGCCCGATCCCCCGACCGGTCGTGGACGGGCCCGAATGACGGCGGAGAACCTCCACGATCCGGTCCCCATCCACCGCGAACCCGTCGAGACCCCCCGCCCCGACCTGGCCGAGGAGTATCCCAACTACGACCGCCTGGAGGACCTCTATCGGGTCAACCTCGACAACGCGGGCAACCAGCGCGAGCGGCTGAACATGGTCGACGAGCGACCGCTGATCATGACGACCGGCCGGCAGGTCGAGCACACCGGCGGCGGCGCGGAGACCCGAAACAACCCGTACACCGCCGAGCGTGCACCGATGATGTACGCCGAGCTCAACCCGGCGGTCGCCAACGAGATCGGCGTGGAGACCGGCGAGTGGATCACGGTCGGCACCGACCGCGGAACGATCGTCGTCCAGGCGAAGGTCACCGAGCGGGTCAACCAGGAGGAGATCTTCCTCCCGTTCCACTGGGGCGGCGTCTTCGAAGGCGAATCGCTCGCCGATCGGTATCCCGACGGTCTCGAGCCGCTGGCCATCGGGGACTCGGCCAACATCGGCACCTCCGACGGCTACGACCCACAGACGATGATGCAAGAGACGAAAGCGAACCTCGCGCTCGTCGAGAAGGCGAGCGCGGACCAGATCCCCGACCTCCCGGACGAACAGCTCGCCTTCCAGCAGGAGAAGGGATACGTCCGCACCCCGCTCGGAGGTGATGGCGAATGACGCTGCGCGTCGTTCCCGACGGCGACCGCTGTATCGACTGCGGCGGCTGTGAGGTCGCCTGCAAGGTCGAGTGGGACGTCCCCCACTCGGCCGAGCGTATCGAGGTCGTGACCCACAACGAGGGCGAGGAGGGGACCCGCTATTCGGGCGGCGAGTCCCACACGCCGATGCAGTGCTATAACTGCGAGGAGGCGCCCTGTATCGACGTGTGTCCGACCGACGCCCTCCACCGCGACGAGCACGGTCTCGTGCAGGTCGACCAGGACACCTGTATCGGCTGTTCGTACTGTTCGTGGGCCTGTCCGTTCGGCGCCCCCCAGTACCCCGAGGAATCGGCCACTACCGGCGGGGCCGGGACCATGGACAAGTGTACGACCTGTGTCGATCGCCTCGAAGACGGCGAGGAGCCGGCCTGCGTGGAGACCTGTCCGACGGACGCCCTGGTCTTCGGGACGCCGGGGGAGATCGCCTCCGAGCTCCGCAGTCGCGGGAGCGAGACCGCCTTCAGCGCCGCGGAGTCCGAGGTCGTCTTCGGCGTGGGAAGTGACTGACTCGACTCTCCCATTACCGAACGATGAACACCAAGACACTCAGACACGCCGTGGCGGCCTCCGGAGCGGTCATCGTCGCCGGCGTGGTGTTGTTCGCCCTGGACGCCGCCGCACCCGGTCTCACGACCGGCGTCTGGATGCGTGATACGCTCGCGACCGTCGCCGGCCAGCCCGCCCAGTACGAGGCGTACACTGGCACGTGGCTGCTCGCGCGGGGAATCGTCGGGCTGTACGTGACCGGCGTGGTCGCCGGAGTGTCCGTCCTCCTGCTCCTCGGCCTCAAACGGTCCGACACGGAGGCGATCGCATGAGCGACGGCCACGCGGATACCGGCGGATTGGTGCGGTTCACCGGCGTCCAGGTGTACGTCCACCTCCTGCTGGCGGCCTCGATCCTATCCCTGCTGCTGACGGGACTGGGCATCACCTTCGGGAGCCACGTCGGGTGGATCGCGGCGCTCGTCGGGAGCGACAATCTGATCCTGGTCCACGTGCTGGTGGGGGTTCTCCTCTTCGTCGTCCTCCTCTACTACGCGTTTTACGTCCTGCTGGGGCTTTTTACCGGCGACGTTCCCACCGCCTGGCTCCCGGACGGCGAGACCGTTCGCGAAGCCATCGCCTACGCGAAGTGGGCCGTCGGCGTGGGCCCCAAACCGACCGCGGGGAAGTACACCTGGATCCAGAAATCGGAGATCCTGATCATCGCCGCGGAGTCCCTCGTCCTGGTCGCCACCGGACTGGTGTTGACCTTCCCTGGATTGCTACTGGCCTACAAGCCGTCGTTTTTGATCGTCAGCGACGTGCACGCAGTGGTCGCCTACACGCTGCTGATGGGCGTGACCTACCATCTCTGGGACACCCACATGGTCGAATTCCCCCTGGACGAGTCCATGTTCACGGGCCGCGTTTCGGTCGAACGCGCCCGCAAGGAGTGGGCCGACTGGGTCGGTGACGGCCGCGTCGCCGCCGACGGCGGGTCCACGGCTCGTCGGACACCAGAGGTCGCCGGCGCCATCGGCGTCCTCGTCGTCTTCGCCGTCGTCTACTCCGGGATCGTTCTGGACCGCGTGCTGGCACCCCTGCCAGGCACCGGGGAGACGCTGCTATTCGACCTCGAACCCGGCGCACTCATGGGCGGCAGCCTCGGGTTCGTCTGGACGATCGGATTGAATCTGGTGGCGATCGTCCTCCTGGCCGGACTGCTCGCCCTGTTCTACGGCCTCTCCCTGCGACTCACCGGAGACACTGACCTATGACTCCCACAACTGACCCCGACGCGGAATCGACGCTCGCCCAGCTATACGACTTCGCCGCCACCGCCTTCGCGGATCCACCGACGGAGGCGTGGGTCCGTACGCTGCACGACGGTGCACTCCCGGACCCGGCCGTCGCGCCGGACGATCGACTCGCTGCCGGCCTCGAGGCGCTTCGGACGTGGGCCGACGGGGTCGAGGACCCCGCCGAGGAGGCAGATCGCCTGGCGACCGAGTACACGCGCCTGTTCGTGGGCCCGCGACCGCAACTCCAGATCCACGAATCCTGGTACGCCGGCGACTTCCTCGGCGAACCACTCGCAGCGGTGTCCCGGGACTACGACGCACTGGGTATCGAACCGGCGGCCGACCTCAAAGAGGAAGCCGACCACGCGGCCGTAGAACTCGCCGCGCTCCGGGAACTCTCCAACCGAGCGGCGAGCGATCCCGACGCGAAAGTTCGGTTCCTCGCGGCACACGGTGACTGGTTCGACGCGCTGGCCGCGGACGTCCGGGAAACGGCCGACGGCCCGTTCTACCCAGCCGTGGCCGACGTCGCGGCGGGACTGGTCGCCGTCGACATGGACAGGCTGGAGGTCGATCGATGAGCCACGTCGTCGCCGTCGTGAGTGACTGCCGGGGCACCGCGGCTATCGATAGAGAGGCGGTCGCCGGGGCCCTGACCGCGGCCGAGACGGTGACGACCCCATCACTATCGGCCCACGCGGCGGACCTCAGGGACCGAGTCCTCGACGCCGATCCGGATGCGGTGCTCCTGATCGCTGGCGACGATCCGATCCGCGAGTCGTTCCGCGCGGCGCTCGAGGACGCCGACATTCAGACGGCGACGATCAGCCCGTACCTGGGTGCCGGCCAGCAAGAACCACAGGCGACCGCGATCGTCGCCGGCGCGGGTAATGCCGAGCTCGCGGCGATGCCCGACCGCGCCGACTTCGTTCACGAGACGGCCGACGAACGCGACGACGTCGTGGTGGTCGGCGATCCGACGGCGGCCACCGATCTGGCCGCGGTCGCCGACGTCACGCTACTCGCCGACGGTCGGGAACTCTCCGCAGCGTCGATGCCGAACGACGTTGCGGTTCGACCCGGAACGGTCGTCGACGTCACCCAGGCCGAAAGCGGGTACGAACTCACCGTCTCCAGTCGCGTGACGCCGGACTGCACCGGCTGTGGGCGCTGTCTCAGACAGTATCCCGAGGCCACCACGAACGTCCCGGTCGCCGTCGAAACCGACGAACCGATCGGCGGAGTCTGTCCCGTCGACGCGATCCGCCCGGCCGACGACCCGTACACGGACACGCTCGCCGCCGACCAGATCGTGTGGCCGGAGTACGACGGCGATCTGGCGGACACCATCTGGATGCACACCGAGAGCGCCGGCGTCACGGCGGCGGTGCGCGAGGCGGCCGACCGTCGACACGCCGAACCGGTCACCGTCGACGCCGAGACCTGTGCGGTCGGTCGGAACGGCCAGGCCGGCTGTTCAGCCTGCGAGGCGGCCTGTCCGAACGACGCAATCGAGGTCTCGATCGCCGGCGATGGCGGCGTACGGATCAGGCCGGACCGCTGTGTCGCCTGTGGCACCTGCGTGTCTGTCTGTCCCACCGATTCGATCGAGCCCACCCGGACATTCGACGTCGCCACCCACGCGAGGATGGTCCGCGACGCCGTCGGGCCGCTCCTCGAGACACACGAGATCGGTGGGGGGTTGCTGTCGCGCGGCACCGAACCGGTTCCCTTCGCCGTCGCCTTCGTCAGTGACGGCGTTCGGCCGGCGTTCGAGGCGGCGCTAACCGGACGGCCGACCCCACCGGTGATTCCGATCACGGTGCCGAACGTGCTGGCCGTTCCCGACGCAGTCGCCGAGTACGTGGTCGCACTCGGTGCCGACGGCGTATTGTTGGCGAGCGACCCCGAACGGCCCCTCGACCCCGTGACGGAAACCGCCCGGTCGGCGAACCGCGCGCTCGCGGATATCGGCGTCGGCGAACGCGTCCACGTCGCCGATACCGCCTCGCCGGCCGGCCTCGCCGAGACGCTGTCCACGATGCTGCCGTCCGACGCCCGCGAAGCGGCCGAGACCGGTGCCGTCTCCCTCGACTCCCGACACGCGCTCGGCCGGGATGCCACCGTGGCGATGGTCGCCGACCAGGGCGGTGGGACGGTGACCGTGACTGCACCGGGAGTGGGAGAGGTGGCCGTCGAGGAGTCGGCGTGCACGCTCTGTGATACCTGTGACAACCTCTGTCCGACCGGTGCACTCACCCAGTCCGACGGCACGCTGTCCTTCGATCCGGCGGCCTGTGTCGGCTGTGGGCTCTGCGAGACCGGCTGTCCGGAAGACGCCATCACGGTCACGGAGACGATCACCGTCGAAGCGGGATCGCTCGGAGACACTCGGACGGTCGTCGAGCAGGACCGCGTGGAGTGTCGAGTGTGTGGGGAACCGTTCGCATCGCAGTCCGGACTGGACGCGATGCGCGACCGACTCGACGATGCGAGCCTCGAGGCGCTCGACCTCGAGGTGTGCCCGTCATGTAGAACGATGGAGGGACGCCCAACCGATGGACGGATTCCACGGTAACCTCCTGGCAGTCGACCTCGACGACCGCACCGTCGAGACCGTCGGGATTCCGGACCGCTGGCTCAGCGACCACCTGGGTGGCCGCGGCCTCGGAATTCGGCTCCTGCTCGAGCGGCAGTCGGCGGACGTCGATCCACTGGGTCCCGAGAACACGCTGGTCTTCACCACCGGGCCGCTGACCGGAACGGGGGTCCCTGGGGCGTCCCGGGTCTGGGTCGGAAGTAAATCGCCACTCACCGGCAGTCTCGGCGAGTCCTTCGCTGGCGGCCGGTTCGGACGGCAGCTCGCGCTCTCCGGGTTCGACGGCGTGGTTATCCGGGGTACCGCGGACGAACCGGTCGTCCTCGAAGTGACCGATGGCGACCCCGCGTTGCGTCCCGCGGCGGACCAGTGGGGTCGGCGGGTGGACGACTGTACCGGCGACCTCGCTCCGGGCGCCCGATCGGCCGCCTGCATCGGACCGGCCGGCGAGCGACAGGTTCGCATCGCCGCCATCATCACGGACGACGCCCGGGCCGCCGCCGGGCGGGGGCTGGCGGCCGTCATGGGTGCCAAACGGCTCAAAGGCGTCGTGGTCGGGGGTTCGACGCCGCCACCGATCGCGGATCCCGACCGCCTGCAGGAAGAGCGGACCGCGTTCATGCGGTCGCTCCGGGAGAACGACCGCCTGATGGCCTGGGGCGAGTTCGGGACGACGACCAACGTCGAGATCCTGAACGAGCGAGGAATGCTCCCGACGAAGAACTTCGCGGACGGCTCGTTCGAGGGAGCGGCCGAGATCGGCGGTGCAGCCCTCGATGGGCTCACCGTCGACCAACACGGCTGTGTCAACTGCCCGGTGAAGTGCAAGAACACGGTCTCGACGACGATCGACGAGGAGACCGTGCGAACCGGCGGCCCGGAGTACGAGACTATCGTCTCCTTCGGCAGCCTCGTGATGAACGACGACCTCGCGACGATCACCGAGGCGAATCGCCGCTGTAACGCCTACGGCCTGGATACGATCGGTACGGGTCACGCCATCGCGGCGGCCATGGAGGCCACGGAGCGCTACGAGTGGGGCGATTCCCGGGCGATCCTCGAACTGATCGAGAAGATCGCCCACCGCGAGGGGATCGGCGTGGTCCTGGCTGACGGCCCGAAGGCGACCGAGGACGCCCTCGAACTGGACGGCGGCGTCGCTCATATCAAGGGCGCGCCGGCGAGTATGCACGATCCCCGGGGCAAGAAGGGGGTTGGACTCTCGGCGGCGGTCTCGCCGCGCGGCGGTACCCACACCGAGGGGTTCGACGACGCACTGCTGGAGCGGGCGGCCGTGGAGACGGCGCTCCCCGTCGACACCGGCCTGGCCATGGCCGAGACGACGGGGAAACCGGAAGCGGTGATCGTCTTCGAGAACGCCCAGAGCTTCGTGAACTCGCTCGTGTTCTGTTCACACCTCGTGACCACGGTCGGGCGCGACCGGAACTACCGGGACATCGTCAGTCTCGTCGCGGCCACCACCGGGCTAGACCTGGACGTCGATGCCTCCCTGCGCATCGGCGAGCGAAACTTCACACTCGGGAAGATTTTCGCGGCCCGGGAAGGGTTCACGGTCGATCACGACGACCTGCCCGACCGACTCCGCCAGCCGATCCAGGGGTCGCCGGCCGGCACCGACTTGCCGGAGCTATCGTTCTCCGCAGACGAACTCGCGACGATGCGAGAACGCTACTACGATCTGCGCGGGTGGACCGACGAGGGTATCGAGCCGGGAACCCTCGAACGGCTGGGTCTCGGCGACCTGATCGACGACCGAGGGGCAGTCAGTCGGTCGCACCCGCGAACGGCCACCCCAACCGATGTCTGAGACGGTCGCCCGCACCGCGGTCGTCGTCTGTGGCGGTGCCTCGAAGCGGTTCGGCGACCAGGATAAAGTGTTCGCCGACCTCGCCGGCCGCCCGCTCGTCCGGCACGTGACCGACCGCGTCGATCCGGTCGTCGACGAGGTCGTCGTCAACTGTCACCCACGCCAGCGATCACAGCTGGACGCCGTCTTCGAGGACACGGCCGTCACCGTTGCCCCCGACGAGCGGCCGAACGCGGGACCGCTGGCCGGAATGCGGCGCGGACTCGACGCCGCGAACGGGCGGTACGCGGTGGTTCTGGCCTGCGATATGCCCTTCGTCGACCGGGACTTCCTCGCCTTTCTCTTCGATCGGGCCGCGCAGGTCGAGGCGGCGCTCCCGCGACAGGACGAGGGGTGGTATCAGCCGCTGCAGGCAGTCTACGCCGTCGAGCCGTTCGTCGACGCGCTCGACGACGCGCTCGAAGGCGGCGTCGAACGCCCGATCGAACCCGCCTTCGAGCTCAATCACGTCGTCGTCTGGAATCCGGACGCCGTGGCGTCCACCGACACGTTCTTCAACGTCAATACGCCGGAAGACTTGCGGACTGCCGCGACCCGGATCGACCGGTCGTAGGTCCGGGAGGCCTTTCTCGGCGCCAGCGTAAGCAGCCGGTATGGACGAACGAGTCAGGGAGCACGCGACCGTCCTCGTCGACTGGAGCGCCCGTATCGACGCCGGCGACGACGTCGTCGTGTCGGTCGGGCCGGCGGCTCACGACCTCGGGGTCGCCGTCCTCGAGGTGCTCGGGGAACGGGGAGCGAACCCGGTGATTATCAACGCCGCTACCGAACTGCAGAGCGCCTACCTCGACGCCCGCGAGAGGGAGTTCGACGAGGATCCGGCCCACGAACTCGCGCTGTATCGAAACGCGGACAGCGTCCTGCTCCTCGGCGGTGGCCGGAACACCGCCGAGCTGGCCGACGTTCCCGGAGAGACCAGACAGGAGTACCGCCGGTCCCGGGCGGGGATCCGCGAAGCCCGGATGGACACCGACTGGGTATCGACCCAGCATCCGACGCGGTCGCTCGCCCAGCAGGCCGGGATGTCCTACCGGGCCTACCAGGACTTCGTCTACGGCGCGGTCCTCCGCGACTGGGAGGCACTCGCCGGGGAGATGGACCGACTGAAAGACGTCCTCGACGACGGCAGCGAAGTCAGACTGATCAAAGCGGAGACGGATCTGACGATGGCCATCGAGGGACGGACTGCGGTCAACAGCGCCGCCTCCGTCGCCTACGACTCGCACAATCTCCCGAGCGGCGAGGTGTTCACCGCGCCGTACGCCACCGAGGGGACGGTCCTGTTCGACGTGCCGATGACCATCGACGGTCGGCGCGTCCAAGACGTCCGGCTCACCTTCGAGGACGGCGAGGTGGTCGACTGGTCGGCCGCACAGGGAGAGGCAGTCGTCACCGAAACCGTCGAGACCGACGCGGGAGCGCGACGGCTCGGCGAGCTCGGCATCGGGATGAACCGCGGTATCGACCGGGTCACCGACAACATCCTCTTCGACGAGAAGATGGGCGAGACCGTCCACCTCGCGCTGGGACGGGCCTACGACGCCACCCTGCCCGAGGGGGAGACGGGCAACCAGAGTGCCGTCCACGTCGACATGATCACGGACACGTCCGAGGACGCCCGGATGCTCGTCGACGACGAGGTCGTCCAGCGCAACGGCCGGTTCCGCTGGGAGGACGGGTTCGAGGACGCGTAACTCAAACGCCGATCGTAGTCACCGGGGAGATTATCGGTCAGCGGCCGGACCGTCCGGTATGGAGCGACGAACGTATCTCGCGGCCTTCGGAACCGCGGGCGTCGGCGCGCTCGCCGGCTGTTCGGTCCCATCGACGACCACTCGGATGACGGATCCAACGGTCAAGGATGCGGACACCGAGACCCACCTCGTCTATCGGGACGACGACGGCCGCGTCGCAGTCACCTCTGTGCAGTATGGCCCCGTCACCGACCAGGGGCTCATCCGGATGCAGCTGTCCATCTGGCACCGGGCGAAGACGACCGTGGAGGACCTCTCGGTGACCGTTCGGACGCGAGAGCCCGCCGTACCCGCGCCAGAAGTGTACCTCGCGGCACCGTCGAGAGATTTCCCTGCCGTCCACTTCTCCCGCGACGAGAACAGCGACGGCAGGCAGTTCGCCGTGCCGGATATCGAGGAGGTGGGCCGCGGAACCGTGACCATCGAGTGGTTCCTCCGGTCGTTCGACGACGAGTGGCCGGTCGAACTCGCCGTCGACGTCGACTACGACCTGGACGGTGGGACCTTCACCACGTACACCGTCGACGGGACGGTGGAGTTCGAACTGGAACAGAACGTGACCTTTGCATAGTGGCGAACAGGCGGTGTGTCGATACTCGGGGTGGGACACCGCGCTCCCGCCTCGTCCACACCCGAGCCAGTCCTTACAGCATGGCCCAGGGTGGCCCGATGTTGGTATAAGAAGTTTTGGCGTCGAGAGTGTGTCACAGTGGGAAAAGCATTCGGCGACCGAGTGGTCCGTCAGGACCCGGTATCGCGCGAGAGCAACGCTCTCGCTGAGTCACACTCGCTTCCCCCGGTCGCTCGTGTGACGGCCGCCGATTCCCCGAGCGCTTCGCGCTCGGCCCGACGAACCCCCGAAGGGGGTGAGGACGGGTTTTTCCCCAAGTTTTTCCCAGCGAGCAACGCAGCCGCTCGCGCAGGAAAAAGTGGGTCTGGCTGCGGGTCGTAAGCCCCCTTCTGTTTCGACCCGGCATTCGGCTCAGCATCCGCGCGCTCGTCGGGCTACCTTGTCCGCGCGGACTTGCACCGGCGAGGGATGGCCGTTCCATCGATCCTCCGTCGTCGGCCCTCGGTGGGTTAACTGTCCGATCCTCGTCGAAACTCGGACCGGAGTCGCACACCGCATCGGTCGGACGGAGACGTGTCGTTTCTGTTCCAGGGCCCCGCGGTCTCCCGCCCCGGGTTTGCACCCGGTCGCCTGCCCGACGGTGGGGGGACTTTCCTCATGCGCCAGCGCGCACGGGGGCCGGGCGCCCGCTGCCGTCGAGACGAAGGCGGCCACGACACCTAAGCGGTTCGGTCGGTCAGACACCCCTATATACCGGTGGGGTGGCCGATTCACGTTACGTGGACCGGGGCGCCTCGAACGAAGTGAGTGAGAATGGGTTCTGGAAAGGGATAAATAAACCACAACCATTCACTTCAGGTATGAACGGAACGGACACCGTGACGAGACGCGAGGTGCTCGCGGCGGGCGGTGCCCTCGGCATCGGCACGCTAGCCGGCTGTGCGGGGTCCGGGGCGAGTGAGCGGGTGTCGGTCCTCTCTGCGGGGTCACTGGCAGTCGTGTTCAACGACGTCGTCGGACCGCGGTTCGCGGAGGCAACGGGGTACGAGTACCGCGGGGAGTTTCACGGCTCGAACGCCGTCATGCGGATGGTCCTGGAGGGACAGAAACGACCCGACGTCATCGTGAGTGCGGACCACCGACTGTTGCGCGATAAACTCCAGAAGGGCGAGACGCCCAAAAGCGAGTGGGACGTGGTGTTCGCGTCCAACAGCGTCGGCCTCACCTACGCGGCGGACACCGACCTCGCGGCCCGCATCGAAGACGGCCAGCCGTGGTATCGGGCGCTGGTGGAGACCGACGCGACCATCGCCCGGTCGGACCCGGACCTCGACCCGCTTGGCTACCGGACCGTGATGCTGTTCAGGCTGGCCGAGCAGTACTACGACGAACCCGGACTGGCCGATGCGCTCATCGAGGGGCTCCAGGTCGACCCGGAGGAGGCTCACATGCTCGCGGCCGTCGAGACGGGCGACCGGGTAGCCGCCATCACCTACAGGAACATGGCCATCGACCACGGGCTCCAGTTCCACCCGCTCCCGGACGAGCTCAATTTCTCGAATCCGGCGCTGGCGGACCAGTACGGCTCGGTCAGTTACGAGATGGACGATGGGCACACAGTCCAGGGGAAACCGATTCTCTTCAACGCCACAGTCTCCACGGAAGCCAACAACCCAGCGGCGGGCCGGGCGTTCGTCCGGTACCTGCTGGAAAACGCCCACCTGCTCGCCGAGAACGGCCTCATCGTCGACGACTCCTTCCCGGTTCCCAACGGGCCGGTCCCCGACGAGGTGCTCCCATGAGCGTCGCCACCCGTATCGGCCGACTGTCCCGTGGGGAGTACGGCACGGGGACGCAGTTCCTGCGGGAACGCGGCCTCTTCGTCCTGCTCGGGGCCGTCCTGCTGATCTACCTGGCGTATCCGTTCGTCTCGTTTTTCACCTGGGCGGATACCCTCCAGCCCGCGGCGTTCGCCGAGCCAGCGGTCCTCGACGCCGTCAAGTACTCCGTGCTGACGGCGCCGGTCTCGACGGTCATCGCGACCGTCTTCGGCGTCCCCCTGGCGTACGTGCTCGCCCGGACCTCCTTCCCGGGGAAGCTGTTCGTGGACGCACTGGTCGTGTTACCGCTGGTGATGCCACCCGTCGTCGGCGGGGTGATGTTGTTGAGCGGGTTCGGTCAGCTGACGCCGCTCGGAAGCCTGGCCAACGCGTTCGGCATCTCGCTCACCGGCAGTTACCTCGGTATCATCCTCGCCCAGACCTTCGTGGCCTCGCCGTTCGTCATCATCACGGCCCGTTCTGGCTTCGAAGGGATCGATCGCGAGATCGAACAGGCGGCCCGGAGCCTCGGCAAGGGGCCGATCGAGACGTTCCGCCGGGTTTCGCTCCCGCTGGCCAGGGGGAGTATCCTCGCCGGCGTCGTATTGACTTTCGCGCGGGCCATCGGCGAGTTCGGCGCGACGATGATGACCGCCTATCACCCACATACGATGCCCACCCAGATCTGGGTGACCTTCATCTCCGACGGCGTCGCGGCGACGGCGCCACTGGTGGTCATCCTGCTCGGGACGGGCTTTACGGTGGTCCTCGCCCTCCAGTACGTCGGCCAGCGGATCACGCTGAGTTCATGAGATGAGTCTCTCACTGCAGGACGTCTCCATCGCGTACGGGTCGTTCACGCTGGGCCCCATCGACGGTACCTTCGAGCCGGGAGTCACCGCCGTCATCGGCCCGAGCGGGAGCGGAAAGTCGACGCTCCTCCAGTTGATCGCCGGCTTCGAGCGGCCGGACACGGGAGTGATCACCCTCGACGGTCGGCGCATCGACCGACTCCCACCGGAGGACCGCCAGGTGGGGATGGTGTTCCAGAACTACGCGCTGTTCCCGCATCTCACGGTCGAGGAGAACCTGGCGTTCGGAGCGGCGCCGACCGCGGACGTCACCGAGACGACCGAGATGCTGGCCATCACGGACCTGCTCGAGCGGCGGCCGGAGACACTCTCCGGCGGGGAGAAACAGCGGGTCGCCCTGGCCCGGGCGCTGGTCTCGGAGCCCGCCGTCCTGTTGCTCGACGAACCGCTGGCGAGTCTCGACGCCCCGATCCGCCGACGGCTCAGACTGGAACTCAGAGACGTCCTCGCGGATCTGGACGTCCCGGTCGTCTACGTCACCCACGATCAGGACGAGGCGGCCGTGGTGGGTGATCGACTCGCCATCGTCCACGACGGAAGCATCGTCCAGGCCGGTCGGTTCGAGGACGTCTTCGAAGCCCCGAACAGCGCCTTCGTGGCGGACTTCCTCGGGATGGAGAACATCTTCTACGGGACGGTCGTGGCCACCGACGGCGAGACGACGACCGTGGACGTCGGCCCGACCATCGTCGAAGCGGTGGGATTGATCGACCGCTCCGAGGTCGCAGTGGCCGTCCGCCCCGACGACGTCACACTCCACCGTCGAGGACAGACGACGGGGCCGAACGCGGTGCCCTGTTCGGTGCGTCGGGTCATCGGCCACCACGCCGGCGGAACGGCCATCGTCGACTGTGACGGCCTGGGACAGGTGACGGTCGGTCTCTCCGCGGCGGACGCCGCAGACCTCAGAGCCGGAATGACCCGCGTCCTCACCTTCGAACCGGGTGCGGCACGGGTGACGTCGCCGGAGTAGGCACACCATAACGAACAATAATGGAAATAAAAGGGTTGAAGTCGGTACCGTCCCTACGACGTTCCATTCATGGCCAGGTCACAGGGACGGCCGGACGGACTGACCCACGAGGATGGGACACGTGCGGTCGAACTGGCGCGGGACTCGGTCCGCGCGTTCGTGGAAAACGGTCGTCGGGAAGACCCCGGGAGTATGCGGGACGCCTTCTACGACCGCTCCGGGGCGTTCGTCAGACTCGAGACGCAGACACCGCGAGGGCAACTCAGGGGGTGTGCCGGGGCCTACGACACGCCGAAGGCACTCGAGGCGGGATCGCGACGACTCGGAATGGCGATCGTCGATGCCGCCATCGAAGCGGCGAGCGAGGACTCCCGAACGGCAGTGACGGGGCCGGAACTGGATTCGATTACGGTGACCGTCTTCGTGGCGGAGCGCATCGTCGAGACGAGCGACCCGACCGAAGATATCGTGGTAGGAAGGGACGGCGTCGCCGTCGAGGGGCAGGGGAAAGCGGGGTGGATGTTCCCCACAGTCCCGGTCGATAACGACTGGGGCGTCTACGAGTATCTCGACCGGACGGCCCGGAAGGCGGGCCTCCCGAACGACGCCTGGATGGACGACGACGTTGGAGTCTACAGGATCGGGGGGCCGGTCTTCGCGGAGAACGACCCGGGCGGTAGCGTGATGCGCCGCTTCGACTGAACTAGTCGTCCGGGTCCGCGGCGAAGCCGACGCGGTCGGCATCCCGGGCCGCGCGATCGGCGGCGTCCTCGAGATCGAACTCGGCCACCACGTCGCCGTCGCGGATCACCGGTTCGAGAAGGGGTTCGCCCGGGGCCTCCTCGCCAGCCAGGGCCACGTGGTGGGCCCCCTCGGGCGTCCGGTACACCTGTTTCGCTCCGGTCAGTTTCCCCCGTTTCGCGGCCGGTTCACCGTCGATCTCCACGATGTCCAGCGCGAAGTCCACCGGGTCGGCGTTGCTGATGTACCCACCGACCCCGAAGCCGTCCACGTACTCCCGAAGGCGCCCCAACTCCGCCGGGCCGAGACCGCCGCTGACGAAGATACCCACGTCCTCGTAGCCGTGGGCGTCGAGTTCCCAGCGCGTCTCGCGAACGATGTGCTCGAAATCCCCACGGCGCGAGGCGGTCGTGTCGAGACGGATGCTGTCGAGGGCTCCCTCGAGGGTCTCGGCCGCCCGGATGGCCTCGTCCTTCTCGTCGGAGTAGGTGTCACAGAGGGCAACGCGTGGGACGTCGTCCTCGACGGCCGCGTCGAACGCCGTCCAGGCGGCCTCCTGGTTCCCGCGGCCGAAACAGATGACCAGCGCGTGGGGCATCGTCCCGCTCGCCTCGTGGCCGAGGATCTCGCCGGCGGCCACGTGCGAGATACCGTCGAGTCCGCCGAGCAGCGCGGAGCGCTCCACGACCGCCGCGATGGCGGGGTGAACGTGTCGGGCACCGAAGCTCAACACCGTCGATTCCGGGGCGGCCCGACGGGCCCGCAGTGCGTGGGTCGTCATCCCGCTCGCGTGAGAGAGAAAGCCGAGCAAGGAGGTCTCGTACCGGGCGAACTCGCGGTATCGACCGGTGATCTGCAGGACCGGCCCGCCGTCGAACAGCGTCCCTTCGGGAATCGCGTCGACGTCGACGGGCACCCCCTCGAGGAGCGAGACCGCGTCCTCGAGTCCCGCGAACACCTCGAAGTCGCCATCTGGGAACTGGTCGGCGGTCACCTCGGCGGTGACCCGTGGGTTCTTTTCGGCGTGCTCTAGCGTCGCCACCGTGCGGTCGAAGTAGGCGTCCGTCGCCCGACCGTCCCGAATCGCGTCCGTGGGGATGATGTCGAAGTCGGTCACCGCTGTTCCCTCCGCGACGTTTGCATACGACCGTGTTACTTGTCGCCGGCGAAAAAGGCTCCTCTCTCGTCGCGCCTACTCGGCCCCGGCACCCTCGCGAACCTCGTCGAGTTCCTCGACGGTGGGCGCGTTCACGATGACCACCGTGTCGCCGGATCGCTCGATGTGGAACGCGTCAGCGAACTCGCCCTCGGGGATGCGGTACGTGTTCGGTCGATCGGGCACCGGCTCGGCGCCGTGATAGTCCAGGAGCTGGTCGTACCCGACGACGAACTCCAGGGCCTGTTCTTCGGAGTCCCAGACCGACTTCCAGACGTAGCCGGTCTCGCCCGTCTCGGCCGACTCGTTCGTCATGTACGGGACCAGCCGGTCCCCGTCCCACCCGGCCGAGTATCGGTGGGCGTAGTTGTACTGGTCGATGCCCGGTTCGTTGCCGGGAGCGAAGAAGTTCGAGTACGGGATGACGACGTCCCGGGCGCTCTGAACCGCCGCGGTCTCGACGTAGCTCGGATACCAGAGCATGACGTACATCCCGGCCTCGCCGAACTGAGCGTGATCGATCGATCCGTTCCCGAGGTCCGGGACCACCCACGCCTCGCTACTCCGGTCCTCGACGGTCACCGCCGTCGGCGCGTCTGAGCGATACTTCTCGGTGTGGATGGTCTGCTCGGTACTCTGTGGCGGGGCGTCGTAGACGGCGTTCACCGCGTCCCAGCCGCCCTCCTCGTACAACTCCTCGACGAAGACCGGGCCGTCGCTGTACGGCTGGAGGCGAAGCGCGAGGAGGCCGACGTGCGTGTCCCCACCCGAACTCGAGTCCCCGCCGCTCGAACTGTCTTCGTAGCACTGCCAACCGTTCTCGCACTCCTGTTCGTAGAGATGGTCGACGTAGTTCCCGTCGCCCTCGATGATACCGGCGCGAGCGTTGTGGGTCTCCTCGGTGTTGCCCTCCATCTCGGAGACGTTGAATCGGTGTTCCTGGAGGGCGTGAAAGAGCTCCTGTGAGAGCGTTATCTCGTCGATCTGTGGGTTCTTTGCGTTTTCGGAGACGATGACGATCTCGTCCTCGCTCGGCGAGTAGTACCCGAGGACGCTCGATGCCCGATTTTCTTCCTGCTGGGCCGTCGCCGACGTCTTCTCGCCCATCAGGAAGGTCGCCTCGAACTTGACGTCCTGGTGGATGGTGCCGTTCGTGGACGTGTTGGCGAAGCTCCCGTTCGTTCGGTTGCGGTGTTCGTCTCGCGAGATGACCTCGACCGGCGGTCGTTCGTCGAACTCCAGCCCGCGGACGTGCTCGACCCTGGCCATGGACCTGGAGACGACGGCATCGCGTTCAGACTCGTTCAACCCATCTGTCTGGTCGACGTCGAGGGTTTCGTTGTACCAGTAGCCGTCCTCCCACCCGAGCCGATCGGTGGGTGGGTCGGGCGGTTCCACCTCGGTGGTCGGTCCGGTATCGGTGGTCGTGGGTGACGTCGTCGTCTCCTGGGCGACCGGCGAGGTCGTCCCGGCACAGCCAGCGATGACGACGAGGAAGACCAGCGCGAAGAGACCGAGCGCTCGCCGCATGTGGAACGGTCGGAGGCCCGGGGACAAAACCCCTCCGGCGGTCGGTACGTCTTTGACCCGGTCGTGTGTACGCACAGACATGAAATTCGATCCTGCCGACACCGCCCTCGTCGTCGTCGACGTCCAGAACGGCTTCTGCCACCCGGATGGTAGTCTGTACGCGCCCGCGAGTGAGGACGTGATCGGCCCGATCGCCGACCTCCTCGAGGAAGTCCGTGCAGCGGGCGCATCGGTGGTATTCACGCGAGACGTTCATCCACCGGCGCAGTTCGAGGACGCCCACTACTACGACGAGTTCGACAGATGGGGCGAACACGTCCTCGAGGGGTCCTGGGAGGCCGAGATCGTCGACGGACTGGACGTTCACGACGAGGACCACGTCGTCGAGAAACACACCTACGACGCGTTCTACCGCACGGATCTGGAGGGGTACCTCGAGACCCACGGTATCCACGACCTGCTCGTCGTCGGGACGCTCGCCAACGTCTGCGTGCTCCACACCGCCGGCAGTGCGGGCCTGCGCGACTACCGGCCCGTCCTCGTCGAGGACGCGATCGGCTACATCGAAGCCGAACACCGGGAGTACGCCCTCGAGCACGCGGCCTGGCTGTTCGGCGAGACGACGATCAGCGACGCGATCCAGTTCGAGTGAGCGAACCCGGTTCTCAGGCCTCGATGTCGACGACCACGTCGGCTCCCACCGAGAACGAGTGGTGCCGGTCGATGAGCTTGGCGTAGAGGGACTCACGACCGAGGAAGAAGGAGAGTCCGTAGATCGGACCACCGTTCGCGAGGACGGTCACGTCGCGCCAGTGGACGACCTCGCCCTGCGCCGTCCCGACCCGTTCGCCCAGGAAGTGAACGGGGTCGGATTCGTCACCGCCGTCGGGGACAGTCCCCCGGGTCGCGGACTCCGTAGCGAGTCGGCCGCCCCACTCGTAGTGAGGGAGCCCACCGTCGAGTACGAACGACCCCGAATCGTCGGCGATACCCGCAAAGACCGCTCCGGGATCCGGGTGTGCCGGGGCGTCCAGGATGGCGTACGTCTCGCCAGTGTCGACGACCGTTCCGGTGCCATCCCAGGGGACGGCTTCGAGCGGGACGTCGACCGAGAGCGGAAGCGACCCCGTCGCGCGGACGGCGTTCGTCCCGTGGTCACGAAACCCGAGGTGAATGTGGTTGTCGACCCACGGTGCGAAATACCCGGACCTGACGAGTCGACCCAGCGAGTCGCCGAGCGACAGCACCTCGCCCGGCTCCACACCGGGGTCGACGTGGAGCACGCGAGCCAGGTGCTCGCCGGTATCGACGACGATGAGGTGGTCGTGGGCCGCCGCGTAGGAGCGGTCGGGACACGTGACGGTCCGCGTCTCGACGACCTCGCCGGCGACGGGACTCGGCGCGTCGTCGCTGTCGGGGTACAGATCGACCGCCGTTCCGGCGTCGTGGGCGGGGTATGGCGAGTTGTATCGCGAGAACCGGGGAAACGAGGAAAGCACCTCGGCGGAGACCGTCACCATACCCGGGTATTGCAACCGGGACCGTTTATCACCTCCGAGCCCTACGGGAACGTATGCGTCTGGTCCGGGGCACCGCGAAGACAGCAGAGACCGACCGGGAGACGTCGCGGCGTATCCTCGAATGGGTTGCCGAGCACGAGGAGACCGCCATCCGGGCCTGGCAGCCACCCCGTCACGTGGCGTTCGGTCGCCGCGACGCGATCGAGTCGGGATACGACGAGGCCGTCCGCAGAGCGAGACGCCACAACTACCCTGCCGTCGAGCGAAGCGTGGGCGGGCGGGCCGTCGCGTACACCGGCACGACGGTGGCGTTCGCCCGGTACGAACCGATCGAGGACGGCAGAGCCGGCATCGACGACCGATACGACGCACTGACGGCCGACGTCGAGCGCGCCCTCCGGGCGGTCGGCGTCGACGCCACCCGCGGGGAGCCACCCAACTCCTTCTGCCCGGGCGATCACTCCCTGCAAGACGGCGGAAAGGTCGTCGGCCTGGCCCAGCGTGTCACCGCCGACGCCGCCATCACCTCGGGCGTCCTGGTGCTCGACGACCACGAGGAGATCGCCACCGTCATCGGCGACGTGTACGACGCACTCGGGGTGCCCTTCGACCCGGACTCGGTCGGAAGCGTCGAACTGGCAGGCGGCGACGTCGAGGGCGTCATCCCCGCGCTCGAGACGGCACTCGCCGGTGACGAATCGCCGACCGCCCTGCCGCTCCGCCAGATTTAGGCGGTCCGCCCGCGGAGAGCGCGTATGCGAGTTATCCGGAACGCTACCCTCGCCGACGGGCGGGTCCGCGACGTCCGCATCGGGGACGACGGTCGTATCGACGCCGTGGGAACGGACCTCGACGGGGAGACCCTTCGCGATGCCACCGGGAAGCGACTGCTCCCCGGCATGATCGACGCGCACGTCCACTTCCGCCAGCCGGGCTACGCGCACAAGGAGACCTGGGCCAGCGGCTCACGCAGCGCGGCGGCCGGTGGCGTGACGACCGTCGTCGACCAGCCGAACACCGACCCACCGACGGTCGACGGTGCGGCCTTCGACGCGAAAGAAGCGTTCGCGCGCGATTCGCTGGTCGATTTCGGCATCAACGGGGGCGTGACCGAGGACTGGGACCCCGACACCCTGTTCGACCGACCGCTGTTCGCCCTGGGCGAGGTGTTCCTCGCCGATTCGACCGGTGACATGGGCATCGATCCGGAGCTCTTCGAGGACGCAGTACGCCGTGCCACCGAGGAGGACGTCGTCGTCACCGTCCACGCGGAGGACGCCTCGTACTTCGACGACGACGCGAGGGATCGGGACGACCCCGACGCCTGGTCGGCCTACCGGACGGCGCAAGCGGAGGCCGTCGCCGTCGCCCGCGCGGTCGAGGTCGGCACGGAGGTCGGCGCGACCCTGCACATCGCCCACACGAGCACGCCCGAGGGCATCGACCAGGCGACCGCGACTGGGGCCACGACGGAGGTTACGCCCCACCACCTCTTCCTCTCGCGCGAGGACCTGTCCGACCTGGGGACCTTCGGTCGGATGAACCCCCCACTCAGGAGCGAGGAGCGCCGCCTCGCAGTCTTCGATCGGGTCGCCGACGGGACCGTCGACATCGTCGCGACGGACCACGCCCCGCACACGCGCGAGGAGAAGGACGCCAGCATCTGGGACGCTCCGAGCGGCGTCCCCGGCGTCGAGACCGCACTCCCGCTGTTGCTCGCCGCTGCGGAGCAGGGCCATCTCGGCTACGAACGCGTGCGCGACCTGACCGCGGCCACCGTCGCGGAGATTTTCTCGGTGCCACACAAGGGGCGCATCGAGGCAGGTCGGGACGCCGACCTCGTGCTGGTCGACCCCGACGCAGTCCGCGAGATCCGGGCCGAGGATCTGCACACGAACTGCGACTGGACGCCGTTCGAAGGGATGGACGGCCTCTTCCCCGAACTGACAGTAGTGGGTGGCACGGTCGTCTGGGAGAACGAACGGCCAGGCGAGGACGGCGACGGAACGTTCGGCGATCACGCGGGGCGGAACGTCAGACGACCCGACTGACTCACTCGCCGGTGTGTGCCTCGTGATCGGCCCCACCGATCTCGTGACCGCAGTTGGGGCAGGTCGTCCCCTCGTAGCGGAGTTCGTCGCTGGCCTGTCGCACCTCTCGCATCACCGAGGAGATGCGCTCCTCGGAGTCGAGTTCCTCGTCGACCGCCAGGTCCACGCCCTCGACCTCGAGGAGGAACTTGGCGACCTCCGTCACCTCGTACATCACCTCGTCGAGTTCGTCGGCCGTGAAGAAGTCGCTCATGGCCCCGTAGAGGAATGTCGCCCCGGCCTTGCGGACCTTCTCCTCGAACGACGATCGGGCCTGATTGACCGCCTGCGGGGTGTAGGTGTCGGTCATGAACGGCACCAGGTAGGGGAGGTTCTCGCCGATCTTGGTCATCTCGACGCCGGTCTCCGTCCGAAAGTCCGAGCACAGACGCGCGATGGCCCACTCCCTGGCGGTGATGTAGGTCCGGTCGCGCAAGAAATCGTTGACGCGGTCGTACTGCGCGCCGTCGACCTTCTTGAATCGATCGTACTTGCGGACGTCGGGTGGGACGTCGCTTTCGACCGCTTCCGCGTCACCGCTTGGTGACGCCGCTGCCTCGTCGGTCGACGCGACCGCCCCGTCGTCGGTCGGTGTGTCGGCCGCCGAATCGACGGCGACCTCCGGTCGACCGGCGGGCGGTTCGGCGACGGCCTGACCGCCCGGGTCGGTGTACTCGTCCGACGCCGTCGCGTCTTCGGCGCCATCCGGGGCCGAATCGGGCGGCGACGCGTCTGCGTCCCCGGGCTCGACGTCCTCCGCAGCGTCGGGCGGTTCGTCTGCCGCCCTACCCGTCGATTCGTCGCCCGGCCCCGCCGGGTCCGCAGCCGGCTGTTCGTCCGCTGGCATGGAGTGGCCTTTCGCCGCCGGGCGCAAAAGAATGTCGGGGCGGTCACTCCGCGAGTGGCAGTTCGACGACGAAGACGGCGCCCTCCGGGTCGTGGTCCTCGACAGTTACCGACCCATCGTAGCGATCGACGAGAGTCGCCACCAGGTAGAGGCCGAGCCCGGTTCCCTCGCTATCCAGGCCGCGTTCGCCCTCCTCGAAGATCGTCGCCTTGCGCTCGTCGGGAATACCCGGGCCGTTGTCCGCGACCCGAACACGGACGCGGTCGTCGTCGACCGCCGCGTCGACGGTCACCGCCGGGACCGGCTTGTCGTTGTGCGTGATGGCGTTGTTCAGGAGGTTGCGGAACACCGAGCCGAGCATGTCGTCCGCCGGTACCGTGACGTCCGGGATCGGTCCGTCGACCCGGAGGAGGGCGTGCTGATTGGTCGATCGCGCGTCGGAGACGGCCTCCTCGAGTGCGTGCTGTAACCGCCGAGGGGATCGGTCGGCCGCGGACTGAAGCATTACGTCGGCGACCTCCCGGGCGGTCGTCGTGATGGTCACGGCGTTGCGGGCGGCCTCGAGGATCTGTACGACGGACTCTTCTTCCTCGCCGTCGACGGTCGACCGAAGCATCTCTCCGTAGGCCAGTACGAGTTGCAGATCGTTGCGGATGTCGTGTCGCACGACCTGGCTCAACACTTCGAGATTGTCTCGCTGGGTCTCGAGTTCGCGCTCGTACTCTTTGAGTTCTGTCACGTCACGAGCGTAGCCGAGTACGGCATCCTCGCCGGTTTGTGAGATCTCGAAGGGGATCTTCGTGGTCTGCAGGATCCGGGTGTCCCCGTCGGCGGTGGTCAACTCCTCCGCCTGGATGGTCGTGGGCTCACCAGATTCGATGACCGCCAGGTCGTCCTCGCGGAACTGACTGGAATCCTCCTCGTTCGGGATGACCGCGGACTCCTGTGTCCCTTCGAGTTCCTCGGGGGTGAGCCCGTAAGCCTCGGCCGTCGCCTCGTTGGCGAACAGGTACTCGCCCTCGCGGTTCTTCGCGAATATCAGGTCCGGCACCAGATCGATGATCGTTCGAAGATCCGCTCTCGTTCGCTCGAGTTCCCGCTCGTACGCCTTGCGCTCGCTGATGTCCTGGGCGACGGCGACGAACTTGACGACCTCGCCGTGCCGGTCGGTGATCGGCGAGATGGTCTGGTTCAGAACGATCCGTTCGTCGTCGGCTCGCTCGTCGATCATCTCGGCCTCCCACCGCTGGCCGTCGAGGATTGCCTCCCAGAACGCCTCGTAATAGTCCATATCATACTCGCCGGACTTGAGGATCCGCGGGGTCCGGCCGACCGCCTCGCGTTCGTCGTAGCCCGTGATGTGCTCGAATGCCGGGTTGACGTACTCGATCCGGCCCTCGTCGTCCGTGATGTAGACCGCGTGGGCCGTCCGCTCGACGATCTCGCGGAACTCGGCGAGTTCGCGTTCGCGTTCCTTGCGCTCGTGGACGTCGAAATGCATCCCGACCGCGCGGACCGGCTCGTCCCCGTCCCGTTCGACGACGCGACCGAGGTCCCTGATCCACCGCCAGTCGCCGTCGGCCGTCCGCATCCGGTGTTCGGTCTCGTAGTAATCGGTTTCTCCCTCGATGTGCGCCTCGAGGGCGGCCATCACCGCGTCCCGGTCCTCCGGATGGAGACGGTCCAACCACGTCGTCAGGGAATCGTCGATCGCCCCGGGGTCGTAGCCGAGCATCGTCGCCCACCGGTCGGTGAACTGGACCTCGTCGGTCCGCATGTCCCAGTCCCAGATCCCGATATCGGCGGCCGCAATCGCGAGTTCCAGACGCTGTTTGACCGTCTCGAGTTCCTGCTCGCGTTCCTTGCGGGCCGTGATGTCCCGGGAACTGAACACGAGCCCGTCGATGAGCGGATCCTCGAGTTTGTTCACGCCCCGTACCTCGAGCCAGCGCCAGTCCCCCTCACTGGTCCGGACGCGCACCTCGGCTGTTACTTCGGCGTTGGGCTTCGTGACGAACGAGCCGAACTCGTTCACGATCGCTTCCCGGTCGTCGGGGTGAACGTGATCGAATCCGGAATCGCCCATCACTTCCGCGGGCGAGAACGCGGTCACGTCTTCGGTCGAACCGCTCTGAAAGCGTACCGTACCGTCGGGGTCCATCACCGAGACGATGTCCCCCGATTCCTGCAGGTACGCCTCGCGGCGCTCCAGTTCACGTCGACGTCGCCGGTGCTCGAGGACACTCGCGAGGAGTTCGCCCACGAGTCGCAACGCGTCGACGAACGAGGGCGGAAACGACGCGCGCGGTTCAGTCCAGTCGAACCCGACGAAGCCGATCAACTCGCCCTCGCGACGAATCGGAGTAACCACCACCGAACCGACGTCCTGTTCGGCGAGCAGTTCCCGCTCGGCGTCGGCGTCACCGGGGAGGGCCGCGACGTCGGGGATCGCGATTTTGTCAGCGGTTTCCAGGCGGTCGATCCACCAGGGAAACGTATCGACCGACAGGTCCTGCAACCGGTCGATCTGGGGCTCGACGTCCGGTGCTGCCCACTCGTGGGTGTTCGAGAGCGTCTCACTGTCGGGGTCGATCCGGAACAGGTAGCTCCGGTCGGCACCGGCTGCCGAGCCGATGCGGGCGAGTGCCGCGTCGATCCGGTCGTCGACGTCCTCGTCCGTGCGGCCGAGCAACTCGACCGATAGCGCCGCCAGTTCCGACTCGAGCCCGGCCGCCCGGGCATCGTTTTCGCTGGGTTCGCTCCCGTTCGTCTCTTCGACGGCCGCGATCACCCTGCTGGCGAGTCGATCGAAAGACGCCGAATCAGGAGTTCGTGGAGCGTACCCCACTGCACCGGCCGCGACGACGTCCCCGGCGAGTTCCGCCGAGCCGTCCTCCGGAAAGACGACGACTGGGAGATCCGGGTGCGTCCCACGCAGGTCTTCCAGGAACCCGAGCGCGTCGAACGCAGGCGGGTCGTGCCCCGAGACGACGCAATCGACAGTCGTTTGCCGGAGGCGTTCCCTGGCGGCGTCCATGCCCTTCACGGCTGTAACGTCGAGGCGAGCGTCCTGGTCCCGTAACCGGGCAGCCGTCGATTCAGCGATGTCACGGTCGGCCGTCGCGACGAGGACCCGAAATACGTCCTGGGGCTCCATGTCCGTTACCCACCATTACCATCCGAAGTGTATAGTTGCACCGTGACTCGGGTCGGGCGCTGGAACGGGTCGAACTCGACTGCACGATGCGACGCCACGCCGACCGAGATGAGGGGACCCCCGAACCCCGTCAGTTCGGGGCGGAAACGTCGACGGCCCGTAATCCTTTTGCAACGGAACGTCGATGTCCGCCTATGAAAGTGTTGCTCGGTATCGGGGGAAGCGACGACTCGCTCGCGGCACTCCGACAGACGGTGGAACGAGCCCAGCGAGCCGGTGACGATCTGACCGTTGCCATCGTCGACAATCCGGAGAGCGACCGGTCCTTCGACGAGATAGAAGCCGAGGCCCAGCAGGCCCTCGACGAGGCGGACTGCGACGCCGAGATCCGCCACCTCGAGGGCGACCCCGGCAGCGAACTCGTCCGGACCGCAGAAGCGGAAGGATACGGACAGGTGGTCATCGGCGGCGGCGAGCAGAGTTCGATGGGGAAGATCCGGCTCGGGCCCATCGCGGAGTTCGTCCTGCTCAACTCACACGTTACGGTCACCCTGGTCAGATGACGTCCCAGCGCACCTACCCCGAGACGGCGGCCGGCTCGTTCCCCGTGCCACCGGTTACGTTCACCGATCGAGAGGATCGCTCGATCACGGTGCGAGCCTTCGAGTCCGAGGACCTCCCGGCGCTGGTCGAGATGTACGACGGCTTCGACCCGGCCGACAGGGCACAGGGCATCCCGCCCATCGGCGAGGACCGGATCCGGAACTGGCTGGACCACCTGCTCGAGGAGGGGAGCAAGAACGTGGTCGCCGTGTCCGACGAAGCGGTCGTGGGTCACGCCACCCTCGTCGAAGACGACGACGACGGCTACGAACTGGCCATCTTCGTCCACCAGGACTTTCAGGGAGCGGGCATCGGCACCCGGTTGCTCCGGACGCTCCTCGGCTACGGTCAATCGGAGGGCGTCGAGAAAGTCTGGCTCACCGTCGAGCGCTGGAACCGGCCGGCGGTCAAACTCTACGAGAAGGTGGGCTTCGAGACGACCGAGGCGGAGAGCTTCGAACTGGAGATGGCCATCAGACTCTCCCCCGAGTGACCGCCCGCCAGGGCGAATCGAATCGAGGACGGCACATCGCGGGTCAAACGGACAACACCGGCTGGCTGGCGTAGAGCAACACGTATTCTGCGGCCTTCTCCAGGGCGTCACCGTGTTCGCCCGCCAGGGACTCCCTGGGGATGACGATGAAATCTACCGAGAGTTCCTCGGCCGTGTCGAGCACCACACTTCCCGGGTGGCGGGTCTTCCTGACTGTGGAGAAGCCGTAGGCCATCGAGGACTCCACACGGGTCGGATCTTCGGCCATCGCGGCCACGTCCTCGACGAATAGCTGGCTCTCGTCCGCGACGTCGGTCCGGTCGATGTCGCCGGCCTCCATCCCGCGCGCGACCGTCTCGCCCAGGACGTAGAGGACGTGGAGGTCCGCGTCGTATCGCTCCGCGATGGCCACCGCGTACTCCGCGGCGTCGGCGGCGGCCTCGCTACCGTCGACGGGGACCAGCACCGTGTCCACAGCAAGTGTCATTGGTGCAGGTTGGTCGTGGCGGTACTAAAAACGCACCGCGGCACCTTTTAAGACCGCGGCGGCGGTAGGCTCCGTCATGATAGATACGGTGGTCATCGCGACCGACGGCTCGGAGAGCGTCCGCCGGGCGGTGGCGGTCGCCCTCGACCTCGCCGACCGCTTCGACGCCGACGTGCACGCCCTCTCGGTGGTCGAGGAGAGCGAGGTCTCTTCCGCCCCCGAGGAGGTTCGCGACCGGTTACAGGAAGCCCTCGAGGACCACGGCGAGGAGGCGGTCGATGCAGTGGCGGCGGAGGCGTCCGTGCCAGTGACCACGGCCGTTCGCATGGGACGACCCCCCGCTGAAATCAGTGCGTACGCGCGGGACATCGACGCCGACGTCGTCGCGACCGGGACCCGAGGCCGGCACGGCGAGAACCGCTTTCTCATCGGGAGCGTCGCCGAACGCGTCGTCAGAACCTGTCCGGTCCCCGTGCTCACCGTCCGACAACTGACCGACGAAGCCGAGTCCTGACCAACCGGGTCATTCTTGGCCCGCCGGCCCGACCAGTCGGTATGCAAGACTGGGTCATCGACGACGAGGACCTCTCGCTCGAACGGAAATCGCTCATCCCCGGCACCGGCTTCTTCGTCCCCGACGACGTCGCCGAGGAGCGCAAGGACGAGGAGATAGCGGAGCGAGCGAGCGGGGCCGACGTCCTCGTCCTCGCCGACCCCGACGCCGATGGGCTGGCCTGCGTCGCGATCATCCGCGAGGTGTTCGGCGAGGGGGCCCTCCTGCCGACCAGTCCCCACGAACTCGAGGAGAGCCTCGAACGCGCGGCGGAGTACGGCGAACCCGGCGCGACGGTCTTCGTCTGTGACCTCGCCCCGGACGACCCGAAGTATATCGAGGAGCCACTCGCCGACCTGGTCGAGCACGCGCGCACCGTCTCGTGGTTCGATCACCACCAGTGGACCGACGAGGCCACGACCGCCGTCGATGAGAGCGGCGTCCGACTGGTCGTGGGCGACTCCGAAGAGGAGTGCACCGCCGACGTCGCGGTCCGCGCTCTGGATGCCGACGTTCCGGACTACCTGGTCGAATTGGCCGTCGTGACCCGGGACCACGACCTCTGGCTCCGCGAGGACGAACGGAGCGACGATCTCGCCGACTACGCCTACTGGACCGACCCGGAGGAGTACGTCGAGGTCGTCCAGGAACACGGCGTCGACCTCCCCGAGGCGGTCCAGGAGTTCCTGGCAGAGAAACGCGTCGAGAAGGAAGCACTCATCGAGCGAGCCGTCGCCCGGGCCGACATGCGCGAGGTGAACGGCTGGACCGTGGGCGTGACCTACGGCCGCTGCTCCCAGAACGAAGTCGCCGAGGAGCTAAGGGTGCAGGGCGCCGACGCGGCGGTCATCGTCAAGCCCGCCGGCAGCGCCAGCATCCGCGGCAGTGACACCTTCGAACGGGCCCACGAGGTCGCCCGCCAGGTCAGCGGGGGCGGACATCCCCGTGCGGCGGGCTGTAAACCCCGTATCTACGAGGACATGCTCGATTACGCGCACCACTGGACGACCCAGGGGGCGACGGCGAAACAGGTCATCCTCAACGCCTTCGGAACGCTCGAGCGCGAAGAGTAGTCGCTTCTCGCGGCGTCACCCGTCCCGCTCGTCGACGACCCACTTATCCGAGTACGCCGTCCCACACGAACACTGCGCGTACGCGTGGACGACGTCACCTCGTTCGTACAGGCCGCCGACCTCCTCGTTCTGCGCCTCCGAGAAGGCAAAGACGAAGGCCGGTTCGTGGGGCTGGTCGTCGCCCGACTCGGGGCACTCACCACCAGCGAGGTCGGCGTCGACGTGTCCCTCGCGTTGCATCGCCACCCCCGTGAAGTCCATGGCGTCCTGGCCGGTGAACCGCTCGAACACGGAACGGCCCGTGTCGCCGTCCACGACGAGGAGGACACCGTCACCGACGGCTTCCGCCGACGATCGGTCGAGCAAGGCCTCCACGTTCGAGATGCGGTCTGCTGTCAGGTAGAGCGCGACGTCGTCCGGGCGGTCGCCGGCGAGGAACGCCGCGACCCGGTCGCCAGTCATCGCCGTCGCTACGAAACGTGTCGGGAAAAGGCCGTTGACACGGAGTCGCGAGTCGGCGCCAGTCCCGGGGAGTGATTACTCCTCGTCGTCTTCGGCGGCCGATTCGTCCTCGGCGTCCTCGTCGTTTTCTTCGTCGGCGTCGGCTTCTTCGGCTTCTTCCTCGGCGTCTGCCGCTTCGGCTTCTTCCTCGGCGTCTGCCGCTTCGGCTTCTTCCTCGGCCGCTTCGTCAGCTTCGGGCGCTTCTTCGGGTTCCTTGACGCCCATCGCGACGAGCGGGTCGCCGTCGCCACCCGTGATCTTGACGTTCAGCTGCGAGACGGCTTCGGATACCTCGCGGCCGCGGACGGTCACGCGACGGCGCTCGCCCTCGCGGTCCGGGTTGTAGCCGGTGCCGCCGGTGAGCAGGATCTCCTTGAGCGCGGAACCGCGGATGTCCGATCGGAGGGGGCGGCCGGCGGCGTCCGAGCCGCCGGTGATCTCGACGGTGAATCCGTCGAGGCCGACGGCGCTCCCGTCGACCTCGTCACCGAGTTCGCGTCCCATGAATCGATTCGCGTCCTGGCCCTCGACCTCGCGGGTCTCCGAATGCCCGGAGCCGGGGTCCGAGACGACGACGTTGAACGTAGCCATGGGTGAACGGACAGTTCCGCGGGCAAAAAGGCCATCGAACCGACGTCGGCCGAACGCGGCTCGAGGACGACTGGTGGGACCGACGAGACGCCGGTGCCGTGGTGGCGTCTCCGCCGGAGCGAATCGTCCGGGGGAATCGCGTGGACAGCGACTCCCGGACCAATTTCGCCCCCGCCCAAACGTTTTAGATATGGTACGGCTTGTATACCACATACTCCGGCACAGCGGTTCCCCCTCCGCCCCCACAGTGAGGGGCACATCATGGTCGTGGCACAACACCCCGTACTCGTACAATGAAGAGTCTGAAACGGCGCCAGATCGGCTGGAAAGCCACAGGCAATCTGCTCGTCGTCTTCGCGTTACTCACACTCAGCGTCGGGAGCTCGCTCTGGATGCTCAGTGGTCGCGGCGGTGTGACCGGCTGGCTCCAGCAGTTCCTCGTGGCCGTCGAGTTGATCGGTCTGGTCGCCATCGCCGGGATGGCCTACTACTTCCACGTGCAGGTGCTTCGCCCGCTCGACGAACTCACCACCGACGCTGCCGCCGTCGCCGAGGGCGACCTCCATCGCGATATCGTGGCAGTGGATCGCAACGACGAGGTCGGCTCGCTCACCCGGTCGGTCCGGGAGATGCGCGATCAACTGCTCGACCTCGTCGAGGAAGCGCGGACCTTCCAGCGAGCGGTCGAAGAGACGGGCCACTCGGTCATCATCACCGATAGTGACGAGACCATCCAGTACGTCAACCCGGCCTTCGAGCAGAACAGCGGCTTCACCGAAGCGGAGGCGCTGGGCCGCACGCCACGCATCGTGAAATCCGGTGCGACGGACGACGCCGTCTACGCGGAGATGTGGGAGACGCTCGAACGGGGCGAGACCTGGCGCGGCGAACTGATCAACCAGAACAAGGCCGGCGAACGGCGGTACATCCGGATGACCATCTCGCCCATCGAGGGAGCCGACGGTAGCATCGACCACTACGTCTCGATCGGCGCGGACGTGACCACCCACCGACTCCGAAATCAGGTCCTCGAGGTCTACAACCGGGTCCTCAGGCACAACCTCCGCAACCGGCTGAACGTCGTCGTGGGAAACGCCGAACTCGTCAAAGATACGTACGCTAAGGAGGTCGGGGCCCTCGCCGACGCTGTCGCCGAGTGGCAAGACCGAGACCGCTCGGCCACGAACCCGGAACCGGAGACCGACAGAACGCTCCAGGACATCGCGGCCCGTCTCGAGGACCTCGCGGAGCGAATCCGCGATCACACCAGCACGGTCGCCGAATCTGCGAGTCGTCTCGAGGCCGTCAACGAGAAGGCTGGCAAGGCCGAGCAGATCACCCAGGTCACCGAGGGGACGAATCGCCACAAGCCCCTCGACGAACATCTCGAGCAGAAATGCGGGATGATCGCGCGGGCCTACCCTGAAGTCGACGTATCGATCTCGGTGCCGGATTCGACGACTGTCCCGGCGCCACAGTCGCTCCGGACGGCCATCTCCGAGTTGATCGAGAACGCGATCGAGCACAACGACTCGGCCCAGCCACACGTGGCCATCTCGTTGTCGGTCGGAGCCGATCGCACCGTGATCCGTGTCGAAGACGACGGTCCCGGCATTCCGGACCACGAGAAGGCGGTCCTCCGCGAGGGCGAAGAGACGCCACTCGCCCACGGGAGCGGTCTCGGTCTCTGGCTCGTCTACTGGATCGTCACGATGAACGGCGGTCGGCTCGAGATCAGCGACAGCGAACCGCGAGGGACCGTGGTCGAAATCGACCTGCCGAAATTCACCGACGCGTCCAGGAAGGGCGACATGGCGCCCGTACCGGCGAACGACTAAGCAGTCGCGAACTGCTCGCGTACCTTCTGAACCTTGGGTTCGGCGTACACCGAACAGTAGCGGTCGTTCGGGTTCTTCTCGTAGTAGTCCTGATGGTACGCCTCGGCCTCGTAGAACTCCTCGAGCGGTTCGACCTCGGTCACGATGGAGTCGCCACCGTACGCCTCCTCGGCCACCAGATCCGCGATGAATCGCTCGGCTGCCTCGCGTTGCGCTTCGTCGTGGGTGAAGATGGCCGAGCGATACTGGCTCCCGACGTCGGGTCCCTGTCGGTTCAGCGTCGTCGGGTCGTGGATGGTGAAAAAGACCGCGAGGAGGTCCTCGTAGGAGACGACAGCGGGGTCGTACTCGATCTGGACGGCTTCCGCATGGCCCGTCTCTCCGGTGCAGACCGCGTCGTATGTTGGGTCGGCGACAGAGCCACCGCAGTATCCCGAGGTGGCCGACAGAACGCCGTCGAGTTCCGTCATCGCGGCCTCGATACACCAGAAACAGCCACCGGCGAGCGTCGCAGTTCGAGTCATTACCTCCAAATACGGGGGCGACGGCAAAAGGGCTACCGACGACGCCCGCGGCGACCCTCGGTCGATTCTCCAGGATAAATTAGCATCATTCAAGGGGACGTGGTGACCTAGGAACAGTAATGCCAGAACCGAACCCGTTTGGTGCAATCCGCGACATCGAGATCGACGGATCGACCTACAAGATGGCGGACCTCTCCGCCCTCGAGGAGGAAGGCATCATCGACGATGCCGACAAGCTCCCCGTGAGCATCCGCATCCTCATCGAATCCGTCATCCGCAACGCGGACGGCGACATGATCACCGAAGAAGACGTCGCGAACGCCGCCTCCTGGCAGCCCGACGTCCCCGACCACGAGGTACCCTTCACCCCATCGCGTATCGTCCTGCAGGACCTCACCGGGGTTCCGGCCGTCGTCGACCTCGCCGCCCTCCGCTCGGCCGCCGACCGCAAGGGCGTCGACCCGAACGTCGTCGAACCCGAGATCCCCGCCGACCTCGTTATCGACCACTCCGTCCAGGTCGACTACTACGGCTCCGAGGACGCCTACCAGAAGAACGTCGAGATCGAATACGAGCGTAACGCCGAACGCTACAAGGCGATCAAGTGGGCCAACGAGGCCTTCGACGACTTCAGCGTCGTCCCGCCGGGAACCGGTATCGTCCACCAGGTCAACCTGGAGTATCTCGGCCAGGTCGTCCACGAGCGCGAGGACGGCGGCGACGAGTGGCTCCTCCCCGACACCCTCGTCGGCACCGACAGCCACACCCCGATGATCGGCGGCATCGGCGTCGTCGGCTGGGGCGTCGGTGGCATCGAGGCCGAAGCCGCACTGCTCGGCCAGCCCATCACCATGAAACTGCCCGAGGTCGTCGGCGTCAAGCTGACCGGCGAGATGCCCGAGGGCGCCACCGCGACCGACCTCGTCCTCCACGTCACCGAGAAGCTTCGCCAGGTCGGCGTCGTCGACCGTTTCGTCGAGTTCTACGGCCCCGGCGTCTCCGAGTTGACCGTCGCCGACCGGGCCACCATCTCGAACATGGCCCCCGAACAGGGCTCGACCATCAGCATGTTCCCGGTCGACGAGGCCACCCTCGACTACCTCGAACTCACCGGGCGCGACCCCGACCACATCGACGTCGTCCAGGAGTACCTGGAGGCCCAGGGCCTCTTCGGCGAACAGAATCCCGAGTACACCGAGGAGGTCGAACTCGACCTCTCAACCATCGAGCCCAGCCTGGCCGGCCCGAGCGAACCCGACCAGCGCATCCCGATGGGCGACATGCGCACCCACTTCCGGGGGCTCGTCGAGGAGGAGACCGACTACGGCGAGGCCGACCCCGAAGCGCTCAACCGCTGGCTCGAGAACGGCGGTGCCGCCCCCGACGTCGAGGAGGCCGACGAACTGCCAGTCGGCGACCTCAACGAGAAGTACGAGATCGAGATGCCCAACGGTCGGACGACCGAGTTCGGCCACGGCTCCATCGCCGTCAGCGCCATCACCTCCTGTACCAACACCTCCAACCCCTCGGTGATGATCGCTGCGGGCCTGCTCGCCCGTAACGCCGTCGAGGCCGGCATCGACGTCCCGCCACACGTCAAGACCAGCCTCGCGCCGGGCAGCCAGGTCGTCACGGAGTATTTGAAGGAGTCCGAACTCCTCGACGACCTCGAAGCACTCGGCTACCACGTCGTCGGCTACGGCTGTACGACCTGTATCGGGAACGCCGGACCGCTGCCGGACCCCGTAGAGGACGTCATCGACGAACACGACCTCTGGGCCACCAGCGTCCTCTCGGGCAACCGTAACTTCGAGGCGCGCATCCACCCGAAGATCCGCGCGAACTACCTCGCCAGCCCACCGCTGGTCGTCGCCTACGGTCTCGCCGGGCGGATGGACATCGATCTCGAAGAAGACCCGCTGGGCTACAACCCCAACGGCGAACCCGTCTACCTCGAGGACATCTGGCCGGACCAGGACGAGGTCCACGAGATCATGACCGACTCCGTCCACAAGGAGATGTTCCAGGAGAAGTACGACTCCGTCCACGAGGGCGACGAGAACTGGAACGCACTCGACGCGCCGACCGGCGACGTCTACGAGTGGGACGAGGAGTCCACGTACATCCGCGAGCCGCCATTCTTCAAGGACTTCCCCGTCGAGAAGCCCGGCGTCCAGAATATCGAGGACGCGCGCTGTCTCATGACCCTCGGCGACACGGTCACGACCGACCACATCAGCCCGGCCGGACCGTTCAGTACTGAAGTTCCCGCCGGCGAGTGGCTCCAGGAGCAGGGCGTCGACCCCGCCGACTTCAACACCTACGGCTCGCGCCGTGGCAACCACGAGGTCATGATGCGCGGGACCTTCGCCAACGTCCGCATCGAGAACGAGATGCTCGACGGCGTCGAGGGCGGCTACACCGTCCACCAGCCGACCGGCGAGGAGACCACCGTCTTCGAGGCCTCGGAACGCTACCGCGACGATGGGACGCCGCTTGTGGTCCTCTCGGGCACCGAGTTCGGGACCGGCTCCAGCCGCGACTGGGCCGCGAAGGGCACCGACCTCCTCGGCGTCCGTGCCACCATCGCCGAGAGCTACGAGCGCATCTACCGCGACAACCTCATCGGCATGGGCGTCCTCCCGCTGCAGTTCGAGGACGGCGACTCCTGGGAGTCCCTCGGACTCGACGGCGACGAGGAGTTCGCCATCCACGGCCTCGAGGACGGCCTCGACGTCGAAGACGAGCTTCACGTCGAAGCCGTCGACGACGACGGCGAGGTCATCGAGTTCGACGTGACCGCACAGGTTGGCACGCCCGCCGGCGTCCAGTACATCGAGAACGGCGGCGTCCTCCACCTCGTGCTCCGCCGGATGCTCCAGGAAGAACTCGACGCGTAATCGCGTTTTACCCGCTACGACAGCCCGACTCCGTTCGGTCGGTTGTGGCCGTTCACCGGCCGTCCCAGTCGGTATTCTTTCGTTCGATGGCAGTCAGTCTCCGGTTTCTCGACTGCGAAGGGGATCGTCCGCCGTCGCGGTGTCGGTCCGAACGGTCGCGGCGGCCCCGGCACCCCACCTTAGATTCCCAGCCCTGGCGGGGCGTATCGGTCCCAGACGACGATGAGCGACGGGACGAAGAAGATGGCCGAGAGGTAGGCGTACAGGACGCCGAGCGCGAGCAGGATACCGAAGTCCTGGATGAGCGGGATGAGCGCGAGATAGAGGACGCCGAGCCCGGTCACCGTCGTCAGCATACTTCCGGTGAGCGCCCCACCGGTACCGCGGACGGTGACCCGCAGGGCCTCCGCGAGGGGCGTCCCGCGCTGATACTCGTCGACGAACCGATGGGTGAAGTGGACCGTGTAATCCACGCCCAGCCCGATGGAGACCGAGAGGATCGGCGCGTTGATCGGCGTCAGCGGAATGTCCATGAGTCGCATCGTCCCGACGAGGACGCCGACGGTCACGAGCACGGGAAGGAGGTTGATCATCCCGTACGCGAGCCGTCCTTCGAGGAGCCGGTAGGTGACCACCAGGAAGACGGCCGTGAGGAGGATGGCCGCGAACAGGCTGCGGATCGCCGACTCGAGGAGGGCGTCGATGACGGCCTCGTTGACCGCGAGCTGACCAGTGACGACGGCGTCCAGGGGGCTGCGGTCGGCGATGGCCTGCGCGTCGGCGACCGCGGTTCCCCCGTCCACATCGGCACCCTCGATGGTGAACTCGACGATGGCGCTGCCGCGGTCGGCCGCCAGATAGTTGCGCGCCTGGTCACTCCGTGGAGAGTCCAGGAGGGCGTCGTAGACGGCGTCGACGTCGCGGTCGGGCACGCCAGTCCCGAGCCGATCGCTGGTAGCGACGAGCCGGCCGAACTCCTCGTCCGCCGTGGCGTACTCCTCGATGACCGTCACGACGCTGGACGCACGCGCGGTCCCGTCCGGTGCGCGGGCGAAGCTATCCGGTGGGTTGTGCGTCGTCCGGTCCAGCAGTTCGAGGGCGTCGTCGTCCCGGACGGATTGATCGACGTACAGCGTCACCGAGTTGAACTGCCCCTGGTCGAAGTCATCCGCGAAGATGTCCAGAATCTCGATGAAGGTGTAGTCGGTCGGCGAGAACGGTGCCGGGAACGACTCGTAGAGTTCGATCCGGTCCTCGGTGGGGAAGAAGGCCTCCTGGGAGAACTCCGTGTCCACCCCTGTTCCGTAGCCGCCCGCCACGCCACCGCCCACCAGGACGACGATGACGACGATGACGGGGGCGATCCGGGCGAGGTCGACACCGACGAGCTGGATCCGCCCCAGCAGGGAGCCGCCTTCCCCTAGCGGGGTGGTATCGAAGCTCGGGATCGGCAGTCGCTCGCGCCAGCGGTCGACCAACACCTTCCCGGCGGGGAGAAAGCCCCCGAAGATGACGAACGTGAAGACCATCCCCATCGCGGCGACCAGCCCGAAGTTCCGCGTCGAGGAGAGGGTGCTCGTCAGGTTCGCGAGGAGACTCACCACCGTCGTGACCATCACGAGGAAGAATGCCACGAGCAACTGGTCGGTCGTCGTCCGCATCGCCGTGTCGATGTCGCTCCCCTCGAGGCGTTCCTCGCGGTAGCGGTTGATCGTATGGATGCCGAAGTCGATACCGACCGCGAGCAGGAGCGGGAACACCGTCACGAGCGAATCCGAGAAGGGGATATCGGCGTACCCCATGAAGCCAAAAGTCCAGAGCATCGTCATGACCAGCGCCACCAACCCGAGACCCATGTCGATGGGGTCGCGATAGGCGATCAGCAAGAAGACGAGGATGAACGCGAGCGCCGCGGGGAATACCACGATCGACGTGTCGGTGAGCAAGGCCGTGATCTCCTGCTCCAGGATGCCCTGGCCGAAGAGATACGCCGTCTCGCCCATCTCGTTGCCCGGCACGCCGTCGAGCACCGTAACCGAGCGCTGTTGCAGCGGGGTGACTTCCGCGGTCCCGGCGCTTTCCGGGAGGTCGTAGGAGACGACCACGAGGGCGGTCCCGGCCCGCTGGGCAACGGGGCGGTAGTCGGTCGAGAGCTGTCCGGCGAGTCGCCCGCTCTCGTCGGCCCGTTCGATGGCGGCGGCGAGCTGTGAGGGAGTCGCGGACGCGACGGCCCGACGCTGCTCGGCTGGCGTCTTCGCGGTGGGATCCAGTTCGCTGGCCACCACGTTGGCGTGGCTCCGGGTCGATTCTACGCGGAGTCCCGCCCGCGTCTCCAGTCGGTGCTGTGACTCGAGGATTCGTTCGAGCGCGGGGCGGGACAGCACGTTATCCCCCTCCACGAGCAGCTGGGCGGTGCGCGGGGTCTCGCCAACGCTGGCGCCGAACTCCTCGTCGATGTCCTCGAGGGCCTGCTGGGCGGGCACGTCCTCCTGGAACTGGTCGCCGCCGGCCTGGGTCTCGATCCCGCCGAGGCCGCCGGCGGCGACGGCACTCACGAGCAGGAACGCGACGACGACCAGCAGCGGTCGCTCCGTCACCCGATCGTCCACCCAGTCGATGGCGCCGTCGAGACCACTCATCGGGTCACCGGCGCCGGTACCAGACCGCGCCCCCGATTGCCAGCGCCACGACGAGAGCAGCGCCGATGACGATCATCGTCGTCGATGGTCCCTCCGACTCGACCGGTTCGGTCACGTCGAGCGGGTAGTCGTAGGCGTCTGAGATCCGGTCGTTCCGTCCCTCGTCTTCGTACCGGAAGTCGAGTTCGAGCGGATAGGTCTTCTGCGTCGCGGAACCAGCCGCCTGGACCTCGAGGATCACCTCCCTGCTCTCGCCAGGTTCGAGTTCGTCGATGTACGCCTCTTCGTCGACGACCGTGATCGGGCTATCGGCGTAGAGATTCGCCCGAATCGAGGAGAGAGTCTCCGGTCGCTGGTTCGTCACGGTGAAGACGAGCTGTTTCGATTCGCCCGCGGAGACTGTCGCGTTCTCGGCCTCGACGGCGAACTCCGGAGTCCGGGGTTCGATCGTGACTCGGTCACGCAGATCTGCGGTGCGGACCCCGTCCCCGGCATCGTACTCGACGGTGAGCGCGACCTGTCGTGGGCCGGCGTCGGCCTGCCCGCCGACGTCACCCGTAAAGGAGATTTCGGCCGTCTCGTTCGGGGCGAGGTCGGGAAGTGCGTACCGGCGCTCGTCGATACTGACCCGATCGCTGATCGGTTCGATGACGACGACCGCAGCCGTCACCGGCAGTGGACCCTCGTTGCGGACCGAGCCGGTGATCGCTCCCTCGTAGCCAACCTCGAGCGAGCCCGAGACGTTCTCGAGAGCGAAGGACTGCTCGGAAAGGGGGAAGACACCGGTTCGGGCCGTCGGCGCGGTCTGCTCGAAGCCGTCTACGTCGGTGTACTCGACCGTCGTCTCGAGGACGTACCCACCCGCCGCGAACTGCTCGCTCACCGAGGAATCGAAGGTAACAGTTCGGTTCTCGCCAGGATCCCAGTCGCCGACGTAGCCGATGGCCGCCTCTCCGGTGCCGATCGTTACCCCACCGCCGACGCCACTCGCGGTGACCGACGCCGAGCGTGCCACCTCGTCACCGGTGTTCTTCAGCGTGGCCGTCACCTCGCCGCTGTCGCCGATCTGGGCGTCCGTCTCGGCGTCCACGATCTCGAAGCGGGGTCCGTCGTCCACGACGATCGTCACCGACAGCTCCTCGTCAGTCGTCCGCTCGTCGACGACGTTGCCGTTCGGCGAGACGAAGGTCGTGTAGGTGTACTCGACCTCGAGATCGACCTCGTACTCGCCGGGTTCCACGTCGTCGGGTATCGAGAGACTGACCGGGACGGTCGCCGCTTGCTGGGTCGAGACAGTCCCGACCGGGACCGTTCCGGACTCGACCTCGATGGCGTCGTCCGACGCCTCGGCCTCGACCGACACCGCTCGGGCGTTCGTCACCCGCGGTTGGGGGGAGGACCCGCCGAGATCATAGCCGCCCTCGTTGAGGAGGCCGACCTCGATGGTCGGTGTCGTTCCGGGGCGGACGACCGGGTCGGCGAGGACGGCCACGAGATCCGGTGACCCCCTCGCGTACGAGCCGGTCTGCGCGACCACGTCGCTTTCGAGAGCGGCCGTTTGCGTGGAACTATCTGGAGGTGACGGTGCCGCGAGACCGACCCCCACGGCGAACTGCGCACCCACGACGGAGAGAGCCACGACGGCGATCAGTCCGAGCGCCGAACCTTTCGGGGCACTCACGAATGATCACCCCGCGTTCGGACGATCGATGCCACGGCAGATCGGAGATGACGGGGAACCATACCGAATTGCTCCGCATCCATGGCCAAATAAGTGCGCCATTCGGCGAATCGATTGGGCAACCGCAGCGAGCGGATCGTACGACTGATTGGAGGGCAGGTCCCAGCCGCACGCAGTAACAGAACCTGCGTACCCCCGAACTCGGTCTCCGATCATCGCGGTTTCACGCACGAGCACCACGAATCGGCGGGGAGCGGTCGGCCGACCACCCACCCATCGGTGTCCGGATCCGCCGCTCAGAAGGACACGTCGTCCTTGGATTCGGTGCCGGCTTCTGCCAGTTCGCCGCCCCGGTCGTCGTAGAATTTGCGTCCGATGTACTGGTCGCCGAGGTTCCCGATGATGGTCGTGAACAACTGATCGGCGGAGTCGTATTCATCGTGTCCCACGTCGTCGATGGTGGTGGCGATCGTGATAGAATCCTCGTCGTCCGGGGCGTCGATCTCGATCGAACCGACCTGCGCGAGGACCGCATCGCTGTCTATCGGATACGGCAGTTCTTCGAGGGCCTCCGGGAGCGCTTCAAGTTCCATGATAGATATTGTCAATCAAACACCGTAACCTTGGCGGTCACTGGCTCGTCTCGTCCGACGAAGGCGACGTGAAGCGGGAGACACAAACCGGGTGGCGAACAATGGCGGGTAGATGGAGGTACGGTTCCTCGGCGGGGCACGAGAGATCGGGCGCAGTGCAATCCTCGTCGACGATTCGCTGCTCCTGGATTACGGCATGAGCGGCGGCAACCCTCCGACCTACCCGCCCGACGTCGACCCCGACGCCGCCGTCGTCTCCCACGGTCACCTCGACCATGCCGGCATGGTGCCGGCGTTGCTCAAGGGAACGCGTCGACCGCCGGTCCACTGGACGGCCGCGACGCGGGACCTCACTTACCTCCTCGCGGAGGACACGTTGTCGATCCAGGGCGACCGCTTCGATCAGCCCTTCACCCGGGCCGAGATCGGCGCGATCGGCGAGGTCTCGGTCACCCACGCCTACGGCGAACCGTTCAAGGCCGCCGGCTACGAGGTCACGCTGTACGACGCGGGCCACATCCCCGGGAGCGCCCACGTCCTGGTCGACGATGGTGCCACCCGTCTGTTCTACACGGGGGATTTCAACACCGAAGCCCAGCGTCTCGTCGAACCGTCGAGGGACCGACCGGCGGCCGACGCGGTCATCGTCGAGAGCACCTACGCCGACGTGACCCGTCCGTCGCGGGCGTCGATCGAGGAGTCGTTCGTCCGCGCGGTCTCGGAGACGATCCACCGCGGCGGCACCGTGGTGGTTCCGGCGTTCGCCATCGGTCGCACGCAGGAGATGATGCTCCTCTGTGAAGCGAACGACCTCGAGTGCTACGTCGACGGCATGGGGATCCGGGTGACGGAGCGGCTGCGACACGCCCCCGAATCCCTCCGGGATCCAGCGGCGTTTCGGCGGGCCAGCGGCCACGCCCGGTTCGTGACGGGTCGAGACGGCCAACGCCGGCGAATCGCCGACCAGAACACCGTCATCGTGACGACCGCCGGGATGCTCGCCGGCGGGCCGGCGATGACCTACGTCCCAGCGGTCGCTGGAAACCCGACCAACCTGATCGCGATGACGGGCTACCAGGTCGAAGGGACGCCTGGCAGGGACCTCCTCGACACCGGGAGCGCCGAGATCGATGGGCGACGGATGCCCGTCAGCGCTCGCGTCGAGCAGTTCGACTTCTCCGCTCACGCCGATAGGGATGGTCTGCTGGAACTGCTCGAATCGTATCCTGGGGCGACGATCCTCGTCAACCACGGCGACCAGTGCGAGCGCTTCGCCGCGGCCCTTCGCGAGTCGGGGTACGGGGCGGGTGCACCTGCCCGCGGTGAGGTCGTCTCGCTATGACCACCGAATTCACCGCGGCCGAGGAGCGCCGGAGCGTTTACCGCCCCGGCGCCCGAACTGTCAGGTATGACACGGATAGAGACGGTAGCGTTCACGTCCGGCCGCTCGGAGGTGGCCGGGACGCTCTTTCACCCCGAGGACACAGAACACCCGCCGGTCGTCGTGATGGCCCACGGCTTCGCCGCCCGGAGAACCTGGGGACTGCCGGCCTTCGCCGAGCGGTTCGCCGACGCGGGAATCGCCGCACTCGCGTTCGACTACCGCGGGTTCGGCGACAGCGGCGGTGGGCCCCGTCGTGTGGTCTCCGCCCGGAAACAGCGCGCCGATTACCGCGCTGCCCTCGAGTACGTCCGCTCCCGGGACGACGTCGACGGAGACACCACCGCACTCTGGGGGATGTCCTACAGCGGAGGGCACGTCCTCGCCCTCGCCGCCACCGAAGACGTCGAAACGGTCGTCGCGACGGTCCCGTTCACCGACGGACTCCACGTCGCCGGTCACGCGATCCAGCACGGTGGCTGGGAGTACGTCAGGGGCATGACGGCAGCCATCGCGAACGACGCCAGGCAGATCCTGTTTCGACGCGACCCACACTACGTTCGGGTCGTCGGCGAGAGCGATCGGGACGACTTCGCCGTCCTCGCCACTCCCGGATCGCTCGAGGGGTACGAGACGATGATTCCCGAGGCGGAGCGGGCGGAGTGGCCGAACCGGACCGCCGCCCGCGTCCTCGTTGAGATTCCGTTCAACCGACCGGTCTCCCGAGCCCCGAGCGTCGACGTCCCGGTCTTCGTCCTCGAGGCGACCGACGACCAGATCGTTCCGGGAGCGGCCATCGACCGCCTGGTGGACGCTCTCGACGACGTCCACCGGGTTCGGCTGCCGGCCGGCCACTTCGAGTCGCTGGTCGGGGCGGTCTCGCCGGAGGTCGCGGCCAAACAGGCGCGATTCCTCCGCGAGCACCTGCAGTGAGTCTGGTGACTCGGAAGGAAAGCGTTTAACCTCAGTCGTCCGGTGTTTACACGTACGGGCCGGTAGCTCAGTTCGGCAGAGCGTCTGGCTTTTAACCAGACGGACGGGGGTTCAAGTCCCTCCCGGCCCGCTTTGCTCCGAGCACTTCCGCGAGGAGCGACGCGGCCAGGGACTTGAGCCCGACGAGACGCAGCGCGAACGGGGTGAGCGACCGTCTCGGCTCGGTTCAAGTCCCTCCCGGCCCGCTTATCTCCCACTTTTTTACTTGCTACGAGAGGCGCTTTGCGCCTCTCGGCATGACGAAAGCCGCTTTGCGGCTTACGAACCACCTCGGGTGCGCTTCGCGAACCACTCGTCGCAAAAACCTGGACTAAAAACGTCCCGCGACCGCGGTGCGGTCGCGGTGAGTCCATCCCCCCCCCCCCAAAAGGCGAAGCGGCCAAGGACTTGAGCCCGACGAGACGCAGCGCGAACGGGGTGAGCGACCGTCTCGGCTCGGTTCAAGTCCCTCCCGGCCCGCTTCTCCTCCACTTTTTTACTTGTTACGAGAGGCGCTTTGCGCCTCTCGGCAGTGCGGAAAATCGAAGATTTTCCGCGTGCAGTCGGAAACACACGGTTTCCGACGACATGACGAAAGCCGCGGAGCGGCTTTCGAACCACCTCGGGTGCGCTTCGCGAACCGCGTTCTGCTCACGGCGACGACCCCGCCGTTCGCACATCCCGAGGGACCGCCGGTCCCTCGCGACTCGGAAAAAACCTGGACGAAAAACGTCCCGCGACCGCGGTGCGGTCGCCGTAGGCATACCGGCGGACAACCCATCGAACAGCCACCACGTGAGGCTATTCCGAACGGGCCCACCCCGCACGGTGAACCGCTGGGTCTCAGTCGTCCGCCAGCGGCAATCTGATGACGAACACCGCACCACGCGGTTCGTTATCCGCTATCCACACCTCGCCACCGTACTGCTCGACCAACTGAACGACGAGATAGAGCCCGATCCCGGTCCCCGAACTGTCGAGACCCATCTCTCCTTTGCCGAATACCTCCGTTTTGCGACCGTCGGGGATTCCCGGACCGTCGTCGGCAATACGAACGGTCGCCGTCTCCCCGTCGACGCTCGCCGACACGGTGATCGTGGGCTCATCGTGATCGTTGTGCTGAACGGCGTTGTGAAGGACGTTCTGAAACACCGAAGAGAGCATCTCGTTGGCCTGGACTGACACGGACCGGTCCGGCAGCGTTACGTCGACCTCGACTTCGGGATACGACTCGCGGAGAGACTCGATTTCGACGGTCAGTGACTGCTGCAGATCGACCGGACGAAGGTCTGGCTCGTCGGCGTTCGTCAGTGCCTCGACGAAATCGCGTGCGACGGTGGTGATCTGAACGACGTGTCTCGCGGTCTCGCGAATGCGTTCGAGCGCGTCCCGGCCGTCCGCATCCACGTGGTCTCTCACCTGTTCAGACCACCCGAGGATCACGTTCATGTCGTTGCGGATGTCGTGGCGAACCACGCGATTCAAGACGGCGAGTTGCTCGCTGATACGCTCGAGTTCGGCCTGGTGACGTCGAGTGTCGGTGACGTCGTTCAGGACGACGAGCCGACTGGTCACGGTCTCGTCCGTCCCGAACGGCATCGTCGAGACGTGATAGTACTCAGTTTGACTGTTTCGATCGAGGGTTACGGTGTCAGTACCATCATCGAGGGCGGCTGCGAGTGCCGGGGCGGCGGTCTCGAGCGGGTCGCCAACGCCAGACGCCACCGCCGGGAAGAGGTCCCTGGCGGCCTGATTGTAATCGCGAACGCAGCCGTCGAGATCGACGAAGAGCACGGGATCGTCGATGTCGCCAGCGAGCTGTACCGCCTGGAAACGCTCGAAGTAGAAAAAGAGGACCCCGATCGCGAAGGCTGCGACGCCGATCGGCTCGTAGGTGACCGCCAGCAGTGACGGGTGGACGATCGCGATCAGGTCCATGGAGACGGGGAGGGCGGTCAGGGCTACGAGGATCGCCAGCGGCCGAGTGTTGGTGCCGGCGTGGTGGAACATCTCGAGAAGCATGAAAAAGCCGATCGCCGCCAGTACGTACGATAGTCCCAGGACCACCCAGTAAAGCGGACCGTACTGAACGGCGAGATGCTGGAAGGGCGTCGAGGCTGGCGCTGCGGTGAAATACAGATTGTGGATTGGATTGGTGAGTTTCGAACCGACGACGGCGAGATAGACCGCAACCGCGACCCAGCGAAACGGTGCGCGTCGCGGGGGCCTGGCAGTGTAGGCCGCGGCAAAGTAGACCCACGCTCCCACGGCGGTGAATGCCCCCACCAGCCCGAAGACGTAGATCCACTCGGCAATTCTCGGATTCGGTACGAGGAAGTATCCGGCGGTTGCGGCGGCCCACAGCCCGGTCGAAACGAGTAATCCGGTCATCCCGATACGAGTGTCCTCGTGTTCGATCTGTCGTGCGCGAGGCACGCTCGCGAAACTCGCCAAGGCGGCGGCGACGAACAGTCCGACGTGTGCGAGATAGAGCAGGCTCGACATCCTCGTCTCAGACCCTCCGCTTACCGCGGTCCATCACGGTGTCCGAAAGCGGCGCGATCGTCCTCCAGACAGCGGGTCGACACATATCCCGGCGATTCGAATGCGTCCCGAGAAAGCCTTTCCCTCCGATATTCACGACTGAGAATCCGATTCGTCGAACGCTACCCCGCTGATGTCCACACGCGCGCCGCCGGTTGCACTCTCGCCCACCGAGACGGTCCAGTCGTGAGCCGAGGCGAGCAGCTTTACGATCCAGAGGCCGAGACCGGTACCATCGTCACTGGTCGTGACGCCACTATCGAGGACGCTTTTTCCCGACAGCGCCTCGAATCCCGGTCCGTCGTCGGCGACGTAGAACCCGTCCGCGGTCGCCCCGACAGTGACGGTGACCGACTCGTGACCGTGTTCGCCGGCGTCATCGCGAACCTGCGAGTGAGGGTTCGTGGGGCCATGCTCTACGGTGCCTTCGGGAGGTGACGACGCTTGGGTCGCCGAACCGTGTTCGACTGCGTTCCGGAACAGGTTCTCGAGGATCTGTTGGAGCGTGGATTCGTCGGCCAGGATTCGTCGAGATACTCCGACCGAGAGGGACGCGTCGGCCGTCTCGACGGTCTCCCAGCCCCGGTTCGCGGCGGTCGCGAGTGAGACCGGCGTGGGATCGACCGCGCGGTCGCCCTCCCGGGTCACCAACAGCAGGTCCTCGATCAGCGACCCCATGCGATCGAGGGCGCGACTCGCCGGTGCGAGATGATCGCAGTCCTCCGTCCGCCGTGCGAGTTCCACACGGCCGTCCGCAACCGTCAGGGGATTGCGCAGGTCGTGGCTGACGACGCTCGCGAACCGATCGAGGCGGTCGGTCTTCCGTTCGAGTTCGCGCTCGTACGCCTTGCGGTCGGTCACGTCGCGCTGGATCGCGACGAACTTCTCGACGGTCCCGTCGGCATCCGTGATCGGAGCGATCGTCTGGACGGCGTGATAGCGCTCCCCCGTCGCGGTCTCGTTGACGACCGACTCCTCCCAGGTCTCGCCCGCAGTGACGGACGCCCACAGGCTGTCGTAGTACGCCGCGTCCTGAACGCCCGATTTGAGGATGCGTGGCGTGCGGCCCACCGCGTCTGCCGCCGCGTAGCCAGTCAGAGATTCGAAGGCCGGATTGACGTACTCGATCGTTCCGTCGGCGTCGGTCACGTAGATAGCGTGGCCCGCCACCTCGACGGCGAGCTTGAACTGCCGGAGTTCCCGCTCCCGCTCGATGCGGTCGGTGACGTCCCGCTGCGTGCCGAGATAGCGGACCAGTTCCCCCTCGGTATCGTAGACGGGGGTGACCGTGAGTTCGTTCCAGAAGGGGGTCCCGTCGGCCCGGTAGTTACGGATCTCGACCGTGACCGATTCCTCCGCGTCGATCGCCGAACGGAGCGTCGCGACGGTCTCGGAATCCGTCTCCGCACCCTGGAGGAACCGGCAGTTGCGGCCCTCGGCCGTCTCCGCGTCGTAGCCGGTCAGTTCCTCGAAGGCATCGTTGACGTAGACGATCGGATTGTCGGGGGCCCGCGGATCCGTCAGGACGAGCGCCGTGTGCGCCTTGTCGATGGCCCGCCGGAGGAGGGCCCGCTCGCGCTGTTCGGCCTGCCGTCGGGATCGATCCGCGTTGACGGCGACGAACCCCGTGATCGCCCCCGCGTCGTCCGTAATCGGAGCGATCGTCTGGTCGACCGGGTAGCGCTCACCCGACTTGCGCCGGTTGGTCAGTTCGTGTTCGACGATCTCGCCGTCGAGGATCGTCTCCCAGAGGCCCTCGTAGAACGGTGTGTCGTGTTCGCCCGACTTGAGGATCCGGGGTGTTCGGCCGATCGCCTCGTCGGCCGCGTACCCAGTGATCTCCTCGAAGGCGGGGTTGACGTATTCGATGGTCCCATCGCGATCGGTGACGAGAATGGCGTGGCCCGAGGCCTCCATCGCGCGCTCGTACCGGCGTCGCTGGCGCTGCGCCGCTGCGGCGTCGATGGCATTTGCGAGTCGATTGGCCAGCACCTGGTACTGGTCGGTGCCGACCCCCTTCTGGAGATAGTCGGTCACGCCTGCCGCGAAGGCATCGCTGGCGACCTCCTCGCTGCCTTTGCCGGTGAAGAGGACGACGGGGAGAACAGGCCACCGTTCTCGGATCGCCTCGGTAACGGCGATTCCGTTCATCTCGGGCATGTCGTAATCGGTGAGGACGGCGTCGAAATCGGTCGTGGAGAGGCGCTCGAGCGCCCGGTCCGGGTTCGTCTCGGTCGTCACGGAAAACCGGGTATCGATACGCTCGAGGTGTGTCCCGGTGAGTTCCGAGAGACGGGGGTCGTCGTCCACGTGCAAGACCCGAAGAGAACCCTTCATTCGACACTGATTTCGTGTCTATCACAAAATGTATTTCGATAATAGAAATTATTGCTACCAATACACAAGAAATATTCGGGGTGCTGGAGGGCACACCCTGAACGGCCCGAATGCCCCGAACAAGCCGAAGGCTCGAGCCCGACGAGGCGAAATCGGCGGCAGTGAACGACCGTCCCGACTCGGCCCTCCCGCCGAGCGGCAATTCCGGGTGACCGTGACGAACGCGTAGAATGGGAGAGGAGGGGGCTCAGACGGCGACGTCCTCGTCCCGCGGTCGAGTGATCGCACCCGTCGATTCGAGGGCCTGGGCGAAGCCGCCGGCCCAGAGATCCGCAGCGACCACGGCGGCGTAGAAGCTGACGAACGGCGTCAGTATCCAGCCGACCAGCGGGATCGCGCTGACGATCCCCGCGACGACGAAGATCACCACGGAGACGAGCCAGGCGAGAGCGTACTCCCGGTCGACGGCGACCGTCCTGATGACGTCGAAGTCGAATCCTGCGCCGAACACCCCCTCCCGTGCGAAGTTGACGATCGCAATGACCGTGAGATACCCGAACACCAGCGCGAGGAGCGCCGACAGGGAAAATCCCAGCCACAGCCCACCCGCCCCGGCGGCCGCGCCAGCCTCCGTCCCTGTTGCGAAGGCCAAAATCGAGCCGCCCACGGTGAATCCCGCGACGAGCAACGGGACGAGCATGTAGACGAGACTGATGATCCACGCCTTCACGCCGTCGACGAGGAGGTCGCCCCAATCGTCGAAGGTCGGCGGCTCGGTGGCCTCCGAGAGCGTTCCACGGATGACCCGCACGAGGTAGCCGTAGACGATGAGCAGTGGGACGATCAACACGCCCAAGAATGTCAAGACCCCGCCGATGAGAATGGTCTTCAGCCAGTTCTCGGCCTCCATCGGGGAGGTGATAGATCGTTGGATGTCCATGGTATATGTTCGGGGCCCAGTACCGTTGTAATGCGTCCTGTGTCGAAAATAAGAACGACTTACCCGAGTGCAGCATCCAGCAACCGTCCTGAAATGGGACACGTTGCCCCGACACAATCATCTCGACTATTCGTTCGATATTGGCACGAAACAGTGAATGTAACGGAATATTATTTCCGATAGTGGAGTACATACGTCAGATTATTCTCGTCAATTGGTCCAGATACTGCACGTCTCTCCCCTAGAGGGCATTATACGTACGGAAACAGACTCAATGCATTACAACACCTAGCTCAAAGCGCTTATTACTGACCGTTCACAGCGATAAATTGCAATGAAGTCAACGAACGTATGGCCTTTGGCCGGAAAAGTGAAACGCAAGCGCGCGTCGATCGAAGAGGACGGAGAGGGGGTCTGACCGAAAACAATATCCACGGCCAGTTCCCTCGAAGATAGCCAGAGCGGTCGACGGTACCGTAGACCGACCAGCCATATGGGACCTCACCACCCCGGAACCCGCCGGTTTCGGGGTATTCTCCGAGAGTCGCCAGACGAGTAGCGGAACGATCGACGGGACCAGGGGCGGCGTTGGGCAGGTGCGGCCGTGCCGATCTCGGCCAGGCAATTGCGCCGAGAGACTGATACGGCAGCAGGTCGACCGGCCCACATGGGCACCTGGCCGTCCCTCCGCCACGTCCTGCTCGGTCGGGACGTCGCGGTCGGCTTCGCCGTCGTCCTCGCCTTCTACGGCCTCCGATACGTCGGGTTCCCGCCCGTCCAGATCCCCGCCTATCTCATCATCGTCGCATACGACGTCGTCGAGAGACTGCTCCCGTTCCTGACGCCGTACCACCCCGTCGGTTTCCCGCTCTTCATGTACCTCCTCGCCGTGGCCGGTGCCAGTGCTGGGCGGGTGGTCCGGTCGGATGAGGAGGGAGGCGATGCCGTGGTTCGTGCAGTCGGCAGGGTCTTTTTCGTCCTCGCAGCGCTCTCCTTGCTGTTCGGCGCCTCCGTCGGCGGTCCGGTCCTCGTACCGGGCGGGAGGCCCACACCACTGGCGGTCACGGGAGCAACGGGCATCGCGTTGGTCGTAGCTGGCTGGTGGCTGCTCGCGAGGGTCGGTTCCTGAGGCGAGCCAAACTCTATACTGCTCCGGTGCGGACTGACGAGGCATGACCGAACGGCTCTCGCGTCGAGACCTCCTCGCGACCGTCGGCGTCGCCGCGACCGGCGGGGTCGCCGGCTGTCTCTCGCGTGTCCCGTTCACCGGTCGCTCGATCGACGAGGATGGGCTGCCGGCGTCGACGACCGCCACGACGGAGTTCCGCGGGGACCTCCACCGTCGAGGGGTCTACCCCGACGCCACGATTCCGGAGGACCCAACCATCGAGTGGGCGATCCGGGACGTGAACACCGGGGACCACACCGCCGCGAAGGCCAGTCCCGTGGCGATCCCCGGTGGGGACGTCCTGATCGCCGGCGACACCGGAGAGATCCGACGCGTCACGCCGGACGGCGAGGTCCGCTGGACCGCCGCCGTCGACCCGACGAGTCGAGGCATTCACGGCACACCAGCCATCGCGAACGGGACCGTGTACGTCGGCGCCTACGACGGCGCCCTCTACGCGTTCGACCTCGACTCCGGCGATCGGTTCTGGCGCCAGAAACTCGGCGACGCCATCGGCTCCAGTCCGGGCTACCACGACGGCGTCGTCTACATCGCCGTCGAGTACGCCGTGCCGAGCGGCGCGATGTTCGGGGTGGACGCCGTCACGGGCGAGGTCGTCTGGGACGACCATCGACCGACCGACCACCCCCACTCGACGGCCGCCATCGACCTGGACGCGGGCCGGCTGGTCGTGGGATCGAACGACGGCGACCTCTACGCGTGGACGTACCCCGCCCGCACGTTCGACTGGCGATTCTCGACTGACGGGGCGATCAAAGGCCCCATCGCGACCGTCGACGGGAGCGCCATCTTCGGGTCGTGGGACGAGCGGGTCTATCGAGTCGACCTGACCGATGGGGCCGAGGTGTGGTCGGTCGACACCGGTGGCATGGTGATGTCCGGCCCGGCTATTGAACCCGCGACCGAGACCGTCTACGTCGGCAGTCACGACGGGAATCTCTATGCACTGGATCTCGCCACCGGCGACGAACGGTGGCGATTCGACGCCCAGGGGCGGATCATCGGCTGCCCGACGGTCACGGCCGAGCACGTTCTGGTAGGGTCCTACGACCGGCACTGCTACGCGGTGGACAAGAAGCGCGGCGAGGAGACCTGGCGGGTCCAGGGAGTGGGACGGGTATCGAGCACGCCGCTCGTGGCCGACGGCGCCGTCTACTTCGCCGACCGGGCATCACCGGCATTTCTCGATGACGGTTCGGGACGGAGCGGCGGCCTGTACAAAGTCGGTCCCATCGCCGACTGACTGCGGGAGAACCGGCTCTCTCGGCGAGGAACGGCAGACCGGCGTTACTCGACGAAGTGTGAGAGGTAGAGCAGTCCGACCCCGATGCCAATGGCGGCGAGGGTCCCGAGAATCTGGAGGGCCATCACGGCACCCCCACCGGTGTACTGCCAGGGTTGCGTGAGGAGGGTCGCCAGCGAGAGCAACACGACGAACGCGCCCGCCACCGTGCCGACGCCGTCGAGACGGTCGCGAATCGGGAGTTCCATACGCCAGTGCTGGACCAGGGCGCTACTAAGTGTGGCGGAACGGGGCCGGGGATGGGCGTCGGAGGATCGGGGTCGGGGATGGGCGTCGGAGGACCGGGGTCGGAGGATTCGCGTCGCCGGTGGGGCAACCGTTTTGCCACCGTCTGTCAAATGCTCCCACGATGGAGGACGGCCGGTTCCGGGACCTCGTCAGACGGGCGCTCGCCCTGGAGCGGGACGTGCTGGTCCTTTCCGTCGCGATGTTGTTGTTCAGCCTCTCCTTCCAGATGACGAGCCGCTACATTCCCCGGTACATGCAGGTCCTCGGCGCTGGAGCGGGTGCCATCGGGCTGTTCGGCAGCGCGACGAATCTTCTGAGCGCGTTGTATCCGTATCCGGGCGGGGCCGTCTCGGATCGGATCGGGTCGCGGGCCGCCCTGACGGGGTTCGGCCTCGCCTCGACCATCGGGTTCGTGGTGTGGCTCGTCGCCGAGTGGTTCGGCACCGTCACGATCCGGCCGCCCTCGCTCCCCACGGTCGACGTCTTCGGCGTGCCACTCGGTGGCACTGCGAGTGAACCGATCGTGCTCCCCATCGGCATCTTCCTCGGTCTGGTGCTCACCCAGGCCTGGAAGTCGCTGGGACTCGGCGCGACGTTCGCCATCGTCAAACAGAGTGCGGGTCGCGAGGCACTCGCGACGGGGTTTGCCAGCACGGAGACCTTTCGCCGACTGGGGTTCCTCCTCGGGCCGTTGCTCGCCGCAGGCGTGCTGGCCATCGTTGCCGACTTCCCCACGGGCTTCGGCGTCATCCTGGCCATCGCCGCAGGATTCGCTCTGGTCGGGACGATCACCCAGCACGTCCGCTACGACCCGAGCGCGGACACCGTCGGCGCATCGTTCGAGGGGCTCTCCACCATCCTCGCGGACCTCCGGTCGATGCCCGCGCCGCTACGACCGCTGCTGGTCGGCGATACGCTCGTCCGATTTGCCAACGGGATGGTCTACGTGTTCTTCGTCATCGTCGTCACGGACTACCTGGCGGTCGGATTCAGCCTCTTCGGGCGGACGTACTCCCCGGAAGCCTTCTTCGGGGTCCTGCTCGCGGTGGAGATGGTGGTCGCCCTGCTCACGATGATCCCGGTCGGTCGACTCGCGGACCGATACGGGCACAAACCCGTCGTCGCCCTCGGGTTCGCCGTCTATGCACTGTTCCCGGTGTTGCTGATCCTGGCCCCGGCGAACGCCGCGGTCATGGTCGTCCTCTTCGCCTTCTCGGGGCTGCGGTTCGCCGGGCTTCCGGCGCACAAGGCCCTGATCGTCGGGCCCGCGGCGGCGGGCGCGGGCGGGCGCGTGACCGGAACCTACTATCTGCTCAGAAACACCATCGTGATTCCGAGTGCGGCTATCGGTGGATTCCTGTACGCACAGAGCCCGACGGTCGCCTTCGCCACGGCCTCGGTCGTCGGCCTCCTCGGAACGGGGTACTTCCTGGTGTTCGGGACGGAGATGGCGTAGGTTCGGTGGGCGGCCTACGTGCTCGACGTCAGCCCCTCGGCCCATCCCTCCGCGCCGCAGTCGACACACCGGACGAAGGTCCCCTCGTCGTAGTGGTCCAGTTCGACGCGGTCGGACCCGCAGTTGGGACACCGCAAGAACGCCGCCCAGTCGTAGTAGCCACCGCGAGTTCGGTTACCCATGTGAGAAGCTACCGGCGCGCGGACCAAACGTGTTGTGTGGGCCCGACGGGTCGCGGCTATCCCGGCAGCGGCGGTCCGGTATCGAAGGGTGTTTGTTCGTGCTCGGCGCAATACTGGTATGACCCACGTTGCGGTTATCGGTGCGTACGGCAGTGCAGGTGTGGTCGTCGCCCAGCAACTCGCGGACGACCCGACGATGGAGATAACGATGATCGACGACGGCGACCCGGGCGGCGGGCTCTGCATCCTCCGCGGGTGCATGCCGTCGAAGGAGGTACTCTCGGCCGCCGAACATCGTTTCGCCGCCAGACACGACGAGCGACTCACCGGCGAGGTCCCCGACGTGGATCTCGAGCAGGTCGTCGAACGGAAGAACGAGCATACGTCGAACTGGGCCGGTCACCGCCGCTCGGCCACCGAAGCACTCGCCGAGCGGGAGAACGTCGAGTTCCTGCAGGAGACCGCTCGTTTCGTCGACGACCGGGTCCTCGAGGTTGGCGACCGGGTTCTGGAGCCGGATTACGTCGTCATCGCGACCGGATCGACGGTCAACGTGCCCCCCATCCCGGGCATCGAGGACGTCCCGTTGCAGACCAGTGCGGACGTCCTCGATTCGACGAGTTTCGGCGACACCGGCCTCGTCATCGGGATGGGCGTCATCGGACTGGAACTCGTCCCGTACCTCAGTGAGGCGGCAGACATGGACCTGACCGTCGTGGAGATGCTTCCGGGGCTCCTCGGCCAGGCCGACGACGAATACGGCGAGGAACTCCTCGCGTTCTATCGGGACGCCTTCGACATCGACGTCTTGCTCGACGCCGAGACGAACGAGATAGAGACCACGGCCGCCGGCGGGGTCCGGATGACGGTCACCCACGAGGGAGCGACCCACGAGCTCGAGGCCGACGACGTGTTCGCATTTACCGGGCGCAAACCCGCCCTCGACGGTGTGGGCATCGAGGAGACGGCCATCGAACCGGGGCCCGGCTGGGTCGACGACACGCTCCGAGCCGTCGACGACGAGCGCGTCTACGTCGTGGGGGACGCCAACGGCCGCCAGCCCATCCTCCACGTCGCCAAAGAAGAGGGCGCTCACGCCGCGGCGAACATCCAGCGTGACGTCGCCGGCGAACCGCTGACCGAGTACGACCCGACCCATCACTACGTGATCTTCTCCGGCCTCGGTGTCCTCCCGTTCGCGCGGGTCGGTCACACCGGCGAGTCGGCTCGCGAGGCCGGCTACGACCCCGTCGTCGTCTCTACGGATGCGGCAGACGACGGCGTGTTCAAGGCCAAGAACGTCCCGGAAGGGTTGGCCACACTGGTCGTCGCCCGAGACGGGACCGTCCTGGGCTACCAGGGGCTCCATTACCACGCGGACGCGATGGCCAAGACTATGCAGATCGTCGTCGAGATGGGCCTCGACGTCCGCGATCTGCCCGACCGGGCGTACCACCCCACGACACCCGAAATCCTCGATGGCCTGTTCAAAGACGCCGCGGCACACCTGGACCACTGAGGTCCCCGCCTCAACCCAAACACTCATATTTTTTGCTACCGTTTGATATGTCAACGTGAATCAGCCACGGCCAACGAAGAGTCACGTCGCCAGGAGCCGGGCGATCCAGCAACAAACGGGCGCCACGTTCCACGTCGCGACGCGCGTACTTCCCGACCGGGCGCGTCATCCGACGTACGTTCTCTACGCGTTCTTCCGGATCGCAGACGAGGTGGTCGACGACCCGGGGGATGCCACGCCCGCGGAGCAACGCGACCGTCTCGAGACGATACGGGCGACGGCGAAGGGCGAACGCGACACCGACGATCCCGTCCTGCTCGCCACGAACCGCCTCCGCGAGGAGTACGGCATGGACGACGCGGAGATCGACGTCTTCATCGACAGTATGCTCACCGACGTCGAGACCAACCGGTACGAGACCTACGAGGACCTCGAGGCGTACCTTCGGGGCTCCTCTGTCGCCGTCGCCGAGATGCTGATCGACGTCATGGCGCCGGAGCTTCCGGCGGCTGCGCGACCGCACGCGAAGGCCCTCGCCGAGGCCTTCCAGTTGACGAACTTCATCCGGGACGTCAGCGAGGATATCGATCGGTACGATCGAATCTATCTCCCGATTGCCACGTTCGAGCAGTACGGCGCCTCCGAGCGTGAGGTCCGCGAGAAGGTGTTCACCCCCGGGGTCGCCGCGGCGGTCCTCCACGAACTCGAACGCGCGGAAGAACGATACCGGACCGGCGTCGAGGGGATCCCGTACCTGCCCGAGGACGTCCAGTTCGGCGTCCTCCTCTCGGCGGTCCTCTACGCCGAACACCACCGGTTGATCCGGCGCCACGGCTACGACGTCCTCTCGAACCATCCGGAACTCTCGTGGCGCGACCGACTGCGTGCCGTCGCGAGGACGGCGCTCCACTGGCAGATTACGAAGGATCCGATAGTGACGTTCGAACGGGCGAGTGCCATCCCGAAGGAAGGGAAGCCAGCGGGGAGCTCTTCGACGACCAGCGGGCCGCTGGGACCCGTTTCGAAGTCGGTCGCCGATACGCTCCTGCGGTGGTCGCCGTGACCGACGCCAGCGGCACCGATATCGTCGTCGTGGGCGGCGGGTTCGGCGGGCTCTCGACCGCGAGCTATCTCGCCGACGCCGGGGCCGACGTGACGGTCCTCGAGAAGAACGGGCAACTCGGCGGCCGTGCGGGAACCATCGAGGCCGACGGGTTCCGATTCGACACCGGGCCGTCCTGGTATCTGATGCCGGACGTCTTCGAGCGCTTTTTCGGCCACTTCGACCGGGCACCCTCCCAGTACTACGGGCTGAAACGCCTGAATCCGCACTATCGCATCTTCTTCAAGGAGGACGTCGGCCCGGACCCCCGTGGCGACCCGCCGGGGCTGTCCGCGGGGCCATCCGGCGACGTCGTCGACGTCACCAGCGACCTCGACCAGCTAGAAACGCTCTTCGAGGCCTACGAACCCGGCGCTGGCGAGACCTTCCGGGAGTATCTGGCGACCTCGAAGGAGAACTACGAGGTGGGGATGGAGCATTTCGTCTACGAGGACCGCTCCAGGCTCCGGGACTTCCTCGACCCCCGGCTAGCGGTGTACGCCCGCGGGCTCAGCCTGCTCGGCTCCATGCAAGACCACGTCGAGTCGTACTTCGATCACCCGAAACTCCAGCAGATACTGCAGTACACGCTCGTCTTCCTGGGCGGGAGCCCGAAGAACACGCCGGCGCTGTACAACCTGATGAGCCACGTCGATTTCAACCTCGGCGTCTTCTACCCCGAGGGCGGAATGCACAGCGTCGTCGACGGGATCGCCGCGCTCGGCGAGGAACACGGCGTCACCTACCACACCGGTGAGCCGGTGACCGCCATCGAGGGAGCCCGTGGCGGGTTCTCCGTCCGGACGGAGTCCGGTGCGTACCCGGCCGATGTCGTCGTCTCCGACGCCGATTACGCACACACCGAACGCGACCTCCTCCCCCCGGAGAAGCGACAGTACGCCGATTCGTACTGGGAGTCGCGGACCTACGCCCCCTCCGCGTTCATGCTGTATCTGGGCGTCGAGGGCGAGGTCCCGGATCTCGAGCACCACACGCTCGTGTTGCCGGGCGACTGGGACCCACACTTCGAGACGATCTTCGAGGACCCGGCCTGGCCGGCGGACCCGGCGTACTACGTCTCGGTCACCTCCCAGACGGACGACACCGTCGCCCCGGAGGGTCACAGCGCCGTGGTGATACTGGTCCCCATCGCTGCCGACCTCGAGGACGGTCCGGAACAGCGGGCGGCCTATCGGGAGCAGATCCTCGCAGACCTCGCCGAACACACCGGCACCGACCTCCGCGACCGCATCGTCCTGGAGCGGACGACGAGCGTCGAGGACTACCGCTCGCAGTTCAACAGCGAGGCCGGCAGCGCGCTCGGGCTGGCCCATACGCTCCGCCAGACCGCCGTCTTCCGCCCCTCGCACCGATCGTCGGCGGTCGACGGGCTGTACTTCACCGGTTCGTACACCACGCCCGGCATCGGCGTCCCGATGACGCTCATCAGCGGCGAACACACGGCCGAGTACGTCCTCGACGACCTGTGACCGTGCCCGCCGGCTACCTCCTCAGACAGTCCCGCCCCCGCTTCTGGCTGTACCTCGCCGGTCCCGTGCTGGTGGGGCTGGCGTTTGGCGCCGACCGCCCGACCGACCTCCTCGCCATCCTCCCGGTCGCCCTGTTCGCGTACTTCCTCGTCCCCGCGAACGTCTTCCTGTACGGCGTCAACGACGTCTTCGACCGGGAGATCGACCGGCGGAATCCGAAGAAAGCGGACCGGGAGGTTCGCTACGAGGGCGAACGGGCGACCGTGATCGCAGTGCTCGCCAGTCTGGCGCTCGGGCTCGCACTCCTCTCGCTCGTCCCGCGGCCCGCCGCGCCGTGGATCGCGGGCTTTCTGGTGCTCGGCGCCGCCTACAGCGTGCCCCCGGTTCGGTTGAAGGTGCGGCCGCCACTCGATTCGGTCTCCAACGGCCTCTACATCCTTCCCGGCGGCGCGGCCTACGCCGCCATCGCAGGCAGTCAGCCACCGCTGCTCGCGGTCGTCGGGGGATGGCTCTGGGCCATGGCGATGCACACCTTCTCCGCGGTCCCCGACGTCGAACCCGACCGGCAGGGCGGTATTCGAACGACCGCGACCGTGCTGGGCGAACGCGGTGCCCTCCTGTACTGCGTCTTTACGTGGGGACTCGCCGCCGTCGCCTTCGGCGCGCTGGACTGGCGGGCGGGAGCGTTGCTGGCCGTCTATCCGATGGTCGCGCTGTGGGTCGCCGGTCGTGACGTCGACGTCGGCACCGCGTACTGGTACTTCCCCGCGATCAACACGGTCGTCGGCGGGCTGCTGACCGCGGCAGGACTGTGGAGGCTCGCCTATGCGTGAGGGCCGTCGGCGCGACCTGGATGGGGATCGTCGGCACGAACTGGAAGACAGATTCGACGATTTCGTCCGGCGGAATCGGTTCACCATCGCGGTCACCTTCCCCGTCGTCGGTGTCGTCCTGCTCGTCGCGAGTGCCGAGGGCGTGATTCCCGAACCGTACGCCTACCAGCCCATGTTGCTCCTCTTCGGGACCGCCGTCATGCGGCTCCCGCTCGTGGCGGCCATCGTCCCGCTCCTCGACCGCCGCGCGAGTGTCATGGTGGGTGGGCTCATGGGCTACGCCTACGCCATCGAGTTCGTCGGCATCACGACTGGCTGGCCGTACGGCGAGTTCGCCTACCAGATCTCTCTCGGGCCGATGGTCGGCGGCATCCCCATCGGTCTCCCGGTCTTTTTCATCCCCCTCGTGGTCAACGCCTACCTGCTGACCGTGCTGTTGCTGGGCCCTCGTGCGGAGTCGCGGTTCGTCCGGTTGCCCGCCACCCTCGCGACGATCATGGTCATCGACCTGGTCCTGGACCCCGGGGCGGTCGCGCTGCAGTTCTGGTCGTTCGGCGGTGGCGCGTTCTACGGCGTCCCGTTCTCGAACTACGCCGGCTGGCTCCTCAGCGGAACGGTCGCCGTATTCGCGCTGGACGCGGCCTTCGCCCGGACCGAGCTGCTGGATCGACTCGAGACCACCGAGTTCGCCCTCGACGACATGGTGAGTTTCGTCCTGCTCTGGGGCGGCGTCAACGTCTTCTACGGCAACTGGTTCTCGGCGGCGCTGGCGGTCGCGCTCCTCGGCGGCCTCGTCGCCACGGATCGCTTCGACGTGGTCTTCCAGGGGACCGCCACCGCAGAGCGCGTGGAGAAGTGGGTGCGGCGGGGCTAGGCGAGGTGCTCGTCACAGATGAGTCGTCGAAGAAGCGCCGGGACTGGGATTTGAACCCAGAACCCCGAAAGGGGACACGCTTTCCAGGCGTGCGCTTTGCCATTCGGCCATCCCGGCCCATTCCATCGTACCCGTGTCCGGCGTTTAAACCCTTCTCTTCCCGGCCAGCCACGACTCGAGCAGCGCGCTACCGACGGCGGCACCGATCCAGACGATCACGGCGACTGCCAGCAGGGACAACAGGGACGGGCCCCGGTCCCAGAGGAGTCGATACCCCTGTGCCAGGACGAGAAACGAGAGTGCGCCGACGAGTCCCCAGAGGACGTGTTCTCGTCGTCGCCCGGTCATCGGTTTAGTCGCGCTGGGCCGCGATGGCCTCTATCTCGACGTCGACACCCTTCGGGAGGGCACCGACCTGCACCGCACTGCGGGCGGGCGGGTTGTCCCTGAAGTACTCGCCGTAGGCATCGTTCATGACGTCGAAGTCCTCGATATCGGCGAGATAGACGGTCACCTTCAGGACGTCCTGCATGTTCAGGCCCTCCGCCTCGAGGATTGCCTTGATATTCTCCAGACTCTGCCGGGTCTGGACGTCGACGCCCTCGTCGTCGAGCAGGTCGCCGTCGGGGGTGAGAGGGATCTGCCCGGCGGTGAAGAGAAGCGACCCGTCCGTGGTCGCCTGGCTGTACGCCCCGACGGCGGCGGGGGCCTCGGCCGAGTCGATGACGCGTTTCATGTACGACCGTTCGGACGGTCCCCACTTAAGTACTCGTCACTACACCAGGACCTCGACGTCGAAGCCCTCCCCCCGCAGTCGCTCGAGAAGGCCTTCGACGTGATCGTCGCCGCGGGTCTCGAGGTCGATCTCGACCTCCGTGTCGCTCATCGCGATGTCGCGGCTGGTCCGGTCGTGCTGGATGGCGTAGATGTTCGCCCGCTCGTCGGCGAGGACGTCGAGGACCTGCCGGAGCGACCCCGGCCGGTCCTTGATCACGGTCCGGATCTTGAGATAGCGGCCCTGGTCGACCAACCCACGCATGATGACCGTCGTGAGCATGTTCATGTCGATGTTGCCACCGCTCAGAACCGGGACGATCACTTCCTCCGCTTCGTAATCGAATTTCTCCTCGAGGAGGGCGGCGAGAGGCACCGCGCCGGCCCCCTCCACGAGGGTCTTGCCGCGCTCGAGCAGCAGGGTGACCGCGAAAGCGATCTCGTCGTCGGAGACGGTCACGACCTCGTCGACGCGCTCCTGGATGATCGGGAAGGTCAGCTCGCCGACCGCCCGGGTGGCGATGCCGTCCGCGATGGTGTTCACCGCGTCCAGTTCGTGGACGGTGCCCTTCTCGAGCGACGTCGCCACCGAAGAGGCCCCCGCTGCCTGGACACCGACGACGCGGATCTCGCGGTCGGCAGCCTCGAGCGCCGTCGCGATACCCGAGATGAGACCGCCGCCACCGATGGGGACGACCACGGTGTCGACCGATGGGAGGTCCGCGAGAATCTCGAGGCCGATGGTCCCCTGCCCGGCCATGACGTACTCGTCGTCGAAGGCGTGGACGTAGGTCCGACGTTCCTCGGCCGCTATCTCGTGGGCCTTCGCCTGGGCGTCGTTGTAGTCCTCGCCGTGGAGCACGACCTCGGCACCGTAACTCCGCGTGGCGGCGACCTTCGCGTGAGGGGCGTGCTCGGGCATGACCACCTTCGCATCCACGTCGCTGCGGGTTGCCGCGAGCGCCACTCCCTGCGCGTGGTTACCGGCGCTCGCGGTGACCACGCCAGCGTCCTGTTCGGCGGTCGAGAGCGTCCGGATGCGATTGGCCGCTCCACGGATCTTGAACGACCCCGTCCGCTGGAACGTCTCGAGTTTGGCGTGGACGTCGGCACCGGTCAGTGCCGAGAGTGTATGCGAGTGATCGAGTGGCGTGTGCCTCGCGACCGCACTGACGCGTTCGCGTGCCTCGAGGACGTCCTGCACTGCGAGCATGCCCACCGGTTGGCGATACCGATTGTTAACGATTTGTTTCTCGAAAGGGGGGAGAAATGGGATGGGGGAACGGGGTACAGATGGGGGAAGGGGGATGTACCCAGCGTGTGACCCGCATGTGGAGTGACACGGGGATGGATAGTAAAACCGACGAAAGCGCAGTGAAAGTGAAAGTATAGCGCTGAATCGCCGATACGGCGGCCCGAGGGACTGTCCCCCTATCGATCGTCGATGGGGACGAACTCCTCGGACGTGGACCCGACGTAGCGGGCCCGCGGTCGGATGAGTCGGTTGTCCTCCTGGTACTCGAGGATGTGCCCGATCCAGCCGCCGGCGCGACTCATCGCGAAGATGGGGGTGTACATGTCGATCGGGATGCCGAGCTGGTAGTACACCGATCCGGAGTAGAAGTCGACGTTCGGGGCGATGTCCTTCTCGGGGAGGCCGATTTCCTCCGTGAGGTACGTCTCGATGGTCGTGGTGTACTCGTACCACTTGCGCTCGCCCGAACTCTCGCTCAGGTCGTCGAGTTTGGACTGGAGGATCTTCGCTCGCGGGTCCTTGACGTTGTAGACGCGGTGGCCCCACCCGGGAATGCGTCGCCCCTGGTCGATGGCGTCGACGACCCAGTCACGCGGGTCCATGTGGCTCTCGTCGATCTCCATCAGGGTCTCCATCACGTCCTGGTTGGCACCGCCGTGCAGTGGGCCCGAGAGCGCGCCGATACCGCCGGTTACCGCGCTGTAGACGTCGGCCAGCGTACTGGAGATGACCATCCCGGTGAACGTGGAGGCGTTGAACCCGTGGTCGGCGTGCAGGATGAGCGCCATGTCGAAGGTCTCGGCGGCCACCGGGTCCGGTTTTTCGCCGGTGAGCATGTACAGGAAGTTGGCCGCGAGCGAGAGGTCCTCGCGTGGCTCGACCGGGTCCTGCCCGTTACGAAGTCGATCGAAGGCCGCGAGCACGGTGGGGATCTTCGCCGTGATACGACGCCCCTTCCGGGTGGCGGCTTCGAGGTCCTCCGGCTCGGCGTCGCCTTCCGGTTCCTCGGTGGAGAGCATCGAGGTCGCCGTCCGGAGGGCGGCCATCGGTTCCTCGTCGGCGGCCGCGAGGGTCTCGAGCGTGTCGTAAATGCCGTCGTCGACGGCGCGCTCGGCAGCCATCGATTCCTCGAACGCCTCGAGTTCCGCGCGCGTCGGAAGCGATCCGTTCCAGAGGAGATACAGGACCTCCTCGTAGCTCGCGCCCTCGGCGAGGTCTTCGATCGAATAGCCGCGGTAGAGTAGCGTCCCCTCGTCCCCGTCGATGTAGCTGAGTTCGGACTCGGCGACGAGCACGCCCTCGAGTCCCTTGTGGAGCTGGTCTGTCATGGTATCTCTTACAACAGTGACCTTCGACGGTTAACGACGTATGCTTTACTACCGGCAGACCCGGCGATCGACGTCCGGTCACGAACCGGGCTGAGAGGCCCGTCTCGGGAGACGAGTGAGCGGTTTCGCGATATCGGTGGTATCGAAAGAACCATTCGTCATCTGTCGTAAAATCCCGGTCGATCCGGCCACGAAACAGTAAGGCTGATACCGGACACTATTCAATAAATAATTTGGTATGACTTCCGAGCAGATTCACAAGGGGCTCGACGGCGTGGTCATCGACGAGTCCGAACTCAGTCGCGTCTTCGGCGACGAGGGCCGCCTCGTCTTCCGCGGGTACGATATCGACGAGATCGCGGAGAACGGCGACTTCGAGGAGACGCTGTACCTGATGTGGTACGGCGAGTTGCCGACCGAATCGGAGTATAGCGCGTTCGCCAGCTCGCTCGCCGAACAGCGTACGGTCCCCGACGAGATCATGGAGATGCTCGCGGACCTGGCGGCCGCCGACCAGCATCCGATGGGCGCGCTCCAGGCCGCCGTGGCGGCCCTCGCCGGCTACGACGACAACGTCGAGGTCGACCCCGAGAACGACCTCGACGGGGTCGTCGAGATGGGCCAATCCATCGCCGCGAAGCTCGCGACCATCACCGCCGCGTACAACCGGCTCCGCGAGGGCAAAGAGCCCGTCGAACCACGCGAGGACCTCTCGCACGCGGCCAACTTCCTCTACATGCTCCACGGCGAGGAACCGGATCAGGCCCACGTCGAGGCGATGGACACCGCCCTCCAGATCCACATGGAACACGGGACCAACGCGTCGACGTTCACGACGCGGGTCATCGCGAGTACTCTCGCGAACCCCTACGAGGCCGTCGCGGGCGGTATCGGGGCGCTCTCGGGCCCGCTGCACGGCGGCGCCAACGAGGACGTCCTCAACATGCTCGGGGAGATCGACGAGAGCGGGGCAGACGTCGGTGACTGGATCGACAGCCGCCTCGACGAGGGTGGTGTCGTCTACGGGTACGGCCACCGCGTCTACAACGTCAAAGACCCCCGTGCGTACATCCTCCAGGAACACGCCGAGACGCTCATCGGCGAGGACGGCGGCGACGACAAGTGGTACAAGCTGGCCCGCGAGGTCGAATCGCACATGGACTCCCTCGGCCTCGAGGAGAAGGGCATCGCGCCCAACGTCGACTTCTTCTCGGGCACCGTCTACAAGCAGATGCAGATCCCGACGGACATCTACACTAACCTGTTCACGATGAGCCGCATCGGCGGCTGGATCGGCCACATCATCGAACAGTACGAGGACAACCGCATCATTCGGCCGCGGGCCCGCTACGTCGGCGACGTCGACAACGACTGGACGCCGCTGGACGCGCGGTGAGGACCGGGCCGCTCGGCTGACGGGGGTACGTTTTTGCTCGCCGGGGGCGAACGGCGAGACATGGCTGGTCGCGTCGAGTACGAACCCGCGAGCGTCAAAGACCTCCTCGCGGAGATGAAAGACACCGCCGAACTCCTCATCGACCTCTCGTATTCGGCGGTGCTCCACCGGAGCGACGCCGTCGCCGAAGAGGTGCTGGCCCTCGAAGAGCGCATGGACGTCCTGCAGTTGCGCGCCCGGATGAGTCTGTTACTCGCGGCGCGCAACCCGGAGGACGCGGAGACGCTCGCGCCCGTCCTGGGGATCATCGGGGCGGCGGAGAAGGTGAGCGACGCGGCAGGCGACATCGCCAAGGTCGTCCTCGAGGACATCGGCGTCCCCGACGACATCCGCTCGGCACTGCCCGAGGCGGTCGAGAGTCTGGTGCGTGGGCAACTCGTCGAATCCTCCGCTTACGCGGACCGCACGCTCGGCGACAGCAACATGGAGACGGAGACCGGCGTCCGCGTGCTCGCCATCCGTCGCGGCGGTGACTGGGTGATGAACCCCGATCAGGCCACCACCCTACGCGCCGGTGACGCCCTCCTGCTCCGAGGCCCCGAAGCTGGTATAGAGACCGTCTACGAGGCTGTCACGGGGAGTTCCTACGAACGCCTCGAACCGCTGGAGCCGAAGGTCGAGGATCTCGAACGGGCCGTCGACTCGCTGGTGTTGATGAAGAACATGAGCGAGCTCGCGGTCGACCTGGCTTACGGCAGCGTTCTCTTTCACAGCACCGACCTCGCCGAAGAGGTCGTCGAGCTCGAAGCCGAGGTCGACGCGTTGAAATCGAGGTTCGAGGCGTGGACGCTGCGGGCCGCCGGTCGCGTCGACGATCCCGTCTCGCTCCGAGGCCTCATGCAGATCGCGACCTCGACGGAGGTTATCAGCGACGCGGCCCTGGAGATCTCCGAGGGCGTCCTCAGGGGACTCGACACCCACGTCGTGGTTCAGGAGGCCGTCGAGGAGTCGGACGAGATCATCGCCCGGACGACGGTCGCCCAGGGGAGCGTCCTCGACGGGACCACGATCGGCGAACGGGCCGTCAAAACCGAGACGGGGATGCGAGTCATCGCAGTCCGGCGGCCGGGAACGGGCGGCGACGAGTGGGTCGTCCAGCCCGGTCCCACGACGGCCCTCGAGGCCGGTGACATCCTCATCGCCAAGGGGACTCGTGCCGGGGCGGATCGACTTCGCGACCTCGCCGGCCGGGACCCCATCCACGACGAATAGGCGGCGAGGCCCGGGACAACCGAATCGCTCAAGGTGATAGCGGCGGCCATCAGACACAATGAGAAGGCTCGGCTCTGCGAGCGCTGCGCCGGGGGAGGTCGACACTGGTCGACTGGTCGTCGGGGAGACCAGAGACGGAGCGGAGTTCGGCCTGCCAGTGGCGGTCGTCAACGGGGACCGTGCGGGGAAGACACTCTACATCCAGGCGGTCAGCGATGGCGACGAACTCAACGGCCTCGGGGTGGTGAGCCGCGTCGTCCCCCAGATCGACCCGGGCGACCTCGCGGGCGAGGTGCTGGTGGTCGGCATCGCGAACTATCACGCCTACCAGGTCGCCGAGCACCGCAACCCCATCGACGACACCAAACTCAACCGGGCCTACCCCGGCGACCCGAACGGGAGCTCCTCGGAACGCATCGCCAGTGCCACCTTCGAGGTGGCGACGGAGGCCGACATCATCCTCGACCTCCACCAGGGCTCGACCTCGCAGATGATCGACGAGGCGCGGGTCCGCTGTGGGCGTCATCACCGACTCCACGACGAGTGCCTCGAACTCGCCCGCACCTTCGGCGCCGGCCACATCCTGGATCAGCGCGGTCCGGAGGGACAACTGGCGCGGGTCGCCCCCGACGAGGGTATCCCGACCATCGACCCGGAACTCGGCGGGACGGTCGGGTGGGACGAGGAGAGCATCGAGACCGGCGTCCAGGGCGTCTTCAACGTCCTCGAACACTACGGATTCCTCGACGGCGATCCCACACCGGGTGTGCAGGTGAGAGCGAGGGATTTCGACCGATACGGCGCTCCGTCGGGCGGGTTGGTCCGCTTCCACGTCGATCTGGGTGCGGGGGTCACCCGCGGCGACGTCCTCTTCGAGATCACCGACGTCTTCGGGTCGCTGAAGGCGCGCATCACGGCGGACCGCGACGGGGTGTTCTGGCGGGCCCGCCGACTCCCGCAGGTCGCGACGGGCGAGTACGTCTGTTCGGTCGGTACCGAGGTGGACTCGGTCTGATGGCCGCCTCGCTCGTCTGCCCAGATTGCGGCGAGACCTACGACGCGGGGCCCGGAGAGCCCTGGCAGTGCACCTGCGGCCACCCACTGGACTTCGCGGAGCGACCGCTCCCCGACGGTCCGCCGGAGACGCTCGGCGTCGCCCGCGGCCTCTGGGCGTTCGAGGACTTCCTGCCGATCGAACCGCACGTCACGCTCGGCGAGGGGTGGACGCCGCTGGCCGACGCACCAGCCTGGGACGCGACGTTCAAACTCGAGTACGTCTTGCCCTCCGGGAGTTTCAAGGACCGGGGCGCGACGGCCACCCTCTCCCGCGCGGTCGAACTCGGCGTCGACCGCGTCGTCGAGGACTCTTCCGGTAACGCAGGGGCCGCCATCGCCCAGTACGCCGCGCGTGCGGGCGTCGAAGCCGACATCTACGTCCCCGCCGGGGCCAAGGAATCGAAACTGAAGGCCATCAGGCGGGTCGGCGCGACGCCGGTCCCCATCGAGGGCACACGGCAGGACGTGACCGACGCCTGCGTCGCCGCCGTCGAGGCGGGTGACGCCTGGTACGCGAGCCACGCCTGGAACCCGGCCTTTTTCGCAGGGACCGCGACGTTCGCCGTCGAACTGGCCGCCCAGCGTGACTGGTCGGTCCCGGACGCGGTCGTCGTCCCCCTCGGGCACGGCACCCTCTTCCTGGGTGCCTACCGGGGCTTCACGGCCCTCCGGGACGCCGGGTGGACTGACTCCGTCCCGCGACTGCTGGGAGTGCAGGCGGCCGGCGTCGCACCCATCGCGGCTGCACTCAATGAGGACGCCGATGGACCGATCAACGACGTGGCGGACGGCATCCAGATCACCGACCCCGTTCGCCAGAAGCAGATCCTCGACGCCGTCGACGACACGGGCGGCGACGCCATCGCCATCGGCGAGGCGGCGACCGAAGCTGCACTGACCGCGCTCCACGAGCGTGGGTTCTACGTCGAGCCGACGAGCGCGATCGCCGTGGCCGGGCTCGAAGCCTACCGAGAGCGGGGCGTCCTGTCGACGGACGACGACGTCGTGGTGCCCCTCACCGGTAGCGGACTGAAGTACTGAGACCGGCGTTGCTCACCGCTCGGGATGTGTCGGCGCGTCGAACCCACCCCTGATCAGTGGTTTCGCGACGTGGCGTCTCGCGACCGGCGGAACCTCGTACCAGCCCGCCTCGAGGTCCCGCGAGACGGGCACTTCGACCCGTCCGGGCGCGCTCGTCCCACAGTCCCGACACCGGTACCCCTGGTCGGCACCGGCACTCTCCATCGACCGGCCACAGGTTGGGCAGGTGGGCGTAGCGAGCGTCGTCTCCTGCAGGTCGCGGACGGCGAACTTCTCGAGTTTGAGCGTCCCGTCGGTCACCTCGCCGACCACCGTCACCCGGTCGCCGACCCGCAGGTCCCGCACCCGGTCCCGGAACCGCTTGGTCGGTTCGAACGCGACACAGGCCAGCCGTTCGTCGCCGTCGCCGACGGCGAAGAAGACGTGGCCACCCGGCCCGGTCTCGGGAGCCTCGACCACGTCCGCGGTGAGTCGGTAGGCCCGACCCTCGGACAGGTCGCCGAGTTTCCCCGGCTGAACGTGGACGTCGGTGCCCTGGTTCGTGACGAAGAGTGCCCGATCGTGAACGGGTTCGGATTCGACCCCGGCAGCCACCCGCGCGAGCGCTACCGGGTCGTCGCCCCGGATGCCGTAGAGGATGGGGCCGGGGGCGTTCGGGACACAGACCGGGGCACCCTCGCCGCGGTCGACGGTATCCCAGGCGCCGGGATACGCCGCGTCCGCGGCCGCGAACAGCGAGTCCACGTCGACGTCCCGGGGCGTCCCCCAGCGGTCGGGGTCGCGATAGGCGATGTACTCGTAGGTCCAATCGTCGAAGGCCGCGTGGGCGCCGACGGCGGCGAGGGCACCGATCTTCCCCCGGCCGACGCCCCACCCCGCACTCCGGTAGTCACGCTCGGCGACGAGTCGGTCGGCGTCCTCGATGGTGTGGAACGTGGAGACGGCGTCGGCCGCGAACGCGACGACCGGTTCGTCGACCGCGGTGGCGACGACGACCCCCGGGTTGGTCCGCTCGTCGTCCGTCTCGGCGGTCTCGTTCACCACGCCGGTGGCGGCGTCGAAGGCGACTGCTGGTGGTGCCGCGGTGTGGATGGCGAGGGCCGCATTGCCCCGGGTCTTGTGCTCGACGGCGGGGTTGAGTCGGACGAGACGGATCTCCGACACCCGGTGGCCCCGTTCGCGGAGGCGGCGGGCGACCAGGCGGGCGGCGTAGGTCGTACACATGCCGCGCTCGCGAGAGTCCGTGTCGTCGATGCCGATGACGGTCTGCACGCTCACCGATAGCGGGCGGACCTACTAAACGGCAGTGTCGCGGTTGCACTGGGCACCGTAACGGATGCGGTGGCGTAGCGCGCAAAGAGAACAATCCGGCTGGCGTGCGAGACAGCGATGCCGTCGTTCGAGAGAGCGGAGCTCGCTGCTGTTCGCGAGAGAGACGTCCCGTCGCGTGGATTTCCGAACGACCGCCACGCCGGTGGGCGCCAGTGCCCGTCAAGCCGGTAGCGTCGGTGGAGCGACCCCCACTCAGCCCATGCTGAGGAACTGCCAGAAGACGAAGATGGCTCCCGCGCCGAGGAAGGTGCTCAGCACGGCGTACTGGCGCAGCCGGTCGGCTTCTGTCGAACACTGGACCGCGCCGTGACCGGTCGCGTCCGCGTGGGAACCGACGTGAGAGCACTCGGGGAGCATGTCGATCCCGACGTGAGCGAAGACACCAGTCGAGACGCCGAAGAAGATGGCCTTGACGATCGGCGAGAGCGTCGGAGTGAGAATCGACAGCGGAATCGCCGAAATCGCGACGGCGGCCGCCGGCAAGAACATCACGCTCACGGGGAGGTTGGCCTGTTTGACTGCCTCCGTCCCGGTGAACCCGGCCGGGAACTTGTGAGCGACGATCCCGTAGCCGAACAGCGCCGTCAGCGAGGGGAGTGCACCGTAGGCCACGCCCATAATGGATCCCGCCGCGAGGGCGTGGAGCGTGAGTTCCGACGTCGCGGCGTTGACCGGGAGCTCGTAGTGGGTGACGAGGTGGCCGAGTTCGTGACCGCCGTAGCCGATCAGGTAGCCGAGGGCGATGGCGAAGCCGCCGTACTCCGGGTGCTGGGTGATCGCTTTCGGGGCGATCAGGGCCGCCGCACTGGCGAGCATCGCGCCGCTCGCGAGACCGTACGCCCAGACCTGTCGGCCCGGGGTGGCGAAGTTGCCCAGCCGGCTGACGAGGACGCCCAGCATCATCGCGATGAAGCCGAAGACGACGATCCCGACGAGTTTGGTGCGACCGTAGGCCAGTCCCAGCGAGATGGCGCCGAGCAGCCCTACAATGCCCAACGCGGCGATACCGTAGGCGAGCCGGGTGCGAGTCCGTGAAACCGGGCGGGCCGTTTCCGTCTCCATCAGCGACCCCCCGTTCGGTGCGATCGTTCCATGGTTGTTTAACAAATTACGCCCTCTAATTAATAACTTTTGCGTCGAAGGCCCGTACCAGGTGACTGAACCGACCGCGGGGTCGATTGGAATATCCGCTCCGGTGCTCGGCGGAACCACTCGACTACCGAAATCGGCAAATCACCCGACAGAAGGCCCCTCGACGGCACAACGCATATATGCCGTGAGTGCTGTATTCAACGTGAATGACGCGTACCGCGCTCATCGAGAACCTCACGGCGATGCTGGAGGATGCGGGTTTCATGGTGAGCGACCGCTGTTCGACGCGTCCCAAGAGCTTCGATATCGCGGCCCGCCGCCGAGAGGACCTGCTCCTGGTCAAAGTGCTTGCCAACGTGGATGCCTTCGACGGCCCGACCGGCCGGGAGATGCGTCGGCTGGGAACCTACCTGGCGGGAACGCCGCTGCTCATCGGTCTCCGCTCACGCGACGAGGACCTCAAGCCCGGCGTCGTCTACTTCAGACACGGTGTCCCGGTGGTCAACCCCGACACGGCCCTCGACCTGTTCGTCCACGGCGTCCCCCCACTCATCTACGCGGCGCCGGGCGGTCTCTACGTCAACATCGACGGCGACGTTCTGGCCGACGAGCGCGAACAGCGTGGCTGGAGTCTTGGCCGTCTCGCGACAGAACTCGGCGTCTCGCGACGGACCGTCTCCAAGTACGAGGACGGCATGAACGCGAGCGTCGAGGTCGCCGCGCAGCTCGAGGACATGTTCGACGGGGGGCTGACCAGTCCCGTCAGCGTCCTCGACGGTGCCGAGGACATCCGCGAGGCGGAGCCGACGCCCGATGACCCAGAGGTGACCCCCGAGGACGAACCGATCGTGGCCGTCCTCACCCGTATCGGCTTCGACGTCCATCCGACCGAACGAGCCCCGTTCAACGCGGTCAGCGAGGACACCCGCCGAGCCGACAACCTGCTCACGGGCCACTCCGCGTTCACCGAGGCGGCGGTCAAGCGGGCCCGGATCATGAGTTCGCTCGGGCACATCACGCGTACGCGTGCGGTCTACTTCGTCGACGACGCGTCTCGCGAATCGATCGACGACACCGCGATCATCGAGCGCGACGAGATAGCGGACGTCGACGACCCCGACGAGTTCCGCGATATGATCGGCGAGCGCAGTCGACCGCCGGACCCCTAGTTCGCTCCGTAGGTTCGCTCGAGAAATTCGACGATATCGTCGCTCTCGGCCATCCCCTCGACGCCGTGTTCCGGATCGACGAGCACGGGGACGCCCTTCTGTCCGCTTACTGCCTCGACCTCGTCGCGGCGGAAGCGAAGTCGCGAGACGGTGTGTTCCTCGTAGTCCAGCCCGAGTTCCTCGAGTTTCCGCTCGACCTTCTCGCAGTACGGACAGCCCGGCTGCACGTAGAGTTCGATACCGGTCATGGGATCGGTTTCGATTCCGCCACGGTTAGTTGCGACGAAACCAGCGCAAACGGCCAGAACGGGCCGGCGGGTCAGATACCGGTCAGCACGCCACCGGTGCGGACGAAGAAGTAGAGCACGAAGGCCGCAGCGAGGATCCACTGGCCGACGTGGACCTCGTCGAACTCGCCGACGGCGGTCTTGACGATCGGATAGGAGATGAGCCCCGCCGCGATACCGTAGGCGATGGAGAAGGTAAAGGGCATCACGAAGATGGTCAGCGCGGCCGGGATGGTGAACGTGATGTCGTCCCACGCGATCTCGGCGACGTTCGAGAGCATGATGATGCCCACGACGACGAGCACGAGGTGGGAGGCGTAGGACGGGACCGCGACCGCGAGGGGGACGACGGCGAGCGTTGCCACGAAGAGGAGCGCGACGACGAGGGCCGTCATGCCGGTGCGCCCGCCCTCTTCGACGCCGGTCGCCGACTCGATGTAGGTCGTCACGGTGGAGGTCCCGAGGATGCCACCGACGGTGGTGCCGACCGCGTCCGCCATTAGGGGCCGCTCGATCTGGGGGAGGTTACCGTCCTCGTCGAGGAATCCGGCGGCCTGTGAGACGCCGGTGAGCGTCCCGGCGGTGTCGAAGAAGTCCACGAAGAAGAACGTGAAGACGATGAGGGCGAAAGAGAACGCCTCGATGTTCTGCAGTCCGGAGACGAACGCACCAGCCAGCGGTGCGATGTTGTAGCTCGCGGCGTCGTAGACGATGGGGGCGTTCGGCGCGAGAGCGACGTCGGCCAGGGTGACCCCCATTGCCTTCAGTGCCTCCGAATCGGCGGGATAGGCCGCGTAACCCATCGCCGAGGCGGCGTACCCGATCAGGGTAGTGACGACGATCCCCAGGATAATCGACCCACGTACCCCACGCGCATACAGCGCCAGGGTCAAAAAGAGGCCGACGACGGAGATGATGGCCACCGGGTCAGACCCGAAGACCGGGCTGAAGGTGACGAACGTCGCCGCATCGCCCGCCACGAGTCGCATCTCCTCCAGACCGATGATGGCGAGGAACAGGCCGATACCCGCCCCGACGGAGAGTTTGACCGGTTCGGGAAACAGTTCGATGATGTACCGGCGGGCGCCGACGGCGGTGAGAGCGATGAAGACGACCCCTTCGACCACGACGGCGGCCAGCGCGGTCTGCCAGGGGATGCCGAGACCCAGGACGACGGTGAACGCGAAGAAGGCGTTCAGTCCAAGTCCCGGCGCCTGGGCGAACGGACGATTGGCGTACAGCGCCATCACCAGCGTCGCCGTCGCGGCGGCGATGATGGTGACGACCGCGATCATCTGGAAGGTGCGTTCCGGGCTGATTCCCTCCGGCTGGATCGCCGCCGAGAGGATGGCGGGATTGACCACAACGATGTAGGACATCGTGAGGAACGTGGTTATCCCCGCGAGGATCTCCGTCCGATGGTTCGTATCGTGCTCGTCGTAACCGAAGTAGTCGGCCAGCGTTTCACTGAATCCCATACACGGTCGAGCATATTATTACGTACCACTTAACCGTTGTTATGCACGTTCCGGCATACATCTGAGAGGAATCGACACCGCTCGCGATCCAGCCCCGTCGGCTTACTCGAGTTCGACCAGGGCCCCGACCGGGGCGTCGGTGAGCGCTTCGGCCCGTTCGATACCGTCACGACCGACGGCGATGAGGGCGAAGACGCCCGCGACCCGCGCCTCGGCCGCCGCGGCGATGTCGAGGAGGAGTTCCTGGGTCTCGCCGGAGCGGATGAGGTCGTCGACGACGAGGACCGTGTCACCAGCTTCGAGCGCGGCGGCCGGGAGGTAGTAGGTGAGTTCGATACCGGAGTCGAGGCGCTGTCTCGCCTCGATGAAGTCCTCGACGGCCGTCTCCTTTGCCTTCTTCGCGTAGGCACACCGGGCGTCGTAGTACCGGGCGAGGGCGGCGGCCAGGGTGATGCCGTCCGTCGCCGCGGTCAATACGACGTCCGGCCGCTCGAAGGCGTACGTCTCGGCCGCGACGGGGGCGACGAGGTCGAGCAGTGACTGATCGAAGACGATGCCGGAGTTGTCGACGTAGCCCTCGTCGTCGAGACGCACACGGTCCCGGATCTCGGTTCGAAGGGTTCCCCCACCGATGTCGCGGACGACCGCCTGGGCCCGGTCGGCGCTCGGGAGGACGTGCCCGTTGACGTAGCGGTTGAGGTCGCCAGCGGGAAGATCGGTCTCCGCCGCGAGTTCGTCGTACGTGCGCGTCTCCTTGAGCGTCCGAAGGACGGAGACCGCCCGCAACTGCAGGGTGGCCTTCTCGGCGCGGTTCATAACGATACACACGATTCCACAACTATGAATATCCCGGAATCGTTCCCAGCGATTCAGAGCACGTCCGTCCACATCCACCGGCCCTCACCCGGACGGTGGACCGGTCAGTCCTCGGCGGCTGCGAGCAGGTCCTCGGCGGTCACCAACGATTCGAGTTCGACGTCGTGCTCGGCGAGTAGCTCGCCGGCACCCTCCTGTCGGTCGACGACCACGATGACGCGTTCGACCACCGCGCCGGCCTCGCGGAGTGCCTCGACGGCGTCGAGGGCGCTCTTGCCAGTGGTAGCGATGTCCTCGAGGACGACGACCGTCTCGCCCTCGTCCAGTCGTCCCTCGATCAGGTTCGCCGTCCCGTAGTCCTTCTTTCGTTTCCTGGCGATGACGTAGGGGTTCCCCGTCGCGACGCTCGTGGCAGCCACGAGGGGGACGGCGCCGAGGGCGACGCCGGCCAGCGTGGTCTCGCCCACCCGCTCGGCGAACGCGTCGGCGATGAGTTCGAGGCAGTGCGGGTCGGTCTCGAAGAGGTACTTGTCGACGTAGTAGTCGCTCGTCCCGCCGTGAGAGAGTTCGAAGGTGCCGTATTCGACGGCATCGGCGTCCCGGAGCGCCTGGATGAGTTCCGCGTCGGCCATGTGCGAGTTGTGGAGAACGCCGAAGATAAACGTTCGTAGATGGACTCACCAGGGCTCGTCTTTGAGTCCGAGCAGGTACGCGATGCCGTTCGTCAGCAGGTGGAGCGCCGGGGTGAGGACCAGGACGGCCACGATGACTGGCACCGTGAAGACCGACACGAACCACGCCGGGGCGGCGAGGGAGGTCGCCAGGAGGGCGACCACGACGAAGTCGAGCTGGTCGACGACGGGGAAGGCAGCACCCCGTTCCCGACCGGTGCGGCGTTTGAGAAAGGAAGCCAGGATATCGCCCAGCATGGCACCCGCCGCGAGCGCCAGCGCGACCGCGGCCGGGAATCGGGGAACGCCGACGCCGAGGGCCCCCGAGACGCTCGGTTCGAGGACGTTCAACACGCCCGCCACCACGAGGCCGGCGGTGACCCCGACGGCCGTTCCCCGCCAGGTCTTCCCGTCGCCCAGCACGCGGCGGCCGTCCCAGGTCCGCCCTCCGTCGATGGGGCGCCCCCCACCGGCGAGGACGGCGGCGTTGTTGGGGATGTAGGCGGGCAGCATCGCCCAGATGGCGACGGCCACCACGGAGAGCACGTTCATGGTTCCCGGTGTGACCGCCCATCGCATAAAGCCGGCCGGTTCGAGACGGGGCGAGTCGGCCGCCGAGAACAAGGCTGATGATACCCCCCGCCCTGACTTCGGACATGGCATCCTGGAAACGGGACCTCGTCTCCGGCCTCGTCGTCCTCCTGCCCATCATGGTGACCCTCTACGTGGTGTGGTGGCTATTCACGAAGCTGGCCGCCATCGCGTTGCTCTCTTCGCTGGTCACGAACCCGGTCGTCGGCGTGCTCCTGACGCTGGCGCTGTTCTTGCTCGTGGTCTTCTCGGTCGGCTACATGATGCGCACGGCGCTCGGTGGACTCGTCGAGGAGCTCATCGACGAAGTGTTCAATCGCTTGCCGGGCCTGCGGATCGTCTACAACGCCTCGAAGATGGCCGTGGAGACGGCGCTGACCGGGACGAGCGACCTCCAGAAACCAGTCAAGGTCACCCTCTGGAACGACATGCGGATGACCGCGTTCAAGACGGGCCAGAAGACACACGACGGTCGCGACGTGCTGTTCTTGCCGACGGCGCCGAACATCACCACCGGGTTCGTCATCGAGGTCGAACCCCACAAGTACGAGGAGACGGGCGAACGCGTCGAGGAAGCGCTGACCCGCGTCCTCAGCGCCGGGTTCGGCGAGACCGAAGAGGTCAATCGACAGGAAGTCTTCGCGGACGACTGATCAGACGTCGGTGAACCACTCGTCGTGATCACCGCGGTGTTCGACCAGGTCGAAGAAGGCCGACTGCAGTTCCTCGGTCACCGGTCCGCGTGACCCGTTGCCGATTTCGACGTTGTCTACCTGCCGGATGGGCGTGACCTCGGCCGCCGAGCCGGTGAAGAAGAGTTCGTCGGCGGTGTTCAACTCGCCCCGACTGATGGCCACGTTGTCGTGGACGGTGTAGCCCCGCTCGCGCGCGAGTTTGATGACGGTGTCCCGGGTGATGCCGTCGAGGATGCTCTCCGAGAGCCCCGGGGTGAATAGCTCGCCGTCGCGGACCAGAAAGAGGTTCTCGCCCGGTCCTTCGGCAACGTTGCCCTCCTTGTTCAAGACGATCGCTTCGACGAAGCCGTTGCGGCGGGCCTCCTCGCCGGCGAGCATGCTGTTGACGTAGAGGCCGGTCGTCTTCGCGTTGGTCGGCACCTGACTGGAGGCGTGTTTGCGCCACGAGGAGACCATCACCTTCACGCCGTTCTCGAGTGCCTCGTCGCCGAGGTAGGCGCCCCACGGCCAGGCGGCGATGGCGGTCTCGGTCGGCACGTCGACCGGACTGACCCCCAGCGAGTGATAGCCGTAGTAGACGATGGGTCGGATGTACGCCGATTCCAGGTCCTCCCGGCGGAGCAACTCGAGGGTCACCTCCGTCAACTCTTCACGCGAGTAGCCGATGTCGAGGTCGTAGGGCTTCGCCGAGGCGAAGAGCCGGTCGAGGTGTTCGTCCCAGCGGAAGATCGCCGTCCCCTCGTCGGTGTCGTAGGCCCGAACCCCTTCGAAGATCCCCGATCCGTAGTGGAGGGCGTGGGTCAACACGTGGGTCGTCGCGTCGTCCCAGTCTTTGAACTCGCCGTTCTGCCAGATCGTCTCGACGTCCATGTCCGCGAATCCAGGCATGATACACGATTGCGCCGGCGACACTATAAAACCATTACAGTTACGTCCCCCGTCGCGGGCCGGCGGTTTGTCCGCCATCGGCCGGGCTCGATACATCCCCAGCGGCAGTACCCACCCCCGTGAATACACTGAAGGTGTCGGAAGACGAACACCAGTCTGCAATGCCACAACGTACAGCAAATGCAGTCTGGAACGGGACGCTCAAACGCGGCGACGGACAGATGGCCTTCGGTAGCGGTGCCTTCGAAGGCGCGTTCTCCTTCGCCTCGCGCTTCGAGGAGGGAGATGGGACGAACCCGGAGGAACTGATCGGCGCCGCCCACGCCGGATGTTTCTCGATGGCCTTCGCCAACGAACTCGACGACGCGGGCTACGACCCGGTTTCCGTGGAGACGGAGGCGACGATCACGCTCTCGATGGAGGACGGACCGCAGATTACCACGAGCCACCTCGAGACGACCGCCGAGGTCGAGGGTATCGACGAGGAGACCTTCCAGGAGATCGCCGAGGGGGCCAAAGAGGGCTGTCCCGTCTCGCAGGCGCTCGCCAGCATCGACATCACGCTCGACGCGACGCTCGTCTGAGAAGAGACGTGTTATTCGAGCGCCGCCACGAGGTCCCGCCCCTCCACGAACGGGATGTCGTACCGGTCGGCGTAGGCCCGTGCGTCCGTCGTCGAGAGCGCCTCGCCCGTCTCGTCGTCGAGCATCTCGCAGACGACGGCGGCGGATTCGCGACTGGCCGCCTCGGCGAGCGCGATGCCCATCTCGGTGTGTCCCTTCCGCCCCGAGAGCCCGTCCCGGGCCGCTCTGAGCACGTGAACGTGGCCGGGCGCGCGGAACGAGGCGGCGAAGTCGGTCGTCTCGGGAGTCGCGGCGGCGTCGCCGAGTCGCGAGATGGTGAGTGCGCGGTCGCTATCCGTGATCCCGGTGTACGTCTCGCGGTGGTTTACCGAGAGGGAAAACGAGGAGCGCTCGTCGTACCCGAGGTGCTCGCTCTCGGCGGCCGGGTGGCCGATCTCGTCCGCCAGGAAGGGCAACTCGAAGGCGTCGGCGACCTCTGGCCCGAGGGCGACACAGACCAGGCCGCCGGCATCGTTTCGCATGGTCGCGACGTCGGTCGGCGTGACCGACCGCGCCGGGTAGACCATGTCGACTTCACCCTCGCGGTCCGCGAAGTCGTGGACGAGGACCGGGTCGCCGGCGGCGAAGGCCGCGACCGCCTCGTCGACGTCGGCGGCCTGTGTCGCCTTACTCGGCGGCGACATGCACGATCACCTCGTCGCCGTCGAGAACGCCCAGTTCCTCGCGCAGGTGCTCGGGCGCGATGAGCTCTACCTGATCGTCGTCATGATGGGTCCGGTCCGGGACGATGACGTGTGCCGGCGACGCCGCCGGCCCGCCGGGGACCTCGATCGTGGCGGCATAACAGTACGCCGGCCCGTAGGTCCGTTCTTCGTCCTCCCAGCCCTCGATGGGGACCGGCTCGAAGGACTCCATCGCCGATCGTTCACGCCGGGACTGGCGTGTCAGGTCGACGTTGAACGTGCCGGGATACGGGTCGTAGCCCAGTTTCTCCTCGAACTGTCGGTTGTAGCCCGGCAGGGAGATGTAGTGGCGGCCCTCGCCCATGCCGGAGGTCACCGTCCCGTGCAGGGCGAGGTCCGCCTGGTCCTCGAAGATGGCACGGTAATCCTCGTACTCGCGTTTGAGGGCCCGTTCGCCGGCGGCAGTGAGCGAGACGAACTGTCCGTCGCTGACGGTCTCGCGTTCGACGAGTTCGGCGTCTTCGAGCGCCTGCAGCCGCCGGGAGGCGGTCTGCGTCGAGACGTCGTGGTGGTCGGCGAGTCGGCTGCACGAGATTTTGATCTCGCCGCGTCTGGCACCCCCGAGGGCCAGACGCTTGAGTACGGCCAGCTCGTCGAAGCCGACCACGCGCGTCCCCGCTTGCGTAGCCATAGTTGTCCATAGCGAGTCGCGGCCCTAAACAGTATCGGATTTGGAACGCATCTCAAATCTGAGATGGTGTCGCCGTGACCCCTACTGACCGGACGGCTTCAGTTCCTCGACCCAGGTGTCCTCGTCTTTCGCCAGCAGTACGACGTTCGAGGGCGAGGATTCGCGTTTGACGTCGTATTCTGGGAGGTACTCGCGTATCCGGTCGGCGAAGGCCGAGACGGCCTCGTGGGTCGGCATCGCGTCGCGGTCGAGACGCGCTCGAGAGTGACCGACGTGCATGTAGGCCTTTAACTCTACGAAATCCGGGTCGGCCCGTTCGTAGAGCGCGGCGTACCCCTCGGGGTCGGTCATGTTCTCCCCGTCGACGAGCGTCGTCCGGATGGTGGTCCGCCCCGCTTTCTCCGAGAGGACGTCGATCGAACGACGGAGGTTCTCCCAGGCATCCGCTTCCATCGCGCCGACGACGTCGTCGAATATCGGCTCGGTCGGTGCGTCCACGCTGAGGTACAGTTGCGTGGGCGCCGCCTCGGCGAGCACGTCGGGCCGGGTCCCGTTGCTCACCAAAAACGTCGTGATCCCCCGGTCGTGGTAGGCCTCGATCAGTTCCGGAAGGTAGGGGTAGAGCGTCGGTTCACCGTCGAGGCTGATGGCCACGTGCTGGGGGTCCATCGCCGCCTCGAAGCGCTCTTCTGGCACGTCGGGGTTCCCGCCGAACCCGGCGAGGATGGTCCGCTGAAGGTCGATCGAGGCGTCGACGACCGCCTCGGGGTCGTCCCACTCGACGCCGTCGAGTTCGTAGGCGTGGCCGCCGTGGTCGCGCCAGCAGAACACGCAACGCTCGTTGCAGCGGACGACCGGCGTCATCTGAATGCACCGGTGAGAGCGGATGCCGTAGAAGGCGTGCTTGTAGCAGGTCCCCTCTCCCCGAAGGGCGTTCTTGGTCCACCCGCAGGTCTGTACCGCGGTGTGGTTCTCGCTGTGGTAGTCGGGGTCCGCGAGTTGACCGCTCCCCGATCCGCTGTCCATACCTTCGGGGACTCGCCGGAAGGCCAAAAGGGATTCGCCAGCGGGGTGGTGTCACGGATTCGCCCGCCGCCACACGATGTCGCCGGGTGGTGGGTGAACATTCATGTGTCAGGCGGACTGATGTTCGGCCGTTCCATGGTCGAAACCATTCTGGTCCCGGTCGACGATTCGGAGATGTCCTGTAACGCACTCGATTACGCTATCTCGGAGTGTGAGGACGCCGAGATCACGGCACTACACGTCCTCGATCGAAAGGAAATCCACACACCCATCGGGATCGAGGCTCCGACCGTCGACAGGGAAGATATCGTCGAAACGTACCGGCAGAAAGCCCGCGTCGTCCTCGAAGATGCCGAGGAGACGGCCGACGAACACGGGGTCGAGATCGAGACCGAGATGGTCGAAGGGGACGTCACCAAATCGATTCTCTCCTACGCAGCGGACAACGACGTCGATCACATCGTGATCGGAAGCCACGGTCGAACCGGCGCCGGCCGGATCCTCCTGGGGAGCGTCGCCGAGTCGGTCACGCGACGCTCGCCCGTCCCGGTGACGGTCGTCCGGTAACGGCACCGCGGGGCGCGGGTCGATGGGGCACAGGGGCACCCCCGAGAGCCCCCATTCAGAACGCCTTTAGGCCGCGCCATCGACCGAACGAGTATGCTGCTATCCTTCCGCCAGGAGGTCGAGACGGTGCTCGCCGCCGCGCTCGAGTCCCTCGATCTCCCGACCGACGACCTGGGTATCGAGGAGCCGCCCGAGGACGTCCCGGCGGTCCTCGCATCCAGTGCCGCGTTCCGGCTCGCGTCGGTCGTCGGGGCGCCGCCCCCGGAGATCGCCGCCGACGTCGCCGCCGCGATCGACGCCTCGGCAACCGACTACGTCGGAGACGTCTCCGTGCAGGGACCGTACGTCAACTTCCAGCCGAACCGTGCGTATCTGGCCGATACCCTCGAGACAGCCCAGGCCGACGACTACGGGGCGCTCCCCTCGAAGGACACTTCGGTCGTGGTCGAACACACGAGTGCGAACCCGACCGGCCCGGTCCACGTCGGTCGGGCCCGCAACCCGATCCTGGGCGATGCCGTGGCCCGCGTGATGGACTACGCCGGCTACGACGTCGACGTCCACTATTACGTGAACGACGCGGGCCGCCAGATGGCCGTCTTCACCTGGGCCTACGAGACGTTCGACGAAGCGGACCTCGATGAACCGCCGGAACGTGACCGCATCGAGTACGACCTGGTGCGCTACTACCGGACGGGCAACGAGTTCCTGGAAACCGCCGACGATGACGCCGTCGAGGCCGCCGAAGCCGAGATACAGGCCATCATGCAGGGCCTGGAATCGGGTGACGAGGCGACCTTCGAGCGGGTCAGCGAGGTCGTCGACCAGGTCCTCGAGGGGATGACCGACTGTCTCTCGCGGCTTCCCGCCGAGTTCGACGAGTTCGTCAAGGAGACCCGGTTCATCCGCGACGGGAGCACCGACCGGATCGCCGAACGCCTGATCGACACCGACCTGGCCTACGAGGACGAGGGTGCCTGGCACCTCGACCTCTCGGATCGGGGCTTCGAGAAGGACCTCGTCTTCCTCCGCTCGGACGGGACCAGCCTCTACACGACCCGCGACCTGGCTCACCACGAGTGGAAGTTCGAGGAGTACGACAGGGCCGTGACGGTCCTGGGCGAGGACCACAAGCTCCAGGCCGCACAGCTCCAGGCCGCCCTCGATATCCTCGGCAACGACACCGGCCGCCTCCGCGACGTCATCTACTCCTACGTCAACCTCCCCGAGGGGAAGATGAGCACCCGGGCGGGGACCGGCGTGGACCTCGACGACCTCCTCGACGAGGCCATCGAACGGGCCCGCGAGGCGGTCGAGAGTCGCCTCGATACCCGCATCCGCGACGACGAACTCACGGACGCGGACGTCGACCGCATCGCCCACCAGGTGGGTATCGGCGCCGTCCGCTACGACATCGTCTCCAAACAGCCGACCAAACCGATCACCTTCGACTGGGACGACGCCCTCGACTTCGAGGGGCAGAGCGCACCCTACGTCCAGTACGCCCACGCTCGCTCCTGTGGGATCCTCGCGGAGGCCGGATCGGCGGTCGACGGGACCGCCATCGACACGGGCGTCCTGACCCACGACGCCGAGGAGGACCTCCTGCGGACGCTCGCCCGGTTCCCCTGGGTCGTCGAGGAGAGCGCCGACGAACTCGAACCACACTCGGTCGCGACCTACACCCGTGACCTGGCGGACGCGTTCAACGGCTTCTACCGGCAGTGCCCGGTCCTCGCCGAGGACGTGGCCGAAGAACGCCGTAACGCCCGGTTGGCGCTGGTCGTCGCCGCGCGCAATGCGATGGCCAACGCCCTGGACATCCTGGGCGTGGCTGCACCGGACTCGATGTAGGAACAGCCGTCCCCACTCAGCCGAACCGGCCGCCGGTCAGTTTCGAGAGTAGCGAGCGTGACTCCGCTGCCGTTTCGTCTCCATCCGTGGCCGCCGGGCCGGCCCCCTCTTCGTCCACGGTCTCGACGAGCGCGTCGGCCTCGGCGGTCTCCGGGTCCGACTCCGCAGTCTCGATGGCGTCCGCGATTCCCGGTCCACCGGATTCCCCGTCGTCGGTCTCCACAGTCTGGTCCGGTTCGACGCCGGTCGCCGTCGTGGCTTCTGCGTTCGATTCGTCGCCCGCTGCCTGATCCGCCGCCGTCTCCTCCTCGGTCTCACCCGTCGGGCCGGTCGCCGCCTCGATGATGTCCTCGTCGGTCGGGTCGATCACGTCGTCGACGGCCGACTCATCCGGTTCCGCCGCGGGGCGATCGCCGGTTTCGGTCTCGCCCGCCGGGGGAGTCGCATCGGCCCCCGTGGCTGGAGCGTCGGACTCGCCCTCGGTACCACCAGTATCCGCGACGATGATGTCCCCGTCGTCCCCATCCGCGTCGTCGGACGCCGAGTCCGGACCGACTTCCTCGTCGTCCATCCAGTCCCTCGGGAGCGGTTCCTCGAGGATGCCATACGCGATCTCGCGGAACGACTGGGCCGCCGGACTGGTGTGATCCGCGACGGTCAGCGGGATGCCCGTCTCGGCGCTCTCGGCGACCGCACTGTCCTCGGGGACCGATCCCAGGACGGAGACTCCCAGCCGGGACGCGATGGCCGAGGGCGACTCGCCGGTCGATCCTCCCATCCGATTGACGACGACGCCCGTCACCGTCCCACCGATGCGGTCGACGATATCGCCGGTCATCTCGGCGTTGTGCAGGGCGGCGTCGTCGGGAGTCGTGACGAGGATCACGCCGTCCGCGAGGCCCAGCGGGAGGGCCGCGTCGTAGCTCAGTCCGGCGCCCGTGTCCAGCACGACGACGTCGTACCGCTCGCGGAGGTCGTCGACGACCGCCCGCAGACCGGCGGGGTCGGCTCGGCCGAAGGCTTCGACGCCACGACTCCCGAGGACGGCGTCGAACTCGCCCGGCGCGGCCTGGAGTGTCTCCTCGATGGCGGCGTCACCGGACAGGGCGTCGTGGAGGGTCGGGGACGCCGTCTCGACGTCCAGCATGTCCCCCATGTTCGCCATCCCGAGGTCGACGTCCACGACGACGACGGTCCGTCCCGCTTCCGCGAAGGCGGCACCCAGGTTGACGGCAGTGGTGGTCTTGCCCACTCCACCCTTGCCGCTCGCCACTGCGTACACACGCGAAGTAGCCATTGATACCGGTTCTACGACGGTTGGGACATAAAGGATTGTGCAGGCCCGACCCCGAAACGTCCCCGTTCGATGACAGTTAGAATCCTTTGCCGAGGAGTTCGCGGGCGACGATGTTCTTCTGGATCTCGGAGGTCCCCTCGTAGATCTGGGTGATCTTGGCGTCGCGGTAGAACCGCTCGACCGGGAAGTCGTTGACGTAGCCCGAGCCACCGTGGATCTGAACGGCCTCGTTGGCGACCTCGACCGCGATTCGCGATGCGTACTCCTTGGCCATCGAGGCCAGCATCGTCAGGTCGTCGCGGTCCTCGTCGACGGCCCACGCCGACTTGTAGGTCAGCTGGCGAGCGGCCTCGGTCTTGGAGTACATGTCCGCGAGCTTGTGCTGGATGGCCTGGAACTCGCTGATGGACCGGCCGAACTGTTCGCGTTCCTGTGCGTACTCGAGGGCTGCCTCCGAAGCCCCCTTGGCGATCCCGACGGCCTGGGCGGCCACCATCGTTCGGGTCTCGTCGAAGAACTGCATGAGCTGGAGAAAGCCCATCCCGCGGGACCCGATGAGGTTCTCCTCTGGAATGCGGACGTCGTCGAGGATGATCTCCGCCGTGTCGCTGCCGCGGACGCCCAGCTTCCCCGTAATCTTGTCGGCCTTGAAGCCGTCCCGGTCGGACTCGACGACGAACTGGGAGAACCCGGAGTAGCGGTCCTCGACGTCCGGGTCGGTCTCCGCGATGACGACGAAGAAGTCGCCGACCGACCCGTTGGTGATCCACATCTTGTTCCCGTTGAGGACCCACTCGTCGCCGTCCTTCTCGGCGCTGGTGGACACGGAGGAGACGTCGGAGCCGGTGTCGGGCTCCGAGATAGCCGACCCCATGATGGCGTCGCCCTCGGCGACCGGGGGCAGAAAGCGCTCTTTCTGGTCCTCGGTTCCAAATCCCATGATGGCATCGGCCCCGAACGAGGCCGCGACGATCGATAGCGCGATGCCGGGGTCGACGGCGAACAGCTCCTCGCTGATGATGGCGACGTCGAGGGCGGAATAGCCCGCTCCCCCGTACTCCATCGGGATGTTCGCGCCGGTCAGGCCCATCTCGGCGGCTTTCTCGACGACGTCGTAGGGATATTTCTCCTCGACGTCGAACTCGGTGGCGACCGGTTCGATCTCGTTTTCGGCGAACCGACGCACTTCGTCGCGAATCGCAACCTGCTCCTCGGAGAGTTCGAAGTCCATACTACCCCGTTCTCGGCTATCCGGCTTCAAATCATTGGAACTGCTGACAACTACCACACGGTTCAACCGGGCACCCCGAGTGTCAAAGCATACTTACCCGCCGACCGGCTAGAATCGTCCAATGAGCGGCACGCAGGCGGAGGAGTCCGAAGACCGACGGAAATACGAGTTTCGGAAGGTCATCGAGGACCTCCAGGAGCGCCGGGGCAGCGGCACCCAGCTCGTCACCATCTACGTCCCCCCGGACAAGCAGATTTCGGACGTCGTCGCCCACGTCACCCAGGAGCACAGCGAGGCGGCCAACATCAAGTCCAAGGACACCCGGACGAACGTCCAGGACGCCCTCTCGTCTATCAAGGCCCGACTGAAGTACTACGACACCCCGCCGGAGAACGGCATGGTGCTGTTCTCGGGCGCGATCGACGCCGGCGGCGGGCAGACGGACATGGTCACCGAGGTGCTGGAGAACCCGCCCCAGGAGATCCAGTCGTTTCGGTACCACTGCGATTCGGAGTTCCTGACCGAGCCACTCGAGGGGATGCTCACGGACAAGGGCCTCTACGGCCTCATCGTCCTCGACAGACGCGAGGCGAACGTCGGCTGGCTCAAAGGCAAGCGCGTCGACCCGGTGAAATCGGCCACCTCGCTGGTCCCCGGCAAGCAGCGGAAAGGTGGCCAGTCAGCCCAGCGGTTCGCCCGCCTCCGGCTGGAGGCCATCGACAACTTCTACCAGGAGGTCGCGGAGATGGCCAACGAACTGTTCGTCGCCGAACGCCACGAACTCGACGGCATCCTGGTCGGCGGTCCCTCGCCGACGAAAGACGAGTTCCTCGACGGCGACTACCTCCACCACGAGCTCCAGGACAAGGTCCTCGGGAAGTTCGACGTGGCCTACACCGACGAATCCGGGCTTTACGACCTCGTCGACGCCGGCAGCGCCGCCCTCGCGGACGCGGAGCTCATGCAAGACAAAGACGACATGGAGACCTTCTTCAAGGAGCTCCACGGCGGCGACCTCGCCACCTACGGGTTCGAGCCGACCCGTCGCAACCTGGTGATGGGCTCGGTGGAGACGTTGCTCATCAGCGAGGACCTCCGCCAGGACGTCGTCACCTACGAGTGCCCCAACGGCCACGAGGAACGCGAACTCGTGGATTCGAGACACTCGACACCCGAGTACGAATGCGAGGAGTGCGGCGAATCCGCGGCGGAGGCCGACCGCGAGGACGCCATCGAGCACCTCATGAACATCGCCGACGACCGGGGAACCGAGACCCACTTCATCTCGACGGACTTCGAGAAGGGCGAGCAGTTGCTCACCGCCTTCGGCGGCGTCGCCGGCATCCTCCGATACTCGACAGGCGTCTAAGGCGTCGAGCGGTCAGCCTGCTACGTGGATTGGCGAACAGCCGACACGGGTTTGCTCACCAGCAATTCTCCCCGAAGCTGGCGAATCCGCGGGCCGGTGTGTCGGACTCCCGCCTCGGCCTGACCCGCGCATGGCAGCGAGCGATACCATCGGGTGGGCCGGTCCGAGTACAAGAAGTCTAGGCCAGTAGCTGCTCGAGCTGTGCCCGCCGTCGGTCGATGTCGAAGTGCGGGTCGATGGCGTCGTCGCGGGCCAGTCGGTCCAGAACCAGCATGACGTCGACGCCGAGGGACTCAGCGTGGCGAGCCACCGCGTCTATCTCCGCCCGGTAGAGGGCGAGCGAATCCACGAGCGCCAGGAGCGTGGCCATGGTCGCACCGGCCTCCCCGGTGGGGAAGGCCTCGTGGACGGCCGACCAGTCGGGCGCCTCGCTGGGCGGGTCGTCGAGTGGCGTGACGGTGAGACAGTGTGTACAGAGCGCGCCAGCCGGACGGGCTTCCGGCATCGCGTCCTGGACGGCCTCGGGGATGGCGAACGCGACGGTCGTGGCGTCACAGTTCGGACAACGCATACCGGGTCGACGGGAGGGATCGAGAAAAGCTTACTCGCTCGCGGCGGCCTCGGCGTCCTGGGCTGCCTTCTCCTCGCGTTCTTCTTTCTCCTCGCGTTCCTTCTTGGCCTTGACCTTCTTCATCCGGAAGATCTCTTCGCGCTCCTGTTCTTCGAGTTTCTGCTGGATGTACTCCTGGTTCTCGTAGAGGTCCGGAAGGAGTTTGAACTCCAGGGCGTTGACGCGCCGCTTGGTCGTCTCGATCTCCGAGAGCATCTTCTTCATCGCCGTCTCCACCTCGGCGGCGAGCACGATGGACTCGAGGAGGTCCTCGTAGGCTTCGGCCGCCTCGTCGATGTGGGCGCTCGTTCCGAGGACGCCGTAGCCGCGCTGATCGAGGGTCTTCTTGACTTTGCTCGACTCGATCTGGGGCACGACGACGCCCATTATGTTCTTCGACTCGACCGTGATCTCCGGGTGCTCTTTGAGCGCGGCGGCGGCACCGCGGACCGCGACGTCGCCCTCGATGGCCCGGGCGGAGTCGATGGCCTGCTGGGCGCGGTCGTAGTCGGCCTCCATCTCCTCGCGGACGTCCTGGGCCTGGTCGAGAATGTCCATGAACTCCATGATGAGGCCGTCACGCTTCTGTTCGAGCGTGTCGTGGCCTCGCTCGGAGAGCTGGATGCGATCCTCGATCTCCATCAGGTTCTTTCGCGTCGGCTTGACGTCTTCTGCCATGGTGGAGTGTCTAGGCCTCGGCTTCGGCCGCCTCGGAGTCCTCCTCGGCGTCTTCGACGTAGTACGATTCGATGAGCTCCTCGTCGATCCGGTTGAGCTCCGACTTGGGGAGATCGGAGAGCAGTTCCCAGCCGATGTCGAGGGTCTCCTCGATGGTTCGGGCCGTCTCGAAGCTCTGCTGGACGAACTCGTTCTCGAAGCGATCCGCGAAGTCGAGGTACTTGTTGTCACGCTCCGAGAGGGCCTCGCGACCGACGATGTTCACGAGGTCGCGCAGGTCCTCACCCTCCGCGTACGCCGCGTAGAGCTGGTCGGAGACGTCGCCGTGGTCCTCGCGGGTGAGGCCCTCACCGATCCCCTCGTCCATCAGGCGAGAGAGCGACGGCAGGACGTTGATCGGGGGTTCGATCCCCTGGGAGTTGAGACTCCGGTCGACGTAGATCTGTCCCTCCGTGATGTAGCCGGTCAGGTCCGGAATCGGATGGGTGTCGTCGTCGCCGGGCATCGTCAGGATGGGAATCTGGGTGATGGAGCCCTCGACGCCCTCGATGCGACCCGCCCGCTCGTAGAGCTGGGCCAGGTCGGTGTACATGTACCCGGGGTAGCCACGACGGCCCGGGACCTCCTCGCGAGCCGCACCGATCTCGCGCAGCGCCTCGCAGTAGTTGGTCATGTCCGTCATGATGACGAGGACGTGATAGCCCTTGTCGAAGGCCAGGTACTCCGCGGTGGTGAGCGCGAGTCGCGGCGTGATGGTCCGCTCGACGGCCGGGTCGTCGGCCAGGTTGAGGAAGACGACCGAGCGCTCGAGCGCCCCGGTCCGTTCGAAGTCCTCCATGAACTCGTTTGCCTCCTCGGCCGTGATCCCCATCGCGGCGAAGACGACGGCGAACTCGGAACCCTCCTCGCCGTCTGTCTCCTCTTCGGGCACGGTCGCCTGGCGTGCGATCTGGAGGGCCAGATCGTTGTGTGGCAACCCGGACGCGGAAAAGAGCGGGAGCTTCTGGCCACGAACGAGCGTGTTCATGCCGTCGATACCGCTCACGCCGGTCTGGATGAACTCGGCGGGGAACTCGCGAGCCGTCGGGTTGATCGCGGCGCCGACGATCTCGCGGCGGTCCTCGGGGACGATGTCCGGCCCGCCGTCGATCGGCTGGCCGGAGCCGTCGAGCGAGCGACCGAGGAGGTCCTCGGTGACGGGCATCTTGAGGGTCTCGCCCAGGAAGCGCACGGACGCGTCCCGGCCGATCCCCTCGGTCCCCTCGAAGACCTGGATGGCGACGACGTCGCCGGCAGTCTCGAGGACCTGACCACGCTTGACCGTCCCGTCGGGCGTCTCGATCTCGACGATCTCGTCGTAGCCGATGGGCTCGTCGGTCTCGACGTGCACCAGCGGACCGCTGATCTCGGTGATTGTCTGGTACTCTTTCATTCGTAGGCCTCCCGGAGTTGGTCGGTGATTTCCTGCTCGACCTCGTCGATGAACGCTTCGTAGTCCTCGGTCGTGCCGATGCGGTTCAGCCGCGGCGCGGCCTCGATGGACGTGATCTCCTCGATGGGGACGCCGGCGTCGAGCGCCTCGAACGCCTCGTCGTGGTAGGTCTCGATGGCACCCAGGATCTCGTAGGTCTTCGCCGGTTCGCAGTAGGTGTCGACGTCGTGGAGGGCGTTCTGCTGGAGGAACGCCTCGCGGATGTAGCGGGCGATTTCGAGCGTGAGCTGCTGGTCCTCCGGCAATGCGTCTTTGCCGACCAGCTGGACGATCTCCTGCAGTTCGGTCTCCTCGTCGAGGACGTCGACCGCCCACTGGCGTGTTTCGGGCCAGTCGTCGGCGACGTTGTCCTCCCACCACGGATCCAGCTGGTCCTTGTACAGCGAGTAGGACTCGTTCCAGTTGATGGCCGGGAAGTGTCGCCGTTCGGCGAGGTCCGCGTCCAGCGCCCAGAACGTCTTCACGATACGCAACGTATTCTGCGTGACCGGTTCGGAGAAGTCACCGCCGGGCGGCGAGACCGCGCCGACGACGGAGACCGACCCCTCGGACCCGTTCAGGTTCTCGAACAGGCCGGCACGCTCGTAGAACTCCGAGAGTCGCGCGGAGAGGTAGGCCGGATAGCCCTCTTCGCCCGGCATCTCCTCGAGCCGCGAGGAGATCTCGCGCATGGCCTCGGCCCACCGCGAGGTGGAGTCGGCCATCAGCGCCACGTTGTAGCCCATGTCGCGGTAGTACTCAGCGAGCGTGATCCCCGTGTAGATGGAGGATTCGCGGGCCGCGACCGGCATGTTGGACGTGTTCGCGATGAGCGACGTCCGGGACATGAGCGGATGGCCCGTCTTCGGGTCCTCGAGTTCGGGGAAGTCCTCGATGACCTCCGTCATCTCGTTTCCCCGCTCGCCACAGCCGATGTAGACGACGATGTCCGCGTCGGACCACTTCGCGAGTTGCTGCTGGGTGACGGTCTTCCCGGAGCCGAAGGGGCCCGGGATGGCCGCCGTCCCGCCCTTCGCGATGGGGAACAGCCCGTCCTGGACGCGCTGGCCCGTCACGAGGGGTTCGCGGGGAGTGCGCTTGTCCGCGGCCGGTCGTGCCTGGCGGACCGGCCACTCCTGGTGCATGGTGACCGTCTCGCCGGAGTCGAGTTCGACGATGGGGTCGGTGACGCCGTGGGTCCCCGACTCGACGGCGGTGACTTCGCCGCCCTCGTAGTCCGGGGGCACCATGACCCGGTGTTCGATGCTCACCGTCTCCTGGACGGTCCCGACGACGTCGCCAGGGGCGACCTCGTCGCCCGCCTCGACGGACGGTTCGAACTCCCAGGTCGCGTCCATGTCGATACCGGGGGCGTCGACCCCACGGTCGATGAACGCGCCCATCTGCTCTTCGAGGACCTCCAGTGGGCGCTGGACGCCGTCGTAGATGGAGTCCAGGATGCCCGGACCGAGGTCGACCGTCAGCGGTTCGCCGGTGTTTTCGACTGGTTCGCCCGGTCGGACCCCGGAGGTCTCCTCGTACACCTGGATGGTGGTGATGTCCCCTTCGATTTCGATGACCTCGCCCATCAGCCCTTCGTCACCGACGTACACGACGTCGTTCATCTGGGCGTCGAGGTCCGTGGCGGTCACGACGGGACCGCTCACGCTTTCGATCCGTCCGCGTGTTGCTCGTTGTGTCTGACTCATTCGCTGTCTCCTTCCTCCGCCATCAGGTCGATACCGATGGCACGTTTGATCTGTTCGCGGAGTCCGCTGCCGCCGGCCGCGCCGCTGCCGAGCGTGACGAAGACGGGTTCGACGCTGGTGTCGACCGCGTTCCTCGTGTCTCGGGAGAGGTACTCGAGGTCGTCGTCGTGCATGACGACGATCCCGATCCCCTCGTCCGCGAGGACGCGTTCGACGGCGGCGTCGAGGTCCTCGTCTTTGTCCGCTACTGCGACGTTCTCGAAGCGACGGACGCCGGCGAGCCGGAACCCGGTCGTGAACTCGGGACTTCCGATAACCGCTATCTCCTGACTCATAGGGTGACCAGCTCCGCTTCGATCTGTTCTCGCTCGAGACCGGCCTCGAGACCGCGGGCGATGGCGCGGATGTTGTTCACCTCGCGCTCCTTCGCTACCACGTACGCGAGGACCGGACACACCGAGAGGGGATAGACGTGAGAGAGGTAGTCCGCATAGGACACGATGGCCCCGTCGAGTGCGTGTTCGAAGTCGATCAGGCTCTCGGCGGACTCGAGGTCGTCGATGGCCTCGGAGAGGTCCTCACCGTACCGGCTCTCACGGATCCGGGCGAGCAGTTCGTCCCGATTTCCGGCGAGCGACCGGATCTCCCCGGCATCGAAGAGCGATCCGCCCTCGATGAAGTACTCCGCCGGATCGATGTCCGCGCCGGAGCGCTCGATGCGCAAGGCGTTGCGCATGTTGCGGAAGTCGATCTCCGCCTCGAGGAACTGTTCGTAGAGCTCTATCGCGCGGCCCCCGTGCAGCGTCTCGCCGGCCAGTCGTTCGTAGTACGCCCGGTCGATGGCGTTCTCGAGTGGGACGAGCAGTTCGGTCTCCTCGTACTCGGCGTACGCGTCCTCGATACCGTGCCCAATGGTGGTGTCCGCGAGGAGGTCGGTGACCGCCTCGATGGAGTCGGCGGCGACGAGGGAGTCGAGAAACGTTTCGTCGAACTCACCGGCGTCGATGAGGTCGGCCCTGATCTCCTCCTCGGTGGCCTCACTGTAGATACCACGGAGCACGGTCTTCGCGTTCCAGGCGTCGAACTTGCGGAGGTACCTGGCGACGAGGTCGTACAGCCGACCGTTCGACCACCGGAGCAGGTCGTCGAAGTGCTTCGCGATGTTCGCGTTGAGGGCGTACTCGATGAGGTCGACGCCGTCGTAGCGAGCACCGAGGTCGGTGATCTCCGCGCCGTACTCGGTGTCCTCCATGAATCGGGCGATGCCGCCGGGCCCCATCCGGAGGAGTTTGCGGTACTCCTCCTCGCCGAAGAGCGCCGACCGGCGGTGTCGCACCCTCGCGACCACGTACGCGTAGTTGGCCGTGCCGATAGCCCTCATTTTTCCTCGAAGATTCGTGCGCTGACCGCCTTGAGGTTGTCCTCCCAGACGTCCTCTAGCAGCGAATCGAAGGTGTTGTTCACGCGCACACGCGACTGATCGCTCTCGACCACGACGCCGCCGAGGCAGTCGATATCGCCGGCGAGTTCGAAGCGATCGTAGTCCTCGAGGACGGTCTCGAGCAGGTCGGTGTCTGCCGCTCGCGTGTACACCTCGAGCGTCGCGTCCTCGTCGAACTCTTCGTCGGCGGCGTCGAGCAGGACGCGGACGAGTTGTTCGCGGTCCTCGTCAGGGAGCGTCTCGATGCGATTTTCGAGTTCCTCGCGGACCGACGAGAGCACCTCGCGGCGGGCCTCGAGCCGTTCCTGTTTGGCCTCGAGGTTCGCGCTCGCGATACGCTGGTCGCGCTTGCGCTCGATCTCCCGTTCGACCTCGCGTTCTGCCGCTTCGCGGATCTCCGCGGCCTCCGCCTCGGCGTCGGCGACGATGGCCTCGGCGCGCTCCTCGGCGTCCGCTTCTATCTCCTCGACGCGTGCACGGGCTTCCTCTCGAATGTCCTCAACTACCGTATCCAGACTCATTGTGATAGAAAGAGGGTATCAGACCAGGAAGATGGTCACCAGCGCGAGAATGACGAGCGTTTCCGGCAGAACCGTGAAGATCAGCCCGGTCCCGAAGAGGGACTCGTCCTCCGCGATGGCCCCCATCGAGGCCGCGCCGATGCTGCTCTCCGCGATACCGGCACCGAGGGCGGCGAGGCCGACCGCGAGTGCGGCGGCGGCCGACGGGGGGATGGCTGCTGCTTCTGCCTGTGCGATCAATCCGAGGTTCGTGAGTGTACCAATCATGCGTTATCAGTCCTCTGTCGTGTAGTTTCGCTGGTGTCCGAACGGGTGGTATTTCGCCCCACCGCCATCATAAAACTTCCCAAAGAACTCCACGTATTCCAGGCGTACAGCCTGTAAACCGGCGCTCGTGATGCCCAGGCCGAGCACGATGATGTGCCCGACGACCAGGACGACGACGCCGCCCAGGATGCCGATGGCACCCATGTGGATGAGTCCGGGAAACATGATCGCCGCTTCGCCGAATTCGGCGATGGCGTGGTGGGGGGTCTCGTTGATGAGGAAGTGGAACTCCCCATCGTGTGTGTATGCGCCGAAGAAGAGCAGGTTGACGACGAGCGCCATTCCCGCCTTCGCCAGCAGTACGGCCGCGATACGCGTGTACGATAGGATGTTGACGAGTACGTTCAGGCTCTCGAGGGCGCCGACGATGCCCTCACCGAGCAACAGGAGGCCGAGGCCGATGGCCGCGACCGCCAGTCCCAGGACGCCGACGCTCTCGGGCAGCCCCGCGAATCCGAGCGCGTAGGCGACGTTCTCGGCCGGAATCTCGGCCGTCGGCTGGTTGAAGACCTCGTAGATGAACGCCGGCTTGCCCGCCATGCCGTGGCGGCTGAAGATCCAGGCCCACACGCCGAGCATCAACAGCGCCCACGAGCCGGACTCGTAGACGGCATCCGTCAGGCCGTGTTTCATGTCCTTCAGGAAGGACAGGACGTACCCGCCGGTGACGTGGGCCAGCCCGGCGGCCAGCGTGAGCAGGAGCCAGGCGCGAGCGTAGGCGATGTAGTGGGGCTGGAAGCCCTTGTGCATCGGTGCGCTGCCGCCCCAGAGCACGTCGGCGACGAAGTGCAAGCCGAAGAACTCGCCGTAGAGGACGCCGAACAGGACGGTGAAAACGCCGGACCAGATGGCGACGCCGCCGAGGCTCCGCACCGCTTCGCTGTCGGTGCGTGAGGCGATGGCGTACCCGAGTGTCACGTAGATGAGTCCGTACCCGATGTCCCCGATCATGAACCCGAAGAACAGGGGGAACGTGAACAGGACGAGCAGGGTGGGATCGTACTCGGAGTATCGTGGGCGGTTGATCGCCTCGACGATGACCTCGAAGGGTTTGGCCAGACCCGGGTTGTCCTGGATGACCGGCGGTTCGTCGTCCGCCTCGAACACCACGCCACCGTCCGCGGCCGCCTCCGTCTCCTCGGCAGGAGCGTGGTGGCCGTTGTCGTACTCGCGGTACTCGGCGACCTCGAGTTCTTCCAGTTCGATCTTCTCGTCGGCGGCCGCCTCGACCGCCGATTCGAGTTCTTCGTATCGGTCGGTCGGAATCCACCCCTCCGCGACGAAGGCGTGGTCCGTGGTCGCGAACTGGAGTGGAATCTCCGTCTGCTGGACCTCGATGCTCAGTTTCTCCTCCGCCGCGAGCAGAAATCCGGCGTACTCCAGGCGGAGTTCGTCGAGTTCGTTCTCCACGCGGTCGAGCCGGGATTCGAGCTGTTCCCGGCGGTGTTCGAGTTCCGATACGTACGACGCCGGATCGCCGGTGGCGTCCGGGACCTCCAGTCGTTCGAACTCGACGCCGACGATGGCGTCGTCCAGGACGCCCGATGCCCCCGACGCCGGGTACACGAACGCGGCGACGATGCCGTTCGACGATTCCAGGCCGTAGGCATCGCAGTCGTCGTGATCGGCGAGAGCGGCCGAGAGTTCCTCGGCGTCACCCTCGCCGACCGCGACCTCCAGCGTCTCGTAGCCGCCGAGCAACTCCAGGTCGAGACCCAGGTGGACGAAGGGTTCCGCCGTCTCGATGGCGTCCTCGACCGAGCGGAGTTCGTCACGGATCTCCGCCCGGCGGTCGTCGAATTCGTTCACCGCTTCGCGGACCGTTGGCAGTTCCTCGTCGATGTCCGCCGCCGTGACGATTCGTGTCGGGCCCGCGTCCTCCTCGGTGACCCCGAGGGTATTTTTCAGCGAACGGACCGTAACCAGTCGGTCGGCCGCGTCTTCGGCACCGGACAGCGGCGTCCCGGTGTCGAATCCCTCGATCGTGCCGTCGTAGTCCGAGAAGTGGACCAGCCGGAGTTCGTGGATCGCTTCGATGACGTCCCGTATCACGGTGCGGGACCCCGCCATCGAGACCTTGCTCATTTGCTCAGGTCTGAGCATGCACCGCCTCCTCGAACTGGCTGAGCGCGAACGCGACCGCGTCGTCGATGCGCTCCGCTGCGTCCTCGACGATGGCTTCCCGCTCCTCGTTGCCGGCCTCGAGGATCCGTTCTCGCTCAGCCTCGATATCTTCGAGCGCGGACTCCAGGCGCTCTTCTTTCAATGCTTCGGCGTCCTCCCGGGCCGCTTCGATGATGTCGTCGGCCCGCTCTCGGGCCTCGGCGATGCGCTCGTCGCGGGCGCTCTCCGCCTCGGCCACCATCTCGTCGGCCTCGGATTCCGCATCCCGTATTGCTTGTAGAACCTCTGCACTCGGCATACGCGTTTCCCGGTCGCACCTTGCAGGACGGCGTATATGGGAGTTGCGAAACCCCACGGCGGAACGCAACCCCTATGTGGCCGTTCTCCCACCGTTTCTACAATGGGCATCCTCGAAGACAAGGCCCGGGCACGCCGGTTCTACAAGTACCTCTCGAAGGTATACGACCGGGTCAACCCCTACATCTGGAACGAGGAGATGCGCTCGCGGGCGCTCGATATGCTCGACATCGACCACGACGACCGCGTCCTCGACGTGGGCTGTGGCACCGGCTTCGGGACCGCGGGACTGCTGGAGTACGCAGACCAGGTCACGGGACTCGACCAGAGCATCCACCAGCTCGAGAAGGCCCGCGCCAAATTCGACGGGGACTCGGTCAGGTTCACCCGCGGCGACGCCGAGCGCCTACCGTTCGCGGACGACTCCTTCGACGTGCTCTGGTCCTCGGGATCGATCGAATACTGGCCGAACCCGGTTCGGGCCCTCCAGGAGTTCCGCCGGGTCGTCGAGCCAGGTGGGCAGATCCTCGTCGTCGGGCCGAACTACCCGCCCTGGCCCGTCATCCAGCAGTTCATGGACGCGATCATGCTCTTCTACGACGAGGAAGAGGCCCAGCGGATGTTCGAGCAGGCGGGCCTCGAGGACATCCGCCACCGGGCGATGGGGCCCGCGCACTTCGGGGACCTAGCCCTCGTCACCGTCGCCCGGTCGCCGGTCGACTGAGGTCTCCGCGCTCGCCAGGACCCGGTCGTCCCGGAGCACCTGCACTTCTACCGTGGACCCCACCGTTACCGCGGGCGCGTTCGTTCCGGCGACCGTGAAACTCGCCGTGTCGCCGACCCGCAACCGCGGATCGCTCGCCGAATTGAACGCACCGGTCGGCCCTGGCTCGAAGCCGCTCGTCGAGAAGAAGGGGACCGGGGGCTGTGTCGCCAGCGGTCGGCCGTCGACCGAGACGTGAAGCGTCGTCGATTCGACGTCTATCGGCGGCCCGCCCCGATGAGAGACGGTTATCCTACCGGTGTCGTCGGCCGTCGCCGATATCGCGACGGACTGCGGCGGCGAGGCCGTGTCCAACGGTGTCGAACCCACGACCGACGTCCCAACGGCCGCGAGCAGTATCGTCAGGAGAACGAGCGTGATCGTGCCGATGGCCGGTGAGACGCCGCGGTCGGTGGCCGGTGATGCGGTCATGGCGACGGGTTGTCCGGTCTCGGTATTTTAACGCTGGGTGAGCGTCCCGTCGACGGGTTCCAGGTCGTTACTGGCGGGATCGACCAGCACCTCGACGCTTTCGTCCTCGGTCGTCACCGTGACGGTGTACTCCGTGGCGGGACTGAGCGCCCAGACGATGCTGTCCCGATCGGAACTCTCGCCAACCGCGGTCCCGTTGACAGAGACGTCCGCGGCGACGGGTGCGCCGGTCGCGTTCGTCACGTTCACGCGGACTGGACCGCCCGGATACGTGTCCGAGACCCCGACGACGAGGTCCCCGGTCTCGATCCACTGCGAGTCCGCAGCCTGGGTGTCGGCGAGATTCTTCGTCTGTTCTTCCCTGAATGTCTCACCGGTCGAGGCGTCCAGCGAGGAGTGGATCGTCCCGTGGTCGTGGGTGTACTCGACGACGTAGACATCCGACCCGAGCGCCCCCATGCTGATCCGCTGTTTGTTCTCCGAGGCCCACGGGTACAGTTCGGCGAAGCGCCCTTCCGCCTCGTCGAAGGTCAGCCGGCCGATGTCGTCGTCACGGTTGTCGGTCCGGACCGTCTCGCGCACGTACTCGTTCCCGGCGAGGGTCGCGAGCGTCACGCCGTTGGCGGAGACCCCCACGAAGGTCCGTTTCGACGGCCCATCGCCCTGGATCGCCGCCGCGAGTTCGGCCCGTACCGGTCCTTGCAGTGTCGATAGTTCGGCTCGGATCTGGGCGCGACGTTCGTCGCCGACCGACAGTTGATCGAGGTCCTCGATCGTCTGGACGGTCGCCTCGAGCGACGACGCACGAGCGTGAATCCGGCCCAGCGTCACGAGATACGACTCTGCGCTCATCTCGCCCGCCATGAACGCGTCTCGCGCGGTCCGTTCGTCCGCCACGAGGGCCCGTGTGCGACGGTCGACCTCGTCTGTCGCGTTCCGGATGGCCGCGCGCGCTTCCTCGTCCGATGCCGCCCGTGTCACGGCCTCGGTCACGCGTTGCTGTTCGAACGACTCGACGAGCCCACTCGACTGGGCGTCGACCGCCCGGGTGACGACGAGATCCGCGCGGTCGAACGCCGCGGTGTCGATCGACTCGAGGACCAGCACGTCAGTCGTGTTCGCCGAGATGCCGTCGACGGTACCGGCCGCACGCTGGTCAGACGTCCCGGGCGGGGAGACGCCGACCACGGCGCCGGCACTCGCCAGTACAACAAGGGCGGCCAGGAGGGCGGGGACCGCTCTGTTCATGCGAGTCTCTTTCGCGGCGATTGATAAAAGGAATGCGGAGGCCCGGTATCCCCTCGTGGAGATGGGAGAACCGTTACAATAGAAACTACTTTCACCCAGCGGCGGTGACCACCTACAAATGCGCCGGGTAGCCCTCCTCCTGGTGGTCCTGAGCGTTCTCGTGTCCCCGATGGCCGGGACCGCTCAGGCCCAGTCCCCGCCCCCCGCCCCCGATACCCAGTTCCACATCACGGTCCAGGAAGACGGTGATGCACGCTGGGACGTCACGGTCAGGATCCCCCTCGAGAACGAGACCGACGAGCGCGCGTTCGAGACGCTCCGGGCCGAGTTCGAATCGGGAACGGCCGACGACACCCTCTCGGTGGACCCCTTCCGCGAAGCCGCCGCCCGCGTCTCCGAGCGGACGGGACAGTCGATGACGATCACCCGTATCGACCGTACCACCAACGTCGGGACCGTAAACGGCACGCCAGTCGGTCATCTCACCCTCTCGTTCACCTGGACCAACTTCGCCGAAATCGGCGAGGACGAGGTGCAGGTGGGAGCGGCCTTCGCAGGCGGCTGGTTCGGCGACCTGGGTCCCAACCAGACCCTCAGCATCGAACCGCCAGCGGGGTACAAGGTCCACACGGTCGAACCGCTCCAGGCAATCACGAACGGAACACTCCAGTGGGACGGCCCCCAGGCGTTCGGACCGGGCCAACCAGTCGTGACGTTCGAACCGATACCGCCCGGCCCCCTGCCGGTCTCGCTCCCGGTCGCCGCCTCGATGGCACTGATCGCCGGCGTGGTCGTCGGGGGTCTCGTCCTCCTGGGCTGGCGACGGGGCTGGGTGCAGACCGTCGCGGGTGATGGCTCTTCGGCCGAAACCGACGACGCCCCGACGGAACCCGGACCGGCTGCCGGAACGGGACAGGAAACAGGACCTGAAAAAACACCGGTAGGGACACCACCGACAACCGACGAAGGCGACGAAGCGGCGGACCTGGAACTTCTCAGCGACGAGGAGCGGGTCGAACGATTGCTCGAGAAGCACGGCGGCCGGATGAAACAGGCACGCATCGTCGAGGAGACCCGGTGGTCGAACGCGAAGGTCTCCCAGTTACTGTCATCGATGGCCGAGGAAGGCCGCGTCGAGAAACTTCGACTCGGTCGGGAGAACCTCATCTCCCTGCCCGACGAAGACATCTGAGGCAGTGTCGCCTGGTCGAACGCTCGCTCTCGGTACCGACAACCCCCAGCACGCGGTGGGCGGTTTCACAAACGTTTACGTCCTGCCGTCACAACCCAATCGATGATGAAGATCCTCGTCACCGTCAAAGAGATCGCCGAAGTCGCCGACGACTTCCAGATCGCCGACAACGAAATCGAGGAGACCTACCTCGAGTACGACCTCAACGAGTGGGACGACTACGCCGTCGAAGAGGGCGTCCAACTCGTCGAGGAGGGGCTCGCCGACGAGGTCGTCGCCGCGACCATCGGCCCCGAGCGCGCAGAAGAAACGATCCGCATGGCCCTCGCGAAGGGTGCCGACCGCGCCGTCCGCGTCTGGGACGACGCACTCGAGGCCCAGGACCTCCTCGACGTCGAGACAAAGGCCGATATCTTCGCCGCAATCGTCGAGGAAGAACAACCGGACATCGTCCTGACGGGCGTCCAGGCCAACGACGATAGCTTCGGCGCGACCGGCGTCGCCCTCGCCGAACGCATCGACTACGAGTGGGCCGCCGTCGTCAACAACCTCGATCTCGACCTCGACGAGGGCGTCGCCCACGTCCGCCGCGAACTCGAGGGCGGGCTCGAGGAACTCACCGACGTCGACGTTCCGGCCGTATTCACCATCCAGACGGGTATCAACGAGCCCCGCTACGCCAGTCTGCGTGGGATTCGCCAGGCCCAGTCCAAGGAGATCGCCCCGAAGACCCTCGCCGATCTGGGCCTCGAGGAGTCGGACGCCGACTCCGTCCTCCAGGTCGCCGAGATGTTCGAACCCGAAGCGGAGGGCGAAGCCGAATTCCTCGAAGGTGACGCCGGCGACCAGGCTGGCCAACTTGCTGACGTCCTCGCGGACGTGGGGGTGCTCGGCGAATGAGCGACGTACTCGTCGTCGCCGAACACCGCCGGGGCGAACTGCGCGAGGTCAGCTACGAACTCCTCACGGCCGGGCGACGCCTCGCCGACGCCGCCGAGGGTGACCTCCACGTCGCCGTCATCAGCGGTGACGTCGAGGAGTACGCCGAGGACCTCTCCCGCGAGGGCGTCGACGCCATCCACACCGTCGCGGATGGCGAGGAGTTCAACCACGACCGCTACGTGGCAGCCCTCGTGGCGCTGGCGGGCGACCTCGACCCCGAGTTCGTCATCACACCGAACAGCGTCAACGGCCTCGACTACGCCCCGGCGCTCGCCGGCCGCCTCGGCCGCCCGCTCGTGACCGACGCCGTCGCCGTCGACGTCGACGGTGAAGGACTCGTCGTCAACCGCGAGATGTACGGCTCCAAGGTCGAGACCGTCATCGAGGTGGCCGAGGGGCCCTTCGTCGTGACCGTCCGCGGCGGCGAGTTCCCGCCCGCCGAGGCGGTGGCCGAACCCGAAATCACCGCCCACGACCTCGACATCGGCGACCTCGGCTCCACTGTCACCGGCTACGAGGAAGTCGGTGCCGGCGACGTCGACATCTCCGAGGCGGACTTCCTGGTCTCCGTCGGCCGCGGCATCGAGGAAGAAGAGAACCTCTCGCTCATCGAGGACCTCGCGGAGGTTACGGGCGCGACCATCTCCTCCTCGCGCCCCATCGTCGACAACGGCTGGCTGCCCAAGAACCGCCAGGTCGGTCAGTCCGGCAAGACCGTCACGCCCACGGTCTACCTCGCCATCGGCATCTCCGGTGCCGTCCAGCACGTCGCCGGCATGAAAGGCGCAGAAACGATCATCGCGGTCAACAAGGACCCCAACGCGCCAATCTTCGACATCGCCGATTACGGTATCGTCGGCGACCTCTTCGACGTCGTCCCCGAACTCATCGACGAGCTGAACTGACCGCCTGGACGCAGTCAGCGTTCGCACGGGCGCACGGCTTCGTTATGTATTTCCGCGGCAGTCACCTACCGGTCTACGATGGAGTACGTGGAGGCTCGTCGCGACGCTGTCGAAGGGCGTCTCCGGGATGTGGTGGCGGCGGTGGACCCGCCACGACTCCGGGAGGAGCTCGAGCACGTCGTCCTCGCCGGCGGCAAGCGCGTCCGCCCGACGTTGACGATTCTCTCCTGCGAGGCCGCCGGCGGTGACGTCTGGGCCACGGATGCGGGTCCCGAGAACCCCCTGCAGGTCGGTCCAGATGGCGACCTGGCGCTTGACTTTGCAGTCGGTATCGAGCTCGTCCACAACGCGTCGCTCGTCGTGGACGATATCATCGACCGATCGACACTCCGACGCGGGACGAAGAGCGCGTGGTCCCAGTACGGCCACGGCCCCGCCATCGTGGCCAGCGATGGGCTGCTCGGCGAGGCCTTTCACCTGTTCTCCGCCGATCCACGTGCGCTCGAATCGGTCTCGAAGGCCCTGGTCGAACTCGGCGAGGGCGAGGCGACCGAACTGGTCGACCAGCCGACGACCGAAGGGGAGTACATGGAGCTGGCGCGCAGAAAGACGGGTGCCCTGTTCAGGGCCGCCGCCGAACTCGGCGCCATCGCCGCCGACGCGAACGGCCCCACCATCGATGCCTTCGGCGAGTACGCCGAACGGGTCGGTATCGCCTTCCAGATCAGAGACGACGTCCTCGACACGACGAGCGACGCCGAATCGCTCGGCAAGCCCGTCGGCCACGACGACCAGATGGAACGACCCTCAATCGTCAGGGTCACCGGACAGTCGCCCGAGACGCTGACAGAACAGGCTCGCGAGGAGTCACGACAGGCACTCGCCGCCCTCGACAGCATCGATCCGGCCGACGGACAGGCACAGGCCTACCTCGAAGACCTCGCCGTCTTCGTCGCCGAACGCGATAGCTGATCAGGCCGCTTCGGCCCGTCGGGATTCCACCACGGCGAACGCCAATGTGCTCAACACGCTCACTAGCGTCCCCACCGTGAGGACCGCCGCCAGTTCGGCGAGCGTGACGTACCCGAGGAAGAACGCCGAGACGGTGTGCAACACCGCGGCGATGGCCGCGACGTAGAACGGGGCGTTGAGGTATCGCCAGCGGAACCGCCCCGAGAGGTACTCGTCGGTGATCTGTCCGAGACTCGTGGTGAGCGCTGCCGCGGCGAACCAGCGCACGGAGCCGTAGAAGAGTGCCGAGACCACCTGGCCGGCGCCCGGTTCCCCGCTCGCCTGTAGCGCCTGGAGGTGAGCGAGCCCCTCCACGCCGCCGACGACGAGCAACGCCGCCGCCACGACGTAGGTGATGAGCGTGACCCGGCCGGTGTAGAGACTGTCACGGACGCGCGAGACGAAGTCGTCCACGCTGTCTTCGAGGCCGAGTCCACGGAAGAGCGCGTACAGCCCCACCATCGCGGACGAGATGCCGAGGACGGCACCCGGGAGACCCAGGAATTCGGCGAGCACCGCCAGCGGATAGATGAGGAGGAGGACGCCAAGCGGCACCAGGATCGTCCCCCGCGTCTCCGGATCGTTCATCACCTGCTTGAGGGTGTAGTACATCGACTCGAGGTCCTGGGCCTGCCTGACGACCACTCGACGGACCGAGTCGATGGGTGCTCGCGATCGGATGACCGGAACGACGCTCTCGTCCTGTGCGCCGTCGGTGACGACCACGATGCGCACCTGGTCGGTCGACTGGATGGTCGCCAGCACCTCGTCGACCTCCCGACCGACCTTCCGGTTGGCTGCGACGTCCCCCCGGTCGGTGCCGGTGACCGCTGCCACCTCGACCCGCTCCTCGCCGCCGAGCGTGTCGTGCAGTCGGACGCCCTCGAAGAGGACGTTCACGTCGCTGTCCTCGGGGTCGGCCTCGGCGAGCGAGACCGCGGCGTGTTCGACCTCGTTCCGCCCGATGACTGGCGTCGGGACGCCGGTCTTGCGACCGAGGTCGTCGTCTAAGTCCACACAGAGGACCAACAGCATCGACTCGGAGTTGTGCGGTGACCGCTAAATGTGTTCGGGCGATGGGCCGTGCCTGCAGTGGGTCTCGGGCTCGCGGCTTCGCTACACTCCCCGCCCGCATGTTCGAGGGGGCTCCCATCGGTCGCGGCTCGCGGCTTCGCCGCTCACACTTCCGAGGCCTCCCTTCGATCGGCCGCGCGGCTCGCGGCTTCGCCGCTCACACTTCCGAGGCCTCCCTTCGATCGGCCGCGCGGCTCGCGGCTTCGCCGCTCGCAATTCCGAGGCCCTCGCTGGGCTCGGGCCTCGCGGCTCGCAGTTCGCGGTTCGTTCCTCCCCGCTCACAATTCCGAGGAGCCTCCCTTCGGTCGGCCCCTCGCACTCCCGGCGAGTCCACTCGTCTCACTTCGTTCGACTCCTTCCCTCGCCGTAGTCCCCCTCGCTCGTTAGCACTCGCTCGCGGGACTCCCGGCGAGGACGGCACAAGCCGCACACCTTTTGCCTCCCGGCCGGCTACACGCTCCCAGATGATCTCCAAGGGGTGCGAACAGTGTGCGCTGGGCGGCAAGATGGTGCTGTTCGTCTACGGCTACTGCGACGAGCGCGATTGCTTTTACTGCCCCCTGGGAGAGAACCGCAAGAACGTCGAACACGTCTACGCGAACGAACGGCCGGTCGAGTCGGACGAGGACGTCCTCGAGGAGGCCCGAAAGATGGACGCCCTGGGCGCCTCCATCACGGGTGGCGAACCACAGGAGGTCATGGACCGGACGACCCACTACATCTCCCTGCTCAAAGCGGAGTTCGGCGAGGACTATCACGTCCACCTCTACACCGGTATCACGGGCGGTCGCGAGAACATGCGTGCGCTCGCCGAAGCGGGCCTGGACGAGATCCGCTTTCACCCGCCGCTCGAACTGTGGGGCGACCTCCACGGTACCGAGTGGGAGGACATCCTCTACGTGGCCCGCGAGGAGGGGCTCGATCCCGCCTTCGAGATTCCCGGCATCGAGGCGGAACCCGAATTCGTCGAATTCGTCGAAGAGGGGGCCGCCGAGTTCGTCAACGTCAACGAGTTCGAGATGAGCCACGGCAACTACCGGCGGATGCAGGCCGAGGGCTACGAACTCCAGGAGGGCCATATGAGTGCCGTCGACGGCTCGAAGGCCGAGATCTTAGAGGAGATGGGCCAGCATCCGAAGGTCTACTTCTGTACGAGCGTCTTCAAGGACGCCGCACAGCACCGCAACCGTCTCAAACGCATGGCCGAGACCGAACAGCGGGCCTTCGACGAGGTGACCGACGACGGCACCCTCGTCTACGGCGTCACCGACGAACGCCAGGACCGACTGGCGGAACTCGGCGTCCCCGAGGAATACTACGAGCCAGTCGACGGCCACGTGGAGGTCGCGTGGTGGTTGCTCGAGGAGATGATCGAGGAAGGGGACGTCGCGTCGGGCGAGATCGTCGAGCGGTATCCGACCTACGACGAGCAGGTCGTCGAACGGACGCCGCTGGCGTGAGTGGGCTGTGGAACCCGAGCGTGGGCTAACAGGCGGTCGAGAGTCGTCTCCCGGAGCGGGTGACCACGCAACCGCCTCGTGCGCTCCGGGTCGACACCTACGTCACAGCCACCGCTGGGCCGGTCTCGGTATATGAAGGTGTGGACCAACTGCTGGGCTGGCTGTCGAAACGACCGGCGGTCGAAGAAGACGAAAGCTCTAGACGTAGCGCTCGAGTTCGGGGTTGTCGAGCTCCTCGATGACCTCGCCGGCGGTCTCGTCGAGCAGGCTCCGGCCCGCGGGCGTGGCGATCCGGCCGGCACTGCCCTCCTGGGACACCAGGTCCTCGTCCTCGAGTTGCTGGAGGATGGTCCGAATGACCTTCTTCGAGGCGTCGGTCTTGTGCGCGGGGGCGACCGAGTACCGGTTGCTCCCGCGTTTGGTGTTGCCGTACGCGGTCGAGAGGGCCTCCACGCCGACGGGGCCGTCCATGGCGACCTTCCGGAGGATACTTGCCGCTCGTCGGAACCAGAAGTCTTCCTGCTCTGGCGGGAGCTCGCGGTCGGTACCGGTCTTCGTGAAGGAGGCCCACTCGGGCTCCTCGAGCCGTTCGGCGAGGGTCGCGGCGAGCGCGTCGATGAGCTCGTCCGCGGGGGCGTCATAGAGGGTTACCATGCTCGCGGATTCTCGTCGGCGCTGTTTAAAGTCATCGTTAGGGACCCGTGCGGGCCTGCGGGCGGATATCCAGCGGTCGACCTGGGCGGACTCGACACCCAGGCCGACCGACCGAGCGGAACCGTATCCTTTTGCCGGCGGGCGGAGAGGGTGAAATATGGACGAACGGGCGGCCCTGGACCTCGTCGGCAGCCTCGTCGATGCCGCAGGCGACGACGCGGCCGTGGTGGGCGACACCGTGCTGACTATCGACATGCTCCACGAGGAGACCGACTTCCCGGCGGGAACGACGCCGTACACGATGGGCTGGCGGTCCGTCGGCGCCTCGCTCTCGGACGTGGCGGCGATGGGGGCGAGGGCGACGGGAACCGTCGCCGTCTACGGAAGTCCCACCTTCGAGGCGGACCCCCTCGAGGGGTTCGTCACCGGAGCACTGGACGTCTCGCAGTCGGTCGGTGCCGAGTACGTCGGCGGCGACCTCGATGGTCACCAGGAGGTCACCGTCGCCACGACGGCCATCGGAACCACGCACGACCCGGTGTTGCGGAGTACCGCGTCCCCCGGCGAGGTCGTCTGCGTCACGGGCACCCTCGGTCGGTCTGCAGCGGCCGTGCGGTTCTTCGAAGCGGGGGACACCCAGCGAGCGAACGAGCACTTCCGGTTCCTGCCGCGTGTAGACGCCGGCCTGACCCTCGCTGCGACGGTCACGTCGATGATGGACTCGAGCGACGGTCTCGCCCGGTCGCTGTACCAGCTCGCCGAGGCGAGTGACGTCGGATTCGCCATCGAAGGGGATCGGGTGCCCGTGGACGGCGCCCTCGAAGCGATGGGCGATGGCACCGACGTGCTCCACGAGGCGATGACGTACGGGGAGGATTTCGAACTCGTCGCCACGATGCCCGAGCGGGCCGTCGAGTCGGTTCGGGACTCCCTCGACGTGGATCTGACTGTCGTAGGCCAGGTCACCGACCCGGAAGACGGTATCCTGCTGGACGGCGAGCCGCTGGCCGACGAGGGATGGACCCACGGCCGGGCCTGACGGGAGAGCAGGCAGTGGGGTCGACCGCTCAGGCGCCAACGATCTGTATCGGGACCGGTGTGAAACAGAGCGCTCCCAGGACGAACGTGGCGATACCGATAGCGATTCGCCGGCGGTCCAATGGCGAGTCATCGATCGGCTGTGCAGAGCCGAACGCGGCTGCCAGCGTCGCCATGATCCCCCAGAGGACCCAGATCCCGACCACCTGCGTCGTCTCTGTGAACAGGTAGAGATAGGCCGCCAGGCCGAACAGGGCGGTCGGCACGAAGGGGACGATGCGTTCCTGTGCTGGGCCGACGATGGCGCGGAGGATGTGGCCGCCGTCCAGTTGCCCCACCGGGATCAGATTGAGGAACGTGACGAACATCCCGACCCAGCCGCCGATGACCACGGGATTGATGACCGTCGTCGGGTCGTCGTAGGTGAGCGGCGCGTCGAGGACCCAGGCGATGGCGTGGAGCAACGGCGGGTAGCCGAACTCGATCTCGACGGCCGATTCGGCGGCGAACACCCACTCGGGAACGGTGACTGGTGGCAGGAGTAAGCCGATGGCAGACACGACCACGGTCGCGACCAGTCCGGCGAGTGGGCCAGCAACCCCGATGTCGAAGAGCGCCTTTCGGTCCGGTATCTGTCCCCGCATCCTGATGACCGCCCCCATCGTCCCCACGATGGTCGGGAACGGGATGAAGTAGGGGAGCGTGGCGTCGACGTCGTGGTACCGGCTCATCACGTAGTGGCCGAGTTCGTGGGTGCCGAGGACGCCCATCACCGCCAGCGAGAACGGGATGGCAGAGACGATAGCGGGCGAGAGGGGGTCCTGGACGTAGTACCACTGGGCCCCCACGAAGAGCGTGGAGAGGATGGTCGCGACGGCCAGTGCCACGTTGGTCCAGGGGATGGAGTCCTCGCCGATCGAGCGGGGCTCTGCCACGAGGACGAACTCGCCAGTCTGTCGCGTGAGTTGTACCTCGTACCCTGCCTCGTGGAACCGAGGCCAGACGGTCTTCATGATGGTCTGGCGATTCGCCAGCGGCTCCCCGAAGTACACGAGTTGGTCGCCGTTCTGGCGGATCTCGTAGACGTGGAACACCGAGGAGAACGAATCGGGTGACGGGTGGTCCTCCGGCGACGTGGCCGTCATCACTCGAACGTTACGATGCCAGGCGGTTAAACCCTCGTCGGACGTCTCCCGGAGACGTCGACGAAACGGGGCCGAGGGGGCGCTGCCCGACGGGTTACCGATCCTCGGCGGCGGCTGTCACCGCGGCCGTCGACCGTGTCAGCCGCCCCGCCCGTCTCGGCCGCCACAACCGCGTCCGTATCTCGGTCGCCAGCTCGCGCAACTCGGAGACGTTCTCCGTGTGCGTCTGGCTTTCGACGAAGCCCGCCCACTCATGCACGCTCTCGAATTCGAACACCAGGCGTTCGTAGGGCGTAAACCTCGTGTCCGTCTCCTGGTGGCTCAGACTCCGAACCCGCGCGTCCATTCCCCAACTCACCGTCGCGCGCGTCAACCAATCTTCGTAGGCCGACCGCGAGGTACCCGGCACCGCGTACTCCAGTTCGTATTCGTAGCACGCGGCCGAGTCCATTACGGCTCCTCCTCGCCGATCAGTTCGCGCGTCGCGTCCGCCAGTACCGCGTAGAACGGTTCTGTCGTGGCCGATTCCACGCCGTCCAGGAACGCCGGCATCCACTCGCGGGGATGTTCGTCCAGGAACCGTTCCATGGCCTGGGTCTCGCCGTGGGCCGACAGCCACCCGGCGAACTCCAGTTCCGCAGCGACGTGATCGGGGAGGTCGCTCCAGGACTCCGCCGACAGCCCGTACTCCGCGTACCACCGCGTTACCGCCTCCGTCGAGGGGCCCATGACCGGACCGAGCTCCTCGTCCGGTTCGGCGTCGCGATAGACGCTCTCGTACGGCGGACATGGGTGCTCACCCGGACCGTCGAAGAGTCGCATATGCTCGACGCGTAACCGTTTCAGCGGTGGCCGCTCGGACAGCGACGCCTCGAACAGCCCCGACTCCAGGGCAGCCCGTAACTGCTCGTCCGGCCGACGCCAACAGGACGCAACCACGCCCCATCGCTCGTCGACCCGGGGCGAGGGCCGGTCGCCGTCCGCGCTCTCCGCCGACATCACTCACGGCCCCCGTCCGTCACGGCGGGTGCCTCGGCCTGGATCGGAACGAACCGCAGCCCCACCGTCAGGATCAACGCGCCGATAGCGATGATGCCCAGGGAGATGGCGACCTCGATGAGCGTCGGCGTATAGACGCCGGTCTGTGCCCAGATGGTCGATCCGAGGCCGCCGTATTCGCCGACGGAGACGCCCGGTGCCAGGTCGATGTTCACGCTCTCGTAGCCGACGAAGATGAGCCGAACGCCCTCGAAGACCACGCCGAAGACCGCGAGCGCCCCCGCGGTGAAGACGGCCCAGGCCGTCTCGCGCACTGTCGGGATGGCGAGCAGGGCGATCGGGATGGCCCCACCGACGACGGTCCAGAGCCAGAAGTACGAGGTTTCGCCGACGAGGAAGCCGCTCGTGATGGCCCAGAACTCGAAGTTCGCCGCCCACGCGTGTGGGAGGCGTTCGGCGGCAACGAGGTAGACGACGTGGACCGCGAGGAAGACGCCGAGGAACTTCCCCAGGCGGGTGCGTAGCTCCGCCTCGAACTCGAAGTTTGTCAGTCGGTCGGCGAGAATCGCCGCCACCAACAGCAGTCCGAGCCCGGAGACCAGCGCCTTCGCGATGAACGTCGGCGCGACGAGCGGGCTGAACCAGTCGCCACGACCGACCTGGGTCGCGAAGATCCAGCCGGTCACCGAGTGGAGCATGACCGCCAGCGGGAGCGCGATGGCCGCACTCCAGAACGCCAGACGGCGGTCGCGGTCGCGTCCCGCGGCCGTGTCGTCGGTGCCAAGCGCCAGCGCCGACCCGCGCGCTGCGAGATCACGACGGGTGAGCAGCCACAGGTACCAGACGTTGAACAGCCCGTAGAGCACGACGATGGCGAAGTCCCACACCATCGGCGACCGCAGATCCGGCGAGGTGATGAACTGGTAGATCCGGCCCGGACGACCGATGTCCGGGAGGATGAGCAGGCCCGCGACGACGATCGCCGCCAGGCTCAACAGCACGCCAAAGCGCGCCAGACTCTCGTACTCGTCGGAGTGGAAGAACTTCGGCGCACTCGAGATGATCAAACCGCCGGCCGAGAGGCCGACGAACAGCACGAACAGCATGATGTACAGCCCCCACGAGAACACGTTGCGCATGCCCGTGGCCGCCAGACCCAGCTGTAACTGCTGATACCAGGCGAACAGGCCGCCCAGGATCAGCAGACCCAGCAGCCCCAGCCAGGCCTTCCCCATCGGGCCGAACCGCTCGATGGCGACCACGCCACCGTCTCGTTCGGCCGCCATCAGTCACCACCCTCCGCTGCCGTCTCCGGCACGTGGGGCGACGGCGACAGGCCGGCGTCCTCGCGCTCTTCGGCCGTCAGCTCCGACTCCATCTTGGGCGAGGTCTGCGGTCGCCCCGGGCTCATCTCCCCACGGATGTAGTAGGTCTTCGGGTCCGTCTCCCGGTCTTCCAGCAGGCGATGGGTCTCGTACTTCCGGATGTACTTCGAGACCGTACTGTTCGGGTCGTCGAGGTCGCCGAATATCCTGGCGTCGGCCACGCAGTTCGCCACGCACGCCGGGTCCAGTCCCTCTTCGACGCGGTGCGAGCAGAACGTACACTTCTCGACGACGCCCTTCGGTCGCTCCGCGACGTCGCCGGTACCCGCCTCGGGCAGGTGCTCGGGCTCGTCCCAGTTGAACACGCGTGCGTTGTACGGACACGCCGCCATGCAGTACCGACAGCCGATACACTTGTCGTAGTCGATCTCGACGATGCCGTCCTCGCGGGTGTAGGTGGCGTTGACCGGACAGACCTTCACACACGGGGCGTTGTCACAGTGCTGACACGCCGTCGGCTGGTAGGCCATGTCCATCGTCCCGTCCTGGCCATGCTCCGGATAGGTCCCCGCCGGCTCGTCCATCTTCTCGCCGCCTTCGGTCAGAATCCGGTTCCAGAACTGTCCGTGGGGGACGTTGTTCTCCTGCTTGCAACTGACCGCACAGGCGTGACAGCCGATACACCGTTCCTGGTCGATCACCAGTCCGTATCTCGTCATTGGATCTCACCACCCATCTCCGGAACGCTCTCGTCCGCATCCGTGTACATGCTCGTGTCGATGTCGTCGGGTGCCGGTTCGACCGCGACCCGCACGTCGTAGAAGGACATCGTCTTCCCGACCTCGCTGACCTCATTGTGACAGAGGTCGTTGAGGTGGCCTTTGACGAAGTCGCGGTCCCACCAGCCCTGGTCGGTGTTGACCAGTCCAGGCTGCATGGCCTCGTTGTACTTCGCCTTGACGACCATCTCGCCGCGGTCGTTGTAGACGCGGACGTACTCGCCGTCCTCGATGCCGTACTCCGCCCCGTCCTCCGGGTGGATGTCCAGCTGCGGTTCGGGGTTGATCTCCCGGACCCACCGCACCATCTCGTACTGGGAGTGGATCCGGAAGCGGCTGTGTTTCTGCATGAACATCAGGGGGTACTCGTCGGCCTTCTCGTGGTCCTCGGCCGTCCGGTCCTCGAGCGGCCGGGGGACCTCGAAGGACGTGCCCTTCTCGCTCGGGGCGTCGTCGTCGTAGACCTCGATACGGCCGGTCTCCGTGGGGAACTCGCCTTTGTACTTGACGACGTCCACGCTCTCCTTGCGCTGGGTACCCTGCTCGAAGATCGTCTCGAAGTCGATATCGTCGTCACGGCTCGCCAGCTCCTGGAGGAGGGCCCGCTTACTGTCCGGGAAGCGGTCTCCGTACCCGAGCCGCTGGGCGAGCTCGCGGATGGCGAAGTAGTCGTTCTTGGACTCCCAGAGGGGTTCCTGGACCTTGTGCCTGTAGCTCAAGAACGGAACCGAACCCCAGCCCGAGGAGATGTCCTCCTGCTCGAACCAGTGGGGTACCGGCAACACGATGTCGGCGTGCTGGACCGTATCGGTGTAGTGCATGTCCGCGACGACGTACATCTCCAGGCTGCGGATTGCCTCCCTGTAGAGCTGTCTGTCGGGGAACTGGTTCCCCATCATGTTGGACTCGATCGAGTAGACGGCTTTGATGGGGTACGGGTCGTCGTTGAGCATCGCGTCCGGGTAGTCGGGGAAGAAGATCGAGGGGCCCGGATCCGAATCCGCCGGTGCAGCGAAGTCGCCGGCGGCCAGCGTCGTGCCGGCCGCGTGGTGGGCGTGAATGTTCCCGTGCTTGCCGTAATCGCCGGTCATCGCCAGCATGATAGCGTAGGCCTGACCGAAGATGTGGCCGTGGGTGTACCGACCGATGGCGTAACTCGGCGCGATACCGCCGGCGCCACGCGTGGCGAGCCACTCCGCTGCCTGGCGGATGTTCTTGGCCTCGACGCCGGTCTTCTCGGCCATCTCCTCGGCCGGGTAGTCGGCGGCGTGATCGCGAAGTTTCGACAGTGCGGTCTCGCACTCGATGCCGGCGACCGTGTGCTCGCCGAAGAGTGCATACGAGCCGGGCGTCTCGGGTTCGAGGGCGACCGGCTCGCCGGTCTCCTCGTCGATCGCGACGACCTGATCCTCCGCACCGTCTTCGAAGACGTCGGCCGCACGAAGCGCCTCACCCGTGTCCTCGCGGATCAGCGCAGGCGCAGTCGTTCGCTCCTGGAGGAACTCGGCGTCGTAGTTCTCCTCCTCGAAGACGTTGTTCATCATCGCGAGGATGAGATAGACGTCCTTGCCGGGCTTGACCGGCAACCAGAGGTCGGCCTTCGCCGCCGTCGTCGTGTAGACCGGGTCGACGACGACGAGTTTCGCCCCATTCTCGACGGCGTCGAGCACCTTCGAGGCGTCCATCTGGAACTGACTGGAGAGGATGTCCGAACCCCAGACGATGATCGTGTTCGCGTTCTCCCAGTCCTCGGACTCGTTGGTCGGCGGGAGGAAAAAGCCGTGGCCGGTGACGCGGTTGAAGCCGCGACCGACGTTGGCGTCGATCCCCCACGCTGACTTGGAGGCGCCCAGATAGGAGGCCAGGCGGTTGAACGCTTTCCCGCCCTGTCCGTAGTTACCCGAGCCCTCGTGGAAGAGGAGACTTTCCTTCCCGTACTCCGACTGGACGGACTCCATCTTCTCGGCCATGAGATCGAGTGCCTCGTCCCACTCGATACGCTCGAACTCGGCGTCGGGCCCGCGCCCCTGCGGGTTCGGTTCGTCCGGCGACCAGTCCGCCCGCTTCATCGGGAACTTCAGACGAGTCGGATCGTAGGCGCGCTGGGTGTGCGAGAGGCCGAGCACGCAGGCCCGCTTGTACTGCGGGTCGTCGGGAATCTGTGGTTCTATCTTCCGGATCGTGCCGTCCCGGACGTGAACCTTCAGGGGACACTTGCCACGGCAGTTCGGCGAACAGACCGTGTCGACGGTCTTGTTCTCGCCGACGAAACTCTCCCCGATCGCGCTCCGCGCCTCGGAGGTGTCGCTCAGGGCCGCCAGGCCACTCCCGCCACCGATCCCGAACGCGGCCGCGGCCGCTCCGGTCGATCGGAGGACCGACCGTCGCGTGACGCCGTCGTCGGAGACGTCTTGACTCATGCGTTCTCACCCTGGTTCGTCGGTCGATCGTCGACGCCGAATTCGGCGACGACGGCGTCGTGGTATCGCTCCTGGAAGGTCTCCTCGTCGAGGTCGCCGTTCGCAACCTGGACGGCATCACGAGCCATCTCGAAGCCGAGATCGGCGTCGTACTCGCTGCCCTCCAGAATGCGCTTTGCTTCCTCGCTGTTCAAATCGTATCGTCCGTCGTCGGATCCGTCATCCGATGGTTCAGTTGGTGGTGTCATAGGTGAATTGATCGTTCAGTAGAATCGTTACTCCTCGTCCGCAGCGTCCGAATTGAAATCGGCAGGTTCGGTTCCGAAGACCCGCTGGACTTTCTCCTCGTACATCGCATTGAACTCCTCATCGCTGAGTTCGCCCTTCGACACGCGGAGGGCGTCGCGAGCCATCTCCCGACCCAGCGCCACGGCCTCCTCGTTCGAGTCCTCTCCGTCCAGAATCGCAGTGATGCGATCCTCCCAATCCGTCGCTTCCGGCAACAGCGGTTCGTCGTCGAGATTTGGTGGATCGGACACGGTTCATGACCCAGTTGATGGTATTGGACTGGCGTCCAACTCCCTTGGGCTCAATAATTGCTAGATTATATGGGGGTGGCTATTCTCCGAGGGGTGAGCGTGCGCTACAGACCCACACGTGCGTTTCGTGGGCGGCGGACCCCCACCGTCGACGACTGCCGCTAGTCCGAGATGATGGTCGTCAAAATAGTGGCCTCGATGCTCGAGAGTCGGCGCGAGACACCCGATTTCGAGATGTTGAGTTCGTCGGCGAGTTCCTCCAGCGAGATGCCCTTCGGCTCGTCGTAATACCCCTCGGTGACCGCCAACTCCAGGGTGTCCCGCTGGGTCGTGGTCAGATCGGTGAGGTCGAAGGTGATCCCCTGTCCGTTGTCGTCCCGGTCACAGTCCACGATGCGAAGGAGGCTCGCGTTTCGTGAATGGGCCCGAAGTTCCGCGATCAGATCGCTGAGTACCGAACGGTCCGGCAGGTAGGTGGATATCTTCGAGCGGTCGTCGGTCGTCGAATCGATCGTCGGAACGCAGCCGTGAGCGGCAAATATCGAACACGCACAGGAATTCTCGATCGGTCGGCTCACGTGAAGCGGGGCACAGTCGGCTCCATCCTCGTGGAGGATATCACACTGACACCGCCCATCGGGCCCCAGGAACACGCGGGTCTCGGCGACGGAGTCGGAAAGCCCGTACACGGGACAGTCCTCGTCCATCGACACCTCGATCTCGACGTAGAGGCGGCGGTGCTCCCGGGTATCGGCGGCCTCTATCCCCATATCGTTCGTCGCGTGGACGTCGTCGTCGAGGTCAGTCATGGGAGTGTCGCGGGAATGGCGACAGTGCTTATATACGCCTTGGTAAATCAAGGTGAACGGGGATATAAGAGCGCTGGCCCGATTCCCACGATTATGAAATACCCCACGACTGGAGAGCACGAAGACCCCCGTTCGTCGGAATGGTCACCTGCCCACCCATCGAACGCGACACCGACTTCGCCAGTGAAAACCCCGAAACGAAAACCGACCTGGAGCGGTCCCCGTCAGGACCGGTTCGGCTGGCGACGATAGCGGTGGGGACCCCACCGGTCGGCGACGGGTCTGGCGTCGCGCACCGCTCCCACCTCGGTACCGACCCGTTTGGGATTCCAGAGCGTCGCCCGCAGATCCGTCACCAGTCCGCGGAGGCGGTCGACGTTCTTCCGATGGCCAGCCCCCTCGACGAACGCCGCCCAGTCCCGGAGGCTGTCGAACTCGAAGACGAACCGTTCACCTGGGTCCAGGCCAGTGTCGTTTACCTGATGGAAGAACGCGGTGACGCGCTCGTCCATGCCCCAGGTGACGGTAGCATCCGCCAGCCAGGTCTCGTACGCCTCGCGCTTCCCGCCCGGGACGTCGTATTCGAGGTCGTACTCGTAACGCGACACCATCGTCGTCAGGCCATTTCGTCGACGCCGTCGAGGAGGTCCCGGGTCGCCGCCGCGAGCGCCCGGTAAAAGGGCACCCGAGTGGCGGTCTCGACGCCGTCGAGGAACGCCGGGAACCATCGCCGCGGATGCTCCGCCACGAAGCGGTCCAGCGCCGCGATATCGCCCCGTCGCTGGAGGTGACCCATGAACTCCAGTTCCACAGCGATGTGGTCCGGGAGGTCGCTGACCTCTGGGTCCAGGCCGACACCGATGGTCCGGTACCAGGCGACGACGGCCGCCGTCGACGGCCCGAGCACCTGTCCATCCTCGTCCCGATACACGCTCTCGTACGGCGGACACGGGAGCGCGCCGGGACCGACGAACAACCGGGTGTGTTCGGCTCGAAGCGCTTCGAGAGAGACGGCCTCGACGCCGGGGACGACGTCTTCGAGCGATCCATCCTCGATGGCCTGGACGAGTGCCACATCGGGTTCGCGCCAGCAACGTGCCAACACGTCGTACCCCGCGGCGAGGTCCCGGTCTGCGACACTCGCCATCGCGGTGTCGCTCATCGGCCCTCGTCTCCGGATTCCGCGTCGGCGACGGCACCGCCATCGGTGACCGCCGCGTCGGTGGCCGGCGATTGCCGTTCGACCGTCTCGCGTTCGACCCGGGGGAACACCGGCAGGTACCGGATCCCCAGCGTGACGATCAACGCCCCGACGGCGATGATCCCCACAGAGATCGCGAGTTCGACGACGGTCGGGGTGTACGTCCCCGAGGTCGCCCAGATGTCGGCACCGAAGCCGGTGTACTCCCGACCGGTCGTGACGCCGGGGGCATCGGCGATGGGCACCTCGTCGTAGCCGACGAACACGAGGTTCACGCCCTCGAAGAGGATTCCCACGATGGCGAAGACGCTCGCAGTGACGACCGCCCAGACCTGCCGTCGCAACGACGGGAAGACGAGGAGGGCGATCGGAATCGCCCCGCCGACGATCGTCCACAGCCAGAAGTACGGCGTGTCCCCGATCAGGAACGCGGACGTGATCGACCAGAAGTCGAAGTTCGCGGCCCAGGCGTGGGGGAGCCGTTCGGCGGCCAGCAGGTAGACGATGTGCACCGCGACGAAGACCCCGAGGATCTTCCCGAGTTCGGGGACGAGGTCCCGGGACAGTTCGAATCGCGTGTACCGGTCGGCCAGGACGGCCGTGACGATCACGAGCGCGAGCCCGGAGACCAGCGCCTTCATGATGAACATTGGCGCCACCAGCGGACTGAACCAGTCGCCGCGTCCGATCTGCAGCGCGAAGATCCACCCGGTGACCGAGTGGAGCGCGACCGCCAGCGGGATGGCGACGGCGGCAGCCCAGAAGGCTAGCTTCTTGTCCCGGGCGCGGCCGCTCTCGGTGTCCGCCACACCGAGGGCCAGCGGCGACCCGCGGGCCGCGAGGTTCCGGCGAGTTAACAGCCAGAGGTACCCCAGCGTGAACAGCCCGTACACGACGACGACCGCGAAGTCCCAGACCATCGGGGAGCGGAAGTCCGGCGTGGTGAGGAACTGGTACATGCGGACGGGTCGACCGATGTCGGGAACGATCAGCAGTCCCGCGACGACGATGCAGGCGAAACTGACCAGGACGCCCAGCGCCGCGATCGAGTCGTAGCGATCGGAGTGGAAGAACTTCGGGACGCTGGAGATGATGAGCCCGCCGGCCGAGAGGCCGACGAAGAACACGAACAGCATGATGTACAGCGCCCACGAGAAGACGTTGTCCATCCCCGTGACGACCAGTCCTTCGCGTAGCTGGTAGAGCCAGGCGGCGAATCCGACGCCGATGAGGAGGACCAGGACACCGACGAGGGCCTTTCCTCGCGTTCCGAATCCCTCGGGTTCGACGACTGCGCCGCTCATTTGCCGTCACCCCCATCGGGCGTGGCCATGAGTTTGCGGGCAGTCCCCTCCAGTTCCTTGCCGATCCGGTTACGGCCGGGCGTCATCTGGCCGCGGACGTAGTACGTGTTCGGGTAGGTCTCGAGGTCCTCGAGCAATACCTCGGTCTCGTACTTCCGAACGTACCTGGAGACCGTGCTGTCGGGATCGTCGAGGTCGCCGAAGATCCGCGCGTCGGCGGGACAGGCGTCGACGCAGGCGGGATCGATGCCCTGCTCGACGCGGTGGGTACAGAACGTACACTTCTCCACGACGCCCTGCGGTCGTTCGGGAACGTTCCCGAATCCATCTTCGGTGAGGTTCTCGGGGGCATCGTAGTTGAACACGCGTGCGTTGTACGGACACGCGGCCATGCAGTACCGGCAGCCCATGCACTTGTCGTAGTCGATTTCGACGATGCCGTCCTCGCGGGTGTAGGTCGCGTTGACCGGGCAGACCTTCACACAGGGGGCGTTCTGGCAGTGCTGGCACGCGGTCGGCTGGAACTCCATGGACATACTCCCGGTCCCGTCGCTCCCGTCGAGGGGGTACTGTCCCGCCGGCGTCTCGATGTCCTCACCACCTTCCGTGAGCACCCGGTTCCAGATGTGCCCGAACCCGAGGTTGTTCTCCTCTATGCAGGCCGTCGAACAGGCGTGACAGCCGATACACCGCTCTTGGTCGATTACCATTCCGTAACTGGTCATTGGTCACCACCGCCGTTGCCGGAGGCCGCGAGCCAGGGGTCGCGGTCGGGGTCGGTGTACTGGCTCGTATCCAGGTCGTCGGGTGCCGGTTCCACGTCGACGCGGACGTCGTAGAACGCGAAGTTCTCGATGGCGTCGCTCACGTCGGTGTGGGTCAGGTCGTTGTGGTGGCCCCCGACGAAGTCGTCTTCCCACCAGCCCTGATTGATGTTCACCATGCCGGGTCGGTACCCCTCGTTGAGGCGGGCCTTCACGAAGACCTCGCCGCGCTGGTTGTGGACGCGGACGTACTCACCGTTCTCGATGCCCCGGTCGGCGGCGTCGGACGGGTGGATGTCCACGACGGGTTCGGTCTCGATCTGTCGGAGCGACGGCATCCGACCGAACTGCGAGTGGATCCGCCACCGGCTGTGCTTCTGCAGGAAGGTCAGCGGATACTCGTCGGCGGTCTCCCAGTCGTCGGCCGTCCGGCTCTCCAGCGGGACCGGTACCTCGAGGGAGACGTCGCCCTCGGAGGGTGCGTCCTCGTCGTAGATCTCGAGGCGGCCACTCGGCGTGGCGAACTCGCCCTGCCAGATCACCTCGGGAGTGTCGATGTAGATGCTCCCCTGCTCGCGGAGGTCGTCGAGGGTGAACCGATCTTCCGCCGCGAGGATCTGCCGGAGGGTCGTCTCGCGGTCCCGCTCGAAGTACTCGCCGTAGCCGAGGCGCTCGGCCAGGCGAACGAGCATCCAGTGGTCGCTTTTCGCCTCCCACAGCGGTTCGTGGGCCGCCGCCCGGTATCGCGCGTGCGGGTTCGTCCATGTACCGGTGATGTCCTCGCGTTCCATCCAGTGCGAGGCCGGCAGGATGATGTCCGCCCGCTGGACGTTCGGCGTGTGCTGGAAGTCGGCGACGGCGACCATGTCGACGTTCTCGAGGGCGGCGAGCCACCGTTTCCGGTCGGGCATCTGGTTGGCGATGAAGTTCGAGGACATCGCGTACATCGCCTTGATCGGCTGTTCGTCGTCGCCTTCGAGGGCCGCCAGGATCCCCTTCTGCTGGAGGGATCTGGACCCGGGGGCCCCCTCGGGGACGCCGTAATCGCTGTTGTAGCCGTTGCCCTGCGTGATGCCGCCGGTCACACAGCCGCTCATTCCGTACTGTCCCAGAAGCGCGAGCAGGATGGCGTAGGCCTGCCCGAAGATGTGGCCGTAGACGTAGCGGTCGACGCCGAGTCCGGTCAGAATCCCGCCGGGGCCGCGCGTTCCCAGCCAGCGGACGGTCTGCCTGACGTTCGCCGCGTCGACGCCGATCAGTTCCTCGATCTCCTCGGGTGCGTACGGTGCCGCGGCCTCGCGGACCTTCGTGAGGCCGGTCGTCACCGTCTCGCCAGCTACCTCGAACTCGCCGAAGAGGGCGTACTCGCCGAAGGTCTCGGGTTCGAGCGCGACGGGTTCGCCCGTCACCTCGTCGAGGGCGACCGGCGTCTCCTCGTCGCCGTCGTCGAAGACGTCGGCGGTCTTGAGCAGCGACCCGTCTTCGCGGACGAGCGCGGGACCCAGGGTCCGCTCCCGGAGGAACGTCTCGTCGAGGAGGTCCTCTTCGAAGGCGACCTGGATCATCGCCATGGCGAGGTGGCCGTCCTTCCCCGGCTTGATCGGCAGCCACATGTCGGCCTTCGCGGTCGTCGTGTTGTAGACCGGGTCGACCACGACGATCTTCGCGCCGTTCTCCTTGGCGTCGAGGATCTTCGAGGCGTCCATCTGGAAGCGGCTCTCGAAGATGTTGCCACCCCAGATGACGATGGTGTTCGCGTTCTCGATGTCGGTCGCCTGGTTCGTCGGGGTGTTGAAGTAGCCGGCCCCGGTGATCCGCCGGAAGCCCAGCCCCACGTTGATGTCGATCGACCAGGCTTTCATCGTCCCGCCGAAGAGGCCGGACAGTCGGGAGTAGATCGTCCCGTTGATGCCGCCGCCGCCGGAGCCGAGCTCGAAGTAGACGCTCTCGGGCCCGTACTCCTCGCGGACGCGGAGCATCTCGTCACCGACGTAATCCAGCGCCTCGTCCCAGCTGATCCGCTCGAACGTGGCGTCCGGCCCCCGGCCGGTCGGATTCGGGTTGCCGGGCGACCAGTCGGTGCGCTTCATCGGGTACTTGACCCGAGTGGGGTTGTAGACGCGCTGGGCGTGTGACTGCCCGAGCGTGCACGCCCGCTTGTACGCCTCGTTGCCCTGGATCTTCGGTTCGACCTTCCGGATCTGGCCGTTCCGGACGTGGACGTCCAGTGCACACTTCCCCCGGCAGTTGGGCTCGCAATAGCCGTGGAGTACCGCGTTCCGGTCGAGGAACTGCTCGACGGCGTGTGGCTCGTCGAGACCGTCGAGCAACCACTGCCGACCCCCACCACCGACGCCGAGTGCGCCCGCGGCCGCACCGGCGCCGAGCAACACCGAGCGGCGGGAGACGCCCTCACCCTCACTCATCGGTGGGGCCCTCCATCGGTACCGGTCGGTCGTCGACGCCGAACTCCGCGAGAACCGCCTCGTGGTGGCGGTCGTGGAACGTGGCCTCGTCGAGGTCGCCGTTCGCGACCCGGATCGCGTCCCGGGCCAACCGAAGGCCGAGATCCGTATCGTGGTCGCTATCGGCGAGGATAGCGGTAGCGTCCGTCCGGTTCAACTCGTATTGCTGGTCGGCGTCTGGCGGTCCGTCGACCGGCCGGTGTTGATTGGTCATAGCACTCACAAGTAATGGGTACGGCGGGCGCGCGGAACCCCGACCCGGCTGATAATCAGTTCCTTTATAATGGGTCGGATAATCTGCCGGCAGAAGACCGGTACAGCTCACCAGAGAAGTGAAACGGATCAGGGAGAACCGATGAGGGACTTCGCCATCTTCGCCTCCGCCGAGTTGAGACAGGTAGACAGGGTCTGTTTCGTCACGTCGAACTCCGCCGCGAGTTCGCCGAGGTGGACACGACGGGGCGTATCGTAGTATCCCCGGGCGACCGCGGTCTCCATCACGGCGCGTTCCCGTTCGGTCAGTACGTCGAGTTCGAACGTGCGGATGGTGTCAGCATCGGTTTCCGTCGAGAGACTGGTAAGTTTCTGCACCGTCGCAGACCCGCCCACCGACCTGATGTCGGCGACCAGGTCCCGAAGCGTCTCCCGGTCCGGGAGCGTCGTCGACACGACCCCCTCGGGACCCCGACTCGAGACGATCCGCGGCGAACACCCGTGCTGGAGGAACAGCCGACACAGACAGCTCTCGTCCATGGTATGTGTCAATCGGCGCTTGCCGCTCGGCGACTGCGCTTTCTCTCGGACGTCGATGTCCATGGTACAGACACCGCCAAAGTGGTCCCGCTCCGCCGTCTCGACCTGGTCCTCGAGGGCGATCAGCGGACAGGTGGTATCGGCTGGTGCCACGACCCGTAGCTCGACCCACAGCTGAAGGTCCCGGGCGTTCGTCGGTTCGGCCGATGGTGGTGAAGTCGTCATGGAGTCCCATCCACTACGATACAGGGATGGGGTTCGTCTCGACCTACGCGGGCCGTGGTGATGAGTCTTGAGTCGTTTGCCATCCGGTGAGAATTACCGAGGCCGGTGGCGCCCGTGCGGTCACCACGCGACACTGGTCACCGCCGGTCCACGGGTCGCCCATTCGTCTCGCGTCCGCAGCCGGAACTGTCCCACAGCCAAACTGTCAGTGTCGACGGAACTACCGGCAGGATTCACGGAAAAGCCGAATATCCAGTGCGGGAAACGCAATAAATTATTTGTTTTGGTGAATGATTTTACTCGAATACGGAAATGCATCGCCATCTTTATGCACCGCCCCACCGCAGCATCGAAGCGTGATACAATGACTGACACCGTCGCGACCCACGCCCGTCCGAGCGACCGCCCGGAGGGACGCCGACGATGAACAGACCGAACCAGAACTGGTGGCCGAACCAGTTGAACCTCGACAGTCTGGACCAGAACGCACAGCGACTCGATCCCCGTGGCGAGGACTTCGATTACGCCGAAGCGTTCGAAGACCTCGACTACGAGGCCGTAAAAGAGGACATCGAGGACACACTGAAAACCTCTCAGGACTGGTGGCCGGCCGATTACGGGCACTACGGCCCACTCATGATTCGGATGGCCTGGCACAGCGCCGGCACCTACCGCACCCACGACGGCCGCGGTGGCGCGGCCGGTGGACGACAGCGGCTGCCACCCCTCAACAGCTGGCCGGACAACGCGAACCTCGACAAGGCGCGACGCCTGCTCTGGCCGGTCAAACAGAAGTACGGCAACAACCTCTCGTGGGCCGACCTGATCGTCCTCGCCGGGAACGTCGCCCTCGAATCGATGGGCTTCGAGACGTTCGGCTTCGCCGGCGGCCGCGAAGACGACTTCGCCCCCGACGACGCCATCGACTGGGGGCCCGAAGCCGAGATGGAAGCAGCCTCCGACGAGCGGTTCGACGAGGAAGGGGCCCTGAAGTGGCCGTACGGCAACACCGTGATGGGGCTCATCTACGTGAATCCCGAGGGCCCGGACGGCGAACCCGACCCCGAGGCGTCGGCGGCGAACATCCGCGAGTCGTTCGCCCGGATGGCCATGGACGACGAAGAGACGGCCGCGCTCATCGCCGGGGGCCACACGTTCGGGAAGGTCCACGGTGCCGACGACCCCGACGAGCACGTCGGTCCCGAGCCGGAGGCGGCCCCAATGGAAGAGCGAGGTCTCGGCTGGAAGAACGAGTTCGGCGCCGGGAAGGGCGCCGACACCATCACCAGCGGCATCGAAGGACCGTGGAACACCACGCCGACACAGTGGGACACCAGCTACATCGACAACCTCCTCGAGCACAAATGGTGGCCCGAGAAGGGGCCCGGTGGCGCGTGGCAGTGGACCACACAGAACGGCGAACTGGACGATGCCGCCCCCGGCGTCGAGGACCCCGCGGACAAAGAGGACGTGATGATGCTGACGACGGACGTCGCGCTCAAGCGCGACCCGGACTACCGGGAGATCCTCGAACGCTTCCAGGAGGATCCACGGGCGTTCCAGCAGGCATTCGCGAGAGCCTGGTACAAGCTGATCCATCGCGACATGGGCCCGCCGGAGCGATTCCTCGGTCCGGAGGTCCCCGACGAGGTGATGGTCTGGCAGGACCCGCTCCCTGACGTCGACCACGACCTCGTCGGCGAGGCGGAGATCGACGAGCTCAAAGCGACGCTCCTCGCCTCCGATCTGTCCGTCTCCCAGCTGGCGAAGACCGCGTGGGCCGCGGCCTCGACGTACCGCGACAGCGACAAGCGCGGCGGCGCGAACGGCGCTCGCATCCGTCTCGAGCCCCAGCAAAGCTGGGAAGTCAACGAACCGGCGGAACTCCAGACGGTCCTCGAGACCCTCGAAGCGATTCAGGCCGAGTTCAACGACGGCCGCACCGACGACGTGCGCGTCTCGCTCGCCGACCTCATCGTGCTGGGTGGCAACGCCGCCGTCGAGCAGGCGGCAGCGGACGCGGGATACGACGTCACCGTCCCGTTCGAACCGGGACGGACCGACGCCTCGCCCGAACAGACCGACGTCGAGTCCTTCGAGGCGCTCAAACCGCAAGCCGACGGGTTCCGTAACTACCGCAGCGACGACGCCGAGCGCCGGGCCGAAGACCTGCTGGTCGACCGGGCGGACCTGTTGAACCTGACACCCGACGAGATGACCGTCCTGGTCGGTGGGATGCGGGCGCTCGGCGCCACGTACCAGTCAGACCGAGGCGTGTTCACCGACCGTCCGGGTACACTGACCAACGACTTCTTCGTGAACCTGCTCGACATGGATTACGAGTGGGAACCGGTCACGGCGGACGAGTACGTCTTCGAGGTCCGCGACCGCGCCACCGGTGACGTCGAGTGGGAGGCCACCCGCTTCGACCTCGTCTTCGGGTCGAACGCCCGCCTTCGCGCCATTGCCGAGGTCTACGGCGCCGATGACGGCGAGGAGGAGTTCGTGCAGGACTTCGTCGACGCGTGGCAGAAGGTGATGCAACTGGATCGCTTCGACCTCGAGTGATCGGCGGGCCAGGCAGTACCGAGGCGGCGATCAGTTTCGTTTTCTCGCCTTACGTTGGGCCGGCCATCCACCCACGGCGCAGACCGGACAGGTGGTCGTCTTTGGGTGCGTACGGTTTGACGTCGAGGACCGGGGTCCCATCCACGAGGTCGAGTTCCGAGACCGCCAGCCGCAGCCCGGTGACGCCGTCCAGAGAGAGGACGGACACGCCGATCGGATTGGGCCGAGCCGGGCCAGACGTCGCGAAGATGCCGACCTCGCCGGTCGCGCCGCCCGGTCGGACCCGAAGTCGGGTCGTCGACGACTCGTGGAGGTGGGCGATCACCATCACGTGTGAGAACTCTTCGAGGCGGTAGAGACCCGGTTCGAACCGATCGTCGAGGACGACGGTGCCGCTGGCCTCGACCGGATCGTCGGTCGGACGGGGAACGTCCTCGGGAGCGTCGAACGGTGACTCGACGTAGCCGATCGGCTCGTATTCGATGGTTTCCATACAGAAGGTTCTGTCACGGTGTGGGAAAACGGTTCGTCTCGAGACCAGCCGGCTGGGTCCATCGGAGAGACGACGGTGGATCGAGCGGCCAGACGACCGTCAGTGTCTGGAGCATATCGCCCGGACCGACGAGACGCCCGCTGCCGGCTATCGGCGACGGTCCTCGTTGGAAGACTGACGGTCGATATCGAGGTGCTGGAGTGCCGACCGCAGGTGATACCGTAGATCGTCGTTCTCCGTCGAATCGAGTTTTCGTCGTAACCGTTCGCGGATGCCGTCCTCGCCCATGGAACAGACGGGAGTACACCCGGACGTTGATATAATCGTTATGGTACGTGCTACCGGTAGGTCGTCACCGCCCGATCAGCCTTCGACGCGGCGGACGACGGCCCCGGCCGCGACGACACTGAACGCTGCGAGGGCAATACCCGCGATCACGTCGGTCGCCCAGTGGATTCCGAGGTACATGGTCGAGACGACGACGCCGACCGCGAGCGGGATAGCGATGGGGGGCCACCGTGGAAGTCGGTCGCGGGTGATCCAGGCGAGCAGCGCCACGGTGGTCGCAAGGGAGGTGTGAAGGGACGGGAAGACGTTCGTGTAGGAGTTGACCTGCCAGGTGACCAACATCGCCTCCGGATACTCGGTGAACAGGAGTCCGGTGACGAGATCGACGTTGCGCGGGCCGAAGGAGACGAACAGCGTGTATATGACGACGCCGACGGCGTAGTTGAGCGTATAGGCCACGACCGTCTGCTTGAACGCCCGCGAGTCGTTGAGGAGGAAGTACCCGAGTAGCGGAAATATGAGCAAGTACGCGTAGCCGTAGAGATAGACGAACCCGAGGGCGGCCGTCAGCGAGGGCGAAGCGAACGATTGTACCCAGACCACGAACTCCCCCTCCAGACGGTAGATGTACGGGGTGAGATTCCAGTCCAGCAGCCACGAGATGCGGGGGCCGTACACGCGTGCGAACTTGTTCACCCCCAGAACGACGGCCAGGACGGCGACGTACCGCCAGGTCTCGCGGACCTGCGTTCGCCACTGACCGATCCCCGACCGGATGCGATCGCGACCGACGGCGGCGTACGCGGTGACCGCCAGCATCCCGCCAACGACGAGCACCATGCTGGCGATGACCCGAAATAGAATCATCCGTCCGCGATCATCGCTCCGTCGTGGACCCGATACCCGGCGTCCCGAAATGCAGCCACCGCCGCTTCGCGGTCGAGCTCCCCTGGTTGTCCCGGGAAGGTTTCGGTCGGGCTAGCCGCCTCGTCTTCGACACCATCTGGTTTCCACTGGCCGTCGACGGGGACGATGGCTGGCGAGGCGAACCCGTCGAAGATGCGGCTGACGACGTCGCGTCGGTCGAGGAGAGTCCCCACACCCCGCCGGAATCGGGGGGCGTCGAGTGGGGGTTCTCGGACGTTGAAACCCACGTGATAAAACGACCTGGCTGGGCCGGCGATCATCGTCGCCTCGCCCGAGCGGGCGATGTTCGAGACGAGCGACGCGTCGATGGGGCCGGTCGCGTCCACCTCGTCGGCGAGCACGAGTTCGATGGCGGCCGCGTCGGACGGCGCGACGCGAAACGTCAGCCCCTCGAACGCCGGGCCTTCGGTGAAGTGATCGTCGAACCGGGTCAGTTCCAACCGTTGTTCGTTTTCGGCGGCTTCGAAGGCAAACGGACCGCTCCCGACGGGGTTCGGATTAGCCCAACGGAGTGCTTCGGTCGAGGCTCCGAAAACCTGTATCCCCGCGACCGCTGCCGGGTTCGCTTTCGGCTCCCACACGTGTTTCGGGAGGATCGGTAGTGTGAGAGCGCGGAAGGCGACCTCCCGAGAAGCATCGAAGTCGATCGAGACCGTGCGGTCGTCGAGTGCACTGACAGTATCGACGAGTTCCGACCGCCCCCGGAACATCGGGGCTGGAACCGGGTCCTCCATCGACCCCATGGCGGTGTCCGCGACGAACCGATAGGTGAACGCGACGTCGGCGGCGGTCACCGGTGTCCCGTCGTGCCAGACGGCATCCTCCAGCGTGATGGACAGGCGGTCGCCGACCTCGGTCTCGGTCCACCCGAACCCGCTGGCCAGTCGGAGTTCTACCCCCGACGACCGCTCGCGGACCAGTGGTTCGTAGAGGAGCTCCGTGATCAGGCCCCGGTCTCTGAAGGAGAACGCGAGGGGGTTCTGATTCCGAGTCGGGCGATCGTCGATGATCGCGATGCGGACCGTCTCGACGTCGGCCTCCGCTGCAGGACGGAGTTCCAGCAGGTCATCGGCGGTCTGCAGGCCGCGGCTCGGCCACTCCACGATCCGGTCGTTGCGGATCGCGTGGACACTGTCCGGATGAGCGAGGACCATCATCGGGACGTGGTCCCTGACGGTGGTGAGAAGGTCGTGCACCGTCGCCGTTCGCTCGTCGCCGCGTTGGAGCCGCTGTCGTTCGAGCAGGTCGGTCACCGAGGAATCGACATAGCCGAAGGGATTTCGCCAGCCGGCCTCGTCGCCGTTGTCGGCGTGTAGCAGTGAACGGAGGTAATCCGGGTCCTGGCCGCCCGGATGACGAGCGACGTAGAGATCGAACGCCTGGTCGACGAGGACCGACTCGAGCAACTCCTTGATGGCCATCGGGACGATATCGGTCCTGACGCCGACGGCGTTCAGGTTCTCGGAGAGCGTTCGGGCGATGCGCATCGCGTACGGGTCGTCGTCGGAGGGGGTCGTCTTGATGGTGAGAGACACCGGATCGGGGCCCGATTCCGGTGGCTGCCCGGTGGTCGGGTCGTCGTCCGTTCCGCCCGCCCCGATACACCCGGCCAGGGCCGTGGCCACCCCGCCGACGAACGCGCGCCGACCGACACGGCCACCGTGTCTCATGATAACGAAAGTATGAAGTCCTGAGTGATAAGCCCATCACACCAGCCCGACGAGGGGGAGGGCGATGGCGACGAACCACAGGGTCGCCCCCGGCCCAACAGTGGGTCCGTCGGTCGTCCCCGCGGCGGCGATGAGACCGAGGGCGGTGGCGGCCGCCATCCGAACCGCGACGAGCTGCAGCGAGGGGTCGTAGATCCCCATCGCCATTCCGTCGATGACCAGTGCGAGAGCGAAGCCGAGCGACGGCAGAACGGCCGCGGTGACGGGCGATATGTCGGTCTCGACCCGTCGAGTCCAGTAGTAGGCGACGGTCGGCACCCCCACCAGGAAGAACGGATAGAGGATCCCCACGATGGCCTTGGGCGGCGCGATGGCCAGCAGGCCCTCGAGGGCGATCCCCGTCGATCTGACGCCGAGGTAGACCGCACCAGGCCCGAACGCCGCCAGATGGTTGCGAGAGACGCGTCTCCAACCGGCCACCACGGCAAGGGCGGCCCCGACGAGCACGACACGCTCCGGCGGGCTGTCGCGTTCGATCACGGTCACGTCGTCGCCAGTGCTGAGATCCCGGACCACCCCGTTCCTGGCCCGATCGAGGTCCACGACGGTGTGTCGGAGTCGGAACCAGTCCCAGTACTCGCCGTGGGCCTGAATCGCCGACCACGAGCCGTCGAACCGACCGTAGATTCGGACGTGTTCGCGGGTCCCGAGGTAGCGACCGTCCTCGAGCTGGAACTCCTCGCCCAGCCAGACGGAGCCACTTCCGTCGGCGTAGACCGCCGCATACCGGTCCGCGCCCGAGGCAGCCCCCCATCGAGCGATCGAGTACGATTCGCCAGCATCGGCCCGTTCGGCGCCGACCTCGTCCCAGTGCTGGGCGTCGCCCACGAGGATATCGCGCGTCGCTGCCGGGCTCTTGTTCACGTAGACGTTGATCGGGAGCGTGCGCGTCTCGACGTCGTGGGCGGTGCTGGTGTACGGCCAGAGCTGTGTTCCATTCGAGACGTTGTACAGGCCACTCACCTCGACTTCCCCTCGACCGGCTCCCGACTGGTCGCCGGGGATCCCACCCGAGAGAACCAGCAGGGCGACCAGCGCCACGGCGACGAGCAACCACCACCCCCGTTCCATAGCGAATCATATCGTCGGGAACTGATAAATCGTCTGACCCCCACCCCCTCCCCTCGAAAGTAGCAAAACTATGTTATTACGTCCCCACGAACTGGCTATCGATGCCCTCCATCACCCGCCGCGAGGCCCTCGCCGCCGCCACGACGGGGCTCGCGATGCTGGCAGGCTGTACCGGTTCCGAGACGTCAGAAACGCGACGTGCGCCCGCCCCCCGCGAAGATCCGATAGCCCACGAGTTCGTCCACGTCCGGGAACCGACCGCCACGCCGCTGTTCGTCCGAAGGGACCGGACGACGACACGGGACGAGCGACCCGAACCACGGGGTGGCGGCGACTACCTCGTGACGGCCGAGGAGGTCGAGCAGTGGGAGTTCGCCGCCACGGACGCTGGCGAACGGCTCCGGACGTTCACGGCGGAGACGGACTTCGAGACCGAGTCCGTGTTCCTCTATGCGACCCCGGTCGGCGAATGTCGCGAGATCCACCTACAGCAAGTGGCCGTCGACCCCGACGGGAACCCGCAGGTTGATTTCTGCCGGTCCACCAGGCCGGCCGACGTCGCCTGTTCGGCGGAGTCGCGCCAGATGGTCGGGTTCGCCATCCGGTTGCCCATCACGGGTGAGGGGTCGAGCGGTTTCGGGACCGGGATGGGCAGTCACTGTAACCGGCCGGAGCGACCGCCGGCCTTCGACGCGACGGTGACGGTCGAGGGGGGAGCCGAATGACCACGCGCCGCAGCTTTCTGGCCGGCGCCGGTGCTGTCGCCGTGACCGGACTCGCCGGGTGCGGGGCACTCGATGGGCCTCGCGGCGAGGACACCCCCTCGATCGATTCGAGCGAATTCCAGGACGGACTCCCTCCCCTCCCGACGACCGCCGCACCACTACCGATCACCATTCCCGCCTCACTCGTCGACCCCCACCGGAGACGGGCCCGGGAGCTCGTCGAATCGGTGCCCGCCGATCCCTCGATTCCGAACGGGGTCGTCGCCCGCGAAATCGACAGAGACCAGGACCGCGTCCAGCAACGCCTCGAATCGGGCAGTGACGCGACGTTCGAAATCGACGTCCTCCGGGACTGGCGACACACCCGGGGGAATGCGGCGAACCTGCTCGGAAGCTATCGCGCGGCCACCGGCAACGACGACGGCGAAGCGGTCAGCGAACGCCGCACGGCCGTCAGGGAGGACCTCGGCGCGTTCACCGCCGACCTCGAGTACCGGGCGAGCGACCCAGTCGAGGCCGTCCTCGTCTACGCTACCCTCGAGAACCTCCTCGAGGACGTCCGCCGTCAGGCCCGTCCAGAGCGTCCCTACCCCGAGTCGCCGATCGACGCCGTCGAACAGGCCGGGCGGGCGGTCGAGGAGACCGAGGACGCGGAGTCGAGTCTCGCCGACGCACGTGCCATCCACCAGCAGTACCTGGACCGGCGGGACACGACGGAATCGCAGTGGTCGACGCTCATCGAGGGGACGCGGGTACTGTCGATCGCGACCGACACCACACGCCAGACGCTGGACGGCTATCAGGAATACGAGGCCGAGACGGTCTTCGACCGCGACGTCGGCCGCGTCGCCGCTCGGCTCTTCCGTGACGCGAGTCGACGTGTGCAATCCGGCGAGGGGGCCATCGGAGAGTATCGTCGACGTGGCGACGGAGCGTTCGCCAGTGCCCTCCTGGAAGCCGGACGGGACCTGGCCGCGATGGCCGTCTATCGAAGCGTCTACCGTGCCATCGAGGACGACGACGTCAACGAGGACGTGACCGCGTCATCGATCCGGTCCAGCGCCGCCGATGCCCGGTCCGCCATCGCGGCCCTCGAGGAGGCGGACTACCCCCACCTGAGTGTCGCCATCGCCCGGGCGGGCATGGGGGGCTACGATGATGCGAGGCGATCCCTCGACGAGCGCTACTTCGACGCCGAGGACGCCGAAGCGTCGCTGCGCTACGCTACGATGTACGCACGGGTCGCGCCCGAGGCGGCGACGTATCTCGTGGAGCGGCTCCGAACTGTGACGGAGTGAACCGCGACGCCAGGGTCGTGACCGGACCGAGGCCACGTCCTCACCCACCCCATCCCCGACCAAACGAATCCGCCGAACGAACGGTCTCCGCCGTACACGATACCGGCCTGAATCGCCGTGAAGGGATGTGATAAAATGAAGTATTGTCAACAATATAATCGCCATGACCCAGGCATCCGAACCGGCAGCTCCACTGGTGACCGCGGAGTGGGTATCGAACACTCTCGACGCGTTCCAGGACGACGACCCGGCCTATCGGCTCGTCGAGGTGAACAGCCCCGAATCCCCGGACTCGGATTTCCCGTCCCGGTACGACGACGGCCACATCCCGGGCGCCATCGGCTTCCAGTGGGACGAGGACCTCTCGGAAGCGACCGAGCGCGATATCCTCTCGAAGGAGGCCTTTGCCGACCTCGTCGGTGGTGCTGGCATCACCGAGGACTCGACGGTCGTCTTCTACGGCGACGGCTGGATCGCGAACTGGTTCGCCCTCTTCGCGTATTGGGAGTTTACGTACTACGGCCACGAGGACGCACGGGTCCTCGACGGCGGCAAGGAGTACTGGGTGGAAAACGACTACCCGCTCACGACCGACGCCCCCGGGTTCACCGCGCGTGAGTACACGCCACGCGGCCCCTTCGAACACATCCGGGCCTATCGCGACGACATCGAACACGCCATCGAGAACGGCCTCCCGATGGTCGACGTCCGCTCACCGGAGGAGTTCTCTGGAGAACTCATCGCCCCCGAAGCCCTCGACGAGACCGCACAGCGTGGTGGCCACATCCCCGGTGCCACCAATGTCCCCGTCGCGACGGTCCTGAACGACGATGGCACCTTCAAGGGCGAAGACGAGCTTCGAGCCCGCTACGCCGAGGCTGGCGTGACCGGCGGCGAATCGACGATCACCTACTGCCGGGTGGGTGAGCGAGCCGCCATCGAGTGGTTCGTGCTCTCGGAACTCCTCGGCTTCGAGGACGTCCGCAACTACGACGGCTCGTGGACCGAGTGGGGGAACCTCATCGGCGCTCCCATCGAGACGGGCGAGTAAGCGACGTGCCACCAGGCACAGTTCTCATCACTGTTCAATCGGGCGACGCGGACGGGAGTCGGACCCGCACCGTCGCCCCGCCATCCTCGTGGTTGCCGATGGATAGCGTTCCGTCGAACGATTCGACGATCCACCGCGTGAGCCAGAGCCCCACCCCGTCGCTGTGTTGCAGTTGCGTCTCGGTCGCTCGGTCGTGGACGGCGATCTCGTCCTCCGGAAACCCCGGACCGTCGTCACGAACGCAGAGTTCGACGTCCCTCGGCCCCTCGGCCGAGCGGTCCACTCGCACCCGGACCTCCACCGACCCGTCGTGGTGGACCGCGGGGTTCGTGAGTAGGTTGTCCACGGCGGTCTCGAGCAGGTCGTTTCCAGGGACGTACGTCTCCGAATCGAGGTCCGTCTCGAAGACGACGTCGGGATGATCGCGACGAACCACCGCGAGACGATCCTCGACCAGCGACGAGAGGTCGATGGGACGCGTCTCTTCGGTCGCATCGAGTTCGTCGAGTCGATGCGCGGCGGTGCCCAGTCTGAGGATGTGGTCCAGCTGCTCGTCGATCACGCCGACGGAGGCCCGCGGGAGGTCGTGATCGCTGGTGAGGAGGTCGACGTGCCCCTGGATGAGGTTGACACTATTGCGGATATCGTGGCGGAACAGTCGGAGGAAGACGGTGTTGCGCTGGTAGAGCGTCTGCTTGCGGGCGTATTCGGTCCGCAGACCGACGAGCGCTCCCGAGAGGATGCCGATGATTCCACCGAAGGCGATGTTCATCGTGGCGAGACTCCGCCAGTCGAGCCCGCGGAGTGCCGAGGGGTCCCAGAAGTACAGGACGAACAGGACGACGGTGGGAACGCCCAGGCCGATGGCGGCCCAGGAGGCCACGCGCCAGCCCATCTCGTCCTCGAGGTCGCTCTGCCGCAACCAGAGGCCGGTCGTCGTGAACACGACGGCGATGGTGAACCCGGAGACCGCGGGAACGAGGGACTGGTGGGCCACGGCGATGTCGCTCACGAAGCGGGGGACCGTCACGCCGGTGCTGAGGGTCGCAAACAGCACGACCCCGACGGCGATGAGATAGCTGATGCCCAGATCCCCCTTCGAGACCATATAACAGGAAACGCACAGATTGGGGATATAAATCCACTGGAGCGATTATCACCGGTGATTCTGTGTGTCAGTCGCGGAGAGCGAACCGACAGGACGGGAGTGGCTGCCGATACAGCCCCCCTTTCAGGTCGGCCGGACGGAGCGAACGAACTCGGTGACGCTCAGATTCTCCTCGACGATGTCGCGGCGGTAGTGCATATAGATGGCGCCGAGTGGCGCCTGCAAGAGATACGCGAGTGCGATCGGCAACACGGCCTCGGTCGGCGGGAACCCAGGGGCGGCGGCGATGGCGAGGGCGACCGAGAGGTTGCGCATACTCGTTGCGTACACGAGCGCGACCGACTGTTCGGTTCGCAGGAAGGTCCGCCCGATGATCACGCCGGCGCCGACCACCAGCACGTAGAACAACACGAGCGGCACCACGGTCAAGGCCGAATCGATCGGCGCAGCGAGAATGCTCCGTGACCGCATCGCCATCGCGATGAACACGATCAGCATCACGCCGATGGAGCTGACGCCACCGAACGTCGGTTTCAAGCGCTTGAATCCGGTCGTGTCGTACCGACCGATGAGCCACCGTCGCGTGAGGGTGCCGGCGATCATCGGCACCACGACGACGATTCCCAGTTGTCGGTAGAGTTCCGTCGGATCGAACTGTATCGATCCCCCGACGAGGACGGAGAGGTACAGCGGCAAGACGAACACCGCTGCGAGCAGGTTCACGGCGATGGCGACGAGGGCGTTTTCGAGGTCGCCGCCAGCGAGCCCGGTCCAGGCGGCGGTCATGCCGGACGTGGGAATCAGCGCGATCAGATAGAGGCCGATGGCGGAGGACGGATTGCCGGAGAAGAACACGCTCACCAGCCCGACGGCGATTGCCGGAACGATGGCGAAATTGACGACGAGGCTCAGGAGGATAGCCCGGTAATGTTGGCGGACGCGAAGAATCTCGCGCATGTCGAGGTTGATCATCATCGGATAGATCATCACGAACAACGCCGGGACGACCGCCATCCGCAACAGGTCCCGGGTGCCCTCGCCGACGAACTGGCCGACGACCAGCCCGGCGAGAAGCGACCCCAGGACGACGTAGAGGAGATTGTCCTTGACCGATTTCAGTACGCCACCAATCATCGGTTGGTCCCTCCCGGGCTACCGGCGCGAACTCGTCCCGATTGGTGGCCGGCACGGGTGTCATCTGACCGGCGCATATACCGGCAGAGTATTGGCTCGATAATACAAAACCGTTCCTAATTAATATCGTCCGAACGGCGAGCTGACGGCGATGGGAACACCCACGTCCGGGAATCGGGACGGTGAGTTCGGTCGTACGACGAATTTATAGTATCCAGCGGGCCAACGACGCGTGTGGAAGAGATATTCCTGCTGATGGGCCTCGGCGCCGTCGTACTCGTCGCGATAGCGGCCATCATGCGACAGTTGCTGGGCTGGTGAAATCGCCTCGGTGGCCGCGAGCGGGGTCAATCGGGCGTGTTATGCACGCTCGCCAGGAGTGTGGGGCTCGCGGCGACGCCCGGGTTGTGTACCCACGCGTGGCGGGCCATCTGTACGGATTTCTTGACCGCCGCGGACGGCGCCTCGCCGAGAACTGTCGAGTGGCGAGACCGGGCGGTGAACAGACCGGAGTGCAGGTGCCCAGCGATGGCGGACTCCGGCGGCAAAGGGTAGAGTTATCGCCATCAAGCCGCGAGGTGCGCACGAACGCGGATATGACGGCACACGAGAACGGGGGCCCGTCGTCACCCACCACGGCGGTCGAGTGGGAGGCGCTCCCCCTGGCGGTTCACTACGCGAACGCGAACGACCTGCCGGGGCCGGCGGACGCACGGTTCTTCGGCGCCCTCGACGCGGCACGAACCGACATCGTCGAACGGCTTGTCCGCGGGGTGGTGCGCGGCGCACCGGCGGGACTCGAAACTCCCGTGCGCACGAGTCCCTCGGCACCGACGATCCCCGATCGGGTTGCACCGGCAGACGTCGAGGTCCTCGCGACGGTGGTAAGAGCGCTCGAGCCCAGCGAGGAGGTGGTGCTCGTTCCCTTCCCGGCGAGTGACGGCGTCCTCGTGGCGCCAGTGGCGGCCGTCCACGGCTTCGATCGATATCGGTTCGCCGGCCCTATCCGCCACTGGACACCCGGCGACGGCCACGACCCGCCCACCGTCGATCGGCCAGCGGCGGTGATCGACCTCCTGGAGCGCGAGGGTGCCTTCATCGATGACGAGCAGGTGGCGACGATGCGAGCGGAGGTCGCGGAGAGCGTTGCCAACCTGGCGCTCGCTCACCTGGCCGCGACCGTGCAGGGGCGGACCGTCACCGCCACCGAACCGGGCGCTGGCGCCGCGGCGATCGCAGACGGTATCCACGCGGCCAGCAGATCGGCCGCCTTCGAGCGGATCGTCACCGACGGCCACCCCTTCCACCCGAGCGCGAAGATCCGTCACGGCATGAGCGCCGCCGACGGGCTGGCCTACGCCGCCGAGTTCACGGGCCAGATAGACGTCCGTTTCGTGGGGATTCGCCGTGACGTCGCCCGAGAGACCCGAGCCACCGGCGCCAGGCGCTTCACCGAGCGACTCTTCGAGACGTTCGACGGGCTCCGCGACGCGCTCGCAGCCGCCGTCCCCGGATCGGCTGCCGACTACGCAGTCGTGCCGGTCCACCCCTGGCAGTACTATCACACCGTCCAAGAGCGGTACGCAGACCAGCGGCGAGACGGCCGGGTGGTGGTACTCCCGGAGTACAGCCGACCGGCCACCCCACAGCTCAACCTCCGTACCGTCGTCCCCTTCGAGGCCGACGACCAGACCGGCACGCCGCCCCACGTCAAACTCGCCATCGACGTCCAGACGACCAACGTGGTCCGCACCCTCTCACCGAACGCCGTGACCAACGGGCCACAGATCACCGACCTCCTGCGGGCGGTCGTCGACCGGGCGTCATTCGAGCGGCTGGGACTGCTCGACGAGCCCGCTGCGACGGGCTACTTCGCCCCGGGCGGCCCCCACCGTGAGGGACCCGATTACGACGACGCCCGTCACCTCGCCGGACTCCTGCGCGAGAGTCCAGAGAGCCACCCCCTCGTGACGACGGGCACCACCCCGATCGTGGCCGCCAGCCTGCCCGCGACTGTCCCCGGAACCGACCGGCCCCTGGTCGTCTCGCTCGTCGACCGCCTGGCACGGGCGACGGAGACGACCAGCCGGGCCGACGCAGCGCGGGCCTTCCTCACGGCGTACGCCGACGTGGTTATCCCGGACCAGCTCGAGTTGCTCACCCGGTACGGGATCGCCCTGGAGAGCCACCTCCAGAACAGCCTGATCGTCGTAGACGAGGGTCGACCGATCGCGACGCTCGTCAGGGACTTCGGCGGGATTCGCGTCCACGCCGACCGTCTGGCCGACCACGGGCTGGGGATCGACCCCTACCCGGACTCGGACGTCGACGCCGACGACGAGGCCGACCTCCACCGGAAGCTGTACTATGCACTCTACCAGAACCACCTCGCCGAAGTGATCGCCACGCTGGCCCACGAGACGGACGTCGAGGAGGCCACGCTCTGGGAGATCGTGCGCGAGCGCACCGAGCGGACCTTCGCCGCCCTGCGGACTGCAGGGGTCCCGACGGCACGGGTCGACCGCGACGAGGCCGCGCTGTTCGCCGAGGAGTCCGTGCACAAAGCGCTGACGGCCATGCGTCTGCAAGGGAAGCGCCACGAGTACGTCACGAGTCGGGTCGCGAATCCACTTGCCGAGCGGTGAGTGCCGTCGCCGTTTCGATCCAGCCCGGTTCCAGTGTGTAACTTCGCAGGCCAGTCCCCACTATCGGACGTCTCGCGGCGCTACAGGCCGGAGCGCCGCTCGTCTCGCTGGCTCTCGTTCGGTTCGCTCGCGAGAACACGGTTACGGTCACCCGCCGAGCACGCTCGCCGAGCGCGTAGCGCTCGGGCCGAGGAACCCCCGAAGGGGGTGACGGCGGCTTTTGGTCTGTTCACGAAGCAGAGCTTCATGGCAGTGCCAGACCGCTCTGCGGTCTGGCTTGCAGTCAGAAGCGAGGCTTCTGACGACATCCAGCAGGAGCGTTGCTCCTGCGCGACAGCTTTTGCAAGCGAGGTTGCTCCGCGACCGAGCGCAGTAAAAGGTGGGGGATGAATGGGCCACCGGAAGACTTCGTCTTCCGAGACCCATGTTCACATCGTCGGACGACTCGCGTTGCTCGTCGTCGCGGCGGAGGATGAACATGGGCCGGCGCGATGCTGGTTTATCCGGTTTTCTGTACTTCTCAGTAGGGGTTGTTCCCATCATGATTGTGTCACCTTAAGTGATTCGACGAGATCGCGACGCGTCTCCATTCGGTCCTGTTGCCGGCGGCGACGCTCGTCCAGGTCGGCCTTGTCGTAGTGCGATTCGATCGTTTTGACGGATGCATTTACCCGCTCGGCCACGTCCTCGGGATTCCACCCTCGATTGAGAAGCCAGGTGATAGCACCCGTCCGTATCTGGTGTGGACTCCGGGACGACGGGCATTTGCTTGCATGGGCGTATTCCGTCCACTGACAGGCCTGTCGGTCTTTTCCGTGTGGGCAGGGCCCGTATTGACAGGGCAACGTCGCCATATACGTCCAGATTCGGAACGTGTTGGGCGTGGGACGGCCCTGAGCGCTCGCAAAGAGTGGTTGCCTACCGTGGTCGTCATGGACATCGTAGCGATACCTGTCGATGTATCTCTCCAGTACGGCCGCGGTCTCTTCGTTGATTCCGACGGGTCGCTCGCCCGAGAGTTTGTTTTTCAGCGGGCTACCGGTGTCTGGCCGGTGGTAGAACCAGACATATGGCTCATCATCGAAGTGGACGTCGCGGATATCGAGGGCGCGGAGCCCACCCTGTCGAGCGCCTGTAAACCACGCGAGTTCGAGAATCGCATGCCGGCGGGTGCCGTAGGCGTCCGAGTTGCGATAGTGCCGAAGCAGCGCCATCGCTTGATCGGTCCCGAGTTTCGTATCGCTCGATCGATCCGATGGGTCGAGATCGGGAATTCGAACCGCGTCTGCGAGGTCGTCCTCGACGGCACCGAGGTCGTCGAGGAACTCGACGTACATCTTGAGCGTCCACATTTCGCCCTCCAGCGTGGCCGGGGCGACCTCTGCGCTCCGCAGTTCGTAGTACTCGTCGAGGTCGTAGGGCTCCAGCTCGCCGACAGTCTCGATACCGACCGACTGACACCACTCGACGAAGAGTTTGAGCCGGTACTCCCATCCGTAAATGCTCTGTTCGGTCGCATCCGGTGCTCGCCGTCTCAAGTAACGCTCGACCGCCTTGGCTGGTGAAAGATCGGTCGGATCCTCTCTGCGGCGTCGGCTCACGGCTTGGCCTCCCCGAGTTCGGACTGGTCCTCGGTGATCCGGTGGCGGTTCTCGGTCGGCTGGATCTCGCGGTAGTCCGCGGCCCAGGCTTCGAGTTCGTCTCGGGCGTTCTCGACTTTCTCCCGAAGGCCCTCAATTGTCTCCGCGGAGACCTTGACCTTCTGCTCGTCGCGATCGTCCTTGCCATTCCCTCGGGAGAGTTTAACCTCGTACTGGTAGGCGGCGTCAGACATCGTAACCGACCTTCGATACGATGACAGTCCCGCACATCTGGCAGACGCGGCGGCCCCGCTCGTCGGCGTCGACGACGTAGTGGTCGCACATCGTCAGACGACCTCCCACTCGGCGGCGCCGCAGTCGCCGCACCACGCCATGATGACGACCTCGACCTCGGCGCCCTGTTCGGTCTGAGGGTTAGGGACGACGACCGGACGGGCGGTCGAATACTCCTTGCCGTCGCACCCGTCGGCGTGCAAGCCGTGGAGCAGACCGAGGGCGTTCCCTGGTCGGCTCATCTGTCGCCACCCCCCATGTGAACGCAGTTGAGGCGGTAGCGCTGGCAGTCGGAACACCACTCCGCGGTGTCGAAGTGATCGAAGGCGCTCATCGGTCGTTCCCCCGGCAGTACGGGCACGCCAACTTCGAGACGTACACCGTGCTCCCGACCTCGCGGCAGTAGTGCGATTGGGCGCGGCGTGATCGGCGCTCGGGCTTCTCGTGGCCCCAGGGGGTGCCGCGGGTCATTGTTGCCCGCCTCCGTTCGCGGTCGTTGGTCGTGGTTGTGTCGCGGGCCGCCCAGTTGGCCGGGTAGTCCGCTTGGCAGTGGACTTCATGGCCCTGTGTCCCCCGTCACGATGGCGGGCTTCGCGTGTCTCTCGCACTTCGGGCGGCCGTCGCGGGCATCGAGTCCGTCGGCGGACTGACCGCAGACGGCGCAGTCGCCGGCGAAAGAGTGTTCTGGGTTCGGTACGTGGTCGGTCGTGCGGGGTTGATTCCCCGTGGCGATTAGCTCGCTCATGCCAACTCTGCGAGCACCTTATCGGGCGGTGTGTCTGCACCGCCCGTCGCCTACAGCCAACAAGAGTCTTCTACGTACCGAGTGGGTGCTTCGCAATTACGGATTTACACGGGGTGAACATAAATGTACGCATTAATGCTTTCTGCCCGGTAGGGGCCGATTTACAATATCAATGAGCCATATGCCCCGATAAGGTGTATTCTCCCAGTATGCGTAGAAGCGCATCGTGGATGACGATTTGGGATGATCGAATTCTCGAAACTCTACGGAACGAGGGACCGCTGTCAGTGGGTGAATTAGCCGATTTTGACCACGTTCGTGTGTCGAGGGCCCATGTCGGTCGTCGCTGCCAACGGCTGTCGAAATACGGGCTGCTCGACGCCTTCGCGAACGGTGTTTACTCGATCACCGAAGAAGGAGAGAAGTATCTTGACGGAGAGGTCGATGCAGGAGAACTTGAGGACCTCACTGAGAGTAAAAACGGCGTCCAGGCCTGACCATGGGAGGGTATCGGAGTGCGGGTACCTGGATGCAGCAGCTTGACGAGCGTATCCTCGAACATCTCTCAGAAGAAGGGTGGTCGACGCCACATATCATGGCCAAAGAGCCAGCTTTTCACGACCTCGAAGCCTCTAAGGCGAGAATCGGGGAGCGGTGTCGGGCGCTCGCCGACGTGGATTTCATCGCCCCGATCCACGGCGACATGTACGAGATCACGACCTGGGGCCAGTTGTATCTCGACGGTGACCTCGATGCCGACAATCAGGCTCCTCGGCGGTCAGTACTTGGCTAACTCTGTTAACTATGCCAAGTATGGCGCATTTGTTGGACTCTATGAAAGACTGGCAAGCCTCCAATAACGAAAAGTCCCAATGCGACAAGCACCATTAATATATAATCTCCTTTTTGGAGGTTAAGATTCCATTGATTTAGAATAATCCCCGCTGTAAGGGTTCTACTTGCTGAAATTACTAAGAGTACTTGTAATAATTCACCTACTAAATCACCCAATGGGCCTAATCCTCTGCTAAAAAGAATTCCAAGCGGACTATCGGGTTCAGCATGAGACATTGGGGTTCCAGAGACGAGATCGACCACAGCAACGAGGTAGACCGCAATAATGAGAGCTACAATTAAAATATAGATGTGATAAATTTGTTCTATAATCATACCCCTTAAATCCGTGATGCTTGAAAGAAAAACTAGACCGAATATTATGATAAAGCTAACAAAAATATATAATACTGGTTCATTGTTCGGGTGAGTGGTTCCATCCATAATATTTCACCAATCTGGGTACTTTTCGTTGAAGTTTCTCACCTTTTCTCCATCTTCCTGATCCTGGTTTTGGCCTAATATGCTGCCTAATCCAGCGCCAAGCGCGACACCCAAGGGTCCCCCGAGTGCTCCAGCAGCCCCTCCTAAGACGGCGCCAGCCAACGAAGAATTTACACCAGTTTCAGCGATTAAATCGGGTCTACCGAATGTATTAATATGGCCATTTTCACACTCTAATTCAAAATCTTCGGGGTATTTGTCCGGGGATTCGTATACATCTTCTAGATATATTTTTGTCTGGCATTGTGGGCATTCGACAAAGACTCTCATATTTTATGAATAAATTAGGCTATTTGGGTGCGATCATTGGAGCTCAAATTTTCGATATATGAATATATATTATCGGCTGTTTTTTCCGACTGACCCCAATCAATCCACTGATTGGGCGATTCGCTTCTGATAACTATTCTCGCCGGTGTAATTTTTATGTTGATTTCTTGTCCCCAAGTCAAAAGTGTCGATTTGGTATTGGCGTCGATATAGATTTCCCCTGGTCGTTCAGTTTTTTCCACTTCTAAAATGTCTTCAGACTCATGGAGGATTCTGGTTATCGTATCTGCAAGACGTGAAATGTCTACGTCTTCGTCCAATTCAATCGTTTTTTCCGCAGATGCCAATGCCATACGAGTTAATTCAGTGATTGTGGGTTCTATCTCCTCAACTTTATAGCTGTTGTCGGTGGCTCATGTTAGCCCGGTCACTCACTTTGGTATCACGACAAGTGCCCCGGTCGGACTGTGGAGGTAGGTTTTGACCGTACTCGACTGGCGGAGCCCCTGGTTTCGGGCGTGGGGCTGAGGATACGGGACGTAGATCGCACCCTCCGACTCCTGCGCTTTCTTCTCCCCGAGCGGCACAAGATCGTCGTCCTCGATGGCCTGCGCAATCATCTCCGTCTGACTCGTCGCACTCATCACAATTCGGTGTTAGCGGCCTTCCTAGTAAAGTATGTGGCTATCTCGGTAGTAGACTCCCCTGTATTCTTATCGGTGCGGAGAGGGGTTACGGTATTCTATCGGTGATGTGAGGAGTATGCCATCCAGGCATACCATTTTGACCGAGCATCGACCCAGAAAATCGAGATTCGAGGGTGGTGAGTAGGGATGACGACCCTGCTACGGATCACCCGTGAGGAGGCGATTCTGGCCGGGCTGTGGATGGCCGCCGGGTTCGCATATCTCGCTTACCGGGAGTCCGCATCCGCAAGACGGGAGGCGGCCGCAGCCAAACGCACGTCGGAGTCTGCTATGTTCTCCGTCGAGCAGCACCGGGGCGAGGTCGAAGGAGTGGAAGAGGACGAATGACCCGGGAGAAGTGTTCGTCCTGCTGCAAGCCTCTCGGCGCGACCACCGGGAAGTGTTTCGACTGCGGCGGTACCGCCAGCGTTCCCTCCCCCATCGGGACCGTCGCTGAAGAGTTGCGTGCCGCCCTTGGGAGGCGATGATGGCGACCGCGACGAGTGACCGCCCGGTCCCTTGTCCCGTGCCGGGCTGCCAGGGTCACTACCACCAGATCGCGAAGGAAATCCACATGGTGAACGCGGGGATTGGACCGTGAATCAAGAGGTTACAGAGGAGTTCTTGCTGGTTCTGAACGGTATCGTGGCCGTGTTGGGGACCGGGTTAATGGCGGCTGTAGGTTGGGAGCTACTGACCTCCGCCCCACTGTGGGTGTGGGCTATAGCAGGCATCATCGGCACAGGGTTGTCTGCGGGCACCGTTCTCTTTGCAGCCACCCACGACTGGAGGCTGGATCATGGGCCGTAGCCCCCTGGAGGCCATCGCCGAGGGCGCTGCTCGCGGCGCCGTCGAAGAGATCGCGTCCACGGCGGGCATGACCAACGAGTGGGCGAGGGCCTACCAGGACCGCAACCGGCTCGCCGTCGCGTTCGCTGCCCTGGTCGGCGGATTCTACGGCCACCACCATGTAGGGGTGTATGATAATTCCGAATCGGACGACGAGTCTCAGACGCTCATCGTTGAGCTTCCAAACGGGACAGTCGGATGGGAGATTCCCAAAGGCATGTTACCGGAGTGGATACCCGAACGGATTGGGGAGGAGGAGGTCCCCGACCGTGAGGGCCGGAACGACCGACTCGACCAGTTCGCCGCGGAGATCGGTGACCGATGATTTCGACGGGATGCGAGAGTGAATATCTGCGGGTGTATTGTGCGATTCATGAAGATGTTAGCCAGTTGGTGCATGTTGGTGATGGGGAATGGCTCCCGTGGTGCTGCGTCAAACAGGAGGCCGATCAATGAGCACGGTCGAGTTCCCCACCAAGAGCGGGGCTGACCTCATTCGCCTTCAGTATCCCGACGCGCTCTGTCCGGACGACGACAAGCGACTGAAAACAGTTCGATTCCGGAGTGACGCCCCCGAGAGTGTCGTCGAGGCCGCCGAACTCGCCGCCGAGGACGAACGCGGCGAGCACGCCGCTGGCAGCGGCCAGGTGACGGTCACCGAACCCGAGCGCGACCATATCGACTTCACCGAGACGACGGTCCCGCATGCCCGGGCCGTGAAGGCCCTGGCCCTCGATCGGGGCGTCTCGAACTGGCTGGACTACTACAACACCACCTTGACCGTCGACGAACACCGCGACGTCTACGAGCGGGCGGATGGCGACAAACGCCTCGACGCCGACCGGAGCGCGGTCGAGAAGGCCGGAAAGGCCGCCCGACACGCCGAGGGAGAGCAGTGCGACCACGCCGAGGGCCACTGCATGCACGGCGATCCGGAGGCCTGCGAGTTCCTGACCGACCGGTGTGGCTTCTCCGACGACCAGGTGAACAAGATTCTCGACGACACCGAGGGCGACCCGTCTACGGGCGACCTCCCGGGACCGGTCTACCAGGGCCTGAGCAGCCAGTGGACGAAGTACAAGGCCGGACTCGCCCAGGCACGGGAGGCGGCAGCCGCTATCAACGAAATCCGCGACCAGTACGGACAGGACCCCCTCGAATTCGACGAACTCGGGGGCGAGGTAGTCACGAAAGCGGACCTGAACACATGAGCGGCAAGCACATTTCCCTCTCAGATGGGCGTCAGACCGAGGCCTTCGAGGATGCGAAAGAGCAGATCGCCGAGGACGTCGAGGCCATCGAGGGCGACGTCCGACTCTGGGGCGACGACCCGACCGACGGCGAAGTAATCCGGGTGCTGTCCGAGGCCTATCTCGGCCGGCTCTCCATCGAACCGAACTACATAGTTATCGAATGAGTGATACAGCCATCGAGTGTCCGGAGTGCGGTCGCAACTTCCCAGCCGCGAGCAATCTCCAGGGGCACGTGAACGCCAGCAACGACCACCCCTCTTGGGCCGCTATCAGAGGCCGCCTCGACGAAGAGGCACCCGAAGACCCGCCCGAGGGAGGCAAAGCCAGCGACGGCAGCGACCCGGAGAGCGCCGACGAGGGCCCCGAGGGAGGGGCGGAAGCGGCAAAAAGCCCCGCTACCGAGGGCGATAGCGATGGGTCGTCAGAATCGACCGACGAACAGACCGACGACGAAGGGGGCAAAGCCGGGGACGGCAGCGAGTCGGAGACCGCCCCCGAGGGCCCCGAGGAGGGCCCTGAAAGCGCACCCGACGAGGACGACATGCCAACCGAGGACGAGATCGAGCGCCAACGAGCGCAGTACGAGGGCGGTAGTGAGGGCGGTCGTTCCCCCTCCGACGAGGAGAGCGACGACGAGGGAGGCAAAGCCAGCGACGGCAGCGACCCGAAGGGCGACGACGAGGGCCCTTCCGAGGGCGCTCAAGGGCCCCTTTCAGGGGCGGTCGGGGCGCTCGTTCCATCGGTCGATAAAACGACCATCGCCCTCCTGGTCAGTCTGGCGGTGGTCCTGGCCCTGCTCTACCGCTACATGGGAGACGACGAGGGCGAGACATCTCAAGAATCCGAGGGAGCGCCAGCGGTAACCGGTGAGGACGTCGACGACGGCCAGGACGCTGGCGACGTCGCGACCGGCGGTGCCGGGCTCATTGCTGCCGAGGGGGTGGGTGCATGAGCGCCGCCGAGACCGAGGACGTCGACGCTCCGGAGCCCGAGCCCGACACCGAGGACGAGGATGTCCCGGAGATCGAGAGCGACGAAATGGCCGACCTCTCGACGGTCGCTGACGAGATCGAGGCGGCCGCCGGGGCCGGCTCCGACGACCAGGACGAAGAAACCGACGAGAGCGATAATCAGAACGACGAGGAGGCGGCACAGCCCGCCAGTCCGACGGGTGGCGTCGGTTGGGGCGAGATGTACGTCCGGACCCTGGATACCTCCCTGTCGACGGTCGTCCGGCACCAGGGCGGGGAGATCGAGGGCACCGACCCCGAAGCGATGGCCCGCGACCTGGGTCTCGACGAGGCGGTCGACGAGTGGGCCGCCGAGCGCGACATGGGCGAGATGGATCCCGGACAGCAGATCCTCTTTGGGTCGCTCGTCATCGCCGGCACGGTCCTGGTTACCGAAACCGACTTCCTCGAGAGAGTGGCCGACGACGTCGCCGGAGGTGAGGGCGATGCGTAATCCGTTCAGCGCGGCGAAAGAGCAAGCAGTCATGCAGATGGCCCAGCAGGTCAACGTGCCGGAGATGCCCCAGGCCGTCGCTGCAACCCGGATTCTCGCCGAGCACGAGGCCGCCCTCGTCGATCTGGTGAACCGAGTGGCCGACGCTCACGATCAGGACGTCGCCCTCGATCCGGTGCCGGTCGAAGTCCGCCAGGACATGCTTCTCGGGTTCGTCGACGCGGCGACGAAGATGCGACTCGCTGAGTGGTGGGCGGAGGTCGTCGTCGGGGCTCACGTCGACGAGTCTGAGCCCCTGGTCGAGTATCTTCGAATGGATGGCGAAGAGTGGGGCGAGCAGGTCCGTTCCTGGGCGGAGATGTACCGCGAATCCGTCCCCGAGGAGGTCGAGGGCATGACCGACGCCGAGATCGCCGACTTCCACGTGAGAGAGCAGTTCGACGTCGACCTATGGACCTTCGTCGCGGAGGTCATCGCCTGGGACCGCGCGACGGCCATTAGCCAGGTATTCGAATCGAATTTCCAGGCCGTCGAGGACGCCCTCGACGAACTCGCGGAGTAACATGCGTCAGCTCATCGCCGCGCAATCGGGCTGGGGGAAATCGTACGTCGGCCAGGCGACCGTCGAGAACAACCTCGAAGACGTCGAGTACACCGCCATCCTGGATTACAAGGACGAGTTCAAAGGGTTGGTCAAGAGCGGGCTGGCTTCCTACGTGGCCGTGGGCGACCGTGAGGCGGCGCTATCGCCCCAGGCCTGGGCCCAGGTCTTCCAGCGAAATCGGACGGTCGTGCTCGCCCGAGCGGTCGACCAGGACACCTGGCGGCAAGTCGTCGCCCGAGTTGCTGCGTCGATGCGGCTGCTCGACGGTCAGGGCCTGGTCGTCGTCGACGAAGCGCACTCGGTCGCTGACCAGCAAAGCAAACTCCTGGAGGCCATCAAGCTGCTCGCGACGACCGGTCGGGGCGGCGTCTCCTCGATCTGGATCACCCAGCGCCTCCAGGAGTTGCACAACACGGTCATCTCGCAGACGAACGCCGCTCTCTTTGGTGGCTTCAAGTCCCAGAGCGACCGTAACCGCCTCGGTGCCGAGTACAACGAGGCCGTGCACAACCCGCTCGCCGACGGGCCGATCTACGACCTTCCCGAAGCGCTGCATCACCCCGAAGACGGTCCCGTACCCCTCCGAAAGCGGGAGGAAGCCGGCCAGGTTGTCATGTCCGAATGGATTTACAGCGACGACTCGGGAACGATGCACCGGAAGAACTCGGCGAATATCGACATGCAGAGCCCCCATTACGGCGGTTCAGACCACGAACTGCGGCAGCCGTTCTGATGACCCGAGAACGAATCACCCTGTCCGGCGACCGTGCCGATCGATTTCGAGAAATTCAGCAAGAACTCACCGAGCGAAAGGGCTACGAACCCTCGAAACCGGAGGTCATCGGCCGCCTGCTCGAACGGTGGTGAGTAAGGTTACGTAATCTGACGCGAATCGGGGCAATCTCCCGGTTGCTCGCCTTTTACGGGCCGTCTGTAAGGGTCTGGCTGTAGCATGCCAGAACTACAACCCCAATTCGAGACCCTCCTCGACACCGAGGAGTGGATGCAGATTCTCGCGGTCTTCGCGGCCTTCATGGCTGGGACCGTCGCTCGCAACGTGATCGAACCGAACTCGCCCTACGACCTCCCCGACGAGGTGTATGGCCTCCTCGTCATGCTCGGGGCCAGCTACTCGCCGGCATACACCCGGGAGATCCAGATCGGCGGTGGCCTCTACACCGCGGACAAGTTCGCCGAGCGGGTCGGCGTGAAATCCACCGTCCGGAACTTCGGAGGTGACTGAACATGACGAAGCAAATTTCCAACGCTCACGAGTACGCCGACGAGCGCACCAACGTCACGGGCCAGATGACTCCCATTCTCGGCGTCTCGCCCGACGAGGGCCTGGCGCTCATCATCCGGGGCATGGTCGCTGCCGGCTCCGACCGGGGCATCCCGATCTTCGCCGACCTTCAGGATTCGAACGGCGACCCCCTTCCCGAAGACACCGAGATCGCGCTCCGGTACGACGCGCCCGGCCTCGATCAGCCGCAGGTCGTGTCGTTCATCTGGGACCACATTCGTCCATACCGCTCGCTCTCGATCAACGAGCAGATGGACGAGGACAAGTATCTCGACCAGACCAAGCACGTCCTCAAGAACACCGACCAGGCGCTCCGCAAGGGCGAGGTCCCCCAGGTCAACGTCCGAGACATCGACGAGTTGCAGGTCGCCATCAACTCGTCTGTCCAGATCGACTGGTCGAACTCGAAGCTCTACTTCGACCGCAACGCCGTCCGGGAGGTCTGATCGATGCCTGGTAGCGAACAGGTGAAACGGGCACTCGCGTCGGTGCCGCGGTCGCCGGACAAGCTGAGCGGGAAGACCATGGCCCTCCAGGCCAACGAGACCGGCACGGACTCGGTCGTCGCTTCGCTCAAGGCCGAGCGCCCGATAGCGCTCCGTGAGGTGTCCTACGACGTCGATCTACCGGCATACGAGTCGTTCACCTCGGACGGTACGGGCGGCAATACGGAGACGTTCAACCTCAATTACGACGCGGTCGATTCTGACACCATCGCCAACGACGTGCTCGTGTATGTCACCGGAACCGGGTACGTCGAGCCGGACGCTGTGGACTACGCGGCGGATACGGTGGACGTGACCGACCCCGGGACCGACAACGCGGTTCACGTCTGGTACTTCAGCGCCGACCAGGCCACCATGCGGGTCCGGAAGGTGGCCCCCTCGAACACCTGGGAGGACGTCGACGAGGACGACATGGGACTTCGCAACCTCCGTGATCAGCTTGCGGACCCCCTCGAATTCGACTTCGACCATCCTTTCCAGGGCGTCGTCCCGACCGACTGGGACCTGGAAGTGCGCATCGACGCGCCCTATCCGATCTCGTGGTCTGAGGAGGGCGGAGACGCCACGCCGACGAACGCCCGTATCTCCCTGCCCATTTACCGGGCCAGGGACGAGATTCCCGGCCTTGGCCGGTTCATCGCCCAGAAAGCGGCGACTCGATAACCCATGATCGGTGCCGAATCCCCGGAACAGGGGTATGGTCTGACGGCCACCGGCACCACCAACGAGGTCGATTCTTTTTCGTCCGGTGACGGCGAGTCCCATCTCGACAGTTTCATCGACGGGTCGGGATGGACACGGGACGACCTACTGGTGGTGCTGACGGCTGCTGAGGTATTGCTGGTGCTGGTGCTGCTGTACCTGGAGGTGAGCGAATGAAGGCAAACACCGAGGTCGAGGAGATGGACGAACGGGAGCGCAAACGCGCCGAACAGGTCGTTTCTGGGGGTGGCGACGAGTGATTACCTCACGGTTCCCCCCGGATGACGCCACGAGCGTCACGAAACCGCAGTCGGCTACGCTCGACGGCAATCAGAAGGCGACGATGACCTGGGAGCGGGAGCGGTCGGGTACGACGTTCTACCTGCCGATGCTGGCGGCCTCGAAAGAGGGAGATACGACCTACGAGGTCAAGATGGACGGCTCGACCATCTTCGGCCCTGCAGCCATCCCGCCCACCGATATCGACGACAAGGTGGCGATCTGGGACCCGCCGAAGACCTTCGACAGCAAGCTGACGGTCATCATCAGGAACCTGGGCACGGCGTCGAGGACGTATCACGTTCAGCCGGTCGGCTTCGAGACGGCGGAGGAGGTCGTATAGATGGCGCTGAAAACCAGCACCGTCATCGAGGAACTGAGTTCTCGGGCCTCCAGCAAGTCCGACGTATCGGCGTCGGAGGACCTGAGCGGCGGGAAAGAGGTTCCGGTGGGAGACGTAACCAAGTTCACGGTCTTTCTGAAGGTCGAGGGAGCGGTGGACGTAGATATTGAACTCTCGCCGGACGGGGAGAACTGGTATCGACCGGGCGAAGCCGACAACACGCCCGACGAGTCCCCAATCAAGTTTACGTCTGCCGGGACCGAGATCGTGGCGCTCGGCTACGCCGCTGATTACGTCCGGGTGACGGCCACGAACGATACGCCGGTCTCGGTCCAGGTCAAGGAGGTGGTCTAAGTGGTCAGTTGGCCGCCTTCGAGTATCGGAGAACACGATAACGAACACCACAAGCCGGACATGCGGACGGCGGACACGCCGCTGGAGGACATACCGCCGGGAGACGGGGGCGTGGACGGCCAGTTTATCGTGCAGGATAACGGCAGCCTGGTGTGGGCTGATGGCCCGGTGGATTCGACCCTCCGAATCTCTCCCGAGACCTACGTGGGTGATGATGACTACATCGTCCCCGAGGGAGAGGGCCACGTTATTCTCGACGCGATTCACGTGGATGGGGCCGGGAAACTGGAAGTCAACGGTGCAGACAACGGGATAAAGGTGCTATAAACATGGTTACAATCTGGAACGACGAGATCGAACTGGCCGGAACAGACGCATTTGTCGTAGACGGCGAAACAGTACCCGCCAGCGACTTCTTAAATACATATACAAGCGGTGCCGACGCTCCGACTGTAATTTATACGGACAGCAACGACGACGGTAATTTTGAAACTTCTAATTATTCCGATTATGGTCATGGAACTGGTTCGGTAACATTTAACACCGATTCGTTTACCGTGAGTGTAGAAATGGATGCCGTTGCGGAATACCAAAATGTGAGGGCGAGGGCTTTCACTATTGACACTTATTATCTGGACCAATATTCACAAATAAAAGTGGACTGGAAAGCCTCATTTTCTAGCGCTGCAACGCTTAACGATACCCGCGCCATCTCGTTAGGATACACACCTTATAGTACCGGAGAAAGTATTAGTGGGTTGAATAAAACCGGGGTGGGGGGATGGAATCGCCGGATTGAGGAAACGGATATATCCAGCACAGACACGGAACGGTATATTTCTCTGGAAGCAGAGCTGGAATCTGACGACACGTTTGATAATGGAGCAACGTTGGAAGCAACAATTTACGAAATAAAATTACTCCCATGACGAGGTACGCCAGGCTTCTTTCCATTTCGGTGATGGTCGTCGTTATCTCGGGGTTCATCGTCCTGTGGGCGCTGTTCGGGACGATGTACCTATCCGGCCAGCGGAGCCTAACGATCTACGCCAACGAGTTCGGAGAGTTCTGGATAGAGTTCGTCGTGTTCACCCTGGCCGTGGTGTTCCTGCCGGTGCTGGTCTACGAACTAGATCGAGGACTGGCCGGGAGCAACCAGGGAGGGGGTGGATAGATCGCCATGAGCGGCCTGGCAATCAGCGAAGCGAACCACCGCGAACTCGTCACGGGTGGCGATGCCTACGGTCGGGAGAACGTGGCGGAAATCGTCACCGAGTCGGACCTGGAGGCCGCACAGGAGACGACCGACGACACCGAGGGAACGAATCGGCAGATAATCGGGGCCGTGGGCCTGCTCGCCCTGGCCCTGCTCATCGCAGGAGGTACACAGTAATGGGATACATGGACAGCGGCGGAACGGGGTACAGCTACGACTACGATACCGGCTACTCGTCGGAGGACTGGGGCCTGACGGACTCCGGGAGTGACGACGACAGCACCGACGACAGCACCGACGACTGGGAAACCGACTCGTCGGGCGATGACTACGCCTGGAGTGACGACGGGGAGATGATCGACAGCGACGACTCGGACACGTCGAGTTCCGACGACAGCGACGACTCGACGAGTTACGACGGCGGTCTGGTCGGGGATGTGGAGGACACCGACCAGTACGACACTGGCGATACCGACGACTCGGACACGTCGATGGACTCGGATACCGGGTACACGTCGGAGGACTGGGGTCTGACGGACTCCGGGAGTGACGACAGCGACACCAACGACAGCGATCTGGCCGAGCAGTCGGACGGCTACGGTGGCTCCCTCGATGACGCCGAGGAAACGGACGACACCAACGACAGCGACCTGGCCGAGCAGTCGGACGGCTACGGTGGCTCCCTCGATGACGCCGAGGAAACGGACGACACCAGCGACGGCGGGGGACTCACCGACACCGGGAGCGATGACAGTACCGACGACACGGACCCTGCCGACGAGATCGACGACGCCACCGAGGACGGCCACGGCGTGCCCGGGGCGAGCGACGACCCGGCTGAGGATTACGGTGTCATCTCCCCGGACATATCGGATGATGGGGACTGGAATTTCGAGGGTGCGGTGGAAATGGCCTCGTCGCAACTCGGAGAGAACGCGCAGGAATCGGCTCAGAACGCCGCCGAGCAGGTCGAAGAACAGGCGCAGGTAACACAGGAGGACCTGACGGCGCTGTACGAAGCCCTCCAGCAAGGCGACCAGCCGGACATTGAGGGCATGGCAGATACGACCAAAGCAACCCTGGCGGTCGGTGGCCTGGGAGCCGTCTACTGGGCGCACACCGCTGGATACCTCTAATCATGTCGGGGACCTACTCGGACGACTGGGACGGGGGACTGGTCGGCAACCTTCCCGAGGAGAATACCGACAACGATAGCGATCTGGCCGAGGAGTCTGACGGTTACGGTGGTTCGCTCGAAGACGCCGAGGAAAGCGAAGGTAGTGGGTGGTTTGATGGGTGGGGGACCGCAATCGACCCGGAGACCGGTTGTGGAGGGTACGCCGGCTGCGGACTCATCGCGGAGCCGGGTGAGGAGCAAACGAGTGGGGGAGCGAGTGAGGAAGCCGTCGAAGATACCCAGGACGTCATCAGCGATTACCAGGACGATGCAGACCACGTCGCCGAGCAGACCGACCCGGAGGCCATTCGGGTGTTCGTCGACGAAACGGTACCCGATATTCGGTCAATGCCGTGGTGGGTGTACGTCGGCCTTCTGCTGATTCTGCTCATCGCCCTTCGACCGTACGCTTCACTCGGTGCGGAGGTGGCCGGGTAACATGGACATGCTCGCCATCCTCGGCCCGGCGCTCGGTGGCTTCGGCGCTGGAGCGGCGGGGACCCTCGTCACGGTCGGTAAGTGGGTGTACGACGCTCGGCAGGCCGCCAACGAAAGCCTTCGATTGCTCAAGGGGTCCGACGAGATCGACGGCGACGGCGTAATCGAGATCGTGGAGGATAATCGTCGCATCGCCCGAGCAAACCGGAAGGCGATACGGCAGGCGGAGGGAGCGCCGGACCCTCGGCGGTTCGAATGATGCCCGCTGAAGCCCTTTCACAGACGGTCGAGGTACCGTTGTGGATGCTTGTCGTCTTCATGGCTTATTCAGAGCGCCGGCTCGTTCAGTTGCTCGGCCCGGTTCGCGAACGTCTGCGGTTGTAGCCTTTTCATTTGCCGACGTTCTCGTAGAGGGACACCAGCGGAGCGTGGAGAGAGCGCGACGGTGCGACCGATTGGACATGGGTAAAGCGAAATCGCTCAGACGGCGGTCTGAAGCGAATTCGAGAATGGAATCGGAAGTTCGATCAGACGGTATCTAAATGAGCGTACTTCCGGTCGGTCGTCGAGAGAGAAGCGTGTCGAAGCCGGCCCTTGACGGCGTAGATGTCCTTGCCCTCGATCCGGAGCATCCGGTAGGCGACCGAGTGGCGTAGCGTGTGTGCCGAGACGTCGTCGGGCTCGCCCTGGCCGACCTGGAGGTGCGGCCGAACGTCGGCCCGCTCTGCCAGTCGCTTCACCACGTTGTTGATGGCCTTCGGCGATAGACGGTCAGTCGAGCGCCCCGGCCACAGCGCGATACTGGTGTCGGTTCTCGACGAGATGAACGCCCGTAGTGAGCGAACCGTCCGGAGATCGCCGGACTGGTCGAGTTCCATCGTCACCGGCGGTGGTGAGTTGTCGTTGGGGTAGTCCTTCTGGATCGGACCCGGGACGAAGAGGGTCCCGTCGTCGAGGTCGAGCATGTCCCTGTCGATGGCTGCGGCCTCGGCTCGACGAAGGCCCGTGTCGTAGAGCAGAGTGACGAGCGCCTCGTCGCGGTGACCATTTCGTCCCTGGTGTGCGACGTCGCGCATCGCCTCGACCTGGTCAGGCTTGAGCCACGCAACTTCCGAATTCGTCATTTGGGCACCTCACCCCCGACACCGTTTATATACTTCCGGTCGGTTTTGGCCTCCGAACTTCCGTTTCCGTATATAGAATCGGAAGGTGTGTTTTCGTTCTTCCAGGGGATGTCCCCGCACTCGTGACACCGCTCGAACTGGAAGGTCGTCGCTTCGCACTCGGGACACTCGCGAGAGTATCGGATGTCGTCGCGTTCAACTCCGCGGGCAAGTTGTTCGTTTTTAGTCATGCCTCAACCTCCGTGAGAGTGCCCTGTTTTCCGGGCTGATTCGCTTCCTTCAACGCGGCTTTTCTCTCACCGGGTCGGAGACCTCGGTTGTAATCCAGAACGTCGTAACCCTCCGCTTCCAACTCCGCGAGAAGCGGGTCGACGTACGCCTTTCCGGCGAGAATCGTTACCCTGTCGGCGCCCCAGTAATCCAGGTCGGGGAGGAGATCTCGGAGGACGAAAGCCGCCCACACGTCAGACCGTTCGCTCCGGTGCATCTCGTAATCAGGGACAGCTTCCCAGGGGCGGAGATAGCCGTATTTCCCGGAAAGAACGCCCCAGTAATCGCCTTCCCGACGTGAGAACGTCCTCCGTTTTTGGAAGATGTCACTCGGCCCGTAGAGGTCGGCCGCTCTGTGGACGCCCTCACGCTTCGACTTCGAGCAGGACACGAGAACCACCTCAGTCATCGGCCTGAACACCCCCGAAATCAGCGACCGTCGATTGACTTTTCACTCCGAATTCCTCGTTGAACCGCGTCATGCGATGGGTCGCCTGAACCAAACAGGCGAACTCGAACGCTCCCATCGTGGTGTTCTGATATTGCCCCTCGTCGACGACGCCGAACGGTCTCGCCTGCCAGCGTTTATCGACGATTCTCCCGTTTCGAAGTGCCTGGGATAGGGTGCTGTTGTCCACCGAATCGAGAAGTGTCGGTTCCTCCCTGACGGCACTCACAAGCTCGTCGTCGAGTCCCCAGCCGAGACCGTGAACCTCCGGTTCAGCCCCGACCGCTTCGCGAAATTCGAGTAGGGAATCGACGCGTTGGCTCGTCGGCGCGTCTTTGAGACCGCCAAGCATGTATCGGTGATCGAGGTGAGACTCCTCGATTATCGGGTAGACGTCTGCGACATGTTCGTCGTATGGTGGTTGAAGCGGAATGTACGCCCTCGGGTGTTTCTCCGGGTGGTGGACATCGACGAACTCGCGGATACTCTCGGTGGTGGCGTCGCGATCGTGCAGGTGATCCTTCGCCACGACCGCCGTTGCGTGGCGATCGACGGCGTGTTCGAGGACCTCCGCATTCGTCAGATCCTTCGATATCGCCGAGTCCATGATCCGGTCTTGTGACCGCCAGAACGAAGCAGGATAGGACTCTGCGGCGTTCTGGAGTCGGTACGGCCAAGGGTGCTTGAGCGACGAGGCGGCGTAGATGCGGACCGGACTCGCTTCGAGAAGGACCTCCAGCCGGCGGAAGTACCCCAGTGCGAGACCCGGGTCAAACGTGTCCAATTCGTCGGCGGTGGCACGGAACTCATCGGGGTGGTTTGCGACCCTCCCGTGATGATCAACTCCCGCATCTAATTTGTCACTCATCGTCATTCTCCTCGAATGCGGGATACCGGACTGCGTGCGGAAGCGCGGTCTCGTCGTGGATTACTCGGCAAGTCGCTCCAGAAAGCATGTTTTCGACGACGTCGGGGGCCAATATTCGAGCCATGTAGAGTCCTCCACCTGACCCGTATCCGACCACGTAGAGGCCTGCGTCAGTGCCTCGGACATAGACCTCACGATTGGTTTCGAAGGTTGCTTGGAGCGTTTCTGCCAGGTCGGCGTTGAGGACCTTCTTGGCCTTCGTCCGGGTCGTTAGTGACGACAGCGGAACCGACGAGTCTGGCGACTTTGTCTGTCCGCTCACGCCGACCCCTCCCGGATGGCCGCTCTGCGCTCGTTCAGCGCGGCGAGCACGTCCTCACGGGGCCCGAGGTCCTCCTCGACGGCAAACCAACAGTCCAGGCGTGTCCCGTCGGTGATGCCCCGGATGACCGCGTAGGTAGTCTTGTCCGGCTCGGCGAGATATCGGGCGGGATCCTCGCCGATCCGCTTTGCGATGGCCGGGTAGCGGGGGCGCTCGTCGTCCTCGACGTCCAGCCGTCGACCGGCCTTAGACATCGGGATCGGCCCCCAGCACCTTTTTCCAGGCCAATTTTGCACGCTCGCCCTTGCTCGGCCGGTGGGCGTCGTGCCACGGGTCGGCGTCGGCGTCGTTCGATTGGACCGCCGTCTCGATCTGGTCGGGAGTTAGCACTCGGAACTTGTCGATAAATCCGGGATCAGAGGGGTCGCGGTCGTCGGCGTAGACCGCGACGACGTACCGACCGCCGTCCATGAGTAGGTGCAGGAGTTCCTCGCGCCAGATCGTGAGCCGGCCAGCGGTGTACTTCTGGTTCCCGTTGCGGTCGGTCCCGTTCTTGATTCGTTCCTGAGCACCCTTGATTTGGATAGGCGTGCCCGGCTCGATGGGGCCCGGCGTCTTCTTCGTGGCTCTCGCGTCGTAGAAGGGCGCATCGATCAACTCGAGGGCGACGTACTCGGCGACGGCCTGCTCGACGAGGTCGCCGTAGCTGGGTGCCCGACCGTTCGACGTCGTCGACGTCGTCGCGACGGCGGTGCCACCGTCGGTCATGGCACGACGAGCGGGCGGTGTGCGGCCGTCCGACTCGTCGACGACCGGTGAGTCGGGGTCGGCGAAGACCGCCCACATGTGCTTGCAGACGGTCGAGCGGAACTCGAAGTCCGGACAGGTGCAGGTGCCCTGGTAGCCCTCAGGAGTAGCCTCCAGGTCGACGACGTGGCCCTCGTCGCTGTCCGGGAATCGGACGGCGAAGCGGTTGACGCCATCCTGGACGATCTCGACGTCTGCCAGGTGGCGGTCGTTGTAGCGGCTGCCGCGGTCGTACCGGTCGGCGTGCTCGAATCGGGCTTCGGCGCGAGAAAAGCGAAGCGGGTCGGTCATGCCGAACCGACCTCCGGCGAGAGTGGGCGGACGTGGTAGGCGACGTGGTCGATCCCCTGGATGACGTCGACGAGACCGGCATTCACGAGCGGGTTGAGAACGGCGACCTCCAGGGCCGACCGACCCGGCCCCTGGTTCGTCTCGGCCTTCGCCTTCGACTTGCTCGTCGCCTCGGCGAGCGCCGGGTCGGCGGCCAACTTGTCGATGCGACCTCCGCCGTTGGTAAGGTCGAGAAGCTCTCGGTAGCCACGACGTGCCGTGTCCGGGAGTTCGTCGAGGTCGCCGTCGAGATCGGCCGGTTCGGTCGCCTCGATGAAGCGCTCGACCGCGGCGGCGACGGCTTCCGACCGCGTCATGTGCTCCGGAATGACGTCGTCGAGAGTGGCGGCCAGGTCCTCGTCGACCCGTGCCGTGATTGGCGTGGTGCTCACGCCGACCACCTCCGACCGCCGGCCTCGCGTGTGTGCGCACCCGCCCGCTGCCGGCTTCGCCGGCAATATGCCGCGCGGCCATGTACGCCCCCGGGGGCGCTTGAGCGAGTCTCGCGTTCCGGGGAGGGGGAGGGGTGTATACACCCGAATATTCTGGCGGTAGTGCCCTCGTAGCCCCGGCGAATAGGTGTATACAGGGGTGGGCCGATTGTATACACCCCTGGGGGTGACGCCCGGATCATGGCCGGCACGCCCCCTTGTCGAGCGCCGGACAATTCTGGCCGACCTGCTCGATGTACTCACCGCAATAGTTGCAGATCGGAAGTTCTCGGCCTGGATCATCCTCGGCCGTGTAAGAGTCGTCGAGACGAGGGGCACCACCCCTCATTGACGACACCCCCGAAAACCCGCTAAACCTGTCAGTGAAGGCTGGAAAAGGGGTATATAGGTAGTGGGCCGGCGCGAATTTGAATCGCGGTTACGGCCACCCGAAGGCCGAAGGATACCAAGCTACCCCACCGGCCCGCACGGGGAAATAGGTCCGTGAGTGCCTTTAACGCTTCCGAAAGCGCGGCTAATACCGGGCGAAGCCGTCGGTGTCGAGCCAGTTGTGGACCACCGTCACGGCGTGGTCCGCGTGCAGGATCTCCGGGCCGAGACGCACGCGATGCTCGGCGTACTCCTCGAGCAGCGCGGTCTCCTCCTCGGTGAAATCGCGATGATCCGAGAGGACGAACGCGGGGTCTGCGGGCGGTTCGACCGTCGCGATGGCGTCGCCGTCCTCGTGCAACTGGAGGATGGTCGCGTCGCGGGCCACCGTTTCCAGCACCGGCTCGAACCCGCGCTTCGAGATGTGGATACCGGGCGTGCTCTCGGCCTCCTGGTGGCCGATGGCATCGCCTTTCACCTCCAGCGCGGACCGCAGGAGGGAAGCGACATTGCGCTCGTCGGGGTTCATGTAGCGGAGTTCGCTGCCCTCGATGCGGACGGTGAGGCTGTCGTCGAGGACGAGATACACCCGGACGTCCTCGCGGATATCGTGGGATAGGAAGACGGCCGAGGAGACGACTCTGCAGAGGACGTCGAGTCGACCGGCACCCCCGGCGAGGTCGTCGAGGGCGAAATCGGGGTCCGTCGGGGCGTCGTGCCCGAGGACGATGAACTGACGCATACGGGAGCGAGGCGGGCCAGCGGAAAAGGTCGACCGATTCACTCGCGGATGGCCGCGCGCTGGTCGGGGACGAGGTCGAGGTCGGGGTCGACGTCACCGAGGACCAGCAGGGCCCAGTAGCGGAGGTAGGTCTGGACGGGGACCTGGACGAAGGCGACCACCGCGAGCATGAGGAGAGCGAAGGGGATGCCGAGGACCGCGAACACCACCACGTTCAATGCGGGGATGCCGACGGCCACCGCGCCGAAGAAGAGGAGCGCGAAGGGGATGGCGACGACGATGGCGAGGACGGCCATCGCGATGCCGACCACGATGCCGACGGCGATCATCACGAACAGGCCGACGAGGACGAAGACGCCGAACTGCAGCCAGTTGCCGCGCATGACGCCCCAGAGGCGCCGCCAGCCGGAGACGACGCCGCGGTCTTCGAGGAGCATGATCGGTGCCACGAACGCGGTAGTGAACACGTAGACGATGCTCCCGAGGACCGAACCGAGGATGAAGACCGGTATCAGCAGGGCGAAGAGGACGAGATAGCTCGGGTCGAAACCGAGCAGGGCGGGACCGACGGCCAACAGCGCCACCGACCCGACCACGAGGACGCCGAGGAATCCGAAGATCAGCCGGAACGCGAAGAGTCGGGTGCCGGCACCGGTGTACCGCGAGGAGTACTCGCGAATGCGGACCTCGTCGTTGCGTATCGACTCGAGGAACGTGAACTCGAATATCGAGGCGATCCACGCCAGGAGTGCGCCCAGGAGGACGAACACGAGGACGACGGCGACGATGGCCAGGAGATTGGTCTCGAAAAACCGTGCCAGGTCGGCTCCCGTGCCACCCATCCACCGGTCGACGGGGACGGTCCCGCCGTCGGGGGTGTACTGGACGGTGTTGCCCGGCGCACCGCCACCACCGCCGCCACCGCCGGTTCCCGCGACGAACAGCGAGAGGAGGGCGAGACGGGCCCAGCGACCGAACTCGAACGGCCAGAGGAACGACCGGGTGGCTTCGAATGCGTCCGTGAGATCGTCGACTGCGTGGAGGGCCATATCGCATACGTGTCGCTCATCCCACATAGTGGTACTGTGCCAACCGGGCGCAATCGAAGGATACGTGGCCGTCGGCCGGATAGAGGGCGCCATGAGCCTGCTGGACGACGCGCGTGCGGTCCTCGCCGAGGGACCGGTCTGCGACGCCTGCCTGGGACGGCCCTTCGCGGACCGGAGTTTCGGCCTGACGAATGCCGAACGGGGCCGGGCACTCCGCGTCGCGGTCGCGATGGCCGTCGACGAGCCCTACGAGACTCCCGACGAGCAATGCTGGGTCTGTGAGGGATTGTGCGAGACGTTCGACGACTGGGCCGACCGCGTGGTCGACGCCATCGGCGACGTCGAGTTCGAGACCTACCAGGTCGGCACGCGTCCGCCACCGCTCGTCGAGGAGAACGAGGCGATGCTCCGGGATCTGGCAGGACTGTCGGACGACGCCGGCGAACCGTTCAAATCCGAGTTCAACCGCGAGGTGGGAAAGCGCGTCGGGCAGGAGACGGGCGCCGAGGTGGATTTCAACCGGCCTGACGTCCAGGCCACCATCGACGTCGAGGGCGACGCGGTCGAGGTGCACGTCAACTCGGCGTTCGTCTACGGCCGCTATCGAAAGCTCGAACGCGGCATCCCCCAGACCGAGTGGCCCTGCCGAGAGTGTGGCGGCAGTGGAGAGCGGGCCGGTGAGCCCTGTCTGTACTGCGAGGGGACGGGCTACCAGTACCCCGAAAGCGTCGAGCAGTTGACCACCCCTCCCGTCGTCGAGGCGATGGACGGCGATTCCGCGACGTTCCACGGCGCCGGCAGAGAGGACATCGACGCCCGGATGCTCGGAACGGGCCGTCCCTTCGTCATCGAAGTCGAGACGCCCCGCAAGCGGTCCCCCGACGTGACCGTCCTCGAAGAAGCCATCAACGACTTCGCCGAGGGAGCCGTCGAAGTCGAGGACATCCATCTCGCGACCTACGAGATGGTCGAACGCGTGAAGGAACTCGACGCGTCGAAGACCTACCGTGCCGAGGTCGAGTTCGGGGCGTCAGTGGATCCCGACGCCCTCGACGAGGCGATGGCGACACTCGAGGGGGAGACGATCGAACAGTCGACGCCCGAGCGTGTGGACCATCGGCGGGCGAGCAAGGTCCGGAAGCGCCAGGTCTACGAGGCCGCTGGTACGATGTCGGACGACACCCACGCGACCGTCGAGATCCACGGCGAGGGCGGTCTCTACATCAAGGAGTTGATCAGCAGCGACAACGGTCGGACGGAGCCGAGCCTGGCCGGCCTCCTCGACGTCGACGCGATGGTCACCCACCTCGACGTACTGGCCGTCGAGGGCGAGTCGGAACCGTTCGAGGACGACGACTTCTTCAGGGACTGAGCGTGCCGCGGGCGGGGCGACTCGGCTCTACCGGGCGTCGGGACGAAACGACTAACCTGCCGGCGGTCGAGTGCCGAAGCATGCGATTTGGGGTCGACGAAGCCGGGAAGGGGCCCGTTCTGGGATCGATGTTCGCAGCCGCGGTGCTCGCCGACCCCGACACCATCCCCGACGGGGTCGCCGACTCGAAACGGCTCAGTCCCGCTCGCCGCGAGGCCCTGGCCGCGACGCTCCGCGAGGACCCGGACGTCCACGTCGGCGTCGCGGAGATCACCACCTCCGTCATCGACGACCCACAGACCGACATGAACACGTTGACCGTTCGCGCCCAGGCCGAGGCGCTCTCCCAGGTCGCCAGGGACGGCGTCCACGGCCTCCTCGACGCTGGCGATACCGACGAAGTGCGGTTCGCCCACCGGGTCCGCGAGCGGGTCGGGGCGGACCTCGACATCACTGCAGAACACGGTGCCGACGACAGCGACGACCTCGTCGCCGCCGCGAGCATCATCGCGAAGGTCGAACGCGACGCCCACGTCGAATCGCTGGCGGCGGGGTACGAGGCCGACCTGGGCAGCGGGTACCCGAGCGACGAGACGACGATCTCCTTTCTCACCGACTATCTGGCGACGGCGGGACAGCTCCCCGACTGTGCGAGAACCTCGTGGTCGACCTGCCAGCGTCTCGTCTCGGACGCCGAGCAGGCCGACCTCGACCAGTTCTAGTCGAGCACGCCCTCGTGGGCGAGCAGTCGCTCCTTGAGCGAGACGCCGCCGGGTGCCGAGTACCCCCCGAGTGAATCCGCCGCGACGACGCGGTGACAGGGGACGATGAGCGGCACGGGATTCCGGCCGGCACCCTGCCCCACGGCGACTGGTGCCGTGTCCAGCGTTTCTGCCAGATCGCCGTAGGTCCTGGTCTCGCCGTACGGAATCTCGGCCATCGCCCGCATGACTCGCCCGACAAACGAGTCGGGATAGGTGACCGAGAGGTCGAACGCCTGCCGGTCGCCAGCGGCGTACTCGTCGAGCTGGCGGACCATGGCGGTCCGGTCGGCGGCGACCAGGTCCGCGTCGATGGTCACGCCACCGCCGAGCAGGGTGTACTCCATGCGGCGAGGAGTGCTTACACGGGCAAAACGGTTCGGCTATCGTGGCGAACAGGCGACACGTGGGGCAATCGGAAGGCTCGGTCATCTACCGAGCGCGAATCCACGAACACCGGGCGGTGTGTCGCACTCCCGCGTGGCCGACCCGGTGGTGACGATCAGCGCATGGCGACCGGTGGCCCGGTCCCGGTACAAGAAGGTTCGGTGGCCGGTCAGCGATCCATCGTGAGCAACCGCCGGAGGATGTCACCGTACGCGGGCCGGGTGACCACCACACCCACGATGACGCCGAGGATGGTGATGATGGCGAACCCACGGAGGTCGCCGAGGCTGAGCACGGCGAGCGGGCTCATCGCGATGATGGTCGTCGCGGCTGCTGCGCCGATGACCCAGAGCGCCTTGCGGAATCGGCTCTGGAAGACCCGCCGCGAGGACACCTGCTCGGCCATCACCTCGTCGGCGATGATGACCAGGTCGTCCACCCCCGTCCCGACCACGGCGATCAGCCCGGCGATATGCGAGAGGTCCAGCGCCAGATTGACCGTCGCCGCGAAGCCGAGGAGGATGTACACCTCGGAGAGGGCAGTGACGATCATCGGCAGCGCGATCCGCGGCTCACGGTACCGGAAGAACACGGCCCCGCTGACCGCGAAGACCGCCAGGATGCCCGTGATCAATGAGTAGGTCTTGAACTGCGATCCCATGCTGGGCGCCATGAAGAACGTGTCCTCGACCGACAGCGGGGCGGGCAGCGACCCGGCACGAAGGTCGACGTTCAGCTGTCGCGCCTCCTCCATGCTCGTCGCGGTGATGACGAAGGACGGGTCCTTGACGAACTCCCCATTGGCGAAGGATCTACCGAGTTCCTCGACCACACTTGCACTGTAGACGACCTCGCCGTCACGGACCGTCAGGAGGCAGTAGTCCCCCTCGTTTGCGGAGCCGTTCTCGAACTCACAGGTTCCCCCGGCGCCCTCGTCGGCGAATCCGTACTCGGTCATGTCCGCCGCATACTGCGACGCGACGTCGTCGGAGAGCGTCACGGGGACGGCGGGTTGCCCACCCCTGACGGTCGTGGGGACGCCTATCTGGCCTTCCTGGAGTTGCTCCTGGGAGAGGACGGTCTCGTTGACCTGTTCGCCGTCACGCGGGAAGTTGGCGTAGATGGTGACGACCCCGCGACTGGTCATGAGGTCGGTGACCTCCGAGACGTTGCGGTTCGCGGCCTCCACGACTATGTAGTGCGTTCCCTGGCCGGTCTGTGCCTGGACGTCCTGGACGTTGGCGGCCGCGAAGCCGCTCGCGTCGATCTTTGCCTGGAGCGTCTCGACGATGTCCGTTCTTGTCGCCTCGGTCACACCGGGGTCGACCGAATCGTACTCGTACCCGCTGTTGTCGAGGGCGGTCTGAAGCTCCGATTCGCTCACCTCGCCGAACGCCTCCACCGTCCCGCCGTTTTGTCCTGGGCGGGCCCGAACGTCGGCCAGCCGAAGGTCTAACTCGTCCGCGACCGTCTGCGTAATTTCGTTCTGGTTGTCCTGGGTGACGTTCACACCGGTCGCGGTGACGCCGTCGACGGTCGCCCGGACGCGGGCGCCACCGGAGAGGTCGAGCCCGTACTGGAGGTTCGTCGCGCTGGATTGTTGTGCCACCGTGCCGTCCTCTGCTGCCGGCTCCGCGAGCCCCGGGGCGAACAGCGCCACCGAACTCAACAGGAGGAGGACCACGAGGGCGGTCACCCGCCAGTACTCCCGGATCGCGCTCATCGGGTCACCCCCTCGAACTTGTACCAGCGAAGGAGCGTCACGTTCATCATGTAGGTGTTCACCAGGTCGGTCACGAGGCCGAACACGAGGATGAGACCGATGGAGGTCAGCAGTTGGATGCCGAAGAGGTAGGCGACGACGGCCATCACGATCATCGCGGCGATGGAGGTCACCGTCATCGTGACACCGGTGCGCATGGCACGCCTGACGCTCTCGTAGAAATCACCCGAGCGCCGGAGGACGTGGTTGTTGAGGAGGATGTCGGAGTCGACGCTATACCCGATCAACATCAGGAGTGCCGCCACGGTACCGAGCGAGAGCTTTATCCCGAAGATGTTCATGAGCGCTATCGGCACGACGATGTCGCCGAACGCCGAGACGACCACGGCGATGCTCGGCACGAAGGTCCGAAAGAGGGCGAAGACGACGAGACTCATCCCGAGGAAGGCCACGCCCACCCCAATGAGCGCCATCCGCTGGGTGCTCTCACCGAACGTTGGGGAGGTACTCGAGGACATCGGCACCTCGAAGCCGGCGTCCTCGGCGAGTTGCTGTTGTTGTTCCGGGTCCGCTGACGGATCGAACGAGACGATGAAGGTGTTCTCCTCCGTCTGGACCGGTTGGACGCTCTGGACCTCCGCGCTGAACGGTTGGGTGACGTCCGTCTGTCCGTCTGGCGCGACGACCCGAAGTTCCGTCCCGCCGGTGAACTCGGTGTCGAGGGCGACCGGCGTCCCCGTCATCGCGAACGTCGCCCCGATGACGACGAGCGCGAGCAGCATGACGGCGACGGGAGGGCCCACCAACTGACGGTTCGAGTACCGGCTGAAGTCGATCTCCGGGACCTCGAGCTGGGGCATAGTTCCGGGTGTGGGATGCCGGAGGATAAGGTTTCTTATGTCCATGCATCACCGCCGGCTACCCGCCAACAGCCGATGGGCCAGCGTGCGCTACGGCTCGGGCACACTGCGAGGAAGACCAGTCGCGCCGTGTCGGACTCAGTGCAGGTCTTCGACGAACCTGGCGGGGACGTGGGTCAGAGCCGCCTCCGGCAACCGACCGACGAGCCATTCGGAGAGCCGGACCATCGGTTTGCGGATCAGGACGTACGTCGCAGAGATGGCGAGAAGCGCGACCACCCCGAGCGTCAGGGGACCCTCGAAGACGGCCAGCGCCGGCAGGGCCATCATGGTGGCCAGGCCCAGATCCTCCGGGGACCCGTCGTACCGGATCCAGCGTCGAGGGACGATCCACTGCCGGTGGAAGTGGCTGTAGACGGCCCGGTCGGAGGTCCCGCGCCACGGGCGAAGTTCGAGGCCACCACCGAAGGCGTCCATCACCGAGTGAACCGCCGCGGCAACGAGGAACAGCGCCCCCGCGACGGTGAGGGTCGTCGGACCCAGGGCTGCGATACCGACCGCGATCGCAGCAGCGACGCTGAAATAGACCGGGTAGTGGAGTGTCTTCCGGTGGCCAGCGTAGAGGTCGAGGTCGGGGAACAGACCCCCGACGGCCGCCGCTGCCACTGCAACGACCGATACCTCGGGAGACACGGCTGCGGCGGCCGCGGCGATCGCGACCCCGGTCAGCACGTGCGTTGTGGCCATCATCGTTGGCGACCATAGGTCGATGTTCAATAAAAATATGTCGGCCATCGACGGTCAGAAAGCTGCGATCACCGATCAGTAGCGGACCCGGGGCATTATCCACCCCGGGCGTGTACCCCCGTTCGTGACGCCTCGTGCCGCCAGACTGGGTCTGTGGGCCGTCCGTGCCATGCAGGCTACCATCGCCGTCATCCTCGGCTGGGGGCTGTGGACGGCGAACGTCAGCGTCGCCATCAACGGCTTCCTGGGACTGACCGTCACGGCGCTCCCGGGCCTCCTCGAACGCGACTTCCAGATAACCATCGGCCCGTGGCTCGCGTCGCTTCTCACACTCGCCATCCTGTTACACACCGTCGGCATGACCGGTCCGTACGAGGCCGTCTGGTGGTGGGACCACCTCACGCATACCTTCTCGGCGAGCATCGTCGCCGTGGTCGGCTACGCCACCACCAGAGCCGTCGACGAACACGTCGACGACATCTACCTCCCCCCGGATTTCATGTACGTGTTCATCGTGCTGTTCACCCTCGCCACCGGCGTTCTCTGGGAAGTCCTCGAGTTCCTCGCCCGAGAACTGGCGCTCGCCACCGGTCAGCAGGCGGTGCTCGTCCAGTACGGTGTCGAGGATACCATCAGGGACCTCATCTTCGACGGGGTCGGGGCGGCCATCGCGGCGGTGTTCGGTATCCCCCGCGCACAGGACCTGGTCGACTCGATCGAACGGGCTCTCGACGTCGATAACGGCGGTTAGGGAAGATATCGCACCGTCACGACGCCCGGCGAGGCGCGGATCTCGACCCGGTCGACCCCGAGCCTGGCGGCCATCCGGAGCGTCGACTCGTCCTCGCGAACGTCGTCGACTGCCGCGTCGGTGAGGTCCGTCGGCACCGTGATGACGTGGATGGCGCCCGTTCCAGCCCGTTCGCGGGTCTCGAGGTCCCCCTCGTCCATGGTCGCGGCCAGGTCGCGACTGGTCTTCGTCGGCCGTTCGTCGCTCACCTCGACGGCGATACTGCGGGTCTCCCGGAGGTCCTCGACGGTCCAGACCGCCTCCATCGGCGGGACCGGGGCGATCGTGGCATCCACGACCTCGTCGACCGATAGTCCCGGATTCTCCCCGAGGGTATGAACCTGGCTGTCAGTCACGTCGGCAAGGACGACGCTGTCCGCGTCCGCGGCGGTCACCAGGAACGTCCCCGACTTGCTGGGCATCGAATCTGGATAGACCGCTCTGGCATTTGCGCGTTACGGAACCGAAGCGCAACACCCTATACCCGCGCGGCCCGCGGTACCTCTATGCGCGTCGATATCGCCAACGCTCTCGCCGAGACGTCGCCCATCGGCGTCCCGCGCGAGGCCCTCGACCGGCTCGACGACCGTGTCGCCAGCGCCCACGAGACCATCCAGCACGGTCGCGACGCCGATTCGTTCGGGTACGCTTCGCTGAACCTCCCGGAGACCACGGACCCGGAGGCCATCCACGATGCCGTCGCGCCATTCGAGGACGTCAGTGCCGTGCTCACCGTGGGTATCGGCGGGAGTGCCCTGGGCGCGAAGACGCTCACGGCGGCACTCGGCGACGGGACGCGAGCGTACTTCCTCGACAACGTGGATCCGGCCCACGTGGAATCCCTGCTCGACGACCTCCCGCTGTCCGAGACCGTCGTCAACGTGGTCTCGAAGTCGGGTACCACCGCCGAGACGCTGGCCAACTTCCTGGTCGTCCGGGAGGCGATGGTCGATGCGGGCGTCGATTGGCGGGAGCGGACACTCGTCACGACGGGGCCCGATGGAAATCTGCGCGACCTCGCAGCGGAACACGATCTGCCGGCACTCGAGGTGCCGGACGGGGTTCCCGGCCGGTTCTCGGTGCTCTCGACGGTCGGGCTGGCCGTCCCGGCGATCGCGGGTGTCGACATCGAGGGAGTACTCGCTGGGGCCAGATCGGTGGCCGCCGACCTGACCGGGTCACTGTTCGAGACGCCCGCGTACGCCTACGGCGCGACGCTGTACGCCCTCGACCGGCGGGGGGCGTCGATGGTGGCGATGATGCCCTACGCAGAGGCCCTCGACCCGTTCGCGGAGTGGTTCGCCCAGCTGTGGGCCGAGAGCCTGGGCAAGGACGGTCTGGGCCAGACGCCGATCCGGGCCCTCGGCGCGACCGACCAGCACTCCCAGTTACAGCTCTACCGCGCGGGTCCGCTCGACAAGGTCGTCACCCTCCTCCAGGTCGGCGAGGGCCCCGACGCGACCATCCCGCCGGCCGATCTCACCGGCCTGGATTACCTCGGCGGCCACTCGCTTCGAGACCTCCTCGACGCCGAGTTCGCAGCCACGGAAGCCAGCCTGGCCAGATCCGGCCAACCGAACGTCAGGGTATCGATCGACCGGGTCGACGCCGAATCGCTCGGATCGTTGCTCTACGAGATGGAGGCCGCCTGCATCCTCGCCGGCGAACTCTACGAGGTGGAGACGTTCACCCAGCCCGCCGTGGAGTGGGGCAAAGAGCGGGCTCGTGAGCTGCTCCGTGGCGAGACGCTCCCGGAGACAGATCGCCTGCTCGTGGAGTGACGTTCCGGAAAACCAGACGCTTTTAGCGCGGCGCCCGTTCGTCGGGCCATGGGTCGATTCGTCCCGTCCGTCGGGTTCGTGCTCGCCGGTCTCGGCGTGGCGGCCAGTCTCGTCGAGTGGAACGGCGTCTTCGCGGCCGACGGTGTGGGGAGCGTCCCGGGGCTGGTGGCCGCACTCGTCGCGATCGTCGCGTTCGGCGCCCGTCGATACGGGGTCGAGGATCGGCGACTCGCTATCCTGGCCGGTGTCGGTACCGGCGGTCTCGCCATCGCCGCGGCGGTGACGCTGCTGTATCCGGTCGAGGCCGCCGATTCGCTCTCGGTCGGGGCCGGACTGCCGGTCGCGTTCGTCCTCGGCATCGTCGGGGTGGGGGTCGCGTACGCGGACTGGCTGGGGCTGGATCGGCAGACGTTCGTGCGGAAGGGGGTCAGTTCTTTCACCGCACTCGCCATCGGGGTGACGGGACTCCTCGTGGGATTCGTCGTGGCAATCGCCGGCCTCACGCTCCTGCCGATAGAGGGACTGGTGCTCCAGCAGGGCGTGAGTACCGTCCTGTTCAGCCTGGGATTGGGCCTGGTCGCGTTCGGGTTCCTCCGGATGCGTGACCTCGGCCTGGACTACATCGACGTTCGATGGCCGGACCGACGGGGCTGGCTGTACGTGATCGGTGGCGTGATCGGCATGTTCGCCGTGCTCGCCGCCGTGAGCTATCTGAGCGCCCTCCTCGGGGTTCCCTCGACCGAACACAGCCTCATCGAGGCGGCCCGTGGAAATCCCGCCATCCTGCTCTGGTTCATCCCCCTCTCGTGGCTCGCCATCGGCCCCGGCGAGGAGTTGCTCTCGCGGAACATCGTCCAGAAGTACCTCTACGAGGGGTTCTCTCGCCGGTCGGCGGTACTGGTCGGGACGCTCGTATTCACCGCCATCCACCTGCCAACCTACGCCACCGGGAGCGCGGCGGCCATCTTCGCCACGCTACTCCGGCTGTTCGCCATCTCACTCGTCCTGGGGGTCGTCTACGAGCGGACCGACAACGTAGTCGTCGCCGCACTGGTCCACGGCACGTACAACGCAATCCAGTTCGGACTGGCGTACCTGGCGCTCACGACCGGCGTGATGTGACGGACGTCTGACGTAGCTTTACGGGGTCTGAAGCGGTACCACAGCACATGCAGCGACAGTTCACGGTCGTCTGTGACGACCGGCTGGGGAGGCGGGTCGCGGCTCTCGCGAGGAAGTACGACACGACGGAGGAGGAGGTCGCCCGGCAGTTGATCGAGTACGGTATCGAGTGCCTCGACTAATTGGGGTTCTTTCTCGCGAGTTGACTGCCACAGATGGGACAGCGCTCGCGGTGTTCGTCGAACTCCCGGCCACAGCCCTGGCACTGGAACCGCCAGTCGCGGCGCTCGGCGATGCCCTCCTGGGCGATGACCTCGACGGCCAGGTCGAGGTCGTCCGCCACGTTCTGCATGGCGTAGTCGTCGGTCACGAGGGTCGCATCGAGTTCGAGTGCAGCGGCGAGGAGTCGGACGTCGGTCTCGGAGAGGACGGTCGCGTCACCGGTTCGTTTCGCGGCCTGTCGGACCGTCTGGAGGGTGTTCTCGTCGGGGATCTGGATGTGCATCCCCGCCCCCTCCATGGCGTCGTATCGGTACGCCTGTGCATCGTCGAGTTCGTCTCTGACCGCCGGGATGGTCGCGACGGACTCGTCGGTGTCGAACTCGTGGATGAACGCGGACGTATCGAGGACGTACATCTAGCGTTCGATGACGATGTAATCTTTCACTGCCTGGACGCGACCCACGGGGATGCGAAAGTGCCCCTCGTCGTCCATCGGAAAATCGAGCTGGACGTCGGAGTCCTCGAGCGGTTCGACGAGCAGGTCGTGGAGTTTGCCGCTCTTGAGGTCCATCGAGATGTTGTACAGCCGGCCGAGCTCCGTGCCGTCGGAGCCCATCACGGCCTTTCCAGAGAGGTTCTCGGCGAGTATGTCGGCCATGTCCCGACCATTATCCGGAGAGATTAGTAAACTTTCGCACCGCGTGACACGGACGGCTGACGCTTCGACGGGAGCCACCCGTTTCGTCGATCGGTCGCACGGACTCGATAGCGTCAACTCATCGGTCCAACAGGCCTCGGCCGAGCCGACGCACCCGTCTCCAGATCGATGCCCCCAGTGAGACGAGTCGACCGGGCAGCCACGCCCATACCTCGGTGACCACACCGACGAACCACCCCATCACGAGCACCACCCCGACCCAGAACCCACCATATGCGACCGTGGTCGGGATGAGATGGTCGACGAAGAACCCGACGTGGAATCCCGCAACCAGCCCGCTCTCGAGAAGTGGCCTCGCCAAAACGCCGCTCACCCGCACGAAGAGGGGCCTGGCCGACGGCGAGACGATTCCCACGACCACACTCGGGAGGACGACGAGCGCGACCGTCAGCGGGTACCAGAGGGCGATCCGGGCCAGGACGTGGTCCGCCGACTCGATGTATCCCCAGACGGTCACCAGGGCCACCAGCACCACCAGCCAGAGCGAGACCGTCAGCAAGACCTCCAGCCCGAGCCGGACCGTCGCCGGATACACGATGGTGAGACCGATCACCGTATAGGCCCCGGCCAGAATCTGGATGATACGAAGGCCGAGAGCGCGTCTGACGGTCCTCGCTATCTCGCGTCGATCCGAAATTCCGAGTGCCCCGGCCACAGCGAAACCGGTACCGAGCACGGCTGTGAACAGGACGAGGTAGTAGACGACGGCGAAGACCACGCCCAGGAAGTCAGCGAGCAATCCCCAGAGCCAGCGAGTGACGTCGAACCCCGCTTCGCTCAGGCGTGGAAACAGGTCGAAGGGCTGCTCGATCGGGGGGAGGGGAACCATGCCCACCCACGTCGGGGCGGTGGGGGAGATAGCACGGCTCAGCAGGACGGCCAGTGGCGCCGAAACGACGATCATGAACAGTCCAGCGATCAGGACCCACTGGGCAACCTTCGAGGGGGCAGAGCGGCCTTTTCGCGATCGAGTCATGACTCGACCCTCCTGTCGATGGCAGGCGTCGTGCTTCGAAAGATAGCGGCGTTGGGCACCATTCCTCTACGAATCGTCTCCGGTTGCAGCCTCCCCGACGAATCGCCCTCGACAGCTTCCGTCGGCGATCCCCTGGGGCGACGTGTCTCGAGTGATGGATTCGCGTGTGTGGCGGATATAGCTTTATCAACGGAGAGATATCCGTGAATGGACCGCACACCACACGACAACTCGCCGTCCCAGGGCGATGGAACTAAATTCCCCGACGCCGCGTGTTCGAGTATCGACGGTTCTCCTCGCCATACCCATGTCTGACGCTCCATCTCCCACCCCATCGGACCTTCGAACACCGATCGTCGCCGTCCTCGGCCACGTCGATCACGGAAAGACGAGTCTGCTCGACAAGATCCGCGGCTCGACCGTCATCGAGGGCGAGGCGGGCGCCATCACCCAGCACATCGGCGCGACTGCCGTTCCCCTCGACGTCGTCTCCAGCGTCGCCGGCAGTCTCGTCGACCCCACCGAGTTCGATCTCCCCGGGCTCCTGTTCATCGACACGCCGGGCCACCACGCGTTCACCACCTTGCGCGCCCGCGGCGGGGCTCTGGCCGACATCGCCATCCTCGTGGTCGACGTCAACGACGGCTTCCAGCCACAGACCGAGGAGGCGGTCGCGATCCTCCAGGACAGCCAGACGCCCTTCGTCGTCGCGGCGAACAAGGTCGACACCGTCCCCGGCTGGAATCCCCAGCCCGATTCGCCCATCAAACCGAGCTACGACAGTCAGTCCGACCGAGTCAGAAGCCACCTCGACGAGCGCCTGTACGACATCATCGGGGAACTCTCCGATGCCGGCTTCTCCTCAGATCTCTACTGGCGGGTGCAGAACTTCCGCAAGAACATCGGCGTCATCCCGGTCTCCGCCGAGACGGGCGAGGGCGTCCCGGACCTGCTCACCGTACTCATGGGCCTCTCCCAGCGGTACATGAAAGAGGAGATGGAAGTCGACGTGACCGGCCCGGGCGCCGGCACCGTCCTCGAGGTCAAAGAAGAACAGGGCTTCGGGACCACCCTCGACGTTATCCTCTACGACGGCACCATCGCCGAGGACGACACCATCGTCGTCGGCGCGAAAAACGACCCCATCGTCACCACCGTCCGGGCTCTCCTCAAACCGCGCGAACTGGCCGAGATCCGGACGGAGAAACGCTTCGAGCAAGTCGAGTCCATCGCCGCCGCCTCTGGCGTGAAAATTGCCGCCCCCACTCTCGACGACGCCATGGCGGGGGCGCCGGTCCGCGTCGTCGGCGACCGCGACCTCGAAGCGGTCATCGAAGAGGTGACCGCCGAACTCGCCGAGGTCGCCGTGGAGACCGCCGAAGACGGCATCGTCGTCAAGGCCGACACCCTGGGCAGCCTCGAGGCGTTGGTCAACTCCCTGGAGGAGGCCGAGATACCGGTCATGCGTGCCGAGGTCGGGGACATCGCCCCGCGGGACGTGAGCGTGGCGACGACCGTCGAGGACGACACCTATCGCGCCATCCTCGGGTTCAACGTGGAGATGCTGGGCGATTCGGCCGACCGCGCCGACCAGCAGGACGTCGAGGTCTTCCGCAACGACGTCATCTATCAGCTCATCGAGGAGTACGAGGGCCACGTCGAGGCCATCGAGACGGCCCAGCGCGAGGCGGTCTTCGAGAACGTCATCCGCCCGGCCCGCTTCAGGATCCTCAAAGACCACGTGTTCCGGCAGAACGACCCCGCCGTCGTCGGCGTCGAGATATCCTCCGGCACGCTCAAACGCAACGTCCCGGTCGGCTACTTCACCGACGATAACGACTTCACGCGCGTGGGCGTGCTGAAGGGCCTTCAGGACCAGGGCGAAGACGTCGACGAAGCCCGCGCCGGCGAGCAACTCGCCGCCTCCATCGACGGTCCGACCGTGGGACGAGACATCGACGAGGGCGACGTCCTGTGGGTGGACCTCCCGGAGAAGCACGCGAAGGTGCTGGAACAGGAGTTGCGGGAAGACCTGCCGGCCGACGAGCGCGAGGCGTTGAGTCAGTACCTGGAAACGCGGCGGAAGCGGGACCCGTTCTGGGGGAAATAACGATTCAGGCCGGCGGTCGTGCTGACTTCCGGAAGAGACGGACACCCGTAGTCCGAGGGGGTTCTTCGAACGAATTCTACCCGTCGATCTGAGCCCGTGAGTGCCCGCCATCGACGTCTGGAGAGACCGCCGTCCCACCCTATTGGATATTACCATTGGACATTTATTTTGTGAAGTAAATCCGCCACAGTTATTTACTCCGGGCCGTTCTGTCGCGATATGGCCGACGACCACGACCCCGAACGGCGCGGCCTCGCCACCGAGAGCGTCCACGCCGGGCAGACGGTCGACCCCACGACCAAATCACGCGCACCGCCCATCTATCAGACGAGTTCATACGTCTTCGACGACGCCGAACACGCCGCCAGCCTGTTCGCGCTCGAAGAGGCCGGCAACATCTACAGCCGACTCGGCAACCCGACCAGCGCGATGCTCGAGGAGCGTATCGCCACGCTGGAGGGTGGGGCGGCTGCGGTCGCCACGAACAGCGGAATGGCCGCCTTCGACACCATTACCCTCCTCCTCGCGGAGGCCGGTGACAACATCGTCACCGCCTCGGCCATCTACGGCGGGACCCACACCTACCTCTCGCACACTGCTTCCAGACGGGGTATCGAAGCCCGGTTCGTCGACACACTCGACCCACAGGCCTACGCGGAGGCCATCGACGAGGACACCGCGTTCGTCCACCTGGAGACTATCGGCAATCCGGCGCTCGTGACACCGGATATCGAGGCCGTCGCCGACGTGGCCCACGAGCACGAAGCACCCCTGGTCGTGGACAACACCTTCGCGACGCCCGTGCTGGCCAATCCAATCGAGCACGGCGCGGACATCGTCTGGCACTCCACGACGAAGTGGATCACCGGCAGCGGGTCGACCATCGGCGGGGTCATCGTCGACGGCGGCACCTTCCCCTGGGAGGCGGCCGACTATCCCGAGATATCGGGCGAGAACCCCGCCTATCACGGCGTCGACTTCCAAGAGCGGTTCGGCGAGGTCGCCTTCGCGACGGCGGCCCGCGCCCGGGCACTGCGCGACCTGGGCAACCAGCAGTCGCCGTTCGACGCCTGGGTCACGCTCCAGAAACTGGAGACGCTCCCGATTCGAATCCGCCAGCACGTCGAGAACGCCCAGACGGTCGCGGAGTACCTCGAGGACCACGAGGCTGTCTCCTGGGTGAACTACCCCGGCCTCGAGAGCCACGAGACCCACGAGGCCGCGTCGCGGTACCTCGACGGTGGCTACGGTGGCATGATCACCTTCGGCCTGGCGGACGGCTACGAGGCGGGCAAACGGGTCACCGAGGAAGTCGAACTCGCGAGTTTGCTCGCCAACGTCGGGGACGCGAAGACGTTGATCATCCACCCCGCCTCGACGACCCACCAGCAACTCACCGACGCGGAGAAACGCGCGGGTGGCGTCACCGACGACCTGGTCCGCCTCTCGGTCGGTATCGAGGATGCGGAGGACATCGTCGCGGACCTCTCGCAGGCCATCGACGCCGCGACCAGATGAGAACGACATAACCTATCGCCACCCTACATCAGGGTTTTGAAAATAGTTTTAAGTATTCCGAATTGTTCTAGAGACAACTGAGGTGAGTTTCATGGTCGCGCGAGACGCACCACGGATCGCACCGTTTGGCGGACGACCGATCCTCTCCCTGTACGACCTGCTCCTGCTCGCCATCCCGTTCGCCTTCTTCGTCGGCGCGGTGGGTGCAGGACTGCTGGGCTATCCCCTCGCCACCGGATTCAAGGCAGGTGGCCTCCTCGCGGTCGTTCCGACCGTCTACGCGCTCTTCGGTGCACCGCCGACCGGCGGGAGAACGCAGTCAGGGAGCGCCCAGTAACCACGGCTCTACGGACTCGTTCTCGCTCAGAAACCGGTGGTCCTATCGAGCGTGCTGTGAGCGCGGCCGTCCCATAGCGCAGTCCGTGAAAACGATCGTCTCATCGCGCCGTCTGTGAGACGTCGTCGCCCATCGCTCGTTTCACCTGGAGGGCAGCACTCGCCGCGAGGCCACGGGCCACCTCGTCGACGTCCTCGTCGGTGATGAGTTCCTCTGCATCGAGGTCCGGGTCGAAACCCGCGCTGACGGGGTTCCCGACTGGCGGGTGGACCGAGACCGTAACCCGTACGCCGCCGGAGCCGGTGCCCACGTTGGACCCGACGACGTACTCGTCGGGGAGGAAGGTCCGGGTCCGGGCGGCAACGCTCGAGACGCGGGCCTCGAGACTCCGACGCTGGGCGGTCGTCAGGTCGACGGACTCCGTCGTGTCATCGCCCGGTTGCCCCACGTAGGGGGTGTTCGCATTCATCTCGCTTCACTACTGGCCCACCACTGAAAACGTTTTCCGGTCTCAGACAATGCTGCGACTTTCCCCGTAGACGCCCAGAACGGCCGCCGCGGCGTACTCCCCCGAGTCGGCGGTTCTGCTCACGGATCGGACCGATCGATCGGTCACCGACCAGTCACGGAGCGCCTCCCCCGCAGACAATCCCTCGCGAACCCGAGTCTCGACGTCCGAGGCGTCGGTCTCGCCGGCGGCCTCGTAAAAGAGACCAGGGCCCGGCCCGGTCGCCCACCCGAGCGCGGCCGAGACGGTCTGCGGTCCCGCCGCGGTGGCGTGGGCCTGCACGACGGTGAGACGATTCCCCGCCGGGCCGAGGTCGGATGCGGTCCCGACGGCCTCGACCGTCGCCTCGGCCGGGACGACGGAGGAGACGCCGATAAGGTTGTAGTTGTGGACGTTCGCATCGGCGAGCGCGGCGTCGTAGGCGGCCATCTCGGTCGGACCGGTACCGGTCCCCCAGACGACCCGGATCGTGGTCATGACTGTGTGATTGCGCCAGGCGTCGAAAAGCGGTGTCGGTTCGGTGGTCCCGGCGTCCTTCTGCAGTCCCAGTTCAGTGAATGTAGGTCGTGTAGGCCGGCGAGTCCGAGTTCGCGTCGTCGACGAGTTTCTCCCGGGCCGCACGGAAGTCGTCCATGGTGACCGTCGCGCGGTCGTCGCGGATGGCGAACATCCCGGCTTCGGTTGTCAGACTCTGGAGTTGTGCCCCGTTGAAGCCTTCCGTCTGGCGGGCCAACGCCTCGTAGTCTATCTCGTCGGCGAGCGCCATCCGTTCGGTGTGGATTCTGAGTATCTCGGCGCGGGCCTCCTGGTCCGGTTCTGGCACCTCGATGAGGCGGTCGAACCGACCCGGGCGGAGGATGGCGCGGTCGAGCATGTCGAAGCGGTTGGTAGCCGCCATGATGCGCACCTCGCCGCGCTCGTCGAAGCCGTCCATCTCCGAGAGCAGTTGCATCATCGTCCGCTGGACCTCCGCGTCCCCCGAGGTCTTCGAATCGGTCCGCTTCGAGGCCACCGCGTCGATCTCGTCGATGAAGATGATGGCGGGTTCTCGCTGTTCGGCGAGTTCGAAGAGGTCCCTGACGAGTCGAGAGCCCTCGCCGATGAACTTGCGGACGAGTTCGGACCCGGCCATCTTGATGAAGGTCGCGTCGGTCTGGTTCGCGACGGCCTTCGCGAGCATGGTCTTGCCCGTGCCCGGCGGGCCGTGCAGGAGGACGCCGCTCGGCGGTTCGACGCCGACGGCCGAGAACTTCTCGGGGTTGTTGAGCGGGTCCTCGACGGCCTCCTGGACCTCGCGCATCTCCTCGGCCAGGCCACCGATGTCCTCGTACGTGACGTCTGGAGAGGCCTCGACCTCCATGGCCTGGGCTCTCGCGTCGGTCTCGTCGTCGAGCACCTCCTGGATGGCGAAGGAGTCGTTGATGGCGACCCGGTCGCCCATATCGACTGTCTCGTGTATCTCCTGGGAGACCTCGGTGAGGACCTCCTGATTGTTCCCGTGTTGTTTGATGACGGCCTCACCCTCGTCGAAGACGTCTTCGACGGTCGCGAGGTACAGCGACGCCGTCTTCAGCGTCTCGTTCTCGCGCTGGAGGCGGTCCACCTCCTCTCTGAGATGATCGCGCTGCTCCTCGATACGGTCGAGTTGCGTCTCGAGTTGCTGCTGGACATTCACAATGTCCCGGTAATGCGACGTCAGTGCGGCCAGGCGCTCCTCCGGCGTTAGCTCTGGGTCGAGGTCGAGCGTCGGCCGGTCCGGCAGAATGGGACTGCGGGACATCCGCTCGGACCTATGGCCGCGAGAAAGAAGTTCCTTTGGGTGTGCGAACGCCGATTCGCCCTCGGTCGCCGCCGGACGGCAGCCATCCGTCCGACGCGATCGAAGAACACTGGGACGAACGCATTCCCAGTGAGCGACCATCGGCTATGTTCATTTATACGCACCGGCGAGTACGCAGTAAACATGCCCGACGGGGACCACCCTGGCGGCCATCCCGGCGGACACCCGGGCGGCCGCGATTACAGCGACACACCGCTCATCGTCACCTGGGAGGTAACGCAAGCCTGCGACCTCGAGTGCGACCACTGCCGTGCGTCGGCCCAGCCGGACCGCGATCCAGCGGAGCTCTCGACCGAGCAGGGAAAGGCACTCGTCGACTCGGTCGCGCAGTTCGGCCATCCCTCGCCCATCTTCGTCATCTCCGGCGGCGACCCGCTCAAGCGCCCCGACCTCTTCGAGTTGATCGAGTACGCCACCGACAGGGGCGTTCCCACCGCCGCGACGCCGGCCCCGACCGAGAACTTGACCAGGGAGACCATCGAGCGCTTCGCGGACAGTGGCGTCAAACGCATCGCCCTCTCGCTCGACGGTGCCACCCCCGAAGCCCACGACGAGTTCCGGGGCGAGGAGGGCTCGTTCGACACCATCACGCGCGCGGCCAGGCAGGCGACCGACGCGGGTCTCGGTATCCAGATCAACACCACCGTGACGGCGAACACGGTCGACGACCTGCCAGCGATAGCCGACCGCATGGAGGACCTCGGAGCAGCGATGTGGGAGGTCTTCTTCCTCGTCCCCATCGGCCGGGGCGAGGACCTCGCGCAGATCAGTCCCGAGCGGTCGCTAGAGGTGATGGAGTGGCTCTATCGGCGCCAGCGAGACGCCCCCTATCGCGTCATCACGGTCGAAGCCCCACACTACCGTCGCGTGGCCGACCGGGTCGAACGAACGGACTCGGGGCGAGGGGTTCGGGTCGGTTCGACGCGGGCCGGTGAGGGCTTCGTCTTCGTCAGTTACGAGGGCGAGGTCTATCCGTCGGGCTTTCTCCCCCAATCCGGCGGCAACGTGACCGATCGCGACCTCGTCGACATCTACCGGAACAGTGCGCTCTTCGAGCAGATCCGCGACGTCGACGAACTCCTCGGCTCCTGTCGCACCTGCGAGTTCCGCGACCTCTGTGGCGGGTCGCGCTCGCGGGCACACGCCGTGACCGGGAGCCCCTTCGCCAGCGATCCGCTCTGTCCCTGGGTCGATGACCTCGGCGTCGACGCGTAGGTCGAAGGGGGCGGGCGACCCTGCTACGTCTCGAGTTCGCCTTCCTCCTCGAGGAGCGCCGCCATCTCGTCGAGTTGCTCGTCGTAGACGTCGAGTGCCGTCTGAATCGGCTCCGGAGAGGTCATGTCGACCCCGGCGGTCTCCAGCACCGAGATGGGATACTCGCTCCCGCCGAGTCTGAGCGCGTCCAGGTAGTCCTCGGCCGCCGACTCCCCTTCCGAGCGGATGCGGTCCGCGATGGCGACCGCCGCGGACATGCCCGTGCTGTACTGGAAGACGTAGTAATCGTAGAAGAAGTGGGGGACCCGCATCCACTCCCGGTCGATGTGGTCGTCGAGTACGGCGGGTTCGTAGTACGCTGCCTTGCGCTCGCCGTAGACCTCGTCGAGTCGGTCGGGCGTGAGTGCCTCGCCCGACTCGGCGAGCGTGTGGATCCGGTGTTCGAAGTCGGCGAACATGGTCTGGCGGAACAGGGTCGAGCGGAACCGCTCCAGGTACTCGTTGAGCACGTGGGCCCTGACTGCCGGGTCCTCGACGGTCTCCAGGAGGTGGGCCGTGAGCAGCGCCTCGTTCACCGTCGAGGCGACCTCGGCGACGAATATCTCGTAGTCGGCGTAGACGTAGGGCTGGTGCTCGCTCGCGAGCTCGGAGTGCAGCGAGTGGCCCAGTTCGTGGGCCAGCGTGTACATCGAGGAGATGTCGTCCTGGTAGTTGAGGAGGATGTACGGCTGGGTGTCGTAGGTCCCGCCGGAGTACGCCCCGGCGCGCTTGCCCCGGTTCTCGAAGGCGTCCACCCAGCGAGAATCGAGTCCGTCCGCGACGCGCGCCTGGTAGTCCTCGCCGAGCGGTGCGACGGCCTCGACGACGTGTTCGCGTGCCTCCTCGTACTCGAATTCGGGCGATTCGCCCGGTGCGACGGGCATGTAGAGGTCCCACGATCGGAGGTCGTCGACCCCGAGCGACCGGCGTTTGAGGTCGGCGTGGCGGTGGAGACGGCCGAGGTTCGCCTCGACGGTCTCCACGAGTGCGTCGTACACCTCGACTGGGATGTTCGGATCGTCGAGTGCCGCCTCGCGGGCCGTCTCGTAGTCCCGGATCCTGGCGGTCTTCACGTCGGTCTTGACCTGGTACTTGAGCGCCGATCCGATGGTGTTACGAACGCCCGAGAACTCCTCGAAGAACGTCTCGTGGACGGTCTGGCGGAACTCGCGGTCGGGTTCTTTGAGCAGGACGGTGAAATTCGACTGGGAGAGTTCGACCTCGGTGCCATCGGGCCTCTCGACGGTCGGGAAGGTGAGGTCGGCGTTCGTCAGCATGCCGTAGATGTCGCTGGGGGCGCCGAGCACCTCACCGATCTCCGAGAGAACTTCCTCGACCGCCGCCGATCTGGTGTGCGGTTTGCGTCGGAGCACGTCGTCGAGATAATGCTCGTAGGTCTCGAGGCCGGGTGTCGCGTCGATCATCGACGCGATCTCGTCGGGGTCCGCGGACTGGATCTCCGGGCCGAAGAAGGAGACCGCACTCGACGCCTCCGAGCCGAGGGTCTGCGCACGGGCGGAGAGTGCCTGGTACTGCTGATCGCGGGTGTCCTCGTCGGACCGCATCCGGGCGTACGCGGCAACGGTCTGCAGGGTCCGCATCACCGAGTCGCGGAGTTCGAGAGCCGAGAGTAGCGTCTCACCGTCTCGGGTGAGTCGCCCCTCGTAGTCCGACAGGTCGGCGAGGCGTTCCTGGACCGACTCGAAGTCATCCTCCCACTCTTCTTCGGTTTCGTAGATGGCCTCGAGGTCCCACGTGTATCGGTCGTCGATCTCGTCGCGCTCGGGGACACGTGACATACCACGTCCGTAGGGGCGGCCCCCGGTATGTAATTGGCTATCGTGGCGACTCGGTCGCGGTATCGATCCCCGCGGCGATGGCGTCGGCGACTTTCGAGCGAGTGCGACTCTCGACCGCCGCCCCGTGGAACCGTGACCTGGCCGCCCGGGCCGCCTCCTCGTCGACGTGGAAGGAGACATCGTACGCGACGCGCCGAAGGACGAGTGGAGAGGCCGGCGCGGGTGGGACGCCCTCGGGACCGTCGATCGGTTCCGTCCCGAGCACCGTCGCCACCTTCGAGACCGGGGCGGCGCCGGACCCGACGGCCCGAACGAGCGAGACGACGCGCCTGACGAGTTCGCGGGCGAAACCGCTCGAGCGAAGCGTCACGACGAGATACGAGCCATCGCGGACGATCTCACCCCGCAGCCGTCTGACCGTGTTCTCGTCGTCCGGAGTCAAGTTGTGGAAATCGTGTTCGCCACGGAGTGCAGCGAGCGCATCCCGAGCGCGCTCGTCGTCGATATCGGGGGCATAGAGGAAGTAGCGGTACTCCCGCCACTGCGCGTCGTAGGTCGCGTGAAAATCGTCTGGTGCGTCCGCCGACGCCCACGCCCACACGGAATCGGGGAGTTCGCCGTTCAGGGCACGGGGCGAGAGCCAGTCGGGCGAGCGAATGGCGACCGTCTGTGCGCGTGCGGAGACGCCGGCGTCCGTCCGCCCGGCCGCGCTGTAGCCTGGCGGTTTGTCGTCCTCGAAGATTTCCAGTGCGCGGAGCGCGTCGAAGATGGCGTCCTCGACGGTGGGGACCGAGGGCTGACGCTGGAACCCGTGGAACGGGCGACCGTCGTAGGCGATTCTGAACGCTCGCATGGGAGGATAGCCCGGCCTACACGAAGTCCCCGTATCGTGGCGCGGTCTTTTCGCCCGGGAACTCCTCGACCGGGACGGCGACCTGGTCGCCCGAGACCATGTCCTTAACCGTGATCTCGCCGTTCTCGAGGTCGCGTTCCCCGACGATGACGGTCGTCTCGGCGTTGATGGCGTCTGCGTACTGGAGTTGCGACCCGAACGAGCGAGCGGAGACGTCCGTCTCGACCACGTGGCCCCGAGAGCGGAGGTCGCGGGCGATCGCTGCCGCCACCGCTCGCGTGTCGCCGACCTGGAGGACGTAGTAGTCCGTCGTCGGCGTCTCCTCGGGCCAGACCCCGGCGCGCTGGAGGAGCAACGAGAGCGGGGCGAGGCCCGGGGCGACGCCGACCGCGGGGGTCGACTGGCCGCCGAAGCTCTCGATGAGGTCGTCGTATCGTCCACCGCCGAAGACCGCCCGGGAGACCTCGCCGGTGGAGTCGAAACACTCGAAGACCACACCGGTGTAGTAATCGAGCCCGCGGGCCGTCTCCAGCGAGAGGGTGGCGTACTCGCGGACGCCGAGGTCCTCGGCCGCCTCGAGGACCGCCTGCAGGTTCTCGACCGCAGTGCGAACGCGGTCGGTACCAGCGAAGTCGGTGAGGTCGTCGAGGTCGTCGGTCCCGAGGAGCTCGTCGACCGTCTCGGCTTCGTCGTAGGTGAGCCCCGCTTCGTGGAGCAGGTCGTAGTACTCCGCGGTCTCGACCTTGGCGCTCTTGTCGACTGCCCGGATGGCCGCCCGCAGGTCGACGTCCGAGTCGACGGCCTCCAGGAGACCCCCGAGGATGTCGCGGTGGGAGACGCGGAACTCGAAGTCCGCTGCGTCGAGACCCAGGTCCGTCATGGCGTCGGCGGCGTACGCCAGTATCTCCGCATCCGCCGCCGGTTCGGCGGACCCGAAGATGTCGACGTTCGTCTGGTAGAACTCGCGAAAGCGTCCCTGCTGAGGCTCCTCGTAGCGCCAGAACGGGCGCGTCGAGAACCACTTGATGGGTTTCGAGAGTTCCTGCCCTTTCGCCACGACCATCCGTGCGACCGTCGGGGTGAGTTCCGGCGTGAGCGCGACGTCTCGCCCTCCCTGGTCGGTGAACGTATAGAGTTCGTCGACGATCTCCTCGCCGCTCTTGTCCACGTACATCCGTGTCCGTTCCAGGGCCGGCGTCCCCACCTCGCGGAAGCCGTAGCCCCGGGCGGTCGCCTCGAGCGAGTCGATGACCGCTCGCCGGGCACTCATCTCACCGGGATAGAAGTCGCGAAATCCCTTGAGCCGGTCGTACATGTACCCGGTTTCGACCACGCCGCGCTTGAATCTGTCCGTTGACCTCAGCCCGAGTTGCTGAGCCCCTTCACCACGGTCTGGGTGTGATCGGGGAAGACGTCGGCGACGGCCGACTCGCCGTACTCCTCGGCGATGAGGGCACGGAGTTCGCTCTCGTAATCCGCCTTGCTGATCTCCTCGCTCGGCCCCACCGTGACGTCGAGTTCCGCGTCGACGAGTCGGTCGACGGCGTGGCGACCGAACCCCGAGAGCGGCGCGATGTAATCGACGTCGTAGCGGTCCTCCAGGCTCTGTGCCTGCGCCCTCGAGACGGTGGGGACGCGGTCGTCACGACGGGTCCCGTCCGCGATAGCGTCGAAGGCCGGGACCTGGGCGATGGTCTCCAGGGCGTGCTGGTGGACCGTCTGGATGCCGTTGCGCGGATAGCCATCCTCGAGCATCCGCTCGATGGCGTCCTGGGCGACGTCCGATTCCATCACGACCGTCTCGAAGTCGAATCCAACGGCGTCCGCGGCCTCGCGAGCGAATCGCCAGTCCTCGGTGACGTCGAAGTGGGCGGTGACGAGCGTGACGTCGTAAAAGCGGTCGAGGACGAGCGCCGCGAGCGACGAATCCTTGCCGCCGGAGTAGAGGAGGCCGAGTTGCATCCGCGTTACCGCCGCTCGATGTTGAAGCTCGTCGAGTCGGGTTTGAGCTCGTTGAGCAACTCCTTCATCTTCGCCTCGTCGATCTTATCGCGGAGTCGCCCCGACTGGGCGAGCGCGACCACCTGCTGTTCGACCTGTTCGCCGAAGTCCGGGCGACTCATCTTCACCGTGTTGAGGCGTTTTCGGGCGCCGTCGGTGAGGTGCTGTTTGAGCAGGGCGTTCTTCTGGGCCTCGGCCTGTTCGCGTTGGGCCTGGACGGCCTCCTCCTGGCCCTCACCCCCCTGCTGTTGCTGTAGCTCCTGCAGCTTTTCCTCGCGAAGCTGTTCGAGGCGGTCGTCGTCGGGCCCCTGGCTCATAGTGATATACCGTAGCCGGTGTGGAACAAAAACGCTTACGCAGTAGGACCTTTTGCAGCGGGCCGCGCGAAGCGCGGCCCTGGCAAAAGCTCCGCCAAAAGCCGTCCTCACCCCCTTCGGGGGTTCGTCGGCCCGCGCCTGCGGCGCGGTGAATCGCGCACCTCCCGGGCTCTTCGAGCCCCTCGGTGCGCGAATGCTTGTGGAGAAAATTGAAAATGTATCGCATTTGCGAAGGTTCAAATACCGAAATCGAACCAACTGCGGCTATGCTGTAACACACGGCCCGGAGCGAACTCGGCGGGAGCGTGGTCGCCCGCTCCGGGACTGAACGTGTTCGGGGCGCCTGCCGGCGCCACCCTGCTCGCGGCTTCGCCACTCGCACACAAGGAGGTGACCGGTGGCCACCTCCCTGCTCACGGCTCACTGCGTTCGCCGTTCGCATATAGGTGGCTCCCTTCGGTCGCCACCCTGACCACCTGTTCGCACGATCTTCCATACGATACCGGCGAGAAACGAGTGGAGACGGCCTCAAACGTCCTATCGATGGCGGCAGCTCTATTCTCGTAAGGGATTTGAGTCGTGGGCCGCTACCCGATGGTATGCCCGACTGTCCGCTCGCCGACGACTGCCCCAACTTCTCCGAGCAGATCGCTGGGATGGGGTGCCAGCACTTCGGAGACCGTAGTGGCATGGACTGGTGTAACCACTACGGCCAGCCCATCGAGGACCTCAAGACGGCACCGGTGGTGCCCGGCCAGGAGGTCGAGATCGAGGTCACCGACATGCACGAGAGCGGTGCCGGCGTCGGCCACCAGGCCGAGAGTGGCTTCGTCATCATGGTCGACGGCGTCCTGCCGGTCGCCCGGGTCAAGGCCGAGGTGACGACGGTCAAGTCGAACTACGCGCGAGCGGACCTCATCGAGAAGCTTCCCGACGAACCCGAGGCGGACGAGGAGGGCGAAGACGGCGCAGAATCCGAATCGACGGACGAGGAGGGAGACGAACAGCGCCGACCGAAGAAGAAGGACAACCCCCGCCTGGGCAGTCGCGAGAACTTCTGGGGCAGCTAGCGCGTCGATCCGGGCCGGGGTCAGCACCTTTTTTCTGGTCGGGTTCGAAGGACTGGGCATGACTGCGGACGTTCCCGACGTCGATGTGATCCTCGCCACGGCGGGATTCGACCCCGATACGAGCGTGTTGACCCGTCGCCAGGCCGAGGTACTGGCTCTTAGGGAACGGGACATCTCCCAGGCGGACATCGCCGAGGTGCTCGGAACCTCCCGGGCGAACGTCTCGAAGGTCGAATCGAGCGCCCGCGACAACATCGCCCGGGCGAAAGAGACGGTCGCATTCGCGGAGACGCTCAAGGCCCCGGTCCAGATCGACATCGAACCGGGGACGGACCTCTACGAGGTGCCGGACCGCGTCTACGACGCGTGCGACGAGAACGGCGTGAAGGTACCGTACTCCGCACCCGAGGTGATGAAACTCGTGAGCGACAACGCCGGGGACGCCATCGCCGGTCGCGAGATCCGATCTCACCTCCTCGTCGGCGTCACGAGCGACGGCACGATGCGGGTGCGGTCACGACCGGAAGCCTAATCGATATACGACGACCCGAAGGTCGTCGACCGATCGTCGAATCGCGAGACTCGATAGGGGTCGATGTCGAACGGCACCGACTCACCAGTGACGAGCGAGCGTACCGCTCCGCCGGCCAGCGGGGCGAGCATGATGCCGAAACCGTGCATCCCGGTCGCGACGACGAGGCCATCCGGCCCGTCCGCGGGTGCGTCGACGATGGGCCTGCCGTCCGGTGTCGCGGCGTCGCCGATCGGGCAGGTGTCCTCGGCGACGACACGAGCGGTGTCAACCGCGGGGAGGTACCGCGGTAGGTCCTGGGCGAGTGCCTCCATGAACGAGGGGCGGACCTGCGTTCGGAGCGAGCCAGGGTCGTCGACGAAGTAGGGCTGCCCACCGACGTGGAGGTCGCCGTTCAGATCGCGGCGCCAGTAGAGCAACGTCTCGTGCTCCCACGCGACCGGGAAGTCAGAGACGTCGACGTCTACCTCGAGCGTCGCCGTCTGGTACCGAAACGGCCGGACCGGAATCGCCACGTGCTCGGCGATCAGATCACGCGTGCGCCACCCGGCCGCGACGACGACGTGGTCCGCAGCGACGTGCCCGTCGACGGTATCGACGCCAGTCACCGCCCCGTCGGCCGTGACACCCTCGACGCGAACGCCGGTCCGAAACTCGGCACCGTCCGCCTCGGCCTCGCCCTGGAGTGTCCTCGCATACGTATAGGGGTCGACGAAGCCGACGTCTTCGTAGATTCCCACTGCCGCGAACGACCCGAGGTCGAACGCGTCCGGAAGCCGATCTGCCACCTCGTCGACCTCGTGAAAGGAGGCATCGAATCCGGCGGCCTGGGCACGCTCGACCCTGTCGCGGTCGGTTTCGACCTCGTCTGCCCTCACGAGCGAGAGGCCTGGCCCCTCGGAGACCGTGAAGTGCCCCGTCCCATCGAGATTCCAGATGCGTTCGGAAGCGTATTTTGCGGCATCGAGATGGCCGTTCAGGTCGTATTCCGGAGAGACGAGACCGGATGCCCTGGCCGTCGTTCCCGCGGCGACCTGGTCCTCGTCGATGACCAGCACGTCGTGGTCGGACGCGAGGTGGCGAGCGACCGAGCAACCGACGATACCGGCACCGACGATGACGACGTCGTACGAATCCATCGATGCGCCAGGTTCGCCCGGGGCTGGCAAAACGGTTCCGGCGCCGGTCAGAACGCGTCCCGTTCCCGAAGTACCGAGACGACTTCGCGGACCCGCTGGGCCTCGGCCTTGGGGACGACGAGGACCCGATCGTCGTACGCCGCCACGACGAGGTCGTCGACGCCGACGACGCTGACGTGCTTGCCGTCGCTGGCGACGACGTTCCCCGCCGCGTCGATCGACAGTGCGTCCCCGAGTACCGCCCCGTCGTCGAGGACGCGCTCGAGTGCATCCCACGAGCCGAGGTCGTCCCAGACGAAGTCGGCCGACACGACGAACACGTCCTCGGCGCTCTCGAGGACCGCGTAATCGATGCTCGTCGATTCGACCGCGTCGAACCCGCTATCGGGGCGACCATCGCGGAGGGCATCGACCAGCGGCGCGAGTGACGAATCGTTCGCCTCGTCGATGAGGGCGTCCGGTCGAAAGGCGAACATCCCGGCATTCCACCGATAGCCCCGTTCGACGAACTGCTGGGCCGTCTCGGCGTCCGGTTTCTCGCGAAACTCGATCACTGGCGCATACTCATCGACGACGGCTCCTGGCTGAATGTACCCGTACTCGGTCGCGGGGCGAGTAGGTTCGACCCCGAGTGTCACGAGACCGCCGGTCGTCTCGGCGACCGAGAGCGCGTGGGTGGCGGTCGGCACAAATCCCGACCCGACGACGTGATCGCTGGGCAGGGCGAACACGACGGGGTCCTCGACGACCTCCCGTACACGATGGGCGGCGAACACGAGAGCAGGGCCCGTGTTCTTCGGTTCGGGTTCGACGAGGACGGTCGCGTCAGGGACGTGCTCCGCCACGCGCCCCGCGTACGCGTCACGGGTTACGACGAACGTCTCGTCGGCGAACCCGGCGCGGTCGGCGGCCTGCTGGAGCAGTGACCGCTCGCCACCGAACGACAGGAACTGCTTCGGGCGATCCGATCGACTGGCCGGGTAGAGACGGGTCCCCGTTCCCCCCGCGAGGATGACGGCGACGGTCGTCACCACGTTTCGATCACGCCCTCGGCGATGTCCTCCACGCAACTCTCGCAGGCGGGGTGTTCGTCGTCGTAACACTCCGGATGGCCGTCCTCGAGTTCGACGGCGCGCTCCTCGGCGTACCGACGACAGACGATCCGCACGTTCCCCGCCGAATCGGTCGGCAACGAGCCCTCGATACGTCCCTGCTGGTACTCCCGCCTGACGTTGGCGACCTGCCGGCCAGCGCGCCTGGCGGCCCGGCGGAGCCGTTCGAGGACGTCCGACTCTGGCATACCTGTCCATTCGGGGGCCAGCGACATAGGCCTTGTACAGCACCAGCCAGTTCGGCCAGGCAGAGTTTATAACCGAAGCCACCCAATCTCGGGCTGTCTCCCATCGAAAACAAGCGGAGACGAACACCCATGAGCGACGTACACGACACCGCCGAATCCATCTACGAGCAATTTTCAGACCACCTCGAGGTCTCCGTCGAGGACGTCGAAGGCCGTCTCGAACGACTGGTGACCGACTACAAGGTACCGCTCTCCGAAGCGCGCCGAAGCGTCGAGAACCACTACCTCGATGAGGCCGGCCTCGACCGCGACGACCTCGGACGAGGGAGCGACACTGACGTGACCGTCGAGGAGATCGACCAAGAAGAACAGTGGGTCAACGTGACCGTGAAGGTCGTCGACCTCTGGGACGCGCGCAGCGACGCGGTCGGACAGGTCGGCCTCGTCGGCGACGAGACCGGGACCATCAAGTTCACCGCGTGGGCCAAATCCGACCTTCCGAGCCTCGAGGACGGTGCCGTCTACCGGCTCGAGAACGTCGTCACCGACGAGTACCAGGGCCGGTACTCCATCAAACTCAACCGGACGACGACGATCACCGAACTCGAGGAGGACATCGAGGTCGGCGACAACGAATCGGAGATCGAGGGCGCCCTCGTCGACATCCAGTCGGGGAGCGGCCTCATCAAGCGCTGTCCGGAGGAGGGCTGCACCCGCGTCCTCCAGAACGGCCGGTGTTCCGAACACGGCGAGGTCGACGGCGAATTCGACCTCCGCATCAAGGCCGTCGTCGACGACGGCCAGTCCGTTCAGGAGGTCATCTTCGACCGCGAGGCCACCGAGGATTTGACCGACATCGAACTCGAATCGGCCAAGGACATGGCCAAGGACGCACTCGACACGACGGTCGTCGTCGACGAGATGGCCGAGGCCATCCTGGGTCGGTACTATCGCATTCAGGGGCCGACCATGGGGCGGTACGTCCTCGCCAACGAAGTCGAGGAGATCGGGGTCGAGGCCGACCCGGAAGCCGTCCTCATCAAAGCGAGGTCGATGTAGATGAGCGAGAGCCAGACCCCGACGCGCGAGGTCGCCCGCCGCGTCTTCGCCGCCGAATTCAACGACGCCACGCACACCTTCAAGGAATCCGACGACGAGCGTGCACCGCTGTACGCGCTGTTACCCACTGGCGAGCGCGTCAACCGCGTGTTCCTCGTCGGGACCCTCACCGAGACCGAGGACATCGGCAACGAGAACGAGTACTGGCGCGGTCGGGTCGTCGACCCGACGGGCACGTTCTTCGTGTACGCGGGCCAGTACCAGCCGGAAGCCGCGACCGCACTGCGCGAACTCGAGACGCCGACCTACGTCGCCGTCGTAGGAAAACCCCGGACCTACGAGACCGACGACGGGTCCGTCAACGTCTCCGTGCGGCCGGAGTCCATCACGGCGGTCGGGGAGGCGACCCGCAACCGCTGGGTCGTCGAGACCGCCGAGCGGACACTCGACCGGCTCGGCCGCTTCGACGAGGAGGGCAACGAGTACGCCGAGATGGCCCGTCGCGAGTACGAGACCGACGTGAACGGGTACCGCGACGCCGTCGTCGAGGCACTCGAGAGCCTCGAGGCGGAACCCGGCGAGGACGCCGCCGCAGAGACCGTGTCCTGAGCGTCTGACGAACGCTTAAGTTCGTCAGGGGCCGACTAGCAAGACATAATGGGGAACAAGAACAAGACCATCTCCTTCCGGGTGAACGAGGACGCCTTCGAGGCGCTCCGTGACATCGCCGAGGAGCGCGACCTCTCGCTCTCTGCGGTCTTCCGCGACTACGTGGATTCGCTGATCACCCACGACGGGAAGATTCGGGTCGTGCCACAGGATCAGGCCGAGGCGGTCGACTCGGAGTTCCCGCCGAAGGTCATGGTCCCGAAGAGCTTCGTCCGGGAGCACGAGCGACTGGAACTGGAGGCCAAACACCTGCGCGCACAGCTCGACGAGCACAAGGCGTACATCAACGCCCTCCGGGAACGCCTCGATTCGGACGACGACGTCGAGGAGGTCATCCACCTCGACGAACTCGACGACGAACTCGAGACGAACGACCCGCTCGACGAACAGTTCACGATCGGCTGACTCAGCGAAGCAACTCCCGTTTGCGTTCCCCTGCCCGTCTGGCGGCACCGGCTTCTCCTTCGACGTCCGCCAGTTCTTCGACCGCCTCGAGCGTGCGGACCGCGTCGTCGAGGAACGAGTAGAGGTCCCCCGGATACGCGTACAGCATGTAGTCCTCTGACATCACGTCCACGATGGACTCGGGATCGAGGCCCTGGGCGCGCAGGTCGAGGAGATAGGCGATGAACTTGCGCTCCGGGTGCCCACAGTAGGGGTTCGAATCGCAGGTGCAATCCAGGAAGTCCTGGTTGAAATCGAGGACGCGTTCGCGGGACGCCTCGTCGAGTTTCTCGAGGTCGCCTTGGAAGAGGATGTCGAGAGTGGCGCCGTTGAAGGCGCTCTTGGGGAAGGACACCTCGAGTTGGGAGGCCAACTGCCGGTGGTTCTTGACGTAGATCTTGTCGGTGATGGCCACGCGTGGAGAGCGATAGCCGTCTCGGGCGGAAAAGCGTATCGAGGGGGAGTGCGCGAGTGGCACTCGGAGAGCCCCGATGTCGTAACGTATTTTACTTCGAGCGACTGTAGACCCTATTGCGTGTCCGGGTTGGGGTAGTGGACTATCCTTCAGCCTTGTGGAGGCTGAGACGCGGGTTCAATTCTCGCACCTGGACCTTCTCTCCGAACATCCCAGGGGAGCGGTCGCGCTGACCTGCGCGACCGCGAGACGTCTCGTGAGGAGAGAAGGGACTGCGAGAATTGAATCAGGGAGGGCGGGCGCAGCGAGCGGAGTAAGCGAGCACGCCCGACTGAGGTTCAATTCTCGCACCTGGACCTTCACTGCGAACAACTCCTGAGAGCGGGTGCGCTACCCTGCGCACCCGCGACGGAAAGACATAGACGACCGGACGACCTGGAGGAACCATGGAACGGTTGGGGATCGTCGACCTCATCACGCTTGGCACGACCCTCGTCTTCGCCCTGCCCATCGGGATCTACGGCCTGCAACTCCTACTGGACGGGCGAACTGCCCTCGGCCTCACCGGCATCAGCGTCGCCGTTGGACTGGTCCTCGTCGAACGGCTACTGTGGACCCCAGGCGACGTCCCCGTAACTGTCGGGAAGCGCCTCGTGAACTGGGTCATCGATCGGCCTATCGAAGACACTGAACGATAACAGTGGGGTCGAACCCACCCCCGATTCACACGGACCAACCGACGAACCGCGGAACTTATTGTCAATATGTCTGAATTTGATGTATGGACGCAACCGTCGACGGAAACGGCCTCGCGACTGCTTTCGACGGCGAGACGGTCGCACTCGGGCTTCTCGACAACACGTACAACCCGACGCTCGTCGAGTTCTACGGCGAACTCGGCCTCGACTTCGTCTGGATCGACCTCGAACACGGTGGGCCGGATCCCTGGGACGGCCCCACGATAGCGAACCTGCTCCGGGCCGCGGAACGGAGTGGCATCGAGGTGCTCCTTCGATTACCCGATACGGACCCGACGCTGGTGCGAAAGGCCCTGGACCTGGGGGTCAGGAACGTCTTCCTCCCGCGGGTCGAGACCGCGAGCGAGGTCGAGGCCGCGGTTCGGTCGGCCCGGTTTCGGTACGAGAAGGGCCCGGGGGACCGAGGACTGGCCGCACCGCGGGCCCGGCGGTGGGGGCAGGTCGAGGGGTACGTCGAAACCGAAGACGCCGAGACGGTGGTGGGGACGACTATCGAGACTGTGGCGGCCGTCGAGAACATCGATGACATCCTCGCCGTCCCCGAACTCGGGTTCGTCTTCATCGGGCCGCTCGACCTCTCGGTCGCCCTCGGACAGCCGAACGAACTCGACCATCCCGACGTCGCTGCGGCGGTAGAGACGGTCCGAGAGGCCGCGATCGACGCTGGCGTCCCGGTCGGCGGCCTCGGGTTCGGGATGGACGACGTGAACGAGAAGGCGGCGAACGGATATTCGCTCCTGAACGTGGGCAGTACGACCGGGGCACTAAAGCAGACCGTCACGGGGTGGCTCGAGGCGTTCGACGAACGCCCTCGATCAGAGTGACTGTCCACCGGCGTCTTCGTCGACGCTGGGCCTGGCGAGTGAGTTCCCGCTCGAGGTGATGACGTTGAAGGCGGTCATGACGTCGGTCCGCGAGATGAGGCCGACCACGGCGCCGTTCTCGTCGACGACGAGCAGCCGTCCGACGCCGTTGCTCTGCATCGTGTCCAGGGCGTCCATGGCGTTGCTGTAGCGGGGGATGGTGTAGAGTTCGGTCGACATCACGTCCTCGACGCGATAGGCGTCGCGCTCGACCGGCGTGATCTGGCGGGCGTCGTCGAGGGTCACCATGCCGACGATCCTGTCGTCGCGTTCGACCGGGAAGCCGGTGTGGCGGTGGCGGAACATCTCCTCGACCAGTTCGGCTACCGACTGGTCCGCGAAGACCGTATCGAGGTCCGCGGCGGCCGTCATGACCTCCGAGACGGTGACGCCCTGGAACGCGGCGTTCATCACCGTTCGCCGGCTCTCGCCGGAGGCCCCAATGTAGATGAAAAAGGCGATGGCGATGAGGATGAGGTTGCCGCCGAACAGCCCCACGAGCCCCATGAGGATGGCGACCGCCTTGCCCACCTCGGCGGCGAGTTGCGTCGCGCGGGCGAAGGGGCGATTCCGGGCGAGGAGGGCCCGGAGCACCCGACCGCCGTCCATCGGGAACCCCGGTAACAGGTTGAACACTGCGAGGGTCAGGTTGACGAGAGCGAGGTAGCCGAGCAGGAACCGAACGGTGTCGATCCCGGCCGGGACCACGAAGACGAAGGCGAAGGATAGAATGCCCAGCAGAACGCTCACCGCCGGGCCGGCGATAGCGATGAGCAACTCGTGGCGCCAGTCCTCCGGCTGCTCGGAGAGCTGGGCGATGCCGCCCAGGATCCAGAGGGTGATCGAATCGATGGGATAGCCGTACCGGATGGCCACCAGCGAGTGGCCGAGTTCGTGGAGGACCACCCCGACGAAGAGGCCGATGGCGGCGATGGCACCCAGAATCCAGGGGAGCGTCCCGACGGTCAGCGCGGCCCCGTCCAGGCCAAGGCTCCAGATGCCGTTGAGAATGTCCGCCCACTGCCCGACCTGCGAACCGATGATCCAGGCGAAGACGGGGAGGATCAGCAGAAATGTAATATCGAGTTTGATGGGGATGCCGAACGCGCTCCCGATCCGGAAACTTCGCATAGCCAATAGTACCGGACGCGCGAGCATAAAGGGCGGTGGCGATAGCGTTAGGTGGCCGCCCCGAGTGCATGCAGGTATGTCAGCCCCCGAACCGCTGCTCCGACGAGGCGAGGACGTGGCGTACGAAGAACAGGACGCTGCCGATGGGATGTACAAGGGTGTCCTGATCGGCCCGGATGACGCACCGAACTACGCGATGCGCCGCTTCCGGCTCGATCCCGGTACCGAAGTCCCCAGACACACGAACCGGGTCGAACACGAGCAGTACGTCATCTCCGGGCCCTACGTCGTGGGTATCGAGGACGAAGAGCACGTCGTCGAGACTGGCGATTCGCTGTTCGTCCCCGGGGGGACCGTCCATTGGTATCGCAACGAGGGCGACGAACCGGTCTCGTTCATCTGTGTGGTCCCGAACGAGGACGACGAAATCGAGATGGTCGAGTAGCACAGCGAACCGCTGAAATACCGTGATTCCGTAGCGGGCATCGTGTCACAGCAGCTCCAGCGGGTGGATACGCTCTTCGTCCACGGTCTCGGAGACGAATTTCTCGTCGTCCCGATGCGCGATGGCGACCGGCTCTTCCGTGCCCGCGTGGAACTGTCCGAAACGAGTGCCGGTCCACGACCGGCGAAATTCCGCATCCAGGACGGCAGTAGCGAAGACCCCCGCCAGCCAGACGAATTCGTCGAGATCGCCCGGCGAGCGGGCAGGATCCGCATCTCCCAGCAGACGCCCAAACGGGCCCGTGGGGAGTTCCAGGCGATGCTCGAGGGCTATCAACTCGACGCGAAGGTCGTTCGGACCTGCCGGCTCTGTGCGAACCGGGGTCGGTACTCACCCATCACCGGGGAGACGGCGATCAAAAGCGATCACGAGCACATCTGCCAGGACTGTGCGATCCGCGAACTCGAGCGCGAACTCTCCTTTACGGGACAGCTCACCGGCGCGGCCCAGGAACGCCTCGAGGAACTCCTCCTCGAGGTCCAGGACCTCGACCGCATCACGAACCTCCTCGAGGGAAACCTCGACGCCGACCTCACGAAGTTCGACGAAATATCGGCCACGACCGACGAGGTCGACCCGGTCCCGGTGAGCGACCTCGACCTCCACCCTGGCGTCCAGTCGCTGCTCGAGGACCGCTTCGATACCCTCCTCCCCGTCCAGAGTCTCGCGGTCGAGAACGGCCTCGTCGACGGCGACGACCAGCTGGTCGTGAGCGCGACGGCGACCGGCAAGACGCTCATCGGCGAGATAGCGGGCCTCCACCGCCACCTCTCGGGGAAGGGCAAGATGCTCTTTCTCGTCCCGCTGGTCGCGCTCGCCAACCAGAAACACGAGGACTTCGAGGCCGAATACGGCCACCTCGCCGACGTCACCATCCGGGTCGGAGCGAGTCGTCTCCGCGACGATGGCGGTCGCTTCGACCCCGACGCCGACGTCATCGTCGGTACCTACGAGGGCATCGATCACGCCCTCCGGACCGGCCGTGACCTCGGCGACATCGGCACGGTCGTCATCGACGAAGTCCACACCCTCCAGGACGAGGACCGCGGCCACCGTCTCGACGGCCTCATCTCCCGGCTTCAGTACTACACCGAACAGCGCGCCGACCGCCAGCAGGAATACGGGGGCGCCCAGTGGATCTACCTCTCCGCGACGGTCGGTAACCCCCGACACCTGGCCGAGCACCTCCAGGCGAACCTCGTCGAGTTCGAGGAGCGACCGGTCCCCATCGAGCGACACGTGACCTTCGCCGACGAGGCCGAGAAGGCGCGCATCGAGAACAAACTCGTCCGCAGGGAGTTCGACCGGACATCGTCGAAAGGGTACCGCGGTCAGACCATCATCTTCACCAACTCGCGTCGGCGCTGTCACGAGATCAGTCGCAAACTCGACTATCCCTCCGCCGCCTACCACGCCGGCCTCGACTACGGCAACCGAAAGCAGGTCGAACGGCAGTTCGCAGACCAGGACCTCGCGGCGGTCGTGACGACCGCTGCCCTCGCCGCTGGCGTCGACTTCCCCGCCTCCCAGGTCGTCTTCGACACGCTCGCGATGGGGATCGAGTGGCTCTCCGTCCAGGAGTTCGAGCAGATGCTCGGTCGGGCCGGCCGCCCCGATTATCACGACCGCGGGAAGGTCTACCTGCTGATCGAACCCGACGCGAGTTACCACGGGAGCATGGACGCGACAGAGGACGAGGTCGCGTTCATGCTGCTCAAAGGCGAGATGGAGAACGTCGTCGCCCACTACGACGAAGCGCAGGCGGTCGAGGAAACCCTGGCCAACGTCACGGTCGGCGGATCCGCCGTCAAGACGCTCAACGACCGGATGCTCGGCGACATCCCGACGAAGCAAGCGCTCGGTCGGTTGATCGAATACGAGTTCATCGACGGGCTGTCACCGACGCCAAGAGGGCGTGCGGTGACGCGGCACTTCCTCGATCCGGAGTCGGCGTTCACCATCATCGAAGCGGTGCACCGCGGCGACGACCCCTTCGACGTCGTCGCCGACGTCGAACTTCTCGACGAGCGGGATTAGAGCAGCGGGGCGAGGAGCGCCGGGTCGAAGACCAGTCCCACCTGTGCGAGGATGATTACGAGCAGCGCGCCCGGGATGCCGCCGATGGCGACGACCAGCACGACGACCCAGGTGATGTTGACGCCGAACCCGAAGAATCCGGCGAGGAGGATGACGACCAGGCCGAGGACCGCGTTGACGATGAACGGTTTGACGGCTTTGACCAGGGTGTAGGCGACGAGAAGGGCGACGAGGATGACACCCAGGACGGCCAGTTCTGGTGGGGTGACCATATGCGTACTTGGTGTCAATCATGCAAGTGTCTTGTCCTCGGGGGCTCTGGTGGACAGGATTCGATTGGTGCAACACATCCGCCCCCGAAATCCCCCTCGGCCGTTCGTTCATCGTCGGATCCTCGCCCTGAACTCGGCCGCGGAGACGACGCCGGTTGCGTCGTCGTTCTTTAGACAGTCGGAACGGGAGGCGGCGATTCCGTTAGATGTCCGCCCGAATGGCGTCGGCCGCGGCGTGGAGCCCTTCGAGTTCGTCGGCGGACAGGTCCCACTCGAGTATGCGGCTGACGCCGGATCGGTCGATCTCGACCGGTACGCTCAACGTGGCGCCCTCGATGCCGTATTCACCGTCGAGCGGGACGGAGACCGTGATCGGCCGCCCGTCGACGCCGCCGTCGAGGATCGCGCCGACGAGCCGCGTGATCCCCTGGCCGGTTAGCCAGCGGGTGGAATCCTCGGGGCCCCGGAGTTCGATGACGTCGTACGCGATCTCGCGAACGTACTGCAGGACCGCCGCCTCGTCCGCCTCGGAGAGATCGACCGGGTCGCCGTCGACGGTACACTGTGAGAACATCGGGACGACGTGTTCGCCGTGCTCGCCGCCGACCGGACAGTAGATAGCCGCAGCGGGAACGTCGAGGCGCTCCGAGAGTTTATCCGCCGCGCGGGCGGTTTCGCACAGCGAATACCCCAGGATCCGATGGCGGTCCCAGCCCGTGGCCTCCCAGACCCGGTGGGTGATCCGATCCATCGGATTGCTGACGACCACGACCGGTAACGGGTCGCGTTCGGCGAGCAGTTCGCCGACTTCCCGGGCGATTTCGAGGTTTCCCTCCAGGAACGCCGAGCGGCCGTTCTGCTGGACCGACTCCGGGGGGCGTTCGACGCTGGCGGCGACGACGGCCACGTCCGCGCTCTCGATGGCGCTCGGCTCGGGGCCGGCGTGGGTGATCGAGCCCGTGCTGCCAGCGTTGCCGAACTGTGGGAGGGACGCGAGCAAGCGTCCGTGCCGGGTGTCGATGGCGTGTCCCTCGGCCAGGTCCTCGTCGACGTCGACGAGCGTGATATCGAGGGCTGGCCGTTCCAACGCGAGGGTGTAGGCAGCGGTCGATCCGATGGTGCCGCTGCCGATGATGGCGACTTCCATGGAGGCAACTCTCGGGAGGGTTGCTTAAAGATAGGGAGAACGGTGGTGCTTCGATGGGGAAGGCGGTGCTCGCCCCCGAACGGGCTAGCGAAACGCTTTACGTTCGGGAGTGATAGGTGTGCGTACGGGACCGTAGGGTAGCTTGGTATCCTTCGAGCTTTGGGTGCTCGTGACCCCGGTTCAAATCCGGGCGGTCCCATACCCACCCTAAGCCTTTCTGTGGGCTTTATAGCCGATAAGAGCAGATGTAAATCCGCCATTCTCATGGGGGGTGCGGCGGCATGAGCGCCGACAAAACCCGTCGGGGCTCCATCGAGATCGCGACCTACGAGCGATCCGAGAAACACTTCCGACTTATCGCCTGCCCGTTCTGTGGCCACGAGTTCGACGCCTTCGAACAGCGGTGGGTGCACTTTCTCGACGAACACGGCCCCGAAGACGCCGGACTCTCCCCGAAAGGCGTCCGCGGTGACTCCGGAGAACCGCTGTTCGACGATCCCGCCATCGAGGCAGGTGGTCAGCGATGAGCACCCCGGCAGCCGTCCAGGAAGACGGGGCGCTCGAGCTCGTCGACGTCGGCGATCCACCTATCGTGAATCCGAACAGCAGGGGTTCACTTCCACGTTAGGGGTGTGGCCAAGGCCACTGTCGCAAAACTCGCCGCATCGCCGCGGCACCACCCGATGCAGACGAAACGGGGACAAACGGCCGTCGATGCGGGATCTGAACGCGCAAGTGAGGAACTCGCCGAACACGGATTCCAAGAACGTTCGGGGCCTGGTCGACGGCACCGTCGACGAATACGTCGGGATCGTCGCGCTAAATCGGGTATCGGGTAGAATACGAACGTGGCTGTCGCTGTCCGGTTCGCGTCCGAAAGAAGGGTTGGGTAGGGGTATCGACCCGGTGATGGGTCGGATGGCGGGTTACGCCCGCGAGGCGTGGTTAGCTATTTAGGAGCGACGGCGGAGCGCGACGAGGGCAGCACCGATCAGCGCGAGCATCGCGGCTGCGATGCCGAAGCCGGGCGTCTGCGTGGGCTCCTCAGTCGGTTCCTCGGTTGGCTCCTCTGTGGGTTCCTCGGTCGGTTCCTCAGTAGGCTCCTCCGTGGGTTCCTCAGTCGGCTCTTCAGTCGGCTCCTCGGTCGGCTCTGCCGTCGTGGTGGTCTCCTCGACCGCCTCCACGATTATGCCGTCCGCTTCCTGGTCACTCTGTTCGAGTGCGTTCAGCGTTGCGCCAGTCGCGCGAGCAGTGAATTCCTCGTCGACCGCCCGGTCGCTGAAGTCGAACTCGGCACTAAACGTGCCGTCTTCCTGCACGACGATGTCGTTCTGCTGTTTCACGAAGCGCGCGTCGTCTTCACCGGTGGCGCGAACATCGATCTCGCTACCAGGCGCGATGTTAGTCGTGCCGGAGATGGCTGCGCCATCCGCGGCCTCAACGGTCACGTAGTCGTCACCGTCGACGTCCTCAACATCGTATTCGATTTCAGGCTCCTGGAAGGTAACGTCCGTCGTGGCAGATTCGTAATTGTCCACGTCGTCATCGTCCCAGTCATCCTGATCGTAATCGAGCAGGAATTCATCCTTCACGTCGAAGGAGACTTCGAACTCGTCGTCATCTTCGATTTCGTCCTGGGTTTCGTAGAGACTCTGGGTGTTAACAACCACGTAATAGTTGCCTTCACCGTCGTAGAAGACCTCTTCAATCGCGGTTTCGTTGAGGTCAGCCGTTATCGCGTCTTGGTTCGCCCCAGGGTTGGCCTCTTCCATCCAGAGACTGTATCCAGTTGTGCTATTCACATTGCCGAAGGCGTCACTCGAGCTGTTGTCGTCATACGTCGTGAGCTGGGACTCGAAGGCGGTGCCGATAACGCCATCGTGGTCACCTTCTGCAGTCCGCATCATACCATCGAGGCCAGTCGCACTGACCTGGGTAATGAGCGTGTCACCGGCTGAACCCCCAAGGAGCTCACCCATCGCGACAGTATTCGTTTCAGTTACAGCGCCGTCTTCGACTGCCGCAGTCAATTCTTCGACATCATCGACATCGGCGTTCTCCGACGAGGCAACCCACGTAGTCACTGCATCAGTGGATCGCTCTTCGAGGTATAGCGTGCCGATGTTGTCAGGGGAGTCGACCACATTTTCATATTGCTCCTCACCGTTAACGGTAGCAATTTCGTAGCTACCGGTGTCGAGGATCGATCCAGGAGTAACGTGACCGTCCTCATCAATATGGGTGATCTCGTCGTCCTCATCCTCGGTGTTCACCCACAGGGCATCATCAAGATTATCATCAGCTGCCTGGTAGGAATTCCAGTACACCGTCACTTCATCGTCGCCATCATCTTCGACGGTGAAGTTGAGCTGGTAACCATCATCAGATTCGTCACCGATACGCACGGTGGCGAAGTCTGAATCTTCAAGTTCGATCGTCAGCTCAGCGACATCGCCCTGTGCGACGTCAACGGAGGACTGGGCAAAGTCAGCCGCTCCTTCGGATTCAGTGACCGAGAGGTCGACCGACTCAGTCACACCAGTGTCAACGACTTCGTGCTCGAGCGTGTAGTCACCAGTGTCCACGACATCCGTGGTAGGCGTCAGGTCGTAAGTATCCGCCTGGACATTCGTGACTTTCACGTCGTAGTCATCATCGCTTTCCTCTACAACGTCACTGCCAACGTCCGAGTAAAGATCCTCAAGCTGCTCGACATCAAGGCCACTGGACGTAACATACATGTCCCATGTGCCGCGCTTCGAGGAGTATTCGATCTCTTCGGAGTCGTCTAGGAGAACTTCACCGTCATCGAGTTCTGCGGCGAAGTCCTGAGCCGCGACGGAGAAAAGCGAATTCGAATCATCGTAGCCGTCCCCGCTCAGGTAGTAGTCGCCGGTCTCCAGATTTTCGGTATCGACGGTGATCGTACCATCGTCCCTGACTGGCTCCTCCCGTTCGAGGCTCTGGGAAGTAACCGCGCCAGAATCATTGGTTTCATCGACGCGCATTACGTCGATAGTGGCTGCCGGGTCCAGATCACCGACGATGAACTCCTGACCCTGCCAGAAGCGCTCGCCGTCTAGAGCATCGTACTCAGTTTCACCAGTCGCCTGACCATTGTCGTGGTAGTCAGCGACGTGGACTGTCTGAGTGGCGTCTGCATCTTCCAAGTCGGGGAGGTCAGCCGAGTCAGTTTCGTTACTGAATAGATAGGCTGTATATTCCCCGACATCTTCCCCGGACATATCGAACGATATTGCTCCGGGCGTGTATGCAGTCGTGGTATTTTGGAATTTGTCTTCACCAGAGTCCCAGGAGTCATCAGCTGAGATGACAACTGCGACATCATTGGCGTCGTTTTCTGTAATATCCGTTACATTAAGCGTATTATCGCCTTCATTGACGACCGTGAAGTCATCAGCAGGCGCCGCAGCCGCACTTCCTGCGAACGCTGCAGTCGCTCCGAAGACGGAGACGACCATCAGCGCCGCGAGGAAGAGGGCGCGGAATTTTTCGTTTGTGTCTGTCATGTTTATCGTTAGCTTGCTGGCTTTTTCAGGTCTACCGGGCCTGTGACCCGACCAGCAGCGGGCAGTAGGGGTACATCGGTATCAACAGACGCCTATGGTAAATGCTTTGTGCAACCTGAAACCGTTTGCTACACCACCACATACCCCCAAATTCCGCCGATTATCGTGCCACCCGGGAATCGACGACGTATTTAAACAGCGTCGGCCCCGAGTATGTTCTGGTCGCGGGATTACACATCTCGGACCGGGCAGTAGGGACCCTGTCTCCCTTCGGAGGCGGGATTTTCGCCCCCGATTTTCGACGCAACCAAGAGCCACGGCCGGCAGACTTCATCGTTTTCTCAGCGAGAGTTAGCCATCCCCCAATGGACTCGCAACCCAGCATCTCTCCAGCCGCCTTCGTTCGAACGTATTCACCCAGCGGCTACGGTGACCCGTGGGAACTCATCGAAGAGTATCGTGGCGCCGTCGAATTTCCTGCAGAGAATCCGGCGGCGAGCCCGTACAGAGCGGCCCAGTTCCTGGGCCTCACGAGAGACCAAAGGAAAAGCTGGTCGGAAGGTGGAAACCGCCCGCAGACAAAGCCCTCGAAGTCCGCCGCTTCGAGGGCCGGCGTCGCTCCCCCGGAGCGCGTCGACCGCCTCGACGGAGCCCGATCGCGCGCTCCTCGAGTACTCCGTATAATATCGAAGCAGACGAGTCACAGCCCGAGACGAACGGGAAACGACCGCCCCCTCCCCACCCACCCCCGATCTCGAGCGCACGAGAGTCGCGCGCCGGGCCGTTCCTCCGAGAGATGGCCGATATCCAGACCACCGCCGATACATCCACACACATCCCGGTTAATCGGCCCCAAACCCTACGAAAATCGCGTCGAATCCGCCCGAAATCTGGCTCAGGGTGTCCCCTCCGTATCGGTCCCCGTCGGAGACGCCCAGATGCGATGATCGAAGCAGACCCACTCACGATCGCGACGATCGCGACCGACACAGCACAGACGATCGCCCAGGCCGGCCCGCCCAGCGACCTGCCCGCACAGGTGCCCGACTTCGTCGGCGACCTCCTGGACACGGTCCGGAACGCCGCCGGCGACGGCGGCCTCGGTGAGCAGATCAGCGAACTAACGCCGGGCGGAGATGAGACCGCGGCGGGTGCCAGTAACGGCGCAGGTGCCGGCGCTGGTGCGCAGAACGCGTCCAGCTAGAGCGTACGGCCCCCACAGTCTCCGCTGACGCCCACTGCGCTCCAGGAATCGGTAACCCAATCCGATTTCTCGTGCCTACCTTGCGCCAGGCGGCGGTACCGTCTCGGATCGTCGCGTCGAACCGCCGAGCGAACGCAAGCGACGACCGAACGCTGGGTGGGCGAGCGAGGGCGAATCGGGCCGAGAATCCGTGCCCACAGGCACTAGTCCCTTTTTATGCAATGGCGTACCAAACTGACACGTATGAAACGACCGCCCGACGATGGGGCCGAAACGACGTCGTCTGCGTCTGGTGACGACGTCCTTCGTCGATTCGCGCCACACCCCTACCAGTCGCTCGACGCGGCGGGGAGGATTCGCGTCGTCAACGACGCGTGGCTCGATCGGCTCGGATACGAACGCGAGGCGGTCGTCGGCGAGCCCTTTGCCGATGTTCTCGCCCCGGAATCGAAAGCGGCGGCCGAAGCGCACTTCGAGGCGTTCAAGCGAGAGGGGCAGATCTCCGACGTGGAATTCGAGCTTCGTCGCGCCGACGGAGAGACCATCGCGGTCGCCTTCGACGGCGTGATCGAGTACGACGAGGAGGGGGCATTCCGGCGAACCCACTGTCAGTTCACGGAGATCACGGACCGAAGAGACCGACGGGCGGCACTCGAGCGGACGAACACGGTCCTCACCACCCTGCTGGAGAACCTCCCGTTCGGGGTGCTCATCGAGGATTCGGATCGGGAGATCATCGGCGTGAACGACGCGCTCGTCGAGATCCTGGGAGGACCGGTCGCTGCCGAGGATCTACTCGGCGAGGACTGTGCGCAGGCCGCCGAGGAGGTCAAGGACCGTTTCGAGCGACCCGACGCGTTCATCGACCGGACGGAGACCCTGCTCGAACGGCGGGAACCGGTCCTGAACGAGACCCTCGAACTGGCGAATGGCGACGTGGTCGAGCGCAGTTACGTCCCCTATACCCTCCCCGAGGGGGACGCGAACTTCTGGATCTACCGCGACGTCAGCGACCGGGTCGAGCGCGAACGGGCGCTCGAGTCTCTCCACCACTCGACCCGGGACCTGCTGGACGCCGACGACCGGACGGATCTCGCCGAGCGAACCGTCGCCGCCGCCAAAGAGACGCTCGGCTATCCGATCAGTGTCGTCCGACTCCGCTCGAAGGAACGCGCAATCCTCGAACCGGTCGCCGTCACCGACGAAGCCCGATCGATGCTCGGCGAGCGCCCCGCCTACCCCGTCGGCGAGGGGACCGCAGGCACTGCCTACGAGCGTGGCGAGTCCCTCGTCATCGACGACCTCGAGGAGTGGGACGACGGCTACGACCGCAACCGCGTCCGCTCGGCGATGTACCTCCCGATCGGCGAGTACGGCGTCCTCGGTATCGGTGACGCGGCGGTCGACGCCTTCGATCGCTCCGACGTCCAGTTGGCGTCGATCCTGGCGATGAACGCCGAAGCCGCGCTCCGTCGGATGGATCGAGAACGTGATCTGCACTATCAGAACGAGCGCCTGGAGGAGTTCGCCAGCATCGTCAGCCACGACCTTCGCAGCCCGCTGAACGTGGCGAGCGGGAGACTCGAGTTGGTGCGCGAAGACTGCGACAGCGACCACCTCGACCACGTGGCGGCGGCACTCTCCCGGATGGAGGAAATCACCGAGAACACGCTGACCCTGGCTCGGCAGGGGAAAACCGTCGGCGAGACCGAACCCGTCGCGGCCGATGCGTTGGTCGAGGAGTGCTGGACGATGGTCGACACCGGTGCCGCGACGCTCGCAGTCGACGACGCGTTCACACTGGAAGCGGATCCGGACCGGGTGCGCCAGCTATTCGAGAACCTGTTCCGCAACGCGGTCGAACACGCCGGAGAGTCGGTGACCGTGCGCATCGGCCGCCTCGGTGATCACGGGTTCTACGTCGAAGACGATGGACCAGGGATTCCAGCAGAGGATCGTGAATCGGTGTTCGAGGCCGGCGTGAGCGGGTCGACCGACGGGACCGGGTTCGGCCTCGCCATCGTTCGACGGATCGCCGAGGCACACGGATGGGACGTCGACGTGACCGATAGCGAGTCAGGAGGGGCCAGATTCGAGTTCTCCGGCGTCGAGGTCGACTGAACGGGACGCTGGGCTACCGCTCTTCCCACGCGGTCGGCGCGACGCCCAGCCGGATGACGATCGGGCGGTAGGCGAACGCGATGATGATGACCACGACGAGTTCGAACCAGAATCCCATATCGCCGAGGGCCGCACGCATCACGGCCAGTGCCCCGAAGACCAACAGCAACATCACGAAGTAGTGTGCCAGCAGTTCGAGGATACGAGTGGTGTCCATCGGTGGCAGTTGAGCCGCCGAGGGCAAAAAACTACCTCGAATACCCGGATCGGTACGGGAAGGTCGGATCCAATCGCCGGCACGTCCCGGATAGTTCGTCCGTCGAAATCGGGGGCCGAAGACACAGCATTTGCCGAGTGCGACAATCAGCCTCGTGCAACACTCGGCGGTCGCCTCGCTCTCGGCCGCGCGACGACCCGTCGCGACGGGCAACGCAACCCCACGCGATCCGTCCGTCGCTACGGTACCGCACAGATCCCCGGGGCGCCAAAGGATTACGTGCGATCCAGTAGATAGTCCAAGAGAGCCCTGATCCCCATGGACTACGCATTCACCCACCAGCCCTCGTACACCCACCTCGTCGTCGACCTCGACCCGGGCGAGACCGTCCGGGCCGAACCCGGCGCGATGGTCAGTCACTCCGCCGCAATCGACGTCTCGGCGTCGACGAGTCGCGACGGCATCCTCAAATCCGCGAAATCCCTCTTCGGTGGCGAGTCCGTCTTCGCCGCCGAGTTCACCGCCGAAGACGAACCGGGGCGTGTGACCCTCGCACCTGGCGTCCCCGGCGACGTCCAGCACCACGACCTCGCCGGCGGGAAACTCTACGCGGTCGACGGCGCGTTCCTGGCCTCCGGCCCCGATATCGACATCGACGCCGAGTTCGGCGGTCTCAAGTCCGTCCTGGCCGGCGCGAGTGTCACGCCACTCGCCCTCTCCGGCACCGGCCCGGTGTTCCTCGACGCCTTCGGCGGCATCGAACAGGTCGACCTGGCCGACGGGGAGCGCTACATCGTCGACAACGACCACGTGGTCGCCTGGGAGGAGACGGTCGATTTCGACGCAACCCTGGCCGGCGGCATCACCGCGGCGGCCCTCAGCGGCGAAGGGCTCGTGATGGAGTTCTCGGGCCCGGGGTCAGTATGGTATCAGACGCGCGGGCGCGAGGCGTTCGTCGAGGCCATCGCCGACCTGTTGCCCGACCGGAACGGTGGAGAGTAGGCGAGCGGGGCTATAGCGGTTCGCTGGCAGGGGCGAGCCTCGCTGTTCGCGGTTCCCTTCGGTCACCGCTCTCCGTTCCGAGGTCTTCCCTACGGTCAGACCTCGCTGTTCGCGGGTCGTTCCTCCCCGCTCGCGTTTTCGAGGTCTTCCTTACGGTCAGACCTCGCTGTCCTCCCAGATCCCCATCTCCTCCGCCAGAATATCCGCCAACCGATCCGCCACGACCGGATCCAGTCGCGCCACGTCCGCTCCGTCGTGAACGCGTTCGTTGTGAGTATCGAGCCGTTCCGCGGCATCCGAAAGCGGCACCTTCGACGTCGTCCCGCACTCCGGGCATTCGATGGTAACGCTCGGCGATGGGTCCTCGGAGTCACCCGACATGAACTGACGATAGAGGTCACCATACTTGACGTTCACGCTGTGACGTATCCTGACCCGCGGTCACTCTCCCAAAGTGGTATGTATCGTACGTGTGAGGTTTTACAGGCCATGGAGTCACCGTCCCCGGAGGGGCAGAACCGTCGCTCGCCCCAGGGCATCACGGCACTCTACGTGATCTTCGGCGTGACGTGGATTCTCGTCACTGACGTCCTGCTCTCCGCGGTCTTCGCAAGCAGCGACCTGACCGCGACTGCACAGATGCTCAAAGGACTGTTCTTCGTCGGCGGTACGGGGCTGGTCCTCTTCGCACTCCTCCAGCGACGTGATCGCCGCATCCGCGCGAACAGACAGACGCTCTCGATCCGCGAACGGACCATCGAGAACGCCGTCGACCCCATCGCCGCCATCGACCGAGCGGAGCGATATCTCTTCGCCAACGAGGCGTACCGCGAGTTACACGGTCTGTCGGAGGGCGACGTGGTCGGTCGGACCCTGGAGTCGGTACTGGGCGAAACGACGTACAGACGCGTCTCACCCCACGTCGAGACCGCCCTGGAGGGCGGGGTCGCCACGATTGAAGCGGAACGAACGCATCCGAGGAGCGGGACCCGCGTGCTGGAGACGAGGGTTTTCCCGCTGACGAACGACGACGGCGAAGTCGCAGGGGTGGGAGCCACGATGCGGGACATCACGGAACAACAAGACCTCGAACGCGAATTACGCACCACCGCTACGCGATACCGAACGCTCTTCGACAGTATCCGTGACGCTATCCTCGTCGCGGACACCGACCGCCGGATCGTCGACTGCAACCAGGCGTTTACGGACGTCTTCGGCTACGACCGCGCGGAGATCGAGGGGGAGCCGACCGACCTGATCTACGCCGACAGCACGGCGTTCGAGGGGATGGGTGCCGCCATCGAGGCCCACGAAGATGACCCGAGCGTCTTTCAGACGGTACAGTACGAGACGAAGGCCGGTCGAACCTTCCCGGGGGAGACCTCCGTGTTCTACCACCGAGACGAGACCGGCGAGATAACGGGCTTCATCGGGATGATACGGGACGTCAGCGACCGGCGCCACCAGCTTCGGCAGGTGAAACTCCTCGACACGATGTTGCGACACACCGTCAACAACGACATGAACGTCGTGATGGGCTACGCCGACCTCGTCGACCGCGAGGTGCAGGCGATCGCGGACGGCGACGCAATCGACACGGAGACGGTCGAAACGGTCTCCGAGGCGTCCGAGATCATCCGCGACCGCTGTGACCGACTCGTCGACGCCGTCGAGGACCAGCGCTCCATCACCCGACTCCTGTCCGATCCACCGACGACGACCGAGGTGGACCTGGTTCCGCGACTCCAAGCCGTGGTCGACCGGGCCCGGGACCAGTATCCAGACGCATCGATACAATTCGAGGCCCAAGCCACACCGACCGTCTCTGCCGTGCAGACCGTCGATCAGGCGCTCCAGGAACTCGTCGAGAACGCCATCGAGCACGCAACGGACGCGAACCCCGCCGTCGACGTCGTCGTCGATGTCCACGGGGACGTCGCCAGCGTCGCCGTCGCCGACGAAGGGCCCCCGATCCCCGCGATGGAACGACACGTCCTGACCGGCGAGCGGGACATAACCCAGCTCTATCACGGGAGTGGGCTCGGCCTCTGGCAGGTCCTGTTGCTGGTCGAACAGTCCGACGGCACACTCGAGTTCGGCGAGAACGACCCGCGGGGGAACGAGGTGTCGATCATTCTGCCCCTGGCCGACGACCAGTGAGTCGGGTGGCCCACCGCGCCCGTCCGCGAAGGCACCGTCGCGACTATCGGCGGATGAAACCCTGGATGATCGGTGGATAAATGATCCCCTATCATGCTTAATTCGTCTGAATTCGGCGGTATCGGGCGCCAGCATCTCGCCCTGCTAAGTGGCCGGACCGCGTGGTACCGAGTACGATGAAACGAACCCTGACGGTCCTCCTGGCGGTGGCGATGCTCGTCGCCGCGGCCGCACCCGCGGTGGCGATGACAGCGCCGACCGCCGCGGATGCGACCGGCGACACCCTCGCCGACACGACGACGGTCCCAGATGAATCGGCCGAGAACGCAACCGGTGACACGCCCCCGGGCGCGATGCTCGCCGGGAGCATCGGCGTCCACGAATCCGAGATGAAGGGCGCGATCGAACAGCGAGCCTTCGGCCACCAGATCGCGGCCGCCGCATCGAACGAGTCCAAAGCCCAGGTCCTCAAACAGACCCAGGACCGGACAGGGGAACGACTGACCGACCTCGAGGAGCGCAAGACACGCCTGGAACAAGCCCGTGAGAACGGGACCATCGCCGAGTCGCAGTACCGCGCTCAGGTGAGCGTCGTCGCCGCCGAGTCGGCCAGGATCCAGGCCATGGCGAACACGACCGAGCGCACGGCACAGGGTATCCCCAACGAGACCCTGCGGGCGAACGGTGTCAATGTCACCGCGCTTCACCAGATGCGTGACCGAGCCCACGATATGACCGGTCCCGAGGTCGCCGAGATCGCTCGGCAGATCGCCGGTGACGACGTCGGCGCGCCGATGGGGCCTCCAGAACACGTTCCGGGCCCCCAATCAGGCCCGCAGGCGGGGATGGGTAATTCGACTGGCCCCACCGACGACAGACCCGGTACCGCCGGGAACGGAATGATGAACGGCTCCAGGGGAGACGCACCCACAAACGGCGGATCTGCTAACGGACCGATGACTGACGAGACGGCCGACGAACCGACGAACGAAACCACGACCACCGAAGCGACCTGAGACAGCGTGAATTCTTCTTCATTCCACCCGACGGGGTGGCATCGATTGGCGAATGCATCCCTCGCCCTCGTCGTCGTCACGGTCCTGATCGCCGGAGTCGGCCCGGTCGCAGCGCAGGACCGACAGACGGACCCCGCCGTCGTCGTCGACCTCGACGAGAGCGGAACCGCTGACGTGACCGTCGTGATGACATTCGACCTCACCGCGGACGCCGAACGCGAGGCCTTCGCGACGCTCCGGACGGACGAGGCGGCACTCGCCGACCTCGAGACGCGCTTTGCAGACCGGATGGACGCCACCGCCAGCGCGACCGCTGACCGGGTTGACCGCGACGTCGTCGCCCGCGACGCCAGCGTCACGCTCGACACCGTCGACGGGGGCGACACCGGCATCGCCACCCTCTCGGTCACCATGGAGAATCTCGCGGGAGTCGACGACGGGCAACTCACCCTGACCGAACCGTTCGCCAGCGGGTTCACAGCGGACCGGCCCCTCGTCGTCCACCCACCGAATGGGTACACCCTCGGGAGCGGGGACCCCGCCCCGACGGGCCAGAGCACCGACACGCTGACCTGGGGTGCGGACACGACGTTCGATGGGTTCGAACTCGTGCTCGAGGCCGAGGATGGCGAGACCGCAACCGCGACGCCGGGCTTCGGTATCCTCGCGGGGGCCGTTGCACTGACCGGCACCGCGCTGCTGGGCCGCCAGCGCCGCCACTGAGAGGCCGATAATCGGGTGGGCGGCCGGATTCGGCTACAGTTCTCCCGCACTCGCGAGCGCGTTCTGGAGACGGTCCTCGAACTCGCCGACGAGTGTCTCCGCCCGCGCACGGTCGGTCGCCTCGGCGTAGATACGGACCACCGGTTCGGTACCGCTGGGCCGCGCCAGCACCCAGGCGTCGCCGTAATCGAGACGGTAGCCGTCGATGGTCGTGACCTCGGCGTCGGTGGCCGACTCGGCGTAGTCCGCCGCGGCCGCCACCAGCCGATCGCGTTCGCGAGTGGTATCGTACTCCACGTTCACGCGAACGTTGTCGTACCCTCCGTAGGGGGCGACCACCGCACTCGCGGGGTCTTCGGCGAGCAGTTCCAGGAACCTGGCGGCCGTGTACGCACCGTCACGGTTCACCCGATACGACGGGAAGATGACCCCGCCGTTGCCCTCGCCAGCCACGGGAACGCTCTCGCCAGCCTCGCGCAGTTCCCGGATGCGAGTCATGATCCGGGTGCTCCCGATCGGCGTCAACTCGAGGTCGGCCCCGACGCGGTCGGCCACGTCGACCAGCCGCTGGGAGACGTTGACCGCGGAGACGGTGGTGTCGCCTGGGGAGAGTCCCGCCTCCGCCAGGGCCGCCAGAGTGGCGTCGCCCTCGATGTAGGTGCCGGTCTCGTCGAAGAAGATGGCACGGTCGGCGTCGCCGTCGTGGGCGATACCGACGTCGGCGTCGGCTGCCCGGACCAAGCGGCCCAGATCCTCGAGGTTCTCGGCGACTGGTTCGGGATCGCGACCCGGGAAGTGACCGTCGGCCTGTGCGTTGACGGTGACCACGTCGCAGCCCAGGCGGCGGAAGAACTCGGGACTCGTCAGCGCGCCGGCGCCGTGGCCGGGGTCGAGGGCGACGGTCAACTCGGCATCGGCGATGCGCTCTCGGTCGACCGATTCGAGGAGGTCGGCGATGTAGCGTCGGTTGGCTCCCTGTACCTCGAGGTCCGTCCCCGTCGCCGCCCACGAAACGGCTTCGGCGGACTCCGAGAGGAACGGCTCCTCGACGCGTTCGATGGCCGCGACCGAGAGTTCGACGCCGTCGGCGCCGATCAGCTTCACGCCGTTGTATTCGGGCGGGTTGTGCGAGGCGGTGATCATGACGCCGGGCACGCCCTCGGCCTCGCAGTACGACTGCAGTCCCGGCGTCGGGACGACGCCCAGGCGGTCGACGTCCATCCCCACGCTCTGCAGGCCGCTGGTGGCGGCGTTCGACAGCATCCGCCCCGTCGTCCGGGTGTCGCGAGCGACGGCGACGCGGTCCGCGTCCCAGACGGTCCCCGCAGCCAGTGCCACGCGCAGGACGAACGAGGGCGTCAACTCCTCGTTCGCCACGCCCCGGGTGCCGCTCGACCCGAATACTTTCATCGCGTTATCCTGTGCGAGCGACCGGCAAATGGGTTCCGAAGGAAACGCGTAAGCCGTCGGCAGGCAATCTCGAAGCATGATCGTCAGCACGAGCGACTCCCAGGCCGTGGCCGCCGCGCTCGCCGAGGCGACCGGCGACTCGCTGGCCGAGACCGCCTACGAGCGATTCCCGGACGGCGAACTGCTGGTCGAGGTCCCCCCGGTCGACGGACGGGCCGTCGTCGTGGGGTCGACCATCTCCAGCGACGCCCACCTGGAACTACTGCTCCTGCAGGACGCCGTCCGCGAGGCGGGCGCCGACGAGGTCGTCACCGTCCTGCCTTACATGGGCTACGCTCGCCAGGACGAGGCCTTCAGCGAGGGACAACCCGTATCCGCCCGGGCGGTCGCTCGCGCTATCTCTCCCACCACGGACCGCGTCGTCGCGGTGAACCTCCACGAACCAGCCATCGCCGACTTCTTCGACGTCCCCGTCGACGCGGTCGACGCCGCCGGGGTGCTCGCCGACCCGCTCCCGTCGGCACTCGAATCGCCCGTGTTCCTCTCGCCCGACGAGGGAGCCATCGACCTCGCCGAGACTGTCAGGGACGCCCGCGGCGAGGGTGCGGTCGACTACTTCGAGAAGGACCGGGATTACGACACCGGCGCGGTCACCATCACCCCGAGCGAGGTCGACGTGTCGGACCGCGACGTGGTCGTCGTCGACGACATCGTCGCCACCGGGTCGACGATGAGCGAGGCCATCGCCATCCTCCAGGAGCGCGGCCCGAACCGTGTGTTCGTCGCCACCGTCCACCCGCTGTTCGTGGGCAACGCCAGAAGTAAACTGGCGAACGCCGGGGTCGAAGCCGTCCTGGGCACCGACACCATCGAGCGCGCCGTCTCGCGGACCTCCGTCGCGCCAGTCATCGCCGAGGTACTCTGAGGATGGGGTGGGTCGCGAAAGCGGTCGGCGCCGCCATCGTGGCCTCGGTGCTGGCGGTCCTGGTCTCCATGTTCGCCTTCGGTCGACCGCTCTCCTCGTCGTACGCCGCGGCCGCCATCTCGGCCGCCGTCGCTATCGTGGTCGTCTTCTTGAACCGGTAGGACCGCCCCGGTCGAGCGCGGAGACCGCGTCAGTCGACCGGTTCGATCGCGAGTTCGACGTCGACGCCCTCGATCTCGTACTGTTCGCGGCGGCCGTCGTCGAGGTCTCGAAGTTCGTCGGCCCGGACCTCCTCCGTGATGAGGTCCTCGTGTTCGGCGACGAGTTTCCCGACGCGTTCGTCGTAGACGACGATCTCGAGGTCGATCTCGGCGTCGAGGTCCAGGTCGAGGTCCTTGCGCAGCTCCTGGACGCGGCGGATGACTTCCCGTGCGTAGCCCTCGCTCTCGACGACGTCGGTCAGGGTGGCATCGACGTAGATGGTGCCACCCTCGAACTCCGAGCCAGCGACGTTCTCAGGCGTGACGGCCTCGAACTCGATCATGTCGCCCGACAGTTCGACGGCCTCGCCGAGTGCCGCGCCGACGGCCTCCTGGAAGGTGGCGAGGTTACGCTCGTCGACGACGGTCTCGTTGATGGCGTTCATGACGTCCTGGGCGTCGGCGCCGAACGCGGGGCCCAGGACGCCCATGTCGGCGGTCGCGGTGTACTGGAGTTCCCCCCAGGTCCCGTCGGGGTCGATCAGTTCGACCTTGCGGGCATTGAGTCGCTCCGCGAGCAGGTCGCCGTGGCGCTCCAGGGCGGTCACGACCTGCTCGTCGTCGGCGTCGACGACGACGCGGGTGACGGGCCAGCGGAGTTTGCGGCCGGCCAGTTGCCGGGCGTGTGAACCCGCCTCCTCGATGTCGCGCAGGGTGTCGATGTCGTCCTCGAGAGCGGGGTCCCGGAGGGTCTCCGCAGGCGTCGGCCAGTCGGACATGTGGACCGTCGGATGGCCCTCGTCGCGGGTCAGTCGCTGGTAGATCTCCTCGCTGACGAACGGTGCGTAGGGCGCCAGCAGGACGACTGCCTCGCGGAGCGCGTGGACGAGGGTGGCGTAGGCGGCGAGTTTCGAGTCGGTGGCCGCCTCGTCCCACATTCGTTCGCGCACGACCTGAATGTAGTACCTGGAGACGTCCTCGACGAGGAATTCGAGGAGGGCTTCGAGGGCCCGGTGCTGTTCGAAATCGTCCCATCCTTCGTTCGCGTCGTGGACGACGGCCTGGAGGCGCGAGAGGAGCCACCGATCGACGCGTTCGAGGGGCATCTCGCGGACGGAGCCGTCCGCCTGCGTCCAGGTGGCGATGCCGTCCTCGATGGAGAGCGCGTTCGGGTCGACGCCGTCCATCTCCATGTACGGCAGCGGGAAGCGGAACGCGTTCCAGAGGATGTTCAGGTCACGCTGCATCGTGGCCATCTCGTCCCACGAGAAGCGCATGTCGTCGCCCTGCGGGGTGACCGAGAGCAAGAACAGGCGCATGACGTCTCTGCCGTACCGATCGATGGCCTCGCTCGGCTCGACGATGTTGCCGACCGACTTGGACATCTTCCGGCCGTCCTCCGCGAGGGCGTGGCCGTGCATGAGCACCTGTTCGTAGGGGACCTCCCCGAGCGCTGCGCTGCCCATGCCCAACTGGGACCAGAACCACCCGCGGGTCTGGTCGTGGGCCTCCATGATGAGGTCCGCCGGCCAGAGGTCCTCGAATGCCTCGTCGTCACTCGGGTAGCCGAGGGTGCCCCAGCTGGCGACCGAGGAGTCCAGCCAGACGTCGAAGACGTCCTCGACGCGGGTGTACGTCGTCCCCTCGCGGGTGATGGTGAGGTCGTCGACGGTCGGCTTGTGGAGGTCGACCTGCTCCGGGTCGACGTCCTGGTCGACCAGGTCGGCGAGTTCCTCGCGGGTCCCGACCGCGATGACCTCGTCCATGTCGCCATCCCAGCCTCCGGCGGTTTCATCGCCTCCGTTCGCGGACGAGTCCGCGCTCGGCGTCCAGATCGGAATCGGGATGCCCCAGTACCGCTGGCGGGAGACGTTCCAGTCCGGGGCCTCCTCGACGAAGTCGCGAAAGCGGTTGTCACGGGCCCACTGCGGGTACCACTCGCTGTCCTCGATGTTCTCGAGCAGTTCGTCTTTGATGTCCGTGATGGTGATGAACCACTGATCGGTGGCCAGCTGGATGACGGGCGTATCACAGCGCCAGCAGTGTCCGTAGGAGTGCTGGACTGTCCCGCGTGCAAGTAGCAGGCCCTTCTCTTCGAGATCGTCCATGATGGCCTCGTTCGCGTCCCGGACGTACTCGCCGGCGTACTCGCCCGCCGCCTCGGTGTAGACGCCGTCGCCGGCCACCGGGCTGAAGATCTCGAGCCCGAGTTCCTGACCACGCTCGAAGTCGACCTCACCGTGGCCCGGCGCGGAGTGGACGAGTCCCGTCCGGTCGGCCTCCACGTAGTCGGCCGTGTAGACCTGTTTCGCACCGTCGAAGGCCGGGTGGTCGGGGACCTCCGCCGCGAGCGGATGGTCGTAGGTCCAGCCCACCATCTCCTCGCCCGCGACCGTCTCCAGGACCTCGTAATCGTCGTAACGACCCTCCTTCAGAACGTCCTCGACGAGCGTCTCCTCGACGTAGAGGACCTCCGTCTCGCCGTCTTTCTCCGCCTCCACGGCGGCGTACGTCGCCTCGCCGTCGACCGCCACGAAGGTATTGCCCGGGATGGTCCAGGGCGTGGTGGTCCAGATGACCAGGTAGCCATCCCGCTCCGCCAATGGGAACTTGACGTAGATAGAGGGGTCAGAGACGTCCTCGTACTCGACCTCGTTGTTGGCGATAGCCGTCTCACAGCGCGGACACTGGTTGATAGAGCGTTTGCCCTGGTCGACGAGCCCTCGTTCGTGGGCCCGTTTGAAGCCCCACCAGGCGGCCTCCATGTACTCCGGATCGACCGTCTTGTACGGGTCGTCCCAGTCCATCCACACCCCGAAGGATTTGAAGTCCGCCTGCAGTCCGTCGAGTTGCTCGTCGGCGAAGGCCTTGCACTCCTCGATGAAGTTCTCCTCGCCGAACTCCTGGATGTCCTTCTTGTTCTCGAAGCCGAGTTGCTCCTCGACCTTCGTCTCGATGGGGAGCCCGTGCATGTCGTAGCCGGGTCGGTCGGTCACGTCGTACCCGGACATCCGCAGATACCGGATGTAGGCGTCCTTGAGCGCCTTGTTCCAGGTCGTCCCCATGTGTGCCGCACCGGAGGTGTACGGCGGGCCGTCCACGAAGAAGTAGTCCTCGCCGTCCTCGCGGTGGGCTTTCGTCTTCTCGTAGGCGTCGACCGCGTCCCAGTACGCGAACACGCGATCCTCGACCGCGTGCGGGTCGTACTGGTCCGGGACGTCGCCGTCGAATTGAGTCATACGGGGAGGGTCTCGCTCCCGGCTAAAAGGATAATCGGTCCTACGGTTCGCCCCGAACGACTCGAAAGTGCTTTCCTGTGGTGCCGGTCAGTTCGACTCATGACGCGAACCGGCCACGTGGATCGCTCGACCGTGCTGAAGGTAGGGATGCTCGTCAGCTTCGCTCTCGTCGTCGGCGGCTTCGTCGGCTCCTGGGCCGTCGCCGGGACCGGTGCCCCCGCCTGGGAACAGACGCTCTTCCTGGATGCGGAGATCGTCGGCACGCTCGGTCTGCTCTTCTTCCCGCTGACATTCGGTATCGTCCTCCCGCTGGTGGAGTGACGGTTCGCTCCCCGACAGCGGGCAATGTTCTTCACGCCGCCGCCGGTAGCGACGACCATGTCGAAGTGCATCTTCTGTGCCATCGCCGACGGTGAGGCGGACGCACGCATCGTCGCAGAGACCAGCGAGGCGCCACGCGCCTCGAATCGGAGTAGCGCGGAGCGAAGCTCCGCGAACCATTCGAGCGGGCAAAGCCCGCGAGAAGACGGCGAAGTCGCGGAGACGAACGACGCCATCGCGTTCCTCGACGCAAATCCACTCGCGCCCGGGCACACGCTCGTCATCCCGAAGGACCACCACGAGACGCTGGGCGACCTCCCCCCAGAAGCGGGCGAGGCCGTCTTCTCGCTCCTCCACGAACTGGTCCCGGTAATCGAGGAGGCCGTCGACGCGGACGCGTCGACCGTCGCGTTCAACAACGGTCGCGCCGCCGGCCAGGAGGTCGACCACGTCCACGGCCACATCGTTCCACGGTTCGAGGGGGACGGTGGCGGACCGATCCACGGCGTCGTCGGGTCGCGACCCGACCTGAACGAGTCGGCGATGGACGACATCGCAGCGCGTATCGCTGGTCGCGTCGACGAGTAGCGCGCTGTCGGGTGATTTTTGAGCCCCACCCCCCTCGGTGAGAGCGATGCACGTACGCACTGCCGCGCTCGTCGGCGCCGCCGGCGGCGCCGGGACGACGCGGACTGCCGTCGAGCTGGCGGGTACACTCGCCCGCGCCGACCGCTCGGTCCTCGTCTTCGACCTGGACTTCGCCACGCAGGGGCTCTCGCAGTCTGTCGGTGGTCGCATCGACCCCGACGTCACCGCGGTCCTCACCGAGGACGAGACGTCCGTCACCGACGCAGCGATATCGTGGACGGTGCCGGGCGACGGTCAACTCCACGTGCTGCCGGCGTTCGCACCGTTCGTCGACGTCGCCACCGCGAAGACTCCGGAGGTCGCGGAGGGGGTAGGCGACGTCCTCCGGGAGGCGACGGCCACGTACGACCATATCCTCCTCGACGTGCCCCCGGTCGTCTCGAATCAGGCCATCGCCGGGGTCGACGTTGCCGACCGGGTGGCTGCCGTGTTTCCACCGACGGACCGGGGGATCGACTCGCTCCAGCGGACGAAGGGGCGCCTCGAAGACGTCGGATCGCCCCTGGATCTGGCCATCGCCGCCCGGACCGCCGAGTCGGCCGCGCCGGCAGACGCGGACGCGATCATCCCCGAACTGCCACCGAAACCGGCACCAGACCGGCCGACGACGATCGGTGGCGGTGACGACGCCGTCGCGAGGGTCGCCGAGACGGCCGCTCGACTCTTCGATATCGATCTCGAGATCGGGGCCGATGGAGACGGTCCCTCGATCGTCGACCGGGCGCTCGAGAAGGTATCCTGACGCCTCAACGGAGGTCGCCGACGCCGCTCATCGTGTCCGCGAGGGCGTCGCGCTTCGCGACCGATGGGTTGGCGTCGGACTGGAGCGCCGTGGAGATGCGTTCGTCCGCGTCCGGGAGGGGGTCGTGTGTTTCGAGGAACGTGGCCAGGGCGAACTCCGCATCGCTCGCGTCCGTCAACGCCTTCGCGTCGGTTCGGCCGATGTCGCCGGCGAGCCAGTCGCCGAGGATCTCGCGGCCGAGCGGTGAGAGCGGCGAGAGCCCTTCGAATCCGAGCAGGAAGAGTGTCTTCGCGCCCGTTACGGCGGGGAGTCCCGCGCTCGCGGCGGCCGCGCCGACGCTCGCACCGCCGACGAACTCGTCGACGAGGATGGCAGCGTCCGCCACGTCACACGGCAGGTCGTCCTCGAAGGGGGCGATCGCCGCGTTCACCGTGGGGTCGGTCCGGTCGACGGTGGCCACGCCGCGCTCTCGCTGTCGCTCCGTGACCGCGATGCCTTCGGCGATGTCCGAGAGCCCCATTCGACTCGACCGAGCGGCGCGGACAGGATAAGTGTTCGGGGACGAAATCGACAGACTGCGCGGCGTTCGGCGGCGGGTACCGGTTACCGGTAGGCGTCGACGCGGCGTTCCGGGTCGAATCGGCCGATCCGGCCGTCTATTAAATACTCGATCGGGCCGAAGCTCGAAGTGTGATGAGTGCGACCAACGCGAACTCGTGCCCGGAGTGCTCCGGGCCGTTGCAGACGGACCAGACCGAGACGGTGTGCAAGCAGTGCGGCCTCGTCGTGGCGGAGGACCGCATCGACCACGGCCCGGAGTGGCGAAGTTTCTCTGACGGTCCGAACCGCGAACGGACCGGAGCGCCGCTGACCCGGTCCCGTCACGACCGCGGCCTGTCCACGGAGATCGGCCGATCGAGTCGGCTGAAGGGACGCAAACGGCGACGGGTCGCCCGGATGCGGACCCAGCACGACCGCTCTCGGGTCTCTTCGACCGCCGAGCGCAACCAGATATACGCCTTCACCGAGATTCGTCGGTTGACCGGAGCGCTCTCGCTCCCGCGAAGCGTCCGCGATCAGGCCTGTGTCCTCTTCGACTCGGCACAGGACGACGACCTCCTGCGAGGGCGGTCCCTCGAGGGGTTCGCCGCGGCGACCGTCTACGCGGTCTGCCGGACGAACGGGCTGGCGCGAACGATGGGTGAGATAGCGGACGCCGCCCGCGCGGCGGAGCGGGAACTCCAGATCGCCTACGACGCGATGAACCGGGAGCTCGGGCTGCAGACCGGACCGATCCGGCCGCGTACGTACCTCCCCCGGTTCGCCTCCGACCTCGACCTCTCGGCCGCCGTCGAACGCGACGCTCGGTCGATTCTCGAGGCTGGCAGTAGGGCAGTCGGCGGCCGAAATCCCGGCGGCGTCGCTGCAGCGGGCCTCTACCTGGCAGCCGAAGACACGGACGAACAGATCACACAGGCTGCAGCGGCCGATGCGGCCGGCGTGAGCGCAGTCACCGTTCGAAGCGCGATCGACGCGTTACGCGACTGACGCGGCGACCGAGCGATCGGATCCGTTCTGCTGGGGTACTCTCGGGAGCGGCCAGCGTCAGCGGGAGTCCCCGGGTCGTCGCCCTCGCGACGGCCGTCGATTCGGGGATGGACACGACCGGACCGCCCAGGCGTTTCTCGACCGGCGGCCGACGCTCCCGGACCCGATTGAGCACCACGGCGCCGACGCCGGCCTCGAGTTCGCGGGCCAGCGCCCGCGTCCGGACCGCGTCCGCGATGGCCGCCGTCGCCGGCGTCGTGACGAGCACGGCGGCGTCGGCGACCGTCATCGGCAGGGCAGCGTCCGCTCCCAGCCCGGCGGGGCCGTCGACGACGACCGTCCCGTACTCCTCGTCGAGGCGCGTGATGACGTCGGTAAGTGCCGCCATATCGATCGCTCGCGCACTCGCGAGCGAGCGACCGGCGGGGAGGACCGAGACGGCCCAGTCATCGCGAACCGCCTCGGCGGGTCGCACACTCCCGGCGAGCACGTCCGTGAGCGTCGGCCCGGCACCGGCGGGCAGGTCGGCCATGGTGACGTCGCCGTCGACGACCACCGCGTCGAGGACGTCGCCCAGCGCGAGCGAGACGGTGGACTTCCCCACGCCACCCTTCCCGCTGCTGACGCTGAGGATCACGGCGTCTCCCCGTCCTCGGCCCCCTGGTCCTCGTCGGCGAGATAGTCCGGAACGACGACGTCGGCGGGTGGCCGAGGATCCCCGAACGAGCGAAGAATCGCTTCGGGACTCGTTTCCGCCGGTTCGGACTCGCCGGCCGGTTCCGACCACACCAGTTCGGCGGGCGGATCGACAGGCGATCCCGTGGTGGCGAATCCGAGGGGGCGCGTCCCGCCCGCGGCCAGGACGCCCTCGTATCCCGCCTCGTCCCATCCCGGCGCCGTGATACCGTGGACGCGAGGGGGCCAGACTGGACCGTTCAGCCTGTTCGCCACGCGGAATCGGCGTGGCTCGGCCGCGTCGTTGCGTACCACGAGCGAGACGAGGATGATTCCAGCCACCTCGTGGGTCGTTGCGCGCAGTTGCATACCCCAGGATGGGTCCGTTCCGGACTATAAACGCTCACACGAGCACGACCGGCGCGTCCAGGGCCGCCCGTGCGGCGACGGCGGTGGCGAACGGGCCGTCGACGAGGACGAGAGGGGCGCGGATGGCGGCGATACGGGCGGCGGCCAGTGCGGCGGACGACTGATCGCCAGCGTAGTCGGCCGGTCGCTCACCCGCGCTAGATGCGACCGGAAGGGAATCGAGTGCGCGACGGAACTGCGGGTAGAGCTTGGTCGCGAGTTCGGTTCGGGCGCGGCGGGCCAGATTGTCCCGCTCGTCGACCAGTCGGAGTCGACGGTCCCGTCGGTCACGAACGGCACGGGCGTCGCGTTCAGCGTCGGCGAGGGCCTGTTGGGCGGCCAGTTCCTCCGTCTCGGCCTCGGAGAGGGCGGTGATCGCCTCGCGCAGGGCGGCCCGTGATCGTTCGGTCGCCCCGCCCGCCTCCCGTTCCGCATCGAGTCGGCCACGCAGGTGCGCGACACGTTCCCGGAGTGCCGCGACGTCGGCCCCCGCCTCGGCTGCTCGTCTGCGGACGGGAACGAGGTCGATCGGCTCGACCTCGATCTCCTCGATGGACCGGTCGAGTGCGGCGATCCGTTCGGCGAACGACGACGCCATGCCCCGCGAGCGGGCGGCGGCCGCCAGCGCTGATCGGAGTGAAAGGTGCATGCCGGTCTCGATACGGCCGACGAACGAGTGGATCCTTCTCGGTCGTGGACAGGACACGACCGAGGAACCGGCCTCGTTGATCGCGTCGAGAATCCACCTCGGATCGACAGGTTCGCCCCGGAGATCCAGGGCGCGACCGCGGAGGGTTCGCTCACCGAGTGTTACCTTCATAACTCGACGTCGTGGAGCGCTTCGGCCGACGGGTGGTCGGTCCCGGCGACGAAGTTCGCATACGAGGTACTCGGGTGGTCACGCGCCTCGTACGCCTGCGCCGCGTCCCGCACCCGTGCGGGGACGTCCGCGAACTCGTTCAGCGGCTCCGTGCGTTCGAGTTGGACGTCGTCGCCGTGTTTCGCACGCAACCGCAGGGCCAGCAAGGCGCCGAGTTCCGTCTCCCGGAACAACGCCACCCGACCGAACCGACGGACCACGGCCGACGGCTCTGCCCGACAGCTATTCCGGAGACTCCCCCGAGCCCCCGTCGAGTACGTGACCACGAGCAGCACTACTTCGATTCGGGTGCGACGTTGATAAAAACAATTCGGTTTTCTCGAAAATTATTCGAGGGGAGCTACCTCGAAATCCAGGTCGTCGTCGAGGAGCGCACCGACACGTTCCCTGGCTTCGCTCCGCCCGGCTGCGAGCACGACGATACCGTCCGCCCGGGGGGCACCGCTCGCCCGATACGCCTGGCTGTCGTCCGCCGGGTACTCCGTCGCGAAGGTGCGCAGGACCCCCTGGACGCGGTCTTCCATCGTCGCCAGATCGATCTCGCCCCGTTCGAAGTCCGCGAGTGCGTCCTCGACGTTCCGGATAGCGGCGATGCGGTCCATCTACCGGTGGTGGGCGGAGCGGGAAGTTGAGCGTTCCGACATCCCGTCGGCGTCTCAGGTCGTCCGCAGGTGGTCGGTGCTGGGTTCGTAGACCTCGCCGCGCTGTTTCAGCTTCTCGATCTCGTGTTCGGCTTTGCTGCGTTCCATACCGACCTCCTCGGCCCGGGCGAGCACCTCGTCGACCGGCGCCCCCTCGTCGAACTCGGATTCGATGTCCTCGATGAGGTGTTTGATGTTCTTGATGCGGTCGCGCTGTGATTTCGAGGTCCCCGTCTCGATGACGTCCGCGTCGTACTGGTCGGTCTCGGGGTCGACGCCCACCGCCTGCAGGGAGGTGCGGACGATCTCGATGACCCGCTCGGCGTCGGCCTTCTCGACCGTATCGGAGAGGCGAACCCGCGCGCTCGCCTCGGCCAACCGCACCAGCGCCTCGAGTTTCCGGGCGGTGACCGGGACCGGTGCGTCCTCGTCCTGGCCCTTCGAGCGCAGGTCGACGTAGAAGTCCTCGATGGTCGAGCGCGCCTCCGGCGTCATCGTCGGGAAGGTGGTGCGCCGGGAGTAGGCGACGTACTTCCGGAGGAGTTCGGCGTCGATGGCCGGTTCGACCTCCTCGGTCGCCCCCTCCACCTCCTCGTCGGAGACGTTCGAGGTCGTCACGTTCGAGCGGTGGGTGTTCAACTCGCCGGCGTAGTTGGTCTGCAGGATGTGGTTGGCCAGTTCGGCGTCGCGTTCGGCGTCAGGCTGGTCGGTGATGGTGAAGATGAGGTCGAACCGCGAGATGAGCGCCGGTTCGAGGTCGATCTGCTCGCCGATCGACTCGTACTGATCGAAACGGCCGTACTTCGGGTTCGCGGCGCCAAGGAGCGAACAGCGTGCTTTCAGGGTGGCGTTGATGCCGGCCTTGCTGATGCTGATGGAGTTGTGGAGAACGACGCCCTGGCTCACGAACGTATTCGTCGGTTCCACAGTGACGTCGTACACCCAGTCAGTCTCGTACTCGCCTTCGTTCGGTACCGTTTCTACGTCCGTTACGCGATAGTACCTGAGATCGGTCTTTGCCTGGAGAACGGCGGCCCGCGATTCGAACTCGGAAAGGGCGTCCCGAATCGCACTTTTTGCCCGTGCGATTAGCCGGTTTCGATGGTCGACATCGTAGCCTCCCTCTTCGGCGTAGTGAATCGCGCTCGTCGTCACTCCATCGAGCCGGTCCGCGAGCGCACGACCAGACCACCCAATAACCGAGCGGACCTCGGACAGAGTGGTAGTGTCTTCGAGTGTGTCACGAACCTCTGTAGCCCTCGACCATAACGCGTCTAGCTCGGCCTCTATAGTCTCGATTCGTACGCCGTAATCGTTGTCAAGATGCGGTCGGAATTTCCCGGTCAAACTGACGCCCAACAATCGCTTTAACGAGCGAAGTTCTCTCGCCGCACTCGTTGGAAGAACGTCGTGGTGTCGCTTCGTTTCGAGACTACGGTCGACGAACGCTCGTGCCTTTTCGAAACGATCATCGGTTGGTTCCACTACGTGTTCGACGAATCGTTCAGTGGAGTCGCCCATAACGTACGTCTTCCACGAATCTTCGGTCTTGCTGTAATGAATCCGCGAGGCTACACCGATTTTGGCTAGGGCATCTGCATAATCCTCTGCGAGATCCGGAGAAGCAGTCGAAAATGCCATTGCCTCGCTTTCGACACCCCCGTCACCCGCGAACGCACCGACGAGGAAACGGCGGATTTCCTCTTCGGACCCACCGAGAATAGCGTCGGGAATGCGCTTTTTCCGAGCCTTCTCCATCAATTTCGGGAAATTCTGCTCGAACCAGCGATAGAGCTTGGTAGAGACCCACCGTTGGGTGACAGTCCCTGCACTGTTCGTCGTATTCGTGCTCTCCATCCCGAAGACCGTGTGGAATAGCGAGTCCATCCGGGCCAAAAGCCGCTCATCCTGGTTAGAGAAACCAATCTCGTGAGACGAACCGGCGTACGAGTGTCCTTCTGCCACGAGGAATCCCAGAATCTCTGCCAGGTCGTCTGACATTTCGTGGGGCAGGTCGATGTCCTTCTCTTTACCAATGTGTGGCTCGCCGTCCAGCGATATGGGGACCGATGAGTTGGGAAGTTTCCTTGGGGCAGGGACGAACGCCCCCGTACCTAAGGAGCGCGCTTCGACTGTTCCAACGCCCTCCTCGCCAGCGACGAACATCGGATGTTCGGGAGTGACGAGGACGCTTCGCCCATTCGAGAACGTCACCCGAACGAACTGGTCCGGTGCATCGTGTCGGCTGACGCGGTCCACTGGAACCTTCGAGACGTCGTTCGTCTCCATGTCGACGGAGTGAACCCGAACGTCATCGACGGGAAGAATCTCACAGTCCACGCCATCGACGACCTCGTTTGGCGACGCAGCCATCCGCTCGTCGACGAGTGAGCCGATTTCCACACGCCTCCCATCGGCCAGCAATATCTCCGAATTAGGGTGATAGGACTGCTGTTCTAGCGCTTCGTGCATTGCCGACCGATCTTCCGGCCGCATCTTATCCAATTCGTCGACAGCCGCGATGCCCTGGTCGGCGAGGACGAGCGCCCCCGCTTCGAGGGTCCACTGCTGCCCGTCGCCGAAGTCGTCGCGGACCGCCGCGGCCGTCAACCCGGCCGAACTGCTGCCCTTGCCGGAGGTGTACACCGAACGGGGCGCGATGTTTCGGATGTACTGAAGTAGCTGTGAGTTGTGCGAGACGACGTGTTCCGTGAGGTAGTTGTGCGTACCCTCGACCTCCAGGTCGTACACCCACTCGTTCTCTGGGGCGACGGTCTCGATGTCGTCAATTTTCGTCCAACCGACGGACGTTGGTAGTCCGGCCACTTCGCGTGACCGTTTCGACGCAGTTCGTCGCAGTTGACCGTTATCATTCTCCTGCACCGGATCGGCAACCATTGATCCACCGTCGACCGCGACAGGGTTCGCAGTCGCAACGACGATACCCTCTGACAGATTTTCGGCTTTGGCGGCCTCCGGGCCACCATTCCGCCTGACGAACAGCGGATGAGACGGAGTGACCTCTAGCGAGGTCCCGTCGGCAAGATGGATACGATACAGCTGGTCGGGTGCCTCCCGCTTCCAGACCTTCGTCGCTCGGCCGATGCGCAGGTCACCCGTGGCATCCATCGTCGGAAGTGGGATGTCCACCTCCTGATAGACGCCGTCGTCGACCGGTTTCGGATCGTCCAGTTCAGCTTCTACAATATCACGAATCGGTCGCCGGGTTCCGTCGGCGAGAGTTACGTTCGTGTTCCCAGCGACACACTTCCCCGTACCAGGGTCCCCGATCAAGAGCATGTGTAGGTCGCCACGGATCCGGGAGCCGTCGGGGAGGTGCTTGGTGACTCCGGAGAACAGCTGCAGGGCCATCGCGAGTTTGGCCTGCTCGTAGCCGTAGATGGCGGGGGCCAGGGAGTCGACGATCTGTTCGTAGAGGTCCTCGGTCTCGGAGAGCTCGATGATCTCGCGCTTGTCGGCCTCCGTGATGTCCATCTCCTCGAACTCCTCGTCCTCGACGTCGAGGGAGACGCCCTCGAGGTAGACGTCGAAGATGGGGGAGTCGGAGTTCTCCTTGCCCTGGTCGAGACGGAGGATGCCCGTCGCGACGACGTGGTCGCCGGGCGTGACCTCGCCCGTGAGGTCGTCCTCGACGTTCATGTCCACGGCCTGGGGCGTCTCGCCGCCGCCCAGTCCCTCGGGACTCTCCTGGACCCGGAGTTTCTGCGCGTCGACGAACTCGGAATCCTCGGCGTCGAGCTGGAAAGGGCCCTGGCGCTCGCAGGACTCGCACTGGTAGGGGTCCTGGAAGCCGGCGTCGGTCTGGGGGACGATCGTCTCCGCGCCACAGCGCTGGCAGACGAACGTCGCCTCCTGGATCTTCGGGCGGACGTTGGTGGCCTTGCGGACGATACCACGGACGCTCACGAGCGTGTTGATGTGATCCGAGCGGATCTCCCGGATCTCGGTTACCTCGCCGAGGTTCTGGATGCGGACGTGTGCCTGCGCGAGCGAGACGTCCACGGGGAGGTCGTAGAGACGGAGGGCCTCCTCGGCGGCGTCGCGGAACCGGTCGGGATAGCTGACGACGTCGTCCGCGAAGTCCGGGTCGAACCGGAAGAGGTCCTCCCAGTCGATCTCCAGGGACTTGCGCTCGCGTGGGTAGCCCCGCGCGAGTTCGGCGATCTCGTCGGCGTAGTACCGCCGATAGAACGTCTCGAATCGGTCGACGAGTTCCTGGTCGCGAACCTCGGCCATTCGCACCCAGATAGACCGCCCATGGCCTATAAACTCTCGTGTCCGGAAATCCCGGAAGCCTATAGTCCAGCGTCGCCATCGTCGTGCCAATGCGCGTGCCAACGGGGTGTCGAGGGATGGACCGGTTGCTGGATGGAGGGGTGCCCGCGAACCGACTGTACGTCATCAGCGGGCCGCCGGGAAGCGGCAAGACGACGTTCGCCTCGCAGTTCATCACCGAAGGGGCCCGCAACGACGAGACGAGCCTCTACATCACGATGCACGAGACGCGCGAGGAGTTGATCCAGGACATGGCCTCCTTCGAGTTCGGCTTCGAGCAGGCCATCACGGCGAAGAACGCGCGCTTTCTCAACCTCACCTCGGAGAAGGCGCGGATGTCGCTCACCAAGTACGGGACCGAGGGGGGCCTGACGAACCGCGTCGCCGCGATGATCGAGGAGATCGGTGTGGATCGGGCCGTCATCGACTCGACGATGTTGCTCACCCACTTCGTCGAGGATCCGGACAACGCCCTCACCGAGTTCGCCACCCGCCTGAAACAGACCGACGCCACCATCATCCTGATCTCCGAGATGACCGACCCCTCGGCGTACTCGGCCGAGCACTTCCTCGCCCACGGCGTCATCTTCTTCCACAACTTCATGGAGGCTGGGGGGATGCAACGTGCAGTCCAGGTCATCAAGATGCGAGGAACCGACATCGACTGCGACATGCACGCCGTCTCCTTCTCGTCGGGTGGTATCGCCGTCCACCCCGATCAGAAGGTCGACCAGGTGCGGTAGATGTACGAGAAAGCATTCGACGTGGACTGGGTGAGCCTCTCTCGTGAAGACGCGATGTTCCGGGCGTACGCCCTCGGTGTCGACGCGGCACTCGGCAACGACCACCCCGAAGAGGTCGAGCGCCTCGCCCGGGAGGCGAGTCGGCCACTCGTCCAACTCGCCTACGACGAGGGCAAGAGCATCGCCGAGGAGGAGGTACGCACCGGAGAGGAGGTGACGGGACCGGAGGCCAACGAGGGAACCGACGGTGAGTGGCGACTCTGGAAGGAACTCGTCGAACGGCGACGTGAGAACCCGGAGTCCCTCGAGTTGGTCCGCGTCCCGACGAGCCGAACCGACCGTCCGGACGCACTCTCGCGGCCCAGCTTCCTCGATCCACACGATCGGGACGTCGATGCAGTCAGGTTGCCACGGTTTCTGCTGGAGTAGGACAGGTGAGAACGGTCAGGCCACGGCGTCAGTACTCCTCGAGGGCCGTGGTGAGGCGTTCGCGTTCGGACTCGAGGGCCTCGATGTCGTCACCCACCGCCCCGGCAGCCACCCGTTCGCGTTCCGCCTGAGAGAGTTCCTCGCGTGCGCGGGCCGTCAGCCGAAGGTGTTCGTAGTGGGGTTCGTCGCGCGCGAGAGCGTGGACACGCTCCAGTTGTTCGACGACCGAATCCGGGGCGAAGCGGTTCACGACCGAGACGAGTTCGTCGGCCCGCCAGCGCACCTCGTCCGCCGGGGCGGGCGGCCACTCGAACTGGAGCGGTTCGGCGTCGAGGCGATCGAAGTAGGTTCGGTTGCCACCGACGACACGCATGAACGTCTGGGGCTGGTCGACGTAGTGTTCGAGTTTCGAGCGCGAGTAGTCGGCGTACTCCAGGAGCGTCGGGATCGGTTCGGTACCCACCGACGCATCGGCGAGGAACGCCGCCAGGTCGTCCGGCGGGTCGGGGTACCGGGCCAGCGGGAACGACCGCGTCGCTTCGACGAACGCAAGCACGTCCCTGGCGGGGTCGTCCCGTTTGAACGACGTGAATGCGTCCGCGACCGAGTCGTTGTACGACGTCATCGGCTCGCGGAGTTCGTCGACGGGGGCGTCGAGGTCGGCGTCGGCCAGCGTCGCGACGCGCTCGAGACGGTCGATCTCCTCGTCGATCTCGCGCAGTCGCGACTCGACGTCTCGACGGGTGGCCCGGTACCGTTCGTGGGCCTGCTCGCGCTGGCCGAGTCTGTCGACGAGGTCGTCGACGGGGCCGAGTGCGTCGCGGGCGGCGTCGAAGTCGCTCTCGGAGAGGCGCCGCTTCTCGAAGCTTTCGTCGATCGCCTCGAATACCTCGCGTTCGGGAAGGTCCTCGGGGAGGTCTTCGACGTGGTCCGCCACCGCCTCCTGGAACTCGAGATACGCCTGGAAATCACCCGAACCGGTCGCTCGGCCCTCGTAGCTGTCGAGCAGCGAGAGCAGATCATCTCGAGCAGACCGAAGCCGTTCGAGCTGGTCCTCGCCGATTGCTGCGACGGCGGCCTCTGCGTCCTCGAGTGCTTGCCGGGCACTCCGGAGGTCGTCGACGAGTGACTCAGTAGACATCGTCTGGGTCGAAGACGAGTTCGCCGACGTTCTCACCGTCGAGGGTGCGGTAGAAACACGAGCGGTGGCCGGTGTGACAGGCGCCGCCCTCCTGGTGGACGCGGTAGAGAAGCGTATCGCCGTCGCAATCGACCCGAATCTCGTCAACCGCCTGGCTGTTCCCGCTGGTCGCCCCCTTCTCCCAGAGTTCCTGTCTGCTCCGGGAGTAGTAGTGGGCTCGACCAGTCTCCTGCGTGCGTTCCACCGCCTCGCGGGTGGCGTACGCGACCATCAACACCTCCTCGGTGTCGACGTCCTGGGCGACGACCGGTACCAGGCCGTCCTCGTCGAACTCGATATCGACCGCGAACGCGGACATACTGGCGCGAACGGCGCCGGCCCGGATAGCCGTTTCGTCCCTGGCCTCACACGAGGCCGACGGCGGCGAGGGCGACGTACAGCAGGTCGCCGACGGTCAAGCCGACCAGCAGACCGACGAACGTGGGGACGATGAAGGGGATACCGGGCGTGATCCACACTTCGTCGGCCTCGGACAGGAGATCCAGCCCAGCCCGGAGCTTCTCGGGCGACGTCCCGTAGGCACTCGAGTCGATGTCCTCGAGGAACGCAGCCGCGCCCCAGGGGTCACCACTCCCGTCGGTGACGACCGCCCCGTCGGTCGGGTCGTTCGGCTCGTCGGGGAGGGTCGCTGGATCGCGAAGCGACGGGTTCTCCCGGAGGTCGGCGAGCGAGATGCCCCGCCACCGGAGGTACATCCGGAGCGCGTCGAGATCGAGGCCGTTTCGGGTGCGGCCCGTCGGCGTCTCGAGGAGGCTCCCGTGGAGGGTCGGCAACGCGTCGACGGCGACCGGCCGGCCCAGGAACATCACCCAGGACAGTTCGCCCCGCAGGAGGTTTCGCACCGCCAGCGCGAGGGGGTAGCCCAGGGCCACGAGCACCGTGTTCGTGAGCACCGAGAGCGAGAAGATGCCCACGTCGGTCGTCACGAGCGGGAACAGGGTCGTGCCGATCTGGTACGTGGGGAACGTTGGCAGCAGGACGGCCAGAACCATGAACGCCTTCGCGTCGGCCCCGCCGAACCCCCCGACGTACCAGAAGCCGTACGCCAGCGGCACCACGATACCGATGCTCAACGCGACCCGGAGCGCCCAGAGTCGCCAGAACGGACTGCCGGCGAGTTGCAGGCCCTCCCAGGCGAGCAGCAGGAGACCAAGGAGCGTCAGTGGCCCCCAGAGAGCGTTCGGCACCCGCCGGGTACGGAGGTCGCGATAGGCCGCCCACCCGATGACCGGGACGGCGACTAGCCGGAGGAGGTCGGGAAGCGTGGACACTACTGTGACATCCCGGCGCGGGCGATTTAGCTGTTGTTGAAATCGATGACGCCATCGGCCCCGCTCGAGTGGGCGTCGCCACAGAGTGAAGCCCGTCGACGCCGAAACGGGACCTATGGTGGCTGGGGAGGACACCGAGAGGACCAGTACTCGGGTGACCGGGCCGGTCTGGTCCATCTTTGCGAGGTACGGCCGGGAGAACCTGCACTACGCGTCCCTCGGGGCGATCAACACTGTCGTCGGGCGAGCGGTCGCGCTAATTCCAGCGTTCGTGATCGGCCTCGCCGTCGACGCCATCTTCCTGGACCAGCGGTCGTTCGCCCTCCCGCTGGTGCCGCCGGCCTGGATTCCGGGGACCGACGTGGGACAGGTGTGGTTCGCCATCGGGGTGTTACTGATCGCGACCGTCGTCGGGGCCGTGGCCTCGTGGTTCGAGGACTGGGGGTGGAACGTCTTCGCCCAGCGCATCCAGCATCACCTCCGGGTCGACACCTACACGAAGTTACAACGACAGGACCTGGCGTACTTCACCGGCCAGCGGACCGGCGAACTGATGAGCATCCTCAACAACGACGTCAACGCCCTGGAGACGTTCCTCGAGGACGGATTGAATGCCATCTTCTGGATCGTCGCGACCTTCGTCGGTATCGGGGCGATTCTGCTGTCGCTGAACGCACCGCTGGCCCTGGTGACACTCCTCCCGGTCCCCCTCCTCGCGTTGTTCACACTGGCGTTCACGCGCATCATCGAACCGAGATATCTCGCCATCCGGGGGGAGATCGGCGATTTGAACGCACGACTGCAAAACAACCTCAGCGGGATCGAGGTGATCAAGACCGAGCACGCGTCGGCGTACGAGCGAGAGCGGGTCGCCGAGGCGTCCGCCGAGTACCTCCGGGCGAACCTCGACGCGGTCAAGGTGCAGATCACCTACTTTCCGGGGCTGACCCTCATCGCCGGCGTCGGGTTCGCCGTCACCTTCCTCGTCGGTGGCTACTGGGTCCTCACGGGCCCGCCGCTCGATCTGACGGCGACGCTCTCGCCCGGCGAGTTCGTCACCTTCGTGATCTACGCCCAGCAGTATCTCTGGCCTATCGTCCAGTTCGGTGCGGTGGTCGACGACTACGAGCGGGCGAAGGCCGCCGGAACGCGGGTACAGACGCTGCTCCGACGCGAGGAATCGATCGAAGAACCGAGTGACGCCGACCCACTCTCCGTCCAGGCGGGACGGGTGGAGTACGAGGACGTCAGGTTCGCCTACACCGACGACCGGGTCATCTCCGGCGTCTCCTTCGACGTGGATGGTGGCCACACCGTCGGCATCGTGGGGCCGACCGGCGCGGGGAAGTCGACGCTCCTGCAGTTGCTCCCCCGCCTCTACGACGTGGACGCGGGCGCCGTTCGCATCGACGGACAGGACGTGCGTGAGGTCTCCCTCGCGAGCCTCCGGCAGTCCATCGGCTACGTCAGTCAGGACCCGTTCCTGTTCTACGGAACCGTCGGGGAGAACATCCGGTACGGGAGGTTCGAGGCCTCTGACGCCGCCGTCGAACGGGCGGCGAAACGGGCCCAGGCCCACGAATTCGTCCAGAATCTCCCGCGAGGCTACGAGACCCTCGTCGGCGAACGGGGCGTCAGACTCTCGGGTGGGCAACGCCAGCGCCTCGCCCTCGCCCGAACCGTGCTCAAGGACCCCGAGATACTGGTCCTCGACGAGGCGACCAGCCACGTCGACACCGAGACGGAAGCGCTTATCCAGGAGAGCATCGACAAATTCGCCCGCGACCGGACCACCTTCGTCATCGCCCACCGACTCTCGACGGTCCGCCGGGCCGACCAAATCCTCGTCCTCGACGACGGGGAAATCGTCGAACGGGGGACCCACGACGAACTCCTCGAGACGGCGGGACTGTACGCGAACCTCTGGCGAGTACAGGTCGGTGACATCGACGGCCTCCCGCCGGCGTTTCTCGAGCGGGCGCGACGGCGACAGGCCGAGATAGAGCGGGCGGACGACGCTACCGAGGAACCGGCCTGGAAGGACTGGTAGCCCACGTGCGACGAGGGCCCTCGACCGCAGCCCTACTGGTACATCGAGTCGTAGGTCGACTCGACGAAGCCCGTGCCGTCCGAGAGGTGTTTGAGTTGCGTGGCCATGGACTGCATGTCCGCGCGAATCGCCTCGGCACGGGCGGCGAGCGGCGTCGTGTCGATGGCAAAATCGACGAGCGGTTCGAGTGCTTCGTCGATGAGCGTCTTCGCTCCACCCGGGTCCGGAACGAAGGGATCAAGACCGGTTTTGACGAGGAGAACGACAGTCGGGACCCCCGCGTGATAAAAAGCGCTGGCCAACGCCCCGGTGGGGCCGATGAGCAACCCTTCTTCGCGTTCGATGGTGATCGAGGCGTCCAGCAACGACGACCGAAGGTCGTCTGTCGAACCCACGGCCGTGACGACGCCGTCCTCGGTACCTCGTTCGGTGGGTACTTCGACCAGAAAGATCGCCCGCGAGAGTCGGGTGGCCAGTTCACCGACCAGCGTTTCGCCGAGGGCGGGGAACGCGTCCGGTGGGATCGCCGTATCGCTCATCAGCGCGAGAAGGGACGCGTCAGCGTGTGCGTACACCCGTACTGCGTCCTGAAGGCCACCGTCGCGGTACGTGAGTATCGGGAAGTAGGCATCCGATTCAACGCTCGCGGCGTGCGTCATGTCCAGTTGATCAACGATCTGTTCGACGGCAATCGACGCGACCATCCCGTGACCCGGCAGTCCCTCGATGAGGGTCGCGCCCTCCGTGGGAAGATTCGCGTGTGTTTCGAACCGCATCGTCGCTGGCGCCATAGATCACCTACGGGCCCAGCAGTGAATTACTTCACTTCGAGACCGAAAACCGAGACTCGTCGAAGAGACCAGGAGTGAGATCTGACGAGCGGCACGGCCGCTCCCGGATCGCTGCGCGAAAGAACGTGGAAGGTCGGGCCTTCAGATGACGCGGTCCTGGAGGTAGTCCAGGTGCTTGGCGTTGTAGACGATCTTGACTTCTTCTTCGGCAGCGGAGCCGATGCAGGTCAGGCGAACGCCCTTGTCTTCGACTTCCTCGTCGGAGAGGATCTGCTGCATGTCCATGTCGATCTCGCCCTCCTTGAGGATCGCTGCACAGTTCGCACAGGCGCCCGCGCGGCACGAGAACGGCCAATCGTAGCCCTGGGCTTCGGCTGCTTCGAGGATATACTCCCCTTCGGCGACGTCGAGGGTCCCGTAATCCTCCTCGTCGAGGCCAGCACCGTCGGCCTTCTCGAACACATCGTCGTCGTCCAGGTCCCATCCCTGGTCGTCCAGCGTCTCGTAATTGAGGTATTCTACTGTCGGCATCACTAGCCTCGTTCGGCGGCTTCCGGGATAGTATTTTCCTTTTTGTACTTTAGGTGTACCAAAGAGTCGCCAGACGGGCGTTCCTCGGGATTTTGATGTGTCTGGCACGTTTCGAATGTGGTTCGCTCAGGCGGACCCACGTCGTTTAAGCGCGGGCGGGAGGTACCGATTGGCATGACCTTCGAGTCCTTCGCGGTGATCCCCGCCGTCGACGTCAAAGACGGCGAGGCGGTCCAGCTCGTCCAGGGCGAACGCGGGACCGGCACTCGCTACGGTGACCCGGTCGCGGCGGCACAGCGATGGGTCGACCAGGGAGCGACCGCGCTCCACCTGGTCGATCTCGACGGCGCCTTCGACGGGGAACGGGCGAACGCCGCGGCGATCGAGGCCATCGTCGACGCGGTGTCCGTCCCGGTCCAACTCGGCGGGGGGATCCGGACGGCCGAAGACGCCAGATCACTGCTCGACAGCGGTGTCGAGCACGTCATCCTCGGGACGGCCGCCGTCGAGGACCCCGACATCGTGGCCGCGATCAGCGAGACGCATCCGGGAACTGTCGTCGTGAGCCTCGATGCGAAAGACGGCGAGGTCGTCGTGTCCGGGTGGACGGAGGGGACTGGTCTCGACCCCGCCGCGGCGGCGACCCGCTACGAGGACCTCGGTGCAGCGGCCATCCTCTTCACCGACGTCGACGTCGAAGGACGCCAGACCGGGGTCCGCACCGGTCCGGTCGAGGCGGTGGTCGACGCGGTCGATATCCCGGTGATCGCCAGCGGCGGCGTCGCCACCGTCGACGACGTCCGCGCACTCGCGGCTGCGGGCGCAGGCGCGGTCGTCGTCGGGACGGCGCTCTACGAGGGGACGTTCACCCTCGCGGAGGCGCAGGCGGCGGTCGGCGGAGACGGGTCCTGACGAGTTCGCCGTCGGCCTGAGCGAGCGCAACGGCCTTGTACCCGGCGTGCAGAGAACGAGTGTATGAGCGAGCGGAGCGCCGCGATACGCCGGGAGACGGCCGAGACGACGGTCGAGGTTACCCTCGAGCTAGACGGTGACGGGTCGTCGTCGATAGAGACGGGCATCGGCTTCTTCGACCACATGCTCACGGCCTTCGCCACGCACGGCCTCTTCGATCTGACCGTGCAGTGCGACGGCGACCTGGCGATCGACGACCACCACACCGTCGAGGACGTCGGCATCGTCGTCGGCGAGGCCGTCGCCGAAGCGCTAGGCGAGAAACGCGGTATCGTCCGGTACGCTGACCGGCGGGTCCCCCTCGACGAGGCGATGGCGAGCGTCGTCGTGGACGTGAGCGGGCGGCCTTACTTCGCCTTCGAGGGAGGGTTCTCACAAGAGACCGTCGGCGAGATGGAAAGCGTCATGGCGAAACACTTCGTCCGGTCGCTGGCGACGAACGCCGGCCTCACCCTTCACGCGGGCGTCGAGGGGGAGAACGCCCACCACGAGGTCGAGGCCCTGTTCAAGGCGCTGGCGCGAGCGCTGGACGACGCGACACGCATCGACGAACGTCGAGCCGAGACGCCGTCCACCAAGGGAGCGCTGTGATGTTCGACGCCATCATGGAGAAGTTCGAGGGCAGCCCCGGCCAGCAGGCCGTCATCAGGTTGCTCCTCGAACGGGGCTTCTCGGTCAACGACGACGGACGGGTCGTCTCCGGGTCGATCGAGATACCCGACACCCAGGTGGCCAAGGAGGCGGGCGTCGACCGCCGCGTGGTGGATTCGACGACGAGCGCCATCCTCGAGGACGACGAACTCCGTCGCATCTTCCAGAACATCTCCCAGATCCCGAGCCTGATGGACCTCGCCCCGGTCCTCGATCTCACCGTCCTGACCATCGCCGTCCACGACGCCGACGAACCGGGGATCGTCTCCACGGTGACCGGGCTGTTGGCGGACAACGGTATCACCATCCGCCAGACGATCAGCGAGGACCCCGAGTTCACCGACGAGCCCAGACTCTACCTGGTCACCGCCGATCCCATCCCCGGCGAGCTGCTCACCGAGCTCACGGACCTCCCGTTCGTCCGCTCCATCGAACTGTCCTGATCAGCGGCCGATGACGCTGTAGATGACGAACGCGTAGCCCAGCGATGCGATGGCGTTGTGGACGGTCAACAGGCCGACCGTGTTCTGGAAGTCGTTCAGGAACGCCGATACCGTGGTGGCGATCGCGGCAGCGACCACCAGCGAGAACCCGAGGGCGAGGAACAGCATCTCCCGACGTTCGGTCGTCGCGTACGCGTGCGTGGCGAGGGCGACCATCGTGATGCCGGCCAGTGCCAACACGAGAGAGGTCGCGGCATAGGCGAATTCGACGCCCCACAGCGCTGCCATGGTCAGGGGTACGACGGACAGTACCTAAAACCCCCACGCCATCGGGGACGTCGGCATCGTCAGCGCAGCGGCCGACGGCGAACCGGTCACGGGCCGCGGTCGGGCGCGCGAATCGAAACACCGTTCAGGTGTGCGAACGGACTCCCCACGATGACCGACGAGGACGTCTTTCGGACCCTCGCGGACCGGGGCGAGACCCGATTCGAGATCCGGGGCTCGACGTTCATCGGCCACGCCACCCCGGTCGACAGCCGCGAGGGAGCGGAGTCCTTCGTCGATGCCATCGCCGAGGAGTACGACGACGCGACCCACAACGTGCCCGCGTATCGCGTCCGCGTCGACTCCGGTCGGTCGGGACATCTCCTGCGCGAATATCAGAGCGACGACGGCGAACCGACCGGTTCGTCCGGCAAACCCGCCCTGAACGTTCTCCAGCAACGCGACCTCGAGAACGTCGCCGTCGTCGTCACGCGGTACTACGGCGGGACGAATCTCGGCGTCGGTGGGCTGGCGCGAGCGTATTCCCGGGCGGTGAAAGAGGCCATCGAGGACGCCGACGTCGTGGAACGTCGGCCCCACGAACGATTCGTCGTCGCGGTGGAGTACGACGACTCGGGGACGGTCAGGGGTATCCTCGAGTCGAGCGACGTCGACTTCGATGCCGAGTACGAGACGGCCGTCCGGTTCACGGTCTCGGCCCCGGTCGACGTGGCCCCGGGGGTCAGAGACCACATCCGCAGTGCGACCAGCGGTCGGGCGACGATCGAGTGAGACGGGAGCATCGTCGGGTGCCACGAAATCTGGCGAATCTCTGCGAGTCGGGAGCCACATCGCCCGATTATCAGTCTTAAGGACGGTTTCGACAGCGGTTCTCAACGGAGATAATCGACAGAATGCGGCGAGTTCCGCACCCGAAACAGAGGGGTTCGGGAGGAAGCGGGCCTCACGCGACGATTTCGGTGAGAATTACCCGGTTACGGGGAGGGACGTGCGGCTTTCGAGGGGCGGCTCCGACCGTGGTCGGCGAGGACCTCGCTGGCTTCAATCGACGATGATGTCGTCGCCCCCGCTCTCGCTCTCGACGAACTCCTGTGGGCGCTGGTCCGGTTCCATCTCCGATTTGTACCGATGGATCCACTCGGCGAAACACTCGGGGCACAGTCGCTGGGCGTCGATCTGGGAGCGATCGACCGAGAGTCGTACCGTCCTGGCGAGCGCCTCGCTGACAGGGTCGCCACAGGCGTCACAGGGATCGTCGGTCATGACTGCGAATACGGGCGCAAGGACAAATATCTTGGTCCGTTCGGGACGGGCGTCGACGGCCTCAGGTGGTCCGGAAGGCCCGGTCGCCCGCGTCGCCGAGGCCGGGGACGATGTACCCGTGCTCGTCGATGTGATCGTCGATGCTCACCGTGAGGAGGGTCGCCGCCGGCACCGCCGACTGGACGCGGAGGAGGCCGTCCGGTGCGCTGACCGCCGAGAGAACGAACAGGTCGGCGGGGTCCGGCCCCGAGTCGAGGACCGCCTCGAGGACCGCGACCATGGTCGATCCGGTGGCGAGCATCGGGTCCGCGACGATCACCGTGTCGTCGGCGGAGATGTCGGGCAGTTTGACGTAATCGATGCTGATGGGGAACGTCCCGTCGTCGCTCATGCCGGCCGCCTCGTCCCGGCCGGCGCTGATGACGCCCTGTTTCGCCCGCGGGAAAGCCTTGAGGAGTCCCTCGACGAACGGCGTCGCGGCTCGCAGGACGTTGATGATGACGACGTCGTCCAGGCCCCGGACCCGCTCGCCCATCGTCTCGGTGAGCGGGGTCTCGATGGAGACGTACTCCGTCTCCATGGCCCCGTCGATGATCTCGTACCCACAGATCCGGCCGAGTTTCACCAGCCCCTTGCGGAAGGCGACCTGTTCGGTCTCCACCGAGCGGAGCCGCGAGAGGGTGTCCTTCGCGAGCGCGTGCGTAATGACCGATGCGTCCCCGCGGTCCTCGATTGCCATATGCGCCGAATGACCGGGCGGTCAAATTAAACGTATGGACTGTCACCGTGGATATCGCTCGCTCTGCCGGCCGCGAAACGGCTTTGCCTATTGGACGAGTATCATATCTATGCCGGTCAGGAATCGCGACGGAGATCCGGTCGACCCGTTTCCATGGGTCGTCACGGCCGCCCTGGCGTTCATGCTCCTGTTCTCCATCGGCCCCATCTACTTGCAGGAGTACGGGCTGTCCCTGGTCCCCTCCATCGTCGTGTTGTCGATCGGCTTCCTCGGGGTGGTCGTGGCTGGGTACTGGCGACTCGTCCACACCGTTCGGCCCGACCTCAGAGCAGAGATCTCACCCGAGTTGCGTATCCAGCGTCTGTTCTATGCCATCCTTGCGGGCATCCTGTTGCTCCTCGCCGTGAGCATCCCCATCGCCACCCAACAGGGATAAGTGGTCGCTCCTGGAGGATGTTGGTATGCGAACCGTGTCGGCGACCCGGCGGGTCGGGGACCCGCCGGCGTCCGTCCTCGATACGCTGGACCCGATGACCATCATCGACGCAGAGGGCACGTTCTCGGCCCTCGACATCGAGGAAACTGGCGACGAAACCAGGGTCTTCGCCCGGGGTGGCGGAATGGAGGTGGTCTTCACGTTCAACAAGACGGACGATGGCTACGAGTACGAACAGCTCGGCGATGCCGGTCCCTTCGAGACCATGGAGACGACGCTCGTGGTGACGCCGGCGGACGAGGGGTCGCTCCTGACGATGGACTCGACGGTCAGCCTCGGGCTCCCGTTCGCGTCGGTGACCGACCGCATCGCCGCGTGGAAGCGTCGGGGAGAGCTGAAACGCGCCTTGCGGGCCATCGACGAGGAGGTGTAAGCGTTGGCCGCGGGACCCGCCGATACCCGAGCGGATTTATTCTTTCGGGACGTTACCATTCGTCATGGGACTGCTTGACACAGTATCGGACGTCGTTTCCGAGATGGGGCCGGACCGGGAGGCGTCCCAGCGCCCCCAGTCGAAGGGGGCCTACTGGTGTGACGACTGTTCCGTTCGCATCAGGGACGTCGAGTACGACGGCGAGGGGACACCGACCTGTCCGGAGTGCGGCCAAGAGATGCGGTTCGAGCGGCGTCCGGATTCGGGCGGTTGTGCCTGCTAAAGAAGCGCGAATCGACGACCGGACGGCCGATGGAGCCGGTCGGTGTGACCGAGGCGTCCTCCCCTGGCGATATTGTGTCCCATGCCGACCCGACCCACGCATTTATGCGCGTTTGTACCAATACTCCCCAGTATGACCATCCACGAACAGTTCGCGAAGGCACGCGAGGTCGCGAGGGAGTGGGCCCACGGCCTCTGGCACGGGATGATCGAGCATCCGGCAACGGAGAAAATAGAGAAGGAGGCAGAAGACATCGAAGACGAACTCTTCTTCGGGATGTTCGCCGACGCCTTCGGCATCCCGAGTCCGGTCTCCTACTACACGGTCGAGTTGCTCCCGTACATCGGCGAGGACTTCGAGAAGTTCGAACGCCGCATGTGGGACCGCGAATCGATGATCGAACGCGCCGGACAACAGTACCACTTCTAAAATGGAGAAATTCGTCTTCTTCGGCGGCAAGGGAGGAGTGGGCAAGACGACCGTCTCGAGTGCGTACGGGTTGAAGAACGCCCGTGCGGGCCTCCGAACCCTGCTCGTCTCGACGGACCCGGCGCACAGCACCTCGGACGTCTTCGGTCAGCAGTTCGACGACGAACCGTCGTCCGTCCAGGGCGTCGAGAACCTCTACGCGATGGAGATCGATCCCGAGGACGAGGTGCAAGCCCACCTCATGGAGATCAAACAGCGGATGGCCGACCAGGTCAGCCCGTCCATCGTGAACGCGATCAACAGTCAGATCGAACTCGCGCACAAGACGCCCGGTGCGTACGAGGCAGCCCTCTTCGACCGGTTCATCCAGGTGATGCGCGAGGCCGACGACTTCGACCGGGTCGTCTTCGACACCTCACCGACCGGTGGAACGTTGCGTCTGCTCTCGTTGCCCGCGTTCCTCGAGGACTGGATCGACCGCCTCATCGACAAGCGAGCGAAGAGCATCGACCTCTTCGAGAAGGCCGCCATCGGCGAGAAGAAGGCGCGCCAACGAGCCGAGACGGACCCGATCATCGCCCATCTCAAGGAGCGCAAGGAGAAGTTCGAGTTCGCCGGCGAGAAGCTGCGAAACCAGTCCGCGTTCTACCTCGTCATGAATCCAGACGACCTGTCCATGCGGGAGACCGAACGGGCCATCGAACAACTGGACGAGTACGGTATCGCGGTCGATGGACTGGTCATCAACAAGATCACCCCGGCACCGGACGAGGACGAGACGGGCGTCGGCGCCCGATATCTCCGCGACCGTGTGGCTACGGAGCGAGAACGTATCGGACGGATTCGAGCCGACTTCGACCGACCGGTGGTCGCGACCATCGAATCGAGGGTCGAGGAGATCAGAGACGAACTCCTCGACGACGTGGCCGCCGAACTCGACATCGGCGTCGGGGTCGAAACGGCAGCGGAACCGTAATCCCCAGCGACCCGGGTCCGTCCGCCACCGAAATACCCAAAGCATTATGGCCGTCACTCCATGACACAGAGACGCCAGACCGCGAGTGCCACCACGTCGATAGACGGACGGTAGCTGGACCGGCCGGCAACAGTACATCGCACTGATAGGTTCCGACCGCAGTCGGGACCGTCCCGTGCAATATCGGACGACGGTACTGCGCCGATGGTGTGTCCGATGAGCGGTGCGACACCACTGAATTCGGACAGTAATTATTGTTGTCTACAAATCTTTAAGTGAAGCTGGTACTTAGCCCGGCGTGAGGTTCCATACCATGCAGGCAATATGGCTGGTGCTCATAGTGCTCGCGATCTTCACGGTCGCGTATCTCGGATACTCGAGATACCTTGCGCGTTTCGTCGAGCTCGACGACGCCCAGGAGACACCCGCACACAAGTACGAAGACGGACAAGAGTATGTACCCGCAAAGAAACCAGTATTGCTCGGACACCACTATTCGAGTATCGCCGGTGGAGCCCCCATCGTGGGGCCGATCACGGCGGCCGCCTGGTGGGGATGGCTCCCCGCCCTGCTGTGGATCGGCATCGGTAATCCGTTGATGGGATCGGTCCACGACTTCGTCTCCCTGTCGGGCAGCATCCGACACGAGGGGAAGTCGATCGGCTACATCATCGGCGAATACGTCGGTGATCGCGGCAAGAACATGTTGCTCTGGTTCGCGTTCCTGACCATTATCCTCGTGGTGGCGGTCTTCGCCTTCGTGGTCGGCGTGGTCTTCGACGCGTACCCGAGCGCCGCGACGGCCAGCCTGATCTACATCGCCCTGGCGCTGGTGTTCGGCGTCTACCTGTACCAGTTGAACCTGCCGTTCATCCCCGGTACGGTGGCATTCGTCGCGGCCGTGTTCGTCGGCGTCTGGGTCGGCATCCAGAACCCGATCGTCCTCTCCACCGCCGAGACCGCACCCGCGTTCCTCCCGACGATCGTCAACGGGAACGTCTCGCTGTGGGTCCCCATCATCATCGTCTACGCGTTCATCGCGTCGGTGTTGCCGGTGTGGATGTTGCTTCAACCACGTGACTACCTCTCGTCGTTCCTGTTGTACACCGGTGTTGGCGGGACCCTCCTCGCGGTCATCGTCGGGACGTTCCTCGTCGCCGAACCCGCCACGCTGGAGATGCAAATCTCCATGTACACCGGCTTCATGGCCGGCGAGTACGCTCAGCCACTGTTCCCGATCCTCTTCGTGACCATCGCGTGTGGGACCATCTCCGGGTTCCACTCGCTGGTCTCCTCGGGGACCACGGCCAAACAGCTCAACCGCGAGACCGACGCCCGACTCATCGGCTACGGTGGGATGCTCGGTGAGGGGCTCCTCGCCACCACGGCGCTCATCACCCTCGGTGTCGCCGGTCTGGCCGGAACCGCCGCTGGTGGCGGTGTCGGCGGTGCGCTGCCCAACTTCGCGACGGGTGGCGGCATCATCCTGAGCACGGTGGGTATCCCCCAGAGCTTCGGTGCCCCGTTCATGGCGCTGGTCATGGTGAGCTTCCTGCTCACGTCGACGGACACCGCGTTGCGTCTCGGTCGCTACATGCTCGAGGAGGTCGTCGGGACGCCCACGACCTCGACCCAGCAGACCGTGACCAACAAGTACGTCAGCTCAGGCGTCCAGAGCGTCGCCGCATTCTTGCTCGTCGCGAGTGGGACCTGGAGCACGCTCTGGCCGCTGTTCGGCGGGGCGAACCAGATGCTCGCTGCGCTGGCGCTGCTCACGGCCACCGTCTGGCTGGCGAACTGGGACCGCTCGAAGCAGTTGATGAGCACCGGTGTTCCGATGGCCGTGATGTTCGTCATCACGGTGAGCGCGTTGCTGTACCTCTCGCTGTACACGAACCTCTATCAAGGGTTCATCCAGGGCGGCCTCGCGGGGCAGGGACTGTTCGCCCAGGTGTCGATCGCGGTGCAGATCGGCATCGCGCTGGTCCTGGTCGTACTGGGACTCTCGCTGCTTCGCATCGGGTACCGTAATCTCGATTCGGTTCGTTCCGGGGCCGTCGCCGCGGACGGCGGCGCAGAAGACGCGGACTAACTGACGCGTTCGCTTTTCTTTTATCCGCTTCGCTAGCCACTGCACTACCAGGAGACAGCGGCCCTAGCACCTCGAGAGCGATCGTCGGCCGGAAACCGACGGGAAAAGCGGCGAGTTCGTCCCGTTCAGATCTGTAGCCGTCGGGTGATCAACTGGAAGAGGCCTGGTTCTTCGGTCTCGATGGGTTCCCAGGTCTGGAACGCCTGCCAGACGTCCGCGTTCTCGCTCGCGGTGATCTCCCGCCGATCCGGCGCGGCGACCACGAGATTGATCTCGTAGTGGCCATTGAACCCGAATTTGAGGAGGGTCCGATCCGAAAAGCCGGAGACGAACTCGTCGACGTCGGGGTCGAGTGCCGGCACGACGAGGACGACGGTGACGTCGGTACTGAAGTGCGTGTCCGTGTGTTCGACTCGCTCCTCGGCGATATCGTGGGCCACCTCGACGAGGGCCTCGAGGTCGGCGACCGAGACGGATTCCTGTCGACGGGCATAGAGGTACTCCCGGGACTCGTGGTTTGCGTAGTTGAGCGCGGGGTGAAAGAAGTGCTTCTCGCTCTCGATGCGCATCGATCCCGCGAGGTCGAACGACTCGCCGTGAACGGCCACGTCCTTCTCCAGGTCGTAGTTGTACATGATCCGGTCGGAGACACGGTCCAGGTATTCGTCCTCCCAGTCCGGGATGTCCGCCGGCAGTTGCTCGCTCATCGGGCACTCACCCGCCGTGGGCCGAGGGCCGGCGATCTATCGTGATAATTCATACCATTCGCAAGGGTGGCCCGAGATAAATATCCGTTGGAGCCCGGAACCCGCGAAACCGTTATCCGACCGGCGCTCGAAAGAACGATAGAAGATACCATGGGAACTAATGACGATGTCGAACACTGCGGACGCTGTTCGATGAGCACCGCGGTCGATATCTCGAGTGGTCGCGGCACCAATCCGTGGGACGGCGACCGTATCGAGGTCGACGAACGGGACCTCAAGGCCGTCTCACACCACGTCGTCGCCCTCGGCAAGATCAAATCCCGCCTGGACGAATGGGCCACTGCACTCACGTACGGTCGCTGAGTCGGAAAGACGTAAATTCCCTGCCGAGATAGGCACCCACGATGGAGGAACGGCTATCCGGGTTCGTCGCCCGAGGGACGTGGGAGGACGTCGTCGAGCACGGCGAGCGCATCACGAAGGCGCTCAGAGAGACGGGTGCCCACGAGGCGTCTCCCGACCAGTTCGACGCGTGGACCGAGTGGCGGCCCAAGATGCACGAGCGCATCGAAGCCGAAGTCAGCGAGAAGACCGCCGAACAGGCCTCCGTGACCGAGGGGGAGGGAGAACAGGCGGGGAAGACGGCCGACGAGGACCTCCAGACGGCGGGTGAGCGATTGTCGGAGTCCTACGAGCATCTGGAAGAAGACGACACGGAGAGCGCCGTCGAGAAGTGGCAGGATTCCCTCGATTACGTCGCCCGGGCGGCCGACACGGCAAGCAGGAAGGCCCTCCGTAAGGTCGAGGACACGGTCTACCGGAAGGTCATGACCCAGGTCGCCCCGTACTACTTCGACAACGAGTTGATCTCGGCGAACATCCAGCGTGTCCGCAGCCAGGAGGAGTTCGTCTTCGAAGTGAACATCAACGACGAGGAGTGCAAAGACTCGGTCAGAGACCACCTCTACTCCTACGAGGAGGACTTCGATCGCTGGCACGTCGACACCGAGAAGGTGGTCGAGAACGTCGAAGCCGCGGAGGGAGCGGAGGTCTCGGAGGGGGAAATCGAACAGGACGACGCCGATCCGACGGCGACGCGTAACTGAACGCGGTCCGCCAGGCTCTTTATCGACGGGGGCAAGGCCGATTGTAATGATCAGCACCGGACTCGTGACGATTCTCGTCGCCGCCTCAGCGAGCCTGTTCATGGCCTGGGCCATCGGTGCTGGCTCCTCCGGGTCGACGCCGTTCGCTCCGGCGGTGGGGGCGAACGCCATCTCGGTGATGCGAGCGGGCTTTTACGTGGGTATCCTCGGTTTCGCGGGAGCCGTGTTACAGGGCGCCAACGTCTCCGAGGCCATCGGTGCCGAGTTGATCCACAACGTGACCCTGTCGCCGCTCGCGGCGACGGTCGCGCTCATCACCGGCGCCACCCTGGTCGCCATCGGCGTCTTCGCGGGCTATCCAATCGCCACGGCGTTCACCGTCACGGGCGCCGTCGTCGGCGTCGGACTGGCGATGGGCGGAGACCCCGCCTGGGCGAAGTATCGTCAGATCCTCGCGCTGTGGGTCGGCACCCCCTTCCTGGGCGGTGGCGTGGCGTTCGCCACGGCGCGGCTCCTCCGACGGACGACCCGGGACCGCGTGACGATCCCGGCGCTCGCTGGCGTCGTCGGACTGGTCCTCGCGAACGTTCGCTTCGTGGTGCTCGGACCGCCCGCGGGAGAACGGTCCATCGCGGCCGCGATCGCACAGGCGCTGGTCGGCGGCGCCCCCCTCGTCGAGGCCGTCGCCGGCGTCGTGTTCGCGCTGCTGGTGGCCGCGGTGGTCCGGTGGGACGTCGGCAGGGGTGTCGCGGCGGCCCAGCGGCGGTTCCTCGTCGGTCTCGGGTCGCTAGTCGCGTTCTCCGCAGGTGGGAGCCAGGTCGGCCTGGCCGTCGGCCCCCTCTTGCCATTGCTGGGAGAGGCGATCCGGATCGAGTTCGTCCTCGTCGGTGGCGGGATCGGGCTCCTCGCGGGCTCCTGGACCGGCGCCCCCCGGATGATCAAGGCGGTCGCACAGGACTACTCCTCGCTGGGACCGAACCGTTCCATCGCCGCGCTGATCCCGGCGTTCGTCATCGCACAGGTGGCGGTCTTCTTCGGCATCCCCGTCTCGTTCAACGAGATCATCGTGAGCGCCATCGTGGGGAGTGGTCTCGCCGTCGGGTCGGGCGGGGTCAGCCGGTCGAAGATGGGATACACCGTGTTGGCCTGGGTCGGCTCGCTCGCCCTCTCGCTCGCCGTCGGGTACGGGGCGTATCTCGGCGTCGAGACGGTGCTCTGAGGGGGTCTGTTACAGTTCGTCGGTACGTGTTCGCGTGCAAAATGCCGGGTCAGACCCCCGACGTCCGTCGGTCGTCGGTCCCGGGAAAGTATTATCTACGTGTCAATTAGACGTACACGTGGGGAGTTATCCAATGGACATCGATACACGGGAGGGAATCATCGACGCCACGGACCGGATCTTCAACCAGAACGAGTTCGACTACATCGACGAGATATACGCCGAGGACGTGGTGATGCACCTGATCCCGGAAGGACGTGACTACGAGGGACGGGAAGCGTTCAAACAGTGGCGGCGAGCCCACCACGAGGCATTTCCCAATTTCGAGGTCACACACGAAGACGTCATCATCGGCGACGAGAAGTTCGTCATGCAGTGGACGGCCCGCGCCACCCACGAGGGGCCATTGCCCGGTCTCGGAACGCCGGCGACGAACAAGACGATCCAGTACAGGGGGGCGACCATCCACCGGATGGGCGAGGAGAAACTGACGGAGGCGTGGTGGTACTTCGACCAATTCGGCATCCTCGTGCAACTCGGCCTCGTTCCGGAGTGACATCCTCCTCGCCGTAAACGGCGAGGCTTCCCACGCATGGGGAATACCAGTCAGTCGTCGTCACCAGAACCAAGGGTTCTGGTTGGCTCACGAGACATCGTCTCGTGAACGCTGGCAGAGGGTTTCGACTCTTCGTAGGCCGTGAGCGTCATCTGCGCTGGTACGCTCTTCTCACGGTGTCGTTCGAGAGACGCAGAGCGTCTCTCGTGACCACAAGACGACGGAGTCGTCTCGGTCGGAGTCGTGGCAGTGTCACAACCGCTCCCATCCCGTGGCGAGTCATCGCGTTCCGCCTTGTCAAGCGGGACGCTCTCTCCCCACGGGTCAACCCGTTGTGCGATAGTCCGTTCGTTGCTGGGAGTGTGCCCACCCACGTCTGGCGGCCGGACGCAGGTACTGCCGCCGTTGGTTCATCTCGTTCGTGCCCGTAGAGAACGCATCGTTGCACGAACCCCCTTCACCGGACTGCACACTGGCAAGAAGTATCACTCGCCGCCGACAGCGGAGCCGCCGTTTCGACCGATCACTCCAGGTCCTCGACGTCGGGGTTGCCCGCTGCTTCGGGGACCTCCTCCGGCGGATGGCGGATGACACGTGCCTTCATGATGCGGGTGTTCTCCACCTGCTCGACGCGCAACTCGACGTTCTCGAAGGTGAAGGATTCGCCCTCCTCGACGAGGCGACCCGCCCGGTTGAAGATGAAGCCGGCGATGGTCTCGAACTCCTCGCCCTCCGGGAGTTCGATGTCGAGGGCCTCGTTGACCTCGTCGATGTTGACCTCGCCACGAACGAGGACCGTCCCCTCCTCGACGACGTCGATGGGCCGTTCCTCTTCGCCCTCCAGGATCTCGCCGACGATCTCCTCGATGAGGTCCTCGGTCGTGATCAATCCCTCCGTGGTCCCGAACTCGTCGATGACGATCACCATCTGGACGCGTTCCTCTTGCATCTCCTGGAGCAGATCGTCGACGTTCTTGCTCTCCGGGACGTGGAGGGTGGGTTCGAGCAGGTCGTCGAGGTCCACGCCGTCCGACTCGCCGTAGAGATACTCGCGAACCAGGTCGCGCAACTGGACGATGCCGATGACGTTGTCCAGGTCGTTCTCGTAGACGGGGACCCGCTCGTGGCCGGACTGCGTACACGTCTGGATCGCCTCCTCGATTTCGGCCTCGTTCGAGACGGCGGTCATGTCCAGGCGTGGGGTCATGACCTCCTTGGCGATGGTGTTGTTGAACCGGAAGATACGCTGGAGCATCTCCCGTTCGTCCTCCTCGATGACGCCCTCGCGTTCGCCCGTCTCGATCATGTCCTGGATCTCAGAGCGGGTAACGTAGGAGCTCTCGATGGCGGCCCGACCGCCCGTCACCTGGTTGACGACGCGAGTGAGGTAATCGAAGGTGATCACCAGTGGGTAGAGGAGTTTCTCCGAGAGAGCGAGTGCGGGGGCGATGCGGAGCGCCCACGATTCGGAGTTCTCGACAGCGTAGGATTTCGGCGCGCTCTCGCCGAACAGCAACACGAGCGTCGTGATCCCGAAAGTCGCGGCGATGACCGCCTCACCCTGGGACAGATAGAACCCCAACAGCCCCGTCGCGATCGAGGACATCGCGATGTTGACGAGGTTGTTCCCCACGAGAATCGTCACGAGTAGCCGGTGTGGGTCGCTTTTCAGATGTGCCACCGTCTCACTGCCCGGAAGCCCCTCCTCTCGGAGGGCCTCCACCCGGTGTTGGGCGAGCGAGAACATCGCGATCTCCGACGAAGAGAAGAACGCGGAGAGGACCATCAACACGAGGACCGCCAGGCCACCGCCGACGAGGACGATGTCCTGGTCGATTGCGACAGCCCCGACCGTCTGAAGCAGAGATATACCCATTCAGTATCGCACCTTCCGCGCCCGGCGAATTAAGCGTTTCCTCCCCGAGGGGAACGATGGGCGACTATCGGGGTGATACGGCCGTCGGTCGGCCGAAAGGCGGGACCGAACCGCCCACCACCGCGGATTCCCGCTCGGCCACCGGCGCGAGACTTTTCCCCTACGCGGCCGGACCACGCGTATGCACGACGTGGAGCAAGCCGCCGACGCCATCCGGTCGGGGCGGCTGGTCGTCTATCCGACCGAAACGGTCTACGGCCTCGGCGCCGACGCCCTCGACGAGGCGGCCATCGAGCGGGTGTTCGCCGCGAAGCGGCGGGTCCGTGAGGAACCGATATCGCTCGCCGTCCCGACCGTCGATCGGGCGTTCGAGTACGTCGACGCGACGGACCGGGAATCGACGTTCATGCGCGAGTTCCTGCCCGGCCCCGTGACCGTCGTCGTGGCCAAACGAGCCGCGGTGCCGGACGTGCTCACTGGTGGCCGCCAGCGAGTGGGCGTGCGGGTCCCCGACCACGACCTGGCGCGGTCGCTGCTCCACGCCGCCGCCCCCATCACCGCCACCAGCGCGAACGTGAGCGGCAACCCGAGCGTCACCGCCCCCGACGACCTGGACCCCGCCATCCGATCGGCGGCAGCCGTGGTGCTCGACGGCGGGGAGACGGCAGGGACGGCCAGCACCGTCGTCGACGTGTCGGCGGACGAGGTGCTCCGGGAGGGACGGGACGCCGACGCGGTGCGGGCGTGGCTCACCGACCACCGCTGAGCGAGAGGAGCGACCGCAGCGAGCGGGTCTGCACGCCGCACTGCTCGGCGTACTCGCAGGCCCCACACCGGGACTCGTCGTGGAGTCGCGGTGGCGGACCGTCGAGGGCTCGAACGGCGCGAAGCGTGCGACGGTACTCGGCCGTTCGACGGGTCGTCAGCGTAATCTTCCGGACGACCCCGTGGAACGGATACTCGACGAACGCCGTCTCGACCGGCGTGGATTCCCGCCAGGAGAGCGCCTTCGCCGAGCCGACCGCCCGGACCGACTGCGGGTGCCAGACGCCGGTCTCCGGCGGACGACCGGGGGAGACGAGCACCGGGGCGAGGGGATCGTCGAGGACCTTCGCGAGTCGCCCGTGTGCGTCCTTTCCCCGGACGAAGACGTCGGTCTCCGCCGGCGCGACGAGGGCGTCCCACGCGTCGAGGGTCTCGCGAACGCGGTCGAGCGATTCCCGGAACGCACTCGGCGAGACGTCCAGGCCAATCGAGGAGAGGGCGACGTCGCTCGCGATGCGAAGATCGGGATACGAGCGAGAGAGACGGCGAGCCTGCTCGGCCGATTCCGGTGGCGAACGGTCGTCCTGGCGGGCGTAATGGAGTTTTCGCGGACAGTAGGCCGCGATAGCGAGGTCGGAGAGGGCGATGGTATCGGTCACGCCGCGAGGTTGACTGGTCTTCCCTGATAAACCCGACCGGCTACCGGCGATCCGTCACAGCTGGGTGTCCGTCTCCTGGCCCTCGATGGCACCCTCGAGACCCGTCTCGAGTACGTCGCGGGTCATCTGCTCCGCGAGACCGCGGTCCTCGAGGAGGTCCTCGAAGTCGTCACGGTATCGGTCGTTCACCTGACGAATCTCCCGTTTCGCCTCGAGAACTCGTCGGTACCGGCGCACCGTCGATTCGCTGACGCCCAGTTCCGCTGCTGTCTCCGAAACCGAGGAACCGGAATCGAGTGCGTCTTCGAGTTCCTCGAGGGCGAATGGGGCCTCCTCGTCCCGATCCCGGAGAAGATGGAGGTCGATGCGAGCGCGACCGACCGTCTTCGCCACCGTCTCCTCGTCCAGTTCCCTGGCGATCTCGGCGTCGGAATCGCCCTCGTAGAACCCCCGGACCACGGTCACCAGGGCCTCGTCATCGAGGGTCGTATCGAACCCGAGGTCGGCCCGCATGCGCCCGATGATCTCGACCAGCCGCTCCGCGACGTCCACGTCGTCGACGAGCGATCCTCGGGACTCGGACTGTCGCTCGGTGACCTCGGCGTCGTCGCTCACCTGCATGAAGATGTCGCGGAGTTCCTCGGTCTTCTCGTCCATCGATGGCCTGCAACTGAACGCTACGGAGATATAGGTGTTTGCCTCGTTCGGGACGCTGGTTCGCAAGCGGGCCGGCCACGCCCGCGCGGGGTCGTCGGCGGTCCCCCGTCAGGAGCCGAGGTCGAGCTCGCCGTCGACGACCTGCGCGTCACCGCCCTCCCACGAGTCGATAGTCTCGTTCTCGCGGTCGAACTCGGGGTGGACGTAGGTCACGTCGACGGCGGGCACGTACAGCGCCACGGCGCTCGGACTACCCTGGACCTGGGACTGGAGTGTCTGGTTCGTCTGGAATCCGGTCAGGGACTGCTCGGTGAACGGCCGCTCGTCCTGGGTGTCGTTCGTGCTGGTCGTCCAGTAGGTGACGTCGGTCTCCGCGACTGGCGAATCGTCCAATTCGACGTCGCCGTCGGTCAGGTACGTCGCGGACGGGGTCGTGTCCGCACAGGAGACCGCGAATTCGCGCGTCACCGTGTCGCCGTAGATGGCCGCGGTCACGCCCTCCCCTTCGAGCGTGACCGTGACCTCGACGGTCTCGGCGTCACCCGGCGAACAGTCGACCGTTCCCTCGATGGCCGCCGCCTCGCCCGGCGCCAGCGTGGGTTCGCTCAGGTCCGCGAACGTGACCGACTCGGACTCGACGGAGACGTTCGTCACCGAGACGTCGTCGAACAGTCGGTTCGTGACGGTGACGACGGCGACCCGGTCCCCATCGGCGACGGTCGTATCGCTCGATTCATACCCGACGTACGCGCTGTCGTCGTCGACGACCGCGACCGACACCCCACGCTCGGCGGCCACGCTCCCGAACCCGATCGACCCGACGAGCAATCCCGTCACCGCCACGACGGCCAGCGCGAAACTGAGGGTCTTCAGTGCACTCATGGCTTACCTCCTGAGCCGTTCCGGAGGCGCGCCCGGGGCCCCGAGCCGCGACGTCCGATCGAAGTAGGCGTGAATCGCCGCCGAGACGCCGAACGAGACTGTGATGGCCGCCATCCACCCGATTTCGGGAATCGCCTCGAGCGGCCAGAGCCCGGCCCCCACCGCGGCGACGAGGGCCAGCGCCAGCCCGGCGAGCCCCAGGTAGTACTGGCTCCAGGGGATCTCCCGGCCCGACACCACGTCTATGTAGACGTCGACCTCCGCAAGCCCCGGTTGTGGCTCGATCGTCCCCCGATTCTTGTCGTACTCCACGATACCGATATCGTCCATCTTCGGGAGGTGGCTCTGCTGGAGGGCCGTATAGACCCGCTTTCGCTCGTCGTAGGAGAGTTCAGACTCGTCGACGTCGTACTCCCACGCCGCCACCCGCTCGGCGACCTCCCCGATCTGCATCGGCTCGTCGGCCTGCTCCAGCGCGTGGACCACGTAGCGACGACGCCGGTTCGAGAGGATCTCGAACAGGTCGTCCTCGGACGGCCCTTCCTGAACCGCACCCCCCGGTGCACCCGTTGTGGTAGACACGTCACGAGATAGTTACGAGGTAGGGCACATTGCTATGGAGGGGCTTCGATCAGGTATGTGGTAGCCTGATGTCGTCAAATAGTTGCTAACAAGTGGTAAGCCGTATATATGACACCGTTGCAGGTCGGCAATATACCGTCAAGCCTCGCTTACTCTACCCGCAATCGTATCAATACTACTGTCGACCATCCCCAGCGATTTGGGTGTGTCCAGGACGGTCGGGCACGTGAATGGGGAGAACACCAATGCAACGACGGAAATTCCTCGCGACTGTTGGATCGCTCACCGCCGGATCGGCGGCTGCAATGAGTACGGGTGCGTTCACACAAGCTACCGCACGGCGCGATGTGTCGGTCGGCGTGACGGGTGACGCTGCCGCGTACCTCGAATTGAATGACTACAGTGAGTATGCGTACTACGACGGTGGGCAGTTGAAACTCGATTTCGGTGAACTGAACCAGGATGCTGACTTCCGGTTCTACGACGTTTTCCAGATCAGAAATCCCACTGACGAACCCATCGCTATCCTGCTTGATGCTGGTGGGCAAGTACCCGACGAAGTCGGCCAATACTTCAAGGGAACGCTCTTTGATAATCTCAAGGCGAACGGGATGCACAGTGGGTGGTATGACGATTACACGAACGCTGATCCCACGAGCTTCCCCAACATCAACGGAGCGGCGAGCGCACCATCTGCGTACAACGGAGAGCTTTCAAATCCGGCACATCCTCGGACGTGGTCCACGAATAATGAACACGTCATCACAACTGGCGAGGCGCTCGAACCAGATTTCTACATCTTCGGCACCCCGGACGATTCAAGTATCGATGTGAGCGGAAAGATCCGAATTATCGCGTACACCGCTGGATTCGTCCAGGCCGACAAAACCCTGGCCGACCTCTGATCGAAATTCGCCATTTTTCCGTTTTGGTCGATGGTTCGATAGGAATGCTCGTTCCGTACCGTTTTCCCAATCCGACGTTCGCGAAATCCTCGGTAATAGAGAGAGACGATAACTGCGAAGGACCTTGTTGAACCGACGGCAATCGTGTCAATACTACGTCGTATTCGCCTGATTGGAATTACGTGTGCTCCCGGATGACTGGGCGCACCAATAAGGTCGAAAACCAATGCAACGACGCAAATTCCTCGCGACGGTCGGATCGCTGACCGCCGCGTCCGCAGCAGCAATCGGAACCGGCGCGTTCACCACTGCCTCGGCGGGCCGAACGGTCACCGTGGAAGTCGAAAACGATCTGAATGCGAAAATCGGGCTCGTCCCTGGCAGTCACGAAGACGTCGAGATCAACGGCGACGGTGAACTCGAACTGGACCTGACCGGAACCAACGGTGAAGGAGTGAACATCAACTCCACGTACACCTGGGGCGATCCGAACGACCCCGCCGCCGACCACGCGTTCAAGATCGTCAACAACGACGAGGAGTCGCTGGTGATGAAGATGAACTACTTCTTCACCAACACCGGCTGGCTCACCAACCACGGCAACGGGCAGTCGTTCATCCGCTTCCAGCTATTCGACACCGGCGACGGGCCGACGGGTTCCTCCGCCGAGAACTACCCACACCAGAGTTACAACAAGGACTACTCTCTGGGGGGACCGACCGGCGATTGGGCGCCGGGCGGTGGCTACCGGTTCAACTCGGGTGAGGAATATTATATGGTCGTGACCGTCGACACCACGGGTCCGAACGCCTCGACGGACGACGACCTCTCGGGGACGGCTTCGTTCGAGTTCACCTCGGACGCGAGCATCAGTCAGGATAGCTGGTACCCGGAGAGTCCACCCTGATAGGACGGGCCCGTTCGCAGCAGACCCGTCGTCACGTGCAAATTACGTCATTTCTTCGGCCGCCGTCGATACGGTCACCGTACCGAGCGTTCAGAGAATGCCCAAACCGGGGTAAGGTGGACGCTGAACCGATGGTAATCGTATCAATACTACGTGGTATTCAAATGATAGTTTAGCCGTGTGCTCCCGACGAACGGAGCGCACAAACGGAGAGTTACCAATGCAACGACGCAAATTCCTCGCGACGGTTGGATCGCTCGCCGCCGGGTCGGCGGCCGCAATCGGCACGGGAGCGTTCACGACGGCCTCCGCGGACCGCAGCGTAACTGTCGAAGTGGAAAACGACCTGAATAGCAAGATCGCCCTGGTTCCAGGCGGGCACTCGGGGATCGAGATCAACGACGACGGCGAACTCGAGATCGACCTGATGGCGCCCGGCGACAATGGTGTGAATATCAACTCCACCTACACGTGGGGTGATCCGGACGACCCCGCCGCCGATCACGCGTTCAAGATCGTCAACAACGACGGACAGGATTACGACGACCTGATCCTGGGGTACGACCTGGACGACGATAGCTGGGTCGACCACAGCACCACGTACTCCAACGAGTCGTTCATCCGGTTCGACGCCTTCGGCGAGGGTGACCCAGACGGGTACTGGGCGTCGTTGAAGGCACCCAACAACGAGCTGGGAACCCCGATCCCGGTGTCGCGTAGCATGCCCACGTCGGACCCCGTCGACTTCGAGGCGGGACAGGAAATCTACGTCGTCATCGACGTCGACACCACCGGCTCGCTGGCGACGCTCGACGACGACCTGACCGGAACCCTCACCGTTACGGTCGAGGGACCGGGCGGGAACTGACCCACACCACTCAGACGGCATCGATTTTTCCGAGACAATGGGACAGACAACCTGTTCGGAACGTACTCGCAGTCCTACTCACCGATATCGAAAGAAATCGGAGGCAGGGGGTCTCAACGGGGACCGCAGGCAATAGCTGAATGGTCGGCAATCGTATCAATACTACGTAGTTTTCTGTGGATTGCTCACCAGTGTGCCCTCTCGAGCGGGTACGCGAACGAGGCCAAACCAATGCAACGACGCAAATTCCTCGCGACGGTTGGATCACTCGCCGCCGGGTCGGCGGCTGCAATCGGCACGGGCGCCTTCGAATCGGCGTCTGCGACGCGGAACGTGACCGTAGAGGTCGAAGAAGACGCGAGTGCGTGGATCGCACTGAACCCACTCAGCGACTACGCCTCCTACAACGAAGACGGATTACTCGAGCTCAACTTCGGCGAGTACCCGGGGAACGTCTGGGCGGCCGAGTCTCAGGGGATGAACGGTGAGGCGACGTTCGAGTTCGCCGACGTGTTCGAGGTCTGGGCCGACCTGGGTAGCAGCGCCGGGCAGTACTACTTCTGGATCGAACCGAAGGACTTCGACGTCGACGTCGAGTTAACCGCAGGGGGCGGCCAGAGTGGACACGCGGTGCCGCCGGAGGGCATCGACCTGACCCAGCCCTTCCAGTTCCCGGGCCAACCCGGAAGCGTCTTCGTCGACATGACGATCACGACCGCAGAACCCATCGAAAACGCGGGTGGAACGCTTATCATCCACGCATCGAAAACGAACCCCCAGAACAACGCGTAACGATCCACGCCCGCACCCCACTCCAGATTTTTCGGTGACCTCGACCACCGAGCAACGGTTGCGGCGATGATGAACGCGGGCCACGAGCACCCCCGGTCTCCCTCTCAAGCACCCCCATCCACCGACTAGACGGCCCAATACAATGCGCTTACTCCGTGAAGGCCGAGACAGAGAGAGAGCGCCAGACAGTCCCGGCCATGCCCCGCACCATCCACCGCCTCGCCGTCGGTCTCGCCCTCCTCGCAGCCGTCGCCCTGCTCGTGCCGTCGGCCGCGACGCTGTTCGTCCCGACCCAGCCCGCCGATGACCTCGGCAACCAAGTCCACCTCCAGCCCGCGGCTGGCGAGAACGGCGACTACTCGTACCTCGCTGATGGCGAACTCGTGATCGACGTCTCGTCGTCGAACCCGTCCGGAGACGTCGAGGGCGTCAATCCGGGCACCGTCACGCACCTCGAAGACGTCTTCGTCGTCCACTACAACGGGAGCGAGTACGCGGAGGTCTGGCTGACCCACGAGGGGGAGGGACTGACCTTCACTGCTGCGGGGCAGCCGGTCGACTCGCGTTCGACCGCCATCACCCTCGGCCCGAACGAGACCGCCGCGGTGGGCGTGCTCGTCGATACGACCGACGGGAACGCAGTCGAGCAGGTCGACGAGTTCACCGTCCACGCGCGGGCCGCCGAGCCCGAACCGACGGCTGACGATGTGGACGACGATTCCCCGGGTGACTGGTGGAGCGGGTCCGAGCGTACCACGACGGAATCCTCGGACGACGATGGTGAAGCAACGAGCATAGCGCCGTCGACGACCGCCGATTCGTCGGGCGCGTCACCCGCGGACGCGCCAGCAGACGCACCACCGCAGGGGTCAGCCACGACCACCGGCGAGAGTACCGGGGGCGAAGTGGCGACGGTGACGACGACCCAGCCGGACGAGCGGTCGCCGACCATCGCGCTCGTCACCGAGCGCGCGGCCGGCCTCACCGGAGGGGCCCTGGCAATGGGCATCGTCGGCCTCCTTGCAGCGCTGGCGGTGGTCCTCGTCGGCCGTCGTCGCCCCTGAGCACCCGGTAAGTCGGTCGCTAACTAATTGCCACGAACGTGTCAGACACTTCCAGAACTCCCTATGGACGCACGGCGACTCGTCTGGAACGGCCTGGAGGTGCTGGTCATCGTGCTCGTCGCCGGTCTGGTCGTCGGGCAGGTACTCGGGACGCCGATACTTTTCGGGTACGTCGAGACCGGGAGTATGGCGCCGACCATGGAGGCAGGTGACGGGTTCGTCGCCGTGCCCGCCGCGCTGGCGGGTTCGCCGGAGACGGGCGACGTCGTCACGTTCCGGGCCGAAAAACTCCACGAGGGAGGTCTCACGACGCACCGTATCGTCGGCACGACCGACCGCGGCTATCTGACCCAGGGTGACGCGAACCCGTTCACCGACCAGGATGGGGATGAGCCACCGGTGAAAGACGCTCAGATCGTCGCCGTGGCGCTGCAGGTCGGCGGCCAGACGGTCGTTCTCCCCCACCTCGGGACAGGTGTTACCGCGGTCCAGGGGGCGTTCGAGGCGGTGCAACGACAGGTCGTGGCCCTGACCGGGATGCGGTCGCTGGCGGGTGGGCAAGGGCTCGCCTACGTCGTCCTCGGCCTCTCCATCGCGTTGTACCTGGTGGACCTGCTATTGAGCAGGGGGCCATCCCGGGAACGCGATCGGACCGTCGGCCACGACGACGGCGTCGACGGGAGACTAATCGTGGTGGGCCTGGCGGCGATGCTGGTCCTCTCGGCGACGGCCGCCATGGTGGCGCCCGCCGGCGCCCAGTCGATCGGCGTCGTCAGCGCCGAATTCGAATCCGAACGGCCGACGGTCATCCCGACGGGCGAGTCAAAGACCCTGGACTATCGGATTCCAAACGGCGGGCTCGTACCGGTCCACGTCTATCTGGAACCAGGGAGTGAGGGGGTGGCCGTCGATCCGGGCCACCAGTACGTCGGGGGCCGGAGTGCCGGGACGGCCGCGGTGACGTTGACGGCACCCGAGGAGACGGGGTACTACCAGAATTACCTCGTGGAGCACCGCTACCTGGCGGTGCTGCCGGCATCGCTCATCGACGGCCTCTACCGCGTCCACCCGTGGGCACCGATCCTGGCGATCGACGCGGTGCTGGCCGGGGTGATACTGGGGCTCGGATTCGCTGCGCTCGGCGGCCAGCGCGTCCGTCTCCGCCGCCGGAAATCGAGACACAGCCGATCGGTGGGGCGCCGACTCCTCGCGTTCCTGACGCCATCCGGCGACCGGCGGGAATCGAACTCGTGACCAACGGGACAATCGACACCAATCAGTGATATGAAATCGGACAACTTCGGTACGGGGGAGGGCACGCAGCAATTACGAGTACGGGCGATACTCGCGTCCTGGTTCGCGGTGCTGGCGGTCGTTGCAGTGATCGCGGTACTGGCAGGTGGGTGGGCCACCTACACGGCGCACGCCGACCCGGGCACCGTCGAATCGACGGCAACGGAGACCGCCTGGGCGGTCGACGGGTCGTTCGACCACTCGGCGACGGTGACCCGCCCGAATCCGGTGTTCCAGACCGGTGCGACCCTGGAGAACCGCTCGACGTACTTCCTGGCGGCTTCGCCGATCCTCGACGGCGATTTCACGGCCCAGTATCGACCGACCGGTGACGAACCAGCGGCGGTGCAACTGGACGCCGACCTCGTCCACCGGGCCGCCGACGAGGAGACTGTCTTCTGGTCGGATCGAACCGACCTCGCCGCGACCGAGGCCCAGTCCGTCGCCGCCGGAGAGACGGAGTCCCTCGAATTCTCCGTCAACGCCAGCCGCGCGATGGAGCGCCGAGAGAACATCACGGCCGCGCTCGGGAGCACGCCCGGCGAACTCAGTACCGTCATCGTCGTCGACGTTACGGCGACCGCGCCGGCAAACGGTGAGCCGGCCGAGCTGACCTACTCCGCAGAACTCCCCGTCACCCTGGCGGACGGCACTTACTCGATTGGGTCTCCCGATGGGGCCTCCGAGCAGGTGACCGACACGACGACGGAAACGGTCCCACGTGCGTACGGACCCGCCATGAGCTATGGCGGGCCGCTCGTGTTGCTCCTCGGGCTCGTGGGCCTCGGCGGTCTCGCCGCGGTGCGGTTCCGTGACGAACCGATCGCGTTGACCCCGGAGGAGCGCGCGCTCCTCGACTACCGCGATCAGCGAGCCGAGTTCGACGAGTGGGTGGTCCGCGCGGAACTGCCCGACAGCGTCCTCGATCGGGAGGCATCGGCGGCCGCGTCCTTCGCCGACCTCGTCGACTTCGCCATCGACGCGAACGTGGCGGTCATTGAGGAACCGAACCGCGAGCGATACTACGCGGTCACGCCGGACCTCCTCGTGACCTACGACCCACCAGAACCCCTCGAAGAGGGCTAGCACTCCTGCATCGACTTCGTCCAGTAATCCACGCTGCCGTTGTCGAGGAGGGTGAAGCGCACGCCCACGCAGTCCGCTTCTCCGTCGACGAAGTCCGTCGTGTCGACCGCTCGGGTCTCCCCGTCCATCGTCGCGCGGACGACGTATCGACCTGGCCCCTCGATTGGACTGGTCGCGCGGACGTCGGTCGTCTCCGACCTACCCGGCGGGAGCTGGAACGTATCGTCGTACACCGTCTGGCCATCGTCTTCGACGGTCACGTCGACTGCATATCGCTGCTCGCGGTCGTTCTGGAGCCATATCCAGGCGAGTCTGGACCGGGGTGGCGCACCGCCACCGAGACACCCGCTGAGGGCGATCGCAAGACTGGAGAGGAGGGCTCGCCGCTCCATGGCAACGAAATGCCATTTGAACGACAAATATCCACCGGCGGTCGCGGGTTCACCCGGGACGTCGGTGGCGGATCGAGGAGTGTGAGGCAGATCGAGCGGTCGACCACCTCGTCAACCGATACAATAAGGAGGGTTGACGAGGCAGTGTGTGCCATGAGCGCCGAAACCGACGCCGTCGAACTCGTCGGGGACGAGACGGTCGAGAACGTCGCTCGCGCCGCCGTCTTCGCTGCCCTCACGGGGGCGTTCGCGTACGTTTCGTTCCCGCACCCGTTGACGACGGTGCCGATCACGCTACAGGTACTCGGCGTCTTCCTCGCGGGCATCTTCCTCGGCCCGATCTGGGGATTCGCCTCCATGGGCGTCTACGTCGCGGCCGGGGCCGTCGGCGCCCCCATCTTCGCGTTCGGTGCCGCCGGTGCCGGGGTCCTCTTCGGGAAACTGGGCGGCTATCTCGTCTCGTATCCGATCGCCGCCGCGGTCGTGGGCGTCGTCGTCCACGGCATCGACGGCCTCGTCGACCCCGCGGACGTCTCGCTCGCCAGATTGCTCGCGGGTATGGGGCTCGCGACCGTCGTCATCTACGCCCTCGGCACGGTCGGGTTCGCCATCGCCGGCGACGTCGGCCTTCTCGAAGCGTTCCTCCTCGCCGGCGCGCCCTTCGTCCCCGTCGAACTCGTGAAGATGGCCGCCGCCGTCGGCGTCGTCAGGAGCGACGCCATCGCCGCCGGATGATCGAGATCACCGACCTCGTGGCACGCTACGGGGACGCGACCGCCCTCGACGGCGTTTCGCTTACGGTCGAGGACGGGGAGTTCGTGGTGCTGACCGGTCCCAACGGCTCCGGGAAGACGACGCTGGTTAGACATTGCAACGCCCTGGAAACGCCGGATTCGGGATCGGTGGTCGTCGAGGGAACCGAGGCGACCGACGACCCGGTCGCCGCTCGAACGGCGGTCGGGATGGTGTTCCAGAACCCCCGCGATCAGTTCGTCGCCGCGACAGTCGGTTCCGACGTCGCGTTCGGACCGGAGAACCTCGGACTCACCAGAGACGAGATAGACGAACGGGTGTCGAACGCCCTCGACGCCGTCGGCATGAACGATCGAGAGGGAGAGCGCATCGACTCGCTCTCCGGCGGCGAACAGGCCCGGGTGGCCATCGCGGGGGCGCTGGCCATGCGCCCGTCGCATCTGGTCCTCGACGAACCGATGAACGGACTGGACGCGGCGGGTCGGCGGTCCGTCTGGGCGCACCTCGACGACCTCCACGCATCGGGAACCAGTCTGATCGTCGTGACCCACGACCTCCGGGACGTCTGGGAGCGGGCCGACCGCCTCGTCGCACTCGCCGACGGACGCGTCGCGGTCGAGGGGCCACCGGCCGAGGTGCTCGACCGCCTCGGCGAGGTCGACGTCAGGCCGCCATGCTGACCTACGAGACGGGTGGCGGACTCGCGCGAGCGCTCGACCCGCGGACGAAACTCCTCGCGCAGGTCGGGTTCGCCGTCGCGGCCTTCGAGTTGACGACCCCGGCCGGTCTGTCTGCCCTCACGCTCGTGGTCGGGGGCGCACTGCTGGCCGCCCGCGTCGGCCCCGTCGAGACGCTCGCGGAGTACGGCCCGCTCGTTCCGTTCCTTCTCGGGGCGCCCCTCGTCGCGGGGCTGACGCTCGGTGCGCCCTGGTTCGTCCCGGCCGATACCGTCGGTCCCGCACTCGCAAGCTACCGGAGCGTCCTCCTGCTGGCGGTCGGGGCGGCCTACGTCAAGACGACGCCGGTCCGCGAATCGCGGGCGGCGGTCGCGTGGCTGGTGCCGGGACGCGTCGGCCGAGGACTCGCCCTCGGCGTCGCGTTCGTCTTTCGGTTGTTGCCGCTACTCCAGACGGACCTCCAGCGCGCGCGTGACGCCTCCCGGGCCCGCCTCGGGGAGCAACGCCCGCTCCACGAGCGGATGCGCATCGTCGCCCTGGATGGGCTACGCCGGGCCACCCGCCGGGCCGACGGCCTTGCGGTCGCCCTGCGCGCCCGCTGTCTCTCGTGGAATCCGACACCGCCGGCGATGGCACTGAGCGGCCGGGATTACGCCGTCCTCGGGGGAACGGTCGGGCTACTCCTGGTGGCGTTCGTCTGAGACGGTCCATCGCGATATCGAAATCGCCGAAACAACCGGGAAGGCGTTTCCCGCCGTTGAATTCGACGGCCCTGTGGTAAGCTTTATGCGGATTCTGACTCGCCTAGTGTGACATGGACACCCTCGCGCAGGTCGCGCCCGACGTCACCCGGCCGACCTTCTGGCAGATCGGCCCCGCCGGCGAGCTCGTCTTCTACTACCTCGCCGCCGTCGCCATCGCCATCTTCCTGTACGGCTCCTACGAACGGGTCCGCTCCTTTGCCGCCGGCCCCGCCGACCCCATCGACCGACTCGACGACCTCGGCCGGCGCGTCCTCGAAGCCACCAGAATCGTCGCCTCCAACGAGAAGCAGTTCGACCGCGACTGGTACGGCGGGCTCATGCACACCCTCATCTTCTGGGGCTTTCTCACCCTCCTCGTCGGCACCACCATCCTCGCCATCGACATGGACATCTGGACGAAGGCCCTCGGCCAGCCCTCCTTCTTCGTCGGCGCCTTCTACGTCTCCTTTTCCTTCGTCATGGACGCGCTGGGCTTCCTCTTCGTCGTCGGCGTCGGGATGGCGCTCTACCGACGGTACTGGATCCGGAATGGGCGACTGTGGGGCAAGCACACCGGCCCCGAAGACGATCTCTTCGTCTGGTCGCTGTTCCTCCTCGGCGTCGGCGGCTTCCTCCAGGAGGGGATCCGTATCCTCGGGATGGGCATGCCCGACTACGAGGTCGTGAGTTTCGTCGGCTGGACCGTCGCGAACTCCCTCGCCGCTGCCGGCGTCTCCGAGGCCGGCGCCACCGCCGCCTACGGCCCACTGTGGTGGTCACACGCCGTCATCGCCCTCCTCTTCGTCGCCGCGGTCCCCTACGCCAAGCCGCTGCACATGCTCACCTCCTTCGCCAACGTCGTCACCCGCGACGAGCAGGCCGGGACTCGCCTGCCCGGCGTCCCCGAAGACGCCAGCCCCGAGGAGATCGGGTTCACCGGCCTCGAGGACATGTCCTGGAAGCAGCGCCTCGACCAGGACGCCTGTACCAAGTGTGGGCGCTGTTCGTCGGTCTGCCCCGCCGCCGAATCCGGCCGCCCGCTCGACCCCCGCGACGTCATCCTCGATCTGAAGGAGTACCGCCACGCCGTCGAGAACGGCGAGGCCGACGAGATGGACATCGTCTCCGCACAAAGCGAGAGCGTCATCGATAGCGAGACGATGGAGGCCTGCATGACCTGTATGGCCTGCATGGACGCCTGTCCCGTCGAGATCGAACACGTCCCGCAGTTCACCGAGATGAACCGCCGCCTCACCGAGACCGGCCAGATGGACGAGAACGTCCAGGAGGCCATGATGAACGTCTTCCAGAACGGCAACTCCTTCGGGGAACCCGAACGCAAACGCCCCGACTGGACCGACGAGCTGGACTTCGAAATCCCCGACGCCCGCGAGGAGTCCGTGGAATATCTCTGGTACGTCGGCGATTACCCCAGCTACGACGACCGCAACAAGACCGTCGCTCGGGCCCTCGCCCGCATCTTCGAGGCCGCGGACGTCTCCTACGGCATCCTCTACGAGGACGAGAAAAACGACGGCAACGACGTCCGCCGCGTCGGCGAAGAGGGGCTCTTCGAGATGCTCGCCGAGGAGAACATCGAGACCCTCGAGGCCGCCGACTTCGAGACGCTCGTCACCACCGACCCGCACTCCTTCAACACCTTCCGCAACGAGTACGAGGACTTCGGCTGGGAGGACGGCGACTCTGTCCATCACTACACGCAGGTCGTCGAGGAGTTGATCCAGGGAGGAAAACTGCCGCTCGACGCGAGTGACCTCGATAGAACGGTGACCTTCCACGACCCCTGTCACCTCGGCCGTTACAACGACGAGTTCGAGGCGCCGCGAGCGGTCCTCGACTCCACCGGTGTCACCGTCGACGAGATGCCACGCAACAGGGCAGATTCCTTTTGCTGTGGCGGTGGCGGCGGCGGTCTCTGGATGGACGCCGACGAGGAAATCAAGCCCTCCGAGGAGCGCATCCGCGAGGCCCTCGAGGACACCCGCGCCGGCGACGACGTCGAACAGTTCGTCGTCTCCTGTCCCATGTGCATGACCATGTACGAGGACGGCCGCAAGACCGGCGGCTACGAGGACGACATCGAGGTGGTCGACCTCGCAGAACTCGTCTGGGAGGCACTCGAGGGCGAACAAGCGGCGGCCGGTGAGCCCGTCGCCGCCGACTGAACGGCGAGTCGTCGTTTCTCGGGGCGTCCGTCACCGCGCCACGGCGACGAGTACCACCGAGACGGCCATCGCGGCCAGCAGTGCGGGGCCGACGGGGGACAACAGGACGACGGCCGCCACGGGGATGGCGGCCGCGAGCGCCAGCGAGTGTGCGGGCGGCGACGAGGGGCGGCGACCGTCGGCGTGGTCAGCGTGGTCGGCGTAGTCGGCGTGCTGTACGGATCGAGAGCGGTCGTGTCGTGACATCGTCTGCTGTGGAGGGGGGGGTCGATCGTCGTGGGATTCGATACGAAGAGTGGTCCGTGCGTCAGCGGGGACTCGGCCGGGCGACCGAGGGGGCGGACCGGACGGGTTGGGCGGGACCTCGGGCGGCCGTCAGGTCTTCAGCGGGCCGCGGTATCCGGTCGCGAGCGACCCGATACCCGGCCAGTCGTCACCCACTCGGCCCGTCGGGCCGTCACACCCGGTGGCCGGGTCCGGTCCCGCCGCCGGGGTTGCGACGCTCCGAAAGAAGGCGAGCGGTCGTCGGGCGAGTGGACATGACATCGTAGTCACCTGATCGACGCGACAGGTCATTTCGGGCGATATGTAATAATTATTGTCCGAAAATGTGTCACAATGGCACGGCGCCGGGCGGCGACCGGCCGTGTGATCAGACGCCGTCCCACTCGGTCCGCAGAAGGCCGTAGATGACCCGGTCGACGTACTCGCCGTCGACGAAGTACGCCTCTCGCTGACGACCCTCCTGCTCGAAGCCGACCGATTCGAGGGTCGCCCGGGACGGCTCGTTCGTCGCCAGGGCGTTGGCCGTGAGCCGGTGGAGTCGGCGTTCGGCGAAGGCGTAGTCGACCATCTGGGCAGTCACCGACCGCCCGTAGCCGTTCCCCTGGTGCTCGGGGTCGATCCAGGCTCCGACCATGGCTCGTCCCGACTCCTCCTCGACGGCGAACATGGAGATCATCCCCACCGGCTCGCCGTCGACGCACCCGAGCAAGCGGACGACGTCGTCCTCGGGCCAGTCCTCGAAATCGGCTTCGAACTGGTGGCCGTTCGTCGGATGGGCGGCGGGCATCCACCGGCGGACCGCGGGGTCGTTGTAGTTGCGCTGGAGGAACGGAACGTCCTCGGCTTCGATCGGACACAGATCGACGGGATCGCCGCGCCGGAATGGAGGGCCGGGCATACCGGCAGCGGACGCCGAGCCACAATCAGTCTTCTGCCCCAGGGGAACCGGTTTCCGGGAGCACTAATGTCCTGGCCCACCCAGGCACCGCCATGGACCGCACCCGACGCCCACGACGGCTACGCCGCGACGGCATCCGCGAGCTGGTTCGCGAGACGTCGCTCTCGGCGCGCGACCTGATCGCCCCCGTGTTCGTCGACGCGACCGCCGACGAACGGGTCGACATCCCCTCGATGCCCGGCCACGAGCGCGTCCCCGTCGACGACGCGGTCGAGCGCGTCGAGGAGGTGCTCGCGACCGGCGTCGAGACCGTGATCCTGTTCGGTATCCCGAGCGAGAAAGACGAGATCGGCTCCCGCGCCGACGCAGCGGATGGCGTGGTCCAGGCGGCGACGCGAGCCATCTCGCGGGAGACCGACGCGACGGTCATCACCGACGTCTGTCTCTGTGAGTACACCGATCACGGCCACTGCGGCGTGCTCGAAGCGTCGGCCCCCGAGACGACCACGCTCACCGTCCAGAACGATCCGACGCTGGACCGTCTCGCCGACGTCGCCGTCTCACACGCCGAGGCGGGAGCGGACATGGTCGCTCCCTCTTCCATGATGGACGGGATGGTCGGGGCCATCCGGCGGGGCCTCGACGACGCCGGTCACGAGGACCTCCCCATCATGAGCTACGCCGTCAAGTACGAGAGCGCCTTCTACGGGCCGTTCCGGGACGCCGCCGACGGTGCGCCGGCCTTCGGCGATCGCCGCCACTACCAGATGGACCCCGGGAACCGTCGCGAGGCGCTCCGCGAGGCCGACCTCGACGTCGAGCAGGGGGCGGACGCACTGATGGTGAAACCCGCCATGCCGTACCTCGACATCGTCCGCGACGTCCGCGAGGAGACGACCCTGCCCGTCGCCGCCTATCAGGTGAGCGGCGAGTACGCCATGCTACAGGCGGCGAGCGAGCAGGGCTGGCTCGACCTGGAGGCGGTCGCCCTCGAGTCGCTCGTCGCCATCGAGCGGGCCGGCGCGGACGTGATCGTCACCTACTTCGCGGAGATGGTGGCCGAGTCACTCGCCTGAGTCGCCCAAAATCGACCGCGTCCGCGCGTGACGGTAGGCGAACAGTCCGGCGAGTCCGAGGTGGACGAACGGCGTGAACAGCGCCAGCGACGGCGCCAGCGCGAACTCGAGGTGGTCGTAGACGAGCGTCTGCGCCCCGACCGCCACGAAGCGGTGGGTGTGCTCCCAGGTCTCGAACGGCCCGCCGTCCATCGTATCGCGAAAGACGGCGCGCTCGTCGTCTCGCTCCCGGAGCGTTATCTCGGAGGTCCAGCCGGGGCCCGGCAGCACGCCCAGCGGGCGAACGCGCATCTCGATGGTCGTCCCGACGGCCAGTGTCTCCGGGTTCCGGGTCCCGTCCGGCCCCACGATCGAATCGATCTCGAGCCCCGACGACGGCGGGGTCAGAGCACGAAGCCCGTCGATGGTGGAGTGGAACGCCCAGACCGCCTCGAGTGGCGCGTCGACGACCGTCGTGCGCTGAAATGTCGGCATATCACCCTCTTCGCTCCGACGGGTCGTAGCCGTTGTGCCGGACGCCCGCGGCAGTCGATGGCCGATTGACGAAGGATTAAATCCACGACTCGAATACGGTCGGTAGATGCCCGACGAGGTCACGGACGGCTGGAGTGGCCCGCCGGTCGAGAACCGCCGGCGCGCGCTCGCCGTCGTGTTCGCCATCGTCTTCGTCGATCTACTGGGTTTCGGGATACTCATCCCCATCGTCCCGCTGTACGCGGAAGCCTTCGGGGCCTCCGAGTTCGTCGTGGGAGTGTTGATCGCGGCCTACTCGATGACCCAGTTCCTCTTCGCGCCCGTCCTGGGACGCCTCTCCGACGAACGAGGGCGCCGACCCATCCTCTTGCTCTCGCTGTTCGGGAGCGTCGTCGCCTGGACGCTGTTCGGCCTCGCGCAGGGACTGTTCGTCCTGTTCGCCGCGCGACTCCTTGCCGGCGCGATGGGCGGGAACATCGCCACCGCTCATGCGTACGTGGCGGACGTGATGCCACCCGAAGACCGGGCGAAGGGACTCGGACTCGTCGGTGCGGCCTTCGGCCTCGGGTTCGTGTTCGGCCCGGCGCTCGGAGGCGTGTTCTCCGCAGATGCGGCGGTCGCCACCGTCAGCGATGTGGTTCCGGCGTTCGTCCCCATCACCCAGTTCACGCTCCCGAGTTTCGTCGCCGCGGCCATCAGCCTCCTCAACCTGCTCGCGGCGGCGGTCGTCCTCCCCGAGACGAACGTGGGCGGCGGGGCCGCCACCGATCGATCCCGGCTGAACCGACTGGTGGGAGCGCTCGAGAACCCGTCGCTTCGCGGCCTCGTCGTCGCCTTCTTCCTCTTCTCCTTTGCGTTCTCGGCCATGGAGAGCATGTTCGTGCTCTTCACGCGGGACGTCTTCGGGTACGGCCCGTCGATGAACGGGTACATCCTCGCGTACCTGGGCGTCGTCATCGCGGTGGTCCAGGGCGGTCTCGTCGGCCGGTTGGCCGACCGGTTCGGCGAACGAACGCTCGCCCTCGTCGGGGTGGCGATCGAACTGGTCACGCTCACGCTCGTGCCCTTCAGCGGAGTAATCGGTGAACTCGTTCCCGCGATCAGTCCCCTCGGGGCCGTCGGGCCGACGATCTCGGGACCCCTCCTGACGTTGCTGGTCGTGTTGACGGGACTCTCGGTCGGCAACGGCTTCACCAACGTCTCGCTCAACACCCTCGTCTCCCAGAGCGCCGCCGAAAACGAGCAGGGCGGGGCCTTCGGCCTGACCCAGTCGGCAGGAAGCATCGCCCGAGCCACCGGTCCAGTACTCGCTGGGCTCCTCTACACCTCCATCGCGTTCTGGACGCCCTTCGTGGTCGGTGGCCTGCTCATGATCCCGATACTGGTGGTGCTGGTCCGATACGTCGGGGTCGCCGATCCCCGTCCCGCCTGACCGCGCGCCCGGAAATCGGGCCGATATCGCCCGAAACCGGGTAGACGTTCGTCGGATTCCGCGTGGACAGTTGCCGGAAAATCGCCCGATGAACGACCTAGTAGTAATAATATCACATAATAAAATGGACGGCCGAATACAATCACGTCGATAAATGCGACATCTTCAAGCAAACCATTATATACGACAGGACTGTCCCGTCTTCCGTAGATGTTCGAAACGAATGCAGTGGTGTCCGAAGAATTGAACGACAAACGTCCAGTTAAACCGGAGGGCGCCTGATGGTCGACGCCGCGACCCTCGCCGAGGGGATCAACCTGCTCTGGGTGCTGGTGGTGACCTTCCTCATCTTCTTCATGCACGCCGGGTTCGCGATGCTCGAGGCGGGCCAGGTGCGCGCGAAGAACGTCGCCAACCAGTTGACGAAGAACCTGCTCACGTGGAGCGTCGGCGTCCTCGTGTTCTTCGGAGTCGGAGCGGCCGTCTCGACCATCGTCGGTGGCCTCACCGGCCCCGCCAGCTACGACGTCCTCGGGGCGTTCACGAGCGTCCTCTCCCCCGACGGCGCGAACGCCTGGGTCAACTGGCTCTTCGGGGCCGTCTTCGCGATGACCGCCGCGACCATCGTCTCGGGGGCCGTGGCCGGTCGGACCCGGCTGCGCGCCTACGTGGCTTACACCGTCGTGCTCGCCGCAGTCATCTACCCGGTCGTGGTCGGCTTGACCTGGTCCGGCGGTCTCCTCGCCCAGCTCGGCTTCCACGACTTCGCGGGCGGCATGATCGTCCACGGGATGGGCGGCATCGCCGGCCTGACCGCTGCGGCGGTCGTCGGACCACGGATGGACCGTTTCAACGACGATGGGACCGCGAACGTCATCCCGGGCCACTCCATCACGTTCGCCGTACTGGGCACTCTCATCCTCGCGTTCGGATGGTACGGTTTCAACGTCGGCACCGCCGCGACGGTCTTCGCAGCGGAAGGCGAGACCATCGCGCTCGGGTCGTTCGCGACCGTCGGCCGGGTGGCACTGGCGACGACCCTCGGCATGGCCACCGGCGCGGTCGGTGCGGGGACGGTGACCCTCATCCGGACCGGGAAGGTCGACACGCTGGCCGTCGCGAACGGCCTGCTCGCGGGCCTGGTCGGCGTGACCGGCATCGCCGACGCGGTCACCTGGCCCGGCGCCGTGGCCGTCGGGCTGCTGGCCGGCGGGCAGATGCCCCTCGTCTTCGAGTTCGTCGAGAAGCGCCTGCGCATCGACGACGTGGTCGCCGTCTTCCCCGTCCACGGTTCGGCCGGGGTGCTCGGCGTGCTCGCCCTGCCGTTCGTCGCGGTGCCCGGCACCGGGGCCACCGTCTTCGGCCAGGTCGCCGGCGTGGTGATCATCGCCGGGTGGACCATCCTGGCGACGGCGTTCGTCTTCGGCGTCTTCCGCCTCCTCGGCCAGGCCCGCGTCTCGGCGAACCACGAGCGGGCGGGTCTCGACATGGCCGAACACGGCGTCGACACCTACCCCGAATTCGGTCGTGGCGACGGTCGGGTGGCCCAGACCGACGGCGGGGGCGTGCTCCGCCCCGACGGCGGCGTCGATCCCGATGACGACGGCGGCGTCTCGATGGTGACCGCCATCATCCGTCCCGACCGCCTCGGGGCAGTCAAGGCCTCCCTCCAAGAGGTCGGCGCGCCGAGTCTCACCGTCACGCAGGTCAGCGGCCGGGGGAGCCAACCCGCGACGACCGGGCAGTGGCGGGGTGAGGAGTACGTGGTGGACCTCCACCAGAAGACCAAAATCGAGACCGTCGTCGCGGACGTCCCGGTCGACGACGTGGTCGAGGCCATTCGCGAGGCCGCCCACACCGGCGAACCCGGTGACGGGAAGATATTCGTCCTCCCGGTCGAGGACGCGATCCAGATCCGGACCGACAGGCGGGGAAGCGAAGCCGTGTAGGATCCGCCTGCCATCGACCGCGCCGCTCGTATTCTCTCCGCGAGCTTCGATGTGATCGATTGGTGCCCGGGATTCGAGGCGTGCCCACGAGTCGCCACCGAGCCCGTGCCCGCTTCGACCGGGCGCTCGAAGCAACCAATTCCCGGCGAGAGTGACGCTCTACGCCACGAAGACCGTGCTATCGATGGCGACTACACGGCGGCACAGGGCGTCTGTTCCATGTCCACGGCCTCCACGAGTTCCGGATAGCGCTTGCGGATGGTCACCTTGGTGACGTCGGTCACCTCGCTGACCTCCTCCTGGGTCACCTTCTCGTTGGTGAGGACGCCGGCGGCGTAGATGGCCGCCGCCACGAGGCTGGTGGGCTTCTTTCCGCTGTGGAGGCCGTCCTCCTTCGCCGCCTCGAGCAACGTCCGGGCGCAGCGCTCGACCTCCGTCGAGAGCCCCAGGTCGGAGATGAATCGGTCGATGTAGGTTCCGGGGTCGACCGGACGGATCTCCAGGCCCAGTTCGCGGTTCAGGTAGCGGTAGGTCCGCTGGAACTCCTTGACGCCGACACGACAGACCCGTTCCATCTCGTCGGTGGTACGAGGGACATTCGCCTGGCGGGCGGCCGCGTAGAGGGCCGCGGTCGAGACGCCCTCGATGGAGCGGCCCCGCACCAGATCCTCGTCGAGTGCCCGCCGGAAGATGACGCTGGCCGTCTCTCTGACGTGTCCGGGAAGGCCCAGTGCCGATCCCATCCGGGAGATCTCCTTGAGCGCCGGTTGGAGGGTGCGCGCCTTGCTGGGATTGGCCTTCGAGGTGTTGTCGAGGTGACGGAGCCGATGCATCTGTTTGCGCTTCCGCGAGGAGAGGACCCGCCCGTTGGTGTCGGTGTCCCGCCAGTCGATGGTCGTCGACAGTCCCTCGTCGTGCATCAACTTGGTCGTCGGTGGGCCGACACGACGTTTCTGTTCGCGTTCCTGGGCGTCGTAGGCCCGCCACTCGGGGCCGGGGTCGATGTGTCCCTCTTCGACGACGAGTCCACAGTCCGCACACACCGTCTCGCCTCGCTCCTCGTCGTGTGTGAGCCTCCCGGAACACTCGGGACACTGGCGAGCGGTTTCGTCCGTTTCGCGTTCGGATTCCGGCGATTCACGCTGCCGTAGAGTCTTGTAGGTAGTGTTCATGTGCCGTCTGCCTCGCGTTGGTGTCTGCCCGAGCGCTACCCCGCCGAATTCGATTACTTCGAGATTTCTTCTCCACCATAATATAAACAGAACCACCATCGTTGGGGACGTCAACTGCTGTACGGTACGACGACAGCTGTACAATATCGACCGCTGACAGACGGGCCGACGTGACGACAGGGATTTTGCAGTCCGGGCCCGAGAAGCGGCCATGAGTACGCCCGAGTCCATCGCGGTCGCCACGAGAGGGTCCGACCTGGCGCTGCGACAGAGCCGGACCATCGTAGAGCGCCTCGAGGACCACCGGATCGAGGCGACGCTGGTCGAAGTGGAGACGACGGGAGACCGGATCGACGACGCCCTCATCCAGGACCTGGGCAAGACGGGAGCGTTCGTCCGCGCCCTCGACGAACGAGTCCTCGACGGCGAGGTCGACGTCGCCGTGCACTCGATGAAAGACCTCCCGACGGAACAGCCAGACGGTCTCGTCGTCGCGGCGGTGCCGCGACGGGCCACCCCCCTCGACGTCGTCGTGACGCCCGACGGGGACCGTCTCACGGCGCTCCCCCGGGGTGCGACCGTCGGGACCTCGAGCCTCCGCAGGAAAGCACAGATCCTCGCCCGTCGGCCGGACCTCGACGTGGAACCGCTTCGGGGCAACGTCGACACGCGGGTACAGAAACTCCTCGCCCCACGGCTCCAGGCCGAGCACGAACGGCGGCTCGAGGCACAGAAGGCCGAGCAGAGCGCCAAGGCGCGCGACCGGAAACGCACCGACGACGAGGACGTCAACTACGACGGGCCGACCTTCGAGCGCGCCGTCGAGGAGTGGTTCGAGGACCTGAGCGAGCTCGAGCGGCAGTCGATGGAGCGGACCGTCGAGACCGAGTACGACGCCATCGTCCTCGCGCGTGCGGGACTGGAGCGCAGTGGGCTCGCCGGAGAGCTAACGATGGTCGACTTGCCCCGGCGCAACCACGTCCCCTCCGCGGGCCAGGGTGCACTCGCAATCACCGCCCGCGCCGACAGCGCTATCGCCGACCGACTGTTCGACCTGCTCGACCATCCGCACTCGCGGGTGGCGGTCACCACCGAACGGATCATCCTCGAGCAACTCGGCGGTGGCTGTGTCGCACCGGTCGGCATCCACGCCCACATCAAGGGTGACGCCGTGGAGACCCGTGTGCAGGTGCTAAGCCAGGACGGCCAGCGAGAGATCGCCGAGTCGCGCGACCTCGATATCGAGAACTACGCCGAAGCGGCCCGGACGTTCGCCGCCGACCTGGCGGACCGTGGGGCGAGCGACCTCATCGAGGAGGCGGCCCGGGAATGAGCCACTCGGTCGCCGTCTTCCGTCCGAACGACGACCGCATCGAGGCGGCCGCCGACCTGCTCGAATCGCTCGGCGTCGAGGCCGTTTCTGACCCGATGCTCGCCGTCGAAGCGACCGGGGCCGTTCCACGGAGCGACGCCGAGTACGTCGTTTTCACGAGCACGACCGGCGTCGAACTCGCCGCGGAGGCGGGGTGGTCCCCGGGTGACCAGGAACTGGTCGCCATCGGGCCGAAGACCGCCGACACGGCCAGCGACGCGGGATTCGCGGTCGACATCGTCCCGGAGGAGTACACGTCGGCGGGGCTGGTCGAGGCGATGACAGACCACGTCGATGGTGCGCGTGTCGAGGTCGCCCGGAGCGACCACGGCAGTCAGGTGCTCCTGGATGGCCTCGAACGTGCAGGCGCCTACCAGCACGAGACCATCCTCTACCAACTCGTCAGACCGCCAGCGGCCGGTATCTCGGTCGAACGCGCGGTCGGCGGGGACCTCGACGCCGCGCTGTTCACCTCCTCGCTCACCGTCGAGCACTTCGTCGAGGCTGCCGAGGAGCAGGGCGTCGCGGCGGAGCTCACCCCTGCGATGGTGGACGTAACGGTCGGATGCATCGGCCCGCCCACCCGCGAGACGGCCGAAGCGGCGGGGTTCGACGTGGACGTCGTCCCCGACGACGCGACCTTCGACGCGCTCGCGCGAGCGGTCGTCGACCGGCTCGAGTGATCAACCCGTCTGCCGGCCGAACCTTCTTCTCGCGGGCCCACCTGCGTGGGATATGATAGCGTACGAACAGCACGACGCGGCCGCGTGGATCACCCTCGACCGACCCGGGAAGAAGAACGCCCTCCACCTCGACGGCTGGCGTGACCTGCGCGAGGCGCTCGAACGCGCGGAAGCCGAGGCGAGCGTGGCCGTACTGACGGGCGTCGCGGACGTCTTCAGCGCCGGCGACGACATCGCCGTCATCGAGGACGCCGAGACGCTCGAGGACCTGGACGAACTGGTCGCGGCCCTCGGCGACGTCCTCTTCGGCATCGAGACCCTCGACGTGCCGGTCGTGGCCGCCGTGAACGGTCTGGCCTACGGCGGTGGCTGCGAACTCGTCGCCGCGGCCGACCTCGCCGTGGCGACACCGGACGCCACCTTCGCCCTGCCGGAGGCGAGTATCGGGGCGTATCCGCCCTACGCGGCCGAGCGCGTGGCCGAGACCGTCGGGAAAAAGCGGTTCATGGAGCTCGCGTTGACCGCCCAGCCCATCGGCGCCGAGCGGGCCGCCGACTGGGGGCTGCTCAACCGAGTGGTGCCATCGGCGGAGCTCGAATCGACCGTCGACGAACTGGTCGCGGCGATGGCGTCCACGCCGGCGGCGTCCATCCGGACGACCAAACGGGTCGTCGCCGCCCGGGCACAGGCGGCCGGGGAACGAGAGCGCGTCAGGGGTGGCTTCGCGCAGGTTCGGGCCGACGAGGAGTGTCGCGCCGCGACAGAGCGGTTCCTCGACGGCGGGTCGGACGGGGACCCAGCCGGTGGTGACCCGGAGGTTTAAACCGGAGACCGGTCCTATCCCGGTTCGATGGACGCACCGGTTCCCGCTCTGGCCACCCGCGCCGAGGCCGCTGCCCGACGGCTCCGCGAAGCGGAGGCGGTACTGCTGGCCTCCCACATCGACGCCGACGGGCTCACCAGTGCCGCCATCGCCACCACGGCGCTCGAACGAGCCGACATCCCGGTGGCGACGACCTTCGAGAAGCAACTCGACGAGGAGGCCATCGCGGCCATCGCCGCGAGCGACTACGAAACCGTCCTGTTCACCGACTTCGGGAGTGGCCAACTCGACGTCGTCGTGGAGTACGCCGATCGGGCCGGCTTCACCCCGATCGTGGCCGACCACCACCAGCCGGCCGACGCCGACGCCGAGTTCCACGTCAACCCGCTACTGGAGGGCATCGACGGCGGCAGCGAACTGTCCGGCGCGGGGGCGGCGTACGTGCTCGCGCGGGCGCTCGCGGACTGCGGCCGCGACCCAGAGGACCACGCGACCGACGGGAACCGCGACCTCGCCGCGCTTGCCGTCGTCGGCGCCGTCGGCGACATGCAGACGGTCGACGGCGAACTCGTCGGCGCGAACGCCCGGATCGTCGAGGAGGGGGTCGCTGCCGGCGTACTGGATACCGCGAAGGACCTGGCGATGTACGGCACCCAGACCCGCCCACTCCCGAAGCTCCTCGAGTACGCGAACGACGTACGGATCCCGGGCATCACGAACGACCAGGCCGGTGCCGTTCGATTCCTGGACGGCCTCGATCTGGACCTCAAAGCTGACGGCGACTGGCGGACGTGGGCCGATCTGACCCACGACGAACGCCAGACAGTGGTCTCCGCGCTGGTCAGACGGGCGGTGCGAAACGGCGTTCCAGCGTCGCGGATCGACGATCTGATCGGTACCAGTTACACCCTGCCCCGGGAGACGGCTGGGACCGTGCTACGGGACGCCTCCGAGTTCTCCACCCTGCTCAACGCGACCGCTCGCTACGACCGGGCCGACGTCGGCCTGGCCGTCTGCCTCGGGGAGCGTGGAGCGGCCTTCGGCGAAGCGGAGCGCCTGTTACGCACCCACCGCCGAAACCTCTCACAGGGTATCGAGTGGGTGGCCGATCACGGCGTCACGCGGGAAGACAACTGCCAGTGGTTCCACGCCGAAGACGAGATCAGAGAGACCATCGTCGGCATTATCGCCGGCATGGCCTTCGGCGCGGACGGGGTGGACCGGTCGGTTCCGATGATCGCCTTCGCCCACGCTGAGGACGGGGAGACGAAGGTTTCCGCGCGGGGGAATGCGAGGCTACTCCGGAAGGGGCTCGACCTCTCGGCGGTCATGCAGCAGGCATCCCGGGCGGTCGGCGGCGACGGCGGGGGGCATGCCGTCGCGGCCGGCGCGACCGTTCCCCGAGGGAAGGAGACGGCGTTCGTCGAGGCCGCCGACCGCATCCTCGGTGAACAGCTACGCTGAGTTCGCGGGGCCGGATGCGAGGACGAAATCCCGCTCGTCGACGCCAGCCCCACAGACGATACACCCGAATTCACAGAGCAGTTCTCGCATCCCGTCGTCGAGGTAGATGGTCTCCTCGCAGTCGGGACAGGCGAACTGCAACACCGCTGAGCTACCCATATTCCCAGCTTCGTCACAATACCGTAAAACGACGGCCCCACAAAAGAGAGGGGGGCGGCCCTATGGCTGCAGAATCGCCGAGAGGAGCTTCGACTGTGCCGCGGCGAGGTGCTCGGTGAACGTCGAGGTCGTGATCCCCAGCGACTCCGCGACGTCGCCGGCATTCGCGCCTTTGGGATGGTCGAAGTATCCCAGTTGATGGGCCGTGTTCAGGACCTCCTCCTGACGGGCGGTCAGTTCGCTCCGGTCGACGAGGACCAGGTCGGCCGCCTCGGTATCGCCGTTCCGTGACCGGAGGAGGCGGTTGACGTTCACCTCGTCGTACTGGCGCCGCAGCGACGTGACCACCTGCTGGAGATGGTCCATATCGTCCGCGTGGAAGGCCATCTCGAGCGACCCCGACTCGGCGGCGACGTCGAGGACCGGCGATCCGTACTCCTCGACGGATTCGCATGGACACGGTCGGTCGACCGATCGCTCGAACCGGTAGACCCGCTCCGATCCGTAGGAGAAGACTTCTTCGACGTCCGGTTCGGCGTCGACGTCGGCCGGCCCGTCGAGAACGAATTCCTCGGTGACGGTCGCGGTATCCGGCGCAGTCGTCTTCGAGATTGACTGCGTCGCGGTCTCCGCATCGTCGGCGATCCGGGCGACTGGACACGACGTCTTCGCGTCGAGAGACAGTTCGGCTCGAATACCCGCACTCATATCCCGTCCGACGAGTCTCCGATAGAAAACGATTCCGACCGACAGCGCCCGAAAGCAGCGATTTTCGCCGATAGAGGAAGGGAGAGAGGATATCGGCGGATCGACGGGCGCGAACGCCCCTCCCCCTGACGGCACCGCCAATCGCGACGCTCCACCCTCGCCGTCCACAATATGAGGGGTTGCAAATCCAACAATAATTCAGCGGGAATGTCTCTAAAGTGCCGATATCGCCACCATTAGACCGTGTAAAACGGTTTTTCAGGCTGTGAGAAACGGGGTGTCTTTTAGGTCGATCTAGCGACGACTACCAAATATCTGCGACGGGTCGGTTCAGTCCCGTCGAAACAGTATCGCGCCCGACTACCCTCCCCCACCCAAACGTACCCCACTATGAGCGCAGGAATCAGAGCACAGATCCGAATCGGCAATGCAACCAGCTGTCCCGTCGCCCAGGCGTCGGACGATGGCGTGGCGTGCTACAACGTCTCCAAGCGCGTCGAACCCGACACCGGCCGCGTCACCGAGGAGTTCGCCACCGACGCGAACGGCGATCTCGAGGACATCGACGGGCTCGAATCGGTGTTCTCCTACGGCCAGAAGTCCGTCTACCGCTTCCAGCGGGACTTCGGGGACGACTGCGCCTGCGAGATGGTCGAGCAGTTCAACGCACCGATCGTCGAGGTGCAGGCCGAGAACGGCGACCTCTCGATGACGTTCCACGCGCAGACGATGGAGGACCTGCGGGACGCCGTGAGCACGCTCCGAGAGAACTACGACGGCGTCGACGTCCAACGGCTCGTCAGCTCGAAGGACGAAGACGGCGCAGACGATCTCGTGTTCGTGGATCGCGGCGAACTCACCGATCGCCAGCGGGAGGTTCTCGAGACGGCCTTCCAGATGGGCTACTTCGAGCACCCGAAGGGAGCCAACGCCGGCGAGGTCGCCGAATCGCTGGGGATCACGACCTCGACGTTCACCGAGCACCTCGCCGCGGCACAGTCGAAGCTCCTGAAGACCATCCTCGACGGCGCGGACGCGGTGAAACCGCGAGCGACGGCCTGATCCCGGGCCGATAGCCCCCCCCCCCCCGGATCTTTTCGGCCGGATGTCGTACCGAGTGGGCTTTTACCGCCCAATTAGCCGGATTTCGCGCTTTGGATACTCGGCTCGACCTCGCAGTATCGACGGGTTCGAGAGAGACGTTCGCCCATCACAATGTCACGATTTCGGAACAGAGAACCGCTCTCGTCGTAATTTTCACCATTCTAGACGTGGATATATAGGTAGTCGTGCGGGAATTTTTGATATCGCATCATACGGTTTATTATAAGAGGAATCGCCGAAACTGAGAGATCGACGGGACCCATCTGCGACGGCCGAACGGCGGCCCCAGTATGCGAACTCACGTCATCGGAGCGACGATGGCGAAAACAATCCGGAGTTCGAGAGAAACCGAGACCGCACCGAGATCGATTCACCCGGAACCCAGACGCCCTTGAGGGGCATCCCTGCTTCCACTCTGGCACAACCATTCGAGACCTCACTATGGCAACAATAAACCCGGTAAACGAGGGGGCTCGCACTGTCGGTTGTCGGCCCTCGCAAATGGACCTGGAGCGACGAGTGAACCCGTATCGACCAGACGATTCGAACTACCAGACGACTGGCTAGGAGGTGCTCGACGCCGAATCGACCCCGGTCATCGAGCGGCCGCTAGTCGGACAGTATTCGATATATCGATATGCAGTACATTATATAAAAGAATGTCCCGAGAACCGTTCGTCGGTATCCGTCGGAGCTGAGCACACCGAACATCCAGCTCGAAACCCGACACACGACGTTATAAACCACATGTCGCAATATCGAATCTCGGTAGCGGTGAGTAACGACCCAGGCCCAGCTAGCGGGACGAAGCTCAGTTCAGCGGGACAGACGGGCACGCCGTCGGAAATTGGAAATGGGAGAGAGAACGGTCGAAAGGCCTCATATCGCCGAAAACCGCGGTTAACCAAAGGCATAAACCCACACATCACTAAATCGGCTCTATGAGCACCGAGAGCGGGGACGTGACCGATCTACGGGAACGAGTTACGGACTTTCTCAGCCGTAACTTCCCGCAGATCCAGATGCACGGGGGGACGGCCGTCATCGAGAGTCTCGACGCCGAGTCCGGAGAGGTCACCCTCCGTCTCGCAGGTGCCTGCAGCGGCTGCGGTATCTCGCCGATGACCGTCCAGGCGATCAAATCACGGATGGCCGCAGAGATCCCGGAGATCGAGACGGTCCACGCGGACGCCGACGGCGACACGGCCGCGGACACCCCGTTCTAATCCAGCTCCTCTCGGCCGGGGATTAGGTCAGTAATCCGATTTTCCCAGTGCGATCGGCACACAGCCGACTCGCTGCCGCTCTCGCCACGGCTCCGTCGCCCACTCGGTAGCGAAACTTTATATACTATATCAAATATCGCTATATGAATAATCGGCGCCGATGGCTCCATCCGACCGAGTCGCCCACCGAGGTTTATAGCCATCCGCCCGCAGGACTACGATATGACCATCTACGAGACCGACGTCCCCGGCGTCGGCCACAAGTTCGAACTCGAACTCGAGGGCGAGGAACGACTCGTCGTTCTGATCCACCACGACGGGAAACGCGAGCTGTATCGCCGGCCGGGGCCGGACCAGGACAGCGAGAAGTTGTTCACGCTGACGGGCAAACGAGCCCGACAGCTCGGTTCGATACTCGAAGGGGCGTACTTCCAGCCGGTCGAACTCGAAGAGACGACGGTCCCGCTCGGCGACGCGATCATCGAATGGGTCGATATCGAGGGGACGACGCCGGTGGTCGGAAACACCCTCCGGGAAGCCAACCTCAGAGAGCGAACTGGCATCTCCGTCATCGCCATCCAGCGCGGCGAGACCACCATCCCGAATCCCGACCCGACGACGGAGATCAGCGCGGACGACATCCTCGTCGCCATCGGAACCAGAGAGCAACACCAGGCGTTCGCCGACCTGCTCACCGACGAAGAAGCGTCGGACGAATCGTGAGATGGCGGCGGTATCGCTCCTCGAGATCGGGATCGCCCTGACGGCCATCGCACTGGCCGGAACACTCGCCCTGCGCGTCGGGCTCTCGGTCATCCCGGCGTACATCCTGGTCGGCATCCTCGTCGGCCCGAACGAGCCGACCGCCATCGGGATGGTGCCATTGACACTCGTCGAGCACAGCGAGTTCGTCGACCTCCTCGCGGAACTCGGGATCGTCTTCCTGTTGTTCTTCCTTGGACTCGAGTTCAGCATCGGACAGTTACTCGACGATCGGGCCCGGATCGCCACCATCGGGTCGCTGGACTTCGTGGTCAACTTCGGTCTGGGCGTCGCACTCGGGGTCGCCTTCGGCTATAGCCTCCTCGAGACGCTGTTCATCGCCGGTATCGTCTACATCTCCTCGAGCGCCGTGATCACGAAGTCGCTCATCGACAACGGGTGGGTCGCCAACCGTGAGAGCAGCCCGATCCTGGGGACTCTCGTCTTCGAGGACGTCCTCATCGCCGTGTATTTGGCACTGCTCTCGGCGGTCGCCCTCGGTGAGGGGTCGACGACGGACGCCGCCATCTCCGTGGGCGTCGCGTTCGTGTTCCTCGGTGCGCTAACACTCGTGGCGTTCTACGGGACCGAGCAGTTAGAGCGAGCGTTCGAGACCGACTCGGACGAGTTGTTCTTGTTGCGCATCCTGAGCATCACGACGCTCGTCGCTGGTGCGGCGCTCGCCGCTGGCCTCAGCGAGGCCGTCGCCGCGTTCTTCGTCGGGACGGCGTTTAGCGCGACCGGACACGTCGGGCGCATCGAAAACGTTGTGACCCCGGCCCGTGACTTCTTCGCCGCCGTGTTCTTTTTCGCCATCGGTCTCACCACCGACGTCACCCTCCTTCCGGAGGTGGCCTGGCTGCTCCTGGCCGCCGTCGTCCTGACGACCGCTGGAAAACTGGTGAGCGGGACCGTCTCGGGGTCGGTCTACGACCTGAGTCGGGTCCGGTCGGTGCGGGTCGGCCTCGGCCTCGTTCCGCGCGGCGAGTTCTCACTCGTCCTCGCGGCGCTCGCGACGAGTGTCGGGACCGGAGCTCTCGGCACCGTCATCCCGGCGTTCGCCGTCGGCTACGTGCTCGTGATGAGCATCCTCGGGACAGTACTGATACAGAACGCCAGTCTGCTCGAGACGGGACTCGCCCGGCTCTGGGCATCCGAAACGAACGAATGACCCCAGTTCGCGCGTCACGTCGACGCGTCGTCGACCATGGCGAGGAAGTTGTCGAACACCCGGGTCGCGGTGCTGGCCTCCTGATACCGGTCTCGCGTGAGATCCTCACGGATTGCCGCCTCACGCTCCGGCTGGAGGTCCTTCCCGTCGACGATCCACCGGGTCGTCTGGAGGTCGTATTCGGGATGGAACTGCACCCCGTAGGCGCTCCCCACTCGGAAAGACTGTATCGTACAGTCGTTGCGCGCGAGTTCGACCGCGTCCTCGGGAAGGGTTGTGACCTCGTCGGAGTGCGTCTCGAAGGCGACGAAATCCGCGGGCATCCCGTCGAAGAGCGGGTCGTCGTCGGTGACCTCGATAGTCCGATACCCGATTTCGTACCGACCGATGGGCTCGACAGTGCCGCCCGTGGCAGCCGCCACGAGCTGATGCCCCCAGCAGACGCCCAACACCGGGATCGATTCCCGGATCGCGGCCCGTGTCCAGTCCGCGACCGCCTCGATCCACGCCTCGTCGTCGTACACCGACGCTTGCGAACCGCTGATGATCGCCCCGTCGTAGGATCGGCCGTCGGACTCCGCGACCGGTGGCGGGTCCGCTCCCTCGCTCACTTTGTACGCCTCGATTTCGGCTTCGACTTCCCGCCGGAAGTTCCGCTCGGCGGGGGTGTCGCCGAGCGAGGCGTCGAGCAGAACGATTCGGGGCGATTGCATACGTATACATAGCCGCTACGAGGTAATGAGAGTTTTGCGTGGTAGTCACACACCCGGACACACCAGCAGGGACACCACGAGGACCTCGAGTGCGTCGGCAGTGCAGACGAAAGCGACCGGTCGGAAATGGCCACTTGGCTACACCAAAATGGTTATGCCCACGCATCGCCTGGTATTGCGTATGCACCGAGACGACGGCTCCGCACCGAACCGACGCCGAAACGAGACGCACACCGGGAAAGCCAGGGGAACGGCACGCGGCGATGGAGCCAAGCGGAACGGCCGCGGTGGCGGCGGCCGCAACGGGAGCGCCCGCGACGGCGACTCGGACGGCAGCCGGAGACGGCGGAGTGGCGGCGGACGGGGTCGCGAAGGACGCGGTCGGCGGCGAAACGACAGGGGGCAGTACGTCGACGCCGTCACCGAGCAGGAGATTCTCGCGCTCTTCGAGGAGACCCCCGGGCCGGTGCTCACCACCAGCGACCTGGCGGAGGTCTACGACATGACGACGGAAGGCGCCCGACGCAAACTCAACGACCTCTGTGACGCCGGGATTCTCGACCGGCGGAAGACGGGACGCACCCGCGTGTACTGGCGGATCGACGACCGCGCGACCGCCTGAGACGGCGCCAGCGATCGGGCGGGGCCGGGCAGCCGTCATTCGATGGGACCACTGTCGGTCGGACACTCTCCCCCCCCCACCCGAACGACGATTTGCACCCCTAGACTACCGAGACGTGACGCGGCGATGTTTTGTGGACCTTGCACGGGCCCAGCGGCCCAGCCGGGACAGACCGTCGCATGCAGTAATGTTCGTTCGTGGTTGTGGGAGAAAGGGACAATAGTCTTCGTGCGAAACGGTGGGATACGGCCCTCCGGAGCTGGTAGCTATGCACATAGGCGACGTCAACCTCCGCAACGAGTTCGTCATGGCACCGATCAAGACCGGCTACAGCGACGGTGACGGTGGCGTCACCGACCGTCACCGACGGTTCTATCGCCGACGCGCCGACCACGTGGGCGCAATCATCCCCGAGCCCCTGTATCTCGACGAGTCCCTCAGGGAGGTGCCGACCCAGATGGGGATCGCGAACGACGATGCCGTCCCGGGCCTTCGGACGCTGACCGAGGCCATCCACGAGGGGGGCGCGAAAGCCATCGCCCACCTCAACCACCCGGGCCGGATGGCCAACCCGGGGATCGAGGGCACCGTCCACCTGTCGGCCTCGGCGACGACCTGCGAGCGGACGGGCGTGACACCCGACCGAATGAGCAAAGAACAGATCGATACGGCGATCGAGCAGTTCGCCGAGGGGGCACGGCGGGCCGAGCAGGCCGGCTTCGACGTGATCGAGTTGCAGTTCGGTCACGGATACCTGGTGGCGCAGTTTTTCTCCCCGGCCGTCAACGACCGGGTCGACGAGTACGGCGGCTCCTTCGAGAACCGGACGCGGTTCGGACGCGAGGTCTTCGACGCGGTACAGGCCGCGGTCGACGTCCCCGTCATGATCCGACTCACGGCCGACGACACGGTCGAGGGCGGGATCGCGTTCCGGGAGGCGAGGGCGTTCTCCCAGGAGCTGGCCGACCGGGGAGCGGCCGCCTTCCACGTGACGATGGGGACGCTGTGTGCCACGCCGCCGTACTTCTTCCAGCACATGTACACGCCGAAAGGCGACCCCTGGGAGTACGCCGACGCCCTCCAGGCGGACCTCGACGTCCCGGTCGCGGCGGTCGGCCGCATCAACGAGTTCGACGACGTCGAGACGGTCCGCGAGGACCTCGACGTCGAGATGATCGCGCTGGGCCGAGCCCTCGTGGCAGACCCGGACTTCCTCGGCAAGTACCTCGGCGAGGTCGACGGACCGGTCAGACCCTGTATGGCCTGCAGCGACGGCTGTCTGGGTGGTGTCAAGTCCGGCGACGGGCTGGGCTGTGTCATCAACCCCTCGGTGGGAGACCCCGACGAACTCCGGTTCGGCACGGCGACGGAGCCTGCCGAGTACGCCGTCGTCGGCGGTGGTCCCGCCGGGATGGCCGCCGCGGAGGTTCTCGCCGAGCGCGGCCACGACGTCGACCTCTACGAGGCCGAGGCCCTGGGCGGCGCGTTCCGCTGGGCACCGCTGCCACCCGGCAAGGACAGCCTCCAGAAGGGCCTCGAGTATTTCACCGAGGTCCTCGAGCGCGCCGACGCCATCGACGTCACCCTGGAGCGGGCGACCGAGGGCGACCTCGAGGACTACGATGGCGCTGTCGTCGCGACTGGCTCGGAGCCCCTCGTGCCCCCCATAGATGGGCTCGAAGCGGCGGGCTACGACGGGGCCGAGATCCTGGACGCGGCTGCCATGCCGACCGACGAGCGGGTGCTCGTGATCGGCGGCGGGTTCGTCGGCCTCGAGACGGCCGACGCGCTCGCCCGGGCCGGAAACGAGGTCGTCGTCGTCGAGTTGCTCCCGGCGGTCGGCGGCAACATGATCGACCTCGAGAAGGGGCCGCTGCTCTCGCGCCTTGAGTCCGAGGCGGCGGTCGAGATCAACCGCGAGACCGACCTCCAGGCGATCGACGGCGACACCGCGATCGGCGAAACCGACGGCCAAGAGCGCACCTGGACGGGCATCGACCGGTACGTCCTCGCGACCGGCGTCCAGTCCTACGATCCCTTCGATCACGAAACGCTCTCGATCCCCACCTGGACGGTCGGCGACGCGGCCGATCCGGGGAAGGCCGAGGACGCGATCGCCTCGGCCTACGAGACGGCACGGTCGCTCTGACGCGGAAAAACCGAACTCAGTCGGGGTCGATAGCAGCACCGGCCGGTGCTGTGGCCCGGTCGCGCCGGTCACACCTGGACGCCGCTCGTTCCGTGTTCAACCGCCTACTCGTGCGCGTGGTGACCGTGACTTTCGCCGTGGTCGTGGCCTTCGCCGTGTCCGTGGTCGTGACCGTGACCGTCGCCGTGTCCGTGGTCGTGGCCGTGACCGTCGCCGTGTCCGTGGTCGTGGCCGCAGTCCTCGCCGGGTTGCGCCTCGTCCAAGTCGCCGGCCGACCACCGTTCGAGCGCCTCGGCCACGGTCCCGTCGGCGCCCCGATAGACGTCGATCCCGAGGTCGTCGAACCGGTCGACTGCCTTCCGGCCGAGGTTCCCACAGACGAGCTCGTCAGCACCGGTATCGGCGATGGCGTCCGGTGGCGAACGGTGTCCGCCGTGGTGGTCGCCGCGGTTCTCGACCACGTGGGCCGTCTCCGCGTCGGTATCGTACACCGTGAACGTCGGGGCTCGGCCGAAGTGGGGAGAGACCTCCGCGTCGAGACCGCCGTCGCCGAGCGTGGGGATACAGACGTACATCGAACGACAACGGGTACGCCCGGGGCGAAGATGTGCGTTCCGGTCCCGCCGGCAGCGAGGAGGCCGGAGCCATCGCTCTCTGGTGATCTATTCACGTGCGGCCGGCCCGGGTCGAGACGCCGGCGCGCGAAAATGGCGGTCCGTTACGGCTTCGACCAGGGACCTTCCTCGTCGGCCACTTCCTCCTCGACGCGCCAGCCGTCCTCCTCGTCTGGATCCGGGTACAGTTTGACGATCGTGTTGTTACACTCGATGTAGTACTCGACGTAATCGAGTTCGCCGTCCTCGTCGGTCACGACGTGGGGATTTGTCATACTATGTATACGTACCACGGGACCACGCATCAGCGTTTCGCCAACTCCTACCGAGTGATAACGGGTCGTTCCGGGCGCCTGTGGGCTATCCGCGAGTCGAGGGTGTTACGGAGGACGTCGTCGCTTCGATATCCGGAACGACGTCGTCGTCGGCCTCAGCCAGCAGCGACCGGCCCGCCGCCGTGACGACGTACTGCGAGGGGGTCGACTGGGAGATCGAACACCCATCGGCCATCGGACACGCCGAGCACGTATCCCCCGTACAGCCGACGTCCCGGAGGTGGCCGGCCCGGACCATCGACTCGACCATGGCGGCAACCCGGTCCTCGCGCAGGGACAGCCGATCGGCGGCGACCGGGAGCTGGATACCGCGGGCGACCAGCGCCAGGACCCGACGGTAGCTGGTCACTCGCCGACACCTCCCTCGGGCGCTTCTGGGGCGTACTGGGTGAACCGGACGACGGGCAGCGCAAGGACCCCAAAGAGGATCGCCGGGGCGTACGGCGGTCCCAGTGAGCCGACGATCGCCGGGGCGCTGGCGACCCAGACGTCCCCGCCGCCGGGAATCGCGCCCAGCACCCGGGCGAGAACGTCCGTCGCGGCCACGATCCAGAGCATGATCCCGGCCAGGAACGCGACGCCCTGGGCGCGCCGGTCGTCGAGACCGTCGACCGCGGCCCGGAGGAAGAAGGCCCCCGCGAAGAAGACGATCAGGCCCCGCCAGAGGAGATACGTCCCCCCGACGGTGAGAGCCGCCACGGTCCGCGAATCGCCGACGACGCCCAGTAACACCGCGACAGCACCGGTCGCGGCCACGACGAGGCCGAGTAGCCCGAAGTAGACTTCGTCGAACCGTGTCATCTCAGGCCACCCCCAGGAGTTTGCCGATCAGGTGGAGCAGCCCGCCCCAGACGAACAGAGTCACGCCGAGAACGGCGATCGCTCCACCCAGGGTTCTGGCCATGCCGCCGCTCGCGCGGCCTTCCTTGAGCAGCATGGCGAACGTCGCCACGCACGGGAAGTAGATGCTCACCATCACCACCGACATCACCAGCTGGAAAGGAGTCATCCCGACGCCGGTGAGCTGGGCCACCGCCAGGTCCTTGCGCAGGAAGCCGGCGATCAGCGCGGGCACGGTCTCCTTCGGTACCCCGAACCAGCCCGTCAGGACGGGTTCGAGGGAGGTGGCCAGCCACTCGATGGCCCCGCCGAGATAGAGGACGTTGATCAGGCCCACGCCCAGCAGGACGAAGGGGACGGCCGTCGTCAGGAATCCGCGCAGGCGAAGCCAGAGTTTGGTCGTCACGTTCGGCAGTTTGGGCTCCCGAAGCGGCGGGATGTCGGTGATCAACTCGGGCGACGATCCCGGCAGGATCCGGTTCAGGACGGCCCCGACGACGAAAAAGCCCACGAGCAGATAGACGAGGATGTAGCCGGTGTACTGCGGGATCAACGCGAGCATGATCCCCAGCTGGGCGCCACACGGGATGAACACCGAGAGCAACGTCATCATCATGAATCGCTGTTTTTCGGACTCGAGGTTCCGCGTCGCCGCGACGCCGGGGACGTTGCAGCCAAAGGAGAGCACCATCGGCACGATCGAGTAGCCGTGGAGCCCGATCCGGTGGAACAGCGTATCCAGCAGGACGGCCAGTCGCGCCATGTACCCCGAGTCCTCCAGGATGACGATGATGAAATACAGCGCGAACACGGCGGGCAACACCACGCCGACGGCCACGAAGAGGCCACTGGTGAACATCCCGAAGGCCTCGAAGCTGTTCGTCGCGGCCGGATCGCCGACGAGGATGAAGTACAGCCAGCTCCCTTCCCACGGGAAGGCGTCCTGGAGGAACGGCAGCCAGTACTCGTCGAAGATCGGGACGAAGTATCCATCGGTGAAAAAGCCCGCCACGGCACCGAAGAACGCCCAGATTCCGTAGAGGACGGTGACCGCGAACGGGAGTCCGATCCAGGGATCGACGGTGAGTTTCCCGAGGACCTCGGGCAACGATTCACGGGTCTCGTCGTAGGCGACGGTCTCATCGACGATGGCGTCGACGAGCTCCCAGCGTTCGGCGGGGTCGAGGTCGGTGCTCACGCCCGTTCGCCCCCGTCGACGGCGAGGCGGTCGTCGATCGCATCGATGGCGGGTGCGGCGGCGCGTCCGAGGCTCTCGACCAGTTCCTGGACGCCGCGGCCGGTCGGAGCGACGGTCGGCACGACGGGGACGCCGAGGACCGACTCGAGTCGGTCGACGTCGACGGCGACCCCGTTCTCGCGCGCCTCGTCCCACATGTTCAACGCCAGGACGACCGCGTACCCGCGTTCGATCACCTCGAGCGCGAGGTGGAGGCCGCGTTCGATGCGCGTGGCGTCGAGCACGCAGATCACCGTCGCCTCGGGGTTGTCTTCGAGGAGGTCGGCCGCGACGGCTTCGGCGCGGTCTTTCGGGTTCAGCGAGAAGGTGCCGGGAACGTCGATGACGGTGAGCGACTCCCCATCGTAGACGAGTTCGCCCTCGGTGTAATCGACGGTCGTCCCCGGATAGTTGGATTCGGTGATGTCGGCGCCGGTGAGCCGGTTGAAGAGCGCACTCTTCCCGACGTTCGGATGGCCGACCAACAGGACACGCGAGCGGTCACTCGACGTCGACGGCGACTTCGATTTGGCGTGCATGTGAGCGACTGAGAGACGTCATGTTCTGGCCGACCGAGACGACGATGGGGCCGTTCAACGGCTGTTTGCTCTGGATGACGAGGCGTTTCCCGGGCCTGACGCCCATGGAGACGACCTGTTCGCGGATCTCCTCGTCGATCTCCTCGATGGTGCCACACTCCCGGCCCCCCATCTCGGCAAGACACTTGCGCTGACACCGGCCTCGACCGCCGCGCCGGGAGGACTGTCGTCGGCAGCCGCCGTGATTTTTGTGACGTGACATTAGGCCCACCTAATTTAGGACATCCAAAAATCTCCTGGCCACGGGGATAAATCTGTCGCGGCTTCCAACAACCCGAAAATCGGCTCTCGGGCCCTGTGAGGCGTTATCACTCCGCTTGCGCCGCGTTACCACTCGATCTCGCTGCCGACGCCGACCTGGGTGAACGGACCTGGTAGGCGATCGGCGAGGATGCGTTCGGCCGCCGGGCCCGTGCAGTGGGAGGGGGCGAGGAGGTCAAGTCGCCCCTCGAGGTAGTCGGCGATCTCCTGGACCGTCGCTGCGTCGACGGCGCCGAGGTGCGTGCCGCCCAGCACGGCCCTGACCGGCGAGTCCAGTGCCGCTTCGGCGTGCTCGATCGTGTTCCGAAGACCGGCGTGACAGCACCCGCAGATCAAAAAGAGGCCCTCGTCGGTCTCGACTGCCAGTGACTGATCGTCGAGGATCCGGTCGGTCACACGCTCGCCGGCCTCGTCGACCGTCTCCCCGGTCGGGTTGTCCGGATACGAGCGAGGAACCTCTCCCAGCGCGTAGACGTCCGGGGCAACCTCGATCGGCTCGGTGTGCGTGATCACTTCGACGTCGGCGGCGATGCGCTCGCGCCGGTAGGGGTTCCCGATGTACTCGCCGTCACGGAACTTCGGCGCGAACGCTTCCGGGTGGGCGTACAGCCGTTCCGCCGCCGGCAGGAACGACGGCAGCCCACCCGTGTGATCGTAGTGACCGTGACTCAGGACGACCGTGTCGTACGCGGTCGGCAGTCCGAGTCGCCGGGCGTTCTCCACGGCGACCCCGGTCTGTCCGGTATCGAAGAGGACGTCGTCGACGACGACCGAAAAGCCGTGTTCGGACTGGAGCCCACGCGGTCGCATCGCCTCGATCCGGTCGTCCATCAGGACGCTGACGCGCACCATACGCCGTGGTTGTGAGGCGTGGCGCTTAAATCGTACTGCGTTAGCTCTCCGAGAGGAATCGATCGTCGGCGACACGGCGGTCCTCGTCGTCGATCGAGCCTTCGAGCCACCCGATCGACGCGTCCTCGACCCCGTTGAACGGCGGGACGAACGGTTTGACGTCGAGCAGTGGCGTCCCGTCGAGGACGTCGATTCCTTCGACGAACAGGAACGAATCCGAGACCGAGTCGAGTTCGACGACGGAGACGCCGATCGGGTTCGGCCGGCGCGGGGCCCGCGTCGCGAAGACGCCGTGGACGTCGTCTTCCATGAAGGGCTGAACCCGGAGATCGTAGCCGTCGGACCGGTGGAACTCGTAGACGAGCAGGAGGTGGGAGAAGCCCTCCAGGTCGAGCAGGCCGTCGGCGAACCGCTCGTCGACCTCGACGACGCCAGAGGCGTCGGAGAAGGCACCCTGAATCGGCATCCCCGCCTCGCTCTCGAAGGGCGACCGGATGACGCCGATGGGGTCGTATCCCCGGGCGGCGTCGTCGTCGAGGTGGGCCAGGAGCGCGGCGAGCCACTCGTGGACGTCCTCGTAATCGCGAGCGGTGACGAGGTTGTCGTCGACGACCGCCGGTTCGTCGACGAACGTGCCTCCGGACCGTTCGATATCGTCCCTGATCGAGGGGTGGCAGGCGAGCCGGCGCCCGTCGACGATCCCCGCGCTATTGAGCAACTGCGCCCCGTGACAGATCGAGGCGATCGGTTTGCCGGCCGCGTCGAAGGCGGCCACGGCCTCGATGGCGTGGGGAGCGCGCATCCGGATGGTCTCCGATGCGTACCCGCCCGGCAGGATCAGAAGGTCGTAGGCGGCCGGGTCGACCGCGTCGAGGGACAGGTCGGCGTCGAAGTCGACCCCGTGGAGGCCGGTTATCGATTCACCGCCTGGCGTGGCGATGGCGACGGAGTGGCCCGCCTCCTGGAGCCGGTAGTAGGGGTAGCTGAGCGAGCGGTCGCCGAAGCGGTTCGCCGCGAAGATGATGGTATCGAGAGTCATGATGTGTGGTACGGGTCGGAGTTTTGGTCCGTCTGTCGGTCGTCGGTCGTCGTGCGGTTCGACTGTCGGTCCTCGGTCGTCGTGCGGTTCGACTGCCGTGAATCTCCGGGGAAGTGCTCGCCCCGGACGAGGTCGACGATCCGCCGCTTGCTGGCCTGGAATTCGGGACTCTCTGGCCGCCGAGGACGCGGAAGGTCGACCTCGACGGTCGACCTGACCCGGCCAGGATCGTCGTCGAAGACGACCACACGGTCGGCGAGTTTGACGGCCTCGCCAGTCGCGTGGGTCACGAAGACGATGGTCTTGCCGGTCCGCTCCCAGATCGAGAGCAGGTCCCGCTGCAGGGTGTCACGGGTGAGCGCGTCGAGGTTGCCGAAGGGCTCGTCCAGGAGGAGGATCGACGGGTCGGGCGCGAGCGCACGGGCGATGCCGACCCGCTTTTTCATGCCGCCGGAGAGTTCCCGCGGGCGGGCCGCCGCTCGGTCGGCCAGCCCGACCATCTCGAGCATCGCCGCGACACGGTCCTCCACGCGGTCGGCGGGCCAGTCGCCGTGTTCGAGGCCGAAACGGACGTTCCCCGCGACCGTTCGCCAGGGGAACGGCGTGGCCTCCTGGAAGACGAGACCGCGGTCCGGGCCGGGGCCGGTGACGCGGTCGCCGGCGACGGTCACCCGCCCGGTCGTCGGACGGGTCAGGCCGGCGGCGATGCGGAGGAGAGTGCTCTTCCCACAGCCGGAGGGCCCGACGATCGCGAGGAATTCGCCCCGCTCGACCGTGAGATCGACCCCCTGCAGTGCGGTCACGCTGCCGTCGGCGCCGTCGAAGCGCCGGGTGACGCCGCGGAGCGCGAGCGCCGGTTGCTCGCCAGCGCTCACCACGGTGTGACCCTCCGTCGGAGGGAGCCGAAGGCGGCGTCCGAGAGGAGGTAGGCCAGGCCCAGCGCCAGCATGTAGGCCATGCTCACGTCCATCGCCAACGACTGGGCGGTGTGGATGATCCGGTAGCCGATTCCCGGCGCGCCGAACAGTTCCGCCGCGACGACGATCATCCAGCTCCGGCCGATACTGGTGCGGACGCCCGTGAGAATCGGCGCGGCCGCCCCCGGCAGGACGATGGCTCGCAGCATCTCGCGATCGGTGTCGACCCCAAGCGATCGACCCGCCTCGAGCAGCTTCGGCGGGAGCTCACGGACCCCGCCGTAGGCAGCGAAGAACGTGATCCAGAGGGAGCCGATAGCCACGATGACCGCCGCGCCGGCGTGGCCGATCCCGACCCAGACGATGACCAGCCCCATCCAGGCCAGCGGCGGGATCGGGCGCAAGAGCCCGACCACCGGCGAGACGTACTGGTCGATTGTCTCCCACCACGCGAGGGCGACGCCGAGGGGCACCCCCACGCCGACCCCGAGGAACAACCCCGGCAGGTAATGGGTGAGACTCTGCAGGAGGACGACGGCAAGACTCGTGAGCGTCAGCTCCGTACCGAGAACTGGCAGCGCGTAGGTCGCGGGCGTGGTCGCCTCCACGACGAACGCCTGGCCGACGGCCAGCGGGGTCGGCAACAGGTAGGTGGGCACCTGGCGGGCCAGCGCGGTCCACAGCAGGACGAACGCGAAGCTCCCGACGAGGCCGCGGCTGATCCGGCGGTCGACCCTGGACGGTAACTGGAGCGACCCGAAACTCGGCGAGGAGAACGGCCCCGCATCACGAATCGCCATGGGACCACCTCCCGACGCGGAATCGCTCCCAGAGCCGTTCGTACAGGTAGTAGGTTCCGGTCTTGAGGCCGTTCGTGACGATGCCGATCTGCAGGGAGGCTACGGTGTCGGTCGTGACGGCGAAGGCGACGGCAACGGTCAGCACCACCATGAAGAGGCGATAGACGAGCGCCTTGACCAGCGATTCCCACCAGCAACGGTCCGTCGTCGCGCTACCGACCGCCGACTCCCACGATCGAACGGTCATCGTCGACACCCCTCACGTGTAGTCATCGTCGACACCCCTCACGTGTAGTCATCGTCGACACGCCCCGCGTTTGGTCATCGCGGCCCACTCCAGTCCGTTCACCGTCGCCCCGCCCTGGACCGATCATCGATTCTCAGTCCACCACCCGGTCGTAGTAGCGCGTCTCGAAGATCCGATCGGTATCGATGACGGTGTCCGTCTTCCCGAGTTGCCCGGCGTACCGCGCGAGGACCGCCGTTCCGTCGACGACCGCCCGGGGGTCGCTCACGTACTCCGTTGCGGGCCGTTCGATCGCCTTGCGGGCGATCTGCTCGTCGAGGGCGCTCTCGCCGCCGTAGGCCGACGTCATGTACTCGGCGGCCCGCCCGGCGTTCCCGTGGATGAACTCGGTCGCGGCCACGTGTTCCTCGACGAACGCCTCGACCACGTCGGGGTGGTCCCGGGCGAACTCCTCACGCACGACAGTGACGCCAGCCGGTTCGCCGGGCAGGAACTCCCCCACCCAGTCGATACGCCGGTACGGCGCGTCGGACGCCTCGATCACGGTCGGCGTCGGTTCGGGGATGAGCGCCCCGTCGACTTCGTCCGCGAGCAGCGCCTGCTGGGCCGCATTCGGGCCGCCGAGGTGGACCAGGTCCACGTCCTCGGCGGTGATCCCGTCGGTTTCCTGGATCCAGTACCGGGCCGTGATGTCGGAGACGCTGCCCTTGGGGTACGTTCCGAGTTCGAAGGGGCGACCGGACTCCTCGGCGAACGCGGCGATCGCAGCGCCGCCCCGCTCGTCGTATCGGTCGGCGACCGTCTCGGTGGCCATCACCACGAAGGCGTCCTTCGAACTCGCGGTGATCGCCTGCATCGACTCGTCGGAGTCGATGGCCACGAGCGCCGGGATCATCCCGATCATGCCGAGGTCGGCCTTCCCCGAGACGAGCAACTGGACGATGCTCTTGCAACTGGCCTCGTTCGCTTCCACGCGTGCGGGAATCGATGCCAGTTGCTCCCGTTGCTGCATGACGACGGCCTGGAAGTGTGGTGGTGCCGCGTCGTAGGCCAGATTCAGCCTCGTAGTGCGAGATTCGGTTTCGCCGACGGTCGTACAGCCCGCGGTGGCGGTCAGCGCGGCGGCCGTGACCCCGGCGAGGAATTCGCGGCGGCGTTGCATACCTCGCCATTCCCCGCCGGCCGTAATGAAAGTAACGAGTATCGGCCGCAAAGAACTATGATAGTAACCGATATCGGTATCTGGCACCGCCGTGCCAGCCAGTTGTCCATTCCCAAAAGGCTATTGGTCCGAGCCACCAATCGTCGAATGGACGGGTCCCCGGAACGCGGACCCGACGACGAGCAGATACCCGCCGAGACCAATGACAGCCACCGAGACGCGCTCGACCAGCACGCTCCCGAATCGCAACGCGGGCAACTACCTGCGAACGATCCTGACCGAGTCGCCCGACGAGTCGGCGGAGATCCGACCGGGTCGGCTCAGCGACGCCCTCGACGTGACCCCGCCGAGTGTCTCCCAGATGCTCGAGAACCTGGAGGAGGCGGGGTACGCCAATCACCGCCCCTACGGCGGCATCTCGCTCACCGATGAGGGCGAGGCCATCGCTCGCCACCTCCAGTGGCGTACCTGCGTCTTCGAGACGTACGTCGCCACGGAGTTCGGGGTCGATCTCACGGACACTCAGAGCTATCGCGCGAGTTTCGAACTCCCGAAGGCGGTGCTCGTCGCGATGAGCGATCGAGTGGACATCCCCTGTCGAGACCGGTGTGACGATCGGGTCTGGCCCGGCGACTGCCCGGACTGCGATCCGGCGACCGCCTGACCTACAGTTCTTTGATCGTCGGGATGATCGTGTCCCGAGTCTCCTCGGCGACGGACTTGATCCGGCGGATGTCCTCGGGGGTGAACGGCACGGTGACCTCGTCTTCGAGCAGTTCGACGGAGTCCGACCGCTCGCCACGAAGGTGCAACGTCATGTCGTCCATGCGGGTCAACAGGACCGTGTCGGCGGCCGCCTCTACCGCGGCGATTTCCGACTCGAACGCCGACGTGCTCACCGAGAAGAGCGTGGTGTGTCCGCCGCTGGTGCCCGCGAGATCGACGAATTCGTCGACCATCGCCTCGCCGTACGTGGGCGAGAACAGGAAGAGGTTGAGCGCCGATCCGAAGACCAGCGTCCCGAGGTCGGTCTCCGGGGCGCGCTCGAGTGCCACGTCGAGGGCGCTATTCCAGACGTCGGGAGCCACGAGATTTCCGCGGATGGTCGCCGAGGAGCGGTCCATGGCCTCGACCGTCGGTGCCATCTCCGGGTCGAAATCGACCCAGACCACGCGGTCGCCGTGGGCCTCGAGGTCGGTGTCGTAGAGCGCCCGCACCGTCTCGACGACGAACTCCTTGCCCGAATTGGTCAACAGGACGACGACCGACCCGCCGGCCGCGAGCCACGAGTCGACCACCGAGAACCCGATGAGCGGTTTGCCCGACCCACCGGGCCCGGAGATGAGCGTGGTCTCGCCGACGGCAATCCCCTCCGGGAGCACGGATCGCATCCAGTCCTGTTCGGGACGGAACGTTCGAGGTGCCATATCGAAACGTGGAGTCGTGACGCCAATGAACCTTGCTATTCGTTGGACCAAAAATCACCTGCCTGAGCCGTGCGAGGCGGCCGAATCCGTAGGCTTTAGGTGGGCCTGAAACTAATCTCGATGTGGCGATGACTGATTCGATAGCGACGGCGGACGTCGAGGCGGCGATCGGTGACGTAACACACCCGGAGATCGACGCGACCCTCGTCGATCTCGGGATGATCGATGCGATCACCGTCGAGGGGAGCGAGGTGAGAATCGACGTCGCGATACCGATGCTAGGGATCCCTCAGGCGGTCAAAGAGATCCTCCGAGATCGACTCGCATCGGCCGTCGCGGAGACCGGCGGTGACCTCACCGTGGAGTTCGTCGAGATGACCGACGAACAACGGACGGCTTTCTTCGAGATGGAAGAACAACACTGGTCCGGCGGCCTCGACGAAAGCGGGGACACCGACGCGACGCCCCCGTTCTGAGTGGCCGTCACCGATCCAGGCCCGGTCCACCCCGACTGATCCAGTACCGGTCTATTCCGACCGAGATTTGTACAGTCGTGTCACGGCGATGGGAACGGCGTGAACGTATTTACCGATTCCCGAAAGACGTTCATGTGCCCCGTGTGGGGCCGAGAAGACGGCCGGTGAGTGCTACGTCGGCGCGACGTGGCAGCTACCGTCGGGGCTGGAACGTCACCACTTCTTGCCCCGGTCTCGCTGGTCCAACGACCGGATGCAGTCGGACGGAAACCGATCTCGAGGTGATGGGTCTCCTCGATCGGCCGGTCTATCACGAACAGTCCAGACATATTTTTATTAGTTGTTAACACGCAATATCGAAATAATAACCACGAAAAGGCCCCGGTACGTACACCCGCGTATGGAGCCATCGATCCGGACCTTCGGACACCCGCCGATGTCCCCTCAGCACCTCCTCGAGACGGTCTTCGACCTCTCCGGCGAGGAGGCCGACCTCTACGAGTGGATGGTCACCCTCGACGACCCCATCATCCCGGACGACGTCGTCGAGCAGCTTGGGTGTTCGTCCTCGTCCGCGTACCGGTACCTCGACACTCTCCAGAGCCGCGGACTGATCGTCGAACGGGCCATCTACCGGAAGAAACAGTTGCGGTCGGGATACGTGGCCGCCGACCCGGAGGCGGTCGCCGACGCGCTCGAGGAGTGGGTCGAGCGCCGGTACGAACTCTGTGAGATGGCCATCGAGCAACGAGCGTTCGTAAAGGCCCCGGAGGACGCCGAGGCCACCGCACGACGCCTACAGGAAGTCGAATAGCTGGTCCGCGATCGCCTCCTCAGCGTTGCGCAGTCTCGTCGCGAACGCCGAGCTCGAGACGTCCGTGTCGGCCGCCATCTCCTCGATCGTCGTCTCGCTCGGCGTCTGGTAGTAGCCGTGTTCGACGGCGGTCGCGAGCGCGCCAAGTTGTTTCGATGTGAGTGCCTGGAAGTCGATTCGCGCGCTCGGGACCCCGACCTCATCGACGAGGTCCGCCGAGACGAGTTCGACAGAGGGGGCGACCTCGCGCAGTCGGTCAGCGATCAGATCACCGGTGTCGAAATCCGCGACGTAGGCCGTGATCGACAGCGCCGAGTCCGCCGGGGACACGTGCGGGATCGCGTCCGCCTCGAAGACGACCGAACAGGGACAGCGCCGATCGGCCGAGTGGTCGACGCGTTCGACAGCCGTCCCCTCGCCGTCGCTGTAGACGACGTCGCAGCTGATCGAGGTATCGTTCCGAACGACTGAGACGTCCGTTACGGCCGACCCGAGCCGCCTGACGGGACAGCGCTCCGGCGGCGTCACCCGGTAGGTGACCATGACCGTCGACGGGGACTCGCGTTCCGGCACGCGATCACCCACCCCACGACCGACACCAGCTGGCCATCGATTCGACCGTTGAGTGGTTGTCGATGGCAGTCCCGCCGGAGGACTTACCCGTTCCGCGAGCGGCGGGCTGTGGGAATTCGTCGCCAAAGGCCCCCTCGATCGTGGCGTCGGGATGGCGATGGGAGTGTGTGGTGACGACGATCCCCGAAGCCCGGTTCGTCGTCCGTGCGGGTGGTCGGGAAACGCCCCGGTCGTGTGCCTGGGATGTAGACATGGTGACGTTCCGTTAGAGTCCGGGGACGACCAGGGGGCTCTTGACGGCTGCCATCAACACCACGTAGCGCAACAGGAACCCGCCGACCAGCACCAGCGCGTACTTCGCCGCGTACCCGCCCGTCAGCAGCTCCTCGCCCCACGGCCGCTCCTCGAAGCTCGTGAACTGATGTAACACCGTCACCGTCAGCGACAGGATCACCGGCACGACCGTTCCGAACACCAACACCCCGCCCACGAACAGCAGCTGGTAGCTGTCGAACAGCGCCGTCAGACTCGCCTGCGAACCCATGTTCGGCGTGTTCGCCAGGAACGACAACAGCAGCCCGATCGCCACCAGCTCCGCGACGATGATCGCGTCGTCGGTCAGACAGAACCGGTGGTTCACACGCGAGAGCGCCCCGCCGCTCAGGACCGTTCCCAGCAGCGCCGCCGAGATCCCCGTCGAGACGCCGCTCAACAGGAAGATCACCGGCAGGTACGGCCGCGTCCAGAACTGCACGACCGTGACGTCGCTCAACAGCATCGCCGTGTATCCGATCAACGTCAGCGACAGCACGCCGCCGACGATTCGCAACGCGCCCCACAGCTTTCCTGGCGGTCGGGTCACGTCCGCGATCCTGTCTAACAGCCACGTGATGCCCCGCTCCGTACGCCACGGCATTACCCCGTCGATCCACTGCAGGATCTTCCGTGGGAACAGGCTCAGGCCGGACTGCTCGTCCAGGTCCGCCCCGAAGTGCAACCACAGGGTCTCGAAGACCGCCCAGATCGCGAACAGCACGATTACCCACGTCCCGATCACCAGCCACGAACCGAAGTTCGTGAACAACACCGGGAAAGTCAACGCTCGTAGCGGCGCGCCCAGGTGGGAGAGCAAGGCGATGCCACCCACCGCGATGCCCAGCACGCCGATCAGCGATCCCCACCGCGAGGTCTCCGTACACGCGAACCGGTGTGCCGGGTCGTCGGTACGCGCCAGCAGGATCCGGCCCAGCCAGTTGTCCGCGTCCATCAGGCTCTTCATGAAACTCGCCCACGCCGAGGTGACGTAGGCGCCGCCGCTCACCCCGCCCAGGAACAGGTACATCGCGATGAACTCCGCCCAGTGAGGCGACTCCAACCACAGCCACTCCGTGCCGCCTGGTATCGCACTCATGGCTCAGTCCCCTGCGTTGAACGGCGTGATAACGCTGTTGGCCGCCTGCTCGGCGCTCGCGTCGTCCCGCGGCGGTTCGACGATCACGGAGGTCCGATCGTTGCCGTATCGGTCGGCGGCGGCCTGCGAGGCCAGTTCCATCAGTTCGCTGATCGGGCCGGCGTGGAGGGCGTCGCCCACACACTCGTCGGCACAGGCCGGCTCAAGGGGGTCGCTCTGTTCGTTCTTGGAGGTCGCATCCGCGCCGCTGCCGGGGCCCTTGTCCAGACAGAGGTTGCACTTCTGCATCAGGCCGTCGTCGCCGTACTGGGGAGCGCCGTACGGGCAGGCCCACCCGCAGTACTTGCAACCGATACATTTCTCGCGGTCGATGGTCACGATGCCGTCGGACTCGCGTTTCTGGATGGCGTTGGTCGGACAGACCTTCTCGCAGGGTGCGTCCGCACAGTGCATACACGAGAGCGAGACGTTCTCCTCGTTGTAATCGGGAAACTCGCCCGAGGACACCGTCTCGACGCGGCGCCAGTCGACGCCACCGGCCTCCGTCCCGTGACGGTTCTTGCAGGCGATCGCACAGGCCGAACAGCCCATGCACTTGTTGGTATCGAAGTAAAAGCCCCACTGCTCGCCCATCAGTGCTCACCCCCGGCGGGAGTCACCGAGATAGCGATGTGCCTGTCGATTTCGCCGGAGATCGGATCGATCTGATCTGGCCTGTTCAGTATCATGTTGTTCGCGCCCTCCTCGTCGGGCTGTATCGAGCCGCGGCCGAACCCGTAGGGTTCGACGCTGACGGCGCCGGGACGGATCCCTTCCGTCACGAAGGCCATCAGCTCCGCCTCACCGTGCGAGGAACTGATCGTGACCATATCGCCGTTCTCGATGTCACGCTCGGCGGCGTCGTCGGTGTGCATCACGAGGTAGTTGCCGCGGTAATCCTCGTGTTCGAGATCGAAGGTTTCGGCGAGCTGTTCGAGGGGCTTCGACAGGGCCTGATCGCCGCCGTGAGAGAACTCGACGGTTCGCGCGTCGAGCATCTCGAGGGGGTACTCCTCGGTGAGTTCGTCGCTGATCGTTCCAGGGGGCACCCACTGGGGACCGGTCCCGATCTCGGCGCCAACCTGTTCGCTCAGTTTCTCGTAGGCACCGGTGAGCTTCTTGTCGAGGTCGAACCAGAACGTGTCGGCGCCCTGGGCGAAGCCGCCGTCTTTCCACTTCTCGTAACCGAAGTCTCCGGTGAGAACGTAAGTGTCCTCGGCTTCGAGCTCCTCCAGTGTGAGGTCGATCTCGGAGAGCTGGTCGTTGATGTACTGCTCCTTGTCGTCCCAGACGAAGAACTCGTCGTACCCCATCGCTCGGCCGAGGCCCTGGATGATGTCGAAGCCGGGTTTGGTGTTCCACTGTGGATCGATCGCGGCTCCGGAGCCGGTCACCCAGGTCTTGGTGTTATAGGCACCGTACCCGCCAGAGCCGAGCATCGGTTTCTCCAGCTGTGACGACTCCGGGAAGACCACGTCGGCGTTCCGAGTCGTCTCACTCCAGAAGGCGTCGATGCCAATAACGAGGTCCATCTCCTCGAGCGCACCCGTCTTCTCTTCGGTGCCGAGCCACTCCTGGGTAGCCCCGTCGGTGACCGGATTCCGATAGTAGTAGACCATCCCGTTGATAACGCCATCCTCGACCATCCGCGGGACGTTGTTCTGGACCGGCTTTTTGGTCAGCGAGGCGTACCCGGCGTCGGGATCGGTCAGGTAACACCGGTTCTCCGCAGCGTTGTCCGGCAGTTCGGCCTCACAGCCGACCTTGAAGGGGTTCGAGAGACTAGCGCTCGCGAACCAGCGCTGCCCGCCCGGCCGGTCGATGTTGCCGACGAGACCCGTCAGTGCCACGAGGTTCTGGGCACCCTTCTGGTGGTCGGCGCTCTGTCCGAGGCCGGTCCAGGAGGTGATCCCCGCGTTCGGCGCCGCGCGGCCGAAGCCGAGCGCGATGTCGCGAATGTCCTCGGCGTCGAGGCCCGTCTTCTCCGCGGCCCACTCGGGCGTCTTGCCTTCGACGGCGTCCCGGTAGGCGTCGAAGCCGTGGGTGTAATTCTCGACGAATTCCTCGTCGTAAAGCTCCTCTTCGATGATCACGTTCGCGATTGCCAGCGCCAGTGCGCCGTCGGTCCGGGGCTTGATCGGGAGCCACTTATCGGATTTCTTCGCGGTCTCCGTGTACACCGGATCGATCGTCACGATCGTCGCACCGCGTTCTTTGGCCTGGAGAAGCTGTTTGGCTTCCCACTGGCCGGCGAAGGTGTCTAGCGGGTCCCGACCCCAGACGAGAACGTATTTGGTGTTGGGGTAATCGACCCACCGGATGTTGCCACCGCCGAGCCCCATGAGCGTGCCAGTAACCGCCATCGAGCCGAAACAGGTCGGAGTGGGGTGGGGGACAGAGTTCGGACATCCATAGAGGTTCCCGAAGAGAGTAGAGAAGGTCCCGGTCGTTCCCCAGCCGTGGAATTCGATCAGACTCTCCGCACCGTGTTCGGCCTTGAATTCCGCAAGTCGGTCGGCGGCGTACTGGAAGGCCTCCTCCCACTCGACGGCCTCGAGCTCGCCGTCCTTGCGCACGTATGGCTGTTTGATGCGCTTCGGAGAGTAGGCCTTCTCGAGCTGTGAGAGTCCTTTTGGACACAGTGTCCCTTTCGTCCCCTCACCAGCACTCCCCCTGGGATGGCCGTCGATCCCGTGGATTTCGGTGGCGACCTGTTCGTCGCCATCGTTCTCCAGGGTGACCTCCATGCCACAGAGTTTGTGACACTGCCAGCAGTTCCCGTAGGCTTTCGCCGTGCCCCCAGCCGAGCTATCGGTCTGGCCGGGAGAGGACAGACAGCCACCGAGAGCTGCCGCCCCGGCACTCGCCCCACCAGCTTTCAGCAGCGTCCGACGAGTCAGTCCGAAGTCGTCGGCGGATTCGGAGGCGTCACTCATCGGCGACCTCCTGGCCGGCGAGATGTGCGTCTTCGCCGAACTCCTCGCGCACCGCCTCTTTGTACTTCTCGAAAAACGCCGCTTCCGTCATCTCGCCGTCCGCCACCTTCTGGGCGTCTTCGCCCATCTGTCTCCCGAGCTCCTGGTCGAATTCACGATCCGGTTCCGCCGTCTCGGAGAGGGGGAACCCGTCGGCCTCGTTCGTCACTTCATCAGGCATAGCTGTCACCGTTCATATAAAGAATTGCACCAGAGCAATAAGAGGATTCGACGTGGTCCCAGTAATCGCACAATACTCGACAAGTATTGTGGTGCGTTACCATTGACCTGTGAAGGCGTTTGGAGCCCGAATTCGACGGATAACAGCCGCCTACCGCAGCTGGCGACGTCGATTCCCGAGAAGTGGGCACGACCAGGGAAAGTAAAGTATCTGCACAACCGATCTGTACACTGCATGCCCAACCCACACGTGGTGACGAACGACGATGGCGAACTCGAGTACGTCGAACATCACATCGACTGCAACAACACGGTCGTGCGCCTGTTTCCCGACGAGGACGCCGAGGGTGGCTGGCGCGTCGAAGAAGACGTCGCCGACGAAGACGGTCCCTGGTCGAAGCCCTGACCACGGCCGCGCCGCCTCGCGTCGGGTCACCTGCAGTGCACACTGCCGGCCCGCCCGGTCTTCTCATCCTGCGCCCACCGTTTTCCGGCTCGAGTTCGACCGCGAACCGCTCGCGACAACAATCTGGACGGAGAATACCGCGCCCTGCGGACGCGACGTCTACATGAAGTCCGCTATCCCCGACTGTTTGTTCTTGTCGTTCTGGAAGATGCTCTCGATAGAGCGCTCGAGGATGCGCAACCGCTGTTTCGTGTACTCGCGCGCGCCGTACTCCTCGGCCACCTCCAGGGCCGTGTCCATGTACTTCGTGACCGAGCCCTGGTGGACTGTCAGGTTGACGTCCCCGCCGCACTCACGGCACTCCCCCGTGAGCGGGACCCGGCGGAATTTCTTCCCACAGGACAGACAGCGAGTCTCCTGCCGGGAGAACGCCCGCAAATTCCCGATGAGATCCGGGAGGAAGTGGTACTCGATGACCCGTTCTGCGACGTCCGTCTCGTCGACGGCCCGGAGTTTGCGGGCGAGTTCGAGTTGTGCGTCCATCTTGTCCATCATCGACCCGAGGGTCTTGTACGCCGAGAGGTCCGGCCCGAGCGCGATGTCGGTGGTATCGTGGGTGAACCGGAAGCCCTGGTACTCGTCGTCGGTTCCGACGTACTCCTCCGCGATGGTGATGTCCACCGACTCCGGCGGCGCCATCTCGCGGGTCGCCTCGTAGAACTCGCGGGGGTACTGGTCGACGATGTCCATGTTGTGCGCCTCGTCGTCGATCTCCGCGGGATCGATGCGCGAGGACATGACCAGCGGCGCGTCCATCCGGCCGCCGCGCTTGTCTGGCAGGAAGGACTTCGAGAAGTTCAGCAGGCCGTCCATCAATAACATGACACAATCTTCATCCCCATCGCAGTTACGCCGCTTACTCGCGTGAAAATACGGATGTGCGTATCCGACTGCAGCACTCGTAAATCCGATAACTCTGCCGACCACTGCCGCGCTCGTGTGCGGGGCCATCCCGAACACGAGTTCGCCGACGAGGTCGTCGCGATCCTCGAGTTCGTAGAAAGGCTCGAGGTCGTAGTAGTCGTCGAGCAACTCGTCGACGAAGGCCGCGGTCTTGAGCATGTGTTCGGCGGCACCGTCGGAGAGCACGACGTCCTGGACGCGGAGTTCGACCAGCTGGTCGGGATGTTCGAGCGGATCGCCGTGGATATCGGTCTCGTAGCCGAGTTCGCGGAACTGGCCGACGGTGACGTCGAGTTCTTCGGGGCGAACGGCGGTCACGGGGAGGTCGGTCATGTCGTAGCGGACCGTGCCGTCTTTGAACGTCGTGACGCCGTGTTTCGCCCGGAGCACGCCCTTCTCGATGGGTTCGGGAACCTTCTCCGAGGATGTCAACCCCTTGACTCCCTTCAGGATGTCGAAGGCGTTCTCGCGCTCGCCGACCGCCTTCAGGGCTTCGTGGTACTCGCTGTTGAGGTCGACCGTCTGCGGTTCCAGGTTGTCCACCTCCCGCTCGCAGCGTGGGCACTCGACCCGACCGGATTCGTCCGGCGTGGCCTCGATGCCGCAGTCACGGCACTCGTAGAAGGGGTCGGTGCGAGCGTCACAGTCCGGACAGCGGGCCTTGTACGTGTGTTCGCCGCAGTCGCGGCACTCCCGAACGCCGAGCTGGACCGTAATCCGGCCGGGGCGGTCGTTCATCTCCTCGGTGTGGGTCGCCGCGTCGCTCACGTTGCGCTGGTTACCGCCGGCCTCGCCGATGGGGAAGAGGGTGTGGACCGCCGGGCTGAGGTCTCTCGACTCGGATTTCTCGGGTCGTCCCATCCGGTTCCCAATGCGAGTGGGAGCGCGTTCGCGGACGGTAAAGGGGGCGACCTCGTTCACCGCCTTCATGGCGTTGTCCCAGCCCAGAGCCTCTGCGGATAGGTCCGCCGCCGACCAATCGCGCTCCAGGTCTTCGTCGATGCCGAGCGTAGTGACCAGGGGCACCCAGTCCCCCACAACCAGTACCGCATCCTCCTGGCTGTGCTCCACGAGGAGCACCTCCAGGGCCTCACGGACGGGTTCCTCGCGGGGAATGTGCAGGTCCCCATCTTCGATAGCGCCATCCGCGACGGCCGTGGCGAGGGTCTCGAACCGGTCGACGTCGAGGTCGTGCCAGAGGTAGGTGTAGGCGGGATGCAGCGGGACGTCGTGGTCCAGCGCCCAGTTCAGCGCCTGGTCGGCGTCGGGGTTCGCGAGGTCGACGTAAGGCGAATCGCGGAGGGCTTGTACATTGGCGCCGGCGGCCTCGAGCTCCTGGACCCACCACTCGACCGAGTACGAGGCGGGCGCGAGCGGGTGGTTGTTCTCGACGAACTCCCCGTAGTTCACCAGGTACTCGCCGAGGTCGAGGATGGCCTCGACGCCGTTGCGGATCTCCAGGGCTTCTTCCGGGTCGTCGATCCGCCGGACGTCGCCGTTCGCGAGTTTGACGGTCGGCCCCTCGATGGAGTCCACCGGCACGACGCCGGCTGCCTTGCCTGGTCGTTCGGTCTTGATCTGCGTGCCGGTCGCGAGGAAGTCGTCGACCAGGTGCATCGTGGCCGGATGGACGCCGGCGGTCGCGAAACCGTGGTTTCTGGCACGGCCGTATCGCAGTCGGAATCCGCCCTCGGCACTCGGATGGCCGAAGACCGGACGGCCGGCGATGAGATCGCGGAGGTACTTCCAGGACTCGTCCACGCGCGGAGGGCCACTGGCGGGCGTCTGGGAATCCGCCGGCTCCGTCGCGTCGGCGTTCAGCTCTTCGTCATCGCCGTCGCCGTTCGTCTCCTCGGTGATCGTCCCGTCGATGAGGTCCTGGAGCCACGGCCAGTCGACCTCGTCGAGATTGCGGGTGTACCGCTGGATCTTCGGCGCCTTGAGCGCGATACCCTCGGCGAGCACCAGGCACATCCCGCCACGGGGGCTGTTGGTATCGACGCGCTCGAGGTCGCGGTACCCCGACACCTCCTCCTGGCCCGTGGCCTCTCCGTCCAGGCAGATCGGGGTATTGCTGGCGATGAACTCCGTCTCCGCGTCCTTCGGCGAGTACTGGAGCCCGGTTTCCTGGTCGTAGAGGGCCACCTCCTCGGCGTAGCGTTTGATCTCCGAGTCCCGTGGTTTGTACTCGTCGATGCCCAGCAGCGCTCGGGCGTAGTCGGCAGCGAGGACCGAGAGTGCCTGGGCCGTCCCGCCGGCGGAGCGGATGGGGCCGGCGTAGTAGACCGAGATGTACTCGGTGCCGTCGTCGTTCTGGTTGAGTTCGACGCGGTCGATGCCCTCGATGGGGGCCGCGACGACCCCCTCGGTCAGCAGCGCGACGGCGGTCCGGACGGCACCTTCGACCTTCCCGGCACTCGTATCGTAATCGCCGACGGTTCCCTCGACGAAGTCGTCGACGAGGGCGAGTGCCGCCTCCTCGCGGGACATCTGGCCCTCCAGTTCGCGGACGCGTTCGGCGACCCCATCGATGCCGAGGATGTTCTCGACGCGGTCGGCCATGTCCTTCGCGACCGGGATCTCGACCTCGGGTTTCGGGTCGTCGCCGCGACGTTTGGCCTCGCTGGCCACCTCGAAGGCCTCGTCGAGGCGGGATTCGATGGTCTCGAAGTATGCCTCGTCGTCCGGTCGCATCTACACCGCCCAGCCGTCCCGCCCCGTCGTCTCGCTCCGCTCTCGTTCGAGTGGTTCCTCGAAGGTTCGCAGGTAGCATTCGCCGGCGAATACGGTACCGCGGTCCAGACGGCCGGCGATGGCCTGTCCGGATGGTCGCGAGAGGGTCACGTGTGCGTCCGCGACGGGGTCGCCGTCCTCGAGGGCGACGCTCCCGACGCACGCCGCCACCTCGAGCGGTTCTTCGAACGAGACTGTCTCGTACGCGAACGCGTCCTGGTCGAAGTACTGCAGGTCGGCGTCCTCGAGCGCCCCCGTGCCGACGAACCATGCCGCCTCGACGCTTTTCTCGGCCGCGAAGGCTTCGATCTCCTCGCGCCAGTCCGCACCGTAGGACAGGGTGAGGAGGAACTCGCGCCCCCCGGATACTTCGCGGTAGTCCATGCACGTCCCCACGCTACCGGGGCGGAAAAAGGTGACCGAATCGCGGGTGGTCACGCTATCGGCTGACGAATGTGCGAGCAGGCAGTCGAACGGCAGATCCGGAGCGGGCGACCGCACTCCCGCCGTGTTCGCTCCGGGCGGGGCGTTACAGCATGGCCAGGGTTGGTTCCGTTTCGGTATTTGAACGTTCGCGTGAGAAGGGGTGCTAACAAACTACCATCGAAGCATTCGGCGACCGAGTGGTCCGTCAGGACCCGGTAGGTCGCCGATTCACCGCGAGCTTCGCTCGCGGCCCGACGCCCCGACTACCGTCGCGCGCCAGCGCGACGGCTGGAGGGGCGAAGGTTTTCATGAACGTTTTGCCAGGGCGAGCCTTTGGCTCGCCCGCAGCAAAAGGTTCAGCGCCAAGCTGTGAGCGCCGTGGCGGCGTCGACCGATGCAGATACCCACGCTTCGTCTCGGGAGATGTCCGCGATGACGAACCGGGATTCGCGTCCCTCGTCGTCCACCGAGGCCATGACCTCGGGAGCAGCACTGGCATGTCCCGTCGCGGGCGTGGCATCTGCCGTCATGCTATGTGATAGAAGGACACACCCCATACATAAGTGCACCGAAGCGACACGTCCCGGCAAATGTCGCTCATTAATTTTGGTGAAAACGTCGGTTTTAGGGTCGATAGGTATCGATTTGGTTGCAAGAAACCACCCAATTGCGTTAGGTTTATCACAACACCTCTGAAAAAGTTCTTCGGATGTCATCCGATAACAAATTGTCCCGTCGACGATTCCTCGGCGCCACCGGCGGTGCCGCGGGGGCCGTCGCGCTTGCTGGCTGTTCCGGTAACGGTGACGGTACCGACGATACGACCACCGAAGCAGGGACCACGACCGAAGAAACGACGACCGTCGAACAGGAGGTCTACAAACCAGGTAGTATCGCCGTCGAAGCCGTCGGCGAATACGAACTCGAGATCCAGATCGACGCGCCGTTCCACGCGTCGCTCCAGATGCTGGCGTACTCCTCGTTCTCCGCGGTGCCCGAGGGCGTCGTCGGCGACGTCGAGGGCTACGACGGCGAGATGAGCTACGAGGAGTTCGCGACCTCCTCGCCCATCGGGTCCGGTCCGTTCGAGTTCGATAACTGGACCCAGGGGACCGAAGCCTCGGTCTCTGCCTACGACGACTACTACGGCGAAGCGGCTGCACTCGACAGCATTCACTGGCAGGTCCTCGAGCGGGACTCCGCCCGGTTCAACTACGCGATGAACCGGAACGCGGACCTGTTCACCATCCCGACCAGCCAGTACGACCCGGACCTCGTCTCCGTCGACGAGACGGACGCCGAGGGTCGATCGCTCGGCACGTACGGACCGGTGCGGAACGGGGACACGCTGAACTACGTTGGCGTGCCGACGATCAACACCTTCTACATCGGCTTCAACATGAACGAGGTGCCCAAACCCGTCCGCCAGGCGTTCGCCTACGCGGCGAACCAGGAACTCCTGGTCAACGAGGTCTTCAAGGGCCGTGGCGTGCCGGCGTATCACCTCACGCCGCCGTCGATCTACCCGGGCGGTGCCGGGGAGTACAACAGCCACGCCGAAGAGAACTACCCCTACGGGTACAACGAATCGAGAGTCGCCGAAGCCCGCCAGGTCATGGAGGAGGCGGGATACAGCGCCGACGACCCGTACGAGGTCCAGTGGACCCAGTACCAGTCCGACACCTGGCTCGAGATGGCCCAGATCCTGCGTGACCAGCTCGCCAGCGCCCACATCGACATGCAGATCGAGCAGGCGGATTTCTCGACGCTACTCCAGCGCGGCCGGAACGGCAACCTGGAGGCGTACACGCTCGGGTGGATCGCGGACTACCCGGCACCCGACAACTTCCTGGGGCTCCTCGATCCGCCACAGACCCAGACGAGTATGGATGCCCCGGTGTCGTACATCAACTGGAATTCGGAGAACGGCGACGCTGCCCAGGATGCCGAGGACGCGTACGACGTCATCGACGACAACAAAGCACCGACGGACGACGCCAAAGCCCAGCGTAGCGAGGCAGCCGTCCTCATGGAGGAGGCGAACTGGGAGGACGTCGGCTTCATCAACCTCTACCACCGACTCGACGAGTACTTCTGGTACGATACGATCGAGTACAATCCCTTCGGTGGGATGGGTATTAGTCGCCAGAAGTACAACAAGGTCACGACGACCGACCAGAAAGACGACAACACCCTCAACCGTATCCTGACGGGGACCATCACCACCATCGACCCCATCGCGTCGACGTCGACCGCTGGCGGCGAGATTATCTCGCAGGTCTTCGACGCGCTGACGAATTACCAGGACGGGACGACCACCGTCACCAACCTCGGTGCGGTGGACTACTCCGTCTCCGACGACTTCCTGACCTACACCTTCCAACTGGAGGAGGACGCCACGTTCCACGACGGCAGCGACGTCACCGCCCAGGACTACGTCTACTCCCTGGAGCGGCTCGCGGGCTCGGAGAACTCCCGTCGGTCGTACTTCCTGCTCGACACGCTCGGCGTCAGTCACGAGACCGAAACTGTCACGGTCGAACAGTAACAATACGGCGTCGGAGCCGATACTGTAATTTTCTATTTCGGGCGTATCGGGGTTCTACCTCAAAGATACGGCAGATTCGAACGACCATCATCCATCGGAAGATATAATCCCGTGATTGTGCTAGTTGCCGGTACGTTCCCTGTGTCATCCCCGCACGGAGCCAAACCATGAGTAGGTGGAGTTACTTCGGACGCCGGCTCGCGCTCTCGGTCCCCGTCATCGTCTTCGGGACGACGCTCACGTTCCTGATGATCTATATGGGGCCCATCGACCCGGTGTCAGCGATCCTCGGCCAGCAATACACGCCCGACGCCGCTCGGCGGATCGAGCAGAACCTCGGGTTGAACCAACCGTTCTGGGGCCAGTATATCGACTTCATGATCAACATGTTTACCTTCGACCTCGGCCGCTCCTGGGTCATTTCCCCTGGCACTACCGCGGTCGACATGCTGACCATCTACGCGCCCCGGACCATCTGGCTCGGCTTCTGGGCCGTCCTGATCCCGCTGTTCATCGGAATCCCGCTGGGGTTTTACGCCGGACTCAACCCCAATACCTGGAACGATTACATCGCGTCGTTCGGCGGTATCGTCTGGCGCGCGATGCCCAACTTCTGGCTCGCCGTCATCCTGGTGAGCGTTCTCTCGCAGTCGAAACAACTGTTCGGGTGGGAGTGGGCCTCCTTTATCGTCCAGACGAACATCGTCACCCCGCCGACCCTGGATTTCCTGGCACAGCCACTCGACGCCATTCGGGACCCACACGCCTTCTGGATCGACAACACGGACGGCAACGGGTCGTTCCTCGCGGCGCTCAAACAGACCCTTCCGGCCTCCATCGTCCTCGGGTCGGCGTCGATGGGTAACGAGATGCGGATCGGCAGAACAGCCGTCCTCGAGACCATCAACTCGAACTACGTGGAGACCGCCCGGGCCAAAGGGCTGAAAAACAGCGTCATCGTCTGGAAGCACGTCTTCCGGAACGCGTTGATCCCCCTCGTCCCCATCATCACCGGGGAGGCCTTCTTATTGCTCGGCGGGTCCGTCCTGGTCGAGTACGTCTTCGCGATCAACGGCCTGGGTTACCTGTTCTTCCAGGCCATCATGCAAGGCGACCTCCCACTGGTCGGGACGCTGATGTACATCTTCATCCTCCTGCTGGTCGCGATCAACATCACACAGGACCTGCTCTACACGCTGATCGATCCGAGAGTGGGGTACGAATCGGAGTGAGTATCCATGAGTGAGCTCTCCCCCCGCGACACGGAAGACGAGGAACCGCTCCGAGACAGGATCGCCGCCAACCCCCGCCCTGCCGCAATCTGGGCCGGCGTGATGGGTGCGTTATTGGTCGTCGAAGCCGGTGCCCTCGTCCACATGTTCTTCGAGGGGCTGTCCATCGTGCTCGGTGGCCTCCCCGGCGAACCCGCCGTCGCGCTCGCCGAATCCGCCATGGCGGCGGCGAGCGAGATTCCGACCCTCCTGTCCCGGGAACTGATCCCCAACCAGGGCTATCACAATGGGTCCCAGTGGGTCGGGACGTTCATGGGCCTCTCGCCCGGCGTCTCGTGGGCCATCCGTGCCAGCCTGACAACGGCGTACGGCTTCGTCTTCATCTGGTGGCTCTGGCGTGGCTATCGGGTCTACCGAACCCACTACCGGTACGCCGACTGGACGCCCCGCGACGACCAGTTCGACCGGTTCAGTCGCCACTCCTGGGGCAAGTTCGGCCTCATCGTCGTTATCCTGTTCGTGATCATGGCGGTGTTCGCCCCCACGCTGGGCCCGACGACGCTCGAACAGAACATCACGGACCCGTACAGCAATACCATCGAGACCTGGGACGCCGAGAACCAGGAGGTGGTGGAGATCACCGCCGGGGAGGCCAACATCGGCTCCGGTTCGAAAGGCGGCAGTAGCAACGTCGGGCCACTGACCTACGACGACTTCGAGCGCTTCCATCCGTTCGGAACCTTGCCGTCAGGGAAGGATCTCTTTACGTTCATGATGTACGGCTCGCGGCTCTCGATGTTCATCGCCCTGAGTTCGATCGTGATCTCGGGCTTCATCGCGGCGGGACTGGCACTCGCGACGGCGTACTACAAGGGACTGGCCGATCTCGTGACCGTGGTCGTGAGCGATTCGGTCCAGGCCATCCCGGTCCTGATGCTCGCCATCCTGATCGCCGTGCTGTTCAGCGATCACTGGATCGCCGGGCTCTACAACGGGGGTGTCCTCCTCGTCCTGTTGTTCTCCGTGGTCTACTGGCCGTTTCTCTGGCGGGCGGTCCGTGGGCCGTCCTTCCAGGTCTCCGAGGAGGACTGGGTCGACGCGGCCAAGAGCTTCGGGCAGCGCCCGCGGACGATCATGCAAAAGCACATGCTCCCGTACATCGTCGGCTACCTGCTCATCTACGGGTCGATGAGCCTCGGTGGTATCATCGTCAGTGTCGCGGGACTGTCCTACCTGGGCATCGGCATCACGCCACCCACCCCGGAGTGGGGGCGGGCTATCAATCTCGGACAGCCCTACGTCGCCAGCGCCTCCTGGCACATCGCGCTTATCCCGGGGCTCATGATCACGCTCGTCGTGACCGGGCTCAACGCCCTCGGTGACGGGATCAGAGACGCCATCGATCCGCAGAGCGAGGGTGGAACGGCCGACGAGGCCGCCGTCGGGGGTGGTGCCTGATGGGCGAGGACGTCCTCCTCGAGCTCGCCGACCTCCGGACCACCTTCTACACCGACAAGGAGACCATCCACGCGGTCGACGGCGTGAGTTTCGACATCGACCGTGGCGAGACGGTCGGCATCGTCGGCGAGTCGGGATCCGGGAAGAGCGTCACCGCCCGGTCCATCATGGGCCTCATCAAGTCGCCCGGACGGATCCACCCCTCGAGTAGCATCCGCTACCGCGACGTCGAGACGGTCCGGACGTACGCCGACCAGTTCTCGAGCTATACGGTCGACGTGACGGACGCAGACGAAGTCGTCGGCCGAGAGGACGACATCGAGACCCGCCGAGAGGCGATCCAGTATCTGGCGAATGATGACGACTTCGTCTTCGTCGAGGAACGGGAACCGAGCCGAAACGGATCGGAGGCCATCACGGCGGGCTACATCGACCTCGCGAGGGCGAGCGACGAGGCGCTCCGCCGGATCCGGGGTGGCGGCATCGCGATGATCTTCCAGGACCCGCTCACCAGTCTCAACCCAGTCTACACGGTCGGCAACCAGATCAAGGAGGCGCTCGAACTCCACCAGGGACTTACGGGCAATCCGGCCACCGAAGAGGCCATCTCGCTCCTCGAGGCCGTCGGCATCCCGGACGCCCCCCGACGACTCGAGGAGTATCCCCACCAGTTCTCCGGGGGGATGCGCCAGCGGGCGGTCATCGCGATGGCGCTCGCCTGCGATCCGGAACTCATCATCGCCGACGAACCGACGACGGCCCTCGACGTGACCATCCAGGCCCAGATACTCGACCTCCTCCGCGACCTCCAGGCCGAACGCGACCTGGGAATCATGTTCATTACCCACGACATGGGCGTCATCGCCCAGATCTCCGACCGGGTGAACGTCATGTACGCCGGCGAGATCGTCGAGAGCGGCCCCGTCGTCGAACTCTTCGAGAACCCACGCCACCCGTACACGCGAGGGCTTCTCGACAGCATACCTGGGCGGCAGGTCGGGGCCGAACGGCTCTCGACCATCGAGGGCGACGTGCCGACGCCGACCGAAGAGCCGACGGACTGCCGGTTCGAACCGCGCTGTCCGAAGGCCTTCGACGCGTGCGAATCGGTCCACCCGATGCCGGTCGACGTCTCCGAGAGCGAGGCCGACCACACCGCGGCCTGTTTGCTCTACCCGAGCGACCGGGACCGGTCGGGTGCACTCGAGATGCATCGGGCACGGACCGAGCAGCGACAGCGAGCGCGCCAGTCGCTCGCCGAGAACGGAGGTGATGGTGCGTGAGCTTACAGGACCGGACGGACCAACACAGCGACGCCATCGTCGAGGTCAACGACCTGAAGAAGTACTACGAATCCGGTGGCGTCGGCCCGTTCGCGAAACAGCCCGTCAAGGCCGTCGACGGGGTGAACTTCGACATTCGGCGCGGGGAGACGCTCGGTCTCGTGGGCGAATCCGGCTGTGGGAAGACGACGCTCGGGCGGACCCTCATCCAGCTCGAGACGGCGACCGAGGGCGAGGTGCTTTTCGAGGGGACGGACGTGACCAGGCTCTCGGGCGACGAACTCGTCGACTGGAAGCGCAACGCCCAGATGGTCTTCCAGGACCCACAATCCAGTCTGAACGACCGGATGACGGTCGGCGAGATCGTCCGCGAACCGCTCGACGTCCACGACTGGAAGACACCCTCGGAACGACGAGAACGGGTTCGCGAGTTGCTCTCGACCGTCGGCCTACAGGAAGAGCACTACTACCGCTATCCCCACCAGTTCTCCGGCGGCCAGCGCCAGCGCATCGGCATCGCCCGGGCACTGGCCCTCGAGCCGGAGTTCGTCGTGCTCGACGAACCGGTGAGTGCCCTGGACGTGAGCGTCCAGGCACAGGTTCTCAACCTCCTCGAGGACCTCCAGGACGAGTTCGACCTGACGTACCTGTTCATCGCACACGACCTCTCGGTCGTTCGGCACATCTGCGACCGCGTGGCGGTGATGTACCTGGGCCACATCATGGAGATCGGGCCGACCGAGGAGCTCTTCCGGAACCCGAAGAACCCCTATACGATCTCGTTGCTGTCGGCCATCCCCGAACCCGACCCGACGGTCGACACGCGCGGCATCACGCTCCGAGGAACGCCACCGAGTCCCCGGGACCCACCCGCCGGTTGTCCGTTCACGACCCGGTGTCCGATGAAACTCCGACCGGACCGATACGAGGACGTGGACGACGACGTCTGGGACGCCATCGAGGCCTACCGAGAGATCGTTCGCGAACGGGCGCAAGCGGACCGGTCGCTGCGCGAGATCGCGAAAGAGTACCTCGGCCTCGAGACGAAGCGGACCGGTATCGAGGAGATCCTCGAGGACGTCTTCGGCGCCCTCGAGGTGCCACGGCCGGTCCAGGAGCACGTCGACGAGGCGGCGAGGTACATGGCAGACGACGACGCGGCGGCCGCCAGAGAACTCCTCCGCGAAGAGTTCGGGAGCGTCTGTGACATGGAACGACCGGAGTACCACCGCGTCAGCGAGACGGGGCGCGAGAGCTTCTGTCACCGCCACCGACGCGACGAGGAAGAGCCGGACCAGTTCGTCGGCGACGATATGCTGCCGTCGTTCCGAAGCGGCGAATGAGCGACGCCTCCCCGACCCGGGGCGCCCGCGTCGTCGACGCCATCCAGTACGCCGTGGGACTCACCATCCTCGCCGCTGCGGTGACCCTGCCGATCAGCGTGCTCTTCGGGCTGGGATTCTGGGGCGTGAAATTCGGCCTGTTTCTCGTGGGCATCGTCGCGCTGGGGTACGCGACGCTGTTGGCGTGGCCGAAGTCGCCCGAGGACCTGGAGCGCGAGGGACTCGACCGGGAGGAGACCAGCGTCCAGGCGGTCGTCCGGCGCGTGCCTCCGGCTGCCTGGTATCCGCTCCGGCCCCGGGAGCGATACGCGAACTGGGCACGGCTCTATCTGGCGAGCCTGACGATGTTCGTCGTGTCGTACGCGATGGAGGCCCTCTTCGGCGTGTGAACGGTTCCGAACGGGACACTTTACTGGACACGGACCGTCCATCCAGCGTATGACGAAGATCGGTGACGGAGTCGACCCCGCCGAGCGAGAGGCTGCACACGCCGAGACGTTCAAGGACGCCTGGTCGCGGACGCTCGGCGACGTGGACCGGATGGCCGAGGGCCGGGCGGAAGCCGGCTGGGAGACCCTGGTCCTGCCGGCAGGCGATACCGCACCGGAACCACCTGATGACGGGCCAAGCGGGAGGTACGGGCTCGTGTACGTCGTCCCGGGCGACCGGGCCGATCGCCTGGGCGAGCTACTCACCGAGGCGACGTTCCCCGAATACGACGTCTACCGGACCACCGTGGAGGGTCGCGTGTTCATCGTGACCGAACTCCGCGACCCCGACCACGAGGCCGTGGTGTACGTCGCCGGCAACTACGAGTTACGCACGGCCGATCGCCTCATCGAGACGGTCGCGGACTCGGGGACGATGTACACCCACCTCCAGAAACTGGACGGGACCGAGGTCGCCACGTTCGAACACGAGGACTGGCAGAAGTTCTTCCCGAACGCGGAGACCTTCGTGTAGGATTGCAAGCGGCGCGTCAGCGTCGTAGCCTACAAATGTGAGGGGGTAGTAACCGGATGCAATGAAAGTCGCTGACGTGATGACACCCCGGGAGGACCTGGTTACCGTCTCGATCCCGGGGACTCGCGACGACGTGCTCGAATATCTACAGGAACGGACGTTCTCCTCCGTCCCGGTCGTCAAGGAGACCGAGGAGGGAGAACTGTATCGCGGTCTCGTCTCCCGAGAGGACCTGATCAACAACCCCGACGAGGACCAGCTGGCCATCCTGATGGAGGAGGTCCCGACGACGAATTCCGACGCGGACATCGCCGAGGTCGCCCAGCTCATCGCGGAGACCGGTGCCCGCCGGGTCCCCGTCGTGAACGGTGGGTCGCTGCAGGGTATCATCACCATCACCGACGTGATCCGTGCCATCGCCGACGGGGCCGTCGACGGCGATACGCCCGTCGGCGAACTGGCGCGCCGGGACATCAACACCACCTACCAGAACGCCCCGCTCCAGGTCGTCGAACGCGAACTCGCCTACGGCCGGGTACCGTACGCCGTCGTGCTCGACGACGATGGCGACATGGCGGGCATCATCACCGAGGTCGACATCATCGACGTCGCCGAGGTGGTCGAGGGCGAGGAAGGCACCGGCGACTCCATCGCGAACCAGGACGACGACTGGATGTGGGAGGGAATCAAGGCCGTCGGCAACCGGTACCTCCCGACCCGAAACGTCGAGATCCCCGACGAACCGGTCAAAGGGTACATGTCGGCCAACGTCGTCACCGTCTCCGGCAAGCGGACGGCCCGGGACGCCGCCCAGATGATGCTCAACAACGACATCGAGCAGATCCCCCTGGTGCGGGGTGACGAACTCGCGGGCATGGTCAGGGACATCGACCTGGTGGCCGCTCTATGAGGGCGCTGACGGAACTCGCCAAGCGGCGCGGCTACTTCTTCCAGTCGAGTCGGGTCTACGGCGGGGTCGCCGGTTTCTACACGTACGGTCCGCAGGGCGCCGCGCTCAAGGCGAACATCGAAGAGCAGTGGCGAGAGCGGTTCACGGTCCGCGAGGGCCACACCGAGATCGACGCCCCGACCATCATGCCCGAGGCGGTCTTCGAGGCCTCGGGGCACCTGGACGGCTTCGACGACATGCTCGTGGAGTGTTCCGCCTGCGGGGAGAGCCACCGGGCCGACCACCTCATCGAGGACGAGACGGCCATCGAGGAGGCCGAGAGTCTCCCCATCGACGAGGTCGAATCGCTCATCCGCGAGCACGACCTCGTCTGTCCGAGTTGTGGCGAACCGCTGGCCGGCCAACCGGTCGAGGACTTCAATCTCATGTTCGAGACGAACATCGGCCCGGGATCGACGAACGCCGGCTACCTCCGACCCGAGACGGCCCAGGGCATCTTCGTGGACTTCCCCCGACTGAAGGAGTACGCCCGTGGCGACCTGCCCTTCGGCGTCACCCAGATCGGTCGTGCCTACCGCAACGAGATCAGCCCTCGCAACGCGGTCGTCCGCTCGCGGGAGTTCACACAGGCCGAGCTCGAACTATTCGTCGACCCCGAGGAGGACGAACCGGACCTCGCGTCGGTCGCCGACGTCGAAGCCCCGCTGTACAGCGCCGAGATGCAGGCTGACGACGACGCGAGTCCGGTCACCACGACCATCGGGGATGCGGTCGCCGACGACGTCATCGCCGACCCCTGGATCGCCTACTACCTCGGCGTCGCCAGGGAGTGGTACGACCGCATCGGTGTGGACATGGACCGGTTCCGGTTCCGCCAGCACCTCCCCGGCGAACTGGCCCACTACTCCTCGGACTGCTGGGACGCCGAGGCCGACGTGAGCGCACCCGGCGAGGACCCGGAGTGGATCGAACTGGCCGGGTTCTCCTACCGGAGCGACTACGACCTCTCGAAGCACGCCGAACACTCCGGCGAGCGCTTCACGGTGTTCAAGGAGTACGACGAACCGCAGACGGTCGAACGCGCCACCGTCGACCCGGACATGGCCTACCTCGGACCCGAATTCGGTGGCCAGGCCGGCGACATCGCCGACGCACTCGAGGCACTCGTCGAGCGCGACCGATCGGCCTTCGAGGGCGACGAGGTCGTCGTCGCGGTCGACGGGGAGTCCATCGCGGTACCCACCGAGAAGACCGGATTCAGCGTCGACGAAGTGACCGAGTCAGGCCGACACATCACTCCACACGTGGTCGAACCGTCGTTCGGCGTCGACCGGGCCGTCTACACCGTGCTGGTCCACGCCTACGAGGAAGATACGGTCGACGAGGAGGAACGAACGGTTCTGCGACTGCCGGCGACCGTCGCTCCGACGTCTGTCGGGGTCTTCCCGCTGATGGACAAGGACGGTCTCGGCGAACGGGCCCGAGAGATCGCCGATCGCCTCCGGGTCGCGGGGTTCTCGGTGACCTACGACGACTCCGGGGGTATCGGTCGTCGGTACCGCCGCCAGGACGAGATCGGGACGCCCTTCGGCGTGACGGTGGATTACGACTCGCTGGAGGACGACACGGTCACCCTCCGCGACCGGGACACCACTGCTCAGGTTCGCGTTCCCGCTGATTCGCTCGCGGACGAACTCACGGCGATCCGCGACGGAGACCGGCAGTTCGCCGACCTCCAGGACCACTATCCACCGGCCGAATGACCGAACTCGGTCGTCGACTCGTTCACGTCAGCGGGTCCGCCATCCCGTTGAGCCACCTGCTGGGCATCGACTGGCTGGTGATCCAGTGGGTGGTGCTGGTGGGCGCGGCGACCGCCCTGGTTCTGGAGGTGCTCCGCCTCACCCACACCGTCGAGTGGTGGCTCTTCGACCGTCTCACCCGTGACTACGAGTGGCGATCTATTGCTGGGTATGCCTTCTACGCCTTCGGCTTCGCCATCGTCGCGTGGACTGTCGATCCGCCCATCGCCGTGGCCGCGATGTTGATGCTCGCCATCGGCGATCCGGTCTCGGGCTATCTGGGCAGCGGTGAGCAGACCGTCAAACGAACGCCGGTCCTGCTCGTCACCTTCGCCATCACGCTGTCCATCGCCGTCCTCCTCGGGATCCCGATCCTGGCAGCCGCGGCCGGCGCCCTCGTCGCGACGGTCGCCGACGGCGTGACCCTCAAGATCGGGACCCGGTACATCGACGACAACATCGCCATCCCGGTCGGTGCCGCGACCGCGATGTGGCTGGTGGGCGCGTTCCTCTGAGCGAATCCTTAAACGGGAACGCGACCAATCTGGGCACGAATGCCGAGCAGCGAGACGACCTACGTGACCCACCCGCTCCTCGAAGACGGCGTCATCGAGGAGCGCCGCTACCAGACGCGACTGGTCGACGGCGCCCGGGAGGAACACACGCTCGTATCGCTGCCGACCGGTCTCGGGAAGACGACCGTGAGCCTCCGCATCACCGCGGATCGACTCGTCGACGACGTCGGCGGGAAGTCCCTGTTGCTCGCCCCGACGAAGCCACTGGTCGAACAGCACGCGGGCTTCTACCGGGAGGCACTCGCCATCCCGGACGACGACATCGTCGTCTTCACCGGCGAGACCCGCCCGGACGACCGGGCAGCCCTGTGGACTGACGCCCGGGTCGTCATCGCGACCCCCCAGGTCGTGGAGAACGACCTCGTCGGCGGGCGCATCGATCTCCGCGACGTGGTCCACTGCACCTTCGACGAGTGCCACCGGGCCACCGGCGATTACGCGTACACCTACATCGCCGAGCGGTACCACCAGGACGCGGCCGACCCGCTGGTCACCGGGATGTCGGCCTCCCCGGGAGACGACGAGGAGGCCATTCTGCAGGTGGCGAAGAACCTCGGCCTGACGAACGTCGAGGTGCTCACGGACGAGGACCCCGATGTCGCCGAGTACACCTACGACACTGACGTCGAGTGGAAGCGCATCGAACTCCCCGACGCCGTCATCGAGATCCGCGACGATCTCAACGAGGTCATCGAGGACCGCCTCTCGACGCTCGCCGACCTCGGCGTCACGACCCGGACGAGCCCAGACCTCTCCCAGAAGGACCTCAACGCCATCCGCTCGAAACTCCAGCGACTCATCGACCAGGACGACTCGGCCGGCTACGAAGGGATGTCCATCCACGCGGAGGTGATGAAGCTCAAACGAGCCGTCGAACTGGTCGAGACCCAGAGCGTCGCCGCTCTCGAACGGTACTTCGAGCGCCAGCGCAACGCCGCACGCTCCTCGGGCGCATCGAAGGCCAGCCAGCGATTCGTCTCCGACCCGCGCGTGAAGTCGGCGATGCGCAAGGCCGAGGACTTCGACGACCTCCATCCCAAGTTCCGGCGGGCCCGGATGCTCCTCGCGGAGACGCTGGGCATCGCCGACGGCGAACGCGTCATCGTGTTCACCGAGTCGCGAGACACCGCCGAGGCGCTCACCGACTTCCTCGGCGAGCACTTCGCCACTCGTCGGTTCGTCGGGCAGGGCGACAAGGAGGGCTCCGACGGGATGAGCCAGAAACAGCAGCGCGAGACGCTGGCCGACTTCCGGGCCGGCGAGTTCGAGGTCCTCGTCTCCACCTCGGTGGCCGAGGAGGGCCTCGACGTGCCCGAGGTCGACCTCGTGCTGTTCTTCGAGCCGGTGCCGACCGCCATCCGCTCGGTCCAGCGGAAGGGCCGGACCGGCCGCCAGACCGAGGGCCGCGTCGTCGTCCTCATGGCCGAGGACACCCGTGACGAGGCGTACTACTGGATCTCCCGCCGGCGCGAGAAGGAGATGCAGGCGGAACTCGAGGCCCTCAAAGACGTCGCGAACGAGGTCGAGGGAGCACTGACGAGCGAGCAGGCGTCGATGGAGACCGTCGACGGGAACGGGGAGAACGGCGACGGCGGAGCGGAGACAGAATCCGGACCGCAGGAATCGGATGACCCCGAGGTGGAGGAATCCACTGAGAAGGTAGAATCGCGTCACTCGGCCGCGGATGGCGCGGGGCAGTCGGGCCTCGCGGATTTCGCGGAGCAGGCCGGCGGGAGCGGAGCCGACGAGTCCGATGACGGCGACGCGGGAGCGGGGGCAGAACACGATGGGGCGGGCGAGGACGCGACGATCGAACGGGCCGGTAGCGACGAGGCGGAGACGGTCGAGATCGTCGTCGACCAGCGGGAACTCGACGCCGACATCGCCCGCGACCTCTCGAAGCGCTCCGACGTCGAGACCCGACTCGAGACGCTCGCCGTCGGCGATTACGTCCTGAGCGACCGGGTCGCCGTCGAGCGAAAGACCTTCGAGGACTTCCTCGATACGCTACTCGGGGCCGATCGGTCGCTCTTCGAACAGGTCGGCGACATGACGAGTCACTACGCCCGCCCGGTACTCGTCCTCGAGGGGGACGGCGACCTCTACGCCGAACGCGACGTCCACCCGAACGCCATCAGGGGTGCCCTCGCCAGCCTGGCCGTCGACTTCGGCGTGAGCGTGCTGCGGACCCGCGACGAGGACGACACCGGGGAACTCCTGTTGACCATCGCCCAGCGCGAACAGGAGGTCTCGGATCGCGAGGTGAGCGTCCACGGCGAGAAGACGACGAAGACCCTCGCCGAACAGCAGGAGTACGTCGTCTCGTCAATCGCCGACATCGGGCCGGTGACCGCGCGGACGCTGCTCGCCGCCCTGGGGAGCGTGGAGGGGGTGCTGACCGCCGACAGGGAAACGCTGCTCAACGTCGACGGCGTCGGCCCAGTGACCGCCGACCGGATCCGGGAGGTCGTCGGCATCGACTACGAACCGGACCGACCGGGAAACTGACCGCCGCGACGGGTGGGAACCGCCGTTTCAGGGGACGATAGTCACGGGCACGCGATCCGCTTCGACGACCGTCTCGGCCGCGCTCCCGATGATCGCTCGTTCGAAGGCGCCGGAGCCGTGATGGCCCATGACCACGTGATCGTAGCCCCGATCGGTAACCAGGTGCAGGACCGTCTCCCCGACCTGGTCGGCGGGCCGGAACTCGAGGTCCAGGTCGACGACGACCTCCACGTCGGCGTCCAGTTCGGTCGCGTCGAGGAGGGTCCGGGTCCGGTCCAGAAGGTCGTCGGTGGCCGGCGCGTGCTCGTCGGTCACGTGGAGGGCATCGAGCGTCGCGTCGTACTGGGCCGCCATGCCAGTGGCGAACTCGAGCGCCCGGAAGCTACAGTCCGAGCCGTCGATGGGTGCCAGGATGGCGTCGATGTCGTGTGTCGTCGACGGCATCTCAGCGTGGCAGCGCCCGGAGCGTCTCGGCCGCGCTTCTGGCCGTCTCCAGGTACTCGCGGGCGCGGTGTGGATCCTCGGTCTCGGCCGCCCGCTGGGCGAACCGAGCGAGCGTCCGGGTGAGGGATGCCTGGATCGCTTCGAACGAATCGGCGTCGACCGACGGCCCCGCCTCCGGGCCCTGCTGGGGATCCGCAGAATCCGTCGGTGGCGTCTGTGCTGCGGTGTCTTCCGGCCGTCCGTCGCCCGGTTGGTCCGATGGGGCCTGCTCGGGAGCGCCGGTCTGCACGTCCGCCCCGGAAGCGTCATCGACCTGGCCAGGGGCCTGGTTTTCCTGCCCGGTCCCCGCACTCCCCGGCTCCGAAGCCTGGCCGGCCGCACTCGTCGCCTCGCCGTTCGCCTCGGCCGCCATCTGACAGTTCGGGCAGAACTCCTGGCCCTGATACCGGAAGATGGGGCTCCCACAGGTGTCACAATGCCGATTGGTCATCGTCGCACCCTGCAGGAGGAGTTCGCTCATCCGCTCGGTCGACTCCCGGTCCTCACGGTCCCGTTCGTACTTCTCCCGGAGGCGGCGCCGTTCGGCCTCCTTGTCGAAGTCGTCGCTCATACCGGGTCAAAAGTGTTCGACGGCCTTAACGGTGGCCGACGCCGGGCGAACTGTCGGTTCGACGACCGTGGAATGGTAGCACAATCCGAAGCGTTTAACGCATTTCGCGGGGGTATTTCAAGTGATATGTCGAAGGTCAGCGTCATCGGCGCGGCAGGAACCGTCGGCGCGGCCGCGGGGTACAACCTCGCGTTCCGCGACGTGGTCGACGAACTCGTCTTCGTGGACATCCCCGATAAGGAGGACGAGACCGTCGGGCAGGCAGCCGACGCGAATCACGGCATCGCCTACGATTCGAACACCACCATCGTCCAGGGTGGCTACGAGGCGACCCAGGGCTCCGACGTGGTCATCATCACGGCGGGCCTCCCGCGAAAGCCGGGGCAGACCCGCCTCGACCTCGCCGGCGACAACGCCCCGATCATGGAGGACATCGGCTCGTCGCTGGCCGAGTACAACGACGACTTCGTCTCCATCACGACGTCCAACCCGGTCGACGTCCTCAACCGCCACCTCTACGAAACCGGCGACCGCGAGCGCGGCAAGGTCATCGGCTTCGGGAACCGCCTCGACAGCGCCCGGTTCCGCTACGTGCTCTCCGAGCGCTTCGAGGTCCCCATCAAGAACGTCGACGCGACCATCCTCGGCGAACACGGCGACGCGCAGGTTCCCGTGTTCTCGAAGGTCCGCGTGGACGGTGCAGACCCCGCCTTCTCCGACGACGAGAAGGAGGAGATTCTCGGCGACCTCCAGGAGAGCGCGATGAACGTCATCGAGCGCAAGGGCGCCACCGAATGGGGCCCCGCCACGGGCGTCGCCCACATGGCCGAGGCCGTCCTGCGGGACACCGGCGAGGTCCTCCCGGGCTCCATCGTCCTCGACGGCGAATACGGGCTCGAGGACTCCGCCGTGGGCGTCCCCCTCAAACTCGGTTCGAACGGCGTCGAGGAGGTCATCGAGTGGGACCTCAGCGAGTTCGAGCGCAACCAGCTCGACGAGGCCGCCGAGAAGCTCGCCGATCAGTACGACCAGATCTCCTGAGAACGGACCGCAATCACCCCGGATTGCCGTTTTTTGGATGGTGGTTTCCCGGCGTCAGCAGCGCCGCTGGGCCGCGGTTTGGACCTACGGCCGGTCAGGTGTCGGTGTCCTCGCGACCGCCGTCGGTCTCGACGCCGGACTGCGAGGTCGTCTCGGTCGGGATGGCTCTCGCTTCGCTATCGACGCTGACGCCCTCCCAGTCGTGATCGGCGTGAAACCCCTCCCGTTCCTGGGCGCTCGCGGCGACGCGGATGAACTCCGCGCGCTCCCGGGCGTCGTCGATCGTGTGTCCACCGCAGTACGAGAGCCCGGACCGGATGCCGGCCTGGAACTCCTCGACAACCGTTCCGACCGGTCCCTTGTACGGCGTGAGAGCCTCGACGCCCTCGTCGGCGGTGACGTTGTTTGCTTTGTCGTCGCGGTCCTCTGCTGCAGCCGTGGTCGCCATCCCGCGAGAGCGTTTATAGCGTGTTCCCTGCACCTCCACGATTCTCCCGGGCGCTTCCTCGGTGCCCGCGAAGAGGCTCCCGAGCATCACCGTATCGGCACCCGCCATCAGCGCCTTCACCGCGTCCCCGGAGGTCCGGATACCGCCGTCCGCGCAGATGGTAACGTCGAGGTCCGCGGCGGCCGCCGCACAGTCGTCGATGGCCGTCAACTGGGGGACTCCGGCGCCGGCCACCTTTCGCGTGGTGCAGTGAGAGCCGGGACCGATCCCGACCTTCACGCCGTCGGCCCCGGCAGCCGCCAGGTCCTCGACGCCCGCAGCGGTCGCCACGTTGCCCGCCAGGATGTCCGTGTCCGGGAATTCGTCGGCGAGCGTTTCGACCGCGGCGATCGTTCGCTCCATATGCCCGTGGGCGACGTCGACGACGAGTACGTCGACGCCAGCCTCGATTACCGCCCGACACCGTTCGACGTAATCCTCGTTGATGCCCACTGCCGCCCCGACCTGCTCGCCGGCCTCGATCACCTGCTCGACCTGCTCGGCCTGCTCCTCGACGGTGAGAAAGCGATGGAGCACGCCGATCCCGCCGGCCCGGGACAGTTCGATGGCCAGTTCGGCCTCGGTGACGGTGTCCATCGCCGCGGAGACGAGTGGCGAGTCCAGTTCGACGTTCGGGGTGAGTTGCGTGGAGAGGTCGATATCGCTTCGCGTGTCGACCGGCGACCGTTTCGGAACGAGAAGAACGTCGCCGTAACTCAACCCCGTGCGTAAATCGTTCATGCCCCTTCCTTCTCAGGGCGTCCGACGGTATAAGGTACCCGAACCCATCGTGAGGCCGTAGCGGGCCGTTCAGACGGTCTGTTCGCCGTCCTCGTAGATTTCGATGGCGTCGACGGGGCAGGCGCGGGCGGCGAACTTCGCGTCGAGTTCGGCGTCCTCGGGGACCTCGCGTTCGAAGATCCCGTCCTCGATCTCTTCTGAGTCGAGCAGGTCGACCTTGCCCTCGTCCTGGTCCGCCTCGAATCCCTCGTCCCACTCCGCGACGCACTGAAACATCCCGATACAGGTGTCCCGATCGAGTCGAATCTGCATGGATGGAAAGTCGCACGGGAGGGTGAAAGCGGTGTCGGGGTAGCCCGGCTACATCGATCCAACGCAGATTCTCCAGAGCCAGTCAACCGCCCCGAGCATTCGCCGAGCGAGGGGTTCGAAGAACCCGAGCGAGGCGATTCACCGCGAGCGCTGAGCGCTCGCGGGACGTTTTTGGTCCAGATTTTTGCGAGGAGGGTTCCCGCAGCGAGCGGACGCGAGCGAGGAAACCCGACGAGGAAAAAGGTGGGGCGAAGGGTTAAACCGAAGCACACGCCTACCCTGGTTCGATGAAGGTCACGGACCTGTCGGGACTGCCCGACGGGGTGCCCGCGTTCCTGCAGTCGCAGGGCATCGAGGAGCTCTACCCGCCCCAGGCCGAGGCCGTCGAGGCGGGCGTCACGGACGGGCGAAACCTCGTCGCGAGCGTACCGACCGCCAGCGGCAAGACGCTCGTCGCGAAACTCGCCATGCTCTCCTCGATCGAACGGGGGCGCCAGAACGGAACCGGTGGGACCGCCCTCTACATCGTCCCGCTCCGGGCGCTCGCGAGCGAGAAGGCCGAGGAGTTCGCCGAACTCGAGCAGTTCGGCCTCTCCATCGGCGTCTCGACGGGCAACTATCAGAGCGACGGCGAGTGGCTCGGCGACAACGACGTCGTCGTGGCCACCTCCGAGAAGGTCGACTCGCTCATCCGGAACGGCGCGACGTGGATGCAGAACCTCTCGTGTATCGTGGCCGACGAGGTCCACCTCGTCGACGATGCCAGCCGGGGGCCAACCCTCGAGGTCACACTCGCGAAACTCCGCCAGCGCATCCCCGACCTCCAGGTCGTCGCGCTCTCGGCGACCATCGGGAACGCGGGCGAGATCGCTGACTGGCTCGACGCCGAACTCGTGGACTCGACCTGGCGGCCCATCGACCTCAAGACCGGCGTACACTACGGCAACGCGCTGCACTTCGACGACGGCAGTCAGCGCGAACTCGCGGTCGGATCGAAGAGCCAGACCGCGGCCATCGTCGACGACACCCTGGCGGATGACGGGTCGACGCTCGTGTTCGTCAACTCGCGGCGGAACGCCGAGGCGGCCGCGCGGCGACTCGCGGGGGTCACCGGGAACGGCCTCGACACCGAGGAACGAGCAGCGCTCCGGGAGGTCGCCACCCAGATCCGCGAGGTGAGTGATACGGAGACGAGCGAGAACCTGGCCGACGCCGTCGAGAAGGGCGCCGCCTTTCACCACGCGGGGCTCGCTCGCGAACATCGCAGTCTGGTCGAGGACGCCTTCCGCGACAGGCTGATCCGCGTGGTCAGCGCTACGCCGACGCTGGCCGCGGGGGTCAACACGCCCAGCCGCCGGGTGATCGTCCGCGACTGGCAGCGCTACGACGGCACCGCGGGCGGCATGCAACCGCTGTCCGCACTGGAGGTCCACCAGATGTTCGGCCGCGCGGGGCGACCGGGCCTCGATCCCTACGGCGAGGCCGTCCTGCTGGCGTCCTCGCACGGGGAACTCGAGGAGCTGTTCGACCGGTACATCTACGCCGACCCGGAGCCGGTCCGATCGAAACTGGCCGCCGAACCGGCCCTCCGGACGCACGTCCTCGCAACGGTGGCGACGGGCTTCGCGACGACCCGGACCGCGCTTCTGGAGTTCCTCCAAGAGACGCTGTACGCCTCCCAGACGAGCGAGGTGGGTCGACTCGAAACCGTCACGGAGAGCGTCCTGGCGTACCTCGAGCGAAACGGCTTCCTGGAACGGGAGGGTGACGGGCTGACGGCCACCCCGACCGGCCACCTGGTCTCGCAACTCTACGTCGATCCGATGAGTGCGGCCGAGATCATCCACGGGCTGGAGGACGGCGGACCGGACCCCACGGCGCTCGGGCTGTACCACCTCGTCTCCCGGACGCCGGACATGTACCAGCTGTACCTGCGGTCGGGCGACGACGAAACCTACACCGAAATCGCCTACGAACGCGAAGCGGAGCTGCTCGGTCACGCCCCGACGGAGTTCGAGGAGGCCGAGTGGGAAGACTGGCTTTCCGCGCTCAAGACCGCGAAGCTCCTGGAGGACTGGGCCGAGGAACTGGACGAGGACCGCATCGCCGAGCGGTACGAGGTCGGGCCGGGCGATATCCGCGGGAAGGTCGACACCGCCGAGTGGTTGCTCAACGCCGCCGAACGCCTCGCCGCCGAACTGGACGTCGAGTCGACGACGGCCGTCAGAGAGGCTCGAATCCGCGTGAAACACGGCGTGAGCGAGGAGCTCCTCGACCTGGTCCGGGTGGACAACGTTGGTCGCAAGCGGGCCCGACGCCTATACGACGCCGGTATCGAGTCGCGACCGGAGCTCCGCGAGGCGTCGAAGCCGAGAGTCCTCGGTGCGCTCCGTGGCCGAACGAAGACCGCCGAGACGGTCCTCGAGAGCGTCGGCCACCCCGACCCGTCGATGGACGACGTCGAAGGGGACGAGGACGCCGCCCCCGAGGAACCGGACCGCGACGGCGCCGAAGCCCAGGCCAACCTGGGTGATTTCTGATGCGGGTCGTCGAGGGACGAGTCCACATCGGCGAGGACGCCCCGGCCGAGACGCCAGCCTACGCGTCCGTCGACGCGTTCGTGGCCGAACTCGACGGCGCGAGCCGCCCTGGAACGGCGGTCCAGGCGTTCGACGCCCGGTACGTCGCGGGGCGCCGACACCTCGAGACGGCGGTCGAGCACGCCAATCGGTCCATGGAGCGCGGCGAGAACGTCGCCGACGACCGGGCCGTCGAGATACTCTGTTATGCGGCCGGCCGGCGACAGATCGAACAGGCCCTGGAGATGGGGCTCGAGCCGGGTACGAGTTCGGTCCTCGTCGTCGTCGATGGCCCCGACGAGAAGCGCGTCGCCGAGGAGGTCGAGACCGTCGTCGCCCCCGACGATGCGTTCGGCCAGACCGACCCCAACCTGATTGCAAACTACTTCGACGTCACCGACCCCGAACGAGCCGCGTCGGACGCGTCGCTCCAATCGCTGGTCTGCGAGCGGGTCGCCCTCCTGGACGTCGAGAAGTGAGTTCCAGTGGAAACCAAGGGGTGGAAAGTCGCCGCAGTACTGCGATTATCTCACTTCGACTGCAACCGGGACCCGGGGAGGGGAACCGACGGGTGGCAGTCTCCAGTCGAAACGGCGCCCGCGGATGGCTGACGGGTGTATGACGATCGTCATACGGTACTGGCGCGGTAGCCCCGGACGGATCGCCGATAGGGGTCGCTCGGTGGCGATGGATCGAAGAAACCGATTGCCGTTTCGTCGTTAGTTGAGCGAGCGCTGGATCTGCTCGAGGAACTGTGCCTCGGGCTGGGCGCCGGTGAACTGTCCGTCGTGATCGTTGATGTTCACCTGCGGGACGCCCTGGACGCCGAACTCCTGGGAGAGCTCCATGAACTCCTGGGCCTCCACCATCTCGGAGGTGATGTTCTCGTTCTCGATGGCGAACTTGTGGGCCGTCTCGACCGCCCGCGGGCAGTGCGGGCAGGTCAGCGTGACGAAGACCTTCAGGTTGACTTCCTCGTCGATCTCGGCCAGTTCGGCCTTGATGTCGTCGTCGAGACCCGTCTCGCCGGTGGAGACCGCGACGATGTCACGGACGTAGGCGCCGAACTCCTGGCCCGACGGAATGCCGAAGTACTGGACGCCCTTCAGTTCGCCGTCGGTCAGGACGGTGACCGGACCGCTGCCGTGGCGTGCGGCGTCGTACTCCTCGGCGAGGGCGCTGTCGAGGTCGTGGACCTCGACGGTGAAGTTGTCTGTCAGTTCTTCCAGTTCCTCGTTGAGTTCGACAGTGTCGTCGCAGTATTCGCAGTCGTCGGTGAAGATGTACGCCGTAACTTCCTCGGACATTTCGGCGAAGACCTCCTCGACGTCGCTGCGGTTCTGATCGGAGAGTATTGCCATCTGTATCCAACACTATACCACCCACAGCATAAATGTGTTGGGCTTCTCGATCGATCGAATCGGACGGGAAGTCGCATTTTCGGACGGTTACCTCGATGTAACCCCGATATTGTGGATGGTATTCCACCAATTCGTGCGAGATAGTACCATAGCAACGGCAGACAATATTGTGCGTCCCGTTACGAACCGAATCAGGACGTCAACTCGTCGATGAGCTCCTCGGCACGGTCCTGGCGGACGGCGTCCTCCTCGACCATGCGTTCGGCGACCTCGTCGACGATCTCGCCGGGAGCGCCAGCCTGGATGGCGATGTTCTTCGCGTGGAGGCTCATGTGGCCTTGCTGGATGCCCTCGCTGGTGAGCGCGCGGAGGGCGGCGAGGTTCTGTGCCAGACCCACCGCCGCGAAGACGCCGGCGAGTTCGTCGGCGGAGTCGACGTCGAGGATCTCCATGGCCGCCCCCGCGACCGGCTGGAGCTGGGTCGCACCGCCGACCGTGCCGACCTGGATCGGCAGTTCGATGGCACAGGAGAGGTAGCCGTCCGCGTCCACCTCGTAGGTCGTCAGGGAGTCGTAACCACCCATCGCGGCGTAGGTGTGTGCGCCGGCCTCGATGGCCCGCCAGTCGTTGAACGTCGCGGTCGTCACCGCGTCGATACCGTTCATGATGCCCTTGTTGTGGGTGGCCGCACGATACGGGTCGCCCTCGGCGAACGCCCAGGCGTCGACGATGCGGTCGCGAACCTCTTCGCCCGTGAGGTCGCTGTCGTCGTCGGCCAGCATCTCCGGCGGGACACGACAGGTTGCCCGCGCGAGACGACGGTCGGCGAGGTTCGAGAGGATACGCAGTTCGACGTCACCACCAGTCAGGTCCTCTATCTCGGGGGCGAGCGCCTCGGCCATCGAGTTGACCGCGTTCCCGCCCATCGCATCCTGGACGTTCACGATGAGATGGGAGACGACCATCTCGCCCCGGGGCGTGTCGATGACGCGGACCTCGACTGACTCACAGCCACCGCCGAACTTCACGAGGACCGGGTCCTGTTCGTTGGCGAGTTCGATGAGGTCGTCTTCGGCCTGGAGGATGCGCATCTTCGCCGCGTGGGGGTCGTCGACGTCCACCGCCTGGATCTGCGCGATCATGATGGGGCCGCTGACGTCGGTCCGGAACCCACCCTCCTCGCGAGCCATCCGTGCGGCGTACGACGCCGCTGCCACGACGCTGGTCTCCTCGACGGCCATCGGCACCAGTGTGTCCTCGCCGTCGATGCGGAAGTTGGTCGCGACCGACAACGGGTACTCGAGGGTGCCGATGACGTTCTCGCTCACCGTATCCGCCCGGACGTCGTCCAGTCCGACGCCTCCGAGCGCTTCGACGGCCTCCTCGGAGAGGTCGGCCAGTTCGGCGATTGTCTCGCGTCGGTCCTCGACGGATAGCTTGTAGAACCCGGAGATTCGGGAGTCCATGCTACTCGGCTACAGTGTGCCGGGAAAAAAGCGTTTACACACCGCGGCGTCGGAGCGCCGGTTTACCGTCGACTCGGTCGGCGTCGTCGATCAGCGGGACGAGTTCGCGAACCTGGTACCGAGCCCCCGTGGTGTCTGGGGCTCCTCGCATCGCCGAGATCGGTCACGGTGGCGTTCGCCCTCGTCGAGTCACGACGCGGTGTTCGGACCGAAATCGATCGGGAAGGCGTGGACGGCGTGGGTCCAACCGATCATCGGCATCTCCGCGTGTCGATCCGTGCGTCGTCCGCGCGCCTCGGCCACCGCGGACACATCGCGTTCGGTCACGTCCAGTCTGGAGGTATGCGGTTTATGAAGAGGGGGTCCCAATCGATCGATGATGAAAGACGTTTCCGACCTGCGACAGCGGGAAGTCGAGACGTATTTCGAAGTGATCGCCGAGAAGGGGCAAAACGACCGGTTACGAACAGCCCGGGCCTTCCACAATCTCGGCGAGTGGACCCACGACGATTACGTCCGCCTCGCCGATCGATTAGCCGCCGAGGGTGCCACGAGCAGTTTCTCCTTCCTCGGGCGGGAGGCCGAGCGGTTCGCCGACACCATCGCGTATCTCGACGATGCCGGACACGAGATCGTCCTCCACGGGCACCGACATCTGGCCTGTGAGACCATCGAGTACGACCTCGTCAGAGAGAACCTCACCAGAGGCTACGAGGCGATCGAAGCGGCCGCCGGCGTCACACCCGAGGGGTTTATCGCCCCCCGACAGACGGTGAACGAGGCCACGCTGCGAGTCGTCGACGAACTGGGTCTGAGTTGGGTCCTCGGTCGCACCGATGCCGAAGTTCCCGCGGACCTCGCGTTCCGGGAGCCGGCCCATCCATACGATCTGATCCTGCTGAACGAAGGCGCCGACCCGAAAACGGCGTTCGAACGACTCAGCGAACAGGCCGAAAACGGGGCGATGATGCTCTTCCATCCGAACATGCTCGAATACTACGACGCCCTCGAGGAGTACTGGGCGTGGCTCGCGGAGACGGGTCCATCGACGGTGGGAACGGCGTTCGAATCGGGGGGCGTGGGACTGATTACCGACGCGATGCGGCCGATGCGGATCGAGTGATTCGCGTCCGGACGGGTTAGAAGTCCGCGTCTGGATGGTTCTCGAACCGTTCCGGGGACAGGTCGCCGGGGTCCGATTCGCCGGTCACGATCTCCGCCACCCGACGACCGGCCGCGGTGGCGAGCTGGAGTCCTTCCGAGTGGAAGGCGACGAAATACAACCCGTCCGGACCGGCGGGCCCCACCATCGGGCGTTCGTCCGGGATACGGGATCGGACGCCGGCCCACTCCTCGACGATGTCGGAATCGATGAGCGACGGAACGAGCAACTCGATAACGTCGATCGCGTTCTTCCGGATCTCCGCGGGAACCGAGTTGCTGACCGTCGCCGGGTCGTATTCGGTACCGGCCTCGTAATCGCCCGGAGAGTGGCCGACGAGAACCTCGCCGTTGGCCGATCCGCGGAGGTAATACCCCGTGTCCTCGTGGACGATATTCGGAATCGTGGTGACACGATCGGCGAGCGGTTCCAGCCGGAGGATCGGCGCAAGCGTGTGTCGAATCGGTAGTTCGACACCCGCACTCCGACCCACCTGGAGGTTCCAGGGGCCGGCCGCGCTCACGACGGCACGGGCCTCGATGGTCTCCGAATCGGTCTCGACGCCAGTCACCCGCCCGCCCTCGGTCGAAACGCCCCGGACGGTCGTACCCTCGACGAATGTCGCGCCCCGTTTTTCGGCGCGTTCGACGAATTCGAAGGTCAGCTCAGTGGGTCGGAAGTAGCCAGCATTGGGGAGGAACACGGCGGCTTCGAGTACGTCTGTCGCGAGTTGCGGGAACAGAAGTGTCTCGTCGAGATCGGCTGGATCCACGTGGGCTGCTATGGGTGCGTCGACGGCTCGTACGTCCTCGGCGGCCGCCTCGCTCGTGGCGACCTCCAGGCGCCCGCCCAGTGGTTCGTACTCGGTCATGGCGGCGGCGTCGGCCAGAAACTCGTTGAACGTCTCCAGCGCGTATCGCTTCATCCGGTCGAGGGTCGGTTCCCCGTGGAACCGAAACACGGCGGTCGATTTACCAGTCGTCTCCGCGGCGATCGCCCCCCGCTCGATGACGCGGACCGGTCGATCAGTTCGTCCGGTGAGGTGATACGCAGTACTCGCACCCGCGATCCCTGCACCGATGACGACGATCGGGTCCACCATATGCCACGATTATCCGTGAATTTAGATAAACACTATCCATCCGGGAGGCCCAGCCCGAGGACCTTACGACGTCGACACCGAGGCGACCACGTCGTACAGATCGTCGACGAACCGATCGAAATCGGGATTGTCGCCGTCACGAACCCACCGATACGCGACCGTCCCCCTCTCGTCGAGTACGAAGACGCTCCGTTCAGCAACTTCTATCATGTCGTACATGGCGGGATCGACCACGTCGTACTCGTGGATGACCTCGTGGGTCCAGTCCGAGAGCATGGGGAAGTTGAGGTCGTGCTCCTGAATCCAGACGTTCTGCGCGAACGGCAGATCGACGCTGATCCCGTAGACCGACGCGTTCACGCTGTCGAATTCGTGCATCGAATCGCGGAACGAACACATCTCTGCCGTGCAGCCGTTCGTGAACGCCGCCGGGTAGAACGCCAGGTTGACCGGTCCCGATCCGAGATGGTCGGACAACGTGAACGGTTCGACGTCGTTGTAGGCCGCCCCGTTCGCCCGAGGGACGGTGAAATCTGGGGCCGCGTCACCTTCGGTAACCATGTCCGTGGTACGGCATCTCAGCGGTTAACCATTGGGTCACCGACGTCTGTCCGTGTAGACGCCTCGGGGTCCAGCCTCGAGGCACTCGGCCTGTTCCGCCTGTAGACGTCCCGGGAAAGCGGAGGCCGAATTACGGATCGGTCTCATCCGTTCGCTGCACCGTAGTATCAAAATACACATATAGTAAATTTTCGTATTGTTTTGGTCTCACACCACCGCATATCGATCAGCAACCAGAGGTCTCAGGCGTGCTCGCTGCGCGTGATACCCCCGGTCGTCGAACCGGCGTATCCGTCGCTAGAGCGTGAGGATAGGAACGACGATTTCGGTACAGTCAGGGGCTACCCACGGAGATACATCGTTTCTGCGAGGCCCCAGCAGGAATACGACACCAGCCACCGATGCCAATCGAATCCCACCGGAACTATCCGGACGTGTGACAACACGTCGCCGTGTTCGGGTCGATACCCGCCGATACCCGCTGCATTTCGAGTGGTGAATCAACCGAGATAGACGGGGCGAGTAGTATTACTGGAAACTGGTAGGAGTGTTTTTATATCATAAATAGTATGTTTGCGTGCGGCCTGCATTCAGCGTGGGTCTCGATCGAACACGGGTTCGGAATCGGCGATGGACAGTCCCAAACAGCGCACCCACGAGAACGATTCATCGGGTTCGGCCAGGCGGGACAAAACGGCAACCGTCCCCGATCGGCGATGGCTCGTCGCCGCCGTCGATGCCGTCAGCCAGGACGAACAGTTCGATGGTTACACACGGGGCTTCGAGTCGACGATACGGGTCGCCTTCGGAGCCCGCGAGCACGCGGTGACCGTCGACGAGGAAGCAATCACGACCGGTCACGACGACCCGACGTTCGTCGTGGGATTCATCGACGCGCTGGACCGCGATCGACCCGCCGTCCTCGGGTGTTCGGTAGGCGCTATCGTGTTGGAACCGGGCACGTCCCAATTGTCGAACCCCCACCGATGTACCGTATCTCGAACCGATACTGGACGACATCGCGGAGGCTGACCGTTCGCCCGGCGAGAGGGCCGAGTAGCAGCGAGATATCCGACCGTCGACCAGCCCGGAAAATGCACACCCCCTCTTCCAGATATTCCGTCTGCCTTTACATCCATATTGCTGTAAAGATAGCCACCCCGCTATCGGATCGAGCTATCCGGTTGTCATTCGTTGGAGTTATTCGAACGGCTGATAGCCCGTTTCGGACGCCGTATTACGAGATGATCCGAAATATCGCGGCCGAAAACCGTTTCCAGAGCCGTCTCGCGGGTGCTCCAAATTATTCGAACAAACGCGACAGATAGATGGCGTTACCCGGCGAGAGTCGTCCCGACGCCGCCGCTCGATCAGTCAAGCCAGCTGTACGCGACGTCGAGGTCGTGAGGCGTGTGGCCCGCCTCTTCGCTGGCGTGGTCGAGATAGTCGTTGAGTCGATCGCGATAGTCGGGATGAGCGCATTCGGTGATGATCTCCTGGGCCCGTTCGACCGGGGAGAGTCCACGCAGATCGGCGACCCCGTGTTCAGTGACGATGACTGAGATGTCGTGCTCGGTATGATCCACGTGCGTGACGGCCGGTCGCACCCGCGAGATATCGCCCCCGGCGGCGGTGGAGGGAAGGGCGGTAACAGAGACCACGCCGTTCCGGTTGAAGTCCCCGCTCCCACCGATCCCGTTCAACATGCGAGTTCCGTTCACGTGGGTCGAGTTGACGTTCCCGTAGATGTCGATCTCGACGCCACTGTTGACCGCGACCACCCCGAAGCGGTCGATGAGTTCGGCCCTGTTGGAGATGTCCGCCGGGCGTAACACGATCTCGTCGTCGTACCGTTCGATATTCTCGAACAACCGTGCCTGGCCGTCCTCGGAGAGCGCGAGCGACGTGGCACTCGCGTCACGGAAGGTGCCGTCCTCCAGCAGGTCGAGCATCCCGTCCTGGATCACCTCGCCGTAGTACTCCAGCGGCCGACCACCGGTCTCGAAGGAGCTGAGAGCACCCATGAGGGCATTGCCCATGCTCCCGACGCCGAACTGGAGACGAATCGTCTCCGAGAGGGCCGGATTGCGTTCCATTTCCTGGGCCATGAACGAGGCGAAATTGTCGGCGATCCGCTGATCTGTCTCCGTCGGCTCCCGGAAACTGTAGGGCGTATCCGGATCGTCCGTGAGCACGACACCCCGGAGTTTCGAATCGTCGAATTCGACCCACGGATCGCCGATCCGTTCACCCGGGGCGGAGAGCGGGATCGGGCCGCGGTGGGGCGGCAGACCGGGCCGGAAGACGTCGTGAACCTCGGCGAGTTCGATAGGCTGGCTCTCGTTGACTTCCACGATGACCTCGTCCGCCGCTGCGATGTACGAGGGCGTGTGGCCGATTGAGGTCGACGGGACGAGCCGCCCCGGTTCGACCGCGACGGCCTCGATAATGGCGACGTCCGCGTCGACGAACGTGCCCAGTTCGACGCTCTCGCCGAGGCGGGCGATGTGCGTGTCCTGGAATGCGACCCGACGATCGTTGATCGCCTTCCTGGAGGTCGAGCGTCCCTGAAACGGGTACCGGCGGGCCATCGCGTCGGCCTCGATCAGTTGTGTGTCGATCTGTTCGCCGGTACTCCCGCCCGAGACGATCGAGAGCGAGAGGTCGCGCCCAGATTCGGCAGCCCGGGCGAGCGCCGACGGTACAGCTTTCGGGTTGCCGACGCTTCCGAAGCCGCTGACGGCGACGGTGGCGTCGTCGGGGACTATCTCCGCGGCCGCCTCGGCGTCGACGATGGGAAGGTCGCCCGCCAGTCGTTCGCTCGGAGCCGTCATAGCTCGTCGGGCTGGGCACCGACGCCGTCCGGCCAGCCGGTTGGCTGTTCGGGCGATGGCTGGGCGTACTCGCGTTTCAGTACCATCGGCGTCCGCTCGAGCGAGAGGACCAGCTCGTCGTCCTGGTTGAACGCCCGCAGTTCGGTCGTGACGATACCGACGTGGTCTCTGGACTCGCTCTCGCGTTTCTCGATGACCTCCGACTCGGCGAACAGTGTGTCGCCGTGGAACACCGGCCCGTGGTGGCGGATGTCGTCGTAGCCCAGGTTCGCCGTGGCGTTCGCAGAGACGTCGATGACGCTCATCCCGACGACGAGTGCGATCACGAACGTCCCGTCGACGAGGCGTTCGCCGAACTCCGTCTCGGCCGCGTAGGCCTCGTTGAAGTGCATCGGGTTGAGGTTCATCGTGATATTCGTCATCCACACGTTGTCGGTCTCCGTGACCGTGCGGCCGTAGGGATGTTTGTAGATGTCGCCAACCTCGAAATCTTCGAAGTAGCGGCCTTGCCACCCCGCGACGATGCGTCGGTCCTGGTCCGTGGAATCGGTGTCGTTTGTCATGGTTCCTGTCGGGTGTTGTTCGGAATGTACTTAGAGATTAGTACGAACGGGGAAGCCCCAGCACGGAGTTCCCGAGGTAGTTGAGCACGAGTTCCTGGGTGATCGGGACGAGTCTGGTGAGCCTGGCCTCCCGGAAGTACCGTTCGACGTCGTACTCGCGGGCGACGCCGAAGCCACCGTGGGCCTGCACGGCGATGTCGGCGGCGTCGAAGGCGGCGTCGGCGGAGAGGAACTTCGCCGTGTTGGCGCGGGCGCCCGCCTCGGTCCGTTCGACGTCGTCCAGCACCTCGGCCGCGCTGTAGGTGACCTGTTTCGCTGCCCGGAGGCGGGCGTAGGCTTCCGCCATCGGGTGTTGCATCGCCTGGTTCGACCCGATTGGGCTGTCGAACACCTCTCGCTCGTTGGCGTACTCGACGGCGGAGCGAAGGGCCGTGAAGCCGAGGCCGAGCGCCTCCGCGGCGATTGCGAGGCGTTCCTCGTTGAGTCCGTCGAGGAGCTGATAGAAGCCCTCGCCTTCGACGCCGACCAGATTTCGTTCGGGGACACGAAGGTCCTTGAACCACATCTCGAAGGAGTGGACGGCCGTGCTCGCGGTCTTGGGGATCTGCTGGATTTTCAACGCGTCCTGGTCGTAGGCGTCCTCCAGATCTACCAGAAACATCGAGATCCCGCGGGTTCGCTTCTCGACGTCCGCTTTCGGCGTCGTCCGCGCCATCACGAGCGCGTAGTCGCTGTGATCGACCCGCGAAATCCAGATCTTCTGCCCGTTGATGACGTATTCGTCCCCGTCCTTCTCGGCCTGGGTCTCGATCGAGGTGGAGTCCGAGCCAGCGTTCGGTTCGGTGAGACCCAGCGACTGTAATCGGGACTCGCCACTCGCGAGTTCCGGAAGAATCTCGTCTTTGAGGTCCTCGCTCGCGTGGCGGACGAGGGGAACACTGTTGTAAATCCCACCGTGGATCGACTGGGGCGCCGTGAATCCGCCGCCCTCGGCCGCGAGTTCCTCCATCATCACGACGACCTCTTTGGTCCCCATCCCGACCCCGCCGTACTCCTCCGGGATCAAGATGCCGAGCCAGTCGTGATCGGCCAAGGTATCGACGAAGTCGCTCGGGTACTCCCCGGAGATGTCCCGGTCCCGCCAGTATTCGTCGGCGTACTCCGCCGATATCTCCCGAATGCTGTCGCGGACGAGCCGCTGCTGACCGTCGAGGGTGACGGTATCACGCCACTCACTAGTCATACAGGGTACTGGTCAACACCCGACAGAATAAAATAACCGATAATCCGTGAAGAATTCGGCGGAGAGGCGATACCGGGCGGGGAGCGCTGGCCGGTTCGAGGGGGCCGAGCTATCGACGTGGAAACGGCAACGCGAACACCGTCGCTGACAGCACCGCAAGATCGTCCCCACGCCGGGGAACGGCTCTTCCACGGCAGTAATCCGTTCGCGGTTGCTGCAGTAGACCGGGCGTCGATCAGACCCCGATCGTCGGCCCCGCTGACCGTGCTACTGAACGCCGGGGCGATAGACCTCGCCCCGTGGCTCGTACTCCATCCGATCGGCGACCCGATCGGCGATGTCGTCGCCGAACTCCCGTCGCACGAAGTGAAAGGCGAGGTCGATACCGGCGGTCACCCCGCCGGACGTCACGAGGTCCCCGTCGTCGACGACGCGTGCGTCGACCACGTCTGCCCCCGAATCTTCGAGGTCGTCGATGGCCCCGGAGTGGGTGATCGCCGGGCGTCCGTCGGTTACGTGCGCGCGTGAGAGGAGCATGCTGCCAGTGCAGACACCCAGCATGGTCGCCCCTTCATCGTACATCGCCGCGACGGCCTCCGGGATGACGCCACGTTCGGCCTCGGCCCAGGCCCCGGTTGTACCTTTCGCGCCCCACTGCCCACCGGGTACCAGCACGACGTCGGGGTCGCAGTCCTCGAGCCTGGCGTCGACACCGATTCGAAGCCCGTGACTGGCGGTCACCGTGGAGGCGTCGTCGACCGAACAGAGCGTCACCGCCAGATCCGCCCCGGCTTCCCGGGCGTTCTCGAGGACCTCGAACGGGCCGATCACGTCCAGTTCGTCGAATCCCTCGAAGACGATAATGGCGATATCCATGCCACACTTTCACGATGAACAGTAAAAACGTTTGCCGGAGAGCGAAACGGCCTACTTCGGGTCCGCTTCGACCGCGTCGGGTTCTTTCTGTTTCTTCTTCGGGAATATCGTCGGCCCTGGCAGCGAGGAGAGCGGCTGCGGTTTCCCGACGAACGCCTGCAGGACGTACAGCACGACGATGAGGACGAGCGCCCCAAGCTGCCAGGTTCGCGTGGGATGGACCATGGTGATCAGTCCCAGTACCGAGAAGACGATTCTCGCTGGAACGTTGATCACCATGCCGAATCCCATCGGGTAGTTGATCCCGTGGATGATCGCGATCCCGCCCGCGAGGGCCAGCGCCCCGGAGAGCAACACCGGGCCGGTGAACGTCGCCGAGACGATCTCCGGGTGGTAGACGAAGGCGAACGGGAGGACGAACAGCGGCGCGGATATCTTGATCCCTTCGACCGCGGAGCCCCAGAAGTCACCTCCCGATATGCCTGCGGCGACCGCGATCGTAGTAGCAATTGGTGGCGTCAACCCCGCGAGAATCGCGGCGTAGAACACGAAGAAGTGTCCCGCCAGCTCCGGCAGCAGGAACTGGTTGATCATCGTCGGCGCGATGAGCAACGCGACGATGGTGTACGCCGCCGTCGTCGGCATTCCCAGTCCGAGGAGGATCGAGATGATCACGGCGAGCAGGGAGGCGAGCCAGAGCCGACCGCCGGAGAGCTCCATGAGGGTCAACGCGATGTAACCCGGCACGCCGGTCGCCGTGAGGATGTCGACGACGCCGTTGATCGCGGCGAGGATGATGGCGACCGGCGCCAGGACGATGACGCCGACGCGGGCACCGTTGAGCGTCTCCCAGACGCCGCGTTTGCCGGCTTCGACGACCGTCTCGTCGCTGAGTCCGGCACCGGCCTGGAGCAGCGGGATGCCTGTCGCGGTGAGCATCATCGACAGCGAGGTGTGCAACGCCGCGGTCATGACCGTGACCTGGGCGATCCCGAGCTGATAGATCAGGACCCCCATCGGAATCCCGTACTTGACGACTTCCGTGTAGAACTCGGACCTCGGCATCGGCTCCTGGATGAGCTCGTCCAGGTCCACCTTGCCGAGTTGCGGAACGGAGACGTAGTGGACGCCCATGAAGATCGTCACGACGAGGACCGCGGCCGGAATCAGACCCGCCATGATGACGTCGACGTAGGTGATCCCCGTGATGAGGTTGGCCATGATGAACGCGCCAGCGCCCATGACCGGCGGCAGAACCTGTCCGGAGGTCGACGCCACCGCTTCGATGCCAGCCGACGTCTCTGATTTGATCCCGTACCGGTTCATCAACGGGATGGTGAACGAACCGGTCATGCTGGCGTTAGCGGTCTGGCTCCCGTTCACCGATCCGATGACGGCCGAGGAGAGGACGGCGGTCTGGGCGATCCCGGAGTCGATGTAGCCGGCGGCCCGGAACGCGAGGCGCATGATGAGATCGAACGCCCCATAGGACCTGAGGAAGCCGGCGAACAGTAAGAACAGGGCGATCCACGCGGCCACCAGACGGGTCAGGAACCCGAAGAACCCGTCGACGCTGACCACGAGAATGCGCATCAACCGGCCCCAGCCGATACCACCGTGCTGGAACGCGCCGGGGAAGTACATCCCGTAGCGGCCGTAGACGATCCCGAGTAACACGATGGCCAGGAACGTGAACCCGAACGACCGGTAGGTCAGGTAGATGATGACCAGCGTGAACACCGCTGCCCCGTAGAGTTCGAACTCGAGCGCACGACCCGACCGAGTGACGTACAGCGCGTGAAAGTTCGTCGCCATGTAGATGGTCGTCGCGAGCACGTCGATGGCCGAGAGCGTCAACAAGGTCGCGGTGAGACGATTGCCCGGTGCGTACGCTGCTTTCAGATCCGCGAGAAGGGACCCGTTCCCGCCGCCGGACATTTCCATCAACTGGTGCCAGATATAGAGGAGGAGAATACCCCCCAAAAAGAGGACCCCATACTGTGCGCGAGGCATCATCTGGGAGTACGCATAGTAGATAACGATCCCCCAGAACACGACGGAGAGGGCAATGAGGACGTTGCGCATCGAGACGAATTCGGCGTCCCACGGACCTTCCCTGTCGAAGCCTTGCGTGACGTCCGGGACGTCTTCCTTCGAGGCCGGCGGTTCGCCGTGGCTCACGTTAGATCACCGTCCTCGGTCCGGCGGTACTCTCACTCGCTGCACGAATTATCGGTCGTCCATCGGTCGGATTGCGCCACATGATATTACTTGGTTATTTTCGGACGAACAAATATGTTAATCGGATCGGCGGGTCAGGACTAGTTGGTTTCGCCGACCATCCACTCGTCGTTCCAGGCGTCGTTCTCCTTCCAGTAGTTGGCGATACCCGGGTGAATCTCGAGGTCGGGGATCACGGCCTGCGTCATCGACTCGACGCCCGAATGGTCGAGGGCCGTCGGGTCGGCTTCACGAAGCGCCTCGTGATGCTCCGAGGCGATGCGGGCCACTTCATGAGTGGCGTCCGCCGGAATTCCGGGGCCGAACACCCACTGTCCGGCCAGCACCCATGCAGTGGTGGTATCGGTGACGTCCGTCACGTCCTGTTCCCATTCGTAGGGGTACTCGTCGTAGTCCTTCCGGGTCGCGCCGGCGACGTTCTCGATGGCCTCCAGCAGGTTGTCGCCGGGTTCGAGGAGGTACAGTTTGCCATCGCTGCGCACGTCGACTTCCTGGACCCAGCCACTGAGGTTGACCCCGTTGGCACCGTACACAGCCAGGGCGTCGGCGCGACCTTCCGCGACGGCACCCGAGATGTCGCCAGTGTCAACGTTGAGTATGTCGTTGCCCTCCCAGTAGCCTGCTTCTTTGAGGACCTCTTCGGTCAGCAGACGGGTCCCGTAGCCCGGCTGAATCGGGTAGATCGTGTAGCCGCCGTCCAGGAGGTCATCCGTCGATTCGAGTCCCGATCCGTCCATGGCGATCATGTGGATCTCGAGACTCGTGAAGATGAAGCCCTGCATCGGGAGCTCGTCGACCGGCTCCTCGTCGAACGGTGGCCGATCGGCCATCGCTTTCGCGAGAGAGTTGTTGTCGACGCCGAGGAACTGGAAGTTTCCGGCGTCGTACTCGTAGAGGTTCGCGGTCCAGCCGTCGGTGTTCTGCACACTGATCGACACCTTGTCGCTGTGCTGGCTCGCAGCCCGGGCCATCGCCTGTGCAGCCTGCTGAGTCGATGAACCGCTGCCAGTCGCCGCGATATTCAGGTCGTACGTTTGCGATCCGCCATCGCCACCATCGCCACCATCGCCACCATCGCCACCATCGCCGCCATCTCCGCCGTCGCCGCCATCTCCGCCATCTCCGCCATCTCCGTTACTCGAACAGCCAGCGAGTGAAATCACACCGAGAGTCGACGCCCCTTTCAGGATATCCCGACGCGTGGTATCTCTTGCCATTACGTTCCCATTAAATCAATCGTGTACAATAAACCTATCGAATATCACCGGTAGCCGACACATACCGTCGATATCGGGGGATAACAGCCCTGAAACGACATCGCACCGAAATAATCGACGTGTTTATCTGTCACCTCGATAGGTCGAACGGGGAACGTCCGAAGCGGCGGTATCGTCGAGAGATTCCCAGCGGTCGAGTGGAGCCGGTAACGAGGGGGCCCCTGGCACTCCCGGCCCGGTCGAAGGGTTCCGTCTCCACCAGCAGTGCAAGTGCAGCCGGACATCCCCAAATGCCGACTTTCGTGCAGTGATTGGCCGTTCTCCACCTGAAACGTAGGGGTGTGCGCCCAGCCGAAAACCGTACTCGAATGAGGAGGGTCGACTACGGCGCGAGGTCATGCAACGTTTATGTGATTTCGGCTACGACAGGTACTCATGTACCGAGTTCTAATCCCGGTCGACGACAACGAAGAGCGTGCCGAGAAACAGATCGATACCATCGGGAATATCCCGTCGGTCGACGAGCCGATCGAGGCACACGTCGTATACGTCTACGAGGAGATCGAGACCCCCGGAGAGGGCGGTGGGTTCGCCACGGGATACCTCGATGATATCAACGAGTCGCTCGACGAACTCCGCGACCCACCCGAGACAGTCAACGACGTCGCCGAGGCCCTGTCGGACCGGGGCATCGACACGGAGATCCACGAGTTAGTCGGCGATCCCGCCGAGGCCATCCTCACGGCGTCACGTGAACTCGACGTCAACATGCTGCTCATGGGAGTCCGCGATCGGTCCCCGATCGGCAAGGTCGTCTTCGGCAGTGTCAGTCAGAAAGTCATCCTCGGGAGCGAGGTCCCCGTCCTCGTCGCACGGTAACCGGACCGATCCCGTCGTCTCTGCGTGGTCGATCTCCAGGGATAGCGCCGGCGCTCGAAGCCGCCCCCCCCCCGACCCGACCGGCCTTGCTGGGAGCGGGCGCGTAACTGAAACTTTCCAGGGCGGCGAGGAGGCCGGCCTGGATCGGGGCACCATTCATCAGTACCACGGTCGCAATCGAATTGTCGGTGAGAAACCGATCCACACGATAGTTGGGGGTTCCTCGGTCGAACACCATCGCCACTGCACGTCGATGGGACACGACACACTCGAATCGGCAATCTGCCCGGGTGCGGTGAGGTACAACCATTATATATACAGGCGCGAAACGAAGGGGTATGACACCCCCGCACGACGATAGCGCAGCGACAGCATCGGGGACGCTCGCCGAATTCGTCACCGAAACGACGGTATCGGACCTACCGGACCGGGGACGTAACGCGGTCGTTCGGGCCATTACGGACGGTGTTGGTGTGACGCTCGCGGGATTGGCCCACGAAAGCTCCGAGATCACCGGCGGATTCACGGGTCGAGTTCCCCGGACGGGCATCCCTCTCGACGGAGCGACCGGTGGCGAACGAGCCGAGCTGGCCCTCCACCTCGGAACCGCAGCACACGCACTGGATTACGACGACCTCACGTGGGCGATGGACGGCCACCCGACGGTGGTCTTGCTTCCGCCCATTCTCGCGTTGACCGAACACGTCGACCCGACCGGTGAGGACGTCATCGAAGCCTACGCCGTCGGTTTCGAGACAGCCAGCTACGTCGCAGAGCCGGTGAGCCCCGATCACTACGAGGCGGGCTGGCACGCGACTTCGACGTTCGGGGCGATCGGCGCCACGGCGACGGCCGCCTCCTTGCTCGACCTCGACGTCGACGCCACCAGGCGCGCACTCACCGTCGCCGCGTCGACCCCCTCGGGCCTGAAGGAGAACTTCGGGACGATGACCAAGCCGCTCCACGCCGGACTGGCTGCGCGGTCCGGCGTGACGAGTGCGCTGCTCGCGGCCGATGGGTTCACCGCCGGCGACCGGGCGATCGAAGGGGACAAGGGGTTCTGGTCGCTCTACAGCGGAGCAACGGACGCCGCCAGTGAACTGCCGCCCGCCCCGACGAGCGAGGGGTGGACCCTCGTCGATCCTGGCATCCACATCAAGAAATATCCGGCCTGTTACTTCTCGCACACGACAATCGCCGCGACTCGTTCGTTACTCGATGCAAACGATATCGATCCGGAAACCGTCGAAGCGGTGCACGTGCGAGCGGCGGGTGGCGCACGCGATGCGATCGCCTACACCGAGCCGGAGACGGCACTACAGTCGAAGTTCTCGATGCCCCACATCGTGGCGGTGGCGATGACCGCAGACCGGGTGAGCGTCGAGTACTTCGAACCGTCGGCCCTCGACGACGAAACCCTCGCCGAGCGGCGAAATCTCGTCGAATTCACGGTCGACGAGACACTCCCCTACGACTCCCACGCCGCCACCGTCACCATCGAGACGGCAACCGACACCTACGAGACGGCCACCGACCATCCTCCCTGGACCCACGAGCAGCCGCCGAGCCGTGACGCGTTGGAAGCGAAGTTCGTCGAGGCCGGCACGCAAACCGTCGACGAGGCGGCTGCACGGGAGGCGTTCGATAGGCTACAGGCGCTGGACGAGCGACGGTTTGCCGAAATCCTGGCCCCGATCCGGGCGTGATCAGGAGTACCGGAGGTTGAGTTCGATCTCGTTCGCAATACCTCGCAACAGGTCGGGGAGCTCCGTCTCGAACCACTCGCCTTTCATCCTGTTGAGTGGGCCCGAGACGCTAAACGCCCCGATGACGTCCCCCTCCTGCCCCGACACGGGGACTCCCATGGCTCGTAGTCCATCGATGTTCTCCTGGGTGTTCACCGAATAGCCTTGCTCCCGGATCTTTCGGACCTCGTCCATGAGGACCTCGGGATCGGTGATCGTCTGCTCGGTCCGCGCCGGAAGGCCGCCTCGCTCACAGAACCGCTCGACGGCGTCGTCTGGCCATTCGGCCATGATCGCCTTCCCCGCGGCCGTCGAATGGAGGTCGATACGCTTGCCGATTCCCGGATCGGTCTGGACCGCGTTGCTCCCGGTCTCGCGGTAGAGGTAGACTGCACTCCCGTGTTCCTCGACGATGAACTGCGCACGTTCGTCGGTTTCGACGGCCAGATCGCTGACTTTCCGACTGATAAGGTGTGAGCCTTGCACCCGATTGCGGGCGTGTTCACCGAGGTCGAGAAATCGCAGACCGATGTGATAGCGATGGCCGTTCGTCACGAGATACTCCAGGTCGACGAGCGTCTGAAGATACCGATGGAGGGTACTTTTCGCGACGTCCAGTTCCGATGCGAGTTCCGAGAGGCGCATCCCGTCGTTGTCCCGAATCGTTTCGAGGATCTCGAACGTCTTCGCCGCAGTTTTCACCGACCGTCGGGAGTCCGGTGCGTCCATACCTCACCGTCCGTCGGCGGATCCTTTTACGTTCCCATTTCTCAAACGATAGTTTCGCATGTGGGTAAGTGGCGGGAGTCGCCCCGTCGACCGACATTGGGAACGTATAACACAGTGAGATGCGTACGCGGGGATATGGCCCGATATCGGACGCGCACGACCCCGATGGCCTCGCAGACGTCCTGCCGCCGGGAGGCGATTTCTCGCTCAGCGGACCCGCCCGAGTGGCCACCAGGAGGGAGGACCTCGTAATGGACCTCGAGCTCGAGGACCGGCGAGCGCTAGTATTCGCGGCGAGTAAAGGATTGGGTCGGGCCGCCGCGACGGAACTGTCCCGGAACGGGGCAGAAGTTACCATCGCGTCCCGTGATCCGGAGAACCTCGCTACCGCGAGAGATCACATCGTCACGGAGGCCGGCGTCGAACCCACCCGGGTCCACACACTGCAGTGTGATCTCGCAGTTCCCGCCGACATCGAGACGACCATCGCCGCTGCCGTGGACGCGATGGGGGGACTCGACGTGCTGGTTACCAATCACGGCGGACCGCCGGTCCAGTCGATCGCGGAGACCGACCTGGAGACCCTGGACCGGACCTACGAACAGGTGCTCCGGAGCACGGTGCTCGCGCTCAAGAACGCCCTCCCGGAACTCGTTCGTGGTTCTGCCGACGCGGCCGTCGTCAATATCGTCTCCGCGACGGCGGCCGAACCGATGGCCGAAGACGTACTCCAGGCGGCGTTCCGGCCAGGAATCTACGCCCTCTCGAAGAGTCTCGCCGAAGAGTACGGGCCGAAGGGAGTTCGGGTTAACGCGGTCTGTCCCAGGGGGATCGTCACCGACCGACTCGAGGACAAGATCGAATTGCTTGCCGAGCGAGAAGACATCTCGACCGACGCAGCGAGGAAACGACGTGCGGCGGAGTTGCCGATTCGTCGACTGGGTGACCCCCCGTCGTTCGGGAAGGCGGTCGCGTTTCTTTCGTCCCCGGCTGCCGACTTCGTCACGGGCGAGACACTGGCCCTGGACGGCGGATGGCTCGACGGAATGTCTCCGTAAACGGAACAGATTTGACGAGACGTTTCGATGTGATGCTGTGGACGACAACGATCGCTCGATAATCGGCTTCCTGATGGTCGGCCACGGGATGGTCCACACGTACGAGTTGTCGATTCCAATCCTCCTGACGGCCTGGCTTCAGGAGTTCTCGACCAGCGTCGCCATCCTGGGCGGGGCGGCGACGGTCGGTTACGGGCTATTCGGCGTGGGAGCGCTCCCGGGCGGTATCCTCGTCGATCGGTACGGCTCGAAGCGTCTCGTCATTGCGGGAATCGCCGGGATGGGCGCCTCATTCGTGCTCCTCAGCGTCGCACCAGGGGTCGTCGCCATCACGGCCGCCCTGGCCCTCTGGGGAGCCGCCGCGAGCGTGTATCACCCAGCGGGACTGACGCTCATCAGCAACGGCGTCCAGGACCGGGGACGAGGGTTCGCCTACCACGGAATGGGAGGCAACGTCGGTATCGCGGCTGGTCCCCTGGTGACCGCTCTCGTGTTGCTCGCCTTCGACTGGCGCATCGTGACCGTTCTCCTCGCGGTACCGGCACTGGTGGCCACGCTCTATGGACTGACCGTCTCGTTCGATCCCACGGCCGCCGTGGAGTTCGACACCGAAGCGGACCGGAGTCCGCCACCCACACTCGAAACGTTCACGAGTGAAACGCGGCGACTCTTTACCCTCGGCTTTCTCGTCGTGTTCGTCATCGTCTCGCTGAATGGACTGTACTATCGGGGAATCCTCACCTTCCTGCCCGACCTGCTCGGGGACTTTCTCACGACGTCGGTCGGCGACGTGAGTCCCGGGATATTCGGACCAGACAGTCAGTTTGCAGGCGAGTTCGACATGTCCCGGTACCTCTACGCAGGGCTGCTCACGGTGGGTATCGCGGGGCAGTACCTCGGCGGTCGATTGTCTGACGCGCTCGAACCCGATCGAGGCCTGGTCTTCGTTCTCGTGGGTCTGACGGTGTTGGCACTGGCATTCGTGCCGGTCGCGGGGATGGGGCTCGGCGGCTTGCTCGTGGCGAGTTTCGTGCTCGGACTGATCCTGTTCGCCGTGCAACCCCTCAACCAGGCGACGATCGCCAAATACTCGATGCCCGAGGCCCGCGGCCTGTCCTTCGGCTATACCTACCTCGCCATATTCGGCATCGGGGCACTCGGCGCGTCGATCGTGGGACTCGTACTGACCTACGCGACCGTCGACGTGATGTTCGTCGTCCTCGCACTATTCTCCTTCGCGTCGACAGTGCTGGCGCTCTTCCTCGTTTCACGATAACGACTTCGCGACGGTGAACGGTGGAAAAACGTCGAGCAACAGACCAGGGCCATCCCCCGTCTTCGAGACGAGGTCGTCCGGCGACCGGAGGACTCGATCGGCGATCCACGACCCGAACGTCGAGAGGCTATCGTAGGAGGCCAGGATGTTCGGATGGAACAACAACAGCGAGGAGTCACTCGCCTCGTCCGCAATCGCGTCGAATACTCGCTCCGGATCCGTTCCCCGCTCGAGTCGGTGGAGGTCGTACGGGCGCAGCGGCGTCACGATGGCCGGAGACCCCTGCGAAACGGCTGTTTCGTCGTCCGAGAGGTCGCCGACGATCCACTCGACGCCGAGATCCGCTGCCGCACGCACGGTCTCCGAACTCACGCGACTATAGGGGACGTGAAAGCCCACCGGTCGCTCACCGATTTCCGCCTGGATCGTATCGATGGCCGCCGATAATTCGTCGTGTGCCGTCTCGTACGACGTCTCCATGTACGAGGTATGGAGCTGACCGTGGAGCACGATCGAATGCCCATCGGCGGCGAGGTCGCTGATGGCGTCACGTACCCACGCACGCTGGAGGTGCACCGTCGGAACCGAGACACCGGCCTGGACGTCGGCCGCCCCCAGATGATCGGCAAGTTCCTCGAATTCCGATTCGGTGAATTCGTCCAGGATGTGTGCGACCCGGGTATCGAGCGGGACGTCGTCTTCGATCAAACGGACGAATTTGAGGTACGGTTCGACAGCGCGTCGTCGCTGGTCCGGAAGATCCATGGGGCCAGTTGCGATGCACGGACCATAATAGTGCGGAGGGCTCCGAGAATGCGGCGTACCCGCGAGAAGAGACGGCGTCGGTACTGTCTGCACGTCGATCCGAGATATCGGGTTTTCCGACGCCGAACGGCGGTCCCCCGTGACGACCCGACGCCGAACGGCGGTCCCCTTTGACAACACGACACCTGCCGCGAAGACCTCGAATCCGCATTCCCATGTCGACGGTCGTCTACGACACACAGAGTGTATCAATCATATGTGTAATATCCTGTTTTGATAGTTGTGTGAGTCGACTGGCCATCTCATCGGCTGTGCGACGGGTGCACAGAAGGTGCCGAGCGCCGGAGACCATCACCCGGTACAATTGCACTGGCGGGGTAACGGCGTCCACAGGTACCGTATATTTCGATGATTGCACCCACTGGGCCAGTCCATCCGACTCTCAGCCCACCTATCAGAGACGTGCTGGCATCACGCGATACGTCTCCGACGTCCGTCCGTGCGATCCGAAAGATCGGGTCCCGGAGATCTATCGATATGTATAGGATTCCGTCGAATAGTCACAATTTCATTATGTCAGTCTGGCCGATCGGCGATCGTTCGGTCCGGACCCGTCTACGGGGACTGGCCACCAGTAGTGTCAGTGACCGAGACTTCGGCGCGGCGCCAACGTTTATTCGTCGAACCGTCGTACACGTAGTCAATGCACGAGCGGGGCTCGGACAGGCCAGTGCTGGTCGGTGCCAGTAACCCGTCGGTCGTCCAGCAACTGGTCCGGACCGCCGGCGACCTCGCTCGTCTCGGTTCGGGACGGGTACGGATCGTGACCGTGGCCGTAAAGCCACCCGACTCGCCGTTCGGCGTCTTCACCGACGAGACCATCGTCCGCGAGTTCGCCACGGAGAGCCACGAACTCCTCGCGGAGGTACAGGCACCGCCCGAAATCACCGTGGAGCGTGACGTGATCGCCGCACGAACGGCCGCGAAGGGGCTCCTCGAGGCAGTCGAATCAGTCGATCCCGTCGCACTGGTCATCGGCTGGCAGGGCCCCACGAGTCGCTCCGACGCGGTCCTCGGGACGACCGTCGATACGCTCGTCGAACGCGCCCGGTGTGATCTCTACGTCGAACGGGTGGGACGGGAAGCGGATGGCGTCGATTCGATTTTGCTGCCGGTCGCCGGTGGCCCGCACGTCGGTGCGGCAGCAACGATCGCAGCCGCCATCGCTGTTCGGAACGATGCGCGCGTGACGGTGTTTACAGTTGCCGACCAGGCGGCCGACGGAGACCAGGCGAGCCGATTCGTCGAGGAGGGGAAAACAGCGATCGAGGCTACCCCGGGCGCGACGCCACTCGTCGAATCGGGCGTTGTCAGGGCGACGGACGTGGGTGACGCCATCGTCGACGAATCGAGTGGGCACGATATCGTGGTCATGGGTGCGACACGGAAGGGATCGTTGCGGCGGAAGATCGCCGGATCGGTTCCCCGGAGGATCGTCGAACGAATCGACGGCACCGTCGTCCTCGCCCGGGATAGCGACACCGTCGACCACGCGCACGGACTTCGTTCGTCACTTCGGCGATGATCGGTACGGTCTTCTGGGTGTTGGTCGTCCTCGCGACGGTCACCAGTCTGGCCACGGCGTGGACACTCGGGGCGAACAGCAACTCCCCTCCGTTCGCTCCGGCGATCGGCGCCAATGCGATCTCGACGATGCGTGCCGCGTTCCTCATCGGCATCCTGGCATTCCTCGGCGCGCTCACTCAGGGCGGCAGCATTTCCGAGACGGTCGGTGCGGGCCTCATCGACGGCGTCGCCATCACCTCGCTAGCGGCGACGGCGGGGCTGTTGACCGCGACGGCGTTCATGGCCTTCGGCATCTACTCTGGCTATCCGGTGCCGGCGGCGTTCGCCACCACCGGCGCGATGGTCGGTGTCGGACTCTCGCTGGGCGGGACGCCCGTCTTCGATACCTACCGACGGATCGCCACGTTCTGGGCCCTCGTCCCGCCGGTCTCGGGCACGTTAGCGTACCTCACAGCCACCCTGTTGCGTCGGGACGACATCCCCGAGACGGTAAGTATCCCACTGCTGGCGGGACTGGTGGGCGGGATCGTCGCGAACGTCCAGTTGAGCATCATCCCCGCCGCGGGCGACGCCACTCAGAACTCGATCGCCGGGTTCGCCGGCGACCTCGTGTCGGTCCCTGCGATCGGCGGCGTCGACCCCGTGGTCGTCGCGGTGACGGTCGCCATCGCCGCCGGAAGCTTCCAGTATATCCGCGTTCAGACGCAGGCGTCCGTCGACCGTGGGATCAAGATGTTCCTCGTGGTCCTCGGGAGCGTCGTCGCGTTCTCGAGCGGCGGGAGTCAGGTCGGACTGGCGACCGGCCCGCTCGAAAATCTCTATCGGGCCGAACTCGGCCTCCCTGGCATCGTTTTGCTGTTGCTCGGTGCGATCGGTATCCTCGGTGGTGCCTGGATGGGTGCGCCCCGGCTACTCCAGGCCACCTCACGGGAGTACGCCCAGCTCGGCATCCGTCGATCGATCGCCGCGCTGGTCCCGGGCTTCGTGATCGCCCAGCTCGCGATCGCCCTGGGCATCCCCATCTCGTTCAACAACATCATCATCTCCGGGGTGATCGGCGGCGGCCTCGCCGGCGGGTCGGCCGGCGTCTCCCGCCGAAAGATCGGCGTCACCGTCACGTTCTGGCTGCTCACCCTCTTCTCCTCGGTGGTCGTCGGGTTCGGTGTCTACCGGCTCTTCGCGTGGCTCCTCGGCGTGTAGCTCACCTGACGACGGTCACGGTCACCGGTGTCTCCCCGACCACGCGCGTCGCGACCGTCCCCAGGAGTCGCCGGGCGAGGCCGCTTTCCGGCCCCCCGTGGCCACCCATCACGACGTGATCGACGTCGTATTCTTCGACGAATTCGAGGATAGTGTTGGCGGGATCCCCCGTTTCGATCTCGGTCTCGACGGCGCGTCCCGCTTCCTGGGCCCGGCCTTTTGCCTGCTCGATCAGGCGGTCGGCACGTTTCCGGGCCGCCTCCTGGCGTTCGTCGGCGTCGAGGACGCCACCCTCGCTCATCGGTCGGTCCAGTGGCGTCACGACGTTCAGCACCGTCGTCCGACACTCGAAGGTCTCCAGGGCGAACGCGAGCGCGTCCGCCGCGAGCGGCGAGCCGTCGAGCGGGACCAGAACGTGAGCCGGTGCCATACCCCATCATGGACTTCGAGGACCAAATACCCCGGCCGCCGACAGTGGAGGGCCGGTGAAACGACGGGACGGTGACCCGATCGCCCGGAGCGACGGCCCCGTGACCGATACCTCGCTCGACCAGGGACCACCGCATCGGTGCTGCAGCCAACGTTTATGGTCCATCGGGCCCCTGAAGGGGTACGATGACCGAAACAGACGACGAGGAGACGCGGGACGCGGTGCCGGCCGGAGAGATTCGCGAACTCGCCGCGGAATTCCGCGAGCGAGCCGACGAGGCGATGGGGCTGGGCATGATCGAGGCCTCCGATTACCTCGAACAGTGTGCCAAGGACCTGGAGGGACTACTCGAGGGCTGATCGACTGCCCCTCGTTTCGAGGGGGCGACCAGTTCGGTCGCTCGCTCAGCGAACGGTCGGCGGGCGCGACCCCGAATAGGCCGTCACCCGGCCACCGGACGCGCCGAGAACGCACAGCCGGGGCTCGAACGGTTCCAGGCCCACCCCCTGATTTATACCGATAATTCACGATAGTTTACGGACGATGTCCGGAGACGACTACACCGTCGACTACGAACTGAGCGACGCCGACGAGAACGTCCACCACGTCTGGGACAACGGTCTCGACCCCGTGCTCACGGTCGCACCGGGCGAGGTCGTCCGCTTCGAGTGCCGGGACGCCCTCGACGGGCAGGTCGGCCCCGATTCGACCGCCGAGGACCTCGCGAACGCGAGTTTCGACCCGGTACACCCGTTGACGGGGCCCGTCGCCGTCGAGGGGGCAGAACCCGGCGACGTCCTCGTCGTCGAGCTCCTCGAGTTCGAGCACAAGGGCTGGGGCTTCACCGGCTACATGCCCGGCGACATGGGGCTGGGGCTCCTGCCCGAGGAGTTCCCCGAAGCCGGACTCCACGTCTGGGAGCTGGACGACGACGTCGCCCACTTCGTGAACGATATCGAGGTGCCCCTGGGGATGTTCCCGGGAATCGCCGGCGTCGCGCCGGCCGAGGACGGCGAGCACGATACGCTCCCGCCGCGGGACGTCGGCGGGAACATGGACGTCAAACACATGACCGAGGGGTCGACCGTCTACTTCCCCGTGAAAAACGAGGGTGCGCTGTTCTCCACCGGGGACTGCCACGCCGCACAGGGCGACGGCGAGGTGTGCGTGACGGGGATCGAGGCGCCGATGTTCGTCACCGCGCGCTTCGAGCTCAGAAAAGACGTGTCGATCGAACAGCCCCAACTGGAGACCACCGGGCCGTTCACCCCGACGGGGGAGGACGAGCCGATGTACGCGACGACCGGCATCGCCGACGACCTGATGGAAGCGACGAAGAAGGCCACGCGTCACATGATCGACCACCTTCACGAGCAACACGGGTTGACTCGTGGCGAGGCGTACATCCTCTGTTCGGCCGCGATGGACCTGAAGATCAGCGAGGTCGTCGACGTCCCCAACTGGACGGTGACCGCGTACATGCCCGAGAGCATCGTCGGGTGATCGGGTCCTCGGCTGCCAGTCATCCCATCGTCACGTGCTGACAGTCGGCTTCGAACCGCACGCCGGGGTCCCCGGCCTCGTCGTTCTCGATCCACACCTCGATTCCAGCCCAGTTCGGGTCTTCACAGGGGAGGTTGGGGTTCTCGAAGCCCGGCCAGTCCCGTTCGAACCGAGTGTCGTCCACGATCACGACGATCGTCTCTGGCTCGGTCGATGCTGGAAACGGTGCGTGTTCGTCGGCCTCGTTGCTATCCGAGAGGTGGTATTCTTGCTCGAATAGTGTCTCAGCAGTTCCGTTCGTGACGGTTACGGTGACGTCGTGCGTCTCGTCCCGTTCGGCAAGATAGACGGTCACCCAATGGGCGGGGGTGGGCGCTGACCGTGGCGCGGAACAGCCGCTCGTCGCAAAGAGTATCGTACTCGAACCGGCGAGGAACGCGCGTCGACCGAGGGAGGGCATTCAGATCACCGAGTTGGAATGGAACGGAATGAATCTTGCTAATAGTGATATATAGAAGGCGTCACGACACGATAGCATCGCCCTATCGATATCTGCGTGGATTCAGTCTCGCAACGTACCGATCCGGCCGTGAGACGATGACTGGCTGCAGATAAACGTGCACTGGTGGCGATTCGGTAAACGAACAGACGGATATTCGCCTCAGACGTCGAGTTCGTCGAACATCGCACGCACGCGAGACTGGATATCGTCGCGGATCGCAGCGACCGCGTCGGGCGACTTCCCGTCCGGGTCGTCGAGGTTCCAGTCCCGATTGTCGCCGCCCCAGCCGGCCGGACAGACGTCGTCTGCCGAACAGCCCATCGTGATGACGTAATCGCTCTCGCTCGTCTCCTCGATGGTGATTTCCCGTGGCGTCCGATCGGCGATGTCGATGCCGACCGCTGCCATCGCCTCGACGGCCTCCTCGTGGACGTGGTCGGCCGGCCGCGTCCCCCCGGTGAGCAGTTCGATATCGCTCCCGATCCCTCGTTCGCTGACCTCTCGTTGGGCGAACGCGTAGGCCATCTGTGAACGGCCCGCGTTCTGCACGCAGACGAAGGCGACGGTCGTGTCGGCCATCAGTCGCCCCCCTTCGGTGGGTCGCCAGCCGGGGATCCGAGACGACCGGTCGTGTAGCCTCGCCAGTCGTAGGTCCGCTGGAAGTAGAGGGCGACGTTGACGAGTCCGAGGAGCACTGGCACCTCGATGAGCGGTCCGACGACGGTCGTGAAGGCCACGCCGGAACCGACGCCGAAGACAGCGACGGCCACGGCGATGGCGAGTTCGAAGTTGTTCGAGGCGGCCGTGAATCCGATGGCGGTCGTCGTCGAGTAGTCCGCGCCGATGCCCCGCCCCATCGCGAAACTCACGAAGAACATCACGACGAAGTAGATGGTCAGTGGCACGGCGATAAGAAGGACGTCGCTCGGCTGGCCCACGATCCGCTCGCCCTGCATCGCGAACATGACGATGACGGTGAACAGCAAGGCGACGAGCGTCACGGGGCTGATCGTCGGAACGAACGTCTCCTCGTACCAGGCGACGCCCTTTGTGCGAGTGCCGACGATCCGCGAGAGGATGCCGCCAGCGAAGGGAATACCGAGGAAGATGGCGATGGCCTGGAACACCTGCATGGGAGTGATGTCGAACGCGTCGATCCCTGCGGCGAGTCCCTCGAGGCCGAGCAGTTCGGGCACGAACAGGGCAAAAAACCAGACGTAGACCCCGTACGTGAAGATCTGAAAGACGCTGTTGAAGGCGACCAGGCCGGCGGCGTACTCGCTTGAACCGTCCGCGAGGTCGTTCCAGACGAGCACCATCGCGATACACCGGGCCATCCCGATGAACACCAGTCCGAGGAAGAACCCTGGTCTGGCCGGCAACCCTGGAACCACGCCGCCGAAGAAGACGATGGCGAGTGCGAACATCACCGTCGGGCCGATGAGCCAGTTTTGTACGAGGCTCAACCCGAGGATCCTCGTACTCCGGAAGACGGTGGGTAATTTCCCGTAGTCGACCTTCGCCAGCGGCGGATACATCATCAAGATGAGTCCGATCTCGACGAGGTGATACCCCTGGATCGGTCGGGTCACCGACGGGGCGACGGTCCCGAGGCCCACTCCCACGGCCATCGCCGCGAAGATCCAGATCGTGAGATACCGATCCAGAAACGACAGCCGGCCGACGACGTCGTCGCTCATATCGTCACCGCTACGGAGGAATCCTCGACGACCACGTCGAGGAGGTCGGATGCGCGCTGAGAGACGTCGTAATATCGCCAGCGGCCGTCCTTGCGTCTCGTGACGAGACCGGCACTGACCAGCACCGACAGCGCGTGACTCACGGCACTCTCGCTCACGTCGAGCAACGGCGCGAGTTCACAGACACAGCATTCGTCGTCGATCGCCGCGAGATATCGGAGGATGCGATACCGCGTCTCGCTCGACAGGGCGCCGAACACGTCCGTGTGGGCGGTTACCTCGGTCTGATCGATGGAATCAGCGACCGATGTGAGGTCTGCTGCCCGTGTTTCGGCATCGACCCTGCACTGTTCGACCGATGCTACCAGGTCCCGCTCGTCGTCCATATGAATATCTGTACAGGTATTCATATTAACTGTTTGGGTCCATCGGCCCAGTCACAATCGCGCTCCGCTCGATCCGCCGGCGGACAGTCGCACTACCAGTTCTGGACGATTGCATCGAGGATCCGATCGGCCGTCGATTCCAGTTTGCGCCCCACGTCGGTGCCGAGATACAGCACTGGATAGCGTGGTTCGTACGATTCGTAGAGGTATTCGAAGAAGCCGTCCGGGGTATCCCCGATGGAGTAGACGTCGCTATGGTCGTGGATCGTCGACTGGCGGGAGTCGATTATCCGCTCGGATTTTTCGGATAAGAGCTCAATACGAACCCGATAGGCGTCGAGTGCACCGAACCGTTCGTCCTCGAAATCGATGCTCGCGATAGTTCGACGTTCGTCTTCGATATCCCGGAGGTTGTCGGACGTGGTCTCCAGGGATCGATATTCCCTGTCCAGAGCGGTCTCGAGCGGTTCCCGTTCGGCGATGGCCTGCTCGATCTTCCCGACGAGTGCCTGTACCGTGACCGTCGAGAACCAGCCTGGCCGAGTCAGTGCTGCGCCAATTTCCCGCCCGAATTCGGCGTGAACGCTCGTCGCGTAGGTGTCGTCGTATTCGGCGTCGTAGTGTGCAACGCTCATGACCGTCTCCTCGTACGCAGTTCGGACGTCCGCCACCGTATTCGAGGTGGCTCGCCGCTCGGTCTGGAACGGGTCGATCGCTGCGGAAACACTGGTCCCGCCATCGCCAACGACGGTGCTCGAGGTCGGCTGCTCTACTGCCCCGGCGAGTCGTCGAACCCGTCGACCGAACGCTTCGAAGGCCTGCCGTTCAGCAGTGGTTCGTTTCTGTTCGACGCGGACCGTGTGTTGGAGCTCCTCGAAGGCCGACCCCAGCCGCCCGTTCTCTATCGCCTCCACGAGGGACATCGCTCGATTGGGGCTGGTCGTCGCTGTGTAATAACCGATTATAATTGCCCAACGTGGGAGTACAACCGTCTACCACGATCTCTATAGACGACCCTCGGGCTACAACGTTTTCTCGCGGGCCGCCGCCTGGAGTGCGGTTTCCGCGATGTTCGCCCCGTATTCCGCCGTCCGCGTCACGCTGTCGATGGTCGGTGCCAGGAGGTGGCTTTCCGGGACGTCCCGATCGTGAAGCGAGCGTCCGAGGGCCTCGAGTGAATCGGTCACCTCGTCGCGTTCTTCGAGCGCGTCGTGGGCGGCGTCGATACCGGCGTTGCCGAAGACGGTGTTGACGGCCCGTTCGACAATGTTCCGCGCCGACGCCGAGTGTTCGCGAATCGGTTCGGCGAATGCCGGATCCGGCGGGGTTTCGAATCGCCGTCCGAGGCCCGCAATTTTCTCGGCGTGATCACCGACCCGCTCCAGTTGCCGAGCAGTCGTCTGATAGTCGTAGAGCGTCGATTGATCGAGGGAGAGTTCTTCGGTCTCCTGGAGGTCCACCAGCGACCGTTGGAAGTGCCGGGTGATCATCGCGTACAGTCGGTCGACCTGATCGTCTCGTTCCGCGACGAGGTCGGCGAGTTCGTCGTCTCCATGCAGGAGTGCCTCGATCGCGTCCGCGTGCATCGCCAGCGCGACCTGGGTGAGTTGTACCGTGGACTGTTCGACCGAAACGGTCGCCGAATCGAGTAGACTCTGCAGCGTCACCGTCTGGTCCGTCGATTCGATCGTCTCCAATCCGATGAACTTCCGCGCGACGGCCCGAATCGTTCGCGCCTCCTCGCCGATTCCGCGCGCCGACGACAGCGTCATCGAATTGAACCCGGTCGTGTACAGGGCCTGTACCGTTCGCTGGATCTCCGCCGGCGACCGGTCACCGACGTCGACCTCGATCGCCCATCTGTCGGTCACGTCCTCGGCGGGTTGGATGATCAAGGTCCGATCGCGTGGGAAGAGACGAATCGTATCGCCCGTCTCCAGGTCGATATCCGTCGCCCATTGTTTGGGAAGCGAGACCGTAAACGTCGAACCGCCCGTGAGCTGTGCTTTGCGTGTTTCCATGTGGTGGTTACCGAGAGCCGCCTGCGTCTGCTACCGGTACAGTGTCCGACCGCTGCCGGTTCCAGTGTGAATAGTGCTCTCCAGCGGAGGTAATTGCTGCTATGATGGGTATGTACGCCACTGAGAGATATATAGGACTACGTACCCCAACTGGGGCTGGGTGAGACGTCCCCCACGATCGACACGGGTCGCCTGCCCGGCCCCGTTATCGACACGTCGAGAGATCGGCCACGAGGGACATGTCGACCGATATCCACGTTTCCATTCGCTCGAGCCCGGTCAGGCCTGACGGATGGATCGTTCCCCGATCGGGCCGGTCGTCGTACCTGACGACGGCCAGACGGAGGTCGGGCACCGGCGTTCCACCCCCCCCCCCCTGTCCAGGTAACGCCGACCGATCGAGGGGCTGGTCGTCCTGGAGGCCAGTACCGATATGGGATGGATGGGGTGGTGACGTCATCGTCGGCTCCAGTTGGCCGTTTCGCACGGACCGACATAGCAGCTGCTAGGTTTCACCCGTAGTCCCCTAGTCGGCTACGATCCGAACGGTCCCCTCGGTCGGTCGCCCGTGATCGACGACCCGCTATCGAGGCACCGGCTGGGATATATAGTACTCCGTATCCCACGGTAGTGCTTTGACCCCGACCGTATCGGCCCATATCCCTCAGAGCCACCCATAGGCCTATTATAAACCGCTTTAGTAGTGTGTCGCTCGGCTTCAGGTGATGACGCAAGATGCGGCGCGTCTGTCGGACGTGGTATCGCGGCGAAAATTCCTGGTGTCCTCCGGTGTTGCAGGCACGCTGGCACTCGCAGGCTGTACGTCGAATACTGACGGGGACGACGGTGGAGATGGCAACGACGGTAGCGGTGGAGACGGCAACGACGGTAGCGGTGGAGATGGCAACGGCGGTAGCGGTGGAGACGACAACGGGAACGGCGGGGCCGACACCCTTTCAGGGAGCGTCGTCATCTCGGGCAGCAGTACCGTCTTTCCCGTCTCGGACGCGATGGCCGAGCAGTTCATGGAGCAACACCCCGAAGTCAACGTGACCGTCGACTCGACCGGTAGCGGTGGCGGGTTCGAGAACCACTTCTGCCCCGGCGACGCCGACATCAACGGTGCCTCGCGTCCCGTCAAAGAGGGAGAGATCGACCACTGTGGAGAGAATGGCGTCGAAGCGGTCGAGTTCCACATCGCGAGCGACGCGCTGACGATGGCCGTCAACAACGACGCCGACTGGGTCGACAGCATGACGTTCGACGAGATGTCCCAGATATGGCGCGAGGACGGCGCAGAGAAATGGTCGGACATCCGCGACGAGTGGCCCGACGAACCGTTCGAGCTCTACGGACCGGCCTCCACGTCCGGTACCTACGACTGGTTCAACGAGAACGTGATCGGGCCGGACCACGCCCACACCGCCCAGCACGAGCCGACGGAGGAGGACAACCTCATCGTGCAGGGCATCAAGGATTCCGAGTACGCGATGGGGTACTTCGGCTACGCGTATTACAACGAGAACGCCGACGCGGTCAAGGCCATCAGCGTGGCCGCAGAGGAAGGCGACGAGCCGGGTGCACCCAGCCTCCAAGCCGCCAAAGAAGGCACGTACCCGATGGCCCGCCCGCTGTTTATCTACGGCAGCGAGCAGTCGATACAGGAGAAGGCGCAGGTCTACGAGTTCCTCGACTTCTACCTCGAGAAGGCCGAGACCGACATGGTTCGTGAGATCGGCTACGTCCCGTCCAGCGTCGAGATGCGCGACGAGAACCTCGCCACCCTCGAGGACGTCGCGGGGAACTGAGCGGATAGCGATTCGGATCGATCACACAATTTCCCTTACCAATGAGTAACGAGTCGACGCGGTTGCAACTGTCCGGCGGCCAGAAGCGCCGTGCGGCCCGGGAGCGGCTCTATCGGTGGATCCTGTTCCTGAGTGCCGCGCTGTCGGTGGTCATCACTGTCAGTATCGTCGCCGCGCTCGCTGTCGACGCAGTGGCCTTTTTCCGCATGGTCGAACCAGTTGCCTTTTTCACCGGCACCGAGTGGATCACCAGTCGCGAGCAGTTCGGCGTCCTCCCGCTGGTCACGGGAACGTTACTCGTAACCATCGTCGCCGGTCTGGTCGCCATTCCGGTCGGCGTGGGCGCGGCCGTCTACCTCAGCGAGTACGCGACGCCCCGTGCCAAGTCCGTTCTCAAACCCGGCCTGGAGATACTCGCCGGCATCCCGACGGTCGTCTACGGCTATCTCGCACTCATCTACCTCACGCCATTCCTCCGCACGTTCGGACTCGACCTCGGGACGTTCAACGTGCTCAGCGCCGCGATCATGGTCGGTGTGATGATCATTCCGATGGTGTCGAGTCTGAGCGAAGACGCGATGAGTGCCGTGCCTGACTCGCTACGGCAGGCCGGCTATGCGCTCGGAGCGACCAAGTACGAGGTGTCGACGGGAGTCGTCATCCCGGCGGCCGTCTCCGGTATCTTCGCCTCGTTCATCCTCGCGCTCTCGCGAGCCATCGGCGAGACCATGATCGTCGTGATGGCCATGGGGCTCCGGCCACGCCTGTTCGACCTCACCAGTCCACTCGAGAGCCTCTCGGAATCGGGACAGACGATGACCTCCGCCATGGTGCAAGCGGTCACCAGCGACGTCGGCGCGGCGTCGCCGACCTACAAGAGCATGTTCGCGCTCGGGTTGACGCTGTTCGCGATAACATTTCTCATGAACTTCCTGAGCAACGTCGTTGCCAGACACTACCGGGAGGAGTATCAATGACGGCCGAACTGCCCGCGACACCGCTCGGAACCGTCGCATCTGTTCCGGCGGTGATCCGCCCATGAAAAACGAAACCTCCACACGAACGTCCAGTGCTGGCACATTCGACGGAACCCAATCAGTCGGCCGACTCCGTGGCCGACTGTTCGAGCTGCTTACGCTCGGGTCGACGGTGTTCGGCCTCCTCATGGTCGCGTTTCTGCTCGTGTACGTGTTCAACGACGCTCTCCGACCCTTCTCCGCCGACACCGGCTGGCACCTGGTCGTGTTCGCCACCGTCGTGGCCCCATCGTTGGGGCTCGCGGCGTACTACTACGCCAGGGACCCGCCCGCAGGCGAAGTCGCAGTCGCCAGCGTCGGGATTCCACTCGTGGGGCTGGTCACCGGGGCCGGTATCGCCGTGCTGTTCATCGAAATCGTCACACCGGCGGAGTGGACCGGACTGCTCCTCGGACTGGGCGCGGGTGTCGGCACGATATCCGCCCACCGTCGACTGCGACCCGACGCGGCTCTCGAGCGACTGTTCGTCGTCCTGATCGCCCCCGCCGTCGCCACCGTCGGCGTTCCACAGCTCTCGGTCGATGCCACCGTGCGAACGCCGCTGACCGGGACAGAACTGTTCGACGTGGCGTTCTCGACGCCGAAACTCCTGCCCGGCGTTCCCGAACTGTTCGGGTCGCTCCCGATACTTCCGGTGGAGTGGGTGCTGCTGATTGGGTCAGTGACCGTTCCTGTCGCGGTGCTCTTTGGTCGCAGTATTTCTGTCCGGCGAGACGACGGCCGCGGATTCGTCGAATGTGTAGTCGCCTCGGTCGCCGTCGTCACTGCCGGCGTGTTTCTCGCGCCCCAGATGGGCCTCGACGCCGAGAACTGGGTTGTCCTCGCGACCGCGACGCTCATTCCGACGGGAACGTATCTGGAGAGCGTAATCCGACGACGTGTGGGGATCAGCGGCCTCGCGTTCCCGGTCGTGCTCGTCGCAGGCGTCGTCATCGCGGCCCTGCTGGTCCGCACGTTCGGTTTCGCCGGCCCGAACCCCTGGCTGGACTGGGGCTTTCTCACCAGCCCGACGTCCCGAACACCAGAGAAAGCGGGCATCTATCCGCCCCTCGTGGGCTCCGTGATGATGCTCGTCGTCATCATCGTCGCGGTGTTCCCCGTCGGCGTGGGCGCAGCGATTTACCTCGAAGAATACGCCCCGGACACGGGAGTTGCCGGCCGAGTCGTCGACCTCATCGAGATCAACATCGGCAACCTCGCCGGCGTTCCGTCGGTCGTCTATGGCCTGCTCGGGCTCTCGCTTTTCATCAAAGGAATGGGCCTGCGCTCCGGTATCGTCATCGTCGGGGGGCTCACCGTCGGGTTGCTCATTCTCCCGATCGTCATCATCTCCGCCCAGGAGGCGATTCGCGCCGTCCCGGATTCCCTGCGAAAGGCGTCGTACGGTATGGGTGCCACGCGATGGCAGACCACCCGGAACGTCGTCCTTCCACGAGCGCTCCCAGGAATCCTCACGGGAACGATCCTCGCGCTCGGACGGGCCATCGGCGAGACCGCACCGCTTTTGATGATCGGGGCGGCCTCGAGCGTCCGACTGGCGCCGAACGGCTTCTTCGATAAGTTCAGCGCGATGCCACGACAGATCTTCGCCTGGTCCTCGGAGTTCGACGCGGACTTCCGGTTCGGCGTGCTGGCAGCCGGCGTCGTCACCCTGCTCGTCGTCCTGTTGTTGATGAACGGGACGGCAATCATCATCCGCAACAAATACCAGAGAGGTGATTAACATGACAAACGGAATTTCCAGTACTGACGGCGAAGCCGGCGGTATCGTTCACGAACCCGAGAGCAGTGGGCCGTCGACGGACGAAGCGACCGTCGGAGGCGGCGAACAAACGCCCAATACCGACCCGGGTCCGGCCGTGATCGAATCCCGCAACCTCACCGTCTCCTACGGCGACAAAACGGCACTCGATGCGGTCGATATCTCGATCCCGTCACACCAGGTGACGGCCATCATCGGGCCGTCGGGCTGTGGGAAATCGACGTTTCTCCGGTCGCTCAACCGGATGAACGACCTGATCGACGCCGCGCGTATCGAAGGAGAGCTTTCGTTCGACGGGACCGATATTTACGGAGAAGACGTCGACCCGGTAGCGCTCCGACGACGGATCGGGATGGTATTTCAGCACCCCAATCCCTTCCCCAAGAGCATCTACGACAACGTCGCCTACGGATTGCGCGTCCAGGGCGACACCGAAAATATGGACGAGCGCGTCGAACAGGCGCTCAAGCGAGCGGCGCTCTGGGAGGAAGTCGAGGACAAACTCGACAAGAGTGCCCTCGACCTCTCGGGCGGTCAGCAACAGCGACTGTGCATCGCTCGAGCGATCGCCGTCGATCCGAAAGTGCTCCTGATGGACGAACCCGCCTCGGCGCTCGATCCGGTTGCCACGGCGAAAATTGAGGATCTCATCGAGGAACTCGCTAGTGAGTTCACCGTCGTCATCGTCACCCACAACATGCAACAGGCCGCCCGGATCTCCGATACGACGGCCGTATTCCTCACCGGTGGAAAGCTCGTCGAGTACGACGACACGGATCAAATCTTCGAGAATCCCCAGAACCAGCGCGTCGAGGACTACATCACCGGGAAATTCGGGTGATCGAATGCCCCGACGCGAATACCAGGAGTCCCTCGAAGAACTCCGGTCTGACATCCAGCAGCTCGGCGAACTGGTGGTGGAGCGCTTCGATCGAAGCCTTGCCGCCCTCGAAGACACCGATGTAAAGGCCGCGAAAAGCGTCATCGAGGGCGACGACCAGATCAATCAACGCTATCTGGAGCTGGAGTCGCGATGCATCGACCTCTTCGCCCTCCAGCAACCGGTCGCGGGCGACCTTCGGTTTATCGCCGCCTCCTTCAAGATCCTGACCGACATCGAACGGATCGGTGACCTCGCGAGAAATTTGGCGCAGTACGCACTGCGTGTAGAACGGCAGCCCAACTCGGAGGTCGCCATCAGGGAGATTGGCACGGCGGCGCGGGAGCTGGTTGCCGATGCCCTCGATGCGTTCGGAACGGAGGATGCTGCAACCTGCCACCGTATCGCCGACCGGGATGACCACATCGACGCGCTTTGCCACAGCGCGAGCGAACGCGTCGTCCGCGATCTCATCGAACGAGAAGCCACGGCTGACGATCCCTGGAGTGTCGAACAGGTTCTGGACGACGTTTCGGTCGTCCTGCTAACTATCCGTGATCTCGAACGAGTCGCCGACCACGGCGTCAATATCGCCGCGCGAACCCTGTATCTCGTCGAGAATGACCCGGAGTTGATATACTGAAACATGGAAACCAGAAAGATCCAACAGGTCGGTGGAGGGACCTACACCGTCTCGATACCGGTTCACTGGGCGGAAGACCACGGCATTCGGGCTGGAGCGACGGCGTATCTCTACACACATCGGGACGGCTCACTCGTCGTTCGGTGGAACGAAAAGGAACGCAGCGAGCTCTCCTCGACGGAGATCGAACTGGAGAACGTGGACGCGACCGTCGTCGAACGAATCGTCCGCTCGGCGTACACGGCGGGATTCACCCAGATACAGTTTCACAATGCGTCCGGCATCACGTCCCCACAACGACGGACGATCGATGGCTGCACTCGTGATCTCGCGGGTCTCGAGATCACCGACGAGTCGGATCACCAGGTCACCGTTCGCGGCCTCCTGAACGCCGACGACGTGTCGATTCGACAATCCACCGACCAACTGAAATACATCACACTGTCGATGTACGAAGCGGCCGTAACGCTCCTCGCGGATGGGGCGAGCGAGTCCGAGCACATCAGTCATCGAACCGACGAGGTCGAACGGCATCGTCGCCTGATCAGACGGCATTTCAATCGGTCCCTGCTGGATATGACGGAACTCGACGAACTCGGCGTGACACGCGCTCGGCTCTCCGAGTTCGACGCGCTCGCCGGGCAGTTGGCCAGCGTGGCTGCTCGTGCGGTCACGATTGCACGGACGACCACGCGAAGCGAGTATCCCATCCCAGAAGCGCTATCGGAAGAGCTGACGACGATCGGTGCGGATGCTGGCCAGGTCGTGGATACGGCGGCCTCGGCAGTACTGGAGGATGCGTCCGCCGAACTGGCGCATTCGGCGCTCGATGCGAGCACCGAGATCGTGCGGTCGGCGAGAGACGTACAGCCGGCGGGGCCTGACCGACCGCCCGAAGTGGTCCACGCTACGACACGCATTATCGATACTGTCGAACAAACTGTGGGCCACGGACAGCGTATCGCGGAGCTAGCCCTCCAGAGCGAATTCCGACCGTAGTGGGAGGCGTCGAGAGATGACCGAGCTCGAGTGGAAGTCCACCGCCGAGCAGCTCAGGGGAGGGAATACAGCCGAGAGCCCCAGATACTGCTGGAATCGCCACTCCTTTTCAAAGGAATCGACCGTCGACCGACCCAGGCCCCGAACCGTGTTCACTGGTGTCATCGCTCGTGGGAGGATTCGATGGACGAAGCATGGGGTTGGGGAGATGACGGCGAGAACGCAGTCGAGACGCCGCTGCAATACTATCAGAATACGATTACTAGTCCTGAATTGCCAAATTAGCGGTGCAAATAATTACTCATACCCGATGGTGCGGTCCGGTCGGCCAGAAGACAGTGCGGTGAAGTTCACACTTGGCCCCGGATTCAACCCGTGCGATGCTGGCCAGTTGCAGGGTCGAATTCGAAGCCGCCCCCACCGTGCCTTCGACCAGGACGTACCCGGAGCCAACTAGAGGCAACAGACGGCGTGTGACGGAGGTACCAGATCCCGATCGGCTGGATCGGCGGGTGCGCCACGAGCGAACTAACACTCCTCTCGCGAACGGATAAAAATGCATACGTGTGTGCGCATGTGCGGAGATATAGTAAAAATATGGCAATATATCTACGTGACCAGCCCATATTCGTGCGGAATTTTAGGCGTTGCACGACAGTGTTACAAATTTCCCTAAACCTGTATCCGTACGGGAATCGAACCCGTCTGGCGACAGTTAGACGAGTAAATAATTATGACGATAGTTGTGATCGCCATCACATCATAATATAGATAATATTGGACACATAACTTGCGAACGACGTGGACCAAACCGATATCCAGCGTGGCAGTGGCCGAACGATTCGCGCCGTCAGTCCCGCTACACCCAGAATCAATTCACCAACTGGTCCCCAGATCGGTAGAGCATCAGTCCGAGGGCCGCTCCGATCACGGGGAAGACGCCGATGAGGACGAAGGTCCGGTGAACGGAGAATGCAGAGAGCAACGAGCCTGCGATTGCGGCGCCGAGGGCCCCGATACCGAACGATGCCAGGTACGTGTACCCGTAGGAGAGCCCACGACCACCGGGGGGACTATAGATGGCGATCGTCGCCTGATACATCGGCTGGAGTGCGAACAGGAAGAATCCAAAGGTGGCGCTGATAGCGATCAGCGCCCAGATGCCCGCCGCCGCGACCGGCACGAACGAAACTGCGATGATCGCCAGGACGGCGAAGATCACGGTGAGTCCGATCTCCGTCGGGATGCGGTCGGTCAACTTCCCACCGACGTACTGTCCGGCCATGCCGACGGTCAACAGGCCAGCGTACAGATAGGAGGCGGGCTTGAACTCCTCGGCGAGCGTGCTACCGGGTTCGAACAACGAGTACTGCTCGACGACGGGGGGCAACAGTCCGGTCAGGACGTCTGGCAAGAACGTCAGGGTTCCGCGGTAGAACAATCCATTCATCATGACGATGAACATCGCCAGCAAGAAGCCAAGCGTGAACAACGACCGGCTACTCGCGACGAACTCGGCGAACGAGGCGGGCCCACCGTCGTCGGGGTCGATGTCGGCACTGTCCACGGCAGCAGTCTGGTCGAAACTGGCGGAGAAAGCATAGAGGATGGCGACACCGGCTGGAACCGCCAGCAGGACGGTTACCAGTCTCCAGTCGAATACGAGCAAGAGGATCGCGGTGAGCAGGGGCCCGAACGCGATGCCGAAGTTTCCGGCCATCCCGTGGTAGGCGAACCCGGTCCCCTGTTCTTCGACGCCGGTCGAGATCAGCGCGAGTGCTGCCGGATGGTGGATGCTGGCGGCGATTCCCCAGAGCGCGAGGGCGATAACGATGGTCACGATCCCCCGGGCCATACTCAGGACGACGAAGGACACGCCCATCCCGCCGAGACCGACCATGACGAGGTCACGGGACCCGAATCTATCGACCAGGATGCCGGAGGGGAGAGAGCCCAGCCCGAACAACCCATACCCGACGGCGACGCCAGCGCCGAGAACGGTCGTGGAGAGGCCGAATTCGGATAGCCAGATCACCATCAAGATCGGTATCGAGAGTTCGTACGTGTGGACGACCGCGTGGGAGACCATGACGAATAGTGATATCGACCGATCATTCTGGTTCATGCTATACATTCTATTCACTACTTCAGACTCAGCGACTTGAAACTGACTAAAATCGGTTCACAGAGACGGCGGTGGCATCCGCATTCGCTGACGGTGCCCGGATACTGCGAGTGGACCTCGATTCACGGTATCACAGCGTCGCGTGACTCGCTCCACCATCGACCGGGATCGAGGCGCCGGTGACGAAACTCGACCGCTCCGAACAGAGGAACGCGACCACGTCGCCGAACTCTCCCGGCTCACCAACCCGGTCGAGGGGGACGGGCTGTCGTTTTCGCTCCCAGCTCTCGGGATCGTTTCTGCTGGTCTTGAACGGCCCTGGTCGAACCGTATTGATCCGGATTTCCGGGGCGAGATCGCGACTCAGCGCTTTCATCAGTCCCGGTATCGCCATCCTGACCGAACTCGAGAGGACGTTCGACGGCGTCGCCTCTTTCGTCCGGCGCGAGGTGATGTTGACGATCGTGCCACTGCTCTCGCGGAGATGCGGGAGACTCGCCCGGATCGACCTGACGACGCTCATCACCAGAAGATCGTACGCCGCGTACCACTCCTCGTCGGTTACCGATTCGAATCCCTGTCTGGGCGGGCCGCCAGCACTCGTCACGAGATGATCGATGCCACCGAACTCCGCGACGGTGGTCTCGACCAGGGTCTCGATCGCAGCCAGGTCGGTGATATCCCCCGTCACCCCGACGACGTCGCCACGCGCGGTCTCCCGGAGTTCGGCGACGGTGGTTGCGAGCGTATCTTCGTCCCGTCCGTTGACGACGACGTTCACGCCCTCGTTCGCGAGCGCCGTCGCCGAGGCCTTCCCCAGGCCCCGGCTCGAGGCGAGAACTAACCCCGCATTTCCTTCGAGTCCGTAATCCATACGATGGATAGCTCTGGACCGGATATAAATGTGTGTATAGACAACACGGAACAACATCGATCGGGAGGGTGTTCGAACTGGAATGGCGACACTATCGTCTGGGGAGGCAGTCGCACAGTTCGTGATCGTATCGAGAAGGGCGCCGCCGATACGTTGAATACTGTACGTACGGTATGCTACCGTATCCCACATGGTAGAACCCGTTTCACCGGCAGGTGTCCGAAACACCATCGATTCAGCCACTCCAGTCGCCGTGATCGATATTCGACCATCACTCGACTACGTCGAGGGGAATATCAAAGAGAGTACCTGGGTACCACGAGCAGTTATCGAAGATCGACTGCCAGACGTCGTCCCCAATCCACAGACACCGGTCATCCTCTGTGACGATCACGGCGAGCGTGCCGACGACGACGCGAGATGGCTCGAACGGCTTGGGTATGCCACGGTCGACTATCTCGACGGAGGGCTGGCCGCATATCGTGCGGCAGGATACGACCTCGTCGAAGCCGAAGACGGCGTTCACGCGACGGCGTTTCATTATGAGAGCAAGGAGTTCGGGGAGGTCGTGGCGAACGCCGAATCCCTGCCCAAGATCGGGCCCAAAGAGCTTGCATCGATCGCCGAGGACGTCACGATCGTGGACGTCCGTAATCCGCCGGAGTACGATCGGTACGGGTCGATTCCAGGTTCGATCAACGTCGAAGGCGTCGATCTCGCGTTGTTCGCGGAGGCGGTACGAGACGCCGAGGAACCGTTGGTCGTCCATTGCGCGGGGAGAACTCGGAGTATCATCGGAACCGCGACGCTTCGGGCACTGGGGTTCGACGAGGTCTACGAACTCGAAAACGGTACCATGGGGTGGGAACTCGAGGGGTACGAACTCGCGGCGGGGAGCGAACGGGTCCGGGACAGAAAAATCCCCGCCGACCGGTATCGAGACCTCCAGGAGAAGACGACAGCGCTACTCCAAAATACGTCGGTCGAGTGGCTCTCCCCGGCTGAACTGGATCGGATCGAGGATACCGTCGAGTCCACCCAATCGGTGTACGTCTTCGACGTCAGAACCGACGACGAGTACAGTGCAGAACACCATCCTGAGGCGATATCGGTCGCCGGTGGGCAACTCATCCAGACGGCGGGAAGTCACATCGGCGTGCGAACGGGGGAGATCGTGCTCATCTCGAATTCCCACGTCCGGTCCGCGATCACCGCTTACTGGCTTGACAGAATGGGGTATCCGAACGTAAGCGTCGTTCGTGGCGGGCTATCGGCGTGGAAAGAACACGGCGGAGCTGTCGCCACGGGGCGGCCGAAGACGTCGCTTGGTGACGAAATCGTAGAGCAGGCGGCAGCGACCATTTCACCAGCCGAACTGATCGAGTGGCGAGCGACCGACGAGGTGGAGATCATCGACGTCCGCGACCGAGCGGCGTACGACGACGGCCATATCGCCGGGGCGGGATGGGCATCTCGCTACGAACTCGAAGCGGTACTCGCGGGGGCTGAGCACACTGGCCGCATCGTGATAACCTGTGCCGATGGCGACGTCTCCCGTCGGGCAATAGCCCAATCGTCGATCCAGGGAACCGCGGGGGACCCAGCTGTCGAACTGGTGGCTGTCCGGGGTGGAGTGGCCGCGTGGGTCGAAGACGGCCACCCACTCGAAACGGACGTCCCCCGATATCTCTCGGACGACAGGGAGGCCGTCCCAAAACCGTATTCGCAGGGGAGAGAGGCGATGAAACGGTATCTCGAGTGGGAAGAGAATCTCGTCGAGGGCTGAGTTCGGATCGCTCGATCAGCGACGCCGCCCATTCCGTTCTCGTCCCACGGTCAAAAGAGGGCCGAAGTCCCGATTGCATGGACAGTGACAATGGTGTGAACCAATGGACATTTGAATTGGTCTGTGGGGGAGGGGGACCTCGGCCGGTGACGGTGCCGTCAATCGATGGTCATTGGCACCAATTAACATAACACGGTGGGGAGCAATAAACGTATCATATTATTTCGGCCATCGGCCGGATGCGCTCAATTGCCACGGGCCCTCATGAGATCGCCACGAGAACGCTGCGACGAACGTGTTGCCCCCTGGCGGGTGCCGGCCGTATTCGAATCGGGGTTGCCGGCAGCTATATTACGGTAATCCCCTAGAGGAAGCCATGGTGAGAGTATCGGTACCATCCCTCAAAGACTTCACCGAAACGCTCCTCCGCGAACTGGGCACCCACCCGGACATTGCACCGAAAGTCGCAGCGATCCTCGTGAATGCCGACACGAGCGGGCACAGTTCCCACGGGGTGCGCCAGATCGTCTCGAAATACGCGACCGAGATAACGACGGGGCGGATCGACCCTGGATCGGTCCCGACAGTCGCGGACGAGGACGACGCGTGGGCAACTATCGACGGGAACCTGGCCTTTGGGCAAGCCGTCGGAGCATTGGCGGTGGAGATTGGCGTGGAGAAGGCTCGAAACCGCGGTGTCGGTCTCGTCGGACTGAAGAGGACCTCTCACATCGGTCGGGTGGGAGAGTTCGCAGAACAGGCCTGCGAAGCGGGAATGGGGTTCGTCGCGTTCGTCAGCAATCCCGGGAGTGCGTACGTCGCGCCGCCGGGAAGCGCCCAGCGGCGGTTCTCGACGAATCCGATCTCGATCGGTATCCCGACGTTTTCGGCACTGGAGTTTCCCCTGACCGCAGACCTCTCCACCGGGCAGGTCGCCCACGGGAAGATCAAAGAACGAGCGGTCAACGACGATCGGCTTCCGGAGGACTGGGTCGTCGATTCGTCGGGAGAGTCCCTGCGTGATGGGGCGGCGTTCGAGCGTGAAGGTGTCGGCGCGATCAGGCCGCTCGGTGGCGAGACAGCGGGTCACAAGGGGTTTGCGCTCGGTGTACTGTCGGAGTTGCTCGCGGCCAGCGTCTCGGACGGTTCGGTGTCGGGGATGGCCGACGTGCTATGGGGCAACCACGCCGCGTTTTTCGTCGTCGACGTGACTGAATTTTCCACTCGATCCCGTATCGAAGAGCGCGCGAGCGCGATGGCCGCGTACGTCCGTGAGACGGACTACGATCCCGAAATCGGTGTCGGTACTGCTGCGCGAGGCGAGACGACGCTCCTCCCCGGTGAGGCGGAGTTCCGTTCGACACGGCGGAGTCTCGAACGCGGCGTCTCCGTTTCTCCCGCGGATGCGAGGGACCTCGCCGCGCTGGCGGATTCACTCGGTATCGATTCCTCGACTGTGCCAGACTCGTTCGTGGATGGCTGACGTCGGAGAACACCGGTCCCACAAATCGGGGTCCCTGGGCGCGTCAGGCGGAAGAACTGTTCCGTTGACTGAGCACGGATTTGATGACTGGTCCCAGGAGGATGATCAGAATCGACGCCGCGAGTCCGATAGATAATGGATCGGAGACGAAGATACCGAACGAGCCACCAGAGACGGAGAGAGATCGATACATGTTCGACTCGGCTATCGGTCCGAGGATGGCACCGAGGACGAAGGCGATCACCGAGTAGTCGTGCTTTTTCATGTAGAAGCCGACGAATCCGAGGACGACGATGGTCGCGACGTCGACCCAGTTGTTCCGGAGAGCCAACGATCCCAGAAACGAGAGGACGATGATCGACGGAATGATCAGGTGGGTGTCGATCCTGGTGAGGTACCCGGCTCTTGGCACCAGCGTGAGGCCGACGAGAACGATGATGAAATTACCGACCAACAATGCCAGGAGGACGCTGTAGGTCACGTTGAGCTGAGTGGTGAAGAGGTCCGGACCTGGACGTAATCCGTGCATGATCAGCCCCCCGAGGAGGACGGCCGTCGAACCACTCCCCGGGATGCCGAAGGCGAAGGTCGGCACGAGAGACCCACCAACGGTGCCGTTGTTTGCACTCTCGGAGGCAATGACACCCTCGCCGATTCCGGTGCCGAAGTCCTCCGGATGCTTGGAAGATCGAACGGCCTCACCGTACGAGAGGAAGTTCGACACCGAGGCGCCCGAGCCCGGAACTGCGCCGACCAGCATCCCGATGATCGCCGACTTCGCGACGAGGAGTGGGTGATAGATCGTATTCTTCACCCCGGAGAGTCGACTTCCCTGCAACTCGACACTTTCTTTGGATATCTTCTCCTCGGAGGCGAGACGGATCATCTCCGCAATCGCGAACAGGGCGATTAGGATCGCAATGTAGGATAGCCCGCTGTACAGCATCGTCGAGCCGAAGGTAAACCGCTGTACGGGAACGGTTGGAGCGATGCCGACCGTCATCAACATCAGCCCGAATGCCCCGGCCACGAGCCCTTTGACGACCGAGCCTTTCGTGATGACGGATATCATCGCCAATCCGAGGATGGCCAGCAGGAAGTAATGCGGAGAGCCAAACAGGAGGACGAGTTCGATCATCAGCGGGGAGATGAGGATGAGAACGAAGATCGTTAGCAGCCCCCCCAGCGCGGAACTCGTCGCAGACGTCGTCAGGGCGGTGATAGCCTGACCCTTCTTCGACATCGGGTACCCGTCGAAGGTCGTGGCTGCAGCACCAGCAGTCCCCGGCACGTTGATGAGGATGGCAGAGATCGACCCTCCGTACATCGCACCGCTGTAGATGCTTATCAGGAGGATGATCGCGTCCGTTCCGTCGAGCGGTATCGTGAGCGGGAGGATGATGGCCATCCCGAGCGTCGCACCGATCCCGGGGAGCGCCCCGAAGAGGATGCCGAGGAGAAGTCCGGCAATGATCCAGAGCGGGGTCTGACCGGTGAAGATGAATTGCAACGACTCGGCGAGGACGGGGACGATAGCAGCCATTCAGATCCCCCACAGACCGATCTCGGGTTCGAGCAGAATGCCGCCCGAGATGGGGAGATTTAGCACTGACTGGAAGGCGTACGCGAGGACGAACGCGATCACGGACAGCCCGATCCTGAGAGACCAACTGTGTCTCGACCACGTCGAATAGACGAATGCGAACACCGGCGACATCCACAACATCCCGAATAACAGTGACGATACGAAGTAGCCGACGATGGACACACCCGTGAATACCGGGGGTGACATTCCCCACCGGCCCTCCGCTGCGTGGGATTCGTCCGTTTTTTCGTCCGTCTCCACCTTGCCGATGTCTTCTTTTACGTCTTTCTCGAAATCCTCCTGGGAGCCGAGTAGCTCCGCGGATTCGGAGACGTATTCTCGAAGTTGCTTCGGGAGGTTATTCTCGAAGATCAACAACAACGAGCCCACGATCACGACACCACTGGTCATTTTCGGAAAGAGCCCAGCTGTCGAGCCGAACGAAAACGACCGCACGAAGACGAACGCACCGACCAGAAACAGCAACAGCGGAAGCAGGCGCTCGGAGTCGAGGACTCGATCCACGATGGTATTGGTATCTGTCATAGTGTGTCGGCGGGGCTGATCAGTGGTCACCAGGACCGGGGTTCTTCCAGGAGAGTTCATCCATCGATCGGACCACCCACCCGTTCATCCGCTGGAAACCAGATACAGTGCCGAAGAGTCTCTGGCTGTCCCATGGTATGTCAGCACTCATCAGGTGAAAGGAATGCACTGCCACTATTTAACATTTTGTCGTGATGGTTGATAGATGTTGCTGGCAGTACTGGTCGGGAACCATCCGAACCGATGGCAGCATAGCCCGCTGTGCCGCAGACGATTAGCCACCGGTATCGGTGGCCACGATGATCACCGTCGCGAGCAGGATAGCGACGAGCAAGCCGGCGAACGCAAATCGATACGTCGTAATCGACGCCGTGTATCCGACGAGGGCGGGCCCGATACTCCCGATTCCGATGTACGTGGTACGTGAGAGACCGAGATCGCCACCCATACTCCCGACGGGAAATCCGTCCATCAGATAGGCTTGCATCACGGGCGGGAACGCCTTCTGTCCGATAGCGAACAACGTAACGCCACCCACCACGACGGGCAGTGACGGGGAACTCACGATCACGACGATACCCATACCAGCCACCGCCAACCCCGCCGTAGCGACCACTGGTCTGGCGACGGTATCACTGATTCGGCCAGCAATCGGCCGAACCACGAGGCCGACTGCGTAGACGAGGCCGAACAATTGCGTCGCCAGGGCCAGCGAATAGCCGTATTCGACGTGGAGAAGCGTCGGGAGAAATCCAATGACGCCCTGGACGACGATATTGAAGAGGGCATACGCCGCGATCACGTTTCGGACCGCCGACGTTCCATAGATTCGTGTCGCGGTGCCGCGGATCGGAAAACCGATAGTTCCTGCCCGGAGCGGGTGCCGAATGAGAGCGACGAGGAGCACCGCGATGAGAACGGCGCCGATAACGACCGGTCCGTAGGCGAGTCGCCACGCCCCATAGCCGATGGCGCCGGTCGCGATGACGGTCGCTGCCACGCCACCGATGTCCGTTGCGGACGTGTTGAAGCCGAATGCGAGACCACGTCTCTCGGTGAACAGTTCGGTCACCTGGGCCCTGTCGGCCGGCCCGTAGATACCGACCCCAGCACCGAGTATCGCAGCACCGACCACGAAACCCAGGAGTGTGTTCGTCGTGAGAAACGTCACGCCACCCACGGCCACCACACCCAGTCCCGCCACCAGAATCGTCTTCCGGCTGAGGGTGTCCGAGAGATGACCACCAGGGTACTGGTGGAGGGCGTAGAATATCGCGGAGAGGGAGAGCGCGATGCCGGCCATCGTCGAGCTAATCTGTAGGTCCGTGACGATCGCGGGAAGGAGTGGTGGTAACAAACTGCGGCCCGTCTTCGTTATCGCCAGACCGAGCGTGACCCAGAAGAAGACGTGTTCCCGATGCCCCAGTTTGTGCCAGACGCGAGTGATATCACGAATAGTGGTCACGAAGAACGCTCCTCACGACGCCACCACGCCGAATCGAGGGGAGCCAACAGGGTAGCGGGTGGATACATCGTCGGTGACGGTGATTCACTACTCCTCGGACTTGTCGTGGAGGACCGTCACGACCGGGCAGGTGCAATTGAGGAGGATTTGTTGGGTGACGTCGCTGAACACTACCTTGCCGATGGGCGTTCGTTTTCGACCGTCGATGACCACGTAATCCGCCTCGATATCCGTGGCGTAGTCACAGACACGCGCTGGCACGTCGCCCACGAGTCCGACCGATTCGAACGCCATATCGGTCACGTCACCAACTCGTTCGGCGATATCGGCCGCGTGCTGTTTCATCTCGTCCATCTGAATCGGTTCGTCTCGCTCCTCCATACTCTGTAACTCCGTCGCGACGAAATCGTCGCGATTGATCACGTGAAGGACGACGAGATCGGTCTCGAGCGCACGGGCTAACCGTTTGGCCTCCTGGACGACTCCCGAGTCCGCGTCGTCTCTGTCGACTGCTGCGAGTACGGTCATGATTGCTGTTCGGTTGGTCGGGGAGATAAACGTTCGGGCTGCATTTTGTACCGGTTCACTCACAGAAACGCATCGGCGGTCTTCTTATCGATCCGATAGATCCGGGCCGAGCACTCGTCGTTCGAACAGGCGAACGAATAGTCATCGGTCCCCTCACAGCCACACTGACACCCACCCGTTTGCAGGGTGACGCCCGACCCACAGATGGGACACGAGGGGACGTAAATCCGCAACGTCGAGAGGATATGGCCTCGCGTTGCTGGGGCGAACGCGTCCCACTGGTCGTCGGTTTCCGCGAGCACCGCCGAGGCAGTGACGTCGGCGAGGAGGGCCGCCAGCGAGACCCATTGCCCGACGAGGACCCCATCCTGCAGCACGGAGACCCTTTCACTCTCCTCGACCGGTGTCACCTCGACGGCTTCGGCTGTCGTCTCGAGGAGCGACGCCAGTGCCTGGTGTAATCGGTCCGAATCCATGGTGGCCCCCTGGAAGGCCGCGAGTTTTCGCTCCCAGCGGTGTCGGACCGGGGTCGACACTGCCGGGTCCGCTCCGTCCTCGACCAGCGTCCCACTGTCCAGTAAATGTGTTCCAGGATCGAATCGTTCGGTGGATCGGTGTGTTTCGCTCATGTCAGGTGGTGGCCGGGGTCGGTCGGTCCACGATCGAGACCGGAGGTTCGTCTGGCCGCCGATACCGACGTCGCTCACGGGACTCCAGTCGACGCAGATTCACGGGTCAGCGGAAACCAGAGTGGGTCGATTACTCCTGGGCAAGTTCCCTGATCTGCTCGATGTCGACTTGCTGGGGAATCTGTTCGATGGAATCCTGAACCAGTGCATCCGCGTTCTCGGGGGGGCCGTACGAGAGTCCATTCCCGGACTCCTCGGACCACTGCTGTAGCTCGTCCGACTGAATTGCCTCCTCGATCGCCGAGGACAGGGTCTGGATCTTCTCGTCGTCAACTCCCGGGGGCATGTACATCCCGCGATTGAGTCCGCCGATGTAGTCGATGTTGTCGAAGCCCTGGTCCGTGAGTGACTCCGCGTCGGGAAAGACCGTACTCCCCTGACTCATCATGACCGCGACGACCTCGGCCCGACCGGATTCGACGACGCCTTCGATGGCGAGGTCGGAGCCGATCGTGGCCGGAATCTCGCCCGAAGCGACGGCCTGGCCAGCAGGTGCGCAGCCATCGTAACCGACGTAGTTCTCCCATTCGAGTCCCATCTGATTCCGCATTACCAGCGATCCGACGTGGTTGAGACCACCCTGGGCCTGGCACCCGCCGATCGCACTGAACTCGCCATCCTGGTACCGATCCACCAAGTCACCGAATCCGTCGACCTCCAGATCCGTGTTCGCGATGATGACGTACGGCGTCGTCGCGTACGTGCAGACCCCCTTCACCTCGGTGAGATCGAAGTCCGGTTCGAACACGAGGTACGACAACGGTGTGGAGGGTGGATTGAATCCACCCATCTCGTAGCCGTCCGGGTTCCCATTCACGATCTGTTCAGTTCCACGGAGGGACGCTCCCCCCGGCACGTTGTTGACCTGCAGATTGAGGCCAAGCATCTCGGTCGTCTTGCCCATGATCTGTCGGGCATACGTGTCCGTGCCCCCGCCCTCACTGAACGGAACGATGTACTCGATCGACCGGCCCTCTTCGGGGTAGACGTCTCCGCCGTCTCCGCCGTCTCCGCCACCACCATCGCCACCGTCTCCACCATCGGCACCATCGCCGCCATCACCACCGTCGCCATTCCCCGAACAACCGGCCAATCCCATCGTTGTTGCTACCGAGACTGTGCCTGCCAGCTTTACGAAATCACGCCTGTTGGGCATGTGCGAATGGTACACTATGTCGTATTATAATAAACCTTTGGGATAGATCCCTCTATATTTACGGACCGGCTGCTCCAGACACGAACGATTGGAGGTGAACCGAGCGAGCGAAGACCGTGCTGAACGGAGAACGGGAACCGGTGTCGCTCAGACGTTGGACGACATCGCACCGCCGTCGATGGCTATCGCGGTCCCGTTGACGTAACTCGCGACTGGCGAGGACAGCATGACGACGAACTCGCCGAACTCGTCTGGCTTCCCGAGTCGTCCAAGGGGAATCCCCTGTGATTTGGATTCGACAGCGGCCTCGTATGAGTCGTACTCGCCCCGGTCGATGGCAGCGTTGATCAGATCGACCTGCCGTTGTGTCTCCGTTGGACCGGGCATCACGACGTTCGTCCGGACGTCGGGGGCGAATTCGATCGAGAGCGTCTTCGCGAGTCCAGCCACCCCGGATCGAACGGCGTTCGAGAGGACGAGGCCATCGATTGCCTCTTTGACGCTCCGCGACGTCGAATTCACGATGGTTCCGCCACCGTCTTCTTTGAGGTGGGGATAGGCTTCTCGGCACAGTCGTACCACACTCATGACAAGTAGTTCGTACGCGAACTGCCAATCGTCGTCGTCCATCTCGAGGAACGGCCCGGACGGGGGACCACCGGCACTCGTCACGAGGTGGTCGATACCACCGAATTCGTCCACGGTGACGGCGACCAGTTCCTGAATGTCCGCCGCGCTGGTCAAGTCGCCTTGCACCGCGAGGACCTCGGCACCCGATTCGCTGACGGCCGATATCTCCGCTGTTGCTTCGTCCAGGGCCTCCTGGCTGATGTCGTTGATGACGACGTTGGCCCCTTCTCGGGCGAATTCCATCGCCGTTGCTTTTCCGAGTCCGTTACCGCCTGCGGTCACGATTGCCGTGTTACCGGCGATTCCGAGTTCCATTGTGCTAATACCCACCAAACAAGGGTTCGGGTTATTCAATAAGTGTTTCCATCGTTTCAGTGCGGTGGCGCTCGTACCCAGACGACATCAAGCGCCAGCGACTGCCAGATATCGGTCCGGGACGTCTCGGCCGGCGAGTATCGCGTTCACGTTCTGCGCCAATCTCTCGATCGTGGCTTCGGCGGCCTCGGCCGTCCGTGCCCCACTGTGGGGGGTGAGAACGACCGAATCTAGCTCGTGAAGTGGAGACGCTGGTGAGAGCGGTTCCGTTTCGAAGACGTCGAGTCCGGCCCCCGCGATCTCGCCGGTGGTAAGGGCCTCCGCGAGCGCATCTTCGCGGACGATTGGACCCCTGGCCGTGTTGACGAGCACGGCGGAGTCCCGCATCCGAGAGAGTTCGTCGGCACCGATCATTCCTCGTGTTTCGTCGGTCAGTGATGCATTGACGCTGACGACGTCGGCCGACTGGAGCAACCGGTCGAGGTCCACGCGAGTCCCACCGAGAATCTGGGTGTCCTCGGGTTGGATGTAGGGGTCGTAGATCAGTAACTGGACGTTGAATCCCTGTAGGAGGCCGGCGAGTCGGCTGCCGATATTTCCGAATCCGATGATCCCGACGGTCTTTTCCGCCAATTCGGTCCCGATCGGCGTCTCGTCCCGCCATCCACCACCTTCGAGGATCTCCTGCAGCCGCGGTGTCCGTCTGAGGACGGCGAGCGTCAACCCGAGGGCGTGTTCCGCGACGGACAGGGCGTTGATCCCAGGCGTGTATGTCACGGGGATGCCGAGGTCCTCGGCAGCACGAAGGTCGACGTTGTCGATACCGGTCCCGAGTTTGCCGACGACTTCGAGGTCGGTCTCCGTCAACACCCGACGAGTAACGGGGAGTCGCGACGTGGTGAAAAGAACATCCGTCTCCTTCAACGACTGGATCAGCGCCGCCGCATCGGGATCGCCGCCAACCGTCGTCTCGATTCCGGCATCGAGCGTTTCGATGAGGAGGTCAGTCGGCTGGATATCCTGGTCAATGAGTGCTGTTGTCATCGCACACTCTCCGGTACGGGGGAGAGGAGATAAGTGTTCGGAGGGGGGCGACCGAAGTAGTAATCATCCCCCGTTACGATTGTGCGGTAGATGCAACGGATAGGACGTCTCGGGCGATTATTGACGGTCTGGGCGGTCCGGCCAGCAGTCGGTGCCCTACTCGCCCTCGCCGTCCTCCTCACCGGGATATTCCTCGAGACATCACTCTCCGTGACCGCCCAGCGGTCCCTGACCATCTTCGTCTTTGCCGCCGTTCTGTGGGTGACCAAACCGGTTCCACTGGGCGTCTCGAGCCTGTTGAGTGTGGTCTTACTACCGTTGCTCGGGGTCACCGACACCTTCGATGCGGCTGCAACCGGGTTCGCCTCTCGACTCGTCTTCTTTCTCCTCCTGCTTTTCCTCCTCGGTGAGGCGATTACGAAGGTCGGGCTCGACGAGCACGTCGCTCGACAGCTCCTGACCGCCTCGAGCACACCGAAAGGGTCGCTTCATCGGCTCTCGGGATACCTGTTGACGACGGCGTTGTTCATGCCCTCGGGGATCGCCAGGACGGTCACCTTCGTCCCGATCGTCGATCGTCTCAACGACCTGTACGAGTTGAGCGAGCGAAACGATTTCCTCCGGTCCGCCTACCTCCTGGTCGGGCAGATCAACCCGATAGCGTCGTTGGCTCTCATGACCGGCGGCGGAATGGCGATTCTCTCCTCGGAGATCATCCGGATCGACATCCGGGCGATCACCTGGCTCGAATGGCTGGTGTACATGCTGCCACCGATCGTCGTCATCTATGGAGTGAGCGCCCTCGTCCTCGCCGAGGTGTTCTCGGTGAACGATACGGTAACCGTCTCACACACAGCGGCGTCGACAGTCGATATCACCCACGACCAGAAGGTCGTCGCCGTCGTCATTACCGCGACGATCGCCCTCTGGGTTATTGGTTCCCTAACTGGACTATCGACGATCGTACCGCCGATGTTGGCCGTCGTGGTATTGACTGCACCCGGCGTTCGTGTCCTCACCGAACAGGATCTTCGGACCGTCAACTGGGGGATTCTTCTGCTCTTCGGTGCGATCCTCTCCTTGATCGCGTCGCTGAAGCAGACGGGGGCGATGGCGTTCTTGATCGAGTGGCTACTGGGGCTCGTTCCGTTGACGACCTACCCCGTCTGGCTGGCCATTGCCATCGTTCTCTTCGGCGTCGTCCTGCTCAGACTCCTGTTCTCGACGGCCTCGGCCTGTCTGGCCATTACCCTCCCAGTCATCATCACGCTCGCGGAGACGCTCTCGATCGAACCGCTGTTTTTCGCCTTCTCGACCGTCATCATCGTCGGTTCGACGACGCTCCTGCCGTTTCATCTGCCGACGGTCCTCATCGTCAACGAACATTACAGTGGGTTGCACAATCGAGACGTGTTCTTCGTCGGGCTGTTGTCGCTGGTCGTCGCCTCGGTCGTGACCGCGCTCAGTTGGTGGCTCTACTGGCCGATGCTCTGAGCGGGAGCGTCAGGAGACCGTGTGTGTCTCGTCGGTGACCTCCTCGAGCGCCGACCGATCGACATCGACACCGTGGCCGCTCCCGGTCGGCAGTTCGGCATACCCATTCTCGATCGTGAGTCCCGCGAACGGTTCGGCGGCCATCTTGAGCGGGCCCACACTCTCCACGGCGCCGAACACGGCGTCGTGTGTCGCGGTCATGGTCACTTCGGCCGCCGTTGCCGGGGAGAGGCCGAACCCGTGGCCGACCACGACCGTCGTGTCCGCGAGGGCGGCCGCTTCGAGCACTCGACGGGTCCCCAGGACGCCACCCATCCTGAGGATCTTGACCTTGATCCGGTCGGCCGCGCCCCGGGCGAGAATGTCGAACGCGTCCGCCGCGGTCTGGATGGCCTCGTCGGCCATGATGACCGTCGAGGTGGAATCGGTCACCCTGGCGAGACCGTCGACGTCACCTTTCGGGACGGGCTGTTCGAGGTGTGTCAGCGGGTAATCCTCCAGGCGCTTTGCGACCTCGATGGCCGTCTCGACGTCGTAGCCCTGATTCACGTCGGCCCGCACGTCCATCCCCTCCTCGCAGACTGCATCGCACACCGCTGCGACTCGCTCGACGTCGGTGTCGGCGTCCCCGGAGAGTTTGATCTTGATCGACCGATAGCCGTCAGCGAGCCATTCTCTTGCCTCCTCAGCCATCGTCTCGGGCGTATCGATGCCGACCCAGCCGTTGAGCGGGACCCGGTCGCGTCGCGCGCCCCAGAGGAGTTCGGATAGTGGCTGGTCGTGGACCGTGCCATACCAGTCGAGGAAGGCGACTTCGAGTGCACATTTCGCGTTCGGGATCTGATCGACCGCGGCGAATACTTCGAGGAGGGCGTTCGGCGTCCTCGGGTCGGCCTCGAGTACCGCCGGGCCGAGTCGGTCTCGGAGACTGGCGACGATCTCGTCGTGTGTCTGGATGGAGTATCCCGGTGTCGCATCGGCGGTCCCGATGCCGTACTCTCCCTCTCCGGTGATCTCGACGAGAGTCGATTCCATCTCGTCGAAATCCCGGTGGTGAGCACTGCCGTAGGACTGGTGCATGGGCACCGAGAGGCGACGGATGGTGATTGAATCGATGGACATGGCTGCGTTGATCTCCCGCTAGTCGTCGAGCAGTTCCGTCCGCAGTCGGCCGTCCTCCACCACGACCGTCTCGTCGAGTGTGATCGTCGGGTGGCGGAGCACACCGTCGAGGTGGATCTCGCTCTTCGTCGTCCCGCCCAGCGATTCGTTGTCGCCGATGGCGAAATGCATCGTCCCCGCCCGCTTTTTGTCCTCGGCCAGGTTCCCGATAAGTTTCGCCTTGGGGTTCGTTCCGATGGCGAATTCGGCGAGGTTCCCCGCGTTCTCGTCGCTCTCGTCGAGGATTCGCTGGAGTTCGGTTGCCTCCTCGCCGCCACTGACGTCGGTGACGAACCCGTCCTCGAACGCCACCTCGATGGGCGTCTCGAGTTGACCGATGTTGTCCATCGAGACGTCGAAGACGACCGTCCCATTCGCCGTTCCCTCCACGGGGTGGGTTGGCGACTCTCCCGGCGGCAAGGTCGCAAAGCCATACTCCTCGTGGAAGAAGCCATCGAGCGAGAATGCCTGTGTCCCCTCGATGCTGAACCGGATGTCAGTCCCCTCTTTGCTTTCAACGTGGGCACTGTCCGCCGCGGTCATGATCTCCGCGAGCGCCTCGGTCCGCTGTTTAAGTTCGTCGAAGTCGACCGTCATCGCCCCCTCGACCATCATATCCTCCGTGACGCTTCGAAGGATCCCCGTCCGAGTGCCGGTATCGGCAGCCTCTAACCGGGCTCGCGTGTGCGTTATCGCTTTCGTGGTACAGGTGAAGACGACGTCGGCCTCGGCCATCCCCGTGGCGATGGTCGACGGGGGTTCGTTCCCGTGACTCTCGAGCAGTGGCATGATCGCGGTGATCGTCTCGGCCTCGGCCGCGTTACAGGCTCTTGCAATGCTTTTCGCGACGCCGACCTTACGGGGGTCGGTGACGACGAAGACCTCCTCACCGGGTTCGACGGCGAGACATTTCTCGACGATGTCCGCCGAGGTTTTGCTCATCTCCAGATCTAACATCTCTTCGGGCATAACGTATGTTCTGGACACTGGCTCGTGCATAAGTGTTCCGGGGGTCGCGGGATCTATGGCCCTTCAGGGGCCAGTACGGGCGTCTGCGGCGCTCGATGTTCCTCATCCGACAGACCGGGAACCGGCGTGGAAATATCCCAAAACCATAAATACAAGTCCACAAGTTAGAAGGCTGTACTATGACCGCGGACTCTGCGGAGGAGCAGTCGTACTGGGGAGCGTCTCGCTCGCTCACGAATCACTGGACCCGACTCGATAGGGGGTGGAAGGCAACGGTGGTCGGGGCAGGATTTCTGCTAGTGGCACTGGCAAACGTACAGATTCCATGGTGAGCCAGCTGCGCGAGGCGGCCCTCCACGTGCTCCCGGGCCTCCTCTTGCTCTTCGTCGTCGGCATCGCGGCCAGGATCGGCGCCGGATACGTTCCGGTCGTCAACTATCTGATCCTCGCCGTCGTGCTCGGCGCTGTGCTGGTGAACCTGTTCGGGCTTCCAGCGTGGGCCAGCGCAGGTGTTTCATCGCACAAGCTCCTCCTCGAGGCGGGAATCGTTCTGATGGGGGCGCGGATCTCACTGGCAGCCGTTTCGGATGCGGGACCCAAGATAGTGGTCCTGGTGGTGGCGACCGTGGCGTTCACGGCCATCCTCACGGAGCTACTGTCACGGAACGTCTTCGGCCTGGCCAACAAGATGGGGTCGCTGATGGCCAGCGGGGCAGCCATCTGTGGCGTCTCGGCAATCGTCGCAGTCGCCGGAGGAATCGACGCGAAAAAAGACCAGATCGCGTTCGCCGTCGCGACGATACTGCTCTTCGACGCCGTCACGTTGTTCGTGTACCCGATTCTGGGTACCATACTGAACTTACAGGACGTCGTCTTCGGGGTCTGGGCTGGCCTCAGTATGTTCAGCACCGGCCCGGTCGCTGCTGCTGGGTTCGCCTACTCGGACACGGCGGGGCAGTGGGCGACGATGACGAAACTGACGCGTAACCTGTTCATCGGCCTCGCGGTCATCGCGTATGCCGGGTACTACGCTCGGGCGGAGTCGAAGACGGGAACGGTCGACCGGCCACTCGGCCTCTTCTGGCAGAACTTCCCGAAATTCGTACTGGGATTTGTGGCCATGATGGTGATCGCCAACGTCGGCATCCTCTCCGACGGACAACTGGCCACACTGGAGAACTCGTACAAGTGGCTCTTCCTCTTCGCGTTTGCGGGCCTCGGAATGGGCATCAACGTCGATGAGATGCGGGCGACGGGGTTCAGGCCGGTGCTGTTGACCCTGACCGCACTCACGATCGTCAGTATCACGACGCTCGTCGTCGTCTCGGCGCTATTCGGTGTGTAGTCGAGCGGCTGGCCGCGCTCTCGAGTTCGCACCGGCGAAAAATATGAACGTGATTCGGGGAGTGTGCTTGTGACCGACTCACAGCCTCGCTCGGCCCGTCTTGACTATCAGTCGACGTGCTCGATCGGATTCGTCAACTCGCCGATTTTCTCCACTTTGCACGTGACTTCTTCGGCGTCATCCAGGTAGCCAGTCGGTTGCGACGGGTCACCCAGTGAGATGACGTCGTTCTCTTGCAAGTTGATGATCTTGCTCACGTGGGCGATCAGTTCGACCACGGTGAAGTCCATCGTGTCGGTGGAACCCGATACCACCGTTTCCCCGTCGATGAATGCCTCGACCATCGTATCGTTATCGATGGCATCGGCTTCGAGCGGTTCGTACCCGGCGAGTGTCGGGCTGAACGTCGGGAAGCTCTTGTAGCCTCGCCCGAGCGACCCTTCCTGCTCCGGGTAGGGGTAGGCGGGGAATTTCCCTTTCGCCGTGACGTCGTTCGAGATGGTGAACCCCTTCACCGCCGCTGCGGCTTCTTCTTCGGTCGCCTGCCAGAGCCCGTCACCGACGTCGTCGATGATGACTGCCGGTTCTGGGCCCGGGACCACGTCTTCGACGTAGGAGGGGATCTCGATCGCTTCGCCCTCCGGGATGATTCCCTGGTGGGGAACCGTCCACATGATCGGCCACTCCGGTTCGGCGTCCTGTCTTCGGTGGGTCGAAAAGCTGCCACCGAGTGCGATAAACGTCCCAATGCTGTCGAGGTCGAATTGTTCCATAGGGTGTGACCCTCACCCACACCATATTCAGTCGAGGCTATAAAACTATGCGTTGTGGAGCGCGTGGGCGGCGCGTAGATTTATTGTCCTGTACCCTCCAGGGAGGTGTATGGTTACGTCTGGCAACCTCGACCGTTTCAACTCTCGTCGTTCTACCGCGTACCATCCGAACGGGATTGTCGCCACGAGCCAACCACTCGCCGCCAGCGTCGGCAGAGATATTCTCAAAGATGGTGGAAATGCATTCGATGCAGCGGTGGCGACTGCGGCGGTGTTGAACGTCGTCGAACCAACCAGTACCGGAATCGGCGGCGACGTGTTCGCCCTGTATCGGACGGCGGACGGGGACGTCGGTGCCCTGCAAAGTAGCGGGCATGCACCGAAGGCGGCGACGATCGATCGGGTCAGAGAGCGGGCGGCAGCGGAACAGGGTGTGGACGAAGCGGACGCCACGATGCCGCTGACCGGGGGATTGACCGTGACAGTTCCCGGAACCGCTCGGGGCTGGGAATCGATCGCCGATCGGTACGGACGACTCCCGTTGGATACCCTCCTCGAACCGGCGATCGAGTACGCTCGAGATGGCTACCCGGTCACCGAATTCATCGCGGAGAAATGGAAACACGCGGACGAGCTATTCACCGACGACTACGCACGAGACACCTTCCTCCCCAGCGGACGACCGCCGACGCCCGGCGAACATATCGAACTCCCCGACCTCGCGGCAACGTTCTCGACCATCGCCGCCGACGGGGCGGATGGGTTGTACGATGGTCCCCTGGGCGAACGGATCGTCGAAACCGTCCAGGAAGCGGGGGGACTCCTCACGATGGCCGATCTGCGGGAGTTCGCCGTCGAGTACCCCGAACCGATATCCACCACGTACCGCGGCGTGGAGGTCTTCGAACTGCCACCCAACAATCAGGGCCTGGTCGTCCTCGAGGCCCTCAACATCGCCGATGAACTGGCTGCCGATGGCGTGGACCCGAGCGACCCCGAACGAATCCACCAGCTCGTCGAATCGATGAAAGCCGCCTTCACCGACGGGCACCATTACATCACTGATCCCGAGTACGAATCGGTTCCCCCACTCCACGAGAAGGACTACGCTCGCAAGCGGGCGTCCGACATCGGTCCGGCCGCAACGGAGGACGTCGATATCGGCGTGCCCAATGGCCGATCCGAAGACGCAGACACGGTGTTGCTCACCGTCGCAGATGCCGCGGGCAACGTCGTCTCGTTCATCAATTCGCTGTTCAAGGGATTCGGGAGCGGACTGGTCGTCCCCGGGACCGGTATCGCCCTCCAGAACCGGGGTCGGTCGTTCTCCCTGGACCCCGACCACCCGAACCACATCGCGCCAGGCAAACGACCGTTCCATACCCTGATTCCAGGTCTCGCACGATTCGACGCCGACGACTGGATGGCGTTCGGCGTGATGGGCGGGTTCATGCAACCGCAAGGCCACCTGCAGGTGATAACGAACCTCGTCGACAGGGGCATGACCGAACAGGCGGCACTCGACGAACCGCGGTGGCGGTACCGTGCCGATGGACGGGTCGCCGTCGAGGCACGCATGGACACCCAGACGGTCTCCACGTTGGTCAGGAAGGGACACGACCTCACGGTGATGTCTCCGGAGAGCTTCGGTGGGGGACAGATCGCCCGCTATGCGGATGGTACGCTCATCGGGGGCACCGATCCCCGTAAGGACGGCATCGTTTCCGGTTACTGACCGAATCGTTCGAAGCACTTCGGCAGCGTGTTCAGACCTGGTGAACAGCCTTATGCATGAGGACTGTGTACGAATGCCACATGAGCCACCAAGACAATCTCGTCGGGTCGGTCGGAACGTCGTTCGCGATCATCGAGTATCTCAAAGAGAACGACGACGCCGGAATTACGGATATCTCACGAGGGATCGGGGTGACGAAAAGTACCGTGTTCAATCACGTGCGGACCCTGGAGGACAACGACGTCCTCATTCGTCATGGAGACCAGTACCGACTCAGCCTCAAGTTCCTCGACTACGGCGAGCACGTCCGTCGGAACGTCGACCTCTTTAGAGTGGGCAAATCACTCATCGACGATCTCTCCGAAGGGACCGGGGAGGTGGCCAACATCATGGTTCCCGAAAACGGGCGTGGGGTCTATCTGTACAAATCGATGGGTGAGAAGGCCGTCAAACACGATACGCGCGCAGGGAAGCGAATCTGTCTGCACTGCACTGCTCTGGGCAAATCGATCCTCTCTCAGATGAGCGAAAGCGAGGTCGATGCGGTCATCGAACAGCACGGACTCGCGAAGATGACCGAGAGCACGATCACGAGCAGGGACGAACTCTTCGAGGAACTCGAGCAGATCAGAGAACGAGGCTATGCGATCAACACCGGCGAACGGAACGAACGGGTCCGCTGTGTCGGCGCACCCATCCAGGCACACGGTGAGGTGCGGGGAGCGATCAGCGTCTCTGGGCCGGAAACACGGATGAAAAACGACGAGTTCATCGAGGGCATCGCCACCCAGGTCCAGGAGACCGCGAACGTGATCGAGATCAACCTCGAGCACGGATGAATACCGTCAAGTGATCGCCGGATCCTGTCGGTAAATTTCCCATAACGTGAATCGATTCCGAGTTCGGTTGTTCAGTAGTGCCGAACGGCCCTGTTCGCCTCGATGGCAGGAATATTGGGGACAACGTAGTCCAGTCCGTATTCTGTGCCAAATTCCACAGAACTACCGATTGGAACCAGTACTACCTGGCGTTCATCCCTACTGAACGGTGGGTTGGCGATAGAATACAGCCAGGCGCGACACGACCCACCCCTCCTCGACACCTTTCCATCATAATGGCGGAAAGACGGTCTCGTTCAGCGCCACAGCGGGCGTTCCCGGTCCGCCCGTTTCGATTCGCGAGCGACGGACATTTACATAATTAGCGTGTAAAGGGAACCGAATCCGAATCATTATATGAGATGCACATGAATAGCCGCCAATGAATCGGAGCGAACAGTCGGCGTCTCACGTCGAAATCTCCAATCTCGGAGGCATCGATCGGCTCGAAATGACCGTGCCCCCTGGCGTCAATATCCTCGCCGGAGAGAATGCAACGAACAGGTCGTCGTTTCTCAAATCGGTCGCCGCCGCCCTCGGCGGTGACGAGTCCGCCGTCTCGCTCAAATCGGACGCCGACGAGGGTTCGGTTCGGGTCGAAATCGGCGAGATGACCGGGGATAGAGAATACCGTCGAAACGGTGGAACGGTCCAGCGCATGGGCAGTCCCATCACCACGGAGTCGGAACTCGTCGACACGTACGTCTCGATCTTCGCGACGAATCCCGCCCGCTCTGCGATCCGACACGGTGGCGAGGGGCTACGAGATATCCTCATGCGCGGTGTCGATACGTCCGCTATCTCGGAGCGGATCCGATCGCTCAAACGGGAACGTGACGACCTGGAGAGGGAATTGGCCGACATCGAACAGACAAAGAGCGATCTGCCGGCCCTTCGGGAACGGGAACATTCCCTGGAAAACGACCTCGAGACGGTCGAAGCGGAAATCGAGACGATCGAGGCCGAGATCGAGACGTACGAGAGCACGACCGAGGAGATAGAAGCAGCGAAGGCGCATCTAGAGGAATTGGAACGCCTTCGAGACAAACTCGGTCGAGTGGAGCGGGAGATAACCACTACCGAGGAATCACTCGCGGAGTACGAGGACGAGAAGGCCGACCTCACCGAAGCGCTGGACGACGTATCGATTCCAGTGAATCGGCGAACCGAACTCGAGGACGAACTGAATAGAATCGAGACCGATATCGCCGACACACGATCGACGGTGAGAGAGCTCAGCGACATCATCGCCAACAACCAGTCCATCATCGAGGGAGAGGAGGCGATAGCCGAGTTCAACACGAGCGAGGACGTCGCCGCAAAGTTGAACCCAAAACAGGCGACCGTGGAGTGTTGGACCTGTGGGACCGAAGTGAATCGATCGAAGATCGAGACGCGTATCGAAACACTGGAATCGATCCGCCAGGAGAAAAACGACGAGTTGCAGGAGCGCAAACGGCGGAAATCGGAGATCGAATCGGAGATCGCCGACATCCAGACCAGAGAATCCGAACGATCGCAGTTGAAAACGGAACTTCGGGAGGTAGAACGGACGATCGAGTCCGAACGTGACGCACTCGAGGAGTTGAACGAAGAAGCCGAACGGCTCGAAGCGGAAATCTCACAGGTGGAAACGCGCGTCGAAGAGACGGAAGAGCTCCGGGAGAGCGATCTACCAGCGGCGTACCAGCGATTGAGCAAGAAAGAACACGAGCGAGGAACGATCGAATCGAAACTTCAGTCAGTTAGATCGACGATCGACGAAAAAGAAGCGCAAATCGGTGAGACGGCGACGATCGAAGAACAGCTAGACGAGTGTAGAGACGAACTGGAGAAAACACGTGGTGAGATCGATAGAATAGAGCGGGATCTCGTCGACCAGTTCAACACGCAGATGGAAGACCTCATCGACCTGCTCGATTACGAGAACATCAGCCGGGTCTGGCTCGAACGTCTCTCGACGGATGAGGGGTCGGTCTCAGCATTCGATATCCACGTGGTGAGGGAGTCCGCCGATGGGACGGTATACGAAGACTCACTCGAGAACCTCTCCGAATCGGAGCGAGAGATCATCGGTATCGTCGTCGCGCTGTCCGGCTATCTGGTTCACGATCTAGCGGAAGCCGTGCCGATGGTCCTCTTCGACTCCATCGAATCGATCGACGCCACTCGCCTCGAGAACCTCTTTCGGTACATCAACGAATACGCACCGACCATCGTCGCTGCTCTCCTCCCGGAGGACGCTGCAGCGGTATCCGAGCACACGATCGAACAGCCGTTCGCGAACTGAATCATGACCGAAAGATCATCGAGACGAAAGGTGGCACAGATGCGGCGAAAGTACGAACTGGAGGGGATCGACGACCAATTACGGTCGAGATACGTCGACGGCGACGCATCGTTACGTGAACTAGAACGATTCGTCAACATCGAGATCGCGAGGTCGTTCCTCGATGGAGAGCCCTTCTCCCCGGTCACCGTCTATCGAACCCTCCGAGACCCGGATGGGGACGTCTCGACCAGTGAGAAGACGGATCTTCGTCGCCGTCTCCGCCTCGAGAACATCGACGTCGAACGGCTCGAATCCGACTGGGTCAGCCACATGTCGGTTCGAACGTACCTCACGAAGGATCTCGGGATCGATACCACACGGGAGGCGAGATCGTCGATCACGCCCGAGACGGCGATCGACCAGATCAGGGGGCTGCTCTCCCGCGACGAGAGCATCATCTGGAATAATGTATCATCCGTGGAGGGGTTCGACGAATCCCGATGGGACCTCCACGCCGAGGTCCATCTTCTCGATCAGGAGACCGGCGAGACGAAACTGTTGACCGAACATCTCCGAGATCTCGAGGCAGACGAATAGTCGCAACGGCCATCTTTCCGGCAGTTCGTTTTCGTCGATTGTCGAGGGCGATGGAGCATTTTCCCGTCCGCAGGAATCCCCCGTGAAGTGGCGGATACGATCAGTAATCGTTAGAATTATTTACTCATACATAGTCGTCACGATATGGAAACACTCGCAGCGATTTCGCAATCCGATCTTCGTGATGCCCTGGACGATATCGACGGAGGACGGGCAGCGACGCGACTTTTCGCCGCACTCGCCTACGAGAACGGCGTGACCCAATCCGAGTTGGCTAACTGGTTCGACGTCGAGCGCAAAACCGTATACAACTGGCTCACACGCCTCGACGCCGAGAACTTGGTCGAATCGGCGACAGATAGCGACCGTCCCGGCCGCAATCGCCGATTGACCGATTCGCAGTTCGCGGAATTCACCGAAGCCCTCCACGAACCACCCGAAAATGTTGGATTCGACGCTGCCGGCTGGACGCCGACGCTCGCCCAGCGCTTCCTCCGAGAAGCGTACGGGGTCGAGTATTCGATTCCAAGCTGTCGTCGGTTGATGAAAGAGGCAGGCCTGACATATAGGCCAACGGATGCCATAGAGAGAGACGACGTTTCAAAAGATCGTGGAGAGTTATCCGTCGATCGTTCAAAATACTGGGTTCCCGAGTGATCCGTATCCGTTCGGCGGTATCCGTGAGCGATATTGCTGGGGAAACTGTTTCGCGTCGAAGGGTGGATGCGGGGCATCGAATTTCTTTGATATATCAGTTGAAAAGAGAGGTGCGCAAAATATTCTAACGTACGGTTCGGTATTTTCGCCTCACGGACAGCTAAGCGCGATAGCACCGCTCATCTCCATCCGAGAGCTATCGTGATTAGTGGTACCGTCCCGATAGAAGAAGGAGTAGAGAGAAGGTATGTCGTCGTCACGGTGCTGAGCGTCGCTCAGTCGTCAGCCCGCTCCGTCGGTAATTCGACGACGAACACGGCGCCCTCCGGGTCGTTCTCCTCGACCCAGACGTCCCCGCCGTACCCCTCCACGAGCGTCTTCACGAGATAGAGACCCAGGCCCGTCCCACTGCTATCGAGTCCCTTCTCGCCCCGCCCGAAGATAACGCCCCGCTGCTCGGCCGGCACGCCCGGGCCGTTATCAGCGATTCGTACGCGGACGGTATCCTCGCGTTCCGCTGTCGCCACCGTCACCTCCGGAATGTCTTTGTCGTTGTGTCGCACCGCGTTCTGGAGGATGTTGTGAAACACCGATCCCAGCATCTCGTCGGCGAGGACCGGCGTCTCCGGCACGGTCCCGGTAACGGTAATGACGGCGTCGTCGTGTACCGATCGTGCCTCGTCGAGTTCCGTTTCGAGCGTGGACTGCAGTGACACTCGAGTGCGCTCCTCGCGATCCGACAGCCAGACGTCCGCCATATCCCGGGCCGTGGTCGTAAGTTCGACCGCGTGTCTGGCGTTCTCCCGGATCGTCTCGACGTACTCCTGCTGGTCGTCGACGCGCTCTTCGAGGATGTCGGCGTAGGCGGTGACCAGCTGGAGGTCGTTGCGGATGTCGTGTCGCAGTACCTGATTGAGCACTTCGAGGTTGTCCCGTTGCTCCTCCAGTTGCCGTTCGTACTCGGTCCGGGACGTAATGTCGATGAGACTCTCCACCATCTGCACGACGTTCCCGTCCTCGTCGAAGATCGGGGCTGCATGAACTTCGTGGACGTACTCCTCCCCGTCGTCCCCGTAGTGCGTGTGTTCGACGGTCGTCGGTTCGCCCGTTTCGAGGACTGTTTTCAGCGGACAGGGGAACGACTCGTCCCCCTCGTGACACGGTTTGTCCCGCTGATGTGAGAGGTCATAGCAAGTCTTCCCGTCCAGATTCGGTACCTTCTCGTTGGTCCGTTCGATCTCGTAATTCTCAGTATCGAGGACGTACAGCGGGTACGGCAGCGCCTCGAAGATATCGTCGAGGAAGTCCCGTATCGACGCCATCTCGCGGTTCTTTTCCGTGCGTTCCGTGACGTCGCGATAGAGCCAGAGGTTGGCTGGCCCGCCAACCAGCGTGAAGGGAATGTAATCACGTTCGAGAATCCGACCGTCCACGAGTTCGAGTTCCTCGTTGTGTGCCGGCTCTCGTCGGTCGATTCGGCGTTCGATCCCGTCGACGAACGAGGACGGATCGGCGAACCGCTCTTTGAGGTTCTGGGCTGCTGCGGTGCAATCCCGGCCGATCAATTCGTCGGCGGGTATCGAGGCGCCCAGAACCCGGGGCAGTTCCTCGTTCGTCACCAGGATATCGCGATCGGCGTCCTCGACCAGCACCCCCATCGGCATGTTCTCGACGATCGTGCGGAGAAGGGTGTTCGTTTCGTCGAGTTCCTCCTCGTAGGCCTTCCGTTCCGTGATGTCGATGCCCGAGGAGAGAATCCCCGTCACCGCCCCCGACGTATCGTGTAACGCGGTGTTGTGCCACTTGACGAAGCGTTTTTCGCCCGTCTTGGTCTCGATATAATGCGTATGCGTTTCGATCGCCGGTGACTCCGCGGTCCAGAACGCTTCGAAGATATCTTCGATTTCAGGTTCGATTTCGCCCGGAACGACCGTCTCGAACCAGTCCGCTCCGAGGAGCTCCGAGCGCTCGTAGCCGAGGAGGTCGCTGCCCCGTTCGTTGATGCGCTCGACGGTCCGGTCACGGTCGAGGACCAGCATGACGTTTCCGGCCGTCTCGAAGTACTCCTCGGCCCGATGTTTCTGGCGTTCGAGTTCCGCCTCGCGAGCGTTCCGTTCGGAGATGTCACGCGCGACGACCAGGACGTACTCCTCGCCATTGGCCTGCACTCGGGAGACGGACGCCTCGACGGGAATCGGGTCGCCGTCCGCCGGATAGAGGTCGTTTTCGCCCAGATGCTGTTCCTCCGCGCGCGAGGGGAGGTGGTCCCGCCAGTGCGCTTCGCTCGCGAACCCCGTGATATCGGTGACCGACCGATCGAGTAGTCCCGACTCCTCGTAGCCGAGAAACTCACATGCCATCTCGTTGACGTCGGCGATCCGTGCCGTCTCGATATCGATCACGAGGAGGATTTCTCCCGACTGATCGAGGAGGCTCGACCAGGTCTCCGTCGAGAACCGGGACGTGTCCCGCATATCCGACGTTTGTCGCCCGCATTGATAACGGTGATGAGACGTTAGCACGGCGTCGTGGCAATTAGAGTCGAAAGAACGATTCGGGAGTAGTTATCGTTTCATCCGGACTACTCCTACATCGTTCGTAGTCCCGGGTCTCGTTCTCCGCAGTCTAGCAGATGTGACGGACCCCCAGTGATACGGGAGGGAGTTCCAGAACCAGCCGAGGCAGGTTCGAGAGGGCGACATCCCGGACGAAGACCGGAACGCCATTCTCGAGGCCCTTCGATACTGGGACGGCACCGACGACGTGAACCAGGGGACGCTCGCCTCCCGGCGGCAGACGACCAGCTGCGAATTCATCCTCGCCGGTCTCTACGGGCCGCTGATTGCGCATTTTCGTCTCGTGAATCCGTCTCCGGCGAATCGTACTTGCGCAGGACATCCCGCCAGTCCAGATTCTCCAGCACCACGTCCCGGAACCGCTCGGCGAACTCCTCGAGGCGGTCGGTCTCGTTCGCGTACGTCTGTGCCTTGCTCTGGACCTTGTTGGTCGCAAAGCCGTTCACCGTCCCGTATCCGGCTCCCCACTGCGAGTAGCGGAGGAAGAAAAAGCGCCCAGCCCTCGGGATGTCATCCTTCGGCCGATAGCCATCGTAGTAGTACCGCGCCCACCGACTGTGGACCGCTCGAGAGAAGGGGACCTGCTCGACCCATTCGACGAGTTCCTCGGTGTCCTCGCGCAGCACCTCGAAGAAGTGGACCAGATCACCGTCCTTGTCGTTGTAGATCTCGACGTTCGAGGCGTCGGGGTCTTTGTCGACCAGGACTCCCGCAGCGCCGCCGAACACCTCGACAAACGTCCGGTGTTCGGGAACGAACTCGAGAATCCGAGACGCGAATCGGCTCTTGCCACCCGGATACGGAAAGACAATTTCGGGCATACTCGACCCGGGGCGGTGTCCCTACTAGAGCGCTGCAGGGTGCATGCCAGGCATGCCAATCCTCCCGGATCGTAGAAACAGAGCGGATGTCTCGTATCGGTCAGTACTCGTCCAGCGCAACACGGTCCAAACCGACCGTGTCGTACACCGTCTCGCTCGAGAGCACGGACTCACCGCGCGTCGTGATGACGCCGGCGTGGAGAGCGTCGAAGGGAGTGAGATCGTACTCTTCGAGGAGTGCTGCCGCAGCCAAAATGGCGTCTTCGTGTTGTGCAGGCTCGACGGGGACGAGCTCGAGAAGATTGGAGATTGCCCGGGGAACGTCGATCTCGTACTCGGCCTGCTCCCGGCTGTAGAACAGCACGAGCACCTCCGCGTATGCCAGAATCGACGTGTGGATGTTCGATTCGTCTTCGATGGCTTTCAGCGTAGCCTCCTGGAGCCAGTCGTCGTTCGTCACCAGGGCCACCAGGAAGTCGGATTCGACATACATTGCTGAGTTACGGCCTCTCCTCGCTCTCGTTGGCGACCTCGTCGTCGATTTTCTCGCGAATCTCTGCCGTTAGGTCCCCCACGTCAGTCCCCGCGAAAGCGTCCCCAACGGCTTCTCGAAGCCCTTCGACCGGATCGTCGTCGACCGGGAAGAGCGCGACGTGCCCAGGAAGTTCGACGATACGGTACTGGTCCCCGAATCGCTCCCGGACGTCCTTCGGAAGGTAGATTCGACCTCGATCGTCGGTCGATTTGGACATGGTCGTCAGTAGTGAGGGAAAATACAAAGTTCTTCCCACTAACGCGCCAAATCTCACGTTTGTCTCACAACCAGTCGACGTTCTCTGCTTCCCGCGACTGCACGCCTTCGTGGTGTTTCGCAACGTAGTGGCGTTGAAACGTCTGATCGTCCTCCCAGCCGCCCCACTGCATCACCACACTCGGTAGCACCTCGGCCTCGCGGGTGAAATCTGAGGAGTTACGCACCTATCTACTGGCCTCCACGGGTGATTCGTTCGAGTGGGCTGTTGATAATCTCGAAGACCTCGTTCGCACGGAAGAAACGATTCCTCGATTGACCCGTGAGTTCCTCGAGGACACCGTCCGTTTCGAGTTGGTCCACCAACCGATTTGCCGTACTGTACTCGACGTCCACCCACTCTGCCGCGGTGTTCACATCCAGAGACGGATCTTCGAATAATTTCATCACCAGCTCCAGGATATTTCCGGAGCGTGCGCTCTGATACCGTTGTTGATACTGTTCCCGAAGATCGACCGACAGATTTGCTCGCTGGTGAGCTTCGTCCGCCTGAGCGTGTACGCCCCGGAAGAAGAAGAGACGATGCGTTCTACGGTCACAACTCTCCGATTTGCGCTCTGATTCGAATCCACCACGATTCTCCTCACGAACTGTTCGTCGAGAATAGTCCCACCAGGATTCGAACCTGGGTCGTTGCCCCCAGAAGGCAACAGGATTGGCCACTACCCCATGGGACTCGTTTCACTCGTCCCACGTGCATCGCAAACCTGGCGGTTTGCTCAACCCCATGGGACGTCGTTCAAAATCGAGTATGCCACCGCCGCTTGTAAACGTTCCGCGTTGCCCCCACCGTGCCAGGCGAAGACAATCCCCGAACGTGCGCAAATCGGCACGCTTTTTGCTCTATTCTATCCACGAACGAGTATGTACATCGGACGCTTCATCGTCGTCGGACCGGACGTGGCCGCCTACCGTGTCTCCTCGCGCTCGTTCCCGCACCGACAGATCGTCGAACGCGACGAGGTCTTGACCGTGGTTCCAACCGAGGACGCCGACCCGACCGACAACCCGTACGTGTCCTACAACTGCGTCCGGCCCGGCGGCGACGCGATGGTGGTCGGCAACGGCTCGCACGTCGACCCGATCGCCGAGAAACTCGACCTCGGGTACCCCGCCCGGGACGCGCTCGTGTCCGCGCTGCTCGCGATGGACTTCGAGAAGGACGACTACGACACTCCCCGGATCGCCGGCGTCGTTGGGGAAGAAGAGGCCTACATCGGGATCGTGCGCCGCGATGCGCTCCTCGTTCGAGCGGTCGACGAACCGACGCTGGTGGCCACCTACGAACACGATACACCCACCGACTACGATCTCGCGGTCGATTCGGCAGCGGCGGCGGCACGAGCGGTCTACGACGCCGACTTCGACCACGCGGTCTGCGCCGCCGGCGTCACCGTGGACGGGGCGACCGTCGACTGGGCGATCGTCAACGACTGAGCGGTCTCGACACGAAATAGAGGGGTATTCTTAGGAGTGTTCAGCCGGTACCGGGCAGTATGCGAATCGGGCTGCTCTCCGACGTCCACGCGAACCGGGTCGCCCTGGAGGCGGTACTAGAAGACATGCCACCAGTGGACCGCCTCGTCCACGCCGGGGACGTGGTCGGGTACAATCCCTGGCCGGCGGACTGTGTCGAGACGCTTCGAGAACGGAACGTGTCGTCGGTGATGGGCAATCACGACCGCCAGGTCGCGAACCGGACGAACTTCCCCGCGAACCGAATGGCGCAAGCCGGAATTCGCCGGGCGACGATCACGCTCACGGCCGATCAGCTGGAATGGATAGAAGGGCTCCCAGCAGTCAGACGCTGCTGTGACGACCGGGTGAAAATCGTCCACGGTCATCCCGAGGACCCCGACCGCTACACTTACCCCGACGAATTCGGCCCCCATCTCCTCGAGGACGAGGACGTCCTCGTCATGGGTCACACCCACGTCCAGCACGCCGAGCAGTTCGAGGAGGGGTTCGTGGTGAACCCGGGCAGTGTCGGTCAACCCCGTGACCACGACCCCCGGGCAGCGTACGCGGTGGTGGATCTAGGTGCGCTTCAGGTGGAGACCCATCGGGTCGAGTACGACGTCGAGGCCGTCGTCGACGCGGTCGAGGAAGTCGGCCTGCCCCACCAGTCCGGCGAGCGATTGAAGCGCGGCGAGTGAGACCGCGTCGGTAGTCAGTCTGCGGGTTCGAGTCGGGCCGAGAAGTGTCTGAGTTCTTCCATCGGCGGCTCCGCCACGATATCGTAGCCGACCGCCCGATCGGCGCGTTCGGCGACCGCGGCGGCGGTCTCGCCGACGTGTTCCAGGTGTTCGCGGTGGTAGGTTCGCCGCGGGACGGCCAGCCGAACGAACTCCGGGCGGTCCGTATCGGGGAAGGCGAAACTCCCGAGTTCGACGCCTCTGACGGCGCCCTCCCGGTACAGGTCGACGGCCAGCGCCTGACCGGGGAACCTGTCGTCCGGAACGTGAGCGTAGGCGCTACCGGCGTCGACGTAGACCGCGTGACCACCGACGGGCCGGTAGACCGGGAGGCCGGCCGCCTCGATCAGATCGGCGAGTTCGCGCACCTGATCCACCCGCGACTCGAGGTAGGACTCCTGGACGGCCTCGCGTAGGCCGACGGCGAAGGCCTCGAGGTCGCGACCGGCCATCCCACCGTAGGTGAGAAAGCCCTCGTAGAGGATGGCGCGCTGTTCGACCGCATCGAGGAGTGATTCGTCTCGGAGACCGACGAAGCCGCCGATGTTGACGAGGCCGTCTTTTTTCCCGCTCATGACGACCGCGTCCGCGTACGATAGCTGTTCGCGGGCGATGTCGGCGACCGAGGTGCCGGCGAACGCGGGCTCTCGACGCTGGACGAAGTGGGCGTTCTCGGCGAACCGGCAGGCATCGACGACCATCGTGGCGTCTATCTCGTCGGCGAACCCGCGCACCTCCCGGAGATTTTCGACGCTCACTGGTTGCCCGGCCGCGGAGTTGTTGGTGATGGTGACGACGACAGCGGGCACGCGGTCTTCGCCCATCTCCTCGACGGCCGCCCTACCGCATTCGACGTCGAAGTTCCCGAGGAAGTCACCTGTCGATGCGGGGTCGAGCGCCCCGTCGACCGGGCAGTCGATCGGCCGACCGCCGTTCTCCACCACGTGGGCACGCGTGGTGTCGAAGTGGGTGTTGTTCAAAACGACGTCTCCCTCCTCGACGAGCGCCCCGTAGAGGACGTTCTCCGCGCCGCGCCCCTGGTGGGCGGGGACGACGTGTTCGATGCCCATGACCTCCCGGACCGCCGCCTCGAGGTTCGCGAAACTCTCGCTTCCGGCGTAGGCCTCGTCGCCGCGAACCATCGCCGCCCACTGGTCGTCGCTCATGGTTCCCGTCCCGGAGTCGGTGAGCAGGTCGACGGCCACGGCCTCGGAGGGGATATTGAACAGGTTGTAGCCGGCCTCGCGGAGACGTGTCTCGCGTTCGTCACGTGGCGGAACGGTCGCGGTGCCCGCCATCTTCGACGTGAAATGCATGGTCGGTACCAGGGGTGCTAGCGTGAAAACGACTGTCGAGGAACGCTGTACTGGACGGTGCGACCCTGGCCTGCGGTGTTCGAACGTGTACACCGCGGGGCTTAGCCCTCGAAGTGCTCCTGGATGATCTCCAGGGTCTCCTCGCGGTCCGACCAGTCGACGAAGACGGCGACCGACGTCGCCGAGGTGATGATGTCGACCACGTTGATGTGTGCGTCGGCGATGGGGTCGACGATCTCGCGCATGATTCCGGGCTGGTTCGGCAGTTCCGCCCCGAGCACCCGGATGACGGCGATGTCGTCGATGACCGTGACCGACGAGAGCGTCTGGTCGCCGATGATCTGGTCGTGGAGGATGGTCTCGGCGTCCTCGGCCCGCTCGTTGTCGACGTAGTACGTGACCGAGTCCATCCCGCTCGCGACGGCGTCGACGTTGATCTCGGATTCGTAGAGCGCGGTCGAGAGTTTGGCGAGGATCCCCGGCTGGTTCCGGATGGCCCGACCGGCGACGGTCAGACAGGAAAGCGGCTCCTCGCGCATGTCCACCATGTACTCGAACTGTCCCTCGATGTTCGTCCCACCGGCGAGCAGGTCGCCGTGCTGGTAGTGGATGACCCGGACGTCGAGGTCCTCGTCCTTGTAGGAGAGCGCGCTGGGTGCCACGACCTCCGCACCGCGGAAGGAGAGGTTTCGTAACTCGTCGACGGTGATCTCGCCGACGTTCCTGGCGCCCTCGACCACGTTCGGATCGCCAGTCATCACGCCCTCGACGTCGGTCACGATGACGACTTCGTCCGCGCTCATGTAGCGGCCGAGCATCACGGCGGTCGTGTCGCTTCCGCCCCGTCCCAGGGTCGTAATCTTGCCCTCGTGGTCCTCCGCCAGGAAACCGGTGATGACCGGGACGGTGTCGTCGAGTTTCTCGGCGAGTTCCCTGGCGCGCCGTTCGCTCTCCTCGACGTCCACCTCACCGCGATCGTTCGCCACGACCGGCCAGTCGGGATCACCGGGTTCGAGAAACACAGCGTTGATGCCGCGAGCAGTGAGCGCTGCCTTGAGCAGACGAACACTGGTTCGCTCGCCCATACTGACGATCTCGGCCCGATCCTGTTCGTCGGCCTCGAAGGTGATGTTGTCGAGCAGTTCGTCGGTCGTATTGCCCATCGCGCTGGCCACGACCGCGATCTCGTTGCCCTCCGAGACCGCCTTCGCGATGGAGTCGGCCGCCCGCTCGATCCGGTCTCCGGATCCGAGACTCGTTCCGCCGAACTTCGCCACTACGCGCATCGAGATCTCACCCAGTGCGTGCGAAATACTTGCATAGGCATCGGTATTGCGGGGTCGCAGATAACGGTGTCTATTATGAGCAAATTTCCCGGACCTCGTCCGTCGAATGCAAAGGATTACCGACCACCCCCTCCACTCGGCGATATGAACATCCGAGAGGCGACCGACGACGACGTCGACGCACTCGCCGCGCTAGTCGACGCGGACCTCGACGCCGAACGGCTCGTCCACGAACGGACGGTCCTCGTGGCGGTGGCCGAAACCGACGAGGGGGTCGAAGCGGACGGTACCGGGGACGTAACCGACAGTGAGGAGGACACCGAGAACCTCCTCGGGTTCGTCTCCTACGACACGTGGAGCGAGACCATCCATCTGAGCACGTTGGTCGGCGAACCACCAGTGGTCGACGCGCTCCTCGACGAACCGCGGCGGTTGGCCGATGCTGCGGACATGCCGGTCGAGATCGTGGTGCCGGAACACGACGAGCAACTCGAATCGGTCGTGACGGAAGCGGGTTTCGAACGGGTCGGAAAGGGCCCCCTCTTCGACGGGAGACCGTCGCACCGATACCGCTACAACGACGAGTGAGTCGAGCGCTCAGGTGAATTTACGCACGGTGACCTCGAGAGTCTGGAGGTCGACGATCGGTGCGGTCGCGGTATCCGGGACGATGTTGACGCTCTTCTGGAACTCCGTCTGTGCCTGCCAGCACCCCGAGTTGACCAGTCGGACGTTGTGGTACTGTCCGACGCCGAGCTTGTGGACGTGGCCCGTGTGAAAGATGTCCGGGACGTCGTCGATGACCAGATAGTCCGACGCCTCGGGCGAGATGCGCATGTGCCCGCCGAAGGGCGGTGCGAGGTGGCGTTTCCGCAGGAGCTGGGCCATCGCGTTCTGCGGGTCCTCGTAGGTCGCCAGTTCGTCCGGCAGTTCGGCGACGAGTTCGTCGATGGAGACACCGTGGTACATGAGGACGGAGACGCCCTCGATGGTCACCACCGACGGGTTCCCCGTGATCCGGGCGTCGTGAACGCCCATTATGTCCCGGAGTTCCTCGTCGAAGCCGGGTTGGGGCTCGGCCAGTCGTACCGCGTCGTGATTCCCGGGGATCATCACGATGTCCATGTCCCCCGGAACCTCCTTTAAGTACTCCGCGAACCGCTCGTACTGGTCGAAGATGTCGACGATGTCGAGTTCCTCGTCCTGGTCCGGGTAGACGCCGACACCTTCCACCATGTCGCCGGCGATGAGCAGGTATTCGACCCGTTCGGCGTCGGGTGTGTGAAGCCAGTCCGCGAACGCCGACCACTCCTCGGCCATGAACTCCTGGCTGCCGACGTGCACGTCGGAGATGAGCGCCGCCTCGACCGGTCTATCGGCCGTGGATGGCCGATAGGTTCGGGGAACGTCCGGGAAGTGGATCGAATCGACGAAGAGGATCCCGCCGTCGTCCGAGAGCGTGCCCTCGACGCCGATGACCTCGTCGTGGAGCAACGCCTGAACGTCGTCCGCGATGGCCCGGTCCTTCATCACCAGCACGGGGAATGTCCCGTTCGTGTCCTCGAGTTCCACCAGCCAGTGACCGCTGGCCGTCGACCGGATGTCGTTGACCATTCCGACGATGCCGGCCTCGCTGCCGCCAGCCATCTTCTCGAGCGCGTCGGTGGGCCGGTGATTGACCCGGGAACGGAGTTGCCTCGCCAGCCGGTCGTACCGGTCGCGGAAGACCGTCACGAAGTCCTCGTAGGTTCCCGTACCGGTGCTCTCCCCGGTGATGTCCTTCGCGATGTCGATCGGGGCCCGATCCGCCGTTCCTGTACGTTCCGCTGTCACCCCCTTCGTTTCAGTTGGAGACCTTCCTGCTTGCATTGATTGTTCTACTATCTTCGTTCCATCCGAACCGGTGGTGTTCTGGCCGCCATTGCCGGAGGCCGATGTGGATCGACCGGCCTCCGGACGATCGACAGTTCCCCCGCTCGAATCGGTCGACCCGTGGGACGTCGACGTCGCCGCTCTCGCCCGCGAGACGGCGGTCTCGGCATCGGATTTGGTGATCGTCAGCGCCTCGTCGTCCACGCCGTCGATCGCGGCATCGACCGCAGCGAGTGGGTCGGCTGCGTTCGCGAGCACCGTGACGGCCTCGCGGTCGGCGTTGTAGCCGTTGCTGGTCAGTCGTCTGACCACGCGGACGTGCGACGGGCGCGGCACGTTCCAGTGCAGGACGGTCAGTCCCAAAAGCGTAGCGAACGGGCCGCAGGCATCAGAACATTGAAACACCAATCGGGCGAATGGGCGTCCATGGGCGACGATCCGTCGGATCGCGAGGAGACGGCCGGTTCGGAGACGCCCGATCCACCCCGTTCCCCGCCCGCCATCGACGGCGACCGCGAACCACCCACGGTCAGGAGCGGCGACGCCGGGCGACTCGACTCGGTAACTGGCGACGAGCCGGATCCCCGAGCGGGACCGATCGAAGCGTTGCGGTGGGTTCGGTCATCGGACAACGGGTTCGTGGTGGTATCCCGCGAGATACTCACGAGCGTCCTGGCTGTGATGGCCATCGGCCTGTTGCTGTTCGCCGTCAGTGGGGTGTGGCCGCCGATGGTCGCCGTCGAGAGCGGGAGCATGGAACCACACCTGCAGAAGGGCGATCTGGTGTTCGTGATGGACGAACAGCGCCTCCCGCCGGACGCCGCGACCGGTGAGACGGGGGTCGTGACGTACCAGGACGGCGTCGAGCACGACTATCGATCGCTTGGATCGTATGGCGACGTCATCATCTACCATCCCGATGGCGATCCGAACCGGAAACCAGTCATCCACAGAGCGCACTTCTGGGTCGACGAGGGGGAGAACTGGGTGGGAACGGCCGACCCAGCGTACGTCTCCGACGACGATTGTGAGTCGGTGCCAAACTGCCCCGCCCCGCACGCGGGGTTCATCACCAAGGGCGACAACGAACTGACGAACGATTACTACGACCAGACGCGAGGCATCAGCGGCCCGGTCAAGCCCGAGTGGATCGCCGGGTCCGCAGAGGTTCGAGTCCCGTGGCTGGGCTGGATCAGGTTGACCTTCTCCGAGGTCAGTTCAGGGTACCTCCCGGCCGCGTATGGACCACCTGCCGCTACGGCGTAACCGACCGAGACGACGTCCGCAGAAAGACACCGTCCTCAGAACCGATATCCGACTCGCACAGCGATTGGGTCGTGAAGTCTCCAACGCGGCGATTGGGTCGTGAAGGGAGCCGAGACGGCGGCTGGCTCCCCCCCCCCCCTGCGGTGGTCACTCAGTCACTCGGCGTACAACGAGTAGACGATGATCGCGAATCCCACGACCGTGAGTGCACTCTCGATGGTCAACGCGATGTCCCGGGAGAGGACCAGGGCCTGATCCACGACGCCCGCGAGCATCGACCCGAGCGTGACCACGCCGAACCCGACGGCGAGCAGTTGGAGCGACCGCGACCCGGTCCGGCGATACGCCTTGAACGCGAAGTACGTGATGACTCCGCCGAGGATGAACGTCGTCGTTTTCAGCGCTACGATGACCGATGTCAGTTGCGTCATGTTTCCTTTCGAACCTCCGCCCACAGCGTTTCGAGTCGTTCGTCGGTCGATTCCGGCCGGCGCTGGATCGCGACGGTCACGTTGTGATCGTCGTCCAGCTCGATCTCGACCCGTTCGAAGGCGATCTCGTACTGGGTCGTGTGGTGCCCGTCAGACTGGATGACGGTCCGTTCGGAGAGCAGCGACGCCTCGGTGAGGAGGTCGAGTTTTCGGTAGGTCGTCGAGAGCGGCATATCACACCCCTCGGATATCTCCTTTGCCGTCATCGGTTCGGTGAGCACCTCGACGATGCGGCGACAGTCCTTGTCGTCCAGTGCGTCGAGGACGGACTGGACGTCGGGGAGGTCTCCGCCACCACTCAGCGGGCCGGCCACCATTATCAATGGGAATTGCGGACGCCACTATTAATTCGTTCGGCTGGCGGATTACGGCCACGAGACCGGTTCGAACGGCCACGAGACTGTCCGTTACTGGCCGATCGTCCGTTCCACTCGAAACGACAGGTCGCTATCGATGGGGCAATCGATCTCCGCTTGTGCGCGCTCGACTGGTGCATCAATTATCGAAGCGGGCCTGGACGAAGGGCGTGATGTCCTCGATGTCCCCGATGCGAGAGTCGGCGCGGAGGACGGCCTCGGTCTCCTCGATGGGAACCGAGAGGCTGATCTCCTTCGTCCGGCCGTAGCGTCCCTTGCTCACGACGACTGCGTTGACGATACCCAGCATGTCGAGTTCGCTGATGAGGTCGGTCACTCGTCGCTGGGTGAGTACGTCGGCGTCGAGTTCCTCGCAGAGCCGTTTGTAGATGTTGTAGACCTCGCCGGTGTTGATGCTGTGGACCCCGTTCTTTTCGAGGACCATGATGGAGTACAACACCAGTTTCGACTGCGTCGGGAGCGTGCGTACCACCTCGACCACGCGATCGAGTTCGATCTTGTCCTGGGCCCGTCGGACGTGCGCCTCGGTGACCAGGTCCTCCTGGTCGCGTTCGGCCAGTTCACCGGCCGTGCGGAGGAGGTCCAGTGCCCGTCTGGCGTCCCCGTGTTCCTGGGCGGCGAACGCTGCACAGAGCGGAATCACGTCGTCGGAGAGGACGTCGGGTTTGAACGCCACCTCCGACCGGTGCTGGAGGATGTCCCGCAACTGATTCGCGTCGTAGGGCGGGAAGACGATCTCCTCCTCGCCGAGACTCGACTTGACGCGGGGATCCAGGAAGTCGGTGAACTTGAGGTCGTTCGAGATACCGATGATGGAGACCCGGGAGTTGCCCAGTTCGGAGTTCATCCTGGAGAGGTTATAGAGCGTATCGTCGCCACTCTTCTCGACGAGTTTGTCGATCTCGTCGAGCATGATGACGGCCACCCGTTCGACGTAGTCGACGGCGTCGAAGAACTCGCTGTACACCCGATCCGTGGGCCAGCCGGTCATGGGCACGTCGTCCATCTCCTCGCGATCGGCCTCGAGCGAATCGAGGCGTGCCTGGACGGCTTGCAGGTCCTCGAACTCCGTCTCGAGCAGCGCGGTCGGGTCGTCACGTGCGCGCTCGCGCAACGCAGCGAGTTCGTCGGTACGCTGGTCGATCCAGTCACGATTCTGCTGGATGAAGGTGTTCGCGAGCTGGGCGAGGACCCGGTACTGCGTGTCGGTGACCTCGCAGTTGATATACTGGACCTCGCTCGGCACGTCGTAGCGCTGAGAGGTCTTCTGTAGCTCCTGGCTCACGAACTTCGCACTCGCCGTCTTTCCCGTTCCCGTTTTCCCGTAGATCAGGATGTTCGACGGCGTCTCCCCACGAAGGGCGGCGACGAGGATCGTCGCCATATTGTTTATCTGGTCTGTACGATGCGGTAACTCGTCCGGCGTGTACGAGGGACGCAGTACCTCCTTGTTCTCGAAGATCGGTTCCCCGCTGAGGAGATTGTCGAAGAGTCCCTCCCCTTCGTCGTCCTCTTCGAGCACGTCATCGAGGTCGACCTCGAAGTCACGGCCGGCAGTCCGTCGGTCGCGTGGTGTTCGTTCGTCAGACATTCGTCATCCCATGTTCCCCCTGGCGTTGCTCCGATCCATCCACGACCGGGCCCGACAGCCACGATTGCCAGATTGGCGTCGGTCGGAACCCGTCGGAACGTCCAGTTGATCCAGATGAAGCACAGGATGGGGGAGCATCAAATAGGTTTCGATGGAGGGTATTCGGTCGATCGATCCCGCGATTGCAACGGATTCCAGACGACCGAGAGACGGAACCTCGATACCGCCCATCGAACGAAGTAGGCAGTTGTTACCAGATGGTGGCCACGAAGAATGTCGTGGATTCCGGCTATAGAAGCGGTCTCCGTTGTGTTTCGGAGGAACGGTCCGGTGTCGGATATCCCTCGGGAGCTCGACCCAGACGCTGCGGACATTTCCGGTGAAGAGATATTCTCAGCTGTGGGAACGCCGAAGGTGGCAGTTACCCTACCACGATTTCGGCTAGTGCAAGTCGAGATGCCGGACCCTCCCACCCCTTGATTTCGACTGGAACGCCACGACGCCCCGTCCGCCGGAGAGAGCATCTTAGAACGGATAGTTTTAAGTAATGGCCACAAAAACCAGACCCGTACTGCAATTAATCTATATTATTTCGTTGTCGGTTGTTAGTAACGCTAGACACGTTACTAGCTTAGGAAAATCTACTCCACGCTAGCTGTTGATTCCAGTCGAAACGGAGGGGTTGGGGGCTAGGGGAGGGTTGATAGTGCGGTTTGCTACGGCCTATGGAGTAGAAG